>NZ_JAHVKO010000001.1 GCF_019800665.1 Microbulbifer agarilyticus
GACAGAGCTTGTTCATCAGAGGATGTTCGAAAACGAAATCGATGCGGTAGCTCATATCATCGAATACATTGAGTTCTACAACCGAGAACGGCTTCACTCCAGTCTCGGCTATCAATCGCCTTCAGAGTATGAAAAACTGGCGGCATAAAGTGTCCACGAAAGTGGTAGCAGATCATGCCCCTTCCGGCGGCGTTATGCGTATTAGAGTCACAAGATGAGTATTAATCAGATTTGCCGATGGACCATAGGTGGTTGTTGGATCTACCACGGAATCATCCCAAAGCTCTTTACGATTGCGCCTTTAGAGCAGCAAATGATGAACCGTCTCGGGTTTGGGGTGCAGATGACTGAGCGGCTAGTTCAAGCTGCAGGGGTAGCTGAAGTGTTCTTTGGTATTGTGTTTATCGCTTTCTATCGGGTGCTTGCTATAAATCTACTAAATATGGTCGCATTGATAGCACTATTACTTTTTGTCGTTGTCTTTTCATCGATATCATTACTAGCAGCGTTCAATCCGATAACTACAAATATTCCAATTATCGCATTGAGCGCAATTCTTATCATGGAGCTTCGTAGGGGCGATACGCATAACAAGGCAGAGCAATAGCTGCGGCCTTTGGGAACCCCGGGAATAGCTTACCTTGTTTACCTTTTGCGCAGGTCACTCCGCTCCCATTTTTGCGCAAAAGGTGTGCTAGGTCAGCTGCTCCAGCTAGCAGCGTTAAATGCATAGACTGATACGAATAATGGAATATGGTCGATGACTGAAAAAGAGAAAATGCTAGCAGGACTGCCTTATGATGCGTGGGATGAAGTTCTGTTAAGTGAGCGAATGACCGCAAAGGCAATTTGCCATAGTTTAAATGCTTACGATCCAGCTAAGTTGGATGAGCGAATGGCATTGTTGTCAAATTTATTGACGATAGATGGAAGAGCACATATAGAGCCTAATTTTTATTGTGACTATGGTTACAACATTAGGTTGGGCAATAACTTTTACTCAAATCACCACCTAACTATTTTGGATGTATGTAGGGTAGATATTGGAGACAATGTTTTAATTGGTCCCCATGTTATGATTTCCACCGCTACACATCCAATTAATGCCATTGAGCGCCGTACAACGGAATATGGAAAACCTATTTTAATTGGAAGCGATGTTTGGATTGGTGGGAATGTTTCAATACTTCCAGGGGTTTCTATAGGTAATAATACTGTGATAGGCGCCGGTAGTGTTGTAAATAGAGATATCCCAGATAATTGTGTCGCCGTAGGTGGTCCTTGTAAAGTCGTTAAATCGGTTTAGTTAGTATTTAACAAGCGCATGTTCCGGATAGGTTCCCGCTACCTTTCAGTATGTCCAAATGCATGTGTTGTAAAAATACATAAACTCCCCCTGTTTATTCTCTGACAACTTAGTAACTTTTCTACTGATTTCACCTTGATTTCACCCTAGCTTCTTTAAAGTGCTACTCACTCAGCTATTTAAAGGTGCTAACCATGTCGAGCAGTATCCACTTAAAGCAAATTGGCCATCATTTTACCTTGGCCAAGCAGCAGGTCAGCCTGTTTGAGGGGTTGAATATTGAACTGCACAGTGGCCAGTCTTACGCCATTGTGGGGCCCTCTGGAGTAGGCAAATCAAGCTTATTACTGTTAATGGCGGGGCTTGAATGTCCGGTTTCTGGCGAGGTGCAATTTCAGAAAAATGGTGACCCGCAACCACTAAAGAACCTGCGTCAGAGCTCGGGTTTTATTTTTCAGCAGTTCCATTTGTTACCCGAACTTGATGCATTGAGCAACGTCGCGCTGCCTTTAAAGCTAAAAGGCGACAAGTGTGCATTAGTCACAGCTGAGCTATGGCTCGATAAGGTTGGGTTATCTGACCGAATGTATCATAAACCACAGCAGCTCAGTGGCGGTGAGCAGCAACGGGTGGCTATTGCACGTACTTTAGCAATGCAGCCGCAATTTATTTTTGCCGATGAGCCTACAGGCAATCTAGACGAGAAAACCGCACAATATATCGCACAATTGATGTTTGATTGCTGTCAACAAAGTGGCGTGGGGCTGGTACTCGTCACTCACTCGATGGAGTTAGCGCAGCACGCCGATACTTTACTGCAATTGGGGCAAGGAAAATTAACGGTCAAGCCTGGCAACCATGCTGCGGCTACTGTAGGTGCATTATGCTGATTCTATTAGTGTGGCAACTGTTCCGCCAGCAATACCATCAAGGGGATGCACGATTAATTCGCTGGACCCAAACAAGTTTGATGTTTTTCATATTAACGCTCAGCTTGACCAGTAGTTCCATTCAAGCGTATTTAGCCAATAATTTGCAGCAAATGCTCGGCAGCGATTTAGTGATTTCTCACCATCAAGCGTTGACCGGTGCGCAATTAGACAAGTTGCAGCGGCATGCGCAGGAGTTGAGCGTGAGCCAACTGGTGAACGTAACGTTGACTCATGATAACCATTGGCAAGCGGTGCAGTTAAAGGCAGTGGATGATCACTATCCAGTACAAGGCACACTGCAGGTGGCGTTTGAGACGGGCGGGCAAGGTCAATCCCTGAGCCGTGGGCCTAAACCCGGTGAGATCTGGGTCGATAGTCGATTGTTTACCTCGCTGCAGCTCACCTTTGGCCAATCCTTAGATATGGGGCATGGAAAATTAAGGCTAACAGGTTTGGTGCAACACGAACCCGACCGTTTACTCGAAGGCCATTCTGTGGGATGCGTGCGCTGGTGCATCTAGATGACCTTTCATTGATACAAGCGGACAATGGCAACTATCGCTATTTGCTTACGGGGGACGATAGGGAGCTGAACACCCTAAAGCAATGGGTCGCTGCTGAGCTAGTGACTGCGCAGCTCTATGACAAATACAGTGGCCATCCTCTGGCGACGTTTTGGCAACGCGTTGAGAATTTTGTTGGCTTGGCATCTGTACTGTTGTTTTTGATGGCGGCCATAGCCATAGACCAAGCCTGTCGACGTCAGTTGCTTTCCCAGCAGCGTTTTGCGGCAGTGTGTTTGGCCATGGGTAGCAATAAACCCCAAGTATTTGCTCTGTCGTTTGGCCAGTGGTTACTGACCGTCATTGCAGGACTAATTCCGGCAACCGCCTTGGCATGGGGGGCGGGACATCTGATTTTGCAGCAAATGCAGACCCAGTTTACTGATCTATCCACCACCTGGATGTGGACAGATATAGTCAGTAGTTACGCGCTATTGTTGACTCTACTGGCGATTTTCCAAATTCCCAATTGGTTAGTGATGGCTAAAGTAACCCCCGCGCAGCTAGTTCGCCAAATGGAGAGCCCGAATCACTTGTTGCCCCGTTACGGATTTACGTTAATCAGTGTGGCAGCAGTAGCCTTTGTCTACTCAGACAACGGTCTGCTCACGGCCATGACGCTATCCGCTATGGCAGCTACCTTGATATTGATGATGGGCTTGACTTGGGTGGTGCTGAGTCTGGGGCATATGGTGACGAGCCGGGCGACGGGCATGATCGCTTTTGGTTTCTATATGATGAAACAGCGCTTGCTCAGTAAGTCCGTTCAAATTTTGGGTGTTGGAATGTGCGCCACCTTGTTGCTGTTCACCCTAAGTTTGATGAAAGACATTGGCCAAACCATGGAAGGCTATACCCGCGAGCACGATGGTAATCTGATGATCACCCAGGCCAACGAACATCAAGTGCAAGACATTCGCCAATGGAGTGCACAGAATGGTAGTGACATTCGCCAATTAATGCCGTTTTGGTACGCGCAGTTAAGTCATGTTAACGGCCAGCCCCTGGCAGAATTTGCGACAGGCCCCAGTGAAAGTTTGGTCAGCTTGCAGAAGCCTGTCCGCTTGCATTTTAGTACAAACCAGGCAAACAATAACCGAACGGTGGCTGGTCAACGCTGGCTAGATCGGGATGCTGACTGGCAACAAGTATCCGTTGAGCAAGAAGTCATGACGGATATGGGGTTGAAGCTTGGCGACCAATTACAGTTTGAGGTTGCGGGGCAATCTTTGAACTTTGTAATCAAGGCCAGCCATAAATACGTGCCGGGCGAAGGTTCCATCACCTTTTGGTTTGATGTGCCAGAAAGCACCACGCACCAGCTCCAAACACCGCCTCTTTATATGGGAAGCCTTGAGCTTGCGGACATTGCTTGGGAGCAATTGGCCGAGCTTTGGCAGCGTCACCCATCATTGCGGTTAATCTCGGTGCGGGAGTTGACACAGCGCTTTGATGATACGTTGTCGATGGTGATTAAGCTGGTATGTGGATTTAGCCTGATGATAATTTTGCTGGCACTGCTGGTAATTAGTGCGTCGGTCAAAGGCTATGAAGCTGATGAGCGTAAAAAGAACGCATTATTGATCAGCTTTGGCCAATCACGCCTTGCCTGCGGTAAACTAAGCTTGTTTGAGTGGTTGCTGACTTCTTTGATTGCCAGTGTGGGAGCCATTTTAGGTACGCATCTTACGGCCCAATTAATCTACCAGTCGCAATTTGGCGTACATTATAAGCCAGATTGGCTATGGATGATCGCTACTATAATCGTCAGTGCACTTGTGGTGTGCAGCGCTGGCATGATGGCCAGTCGCAGTAGTTTAAAGTTTTCCGTTGGGACCTTGTTAAGGAACGCAGGGTGATTAGAATTTCAAACTTGATAGCGAAAAAGCAATGAGGTTTGGCCGTTAACGTATTTGGATATTTTTAGCGCAAGGGCCGTTGGGGGCTACGGCCCTCCACGGGACGGCGGTATACGTGTAGAGTTCGAGAATTTGAATGAAAATTATAAAAGTTGACGAAGAACATATAGAAAACCTATCTAAATTATTTAATTTATATCGACAGTTTTATGATTGTTCTTCAGATATAGATAAGGCAAGAAGCTTTATATCAGAGAGGATTCATAACGGTGAGTCGATCATTTTTGTTGTCGAGAGCGGGAGTGAATTAGCAGGATTTATTCAGATTTATCCATCATTTTGCTCTGTGGATGCCGTAAAAATATTTATCCTATATGATCTCTATGTTGATGAATCTGGAAGAGGTAAGGGTGTTGCTGCTTTGTTGATGAATAAAGCAAGAGAGTATGCCATTGCAAATGATGTAAAAAGGATTGATTTGGTAACAGCCAAAGATAATAGTCCAGCAAGAAAGCTATATGAAAAACTTGGTTATCAAACGGCTTTAGAAAATTTTGTTAACTATTCGCTAAACCTTTAACCTGGCGCAGAAAATGACATTTGAAAAGTTATGTCTATACCTTAATCAGCATTGATGATGTAATCCCGCCTTTCGCGTAGCAATATCAATCAGTGGAAATTTGAAGAGCTTTCTTTTAACACTTCAGGGCTCTATTTATATGGGGCAGGTATATAAGAGCGGATCATAGTGGTCGCCGAAGGTAGTTGTGACTCACGCTTTAAAATACCTAAAAACTATACTTACCTTGGACCGCTAGGGCGGTATTGAGTTTGTAGTCTTAGTGAAACTTCCGAAGAGTAGGGATTTCTGAGAAAAAATGTTACATCCAGCATGCCCGAAATGTAGCTCAAGCTATGCGTATCAGGACCATGAGAATCTGGTCTGTCCAGAGTGTGGTTATGAGTGGAATCCATCCGAATCTTCAGATGAGGATGCGGTCATCGTTAGGGATTCTAATGGAAGCCTTCTCCAGGCAGGCGATAAGATTACCCTGATTAAAGATCTCAAGGTAAAAGGAAGTTCGCAGGGGCTAAAAATTGGTTCCAAGACGGTGATACGAAGAATTGTGGACGGTAAGGACCACCAGCTTGATTGCAAATTTCCCGGGGTGGGTGAAATTATGGTTACCGCAAAGTTTGTAAAGAAAGCCTGATGCTTGGGGGCATCGTAGCGCTGTTGTTATCCTGGGTCATCCTTCACCGCATGGCCGGGGAGCCCTTTACTGTCTTGGGTATTACCCCAACCTGGAAGCGTTGCGGTGAATTTCTGTTTGGCATGGTGTTTATGGCTGCCGTAGCGGTTATCAACTTCACCTGGCAGGCGCACTTCAAGCAAATTAGCTATACGATTAACTTGGAATACAGCTTGCTGGATTCTCTCCGTGGATCGTTTTGGGTATTTAGAGCGGTTCTGTTTGAAGAACTCGTGTTTCGCGGGGCTATCCTATATCTGCTGATCAGGTATGTCGGGCTGATAAAGGCGTGTCTGCTCAGTTCCATGATTTTTGGCGTCTACCATTGGTTCAGTTATGAGGTTTTTGGGGCTCACCTTGTACTGATGATATACATCTTTCTGGTTACTGGTATGGGCGGCTGGATGTTTGCCTTTGCCTATGCGAAAACAAAGTCTCTGTTCGCACCGGTCGGCTTGCATCTTGGCTGGAATCTTGTCACGGCAATCGTATTTTCTTTGGGGCCCCTCGGTAACCAGTGGCTGATCCAACAGGGGGAAGCGGTTCATACGAGTGATTGGATCACACTGATTTTCTTTTCACTACAAGCGATCGTCGCTCCTGGTCTGGTGACGCTGTACCTGCTCGCGCGCTACAAGTCGGTTGAATGCAATGCCGCAGCTTTGGTGAGATGATTGATACATACCGTTGCTCCGCTATGTTCCACCCAATATTTTCTTAGGTGAAATCCATTGAAGAAAATCATATTTGTTATTCTTTTTTTAGCAATCGCAGCATATCTGTTCTATCAGTATGGAAGAACAATTTGGCATCCGGCGACAACCAAGATCACCGGTAAGAAAACGGTAGCAGAGGTTATTGATCTTTATGGAGATCAAGCAAGACAAGAGCTGGAGCCGCTGTTCAATAAAAAAGGCATCAGCTACCCGCCGTCAAAACTCGCGCTTGTTGCCTTCAAGGATAAAGATGTCTTGGAAGTCTGGGCATCAAACGGCAGTGGCTATCAGCTGATTACGTCCTATCCCATCAAGGCGGCTAGTGGTGTACCGGGCCCGAAATTGCGCGAGGGAGATAAGCAGGTTCCGGAAGGTATTTATAAGATCATCGGGTTTAACCCAAATAGCGCTTATCATCTTTCCATGAAGTTAAATTATCCCAACGATTTTGATTTGGTACATGCCAAGAATGAAGGTCGGACTTATCCAGGTACAAATATATTTATCCATGGCCGTGCAGCTTCTATAGGCTGTCTGGCAATGGGGGACCCTGCGATCGAGCAATTGTTTTCCTTGGTTTATGCTACCGGAAAGTCGAATACGACAGTGCTTATTTCACCATCCGACCCATCGCAGAGCACGCTACGCCCACCCGCTGACTCTCCGTCGTGGGTTTCCGATCTATATAAAGATATTGAGTCAAAGTACTCGGAAATTACCGGGAAGTAGGTCCACGCCACATTCCAGCGTCTCAAACCAGTTCAAAAACTCGGCGACCATTTTCTTGCCAACAAAGGGTTTGCCGTGCTGCGGCAATATCATTTCCACATCCAATAGCCTTATCCGATTCACCCACTCGCGGCAGGCACGATTGCCCGCCATGTAGCGGCGGTGAAAGCCCTCCATGCGCGGGATATGTGCTGCCATGTCATCTACCGGTAGGTGATCCTGTCCTGGGGTAATGGCTGCACCCACATCGCCGGAAAATAAGGCTTTGCTGATGGGGTCGTAGAAATGGAAGTTGCCTACAGAGTGCAGAAAATGTGCGGGCACCGCTTGAAAGCTGGTTTCCCCCAGTGGAATACGACCTCCTTCGTCAGGTAGTTCGATCATGCGGTGGGTGAGAGAGGCATTCATGCGTTCAGACACGAAGCCTGATACGAGATGGGGCAGGAACCGGGCCCACAGCTTGGATGTTACAACGCAGCAGTCGGTATGCATGAGCCAGCGGGGCAGGGATGCAATGATATCGGGGTCTTGATGCGAGGCGCATACGTAGCGCAGCGACTTCAAGTCGATGAGCTTGGATAGCTCGAATGACAGCGCGCTATAGGTGAGGTCGCCGCCGGGATCAAATAGCGCGGCTTCACCGTGATCAATGATGACCAGTTGATTGCTCGGAATGGCTTCTCCATCCACCAGACCCGTTACGAATAGACAAATATGATCGTCTTTGTCGTAGAGTTTTATAATCTGCTGGCTCATCACACTGATCCCTTCTATTTCTGAGCAGTAGGCGTCATTATTCTTTTCAAGGGCGCGATCATACGTATCTGATAGGGCATCCAATTGATATGGATCAAGCCGGTCATGGGCGTGGATCACTAACTACGGGTTAAGTATGAAGACTATCGGTATGCTCGGTGGGATGAGTTGGGAGTCAACGGCAAGCTATTACAAGGCCATCAATGAAGGAGTTAAGGAAAGCCTTGGCGGCCTGCACTCAGCAAAAATTGCGCTTTACAGTGTTGATTTCGATGAGATCGAGAAGCTTCAGCATCAGGGACGTTGGGATGAAACGGCGAATATTCTCGCGGATGCAGCCAGATCGGTAGAGGCCGCCGGGGCAGAGTTCCTGCTCATTTGCACAAATACTATGCATAAGGTTGCAGGGGAAGTGGAGGCTGCCATATCCATACCTCTTGTGCATATTGCAGACGCCACGGCCCAGCAATTGCTAGCGGACGGAGTGAAGTCGGTAGGATTACTCGGGACAAAGTTCACCATGGAGCAGGAATTCTACAAGAGTCGACTGACAGAGCAGTATGGAATCAATGTGATTATTCCAACACAAGACGAGCGCGATACCGTGCATGATGTGATTTACTCTGAGCTTTGTCTTGGCATCATCAACGATGAGTCTCGAGCAAAGTATATCGGCGTGATTCGTCATCTGGCTGAGCAAGGCGCGGAAGCCGTGATACTGGGGTGTACGGAAATAGCACTGCTGATCGACCAATCAGATACAAGCGTACCGCTCTACGATACAACCAAGATTCACGCTGCGAAGGCGGTGAATCTGGCGGTCAGTGAACTTTGACGGTGGAATAATAAATGGATCGTAAAACACATTACCAAAAGCTGATTAGCATGTATGCGGCGGCGCCGATTAACGAGATCTTCGCGCCTATAATGGAAGTGTCTGAAGGGGAGGCGGTCATCGAGATCGAGCTGTCGAAGAAGTACCATCACTCTGGCGGTGGTGTGCACGGTTCAGTGTATTTTAAAATGCTCGATGATGCGGCTTTCTTTGCGGCCAACTCTCTGGAAGAAGAGGTGTTTGTCTTGACCACATCCTTTACCACTTATATTACCCGGCCTGTAGCAACAGGGTGTATGCGGGCGGTAGGCAGGGTTGTGAATAGAAACAGGACCCAATTTATCGCAGAATCCATCGTGTATGATGCCGAAGGTCGGGAGATCGGCCGAGGCAATGGTATTTTTGTGCGCGGCAAGCTTCCGCTGACGGATGCCGACGGATATGAGTGACAGGAACTGGCCTGACGTCACCCAGTCGTCATCAGCTTTGGTGACTCGTCAGTTCTGATTGTGTAATTAACCTAGTGAAGCAAGGGTTGTTAATGTTGATCAAAAAATCGTTAGTGGCTTTGGGTATGCTCCTATTCTTGTCTCAGCCAGTGATGGCGGAAATGGATAAAGAATTTGCACCTGTGGAAAAGATATTCGATGCGTTATCCGCGTTTGATCACGAAGGTATGAAGAGTGCGGTAACCCCAAGCTTTGTTTTGCTGGAGCATGGAGAAGTTTGGGATATCCAAAAGCTGATTGACGCGGTAAAGCCGGCCGAGTACCAGCGCAGAAATTTCATCAGTGTTATCTCTAAAGACGTGAAGGCTGAGATGGCGGTGATCAATTATTGGAACAAGGCAGTGTTCAAAAGTGGGGATAAAACCACTGAGCGTGCCTGGCTGGAAAGTGTCGTTGTGGTAAAGACGGAAAACGGTTGGCTTCTTGAGCAAATGCATTCCACGCGCATCAAGCTCGAGGATTTGCCTAAGGGACTGGAGTTTATTGAACTCTAGAGTGCTTACGCCATTCTGGTCGCCGTACTCAGCACGGTGCTCGTCCTCCAATTTAGCACCGATCTATTGCGTTAGTTTGATGATGCGAAAAGTAATATCGCTTGTTTTGGCCTACTTTTTCATCGCCCTCGCGGTGATTGGTGTGTTCCTGCCGGGTATTCCTACGGTTCCTTTCCTTCTGCTTTCCGCCTGGTTTGCCGCGCGTGGTTCAGACCGCTTGCACAAGTGGTTGTATGCACACCCCACCTTCGGCAGCCTGTTGATCAACTGGGAGCAGCAAAAGGCCATATCACGCAAGAGTAAAATTATCGCCGTGCTTATGTTGTGCGGCAGTTGGATTTTTCTATATCACTACCTCGAGAGTACCTGGCTGCTATTGGCAATCAGCGGTATTTTCTTGCTTGTGGCGGCGTTTATCCTCTCTCGCCGTGAGCCCTATTAAGCCGGCGCACAAAGTTTCAAACTGGCCGGAATCCAAAGAATGACCTCCCGGTGTGCTATAGCATTAGGCTGTAGCGCCATACCGCAATGTGTACCCTGGTGGTAGGCGCCCACTCCGTTTATACGGACCCTTGGCGTGCGGGAGCATGGAAATGGAAGGCATATTGGCTGGGACAGTCGCCCTACGGCTATTGCTCGCGGCCGGTCTGACGCTGGCGCTGATACTGGTGCTGGTGGCGTTGAGGTTTCTGTTTACGCGCGCGACACAGCGTGTGGATGACCGCCTCTTGCATTCCCGTTGGGCGCTGGCAATTCAAGACATGGAGCTAATGTCTGCTGCGAACCTGCGCAGGGGACTCTGCTTTTTGCTTGGCGCCGCACATATGTTTGCGGCACTGTTTGCCGTCTACCTGTATATCCCCTTTATGCTCGGTCTGTTTCCGGGTACCGAGCCGCTGGCCCTGCCGCTGGCGCAGTACTTTGTCACGCCGCTGACTCAGCTCTGGCAGGCACTGATCGACTATCTGCCTTCCCTGGTCAGCATGCTGGTGATCCTTTTTTATGCCTGGCTGATCTTGAAGTTACTCTACGTGGTGAAGGTTGCCTTACAGAAGCGCTATCTGACGTTACCGGACTTTCGCCCGGAGTGGAGTGAGCCGACCTATAAGATACTGCGTTTCCTGGTGCTGGCACTGACTTTGGCGATGGTCGTGCCGCTACTCCCGGGGGCGGATTCGCCGGCATTCAAGGGTGTTTCCTTGTTCGTTGGCGCGATGGTGACCTTGGGCTCAACCACGGCGATGGGCAACATTACGTCGGGCATCGTGCTGATTTATACCCGGGCTTTCAACGTTGGCGATATGGTGCGGGTGGGCGAAGCCTTCGGGGAGGTGGTGGAGCGCTCGCTGGTGGCGACCCGCATCAAGACACCGAAACACGAGATTGTCACCATCCCCAACTCTTCCGTGTTGAGCAGCCAAGTGACCAATTATTCGGATCGCTCAGAGTCCCCCGCGCATCTGGTGCATGTGCAGGTGAGTATTGGCTACGACGTGGATTGGCGCACTGTGCATCAATTGATGGTGGCGGCTGCACAGGATACCGCGCTGATTGATCCTGTGCCGGAGCCCTTTGTGCTGCAGAAGGGCATGGGAGATTTCAGTGTGAGCTATGAGATAAACGCCTATACGCGCGCCTCGGCGCAGCTACCGCAGATCTATTCCGAGTTGATGCAGCATGTCCTCGATCGGTTTGCGCAGGCAGACATCGAGATACTGTCTCCAGCCTATACCGCCATCCGCGACGGGAATCGCCGAACCACGCCTTCGACATAAGGCCCGCTTTGGGGCACCCGGGAGCGATTTATCCGCCAGTCCGGTAGCGCACTACACCGATGAACTGCTCACAGGGGTTACCAGTGCGGACGCCATCGTGCTGCATCGTGCTGGCGGTGCCCATGTATAATTTTGGTGTGCCCAGTCTGATTGCGGCATAGCGGCGGTTCCTACACGACCGCTGCTCTAGTGGATGGATAACCCGAGGTGACAACCACCAATGCCTGGTCGAGATCACAGCATCAATCCCAGCACCAATCCCGGCACCAAGCCCAGCACCAATCTCAGCGCCAAACACAGCACCCGAATCTTTGATAGCCACCTGCATATTATCCCGGCTGGTTACCCTCTGTATGAGAACAACGGGTTCCTGCCAGATTACTTTTCCGTGGCGGACTATCGTACGGCGATGGAAGCCTATGATGTGCAGGGCGGTGTGGTGGTTTCCGGTTCATTTCAGAAACAGGACCAGAGCTATTTACTGGACTCTCTGCGCAAGCTCGGAGAGGGCTTTTTCGGTGTTACGCAGTTGCGTTTTTCCGTCAGCGACGAAGACATCATTGCGCTGAATCGTGCGAGGGTGCGCGGTGTGCGTTTTAACGTAATGCGTGGCGGCTCTGAGACTGTGGACAACTTGGCATCATTCGCTGCACGGATCTATGAGCTGGCGAACTGGCATGTGGAACTCTATATCGATGCCAGAGAGATCGAGCCACTCTATGGCACCCTGGTGGCGCTGCCGTCTGTTTCGATCGACCACCTGGGGTTAAGCAAGGCCGGATTGCCGTGGGTGATCAAATTGGCTGAGTGTGGTGTAAAAGTGAAAGCGACGGGGTTTGGGCGGGTCGATTACGAACCCGGACAGGCGCTCTCCGCGATTTATGACGCCAATCCTGCGAGTCTGATGTTTGGCACTGACCTGCCCGGAACCCGGGCGCCAAGACCTTTTTGCGCGAATGATATTGCGATGATTCAGGAGACCCTGGGTGACGCGGGGGTCAATCGAGTGCTCTGTGACAATGCGCTTGCTTTTTATAACCGCTAGCCGGTTACAACTGTGGATAAATAGTGGGGTTCCTGAAGTGCCACATCCAGCTTTTGCGGGATGGATACAGTGCAGTAGTATTGCGATCAAATCCTTGTGAATAAATATCCCATAAGCTGAGAGTATGGCTGGAAACAAAGTTCGTCGACGCAGTGCGCGTGAAATTTTTACTGCATTCCTGAGGCTGGGACTCACCTCTTTCGGCGGTCCCATCGCCCATTTGGGGTACTTCCGCACAGAGTTTGTTGAGAAGCGGGCATGGCTCGATGAACAGCAGTTTGGCCAGCTGCTTTCGATCAGTCAGTTTTTGCCCGGGCCGGCTAGTAGCCAGCTGGGCTTTTGTATCGGGCTGCTCAAGGGCGGCTGGCTCGGGGCGCTTTGTGCTTTTCTCGCGTTTACCTTGCCGTCGGTCATGCTGCTGGTGGTGTTCGCGGGGCTTTCCTCTTTCCTTTCCGGGCCCGTTGGCATTGCCATCGTACACGGGTTGAAACTGGTAGCCTGTGCGGTCGTTGCGGATGCGCTGCTCGGTATGTCCAGAAACTTATGCCCGGATGCAAAACGGCGCACCATTGCTGTGGCTGCGGCGGCACTGCTACTGGTGTTCTCAACCTCCTATATGCAGCTGCTGGTGATTCTGCTGGGTGGTATTGCGGGCGTGCTGGCGCTCAGCGGAACGGCGAGCAACAATGCCGCCACCCCAATTTCGGTTTCTTTTGGCAAGCGCACCGGGTCGGTGCTAATTACGGTATTTTTTGCCTTGCTGTTTGCCTTGCCGCTGTTCGCCAGCGCAGCGCCGAATCTGCTGTCTGTTGCCGAGGCGTTTTACCGCGCAGGTGCCCTGGTATTTGGTGGTGGGCACGTTGTATTGCCGCTACTTGAGGATTCTGTGGTGACGCAGCGCTGGGTGAGCCCGGATCAGTTTCTGTCTGGTTACGGCGCTTCTCAGGCCATTCCGGGGCCGATGTTTGCATTCTCTGCCTACCTGGGTGCGCTGATCCCCACCGGCGCGGGTGCCTTGTTGACCGCTGCGGTGGCATTGATTTTCATGTTTCTGCCCGGGTTTCTGCTGGTGGCTGGTGTGCTGCCGTTCTGGAGTTCTGTATCCCATAGTCCGGTTGCCGCGCGTGTTATCGCAGGTGTGAATGCAGCGGTGGTCGGTCTGTTGGGTGCGGCACTGTATAACCCGATTTTCACCTCGGGTATTGAAGGTACCCAAGATCTCGCCATTGCGCTGGTCGGCTTCGGCTTACTGGCGGTTTGGCGAGTCTCGCCACTGTTCGTGGTGTTGTGGTGTGTGCTCGCCAGTGTCGTGCCGGTTTTGATTTAGCGCTCGCTTGCTTCTATATATTTGATTGCGGGCCCGAAGATTTCAGCCTGTAATCACTTTTGTGGAGCTTTTCTTATGCAGCGACAGGGTGGGAATTGTGCCGTCGCCCAGCAGTTATACGATGCGTTTCTGGCGGGAGATCTGGACGGGATCTACGCTCTGCTGGATCCGAACATCGAGTGGGAGTTGGTGGGTTCCGAGGAGGTGCCACATTTTGGTGTTTACCGCGGTCTCGACGAGGTGATGCGCTTTTTCTCCATTGTCGGTGATATCAACCGAGTCGAGTCGTTTGAGGTGCTTTCTTATACAGAGACGGAGAAGGGCGCTTATGTGGAGTGCCGGGAACGCGGCCATTTTGCCGGGCACCCGCAGCACTTCGATATACGCTCTTGCCAGATTCTGGAAATTGAAAGCGGTCGTATCGTGCGCTTTCGCATCTATCAGGACACTTCGCAAATGGTAGATGCCTGGCGGTCCTGACGCGGCCAGTGTGTAGCCCGGTACTCGTTACAGTTCGTCGAGCGGCTTCTCCTCCAGCTTCGCCAGCATCAGTTCGCGGATAACCGGTACCGGTGCGTTGCCGTAGCTCAGGAAGGTCTCGTGGAATTGCTTCAAGTCGAATGCGTCGCCCATCTTTTCCTTGATTTCATCGCGTAATTCCATGATGTCCATGTAGCCGGCAAAATAGCTGGTGAGCTGCACCTGACTGAGCGTGGCGCGGCGCCATTTGCCCAGTGCCTCGGTCTGTTGCTGGAACCCCTGCTTCATCATCATATCCATGGCTTCTGCTTCGGTCATGCCCCTTACCTGAATGGAGTAATCCAGAAGGGTATTGATGACGGTGCGCAGGTTCCACTTGTAATACATCATCCAGAGTTCTGGCTCGAAGTTGCCGTAGCCGGCTTCCAGCATCATACGTTCGGTGTAGACCGCCCAGCCCTCAATCATCGCACCATTGCCGAGAATATTCTTGATGAGGCTGGGGGACTGGTTGGCGTATACCAGTTGCGTGTAATGCCCGGGAATGGCCTCGTGAATATTCAGTATCTGCATCAGATAGGTGTTGTATTCACGCAGAAAGCTTTCGGCGCGATCGTCCGGGAGTTCCGCAACCGGCATTACGTTATAGTAGGTATTGGCATCTTTATCGTAGGGCCCCGGTGCATTGATCGAGGCAATGGCGAAACCGCGCATGTAGGGTGGCGTGGTACGGACAACTAATGGCTTTTCTTCGTCCAGTGACAGCAGGTCTTTTTCTTTGACGAAGGCGACAAGCTCTGGAATCTGTTTTTCCACCTCGGCCTTGAAGGTTTCCTTGGTGGCGTGATTCAGTGAAAGCTTTTCCAGTACCTTGTGGATTTTTTCCAGAATATCGCTCGGGCGTTTTTCGTCGGGAAAATACTTGGGCCACAGCTTGTCTGCCAGCTCATCCATTTTCAGGTGGAGGCGATCTTTCTCGCGCAGCGCGCGTTCGTACAGCGATTTCCCGCTCATGCTGATCTGAATATCGTAACCAAACTTTTGCTCGTATTGTTCTTCGCCAATACGGAAATCGCGGAAGCTTTGGGCGTTCGCCATTTGTGAATGCAGCGTTTGCAGGAAAACGACGTACTCATCGATGGCCTTGCGCGCATCCTTCAGGCGGCTTAAGAACTGTTCCTGTTCTCTTGGGGAGAGTCCGCTATCTTCAACCTGGCTTTCCAGTGCTTCGCCAAATACGGACTTGGCGCCTTCATTTTGCTGAATGGCCAGCATCAGCTGAGGCGCGGCAGGGTTTTTCAGGGTTTTTTCTGCAGCGGCGTAATAGGCGGGCACCTTGGTAAGGCGTTCGCTAAAGGTGCGCAGACGCTCGTCCAGCGGTGCGTAATCGGTATTCAGGATCAACGCGAAACCGTGCGACACATTGTAATCGGCGGGGTTCCACTCGTGAGGTTTGAATTCGGTCAGCTTCCAGATGGTTTGGTTCAGAAAATTAATGATCAGCGCAAGATCGGTGCGCGCTCCGGCACTCAGGGTCTGCGGGTCGAATCCGGAAAATTGATTCAGGTAGTTTCGCGCAAAGCTCAGTACCGCGCGACGGTAGTGGTTGTCCGGTACCTGAAGTTCACTGGCGACTTTGTAGTAGCCGTTGCTGATTGCCCAGGTGGGGAATAGCTGCCACATGCGCTCAATCATCTGTGCGCTCAGGCGCTCAAATGTTTCTTCGTTAACCGTAGCGCGTCGGCTGGGTTTCTCTTCTTCGGCGGGGGATTCGGTTACGCTCTGATCGACGAGCGTCTGCGGTGTGTTGGCGCCAGTATTCTCTTGTGGCGTATCTTTCGGTCCGCAGGCGCAGAGTATGCTGGTGAGGAGAAGTATCGCAGTCAGTTGTTTCATAGAGGTGCTCGAACTTTTGACCGAATCTGTTGAAAAACTAGCACAGTCGTCTTGTTAGCAGGATTTTATCCGTACACAATTTCGTGTGACCGAGCTTACCTTGTTTCCACTTCGCGTGGCGACTACAGTGTCAAATTCTGGATTTGTGGTCGAGCGCCACGATTCTACCCTCACTAATAATGAACTGTGCATAGAGGAGTCAGATATGACTGAGCTGGCAGCTCAAGCCTGCGAGGCCTGTCGTGCAGACGCACCACTGGTATCCGATGAAGAACTCGCGACACTGATCCGCGAAATTCCGGATTGGACCCCGATGACCCGCGACGGCGTCATGCAATTGGAGCGTGTGTTTAAGTTCCGTAACTTCAAGCAGGCGTTAGCGTTTACTAATCGCGTCGGCGCGATTGCGGAAGAGGTGGGCCACCATCCGGCACTACTGACGGAGTGGGGCAAGGTAACCGTTACCTGGTGGAGTCACGAGGCGGGCGGTTTGCACAAGAATGACTTTATTATGGCGGCGCGAACCGACCAGCAGCTGGACGCAGAGTAAAAACTTCTGCGGTTCCGGTTTCCAGGCTAGCGCTCAATTGTGAGTTCTAGCCTGGAGTCGCGAGTGCCTAATCGCGCTTTGTGGCCCACAGTAAAAATTCGCGGTTGCCGTCTCCGCCCTTGATTGGGCTTTCAATATAATCCCGCACGGTAAGATCCAGCGCTTCACACAAGGCGCAGATTTTTTCCTGCACACCTTGATAGAGGCTGGGGTCCTTTACCAGTCCACCTTTACCGATCCCTTCCGGGCCTACTTCAAACTGCGGTTTCACCAGGCTTAGCAGGTGCCCCTGTGGCTTCAGCAGTGCGGGAAGCTGGGGCAGGATGAGGGTCTGGGAAATAAACGATACATCCATCACCACCGCGTCAAAGCCCTCATCCCCCCATGGGGAGATCTGCTCGGCAGTGAGATCGCGTGCGTTGACACCTTCGAACAGGTGCATGCGCGGGTTTTCCAGCAATGCCGGCGCCAATTGGTCGCGCCCCACATCCACTCCCACCACCAGTTCTGCGCCCCGCTGCAGCAGGCAGTCACTAAAGCCGCCGGTGGAGCAGCCTACATCCAGGGCGTGCCAGCCCGCGGGGTTCAGCCCGGTGTGGTCGAGAATGCCCGCCAGCTTGATACCGGCACGGGAGACATACTGGTCTTCCGGCAGCGCTTCCACGCGCAGCTGGGTGTCCTCACTCAGGTTCTGGCTGGCCTTGGTGGCGGTGCGCCACTGGCTTCCGGCTGCATCCGATACCTGTACCTGCCCGGCGTCAATCAGTTTGCGGGCATGGGTGCGGGAGCTGGCGAGTTGTTGCTGTACCAGCAGTAGGTCGAGGCGGGTCATGAAAGGCACTATAGTTCAGAAACAATGGAAGATTAAATCGCTGCCATGCTAACCTCAGTTTCCCGGATGCGGAAGACGCGGACAGCAGGTAACCGCCCGGTAGATCGTAAAGTAAGCAGACAACCATGTAACTTGGCAACGCGGTTACATAGCGGATCTGAATGATAGGAGTTGGTGTTAGATGGCAAATAAGGTTCTGAGTAAATTCAGAGTGCGTAAAGGCAAGGTGTTCGAGGCGCCATTGGAGAATGCCCTGGGACGCCTGATGACGCCGTTCGATGAATTTATTCACCGCCAGAGTAGCAGTGGTGTACTGCTGATGATTTGCGCAGTGATTGCGCTGGTGATCGCCAACTCTGCATGGCAGGCGGGCTATGCGCATCTGCTGCACCTACCAGTCAGTTACAACTTCGGTGACTGGTCGCTGTCTATGAGTTTCCATCACTGGATCAATGATGGCCTGATGGCGATCTTCTTCTTGCTGGTGGGCCTCGAACTCAAGCGTGAGTTCCTGGTCGGCGAACTCTCCGAAATGAAACATGCGGTACTGCCCGTGATGGCCGCCATTGGCGGTATGGTGGTACCGGCCCTGATCTTCTCCATGTTCAATGTTGGGACGCCCACCGAGCGTGGTTGGGGTATTCCCATGGCCACCGATATCGCCTTTGCGGTGGGCTGTATTGCCATCCTGGGGAACCGGGTACCACGCGCGGTGGTGACCTTCCTGGTGGCATTGGCGATTGTGGATGACCTGGGAGCCATCCTGGTGATTGCCATCTGGTACACCGAAAGCGTCAATATGATCGCGTTGATGGGTGCCTTCCTGCTGACGGCGATTTTGTGGCTGCTGAATTTGGCCGGGGTACGGCACTCCGCCGCCTATATCTTTGTGGGTATCCTGCTGTGGTACGACCTCCACATCACCGGTGTGCACGCCACGCTGGCGGGGGTGATTACCGCGATGGCCATCCCGGCGCGTCCGAAGTACGACCCGGTGGCGTTCAGCTCCTTTGTAAAAGACATTATTCGCAGCTTCGACCGCAGCTTCCGCCCGGGCGACAAGATTATCGCCAACGACGCGCTGCGCGCGCGGGTGTCCGCACTGGATAACGGTGTGCACCTGGTACAGTCCCCGCTGCAGCGCATGGAAACGCGCCTGCACATCCCGGTGGCCTTTATTGTGGTACCGATTTTTGCGCTGGCCAATGCGGGTATTCCGGTGGACAGCTTTACCAGCGCCGAGGCAGTGCTGAACCCGCTGACCATTGGTGTGATTTGTGGTCTGGTATTTGGCAAGCTGATCGGCATCGTCGGTGCCACCTGGATCGGCTGGAAACTGGGCTGGGGTGAACTGCCCAAGCATTCCACTTTCCACCACATCATCGGCGTCGCCCTGCTGGGTGGTATCGGCTTCACCATGTCGATCTTTATTTCAGAACTGGCCTTTGCAGGTCAGAATGAAATGCTGATTCAGGCCAAGGCAGGTGTGTTGCTCGCGTCCCTGATCGCGGGTATTTCAGGCTTCTTGATCCTGCGCCGTGCGCCGATCGAGGAGTCCACCCAGAGCGAAGAAGTCGATGTTGTTGCTACCGCCGAGATGAGCACCGGTAGAAAGTTGCCCTGATCGGTAACTTCTCTAGATAGTTCTTCAGGCACCCTTCTTAAACGACCCCAGCACCATATAAGCGTGGTGCTGGGGGTTCGTTACTCTTTCCCTAACTCCCTTCCCAAGCAAACACGGTAGACGCAGTCGCGAGTATCAGAATACTTCGTGGCGCTGGTAGCGGTTGCAGCGATTGCCGCAGTACGGCTTGTCTGAGCGGATGGTACCACTGGTCGGGTGGACCAGAAGCTGGCGCTTCTTGTTGCCGTGGTAGGCGACCACATTCCAGTAGCCGTTGCGAAAAACCATGCTGCCGAAGGAGTGGAAGCCCAGTTGCTGTAAGCGTGCGCGCACCGCGCCGGCGCTCAGGTCAATCTCCGATGGCGTGTGTCCGTCGAGATCCGGCCCATATAGCTGCGGGGGTATCTGGGGGTTGGTTTTTGGGCCGGAGAACTGGAAGTCCTGGGCGGAAAAGGGGCCTGGTTGTTGTGCGGCGGCCCCGGCGCTTAGCGACAGGGCGGCGGCGAGCAGCGTAGCGCCGAGAAAGTGACGCTTTCTGTGGGACTGTCCTTGTTGGTGTGGTTCAGTGGCAAACAGCATGGCGCTCCCCAAATTGCCTTTATCCGGTCATTGATAGGCTGGGGAGGCGCCAACCCCAAGTGCTGTGGGCTTCCGGCTGTTCGCTGATGCACTTTGCGGTGAGTTGAAGAGTTGCTGAGACGGTATTTCCGGAGCGGAATCGCCAGTCACATTAGTACTGCTAGAATGGCGCGCTATTTATCCAATCTGTGAAAAATGGCGCCAAATATGACCATTAAGACCTTATACCGTCGCTTGGGCGCGGTACTGCTCGGATTTGCCGGAACCTCCGCGGCTATTGCCGCCGACCCGCTGAACGTCACCGGCGACAAGTTCCGCCAGCTGGAAGAGCTTCTGCCCACCCCGAACACCTATCGTGCCGCTTCCGGTGCGCCGGGGCATGCCTACTGGCAGCAGCAGGCGGACTACGACATCAAGGTCTCCCTGGATGATGACAAGCAGCGCATCACCGCGTCGGAAACCATCACTTACACCAACAACTCGCCGGATACCCTGCGTTACCTGTGGGTGCAGCTCGACCAGAACCGCTTCAAGCCAAACTCTTCCGGCAACCTGGCGGCGCCGGTAGACGTTGAGTCCATCGCCCCGGACACCATCCCGTTCCGCAGCTTCCGTCGCGAAGTGGTCTCCGCGGAATTCCAGGGTGGTTATGACATCACCAAGGTGGCGGATGCCCGTGGCCGTGACCTGCGCCACACCATCGTCGACACCAACATGCGCATCGACCTGCCGCAGCCGCTGAAGTCTGGCGACAGCGTCACCTTCCAGATCGACTGGGAATACAACATCATCGAGCAGAAGGCATTGGGTGGCCGCTCCGGTTACGAATATTTCGAGCGCGATGGCAACTACCTGTACGAGATTGCCCAGTGGTTCCCGCGCATGGCGGCGTATAACGATGTGAGCGGCTGGCAGAACAAGCAGTTCCTGGGCCGTGGTGAGTTTGCCCTGGAATTCGGTGATTACCGCGTGGCTATCGAAGTGCCGGCGGACCACATCGTTGCCTCCACCGGTGTACTGCAGAACCCGCAAGACGTACTGACCCGCGAGCAGCGCGCGCGCCTGAAAAAGGCCGAGACCGCGAAGAAGCCGGTAATGATCGTGACCAAGGACGAAGCCCTGGAGAACGAGAAAGACCGCGCAACTGCCCGCAAGACCTGGGTGTTTGAAGCAGAGAACGTGCGTGACTTTGCCTGGGCTTCCTCGCGTAAGTTCCTGTGGGATGCGCAGGGCTACAAGAAGGGCGGCACCGACACCATGGCGATGTCTTACTATCCGGAAGAGGGTACCCCGCTGTGGGACAAGTACTCTACCGAAGCCATCATCCACACCATGGAAGTGTTTAACCGCTACAGCTTCGATTACCCGTACCCGACCTCCATTTCGGTCAATGGCCCGGTAGGTGGTATGGAATACCCGATGATCACCTTCAATGGTCCGCGTCCGGAGATTGATGAGGAAGACCGCAGCAAGCGCACCTATTCCCGTCGCACCAAGTACGGCCTCATCTCGGTGATCATCCACGAGGTAGGTCACAACTACTATCCGATGATCGTGAACTCCGATGAGCGTCAGTGGACTTGGATGGACGAAGGCCTCAACACCTACGTTCAGTTCCTGGCGGAGCAGGAGTGGGAAGAGAAGTATCCGTCTCGCCGTGGCGATGCACGCAAGATCATTGAGTACATGAAGAGCGAGAACCAGGTACCGATCATGACCAACTCAGAATCCATTCTGCAGTTTGGTAACAATGCGTACGGCAAGCCGGCGACTGCGCTGAATATCCTGCGTGAAACCGTCATGGGTCGCGAGCTGTTCGACTTTGCGTTCCGCGAGTACTCCCAGCGTTGGAAGTTCAAGCGCCCGATGCCGGCGGATTTCTTCCGCACTATGGAAGACGCGTCCGGTATGGATCTGGACTGGTTCTGGCGCGGTTGGTTCTACACCACTGACAATGTGGATATCAGCATTGATGCAGTGAAACACTATACCGTGGGTACCAAGGACCCGGATGTAGAGGGCCCGTGGAAGCGTGAGCGTTTCGAGGAAGAGCCGGAGTCGGTAACCAAGCAGAAGAACCGTGCGAACAAGATGACGCGCATTGTGGACGGCAAGCCGGAGCTGGCGGACTTCTACAATGAGCACGATGAGTTTGATGTGTCCAATGCGGATCGCAATCGTTACCGCGGTATGCTGGATGGCCTGGAAGACTGGGAGCGCGATCTGCTGAAAGTAGAGAGCAATGTGTACGTGCTGAATTTCAGCAATATCGGTGGTTTGGTGATGCCGATCATCCTGAAACTGGACTACACCGATGGTTCTTCTGAAGAACTGCGTATCCCGGCGGAAATCTGGACCCGCAATGCGGCCAAGACTTCCAAGATGCTGGTGCGCGGTAAGGACAAACTGCTGAAGTCGGTTGTGGTTGACCCGCACTGGGAGACGGCCGACGTAGACGTGGAGAACAACCACTACCCGCGCCGTATCATCAAGTCGCGTCTGGAGCTGTTCAAAGACGAGAAAGCGCGCAACCTGATGAAGGACTGGCAGGAAGAGCTGAAAGAGGACTAAGCTCGAAACTGCGGCATGGTCCCATCTGGCCCGGTGGCGGTGACGCTACCGGGTACAGACTTGTGAGACACGCCGTGCACCCATCCCTGGGGGCTCTGCAAAAACATCCTGTTTTTGAAGGTCTCACAAGCCTGTACCCGGCACCGCCACCTTCGCCCGCAACTTTGTGTTCTTTTGTTGTCGCGTCTTACACTTCAACTATTCCATAGCTGTATCACTTGGATGCCTAATATGCGTATTTCTACTCCCAAACTGATTGCGTTTTTGTCTCTGGTTGCCCTGTTGTTTGCATCACAGGCCCACGCCCACCGCTACCACTTCGGCCTCACCGAAATGGCCGTGAATGAGCGCACCCAGTCTCTGGAAATCACCCATCGTTTCTTTATCGCGGATGTGGAGCGCGCGCTGCAGTTGAGCGCGAGTAAGGAAATGAAGGATGCCAAGGCGCAGATGGAGGCGTATGTGAATGATCGCTTTCAGTTGCGCACCGCCGATGGTGCAGTGATCAAGCCCAAGTGGGTGGGAATGGAAGCGGATGTGCACGATGTTTGGGTGTATCAGGAGCTGCCGCTGGCGGAGGTGCAGGGTAAGAAACTGCAGGTGCGTCAGTCGATGCTGATGGAGATGGAGCGAGATCAGGTGAATACCGTGAACGTTACCCGCGATGGCAACACTGAAACCTTTACCCTGAAGCCTGGCTCCAGTGCGGTAACGGTTCAGTTCTGAGGTTTATGCTTGAGGTTTTTGCCTGAGATGTGTGCCTAGCCGCAGCTACAGCAGCGGCGGGTTTTTTCGGTCTTGCCGATACCGGGGTTGAAGGTGTTGGTGGGGTCGAGTTGTTCGAAGAATTCGCGCTGTGCGTCGGGCGCTTGATACAGGTGGCCGACGTTGTGCTCTGCGGGGTAGCGCGCTCCCCGCTGGTCGAGCAGTGCGAGCATGGCTTTCTTGACCGCCTCGTGATCGGCGTCTTTTTTCAGGACGTAATCCTGATGGAAGACGTTACACAAGAAGTGGCCGTAGTAGAGGCGCTGCTCCAGTTGGTCGGCGATTTCTGCCGGTAGCTTTTCCTCCCAATCCATATCGTTGCGCCGCAGTGCAATATCCAGTGGCAGCAACTCTCCCACACGTTTGTAATGTACGGCCTGGTAGCGCATGGCGGCACCGGCGGAGACAAAGCGATGCAGCATGGCTTTGCTGGCTTCCTCTGGTGTACAGGTAAAAAAGTCACCCGTGTTTTCTCCTCTTTCGAAAAAGGCCTGCAGCCATTCGTGGGTGCTTTCAATTCCATCGTCCGCTACCTTGACGATCAGGTGGTGTGGATACTTTTCCCGATAGTCCAGCATGCGCTTGGGCAGATGTTGCGGGAGTAGCTTGCTGATTTTTTGTAGCAGGCGTTCACTCAGAAAACGCGGCAGGAAGCCGCGTTTTTCCAGCCAGGCATCAACGCGACCTTTGAGGGCGAAGAAGCGTGGCATGTTGCCGGTGCCGAGTTTGTTGATCAGATAGAAACTGTCTCTTCCGTATTCCGCGGCAAGATCAAACATGTCGCGGTGCAGGTATTCACCGAGCAGGGGAATAGTAGGTAACTCGCTCAGTAGGCCCCTGCGCAGGCGCGCAAACACGGCGGGATCGTCGCTGCCGATATAAAACGTTTGCGTGCGCTTGGGGGTGGGGTAGGTGTCGAGGCGTACCGCGAACACCGCGACCTTGCCGGCGCAGCCGCTGGTTTCAAACAGGCGGCGCGGGTCGGCATTAAATCTTGCCGGGGTGTCGGCGTCTACATCGCGTACCCGTTCCACATATTCCCGGTCCGAAGCCATGCGCGGACGGGTGTTATTGTCCGAGTAAGCGAGTTGCCCGACATCTGCAAAGTTGCCGTGCTCGAGGTTAGTGAGTATTTCCTCGGGGGTTATACCCAGCTCGATGCCCAGGTGATTGATCAGTTGCAGTTCGCCGCCGGCATCGACCTGTGCGTAGAGCGCCAGCTCGGTATAGGCTGGGCCCCGTTGGCAGAGTGCGCCGCCGGAATTGTTGGCGATACCACCGATAATGGAGGCGCCCAAACAGGACGAGCCGATCTCGGAGTGTGGCGAGCGCTGCAGCGGCGCCAGCTGTTTTTCCAGGCTGTTGAGGGTGGCGCCGGGCAGGGCGACAACTTGTTCACCGTGGTGATTTCCTTTACCCAGCAGGTGAATGGTGTCCATGCGCAGGGTATTGATTACCACAACCGGGCGATCGTAGTCGGTGCCGCTGGGGGTGGAGCCTTCTGTCAGGCCGGTGTTGGCTGCTTGCAAGATTATGATCGCACCCGCGTGCACGCAGGCTTCCAGTGTGCGCCAGAGTTGCAGCAGCGAATCCGGGAACACCACCGCAAGTGCGGCGCCCTCACCAGAGCGATAGCCGGTGCGATAGTACTCGTTGCGCTCGGCATCGGTAATTACGCGCTCGCGGCCCAGTAACTGTGCCAGTTGTTGGACCAGTTCCTGGGCGTTCGCGCGCGTATCAACGGTGCGGGAGGTGGATTCTGGCATTGCGGTGGGTCAGTTGTTGTCTTCCTTCATCTCCAGAATTTCCCCGCTGTTGGGGTCTACTTCCAGATCCCACTTTTTGCCCTCCTTGTAGGCTTCAACCTCCCAGCGGCCCTTGTCCAGGGTTACTTCGACTACTGGGGTGTAACCCTGTTGTTCCAGCTTGGTAAGCACCATGGATAACGCCATGGCACCGGGGGGCGGCTTTTTGTCTTTGGTGTCGTCCTGGGCGGCTGCGACCGCGGCAATGCCACCGAGGGTGACGGCGAGGAGCGAGTTTTTGACGTTTTTCATGTGGTACTCCCTAAACCGGCCGCTATTCGAGCCGGTTTCTCGAAGTGATGGCCTTGTCCGGAAATCAGTCGTTGTTGCTGAGGCGCTGCTGCATCATAAAACACCACTCGTCACTGCCGCCGTCGGGGCCATGGGCGTCGTCCATCTTGTCGCCACCGGTAAGCTTTTCCATCGCGGTAAACCATTCTTTGGAGCCCACTTCAGGCAGCCCGGTGGGGTAGTGTTCGGCAATGGCCAGGCCCTGGGTTTTCATCACCTCACCGTTGACCCACTCAAACCATTTTGCGTTGCAGATTAACTGTCCCTCACTGTTTGGGCTTTCGGGCGAGTCGGTGCTGCTGGTATCACCGGTACTGGCTGCCGATGACGTACTGTCGCCAGTGGGAGGGGTTGTTTGGGTGTTGGGATCTGGCTCGGTAACGGTGACTTCTTCCACCACCTCCGCTTCTGTGGTCGGTGCAGTATCCGGATCGTTGGTATCGGATTTGCGGCTGCAGCCGTGGAGGGCGACAGATGCCGCAAGAGTCGTGGCGAGCGCAGTGAGCAAGAGTTTACGGGTCATGAGGTCTCCTAAACTGTGCGTGCGTGTTCACTTGAACAGCGGTGGCGCCGATTTGCTCGGGTACGTGCACTAAGCATAGGTGGATTTTGGTGCCTTGCACGGCGGAGGGGCTTGCTGGAGCAGCAAAACAAAACAGGCGGCCAGTGGCCGCCTGTTTTGCTCAATAAGAGGGGAGGATCAGAGTGCCGACTGGGAGGCTGCAGATTCCGCAGCAGGGACTTCCACAAGGGCTTCGCTATTGTCGTTGGCTGCGGCGTCGGCCAGGCGCTGTTCTTCGATCCGGTCGGTCCAGGTCAACAGGGCCTGATAGTGGCGGATATTCTGCACGTAAGTCACCGGCTCCCAGCCACGGGCGTAGCCGTGTTTCAGGGTCTTGTAGTACTGGCGTTTGGCCAGTAGCGGCAGGTGGTCGCGCACGTCTGCCCAGCGGTCCGGGTTGCCGCCCATGCGCTCGGTGAGAACACGGGCGTCTTCCAGGTGGCCAAGGCCAATGTTATAGGCGGCGAGCGCCATCCAGGAGCGATCTGGCTCGCGGATACGCTCGGGGATGCGGTCGCGTACCTGAACCAGGTAGCGCGCTCCGCCGTCGATGCTCTCCAGCGGGTCCAGTCGGTTCACGCCCATTTCGCGCGCGGTAGCGCGGGTCAGCATCATCAGGCCGCGCACGCCGGTAGGTGACTTGGCGCGCGGGTTCCAGTGGGATTCCTGATAGCTGAGGGCAGCCAACAGTTCCCAATCCACGCCGTACTTGTCGGCGGCTTTCTGCAGTTCTTCCCGCCAGCGGGGCAGGCGGTCGCGGGTGAGCTGGGCGAAGGTCTTGGCACCGCCCACGTTCATCTGGCTCACGTGTCCAAAATGCAGTTCACGCAGCTCCGCCACCAGGCCACTGGTATTGGCGCGGACCATAAAGCTGCGCGCAGCGCGGTAGAGGGTGTCGTCATCGCCCTTGGGGAAGGCCCAGGAAACCGGCTGGAACTGGGTCAGGTTAAAGGCGATATGGGTATTGGGGTAAAGGCCGCGGTGCACCGCGTAGGCATTGGAGTCGACAACCGCGTAGTGGTACTTGCCCTGATCCACCATCTCCACCAGTTCCATGGCGTCGACGTCGGAGATTTCCTCCCAGGAAAGATCTTCATAGCGTTGGGAGAGCTTGCGCAGCTGCTCGGCATGGGCACTGCCGGCGATCACCGCAATATTCTTGCCGGCCAGGTCACCCACACTGCGCGGGCGCGCCTCGCCCAGGCGGTAGATCACCTGTTGGCGAATCTCAAAATAAGAAGGCGTGAAGCGCACCTGCTCGCGGCGCTCGGAGGTTACCGTGAGGCCCGATGCCGCCATGTGTGCACCAGACTCGGGGTCTTCCAGCTCACCGAACAGGTGGCTCAGGTCGTGCACGTCGCGGATTTCGAGTTCCACGCCCAGTTCGCGGGCAAACTCTTCCAGCATGCCGTACTCGAAGCCGGTGTACTGGCCGTTGGCATCTTCGTAATAGGTGGTGGGACCATTCTGGGACAGCACGACAAGATTGCCGGAGGCCTTGACCCTCTCCAGCAGGCTCGGCGCCTTGCTGGCGACCAATAAAGAGGCACAGCAGGCCAGGGCCACCCCCTTTACCAGGCGGCGGCTGTATCGCAACAGTCGGCTTTTCATGATCATAGGCTGTCCCCTCGAATCCCTTCGTTAGCATTATTAACGCGTGAAGCTCGGCCAGTACCTGCTTGGTACCTAACACCTTTCATCCGGATCTTTCACCGGGACTGTTTACCCGCTTGTGGCCGGTATCCATGCTTCACTGCGAGCGCTATCCATTGCGTCTCGCTTCGATTCACCGTGTACCAAGAGAATCCAGTACATCGGTAATGCCGGCTTTGCCTATTATTTGAACAGCACTAGGCAAAAGCGCGGCAATTTTACCCCATCTCTACCGGGTCTGACCAATTTTGACCAAATTGCGTGACCTGGTTTGTGAAAGCCGGGGTTGTCCCAATCCACCTTTCAGTGTAGTTGGCGCAGCCGACCATGGGCCTGGCCAAGGGTAATTTAAGGGGAATTGAGGTCGTTCCTGGTGCCATTTGGGTCTTCTCCATTAAAGAACGGGGTGCATAGGTACAGTTAATTCCCGTGGCAGTGTTGGAGCGGCGTCGCTTCAGGTACAATGCGCGCGCTCCGATTCCCGGTGTACCTGCGTGCCACCTCTAAACCGACCGGTTGCTTCCGGCCGCAGGCGCTCAAATTCAGACAAGAGGCTATCTCCCGCGATGCTAGTTCTGCGTGGTGCTCCCGCACTGTCGAAATTCCGCCATCAAAAACTGCTAACCCAACTCCGCGCCCTGCAGCCTGCCATTGCAGACGTGTACGCAGAGTTTGTGCACTTCTCTGACAGCGACAACCTAGGGGACAAGGACCTCGCGCTGCTGGAGCGTTTGCTGCAGTACGGTCCCACCGAAGAAAAGCACCTGCCCGAGGGCGAGCTGCTGCTGGTGGTACCGCGTCCGGGCACCATTTCTCCCTGGTCTTCCAAGGCAACCGACATCGCCCACAATGCGGGCCTGACGGATATCCACCGCCTGGAACGTGGTGTTGCCTACTACATTACTGGCGTTGAATTAACCGAAGCTGAACGCGACGATCTGGCGGCACTGCTGCACGACCGCATGGTGGAGACTGTATTCACCGAGATGGCCCAGGCAGAGCAGCTGTTCCGCGTGGAGAGCCCACGCCCGATGAGTACCGTCGATGTACTGAACGGTGGTCGCGAGGCCCTGTCTCGGGCCAACGTGACCCTGGGCCTGGCGCTGGCGGAAGACGAGATCGATTACCTGCTCACCAGCTTCGAAGAGCTGGAGCGCAACCCCACCGATGTTGAGCTGATGATGTTCGCCCAGGCGAACTCCGAGCACTGCCGCCACAAGATCTTCAATGCCAGCTGGACCATCGACGGCGAAGACATGCCGAACTCCCTGTTTGGCATGATCAAGAACACCTACCGCCAGGGCGGTGACAATGTGCTGTCTGCCTACGCGGATAACGCGGCCGTTGTGGTTGGCCACAATGCCGGCCGTTTTTACCCGGACCCGGAAACCAAGGAATACCGCTTCAGCCAGGAAGCCATCCACCTGCTGATGAAGGTGGAAACCCATAACCACCCGACCGCCATCGCGCCGTTCTCCGGTGCCGGCACCGGCGCCG
Organism: Microbulbifer agarilyticus; assembly: GCF_019800665.1. Lineage (GTDB taxonomy): Bacteria > Pseudomonadota > Gammaproteobacteria > Pseudomonadales > Cellvibrionaceae > Microbulbifer > Microbulbifer agarilyticus_C. The sequence goes on from NZ_JAHVKO010000001.1 coordinate 29,205, forward strand.
GTGGTGAGATCCGTGACGAGGGCGCGGTAGGCCGCGGCTCCAAGCCCAAGGTTGGCCTCACCGGCTTCACCGTATCCAACCTGCAGGTCCCGGGCTTCGAACAGCCGTGGGAAGTGAATTACGGCAAGCCCGGTCGCATCGTGACCGCGCTGGATATCATGATTGAAGGCCCCATCGGTGGTGCTGCCTTTAACAACGAATTCGGCCGCCCGAACATCTGCGGCTATTTCCGTACCTTTGAAGAAGACTTCAACGGCGAGCGCCGCGGCTACCACAAGCCGATCATGCTGGCCGGTGGTTACGGCAACATCCGTGAAGACCACGTGGACAAGCCGGAATTCCAGCCGGGCGCCAAGCTGATCGCCCTCGGTGGCCCGGCCATGTTGATTGGCCTGGGTGGCGGTGCCGCTTCCAGTATGGCCAGCGGCTCCAGCTCGGAAGACCTGGACTTCGCCTCCGTGCAGCGCCAGAACCCGGAAATCGAGCGCCGTTGTCAGGAGGTCATCGACCAGTGCTGGCAGCTGGGTGCCGAGAACCCCATCGCGTTTATTCACGATGTAGGCGCCGGCGGCCTCTCCAACGCTTTCCCGGAACTGGTGAAAGACGGTGGTACCGGCGGCAGCTTCGAGCTGCGCAACGTACCGTCCGACGAGCCGGGCATGAGCCCGCTGGAAATCTGGTGTAACGAATCCCAGGAGCGCTACGTCCTGGCAGTAATGCCGGAAGACCTGGCGCGCTTCGAGAAGATCTGCGAGCGCGAGCGCGCGCCGTTCGCGGTGGTGGGAGAAGCCACCAGCGAGAAGCACCTGACCCTGAATGACAAGCAGTTCGACGCCAAGCCGGTCGACCTGCCCATGTCCGTGCTGTTCGGCAAGCCGCCGAAGATGCACCGTGAGGCTGCCAAGGTAGAAGCCGAAACCAAGGCCTTCGATACCAGCAAGATCGATCTGAACGATGCCGCCGAGCGCGTTCTGCGTCTGCCCACAGTGGCCAGCAAAAACTTCCTGATCACCATTGGCGACCGTACCGTAACCGGACAGGTCAGCCGCGATCAGATGGTTGGCCCCTGGCAGGTACCGGTCGCGGACTGTGCGGTAACCACCGTTTCTTATGACAGCACCGCGGGCGAAGCCATGTCCATGGGTGAGCGTACTCCGGTTGCGCTGCTGGACGCGCCGGCCTCCGGTCGCCTGGCGGTGGGTGAGGCGATCACCAATATTGCGTGTGCGCCGATCAAGCAGCTGTCCGATATCAAACTGTCCGCCAACTGGATGTGTGCCGCGGGCCACCCGGGTGAGGAAGAAAAGCTCTACCGCACCGTAGAAGCCATCGGTATGGAGCTGTGCCCGGAACTGGGTATTACCATCCCGGTGGGTAAGGACTCCATGTCCATGCGCACCGCGTGGAATGAAGACGGCGAAGACAAGGCGGTAACTGCGCCGCTGTCGCTGGTAATTTCTGCCTTCTCCCCGGTTACCGATGTACGCAAAGTGGTGACCCCACAGCTGCGCCGCACCAAAAAAGGTGAGAGCGAGCTGATTCTTGTGGATCTGGGCGCTGGTAAAAACCGCCTCGGTGGCTCCTGCCTGGCACAGGTATACAACGAGCTGGGTGAGCAACCAGCAGACCTGGACGATGCCAAGCGCCTCAAAGGCTTCTTCGACCTGATGCAGCAGCTGCTGGCGGAGAACAAGGTCATTGCATATCACGACCGCGCCGACGGCGGCTTGTTCGCCACGCTGGCGGAAATGAGCTTCGCCGGCCGCGTCGGCCTGGACGTCGAAATTTTCGACCTCGACGACGACGCCATCGCCGCGCTGTTCAGTGAAGAGCTGGGTGCGGTACTGCAGGTGCCGGCGGCCGATGCTGAGATGATCGAAGGGCGTTTCGCCACCGTTGGCGTACCGGCGCACCGTATTGGTGGCCTCAACGACAACGAAACCCTGTGCATCACCAATAACGGCAAAGAAATCTTCAACCGCAGCCGTGCGGAACTGGAGCAGATCTGGTCAGAAACCAGCTACCGCATTCAGGCGCTGCGCGACAACGCCGATTGCGCCAAGCAAGAGTTTGACGCCATCGCCAAAACTTCCGCGCAGGACCCAGGCCTGTCCGTGAGCCTGAGCTACGACGTCAACGAAGATATCGCTGCGCCGTACATCAGCAAGGGTGTGCGGCCGAAGATTGCGATCCTGCGCGAGCAGGGCGTCAACAGCCAGGTGGAAATGGCACATTCCTTCCACCGCGCGGGCTTCAATGCCGTCGATGTGCACATGAGCGATATTCTCGCCGGCCGTGTTGAACTGGACCAGTTCAAGGGCCTGGTGGGCTGTGGTGGCTTCTCCTACGGTGACGTACTCGGCGCCGGTGAAGGTTGGGCCAAGACCATTCTGTTCAACGACCGCGCACGCGATCAGTTCGAAGGCTTCTTTAACCGCAAAGACACCTTCGGCCTCGGCGTGTGTAACGGCTGTCAGATGTTCTCCGTCATCAAGGAACTGATTCCGGGTGCCGGCCACTGGCCGCGCTTTGTGCGCAACCTGTCCGAGCAGTACGAAGCGCGCTTTGCGCTGGTGGGCGTGGAAGACTCCCCATCGGTCCTGTTCAAAGGGATGGCTGGATCTTACATGCCGGTGGCAGTTGCTCACGGTGAGGGTCGCGTGGAATTTGCCGACCAGAAGGCGCTGGAAGCGTGCGAACAATCCGGCACCATTGCCATGCGCTACCTGAACAACAACCAGCAGATTACCGAAACTTATCCGGCCAACCCGAATGGCTCGGTAAACGGTATTACCTCTCTGTGTTCCGAAGACGGTCGCGTCACCATCATGATGCCGCACCCGGAGCGTGTTGCCCGCGCCGTCAGCAACAGCTGGCGCCCGGATGACTGGGATGAAGATTCCGGCTGGATGCGTCTGTTCCGCAACGCCCGTGTGTTTGTCGACTGATTTTCGGTATCGCACATCCGCCTGATTTCAGGTGTACAAAAACCCCGGTTTTTACCGGGGTTTTTTATGCGCGAAAGGCAACAGCTTTCCAGGTATGGATACCTCGGTGCAGCGATTGAACTTGTCTAGACTGAAGGGGCTTTGAAATTTGGTCGTCCGGTGACTGTGCGCGCTGGTCGAGTTATGAAGGCTCTTAACAATCTCGGTGGTTCAATTATGTGTGACGAATTACTGCATTCCGGCGATACCTCTCGCGCCACGCAATCGCCTGCTGAGGCGTCGGATACTGGGCAAGGGACCAGCCGTCGGCAGCTATTGAAGGGCGCCTTCTCGGCGAGTGTGGCCGGGCTTGCCGCTGGCGCGGGGTTAATGGGGTTTTCCAATGTAAGCTTTGCTGGCGCTTTGACCAAAGAGCAGCGTGACGGGATGAGCCCTGATGACATCGTTAAGATGATGGAGGAGGGCAACAAGCGCTTTCGTGCGGGCAAGATGAAGCAGCATGATTATGTAGCGCAGCAGAACGCAACGGCATCTGGACAGTATCCTGCGGCGGCAATTTTAAGCTGTATTGATTCACGCACCCCGGCGGAAATACTGCTCGACCTTGGTCTGGGCGATGCATTCAATGCGCGAGTCGCGGGTAACATTTGTAATGATGATGTTATTGGTAGCCTCGAATTTGCCTGTGCAGCAGCGGGCTCCAAAGTGATTCTGGTGATGGGGCATAGCGCCTGCGGCGCAGTTAAGGGCGCCATTGATAACGTAAAGCTGGGCAAACTTACCGGCCTGCTCAGCAAGATCCAACCTGCGGTGGCGGCCACCAAGTACGATGGTGATCGATCCAGTAAGAATGCCGAGTTTGTTGATCAGGTGGCGGAAAACAATGTACGCCAGTCGATCAAGGAAATTCGCGAGGGCAGCGAGACACTGGCCAATCTGGAAAAAGAAGGGAAAATCAAAATCATCGGCGCCATGTACAACCTGAGTGATGGTCAGCTGACGTTACTGAATTGAAACCTGAGCGGCGCCCTTTGGGCGCCGTTGCATCCATATAAGTGTATTTGCGCGCCTGACCAGAGACTAAAATTCCTGACTGGTCGGGCACTTTTTCCATTCTTTGCTACACTAAAAACCATAAGCGCAATAACATTTTTCGTATGGACACTTCATCGCAATCGATACCAACCTCCATACCTTCGCTGCTGGCTGATTATCTCAGCCCATTAAGTCCGCAGCGCAGCGAACGCCTGCACAAGTTGCACAACCTTGTGATCGCCAGCTATCCCGATGCAAATCTATCCCTCAAATACAAAATGCCAACCTACGAGCAGGGTGCCGGGTGGGTGGCACTGGCGAATCAGAAGCATTATGTCTCGGTGTATACCTGTGCCCGCGTCCACATACAGCCGTATCTCGATAAGCATCCAAAAACCAAGTGCGGAACCGGGTGCCTGAATTTCCGCGACAATGACGATATTGTGTTTGAAGACCTGAAGCCGGTATTGGCTTCTGCATTTAGCAAGAAGTGAGGCAGCTGACACCGTCGGTAGTTTAGTCGCGCGCTCACAGGGAATTAAGATAAAAATCAAGGAGTTGATCATGCCTTACAACGAAGAGCTGGCGGAAAAAGTACGCGAAGTCCTGCAGGAAGAAGCCGGTCTGACCGAAAAGCAGATGTTTGGTGGCCTGGCATTTATGCTCAATGGCAACATGGCCTGCGGCGTTGTTGGCGAGGAGCTGATGGTGCGGGTAGGGCCTGACAACTACCAGGCCGCACTGGGCGAGCGCTATACCCGGCCCATGGACTTCACCGGCCGGCCACTGAAGGGCATGGTGTATGTCGAAGAGGACGCCATTCTTGAGGACCTAAATGGATGGGTCACCCGCGGAGTAGAGTTTGCGGGTACCCTGCCACCAAAATAAGGCGGCTCCAACTCGATTTCTTCATAACACTCTTCATTGATCAAACAGCGCCGGCATCCAGGCTGTCCGGGTCGTCCAGCTTCGAGGGGGCGGCGATACCGTCAATTTCGACGGTCAAATGGGAAACCTGTGAACAGCGCTGTTTGAGTTCCGCTTCCAGCGTATCAATCAACATTTCTGTTGCCTCCAGGGTGGCCTGCACCGTCGCCCTCTGTTCCGCATAGTCGATCACTGTCTCCGTGCGCCGATGATCGGGCACGCGTTCCAGAAGTGCGGCCTGGTGCTCCTCAATACGTTTACGCATATCGCGCATCAGCACTTCTTCGCGTATCTCTATTTCCGCAACGACCACGGTATGCCGGTCGTCTACGATGACCGAGCGCAGGTCGTGGTGGCGTTCGATTTCGGGGTGCTGGCGTACAATTTCACTAAAGCACTTCTCGGCCTTGTGATCGCGAATACTGGTAAGAAAGCGCATATTTACCATGCCGAGAAAGATTGCGGTGACACCGAGCATCAGTGCGATCAGCACGGAAAACCCGATGTCCCAGCGCGGATCGCCGGTGACCTGCGTCATACCGATACCTGTGGCGGCGAGTATCACACCGGTAACGGCAATCGAGTCTTCAAGCAGTACCGCAATCAGTGTTGGATCATCCGCGGACACCAGATAACGAAACGGATTGCGCAAACCGGCGGCGCGCATACGGCTGAAGAATTCTTTGGCCGCCACGTAGAGGACATATCCCTCGAGTACGAAGGCAATGGTTAACACCAGCGCTGAAATCACAATAGGGTGGACCGCCATGCCCAGCACCTGGATAGTCTCCGGCCGCTCTATATGTCCCAGATTGTGAAACGCATGCCAGGCATGGGCCAGGCCGAGGCCACAACCAATGGAGAAGAGGCCAATGGCACTCCACAGGTTCCACAGATACTTTTTCTGGCCGTGGCCAAACGCATAGTGACGATCTGCCGGACGCCCGCCCCGCTTCAACCCCAACAGCAAGAAGATCTGATTGAGGGTGTCCATGAGACTGTGGACAGCCTCATTCATCATTGCGGCGGAATGGGTCGCCAGAGCAGCAACACCTTTCAATACGGTGATAATCGCGTTCACACAAATGGCATAGAGAACCGCCTTTTTTGATCCCTGAGCCATGTAACTCCCTTTTCCCTGATGTTTCCCGAATGCCAGACGTAGCCAAAGGGCGCTACGTAACGCTGTGATAGGTGGGGTATTGAAAACCCACTTCCGTCAAAAATAGGCAAGGTGACGGCGGCTGAATCTCTCTCTAGATGCGAAAAACGCCAACCCGCCAATCTGCACAAAAATCCGCTGCCTATACTTCCCCAGTTCCAATTGTCTGCCACCGCGCACAGTCCAGCGCGGATACTAATGGGGAATCACCATGAGTAAGTATGGGATTGTTTTAACGGCTTTGGCTTTCATTTTTGCCGCGAGTGGCTGTGGTGAAAAACAGCAGGGCGGGGCGGAGAGTGAACCGTCAAGCGGTCAGCCCAAATTGATCGAAGAAGAATTTGGGCGCGATGCTAAACAGCTGAATGAGGAATCCGAACAGCCCCGGGATAAGGGCCCGCAAACCGCCCCGGAAGGTGGTGACACCAGCGCGGCAGCGCCGGCTCCTGCGTCCAGTGGCGACTACCCGACCCAAGCCTACTTCGGTGACACCCATGTCCACACCGGCTGGTCGGTAGACGCCGGTATGGATGGGGCGATTCTTTCGCCGGAAGACGCTTATCGATTCGCCCTTGGCGAGGAGGTCAAATCCAATAGCGGCCTGAGTGCCAAGCTCAGCCGTGCCTATGACTGGTTTATGGTCACGGATCACTCCGACGGTATGGGGGTCATTAGCGAGCTGGTTTCCGGTAACCCGGAGATGATGGCCGACGAGACCCTCAAGCGCTGGAACGAGGCACTCAATTCCGGTGACGACCAGCGGGCGGCGGATGCCAAGAGCGAGCTGATTGTCATGCAATCCGAGGAGCGCCTGCCGGAAATCGTGATGGATCCCAAGTGGATGAAATCCGCGTGGGAAAAAACCGTGGATGCGGCGGAGAAGTTCAACAAGCCCGGCGAGTTCAGTACGTTTATCGCGTTCGAGTGGACCGTGAATGCTGGCGGCGGTGACAACCTGCATCGCAATGTGATTTTTCGCGATGATGCCAGCAAGACCCGCAGCCTGCTCCCACTGACCACCTTTGAGACTCAGGACCCGGAAAAGCTCTGGCAGTGGATGAAGGCTTATGAGGACAAAACTGGCGGGCGCGTTTTCGCGATTCCCCACAACGGCAATATGTCCAACGGCCGCATGTTTGAGCAGAAGCGCTTTGATGGTTCGCCCATGACCAAAGAGTGGGCGGAGTTGCGCGCACGCTACGAGCCACTGTATGAAGTCACCCAGATCAAGGGGCAAAGCGAATCCCACCCCAGCCTGTCACCTGAAGATGAATTTGCAAGCTGGGACTTGTGGGACCGCGGTAACCTGATTCTCAAGCCAAAGCCCGCCGGATCTTTTAAATACGAATACTGGCGTCCGGCGTTGAAAGAGGGCATGCGCCTGGAAGCCGAGCTTGGGGTGAATCCGTTCCAGCTTGGCGTCAATGGCGCAACGGATACGCATACCGGCCTCTCCACTCCCGATGAAGATAACTTCTTCGGCAAGTTCAAGACACTGGAACCGAGCAATAAAGATCGCTGGAAGTTCCCGCTGCTGAGCGGACCCTCGGATAACTACATGGGATGGGAAATGGCTTCCGCAGGCATTATGGGTGTCTGGGCCACGGAGAATACCCGTGAGGCGATCTGGGATGCGATGCTGCGTAAAGAAACCTTTGCCACCAGTGGGCCGCGCATGCTCGTGCGCTTCTTTGGTGGCTTTGACTTCTCTGCCGCCGATGCGGAGTCGGATCTGGTAAAACGCGGTTATGAAAAAGGCACCCCAATGGGCGGGGTCGTAAACGGTGATCCATCTGGCAAGAAGTTGGGTTTCTTGGTCGCCGCCATGAAGGACCCGGACGGTGCGAACCTGGATCGTGTCCAGATTGTTAAGGGGTGGGTCGATGGCCGTGGCAAGACCCACGAGAAGATTTTCAATGTGAAGTGGGCCGGTGATCGAAAATTGGATGGTGAGGGAAACATTCAGAAAGTCGGTGATACCGTGAACCTGGAAACCGCGGAGTACACCAACGATATTGGTGAAGCAGAGTTGGTTGGCTACTTTGAAGATCCCGAATTCAATCCCGAGCATCGCGCGGTTTACTACGTGCGTGTACTGGAAATTCCCACGCCGCGCTGGACACTGTACGACAAGATAAGAAACAAAGTGGAGATGGATAAGGATGTTCCGATGGTTCTGCAGGAGCGCGCCTTCTCCAGCCCTATCTGGTACAAGCCGTAGGTGACAGCTGTACGGCACCCAAAGCTTTTGCTCGGGTTAGTCGGTATTCGCGAGAAAGTGGCTACATGGAGGTATGCATGAACAAGATATCTTTGGCGATATGCATTACTGCGTTGCTGGCGGGTTGTTCAGGTGAGCAAGAATCCGCGCAACACGATAAACAGGCATTGCTTGATGAGTCTTCAGCGCAATCCAGCCTGGCTAAGCCTCCGGCGGAAAAGGTAAGTGGTGCGGAAGCTTCCAGTGGCAAATTGGTAAGCCGGCAGGGCAGTCTCGCGGCGACAAAGCCGCGGCAGCAGGCCGCGCAAACCAGTGATCAAACCGGTGGCAAACCCAACATTCTGGTGATCTGGGGCGACGATATCGGCTGGACGAATCTGTCCGCGTACGAAAACGGCGTAATGGGGTATACCACGCCCAATATCGATCGTATCGCTAAAGAAGGTGTGTTATTCACCGACCACTATGCGCAACCCTCCTGTACGGCGGGCCGCGCTGCATTTATCACCGGTCAGTATCCAATACGTTCGGGGATGACCACGGTAGGACAGCCCGGCGACGCGTTGGGGCTGCAGCCAGAATCCCCGAGCCTGGCGGCAGTGTTAAAAGCCGTTGGCTACAGTACCGGGCATTTTGGGAAAAACCATCTGGGCGACCGCAATTCCCACCTTCCCACCAATCATGGCTTTGATGAATTTTTCGGTAATCTTTACCACCTGAATACTCAGGAAGAGTCCGAGCAGCGGGATTATCAGAACTTCGGCAAACAGTTTTCCGGTGATCTGGAAAAGTATGAGCAAAGCTTTGGTACCCGTGGCGTGATCCATTCGTTTGCCACAGATAAAATGGATAAAACTAAGGACCCGCGGTTTGGCGTGGTCGGCAAGCAAACGATCAAGGACACTGGCCCCCTTACGCAAAAGCGGATGCACAATTTTGACAGTGCTGAAGTCATTCCGCTGGCGTTGAAGTTTATGGAGAAAGCCAAAAGCGAGGGTAAGCCCTTTTTCGTTTGGCTCAATACCAGCCGTATGCATCTTTACACCCGTATTGATGACGAGTGGCTGCAAAAGGTAGAGAAGTACACCAGCGAGGTGGACTACCATGGCGCGGGCATGTTGCAGCACGACCATGATGTGGGTGTGGTGCTGGATTGGCTGGATGCGCAAGGACTCACCGAAAATACCATTGTCTTGTACAGCACAGACAATGGCCCGGAACACAGTAGCTGGCCGCACGGTGCAACCACACCGTTTCGCGGTGAAAAAATGACCACGTATGAAGGCGGTGTGAGGGTGCCGATGTTTGTCCGTTGGCCAGGCCGAATTCCCGCGGGCGTTGCTCTCAATGGAATTCAAGGGCATCAGGATCTCTTCACCACACTTGCCGCCGCCGCGGGGGTGCCGGATGTCGGCGAAAAAATGCTGAAGGAGAAGAAACAGTACATCGATGGGCTGAACAACTTGCCCTACTGGATGGGTGAATCTGACGAGTCAGCGCGCTCCTACATTTTTTATTACTATGAGAGCAAGCTGACCGCGGTGCGTATGGGGCCGTGGAAGTTCCACTTCTCTACCAAGGAAGATTACTATGCGAATGTTGTTCCGCGCACCGTACCGCTGGTATTCAATATTCGAATGGATCCTTATGAGAGCTATGACTCCCCCGACTCATACGGTCATTTGATGCAGAAAGTTTCCTGGTTGATTCAGCCCATGGGCGTATTAATGCAGCAACACCTGCAGACACTCAAGGACTACCCACCGGTTCAGGGGGGCAAGACTTTTGACATGTCGAATGTGGTTGAGGAATTCATAAATAAACCACCGCAATGATTGTGCAGAAACCCCGATGCCTGAATAAGCAAAACCCACCGTAAAGGTGGGTTTTGCGTTTCTGGAGCGGAGTGCCTAGTTGCTGCCGCCAGCCCCTTCTTTCAACTGTTGCTCGATTTTCTCAAGGTTGAAAGAACCGGGGGTTTGGCTGGGTGGGTATTCCTGCATGGTTTTCAGGAACTGCGCGGCCAGCTGTTGCAGGGGTACCAGTACGAAGGCGCGGTCGATCAGCCAATCGTAATAGGTATTGGCGTTGTGTTGGGCGCGTTCGAACGGGTCGCGACGCAGGTTGAAGATCAGCGGTACCCGCAGTTCGGTGAAGGGTTCCATCCATACCCCAAATGCCTTGCCGCGGTTCTCCAGGAACACCGCTTTCCAGGCGTCATAGCGCATGGCTACGATCTGACCATCGTCATTTACATAGATGAACTCACGGCGTGGCGACTCTTCCGTTTTACCGGTGAAGTAGTCCAGCATGTTGTTGCCATCAATGTAGTTCTTGTAGCTGCGGCCATTGAGTCGCACACCCTTGAGCAACTGCTGCTTAATTTCCGGGTTGCCGCCTGCGGCAGCAAAGGTGGGCAGCCAGTCTTCATGGGAGACGATGCCGTTCAAGGTTTTACCGGCCGGGAACTTGCCGGGCCAGCGCACAAATGCGGGTACCCGGTAGGCGCCTTCCCAGTTGGAGTTCTTCTCACTGCGGAAAATGGTGGTACCCGCATCCGGCCAGGTATTGAAGTGCGGACCATTGTCGGTGGAGTAGAACACGATAGTGTTGTCTGCGATCTTCAGCTCATCCAGCAGGTCCAGCAATTTACCCACATGCATGTCGTGTTCGACCATGCCATCCTGGTATTCATTGCTGTTGGGGCCGGCGAGATTTTTATGCTCATCTTTCACGTGGGTACGGAAGTGCATACGCGTGGCATTCCACCAGACAAAGAAGGGTTTGCCGGCCTGCGCCTGTTGTTTGATAAAATCCATGGCCGCGGCGAGGGTTTCCTCGTCCACCGTTTCCATTCGTTTTTTGGTCAGCGGGCCCGTGTCTTCGATCTTGCCGTCGGCGGTGGCTTTGATTACGCCACGGGGGCCGAATCTTTTGCGAAACTCGGGATTTTTCGGGTAGTCACGGTTTTCCGGTTCCTCTTCCGCATTCAGGTGGTAGAGATTGCCGAAAAATACATCGAACCCATGATTGGTGGGCAGGTGCTCGTCGCGGTCACCGAAGTGGTTCTTGCCGAACTGTCCGGTGGCGTAACCCTGGCTCTTCATCACCGTGGCAATGGTTACGTCGGACTCCTGCCAACCTTCTTTGGCACCAGGTAATCCTACTTTTGTCATGCCCGTGCGCACCGGCACGTTGCCGCCGACAAAGGCGGCGCGCCCCGCGGTACAGGACTGCTGGCCGTAATAGTCGGTAAATGACAGGCCCTCATTGGCGATGCGGTCGATGTTGGGCGTCTTATAGCCCATCATACCTTTGCTGTTGGCGCTGATGTTCCATACCCCAATATCGTCACCCCAGATCACCAGGATGTTGGGTTTGTCCTGCGCCTGTGCCGCGCTGGTGCAGATCGACAGCAGTGCCGCCACGGCCAGTGAAACAGGTACCTTCAACAGGTGCCCTAAACGTAGTTTTTTCATGGTTTCCTCCGGAGCATTGTGGAAGGTTGTTGGTGATAATTAGTGCTAGTTGATTGTCCCTGGGAACACCTGGTCCCAGTCTTCTTGCATGTCGATGACAAGCCAGCCTCTATTCGCTGCTTGATCAAGTCCTTGATCCAGGCGGCCTACGTGAGACTTGCGATCGTAGGCCCACTCGCGTTTGTCATCGGTGTGGTGCAGTAGCAGGCCAAAACGCGGACCTTCACCTGCGGTGGTCCATTCGAGCATTTGAAAGTCACCGTCGGAGTTTCCTGCGGCGAATATTGGGCGCTGACCAATATGCTGATGAATGCCAACGGGTTTACCAGCCTTGTCGTTAATCAGGTTGATGTCAGCGAGCTTGATGATTTCAGGTTTGCCGTCACGTACCTGGTATTCGGCTTTGAGGCTGGAACCCACGACCTGATCTGGCGGGATGCCGTAGGTCTGTTCTGCGAACACTCGCAAAAAATTAGTGCCACCACCGGAAACGATAAATGTCTTGAAACCGTTCGCGCGCAAGTAGTTGAGTAGTTCCAGCATCGGCTGGTAGACCATTTCGTTGTAGGGGCGGTTAGTTTTCGGGTGGCGGGCGGTTTTCAGCCACTGGGATACATTTTCTGAAAATTCGTCTGCGGTCATATTGGCGTGAGTTGCGCCGATGATTTTCATCAGGCCTTCTTTACCACTGGCCACAAGTTTGTTCATGTCCCCCTTGAGGGCAGAGGCAAATGGCTCTTCGGTTTTCCACTCCGGGTGCTGGGGGGCCATCTTCTTGACCTGGTCCAGTGCGTAGATCAGCTGGAAATAAACCGGTTGTTCAGCCCACAGGGTGCCGTCGTTATCAAACGTGGCGATGCGCTGATTCTCTGGCACGAAGTCAGGGGAGCCTTCACGTGTTGTCTTTTCGACAAAGCTGACAATGGCCTGCTTGGTCTTGCCATCGGACCAGGAGGGGAGTGGGTCGTTACTCGCGGCCGCCCATACGCCGGTGCTTAGGCAAGCGAGGCAGACAACAAGCAGCCACAGAGCTGTGGTCGCGAAGCGGTACGGCAAAATCCGTAGTTGCATAGAACTTCCCAAAATACTGCAGTGAAGCGCATGCGTTAAATAGGTTGCTGTATAAATCCTAGTTCGTGATTTTCATCTATGGCGGCTAAAGGCGAAAAATCTTCCTGACTAAGTGGTCGTATTCTGTGGCTCAGTTTGGGGTTGGGGAGGGTTGGGTGTTACTTCAGGGTGTTTTTATAGATCTTGCCGTCCTTCATGATCACTAGGAAGTTATCGTGGGGATTGGCGATTAGATCCAGCTCCCTAAGAGGGTTTCCGTCAACGAGTAGCAGGTCGGCATAGGCTCCCTCGCGTATGACCCCCAGTGGGCCCTCTTTGTACGGGTGCCTTGGTCCCGACATTTCAAGTAGCTCTGCGTTTCCCGACGTGGCGATCTTTAACACCTCAAATGGCGTAAACCATTTACCCAAACGAACGAGTAGCGCGTTTTGTTTTTTTGTAGCTTCTGCATCGAGTAGCAGATCGGTGCCGAATGCGATCTTCACTCCGATACGCGCGGCATTCGTATAGACGTTATTAACTGCGGCAACGACTTTGCGCCACTTTTTGGCACTCTCTGGGTCGTCCCAGCTGTTGTCGTCCATCTCAAATGGTTGTGGGCTCAGCCAGATCCCCTTTTTTTTCATTAGCTTGAGAGTGTCGTCGGATGCGAAATAGCCGTGTTCAATGGATTTCACTCCAGCTTCAATGGAACGCCGGATACCTTTGTCGGTCATTACATGGGCCAGGACATAGGTGTTAAAGTTCTCTGCCTCTTCCACCACCGCTTTAATTTCCGCCAGAGAGTATTCGCTTACATCTAACGGGTCGTATAGCGACGATACGCCTCCGCCTGTGGTTATTTTTATCTGAGTGGCGCCATAGCGTAGGATCTCGCGGGTGCGCCGGCGTACGTCGGGGACTCCATCGGAGACAAGCACCATCATGTTCTTTTCCCAGTAAGTAAGGCCATCCACTGGGTTCGCTGGTATCTCAAGATTGCTGCGGAAGTCTGCGTGTCCTGAAGTCTGGCTCATAAATGGGCCAGACGGCAGAATGCGGTGACCAGGATATTCACCGGAGTCAATAAGCTTCTTGATCGCAAACGAATTTCCACCCGGATCTCTAACGGTGGTAAATCCACGCATAAGAGTTGCCTTCGCGCCAGTCATACTGCGGATTGCAACCTCGAGAATATCTCCTTGATTATTCATCAGTACGGACGCAGGAGTGTAGGCATAGGTTGTATGCCAGTGCACATCGATAAGACCTGGCATCAGAACACGACCGCCAGCATCGATTACCTGAGCATTATCGGCAGTCAAGCCTTTGCCAATTTTCTTGATTAAATTACCTTGGACGAGTACATCAACATCCGATTGCAGGGAATCACTCTCACCGTCGAAAACATTGGCATTTTTAAACAGTACACTGCTGTCCTCATTTGGTGGGCTCGTTGGTTTTTCTTTATTACCTGTATGGGCCAGTGCTGCGATCGGTATGCTAAGCGCGAGTACTAGAGAGAACAGGAGTTCAGAAAATCTGGTATTCATATACGCATGACCGTCACATTCATACTTGGTGGTGTGGGTTTAATGGTGGTAAGTCTTTCTTTCGAGTGCTGGCACTGCGTTGGGCGGCATAGGCGTCAATCGCCAGCTCGAAGCGTTGCCACAGGTGCATGTCGGTTTCTGTAGCTGCAGTGTCTCCATATCGCGCGCGTCCCAATGCCAATAGGGCGGCTGGGATGTCGGATGTTATATAGTCCTGTGTGTGTTCGAGTTCTACCGCAGCTACGAGAGCACTAGTGTAGTCACGCTTTTTTGCTGCCTTGCGCAGTCTCGCCAGAACTTCCTGCCCGCTTGCTTCTCGGTAGTCGAGATAGCGTGTTCGTACGTGCTGCGCCAGCGCGGGGAGCCAGCGCTTGCCGAGCCATAGTGCCAGCCCGGTCAGCGCCAGTACCAGCAGCCACTGTGCCAGCGAGAAGCTGCGCACAACGGATGCTCCTTTCACCCGGATCTTGAGGGCGTCCACCGAGGCGGTTTGGATACTGCCGTCGTCCAGGTCATACCAGCGCAGGGTAATTGCCGGCAGTTCACCTCGCGTTGGTGCCTCCGCGACAAAGGTGACTTTCTCGGTGCGTTTACCGGCGCCGCTGTCGCGGAAGTCACTGTGGTCAATCGCCTGCGGAGTGTCCGGGTAAGCGGCAAGGCCATCTACATTGGTTTGGTTTTGTAACAGCGGGATAAACATTACCGTCGACCCCTGTATTGTGGCGGTCACTGTGCGGCTAAAGCTATCTCCGGGGCGGAGCTTGTCCGGCTCCCCATCGATTTTCTGCGTCAGGGTGAGGTCGCGCGCGGCGATATATGGGCGCAGGTCTTCTGCGCCTTTGGGGGCGGTGGCGGTGAGGGTTTGCGCAGGAAGCGGTACGTTTGTGACTATGTCTCCGTCATTCTGCGGACTGCGGTAGTGCACCTCGAGGCTGGATGGGGGTAGCTGAAAGGTTCCCGGGGTCAGGGGGACCACCTGATATTCCCGTATTACCCCAGACCAGGTTTTCCCGTTGATGGTTTGACTGGTAGAGACTGTGGACTTTTCTGGCAGCGTCAGCGAAAGATTGGGGCTATCAAATTGGGGGAACTCGATGGGTTTACTCAGCCAGGTTGGTACCAGTACCGTCACACGGAAGGTCACTGCCTGCCCCGGAGCGATGTCGGACTGGGAAAGCGCACTCTGTACGACCGGTTTGTTGTCTGCCTGCTGATTGCTGGTCAGATCCGAAGGCGTGTCGGTTTGTGCAGCGATCGTGACGGCAGTCGTAAGAACAATCATGAGACTTGCGACGAAACACGCAGTCCGTCTCAGGTAAGCGGCAGCGCAAGTCACGGAGTACTCTCCGGCGCTGGTGTACTCGCGGCCTCAACCGCAAACCGCTGCTTGAGAAACCCGCTGGTACTGGTATCCAGTGTGGACATCCACTGCTCTGCATTTACCTCTGTGCCACTGACTGGTGTTGGTGGTGCTTCCATTTCTTGTTGCTGTTGCTCGTCGTAGCGGTCGTCATCGCTTTCAGTTTGTTCATATTTTTCTTCCTCCTCGCCCCGGGATTTCTCCATGTATGTGAGAATCTCACGAGAGAGTTGCAGGTTTTTCTGTGCGCCTGGGAAATTTGGATCGATCTGCAGTACCTGTTCAAATCCGGCAATGGCGTCCTGATACTGGCCACTTTTAACCTGGGCCATGGCGCGGGTGAAGATAGCCTCAGGTGCATCAAGCACTGCCAGCGTGTTCGCCGCGTCCTCATAATGGCCAGCCTGATACTGCGCGTATCCGCGGTGGTACACATCGGCAAATGCGTCCGCCGCGCGCGCATATTGTTTGCGTTGCATTAGCCACTGGCCGAGCTGATCTGGTGTAAATAGTCGGCTAAGAAACGCATTTGCCGGTGGTCCCTGCGGCGCTGCAGTTGTGGAGGTCGTTGCGGTTTGGGCGTTAGATGTTTGTGCGGTGACCCATGGTGTAACAAGGTGCAGTAGGCTGACGACACAAAGTATCAGGCCAACACTTGCGCCAGCCCGAGTCGTTAAAGTGGAAGACGGTGTTGTCGATTCGGTTGTGGGTAGCATCCAGCCGCGACGAAACCACAGCAGCGCGAGTAGCGCGGCGGGCCAGGCAAGCCACCAGCCGCGATCGTCCCACTGGAGATTCTCGTCCCTGGCCAGCGCCCGGCGGAAACCACTATCAAAGTAACGCACAAAGTCTGCGATATCGCGAGTATCCGGCGTTACCCGTTCTACACGCGCATCGCGCACTTGTTCAGCCCCCGGTATTTTGGCGCTACCCGGCAACAGCATCAGCATTCCAAGGGTGTTCGCGCGATTGCGCTGGTTGAAGCTGGCAACGTCTGCCGGATCAAGTCCATCGCCCAGAAATAGAATCCCTCCGGAGGAGCCGGCCTGTTGCAGAATGTTCTGTGCCATGTTCAATGCACCGGACGCGTTGTTGCCAGCTACCGGCATGATGTCGGCGGCCAGCCCTTCCACATATGGGCGCAACAGGTTTTGATCCTCGGTCAGCGGGACCACCCGATGCGCCGTGCCGGCGTAGGCGACCAGTGCAGTGGGGGCGCCGTCGCGGCGTTCCAGTAAGTCATAGACCTTTTGCTTGGCGCGTTCCAGTCGGCTGGGCGCGATATCGGTTTCGGTCATGCTCTGATTTACCTGCACGGCAATCACCAGGGGCGCGGTGCGGCCCATCAGCGGGTCGGGCAGGCGCGTCCACGCAGGGCCCGCGGTGGCCAGGGTCAGTAGCGCCAGCAGTAACGCGAGTGCATCGACGGGCAAGAAACGTGGCCAGCGTGTTTTATCGCGCTCGCCGACACTGAGCGCGCGGGCCAGATGGGGAGCGATTGGCAGGGTGGGCTTATCGATCGCGCGATCCGCTGGGCGGCGCTGCCTCCACCACAGGGTCAATATAATCGGCAATAGCAGGAGCCAGAGCGGGCGCAAAAAATGGAATGCAGTGAGGAAACTGCTCAGGTCACCGGCAAGATCACTCATGTTGATGCCTCCTGAAGATGCCGGCCGCTTCTCTGCAGAGTCAAAGCCAAACCCAATAAGGACAACAGCAAGGCAATGCCGAGCGGCCAGTGACTCAAGCTGGTGCGGGGGCGATAGATCTCGGTATCGACTTTTTTTGGTACCAGTGCATCAATTTCTTTGTAGATTTGCGTAAGCGCCTGTTGGTCGTTGGCGAAATAGAAATTGCCACCGGTACGTTGCGCGATGGCCTTTAGTGTGGCTTCGTCCAGCCGGTTCTCGGATTCGCCCTGCGGGTCGCCCACACCGACCGTGAGAATTTTTACGTCGCGCTGATTGGCGATGGATGCGGCATTAATCGGACTCATGCGGCTGGCGGTATCGCTACCATCACTGAGTAAAATCAGCAGCCGTTGCTTTACCTCGCTGCTTTCGAATTGGCGAATGGCGAGGCCAATGGCATCACCGAGGGCGGTGTGCGGCCCGGCCATGCCCACTTCCGTTTGACGCAGCAGTTCGAGCACCGTGTCGAGATCGGTAGTGAGTGGTGCTTGCACAAATGCTTTGCTGCCAAACACGATCAATGAGACCCGCTCGCCTTCGCGACCCTCAAGAAAGTCCGCCAGTACGCTTTTTACCCCGGCCAGTCGTTGCAGGCGCTGGCCGTCTGCACCGGTGAAATCCTCCTGTGCCATGGAGCCGGAAATATCCACGGCTAGGATGAGATCCCGTGCGGGTTTCTGAATTGTTACCGCTTCGCCTTCCAGTTGCGGGCGCGCCAGCGCACTCAGGATCAGAATCCAAATGAGAGCGCCCAGCAGGTGTTGCCAAAGTTGGCGACGACGTACGGTGGCGCCGGCGCTGGGTGAAAGACCGAGGCGTTCGCTTATGCGCTGAAAAAAGGGTACCCGAATGGCTGGTACGCGCACCCGGTAGGGCGGTGCCATTTTCCATACCAGCAATGGTAGTGGCAGCAGCACAAAGACCCAGGGTGCGGCAAAGCTCAGACTTGCCAGAAAACCGCTCACGATGTTTTCTCCACAGAGGCAGTCGGCTGTACAGAGTTTTTTGCGGACGAGGGCGTAGCCTTGACATGATGTTGAATCCAGTCGCGCGCGGCATTTGTGAGCGCGGACTGTGCTGGGCAAGGCCGGTAGGCGCCTTGTAATAATGTTTCGCCTACTGCGCCCGTAAATGCATTGCCGGGGTAGTGGTGGTTGAGAAAGTCCAGCCAGACCGACCCGGTGAGCCCCGCCACTTGATCCCGCGGGTAGGCAACCAGCGCGGTGCGTCGCAAAAGTTCGGCGATTTGCGCCGGGTCGTCCGCAACCGTGTCCAGCGCCCTCAACGCCGCACGCCGGTACGCGTTTGTGCGATAGCGTCGATATGCCAGTGCGGCCAGAGCCAGTACCAGAAACAGTGCCATTAACAGCAGGCTTTTCGCTAGCGGGGTTTGTGGCCACAGGGAGATCGCTTCCGGTACCGGGGGCGGAGCCAGCTGCGCAATCAGGTCGGGCAAGGTGGTTTCGGTCGTCGTCGGCTTACTCTGGGTCACCGGCAGCCTCCGACGCTGAATTGGGTTTCGTATTGGCTGCGGTTTGCGATGCTGTGTTTGGTGTAAGACCCAACAGGCGGCGCAACTGCGGCAGGGTCTCCTCTCCGGCGGATAGTGGCGCCAGGGGGATCCCATAGCGTCGCTGCCACTGCGCAATAGCGGCGCGGCGCTCTTCGGTAAAATGATTTAACGCCGAATGGATCTTGTGGTCGCTGGTATCCAGAGTTGCCTGCCTGTCTCCGTCAGAGATAGCACTCACAAAACCTTCGGGCACCGTTTCCCCGGTCGGGTCGGATACCGGCATCAGAATCACGTCGTTGTGTCGCGCAAGGCCAGCCAGCAACTGGTCACTGGCGGGGCCGATGACATCGAAATCGCTGATCAGCAGTACAAGGTGGTCGCGACGGGCAATATTGGCCACCGCCTGTAGCACCGCATCCAGCGAGGTGGGATTTAGCGGCGGTGCATCCGCATGCAGGCGCTGGTTGGCCTGGGCGAGTTCGCTGAGAAAGTGCGTGAGCGCGCGCCGGTTGCGTTTAGGGCGCTGTGCATAAAGCCCATCATCGCGCACCACGATACCGCCTACACGGTCGTTCTGGTGCAGTACGGCGAAGGCGGCGTAGGCTGCCGCTTCAGCGGCGGTGACCGACTTCATGGCAAAGTGGGTGCCGTAAAACATCGACATGCGTTGGTCTGCGACAATTAGTGCCGGACGGTCCCGCTCTTCCGTATACACCCGCACATGGGGTTCGCCGGTGCGCGCGGTTACTTTCCAGTCGATGGAACGGACATCGTCCGACGGCCAGTACTCACGCAGTTCCTCAAAGTTGAGTCCGCGCCCGCGCAGTGGCGAATGGTGTTGTCCGGCCAGCACACTGCGCACCGGTTGATGCGGCAGCAGGTTGAGGGTTTGCGCGGGGCCTTCCAGCACTTGCAGGTGGGCGAGGTCTACGTGAACACGTGGGTCGTCTGTGCTGCGCGGTGCGGCAACGGTGTTGATGCCAGCGCGGGTGTAATTTTGGCGGCGGGTGAAGAAGCTTGGCATGGGATTCGCCCCGGTTCAGGTGTCAGGGCAGTGCGACGACTTTGAGCAGAGTGTCGATCGCCCGGTCCGCACTGATGCCTTCCCCCTGCGCCTCGAAGCTGAGCCCCAGGCGATGTCGCAGACAGTCGTGAATGACGGCGTGAATATCCAGCGGGTCGACATAGTCCCGCCCCTCCAGCCAGGCATTGGCTCGACCGGCCTTGTCCAGGGCAATGGAGCCTCGCGGGCTGGCGCCAATTTCTATCCAGCGTGCAAGATCCGGTGAGCGCTCTCCCGGGTGGCGGGTTGCCTCGACCAGGTCCGCCATATAGCGCGCCATCGGGTGGGATACGTGGATGGCGGCAATTTCCCGGCGGGCATCGAATACCGCCTGCTGTGGAATGACTTCCACAGCTTGTTTGCCGGCGGTTGTATTTGTGCTCTTGTCGCCTTTTTCTGGGCTGGTTTCTCTATCCGTGCCGCCATCTGTGCCGCCATCTGTGCCGCCGTCAATCGCCGCGATCTCCTCGTTGCGCACCAGTTCGATCACCTCAACCTCATCTTCCACCGGTGGGTAGCTGATCAGTACGTGCATCAGGAATCGGTCCAGCTGTGCTTCCGGCAGCGGGTAGGTGCCTTCCTGCTCGATGGGGTTCTGAGTGGCCATCACCATAAACAGGGGTGGCAGCGGGTGGGTATTGCCGGCGACGGTGACCTGGCGCTCTTCCATGGCCTCCAGCAAGGCGGACTGCACCTTGGCGGGGGCGCGGTTGATTTCGTCGGCCAGCACAATGTTGGCGAAAATGGGGCCGGGGTGAAAACGGAATTCGGAGCCCTGATCGCTTCGGTACAGCATATCGGTACCGGTCACGTCAGCGGGCAGCAGGTCGGGGGTAAACTGAATGCGACTGAAGTCGGCTTCCAGGTTTTTTGCTAGCGCCTTGATGGCGCGGGTCTTGGCAAGGCCAGGCAGGCCTTCCACCAGCAGATTACCGTTGGCGAGCAAGCCGATAATCAGGCGCCGGATCACGTCCCGCTGGCCCACGATGGCGCGACCCATGCCCGCTTCCAATGCTGCAATCTGATCACGTGCCGACACGGACAACCCTCCATACTGCGTCTCTATTAACGCTAGCAGATTGGGGGCAGAGGTCAGAGGCGTAAGAAGCTATACTCGGTGTCTTCAAACACCTTAACTCGCTGATAATAAGAGCATAATTCGGAGACAGGATGCGCGCGCCGATCATCTTTCTGCTTGCGGTACTCGCCGCCACGGCCTGTGACAAAAACGCAGGGGTGCACGATGCAGAAAATCTGCCAAAGACGGACCAACAAGCCGCGACTGAGGAACGTCAGAAATCTGCGGTGGCAAATGTTGCGCAGGGAAAAAAAGGCGCATCACCGGAAGCGGATGGTAATCCCGATTATGTGGGCGTTGCACAATGTGCGGCCTGCCATCAGCAGGAATTCGACGCCTGGCAAAAATCTCATCATGACCTGGCGATGAAAACGCCGGACTCGGAAACGGTGGTGGGGAATTTTGACGATGTAACCTTCGATTATTTTGGTACCGAGTCTCGCTTTTTCCAACGCGATGACCAGTACTTTGTGCGCACCGATGGGCCCGATGGCAAGCTGCACGATTATCCGGTGGCCTATACCTTTGGCGTTTATCCGCTACAGCAGTATTTGATCGAGTTTCCCGGTGGGCGTTTGCAGGCACTTAGTATCTCCTGGGATGCCCGTCCAAAAGAAGAGGGCGGCCAGCGCTGGTTTCACCTGTATCCGGATGAAGAGATCAAGGCCGGCGATCCACTGCACTGGACCGGTATCAATCAAAACTGGAACTTCCAGTGTGCCGACTGTCATTCCACCAACCTGCATAAGAATTACGACGCGGAATCCCAGACATTTGCCACCCGCTGGTCTGAAATGAACGTGGGTTGCGAATCCTGTCATGGCCCGGGGCGAGCCCATGTGGAGTGGGCCGGTTTGCCGGAGAGCGAACGCGCAGCGGATAAAAACCAGGGATTTGCACTGCGCTTTGACGGGCGCCGTCAGGCGCGTTGGGAAATGGATGCGAAGACCGGGATAGCACATATCGCCAACGACGTGCACACCCAAGCCGAAATTCCCGTGTGTGCACAGTGTCATTCCCGCCGCGGTACCCAGTTCCCCGGCGTCAAGCCAGAGGATAATTTCCTGGACTTCTTCCATCCGGCCTTATTGAGCGAAGGTCTCTACCATGCGGATGGTCAGATCAATGACGAAGTGTATGTCTGGGGCTCCTTCCTGCAGAGCGAAATGCACGCGGATGGCGTGACCTGCAGTAATTGCCACAATCCCCACAGCCTGGAGTTACGCGCGAGCGGCAACGATGTGTGCGCGCAGTGTCACCTGCCCACCAAGTTCGATACGGCAGAACATCATTTTCATCCGGCGGGTAGTGAAGGTGCGCAGTGTGTGAATTGTCATATGACCGACAAGGTGTATATGCAGGTGGATGCACGTCGGGACCACAGCTTCCGCGTGCCACGCCCGGATTTGTCAGAAAAAATTGGATCACCGAACGCTTGTGTCGGCTGCCATACCGATCAAACCAATACCTGGGCTGCGGCCATTCTGGAGGAAAAGTTTGGTCAGCCGGAGCCGCACTATGGTGAGGCGCTGTTTGCCGGGCGAATGGGTGCACCCGACGCGGAGAGCCAGTTGTTGAAGCTCGCAATGGATGAGAGCCAGCCTGAAATAGCGCGGGCAACCGCGGTCTCCATGCTGCCAAGCTACTTGTCGCAGACCAGCGCCCAGGTGTTGCAGGTGATTGCGCAGGGAGACGCTGCCTTGCCGCATCTGGGGTTGGCGCAATCGTTGGATCAGGTACCGCAACAGGTGCGCCCGGCACTGGCGATTCCGCTGTTATATGAAGATGAACGCGTGACGGCCTCTCTTGCCGCCAGTGCTTTGGCGGGTGCGCCGCTGCAGAGCTATCCGGAGGAGGTCAGCAAACGCTTTGACCGGGCGATGTCCGATTACCAGGCTTCGGCGGAGTTCAACAGCGACCGACCGGAGAGCCTGGTGAATTTGGCTTCTTTGCGCGGGCGCGAGGATGACCTGCCGGGCGCCGAGAAACTGCTGAAACAGGCGGTGGCACTCGCCCCGTATTACACGCCGGCGATTATTAACCTGGCGGATCTGTACCGGGGCACCGGGCGCGAGCGCGACGGGGAACGCCTGCTGCGCAAGGCGCTCAATCGCCCGATCGAAGAAGCCATCGAAAAGGCGCCACTGCAGCACGCACTGGGCCTGTCCCTGGTGCGTCAGCAAAAATTGCAGGACGCCATGCCCATGCTGCGCGCAGCCGCCGACGCTGAACATGCATCACCGCGCTATGCCTATGTGTATGCCATTGCGCTGAATTCGGCTGGTGACTCAGCGGCCGCTATCCAGTATCTGGAACAGGCGCTGCAGCGGTTCCCCGGAGATCCGGAGATGATGAGTGCACTGGTCTCCCTGTACCGCGATACTGGCCAGCAAGAAAAGGCGGAGCAGCTGCGGAGACAGTTGCAGTAATTTGCAAAATCTTCTCGCCCTTCCCCGGGGGAAGGGCGGTACACTGAGTGCTCAACAACAATAAACCACAATAAAAGCACTTTGTGACCATGCGTACTCAGCATTTCGATACCCTGATCATCGGTGCCGGCCTCTCGGGTATCGGTACTGCCTGCCATTTAATGCGGGACTGTCCCGACACAGACTTCGCAATTCTCGAGCGCCGCCAACAGATTGGTGGTACCTGGGATCTGTTTCGCTACCCCGG
The DNA here is from genome assembly GCF_019800665.1 of Microbulbifer agarilyticus. Lineage (GTDB taxonomy): Bacteria > Pseudomonadota > Gammaproteobacteria > Pseudomonadales > Cellvibrionaceae > Microbulbifer > Microbulbifer agarilyticus_C. The sequence goes on from NZ_JAHVKO010000001.1 coordinate 52,961, forward strand.
GGTCCGCTCCGACTCCGATATGTTCAGCTTTGGCTTCAGTTTCCGTCCGTGGAATGGCCTGAAGACAATGGCCGATGGCGAGTCGATCCGTCGCTACATCGAGGATACGGCAGCGGAATACCACGTGACCGATAAGATTCACTTCGGTGTGAATCTGAACGAGGCCAATTGGGATAGCGTACAACAGCGCTGGCAGTTGCTCGGTGAGTGCAGCAGCCCGACAGAGGAAGGTGGTAAAGCCTTGATCGAGCCGGTGCTGTTCACCTGCAACGTACTGATTTCCTGCACTGGCTACTACGACTATCAGGCGGGATATCAGCCCGAGTTTATCGGCATGGAGAATTTTCAGGGGCAGTGGATTCATCCGCAACACTGGCCACAGGATCTCGATTACCAGAACAAACGCGTCGTGGTGATCGGCAGCGGCGCTACCGCGGTAACCCTGGTACCAGCAATGGCAGAGCAGGCGGCGCATGTCACCATGTTGCAGCGCTCACCTACCTATGTGTTGTCGGTGCCGGCGGAAGATAAATTGACCCACTGGCTGAAGCAGTGGATACCCGAGCGGTGGGCCTATGGCATGGCGCGGCGTCGCAACATTACCCTGCACCGCTGGATGTTCAAAGCCGCCAAGCGCTGGCCACAGTTGGTGCGCAAACTGATGCTGCGTGGGGTGCGCAAGGCACTCGACGAAGGAGAAATCACAGCCCATTTTACGCCACGCTATGCGCCATGGGATCAACGGCTCTGCGCCATCCCCGATGGCGACCTGTTTGAGTCGATCAATAGGGGCAAGGCGTCGGTGGTGACCGAAGAAATCGATTGCATCACCGAGAGCGGCGTCCGTTTGAAAAACGGCGAACATCTATCGGCGGATATCATTGTTTCGGCCACCGGGCTGAAGCTGCAGCTGCTGGGTGGGCTGGCGCTGAAATTGGATGGGGAATCCGTGGATACCCGCAATCGCCTTACTTACAAGGGTGTGTTGATGGAAAGCGTACCCAATATGGCGTGGGTATTCGGCTATACCAATGCGGCCTGGACCCTCAAGGCCGATCTTGCCGCCGGTTATATTTGCCGATTGCTCAACCATTTGCGCGACACTGGACAGCGCCAGTTTATCGCTGTGGATAAAGATGGCTGCATGGGGGATTCCTCGGTGATGTCCGCGCTGCAGTCCGGTTATGTGGAGCGTGCGGATCACTTGTTGCCGCGCCAGGGCACCCGCTACCCGTGGAAGCTACTGAACGACTACCCGAAAGATCGCAAGCTCATGCTGGAAGCGCCGATCGATGACGGCATTCTGAATTTCTCGGCGACACGCGTGGCGCAAAATCACAGCGCAGAGGAGGAGGCCGCGCCAACTGGCTGATACGCAAGCGAATCGACTAGGCTCTAAGTCATCCAGTAACAGCGAGATGACACGAGAATGCCGAGCGTTCGTACCCTGCGACCTTTTTTCCTGTGGGCGGTAGTGTTGTTTTGCCTGGCCATTCTGTGGGAAGTGATCATGGGTGACAGCCAAACCTCGACGAAGCCTCTGGGGGAGGTCGTAAACAGCCTCGCGCCAGCCACGGAGTCGCGTTTGGCACGGGCGGTTCTACGGGACGGGCAAGGCCAGCCGGATACCCACTCCGGCTTCCATCTCTTGCAGGATGGGCTGTCTGCTTTTGTGGCGCGAGCGGCACTGATTGAGGAAGCCAGTGTCTCTCTCGACCTCCAATACTATATCTATGAAGACGATACCGTTGGCCGCATCCTGACCAGCCTGTTGTTGCAGGCTGCGGATCGCGGGGTGCGGGTACGCCTGCTGGTGGACGACCTCGGAACCCGCGTCGATAACCCCTGGATCGCGGTGCTCGACCAGCACCCGAATGTTTCCATTCGATTATTCAATCCTGTGGCGGGCCGCTCGGGTATCGGGCGTGCCATCGAGCAGGCGTTGAATTTTGGCCGTATCAACCATCGCATGCACAACAAGCTGATGATTGCCGATGGGCAGTTGATGATTACCGGCGGGCGCAACATCGGTGACGGCTACTTCTCCCACGCGAATGTGGAATTTTTTGATGTCGACGTACTGGCAATTGGCGCGGTGTTGCCGGAAGCCTCGCGTATTTTTGACGAATACTGGAATTACAAGGTTTCTGTGCCGGTCGAGTTGCTTCCCCTGACGGCGGCGGACGATCAGACTCTGGACCAGCTCCGGCAGGAGGTGGCGGACTTTCTCGCAAACGAGGCAGAGTCCGAGTTTACCGAGGCGCTCAAGAATTCTGATTTCGCTCAGGCGTTGATCAATGACCAGGTCGCCTTTCACTGGGGACCAGCCTCCCTCTATGCGGATCCACCATCGAAAGCGTTGAAGCGGGATGAAATTCCGGTTGAGAAATTTCCAGGGTATCAGCTGGAAAAAGTCATTCGCAGCGCCAAGCAGCGATTGAGCATCAGTAGTGCCTATTTTATTCCCGGTGATGTGGGCAGCGAGTTGTTTGGCGAGCTGGAACGGCGCGGCGTGCAGGTGAAAATTCTCACCAACTCGCTTTCCAGTAACGATGTGGCAATTGTGCACGGTGCCTACGCGCGTTATCGAATGGCGTTACTCAGGAGTGGTGTTGACCTGTGGGAGTTGCGCACGGTTGCGGGGCAGGAGAAGCGGCAGCACTGGTTCCATGGGAAATCCAGCGCAACGCTGCATGCCAAGACATTTGTGATTGATGAGGACCGGGGGTTTGTTGGCTCGATCAATCTGGATAGCCGCTCAATTATTCAGAACACGGAGATTGGCTTGCTGATGGAAAATGCAGAAATAAATCAGCAACTGAATAATTTGTTTGAAGAGTGGGTTGCGCCAGACTCTGCCTGGCACCTGGTATTGAATGAACAGGGAAAATTGCGCTGGCAGGCGCAGGATACGAACGGCGCGCTCATCGAAGTGGATGCGGACCCGGAAACCAGCTGGTGGCAAAGAAGCCTCAGCTGGTTACTTTCCTGGTTACCAATCGAAACGCAGATCTAGAGCGAACAATTTCTGCTATCAAAATGAAAATTGCACCGACGTGCCCAAAAATTGGATATGGGCATCCTCGTATGTTCCTTGCAGGCGTGGACTGAACGGTGGGCGCCCCTGCTGATCGATATCCACATCCCCCAGGGAAACATAGTTGTAACCGATGTCCATGGTGAGCCCCGGGCATAGCTCTTTGCCTGCGCCCAGGCCTATGGTCCAAGTTTTGTTGGTTACCGTATCGGCGGTGACCTCCGAGGTATTCTGCATACCGCTTTCCAACGCCAATCCAGTGGAAAGGTACCAGCCGTTCAACATGCCTTGGTCGAACTCGTGCCGAATACCCAGCGCCAGTGCGCCGGTGTCTTTATATCCGCGGTCCACCTTGATGGAAGTTTGCACCGGATCGCCGAGTTCGAGGGAAACACCCGCGTATTCGGACCACTCCTGCCAGGCCAGGTTGGCGTAGAAGGTGGTGGAGTCGGTCATCTGTTGTTGCAAACTGGCGGTGACCGTCGGCGGGACATCCACATCAATCTCGGTGCGGATACCGTCAAAGCGCTCGACGGCGGGGGCGAACAGGGGCCCGAAGTTACGCAGCCGCAGGTTGTCGCGGAAGTCGAATTCGACTTTTGAGGTGTAGGTGAGGCCAAAGGTGGTACCTGCAACCGGGCGGTACATTATGCCCGCGTTGGCTCCGTATCCCATTTCCAGGTCTTTATAGCGCAGAAATGCGTCACCACCAGCCAGTCCAGCGCGCGGTGCAGACTGATAACTCAGGTATCCGACCATGGCATTGAGACCGATGCCGAGAGAGAGGCAGTCGTTCATCTTCCAGCTTAGGGAGGGGATCAGGCTCATGCTGAGCAGGTCGACGTTCTGGACAAAGCGCCGTCCTTTCCAGGAATCGGTGTAGTCGAGACCGAGGCCGAAGTTGCCCGCTGTGGCGAAACCCCAGCCGATATTGTCGGTCAGTTTACCTGCGGCAAAGACACCGCCACCGGGAAACCAGCCGAGAGCATTTCCCCCGTTTCCTCCGGACACATTACTCCGTCCGTCATCGGTAAACTTGATATCACCGTAGAGTGCCTGTGCCGCGCCGCGCACTTCCATGCCTTCGCGCCACACAGTACCTGCCGGGTTGGTGAATGCGGTAGCAGCGTCTTCTGGCGTAGCGGCCCAGCCTGCGCTGGCGGTACCCAGTGTGGGGGTGCCGATTTGCCACAACATAATGCCGCCGGCATATGCGCTGGGCGCACTGGCTGCGGCAAGTGCTGCAATGGCAATGGGCAAGTATCTATGCAGGTGAGTCTTGCTACGCATGTTCAATTCCCTCTGACGACACCTTCGGTCGAGTCAATTCAATTCCGATAAATTTCGATGCTTTGCCACAACCATTGCACTATTTCGGAAATAACATCACCCAATTTAGACGGAAGCCCCATTCCTGCGAACCAACCACAGGGCTATCTACGTAATAACGCGGCCCCGCCTGTATCTGGTAGGTCTGATCGCCAACTTCAAATACTTTCGCCACCAGGAAATGCACCGGCGCATTCCATACCTCTGTTTCCCAGAAGTAAGTGGTTTCACTCTGCAGGGTAAAGGTCCAGGCATTGGGCGTGTTGTAGGCGAGGAAGGGCTGAATAAACGTGTTGTTTACGTCGTTGCGGTTGTCACTGCCGGCAAAAGACCACACGTGATTGGCCAGTGCGCCGATGGTCCAGGGACCGGTTTGTTTGAGTACCACGGCGGTAGGACCTATGCCCCATTTTTCCGCACCCAGGAGCGGTTCTGTTGCAGTGGGGAACAAAAATACCGGGCCAACACCCCAGGTTACACCACCCGAAGTGGGCCCCTTTGGTGAGAAAAACAGGCTCTGTACTGTGTCGCCCAATCCTGTTTGGTCGCCGCTGCCGGGAAAAATATCTTCCTGATTGATCACTGGAACAATGGTGCGGTTAATCAGGTTCAGGTCTTCGGTGAGTTCAAAGGGAATCACCGGCTGGATATTCAGTCTGTAGGTTCGCCCGCCTTCAATCGGTCCAACCCGGTTGTCGAAGTTATGCTGAAAAGGCAGGCTAATAAGGTCAGAAATTGGATTACTGAGCTGTTTGGCAAGGCTGCTGTCGTCGGCAGCAACTGCGATGCAGGAAATCGCGAAGGCAAAAGAAGCGATGAAACAGCGGTACATCTACATCACCAAAGTGGGAAGTTCGAAAACAACTTCCGTCAGTCTAGATGTATTTGGTAATAGTTGAGTTGGTTTGGCATTGCGGTCAACAGGCGTAGAGAAAAACGCGCTGCCTGTCGGATTAACTGTCGCGTTGCTTGCTGTACTGAAGTTCGCGCTGATTTTTGCTTAGATTGCTGCGCTGAAATTATGAAAGGTGCGGCCGGGATCGAGATCACCGGCGCACTTATATAGGAAGAAGCAGGGTGTTACTTGGCGGCAACCGCCAGTGCCACGGCATTAGGGCCGAGGTTGATACCACCGGAAAGGCTCATCACCGAACGATAGATTTTCACATTGTGCTTCTCGGCAACTTTTTCAAATTCCTTAAAGCCCGGCACCTTGTCCAGATTCTTCAACGGGCCGGCAATACTGACCACCACCGCAGGCATCAGCAGGTCACCGGCGGCCATTTTTTCCTCCGCCAGCTGGAACAGGCGACGGGTACAGCCGTCGTAGGTTTTTACGGTATCGGCTACCGCAGAACCTTGGTAGGTCATTGAAATGATCGGGTGCAGGTCCAGCAGGCGCGCAAAAAACGCTTTGATCCAGCTAACGCTTTTTTCGTTCTTCTGGCGTGCACGCTCGCGCAGATAGTACACGTCCTCAACCGAGGCATAGCCCACCATCTTGCGGCCGAATTCCTCGGTGCGCGATTTGATCTGTGCGCCAGTGAGACCCTTTTGAATCAGGGACAGGGTGTACAGCGCCAGCAGGCCCTGGCCGGAGAACAGGGTGTGGGAATCCACCGCACTGATTTGTGCGTCGTCGTTGTTCAGGCGCTTGGCCACGTTGACGGCATTGGCGTAGGTGGGACTGTTGGCACCATTAATGGTCTGTACCACGATGTCCTTATGGCCTTCGCGCAGCAGCTTCGACAGGACGGTGTCGATTTCCTCCTCGCTGGCTGGGCCAGAGGTCACCTGATGGGTGCGGCCGACCAGGTTCAGGGAGTAGAAGTGATTCATCTGCGCGGGATTGCGCTGATCCCCGAACTGGTCTTTACCCACGCTCACGCTGTGGGGAAGAACCGGGATCTTGTATTTGCGCAAAAATTCGTCAGGCAGGTCACAGCCGGAGTCGACAACTAACTGAACCATGTTGGTGCCTCTTATTTTCTGGTCCAATGAGGGGTGTTTGGCGTCGAATCTAACACTGTGGCGCGTTATTTTACAGGTCGCGCGGGGGCAAATTACGGACGGTATGTGACCTGAGAGTTCTGTGTTCGTGTGGTGCGTGGAGTAGCGGAGTACTGACGGCGTGAAAAAAAGCCGCAGACAGAATCTGCGGCAAGCGCCTTTCGGGATGCTTGGGCGATGAAGATTGGGGGGCTAGTTTGGAGAACCAGACAGGCGAACTTGTTTTCGGACGAATTCGAGAAGGGCGTGGGAGCCACTGCGAACTTCGATCTTGCTGGGGATCTCTGTGACCAGCCACTCCACGGACCAGTCCAGGGTTTCCCCGGGTTGTAGGTTGCGTGCGGCGCTTTGTACCTCGAGCTCCAGATACGGCCGTTCGCCACTCAGATACAACTCAATGTCGCCCTCGCCGGTGGCCATATCTCGCAGCGCTACCTTTGGGTAGACCTTCAGGTACAGCAGTCCATCCAAGGCATAGGCGAGCCAGCCTTCACTGCCGTTGGCGATTACCTTGCCCTCTACCAAGGGTGCATCGGCGACCATGGGGAGCCACAGGGTGTCACTGTTGAGTTCGTAAGCCACTTGCCCGCGTACGGTTTTGACGCTGTCCGTGTTCACGGGAGCAAAGGCGAGACCGCGATTGGGCACGCGGGTAATCTCCCAGGCCGCGATCTCGGGGAAGGCTTTTTCGGCATTGATACGGTAGCGCACGGTGGCGGTACTAGCGCCGTCGAGCGAGACGGTTTTCTGTACCTGTGCCCCGGCGCCAAAGGCGCTGGTAACCGTTGCGGAATCTATTGACTGTGTAATCACGGAGTAGGGCGCGTTATCGTGCTCCGGAATAGGCGGCCAGTTCCACAAGGTCTGTGGGCTGAGCCAGAAGGTCGAACCGAAGTTATTTGCGCCCGGTTGCAGAATCGCCAGCAGATCCCGATCGCGGTACCAGAGTTCGGTAATACGCCCGCCGTGATTGGGGTCCAGTGTCAGCTTAAGGCTGTCGTTGCTGAGTTCTATGGGGGCATCGGTGGCATTGCCGGCGGAGACCGCCAGCAATGCCACAACCCCAATAGCGGCAGCACTTTTGTTCAGGCGTTGCTTGCGCAGCATCGGTCAGCTCCCGCAACGCACTTGAGCCTGTTCGCGAGCGCCGGGGACGAACTTGATGTTCGCCACTGCCATTGCCAGTTTGCCTTCACTGTGCAGGGACAAGCCCTGAGATACTTTGGTGAAATCTGCACCGGCCTCGGCGAAGCACTGCAGGTCGATCGACACTTCCGCCCACTCACCCACCGGGAGCTTGCTTAAGGTATTTTGCAACGGCAAGGCACCGCTGCAATCGGTACCGTCGCAATTGATTTGTGCACTGACTGCTGCCGCCGGCGCCTCGTCAACCCGTACCTCCATGGTGAGCGCAGAAGCTTCAGCGAGGTAACGGCTCAGGTCCTGCGGCTTCTGCGTGTGCAATACCACACTGCCGGCACGCAGCCCTTTCCAAGTGAGGGCACGGGCATCTTCTTGCGACAGCATGTCGATGGAAGCTACAACGATGTTGTCGTCGGCACTGCTGGCGAGATTGCCGTTTACCCACTGTAGGTCGGTACCTTCTTCTTCAATGTACAGTTTCCAGGGCGCGCGCGGGCGGGATACCATCAACCAGGCGTCTTCCAGCTTGCCATCCACGTAAGACTCGCCGTCTTCGTTTAGGTTGTTGGCGACCTGGGTGTCGCTGGTGTAATCGAGTCCGTAGCCGTAAGCGAACAGTGGCTGGTAATCCGCATCGTTGCGGTTGATCACTGTCTGGTGCACTTGTCCGGGCCAGGTAAACGAAAGTTGACCGGTAAAGTCGTGACGCTTGTTGCCGTCTGCATCGGTCAGCAGCACATCTGCAACACCGGCGCCTTCAGAGCCCGGCAGCCAGGCCGCGACGAAGGCATCCGACAGATTCAGCTCTTTGTTCACCCACAGCGGGCGACCGGAGAGAAATACACTGACGACGGGGATGTTCTGGGCTTTCAGTTTTTGCAGCAATTCCTGATCGGCTTTGCTACCCAGCTGATACTCGAGGCTGGCGATGTCACCGTGCCACTCAGCATAGGGCTCTTCACCGTAGACGACGATAGCAACATCCGGTTTGGCGCCATTACTGAATACGTCTCCCTTTAGTTCGCCGTTTTCACTGAGCACAACTTTACCGCCGGCGGCGTCTACCGCCTGCTTGATACCAGTGTAGATGGAGGTCGCACCCGGGAAGTCTTCCGCGGTATTGCCGGTGCCCTGCCAGGAAATGGTCCAGCCACCGCTTTGCTTGGAAATATTGTCGGCACCGTCGCCGGCCACGAGAATATTTTTGCGTGCATCGATGGGGAGTAGTTGATCATTGTTTTTCAACAGCACCAGCGATTTGCGCACGGCCTCGCGCGCAATGGCCCGGTGTTCGTCACTACCGAGAATACCCGACTTACCCGCCAGTGGACGGTCGCGCTCGAACAGGCCCGCGCGGATTTTCACCCGCAGGATACGGCTTACCGCATCATCGATACGGCTCATGGGAATTTCGCCGCTTTGCACCTGGGCGATGGTGTTTTTCAGCAGTGCCTTCCACTCGGCGGTGATCATGAACATGTCGAGACCGGCATTGACTGCCTTTGCGCAGCTGTCCACGGTACAGCCGTCTACAAAGCGGTGGCCGTTCCAGTCGCCTACTACAAAGCCGTCAAAACCCAGGCGCTCTTTCAAAACGTCAGTGAGCAGGTATTTGTGCCCATGCAGGCGTTTGCCATTCCAACTGTTGAAGGATGCCATCACCGATTGCACACCAGATTCCAGCGCGGTGATGTAGCCCGCTGCATGGATCTCAGCGAGCTCTTTTTCGCTGACTGCGGTATCGCCGCGGTCGATACCGCGTGTGGTGCCGCCGTCACCGACAAAGTGTTTGGCAGCGGATACCAGATGGTGGCCGTCGAGAAATGCTTCGCTGCTTTTTTCGCCCTGAATACCTTTGATCATTTCCCGAGCGTAAGCGGCAACAATCTCTGGGTCTTCGGAATAACTTTCAAAAGTGCGGCCCCAGCGATCGTCGCGCACCACGGCGATGGTCGGAGCGAAGGTCCAGTCGACTCCGGTCACGGCAACTTCGCGCGCAGTGGCTTCGCCGATGCGGCGAATCAATTCCGGATCGCGTGCGGCGCCGAGGCCGATATTGTGCGGAAACAGGGTCGCGCCGATGACGTTATTGTGCCCGTGAACAGCGTCGCTGCCCCAAATAATTGGGATGGCTACGCCACCGTCGGAGGTATCCATAGATGCGGCAAAATATTCGTCTGCTAGCTGGCGCCAGTCGTCGGGGGTGGCAAACTTGTCATTATTGGGGAAGGTGCCACCACCATTAAGAATTGAGCCAATATGATATTGCTTCACTTCTTCCGGGGTGATGGTCTTGATTTCCGCCTGCATCATCTGTCCGACTTTTTCTTCCAGGCTCATGCGGGCAAGTAAGTCGGCGATATGGTTTTCTACTTGCTCATCCCGTGGCAATGCTGGCTCCAATGCGGGCCATACATCGATGGAATTCGAAGCCGCGCCATCCTGCAGGACAGCTTGGGAAGTTGACGGAGCTGCGGAGGCGATTGGCTTCTCCGCCTCACCGCAAGCGCTTAAACCGACCGCGAGTGCAATGCAGCTTGCGAGGCGTATTACTTGGCCTTCGCCAAAGCGACCTATTTTATTATTCATGGTGACTTCCCTAATAAATCTGAAATGATTTTGCTGCTTGTAAAAAAGAACTGGGTACACCCGCGAAAGGGTAAGAGCGGGTGTACCCAGGTAAGCAAGCATTCGGCTGGCGAATTTGCCGCTTGCGCGGCATTACGCTTCCGTTTTTAAGACGGACGAGAGGTCGGAAATGAACCCTCTCAGCCCTTCATTTGTTCAAGTTCGAGCCCTTTGGTCTCGTGCACCATGTACAGAACAAATGCTACGGACAGTAGTGCGAACAGGGTGTAGATACCGTAAGCACCGGCGAGACCGATTCCGACCAGCATAATCGGGAAGGTCATGGTGATGGCGAAGTTAGCCACCCACTGTGCGAGGCCAGAGACCGCAAGGCCGGAGCCGCGCATCTGATTCGGGAACATCTCACCCAACATGGTCCACATGGCCGGTCCCCAGGAACCGTTGAAGAAGAACACGTAGGCGTTGGCGGCGACCAGTGCCAGCAGGCCCATGCTCTGGGAAAGCTGCAGGCTGCCGTTGGCATCCACGGTGGAATTGGCGAAGGCAAAGGCCACCAGACCCAGGGTTGCAGCCATGCCGATGGAGCCCACCAGCAAAAGTGGTTTGCGGCCGATCTTGTCGATTAACGCCATGGTGATCAGACAGGCGGCGATGCTCACACCACCGGAAATGATATTGATCATCAACGCATCGGATTCAGAGAAGCCTACCGCTTGCCAGAGAACGGCACCGTAGTAGAACACCACGTTGATACCCACGAGCTGCTGGAATACGGCAAGGCCGATACCGACCCAAACGATTTTACGAATCTTGCCAACCTTGTGGCCGGTGTTTTCTAGCAGGTCTGCCATGCGCGGGCGGTGGTCGCTGGCCACAGACTGACGAATGCTGTCCAGCTTTTCGGCAACGGCGGCTTCGCCATACAGTTTGCGCAGTACTTCGGTGGCGCGTGAGGTCTGCTTGGACAGCACCAGGTAGCGCGGGCTCTCCGGGATCAGCAGCAGGGCCAGGAAGAACAGGGTGGCGGGAACGATTTCGATCCAGAACATCCAGCGCCAGGCGTTGTAGCCCATCCACCATTCGTTAATGGCGGAGCCAGCAGTGTTAGCCAGCCAGTAGTTGCTGACAAATGCTGCGAACAGGCCGGAAATGATGGCGATCTGGTTGATGGTGATCAGGCGGCCGCGGATAGCCGCCGGGGCAATTTCACTGATATAGGCCGGTGACATCACACTGGCGGCGCCCACGGCGAGCCCGCCGAGGATACGGTAGAACACAAACTCCGGAGAGCTGGCAGCAATACCCGAACCCCAGGCGCTGACTACGAAGAAGACCGCGGAAATTAGCAGCAGGGTCTTGCGGCCCCAGCGGTCAGCCAGGCGACCAGCAAAGAATGCGCCGACGGCACAGCCAAGCAGCATGGAGGCCACGTTGAAGCCGGTACCGGCGGTATCGGAGTTGAAGGCCTGCTGTAGGCCGGTAACGGTACCGTTGATGACCCCACTATCAAATCCGAACAGGAAGCCACCAATGGTCGCTACTCCGCAGATCAGGATGATAAAGGGGAGGGAAGGTGCATCTTGGCGGCCCTGGGCTACGCCCTGGATACCGTCCGCGGAATTCTCAATCGCTTGCATGGGGGACTTCCTGCTTTTTATTGTTGGCACGAAGGGTATCCGTGCTTATTTCGGTGAACCGGCAAAACCCAGCCATCTCACCTTGTTGTTTTTGTGTACAGTTTTGCTGTACGAGGACCCAATCAGGGGCTTCTTTATGGTGACGTTTGGCGGTCGTAAAAGCGTCCTACTTTGCGAATATTTGTAAAGTTGGACGCCTCTATTCCCCTGCCAAGGTCCCAGTTTGGGTGGGAAGCGCCAAAAACTGGGACCTTCTGACCTTATTTGAGGGTAAACCCTCCTTCAAGACCAGATTCCGCATTTGGAGCAATCCACACCCGGAACTCTCCAGGCTCCACCGCTTGCTGCATGTCCGCGTTGTGGAAAGCCAGCTGGTCCGGGCTGAGAGTGAACTGCACCTGGCGGGATTCACCGGGGGTTAGGGTGATGCGTTCAAAGCCTTTCAGCTCCCGTACCGGGCGTGACACACTGCCCACGAGGTCGCGCACATAAAGCTGTGCCGTCTCGGTAGCGGTGGTTTTGCCGGTGTTGGTCAGCGTGGCGGATACAGTGATCTGGCCGTCCGCGTCCATGGTGGTGTCGGACAGCGCGAGGTCTTTGTATTCAAACGCGCTGTAGGTCAGACCGTAGCCGAACGGGAACAGGGGTTTGTGACCGTAATCCAGCAGGTTGGACGAGTTGCCCGGCTGGTGCTGGAACACTTCGCGGCCGATTTTCTCGATGCGGGTGTAGTTATCGTCCGTCGGCGGGCGTCCGGTGGCCAGGTGGTTGTAGTAGATGGGGATTTGCCCTGCACCCACCGGCCAGCTGAGCGGCAGGCGCCCGGAAGGCGAGGTCTCACCATAAAGTACGTCCGCCAGCGCCGGTCCGGCCATGGTGCCCGGGTGCCAGGCCATCATGATGGCATCCGCCTGTTCCAGGGTGTCATCCAGCTGAAGCGGGCGGCCGGCGAGTAATACCATGGCCAACGGCTTGCCGGTTTCGGCGAGCGCGGCGACGAGGTCTGCCTGGGCACCGGGCAGGCGAATATCGCCGCGGCTATGGCCTTCGCCGGAGAGAATCGCCTCCTCACCGCCGACAAATAGCACCACATCGGCTTTCCTGGCGGCCTTAAGGGCCGACTTGAACCCACGTGTGCTGGTATCGCGACTGTAGTCGAGACCGGCGGCGTAAAGGATCTCTCCTTCTTCCCCCACCATCTCACGCAGTGCCGGCAGCAGGGTGTGGGAATACTTTTTATCGCCGTTGTAGATCCAGGTGCCCAACTGGTCGTGGGCCGCCTCCGCCAGTGGGCCGATGACTGCGACCGTCTGGCCTTTTTTCAGTGGCAGCAGCTGCTTGTCGTTCTTGAGCAATACGAAGGTTTCCTTGGCGGCCTCCTTGGCGGCGTTGAGGAACTCGTCGTTGCGGATAATCTGTTCACGCTCGGTTTTGGACTTGGCGCGGGGGTAGGGGTTGCTCCACAAATCCAGGCGCAACTTTACCCGCAGGATGTTGGCGACCGCGGTATCGAGCTGGGCTTCGGAGAATGTCCCCTCGTCCATTAGCTGCGGCAGGAACTGTTCGTAGGTATCGGTATACATCTCCATATCGATACCGGCATTGGCGGCCAGGGTTGCCGCGTGCTTGGCGTCGCGGGCGAAGCCATGCGGGACCATTTCCATTACCGCGTTCCAGTCGCTCACTACAAAACCGTCGAAACCCCATTCGTCCCGCAGGATCTGTTTGAACAGGAAGGGGCTGCCGGTACCCGGTACGTCGTTCAGGGTGCTGTAGGTACTCATGATGCTCTGCATGCCCGCGTCGATACCGGCCTTGAATGGAGGCAGGTAGATGTCGCGCAGCAGACGCTCTGGAATATAGGCGCTGTTGTAATCTCGCCCGCCTTCGGCGGCCCCGTAGCCGGCAAAGTGTTTGCCGCAGGCGGCGAGGCTGCTTGGATCTGCGAGGTTAGCGGTCTGGAAACCTTCCACCATGGCGACGCCGAGAATGGAGGTCAGCAGCGGATCTTCCCCTAGTGTTTCGGCGATACGCCCCCAGCGCGGGTCGCGGCTGATATCGATCATCGGCGCGAAAGTCCAGCGTATACCGTCGGCGCTGGCTTCCTGGGCAGCGACGCGGGCACCGTTTTTGATCAGTTCCGGGTTCCAGCTCGCGGCTTGGCCCAGCGGAATTGGGAAAATGGTCTCGTAGCCATGGATTACATCCTGGCCGAAAAGCAGCGGAATACCCAGCGGACTTTCTTCCACGGCGATACGCTGGAGTTCGGCAAAGGCATCGTCGTCTACAGCGCTGAAGCTAACGTTCAGAAAACCGCCCACGCGTCCTTCGCGAATGGCCTGCTTGATGGCCTTCATATCGGAAGCACCGTAGGTGCCCCAGTCACGCAGGGCCAGCTGGCCAATTTTTTCTTTTGTCGACATCTGTGCGAGCAGGCTTTGCACGCGAGACTCGATGTTGGTCTCGGCCTGTGTCACCTGTGCGGCCGGAGTGACCGCTGGTGTGGCCTGGGTTACGGGCATGACCGCACATACGGACAGCATGCCGGCGAGCACGCCAAGGTAAATCGGATTTTTTTTCATGTTGCTCTCCATCAAGGCATTGGGATAGGTGCGGTAAAGTCAGTGCGCTTGCCGGTGGAAAAAAGGGCCCCCGCAAGGGGGCCAAGTAAGCAAGCGAGTTCGTCAATTACTGCAGGGTTAGAAGTTGTAGTTGGCACGCAAGCCGTAGAAACGCGGCATGGAAACTGGGCCCTTGATCAGGCCATCGCCCCCACCGGCCCAGTATGTTTGACGCTGGTCGGTCACGTTGTAGGCGAAGGCCTCGATGTTCCACTGGTTGTCTGGTGCTTCCAGCTTCAGTGTGGTGTTCACACTGTGGAAAGCCGGCCGCACATCGCTGAACGCGTCTGGCGTTTCGGTGGCGAAGACTTCGTAGTGTTTATCCACGTTGTGGAAGGTGTGGTAGGACTTGTCGCGCCAGTAGTAGCTCACGTGAGGAACCAGCGCGAATCCATTGTTGAAGCGGAAGGTGTGGGTGTAGTTCAGCTTCGCGGTCAACTTTGGAGATGCGGCCAGATCATTACCCTTGAGGTTGACCTTGAGCGCGTCGTTCTCCGGATTGGTGGCGGTGCCGTGATCGACCTCAAACAGATCGGTGGTGGCAAAGCCCCAGTGGTATACGAAGTCACTGGTGATTTCCGTATCCAGCCAGGTCACGTAACCGTCGAAGCGGCCGTTCTCGATCGGTGCCCAGTCAAACTCGACTTCGAAGCCCTTGATTGCCGCGCGGCCGATATTTTCCGTTTGGAATACGGTCTGGGTTTCGGTGGTGATCTCGCCGGTCAGTTCGCCAGTCTGCTCATCACGCTCTTCAACGTAGAACGGAAAGATTCCGCGGGCGGAGGCCGCCTGCATGTCTTCGTAATCGCTGTAGAAGAGGGTGGCCATCAGGTTCAGGCTGCCATCCATGAAGGTGCCTTTGGTACCCAGCTCATAAGTAGTGACGATTTCCGGATCGTAGGTATTCTGGTGACGCTCTTTAATGACGCGGTCGCCATTGGTATCGGTCAGGTATTCCGCGGTGGTGGGATCTTGCTCGTACTGCACAAACACGTCGCCGATACCGCCGGATTTGAATCCGTTGGCGACATAGCCAAATACCATCAGGTCGTCATTCAGAATGTAATCCAGGCCGATGCGGTAGTTGGTGAAGTCCCAGCTTCCTTCGGTCTGGTTGTCACTGACGGCGGTGTAAATGGCTGGATCGTCAAAGTAGTCGGTGGGCAGCTGGTTATACGCGTCGCGATCCCATGCGGGGAAGCAGCGTTCACCGGTTTGCGGATTGATGGTGTCACCGTTACAGGTCATGTTGCGGCCGCCAACGTCCTGTTTGGAGTCTTCGGTGTAGCGCAAACCGAGTGTCAGGTTCAGCTGGTCGGTGAGGGCGTAGGTGCCCTGGGTAAAGAAGGCTTGGGACTTGAGGGTACGTGCGGGCTGGTTCCAGTAATCCGCATTGTTGCCGCTGTTGATCCAGCCACCCTGCATATTGTTGTCTTCTTCAAAATAGAAGGCACCTGCGATCCACTGCAAGGGACCAGAGCCGGTGGATTGCAACTGCAGCTCGTGGGACTGGGAAACGAAGGTGGCGTCGCGGAAGAAGATCGACATATCCCAACCGGTGATACCGCGGTCCTGGTCGGAGTGCTGCGAGCGCACCTGCTCAGCCCAGCCGGCGTTATAGATCAGCGCGATTTCCTCGGACACATCCCAGCTCAAATTGGAGCGCACGGAATCGATACTCAGGTCGAGGAAGCCCGGAACACTGACCGCGACGGTGTAGTCGTCGGCGCCCGGGCCGTAGACACTTTCACAGCCCAGCAGGCCGGTAACCGGGGTGGCAGAGATATTGCCGTCGGCATCCACATAGTTGCCGTCCCAGTCTTTCTTGATCCGCTTGTCCGCCATATCACAGTTCATGGTGTCGGTGCCGCCGGCGCTGTCATCCTGGAATTGCTCGTAGGCGAGCATCCATGACAGCGACTCGGAGGGCTCCCACAGCGCGCTCACGCGGAAAGCATACTGGTCGGAGTTGTTGTAGAAATCGGCTGGGTCGGCCTTGACCAGCTCCTGCACCTCACCACTGCCCCAGCGCTCACGTTGGCGCAGGCTGCGGTCTTCGTCTGCACCCGTGTATACCGGGGCATTCTGGATTTCCTCCGGCAAATAACGCACGTCCCACTGGTTGGGGTCGTAGTAGCCACGCAGGTAGGAATCGCGGGTTTCCTGCATAAAAGAGGCGCGCACGGCGAAGGTGTCGCTGACTGGCAGGTTGACCATGCCGCGGGTCTGCTGGTGATTCCAGCGGCCGGCCTCTACACCAACGGATGCATCAAACTCGTTGAAATCCGGGCGCTTGGAAATGATGTTCACATTGCCGACCGTGGAGTTGCGGCCAAACAGTGTGCCCTGAGGGCCGCGCATGGCTTCCACGCGCTCGACGTCAAACATCAGTGCCATGGCACCTTGCGGGCGTGGGGAGTAGATGCCGTCTAGGTGCAGGCCCACGGATGGGTCGCCCAGCTCGGTGATGTTGGTTGAGCGCACGCCACGCATGGCGACCACGGGAGCTGTCTGGGACGAATCCATGGAGATTTCCATGTTCGGCACCATTTGCGCCATATCTTTAATGTTGGTGAGGCCCTCGCGGTCGAGCTTTTCCTGGCTGAACGCGGTAATGGAGATCGGGGTCTCCATCAGATTGGTTTCCCGCTTGGTGGCGGTGACGGTAACTTCTTCCAGGGTATTTGCCGCTAGGGTCGTGTCGGTGTCTTGTTGCTCTTGGGCCATTGCCAGGCCCGAGTGCACCAAGGCAATGGACAGCGCCAGAGGCTTGTGCAGTAGGTTCATTAGTATTCCTCTCAGTATGTTTATTGTTTTATTGCCGTGTTCTACGCGACGGAGAGAATGTGCCAAATGCTCATGAGCGCGGCGTCCGGGTGGGGGTATTCGAACCCCGAATCCAGCGATTTCTGGCGTTCGACTGGTTCGGATGTATTCGAACCTCAAAAAACCTCATTTAAATCAATGAGTTATACGTCTATGTGGTTGCTGGCTCGTTGTCGTAAAGTGGTTTGCTCGAGCGATTTTGATAAGACAGAACGGGTGCTCGCGCTTCATTTGTTGAGTGTTTTCTAGACGGTTTGGGTGCAGGAGGAGTCGTGTCGCAGATAAAGAAATGCGGTTGCTTGTGTCTGGCGGAGCATAATTGGGGCGGGTAACACCGTGTCGCTAGGGAGTGTTATCTCTCACGATCCTTATCCGTTATTATTCTGAGATTCTGTACGAGCAAGGCGCTGCTCTCTGGATGCGCCTGTGAATTGGCTATTGGATAACCAAGAAAAAGTATAAAAGTGAATCAGGTCCTGTTTAATTTTCACGACGTAGTACTGCTGATGACGGCGATGCAGTGCCTCTTTTTTGCAGTTCTCCTGTTGGCCACGAATGTGAGCAGACAGGCCAGTACTTACTTTCTTGCGGCCTTCCTTTTCGCTCATGCATTTATCCCGCTACATGAATTGGTCCTGTGGGGAGCTGAATTCAAGTTCACTGTGCGCGAGCTATTGCCCCAGATCTACTTCCTGGGTGGTTTTGCCTATTATTTGGACGGCATGTTGCTGTTCTTCTGCGTGAAATCCCTGATCTTCCGCGACTTTTCACTGCGGTCGCGCGATGCGGTACACCTGCTGCCGTTTGTCTTTGCGCTTCTTTATATGAGTGCGGTGTTCTTCCGCTTACCACTGGAGCAGCGCCTGGATCTCATCAACAGCGAAGACCTGGTGTATGGCTGGCACTATGTGTTGGTGGAGTTCCTGTGCAAGAGTTTGCGGGTGGCCTATTGCGTGTGGTCGCTACTGTTGCTCGTGCAATACACGCAGCGGCTGAAGTCGACGCATTCCAATGTGGAAAAGGTGGATGTCACCTGGATCAGGACTCTGGTGTTTGGTTTTCTGGTGGTGATGGTGATGGAAGCGGCGTTGGGCATTGCCAAAATGTTCAGCCTGTATCAGCCGTACGATCTGATTGTGTTCGAGAAAATCGGTCTCACTGGGTATTACACCCTGTTCGTGCTGGTGAACCTGTTGGTATTCACTGGAGTACGTTATTTCGCCAACTTTGAATCGGTGCGAGAGCCTGAGAAGCCGCGCAAGCCGGCTGCGGAGCAAGTCTGTAACCCGGCGCTTGCCGAAGAAATCGACAAGAAGATGCACGCGGAAAAGCTCTATCTGCAACCGGATGTAACCATCGATCTACTGGCGGAAGGCCTGGAGATCCCGCCGCGCGATTTGTCGATGATTATCAATCGACATTTTGAGGTGAATTTCTACGAGTTCATCAACCGCTACCGTATTGAGGAGGCGATGCGACTCCTGCGCAGTGCCGACGGGCAGGGAAAGACCATCACCGATATCTATCTGGAGGTGGGTTTCAATAGTAAGTCGGTGTTCAATACCTTCTTTAAAAAAGCAGCGGGTATGACGCCCTCCCAGTATCGCAGCGCGGAGACGCTTGCCCAGCCAGTCTGATGCGGCATGCCAGCGGTTCTCGCACCGCGCCGCTGGCAGATATACTTTTGCTTCCTGTTTGCGCGTAATCATCCAGTTCCCTCATGTCCGATATTGCATCTAATCTGACCGAAGTACTGCAAACCGCACTGCGTCGTTACCCGGCCACCGGAGCGCTGTGGCTGGGGTATTCCGGCGGCCTGGATTCTTCGGTGCTCTTGCATCTACTGGCAACGGCGAAGATCCCGTTTACTGCGCTGCATATACATCACGGACTCAGCGCACAGGCCGATGCCTGGTTGGTGCATTGTGAAACCGAAGCGGCACGGCTCGGTGTGCCCTTTGTGGCGATGAAAGTGGAGGTGGATGGCAAACGCGGTGGCGTCGAGCAGGGGGCCCGGGATGCACGTTACGCGGCTTTTATTCACAAGATGGGCGCCCGTGATCAGGTTTTGCTGGCGCAGCACGGCGATGACCAGTCGGAAACGTTTTTGTTGCGCCTGTTGCGCGGCGCCGGCGTATTGGGTCTTGGGGGTATGGTGCAGCAGCGCGGGATTGGTGCCTCGGGAGAGGGGAAGTCGCTCTTGCGTCCTTTATTGGGGGTGAGTCGCGCGGAGCTGGAGCAATATGCGGCAGTCAACGAGTTGCGCTGGGTCGAAGACGACAGCAATGCTGATGTTGCTTATGACCGAAACTACCTTAGGAGTCAGGTTGCCCCTGCCCTGAAGGCGCGTTGGCCGCTGAACGCGCGAGTTGCACAGGCTTGCGAGAATTTGCGCGAGGCGGCGGGCTTGCTCGAGGAACTCGCCGGAGAGGATTTGAGCCGCTGTGGTGTTCGCGAGGAAAGTTTTGGCGGCAGTATCGGCCTTACGGTATTTCGCGACCTGTCGGTTCCCCGCCAAAAAAACCTGTTGCGTGGCTGGTTGGCCAGTTTGGGTGCCCAGATGCCAGAGGCTGCCCATCTTGGGCAGGCGTTGTCTCAACTGGAAGCTCGGGACGACGCAGTGATCGAGGTGCCCTTGGGTGAGCGAGTTTTGCGCCGCTATCGTGATCGCCTGTATCTCACACCACAATTGCCTCGTCTGGAACTAGTGGCGGGAGAGGGTGAATGGTCGTGGGATGGTGTGGTCTCGTTGGCGTTGCCCGGTGGTTGGACGCTCAGTCCCAGTCGCGACTGGCCCGCGGGCGAGTACTCCGTGCGCTTCCGCAGCCATGGCGAGCGGGCCCGGCCGCGAGAGCGCCATCACTCCCAGACCCTGAAAAAGCTGCTCCAGGAGTACGGCCTTCCTCCCTGGTTACGCGATCAGGTGCCGCTTGTGTCCCGCGAAGGCACCTTACTGGCAGTGGGCGACCTTTTTGTCACCGAAGAAGGTCCGCCGAAACCGCCAATCTGGACGTTTTTGGATTGAGCAGAAACCCGCTTTCTGGTAGTCTGGCGTCCCATCTCAAAGGCACCGAGTTGCGCGAGTCTGCGCGCTTGAGCCAGTCCCGCACGCCCGAACTCGTCGGGCATTCAACTGACCAAGGTTTTGCATGACGCGCTACATTTTTGTCACAGGCGGCGTGGTTTCCTCATTGGGGAAAGGTATCGCCTCCGCCTCTCTGGCCGCTATTCTTGAAGCCCGCGGCTTGAAGGTCACTATTCTTAAGCTCGATCCGTATATCAATGTGGATCCGGGCACCATGAGCCCATTCCAGCACGGCGAGGTCTATGTGACCGAAGATGGCGCCGAGACTGACCTGGACCTGGGCCACTATGAGCGTTTCGTTCGCACGCGCATGTCCAAGCGCAACAACTTCACCACTGGCCGGGTATATGAAACCGTGCTGCGCAAAGAGCGCCGCGGTGACTATCTGGGTGGTACCGTACAGGTGATCCCGCACATCACCGACGAAATCAAGCGCCGAGTGATCGAAGGTGGTCGCGATGTAGACGTGGCTATCGTTGAGATCGGCGGTACCGTGGGCGACATCGAATCCCAACCGTTCCTCGAGTCCGTGCGCCAGTTGCGCGTGGAAATGGGCATCAACCGCGCCCTGCTGATTCACCTGAGCTATGTGCCTTACCTGGGCACTGCCGGTGAAACCAAAACCAAGCCGACCCAGCACTCCGTAAAAGAGCTGCGCTCTATCGGCCTGCAGCCAGACATTTTGCTGTGCCGCTCCGAGCGCGCCATCGATGACGACTCCCGTCGCAAAATCGCGCTGTTCACCAACGTGGAAGAGCGCGCGGTAGTGCCGCTGCCCGATGCCAAGACCATTTACGGCGTACCGCGCATGCTGCACGAATACGGCCTGGATGAAATCGTCGTCGAGAAACTCCAACTCGAATGTGAAGCCCCGGACCTGCACGAATGGGATGACGTGGTTGACGGAAAACTGAATCCAGAGCACGAAATCACGATTGCCATGGTTGGCAAATACATGGAGCTGCTGGATGCGTACAAGTCCTTGATTGAGGCTTTGATCCACGCCGGTATCAAAACCCGCACCAAGGTTAATATCGACTACATCAACGCTGAAGATGTCGAAGGCGAGAATGGTCTGGACCTGATCAAGGGTGCCGACGCGATTCTGGTACCCGGCGGCTTTGGTGAGCGCGGCCTCGAAGGCAAGCTCGAAGCGGTTCGCTACGCCCGCGAAAACAATATTCCGTTCCTCGGTATTTGTCTTGGCCTGCAGTCTGTGGTGATTGAATACGCGCGCAACGTACTCAATCTGGACGGCGCCAACAGCACCGAATTTGACGGCAAGACCCCGCACCCGGTTATCGGCCTGATCACCGAGTGGATCGACAGCGAAGGCAACATCGAGACCCGTGACGAGAAGTCCGATCTGGGCGGCACCATGCGTCTCGGCGGCCAGGAGTGTCGTCTGGCGAAAGATTCCAAGGCTCGCGAAATCTACGGTGAAGATGTCATCGTTGAGCGCCATCGTCACCGTTACGAAGTGAACAACAACTACGTCGATCGCCTGCAGCAAGCTGGCCTGAAAATCGGCGGTTGGTCTGCAGATGACACTCTGGTGGAAATGGTTGAACTGCCCGAGCACAACTGGTTTGTGGCCTGTCAGTTCCACCCGGAATTTACTTCTACCCCGCGTGACGGCCACCCACTGTTTGAGAGCTTCGTAGCTGCGGCTGTCGAGCACAAGCAGGCTTAATCAAGAAGCATAAGCAGGCGCAGATAATGAAAACAATTGAAGTCGGCAAACTGAAAGTTGCCAACGACAAGCCGTTCACTTTGTTTGGCGGCATGAACGTACTGGAATCCCGCGATATGGCCATGAAAGTGGCCGAGCACTATGTCAATGTCACTGACAAACTGGGCATTCCTTATGTTTTTAAAGCGTCTTTCGACAAGGCGAACCGTTCTTCCATTCACAGCTATCGTGGCCCGGGGATGGAAGAGGGGCTTAAGATTTTTGAAGAAGTCAAAAAGACCTTCGGCGTGCCGCTGATTACTGATGTGCATGAGCCTCATCAGGCTGCCCCGGTTGCCGAAGTCGTGGACGTTATTCAGCTGCCTGCATTCCTCGCACGCCAAACCGACCTGGTTGCTGCCATGGCGGCAACCGGTGCGGTGATTAACGTGAAAAAGCCGCAGTTTATGAGTCCGCCGCAAGTAAAAAATGTGGTGGAGAAATTTGCCGAGGGCGGTAACGAAAACATCATTTTATGTGAGCGCGGTGCCTGTTTCGGCTACGACAACCTCGTGGTGGACATGCTCGGTTTCCGCACCATGATCGATGCCTCTGGCGGCGCACCGCTGATCTTCGACGTGACCCACTCTCTGCAAATGCGCGACCCGGGTGGCGCTGCATCTGGTGGTCGCCGTTCCCAGGTGACCGAGCTGGGCCGTGCGGGTTTGGCCATCGGTATCGCAGGTCTGTTCCTCGAAGCGCACCCGAACCCGGACAAGGCGCTGTGCGATGGCCCAAGCGCGCTGCCCCTGGAAAAGCTCGAGCCCTTTCTGGCACAAATGAAAGCCGTGGATCAGCTGGTGAAAAACTTCGAGCCGCTCGATACCAAATAACCCGCTACCAGATAGTAGACAAACGAATAACTAAAATGAGCGGCCCAGAGAAGGCGGCCGCCGCACTTAAACTTCACAGAAACACACATTCCGAGTAAATAATTTCCGGAAAAACAAGGAGCCCGTTGTAAACATGAGCAAGATTGTTGCTGTAAAAGCTTTTGAAGTATTGGATAGTCGCGGTAACCCCACCGTTAACGCCGATGTAATTCTCGAGTGCGGCGCGGTAGGTTCTGCCTGTGCACCGTCTGGCGCTTCCACCGGCTCCCGCGAAGCTCTCGAGCTGCGCGATGGCGACAAAAGCCGTTACCTGGGCAAAGGCGTTCTGAAAGCAGTTGAAAACATCAACGGCGAAATCGCCAACCTGCTGGTAGGTATGGACGCAACCGATCAGCGTGCCCTCGACCAGGCCATGATCGACGCCGATGGCACTGAAAACAAATCCAAGCTGGGTGCGAACGCCATCCTGGCCGTGTCCCTGGCCGCAGCCAAAGCTGCCGCTATTTCCAAGGGTATCCCCCTGTACCAGCACATCGCTGAAGTAAACGGCACTGCCGGTGAGTACACCCTGCCGGTACCGATGATGAACATCATCAACGGTGGTGAGCACGCCGACAACAACGTCGATATTCAGGAATTCATGATTCAGCCGGTAAAAGCCAAGTCTTTCGCCGAAGCGCTGCGTCAGGGTGCTGAAATCTTCCACGCCCTGAAAAAAGTTCTGTCCGCTCAGGGCCTGAACACCGCCGTTGGTGACGAGGGTGGCTTCGCCCCGAACCTGCCTTCCAACGAAGGCGCCCTGAAAGTCATCGCTGAAGCTGTAGAAGCCGCTGGTTACAAACTGGGCGACGACATCACCCTGGCTCTGGACTGCGCGTCTTCCGAATTCTACAAAGACGGCAAGTACGACCTGTCTGGCGAAGGTAAAGCATTCGATAGCGCTGGTTTCGCCGATTATCTGGCCGAGCTGTCTGAAAACTACCCGATCATCTCCATCGAAGATGGCATGGACGAAAGCGATTGGGACGGCTGGAAAATCCTCACCGATAAAATCGGCGAGAAAGTACAGCTGGTGGGCGACGACCTGTTCGTCACCAACACCAAGATCCTGAAAGAAGGTATCGAGAAGGGCGTTGGTAACTCCATCCTGATCAAGTTCAACCAGATCGGTTCTCTGTCCGAGACCCTGGACGCGATCAAAATGGCCAAAGACGCAGGCTTCACCGCGGTTATCTCTCACCGTTCCGGTGAAACCGAAGACACCACCATCGCTGATCTGGCTGTTGCTACCGCTGCTGGCCAGATCAAGACCGGCTCCCTGTGCCGCTCCGACCGCGTAGCCAAGTACAACCGTCTGCTGCGTATCGAAGCCGAGCTGGAAGGCAAAGCGCCTTACCGCGGCATTGCCGAGTTCAAGTAATTCGGTAAGCCCGGTAAACTGGCTAAAACTCGTATCGGCGCTTCATTAGCAGAGCGCCGATGCGAAGGTGCTGATACCGATGCCCCTTTCCGGGACCTTCTGCGACAGGGAAGTCGCGGAAGAGCCCCCAGGGATGGGTTCACGGCGTGTCCCGGGAAGGGGCATCGGTAGCAGGGCCGCCACGAAACTTCTTTCGTGTGAACTCTGAAAGCCAGAAGAGAACAAAACAAATGAAATGGCTGCTGGCAATCCTCACAGTAATGCTGCTGGTCTCCCAATACCGATTGTGGGTGGGCGAGGGCAGTTTTGCGGATGTGACCAGACTGGAACGGCAGCTTGAAGAGCAGCAGCGAAAAAATGCTGCACTTGAGCGGGAAAACCGCCACCTCCTAAGGGAAGTTCGTAGCCTCAAAGAAGGCACCGAAGGCGTCGAAGCCAAAGCCCGCTACGACCTCGGCCTTATCAAAGAAGGCGAAACCCTGTTTATTTTTCTCGATCAGGATGAGCACAAAAATTCTGCGCAGTCACAGCGAGAAAAACAATGACCCCCTCAGATAGCCATGCGACCACCGATTACTGGGTCGTAGTACCTGCCGCTGGCGCCGGCAAACGCATGGGCGCAAATACACCCAAGCAGTACCTGCCTATCGATGGTAAGCCACTCATCGCCCATACCCTCGAAAACATATTGTCCTGGCCCGGACTGAAAGGCGTCGTTGTTGCGCTTTCCGCGGACGACGCTGTATTCGCAACACTCGAATGTGCGCAGGACGATAAAGTCCAAACCGTTATTGGCGGTGCCGAGCGTGCCGACTCTGTTCTTGCCGCTCTTGAATACCTGAGTCAGCACCAATCACCGGCCACCTCAGTGTTGGTTCACGATGCTGCACGACCGCTGGTCAGTATTGAAGACATCGACAAACTTCTCGCCGCCGCCCCCATGGCACTGCTTGCCCAGCCCGCCAGCGATACCGTTAAGCTCGCCGGTGAAGCGAATTCTGTTCGACAAACTCTGCCCAGAGAACAAATCTGGCTGGCGCAGACACCACAGAAAGCACCGCTCGGTGCCTTGCTGCAAGCACTGCAACGTGGCCTTGATGAGAACCCCAAGGCCATCACCGACGAAGCCAGCGCGCTCGAATTAGCGGGCCATGCCCCCGAGCTGGTAGCGGCCTGCCGTAGCAACTTCAAAATTACCCACCCGTCAGATCTGGTGCTCGCAGAAGCCCTGCTTCGCCACCGGTCCGACGGCGCCTCATCAGGAAACAAACTATGAACCTCAGAATTGGCCAGGGCATAGATGTACATGCCTTCGGTCCCGGAGATCACGTCGTCCTGGGGGGCGTTCGTATTCCACACGATCAGGGATTGGTTGCTCACTCTGATGGAGATGTACTGCTGCATGCCCTTGCCGACGCGTTGCTGGGCGCACTGGCCCTCGGCGATATCGGCAAGCATTTTCCGGATACGGATGCCGCTTATTCCGGTGCAGACAGCCGCGTGTTACTGCGCCATGTAGTGGGATTGATTCATCAGCAGGGCTACCGGCTGGTTAATGCCGACGCCACACTGGTTGCCCAGGCTCCCAAAATGGCACCACACATCGATGCCATGCGCGTAAATATCGCTGCAGACTGCGCCGTGGACGCCGGTGCAATCAGTGTCAAAGCCACCACCAGCGAAAAGCTCGGCTTTACCGGTCGTAAAGAAGGTATCGCCGCCCAAGCGGTGGTGTTGCTGGAGAAGCTGTGAACGATTCGTTGAATCATTCTGAAAAAGAAGGTGAGCAAGCCTGGGATCTGAATTGGCCCCGTGCGCTCGGCGGAGCTGCAGTGCAGGCGGATTTCCGCAGTGAGCCGGAAGACTTTGTGGTGGATGAACTGGCGGCCCCTCAGGAGGAAGTCGGAGAGCACGTCTACTTACATATTCGCAAACGTTGCGCCAATACCGGTTTCGTCGCCCAGCAATTGGCTCAGCTCGCCGGCGTGCAAAGCAATGATGTGGGCTACTTTGGCCTGAAAGATCGTCATGCGGTGACTACCCAGTGGTTCAGTGTCTGGCTGGCACAGAAGCCCGAGCCCGATTGGACGCAGCTGAACAATGAAGAAATTCAGGTGCTGAAGCACTTTCGCGGTGCGCGCAAGCTGCGCCGCGGTGGGCATTTGGCGAACCGTTTCCAGATTCGGCTGCGCAACGTAATCGGTGATTATTCAGCTGCAGAAAACGCCCTTGCGCAGATACACCGAGGTGTGCCCAATTATTTTGGTGAGCAGCGTTTCGGTCACAACGGCGGTAACCTGAATCTGGTAGATCGTATCGTGGCGGAGCCAATTGCCGGTAAGCGCAAACGCCTGCCGCGCAACCAGAAAGCGTTTGCCTTGTCCGCCGCGCGCAGTTGGCTTTTTAACCAGGTACTGGCTGCACGGGTAGAACAGGGCACGTGGATGGAAACCCTGGAAGGGGAGCCGGAAGCGACAGGCAGTGGCCCCCTATGGGGGCGCGGAAGGAATATGGCCTCAGGCGAGCAGCTCTCGCTGGAGCAAAACGCTATGGCGCCTTGGCAAACCTGGCAGGACTGGTTGGAGCATGGTGGTTTGAGCCAAGAGCGCAGACCATTAATGTTGATACCCCAGGGGTTTGAGTATCGGTGGGAAGAGCAGGAAACGGGCAGGGATTTAGTCCTCACCTTCGCTTTGCCACCGGGCACATTTGCCACTGCGCTGCTGCGGGAAGTGGCCGAGCTGGCCAATCAATCTTCTGTGGCCCTAAAATAAGTAAAAACTAACGACAACAAACTGTGACCGTGGGAGCGAGTGTCTTCCCGGTCAATCGCCGGAAAGCGTGGTTCTTTTTGTTGGAGGACTGCTCGGGGGCCGGTGATTCGCTTGTAGGGAGACTATCAATCCTTATGGATCGATTTAGACACGAAGGCCTGGGTATGACATCCCAGCGCACCCGCAACCGTTTGATTCAACGCTTGCGCGACGAGGGGATCAGTAACGAAGAAGTGCTGGATGTTATGGCATCCACACCTCGTCACCTGTTTTTGGATGAAGCCCTGGCGATTCGCGCCTACGAAGACACCGCATTGCCCATTGGCTATGGGCAGACGATCTCCCAGCCCTACATTGTTGCGCGAATGACCGAGCTGCTGCTGAGCAGAGCCTCATCGCGGGCACGCGTATTAGAGGTTGGCGCCGGCTCAGGCTACCAAACCGCAATTCTCGCCCGCTTGGTTGAGAAGCTGTATTCCGTGGAACGGGTTGAACCCCTGTTGGTCAAAGCTCGTCAGCGAATGCGTGAATTGGGGATATTTAATGTGGAAATGCGCCTGAGTAGTGGCGGTTTCGGTTGGCCGGAACAGGAAACCTTCGATGCCATTCTTTGCGCGGCAGCGCCCGCGACGGTTCCCGACGAATTGCGCGAGCAGCTGGTACCGGGTGGGGTGATGATCATTCCTGTGGGGAGTGAGCGCCAGTACCTGACGATTGTCACTCGCAGCGAAGACGGAGAGCGCTTTGATGTGGAAAAAGCCGAGCCGGTACGGTTTGTGCCCCTGCTAAGTGGCGTGGTGCGCTAATGACCACAGGAAACAATGCGCCGACAAACACCATATTGCGAAGTCGTTACTGGGGAGTTGGTTTACGTGGCCTAGCCATGGGTGCCGCGGATGTTGTCCCGGGTGTCTCTGGAGGCACTATTGCCTTTATTACCGGTATCTATCAGGAGCTGCTCGACTCTCTGAGCAAGATTGGCCCGCATACTGTGGTGTCTCTGTTCCGGAATGGTATTGCCGCCACGTGGCGGGAAATCAATGGAAGCTTCTTATTGGCGCTCTTTAGCGGCGTCCTTATCAGTATTTTTAGCCTGGCCAAACTGATTGGATATTTGCTCGAAAATTACCCGATTATCGTCTGGTCATTCTTCTTTGGTTTGATTCTCGCTTCAGTGGTTCCGATTGCTCGTCGGGTGATGCATTGGCAGTGGTCCAGCTGGTTGGCCCTTTTATCTGGGGTAGCCCTGGCCATTCTGGTTAGTGAAATGCGACCGACAGAGATAGCCGCAACGCCGTATACCTTGTTCTTTTCAGGTGCTTTGGCAATCTGCGCGATGATCCTGCCGGGAATATCCGGGTCTTTCATCCTGTTAATGATCGGTATTTATCCACAGGTGATCAACGCGGTCCACGATCTGCAGATCGGAGCACTGATTTGGTTTGCAGCTGGAGCAGGCTGTGGGTTGTTATTGTTTAGCCGGGTGCTTTCCTGGCTTATGCACCGTTTTCCTTCTGTAACGCTTTCATTTCTTGTCGGTGTGTTGTTGGGGAGCCTGAAAATCGTGTGGCCCTGGAAGCTCGCTAACGGTGATGTGGGAGAACTGAGTAGTGCCAAGCTCGCTCCAATGTTATCTAACGTGTCGCCAATGGAATTTGCTTCCGTCACCGGGCAGCCTTCATATGTTGTCGGGGCGGCGGCTGCTGCTCTGGGAGCTGTGATTCTGGTACTTGCACTCGAATGGATCCATGGCCGGCATGTAGGAAAAGTCGTACACGATTAAGAGTTAAAGGCGTACTGCAGCGTTACCTCCGGATTACCCGGATACAAAATATGACTTTGGGGTCTTTATTCTCAATCAAGCCGCTTAAAAAGGGTTTGTTCGGGAATCCGCAAGAAGACAGATTTATTGGCCGTCAAAAGCCGTTGAATCAGAGGTTTTCTTTAGACACTTTTTCCATAAATGGACCCCTTTGATGTAAAAAGAGAATAATGAAACGGCGCATATCTCGACATTTTAAGGCCAAATCTGCCGACTCTGGTGGATGCTTTTTGCGTCTTTGTCCCTTTTTACTGGGGCGGCTTACGGTTGTTTTCTGCGCAGTGCTTCTGCTTGCTTCCTGCGCGAGCAATCTGGCCCCAACTTCCTCCCTGAAGCAACCTCCAAGTCAAAAGATTCGCCACCACACTGTCAGCAAAGGTGAGACCCTTTACTCCATCGCATGGCGTTACGGTAAAGATTTCAAAGAGTTAGCGTCGGTAAATCGTATTTCCGCGCCTTATCGGATTTTTCCCGGACAGCGTCTCGCGCTGACTGGGCGAGCCCCTGTTGCTAGTAGCCAGCCGGTGGCAAAGACCGTTGCGAAAACAAAGAAAGTGACTCGTAAAGCGCCAGCCAAGGTATCCAAGCCTGCGCCGAAGGTTGTGAAAAGATCGTCAATTTCGGACGGTAATAAAAGTGTCACAAAATGGCGGTGGCCAGTTCGCGGCAGGGTGCTCTCACGTTTTCAGGCTAACGACCCGTTGCGCAAGGGTGTTGATATCGCCGGGAAAAAGGGGGAATCTGTTCAGGCAGCGGCGGATGGCACAGTGATTTACGCCGGAAGCGCACTGAGAGGTTACGGTAAGCTTTTGATCATCAAGCACAATGAGGAGTTCCTCAGTGCTTATGCCCACAACGACAAGCTACTTGTTGGCGAGGGTACGAAAGTCAGAGCAGGGCAACGGATAGCGGAACTGGGTTCAAGTGGTACCAACCGTGACATGCTCCACTTTGAAATTCGCAAGAATGGTCAGCCGGTAGACCCATTGGCATACCTGCCATAAGGAGTCTGCCGAAATAAGCGCGATAACCGCTCACCCATACGCTGTTGTGCAATAAAAATGGATTTTTATTTATAACCACTTGAGGTAGTCACCGGGATCGGAAGTAGCTGCCCTGCAGTGACCCTACTCACCAGTGACGGTGAGTTGCCGAGAACGGAGGCTGTCGCAGTTGACGGCGACCGATTCAGTGATCGCAAGCTGTCGCAAGCGGCTGATACAGGCAAAGTACAAGGAGTTGGGGAAATGGAAGCACAACGTCATGATCAAATGGATTTTGGTGCTAAGACAGATATTGCGCCGGAGCCCTTCGATCAGGAAAAAACCTTAACCGAAACCAAAACAAGCCGTACCCGGAGTAAAACGGCAAAAAAAAACTCTGAAACAATCTCCCACAAGACATCGAAGTCAACTTCGAAAAGCACATCCACAAAAACAACCATACGAAAGCTCGACGATGCGGCCGGGCAAAAAAACCTCGACGCGACCCAGTTATATCTCAACGAAATCGGATTCTCCCCTCTATTAACCGCCGAAGAAGAAGTCTACTACGCACGTAAAGCTCTGCGTGGTGATGCGGCGGCCCGCAAGCGCATGATTGAAAGTAACCTACGACTGGTTGTGAAAATTGCCCGTCGTTACGTTAGTCGCGGTCTCGCGCTCCTGGACTTAATCGAAGAAGGCAATCTCGGTCTTATCCGCGCGGTGGAAAAATTTGACCCTGAGCGGGGCTTCCGTTTCTCGACTTACGCCACCTGGTGGATTCGCCAAACCATTGAGCGCGCCATCATGAATCAAACGCGGACCATCCGTCTGCCCATTCATGTGGTGAAAGAGCTTAATGTTTACCTGCGTGCCTCCCGGGAACTGGCTCAGAAGCTGGATCATGAGCCAACGGCGGAAGAAATCGCCAATTTGCTGGAAAAGCCCGTTGAGGACGTAGAGCGTATGCTCGGACTCAACGAACGCGTTACTTCAGTCGATACGCCAATCGGCCCTTCGTCTGAGAAAACGTTGGTGGACACCATTCCGGACCAGCATGAATCGGATCCGGCGGAATTGCTGCAGGATTCCGACTTGTTTGACAGCATTAACCGCTGGTTGGGCGAGTTGCCAGATAAGCAGTGTGAAGTGGTTTCGCGCCGGTTTGGGCTACGAGGTTACGAAGCCAGTACCCTGGAAGAAGTCGGTCGTGAAATAGGTCTGACCCGTGAGCGTGTACGCCAGATTCAAGTGGATGCGCTGAAGCGTCTACGTGAAGTCATGGAGAGTCAGGGGCTTGACGGTATGTCGCTGTTTGCGAATCTCTGACCAGTACAGTTTGAGACTTGTTTAAGTCCGAAAACCCGCAACTCAGGTTGCGGGTTTTTTTATGTCTTGAAATCGCTACTTTTGTTTCCAGCGCCCTAGGTTGTCCTGGTAGTACTCGCCTTTCTTGAGTCGGGCTTCTAACTTTTCTGCCGCCCGGGCGGCTACCTGACTGATATCAATCTTGTTTCGCTTGGCGATCGCCGCATACTCGTTTTTACGCTTGCGGTTTACTTCGTTCACCAGTTTTTCCAGTTCTGGCGAGCTGTCCTGCACAATAGCGATATAACCGCTGTTTGCCTCCCCAACCAGACCTTGGGTTTGCGCCTGTTTGAGCGTAATGGCACTCGCGGGAAGGGCGAACAGGAAGGCGAAAATCATTAATACGCTTGCAAGCAATGGCTTACATGCGCGTTTGGTCGGCAAAGTGTGTTCTGCGCGAGAAATAAAAGTGTTTAGCATGTTTGTGTATCCTTCAATTGTCCAGCTGCGACGTATTTCAGTCAGCTCTAGAAAATGCCTTCCTTGTCTTCAAACAAGTCGTCCAGTTCTTTGTCAACTTTTACACGAATCTCATGCTCGATTTTGACATTGAGGTTCACGGTAATTGGCTCACTTGGGGCCTGGACCGCTACGGTGGGGGTACACCCGATTAGGGTCCCACTGAGCGCCAGTGCGCCCCACAGGACCAGGGGCTTTAAACTGTCTGCTTGGTTCACTACAAACTCCTGCGACTCTCTGGTAATGGCTCTTTCAGCGCTACTTAGATCGCGCGGAGGAAAGAGCCGAAAACGCGCCAATTGCTGGCATCCTGCCAAACCGATGGGGGATACACGCAATGGTTGCTGATTACTATAGATAGTTCAGGATTAACCGTTCCTGAACACACGGAACCCGGTGGGGATTTGGCGCCCAATATGGGGACTGACCGGGATCTGTTCGATTAGGCTTACTTACTGCGCTTGTTGCTCCAACACATCGGTTAAATCACGGCTAGCTTGCAGTGAGCGAAGCATACTGGGGACATTGTTTTCCAGGTTCAGATTAATAATGAGATCGCGCTTCGCGTCTATCGCCTGGCTGTTCCCTGTCAGCTTCAAGTTGAGCTGCAAATCACCACTCAATGGATACTGAATAGTGCCATGAATGTCCCGGTAGGTGTAATCCTCCAGCGCTCCAGCCACCAGTTTCAGTTGTGGGTTGCTGGATAGCATTTGCGGGGAGAATGCGCCGTAGTAGCGCATACGTCCACCCGGTGGCCGGGATTGTAAGCTTCCGTCTTCGACCGTAACGCCTTGGGCATCTGTGGTAATCGGTATGGTTGCATCCAGTAGCCCACTTGCGGAAAAGTTGGTGGACTCCAGTTCTGTCGTCAGTGCGCGCAGAGAAATACCGGTGAACTGGAAGGTGGACTGTCGCTTTTCTCCGCCAAAGTTCCATTTAACCATGTCTGAAGTCAGGGCTCCCTCGAGCAGTTCAGACGAAAAATCCTTCAGTACAAGATCGCCAGATGCGCTGATTGTCAGGTCGAAATGCAGATTGTTAAGGGCGACGCCCGCATCAACCGTATCGGCCGAAACTCGAGCTGGGCCGGTTGTCGCCCATGAGTCACCCTCTCGCTCAAGGGATATTGTGGAATCTATCCCTACCGCATAGCTGTTGTTGTATTGAACAACGGCATCCGATAAAGAGGCCTGGGCTGTATCCTGTTGGCTATCTGGCCAATGGAGTTTTGCAGTGCCCTCGAGTTTTCCTCCTACCAGGTTGGCAGGCAGTCCATCTACACCCATTGCCAGTGAGTTACTGCGGCTGAATTCGGTGGGAGGGAGTACAAGTTCCAGTATCCCTTCTTGCTTTTTGCGATTGTGTTGCCAGCTGCTGTTAAATTGCAGAGGGCCACTGGTGACGGTACTGGTCCCGGTTAACTGTTTGTCATTGAATTCAAATTTCCCATGGGATGCCAATTGAATCGTCAATGCATTTACGGTTTTGATGGTCAGTTGATCTGCACGATAATTAGAGAATCCGGAAGTGATCGCGCTGTTCTGTCCTGCGGTTACCGAAGTTTGGGCTTCTAATGTCGTAAGGTTGAAATCCTCGAGAAACACGATTCCCTCAAGGCTATGTCCTGCAAGTGCCATAGGTGCGAAGCTGACAGCAATTTGTGGTGACTCACAATGCATTTTTTTCGCGTCAATTTCGCAATGTGCCGCAGAGGAAAATAGCTCGGAGTTATCAGCACTTATTTCGCCTGATGTACTTTTATCTACCGCCATATTCAGGTCGCGGAGATCGACAACAGTCGATGCAGTATCCGCAATTGCAGACATTGCTATTTCAGTCTGTAGAGTAAGGTTTTCTATGAGAGTATTTTCCTCAACAAGACTGAGATTTGAGGCGTTGGCGTCCAGTTGAAATGTACAGGCTTTGGACAAAATATCCGCGCACTTGACTTCCAGTAGTTTACTTTCGATTTTGGGGTTGGAACGGCCTTGAGACTGCTCAGGGGCCTCCATCGTTACCATAAATTTGGGCGTACTTACCTGCACTGGGCCTGGGATTTTTTTTGCGCTGAAGGACACTGCTTGATCACCGGGAAGAGTGATTTTAGTCGTGCGCCAATCCTGCAATGCCGCCGGTATTTTGGTTTCCGGTTGTTTCAACAGCAATTCGCTTTTGTCAGGAAATTTCCATTCTACTGACAAATCGCTGATATGTTGCTGTTCGCCAAGAAGTTCGATATTCAGCTTGGGGAGCGTAAATGATGTGGACACGGCGTGCGTGCCTGCTAGCCGCTTCACCTCATATCCCGCCAAATGTTTTTTAATGGTCGGGTACTCAAGTACTTCTTGCCAATTCGCCAGCTCAAGATCTGTATCGATCGCAACTAGGGGTAAGCCTTCCTCGGACTCCGTAAGGCGGAGTTTGGCATTGAGTAGGGATGCCTCTTTATCTGCTTGCGGGCCTTGAACCTGTATTGAGAGCTCACCACTGATCTTTTGTGCCGAAAGCGGCTGCAGGCTATCGAGTTCGACGGAAATCGGTGATCTGGTATTTGTGGTGATGAGTACTGGGATACCCATGAGTTTTTTGGGGAGCGGCACAGTCAGATTTTCAACTTGGATCTCGCTGTGAAGATCGCTGATACCGTGCAGTCCCTGGATCTTATCTTTAATCTGTCCACGTAGGTTAATCGAGGCTGACCCTCGGCTTTGCGCGAGCAGGGCCAGCCCGCTGTGCCAGCTCTCTGTGGACGAAGAGGGCAGCTGTTGTCTGATATTTGCGGTTAGTGTGGATAACCGCTCTGCGGCGAGCTGGGTGTTGCTAGAAAGATCCCAGGCTGCAGGAGCGCTGTCGGGGAGTTTTTGTAGGTGGCCTGAAACACTCGCAACTACATCTCTTTCATGAGTGAGTTCAAACTGAAATTTTGGGCGGTCGCTAATCGGTTGTATATCCACTGACAGCAGGCATCCATCGCAGTGTGAGTTGCGTATATTCCCCGTAATTGAGCCCTGGCTGTTGCGAGAAAATTGTGCAGTAGAGTATCCGGGTAAATGCTCGGGGACCTGAATTGTACGAATTTCGACACTCCGTATAGGTAGCGCTTGTAGCTGTTGCAGCAGGTCGCTGATTGTTAGAGTTTCGCGCGCGGTGTCTTCGTCCTGGTCGACTTCTGTGGATTGGGAACGATCGGAATCGGATTGCCGGGTAGTCGTGGCCTTCGATTCGCGGTCCTGTCCTGCAGAGCCGGGCGCCGGTCGCGCGGTGAGGTCTCCGATCTTCTCGATAGTCACCTGATCGATGGATACCTCCGCTTTGGGAGCAGCCTCACGGTTGGCAGTGAAAACGTGGAGGATCAGATCGTTGAGCGGTTGTATCTGGAGGTTGGCCAGGAGAATTTGCTGATCTTGTTCCGTTTCTATGACTAATTGCTGGATATTCGCACGCCAGTCGCCATCGTCCCGGGATACCTCAAGCCGCTCAATCGAGGTTACGCGTGCGTTATCGAGTTGCTGATTTATTAACCAGGGTAGCCAGATATGTCGAGTGACCCATGTGGTTACCCCAGTAACAACTCCGGTAACAAGAATCGCCAGGGCAAAAACGACAAAATAGCGTACCAGTACCTTCGCGTTGCGTTGGGAGAGGCGGGATGTCACGCGCGCGAATACCTCAGTTGACCGGTATGGCTATTACAGAGAGACTTGTTCTGAGAATAACGAGAAGGGCAGTTATTGTGAAATTCCAGATGACATTTTTCCTCAAGCGTCGCATGTGCGATGGCGCCCAAGTGCCGAAAACATCGCGCATAGTGCGGGCGGCAACCGCGACAGCTGGTGCATTTCTAAGCACCTTATTGTTTTCCGCCAGTGTTACAGCCTATGACCGTGTTAACGGAGAAGGGTTCGCAAGTCGCTCACCAGTCTTGGCAACACAGGGCATGGCCGCAACCAGCCACCCCTTAGCGACGCAAGTGGCGCTGGATATTCTGAAAAAGGGTGGCAGTGCCGTGGACGCAGCAATTGCTGCCAATGCCGCTCAGGGGCTAATGGAGCCAACAGGCAACGGTATTGGCGGGGATTTGTTCGCAATTGTCTGGAGCGCCAAAGATAAGAAGCTGCACGGGCTAAATGCCAGTGGCCGGTCGCCAAAATCTCTGCCATTTAATTATTTTTCCGATAATAATCTGGAAAAAATACCATCCCATGGTCCTTTGCCCGTTTCGGTACCCGGTGCGGTAGATGGTTGGTTCGAGCTGCATGAAAAATTTGGCAAGTTGCCCATGCAGGAGCTGCTGGCGCCAACCATTCGATATGCAAATGAAGGGTTTCCGGTTACGCAGCTGGTGGCTTACTACTGGAATCGATCGGTGCCCAAGTTGGAGAAGTTCCCAGGGTTCCGGGAGACTTACATGCCTGGCGGCAAGGCTCCGCAGGAAGGCGACCTGTTTCGGAATCCGCGCCTTGGCAATACCCTGCAGAAAATTGCCGATGGTGGTCGCGATGCCTTTTACAAAGGCGATATCGCGCGCGAGATCGGCCGCTATATGAAAGCCAATGGTGGTTTCCTGTCATACGAGGACCTGGCCGGCCACACTTCCGATTGGGTGGAGCCAGTTTCTACCAACTACCGTGGCTACGATGTGTGGGAGTTGCCGCCAAACGGCCAGGGTATCGCAGCACTGCAAATTCTCAATATTTTGGAAGGCTACGACCTGAAAAAGCTTGGGCGTACTAGCCCCGAGTACATTCATCTTTTTGCCGAGGCGAAAAAGCTCGCGTTCGAAGATCGCGCCAAATACTACGCCGACCCGGATTTCAACCAGCTGCCGGTGCAGGAGCTGATCTCCAAATCCTACGCAGACAAACGTCGTGCCTTGATTGACTCCAATAAAGCGGCAAAGCGCTACGAAGCAGGAACCGTTGCACTGCGCCACGGCGATACTATTTACCTCACTACTGCGGACAAAGACGGCAATATGGTGTCTCTGATCCAGAGTAATTATCGGGGTATGGGGTCTGGTATGACCCCCGGCGACCTGGGCTTTATCTTGCAGGACCGCGGGGAAATGTTCAGTTTGCAGGAAGGGCATTTCAACCAGTATGAGCCGGGCAAGCGTCCATTTCATACCATTATCCCTGCGTTTGTGACGAAGGGTGGCAAACCCTGGTTGAGCTTTGGCGTTATGGGCGGTGCCACCCAGCCCCAGATGCATGCGCAGATCGTCATCAATATGCTGGATTTCGGTATGAATGTGCAGGAGGCCGGCGATGCCCCTCGAATTTTGCACAGTGGTTCGAGTCAGCCCACCGATGAACTAATGGAAGATGGTGGCTATCTGAGCCTGGAAGACGGCTTTCCAATGGAAACCCGGCGCAAACTTGTCCAGATGGGGCATCAAATCCGCTTTGAAAGCGGCCCCTATGGCGGCTATCAGGCAATCCAGAGAACAGAAAACGGCGTCTACCACGGTGCTTCTGAAAGCCGAAAAGATGGCCAGGCGGCCGGTTACTAATCACAAGTTTATTGATTGCCATGTGGAGGCGGGTTAATCGCCTGACCACGAGATTTACCAGAGACTGTTTAGAATGCAAGACACACAGCCACAAACTATTTTTCTGAAAGACTATCAGGTCCCAGACTATTTGATTGACCGAACCGATCTGACGTTCGATCTCGATCCGCAAGCCACACTGGTGAAATCGCGGTTGCAGGTTCGCCGTAATCCGGCAGCCGATGCGAGCGGAGAGCTCCCACCGTTATGGCTCGACGGGGTGGATCTCGAGCTTCTTTCCGTTGTGGTAGATGGCGAGCTGCTGCCGGCCCAGCGCTACAGCGAGCAAGCGGATGGGCTGTTGCTGACTGTGGACAAAGAATCGTTTGTATTGGAAGTGCAGACCCGTATCGCACCGGAAAGCAATACGTCGCTGGAGGGCTTATACCTCTCTAATGGTATGTACTGCACTCAGTGTGAGGCGGAAGGGTTTCGCAAGATCACATTTTATCCGGATCGTCCGGATGTTATGAGTGTGTTTACCACCACGATCGTGGCACCGGCCACTTACCCGGTTCTTCTATCTAACGGAAACAAGATTGACAGCGGCACGACCGAAGATGGGCGCCTGCGCGTAACCTGGGAAGACCCGTTCGCCAAACCTTCCTATCTATTTGCCCTGGTCGCTGGTGATCTGCAGTTTGTGGAAGATCACTTTACGACCAGCAGTGGCCGCAAAGTGACTTTGCAGCTGTTCACCGAGCCAAAGAATATTGGCAAGACCGCGCACGCCATGGAGTCTCTGAAGAAGTCCATGAAGTGGGATGAAGAAGTCTACGGTCGCGAGTATGACCTGGATATCTTTATGATTGTCGCGGTAGACCATTTCAACATGGGCGCGATGGAAAACAAGGGATTGAACATCTTCAATTCCGCGTGCGTTCTCGCGAGCCCGGAAACCGCGACCGATGCGGCGTTCCAGCGTATCGAGGCAATCGTTGCCCACGAATACTTTCACAACTGGTCCGGCAACCGAGTAACGTGTCGCGACTGGTTCCAGCTCAGTCTGAAAGAGGGCTTTACCGTATTTCGCGATGCGGAGTTTTCCGCAGATATGAACTCCCGCGGGGTGAAGCGGATTGAAGATGTCACATTGCTGCGTACGGCACAATTTGCCGAAGATGCAGGTCCGATGTCACACCCGGTACGTCCGGATTCCTACATGGAAATCTCCAACTTCTATACCCTGACCGTGTACGAAAAGGGTGCGGAGGTTGTGCGTATGATCCACCGCCTCCTGGGTGCCGAAGCATTCCGTCGCGGCAGTGACCTCTACTTTGAACGGCACGACGGCTGCGCGGTTACCTGTGAAGATTTTGTCGCGGCGATGGAAGACGCCAATGGTGCCGACCTGACCCAGTTCCGTCGTTGGTACAGTCAGGGCGGTACGCCGGTGCTGGATGTTGAGGACAAGTACGACGCGGAAGCGCAGGAATACCACTTAACCATTCGCCAGCACACTCCGGATACGCCGGGACAAACAGACAAACAGCCCTTACATATGCCGGTAGCGGTAAGCCTGTTGGGTGCGGATGGCGCGGAGCTTTCGCTGGATCAAGAGGCAAACATCGAGCGGGTATTACATCTGACGGAAGCGACGCAGACATTTACCTTCGCAGAGATTCCGGAGCGGCCGCTGCCATCTTTACTGCGCGGATTCTCTGCGCCGGTAAAGCTGCGTTACCGCTACACAAGTGACCAGCTTCTATTCTTGATGCAGCACGATACGGATTCCTTTAATCGCTGGGATGCGAGCCAACGGCTTGCGTTTGAGGCGCTCGAACAATTACAGCGCGCATATCGTGCTGGTGATGATATGCAGGTGCCGGAGGCCTTGTTGCAAGGCCTATCTGCTGTTTTAGAGAATACCCAGTTGGACCCGGCGCTGGTTGCGAAGATGCTGACGCTGCCGAGCCCGCAAGAGCTGGCTGAACACGGTGAGGTCATCGATGCTCAGGGAATTATCGCCGCCCGCGCATTCGTACGTGACTCAATCGCTAAAACTCTGGAATCACAGTTCCTTAAACGCTATCAGTCACTGGATCAACGCAAGCCTTATCAGCCAGTTGCGGCGGATATTGCCGAGCGCAGCCTCAAGAATACGTGTCTGACGTACCTTTGCGCCACCGGGAATGCAGATGCATTAGCGTTGGCTGAAAGCCAGTTTATGCGGGGGGGAAACATGACGGATGTTGCCGCCGCGCTTGCAGCGCTCATTGAATTTGGCCCCGCGGAACAGGCTGAAGAGTATCTTGAATCGTTCTATCAGCAGTGGCAGCAAGATACGCAGGTAGTGGAAACCTGGTTTGGCCTGCAGGCGGGCAGCGCGAATTATGGAACTCTGAGCCGGGTGCGCGGGTTGATGTCTCACCCTGCGTTCGAGTTTACCAATCCGAATAAAGTACGCGCGGTAGTCGGAGGTTTTGCCATGCGTAACTTTACTCAGTTCCATCAAGAGGACGGAACGGGCTATGCGTTTTTAGCGGAACAGGTGATTGCGCTGGATAAGTTAAATCCACAAATTGCCGCACGGATTGTCACACCACTCACCCGCTGGCGAAAGTACCGTTCACTGGAGGCGGAGCAGATTCGATCCGCATTGCAGAGGGTGTTTGACAGTGGTGAGCTTTCGAGAGACCTCTATGAGGTAGTCAGTAAGGGGCTGGAAAACTAATCTCAGCAACAAGAAACCGGCTTGCGCCCTTACTGAATTCGGTGGGGCGCGTGTCGTTCTAGGCCTAACTCCACGATGGTGAGTACGTCATTGTCCAGTGACAGGCGAGTTTGTGAGGTGTAATCGGGGCGGAACTGGGCGATCCGAGCGTCCTGCCGAATCTCGGCGATTACGGCATTGATCACCATAAAATGGCAGAACACGAGCGTCGTCTCTACTGGTCCGGAAGTCTGAGTCGGACGAGATTCGATGGACTTGAGCGCGCGAATGATCCCATTGCGCCACGCATGTTGTGCAACCGTCAAATCGTTCCAGTTGGAATTAAGAAACGCCTGAATCCAGTCGCCGCGTTGCGCAAGGGAAACCCCCTCGGGTGATGGAATTTCTATCACATCATTGAGCTGCTCAAGGGGCTTTTGCCAGAGGCTAGCTATGGGCTCTGCGGTCTGACGTGCACGCGATTTGGGGCTGCTCATTAGTCTTACCCCTTGCCCTCCCGGGTACAGAACATTCAGATGCCCCGCGAGCTGTTCCGCTTGTTGGTGCCCAAGGCCAGTTAACCCGGGGTCATCATCGGTGGGTGACTTGGCTGCTTCGCCGTGTCGGATCAGGACAATTTCGTGCAAATTCGGCTACTCCAGTCTGCGCTCTGTGAGTAAATTCTACCTGTATTTTATTCTGCTCGCAGTTCTGCCGCACATCGGGCCTCTATCGCGAATGGCGCTCAGCGCTCACAGGAATCCCCTTAATTGCTGGTCATCCATCCCTTGCCAGAGAGCTTGTAACGCGGCCGAATCAAGATCGCGCTTGCTGTGTTCGCCAAACTGCTGGGTGTGGCCCTGATCGAATGCGGGCCAATCGTCACCCGGATTCCCCGACTCGGCAAAGTTCAGCCAGGCATTTCGCATTGACTCACTGAGGCGGTGTGGTTCGGTTTCCCCCCCATAAAAGTGCGCGAGATCACCAGCGCCATGTGTGCCAAATACATACCCGAGCTCGGCCGCATGGCAGGCGCCTAGCAGCGGTTGCGCGCTGAGGGGTTGGGTAAAGTGATAGTGAAAACGTTTCCCCTGATGGGCGTTGAGTAGTCGCAACCCGGGCACGGTAAATACCATATCCGTTAGTATTAGGTTCCAGGCCCGGCTCCACAGGGGCCAGGGATCGTCATGCAGTGCTTCTGCGCGGACGCGGTAATATTCCAGAAGCTTGGAAATCATTGGGTCTGGAATTTGTTGCTGCAAGTGATCGCGAATTTGCTGGTCATCCAGCGTGTACGTTTCAGGACGCGCAGCACTAAACAAATTCCACTCATCGCTATTGCTTCCCACCATCATGGGTATGCCGGCTGCAGCGGGGCTTTGTAGCGCATCGGCGGGTGAGTGCAACAGAAACTCGCCGTCTTGCACTGGCTTGAATGGCAGGTGGCCCCACCGGGCATGCATTGCCTGACTACTAATCAGTGAGGCCTGAGCCTGCAGAAGCTTCTCTGTAGATAGGTCGCTCAGGTTGGTCTTTCCCACGCCTGCTGCGAGGGTGTCTAAATACAGTTCCGCCAGACTATTTGCGTTGTCTGTTTGGTGGAAGACGCCGGGATTGCCACTTTGTACGATGGCTTTATGGAACAGCCTACCGCAAAGCGGCTTATCCCCTTGCGGGCATGCAGAGAACAACGAAGAAATACTCATTGCGCCTGCGGACTCACCAAACAGAGTGACGTTTTCCGGGTCGCCTCCAAATGCGGCAATGTTTCTGTTCACCCACTCCAGTGCCGCAAGCTGATCCATTAATCCTTCATTACCGGTAGCCGGTATATCGCTCAGATCACATAGCCGCAAGAAACCGAGAGCTCCCAAGCGGTAATTTAACGTGACGACGATGGCGCGACCGCTCGAGGCGAGGTATTTGCCGTCGTATAGAGTCTGGCAGCTTGAACCGAGATAAAACGACCCTCCGTGGATCCATACCATAACGGGCAATTTGTCATGGCGTGGTTTTGCCGGTGCGTAGATATTGAGGTAAAGGCAATCCTCATTTGTTGGTTCTTCTCCATCCGGCCCACGAATTTGAAAGAGCTCAGATGGATTCTGTGGTGCGGGCATGCCGTAGCGGGTGGCTTCTCTGAGGTGGCTCCATGGGTCTAATGCTTGTGGAGGCTGCCAGCGTAGTTCTCCTACTGGCGGTTTGGCATAGGGGATTCCCTGGAACTGCTTTACCTGTTGGAGCTGATCATATTTTCCCTGTATGGCTCCGCAGGGTGCATCGACTAGTAGAGAGGATTTTCCGAAATTGACCATTGCCGCTATGTCCCGAGCAAAGAGTTACGTTGAATGAATACAGCGAATTTATGCGCCCAGACAGGCAATCTTTGGCAAAAGGAATTGGGGCGCAGCTGAAAAGCAGGGGTAAGTATAGAAGCTGTCATATATTGGGGGAGTGTGACCAAACTGTTGCCAAGAGAAATCTGACGAAGACGGTTGCAACCAGATCGTATTCGGATATGATTGAGCGCTTACTGTCTAGATATCTGTGAATCAGAATCTACACTCGTATCAAGTTTATGAATTCAGTTCTCACCAGAGTTTTCTCTATGCCGATCAATATGAACGCAAGCAGCATGATGTGCTGGCGAAATCGCGAGCTTTTCGCGGGCTTTGCCGTGTCTGCTGTTCTAGCGCGTCTTGTTTGCGCATGGCCGGCGTTTATGGCGATTTCTGGTGTGCTATGTGCGAAGTCCGTCTATGGCGCGTCCTCCCTGATTGTCCGTACCTGGACCATCAAGGTGTGTAAAGCGCATGGCGGCCGCAAGGTACGTAATTTGTTAACCTGACAGTAATATCAAATTGTGCTGGAGGGTTCTTTCAAGGCCCTCCACGGAAAAACCCGGAAGGCCTTGGCCTCCGGGTTTTTTTTTGCCGTCAATTTGGGAGAAATCGGCATGGACAGGCAGTGGTGGCAATCGCTCTATGGCTTACCGCCTTTGATATGGATCGTACTCGTGGGGAGTTTCTTCGGTCGCGGTACCTACTTTATGGTGTGGCCGTTTCTCGCAGTCATGTTGCATCAACAGTTTGCGCTAAGCCCGGGGGAAATCGGCGCTTTGCTCAGCGTTTCAGCGATGTGCGCGGCAATATTGGGTTTTTATACCGGGGCATTGTCTGATCGCTTCGGCCGAAAGCTTCTGCTTCTCAGCGGCACCTCTATCAACGTCATCGCGTTTGTATACCTTGCCTTGGCGGATAGCGTGATGGCGTTTGCCGTCGCAATTACCCTGAGTGCAATTGGGCGATCCGTTTGGGAACCGCCGGCGATGGCGATGTTTGGGGATTTGATTTCAGATACGAAAGCGCGTGAATTG
The DNA here is from genome assembly GCF_019800665.1 of Microbulbifer agarilyticus. GTDB lineage: Bacteria > Pseudomonadota > Gammaproteobacteria > Pseudomonadales > Cellvibrionaceae > Microbulbifer > Microbulbifer agarilyticus_C. Next base: position 96,212 of record NZ_JAHVKO010000001.1, read on the forward strand.
GCAATGCAGTTCCGCTATTTCCTCATTAACGTTGGCAGTGCATTGGGTCCGATCATTGGCGTATGGATTGGGTTAAGCGGGCAGCAGACGACGTTTGGTATCACCGCGTTCAGTTACCTGAGCCTGTTTGTCGCGTTTGTTGTGGCCTTTCGCATATATGGTTCTGACAAGCCGTCCAGTCCAGGGAAAACTTCGAGCGGAAAATTTTCGGATACGCTGCGAGTTCTCGCACAAGATCAAATGTTTTTGATCACCATTCTGGCGAATGTCATAGCACTCTTTGTTTATGCGCATATGGATTCGAGCTTGATTCAGTACTTGACCGTAAATGACGCGCCAAAAGTTGTTACGTTGATTTCGAGCATGATCCTGATCAACGCGTCGACCATCGTTTGTTTGCAGTTCCCCCTTCTGCGCCTTATGCGAGAGGTGAATGTAAATCAGCGTATTTTTATCGGGATGATGTTGTTGGCCGTAGGGCAGGTATGGTTTGCCTTGAATCCGATCCACTGGTTTTCCGGATGGCTGGGCGCGATATTTTTGATCAGCGTTGCAGAAGCGATTCTATTCCCAAATATGAGTGTTCAAGTAGACCGAATGGCACCTGCAAATATGCGCGGGAGCTACTTTGGTGCAACGAGTCTGTACGCCTTTGGTTGGTCCAGTGCGCCGCTAGTCGGCGGTTTGGTGATTCAATTTTTCGGTGGGCCAGTGCTTTATTGGGTGACGTTTGCGCTCTGTTTGCTCGTCATGTGGATGTATTGGCATGCAGGCGAGCTTATGCGGCAACCTGTGTGGCCGAAACACAGTCTTGATTCAAATGATGTGACGGGCAAAGCCTCGACATCTGCGACGTCAGTCAATCAGATGGCAGTGGGGGATGGTGGCGCCAGTGACAATGGCAATCCAGATCCGAATCCTGCATAGCCTTATAAATAAGGTGTGGCGATGGGAAAACTTGAAGCGGCTTCTGTAAAAGGGAGCCGCTTTTTTTGTGCTGCTCCCGGCCAGGCGCGTGGCGCGCCCTGAGCGATACTGCGCCAATCTGTCGCTGTTGACACGCTGCACCTTTTACTGACGTTCGTGTTTACGGTACGACTACTTTGTTCCGGCTAAAATGTGAACTGCTTCAAGTTTGCGGAAGCAGAATCATCCAAATCGATTCGCCGAAAAAATCGCTGGCCAGCTATGGATTCTCTTCAGCGAACGGTCGCGAACTTGAATTTGACGAATATCTCATCCATACCAATTAATGGGGTGGTTAAAAATTGACCTATCGCTGGGTGGTGTTACCCCTAAGGTGGTCGATAACACTGGATTTTTCTATCGCCAGATAGGGCCAAGGAATAGGTACGCAGGATGCAGACGCAGGTAGTCGACAAGGCAACTGGTACTCTGAGTTCATTTGAATCAGCGAATGTGGTTCTAGATGCTCCGGGTTTTGTGAAACTCCAACTCTCGCAAGACGAGATATTGTCGACCTTCAAGGTGGGTGATGACCTAATCATTCAGTTGGTGTCTGGCGAAATTGTCACCCTGGAAAATTTTTATCTTGCCGACGGTGCTCAGACCCAAAGTGACCTTCTTCTAGAAGACCCGGAGTCAGGAGAAGTGTTACTGGCTCAGAAAGGCGCCGATGGATCGATATTCGCTCTTACGCAAGTGGCTAGTAGTGCCGACATCGCAGCAGTCGCCCCTTCTACTGCCGCGCCGGTATGTCCCGCCGTTTGGGCTGGTCTGGCAGCGCTTGGCGTGATCGCACTGGCGAATGGCTACAGTGACGATACACCCAGCGAAAGCATTGATCCGTTCGATCCTACAGAACTTCCACCTCCTCCGGGAAGCGGCCCGATTCCGCCTCCAGATGGTGACGCTGACGCCGACTCTGACGCCGACGCTGATGCGGATACCGATGCTGACGCTGATGCAGACGCAGATACGGATGCCGACGCAGATGCGGATGCTGACGCGGATGCAGACGCGGATGCAGATGCAGATGCCGACGCCGATGCTGATGCGGATGCGGATGCGGATGCGGATGCGGATGCAGATGCGGATGCGGATGCTGACGCCGATGCCGATGCCGATGCCGATGCCGATGCCGATGCGGATGCCGACGCGGATGCGGACGCCGATGCCGACGCCGATGCCGACGCCGACGCGGATGCCGATGCCGACGCGGATGCCGATGCTGACGCCGACGCAGATGCCGATGCTGACGCGGATGCAGATGCCGATGCTGACGCCGACGCCGACGCCGACGCCGACGCCGACGCAGATGCAGATGCGGACGCTGACGCCGATGCAGATGCAGATGCAGATGCAGATGCAGATGCCGACGCGGATGCCGATGCCGACGCGGATGCCGACGCGGATGCCGACGCGGATGCCGACGCCGATGCAGACGCGGATGCAGATGCCGATGCCGATGCCGATGCTGACGCGGATGCAGATGCAGATGCAGATGCCGACGCGGATGCTGACGCCGACGCCGACGCCGACGCCGACGCCGACGCCGACGCCGACGCCGACGCTGACGCAGATGCGGATGCAGATGCCGACGCGGATGCCGACGCCGATGCCGACGCCGATGCAGACGCCGATGCAGACGCCGATGCAGACGCGGATGCCGATGCCGATGCCGATGCCGATGCGGATGCCGATGCCGACGCCGACGCCGATGCGGACGCAGACGCGGATGCCGACGCCGACGCCGATGCTGACGCGGATGCCGATGCCGACGCGGACGCTGATGCAGATGCAGATGCAGATGCAGATGCGGATGCGGATGCGGATGCGGATGCGGATGCCGATGCAGACGCGGATGCGGATGCCGACGCAGACGCCGATGCGGATGCAGATGCGGACGCCGATGCCGACGCGGATGCTGATGCCGATGCCGATGCGGACGCCGATGCCGATGCGGACGCCGATGCCGATGCGGATGCCGATGCGGACGCCGATGCCGATGCGGATGCGGATGCCGATGCGGACGCCGATGCCGATGCTGATGCCGATGCGGACGCCGACGCCGATGCCGACGCCGATGCCGATGCAGACGCGGATGCCGATGCGGACGCCGACGCGGATGCCGATGCGGATGCGGATGCCGATGCGGATGCCGATGCAGACGCCGATGCCGATGCCGACGCCGATGCCGATGCCGACGCCGATGCCGACGCCGATGCCGATGCGGATGCCGATGCTGACGCCGACGCCGACGCCGACGCCGACGCGGATGCAGATGCGGATGCGGATGCGGATGCCGATGCAGACGCGGATGCGGATGCCGACGCAGACGCCGATGCGGATGCAGATGCGGACGCCGATGCCGATGCAGATGCAGATGCAGATGCCGATGCCGATGCAGATGCCGACGCCGATGCCGATGCCGATGCCGATGCGGATGCCGATGCAGACGCCGATGCCGACGCGGATGCCGATGCCGATGCGGACGCCGATGCCGATGCGGACGCCGACGCCGATGCGGACGCCGATGCCGATGCGGACGCCGATGCCGATGCGGACGCCGACGCCGACGCCGATGCGGATGCCGACGCGGATGCCGACGCGGATGCCGATGCCGATGCGGACGCCGACGCCGATGCGGACGCCGATGCCGATGCCGATGCGGACGCCGATGCCGATGCGGACGCCGACGCCGACGCCGATGCGGATGCCGACGCGGATGCCGACGCGGATGCCGATGCCGATGCCGATGCAGATGCCGATGCAGATGCGGACGCCGATGCCGATGCCGATGCGGATGCCGATGCGGATGCCGATGCCGACGCGGATGCGGACGCCGATGCCGATGCCGATGCCGATGCCGATGCGGATGCGGATGCCGACGCGGATGCCGATGCCGATGCTGACGCAGATGCTGACGCAGATGCTGACGCAGATGCTGACGCAGATGCTGACGCCGATGCTGACGCCGACGCCGACGCAGATGCCGACGCAGATGCCGACGCAGATGCCGACGCGGATGCCGATGCCGACGCGGATGCCGACGCCGATGCCGATGCCGATGCCGACGCGGACGCGGATGCCGACGCCGACGCGGATGCGGACGCCGATGCGGATGCCGATGCCGATGCGGATGCCGATGCGGATGCCGATGCGGATGCGGACGCCGATGCCGATGCAGACGCTGATTGTGACGCCGACGCCGACGCAGATGCCGACGCAGATGCCGACGCAGATGCCGACGCGGATGCCGATGCGGACTCCGATCTCGACCACGCCATTGGCTACGTAGCCTTTAGATTGGAAGATGGCAGGGTCATCAAGGTCGAAGGTTTCGAAGGCGAGTTCGCCGAAATCAAAGATCCGGCGTATCCACAGTCACTCTACGATTGCATCGAGGATGAGTACGGGTCTGCGGTAGACCAGGACGGGCCGGGAGATCCTTACATCATCAAGGCTGGTAATGGCCACTACGATCCCGATGGTAATGAGACAACTACGGACGGCTGGCCAACGAATATGTCTGGTAACGTCGGTGGCCCTGGTGTCTTTGATGAAATTAATGTGGCCGATCTGTGTGATGACAGCGAATTGTCTTTGGACGAATCCGCTGGTGAGCCTCTCCCTGTGGAAATGGTGCAATTCGACGAAACGTTGGGGCACTTGAATCGGGTACCAGACACGGAGACCAAGGAGCAGCTTAAAGAAGCATTGCAGAACGTGCTTAGCGATATCATCGAGTTAGCTGAGCACATATCTGGGCAGGCTGACGACCAGCATTTCTCGCTGATGCCTGAAAGCGGATCGGAGTATCCGAGCTTACAGGATCTTATCAGTGACTATCTGGAAAGTGACTCGATTGAGGGCCTGGGATCAAGTGAGGTGTTCGACGAAGTATTGGGCGGCTTGCTTGCGGATCAATATACGCAAGATATTGCGCCAGCTGATACGGAGGATCCGATGAAAGATATGTGGAGTCAATCAGGTAATCACGACCTGTAGCGGCCAGTTTTAAGCCACGTTCTACTCGGAAATTACCGGGCCTAGTGCCCGGTATTTTTTTGTCCTGATTTTGGGAAAAGTGCTTCTTGCCAAGCAACGCAGGAGAGATTTCTATTGCTTCATATTAGAGCTTTAATTGGCGCTCGTCACATCATACAGCGCACCGTTGCTGAATTATTAAGCTAAAGTTTTTGTGTAAATATCAATAAATATCCCGCCGATGGTTTTAAGGAAAAAACCGGAAGGCGGCATCAAAAAGTGGAATATAGTGAAGCAGCGATACGGACTTATCAGGCAATGGATGGCTGAATGTCTTAAATGCCGCCAATTGTCTGTCTCCTTCTTCCCTGTCTTCATGGCGGTTGTACTTATCGTAACAGCTCGTGGGGAGCCCTCACTTGCAGACCAGCTAGAGGTCATTAGTCCCTCCCAGATTCAAGGGGAGGTTACCAAAGATCAGTTTCACTCTGTTAGACCATTAGTCTCCACATCTTATTCTGGCCACACACCGTTCGAGTTGAATATCAGCGATGCAGTCGTTCAGGCAGTTGGTTGGCATCCTACAGTAGGACAGTCCGTAGGTGAATTGCGCCGCCAGCAACAAAATATTCGCACTGCACGGGCGGGTTATTTTCCCCAATTGAGTCTTGGTGTGATCGGTGGATACGATTCAGAGACCGATGGCGATGGTGATGGCCACGCCGTCCAGTTGTACGTGTCGCAGGTAATTTACGACTTCGGAAAAATATCCGGGAGTGTGGGCTCCGCCACCGCAAGCGCGCATGCGTCCCAGGCCCGTGTTCTGCTGCAAATCGATACCGTGGCACGGGATACGGCCCAGGCAGCGTTGGAGGTTCTGCGCTATCAGACCCTGGTGCGTTCGGCAGATGCGCAGGTGGCGGGCGTCTCAAGTATTTCTGATTTGGTAAGAATGCGAAACCAGCGGGGTGCCAGTACCCGCTCAGATGTCTTGCAGGCACAGGCTCGTATCGAATCTGCGCGCGCCAATCGTCAGCAAACTCTGGCCCAGCTCAGTCGCTGGCGAGGTGTATTACAGAATCTCGTTGGCGTGCAGGAACCCATTGTATTAAAACCGGGCGTACCGGGTTCCGTTGTGAATGGATGTATGGTTGACCCGCTAAAAGTGAATACCGCACCAAGTGTGCTTGTTGCAGAAGCCGACCGTTCCCAGGCCGCGGCCCAGTTAAAGGAAGCCCGTGCGCAATCTTGGCCAACATTGTCGTTGGATGGCAGTGTCAACCGCTATCTCGATCAGCAATATGTCGACTCGAACGCGCTGAATGATCATGAAAGTGCAATCTTTCTCAACCTCTCCATGCCCATCTATCAGGGTGGACGGATATTCGCCAATCGAGACGCGGCTAATTTCGCTATGCGATCAGCACAGGCTGCAAAGGATGCCGCTCAGCTGACCGTCTCTAGAGACCTTCGAATTGCACAGAGCCAGAGCGTTGGGCTTGAGCGCAGTCTGAGTATTCTCGATACAAGGCTGCGAGCAATTGAAGAGACGCGAGACCTGTACAGGAAGCAATATTCCGCACTGGGGACTCGAACGCTTGTTGAGCTGTTGAACTCAGAAGAAGAGGTGCAACAGGCGCGTGTTGAAAGAGCCAACACACAGTATGACTTGTATCGACTCAATATTGATTGCCTGTACACCGTAGGCGAAATTCGAGAAGCCTTTGCCTTACAGAGACGCACCATACAGGGAGTGGAAATTCTGCCATGACAGAAATGCAGGAATCGCCAAAGTCACGGACGGATCGCAACCCTGGCAGAGAAAATGCTCGTAACAAGCCCCTGGACTACCGGCCGTGGATGCGGGCAATTTTAGCCGTTGCGAATCACTATCGGCTCGAATTTTCCACGGAAAATGTGCGTATTTCCTCGCAGTGGGGAAACGATGAGTCTGTCGAAAACATGGTGCGTAGCATGGCGCGGCAGGCTGGGCTGGTCGCGAAGTTCGGAAAGTTTAGTGAAGACATGCTTAGCCCCTGGCGTTTGCCAATAGTTGTTCAGTTAACAGGGGGGCAAGTCGGTGTGATCAATGCCGTTGGCCGTAATCGAGTACTATCAGTTTCATTTAGCGGTGATGCGGGTGCTGCCTCACAGATACATGCCGATAAGCTAATAGCGCATATTGCTTCTGCGGTTGTATTGAGGCCGGCGAGCAATGCGCCCGATGCCAGAATCGATGATTATATAAAACCGCAGGAAAAACATTGGTTTCGCTCGATTATTCTTCGTGATCTGAAACCTTATGGTCACGTAATGCTTGCAACCACTGTGGCCAATGTACTCGCGCTAGCGGGAATTTTATTCGCCAAGCAGGTCTATGACCGTGTCATCCCAGCGGAATCTACAGCAACCCTGTATGTTCTATTCAGTGGGGTAATGGTCGCAGTTCTGTTTGATTTTATTATGCGAATCAATCGCGTTCGAGTAACGGATTTACTGGGTAAACGGGCGGATATTCGCGTGTCTGATCTTGTATATGGTCACGCCGTACGTCTGCGTAACAATGCCCGGCCGAAGTCCACCGGAGCTTTTATATCCCAAATTCGAGAGCTTGAGCGTGTGCGGGAAATGGTCACCTCGACGACGATACTCGCTATAGCGGACATGCCATTTTTCTTCTTGTTTTTGTTCTTCATGTGGTACCTGGCGGGTCCGCTTGCGCTGGTTCCATTGGCTGCGCTTGCGGCACTCGTAATTCCCGGGTTATTGGCACAGCCTAAACTTGCCCGTCTCGCGGGCGAGTCGATCCGTGAATCATCATTGCGAAATGCTATGTTGGTGGAAACGGTCCAGGGAATGGAAGATATCAAAGCGCTACAGGCAGAGCAGCGTTTTCAACAACAGTGGAATCACTACAACGCAGTCACGGCCGAATCCAACTTACGCTTGCGTGGGTTGATTGGAAAACTCGTTACCTGGACCCATAACGTCCAGTCCTCGGTGTTCGCCTTGATCGTTCTGTTTGGTGCCCCCATGGTCATGGCCGGTGATATGACCACAGGTTCTCTGGTCGCGGCGTCCATTCTCGGATCACGGATGATGGCGCCAATGTCTCAAATAACCCAGGTGTTGAGTCGCTGGCAGCAGGCGAAGTATGCGCTCAAGGGGCTTGATCAAATCATGAAGTTGCCGGTAGATCAGCCAGAGGGAGCGCACCTTGTCCATATGGCCTCCATTCGGGGTAACTACAAACTGCGCGATGCAGAGTTTCGATATGGCGATCAAGAGGGACCTGCGGCATTAAAGATCGATGAATTGCAGATCAAGGCGGGCGAAAAAATTGCGGTGCTTGGCAGAAATGGTGCTGGTAAGTCGACACTCTTACAGGCGCTATCAGGCCAGCTGTTGCCGACATCCGGCGCGTTGAATCTGGAAGGTGCGAGCCTTGCGCATATTGATCCTGCTGACGCCCGTCGCGATATCGGCCTGTTGACCCAGAATGCACAACTTTTCCACGGTACATTGCGCGAGAATGTAATACTGGGTGCGCCAGATGCTTCTGATAGAGAGATTTTAGCAGCGCTGGATATGTCCGGTGCACTGGAGTTCGTGCGCAAGTTTGCCAAGGGTCTGGACCATCTCATCTTAGAGGGAGGGCTTGGGTTATCCGGCGGGCAGCGTCAATCCTTGCTGCTGGCCCGGCTATTTATCCGTAGTCCTCAGGTCATTTTACTGGATGAACCCACCGCGTCGCTGGATGACCTTACCGAAAAACGATTCATCGAAAAGCTCCAGCGTTGGGGGAGCGGTCGTACGCTGATTCTCGCCACGCACCGGAGCAGTACTCTGCAGCTGGTCGATCGTATTATCGTCGTTGAAAATGGTCGGTTGATTATTGATGCGCCGAAACAAATCGCACTGGAAAAGCTGGCTCAGGCAAGTGCGAAAGCAGGGCAGGCTGGTAAAGGTGCACATCGGGGCGGCGAAGTAAAAGACGCGGATGAAAGGGTAAGCTGATGCCTGATAAGAGCCAATCAAATAGTACCTCTGAATCTCGTCTGGAATCCGCAATTAGTCAGTCTGGTGCACATGCCGGACACTCCAATCTGGCAATACTTGAAGCCGATTTTCAGAATGCCGGTAGCCACCATAATGAAGAGGCGGATGACGTACTGTTGTCAAAATCCGGGCGCATTATCTGGACATTTTTCTTGCTCATAATTTCTCTGGTCATCTGGTCATACTTTGCCAAGGTAGATGAGGTATCAAGAGGAAGCGGAAAGGTAATACCCACTTCCAGAGCGCAGGTGATTCAATCTCTGGAGGGGGGGATACTGGCGCGCTTGAACGTCATTGAAGGCGATATTGTCGAGCGTGGAGAGGTACTTGCGCAATTAGATCCAACCAAAATTCGCTCAAATGTTCAGGAAAGTGAAGCGCGCTTCCGGGCCGCTCTGGCCAGCGAAGCGCGCCTGAGCGCAGAGGTTAATGGTGCGGAGCTCGCGTTTCCGGCTGTACTTGACGACTATGAAGAGTTGCTCGTCAAGGAGCGGAAGTTATACCACACGCGCCAGAGAAGCCTGAATGATTCGCTGAGCAGCCTGGGGGAGTCGCGAGATCTGGTGAAACGTGAGTTGTCGATTACTCGTTCTCTGGTGGAGTCAGGTGCAGCAAGCAATGTTGAAGTCTTGCGTCTCAGTCGTCAGAAGTCTGAGCTAGATCTCAAGATAAAAGATGTACACTCGGAATATATGGTGCGTGCGCGGGAAGAGCTTGCATCGGTCAGCGCTGAGGTGGAGGCACTTCGCTCAGTAATTGAGGGGCGTGCAGACTCGCTCACACGATTGACGCTGAAGTCGCCGGTAAGAGGCATCGTCAAGGATATCGAAATCACCACCATAGGCGGCGTCCTGCCGCCGAGCGGTCGTCTGATGGAGATAGTGCCGTTGGATGATCGGTTGCTGGTGGAAGCAAAAATTTCACCGAGGGACATCGCCTTTATCCATCCCGGCCAAGATGCGAAGGTTAAAATCACTGCTTATGACTACTCCGTGTATGGCGGTCTCGACGGCAAAGTGACCACCATCTCTCCCGATACCATTCAAGATGAAGCCCAGCCGGGTGAGTACTTCTATCGTGTGCTGATACTGACAAACGAAGATGCGCTAGTGAATAGATCGGGCAAGGAATTTCCGATAGTGCCAGGCATGGTCGCAACGGTAGATGTACGCACCGGATCAAAAACCGTGTTCGATTACATTGTAAAACCCTTCAATCAAGCGGGCGAGGCGCTGCGTGAAAGGTGATCAAGCAGTCTCTGGATTTACAGAGGGTCGGCGCGCTCGCAACTTTATTGATAACTGTCGCCCTTCTCATGGTTATTTCTACCGCTAAAGCCAGCGATTCGGCAATCACTGAAAATAGCGAAAAAATCTATACCCTCGTCGCAGAAATAACCGTCCTTAATCGCACGGATCAGCCTATTCAAGGTTACATCCATCGTATAGCTATTCCTGTGGATGGTCATATGCAACAGCGTGTTCTAGCGGTTCGCCCGGACGGCGTTTCACGGATCGAGCGAAAGGCATTTGATCATGGTGCCGGTGAATACCTCGAGCTGGAGTGGGATATTTTTGCGAACGAGGAATCCATCAAGCGGGTCTACTTCGATATCCTGGTCGATAGTTACCAAATGCCCGTAGATGAAGTCGAACGGTCACCTGGCACACTGCATAGTGTGCCGGATAAGAGTTATCTCGAGCCGTCAAAATACATTGAGTCTGAAGCCAGCGAGATTGTGCGCCTTGCTCGACATATCGAACGTAGCTATTCCGACCCGGAAGCTAGATTACGTGCAGCCTATTTAACGCCACAGCAGCTAATTGCATATCGTCGGCAACCCACTCGTGGAGCTCTCTATGCGGTGACCGCGCGGCAGGGGGACTGTACGGAGTTCTCCGCACTATTTGTGGCGCTAGCACGAGCGCTTGGTTATCCGGCAAGGATGACGTCAGAATTTCTATTTACCGAAAAGCGTGCGTTTTCTCAGCCGAATCATCATGCGGCTGAAGTGTATTTGAATAGTCAATGGATACCGGTAGATGCCAATCTGGCTTTGGATCCCAGTTTTGGATATGGATTTGGGGAAGGCCAAAATCGCAAGATTGTGCTAAACCGAAACTCTGTATGGGTTTGGTCAAATTTATTTCCACGTGGTGTGAGTAAGCGTCGCGGTAAGGTCGATGTGAGTATGCACTGGCGTATTTTAGACGGTCAAGGAGTTGACTAATGCACGATGCCATCGAAAGTTCAGAGGCAACGGTCAGTGACGAAAGATCTGGCCTGACAGCGGAAGAGAAATCTGTAAGTGTGCCCAGCGATCGCGTGCAAGCACCATTGCCCGTGGAGAAAGTCATTCAGGAGTCTGGACCAAACGATTTCTCCGCTTCCAAGTTTCTGCAAAGTCAGGATGATGTCGGTATACAACTGTTGTGTAACGCGGCGGCGGCGCTTGATCTGGATGTTCAGTATCACGGCAATCTCATCTTCGAAGTGTTTGACGAACATCGCCGGTTTGTTTTTCGTCAAAACGCACCAGAAAATTCAGCTGTCTATGCGTATTGTGCGCGAGAGAAGCATATTGCCAAGCAAATTATGGCGATGCAGGGTGTGCCGGTTCCCCCTGGCAACCTATTCCGCGACTATGAATCGGCGCTTGAGTTTTTTAAGCAGTCTGGGGTGATGGTCACGGTCAAGCCGGCCGATGGTGCCGCAGGTCATGGCGTAACAAGCCGGGTTTCGACGGAGTCGGAATTCTCCAAGGCGTGGGGAATTGCCATAAATGAAAGCCGTGAAGTCATCGTCGAGCAACATATTTTTGGGGAAGACATACGTATCCTTGTGGTAGCTGGCAAGGCTGAGGCTGCGTATGTACGCGTACCAGCAAGTGTAATTGGCGACGGACAAAACTCGATTCGTGAACTTGTTGCTGAAAAGAATGCAGTCAGGAAGCGTAATCCAAGCCTTAGAATCGATCCAATAACCCGATTTGATCTATTGGAGCGCTGTGGTCTTTCTCTGGACTACGTTCCGGAAGATGGCGAGACAGTGCAGCTCACGAGTGTGGCAAATGCGTCGGCCGGCGGGGAAACCGTGCAGATTTTCGATTATCTGGATCGTGAAGTTCTGGAAATTGCGGAGCGCGCGGCTAAGTGCTTTCCTGGACTATTGCAGGTTGGCGTTGATCTCATTTATCTCTCCCCAGAGCAGTGGCGTGAAGGCCTGCCTCATGGCTACATCATTGAAGTGAATTCAAATCCGGCTATTTCGGATGCGGTATTTCCGAGTTATGGCCGTCCAATCGATGTGCCGGATAAGCTCGTTTCCCATATGTTCTCCGAAGCCTATACAGCATTGTCACGGTCTTCCCCGACTGGGGGGATAGCGCTTGCGGAGTCCTATTGTTACGAACGTTATGAGAGAATTTTCGGTAAAGGGAGCGCGCGGCAAATTGCGTTGATAAAACAGGCTGCGTACGGTCTAAATCTTCAAGTTGAGCAGGTTGCGGACGACCTTTATCGTCTTGTTGGGGAGAATAGCAGCTGTCTGTTCCATCACGGAACACCCGATAGATTGCGCATGATCTCCCGTAAAATTACGCGCAACAGTGAATGGATGGCGTCGCTAATGCCGTCAAACACTGTGGTTCCGCCAAAGGATGCGTCAACACTCAAGCATTATCGTCTGTTGGTTGTGGGAGGAAAGCTGGTTTCTGCCCTGCAGATTCAGTCAAAGCCGGGGCGATCAGGGGTTGTACGCAGGGAGGTAGGGGACCTGGTTCACCCCAGTATACAAGGGGTTTTACAGCAGACGTTAGCGTCCCTCTTCGATCCTCCATTGGTCGGCATCGATTTTGACGCTGAGGACCTGAGTAGTGATCTTTCCAACCAGCCTTGGAAAGTAAACGACGCGGTTTGTAATCCAAACCTATCCTGGCACCACTTCCCGTCTGCGGGGGCAGGGCGCAATGTGGCTCGAGCGCTGGTTGCTTCTGTGTTTGATGATCTGAACTGTTCTTCGGTACCGAAGACCTTCGAGCGTTTTGTCATCCGCGGTGATGTACAGGGGGTTGGGTTTCGACGCTGGTTGAAATTGATTGCGATTTTGCATTCTGTATCGGGCTGGGTCAGGAACTACCGGGTAGAGGGTGAGCCTATTCTGGAAGCGGTAGTGGAAGGTACGCCAGCTGCAATCAACCGTCTCTACACTTTGTGCCATCGCGGGCCCAAGTCTGCGCGGGTAGATACGGTTGACCGTTCAGTGCAGTCTTGCACAGGCAGATCTGAGTTCTCGGTTATCGGTTGAGTTAGGCTGGAGGTTATTCTCTAGTACTGGGTATCTATCCTACAGAAAATTCATGTATAGACGTCGTATCAGGCGATCTCTTGTTTTTCGAGAGCTTCGTTTAGCAAGGTAGCGACGCGTCCAAAGTCGGAGTCTCTCCGGGATCCTTTTATCAGAAGTAGGTCATTTGGCCGGACCGCACTTGCCAGGTACCTCGCCATGTCTTCGGCTGTGGAAAAATGAGGGCCCAGTATGTTCTCTGGTAACACGCCGCGCAGGTGGTGCATTTCTTCCCCATGAGTTACCACCTGTGTCGCACCGCTTTCAATCAGCGGTTTTGCCAGGCTACGGTGTAATACGGCGGCCTGCTCGCCAAGATCCACGATACGCCCCAGTGCCGCAATTTTTCGTCCGTTATTCGATACTTGCGCTTCTGCCAATACAGAGAAGGCATTTAGCATCGAGCTGACGGTGGCATTCCAGCTGTCATCAATGAGTTGCGCAGCGCCGCCGGAGAGCGCGAGTTCACTCTGATTCAAGTGTGCATCGTCAAGTGTAAAGCTTTCCAGAGCGCGCGCAGCCTCATCCAATGATCGCCCCAGTGCATAGGCTACGCATAGTGCAGCTACTGCATTGTGCACCATCCCCATACTAGGGACGGGTACAAATATTGTTCGCTCTGTCTCGTCAATATTCAGTGTTACACGACTGCCTGAGTCTGCGGCCTCGACATGAACGATACGAACTTCTGCGTGTTCGCTGGTGCCAAATACGATCACCCGTCGCGCATGTTGCTTTGCCTTGGCCAGCACATAGTCAAAGTGCAATAACTGCTCATTTACGATGGCAACTGAGCGGCCAATAAGCCCATCAAAGATACGCGACTTCCAACGCGCAGTGTCTTCGGTGGTCTTAACCCTTTTGGTGGTTTGCGATATGCCAATGCCGGTGATCAGGGCAATCGTTGGGCGAATACGCTTTGTGATTGGGCCTGAACGCATCCACAGTGCACTCTGGGCAATTTCTATGATCGCGACCTCGTGGCCCGCACTAAGGCTAGCCAGCATGCTTGGCGCTCCGACCCGTGAATTGTAGTTACCAAGGCTCGACAGGACAGTTTCCCGATCTCCCAGCATGTTTCTCAGCATATTGACCGTGGACGACTTGCCGGCGGTGCCGGTAATGGCGACTAGGTCGCCCCGGAATCGGTTTCTCGCTGCGAACCCGAGTTCGATAATTGCCTGTATCGGGTCCTTCACTCGGAGAACGGGAAGATGCGCGGGTAACCCGCTCACTGGCCGCGTGACGATTACGCCACCCAGGAGGGGACCGGCAGCTTTCACGATATCAGCAAGCTTGTCGTGGAGGTCCCATCTTTTGTACTTCGCCTTTGACGTGCGCTCATGGTAGGCACGATCACTGTATTTATGGGTGACGAAGAGCACCGGATCTAGGGACTGTTCGATAAAGCTTTGTCCTGACACCACACTGCGGACGAACCAACCTGGAGGCGGCGGTACCAGCCATTCTCCACCGGTAACTTCACTCAACTGCTGTGCGTTCCAGGTTTGCCCCGGCGTTTCTCGATAGATACATGCGGGGAAGGTTTCGCGATAGTGCGGTGGGGTTCGGCCATCAATAGATGAGCTTTGTTTTGCATATTCGCCGAGCTTGAGCGGGATGAGCTTATTGGTTACTGGAATAGGGCGGATATGGGTTTCTGAGCCGACCAGGCCGATTTCCAGGCGCAGGTCGATATTTCGGAGTTGTTTGGGGGCGGGAGGGCGTAAGCCGTAGTAGTCGCGATAGATGATACCGGGCTTCCAGCGGCTGGTGGGTAGCTGCCAGTCACATGGGTCGTGATCCATGGATTTACCCCAGTAGGGCATATCTGTTGGCGCGACCGGTACGGCGCGTATGTCCAGGCGAATGTTCTCGTTAAGTTGCGTGGCTCTGGACGGGTTAAGCGTCCAGAAAGACTCCACGTACAGCAGCTGGCGGTGTTCAATACTTTGTGGGGCGTAGCGCAGACCTACAAGCAGCAGTGGCCCGAAGTCCACTGGTGTGATGGCAGCGTCCTGGGGGACCTCACTGGCAGTCCAGTTCGGAGAAACAGGGCGTTGAGTTTGCTCCAAAGGTGCGGTGTTCAATAGCGCTTTGCGCGCGGGTGGCAATGAAGGGAAGTCCCGGTGTGGCGGTTGCAGTACAATTTTGCCGGAACCATCTTTTAGCGGCTGTAATGATGTACCCATCTTTTCGCACAGATCAGCAAAACGCCGGGTTGCCGCCTCCGCGTCTTTCCCTGTGCGTTGATGACTGAAGCCGAACCCGCAACCGACCGGGAAGAACCGTATCTTCTCCACGCCTCGATGGCTCAGGGACAACTGAAAGATTCCGCTATCTTTCAGTGTCTTGCGCACCGCATCGAATAGCAGGTCACCTGCATCGTGGATAATCGGGCGATCTTTATAGATTTCTATACCTTGCAGAATATGCGCGCTGGTACCGAGAACCCCGTCAGCGCCCGCGTCAATGATGTGATGGCCTACCGAGATCTCGTCTGACCCCGGCTCCTTTTCCAGATTGTTCCCCCAGTGCACCGCCACCAGCACAATATGAGCGTGCTGGCGTGCTCGCAGAATACGGGGCTCCAGCAGCCGCGACCATGCAATCGGATTGTCGAGTGGCAAGAAGGCGCTGCCGGGTTGCTTTGGACCAGCAGCAAAAGATTGCTGTGTCGCGTCCAGGGAGAATATGGCTACATTGAGATCCTTGAGTGGCAGGATAATGGGTGTCAACGCAGCGTCGAGATTCATTCCGCTACCCGTGTGACGGATGCCAATAGTGTCTAACCAGAATCCCTGTTCCAATAATGCCTGTACCCCATAATCACCACTGTGATTATTCGCGGTGGTAACGGCATCGATATTGGCCCGACAAAGCAGCTTCAGCATTTCCGGGCGCGCGCGGTAGTAGTAGGGGGCTCTTTCTGTCTTGTCGATACCCTGTTCGCCGGTAGTGGCGACGACACATTCCAGGTTGATTACACTCAAGTCAGCACCGGCAAGTGCAGGGATACGCCCGAGTACTGCTTCTTCGCCAAGCTCTTCGGTGCGGTAGTGCTGCCTGCGCGCGAGGTTTACATCCCCGCCCCAAGCGAGTGTGGGTAGTGCGCTTTCTTCGGGGGGAGCAAGTTGCCGTACCTGTGATGCCGGTGAAAATTGCTGTGGACAACCACCATTGCGAAGGTATTTTCTAAATGCGATAAACCCTGATAGGTAGTGCTCCACATCGTCAATCCGTACGCGGAATGCATGGTGACGAATGTAAAAGCTGCCGACGATTTTTTCCGGGTTCTGGAAGAACATTGCATATTCCGGCCAGAAATAACCGTTTAACAGGTACATGGCGCGGGTATGCAGGGCGAAGTAGAACCTCTTCAGGTCCAGTTGATTCAGTAGATACGAGAACTCTTTTTCCTGACGCAGGCGGGTGACCATTCGCTCCGCAGCCATCATTAGCTCCAGCAGAGTGGGGAATGTGGTGATGCGCTCAATAATAAAGTCCAGATGCCCAACTACATTTTGAATACCGAACTGATAGTAGCGAGCCTCTGGACGATACAGGGTTAACTCATTGACGCAGTAGCTCAGCCAGTGATCGTGGGCTTGCCAGTGGTTGTTCGCAATAAAGTACTCGAAGGCTTTCTCAACAATACTCAACCAGCGCGTATCCTTGGTCAGGCCGTATAGGCGCATGAGACCGAAGGCCGCTTCTCCGTCGTAATAAATGATACGGAAAGCTTCTTTGACGGAGAGGTCCGGGTATTGCAGTACGTGCACGAACTTGCCGGTCTCCGCATCCTGCATGAAGTGGATGCCCCGGGCGAGCTGTTCCAGCAAGCCACTGTACCTTGTCTGGATCTCACTGCTGTTACTCAACTCGATGTATTTGACCAAGGCGAGTAGGCATACCGCATTTCCGCCGAGTTTAATCTCACCGTTGGCTTCCACGAGAAATGCGGCTTCCTCGCCTGTGGGAAGCCGTGCTTTCTTAATGAGTTTTTCGGTCAGGTATTTGAGCGCGCGATCAATGGCTTGCTTGGTCTTGTCGTCGCGCGTGACTTCCCAGCCTTCGGTCATGGCATAGGTAGAACTGGCGTGGCGGAGAGTGTTGTAGGTACCGATTGGGCGGTCAAAGCAACAGTGCCAGCCGTATTCGAAACGACCATTTTTCAGCACCTGTGAGGCCAGATAGCGGCTGCTGGTTTGAATGACGTGGTCGCTAGTGGCTTGGTCCAGTTCGTCGATTATCCTTCGGCCAGCATTACGACCAGGGCCATAGAGCCGCTGGGGCGCGGAACCCTTTTCGACAAACAGTCCCTCGATGTGCAGGCGGGTAACGGGGGCTTCGTCATCGAAATTCAGCGGCGTATTAGGCCCAAAGCGTATGTCGGTGTAGGCGCGAAATTTACTGTGATTGACCACGGCGTGGGCGACTTTATTGCCGCCGTACAGCATGGCGTTGCCATTAAGTTCCTGTTCCAGGAAGGCAATCTTCCAGTCTGCGTCAAGTGCGAGTCCATAGCGAAAGTAACCGCGTTTGGTGTACTTGAATTTTCTTTGCAGCGTACCCCAGTCCATGGGTTCTGCATCGGTCACCCAGTCGATGCGCAGCCAGCGTCCATCCATTTTTGCACTGGCAAGTTGCTTGCGTGACTGCGCGGCGAGCTTGAGCCAGAGGGCATTTAGATCGTTGCCGCGAGCATGACAGACCCTGGCGCGCTTGCTGCCGTCGCTAACGGAAAAGAACAGGGTGTAGGGTGGTTGCAGATGCTTTAGTGCTTGCTCGGCACTTGGCCGTGCGCGCGCGAGTAAGTCTGAGAGGATGGACGTCGCCATGTACAGAGCCTTTCCTGTCGTTCGTTATTCTAACGGACAGGGAAGCTCATTCAGTTGGCGTTTGGTATAGCGGTCGCTGCGCTTGTGGATAATGGCGCTAAGCGGGGAGGAATGTCGCGCTTCCCTGGCGGATCAATCCGTATGCCTCAGTATAGTTCTGCGGCAGCGATTTGCCGCCAGATCAGCCTACATCCGGCAAGCTTGATGTATCAGGGACGCGCTAGATGTCATTAAATTTCTGCCGCAAGGCGCGAGCCCTGATCAATCGCTCGTTTGGCATCGAGTTCCACAGCCTCATAAGCCCCGCCAATCAAGTGACTTATTTGGCCTTTGGCCTGCAACGCATCGTGCAGGGTGCGCAGGGGCTCCTGGCCCGCGCAAATAATGATGTTATCCACATCCAGAATTTGTTGCTCGTCACCCAGGCGGATGTGCAGGCCCTGATCGTCAATTTTTTCGTAGGCGACACCCGAAAGGTTTTTCACCTGGCGGTGCTTGAGACTGGTGCGATGGATCCAGCCTGTGGTCTTACCCAGCCCAGCGCCGACTTTGGTTGTTTTGCGCTGCAGTAGATATACCTCGCGAGGGCTGGTGACCGGTTCAATGGGCTTCAGGCCTGCGCGGTGGTCCAGGGTGATATCCACACCCCATTCATCGAAGAATTCTTGTTTGCTACTAGCCACCAGTTCACTGATGTGATCTTCGCTGTGGGTGAGGTATTCCGCGACATCAAAGCCGATGCCACCGGCGCCAATGATCGCCACACGTTTCCCCACCGGCTTTTTGTCCCTAAGCACCTCGAGATAACTGAGTACTTTGGGGTGATCGATACCCTCGATAGGCGGAATGCGCGGAATAATACCGGTGGAGATGATCACTTCGTCGTAGTCGGCCAGGTCCGCTTCGGTGGCTTTGGTATTGAGTTTTACATCGACGCCCGTGAGCTCAAGCTTGCGCTTGAAGTAGCGCAGGGTTTCTTCAAATTCCGCTTTACCGGGGATCTGTTTGGCGATATTGAACTGGCCGCCAACCTTGTCGCTGGCTTCGAATAGCGTCACCTGATGTCCACGCTCGGCAGCGACGGTGGAAGCCGCGAGCCCGGCAGGGCCAGCACCCACGACGGCAATTTTCTTGGGCTTTGCCGTTGGCAGGTAATTGAGTTCGGTCTCATGGCAGGCGCGGGGGTTGACCAGGCACGAGGTGAGCTTGAGTTCAAAGGTATGGTCCAGGCATGCCTGGTTGCAGCCGATGCAGGTGTTGATCTCGTCCGCACGATCCTCTGCGGCCTTGTTCACGAACTCCGAGTCCGCGAGGAAAGGGCGCGCCATGGAGATGATGTCGGCTTCACCTGCGGCGAGTACATCTTCCCCCACTTGCGGCATATTGATTCTATTGCTGGTAACGACGGGTAGGTTCAGGTGTTGCCTGACCTTGGCGGTGATGCCACTGAAGGCCGCACGGGGAACGCTGGTGGCGATGGTAGGGATACGCGCTTCGTGCCAGCCAATACCGGTATTGATGATATTGGCACCGGCCTTCTCAATCGCCTGACCCAGGGTTACCACCTCGTCAAAGCTGCTACCGCCCTCTACCAGGTCGAGCATGGAGAGGCGATAGATAATAATGAACTCCTCTCCCAGTGCCTCGCGGATACGGCGCACGATCTCGATAGGCAGGCGCATACGGTTCTCATAGCTACCGCCCCAGCGGTCGTCCCGGTGATTGGTGCGAGTGACGATGAACTGGTTAATAAAGTAACCCTCCGAACCCATCACTTCGATGCCATCGTAGCCGGCACTTTGGGCAAGGGTCGCACAGCGCACATAGTCGTCGATTTGTTTCTCGACCCCCGCATCGCTCAGCGCCTTGGGGGGAAACGGGTTAATCGGCGCTTGGATAGCAGACGGCGCAACGAGATTGGGGTTATAGGCGTAACGTCCGGCGTGCAGTATCTGCATGCAGATCTTCCCGTCTTCCTTGTGCACCGCTGAAGTAATCACCCGGTGTTCTTCGGCTTCTTCCGGAGTGGTCAATTTGGCACACCCCTGAAATACCCCGCCTTCCTCATTCGGGGCGATACCACCGGTGACAATCAGGCCGACACCACCGCGTGCGCGCTCGGCGTAGAAAGTGGCCAGACAGTGATAGCCCCCCGGGTGCTCTTCCAGGTTGGTGTGCATCGAGCCCATCAACACACGGTTCTTGAGTGTGGTGAAGCCCAGATCCAGCGGGGCGAGCAGGTGCGGGTAGGCTTGGGTCATGTTATGGATTTCCTTTTATGGAAGCTGGCCAAATACCTGGAAAATTAGCGAGAGAGCTAGCTGGAAACATAGCACCGGGGCTGGAGGGCCGGGAAAATCGGCAGCAAAAGTGTGTAGATACCGCTGTGACTGGGGTCATTGGCGCCTGAGTGGTCGCGCTGGAATAAGATTGTACCGCTATAGATATTTTGAATGTGGGGTGATTCACATAATTAATTTGGTTGATCCACATGGAGGCGGTAACGTGAAATTTAGGACTCTAATGGAGCGCTCTGGTGCACTTTTTATACAGCGCCGAGCGGTGTGCCTCGGATGTCAATAACCGAACAACGTATAAGACGACAACCGTCGGGAGAAATTCATGGCGACCAACCTCTTTGACTTAACCGGAAAAATTGCTCTGGTAACCGGCGCCAGTCGTGGCATTGGTGAGGCCATTGCCAAATTGCTCGCGGAGCAGGGTGCCCATGTGCTGGTTTCCAGCCGTAAGATCGATGGCTGTCAGGCGGTAGCTGATGCGATTAATGACGCGGGTGGTAAGGCGGAAGCGTTGCCCTGCCATATCGGCAATATGCAAGACATAGAGCAGGTGTTTCAGCATATTCGCGGGCAATACGGCAAGCTCGATATCCTCGTAAATAATGCCGCTACCAATCCCTATTTCGGGCATATTCTTGATACCGATCTTGGTGCATTCCAGAAGACCGTGGATGTAAATATTCGCGGTTATTTTTATATGTCTGTAGAGGCCGGAAAATTGATGCGGGAAAGCGGTGGCGGTTGCATCGTAAACACCGCTTCAATCAATGCATTACATCCAGGGGTGGGACAGGGTATTTACTCCATTACCAAGGCCGCCGTAGTGAATATGACCAAGGCCTTTGCCAAGGAATGCGCGCAGTTCAATATCCGCGTAAATGCGCTATTGCCGGGCCTTACTAAAACCAAGTTTGCCGGCGCCCTGTTTTCTCACGACGAAATCTATCAAACCGCTATCGGGCATATTCCTATGCACCGACATGCGGAGCCCGAAGAAATGGCCGGCACGGTTTTGTATCTGGTATCCGATGCAGGCAGTTATACCAATGGTGAATGTGTCGTTGTTGATGGCGGCCTCACCGCCTGTGGAGGATTGTGATCATGGCAGACTTTCAGCGAGATTCACTACTGGATTTTACCGGCAAGGTAGCGTTGATTACCGGAGCAGCCAGTGGTTTTGGGGCGCTACTGGCCGAGGAACTAGGTCGTCGTGGAGCGCGTCTGGTCCTCGGGGATGTCAATGAAGATGGCTTGCACGCGGTGGTCGAAAAATTGACGGCACAGGATATCGAAGTCCAGGCCGTTACCTGTGATGTATCCTCAGAGACGGACTGTGCTGCGATGGTAGCACTGGCGCGGGAGAATTTTGGGGGACTGGATATTGCGGTGAACAATGCCGGATTAGCACCGCCACAAGTACATTTCGAAGACGTCGATGAAGAGACTTTCGATCTTCAACACAGTGTCAATGTCAAAGGGGTCTTCTTTGGCATGAAGCATCAGCTCAAGCTCATGCGTGGACAGAAACACGGCATTATTTTGAATGTCAGTTCCATGGCAGGCCTTGGTGGAGCGCCGAAGGCGGCAGCCTATGCAGGAGCCAAACATTCGGTGGTGGGGCTTACGCGCACCGCTGCAGTGGAATACGCGCGGCACAACGTACGGGTCAATGCTATCTGCCCCTTTTATACAATGACTCCCATGGTAACGGGGCTGACGCCACCACCGGGAGCCAGTGTCGAACAATTACACGGAGTGCTTGCGGCGGGGTGCCCGATGAAACGTCTCGGCGAACCGGAAGAGGTGGTTAATGCCATGGTGATGCTGTGTTCGCCAGCGCTTACCTATGTAACCGGGCAAACACTGGCGGTAGATGGGGGCGTATCGGCTTATTGATTGGAGGGCGCATCCCTCAAGGAAGCAAGCGGCAGTGTTGCTTTGCCTTGGTCGCCAAATCCTTGGGTAAACGTGTGTTGTTGTCGCCACCCTGTTGCCGCCGCCACTGGGCGCACAGTGACATATAGTTGCCAGCCTGTATTTCTGCGCGCATGTGGTACCACTCGTCTAGCACCGACGGGATGGCTGCAGAAGCCGGCGCTTTCCGCGCAAGCTGCTCTTCTGCCGATTTTACTTTCTCCGCCTGGCCCGGTGTCACCTGGCCGGGTTCAGCCCCGATGTATTGCGCGGGGTGCAACAGCACAATGGCTACTGCCACAATGCCCAATCCCGAGCCAACCTTCGAAAGCATACTCGCCCCACCGTGCGCACTACGGATCTGCTGCTCAGGTCTTATGTTGCGCAGACCTTCCATCACCTTTTCATCGAGATGCGAAGGCACATGAATGGTGTCGATGGCCTGCTGGTAGGACGATTCCCATTGATTCGTGTTCATGCCTGCGCAATCTCAACAGAAGGTTTGCTGGTTTCGGAACTGGATGATTTCAGGCTTTTTTCCGCCCACCGTAGTCCCCAGGTGAAGCGCGGCTTGACGGTTTGTGTCTGTGCCTGCTCTTGCTCTTTAGCGAGTGCCTCTGCTGCGGCCGCCTGCTTAGCGAGTGTGACACTGGAAACCCAAGGCTTGCGCGCACTGCCGTGCAAATTGAACTCAAGGGAATTCCCGCCGTCTGCCAGTTCCTGACGGCACTCGGCCAGAGAGATTCTCTCGATGTCTGCCACCGTTGCCAGGGAGAGTCCGCACTGGTTGTACAACAGGAAAATATTGCGTTGACGGCGCGGTAACTGTTGCAGGGCCTTGAGCATGTCGGACTGCTCGAAGGCACTTTGCAGTGGGTCTTGCAGTGGGGCTTGCTGTGGGTCGGTTTCGCCTGCAATTTCGCTAGCGCCTGATTTGAGCAGGCGGTTCACACGGATGTACAGCCAGTTTTTCAGCTGTTGACGTTCAAGCAGAGGAGGCTCTGAAAGCAAGGAAAGCCAGAAATTTTCCATAAGCAAGTTGCAACGAGCCAAATCCATTTGTGCACAGTAACGGAACAGCGGCTCCTTGTAGCGACGAAAAATCTCGCGAAATGCCTGACGGTTTCGTGTGTGATAGTACTGTTGAATTAAGTCTTCGTCACTGAGACTACACAATCTGTCCGCAAACATGGGATCTGCCTCCTTGGCCTCAATTCCCATTGTTACTTATTGGTGCGTATATCCTGGGGAGTCCTTCCCTGGGCGTCATCGCCGAACCAATAAATAGTGTGTTAACGCTATTTCGCTGAAAAACGTTTCGAGCGAATACCACTCTTGACTCAGTGTTAACCGTATTGGGTTCGCAACTGCGTCGTCTCAAGTGCGACGCTTAATGTGTTGGGGGCTGCTTTTGGGGAGCCACCTTTTCTGCAGTACCGTGCACCACTTTTTCTTTACGCTCTGGAGGATCTCGCAGATCATCCCGACTTTTCCGCCAGGAGGCGAGGAAAATCGTAGCGAGTCCTAACAGGATCTCGTCCACAAATGGCACCAGATCCGGAATAATCAGATCAATTATAAAAAGGGCGCATATCCACTTGAATAGCTGCGGGTGCTTCAACTTGCGGGCGTAATTGAGGAACCAGCCCACAAATGCGCTGGGAAGTACACGCTTCATAGATTCAGTGGAGCAGCTTTAGAACCGTGTTGGGAGTATAGTCGGCAGACGCTCGACAGGTATTTGAGACAAAGGTTCCGCGACGCGAAATTCTGCCAAAACTGGCGTATAAGTCGTTTGTGATTTGAGCGCCTGAATCGAGTGCGGCACGATAGGGGACCTAAAGTTGAGCAAAATCAGGTATTGGATGAGAGCCGGTAGCGCAGTGGGAGCGGTAGCTGCTCAGGCCCCAATTCGGCGCGCAAGTCTTTGAGTTTGATGCCGACACCGAGCAGACGAATTGGATCGCTGCGCTTCTCCCAACATTGCTCCAGCAGTTGCTTGAACTCGCTGATGCGTCCGGCCTTGCTGGCGCGCTCGTGGGTGGACTGGGTAAAGTCGGCATACTTCACTTTTACGATTGCGCCACTGATTTCGTAGCGGTCACCTAGCTTCTCCATGCGCTCTTGCAGTCGACCATATAAATTGATCATTTCTTCCTGCCATGATTCCAAATTGATCAAGTCGTCGCGAAAAGTGCGTTCCACGCTCACGCTTTTGCGTGAACCATCGCTGCTGACTTTTCTGTCGTCGATGCCACGGCACAATTGGTACAGTCGGTTGCCAAACTTTCCGTATTTTTGTGCTAGCTCAATTTGGCTATAACGCCGCAAATCGCTGCAGGTGCGTATTCCCTGCCGTTGCATTTTTTCTGCGGTGACTCGTCCTACACCGTGTATCTTTTTGATAGGTAAACGCAGCACAAAGTCTTCAACGGCATTTGGGTGGATGACTGTGAGTCCATCCGGTTTTTGCCAGTCACTAGCGATCTTGGCCAGGAATTTATTCGGCGCTACACCTGCGGAAATCGTAATGCCCAGATCCTGCTGCACCCGCGCGCGAATTTCCTGGGCGATTAAAGTTGCGCTGCCGTTGCAGTGCGGACTATCGGTGACATCCAGATAGGCTTCATCTAGGGACAGCGGCTCAATAAAGTCGGTATACGATAGAAAAATTTCCCGTATCTGCGCGCTGACTTCTCGATATTTTTTCATGTTGCCCGGCACTACAATCAGATCAGGACACAGCTTTTTGGCCTGTGCAGTAGGCATGGCCGAGCGCACCCCGAAGCTGCGTGCTTCGTAGTTGCAGGTTGAGATAACACCCCTGCGGTCGCTTGACCCGCCCACGGCGATAGGGCGCCCCCGTAAATTGGGGTCGTCACGCATCTCTACCGAGGCATAGAAGCAATCACAGTCACAATGGATGATTTTGCGCATGCTGGGATTATATCCAGTATTTGGGCGCAGCCAACCATAATCTGTGCTGGTAATGGCACAGTGGGAGGAGACATGAACTCAATGCCACTGGTACATACAGCAATGGATGCTCCCCAAGACGCGGGCGTGAAAGCTGTACTGGATGATGTACGTACCCAGTTGGGTGGCGTGCCTAATTTATTCCGCGCCTATGCGAACAATCCGACGTTGCTGTCTCAATTGTGGGATCGGTATCAGCACGTGATGCTCACCGGCCATCTATCGCCCAAATTGAAAGAAGCGATGGCGTTGATGATTGCTGCGGACGAGCACTGTGACTACGGCATTGCCCAGCATGTGGCGTGGCTGGAGAAGCTGGGCGTGGCGCCGAAGGAAATCCTGCGCATTCGTACTGATCCCGACCACGCGCATTTTGATAGTAAAGAGCACGCTCTGCTGGAGCTCGCTCGTCATATGAATTCCGCACCACATGATCATGGCGATCTCGCGGTGAAGGCCGCGCGCAAGGCGGGCGCGACGGATGCGGAAATTCTCGAGGCGGTGGCAGTTGCCGGGCTGTCGGCGGAACTGAGCCACGCGGCATCGTTTTTAGGGGTACCTGTCGACTAGCGATGTATAAATTGATTAGTCCGATGGGTAAATGACAGGCACAAAAAAGCCGTCTGCAAAGACGGCTTTTTATTGGCTGGACTGTGGCCGGCTTAGCGCTCCAGATACTGCAGCTTGCCAGTCTTGCCATCCCACTCTGCGGCGTCGGGCAGAGGGTCTTTTTTCTCGGTGATGTTCGGCCACACTTCGGCGAGCTCGGCGTTCAGCTCGGTGTATTCCTGCTGATCGTCTGGCACTTCGTCTTCAGAGAAGATGGCATTGGCCGGGCACTCTGGTTCACACAGGGCGCAGTCGATGCACTCGTCCGGGTGGATCACCAGGAAGTTGGGGCCTTCATAAAAGCAGTCTACCGGGCAAACTTCCACACAGTCGGTGTATTTGCACTTGATGCAGTTTTCCCCAATTACGAATGTCATGCTAATCCCTCGATAATACTGTGGCGTTGCCGCTATTCGGCCAGCGCCTGCCGAAACCGCGTTTTATTCTAAAGCAGCGGATTCTAGCAATTAATGGCGCGAATTGTAGTGGCTTTTGAGTCAAATTGGTTGGGTGCTTATAACAATTTGCGCAGGGCGTAGAGCTGCTCCAGCGCCTGACGCGGGGTCATATCGTCCGGATCCAACCCTTCCAGTGCCTCCACAGCCGGGTGCGGGGCGCTGCCGAACAGGTCTACCTGTGCGGGTGCGGCGGGCTTCACTTTGGCCTTGGGGGCAACAGGGGCAGGCTCCGGAACTACGGGCTCGGTGGGCTCCGCTTCAATCGCGGCCTTGGGGCCGGGGCCCGAATCGCGCGTAGTGTGTCCGGCTTCCAGGGCGGCCAGGCGTGCCTTGGCTTCATCCAGCACTTCCTGAGGAATACCGGCCAGTTTCGCCACCTGCAAACCGTAACTCTTGGAGGCCGGGCCTTCCTGAATACGGTGCAGGAATACGATGGAATCCCCGTGCTCGGTGGCGTTCAGGTGAATATTGGCCACTTCGCCGCACTGTGCGGGGAGTTCGGTCAATTCGAAATAGTGGGTCGCGAACAGGGTAAAGGCACGCACGCGGTCGGCGAGGAAATGCGCACAGGCCCAGGCCAGAGACAGACCATCGTAGGTGCTGGTACCGCGGCCGATTTCATCCATCAGGATCAGGCTGTGCTCGCTGGCGTTGCGCAGGATGTTCGCGGTCTCGGTCATTTCCACCATAAAGGTAGAACGGCCACCGGCCAGATCGTCGGCGCTGCCAATACGGGTAAAGATGCGATCGAGCAGGCCGATACGGGCGCTGTCGGCAGGTACGAAGCTGCCACAGTGCGCCAGTAGAGCGATCAGCGCGGTCTGGCGCATATAGGTCGATTTACCGCCCATGTTCGGGCCGGTGATGACCAGCATTCGGCGGGACGTGTGCAGGTCGATATCGTTGGCCACAAACGGGTCATCGAGGACCTGCTCTACTACCGGGTGGCGACCACCCTCCACATGGATGCCCGGCTGCTCGGACAGCTCCGGTTTCGTCAGTCGCAGCTGGTCTGCGCGCTCTGCCATATTCCCCAATACGTCCAGCTGGGAAACTGCTGCTGCAGCGGTTTGCAGCTCGGCAAGGGATTCGTTCAGGGTGGTGATCAGTTCCTCGTACAGGAACTTCTCGCGGGCGAGGGCACGGCTCTTGGCTGACAGGGCCTTGTCTTCAAACTCCTTCAGTTCCGGGGTGATGAAGCGCTCGGCATTCTTCAGGGTCTGGCGGCGGATATAGTCAGCCGGTGCCTTGTCGCTCTGGCCGCGGCTGATCTCGATAAAGTAGCCGTGCACCCGGTTGTAGCCAACTTTCAGGGTGGGAATGCCGGTGCGCTCTTTCTCGCGCACCTCCAGCTGGACCAGGTAATCACCGGCGTTTTCACTGATACCACGCAGCTCATCCAGCTCCTCATCGAAGCCGTCTGCGATCACACCGCCTTCACGGAGTACCACGGGTGGGTTTTCCACCAGCGCGCGCTGCAGCAGTTCCACGGTTTGTGGCCACTCACCCATTTCACGATTCAACTGCGCAAGCAGGGCTGCGTCGGTCTCGCTCTGTTGGCTTTGCAGTTCCGGGAATTGGGCCAGGGACATACCCAGACGGGACAGGTCGCGGGGGCGCGCAGAGCGCAGGGCCAGGCGGCCAAGAATCCGCTCCATATCACCGATGGGCTTCAGCGCTTCGCGCAGTGGCTCAAAACGGTAATCAGTAATCAATGCAGAAATCGCGTTCTGGCGCTGCTGCAAAGTATTCAGGTTGCGCAGCGGGTTGTTCAGCCAGCGGCGCAGCAGGCGGCTACCCATGGCCGTCTTACAGGCATCGAATACCGACAGCAGGGTGTTGTCGTCGCCACCGTTCAGGTTGGTGTCGATTTCCAGGTTGCGGCGGCTGGCTGGGTCCAGGGCGACGGTGTCTTCGCTGCGCTCGGTACGCAGGGTGCGAATATGGGGCAGCTCGGTGCGCTGGGTATCGCGGGCGTATTGCAGCAGGCAACCGGCGGCGCAGAGGGCCGCATGCATATGGCTGCAGCCGAAGGCTTCCAGGTCCATGGTGCCAAACTGGCGGTTCAGCAAGCGCAGGGCGCTTTCCAAATCGAATTCCCAGGGGGCGCGGCGGCGCACGCCGGGGCGGCGTTCGATTTCCACCGGTAGGGTCAGGTCTTCGGATACCAGCAATTCGGTGGGGCTGAAGCGCTGGATCTGCTCTGCCAGGGCCTCTTCACTGTCGACTTCCTGCACCGCGAAATGCCCGGTGCCCACATCCAGCAGCGCTAGACCAAATTGATCGCCCACCAAAACGGTGGAAGCCAGCAGGTTGTCACGGCGCTCGTTCAGCAGCGCTTCGTCGGTCACGGTGCCGGGCGTGACGATTCGCACAACCTTGCGCTCAACCGGACCCTTGGACGTGGCCGGGTCACCGATCTGCTCGGCAATGGCTACAGAGACGCCGGCCTTGATCAGCCGCGCCAGGTAGCCTTCCGCCGCATGGTAGGGAATACCGGCCATGGGAATTGGCTGGCCACCGGATTTACCGCGGGCAGTCAGGGTCACATCCAGCAGTTCGGCGGCTCGCTTGGCGTCGTCGTAGAACAGCTCGTAGAAATCACCCATGCGGTAAAACACCAGCTCGTGGGTGTGTTCCGCCTTGATGCGCAGGTACTGCTGCATCATGGGGGTGTGTTCGGGCTTGGATGTCTTGGCGGCGGCAGTTGCGGGCATTATAGAAAAATCTTTATAAAACAGTGGTTTAGTTGTTTTTAGTGCTGGCGCCAGATGGCGGTTGCCACCCGTTGCGGGCGGCCCATGCAAGCCGCGTAGGATACCAAATGGGGCGGTTGAGAACTATCGGACTGACTGGTCGACCAGGCGAGGTCGACAGAGTCACATCAACTATCCAAGAGCGCGCGCAAAAATTTTGATTTTCGAAGTCCGAGCAGATTTGCACGGACGCCCGCAGCCGCAAATATCGCTAGATTGGTGCCATCGACATCCGGGCGAAGGCGAAACATGGATTCAATAACAACTGTTTGTACCAATATCCCTCCAATGGAGGTCTGGCGCGCATGACATCCAAAGGAAATACGTTCTTTAATAGGCTGCGAGTGCTTCGTTGGCCGCTGGCGGTACTGCTAGTTGCGGCTTTATCGGTCTTTCTTTTACAGGGCGCTTTAAAAACAGGTCTGCGGGAGAGTTTTCTGCGGAACGGTGACTGGCGTACCAGTGAGAGTATAGGAGCTGCTGACGCGGATGCTGTGGTAAGGGCCATCGTTGCCATCGGCGGGCTTCTGGGCTCTACCCGTGAGGAATCGATGTACTACACCCTGAATTCGGTAGCCGGGGAGCCCCTGCGCTTGAATTGTCGTTATCGTATCGAGGGTAGTGATTACGATGCGAATTGGTGGAGCATTACTGCCTATGGCTGGGACTTCTATCTGATTCCCAATCAGGAGAAGCGCTATTCCTACAACAACGAAAATCTTATTCGGGGTGAGGATGGCCGCTGGGTTATTCGGGTAGGAGTCAGTGAGCAAGAGGGGAACTGGTTGCCTGTGGGGCCGTCCGGCACACTAGCTGAAACCAACTCGATGGCACATGATTTTGATCTACTGTTGCGCCTTTACACCCCAGGAAATGCCTACCTGCAGCACCCTGAATCGGCGCCGCTGCCTACGGTGATTAAGGAGGCTTGCTCATGAGCTGGGTGCGCTGGATAGCAGTTATTTTGGTATGTGGCTGGCTGGGGCAGTACCCTTTGGCCATGTTGGTCCCCCATCTCATTATGGAGCGGCTGTACAATAAAGTCGGTGACCGAACCGGCTACAACCAGATGTATGTAAATACTCGGCCTGATGAAACCTTTCGCAATGTGGTGCGCCCAAGCCCGGACCTGTTGTACGCCCTCTGTGTTTACAATCTGGAACAGGGGGCAGTAGTGATAAACGCTCCGGTACCTGAGCGCTACTGGTCCATGCAGTTTTACCAGATGAATACGGATAACTTTGCTGGTATCAGTAACCAGCGTGAGCAGCACACACGGGTCGGCACCCAGGTTGAAGTGACTTTAGTTGGCCCTGATGCCAACCCGGCGGAATACTCCGGCGAAGTCATTCAATCACCGACTGAGCGCGGTGTCATGCTGTTGCGTGCCTCGGCGATAGGCGATGAATCACAGGCACGGACTGCACTTGAAGGCAGTAGTTGCCAACAACAATTAAAATTCGTATCCACTTGATCAAAAACATAAATATAAATAGGGAGAGCTGATCATGAATCGTAAATATGGTGATTATAGAAAAACAGTCCTGGCTGGTGCTATTGCCAGTTTGACCGTCGCCAGCAGTGCAGGAGTAGCCGCGCAAGAGTTAACACTGGAAGAGGTCGTTGTCACGGCGCAAAAGCGTACAGAGAGCTTGCAGGATGTACCCATTTCAATTGCCGCTATGGGTGGCGAAAAAATTGATAATCTGGGAATTACCTCGCTTGAGGAATTAACGCAATACACTCCCAACGTGACCGTTAATAATGGCTCCGGGACTCCCAATCTGTTTATTCGCGGTATCGGTTCTGGTACCAATCAGGGTTTTGAACAGTCGGTAGGTATGTATACCGATGGTGTTTACGCGGCCCGCGGTCCGTTGGCTGCAGTTCCTACCACAATGGACCTAGAGCGCGTTGAAATACTCAAAGGACCGCAGGGTATTCTATTTGGTAAGAATACGGTTGCGGGTGCGATCAATATCACTAGCGCGAAGCCCACCGAAGAGTTTGAGGGTATGGCCGAGGTCCTGTACTCCCCCGAGTATGGCGATCAGCAATACAACCTGGTGCTATCTGGGCCGCTGGCTGAAAGCTTGTCCGGTCGTCTGGCAGTTCGCCACGACGCGACAGGGGATGGTTGGTGGGAAAATATTACCACCGGTGATGAAGGCCCCGATAGCGACAACGTTTATGCCCGCGCCAGCCTGCGCTGGATGGCCGGCGATAATCTAGAGATCAACGCCAAGTACGAATCCGGTGATTTTCAGAGCGGAGCAACGCCAGGGGCGATATACCAGTCGGACTTTGCAGGGCAGCAGAACTTTGCCGGGTCGGTGCCGATTCCAGTGGTGTCTGATAGGGAGAAAGGCGCGGGGGAAGCTGGAACCCGTAAAGCGGTGAACACAGACGTGTTTGCGTTGACAGTCGATTGGGATTTCGAATTTGCGACCTTCACGTCGATTTCAGCCTACTCGGTCTACGATATGATGTCGACGGGCGATACCGATATCGTCGCAGCGCCCTCGATTACCCGTACACGATGGGAAGATTACGAACAGTACAGTCAGGAATTGCGTCTGGTATCACCGGGTGGCGAAACGATCGACTGGATTGCTGGCGCCTACTACCAGAGCAGTGATCTGGATATCAGCCGTCGCCTGGACGCGCTGGATTTTGCGCAGTCTGGCCCCTTGAATAGCGCCCCGCTGTATCTTCCTGGCCCTGGCGTGCCCAGTGTTTTCGATCAGGAAGGGGAGAGCTGGGCCGTGTTTGCGCAAAGTACCTGGAACGCCTCTGACGTCCTGCGCTTGAGCTTGGGCCTGCGCTATAACGAGGAGTCCAAGGAGCTGGATAAGATAGTTGACTCTTCTGGCCTGCTGGTCCGGACTCCTACCGGATTTTCTCCTATCGACGGTCAGGCCCAGCTAATTGAAGACCTGCGCCAGCACAGTTTTACCGACCTCAGTCGTGAAGAAGCCAAGTGGACTTACTCCACGAACGTCCAATGGGATGTGAGTGAAGACACCATGCTGTATACGAGCGTCAGTACCGGCTTCAAGGGCGGCGGCTACGACGAGGCCTACAGTGGTGCTGGCTATGAGATTCGCCGATTCCACCCTGCGCTAGGTCCGCTTCCTCCTGTCGAGGGCAACGACCCGTCGATACTTGAGTATGAACCTGAAGAAGTTCTCACCTATGAAGCTGGGGCGAAAATGCGTCTGCTGGATGGTGCTGCAGAATTGAATATCGCTGTATTTAGAATGGACTATGACGACCTGCAGACCAGTTCTCTCATTGGGGACGTTTACCGTGTGGGTAATGCCGGCGAAGCGATCAGTCAGGGCGCAGAAGTGGATGGCCGCATCAGGCTATCCGAGCGCTTGTCTGTCGGTGGTGCAGTGGCTTATCTTGATGCCTACTACGCGGACTTTAGCGGCGCCACTTGTACCACTCCGCAAGCGATGGATCCGGCGAACAATCCCGGTTGTCTACTTGAAGATGGCACCAATATTGTCGCAGCGGGTCAGAGGGGCGGTCAGGACCTGAAAGGGGAGACCCTGGTCTATGCTCCAGATCTGAGTGCGAACCTTAATGCACAGTATGTCGTTCCTGTGGGCGGTAGTATGGAGCTGACCAGTGCTGTGGATGTGAACTATAGCGATGAGTTTTACTCTGCTCTCGACCTCGATCCAAATACCAAACACGACGATACGGCTATCTTTAATGCCCGTGTTGCGCTGGCCAGTAACGATAACAGCTGGGTAGTGGCTCTGGTTGGTAAGAACCTGACCGACGAAACGACGTATATCTGGAAAAACGATGTGCCGGTAACTAATTCCAATAGTTACTATGGCGTGCCGGAGCGACCACGCTCCATTTCCCTACAGGCGCGCTACAACTTCTAAGATTCTTTCCACGTGCTAATCCAAAGACCGCTTATATATTGTTATAAGCGTTCTTTGGTTGCTCATAATTTTTAGGCCGTCGTACTCTCTTGGCCTAAATAAATAATGCGCTTATGAGAAACTTATGAGTTCATCCTCCAGTAAGTCACGCATCTCCAATGATTTGTACGCTAATAAATCCCCGGGTCTTATTCTGGGGTTTTTGATGCTGCTAAATATCATCAATATGGTGGATAGAAATTTACTTGCGGGTTTCGGTCCTCAAGTGGTTTCCGACCTTAACCTGAGTGATAGTGAATTTGGATTGCTGACAGGTGCTATTTTTGTTTTTTTCTACTCTATCATGGGGCTGGTGATGGGGTTCTTGGCGGATCGCTATCATAGGCCGCGGATCATCGCTGTGGGGCTTGTGGTGTGGAGCGTACTTACTGCCTATTCAGGGATCGCTAAAAATTTTCTGCAGCTGGCCATTGCACGCTTGTTTATTGGTGTGGGTGAATCTTGCCTGGCTCCCACATCCATGTCGTTACTGTCTGACTTGTACCCATCGCGTAAGCGCGGTTTGGTTTCTGCAATCTATTACCTTGGCTTGCCACTCGGCGCCGGCGGTAGCTTTGTTGTTGCAGGTGTTCTTGGCCCGAAAATAGGATGGAGGAATTCATTTCTGATCATGGGGGCGCTCGGTTTGGTGCTCACATTGCCTCTTCTACTGATGAAAGACGCACCGCGCGGGAGAGAGGATTTTATTGAAAAGAGCGACTCCGGTAAAGAAGGCTGGCGGCACTTTTGGGAAACGCTTAAGCAGCGACCGGCACTAATGTTCACTATGATGGGCGCAATTTTTTTACATATTCCAATTGGCGCGGCGAACTTTACACAGATTTGGCTGGTTAGAGAGCGCGGCTTTGGAGCCTCCGATATTGCAACCCTATACGGAATTTTCTTCATTGTTTTTGGCGTATTGGGCACGTTGCTCGGCGGTATTTTGGGTGATTGGTATAACGCGCGTCACAAAGGGGGTAGGGTTCGACTTCTCGCTATTATGATGCTTGTGTTAGCACCGCTGCTGCTCGGGTATCGTTTGGTGGATCCGTCTTCGCCCTTTTTCTATATCGGGATGTGCACCGGACTGTTCTTGATGTCCGTATTCTACGGTCCGGCATTCTCAACGATTCAGGATCTATCACCAGTCAGAATGCGAGCGCGTATGACGGCACTGCTTTTGATTGCCTGCAACCTGATTGGGCTGGGTCTGGGTTCAGTGATAACAGGGGTTGTAAGTGACTTGCTTCAAGACGCTGCGGTGGAAAATTCCCTCACCTTCTCTCTACTTGCAGCGGATCTGATGTCTCTATTGACCATTCCTTGCTTTTTCTTGGCATCTTTGCAAATCGCGAGGTCACAGGTGGGCGAGGTTTTGGGTAACCAAATAGATCAACTCCCGAGCCGAGGTTTGTCGTAGTTTTTAGTTGTGAAAATATGAGCTTTGTAGCGGGGTTTGTAGTTTAAAAGACCTGCATTATTTGCTCGCTGATGGGGATAGATTTTTTCTGGATGGAAATCCTGTAAGTGCAGATTTCTTGTCTATCAGGCGGTCGAGTAGGGCATGTCGGTTTCGTTGATCTTCGTGATGGTTTGTGTACGTCATTTTGACTTCGCGACCATTAATGAAAATAAAATAATGATGAGATTAACTAATGAAACAGATAAACAATTACAGAGATATTTTTCGTCTTGTTGCCAGTGCCACTGGTATGTGCGGTAGAGGTTTTACACGATTTTATATGATCCTGGTGCTGGCGTTTTTTTCTGCGGAGTCCGCGACTGCAGATATTATGACAACTACGAATATCGGCGGTGTGAGTGTTGAGATTCGCCGGGCTGGCAATGGGGTTTATCCATTGGTCATATTCTCTCACGGGATGGGGGGCTGTCCTGGCAATACCAATGGGATTCAAAGCCGACTCGCTGATGCAGGCTACATCGTGGTTGCCCCGAAACACGATGACTGCCTCACGGGCAATACAACGCCGGACGTCCCTTGGACGCAACCAGAGAACTGGACCGACCAAACCAATGTTGATCGGCGTGATGACATGCACGCGGTCCTCGACGCCTTACCGTCAAGCGCCTACTCACAGTACATCGAAGGGTTCAGTAACATTGGCTGCATGGGGCACTCGATGGGCGGCTACACGTGTATGGGTATTGCTGGGGCATGGAGTAGCTGGGCGCGCAGCGAGGTCGGTGCGGTTGCAGCGCTCTCGCCCTGGCATAGACCGTTAATGGTACAAAATCGGGTTGGTGATATGACCAATGGGCAAACCCTATATCAGGGCGGTACCTTGGATAGCACGATCACTCCCGAGCTTATACAGGCCGGCGGTACTTACGCTCAGACGTCGCCCTCAAAATACGGGCAGGTATTTTATCGGGCGGGGCACTCTGCATGGACGGATGGCTGGCTGTCTAGCCGGTTCCATGACGAGATGGCCTATTACCTGGTTTCATTTTTCGATGCGTATCTCAAGCACGGTTCTGTGTCGGATCTTGAGGTCAAGAAATCGCGAGTGGACACTCTGGATTACGAGCACTAGCGCTGGGTGTACTAGTAGGGCTACGCGCAGTCGAAACTCCTGAAGTGAGTGTGCGTCGCCGGTCTAGCTAACCTAGCATGCACTCGCCATCAACTTTTTGGCGAGTGCGCTGTATATATGAATGCTATTCGTTGATGTTCTGTGCCGCGGATAAGATCTCGGTTTCAGATGCCTCAGCCATTGCCCGCTTAAATTTAGTTGGCGTCATGTTGGTGGCTCGCTTGAATGCATCATAAAAGGATGATTTGGATTTAAAGCCAACTTCTGCAGCCAATTCCACAACGGGTAGATTTGCAGTTTTAGGGTCCAGCAATATACGTCTGGCCAGATCTATCCGATAACTGTTGACAAAACTGAAGAAATTTTGACTCATCTGACCATTCAGTACCTGTGAAGCCTGAGGGGCTGTCAAACCTGCAGCTTCGGCTAGTTCGGGCAGGGTTAGGTCAGAGTCCAAGTACAACTGCTCATTTTGCATGACTTGCATAAGTTTGATTTTGTAGCGCTGGCCGTCCTCGCTACTCATTTTGGAGCGCTTGTACTTAGCGTCCGGCTCAACCGGAGCGTTTTCTGTGTCCACAGGGCTGTCTACGGTTATCGTACGACTGCCTGAGAAAGAGCCCTCTGCATCCTTCGGCGGGGAGAACGGTTCGTGCTCTTTTAACCAAGCCGGTTCGCTATCTTTTGCCTGAATTACACCGCTGATCAGGCTGGGCTGAAGCAGTGCGCTGATTGCTACGGCGTAAAAAAGAGCCACGAGTAACACCGCATAAGCATTCGCGAACGGAGTCGAAAGATCATAGAGATTCAGAAATAAGGGCAGTCGGTTAAATAGTAGCAGTAGTCCAAGAACAGCGAGGAACGTAATGGTTAGTAAGCGCAACCACCTTAGATTCATATGTTCCAGCGATGAAAAATGTTGTTCTAGTCGTTTGTTGTGATCTCTGATAAGCCTCAGGACCAGCAAGCCATAGCACGTCGACTGTACTGCAAAAAATATGAAGTGAAAGTATGACTCGATTAATGCGCGCCAGAAGCTACCCATAAAGCTCCATATGATCGCTTCAGTTGTCGGGTCACTTCCCAGGTAGTTCCATAAATAGGCGGTGAAAAGTCGCTGTTGGTCGGGGTCAAGTTGCCAAAACTTTAAGTTGTTTACCGTAAAAAACACAATAGCCGGGAGAAAATGCCAGCAATGCCGATAGTTTAGCCTTGTCCCTGTAATGCTTAACGCATATAGATAGAGTAATGGGCCCCAAGTAAAGCGGAGTTGACTGAGAATGATCGAGAACTGGGGGTAATCCTGAAAAACACCCAATTGGATTAGCAGCTTTTGTAACAGGATGGCGGCAGTGGCGAGGACCAGAGTCGCCATAATGGCGTTGGCAAGGCGGTGCCCAGAGTGGGCATAGAGCAAGACCCCCGCCATGACAACACCCTGCACAACGCCGATCCCACAAAGAAAATTAACCAGGCTCATTATTATTAGATTCTCATTTCCCTAGAAAGACTGACAGTAACATCTCAGGTGTATGGATTGTTGTCAAATTTCACTATGCCACTAAACCGTGCGGGTGTCTCAGGGTGAAATATACAGTTATCACTATGTGTGTTGGTAGCGAAATAGGTGCAGTCGAGATATTTGAGGTGGTTTAACAGCTCTAGTTGAACCTTTTCTGGGTGTTTCAGGTTCGTAGTTTTAGCAGTTCGAATAGATTTTCTAAGTTTGAATTGGTTAGGTTTAACGAGTAGCGAAATATGAAAAAATTGAAAGAATTTTATCGGGTAGTTAAAGAGTTTTTGAAGATTGCCCCAACTTTGTTTACTTACAAACCTCCCGCGGATGATGAGTTTCAATCTATGGGGCTTTTGTTTGAAAAGACAGCAAAAAAGTATTCGGATAGGCTGGCCATAATTTTTGAAGGGCGTGAACTGAAGTGGGGTGAATTTAATCGCTTGGTAAACCAGTTCGCGCACGGGCTCAAGAAGCTGGGTGTCCAGCGCGGAGATGTCGTATCTGTATTTCTTGATAATCGTATTGAACTCTTAGCATCGGTATTGGCTTTGGCTAAGATTGGAGCTACCGCTGCGTTGATCAATAATAGCTTGCGCGGAAAGCCATTGGCGCACTGCGTGACTGTTGCCGAGTCGAAGAAAGTTTTGGTTGGAGAGGAGGTGCTGGGAGCCATCGAAGACGTTCGATCTGAATTGGAATTGGCCGATAAAGATTATTTTTGGCTGCGCGATGATCCTATCCAATCAGATTCCGAAACTGTGCCGGACTGGTGTGTTGATTTCAGTGCTGTTGTGCCAACAATGTCGGAATCAAATCCCGTTGAAACGGCGGATATTCTGGCTGGGGAAAAGGCGCTATATATCTATACTTCAGGAACAACTGGTTTGCCTAAGCCCGCGGTGATCTATCATCGTCGTTTTCTCTCCGCGGCCGTTCCCTATAATGCGGCGGGATTGCAGGCCAAGGTTGATGATCGTATTTATATGTGTCTCCCTCTGTATCACATTACCGGTCTGGGGCCTGGATTTGGTTCCGCTCTGGTCTCCGGTGCGTCAATATTTTTACGGCGCCGGTTTTCTGCCAGTAAGTTTTGGTGTGAGGTGCAGGAGCACCGGACTAACCTGTTTGTGTATGTCGGGGAATTATGCCGCTACCTGACCATGCAACCGGAATGCCCGGAAGAGAAAAACAATCCGATCAAAACGATGATGGGCAATGGTTTACGGCCTGATGTGTGGGATCAATTCCGGAAGCGCTTTAAAGTAGATCGAATTGCTGAAATTTATGGGTCCAGCGAAGGTAATGCGGTTTTCATGAATTTTTTGAACAAAGATCGTACTATCGGCGCCAGTGCGGCTTCGTTGATGCTGGCTAAATACGATTTGGATAATGATGAGTTAGTGAGAGATCCTCTAGGAAACCTTATCGAGGTTGAATTTGGGGACCCGGGTCTATTGCTTGCTGAAATCAACGATAAGTACCGCTTTGATGGTTACAAAAATCGTGATGCATCGGAAGAAAAAATTATCCGTGATGTGAAGAAAAAAGGTGACAGTTGGTTTAACACTGGTGATTTGATCCGTCAGATCGATGTGGGTTTTGCGATGGGTATACCGCATTTTCAGTTTGTCGATCGGGTGGGTGATACCTTCCGCTGGCGGGCAGAAAATGTCTCCACTAATGAGGTAGCGGAAGTTCTCAATACCTGCGAGCAGGTGGATATTGCCAATGTCTACGGTGTAGAAGTACCGGGAGCCGAGGGGCGGGCTGGTATGGTGGCCCTGACATTGGCAGAGGGTGTGGAGTTTGATGCGGAATCCTTTGCTACTTTTGTGCGAAAGGAGTTGCCTGCCCATGCTCGCCCGATATTTGTACGCCTGCAAGAGAGCGTCGAAACCACCGTTACCTTTAAACTGTTTAAGAGTAAGTTGAAAAAAGAGGCTTATCACTTGGATCAATGCAGTGACCGGATCTATGTGTTAAAGCCTAAATTCAACTCCTATGAACCTTTAGAACAGGGATTTTATCAGCAACTCGTAGAAGGTACGGCGGGTTATTGATTTAGTAAAGGCAATATATCTAGCTCGGAATTTTTGCACGAACTTTAAAGTTGGATCGTCCATGGCGCCATTGATGAGTTTATCTCTTTCAGCATATCTATCCGTCGCGCCTTTAAAGCCGTCTTAAAGATTGTGCAGTGGTAACTGACTCGTCTGCTTCATTGTCTCCATCACAAAGCTGGAGCTCACATCAAACAGGTCTGCCTTGATGAGCTCCTTGTACAGGCGGTCGTACCCGGGCATATCGGTTACTACTGCCTTGACAAGATAATCCAGATCACCACTCATCCGGTGTACTTCCAGTATCTCGGGAATCCCGGCGACGACTTCGCGAAAGCGGTTGGACCATGCATCGTTGTGCCGGTTAGTACGCACAGAGATGTATACGGTGAGGGGCAGGTTTACCTTCTCCGGGTTCAGCAGGGTCACCCGTTCGCGAATCACCTGTTCCTTCTCGAGCCTTTGGATACGTCGCCAGCAGGCGGACTTGGAGATGCCGACTTGCTCGGCGATGTCACCGACGGACCGCCCAGCATCCCTTTGCAGTAGTTCGAGGATCGAACGGTCCTGCTTGTCGAGTTTCAGCTCAGCCATGTTGCTTCCTTTACCTGCCCGTGCCTGTCCGACGGATCTCTTGAGGGGGGTATGAGCCACTTTAGCGAATTTTTAACCGCTTGTGAAACAATGTGCCGAAAAGTCTTCGCATTTGACACGCTGTGCCGATATTGTGGTGTTTGGTCGAACATTTAGAAGCAATGTTTCAGGCGCAGAGCCCTACAATTTGCCCCGATTCACACCGTTTAGGAAAAGAATAATGGGCGCAGTGCACAACGTATTACTTGAGAAGATTCTTCAGTCCGTCATTGGCGAAGGCTCACAGATCACCACCTGTTTTGGTCAAAAGCCGCTCGTTTACGCGGATTACACGGCGTCTGGCCGCGCCCTCGATTTCATCGAGGACTTTATTCGAGAACAGGTTTTGCCCTATTACGCGAATACGCACACCGAAACCTCGTATACCGGTGCGCAAACCACGCGGCTGCGGGAGGAGGCCAGGCAGCAGATTCGGTCTGCAGTGAATGGTAGTGCGGATGATCAGGTCATTTTTTGCGGGTCTGGCGCGACGGCCGCAATCAACAAGCTCATTGATATTCTGGGGTTTAGAAACAGTGAGGCTGAATCCTGTGTGCAGCGCCCGGTCGTTTTTATTGGCCCCTATGAACATCACTCCAATGAATTGCCGTGGCGAGAGTGCGATGTAGACCTGGTCACGATTCCTTTGACCGAAGCCGGTGTTCTTGACCTCGCAGCACTGGAATCTGCGCTGATTCGGTATCAAGACAGAGCAGTGAAAGTGGGCTCCTTTTCAGCGGCCTCTAATGTAACGGGATTAAAAACGGATACGGCTGCGGTATCGCGTTTGCTACACCGATATGGCGCTATCTCATGCTGGGACTATGCTGCCGCGGCGCCCTATGTGGGTATCGATATGGCCGGGGAGCAGAACGAAAGCGGGGACTCGAGCCTGGATGCCGTGTTTATTTCCACCCATAAATTTGTGGGAGGGCCCGGTACCCCGGGCATTCTGGTAGTGAAAAAGCACCTGATGCAAAACCCTATTCCGGCTGTCCCCGGCGGTGGCACCGTGCTTTACGTTACGCCAGAAGATCACCGTTACCTGACGAATTGCGAGCGCCGCGAGGAAGGCGGAACCCCGGCAATTGTTGAATCAATTCGTGCCGGTCTGGTGTTCAAGTTGCAACAGGATGTTGGTACGGACGAGATCGAACGTCGTGAAGCGGATTTTGTTGCGCGTGCTATCGCGCGCTGGAACGAGCACGAAAATATTGAAATCCTGGGCAGTACCGAGGCTCCGCGTCTATCCATTGTTTCACTCAGGGTGAAGTATCAACAGCAAGATTTGCACTACAGCTTTGTGGTTGCGTTACTAAACGACCTGTTTGGTATTCAGGTCCGCGGCGGCTGTTCCTGCGCCGGGCCCTATGGTCATAGCCTGCTCGGTATGAGCATGCAGCAGAGTAAAGCGATTGAAGCGCAATTACTCGAGGGAAATATGGTGCTACGCCCCGGTTGGGTGCGACTGAACTTTAATTATTTTATTGATGAAGACACCTTCGAGTACCTATTGCGCGCGGTTGAACTGGTGGCGGAGCACGGTTGGAAGTTGTTGCCGTACTACTACTTCGATACTGCTAATGGAACCTGGCGTTACCAGAAGAAGGCGCTTTCACCCGAAGTGAGCTTGAATACACTGGACTTCTCAGAACCTGCGGCGGCAGCAAGTGCGCAGGTCGACACTTCTTATGCCGAGCTACTGGCGCAAGCTGAGCAGGAGCTGTTGCGCACCGACCGCGAGGGCGAGACCTATCGTTTGGAACTCTCGGATGCGGCCGATGCGCTACGCTGGTTTGTCTTGCCGCAAAGCATCTCTGTTCTACAGATGGGTGACCAGGCTGCCTGAGGTCCAGCGGGGAAGAATTAAGTGAGCGGAGAAATTTGGTGGGTGGCAAGATGATGTCAGGGGTACTTAGCTGTACCCCTGACATCATTATCCCAGCTTTTATTTTGCGGGCTTGAACTAGCGGTCTACGCCAGCTGCAAGTGTTTGTTTACCGGCAGGTCTCGGATACGCTCACCGCAAGCGGCAAAAATGGCATTGGTAATACTGGGTGCAACAGGCGGCACTCCGGGTTCACCTACACCCGCAGGTGCGTGCTCGGTACCCATTAAGGTCACACTCATCTTGGGGCTCTGCTGCATGCGTAGCAAGGGGTAGTCATGGAAGTTGCTGTTGGTTACCGCACCCTTCTCCATGTTAATTCCGCCCATCAGGGCCAGGCTCAAGCCAAAGACCATGGAACCCTCCATCTGTGATTCCACTCGATCCGGGTTCACCGCCAAGCCTACGTCCGCAACACAGTGCATTTCCTTGATCGCGACCCGGCCATTTTCCACCGCTACTTTGGTGGCAATGCCCACGTAGGATAGGAAGCTGCGGTGCACGGCAATACCCCAGCCTTCACCCGCTTTTTGTACGTGGTCACCCTTTTGCGAGAGGTCTGCTTTCTCGGCGGTGGCTGCCAGTACCTGCTTCAGGCGCGCGGTATCCAGCGGGAAGTCTTTCAGGCTGGCACCGTGGTTGCCGTACTCGAAGTTACCCTGGTTTGGGTCGATGTGCCGGTCCTCGCCAATCAGCTCCAGCAGGAATTCATCCGGCTTGCGATTGCGCAGGTGTGCCAGCTCATCGGCGAAACTGCACACGCCAAAGGCATTCTGGATATTGGATACGGAACGCAGCCAGCCGATACGTGCTTCATATTCTGCGGGCGCGGTTTCACATTGGCGGTGGGCAATATCAAAAGGTATGTCGGCAAAGCCGAGGCTGAGTTCCCCGTTGCTCGGGTGCTCTACGCCGTTCGCAAAGGTGCCGCTAATGGTTGGGAAGGCGGTGCGCTGCTGCCAGCCAGTTACCTGGCCGTCGTCATCCATGGCGGCCTCAAAATGCGAGGCGGCGGCCGCGTGGAAGTAATCGTGGCGAATATCGTCTTCACGGCTCCAAACGACTTTTACCGGGCGCTGCATTTTCTTTGCTAGCAGTGCGGCTTCAACCGCGAAGTCCGGTTTGGATTTACGGCCGAAGCCACCACCCAGCAGTGTCACATTGACTTTTATCTGCTCGGGAGTGAGGCCGAGCGCATTGGCGACATGTTGCTGTGTGGCTTGGGGTACCTGTACACAGGCCCAGATTTCACAGTGATCGTCTTTCACTACTGCAGTGGCACTCGGCGGTTCCATACTCGCGTGTGCGAGATAGGGGACCGAAT
The DNA here is from genome assembly GCF_019800665.1 of Microbulbifer agarilyticus. GTDB lineage: Bacteria > Pseudomonadota > Gammaproteobacteria > Pseudomonadales > Cellvibrionaceae > Microbulbifer > Microbulbifer agarilyticus_C. Next base: position 139,342 of record NZ_JAHVKO010000001.1, read on the forward strand.
AGGTTGCACTGTGCTTGTTGGCTGCACTGGCAAGACTGGAAGCGACATCACCGTATTTGGTAACCACTTTACCGGGCTGCTGTACTCGCTGCTTCAGTGTTTCGATGAAAGGCGCGCTGTCGTGGCTAGCGTGGCTGGTGTCGGTCCACTGGATGTTGAGTGCTTTGCGGGCTTTCATGGCCGCCCAGGTGTTGGTAGCAAGTACCGCAACACCGGCGAGGGGGTGGAATAGCGGCGGTTCAATACCACCATCCATATTTTCGATTGCAACCACACCGGAAATTTTGCGGGCAGCGCTATCGTCCACCGAGGCCACCTTGGACCCAAGCACGGGGGCGCGCTCAATACTGGCGATCAGCATGTCTTCCAGAATGACATCCTGGCCAAAAACACCTTTGCCTTGCACGATTGCTGGCGTGTCGTAGGTGGCGACGGGCTTGCCAATATAGTTGAAGTTTGCCGGCGTTTTCAGGACGAGGGTGTCTTCTGCCGGTACTTTTTGGGTCGCAGCGAGTTCGGCCAGTTCGCCGAAGCTCGCAGAGCGGCTACTGGCTGAGTGGTGTACGCGGTGCTTGCGTGCCTGACACTCGCTCGCGGGCACGGACCATAACTGTGCGGCGGCTTGTTCCAGCATGGTGCGGGCACTGGCGCCCATGGTGCGCATGGTGGTGTAAAAATTACGAATACTGCGCGAGCCGTCGGTATTCTGGTTGCCGTAACGCTTGTCGCCGAGACCCTGCACTACCTCCACCAGATCCCAATCGGCTTCCAGTTCGTCGGCGACCACTTGTGGCAGGCCGGTGCGGATGCCCTGGCCCATTTCCGAGCGGTGACACACGATGGAAACGGTATTGTCTTTGGCGATACTGACAAACAGGTTTAATGGTGCTGCGGACTTGTCTTTGGCCGCAGTACCGGCAATGTCGGCCCACGCGGGCTGGAAGTTGGGTAGGGTAGCTCCGAGAATCAGGCCGGAGCTGCTTACACCGGCGAGCTTGAGGAAGCGGCGGCGGTCTACGAGTGAAATTGCGTTTGTGTTATCCGTCATTTTATTCGCCTCCTTGCTTTTCTTGTTGCTCGCTGGCGTTGTAATACTGCACAGCATCCTGAATGGCCGCTTTGATGCGCGGGTAGGTGCCACAGCGGCACAGGTTGCCGCTCATTGCGCTATCAATTTCTTTCTCTGAGGGCGTTGGGTTATTGGCCAGCAGGGCGGCAGCTGACATTAACTGGCCGCTCTGACAGTAACCGCACTGAGGCACGTTGTGCTTGACCCACGCCTGCTGCAACGGATGGTCGCCCGTATCACTGAGCCCCTCGATGGTAGTGATCTTTGCGCCCTTGGCGGCGGCAATTGGGGTCAGGCAGGCGCGCGCAGGGTTGCCATTGATGTGGATGGTGCATGCACCGCACAGGCCGGCACCACAACCAAACTTGGTGCCTGTCATTTTCAGTTCGTCCCGCAGTGCCCACAGCAGTGGAGTATCATCGTCCACATCGACCTGGTGAACCTTGCCATTGATGGTCAGTTCCATACTGCTTCTCCATTTGTGTAATCGTTATTTGTGTGTTGCTCGCGCTGCCAATTCTGCCAGTCTTGTGGCGTATCAATATCGATGGCGGCGCTGGCCATGGGAATCATTTTCCCGGCGTGTTTGTTGAGTAACGCTTTAGCCCCTTTGTCGCCGTTCAGGCGCAGTAGCTGGGGAAATAGGGCGCGCGGAAATATCGCGGGCACTCCCGGCGCGCCACGGTAATGGGCGCAGGCGAGTACCTGATGCTCGGACCACTGTTGGCAAAGCGCTTGGATTTCTTCTGCTCTGACCGCCACCTGGTCTCCCAACAGTAACAAAACCGCTTCGGTGTCTTCGGGCAGCTGGCCAATGGCAAACGCAATACTGTTTCCCAGGCCCTGCTGCCAGTTGGGATTCAAGTGCAGGTCAAAGTCCGGATGCGCCAGCTGAATTTCCCGGTGCCAAGCCCCGGTAACGATCAAAGGGGTTTGCAGGCCGGTACTCCGCACGGATTCTACACGCTGTTGCAGTACGGTCTTACCGTCCTGCTGGATCAGGTGTTTACAGGTTCCAAAACGGCTGGCTGCACCCGCGGCGAGTATGACCGTTGCCAGGTTTTCTGGGCATAGTTTTTCTGGACGGAGCTTTTCAGCCAGAAGTTTGTCAGAGGCACGCTTCACGAAGGTACCTGTGATTTGTTGCGCGCGTCACGGCGTGCATCCATTTCCTGCGATGTGCTGGTCAACGTGCGGCCAGATTTCCCGTGCAATACGCTATGGATCTCCGCACAGGTGGCCAGTGCGATGCTTTCCGGGAGCTCCCCGCCCAGGTCGAGCCCGATCGGGGCGCGCAATACGCCGTTCACTAGCCGGTCTGTTTCGCTGTTGGACAGGCCGCTGAGCGACAATACCCGGTCTCTTCGACTAATTGGCCCCAGCAGTCCGAAATATCGAATGGGGCGCGTGTGAAAAATACGTATCGCCGCGGCATCTATATTGAGGTTGTGGCTCATGGCGACTACGCCATCTACCGAGTCGAGATCCATCAACTCCACCAGCGCATCCGGATGGCAGCGGTACGCAGTGCAATCCGGGAAGTAGGCGGCGCGGGCGTTGGCCGGGCGAGGGTCGCATAGGCTCACTTTCCAGCCCTGTGCGTTGAATTGCTGGGCCATGGGGCGGGCATCAACGCCGCCACCCACAATAAGAATGTGTGGCCTTGGTTGAATTGGTGTGTTCAGCCAGCGTTCGCCGTCGGTTTCGGTGAGCATGGGGCGTTTCAGGGGAATGCCGGATTCCTGACCGGCGTCGACCAGGGGCCGAAGCTCCGCCTGGCTCTCGCCATTGACTGCAATCTTCTGGCGATAGAGCAGCGGCTGGCGCTGCTCAAGTTGCGCCCGCAGCTGGCCCAGGCACAGAAAATTATTTTCTTCGTTAATGGGCTGCAGGAGGATGTCGACTTCGCCACCGCAGCCAATACCCAACTGAAAAGAAATATCGTCTTCGTCGTTACCGTCATAGCGGATGGTTGTGGCCTTGCCGGTGGCGAGGACCTTGCGCGCGTGGCGCTGGATATCAGACTCCAGGCATCCGCCGCTCAGCAGCCCAAAATAACGCCCCAGATCGTCGCACAGCATCATTGACCCGGCCTTGCGGTAGCTGGAGCCGGCAGTCTTGAACACGGTTCCCAGGACCCATTGGCGTTCGTCCCGCTGGCTATGCCAGATGTCCAGCAGGGTCGATAGATGGTTGGCGGCTCGGATTCTTGTGCTCTGCATACTTCAACTGTTTTGGGTGTTTCTTGTACGTTTTGTCGCGGGTTCATCTTTCACGCGACCGATTGGCACTGTGCTTCTGTCTTTGCTTTTACTTAGGCCTGAGACACTAACATGCCGATAGATCAGGTGGAGAGTCAACCTACTCGCTTGGCCGCGCACAGGCTGCAGGTAATCGAGGCATGCTTGTCTGCGGCTCTGTACGCCCCTGAGGCACGTGAAATTCTCTGCAGAGAAACTATATATTGTTGACAATTAACTATTGACATTGTTGTTGGCAAACCAGACGATAGGTGCGCGGTTTCTTGCACGTACGTTCAAGTTGGTGCAAGTGTGCCCCGCAAGGAAGGTTCAACTCATAAAAATAAGCGCTCGATACTCGGTTGCCTGGGAGCAGGTGAGGGGTCTGAGCATCGAGCCTCCACATGGAGAGAGAGCACCCATGCCTATCAATAGCAAGCGCTTTACCCTGAGCGCCTTGTCTGCTGCCGTGATTTCCGCAGTATCTGTCGGTGTGCAGGCCCAGGACGCGGCTTCCACCACGCTGGAAGAGGTTTCCGTAACCGGTATTCGCCAATCCCTGACCAACGCCATGGATATCAAGCGCGATTCCGCCGGTGTGGTAGACGCAATTTCCGCAGAAGATATTGGCAAGTTCCCGGATACCAACCTCGCTGAATCCCTGCAGCGCATTACCGGTGTGTCCATTGACCGCAGCAACAACGAAGGTAACAAGGTTACCGTGCGCGGCTTTGGTCCCAACTACAATCTGGTGACCCTGAACGGCCGCCAAATGCCTAATTCCTCTGCACTGCAATCGGAAGGTATTACCCGTAGTTTCAAGTTCTCAGAGATTTCCGCTGAGAGCGTTTCTGGCGTTGAGGTCGTGAAGACCGGTAAAGCGGATGTTTATTCCGGCGGTATTGGTTCCACCATTAATATCAAGACCGCGCGCCCGTTTGACCACGATGGCTTCGTTGCCAGCGCGAGTGTCAAAGGTGTCATGGATACCAGCGTCGAGAAGGGCGATTCTGTCACCCCTGAATTTTCCAGCATGGTGAGCGGTACCTTCTTTGAGGACAAGCTTGGTGTGTTGTTGACCGTGTCCCATGCTGAGCGCGATAGCCGCAGTGAAGGCGTCGGCACCCAAGCGTGGGTACCCAACTACGGCACTGCAGATACTTCTGCTATTGACCGCAACAAAAACCCGGAGGGTACCTACTGGGCACCCTGGACCTTTGATGTAGATGTTTCTGACCATCAGCGCGAACGCCAGAACGGTCAGCTGGTAGTGCAGTTTGCGCCAGTCGAAAACGTAACCGCGACTCTGGACTACACCGCTTCCCGTTACGATGAGCAGATTTCGATGAATCGTACCAGCGTGTGGTTCGACACCTCAGCCGGTGTGACCGACAGCAACGGTACCGTGATCAACCCAAGTGTGCAGAATGATGAGCTGAACTTCTGGGCATGGGACTACCAGTTCGTGACTGACAACGACTCGGTAGGCCTCAACGTGGAATGGGAAGCGACAGACTCCCTGAGCTTCGCGCTGGACTTCCACGATTCCACTTCTCACTCGCAGCCTGGCGGCCTTCCTGCGGAAACCATCGCCAATACTAAAAACCCGGGCAAGATGGTGGATGTGGTTGCCGATTTCTCCAGCAGCAGTGGCCTGCCGGGTATCAGCTTTGATGACTCCAGCCTCGCCGGTGGCGCATACGCACCGCAAAACATCGTATCTGACCTGTTTCAGGAGCGCGGCTACGAGATTGAGAACAGCATCCAGCAGTTCCAGCTGAGTGGTGCCTGGGAAAACCTCGACGACGGCGCACTGAAGACCATCCGCTTTGGTGTTGCGACCACCGATTATCAGGTGGACGTATTTGAAAGCGGCTCTTTTGCCTTTGTAAATCTGGGTGATCTCGCGGCTCTGGGTATCGACTTCGAGAACCGTGGCGATTTCGGTGACCAAATGGGCAGCAACAGTGGTTTGTTCCCGTTACTCGCAGACTATGAAGCTTCTGACTTTATCGATGCGGTGAAAGCCAATGGCGATTACTACGAGGCGACGCCGACTTTCGACAAGGTAAGTGAAGAAACCCTGGCTGCCTTTGTGGCAATGGATTTCGAAACAGAATTCAATGGCTACCCGGTGCGTTTGAACACTGGCCTGCGCTTTGAAGACACCGACGTATCGGGTACCTCTATCCAGAACGGTATTGTTGGCCTGAGTTACTGGCACGTGGAAGAGCTGCGCGAAGTCAATGACGATATGCCGAGCGCAGATACGCTCGACGGTGACTACACTCGCTTCCTGCCCAATGTGGATGCCAGTATTGAGCTGAATGAAGACCTGGTAGCTCGTGCTTCTTACAGCCGCACCTTGAGCCGCGCTGATATCTCGGCGATGTTCCCATCCACCTCACTGGATGTGTCCCGCCCGGGTGGTCCATTTAACGCATCCCAGGGTAACCCGGGCTTGCTGCCAATCACTTCCGACAACTTCGACCTCTCTGTTGAGTACTACTACGCAGAGGGCAGTTATGCTTCTGTCGGCTTCTTCAAGAAATACGTTGAGAACTTTATCGGTGCAACGACCGAAGAACGTGTAATTTACGACGTTAACGGAAACCCGATTACCGACCCGAGTGCCAACCCGCGTCCGGGCTGCCCCGATTCTACCGGTGCTAATGCGGCGTGTCTGAACACCGCTGGAGACCCGGTGATTACCTGGAGTGTAGCGACCCCGGGTAACCTGGAAGAGGCAGAGGTTTACGGTTGGGAAGTGGCGGTACAGCATATGTTCGGCGACTCCGGATTTGGGGCCATTGCCAACTTCACCCTGGTGGATGGCGATGTGGAGTACGATGTATTCGACAACGAAAACTCCGTGGCACTGACCGGTATGAGCGATTCTGCCAACCTGATTGGCTTCTACGAAAAAGACGCCTTCCAGGCACGTCTCGCTTACAACTGGCGTGATGACTTCCTGCTGGATACTCGTCAGTCTCAGATCGGCAACCAGCCGGTGTTCACCGAGGCCTACGGCCAGTGGGACCTGAATGCCAGCTATGATGTGACCGAAGATGTATCTGTTTTCCTGGAAGGCTTGAACCTTACCGAGGAAACCATCCGCCGTCATGGTCGCTTCGCTAATCAGCTGGTGAGCGCACAGCAGTATGGTGCTCGCTACAATATCGGCGTTCGCGCGCGTTTCTAAATGCGCGTTAGTATCGTCAAGTAGTACCAGGGAGGGCTGCCACATATGTGGCGGCCCTCCTTCTTTTAAAAATTGTAGTTAGAAGTCTGATTCCAAAATAATAAATTCGAGGCCAGGTATGTCTGATCCCATCAAATCGGTTGTGATTCTTGGTGGCGGCACAGCAGGGTGGATAACCGCTGGCACTTTGGCTGCCCGATTTAACAGGGAGCAGGAAGAGCCGGTTCGTGTCACCTTGGTTGAATCGCCAAATGTGCCCACTATCGGGGTGGGGGAAGGCACATGGCCTACCATGCGTAGCACCCTGAAAAAAATGGGGGTGAGGGAAACCGATTTTATTCGTGAGTGCAATGTCGGCTTCAAGCAGGGGGCGAAATTTGCCCGCTGGACTACCGGTGCTGACGATGATTTCTACTACCACCCATTGGTGCAGCCGGAGGGCTTTCATAACCACAACCTTGCCACCCATTGGCTTGGCGGTAACACATCAGAGTCCTTCTCGAATGCAGTCTGTCCGCAGGAGGCGTTGTGTGAACACAATAGAGCCCCCAAGCAGATTGGTACCCCGGAATATGCGGCGGTTGCCAATTACGCCTATCACCTGGACGCGGGAAAGTTCGCAGGCTTCTTGCAGCGCCATTGCACCGAAAATCTTGGTGTGCGGCATATTCTCGCGGATGTTAACGGCATTGAGGAATCGGAGACGGGCGATATCGCGGCGCTAAAGACGGAGGTGCACGGAAAAGTTTCCGGGGATCTATTTGTTGACTGCAGTGGCTTCGGTTCGCGATTGCTCGGCGGTCACTACAAGGTGCCGTTCCGCTCTTGCAAGGATGTTCTGTTTATTGATAGCGCGCTTGCGGTACAGGTGCCTTACGAGCGCGAAGATAGCCCGATAGCGACCCATACGATATCCACCGCGCAGAGTGCGGGCTGGGTATGGGACATTGGTTTACAGAGCCGGCGCGGCGTGGGGCATGTCTTCTCTAGCGCTCACACGAGCGACAGTGCCGCTTATGGCGAACTGGCGCGGTACCTTAAGGTAAGTGAAGGGGAGCTGGATCGACTTGGTGTGCGTAAAATCCCGATTGTACCTGGCCACCGGGAAAAATTTTGGCACCGGAATTGTGTGGCCATTGGGTTGTCGGCGGGGTTTCTGGAACCGCTGGAAGCCTCGGCGCTGGTGTTGGTGGAGATCTCGGCAAACATGCTCGCGGAGCAGTTTCCAGCAAGTCGCGCCGCAATGGATGTGGTTGCCCGTCGTTTCAACGAGACGTTCTTGTATCGCTGGGACAGGATTATCGATTTCCTGAAGCTGCACTATGTATTGACCAAACGTACCGATAGCCGCTTCTGGATCGACAATTGCGACCCGGCTACGATTCCCGACAGTCTGCAGGAACTGCTGACTTTATGGCGTTACCAGCCACCTTGGCACGACGACTTTGATCGGGCAGTGGAGGTGTTCCCGGCCGCTAGCTACCAATATGTTTTGTACGGTATGGGATTCGAGACGCAACCCGCAGCGCATGGTGTATCGCGCGCGTCGCTTGAGCAGGCAGGGCAGTTGTTCCAGCAAAAAGGCAAGGCCACCCAGCAGATGCTGACGGGGCTGGAAACACACAGGAATTTAATCAATAAAATTTGCGAGCATGGGTTACAGCAAATATAAGCTAATCCAGATCAGTCAATATCAAGAATAGGCAGTAGTGAGGGAGAAAAAATGAGCAATACAGTTGCATTGAACAACGAAAGCCATCGCAACTTGAAAGTGATGACCAAGCGCGGCGCCGCTTTTGGTGAAGCGACACACCTGGTGCCAGTGGTGGCAAATGAGCTGCGTAATCTGGTACTGGAATATCCAGTGTGTATCACCAAGGATCCTAAAAACGGCCAATTTTCGCTGTGTGCTTTATTGGGCTTTGAGCCGGGCGAAAACCTTTATTTACAGGGTGATAACTGGGACGCGCAATATGTTCCCATGCATATCCGCAGGCAGCCATTCATGGTTGGGTATCGAAACCCTGAAGCGGAGCCCGGCGAAGACAAAGGTGCAGTGATCACCCTGGATATGGATAGCCCGCGGGTAAACAGCGACGGCAGTTCGGCGGATGGTGAGCGCCTATTTGATGATGAAGGCAGCAACACACCGTTTATGAATGAGGTCAGCGACCTATTGGGTCAGCTCATGGGCGGGATGGAATCAACCACCGCTTTCCTGAAGTTTCTGGCCGACAACGACTTGATCGAACCCGCGCATATCAATGTCCAGTTTGCCAGTGGCGAACAGAAGCGCTATGAAGGTCTTTACACGGTCAATGACGAGAAGCTACAGCAGCTGGAAGCCGACAAACTTGTGTATATGCATCAGCACGGATACTTGCAGGCAGCGTATTGGTTGAGTGCCTCGATGGGGCAGGTGCGAAAATTAATCCAGAGAAAGAATCAGCTGTGAGTGCGCCTGAATGCGCGGCGAACACCGCGCATTCAGATGGCTGGATTTAGGTGTGCTTTCCACGTATTCGTTAGGTATCTTGTTCCGACAGGATGGGATGCACCTGTGGCCAGCCGGCAAACTGTGCATCCCGCTGTGGATCCGCGTCCCAGGGCCAGCATTCCATCGTGTAGTGATTGGCAGTCTGGTCAATGGTTACCAATCCATAGCCCTCACTCTTCAGCGCCCGATCCGAAACAAATTTTCCCCAGCTGGTATTGTCGTCACTGAACTCTGCGTGTGAAATCTTCGGATTGGCGACCGCTAATACGCGCATCTTGTTGCCAAACGGATCAATAAAATGACCGGTATTCGGGTCATTCCCGACCGGGTTCTCGAGCTTGCCAAACCCTTCGAACCAGCGCTGCCAAAATGCTGCGGAGGCGGGTCCCGAGAAAAACAGGGCACCGCCGGAGAAGTCATTGGTGTATTGCTGTGCGAGCATTCCCAAGTGCTGGTCGCCGGCGAGTACCAGTGCGTTCGCGTCTTCCACCAGCTTGACCGCGCGGGTACGCCCATCGGGCGGGTAGCCGTTTGCGTCGTAGTCAACCAAGCCCGCGCCGGTCTCATCGGTTTGCGGTGAGCCCCAGATGGAGGCGGTGAGGCAAACTTTTGGCATGCCCGGGTCCATGTGTTTCCAGTCCTGTAAAAATGCTTCTTGCCGGCTGCCAAGCAAGCTGCCTGTGACTGTGAGTCGCTCAGCTTCATAGTCGGGTGCCGATTTGAACTTGCGGTCCTCCACCATGGCGAAGCTGGTTTTCCCATAGACAAAGTGTGCATAAGTGACCGGAATACCGTGCTGGATCGGGGTGGGGTCATAGGCATCCGGGGTATGGCTGCTCTGCATGCGGTACACCATTTTTACCAGGTCGATATCGTGCTTGAAGCCGCCGTCTTCTTCCCGCGGACCGCCGCTGGCATCGCCTTTGTTGCCCCACAAGTTGCCCTGCAATACGTCGTGATCGTCCACCAGAAGGATCGACGGGCGGTTACGTACGGATTCGCGAAAGGTCCAGTACCAGAGATACCAGCGATACAGCGTGTCGAGTTTTGCCTGGGGCGTATCGCGGCCGTAGCGGGTTGGAAAGGTTTCGTAGTACTGGTCACCGGCGAAAACATACAGGTCTGGCTGGTGACTGTTGCAATGTTTGGTCAGTGTCGCATGTGGGAAGAAGACAAAATCCTCTGTGTAGCGGCCAAGGGTGCGCTCTTCAGGGATATGTTTCTTTATTGCGATGTCGTCGAGGCTCTTCGCAGTAGGAGTGATGCAGGAATACAGCGCAATTTTCAGCGCGTCGGTCTTGGCGGGGTCTTTTTGTATCTGCCCGGAGTATAAAGTCTCTTCGTGGTTGTCATACCGCACACGGTACTCGTGGTCTTGCCCGGCATCCCAGCCTGTAATACGAAACGCCGCAACGTAGCCATCTTCTATTTTTGCCTCGGCCCCGACGACCCACTCTTCGGTGCCAAGCACGCGGTACTCAAGCCGTGCAGCAGGATTCGCCTGTAGGTCGATTGGCATAAATTGCGCAGACAATTTCAGCACCGCGTTATCGGGCCCACTGGCACAGTTCAGGCTGTGCATACAGCCCATGATTGGGCCGAGTACCCGCTCAGGATGGGCTGAGATCTTGTTGCCGCCGGTTTCAATATGACTAAACCACCAGCGGGCACCGGCCTGCTGATAGTGTGGAGAAGAAACCAGCATAATCCCACCGGTGAGTTGCTCAGCCTCTACACCGCTGCGCACTGCAAACCCGAGTTCACTGCCACTGTGGACGTCGCTGGCAATCAGGCGCACATCAAACCGCCCGTTGGCCACCGGGTCGATATGGCAATCCAGTTGAATCTCCCGCATGCCTATCCGGTCGATACCGACGCTGCCTGCGCGCTCAAGGCGGGTAAACGCCATGCTGTTCTTTTGGTCGGAAAAGTCGCGGAAGCTCAGTTTTCCCTGGTCATCCAGCACCGCCATAAAGCCGCCGTTGGTTCCGCCGGCGCGTTGTGCCAGAGCCGCTCCCCGGTAATCCAGTTTTCCAGCCCCCACACCTAATAAAAAACCGCAAAATCCACCGGCTTCTGGTGTCAGTAGGCCTACCCGGGCGCGCAGCCGACCCGCCTGGTGGCGGTTATTCAGTTCGCGGGTCAACAAGGCTGCGGTGCGCACTTCAAAGGACTTTTCCCCCTGCAAGCACTCCAGTCGGCCATTGTTGCAGTGCCAGTCCTGTAGCCGATTGCCCCACAAGGGTCCGCCCAGCCAGTGCTGCAAGCCAGATTCGGGGAGGGCTTCAATAGGGCGGGTACCGACAAGCTCGGGCCTGGCTGCCGCCATTGCGGAAGCAAGAGAAGGCGTTAGTGCCGGGGTCAGCGCTGCGCCAAGGATGCTCGCAGTGCCGGAAGTTAACTTGATGAAGTTGCGACGTTTCATATTGATTGAGACCTTGTTTCGCTATTTTTCTAAGGGGGCACAATTGAGCTAGTCGGCGAATGTATCCGGAAAGTGGGATTGGTCGACAAGGGCCCCGCGGTGCTGAATCACCACCGCAGAAATCTTCGCCGCCTGTGCGATCGCCTGGCGAGGGGATGCGCCTCGACTGCGGAAGGCCAGGTAGCTGCCATTGAAGGAATCACCGGCTGCGGTGGTATCCACTACCTTATCTACCGCTGTAATCGGTTCCAGAAAGCGTTCCTTGGAGCCTCGGTAGTAGACCCCATTGGGGCCGTCTTTAATCACCAGCTCTGCAATGGAGAAGGGCTCCAGTAGATCACAGGCCCCGGAGAAGTCCTTCACTCCATACAATGCTTCCAGGTCTTCGATCCCCGGCAATGCCAGGTCCGCATAAGTAAAGGCGAGTGCATATTGATCGCGGGTCTCTTTGGCCGACTGCCAGAGCTTTGGGCGGTAGTTGGGGTCGAAGACGATCTTGGTACCGGAATCCTGTAGTTTTTCCAGCAGCTCCCAAAAGACGGTGCGTGACTCGGGCGTCAATACAGCCAGAGAGATTCCACTAAAGAAGAACATGTCCGGCCGGGGCGCGAGGCCGGCAGGGGAGTAGCCTCCATCCCCTGCGACTTGTGTTGCCTCGCGAAACAGTGGCATCACTTCCCGCGCCGCTGAGCTATTCCGCCAATAACTGAAGCTACGCTCGCCGGCGTTATCGGTGTTCACCATATAGAGGCCCAATTGGCGATCGGGGTGACGGAATACCAGCGAGGTATCGATGTGCTCCCTTTCCAGGGCGTCAATCAGACCGTTACTGGCACTGTCAAAGCCAACGGCAGTCATCAGGCGCACCCGGTCATCGGCCTGCGCGAGACGCTTGTAGTAAACGGCCAAACTGTGTACGTCGCCAGCGAAAGACTGCTGGTAGAGGCCTGGCTCTACCTGGCTGAACTCCACCATGCTTTCCCCAAGAATTACCAGATCCGTCATTTCAGTCATGTCTCCTTGTTGCGCACCCGCTGGGGTATGAGAAAATCGCTGTCACGAAAGGGATTATTGACACGTTTAGCGGGCATTTTATGGTGCGGTTCGGTGGTCAAGCCCAGCAGATAAGTCTGGTGCTTTACTCCCGGGGTGCATGCTTGTAAATTGTCAACAACGGTTCGTGGAACTTTCCAGCGAGTCGTAAAAAGTATTTTAAAAACAATAAGTTAGTGTTTTTCGGATCAGTGAGCAGGCTTTTGCCCTCTGACGCGCTCTTCAGCCGCTATTAAACAACGATTGAGTATTGTTAACAATCAACAGTTGACATGTATTCGAGCGTTGGTGGATGATTGAGCCATCGATGGAGGAAACCCAAATAATTTAACCAATGGGTCTTCTTTCGAAATCTAGGGGCGGCGCCACTAGCGGTATCAGTGAATGCCGAGTTGATAATAAAAATGCGATCCGATGGAGAGAGATAACCATGTCTACGTCCAATGTACGTAATCGCTTCCGTATGTCTGCACTGTCAGTTGCGGTACTGTCCGTATGTGGCGGCCAAGCGCTTGCGCAGGAATCCGACGAACAAAACCAATACGAAGCACTTGAAGAAGTTCAGGTAACGGGCATCCGTGCAAGTATTGAAAAGTCTATTGATGACAAGCGCTACGGCGGTAATATCAAGGACACCATCAACGCCGAAGACATCGGCAAGACCACCGACCAGAACATCGCAGAAGCCCTGTCCCGCGTGACCGGTGTTTCCATGCAGACGGCGGACGGTGAGGGCACCACCATTACCGTACGTGGTGCAAACGCTCAGCAGAACAACATTAGCCTGAACGGCGTGCAGCTCGGTGCGACCGACTTTAGCCAGGCGGTTGACCTCTCGTCCTATTCTGCTGATATCCTCTCCAAAATTGAGGTTGTAAAAACCCCGAGTGCGGATCACGATGAAGGCTCGCTAGGTGCCAACATTAATCTCGTATCGGCCAAGCCGCTCGAGGTTAACGAAGGCTTCAATATCAATTCCCAGGGTCGTTACAATGACCTGGCCGACGATCACGGCCATAAGATTTCGCAAACCTATACCGGTAAGTTTTTTGACGATACCTTCGGTGTTTTGCTTACTACTTTTGACGAATCAAGCAGCAGCCGAAAAGATCAATATCGCGCTGAAACTTTTACTACCTACACGTCTCGCATCGCACGCGACCAGAACGGCAACATCGTTAATGATGTTACTGGTATTGTTCCTTCTTTCTCGAACCTGGAACTGGCGGAAAACCAGCGTGATCGCAAGGGTGTAAACGTAGCGCTGCAGTGGCAAGCGACTGATACCACTGAAGTTAATACCAACCTGAGCTGGAACGAACAGGATATCGAAGCGACTACTCATAGTATTCGCACCCGTATAGGTGATTACGGTAACAAGGTTGAGGGTGTTTCGACTCCGGGTCTTTTTCTTGATCCTGCCGAGTATAGTGATCCTCAGGAAGACTGGCACACATACGATACAGAGACTCGTACCTTCACCAAGATGTTGAACCGTGCTGCACTGGGTGACATCTCCCAGTCAGAGAACAAATTCAGCAACGTAAACAAAATTGCTGCCATCGATATCAGCCAAGAGATAGGCGATAGTGTGGTCGTTAGTGGCGGTATTGGTTATTCCAGCGCAGAGCAGATCCCTGATCAGTCGCTTTACGTAAACCTGCAAAACTACGCGAATATCAATGCGTGGGTACTGCAGCATGCAACTCCAGATGAACTTGAGCCGGTTGGCTTTGACTGTACTTCAGGCGTATGTGAGTTGGTTGGCGGTACTGGGCAGCTTGATCAAGGTACTACCCAGTATCCAGAAACTGGTGCTGTCTGGGACAACTTCTCAACCACTGGTTTTAACCCGGATGATCTGGGTTCTCAGCATCTCTCCTATCTTGCCCGTACCGTGCGTGCAGTCGAAGATACTCAGAAAACCGCATACGTAGATGTAGACTGGGATGTGGATTTCGCTGGTGTTAATCGACTTGAATTTGGTGCGAAGATTTCCAACCGAGAAAAATTTGTCGATAACCAAACCGGTGCGTTCTTTTCGGTAGGAGAGGGCGTCGTAGTTGTAGACCCAGATACTGGCGTTCGAGTAGCTACCATTAACGGCCTTCAGGACATTCCTGGAACTTATATCCAAGAGGGTGAGTTCCCTGCAGATGACTTCATGGAGTCTCTCGGTTATAGCCGCAACAATATCACTGACGGCTGGACTACTATTTCTGCAGAAAAAGCATTCCTTGCTGCTCAGGGCAGTCCAGATGCGGGCTTTATTCCTGACGACACCGAGACCCGCTTTGCTGAGCTGGATAATCAGGCTGTTTACTTCAAGGCGAACTTCTCTTTCTTGGATGATCGCTTGAGTGGCGACGCTGGTTTGCGCTATGTGGAGACAGACGTATTTGCTAGCGGATATTCCGGTGTGACTTTCCAGAGTGACCCATTCAACCTTGGTCGTACTTTGGACCCAATTAAATTGGCAGAACTACGGGATTCCTCTCTGCCAACCTGTGCTGATCCAGTATGGTACGGTGCGGACTGGAACGAGGAGATTCGTTGGTCGCGTGTAGATGGCCAGGGTTACGACACTCAGGGAACCGCAACCAAAGAAGACGATACTCCGCTACCCGATCAGGGGCCTTGTTACGACGCACGTGCTGAGCGTATCCACCCGGGAGATGGTGCTCCAGCGAGTAACTGGTGGTTGTGGCGTCACACTGACCTGTCTACCGAGCAGTACTATGTGTACGGTGAGCGTCGCTACGATGAAAATGGACAGCTTCTGCCCACAGGTGATCTTAGCAAACGCTCTTTCGAGGTTGATGATGACCATACCTACCGTGTTTTGTTGCCAAGCTTGAACCTGAATTACGTGATCAATGATGAGATGGTAGGTCGCTTGGCTCTGTCCAAAACTATGTCTCGTCCGCAGATCGATTCCCTACGTCCTGGCTTTAAAGTTACTGAAAGCGTTTGGGGTGGATTTGATCGTCCAGGAAACGTGGTGACCCTGACGAATACCAAGCTGGACCCTCTCGAATCCAATAACCTGGATATTGCATTTGAGTGGTACTTTGCTGAGAACTCCCTGTTGGCGGCTGGACTTTTCTACAAGGACATGACCAACTTTGAAGAGTCTCAAACCATTGTTACTTACCTAGATGATCTGCGTGATCTCGGTTTGAACGAGAACGGTGAACCCTACAGTACTGCCGATCTGATTAAGAGTGAAGATGACCTCGAAGGCTGTATGCCGCGTCGTATCCTGAATTTTGGTGAGTTGGCTGAAGACTGGGTTTACTCTGACGATTTGAGTCAATTGTGTGCGCAGTTCCAGACCACGCAGATTAACAATGGTAAGGGCGCCGAGATCCTGGGTGCCGAATTCCAGTACACGCAAACCTACGACATGCTGCCGGGTGTGTTTGCTGGCTTGGGTACCATGTTTAACTATACATATCAGGATAGTGCCTACGATCAAGAGGTATCTTCTCTCGATCCGAACATTGTCTTGCCGGAGCTGCCGGTAGCCTATACCCCAGAGCATAGCTATAACGCGACTGTTTTCTGGGAGCAAAATGGTCACCAGCTTCGATTGGCTTACCAGGGTACCTCCGACCAGCTGGCAAATCGTAGCTGGAACAACGGTTCCCTTTGGCAGGAGGGTCGTAATACCTTGGACTTCTCGGCCACCTATGCAGTCAACGACAACTTCGATGTGTACTTCCAGGCTACAAACCTGACTGACTCTGAAGTGCGCACCTATTTCACCAGCCGCTTTATGGACCTGGGTGATGTCGATGCGAGTGGTGCTCCGGTTTACTACGATGAGGGTAACCCCCTCGATGGTGATGCAACCAAAGGTCGCACCGAAATCGAGTACAAGACTGGTCGTGCGTTCCGCGTGGGTGTACAGGCACGCTTTTAAGTCCTCTTAGCAATTATTGTCATTGCTTGGCCGCGTCTGGAAACAGGCGCGGCCTTTTGTTTTGGGGTTGCAGATGATGCGCTATTCCGAAGCTGCGAATAGGCCAAATTTTCCGCTACAGTCTCTCAGGATTTCTATAGCTCTTTGAGAGAAGTCAGTCCTTAGTATCCATATAAACTTCCAGCTGCACTGAGTGATAAGGATCAATTTCATATTGAAAAAGGGTTGTTCTACGGATTCATTCAAAAGTTGAAAATTTTTACCGCGGGATTTTATTGGGAATATGGCAGTGGTAAAAAGTTTTGGTGTGACGAAAAGGTTACCTACCAGAATCCAGGTGTATATGTTTCTGAGGAACTGGAGTGTTCCATTTTTTTATTAGTGGAATAGTGCTGTATTTCTGGCTCTGGAGTGCCCTCTAATTTAGGGGCAGATCAACACCCTCTCCATTCTGTCCAACTGATATTCCGAGCCGTCTAATCTAATTCCTGTGTTCTATGCTTGCCTATTTCTACGGAAGTATAGGTTTCCTATTGAATAGTTTTAGTTGAGTCTTTCTGGGCAACAAAAAAGCCCACAGACAGAGCTGTGGGCTTAACAGTACCGGTATTGAATTTATATTCGCGATACCGAATTTTCTAGAGCTTTTCGGCTACTTTTTTCGTCTTTAGTTACGCACAGGCGCCGCACTAAACTCCTTGATCACCAGGTTTGCAACCGCCAACTGGCCATCGTGGCGGAAGTCCACCGCAATGGTGTTGTTGGCTTGCAGCAGTTCAACAGGCACAGGAATTTCCAGTGTGTTGAAGTAGCGTTCGGCGTTGTTTGCCCGGCGGCCACGCCAGTCAATGGGTGTTTCGACCACTTCACCATTCACGGTGAGAGACACAATGCCGAGGTTGGTGTCGACCTTGTCGTCTTCATCCGGATAGAGTGCCACGGTCAGGCGCAGTTGCGCTTCAGCGTAACCTGCAGGTACCGACACATTGTTAATACTCAGTGTCTTGGCACCGCCGGCCACGGCAATGCGGTGCGGTTCACTGCCACCACTTACGCTGTTACCGAAGTACTTCTTCTCATCCATGGACTGGTTGATAGCGATGTTGTTACCCAGGGTGTAGCGCAGAACAACCGTTGCATCGGCACCCAGTGTCAGTGTGCTCGGGGCTTGCTGCATGTGGTGACGATCGGTCACGGTGTCATAGCTGCTGTCGTAACGCATATTACGCATTTCAACATTCTGTACTGCAGTGCCGCCAAGACCTGCCACATTCAGGTTGATGGTAGTGGCATAGGTCTCCAGATTGTTGATGATGACGAACAGTTCGTTGCCGTTTACGTAGGACTGCACCTGTACGTCCGCATCGGTGGAAACACTGTCTACACGGGTACCGTCGACATCCGCCCACAGTTCGAAGAACTGGATGTAGTCGGACCACTTCCACTCGTCACTGTTCAACGCAGTCTCTTTCATCAGGCTGTAGTGGTAGGGCGCAGTACAGGTGCGTACTTCGTCATAGCCACAGCCGAATGGCTTATAGCCCCACAGCGGTTTCGCCGGGGTGAACGGCATGGACTTGATGACATAATCCGGACGCTCCAGAATCTGCATAAACATGGCGTTGAAGGATTTCATCACCTCAGACTCGTAGCGATTGTTGTGCACCAGGTAGTCCCAGCCACCCTGTACCGCACCGTACTCAGACAGCACGATAGGCTTACGGTTGGCTTCACCGTTTTGGTAAACGTCGTACCACTCCATCATGTCCAGCATGGCGTGCAGGTGACCGTTACGGCGCAATACCGACATGTTGTCGCCATCGACACCGGGCCAGTCATAGACGTGTACCGCGTAGAAGTCCATGTTGTGGCCGGCAGCATCCATAAAGCCTTTCCACATCACATCCCACTGATACCAGTCTTGGTCGCGGGTATCGTCCACTGTGGTAGCCATCGCATTCTCAAAGAAGGCTTCGGCAGCGGCTTCCGCCTCCGGATCTTCGTCGGTAATCCACTGTGCGTAGTTATCGTCTCCAAAGCGAGAAATACCATCGCGACGATAGAAGTCGTGCTGACCCCAGGTCATGCCACCGATCAACGGTGCTTCATTCCCGAGCTTCGCACGGATTTCCTGCGCTACGAGGTTGTGGTATTCCCACAGCGCTTCCTGGTTAGTGACCATGAACTTACCGGTTTTCATTTCCATGTCCGGTTCGTTGATCACTTCCCAGTACTTCGGCATTGGATCACCAATGAAGCCGTTACTGCTGTTGGCGTAGTAGTGCTTCAGGTACTGGCCCATCCATGCGGCGGAGGTCTGGATATCCATCGGCTGCCAGTTGTGCCAGGTCTTCCCGTTGTCGTACCAGCTCAGTGTCGGGTAGGTGGGGTGTGGGTTGGTACCGGCGATCAGTTCGGTGCTTTCCGGGCTGAAGCGCTTGTAGAAGGCATTGGCTTCATAGTTTTCACGCAGCTCCTGCCCGCGTGTCACCATGTAGTCCATATCCGGCCAGTTTTCCTTGTTCGGGTCTTCCTTGGTATCCGAGAACTTCCAGGTAGCAGTACCGTTGTCGCGCCCGAGGGTCACGTCGAGGGTATTTAACAGGTAGTTCAGCTTGTCAGAATGACCAACCCAGTCCTGCTCATAGATCGCAGTGTGCGCTGTGATATGCCGTGCGCGACCAAAGTCGGATACGCCGTTAACACTATGTGCGATGTTGGCATTTACCGTGACGGTAGCGCTGTGGGTATTACCAACTTGTGCGGCAGAACAGCCGGACTCATTGGCAAACGCACCGGCGGCAGTAGACGGGCAGTTGTCCGCGCTGTCTGCAACACCATCGCTATCGCTGTCTGAGAAACCACTACAGCCCATCGGGTCAACGTTTTGACCGTACGGGGTGTTGGGACATTGATCCGTCGTGTTGAGTACGCCGTCGAAGTCGTCGTCGTCACCACCGGGGCTCGCACAGCCTACGGCATTCACGAATTCGCCAGGTCCGGTAGTAGGACATTGGTCTTCCGCATCGTTTATACCATCTTCATCGGTATCCAGCTGCGAGGGCGCACAGCCGACACTATTGGCGGTTTCCGCTGGGTCTGTGCTCGGGCATTGGTCGCTAACATCCGGAGTACCGTCGCCGTCACCGTCGAGGTTCAGGTCAGCATCACCCACGCGTTCGAAAATGGCGTAGTCGATATTGAACTGGAAGTCCTCGCTGCCGGCACCGTAAATACGGATGGTCAGGTCGCCGGCAAACAGGTTCACTTCGCTGGAAGCATTTACCAGATAGAAGCTATCCCAGTCACCTTGGCTCACCACATCGGTGGTGTTTTTGATCACCAGCTCACCTTCGTGGTCGGTGGCCATCAGTCCAACCGCCGTGCCGGAAGTATTTCCGGTACCCACATAGAACTTCGGACGGTACAAGCCGGATTGATCCAGACTCAGGTTGTATTCCAGGTAGTCACCACTGTTGAAGTAGTTGACGGCCATACCACCGTTGATGGCATAGGATTCGATATCGCCACCTACTACATGGGCGCTTTCTGCCTGCAAGGTAAAGGTTCCGGAAACCGGGCTGCCGTTACCGGGCGAGGTACCACCAGAACTGGAGCTGGAGGAGGAACCGCCGGAGCTGGAGGAACTCGAGGAGGAACTGGAAGAGGAGCTCGACGAAGAACTGGAGCTGCTGCCGCCGGAACTGGACGAACTGCTCGACGAACTACTTGAAGAACTGGACGAACTACTCGAAGAACTGCTGGAGGAAGAACCACCGGTATACGCAAACTCCATGCGGTCCAGGTTCCACTGCCAATCATTACTACCACCGCCGTACACGCGAATTTGTTGGCTGCCTGCTGGCAGGTATACGGTACCCGCGGCTTGCGGTTGGAAGTTGTCCCAGCCGATGTTCGGGACATTGGTTTGTGCCAAAGTCTGCCAGCTTCCGCTGCTGTTTAGCTGGAAATCAATCTGCGCGCCGTTCACCGCAGTGCCGGCGAAGTAGGTCAGGTCGTAGTTGCCCGCCTGAGGTACAGAAACGGAGTATTCCGCGTAGTCACCTTTATTGACGTAATTAATCGCGGTCGCGCCATTGGCCGAGTACACGCTGATTTTTTGCGGCTGGCCGTCGGCATAAGTACCGCCAACCTGCGCGAAGCTTTCTGCTTCCACGGTAAATTCCGTGCTGCCACCGCCGCTGCTGGAACTGCTAGAGCCACCGCTGGAGCTGCTGCTCGAACTTGAGCTGCTGCTAGAGCCGCCGGTGCTGACGAGAGTCAGTTCCAGGGCATCCAGGTTCCACTGCCAGTCGTTGCTGCCAGAGCCAACAACCCGCAGGTTAATAGTGCCCTCTGGAAGCGCAACGTTACCTGCATCCAGCGGCTGGAAGTTGTCCCAGTGGCCAGCAGGTACCGCTTTCTTGGCCAGGGATGTCCAGCTGCTGCCGGAGCCGACCTGGAAATCGATCTCCGCACCAGAGGTCATGCTGGTACCGATCAGGTATTGCAGGTTATAGGTGCCTGCTTCTGCAACTTGCAGGACATATTCGGCGTAATCACCACGGTTTACGTAGTTAATGGCGGTCACACCATTCACATTGTAAACACTGATTTTTTGAGGCTGGCCATCGGCGTAGGTGCCGCCGACGCTGCTGAATGATTCAGCCTCTATTCGATAGTCTGCTGCGGTTGCAACAGTACTGAAGGCGAGGCCTGCTGCCAGCACAGACTGTGCCAGTACCAGGGGGCGCCTGGGGTAGGGGAGTTTCATCGCTTGCTCCGGGATCGAGACACGGTACCGCTTGTGTCGTTTTTATTTTTGAACCGCTCTGGCGTTTCGCCGATACCTCGAAATGGCAAAGCGCACAGGAAGTGGCTTTGAATTGACCGTAGTTGCCGCATCCAGGTGATTAGAATTGCTGTTGGATAAACGGCGGCTGTTAGCGTTATATCTACGGGCGCGACTATTTAACAATAAACTGTTAACAATCGACAATATGATGGGCGGGAATTTTGCCCGTTTTTTCGCGTTTTTTCAGAAATGCGAACTGGTACTGGAGGATGGTTTGACTTGGAGTGGAGATGGAAACCAGGCCGGCAGCAAGGCTGCCGGTCTGGCGAAAGAGTCAAAATTTTGCAGAAAAAAGAATGAATTAGTCGCGCGTCCCACGAACTAGCGGGGTCGACGTGTTGGACACCTGTGCAGTGACAGTGCTGACAAAGCCACCATCGTCGTCAAATACAATTTCAATTGCATTGTTTTCACTCAGGTAACTGTGGTCCACGGGAATCTCGATAACGCCGAAGAACTGTGCGCGACCTTTGCCACCGTAATATTGGTCGTAGCCCTGGTAGTCTTCCGGCACGGACAAGATGTTGCCGTTTATGGTTACAGAAGGCGTGAGGGACTTGCCATGATCTCGGCCGACGCCCAAACGCAAGATTGCTTCGCCGTTATCGCCAAGGGTAACGCTGTTGATGGCGAACGAAATTTTTTCGCCGGCAGTAATGGCCTGTTTGTAAGTCTCTGCGTAGTACTTGGTTTCCATATTGTCGTTGTCGATGGTAATCGCATCGGTAAAGGTCAACTGCAAAATGGCGGTCGCTTCGGCGTTTAAGGTAAACGTTTGCGGCAACTCGGTGACCGAGGTTTCGTCCAGTACAGGCTTTCCAGTATCGTCATAGTGCAATTGCTTGATAACCGCACTTTCAAAACTGTTCCCAGCGATTCCGAGAGTGGCGAGGTCCAGTACCGAAGCTTCCTGTTCCAGGTTATTGAGTACCAGATACGCGGTGTTGCCATCGACATAGGCATTCACCTGTACATCCAGATCGCTCGCCCAACTATCTACGCGGGTACCTTTTACTTCGGACCACAGCTGGTAGAACTTGACGAATTCCGTGTATACCCACGCATCGCCAGTTTCACCGTTCCCTTCTTTTTTCTGTCGCATCAGGCGGTTGGTGTAGGGCATGCCGGTGTCTGGGTCGCGCCCCCATTCCGCCTTGATGGTGACAAACGGGATGGACTTCAGAATTTGGTCCGGTCGCTCCAGCATATTCATGGTCAGGCCGTTCAATGCGCGTAATTTGTAACTGTCGCGCTCTGGCGACCAGGCGTCGTTCATCATGCTGTGCACCGTGGCACCGATCTCGGAAACCATAAACGGCATGCGCGCGCCGGTTGCCATCAGGCTATATTGCTCGAGCATATCGAAGGTGGCTTCAATATTGCTGCCGCGGCGGAGCTGTCGGGTGCCCTGAAATGCAGGGAAGTCATAGAAGTGCACAGACAAGAAATCCATGTTGTCGCCGGCGACATCGATAAACAGCTTGTCGCGCTCTTCCCAGCGGTTGAAGTTATCTTTTTCAAAATCGGGGAATGCAACGGTGTAGCCACCAATCAAGACATTCTCGTGTGATGCCTGATTCCATGTATCGCGATATGCGCGAACTTCGTTTGCCACAGCATTATGGAAATCGAATACTTTTTGCGGGGTGGTGGCGGTGGTGCCTTCACGTGGGTAATCCACCAGTTCGTAAAGAGGCTCGTTCATTACCTCGAGATAAACCGGCTTGGGCTGACCAAATTCATCACTTTCGCCGCGATTAAAATACTCGTAGAGGAAGTTCGCCATATAGTGACCGACAGCGGTACCAAACGGTTCCGTATCGGTATCGGTTGTGGAGAAGCTCCAGCCCATACCCGTATCATCACCATTGGGCCAGTAGGGGTGCTGCTGGCCACCTACGACCATGTCGATGGCACGGTGCCCATGTTTGCGAATCAGATCGCCTTTTGTGCTGGTGTCTTTTGTGTAGTTCCAGCGCATACCGCCACCGTTGGTGATGGCTGAATCGACATCGATAAACCCAGGACGTGCGCCATCTTCCGGCAATTGGCTCAATTGCCATTTCATGCCGCCGGTGTCGCGGCCGAAATAGACATCGTAACCTTCCAGAAAATTCGTCATCAGTTCGGGGTCTTCATTAACCGCGCCGGCGCTTTGCGAATTGCCACCAAACCAGTCGTTTTCGGTATTGGAAGCGTGGACAGTTATGAACTTGCGACGATCAAATTCTGACTCACCGCCCACCGAGTGCCGCATGTTCAGGTTGAAGTCGACTTTAATCGCACTCTCTGCCGGAGGCTCCGGTTCTACAGGCTCTGCCATAGTGGTGACTGTGTAATCCGCACTCACACCACCAATCGTCAGCGTGGCGACGACTTCGGTGCTGTATGCGGTGCTCGAAGTGACACGCACAGCGACACTGTCACCATTCTCAAGGGTGGCGGCATCGCTGGAATAGCTGCCGTTATTCACCGAATACTCTCCACCACTAATGCTGACATTCGCGGCCGCATTGATACCGGAGACGGTAATGGCACCGGAGGTATAAGCCGTATCCAGGTCTGCGTCGTTAACGGCAGAAAATGCAAAGGTATCGGGACGTGTGTCTTGTTGCACACCGCCGTTGTCCTGTGGCGGCTGGTCGTTACCAGGGTTGCCGCTACTGCCTCCGCCACAGGCCGCAAGGGCTGTGGTCAGGGTAAGCAAAGCGAAGCGCGCAGGTAGGGAATAGGGTCTCATCCGCTCTCTCCAGATCGGTTTTATCGTTTTGTCTCGCGGATACTAGCGGCGCCAGCAGCTCACTGTAAATAGTAAATTGTTTACAAAAATCGTGTAATTTGGACATTCCTGACATTGCTGCCAGATTGGCAATGCGCTGCCTTTTCCTTGTCCTTGTGCTTAATAGAACACCTCTTCATGGCAATTTATATGTTGTAGATTGTTAACAAAAGGCGTAATGTCATAGTTACAGCAGTCCCACCTTTAGTCGATAACCAAAAATAATGGGTAAAGTGATGATTGAAACTACCGCGAAGGTCCAGGCGTTTATTGGCCAGTCCCCCGTCCCTTTCTATTCCAATGGTGCTTGGGTAACGGGTAGTGCTGGCAAGTCCATGGCTGTGGAGAACCCGGCAGATAAATCCCATCTGGCAACGATTTCCGAGGCTCTTGCCAGCGACGCTGAGCAAGCTATTGAAGGAGCCCATGCTGCATTTTCTTCCTGGCAAGAGACCAGCCCTGCTGAGCGCGCCGCACTGTTGCGCAAGCTTGCAGACTTGTGTGAGCGCGATGCCGAGGAACTGTCGCAGCTGGAAGCTCTGGATGTCGGTAAGCCAGTGGAAAACGCCCGTGGGTTCGATGTCCCATTCGGCATCGAGTGCCTGCGTTATTTTGCGGATCTCTGTGAGAAAGAAGAGTTTGAAACCCCACTGACTCTCGACGGTATGAAGCAGGCCCGCAAAGTGCGCCTGCCCTACGGCGTGGTCGGTTTTATTTTCCCCTGGAACTTCCCGCTCACACTGTGCCAATGGGGTATTGCACCGGCGCTTGCGGCGGGCAACACCGTGGTGGTGAAGCCTTCTGAAGTAACCCCGCTTTCCACGCTGTATCTCGCCAAATTGGCGGAAGAAGCTGGCTTTCCCGCAGGCGTGATCAATGTGCTGCCGGGTGAGGGTCCGGAAGTCGGCTCCGTATTTACCCAGCACCCGAAAGTGCGCTTTGTTTCTTTCACTGGCTCTTCCCGCGTGGGTCGTCTGATTGGCGAAGCGTGTGGCGCAAACCTGAAGCCGGTGAAGCTGGAGCTGGGTGGCAAGGGCGCGTCCATTATTTGCGACGACGCAAATATCAGCGCCGCTGCCGCGGGTCTGGCTGGTGCTATTACCCTGAATACTGGGCAGGTATGTTGCACTGCGACCCGTTGGATTGTGCATGAGAGCGTAGCGTCCGAATTTATCGAGCAGGTAAAAGCGGAGCTCGACAAAGTGCTGATCAAGGCCGGCATGAATGAAGACAGCCAGATGGGCCCGCTGGTAAGCGAACGCCAACTGAACACCGTTAATGGTTACATTCAACAGGGTCAGGAACAGGGCGCAGAAATTGTGTATGGCGGCCAGCCGCTCTCTGACGCGGAACGTTCTGGTTACTACGTTAGTCCCACGCTGTTGATGGGCTCTGAAGAAAATATTTGCTTCCGTGAGGAAATTTTCGGGCCAGTGGCTTACATCACCACTTTCAAGGACGACGCCGATGCATTGCGTCAGGTCAATAGTCTGGACTACGGTTTGGCCAACAGTGTTTGGACCACGAACAACGACCGCGCTATTTCCATCGCCAAGAAGATGGTCTCTGGCAACAGCTGGGTAAATGCGCACAACGTGTTTGCGTACGGTCTGCCGTATGGTGCCTGTAGTGCCAGTGGCATGGGTGGTGGCGTGAACAGCCGCGAAACAATGCTGGACTACACCCGCAATTTGTCGATCGCCGAACCCGAAGAGGAATAACTGTGGATCAGGTAGCGTTATGTAATTACCTGATCGAAAAAGGTCTTCTGCACTCACAGGATGCAACCTTTACCCCGCTGTCCGGCGGGGTTTCTTGTGAGATCCTGCTGGTAGACGACGGTCAGGCACGCTTTGTCGTTAAGCGTGCGCTGGACAAGCTCAAGGTAAAAGACGATTGGTTTGCGGATATCAAACGCAATATCACCGAGCAGGAATACCTGCGTTATGTCGGTGCATTCCTGCCCGAGTCTGTGCCCGCCATTCTCTATTCCGATGCAGAAAAGTATTTTTTCTGCATGGAAATGATTGAGGGAGGGCTGGAAAACTGGAAGTCGCGCCTGCTACTTGGCGAATATGATCGCCAGTATGCACGCCTTGCGGGGAGCTATCTTGGCAGTATTCACAAGCAGTCCCTTGGTGATTCTTCGGCACAAGCTAAATTCGATACCCTGAAGGACTTCACCGAGCTTCGCCTTGAGCCATTCCTATTGAAAACCGGTAGCCGGCACCCCGGGCTGAACACGCACTTTGTGTCAGAGGCCGATCGGATTGCAAGCACGGCTACCTGTCTTATTCACGGTGACTACAGCCCGAAAAACCTGATGGTTGGGAATGGCAAGCTGGTGATTCTCGACTGCGAGGTGGCCTGGTATGGCGACCCCGTCTTTGATGTCGCCTTCCTGTTAAATCACTTTTTGCTCAAGGCACTGCACAAGCCAAAGAACGCGGCGCAAATTCTGGGCCTGGGCGAGAAGGTGTGGGAAGCCTACTTGGCTGCGGCGGGAGAGGTTGTTGACGATGGCTTCGAGTCCCGGCTGTGTCACCTGCTGCCCATGTTGATGTTGGCCCGGGTAGATGGCAAGTCCCCAGTGGAGTACCTGAATGCCAGCCAGCAACAAACCGTCAGGGACTTTGCTTACGCAGTAATCCCTGATGGACCAACCACATTAAGTCAGCTGCTCCATCAATGGACAGAACTTTTGGCCGCAGAATGATTAGCGGTAAATAAACACGGTAAATAAATTAAGCACGCCATGAATATCCAAAGTATTGACGCGTTTCAAATATACGATTCACGGGGTTTTCCCACAGTTGAAGTAGAAGTCACCCTCGAGAACGGCGTGACCGGTTCTGGCTTGGTGCCCAGTGGTGCATCCACTGGGCAGTTTGAGGTACTTGAGCTGCGCGATGGTGACAAGTCTGTTTTCCGCGGCAAGTCTGTCTTTAAGGCGATTGCGAATATTCGCGAGGAAATTGCCCCGGCGCTGCAGGGCATGGCCGTCGCCGACCTGAAGGCGATCGACGGCAAACTGGTAGAGCTGGACGGCACGGAAAATAAATCCCGGCTCGGCGCTAACGCTACCCTTGGCGTCTCCATGGCGTGCGCCCGTGCCGCGGCAAACGCGCGCGGCGTGCCGCTGTACGAATACCTGGGCAAAGGGCAGGGCACCCTGCTCCCATTGAATGAAATCCAGATTCTGGGTGGTGGCGCACATGCCGACTGGGCCATTGATATTCAGGATTTCCTGATTATTGCGGTGGGTGCGAAAACCTACGAAGAAACTCTGGAGATGACCTTCAATATCTACCATGCCGCCGGTGAAGTGATGAAGGGGCGGGGCAAGAGTGTTGGGCTTGCCGACGAAGGTGGTTGGTGGCCAGCGTTTGACAGTAATGAAGAGCCTTTTGAAGTCCTTCTGGAAGCGGTGCGTCTGGCGGGTTATGAAGCTGGGAAAGATGTGGCCATTTCTCTGGATATCGCCGCCAGTGATCTGTACGACGGTGAGCGGTACCACCTGAAGAAAGACGGTACCTCATTTACCCCCTCAGAGTTTTGTGACCTGATGATTGAGTGGTGTGACAAATACCCGATCATCTCTATCGAAGATCCCTTTGCGGATACCGATTTCGATAGCTGGAAACGGTTTACTGAAGAAGTGGGCAAACGTGTACAGGTAATCGGTGACGATCTCTTCACTACTAACATCGCCCGTATCCAAAATGGCATTGATAACCAGTTGGCGAATTCCGTACTGATCAAACTCAATCAGATCGGTACCGTATCCGAAACCATGGCGGCAATCGAAATGACCCAGAAAGCCGGTTGGCTGCCGGTCGTATCGGCGCGTTCTGGTGAAACGGAAGATGCGTTTATTGCCCATCTCGCGGTTGCGACCAACGCGGGTCAGCTCAAAGTTGGTTCCTTTGCCCGCAGTGAGCGTATGGTGAAGTGGAATGAGGTGTTGCGTATTGAGCGAAGCCTGGGGAAACGCGCGCGTTTTGTCGGTGCGGAGCTGTACCAGACGATCTTCGGCTAGTCGTTCGGATAGTTGTTGGGGTAATTGTTCGAGCGGTTGTAACGACATTCAGTCTGTTCGGCCGGCATGTTGTAGCCGGCCGAACAGACTGAGTGGGAATTGCGCTAATTCACTGGTGCGCACCTGCTTTTGCTACCGCTTGGTATTAGCAGAAAATTTAGCAGCAGCTTTGGGCCTTTGGCGCACAGCAAGCGGACTTTTGCGCAGCTTGCGGAGCAACCGGGGCAGGCGCAGTCTTGGGAGCGCAACAAGCGCTGCGTTTAACATCCATTGCGCCGGCGGCTTCTACCTGGTTTTTCAGTGCCTCCGCAGCCTGCTTTGACAGAGCGGCCTTGGCCTCGCTAAAGCGCTCGGTCAGATAGTCGCTCTGGCCACGCATCAGTATGGTGGTTTTCACCAACTCTTCCAGTACATCGATAACACGGTCGCGGAAGGCGGAGTCTTTGAGCTTTCCGTCTTCGTCGAACTCTTGCCAAGCCTTGGCAATAGACGACTGGTTGGGGATGGTAAACATACGCATCCAGCGGCCGAGAATGCGCATATTATTTACCGCGTTAAAGGACTGCGAGCCGCCGGTAATCTGCATCACCGCCAGACTTTTACCCTGGGTGGCACGCACTGCGGATTGATCCAGCGGCAGCCAGTCGATTTGGTTTTTGAATACCGCCGACATGTTGCCGTGCATCTCGGGGCTGATCCAAACTTGGCCATCACACCACTCAGACCATTCGCGCAGTTGTTGCACCTTCGGGTGATCCGTACTTTCACCGTCGAAAATTGGCAGGTCGCGCGGGTCAAACAGTCGGGCTTCTGCACCGAATTGCTCGAGCATTTCCATCACTTCGTCCGCCAGTTTGCGCGTGTGTGAATTGGGGCGCAGGGAACCGAATAGCACCAGGATTTTTGGTGCAACGTCGGTCGGCGAAACTTGTTGCAGCCTGTGTTGAATATTCTTGGCTGTGTGGTTGGGAAGCATTGTGGTCACCTTTAATCTGTATCTATCTGTATGTGTATCTGTCACGTCTTTGTCTAGATTTTGATATTTCTAAAAATATCGAAATATAGATGAAAAAAACGGGTGCAAAAAACTCCATTCGAGGCGTGCGATCAGTCGCAACAGCCTTGCTGCTCAACGCAGCATTCTTCAGCCAAATAGCCCACCAGCGCACTGAGCGCGGGGAAACAGGCTTCACAGCGCAGTACCCGGCCCTGGCGCTCCTGACTCATTAGTCCCGCGTTCACCAGACGACTGATGTGGTGGGAGAGGGTTGAGCCGGGGACGTCCAGCGCCTGCTGTATGTCACTTACTGCCAGACCCTCCGGACCCGCTTTTACCAGCAGGCGATAGATGGCCAGGCGAGTGGTGTGACCCAGCTCGGCGAGTTTTTTGGCAGCGTCTTGATGTTCCATGTCTGAACTGTAGTGAGTGCGCGATCATTTGTAAACTATATTTCTAGATTTATCGAAATATTTGTTGACCGTTCGTTCACATCAGTGGTTCATGTCTCTTGTTCGCGCCAATGTGATTTGCTGCAACTTTACGGGCTCTGCACGGACTCTGCGGACGCGTTGATAGATCCACGGTCGGCCGTCGCGCGTAATAGGTTGCCATATAAAGAATAAAATTGGAGAAGACCTTGAGTGATTTGATTCAGTTGGTATACGCGAGCCGGGCCACGTTCAAGCCCGCACCCAATAGCCAGGGAGTTGAGCCTTCCGTCGCCCGCATATTGATGCAGAGCCGCCGCAATAACAGTCGCGTCGATATTGGTGGGGTGCTCTATTTTGGCGATGGGTACTTCTTTCAGGTGCTAGAGGGCGATCGCACCGTGGTCACCGAAACCTATGAGCGAATCACCTCTGATCCCCGTCACAGCGACGCGACGATTCTGTCGTTAAAAAATACGCGTGAGCGGGGCTTTAACGAATGGTCGATGAAGTATGTCCCGGTAGATGACGCAGTACGCGCATTTTTGGCAAGGCGCGGTGAGCGCAATTTCGCACCGTTCAAATTTTCAGGTGGTGATGTGGAGGCATTGGTTCGCTTGCTGCATGCCCAGGGTGAGGGCGGCGCGACGAAGGCGAAGCGAAAGTGGGATCTGGGCGGGCTGCTCGGAGCGCCCGCGTTACTGAATCCTTTTCGCCGGTAATCGGTATTGCTAGTGTTTTTGCATGCGCCCCAGATTTTCTGAGAGCAGGCTGCCGACATAAAGGTAGTCTGGTGTTTCAAACACACCGGTGGTGGTGGCATAACCGCCAGAGGGGTCTTGCAGGTCTTGCAAGACTTCACCTTCTTCATTGATCGCTATGACGTGGCCGTAATAGGTGGCTTTGGGGCGCATAAACTGGGGCAGGCGTTGCACGATTTTGCGTAAAAAGGGGCGGCCGGATATTTTGTCCAGCAGCGGGTTTCTCGGCGATACCAGACCGACCCAGTACTTTCCGTCCAGTCCACGGTTCAGGTTATCGGGGAATGCCGGTAGCTCGCCAATTACTTCCGAAAGTGCACCGCGATTGTCCGCGGCGATACCCACTCGCACTACCCGGTAGTTACCGGTCTCATTGACCAGCACGGATTGTTCATCGGACGCCAGTGCCAGACCATTGGCGAAATTCAGCCCCTGATAAATCAATTTTGTTTTGTTGTCCGCAGGCGAGTAGCTCAACACGCGCCCGTGACCACCGTGCTCCATCAGGTCTAACAGGCTGGCGGGGTAGCTGCCACCCCACTGCTTGGCACCAAACTTCATTGAGGCGTCGGTGAAGTAGATGGTGCCGTCGCTGGCGATATCCAGATTATTCGCGTAGAGAATCGGAGATTCACCAAGCTTGTTGGTGAGCAGGGTCTGTACACCGCTAGGGCTGATAGAGAGCAGGCCCAGGAAGGCGTCAGCCACAATCAGGTTTCCCTGTTGGTCAAACGCCAGCCCGAGCGGGCGGCCGCCGGTTTCAGCAAATACTTCGCGGTTAGTGCCGTCTGCGTTGAGGCGCAGGATGCGGCCTTCATGTACGGAAACATAGATCCGGCCCTGGTTGTCCAGCACCACATCTTCCGGGCCCGTCCATTCACCAATATCGATCTGATCAAGCCCGGCCAGCTTATCGTTGACCGCAAACTGGCCGCTATACCCGGGGTTGGCGGGGGCCTGCCAGGCCTGGGGGTTGATAGGCACCGGTGCGAGAAGAAAGTAACCAAGTACAAGTCCCAGTATTAGTGTTATTGAGATGCCTGCTGTTTTCATTTTTTCCTTCTCGCTAAGGCTGAAATTTGGAGTCTGCTGAGTCTATGTGCTTCGACGTGTCAAATCTACAGATGCGAGACCGGAAGGGTGGCAAGTACAACGGTGCCACTTACGGCTGATATACGGCTCTTGCTGAATTAGCTTCTATATTCACCGTATTGCGACTATCGACACGGTGCTTCATATGCTTTGCAGGCGGCAGTTCTTTTTGCTCTTTTTCACGTTTTTCACCTTTTTTACCGTTTCAGGTTCTGCGGTATCGGATCCGATCGTGCATGACGCCGAACATTACATTCTCGAAGCGCAATTCGGTGAGCGCTGGCAGCAGGAGGATCGTCAGCTGAATCAGCGCTTGGCAGAGCTGCGAGAAAAACACGGTACGCCGCCGAATATTGTGCACATCATGTGGGACGATACCGCGTTGGGGGAGGTGGGCATCCCGGCCATTCAGAGTGTGCGCGGGTTCAAGACGCCGAACATCAACCAAATGGCGAATGACGGCATCAATTTTATGCGTATGTACACGGAGCCCGCGTGTACGCCGACCCGCGCAGCCTTCCAGACCGGGCGCTATGCGGTGCGCAGTGGCATGCATACGGTATCGTTTCCGGTGGAATACTCGGGGATGGATGCGGGAGAGGTAACGATTGCCGAGGTGTTGGACAAGGCTGGGTATAACACCGCGTTCTTTGGCAAGTGGCATCTCGGCGATACTGAGTTCAGTTACGCGCATAAACAGGGCTACGACGAGGCCTTTTTCACGCCATACAACCAGGTGCCCTCCATGTGGATTCCGCAGGCGGAAGTGGCAAATGTAATAACCGGACTCTACCCGGATCTGCATGGCGAGGATCAATACGATCTCGATCAATCTCACCAGCCCCGCGGTGTGGTTTGGACCATCGAGGGCACCAAGGGTGGTCCCAGCCGAGAGTGGGGCCCTCCACCGGATATCAAAAATTACTGGGATATTGAGACTGAGGCGCAAAAGCGAACATTGGCCTTTATCGACAAGAGTGTCGCCGACAAAAAGCCGTTTTTCATTTCCTATCAGCCGATTTTGACGGCATTCTTTCCCGATCCTCGCGAGAAAAAGCGGCTTACGGCGAATAAAAATGTAGGCGCGGAAGGGTTGGTCAAGCTCGATGCGTTTGTCGGCAAACTGTTTGAACACTTGCAGAGCCAGGGGGTTGCGGAAAACACCTTGGTGATTGTAATGGCGGATAATGGTCCCTTTATCCACTACGGCCCGCGTGGCATGGTGGAAACCTTATACCGTGGCGGCAAAGGGGACTTTACCGAGGGCGGTGTACGGGTGCCTATGCTGGCTACCTGGCCGGGGGTCATTAAGCCCGGGCAGATTGTCGGGGATATATTGCATGTAACCGATTTGTATACCACGTTCGCCAACCTGGGTGGCGCTAAGAAATATATACCGCGCGACCGGATTATCGATGGCGTGGACCAGACATCGCTGTTCCTGAATGGGGACGGGTTCAGTCGCCGCGACTATGTGATGATTTACCAGGGGCCAAATCTGGCGGCTGGCGTAAAGGGGCGCTTCAAGCGGGACTGGAAAAATGCCGAAGTGGGCTTGTCAAAAAACGAGTTCTACGACTTGTTTACCGACCCGCGCGAAATGCATGGCGAGATGATTGAGCAGTTTCATGTAAAGAGCATGTTCAACCGGCAGCGGCAGCGCCACGAACTGTGGATTAAAAAATACCCGAATCGCCCGGACGCAACGCCGGGGCCAGCACTGACTGGTTTGGAAAATGTGCGGCCTGAGACCGTGGAGATTTATACCGCACCGGTTGATCCCAAAAAGTTACCGTTTGACCCGCAAGAGGTAGGCGAGCAGCCACTGCCTTTTAGTGGTAGTGACTTGTAGTGCTGTATTTTGTATCGCGCAACTAAAAAAGGGGGCCATTGGCCCCCTTTTTTAGTTTGTATGACTGGTGATTAGTTACTCAGCACGAACTTATCCAGGTTCCACTGCCAGTCGTTACTGCCGACACCATGCAGGCGCACCTCATACGTACCTGCCTCCAAGTAGACGCTGCCACCGTCTAGTGGCTGAAAGTTGTCCCAGCCCTGGTTCGGTACAGGCGTTGCCGTTTTACTATTCCAGCTACCGCCTTCGTTCACCAGAAACTCAATGCTGCCACCGGTCACGCCGCTACCCACGTGATAGGTAATGGCATAGGTGCCCGCGTCGGCAACATTGATGGTGTAGTCGGCAAAGTCACCGGCATTCACGTAATTAATCGCGGTGCTGCCATTGGTGGTGTAAACGCTGATGGGCTGCGCCTGCCCGTCGGCATAGGTGCCGCCGACAGAAGCGAAGCTTTCCGCTTCCACGGTGATGGTGGCACCAGTCGCTGGTGGTGGCGGTGGTGTGCTGTCATCCTCGGTTTTGGTAAAGCGTATTTCATCGCCGTTCCACTGCCAGGCACTGCCACCAGCGCTTTGTACACGGATGGTGTGGTTGCCTGCTGAAGCAATATAAATCGTGCTCGGCAGGGTAAATGTGTTGTACAGCTCCCAGTCACCGGTACTGCTCAGGGGAATGGTACCTACGTAGCTGCCGTCCACCTGCACATCCGCTGCGATGCCGGACGTGGTGGGGGAGGCGGCGAGCAATTCCACGTTGTAGTTACCCGCTTCCGGGAAGTTTACGGTGTAGTCGCCCCAATCCCCGAGGGTGTTGTAGTTGATGTTGTCGCCATTGGCGTTGAAGCCAGTAACGGTGTCGCCGGCAACGGCAGCGCCTGCTTTACCGGTAGCGGAGAAGCTGCCCATTTCAACGCGAATGGTTTCGCCGCTTCCCGGGTTGCCCCCATTACCTGGATCACCGCCATTGCCTGGGTCGCCGCCCCCGTTGTTGTCTGCCACTGGCTTGTAGAAGCGTACCCAGTCCACCAGGAACTTGTTGCGGCTTGGGTCAGCGAGCTCTTCATCGGTGGGTGGCAAGGTTCCCTGCGCATCGCGCCAGGGCTGGTGCTCCGCATCAAAGATGACCTGCATCGGCTTGCTGAGGCCATTGCCGTTGGTGTAGCCATAGGGGTCAATCATTTCAACACCGGAGACGGTGCGCACGTGCTCACCATTTACGTAGTACTCCAGTGTCCACGGGTCGATCCAGTAAACGCCAATACGGAAGAACTGGTCACGCCAGTGGCCGCCATCGGGGTTCGGATACCAGCTCCCCGCATCTTTCGGCTGGTAGTCCTGAAACGGCTCGCGGATAAATACGTGATGGCTGAGGTGCAGGCGCTCGTCAAACCAGGTCTCGCTGGGGCGGTCACTGCCGTAGGACTCCAGTACATCGA
Source organism: Microbulbifer agarilyticus (assembly GCF_019800665.1). GTDB lineage: Bacteria > Pseudomonadota > Gammaproteobacteria > Pseudomonadales > Cellvibrionaceae > Microbulbifer > Microbulbifer agarilyticus_C. Next base: position 174,000 of record NZ_JAHVKO010000001.1, read on the forward strand.
TCTCTTCCGTGGAATCCGAGCTCAGCAGCCAGAACGCATTGGCCAGCGTGAGGTTGGTGATTTTTACCCGCGCTTCCATAAACAGCGGATAGGTCATGCTCTCCTTCGAGTGGATGGCGCCTGTATGCACTTTGATGGTGCCGGGCTTGCGGCTGGCCTTGATGACCAGGTTACCGCCTTCCACATAGGAGTTGGGGGCGTAGTACTCGGTTTCACCCGGGCCTAGCCAGGGGTTGATAAAGCCTTCGCTCCAGCGCTCAAAAAAGGTCGCACTCTTGCCGACGGGTGGTGCGGCGTAGTTGAAATCGTCAGAAAGGTTGTGGAGTTCCCAGGTATTTCCGGCTCCGGCATCGGCAGGAACAGGAATATTGTCCCAGTCCGCAGCCAGCGCGGAGGATGACAGCGCAAGGGCCGCCAAAGTGAGAGAGGTGGTTTTCATCGCGTCTCCTTGTGCCCCCGGTTTGAGGGGCGGTTATTGTTATGCCGAGGAGAGTAATGTAAATTGTTAACAATTGTAAGGGGCGACCTTGTTCTCGTGATGGTGTAGCCAGCGATTGCTCGATCACGTCACAAAATAATAAGAGTGTTGATAAGCGCATTAACAAGAGTAACCAGGCAGATGAGCGGCGGGACCAAAGGACGGAGCGGCAGTGCTAGCGTAAAGAGCGGCAAGTTTGGTGTGCTCGCACTGATTTTCATCAGTGTGGTGATCAACTACATGGACCGTACCAATATTTCGGTTGCGGCCAATGCGATCTCACAGGACCTGGAGCTCTCTCCGGTACAAATGGGGATTATTTTTTCGGCGTTCGCCTGGACCTATTCCATCATGCAGATTCCCGGCGGCATGATCGTCGATGCGGTGCGTGTACGGATCCTGTACCCCTTTATCCTGATCGCCTGGTCGTTGGCGACGGTTGTGCAGGGGTTGGTTAGCTCCCTCGCGGCCCTGGTGGGCTGCCGTATGGCGATCGGGCTGTTTGAAGCGCCCTCGTATCCTGCGAACAATAAAATTGTTACCCATTGGTTCCCTGAGCGTGAGCGCGCCAGTGCTATTGCGGTGTATACCTCTGGGCAATTTATTGGATTGGCCTTTCTGATGCCCGTGCTGGCGGTGATTCAGGAGTGGTTTGGTTGGCGTGGGCTGTTTATCGTGTCGGGCCTTATCGGCATCGTCTGGGCGGTGGTTTGGTATTTCCTGTATCGCGAATCGGGAGAATCCCAAGACGTCGTCAAGGAGCGGGAAGAGGATGCCGGGCAAGCAGAAACCCATTCAGTGGCGGCGAAACCTGTACGTGGGGCCCCGCAACAGGCGGCAATTAATTGGCAGAGCCTGCGCCTGGCGTTTTCTAGCCGCAAACTGTGGGGAATTTACATCGGCCAGTTTTGCCTTGGCAGTACCCTGATTTTCTTTTTAACCTGGTTTCCTACCTATCTTGCGGAGTACCGCGGTATGGGTGACCTCAAAACCGGCTTTCTTGCTTCCATTCCTTTTCTCGCTGCTTTTTGCGGTGTCTTGCTCTCCGGCTTCACCTCCGATTGGCTGGTGCGGCGTGGGTTCTCCAATGAATTTTCACGTAAAACCCCGGTCATCATTGGGCTTATGCTCTCCTGCTCGATGATTGGGGCAAATTATGTGGAGTCTACGGCCGCGGTGACATTTTTCCTCTCTCTTGCCTTTTTTGGCAATGGCCTTGCCTCTATCACCTGGGTATTTGTCTCCTTGATTGCGCCCAAGAATATGGTCGGTCTTGTAGGGGGTTGTTTTAATTTTGTTGGTGGCATGTCCGCCGTAATTATCCCGGTCGCAATCGGGGCGCTCGCACACGATGGTGATTTTCGTCCTGCCCTGGCATTGATTGGTGCGCTTGCCATGGTGGGGCTTTGTTCCTATTTATTTCTCGTTGGAAAAATCGAGCAAATTGCGCTGCACGAAGGCGAAAAAGGCTCCACGGTCGAGCCCCAGACTGCGTAAACACCCAAATTTTCATAATCAATCAGGTGGGGACCCACAATGCGGTATCGAATCTTGTTGCTGGTTTTAACTTGCCTTGCGGGAGCGCTGCTAGCTGCCTGTAGCGAGCGTTTGGATGGACAGCAGCAGACCAGTGCGGCGCAATTGGATAAGCATCCGATTGGCGAAGCTCTATGGGATTTCGAAGACACTGCGGTACCGCCAGAGATCAAATTACATAACGCGGTGGCCACGTTGGTTGGAGGCACAACTGAGAATAGTGGGCAGGCACTGAATATCAAGCTGCACACGGAAAACCACTACACCGCCGGCTTTTCCTTTTCACCCCAATCGCCATGGGACTGGAGTGAACTGGGTACATTTGCATTTGCACTGGATATCGCCAATCAACAGCCATCTTCCGTGCATTTTTATGTGAAAGCCCACGATCAACAGGGTAAGACCCATAACCGCAGTTTTGTCGTGCCAGAACGCTCGGATAACACCTACTTCTTTGAGCTGAAAGGTCCGGATCTTGGGGTAGAGACCGGCATCCGGTCCAACCCGCCTTCGTGGGATAGTGAGTACCAAGACATCATCTTTCGCTACGGCGCGAAAGATTTGGATGTGAGCGCAATTGCGCGTATCGAATTCAACGTTGTCGGAGTGCTGGAAGACAAAGAGATTCGCATCGACAATGTTCGTTTGATTCAACCGCAATCGTTGGATCAGGACTACCTGAAAGGTTTGGTTGATGCCTTCGGGCAAAGTGCCAAGCGCGAATTCGCAGACAAGGTAGATTCGGTTGCAACTTTACGCCAGCAAGCTGAGGCAGAAGGTTCCATCCTGCGTAAGCAACCACTGGAGGGGCGCTCTCGCTTCGGTGGTTGGACCCAGGGGCCAAAGCTTGATGCCACCGGCTTCTTTCGCACACAAAAGGTCGATGGAAAATGGACGCTGGTGGACCCAGAAGGCTATCCCTTTTTCTCTACCGGTATCGCCAATGTGCGCCTTGCCAATACCTCCACCATTACCGGCTACGACTTTGATCAGGGTGCGGTTCCCCAGCGTGCACCGGGTGATTTAACCCCTGAAGATTCCCTTGGGCTTAACCCAGTGCCGGACGCTGCGCTTCCTTCGCGCCATATCAGTTCTTCCCTGCGCGCAGAAATGTTCACCTGGCTACCGGATTACGGCGATCCACTGGGCGAGAATTTTGGCTATCGTCGGGAAGTGCATACCGGCGCGATTCCGCGCGGTGAGACCTTCAGCTTCTATCGCGCAAATCTACAGCGCAAGTACCAGGTTGCCGACGACGAACAGCTGATGGCGAAATGGCGCGAAGTCACCATTGATCGCATGCTCAGTTGGGGCTTTACGTCTTTTGGTAACTGGATTGATCCCGATTACTACCAGATGGATCGCATTCCCTATTTTGCCAATGGCTGGATCATCGGCAACTTCAAGACCGTCAGTAGTGGCAATGATTACTGGAGTCCACTGCCCGATCCCTTCGATCCATTGTTTAAGGAGCGCGCATTCATTACGGCCGAGCAGGTCGCAAGGGAAGTGCAGGGCAGCCCCTGGTGCGTTGGGGTTTTTATCGATAATGAAAAGAGCTGGGGCCAGGAAGGTTCTACCGAAACCCGCTTTGGTATCGTCATCAACACCCTGTCGCGGGATGCCGTCGAGAGCCCGACTAAAGCCGAATTCGTGCGGTTGATGCAGGAGAAATATACCTCCATAGAACAGCTCAATAGCGCGTGGGATACCCAGATCTCTTCCTGGGAGCAGTTTTCTGGCGGCGTGGCATTGGCGAGTTTTAACCCTGCGATGGTGGAGGACTTTTCCGCACTGCTTGAACACTACACCGGCCAGTACTTCAAAGTAGTGCGTGCAGCAGTGAAGCACTTTATGCCCAATCACTTGTACCTGGGCGCGCGCTTTGCAGATTGGGGCATGACCCCGGAGGTGCGTCGCGCTGCAGCCAAACATGCCGATGTGGTGAGCTACAACTACTACAAGGAAGGCGTTAGTGACAAGTTCTGGCATTTCCTTGAGACATTGGACAAGCCGAGCATCATCGGTGAGTTTCATAATGGCGCGCTGGACTCCGGTTTACTTAATCCCGGTTTGATTCACGCGAGTTCGCAAGTGGATCGAGGGAAGAAGTACACCGAGTACGTGCACAGTGTGATCGACAACCCCTGGTTTGTGGGAGCCCACTGGTTCCAGTACATCGACTCCCCGCTGACCGGCCGCGCATACGATGGGGAGAACTACAACGTGGGTTTTGTGAGCGTTACCGATACGCCTTACGCGCCCTTGGTTGATGCCGTCACCCGCGTGAACAAAAGCCTTTACCAGCGCCGCTTTACCAGTGGCAAACAAGCTGTCGAAGAGGGTGGAAATCCGTGAGTAAAGCGTTGCCAGTCATTGCAGTACTTGCCGGGTGGATATTGCCAATCACCGTTAGTGCGGGTGGCTCTGCAGAAATTTTTGACCCGCAGGTATTGTCACTACTGGATCCCAAAGCGGAAGTAGAAGTGGTCAGCGAGGGCTATGCGTGGGCGGAAGGGCCTGTGTGGGTGCCGCCGGCATCTCGAGTTAGCCGGGGGCAGGGGGCGCGCGGAACCAGTACAGATGGAAGCACGAACACCGCAGCCACCGGCTATTTGCTGTTTTCGGATATTCCCACGCATCGTGTGTACCGTTATGTCCCGGGCGAGGGTGCAAGCGTTTATCTCGAAGACAGCGGTTACGCCAACGGCCTGTTACTGGACCGGGACAATAGCTTATTGCTCCTGCAGTCCCGATCGCGGCGCGTGGCCAAACTCACTGCGCCGCTCGACACACCACAACCAAGGTATACAACTCTCGCCGAGTCATTTGAAGGCCAACGCCTGAATAGCCCGAACGATGGTGTGCTGCACCACACCGGTATCCTCTACTTTACCGACCCGCCATACGGGTTGCCCGCACAACTGGAAGACCCGGCTAAGGAACTGGATTTCCAGGGTATTTATGCGCTTGCACCATCCGGGGAACTGACCTTGCTGGATGACAGCATCTACCTGCCCAATGGCATCGCACTTTCTCCCGATCAGCGCCGCCTATATGTTGCGGCTTCCGATCCCAATACACCGGCGTGGTACCTATATGAGCTTGACGCCCACGGCGTGCCGGGTCCGCGTCGCGTATTCCACAAACTGGATAGTAAAGGCCTTGGCGCCCATGGAAGCGGTTTGCCGGATGGGTTGAAGGTACACAGTTCCGGTGCGGTGTTTGCCACCGGCCCCGGTGGTGTGTGGGTGCTGGATGAGGAGGGGAAGCACCTCGCTACTATCCCGACACCGAGTGTTGCGGCTAACCTGGCATTTAATGCCGACGAATCGGCAATCTATATCACTGCGCACAAAACCCTGTTGCGCTACCAACTGCGATCCCAACCCGTGCGCTTCACGGATGTTTCCGCAGCCCGCGGCCTGGTTACAGAACCCACGTGGAAATATGGCGGTCCCGCGGTTGCCGACTTGAATGGCGACGGGCGCTACGAGCTGCTTCTGGGTAACCACGATAAGGTCCCTGCACAGCTTGTTTGGGCCACCGGTGAGAATCACTATGCATTGGATCCCGCACCCTTGATGCGCTGGGATGTCCACGGCATTGCCGCTGGTGACTACGACCTGGATGGTGATCAGGATGTGGTGGTCGCACTCGGTGGTGGCAACGGCAGTAGCCCCCAGCCACCACGAATTTTAAAAAACGACGATGGGAGTTTTGTCGATATCACCGAAGGCAGTGGTATCGAGCACATGGGCGCGCGGGGCCGCTCTGTGCGTTGGATTGACATGGATCTCGATGGTGACCTGGATCTGTTGCAGATCAACGCCATGATGATTCCCGGAGAAACAGGACCGCGCAATATCCTGTTCGAAAATATCGGCCAGGACCAATTTCGCTACCGCAGCCATCCGCAGTTCGAATCACTCGACGCCGAACGCGTACTGGTTACCGATTTTAATGGCGACAATGTGAGTGACCTGATCACCTTCGCACCGCTTGGCTTATGGGCAGGGGACGGTGAATTTGGGTTTGAAGATGTCACAGGTGAGTGGTTGCCGAAATCGGTGGAGCAGGACTTTGTGATGGCGGTGGCAGAGGCAGACATCGACAACGATGGTGACCTTGATTATTACCTTGCCCGCGGTAAAACCTATTATCAAATTGCTAACAATGCCGTCGCCTTCGATGCGCGGTCACGGCGATTGGACTTGCGCGATGAAGGTAATAGCGGGCAAGACGGTATTAGCTTCACCGCGGATGGGGAGCTCCAGCTCAATCATTTTTTCCACTGGCACCGCGGTGTAAAGGTGACACTACCTGTGTACCTCGGTGAAGCGGGGGTGGCACTGGACACACCTGCAGGTGCTGACCGCGTTTCGGTGAGCCGGGAACAGGCTATAGGTTTCCCGGCGGACCTAACGAAAAACGGCTGGTATCTGGGCCACGTGGGTGACGGCCAATGGCGGCTTGAGTGGCGCCTCAATGACAACCTGGCGTGGGATCTCCGCGCAAGTATTCACGGGGTAACTTCCGTAACACCGGATTGGCAGCCGCAGGAGCTCGGAGTCCCAGACCTGCTGTTGCGCAATGAGGGAGACCGGTTTAGCGATGCAAGCCAGCTGCTGCCCGTGCAAACCATCGATAATAATTGGGGTGTGGCAACCGGTGACTTTGATAACGATGGCTTTGAAGACTTTTTCGTATATCGGTTTGGCGCGCTGCACCAGCGCAAGGTTGACTTGCTACTGCGCAATCGCCAAGGCAAGGACTTTGGGCTGCAATTAATGCATGGCGCCACTGCCGTGTCGCAGTCCGGGCATGGCGATATGGGGGCCGCGTTCGACTACGACCTCGACGGAGATGTCGACCTGCTAAGTGGCGACGACGATCAGGGTCGTTGGCACTTGTTTGAAAACCAGCTACAACAACAAAAAGCATCGCCCGCGAATGACTTTTTATTGGTCAACGTAGGTTATTCACCAAAGGGGGCGGATGCTTCTGCGGCAACCGTGCGCCTGACAGTTACCCACGGGGAAACTGAGCTCACCCGACTCAAGCGCGTTGGTTCTGGCAGTGCCACGCACTCGCAAAGCCAACTGAATCTTGTGCACTTTGGTCTCGGCCAGGGAATGCTGCCGACTCGTCTGGAAGTGGTATGGCGAGACGGTTCCCAGCAGCAACTTGAACATCCCGTACCTGGTTCCACCATTGCTCTTGGCGAACGCCGCCAGTGAGCTTCCGCCAGATATTATTGCAGGAAATACCGTGAAAACTTCAGTCTCAATTCCGTCGTTTGTCCTTGTTACATCGGTCCTTTTTTTGTCCGGCCTAGTATCAACCGCGCTCGCTAACCCCTCTGCATCGAGTAGCACTTCAATACATGGCGGGGAGGTTGGGCCTGTACGCTCCACCGATTTTAATTTCGGTTGGAAGTTCAAGCTGGAAGACAGTAGCGACTTTAGGCGCGCTGATTACGATGATAATGGATGGCGAGCGCTGCGCTTGCCACACGACTGGAGTATCGAACAGGATTTTGACCCATCGCTAGACGGCGCCACTGCATATTTACCCGGAGGCATTGGCTGGTACCGGAAGTCTTTCGTTATCCCGAAAAGTGCAGGTAAGAAACGCTCTTTTCTATATTTTGATGGCATTTATAACCATTCAGAAATTTGGCTGAATGGGACCCGCGTCGGTGGCCGCATCAACGGCTATACCCCGTTTTACATCGATATCACGGATCATCTGCTTGATCCGGGTAAGCAGAACCTAGTGGCCGTGCGCGTCGACCGCAGTCGCTACATCGATAGCCGCTGGTACCCCGGTGCAGGTATTTATCGCGATGTGAAGCTGGTTTCTGTGGACCCATTGCATATCCCCATCTGGGGGGTATTTATCAAAACACCAGTAGTCACGGAAGAGCGTGCCGAAGTAACACTGGATGTTGAGGTTGCCAACCAGCGCGATGAATCTGCGCAATTTACCATTCACTCGGTGATTCTGGATGGGCAGGGACGTGAGGTTGCAAGAGCGGATTCCAGTAGCAAACTTGCGGCGGATCAATCTGGCACCTTCATGCAGGCTTTGTCGATTAAGTCGCCCAATCTTTGGAGCCCTGACACACCCAACCTGTATCGTGCGCAAACCACGATCTCGTTGGGCGATGTGGTAGTGGACCGCCTGGAAACGCGCTTTGGCGTGCGCGAAATTCGTTTTGACCCGAATACCGGCTTTTACCTGAATGGTGTGAACACTGAAATCAAAGGCGTAAACCTGCACCACGATGCCGGAGCTGTCGGTGTCGCGGTGCCAAAAGACGTCTGGCGGCGCAGGCTGGAAAGTTTGAAGCGGGCGGGTACCAATGCCATCCGCACCGCACACAACCCAGCCTCTCAGGAATTTCTCGACCTGTGTGACGAAATGGGTTTTCTGGTCCAGGCCGAAATTTTTGATGAATGGGATAACCCCAAGGACAAGCGGCTCAACCAATGGGAGCGCCATGACGACCGGATCAGCCGGGGCTACGCCGACTATTTCCAGCAGGAAGCCGAATCCGACCTCAAGCTCTCGGTAAAGCGCGATCGCAACCACCCGTCGGTGATTATGTGGAGTATTGGCAATGAGATCGAGTGGACCTACCCGCGTTACAAGGATGCCACCGGATACTTCGATATGAACGCATCCGGCAATTACTTCTACAACCCGCCGTTTATCACCGAGCAGGAAATCAAGGATCGTTTTCACGGCAGCGAAGCCGGGCAATACGTGTTGGCGAAAACGGCGGCCAAACTCTCGGGCTGGGTTAAGGAACTCGACACCAGCCGTCCGGTAACCGCGAACCTGATTCTGCCTTCGGTGAGTCATATCTCCGGTTACACCGATGCGCTGGATATTGTCGGCTACAGCTACCGTCGCGTGATCTATGACTATGGGCACGAGAAATACCCCGAGAAAATGATCATGGGTACCGAAAATGTGGTGCAGTGGCACGAGTGGAAGGCCATCGAGGAACGCGACTTTATTCCCGGCACGTTCTTATGGACCGGTACCGACTACCTGGGCGAAGCCCATGGCGCTTGGCCGCGCAAGGCGGTGCGCAGTGGCCTGCTGGACCTTGCAGGTTTTGAGACCCCCGCCTATGACCTTTACCGCACCCTGTGGAATCCAGCTCCCTATGTGGCAATCACTTCCCAGGTAGAAGAAAAATCCCTGTATCGCCGCGATACAGACGGCAAGGTGGTAGAAAAAGCGCCGGGTGCGTGGGAGCAGCGTGTGTGGGGGTGGCAGGATATTAACCGACATTGGAATTACGCCAATGGCGAGCCAGTGATTGTCGAGGTGCTGAGCAACTGCCCGCAAGTAGAACTGTTCCTGAATGGAAACTCGCTGGGCGCTCGGGCTCTTGCTGACAACCCTGACCGTCTCCTCAAGTGGGCAGTCCCGTTTGCTGGGGGCAAACTATCCGCCCGCGGTATCGATGGTTGTGCAGCGACTTCTGAGGTACAGACGGCAACGCAACCGGTGTCTATCGAACTCTCCTTTGATCGCCACCTGCTGTCGGGAGATAAAGACAGCGTGGCGCATGTGGAAGCACAACTGGTGGATAACAAGGGCCGCCCGGTGCGACATCTGGATGCGAATATTGAATTTGTGCTGCCGGAAGGGTTGGAACTACTCGGTACCGACAACGGCCGTTCGGCGTTTATGGAACGCTACAAAAGCGAACGCTTGCGGACCAGTGAAGGCCGGGCACTGCTGATTGTGCGTGCCGCTCAGCATTCGAAGCCTATTGCCCTGGATGATGAGGTGGTGTCGGCGAAGATAATCAGCCTGCTGCAAACACCGTAATTTTTGCGCCGTGCAAAAGACAAGTAGTTTGAGAATTTGAGGAATACACGTGAGCGATCAACTGCTGAATTCAGCGACTAGGGAACAGGGCGGGGAAACTGTTGCCGCCGAGGTTTTCGATGAACGGATATGCAGCCTCGGCGAGGGTCCGCTGTGGCATCCACTGCGCAAGACCCTGTATTGGGTGGACCTGTTGAATAACAAGGTGTTGGCCAAGGGCCCCGATGGCACGCAAGCCTGGGATATGGGCGAAATGCCTTCTGCCATTGGCTGGGTGGATCGCGACCGTGCACTGGTTGCCTGCGAGAGTGGTTTGCACCTGATGGATTTAAATTCCGGCGAGAAGAGCCTGCTGTGCGAATTGGAACCTGATATGCCGGGCAATCGCAGCAACGATGGCCGCGCCGACCCCTGGGGTGGTTTCTGGATCGGTACCATGGGCGTCAATGGTGAGCCGGACCAGGGGAATCTTTATCGCTGGTACAAAGGCGAACTGCGTCGCCTCTGTTCAGGAATGACTGTACCCAATGGCATCTGCTTTGACCGCGAACGCTGTTATGGCTACTACGCAGACTCCGCAAAAAATACCGTTTACCGCGTACTGCTGAATACCGCTGATGGCTGGCCCATGGGTGAACCCGAAGTCTTCCTGGACCTGAGTACACAGGGGCTGATTCCCGACGGCGCAGTAATGGATGGGCAGGGCAATATGTGGTCTTCACTGTGGGACAGTGCGCGCACCCAGTGCTTTGACCCGAGCGGCCGGGAAATCGCGGCGTTGGAAGCGCCAGTGATTCGCACCACTTGCCCGGCGTTTGGCGGTGAGGACTTTACCGATATGTATGTGACCACCGCTGCGGTTGGCTTGGAAGACCGCCCCAGGGCGGAAGTCGCCAACGGCGTCACGCTGGTCTACCGCAATGCGGTGCAGGGACAAGCTGAACCCGCGGTTATTGTCTAGATCCACTCGGTTACTCCTTGGCTATAGTTGAGCAAAGCCCTCAGACCGTCAATGGAGTGACGCACATGACAACAAGCAAATGTCCTTTTGGCCATGCAGCCGGTGGTGGTACGACGAACGAGGATTGGTGGCCGAATCATTTGCGGCTGGACATTCTGCGTCAGCATGCGGACAAATCGAACCCGCTGGATAAGGACTTTGATTACGCCGAAGCATTCCAGCAGCTCGATTACGAGGCGGTAAAGAAGGACCTGCACGCGTTAATGACGGATTCGCAGGACTGGTGGCCGGCAGATTTCGGCCACTACGGGCCTCTGTTTATTCGCATGGCATGGCATAGCGCCGGTACTTATCGGGTACGTGATGGGCGCGGTGGCGCCAGCACTGGCAACCAGCGTTTCGCGCCACTGAACAGTTGGCCGGACAACGTCAACCTCGACAAGGCGCGTCGCCTGTTGTGGCCCATCAAGCAAAAATATGGTCGCAACATTTCCTGGGCGGACCTGATGATTCTCACCGGTAATGTGGCGTTGGAATCCATGGGGTTCAAAACCTTTGGTTTTGCCGGTGGCCGGGAGGATGTGTGGGAGTCGGAGAAAGATGTCTACTGGGGTGATGAGAAAGCCTGGTTGACGGACGCCCGCTATAGCGGCGATCGCAACCTGGAAAATCCATTGGCCGCAGTGGAGATGGGTTTGATTTATGTAAATCCCGAGGGCCCCAATGGCAATCCCGACCCATTGGCTGCAGCCAAGGACATTCGTGACACCTTTGGCCGTATGGCAATGAATGACGAAGAGACGGTGGCGCTGATTGCCGGCGGCCACACATTTGGTAAAACCCACGGAGCCGGTGACGCTGCATTGGTTGGCCCCGAGCCGGAGGCCGCGGGACTGGAAGAGCAGGGGTTGGGTTGGCACAGCAGCTTCGGTTCGGGCAAAGGCGATGACACCATCACCAGTGGATTGGAGGTTATCTGGACCAGCACGCCTACCAAGTGGAGCAGTAACTACTTCTGGAATCTGTTTGGGTACGACTGGGAACTCACCAAAAGCCCGGCAGGCGCGCACCAGTGGCAGCCCAAGCATGGTGCGGGGGCCGACTCGGTGCCCGATGCCCACGACCCGAACAAGCGCCATGCGCCCATGATGCTCACCACGGACATCGCGCTGCGCGCAGACCCGGATTACGAAAAAATTTCCCGGCGCTTCTACGAACACCCCGATGAATTTGCCGATGCATTCGCCCGCGCCTGGTTTAAATTAACCCATCGCGATCTCGGGCCCAGAGCGCGCTACCTGGGTCCCGAAGTACCGGATGAAGCGCTAATTTGGCAGGACCCGGTACCGGCGGCAGACTACTCGCCCGTTGACGACCGGGATGTTGCCGAGCTGAAAAAGAAAGTGCTGGCCTCCGGGCTCGCCATTGGCGATCTGGTGAGCACCGCCTGGGCTTCCGCCTCGACCTTCCGTGGTTCTGACCGGCGCGGTGGGGCCAACGGAGCCCGTGTCCGCTTGGCACCGCAAAAGGATTGGGCTGTCAACAAACCGCAAACACTTGCCAAAGTATTGGCGGCGCTGGAGTCGATTCAGGTTGACTTCAATTCCGGCGCCAGTGGCGGCAAACAGGTTTCATTGGCGGACCTGATCGTGCTCGCCGGTTGCACCGCTATTGAGAAAGCAGCAGCGGATGCGGGGCATCCCGCCAGTGTTCCCTTTACCCCAGGTCGCACCGATGCCATTCAAGAACAAACGGAAGAGCACTCATTTGATGACCTCGAACCCATCGCAGATGGCTTCCGTAATTACCTGCGGGGTGATATCGAGATTCCCGCAGAGCAGTTACTCATTGACCGCGCGCAGCTACTGACATTGTCGCCACCGGAGCTGGTGGTGCTGGTTGGTGGCATGCGGGTGCTCGGGACCAACTTTGATGACAGCCAACACGGCGTATTCACAGATCGGGCGGGTGCCCTAACCAACGATTTCTTCGTCAACCTGCTGGACATGTCCACGGTCTGGGCACCCATGACCGAAGGTAATGGACTCTATCAGGGGGTAGCGCGGGATAGCGGCGAGCCCCGCTGGACCGGCACTCGGGTTGACCTTTTGTTTGGCTCCAATGCTGAGCTTCGCGCCCTCGCCGAGGTCTATGCCAGTGACGATGGGAGGGAGAAGTTTCAGCAGGACTTTATTGCCGCCTGGAATAAAGTCATGCAATTGGACCGCTTTGACCTGCATCGTTAAGTAAACGGGTAAGGCGATCTATAAGCGAGTAACAGTCGGGTTAAATCGGTCAACGGGTGGGGTGGTGTTGGCAATGCCTTATTGAATGCGTGTTGTTTTATAGGGTCTGGATGATGAGTGAAGCGGTATACTGCCCGGGCTTTTATTCATCTAATTTTCCAGAGCCGCAGCATTCGTATGAAATATATACTAGGCGCTTATGCCACCGCCCCGGTAACCGACTCCTGGCAACCTGAAGTTCAGGAACAATACCTGAACCGTATTAAGCAGCTGGATAATGTGCGGGGGCTGGAACATCCGTTTACCGGCAGCTTGCACGGCCACGATGATGACTGGTTTTTGCGCAACATCGATCCCCAGTGGAATTACGTGTTTACCGGTGTACCGGGTGTAATGGGAAGCCTGGCTAAAAACCCGGCTTTTGGTATTGCGTCCGACGATGAGGATGGCCGTGCAGCCGGCATCGAGTTTTACCGGCAAATGCATGCTGCGGTGCTGAAGCTGAATGCCCACCTGGGGCGCAAAGCGGTGGACTATGTGCAGCTGCACACCAGCCCAAATCGCACCAAATCCAATTCTTCTACAGACTCGCTCAATGGTTCCCTGCAAGAGATTGTTTCTTGGGATTGGGATGGTGCCGGTTTGGTGATCGAGCATTGCGATGCGTTTATTGATGGCTCTGAGCCGGAGAAAGGCTTCCTGACCCTGCAGGAAGAAATCGCAACTATCCAAGCCGTGAATGCCGCGAGTGGTAGCAAACTCGGCATTTCCATCAACTGGGGACGCTCGGCACTTGAGACCCGCAGTGTTGAGGGGCCATTGGAGCACCTGCGTCTCGCCCGCGAAGCGGGGCTGCTGCGTGGCTTGATGTTCTCTGGTATCTCCGATGTGGAAACGCCCTATGGCGTTTGGCGCGATACCCATATGCCGCCAGCAGAAATCTTTGCTGAAGGTTATTTCGCGGAGGGCTCCCTGCTGACCCGCGAACAAATGGCGCTCACCCTTGAGACCGCAGGTTGGCAAGACCTCGATTTTGTCGGTGCCAAACTTGGCGTACGCCCGAGAGATCTCGACGTCGATTCCCGTGTTGCGTACAACCGCGATTGCCTGAACGCCATCGACTTGCTGACTGCCTGAGGCGGTACATAATTGGCTCGGTTCTAGTTGTTCACGCAGTTTTTACAAAGGCTATCTGGGACTTTTCGTCGCCATTTTTCCATCCATGTGGGGTGTTGGGTTTAAAGGTAATGAAGTCCCCAGCCCGATAGTCCACGCCTTGCGTGCGATTTCCATTTGCGTCGCCCGCATACAGGGTGCCGTGGCCGCTTACCACGTAGGCGAGCCACGCCTCATCCGAAGTGTGAACCGGGTATTCGACGGCGTTGGGTTCGATTGCAAACTGAAACATAAAAATACCGGCGTCTTCTACTGCCCGGGCTTTCCAGCCGGACATATTTTCATGACTGGTGAAGGAGGGGGCTTCCGCAACTTCGATCGTGCTGGCGCCCTGGTGTTCGAACATCGTCAGGTGTCTGGACATTTTATTTTCTCGAATTTTTATATTTGGAAAGTTATAGGAGCTAGCGGTTCGCTGTGCTTGTTCATGCTTGCGGTCAGGGATTGCTTTTATGGAAACGGGGGCTGGGCCCCCGTTCTGCTATTTTTTGTCGCATTAGTTATAGTTCAGGTACACCGCGCGTTTTTGCAGGTATCCCTCGATGCCGTAGATACCATCTTCGCCGCCGATACCACTGCGCTTGTGGCCGGAATGGTAACCTTGGATGTAGCCGACAATTTGCTTGTTCACAAACACCGTGCCTACTTCCAGTCGGGCAATGCCATCCATAATGATGCGGTAGTCGTTGCTCCACAGGTAGCAGCTCAGGCCGTCGTTGCGGCGGTTGGTGATGGCAACCGCTTCGTCAAAGGACGAAATTTTGACGATGGGCAATACCGGGCCAAAGATCTCTTCGCGGGCCGCCGCCATGTCTGCCGTCACCTCGGTGAGTACGGTGGGTTGGTACCAGTTGCCGTTTTCAAACTCGCTACCTTGTGGGCGGCCACCACCACAGGCGACATTCGCGCCGGCATTAATGGTTTCCTGCACAATGGATTCCACCCGGTCCAACCCCTGTGCGGTCACCGATGGACCCATGCTGGGGTTGTCCATGGGGTTGCCCACGGTAAGTGCTTTTACTTTCTCCAGTACCTTGCGGGTGAATTCGTCAGCAACCTTTTCGTGTACCAGCACCAGTTCTGCACAGATACACACTTGTCCGCAGTTTGCGTAGCGGGAGATCACCACCGCATCCACGGCTTTGTCGATGTCGGCATCGTCCAGCACGATAAAGGACGCTTTACCGCCCAGTTCCAGGGATACCGCGGTTACGTTTTCTGCCACCGCACGACAGATCGCCTGGCCCGCGCGGATACTCCCGGTGAGTGTCACAAGCTGGGTAATCGGGCTTTTTACCAGGTGCTCGCCAACCGCAATGCCGCTGCCGCTAATGATGTTGATCACACCTTTTGGAATACCAGCTTCCTCGACAACCTTGGCAAACTCCATGGCGGTAATCGGTGTCGCTTCGTGGGGTTTGACGATCATGGTGTTACCGGTTACCAGCGCCGGGCCCACTTTGCGGCCGATCAGGGCGAGCGGGTAGTTAAACGCGCACAGCCCGACGGTTACGCCGTAGGGTACCTTCTGAATCCACAGCTGTTCACCTGCGTTATCGGAGGGGAAGATATTACCTTCGATGCGGCGCGCAGCCTCTGCGGAGTAGGTGAGGTAATTCAGTGTGTCGTCGAACTCGCCGTAGGCTTCGTTCAGGGTTTTGCCCTGCTCTAGTACCAGCAGGCGGGCAAACAGATCGCGCTTTGGTTGCAGTGCTTCAATCAGGCGAAACAGATGGCGGCCACGTTCGATTGCCGGCAACATTTTCCAGCTTTGCAGTGCAGCCTGAGAGGATGCCAGTGCAGCGTCTGCGTGTTCCAGAGTACAGTCGGGTACGCTGCTGAATACTTCGCCGGTCGCGGGGTTTTCCACCGACAGCTTTTGTGCGCTGTCTACCCAATTGCCGTCGATATAGCACTGGTAATGGGTTTGCGCGGTAGTACTCGATGTACTCATCATCTTCTCCTTGTATTTTTTATATCTGGGTCTGATCGATTGATTTGGGACTGATTGTCTCTACGGATTACGTTTATTGATTAAACACGGGCGAACGCTTTTCCAGAAAGGCTTGTAAGCCCTCTACGGCGTCAGGTGTTTCATAGAGCGCATCTGCCAACTCAGCTTCCAGCGCCAGCCCCTGGGCGAGTGGCAGTGAGCTGCCTTCACGCAAGGTACGCTTGGTGGCGGCGATGGCGCGGCCCGGGCCGCGTGCAATTTCGTTCGCGAACTCACGCGTTCCCTCGGTCAGGGAATCGCGGCTGTAGATACCGTCCAGCAAGCCCAGTTCTTGCGCCTGGCTCACCCCAAAAGTATCGCCGGTAAGCAGGAGTTCCATGGCTGCCCGTCGGCCAATACGGCGCACCAGACGCTGGGTACCGCCATTGCCGGGGATCAATCCAAGCTTGATTTCCGGCAGGCCAAACCGGTAGTTGCCCTCCGCCGCGAAGATAAAATCGCAGGCCATCGCGATTTCCAGGCCGCCACCGAGACAGTGCCCGGAAATCTCGGCGATATAGACTTTGCTGCTGTTTTCAATCGCATCCGCGTTGATCCGTGCGGCGGTAACCAGTGCGAGATTTTGCTGTACGCTATTACTCGCGAATACCTTGATGTCCGCGCCCGCACAAAAGAACTTTTCCAACCCACTTTTGATCACCACCACGCGCACGCTATTGTCTTGCTCCAGTGTGCGAATGACCACGCCAATTTCCCGTAGAAATGCTTCGTAGTAGGCGTTTGCGGGGGCCAGGTTCAGTGAAATGTACGCAACGCCTTCCGCAGACTTGGTGAGTGCTACTCGAGCTGGCGTGGCCGTTGTCTTTACCGTTGTCTTTATCGTTGTCTCGCCGAGCGGTGTGTGACCTTCACTCATGGCTCTTTCCTTTCAATGCGTTGTGGAAACTTTGTATTTCCTGGTTAATTGTTGCTTGGTGTTGCCCCAGTTGTGGCGCAGGTTGGCTCCCCCAAAGGCACTGTTCATCAATCCGGATGGGGCAGCGGCTGGTGGTTAACGCGTTGCCTCCGGGCATGGGGAGTGACTGCAACATGTCGAGGGTTTTGAATCCCTCGTGTGCCAGTAACTGCTCCCAATCGAGTACCTCGGCACACCAGATGTCTGCGGGCTCTAGCAGTGACAGCCAGTGCGCAGTGGTCTGGCAGGGCAGGTGGTCGGCGAGAATTTGCTTGATGGCATCGCGCTCTGCGAAGGCGAGTGCTGGGTCGGAAAAGGGCAGTAATGCGGGGCAGTCGAGCAGGCGCGCGAGATCCTCCACCCGTCCCATCGACAGCGCTATATAGCCGTCCTGGGTGCGGTAAAAACCGTAGGCGCCGGCAACCAGCGCATGGGCGCCATTGACGGCCGCGCGCTCGATGGATTGCTCCGGGTCGTGCAGGGCAATGGTGAGTGGCTCGAACTGAAAATCCAGCATCGCTTCCAGCATGCTGATCTGCACATGGCTGCCTTCACCGGAAAATTCCCGCGCAAAGACGGCGGCGAGAATACCCTGTACCAGTTGCGCGCCGGTAAAGATGTCGGCAACGGGGACACCCATGGCGACGGGGCCGTCTGCCCGGCTGCCGGACAGCCAGGTGAGGCCGGAGAGTGCCTGTAGCAATAGATCCTGCCCGGGGCGCTCCGCCCACGGACCAACGAGGCCGTAGCCACTGATTTCCCCGTAGACGATTCCCGGGTTCAGGCTTTTTACGGATTGGTAATCGAGGCCCAGCCGGTGCATCACCCCGGGTCGGAAATTTGCGATGAGGATATCCGCCTGCTTAATCAGTGTATTCAGCGCATCCCGTTGGGTGGGGTCCTTCAGGTTCACACAAAAGCTTTCCTTGTCGCGGTTGATTGCGTGGAACAGCGTGGACTCACCTTCCAAAACACAATCCGACAGGTAGAGGTTGCGGCCGTCTTCACCGCGCTCCGGGCGTTCGATCTTGATCACCCGGGCGCCCAAGTCGGCTAGCCTCAGTGCGGCGGAGGGGCCAGATAGAAACTGGGAGAAGTCGAGTACGAGTAAGCCATCAAGCGGTCGCTGCAGTTCACTCATTGTGCAACCTCCTGCTTTGCCAGCAGTGTTTGCCGGATGTGTGCGGTATCGGCACCCAGTACCGGAGCAGCTCTGTGACTGGCAAAGCGCTGCCCGTTAATCTGTAGCGGGCAGCGGGTTGTTGTCACGGTGACTTCGTTGCCGCGCGCATTTTGCGCGGGTCGCGAGACCTGTAGCTCCATGGCTACTGCCTTGAACGCGGGGTGCTGCAGCAGGGTGTCGTAGTCCACGACTTCTGATGCCCAGATGGCGGCGGCGTTGAGGCGCTGCATCCAGTAGTCGGTTGACTGGGTGCGCAGGTGCTCTGCGAGTGTGGCCTTGATGGTATCGCGCTGACTGAACGCTTCCTTGTCAATATCGTTTCGGTTGAGCGCCGGGCACACCAGTGCTTCTGCCAGTGGTCCCAGCGGGCCCATGGAAATTGCGATCCAGTGGTCTTTGGTCTGGTAGATCCCGTAAGGGGCGCCGAGGAATGCGTGGGCGTTGGCGATTTCACTGCGGCTTGGCGACTGCTGGCCGTTGTTCAGGTAGGTAGTAAGCCCTTCAAACTGAAAGTCGATCATAGACTCGAGCAGGCTTACCTGTACTTTTGCACCGGTATTTCCCGTTTCTATTTCTTCTGCCCCTTTGTTCACAGAGTCATTTCCAGAGCGCTTTGTGGCGCGCTGCCGGCGCACCAGGGCGGCGAGAATACCTTGTGCCAAATGGGTACCGCACAGCATGTCGGCAATGGCGAGGCCCAGCGGCACCGGCCCTTGGTCGCGATTGCCCGAGAGCCAGCCGAGTCCGGACACCGCTTGCGCCAGTAGGTCCTGGCCGGGCTTGTGTACCCAGGGACCTTCGTTGCCGTAACCGGATACTTCCCCATAAATAATGCGCGGGTTAATTGCCTGCACACTGGTGTAGTCGAGCCCGATTTTTTCCATTACCCCTGGACGGAAGTTGTGGGTCATCACATCCGCCTGACGGATCAGTTGGCGGACCGCCGCCAGGTCACCCGGGTTTTTCAGGTCTGCACAAAAGGACTCTTTATTGCGGTTGATGGTGTGGAACAGCAAGCTGTCACCATCCACCCATAAATCCTTGGTGGCGAGATTGCGGCAGGCATCGCCGCTGCCCGGGCGTTCTATTTTGATTACCCGCGCACCGAGGTCTGCCAGGCGCAGGCCCGCATAGGGGCCTGCCAGGTACTGGCTGAATTCGAGAACGGTGATGCCTTTGAGTGGTTGCGTCATGAATTAACCCTGACGAGATTTCACATACAGTGCATTGAGTTGGTCGAGCAGTGCGTTGGCGTCGCCGCCGTGCATCAGGTAGTTGCGAATAGGTGCGCCCGAGTTGTCCTGGAAGAACATATGCCCGTGGTAGCGCGGCCGCAGGAAGGCGCGGTCGAGTGTGGGCAGGGTGTTGGCGAAATAGTCGTTGGTGAGCTGGTTCGCCGGCTCGGCTTGCCAGGCGGCGCGGTGCCCTGGTTGGCCGCCGTACTGGATATAGAAAGACCCCTGAAAGTCCGGGTTGCCGGCAAACTCCACAAATTGTGCGGCCACTTCTGCGTGTTTGGTCTGGGCGGAAATTGCCAGGCCGGTGCCACCGAGGGTGGTTTTCAGGTGTTCTGCCTTGGGCCCTGCAGTGACCGTATCGCGGAATGCCAAGCGCTTGCGTGCATAACCCGGCTGCGCGTAATTCGCATAGCCATAAGCAAATGGGCAGTACGCGAAGTCGTCGCTGAGGGTCATTGCCTCGTAGACCTTGATCGGGTTCCAGTCGAAGCAGCGGCGGTCGAGGTTATCGGACAGGGCCTTCAGCATACCCAGCGCTTCCAGGCCCACCGCACTACTGACCACTTCCTCTTCGCCCACACAGGGGTCTTCACCCATGGCCGAACACAACATGTAGAAGTTCATCAGGGTGTCTTGGGGAATGCTCGGCACAGCCACCAGGCCTTTCTCGGCCAGAGCCATTAAGTCTTCCCAGGTTTTTGGCTCGTCCAGCCCCTTCTGTTGCAGCAGGTCGGGACGCAGGGAAGCGACGGGCGTGGCGGCATCCAGGGCGAGGGCCCACTGCTGGCCGTCGTAGTTGTAGGAGTTATGGGACTGGCCCACGGCATTGTCTGCCTGATCCTGCAGGAAAGCGGCTGGCAGGTAATCATCCAAAGGCAGAATCACTTTTTCCCGTGCAGCAAACCCGGTCCAGGGGTGATCGATCACCAGCAGGTCGTAACGGCCAGCAAGGTCATCGATGGGGTGGTCGGCGAAAGCCTGCAGTGAGCGCTTGTCCCACTCGATGGTGACGTGCGGATTCAATTCTTCAAAACGCTGGGCGGCCGCCACCATGGGGGTGAAACCCCGGGTGTGGTTCCAGGTCATACCGCGCAGAACAATTTGTTCCGGGCTGCTGTTGCTTGTGGAGCTGCTCATGATTTTCTCTCGGTAACTCCCGTCGGTGTTGGTCGACAGGTTGCGGGCTGTGTTTGCCCGCTGGTTGGCGGCTCATCAGGATTTTTATATATAAAATTATTGTTCAAGTATAAAAATCGTTTTTTGCCGGTGTCAACCTGTGCTTAAATGCGCGAATCATCAAAAAGGTTTGCAGAAGCCCGGACAGCAATGGCTTGAATGCAACCGGTTGATTGTTTTGGGTTGATCGGAACGGGTTTAAGGGGAAAGCGGTGCCCGCAAAAGACAAAGACAAGAGTGCAGGCCAGAAGAGCGATAACGGCAGTAAATATGCGGTTCCGGCGCTGGATAAGGCGCTGGAAATACTCGAATTTCTGGCGGCGGAGTCATTACCGCTGTCGCAGTCCGATATAGCCCAGGGTATTGGGCGTACTAACAGTGAGATCTTTCGTGTTTTGGTTGGTCTCGAGGCCCGTGGGTACCTGTTGCGGGAGGAGGTGTCCGGCAAATACCGGGTCTCCCTCAAATTACTGGAACTGACGCGCACACTTTCCCCTGTCTCCCAGTTGCGCTTTGCCGCACAGCCGGAGATGGAGGCACTGGCGGCGCGACTCGGGCAGTCCTGCCATTTGAGCGTGATCCACCAGGGGCAATTGATGGTGGTGCTGCAGGTACAGAGCCCGGGGCCTGTATCCCTGTCGTTCAATGAAGGTACTCTGTTCCCGCTGCTGCAGACGGTTTCCGGCCGGGTGCTTCTGGCTAATTGCGATCCTGGGCGTCGTGCGGATTTGCTGCGCGGCGTGCATAAACTGAGGGAGGCTGCCGAAGTGGAGCAGTCGTTGTTGGCAGTGCGTGAGGCGGGGTTCGAGCTGCGTACCAGTGAACTAACCGATGGCGTTACCGACTGCGCGGCGCTGGTGGGTCGGCCCGAAGGCGCGACTATTGCTGCGTTGGCGGTGTCCAGCCTCACTTCGGTGGTTGGCAAGAAACTGGAGCGTGAAGAATTGATTCGCGCGGTACGGGAGTCTGCCGGCCGTATCAGTGCGTCGCTCGGGCTTTGATGGTGTTTGAGTGCGTTGAACTTTGGGGTGTGCAGACCTAGCGGGCCTAGAAGGCTTACTAGAAGATTTAAACGGCGCGCTCTTTCCAGATATAAAAAAAGCGCCCCAAAAGAGGCGCTGAAGCGAGAGAAAATGCCCTGTATGCCACAAATGGCGTTGTGGCAGGGCAAAGATTGCGAAGAGTCAATCGCAACTGACAACGTGTATTGATGCTTGGTCAGGGCCGCCGAGGTTAAGGCCACGGTTGCATAACCACACATCGATACGGGGAGAAACTAGTCGCCGAGCGCCTGGGCGCGCTTGGCTGCATCGACCATGATGCGCGCCTTGTCAGCAATCTGGCTGGCGTTATCGCCCGCCGCATAAATGTTGGACCCCAGGCCAAAGCCGCGGGCACCAGCCTGCCAGTACTCATCCATATTGGTGTCGGTGATGCCGCCTACCGCCAGGGTAAGCACATCTTTTGGTACCACCGCGCCGAGGGAGGTCAGGTACTGTGCTGGGAAATCTGCCACCGGGAACATCTTCAGCACCCGGGCACCGGCCTTGAGTGCGCTGAAGGCCTCCGTGGGGGTGAGGCAACCGGGAACGGAAATCAGGTCACGGTCGATGGTGGCCCGGATAATTTCCGGGTCGCAATTTGGCGAAACAATGATCTTTCCGCCGGCATTTTGTACACTCTGGACCTGCTCTTCGGTGAGCACGGTACCAGCACCACAAATGGTGGTTTCGCCGAAGTTGTTCATGATGTTGGCCAGCCGCTCGATGCTTTTGAGCGGTTCCACAGGGGAGTTCAGCGGAATCTCGATAGCGCGTACACCGGCGTCTAGCAGGGTGTTGGCGATCATGTCGACTTCATCTGGGGTAACGCCGCGAATAATGGCGATCAGTGGGCAGGCTTCCAACGCCTGATGAAACTGCTGGCTCAGCATGTTGTATTCCTGTTGTTCTTACTGGTCTTTTCCCGCAGGGGGTCAGGATGGAGCCAGTATAAGGGGCTACAGGAATATTTGTATATAGTTAATTGTTAACAAAAAGGGAATGGGGTTGTATGATGGGCCTACATCAAGTGGTGCCCGTTCCAGCAACCTGCGGTCGGAGTACCCATAACAATAAAGAGGGTCGTCCGATGAGAGGATTTCAATTAACCGCCTTCAAATTTGCCGCAATTGTGGCGTTTGGCGGTTTCATCTTTGGTCTCGACGCGGCGCTGATTTCCGGCACCGTGCGCTTTATTACCGCTGAGTTTACCCTGTCTGACCTGCAAGTGGGTACCGTGGTAAGTGCGCCGGGTTTTGGGGTGATCTTTGCCCTGCTGGTTACCGGGCGTATCTGCGATGCCTGGGGCCGCAAGACGGCTTTGCTGATCATCGCTGCCTTATACCTGTTATCGGCGATTGGCTCGGTCCTCGCGCCCAACTTTGAAATGCTGGTGGCCGCGCGATTCCTCGGTGGTTTGGCATTTACCTCTCTGTCCCTGGCCTCCATGTATATTGGTGAGATAGCGCCGGCGAATATGCGCGGCAAGCTGGTCTCGATGAACCAGATCACCACAGTGGTGGGGCTGTCTGCCGCGTACTTCGCCAACTACCTGATCCTACAAGCTTCCAATGCCGACGCCGCCTGGGTAACCACCTTGGGTATCGATCAGTACACTTGGCGCTGGATGCTGGGGGTGGAAGTGGTGCCGGCGCTGATCTGGTTACTGATGCTTCTGATTATTCCGGAGAGCCCGCGCTGGCTGGTGCTGAAAGGTCGACTTAATGAAGCGCGCGCAGTCATGGGTAAGCTGATGCCTGCGGGTCATATTGAGCCGCAGATTCAGGAGATTCAGGAGAGCGCTGCCGCTGCGCCTAGCGGTAGTTTCCGGCAGCAAGTTGCCGAGATTTTCAAACCGCGCTTGCGCACCGCCTTCTGGGTAGGCCTCGTCATTGCGGTGGCCCAGCCGATTACCGGCATTAACGCGATTATGTTCTATGCGCCCACTGTATTTGAGCAGGTGGGTATTGGTACCGATGCGGCCTTCCTGCAGGCGGTCGTTGTGGGGGTGGTGAGTGTGATGTTTACCATTCTGGCGTTGCTGCTGATCGACCGCCTCGGCCGTCGCCCGCTGGTGCTGTTTGGCTTGGCTTGGGGTGGTGCCAGCCTGTTCCTGTGTAGCTGGGCGTTCAACCAGGCGAGCTACGAATTAACTGCGGCCTCGCTGCTGGCGCTGGCAGATGCGAATATTGATGTGTCGGCAATGCAGGCGCTGGTGGGCACTGTGTTCGAAACGGACGTGGCCTTCAAGCAGGCGATGTATCAAGCATTGGGTGAGGCCACAGCCCGTGCCAATGAAGGCCTGTTGATCCAGCAGGCAATTCAAATTGATGCCACGCTGGTGCTTGCGGGAATCATGTGTTTTATCGCGTCCTTTAACCTGTCTATCGGGCCGGTTATGTGGGTGTTGTTCTCGGAAATCTTCCCCACCCATGTGCGCGGTGTGGCCATTCCATTCTTCGCGCTGATTGTGAGCACCGTCAGTTACTTCGTGCAGCAGTTCTTCCCCTGGCAGTTGAACAATATGGGTGCTGCGGAAATCTTCCTGTTTTATGCCGCTTGCATCACCGTGAGCCTGGCGCTGTTGTTCCGCTTGCTGCCGGAAACCAAGAATAAATCCATCGAAGAGATTGAAGCCACCATGGTGCGCGCGTAAGCGCGCACCGTAAACGGCGATAAGCGACGATTAAATAAGTGAGTAGTCTTCATGTCTAAAGCCTTGCTGGATCAGAAGGTAGTTGTAATCACGGGCGCTGCCGCGGGCATCGGCTGGGGTATCGCACAGGTGTGTGCCGAGGCAGGTGCCACTGTTGTTCTGGCGGATATCAACGATGCTGGCAATCGCGTTGAAACACTGCGGGACCGAGGTTTTGAGAGTGCTTATTTTCCGTTGAATGTGGGCGATGCCTCGGCGATAGACCCATTTATTGAGTCGGTGGTAGCGCGCTTTGGACGTATCGATGGTCTGGTCAATAACGCTGGTGTGACCATCGAAGGCGACTTTCTCGATTTTGATTTGGACAAGCTGGACTGCTTGTGGGAAGTCAATCAGCGTTCCGTATTTCTGTTGTGCCAGGCTGCGGCGCGGCGTATGCAGGCCGGTGGGGCGATTGTAAACATCGCTTCCAATCACGCCGGTGCCAGTGTGGCTGGCTACGAAATGTATGCCGCAACCAAAGGCGCCATTGTGGCAATGACCCGCGCAATGGCCTGGAGCCTGGGCAAGAAAGGTATTCGCGTAAACAGCTTGTGCCCGGGCCTGACGAAAACCGAGGCGGTTGCCAAGGTCGCAGATGAGAGCCCTGCGCTGGCCGCATCCTTTGACAAGATGCACGCGGACAACAAGTACAACACGGTCGAGGAAGTGGGGCATATCGCCGCCTTCCTGCTGTCTTCCTGTTCCGGGGCCATGACTGGCTCCAACATCACTGCAGACCATGGCCTCAGTGCCAGTCTGTGTCCCACCGACGACCTGAAGTAATGGCTTCAAAGAAGGGCTGGCTGCGATGAAGATTTCCGATATCAAGGTATACCCGGTTTGGGTTGGGCACCGTAACTTGTGCCTGGTAAAGGTGGAGACCGATGAGGGCGTTTACGGTTGGGGTGAATCCGGCCTTTCCAGTCGTGAGTTGGCGGTTGCGGGTGCGGTTAAACACTATCGTGACTTTCTGATTGGCCGCGACGCGCGCAATATTGGCGCGCTGTGGCAAGAGATGTACCGCAGTCAGTATTTCGAGGGCGGCCGCGTGCTGACCGCTGCAATTTCCGCGATTGATATCGCTTTGTGGGATATCGCCGGCAAGGCGCTGAACGTGCCGACCTATCAATTGCTGGGTGGCAAGCAGCGCAACGAAATTCCGTTGTTCGTTACGTCTACCAAGCCCATGGGGCAGGCGCTGATGGATGACTTCCGTGCATTGCGCGAGCAGGGTTGGGAAGTGATTCGTGCGACTACCGGTGAGCACGGCAGCCCTACCGAGCCCACCACATTCGATGTGCGCAAATCGATTGCGGCAGCGGCCGGTAGCTTGAAAGAAATTCGTCAGGAACTCGGCGAAGAACTGGTGCTGGGCATTGACTACCACCACCGGCTCTCCGTGGCGGAAACCGCAAGTTTTTGCCAGAAGTTGGGAGAAGGGGTGCTCGACTTTCTTGAAGAGCCCATTCGCGACCAGTCGGTGACTGCCTACCAAGGGCTGCGCAAACTGACGAATGTGCCGTTTGCAATTGGTGAAGAGTTTGCCAGCAAGTGGGACTTCATGCCCTACATCGAGAATGACCTCACCAATTTTGCCCGTATTGATGTATGCAATGTCGGCGGCTTGACCGAGGCCATGAAGGTGGCGGCAATGGCGGAGAGTCATTACATCGACATTATGCCGCACGACCCGTTGGGCCCGGTGTGCACCGCCGCAACCATCCAGATGTGTGCCGCGGTGCCGAATCTAGCGTGGTGCGAAATCGCTCCCTACGATAGCAACAAGTCTGATCACGACAAGTACTTTATCAACCGGCCACAAGAAGTGAATCGGGTTTACCAGGTGGGTGACGCGCCCGGTCTCGGTATCGACGTAAACGAAGAATTGATTGCCGAGCAGTCGTTTAAATTTTGGGAGGCACCGCGCCTCTACAAACCTGACGGTAGCTATACCAATTGGTAAGAAATCGTTTATTGGCTTTTTTCAATTGAAAAGAGTAATCGCGATGCGAACGACGATTTCTTTAGGAAATAAATATCAATAATTAGACGTGGAAAAGACGATGGAAACCAAAAAAGCAGCCGCTAAAGCGTCGGCCGCCGTGTCACATTCAACACCCTTGATTCGTTCGGTACCTTTAATTCGCTCAGTACTGGCCCTCGCCATAACCGCGGCGACATTGGGCGGTTTGGTCGCCTGTTCCGCGGAGCAGGGCGATAGTGCGCAAAAAGATGGTGCGCAAAAAGATGGTGCGCAAAAAGATGGTGCAGTGTCTGGTGCGGATTCCAACCTGCTGGCAGAGGACTTTGTGCTGGAAGGATTTGATAAGAGTGATGTGCCCGCGTCGGTGCAGGTGAACAACGGTACCGCGGCTCTGGTGGATGATGGTGTCGGTGGCAAAGCGCTGCAGGTCAAGCTGAAACTTGCCGAGCACAACAACGCGGGGCTTGTCATTAAACCGGCAGAGGCCTGGGACTGGAGTGAGTTTTCCGATTTTAACCTGGCCTTTGATGTTTCCAACGATGGCAAAGAGTCTGTCCAAATCGACGTCACCATGGCTGACAAAAACGGGGATTTCTACACCCGTGGATTGGTTGTCCCAGCGGACGGCGTAGCGCGCACTTACTACGCGAAGTTGCACGGGCACGATCAGGAAGACCCCAAGGCCGCAGCACAGAATGAATTCAACTTTGCCTCCGGCCTCCGATCCAACCCGCCCACTTGGCAGTCTGATGACATCATGCTGCATTCCTTCTGGGGCAAAAAACTGTTGGATTTGAGCGGAATTACCCAAATTTCCTTTGGCTCCGATGGCAGCCTGAGCGACCGCCAGTACACCATTGATAACCTGCGCCTGCGTGCGAACCCGGAAATGGATAAGAATTTCCTGAGCGGGCTGCTGGATCAATATGGTCAGAATGCCAAGGTGGATTACGTCGGAAAGATTCACTCTGATGAGCAATTGCAGCAGGTTGTTGAAGCGGAACTGGCAGGCTTGTCCGGTGAGCCGAACGTAGATCGCTCAAAGTTCAGCGGCTGGAAAAATGGGCCAAAGCTCGAAGCGACTGGTTACTTCCGTACCGAAAAGGTCAATGGCAAGTGGGCGCTGGTAGACCCGGAAGGCTATCTCTATTTCTCCACCGGTATCGATATTATCCGCCTGTCGAATTCCTCCACCATTACTGGTTATGACTACGACCAGGCGCTGATCCCAAAGCGCAGCGCAGAAGACGTTATTGCCGAAGATGACCAGCCGCTGAATCGTGTGGATGAGAAGGCCTGGGCCACCCGCGAGCTGATCTCCCAGACCCGCTCGGATATGTTCGAATGGCTGCCGGGCTATGACGACCCACTGGGGAATCACTACGGTTACCGCCGCGAAACCCAGTCTGGGCCACTGAAGCACGGGGAAACCTTTAGCTTCTACAGTGCCAACCTGGAGCGTCGTTACGGCGAGACATATCCCGAGTCTTACCTGGATACCTGGCAGAAAGTTACCATCGATCGCATGCTGGACTGGGGCTTTACATCCCTGGGTAACTGGGCGGCGGATTCCTACTACAAGGAAGAGCGTATTCCGTTCGTTGCGTTTGCAGACATCATCGGTGAATTCAGCACGCTTTCTAGCGGCTTTGATTTTTGGCATCCGGTACCGGACCCTTACGATCCGCGTTTTTATGCCCGCGCAGTGGTTGCGGCGGAATCCGTCAGCGAGCAGATTAATGCCAGCCCATGGTGTATGGGTATTTTCTTCGACAATGAGCAGAGCTTTGGCCGTCTGGAAACCAATGAGCTGCATTACGGCATTGTGATCAATGCACTGTCGCGGGACGCGGCAGATACGCCGGCCAAGGTTGCCTTCAGTAAAGTTCTCAAAGAAAAGTACGGAAACATTGACGCGCTGAACAAGGCCTGGAACAAGCAGGTCGCTTCGTGGGAGGCGTTCGACAAGGGCATGGACTCCAGTGTGAGCACCGATGCGCAGCTGGAAGATTACGCCACTCTGTTGTTCGAATACGGCAATCAGTACTTCGGCACGATCAACAAGGCGATGAAGTCTGTGCTGCCCAACCACCTGTACCTGGGCTCCCGTTTGCCAAGCTGGGGCATGCCTCCGGAAATCGTCAAGGCGGCGGGTAAAAACGTCGACATTATCAGCTACAACCTCTACGAAGAGGGTCTGGTCCCGTCCAAGTGGGCGTTCCTGGCGGAGATCGACAAGCCGAGCCTAATTGGCGAGTTCAGCTTCGGCTCCGATGATCAGGGCCACTTCCACCCGGGTATCGTTATCTCCGCGGATCAGAAAGATCGCGGCCGCATGTTCAAGAACTATATGCATTCGTTTATCGACAACCCCTGGTTCGTCGGTGTGCACATGTTCCAGTACATGGACTCGCCGATTACTGGCCGCGCTTACGACGGTGAGAACTATGCCAACGGTTTTGTGTCGGTTGCGGATGTCCCATATGTGGAAATGGTCAAGGCGGCCAAAGAAGTCCATGAGGGGCTTTATGAGCGTCGCTTCGGAGATGCGCAGCCGGAAGACTAGTCCCACTGGTTCGATCGGGTAGGACGATCTGTTCCTAACCGTGTGTCCTTTGAGAGCGCGCTGCCCGCCGGGTAGCGCGCTTTTTTTGTTTCAAAACAAGCAGTTATGCCTGAGAGGGCCAACAATAACGTTTACATTTCAGGTGGATGACTGTAGATTGTTGACAAAATAACTGTATGCCAGCCTCGAGTAGCCCTATGGCCAGAAAGCTCTTCTCCGCCCAGTTCCGATCACACAAGGCGCGCTCCTTCGCCCTTTGCGTGTGCGCGGTTTCTGTGCTGTTGGTGGGGTGTGGCGCCCCCAAGGGGCAGCAGGTGATTGATGACGGCGGGGTGAAGCTCGCAGGAATCCCGAACCTGGCCGAAGGGCGGGAGATCCCCTCCGGCGTGAAGGGGGTTGGTGTTTCCTTGTCCCGGGTGGTGGATGGAGAGGCTGCATCTTTATCTGCTGCCTTCTCCAGTAGTTCTTACGAGCCTCGGCTGGAGTTCAATCCCGAGTCTGGGCAGGTTTGGGACTGGAGCGCAGCGGGAGAGAACATAGGCCTGGCGCTACGCGTCACTAACCCGGGCGATCATTCCGCACAGTTATTTGTCTCGGTCTACGATGCGAAAACGTTTGGTACTCGTTCCTTCAACCTACCTGCCGGTAGCAGCGGGAACTTCTATTTTGACCTGAACGGTCCCGCGCTGGCGCTGGATACCGGCATGCGCGATGCGCCCGCCCTGTATGACAATGCCGCCACTGCCATGACCTGGATGTGGGGCAATAAAGCGTTGGACCTGACCAGTATTCGTCGCATTGAGCTGAATATGAAAAGTATCCTCAGTGACCGCACCCTGGTGTTTGAGGATATTCGGCTTGCCGCGAACGGCGCATTTCAGGCGCAAAACCTGCAAGGCATTTTTGACCAGTATGGTCAGTACGCACCGCAAGAGTACCCGGACAAGATTCACAGTGATGATGCGCTTCGTGCAAGCGCTGCAGCGGAAGCGGAAAAGTTTGCTGAACAATCCGGTTTTCCCGACCGCTCGACCTTTGGTGGGTGGTTAAACGGACCAAGGTATGAAGCCACGGGCTTCTTCCGTACCGAAAAAATTGATGGGCAGTGGGCACTGATTGATCCCGAGGGTTATCTGTTTTTTGCCACCGGTGTCGACAACATGCGAATGGATAATACGGTCACCATGACGGGTATTGATTTCGCAGAGCCGGGTGAGCGCGATGGTGCGGTGGTGGCTTCAGAGCTACGCAAGCAACTGTTTCAGTGGTTGCCTGACGAGCAGCACCCTCTGTCAAGTCATTATGTATACCGCCCTGTAGTGCATACCGGCCCCGTGGCAAAAGGTGAGGCCTTCAGTTTTTATCGCGCAAATCTAGAAAGGAAATACGGTGCGGATTATTTGCAGCGTTGGCGTGAAGTGACGATTGATCGCCAGCTGGACTGGGGGTTCACCACCCTGGGGAACTGGGCAGATCCATCCCTGTATGACAATGGCAAAGTTGCGTATGTAGCGAACGGTTGGATTCGCGGTGAGCATAAGCGCGTGAGTAGCGGTGATGATTACTGGGGGCCGCTGCACGACCCATTCGACCCTGTCTTTATTGAATCGGTAAAACGCACCGTCGCTCAGGTCTCCACGGAAGTGCAGGACGACCCCTGGTGCATGGGCGTATATATTGAAAATGAGCTGAGTTGGGGTAACACCAAGTCTGATGCCGGACATTTTGGTCTGATTATTCACACCCTCTCCCGCAACTCGAATGAGAGCCCGGCCAAGTCGGCGTTTGTCGAAATCCTAAAAAACAAATATTCCACGGCGGAACAGTTGTCCCAGGCATGGTCTCTGCCGGTGGCATCCTGGGATGCGTTCGCGACTGGGTTTGCAATGCCTGAACCGGGCGAGGGCAGTCTGCAAATCGAGGGCGCATTGCGGGAAGATTTTTCTCTATTGTTGGAATCTCTCTCTGCGCGCTTTTTCTCGGTAGTGCAACAGGAGCTCGCGGCCGTGATGCCCAACCACTTGTTCCTTGGTGCCCGTTTCGCAGACTGGGGCATGACGCCCGAAGTTATTCGCGGTGCCGCTGCACATGTGGATGTGGTGAGTTACAACCTCTATACCGAGGGGTTGGCTGCAGACAATTGGGCGTTTTTGTCCGAGATCGACAAGCCGTCGATTATCGGGGAGTTTCATATGGGGGCGACCGATTCCGGCAGCTTCCATGCGGGGTTGGTGTCTGCTGCGGATCAGCAGGAGCGCGGTGAGATGTTCCGTGACTATATGCACACCATTATCGATAACCCCTCGTTTGTGGGTGCCCAGTGGTTCCAGTACATCGATTCGCCCGCGTCGGGCCGTGCCTGGGATGGGGAGAATTACAACGTGGGCTTTGTCACCGTTGCTGACGAGCCTTATGGCGCGCTGGTCGCAGCAGCCCGGAAATTGAATGCCGAGCTGTACCCGCGGCGTTATGGGCAAAAAAATGATTGACGTCAATTGTTAACAATCTACAATGGTCATCATTGTATCAATGAAGTTCTAATAACAAGACACGGATTTTGGGGTTCCTCCATGCTGATGGAAGTGCAAGAGCAGGCGTCCGCGCTGCTATCCGCGAGCACGATTGCCGCTACAAAAGTCGAGTACTACCAGATACCTCTGGCCGAGGTGCTCACTGACGCCCGTCATGGTGATCACACCCATTTCGAGCTGCTGGTATTCCGTGTGCGCTGTAACGATGGACTGGAAGGGGTTGGCTATACCTACACGGGCGGGCGCGGTGGCCGTGCCATTTATTCCCTGTTGCAAGACGATATTCAGCCCTTGCTAGAAGGCAAGGATGCCAACGAAATCGGTGCTGTCTGGGAAGAAATCCAGTCGCACCTGCACTACGTGGGTCGCGGTGGTCTGCTGAGCTTTGCACTGTCTGCCGTGGATATCGCCCTTTGGGACCTGCGCTGCAAACGCCTGGGCATGCCGCTGTGGAAGGTGGCCGGTGGTGCGGACAACACCACCAAGTGTTACGCCGGCGGCATCGACCTGAATTTCAGTGAAGCCAAACTACTCGACAATATTTCCAGCTATCTTGCGCGCGGTTTTAACGCGGTCAAGATCAAGGTCGGTAAGGATGATTACCGGGAAGATGTGGCACGGGTGGAAGCGGTACGCAAGCTGATCGGCGACGATGCCATTTTTATGGTGGATGCCAATTACTCCATGACCGTGGAGCAGGCCGTTCGTTTCGGGCGCGCCATCGACCACTGCGATATTACCTGGTTTGAAGAGCCCACCATCCCCGATGACTATCTAGGTTATGGCCGTATTGCCGAGGCGATCAATATTCCGTTGGCAATGGGCGAAAACCTGCACACCATCCACGAATTTACTTACGCGATTGCGCAGTCGAAGCTCGGCTTCCTGCAGCCGGACGCATCGAATATCGGCGGTATCACCGGTTGGCTGAAAGTTGCCGAGTTGGCCTACGCCCACAACCTGCCAGTGTGCAGCCACGGTATGCACGAGCTGCATGTGTCACTGATGGCGAGCCAACCGCACGCAGGCTACCTGGAAGTTCACTCTTTCCCAATTGATGAATACACCACCCGTCCCATCGTGTTGCAGGACGGCCGTGCTGTCGCCTCCAATGAGCCCGGCACCGGCGTGGTGTTTGATGATGCACTGCTGCGACCACATCTGGTCAAGTACACATAACAGGTAATTTTCATGCAAGTTCAAGCCGCTCAGTATGTTGGCAACAAATCCTTTGAAGTTGTGGAAGGGCGCTGCGAAGCGCCTGCAGCCGGCGAGGTGCGCCTTAAAGTGGGTTATGTCGGTATCTGCGGAACCGATATGCACATCTATCACGGTGTGATGGACCAGCGTGTACAGCCGCCTCAAGTCGTTGGCCACGAGATGTCTGGGGTGGTCGACGCTGTTGGCGAAGGCGTGGAAGGGTACTCTGCCGGAGACCGCGTAGTAGTGCGCCCACTCGACTTTTGCGGTGATTGCCCGGCCTGTAATGAGGGCCACAGCCACGTTTGCCACAATCTGAAATTCATGGGTATCGACTCTGTCGGTGCGTTCCAGAGCTTCTGGAATGTAAAAGCCCGCACCCTGCACAAGTTGCCGGAAAACGTTTCGTTAAAGCAGGGCGCGCTGATCGAGCCGCTGGCCGTTGCGTGCCACGATATTTCCCGTGCACGCCTCAAGGCGGGTGAGAAAGCGGTCATTCTAGGCGGTGGCCCTATCGGGCAATTGGTGGCGCAGGTTGCTTTGGGTATTGGCGCTGAGGTGATGGTGTCCGAGCCGAGTCCAGAACGTCGCGCATTTGCGGAGCAGACCGGTGCACTGGCGGTTAACCCGCTGGAACAGGACCTCACCGCCGCGGTGGAAGACTGGACCCAAGGCAAGGGCGCCGATGTGGTGTTCGAGGTCTCTGGTGTGCAGCCGGCAATTGACGCCATGACCGAAATTGCCGCCGTGCGCGGGCGAATTTGCATGGTTGCGATCCACAGTCAAAAGCCGCAGCTGGACCTGTTCAAGTTCTTTTGGCGTGAGCTGGAGCTGGTGGGTGCACGTGTGTACGAAGCGCAGGATTTTGAACAGGCGATCGACATGGTTGCCAAGGGCAAGATTGACCTGGTGCCGTTTATCAGCAAAGTGGCGCAACTAAACGATATTGGCAGCGCCTTCGCTAGTATGGATGGTAATCCATCTGGCATGAAAGCTCTGGTTGCGTGTGGTGCTGAGGACTGATCCTCCAGAAATAATTTAGAGAGTAAAACGATGTTGCAGCAATTTAGCCTCGCCGGTAAAAAAGCCCTGGTTACCGGTTGTAATCGCGGTATTGGTAAAGCCATGGCGGTCGCTCTGGCAGAAGCGGGTGCGGACGTGATCGGCGTATCTGCCAACCTGGATTTGAGTGACTCTGAAGTGGGTCGCGAGGTGGCAGCCGCAGGTCAGCAGTTCTTTCCCTACCAGTGCGATTTTTCAGACCGCAACTCGCTGTATGGTTTTATCGACAAGGTTAAAAGCGAACACCCGCAAATCGATATCCTGGTAAACAATGCCGGTACGATTTTGCGCGCCCCGGCGGCAGAGCACGGGGACGACCTGTGGGATAAGGTGATCGAAGTTAACCTGAACGCACAGTTTATTTTGAGCCGCGAAATCGGCAAGGAAATGGTCGCACGCGGCGCTGGGAAAATTATTTTCACCGCGTCGCTGCTGACCTTCCAGGGTGGTATTACTGTTCCGGGGTACGCCGCGAGTAAAGGTGCGATTGGGCAAATCGCCATGGCGCTGTCCAATGAATGGGCTTCCAAGGGCGTTAACGTGAATGCGATTGCCCCGGGATATATCGCCACCGATAACACCCAGGCGCTACGCGAAGACAGTGAGCGCGCAGCGAGTATCCTCGCCCGTATCCCGCAGGGGCGCTGGGGCGAACCCGCAGACTTCAAGGGGCCGGTAGTCTTCCTGGCCTCCGAAGCCTCTAACTACATGAATGGCAGCGTCCTGTTGGTGGACGGTGGCTGGATGGGGAGATAAGCCCATGTCGGTAGAACTGAAAAACAATGTGAACTTTATCAATGGCGAATACGTTGCCTCCGAGACAGATGGCGTCATTGAAGTATTAAACCCGAGCACCGGTGAGGTACTGGGTAGTATCCCCAAGGGCTGTGCTGAAGATGCCGAGCGCGCACTTAGCAATGCCAAGCAGGCGCAAAAGGCTTGGGCCAAGCGCACGGCGCGCGACCGTGCAGCGCTGCTGCGCAAGTTTGCTGCGGCAATTCGCGCAGAGGCCGAAGGCCTCGCCGAGCTGCTGGTGAAAGAGCAGGGCAAGCTGATTGGCGTTGCCCGCGACGAGGTGAATGCTACCGCGACGTTTATAGAGTACGCCTGTGACAACGCGCTGACGCTGGAAGGCGATATTCTGCCTTCCGACAACGAAGACGAAAAAATCTATATCCACAAGGTACCTCGCGGCGTTGTGGTCGCGATTACTGCTTGGAACTTCCCATTGGCGTTGGCAGGCCGGAAAATTGGCCCGGCATTGATTACCGGTAACAGCATCGTTATCAAGCCTACGCAGGAAACACCGCTCACCACCATGGAGCTGGGGCGTATCGCTAACGACGTGGGTATTCCCGCCGGTGTGTTGAATATTGTTAATGGCCAGGGCTCCGTTGTTGGCCAGGCGCTCTGCGAAAGTCCGCTCACCGCCATGATCACCATGACCGGCAGTACCCGCGCCGGCCAGGTGATCCATCAGGCCAGCGGCAAGCACATGATTCCCGTTATGCTGGAACTGGGTGGCAAGGCGCCGTTTATCGTGATGGAAGATGCGGACCTGGAGAAAGCTGCGGAAGCGGCGCTGTGGACCCGTTATGCCAACTGTGGCCAGGTGTGTACCTGTGCCGAGCGTTTGTATGTCCACGAAAGCGTGTACGACGCGTTTATGGACAAATTCCTGCCGAAAGTAAAAGCACTGAAAGTCGGCAACCCGCTGGATGAAGCGACGCAGATGGGACCGAAGGTCAATGCGCGTGAAATCGAGCATATCCACGAGCTGGTGCAGCAAAGTATTGCTCAGGGTGCGGAGCTATTGATCGGTGGCAAACCTGCGGATGTCGCTGGTTTCGAAGGCGGCAACTGGTATGAGCCGACGGTATTGACTAATGTGCAGCAGGACAACGTGCTGGTACACGAGGAAACCTTCGGCCCGATTCTGCCGATCGTAAAGATCTCCAGTATCGAGGAAGCCATCAACCATACCAACGACAGTGAATACGGCCTATCCGCATACTTGTTTACCGAAAACCTGCGTTACATCCATCAGGCCGTGGCCGAGATGGAAGTTGGTGAGGTTTACGTGAATCGCGGTATTGGTGAGCAACACCAGGGTTTCCATAATGGTTGGAAGCTTTCCGGCATCGGTGGCGAAGACGGCCGCTACGGGCTTGAACAGTACGTTGACAAGAAAACGGTTTACTTGTCAGAGGCGTGAGCGCCTCTGTTCTCTTCCTTTCATCTCATCAGGATGAACATCTTTGCGCGAAGTTTTGCTTCGCGCTTTTTTTGCCCTGAAAAAACGTTGTGGGGTGTTGGAAACATAAACTGTTGGTAATAAAAAAGCCCGGCACTAGGCCGGGCTTTTGCGAATCAAACGATATCAATCGACCGTAGTGGGTCGCGAGACACTTATTTGATATTGCTTAACATTACTTGATATTGGCGCGCAGTGCGGTGGTGGCCACGTTGATCTTGTTGGCCTTCAGCGCTTCCAGGATTGCGCGGTGCTCGTCCACACAATCTTTTGGTTTGGAGATCCGCTTGTAGTTCATACGCATGCGCAGCACGATGGGGTACCAGAGGTTGATCAGTTCGTCGCCACCGGCCGCGTGCACCAGATAGCGGTGGAAATCGATATCGGCTTTGGTCACCTCATTGAATTCCTGAGCATCAAAGGCATCTTGCAGGCGCACCAGAATATCTTCCAGTTCGGCAAAATCCATTTCGGTCAGTTTGCCCTTCAGCTGTGAGATCGCAAACACCTCGATACGACGGCGAATATCGACCATCAGCTCCTGCATGGACGGATCCAGCACGCTGTTTACGGAAACACCGCAGTTGTTCTTGGCGACCAGCAGGCCTTCTTTGGTGAGCTGCAACAGGACGTCGCGCACGGGACCGCGGGATACGCCGAACCGATTTGCCAGCTGCTGTTCGTTCAGTTTGGTAGTGGGCGCCAGGTCTCCGGAAATGATATCGGAGCGCAACTGATCCGCGATCTGTTCGCGGACTGGAATAATTTTTGTGGCTTCACGCATGATCGATTCTGCTCACCAATTTATCTTTGGGTAGGCGGAGAGGCCCCGCTTACCGTATTTCGTTCAGTTCATTCGCCGCCTCTTGCAGCCCGTCTGGAGTAGAGGAGGGCAAGGACTTCTGGCGGATATGTCCGGGCTATCTTGGTCACCAGCTGTTTCTGCGGTAACGCATGGGTTGCAACAAATTTACAACGGACTCCCGATTTGCCGATAGTACCCCAGACCACAAGAAAAATCCCCAACAAACTGTTAACAATCAACAATTATGCTGGTTAAATTTACCCTTACGAGGGCGATAGTGTGCTGAAAAGCACTATTTATCTGCGATTTTGGCGTGAATTAGCGCCCCCGGTCAACAATTGACCAGTTGTATAAGAATCTGTTTTGGAGTGTCGCAATGGGTGAAATTTTGGTGTGTGACTGGGGAACCAGTAGCTTTCGGTTAATGCGTGTTAGTGCGTCGGGTGAAATCCTCGCTCAGGTGGCTACAGATCAAGGCGTCAAGCAGCTGAATCCCGAAGATATGGAGGCCTATCTCAAGGCACAAATGGCGACGCTCGGCAGCACTACGGCTCCTGTGGTCCTGTGTGGCATGGTGGGGTCCGGTATTGGCTGGTACGAGGTGCCTTATGTAAGCTGCCCAGCCTCCGTCAAGTCACTGTCCGCGGCATTGGTACGCATCCCGCAGACTGACCTGAATGCCTGGTGTGTACCGGGTGTAAAGCTGACGTCTTCGCAAGGTGATGCGGATGTGATGCGCGGCGAAGAGACCCAAATCATTGGCTGGCTTACGCAGGCGAGCGAGCAGGAACGCACCAATAGCACTCTGTGCCTGCCGGGTACACATAGTAAATGGGCGCATGTAGAGGGAGCGGAAATCTGTGAATTCAGTACTGCATTCACCGGCGAGATGTACGCGCTGCTGAATGACCACAGTGTGCTCGTACAGGGCGCCCAAGTAGCTTGTGATAGCGCGTTTGACGCTGGTCTTGCGGCAAGCACAGATGGTGCTGGGCTTATTCATCAGTTGTTCAATGCCCGCAGCAGGTCGGTACTGGGCCTGCAGCCTGCCTCTGCAAGCGCGTCTTACCTTTCTGGTCTATTGATCGGCAGTGAAGTTGCGGGCGTGGCGAAGAAGCTGTCGCCCGGTGCAGTCGTGCACCTGATTTGTGGTGATTACCTGGCGGAGCCTTATCTGAAAGCGCTAACGCATTTTGGACTTAGGGGTATGCACTACTCAGGTAGCACCTATTCCGCACTGGGGCTGCGCGCTATTGCCGAGGCTCGCG
Source organism: Microbulbifer agarilyticus (assembly GCF_019800665.1). Classification (GTDB taxonomy): domain Bacteria; phylum Pseudomonadota; class Gammaproteobacteria; order Pseudomonadales; family Cellvibrionaceae; genus Microbulbifer; species Microbulbifer agarilyticus_C. Next base: position 212,165 of record NZ_JAHVKO010000001.1, read on the forward strand.
GCCTGATGTAGCTAGGTATATTGTAACGAGGCCGATGATAATTTCCCGTCTGTAACAGTTCCTCTATCGCTTTGCCCGATGGCTCCCGCTTTACGTTTTCTTCTCCCTTTGACCAATATCCGCCCATTATGTCAAAGGGTTGGAGGGAGCAATGGTGAGTATTCTGGGCAAGTTACGGAGTTTTTTCGCAGCGGTAATGACGGTCGTCATACTAGTCGGTTGTGGCGGCTCCAGTGAGAGCGAACCGCCCGCACCAGAGGTTACCGAGGATGTTGCCGACGGTGGTTCCGATGGTGGCGGTAATGACGACGGTGACACGAACACCACTGAAGACCCGGTAACCGTTGCAGAAAATAAACTGGGCGCCTGGATTTGGTACATCGACGAGGCCGGACTCGTACGTGGCGATCACGCGAGCATGGCTCAGTACCTCGCTGGCCTCGGCGTGAAGCGTGTGTTCATCAAGATCAGTGATATCAACTACCAGTGGGAAGCCAACAAAATTACCTTCCAGGGTGACGATGTTGATTGCGGTGTATGGCAAGACGCCTGTGAGCCTGAAAACCTCCAATTCTATCGGGATGCGGGCATTGAACCCTGGGCGTGGACCTATAACGATGTACATTCCTTCGCAGAGCAAGCGGATATGCTCGAAGCTGCGGTGCGTGTAGGTTACGCCGGTTACGTATTGGATATTGAAGAAGAATATAACGGTGTCTCCGACGATCTTCACACGCTGCTGTCCGCCCATCGCAATCGTCTGGAAACACTGGGTGATATCGTTTCAGAAAATTTCTTATTGACTGCTACAAGCTGGGGTAACCCGCAATACCACGGTATGCGCATTGATATTATCGATGAGTATGTGGATGCGCACATGCCGCAGACGTATATAGAAAAGTGGGGGAGTGATTTTATTCTGGATATCCCCGGGACCATCGCTCAGGGAGATTGCGAATACCGTGAGCTTGGGGCGACCAAGCCCGTGTGGCATATTGTCTCCCATGAAGACAAACTGCTCACCGCGGACCAGTTAAACGAATTTGTCCGTCATGCCGGCCCGCATGCGTCCGTGTGGCGTATGAGCAGTGATTATCTGCAAGAAGAGATTGAGGCTGTGGACTGGGATATGAAAGAGTTCCAGCCCAATGAATGTACTCAAACGAACTTCGATATCGATTGAAATCGATAACGTAAAAATTAGGGCTGACTACTCGCAGAGGAAAGTACCATGTTTGGAAAACAGTATTTTTTATTTCTATGTGCAGCCTTGTGGGTTTTCACTGCCTCAGCCCAGGTACCACAGAGTAGTCAGCAGTTATTGATAACCTTGACTGATGATTGGGGTGCGACGACCGGAGAACTACGCGCTTTCTCGCGTGGAGAAAAAGGTTGGATCTCAGAGTTTTCCCCGATTCCGGTAAACCTTGGCCGCACTGGGCTGGCTTGGGGAATAGGACTTCATCCACAATCTGTGATTGGCGAAGGTGCCCCTCACAAACGCGAGGGCGATGGCAAGGCGCCGGCGGGTATCTTTCGTTTGGGTGATGCATTTGGCTACCCTGAGACATTGCGCACCGGTCTTGATTACCAGCCCATGAGCTCTTCCCACTACTGTATCGATGTACCCACTTCGGCGCTGTACAACCAAACTGTGGATGCTGCTGTTGTGGGTGAAGAAAAGGTGAAAGGTTCTTCCGAAGGGATGCGCCGGGACATTCACTACGGAGATCAGCAGTATAAAAAGGGGATTTTCGTGGCCCATAACCCGGCCAATGTGCCCGGGGCTGGTAGTTGTATTTTCGTACATCTCTGGAAGGAGCCTGGTAGCCCAACTGCGGGCTGCACGGCGATGGCGGAGCCGCAAATGGATGCTGTTCTCGCATGGCTAAAGTCTGGAGAATTGCCAGTATATGTTGCATTGCCCAAGGCGCAGTACGTTGCGCTACGGCAGCAATGGGGTCTCCCGCCGTTGTAGTCTACGTTGAAAAACCTTATGTATCGGCGTTATCGATAGTTACAAACTGTCACTGACAAATAAGCGCCTTACACTGAGCTCATCGCCCGTCCAATCTAGGCGGGTTTCCAATATGGTTGAGAATGAGCAAGGTTATGAGTAGCAAAAACTGGCAGGCTGATAAGCGCCACTGGATGCATCCCTGGACCCATTTTGATTCCTTCAAAGATGAGGGGTCATTGATGTTGACCCGTGCCAAGGGTGCGCGTCTTTGGGATGAGCAGGGTACGAGCTACTTTGATGCAGTCGGTGGCCTCTGGTGTACCAATATTGGCCTCGGTCGGGAAGAGATGGCTGAAACCATCGCCGAGCAAGTCCGCGAAATGGCTTACGCTAACCCCTTCGTAGACATGTCCAATGTGCCTGCTGCGCAGCTGGCGAAAAAGCTGGCGGAGTTGGCCCCTGGCGATGTGAATCGCGTTTTCTATAGCTGTGGTGGTTCTACGGCAATTGATACTGCCTTTCGTCTGGTGCACTTCTACCAGAACTGCCGTGGTAAGCCGGCGAAAAAGCATATATTAGCCCGGAAGGGCGGCTACCACGGCAGCACCTATGCGGCCATGTCTATCACTGGCAAGTCAGGTGATAAGATTCCCGAATTCGATTATATCCAGGACACCATCCACCATTTGAGTTGCCCGAATCCTTACCGGGCACCAGCAGGGATGGATGAGCAGCAGTTCTGCGATTTCCTCGTTGATGAATTCAAGCAGAAGGTTGCCGAACTTGGAGCGGACAAAATCGGGGCATTTTTTGCCGAACCGATTCTGGGATCCGGCGGCGTGATTGTGCCACCTGAAGGCTACAATCGCCGTATCTGGGAGCTGTGCCAGGAAAATGACATTCTGTTTGTGGCCGATGAAGTGGTTACCGCATTTGGCCGTGTCGGCCACTGGTTTGCATCAGAAGATCTCTTCGGTGTGCAGCCGGATATTATTACCTGTGCCAAGGGACTGACTTCCGGGTATTTGCCGTTGGGTGCCACTCTGTTCTCTGATCGTATTTACGATGTGATCGCTACTGGCGATGCCGATCGCTACTTTGCCGGTGGGTACACTTATTCCGGGCACCCGGTGGCTTGTGCTGCGGCACTGAAGAACATCGAGATCATCGAGCGGGAAAGCTTGTTGTCACGTGTTGTGGAGGTTGGTGCTTACTTTGAGCAACGCCTGCAGACTCTGCGTGAGCTTCCGCTAGTAGGTGACGTTCGTGGCAAGCGGTTTATGATGTGCGTGGAGAATGTTGCCGATAAAAATACCAAGCAACTTTTGCCGGACGAGCTCAATATCGGTAAGTGGATCTCTGATCGCGCTGAACAGAATGGATTGATCGTACGGCCGATCGTGCACCTGAACGTGATGTCGCCACCTCTGACCATGAGTCGCAAGGATGTTGATTTTGTCGTGGACAAGCTAGGCGCGGCGATCGAGCACACCTATCACGACCTGCAAAAGGAGGGGTTGATTGCAGCCCCTCGAAAGCTCACGGCTTAATCAGGGCATATACCGGCCCGACGTTCAGGCGGGCTCCGGCGCTGTCGCAGAGAGAATATTTGAAATTTCGTCGATCAACCTTTGACCGGCAGGGCCGAGTGTTTTGCGGCGAGACCAGATCAGGTCGGTACAGTAAGGGTAGGGCGTGAGCTGGAAGTCGGTGTTCAGCACGGTAATTGCCCCGCTTTCGATATGCGGGCGTGCAATATGCAGCGGGGTAAATGCCCAGCCGAGCCCTTCCGTCAGCATCGTCATAAACAGCGAATAGCTTTCCAGGTACCAAACCCGGTCACTAAGGTCGTTCTCCGGCAGGGAGGCCGGGTCACTGCTCGCGCTGATGCGTAGGTGCAGATGGTTATGCAGGTCCTGGATACTCACCTTGTCCAGCTCAGTAAGCGGGTGATTGGCACCGGCAACGAGCATAAAGGAGCAGTTGCCCACGCCACGAAAATCAAAGTCTTCGGGGTAGTCCCCCTGGCTCAACACAATACCAATATCCGCTTTGCCTTCTCGAACCAGCGATGCGGCAGTGTCCCCGGATGCGTGCAACAGGCTTACTGTCACGGTGCCGAACTCCGCATAGAACTTTTCTAGTCCCTGCGCCAGCGCGCTCAAATTGATTGCCGATTCATCCACCGCAATGGTTAGCGACTCCTCGAGCCCAGCATTCAGGCTGCGGCTTTTTGCCTCAAAGCGGGAGTAAGAGCTGAGCAGAGAGCGTACGTCGTGCAGTAGCGAACGGCCTTGTGCGGTGAGCTTGGGTTCGCGACCAGAACGGTCGAATAGAGTCAGACCTGTATCGATCTCAAGGTTGCTGATTAGCCCCGAAATCGTTGATTGCGCCTTTCCCAGGGACCTTGCGGCCGCAGAAAAGGATCCACTACGTGCGGCAGCCTCGAAGGCTTCCAGCTGTTCTGGAGCAATAAAGAAGCGTGATTCCATAAATCCCCCGTCAGGCAGTGATCGCCATTGTTGTTATTGGGTGTTGTCAGCGTTGCATCTGGTTCGGATATAGCTCTGTGGGGCCATTGTGCCCTCGAATACCCGTTGAGCGGCGAATACCTTGTATCGGTTTGGCCTATGGAAATCACTTTATCAGAGTCCACTCTACTGTAAAGTGGTGCCATCCATGTTTAGTGTCGTGGTCTTATTTTAACCGGTTTTGTGGCCGCTATTGACCGAGTTGCCCGGAACGTAATACGCATTATTTATCGGTAACTCGATCTCGGCTCGCCAAAAAGTTGGCTGTTTGACCTTTAGGCCGCAGTATTTTCTGCAATCATCATCCGATATGCCGGTAAGCTCGGCGAAAAGATTTTGCACCCATCTGGTGCAAGTGGCTGAAATTAGTTCGGTTTGCGAATACTTTTGGCGCAGATTCGGCGAGTAAGCCTCTCTTCGGCGACTAATTTTGTTTTGTCTCCCATCTATCGTCATTACCGATGGTTGATATTTTCCATTTAGTGGTGGAAAGCGAGATGCTGATCGCAGGGTGGATGAGTTCGCGCGCCCACGAACAGAGTCTCAGTTAAATAATAAGGATCTAGGGTATGTTCCAATTTAAGAAAAAACCGCTGGCTTATCTTGTGCCGATGTTTGCACTGAGCCTGGCTCCTGCGGCCTTTGCACAGGACAGCGTTGAAGACAATAAAGAACTAGCGAATGAGGGTAGTCAGGAAGTCCAGGCGCTAGAGAATGTGGTTGTTACCGCAACGCGCCGTGAAGCCACTGTTCAGGATATTCCAATTAATATCTCCGCTATCGGAGAAGCGGAAATGCGCAAGCGCGCCATCACTGATCTGAAAGACTTGATCAGTGATTCCGTTACTATCAGCGCGCCTGGAAACTCTGCGCGCTTCGCGGACTCAGTCACCGTTCGTGGTCTCAACGTATCCCCGGTAAACCAGAACAATCTGGAGTTCTTTGTGCGCTCTACTCTGGCGTATTACCTGGATGAGACACCGCTGCCGCATATTGGTTACCGCATTAAAGATATTGCACGGGTAGAAACCCTGCTAGGTCCACAAGGTACTCTCTACGGCTCCGGGAGCCTTGGTGGTACCGTTCGCTACATTACCAACCAGCCGAACTTTGATGAGTCTACGGTTCGCCTCAACACCGGCATGTATCAGACCCAAGGTGGTGGCCTGAGCACTGATACCGATGTAGTGATTAACCAGCCATTGAGTGAGAATGTTGCTATTCGCGCATCTCTCGCCTACTTGGATGAGGCGGGATATACCGATCGTGAAATTTCTCCATCCTTCCGCTCCGAGAATCCTTGGACTAATGTGGATGGCTCCAATAAAACCCGCTACGAAAATGATGACTATCAGTATGTGACCACTGGCAAGGTCGCCCTGGCTTGGCAGATGAATCCAGATGCGAAGCTCACATTGACCCATGCCCAGCAAAGCCAGCTGGCAAACGGCTCTGGTGGTAGCACCATTGATCCCACGCAGGATGGTGATGTACTGCAGTATGGTCAGGATGTTGTTGTTGGGCGTTATCGCGAATTTTCCGATCGCTCGTTCATGCTCGACTCCGTCGATCTTGAGTGGGATTTTGATGCGTTCTCGATGAAGTCCAGCACTTCTTACTTCGAGGATACCCGCGAAGGTCAAGCCAACTACGGTATTGGCTACTTATATTACGGTGACTGGGGGTGGAGCGCTCTTACTCCGGATAATACCGATGAAACCCCGTATATGGTGTTTGACAACACCTATTCTGGTTTGAGTCATGAAACCCGCTTTGTATCCGAAGGTGATAGTGCGTTGAGCTGGATCGGTGGTATCTACTACACCCAGCAAGAGCGCGCTCTAACCTTCTCCGAGATCTTCCCGACTCTGGATTCTGTTGGTGGCATCGATCGATCTGTGACTGGCGGGGCTTTAGACGCTGGCTACTCCGAGGATATCAACTCTGACTACAGCGAGCTGGCTCTATTCGGTGAGCTCACTTACGCTGTGACCGATCGGTGGGATGTAACTCTGGGGGCGCGTGTCTTTAACTTTTCAGATGAAGCGGATCCTCAGATTACTGACTATGCATTTGGTGCGGTTGATACCAAAGGTGCAACTGACACCTCCGAGTCTGGCGAAAAGTTCTTCAAACTCAATACTTCCTATGATCTGACAGATGATCTGCTAGTTTATGCGACCGCATCGCAAGGTTTCCGTCGTGGTGGTGTGAATGGCTTTAAGAATCTGGGCGATCAGCAAGTTGCTGATAGCACTCAAAATTACTCGCCTGATTCGGTTGATAACTTTGAGCTCGGTTTGAAGGGTACTTTCTTTGATGATGTGCTCTACGTTGAGACAAACGTTTATCAGATTGCTTGGGAGAACACTCAGACTTATTACTCCCAGAGCATTAATTTCTTTCCCTTGAATGGTACTGCGAATGGTCCTGCAGCAGAGTCCCGTGGCTTTGATTTCAGCAGCCGTTTGAAGCTTACCGACAACATCAACCTGAAGTATGCGACGGCAACTACTGAGGCGAAATGGGCAGAGACTAAAGAGGTTTGCCTGTATACAGATGGTTCTAGCTGTCGTACCTGGGAGAAGGGAGGTCTTCTCGGTGGTGCGCCAGAATGGCGTCACAATTTGGGAGCGGACTTCTTCTATGATCTCAGTAATGGTCTGAACCTGTCCGCGAATGTGCGTGGTTCCTATACAAGTGAGATTCAAAGTAACCGTGCTGATTCTCCGGATGAGGAGCCTCCTCGCTACGATTCTTACACTCTTTACAGTGCCAACCTGGCTCTATCAGGTGACGATTGGACTGCGGGGCTTTGGGCTCGAAACTTGACCAATGAGCGTGCCGAAGTGTCATATCAGTCAGAGCACTACGTAGGTGAGCGCAAGATCTACACTGCGCCTCGAACCATTGGCTTGAATGTCTCTTACGATTTCTAAATAGATCGTTTCATTGTGGATTGATGGGGGCGTTTTTCGCCCCCTTTTTTTTCTGATCGAAAACTTCCGGTTGCGTTACCGCGCTAAATGTGAAGAATAAATTATTCGCCAATTTCAATTATCTAATAATTGGTTATTATTTATGCTAGTTAAACCGTTGCTCGTAAAAACGCTGAAATCTTGTTCGCTCGCGGCACTTATTGCCACGTTGGGCGCCTGTGGCCAGTCCAGTAACGCCGGTCAGGCATCTGTAGATTCATCGCTGGATCTGCGGCAGAAGATTGCGCAGAAGCTGATGCTGGATATCCGCTACTTCTGCCCCGAACTGCAGCGCCCGGTGGAAGGGCAAACCGGTGCCGCACACTGTGCACAACCGGTAACCTCGTTGCCGCCGGAACTGGCGACGTTGATTTCCGAGAGTGATCTTGGTGGCATTATTTTGTTTGCGGATAACCTCGAAAGCAGCACGCAGATGGTGAAGCTGAATCGAGCCCTGCAGACGGCTGCCGCGCAATCCCGCTCTGGTTTACCTCTGCTCATTGGTATCGACCAGGAGGGTGGCCGGGTTAACCGCTTGCCCCGTGAAGAGGCCGCTGCGTTTGCTGGCAATATGGCGATTGGTGCGACCTATACCCGAGAAGGGGACCGTTTTGCGCGCGCGACCGCCGAGGTAATGTCCGATCAATTGCGTGCGCTTGGTTTTAATGTGAACTTCGCGCCGACACTGGATGTAAATAGCAATCCGGATAACCCGGTTATCAATGTGCGCTCCTACAGTGAAACTCCACAGGTGGTGGCCGATCTTGGAGCAGCGAGCGTCGAGGGGTTTCAGCAGCGCGGCGTTGCGGCCACCGTAAAGCATTTTCCTGGTCACGGTGATACGAGTGTTGATAGCCACACCGGACTTCCCCGCGTAGAGCGCACGGAAGCAGAGGCGCAAGCCGTCGATTTGCTGCCGTTCAAACAGGTGATCGCGCGTGCACAACCTGCGCTCACTATGACGGCGCACATCCAATATCCCTCTCTGGATACCACTATGCTCACATCTCGCTCCGGTGAGCAGATGCTGGCGCCGGCGACTCTTTCCCGCGAGATCCTGACTGGAATTTTGCGCGAAGACATGGGCTATCAAGGGGTCATTGTTACCGATTCTCTGAATATGGCGGGTATCAGTGATTACTTCACCCCGGAAGAGGCGGTGGTAAACACCTTCAAAGCCGGCGCCGATATTGCACTCATGCCGATAAAAATTCGCTACCACGAAGATCTGGTGTTGCTGGATAAGCTGGTAGATCGTGTTGTTTCCGCGGTGGAAGGTGGTGAGCTGTCCCTCGAGGAGCTCGATGCTTCCCTTGCGCGTGTGCAAAAACTTAAGCAGCAGTTTATTGATGACGACTGGGTGGAGCTGGCTGAGGCGGCAGCGATTGCCCAAGCGGAGCAGGTGCTGGCAACGGAAGAACATCGTACCTTGGCGGATGCGCTCGCGAGTGCTGCGCTCACCAATATTTTCACCCCTGATCCTTCCGTGTTGCCAGTCATCGATAGTTCGGTAAAGCGTGTACAAGTGCTCGCGCCACACCCTGCAATTGGTGAAGCCTTCCGTATCGCACTGATGCAGGTTAGTGATGTTGAGGTGGAGGTACTGGATACGGACTCGGCGGTAAATGCAGTTAACGAATCCGATGCCGATGCGCTGGTTGTTGCAAGTATTGTCCCTTCTGAAAGCGCCGTCGAGCTTGGTGGTATGGAGGACTTGGCTGTCCTGCAGCACCGAGTGATTGATTTAGAGCAGCGTTATGAAATCTATGTCGGTGCGCTGAAGGCCGCAAGCGCTCGTGGTGCGAAAACAGTATTTGTAAGCATGCGTTCTCCCTACGAAGCTGCGCGGTTTGAGGCTCTTGCCGATGTCCACCTGGCGAGCTTTGACTACAAAGCGTACCTCGGCGATGGACAGCAGCTGGAGGGGCCAATCTACCACGCGCTTGCTCGGGCATTGTTGAGTCCTGAAATCTCTGCGGGAGCGTTGCCAGTAACGGTGTCTTCTGCGGAAACAATTCATACGGGAAGCGCGACTGTGAACACGGAAGGTTGATGAGTCACGTTGCTATGCCTATCGGTCCTACCTGTGGTTAGTCATTTAATTTCAATCGGTTGGACCGCCACACTAGTGCTTTCGAAGTTAGAAAAATAAAAGGTGCACCATGCGGATGGACGTGTGTTACATGGATGCCTGTGAAGTGCGTGAGCACTATATCCGTCGGGAGTTATCACCGGTGGAGGCGCTCGCGGCACATATCGAGCGATATGAGCAGATTGGCCGTGAAATCAATGCATTTACCCAGTGCCAGTTTGAGCGCGCGATGGACCAGGCACGCTTGGCTGAGCAGGCATATATGCGTGGTGAAGCTCGACCGCTAGAAGGCATTATCACCGCGATTAAGGATGAGACCTACGTTCGCGGTGAGGTGACCACCAATGGTTCCCGGCTGTTGAAAGACAACGTGGCAGAGGTGACCGATCCTGTACCGGAGCGACTGCTCTCGGCGGGTGCGATTTTCCATGCACGTACGGCAACTCCAGAGTTCTCCGTTGCGTCCTATACCTGGTCGGACCTGTGGGGCGTGACGCGTAACCCCTGGAACACAGAGATTACACCCGGCGGTTCCTCCGGTGGCTCTGCTGCAGCGTTGGCCGCAGGTTTTTGCACCATCGCCAATGGTACGGATATGGGGGGATCAGTACGCATCCCCGCATCTCAGTGTGGCCTTGTGGGACTGAAAGCGTCACATGGGCGCATTCCCGAAATTCCTCCGTACAACGTAGACCCCTATGTCCATCACGGCATGCTCTCACGTAGTGCCCGCGACATGGTGTTCCTGTACAACCTGATTTCCGGGCCGCACCCGGTCGACCTCGTATCCCAGATTGCGAAAGAGTCGGTACCGGCGGCGCCACTTAAGTTAAAGGGATTAAAAATCGGCCTGTCACTGGATCTGGGATTTTTTCAACTGGATGAGGATGTGCGCCGCAATACGGTTGCCTATGCAGAGCAGTTGCGCGCGCTGGGTGCGGAAGTTGATCTGGTCACTCTGGGGTGGGATGAGCGCTGCATTCGTACTGCACAGATTCACCAGGGTGCATCCATGGGGCACATGCTGCGGAAGAAATACGATAATCCAGAATGTCGTGACCAATTAAGCAGTTACGTACGTCACTATTTTGATCTCTCATCTGCGGCGTCGCCAGAGCGAATTCAGGAAGCGAACGACTATGCACAGCAAATGTGGCAATCGTTAGAGCAGGTCTTCCGCTCCTATGACTTCCTGCTGTGTCCTACAGTGTGTACTACCCGTGTACCGGCGGATTTCGATTACGCCCGAGATACGCTTGAAGTAAATGGTGTCACTGTGGATCCGGTGAAGGGTTGGTTTATGACCTATCCGTTTAATACCTTGAGTCGTTGTCCTGTGCTCTCGCTACCCAGTGGCCTGGGCGACAACGGCGTGCCTACCGGTGTGCAGCTGGTTGGGCATCCGTATGCCGATGCTGCCTTATTGCAACTAAGCCTCGCTATAGAATTGGAGCTCGGAAAATTCATTCATGCGGACAATATGCCGCTGAACCCTGAGGCACAAGTCGCATGATCAAGCAGTGTCCACGTGTCATTCGCTCAGAGATCCGGGCAGGGCGTTTTTGCGGTCCAACGTCTGGTCTTGCTGCCGGCTATGTACAGGCGAATATCGCGATAGTCCCTGCTGAGTACGCGGATGAATTTGCGCTTTTTTGTGAACAGAACAATCGTGCTTGTGCACTGCTGTATCGCGCGGAACCTGGACAATTTTTAATGTCCGGTTTGGGGCAGGATATTGATATCCGCAGCGATGTGCCCCGCTACCTAGTGCATCGTGCCGGGCAGGCCGAAGAAGAAATCACGGATATCAGCGCCCTGTGGCGAGAAGACCTGGTGACCTTTGCTTTGGGATGTTCGTTTTCATTTGAAGAAGCGTTGATCGCCGCGGGTTTGGAAGTACGGAATATCGTCGAGGGACGCAACGTGCCTATGTACCGCACAGATCGGGAGTGCACGGCGGTGGGACGATTCCACGGAAAATTGGTTGTCAGCATGCGTCCCTTTAATGGCGATGCGACCGAGCGGGCCTGTGAAATTTCCGGCCATTATCCGCTCGTACACGGCGCCCCTATATTTTCTGGTGATGCGGCCGCATTGGGTATCAATGAATTGCATGAACCAGATTTCGGCGACGCTGTGCGTGTTGATGAAGAAGAGGTTCCCTTATTTTGGGCGTGTGGTGTTACAGCGATTGAAGCGCTACGAAATGCAAACTTGCCGTTTTGCATCACCCACGCGCCCGGCCATATGTTGATTGCCGATAGGCTTAATGCTGAACTGGAATTGGTAACCGATATCCAGTCGCTCGATTGGCACTAGGCGGGCGTGATGTTCCAGATCGTGGACTCAGGTGATACAGCGATCACGGTATATCTTGCGGACAGGCCGAGCCAGCATTCGCTTTCTCGTGTGCTCACCTTTGTCGACCGCCTTAAGCAGGTTGTCGGAGACACCTTGCAAGATATCGTTCCTTCTTATTGCGGTGTCACACTGTACTTTGACGTTTTGCGTTGTGATTATTTTCTGCTGCGCAAAAAGATTCGTGATATCGGACAAGCGCTAAATGCAGAGCAATCATTGTTCTCAGCGGATGAGGATACCCAGATCATCTCGCTGCCAGTGTATTACGGTGAAGAGTCAGCGCCTGACCTGGCAAGGGTGGCTCAGGCCTGTAATTTGACTCAAGCCGAAGTTATCCAGCTACATTCCTCCCAGACCTATTGTGTTTTTGCGCTTGGCTTCCGCCCCGGTTTTGCTTTCATGGGCGACGTACCCGAGGTATTGCGGGTTCCGCGTTTAGATTCCCCGCGTAAGCGCGTCCCTGCCGGCTCAGTGGCCATTGCCGGTAACCAGGCAGCGGTGTATCCGTCAGCGAGCCCAGGAGGCTGGAATCTTATTGGCCGTTGTCCAACGCCGTTGTTTTCCTGCAGGGATGGACAGCCAGAAGTATTGCTTTCGGTAGGTGCGCAGGTGCGCTTTGAGGCGATTTCCCGAAGTGAATATATTCAGTTAGGCGGGCGCTTTGATGAATAGCGTGGATTTATTTTCGTCTGGTCCTGCGGTGAATAGCTATCACGCAACCATTCTTAATCCGGGTGCTCTCGCGCTTATTCAGGATCGTGGTCGCATGGGTAGTCAACATCTGGGTATTTGCACCAGTGGGGTGGCTGATAGTCATGCCGCCGGTTGGGCCAATCGACTTTTGGGAAATCCCAGTGACGCGGCAGTGATTGAGCTGTGCCTGGGCAATTTTCGTATGCAATTCGAATCCGAAGGCAGATTTGCGATTACCGGTGCTGAATTAGGTTGGCGGCTGAACGGTAAGCCATTAGAGAACTGGCGTTCCTATCATGCGGATGCCGGCGCGACTTTGGAGGCAGGGATCGCTAGCGATGGGTTGCGAGGATACCTGGCGTTTTCTGGTGGCATCGAGGCGCCGCTTGTCTGTGGAAGCCGTTCGACGAGTCAGGGCGATGGCCTCGGTGGTTTGGATGGGAGTGGCAAGCCTCTTGCAAAGGGGGACGGTCTGACTTTTGAGTGCCCCGCAGTTTCAGAACCCTACCAAACTGCTGTCCGCTTTGTTCCCAATCAGTTTCGACGTACCTATGGCACGGCGGTAACACTGCGCATCGTTCCTTCCAATCAGTTTGATACCTTTTCTAAGGAGTGCGTGTACCGATTTTTTAGTGGTTGCTACACGGTTGCCTCCGATTCCGATCGAATGGGAGTACGTCTTACTGGCGATGCGTTACCTGAACCGCCCGGAAATTTAGTTTCTGAAGCGGTGAGTCCTGGCGCTATCCAGGTCCCCGCCAACGGCCAGCCGATAGTGCTGATGCACGATTGCCAGACCATTGGTGGTTATCCAAAGCTGGGGCATGTTTACCGCGTAGACTTGGATCGCCTGGCTCAGGCCAGGCCAGGTACTGAGGTGCGGTTTGTCTTAGGCAATAGGGCGGAATCACAGCACGAGTGGTTACTGCAATCTCAATTTTTTTCCAGCGCAACTCAAACTCAAGGTTAGGTGCAAATGGACAATCTGGCATTTGAAAAAGGACTTCGTCCCAGTACCGCGCAATTGGCTATGCAATTGGAAGCCTTGATGGTCGCGGGTAACCTGCGAGGTATGGGAACAGTACGCGACAGTGGTTACCGAGGCTTCTTACGCGATTCAGTACAGGCGTTTTTACGTAATGCGGAACGGGTTGCAATTGTGAGCGGTTTTCCCGTGGGCGACCACTTTGAAACCGATGGTCCAGCAGGGGCGGTCGCTCTCGCCAATGGTCTTGAGCAAATGGGGGCGGAGGTCGCCTTGTTGGGCACGGCGCCCTACGCGGAGGCTCTAAGTAAAGCGCTGCCTGCTGCAATTACTAATGGTGATCAACTCGCAGCACGTATTGTCCCTATTCAAAAAACTCAGTGCGAAGCACAACTCAAGGAGTTTGTAGGCAACTTCAAGCCTACACTGGTTATATTTATTGAGGTGCCTGGTGCGGGATCCGATGGCACCCACCGAAATATGCGCTTTGAGGACATCAGTGAGCAAACCCTATCGTGGGAAACATTGCTGCCACTGGTTGCCTGCCCAACCATTGCCATAGCGGATGGCGGTAATGAGCTTGGTATGGGGCTTGTCGGTTCGCATCTGGAGCAGCTACCCATCGCGTGCGCGTCAGCAAGTACCGATCATCTGGTGCTGGCCGATGTTTCTAACTGGGGTGCTTACGCACTACTGGCCCTTGCGTCTGCATGTGTTGGACGGTCGTTGTTGGAAGGGTTTGAACTGGAGACATGTTTGAATTCCCTGGTAGAGGCAGGTTTTGTGGACGGGGTGACCCAATGTAGTGTCGCTACCGAAGATGGACTGCCGCTGGCTCGCAGTGAGTCATTTATCCAGGGCGTACAAGCACTCGCAGCGCCTGTCATCGCCGAGCGGTATGTGAGTGAGCTTATGGGTACAGATAATCTGGCCTCTGGATATGTATGACGCGTCCACTGCAAGCCATCATCAATCTGGATGCCATTCTCAGCAATTATCGGTACGCAAAAACGCTAGCCGGAGGCGCAGTCGTTGCGGTCATCAAGGCCAATGGCTATGGTCATGGCCTGACCAACGTTGGTAAATTCCTCACGCCGCATGTTGATGCGCTGGCCGTCGCAACCCTAGAAGAGGCGGTTGAACTCCGGGCTGCGAATGTCACGACTAGACTCCTCGTTCTGGAAGGCGTGTTTGATGCCGAAGCGCTCGACACAGCCATTCAGCTAAATCTTGATCTGGTTGTACACAGTGATTATCAAGTCGCGCTACTGGAGCAGTACCAGCAGGGTACTATTAATACCGCACTAAATATCTGGCTGAAGATTGATACCGGTATGGGGCGCTTGGGCTTTTGCCCGCGTAGGGCAGCTGAACAGTACAAAAAACTGTATGCATTGAGTGTGGTTAAGTCCGTGACACTGACTAGCCACTTTGCCTGTGCGGACGAACCGGCACGCCAAGAAAATGTGTTTCAGTTGAGCGCCTTTGACGCCGCGGCTCGCAGTGTGCAGCAGGCACACAATGACCTCTGCGATTCTCAATCTGAGACGACATTGGTACCTCAAAGTATTGCGAACTCGGCCGCTATTATCGCGTTGCCAGCGGCACGTCGGCAGTGGAGTAGGGCTGGCATCATGCTGTATGGCAGTGATCCCGTGGTGCGAAGCGCTGATAGTTCAGTCGATAAGCATTCTTTGGCATGCACTATGACATTGCAATCGGGCTTGATTGCCGTTCGTTCTGCGGCCAAGGGTGAGTCGATTGGCTACGGTGCGGATTTTCGATTTGCGCAAGACGGCCGTTATGGGATCGTCGCATGCGGATACGGCGATGGTTACCCTCGTCACGCGGGTACGGGCACGCCAGTGATGGTCGGTGGTGTGCGCACATGCCTGATCGGACGGGTTTCCATGGATATGCTGGCGGTTGATCTTTCCTGCGTTCCGGAAGCGGCTGTGGGTACTGACGTAGAGCTTTGGGGCCCCGGGATACCAGTATCTGAAGTGGCAGATTGCGCAGGCACGATTCCCTACGAACTGTTTACCGGCCTAACCCAGCGTGTTCCTCGTGTGTATTGAACTGTAACCCCATAAACCGGGAAGACACAAAAAAAGCCAGCGGCAATTAAATGCGGCTGGCTTTTTTTGTTTTGCACCATGCGCTTAGTTTGCGGTAGCTGCGATTGCCCCCGTAGGTATCTCGGGGTAGTTACTCAGCTTACTCGGAAAATACTTCTCTAAAA
This sequence comes from Microbulbifer agarilyticus, assembly GCF_019800665.1. Lineage (GTDB taxonomy): Bacteria > Pseudomonadota > Gammaproteobacteria > Pseudomonadales > Cellvibrionaceae > Microbulbifer > Microbulbifer agarilyticus_C. Next base: position 228,007 of record NZ_JAHVKO010000001.1, read on the forward strand.
GCGCGAGCATAATGGCCCGAGTCTGGTTGTCTGCTTCGCCGTCGACCTTCCATGGGCGGAAGTGATACTGGAAAGCGCGTGTAAACAAGGAAATTTCTTCTTCGCTCGCCTTTTCCGGATCAATTCCATATCCGTAATCATTCATCCACTGTACAAAGCGCCGGCGTACGCTCTCTCTGTCACTGGTGGTATTGCCGTTCAGGTACTCAAGATGGCGGTTCACAGTCTCGTCGTCGTACCAGGCACCTACACCAGCTTCCGCCAGTTTTTGCCAGGGAAATTTGGGGCCTGGGTCAATTTTGTAATGGGGAATGATGTCACCATGGCCGACCACACGGGTAGGGGTGATAGCGGGGTAGCGCGCCAGGATATCTTTGGATAGCGCGATGACAAGATCAATTTGTTCAGGGTCGAAATCGGGAAAAAAGCATACCTGCTCGGCTTCAATACCGGGCGTTGATTCGCTGGGTGGGCGGCAGTAGCTCTTGTTCACAATTTCGATGCCGATGGAGTGGTCGTTTAGTTGTGAGCGGTCCTCCCACCAGCTTGGGCCTGCATGCCAGGCGCGTCTGTGCTCATCCACCAGCTGATAAACGCGAAGGTCATTGTGGGGGTAGCTGGGATCATCACTTTCCGGAATAAGGTAGTGGGAGCTAACCGGAGATGAACTTGGTTGGGTTAGCACACGCAGGGAAGTGTCAAAATCAATAGCGGTAAAGTGCATCACCAGAAAGCGAACCCGCTCACTGGCATTTTGTGATTCAACAATTTCGATCTTGTAGGCATCACTCTCATGATTTAGGCCTGCACCGGTGGTGCCGCAACCACCGCTGAGAGTGGCTGCGGCTAAAGCTACAGCCATAGCCAGCCGCTTGAAAATAGACAGGTTTACTGAGGTTGGCATAGGAACTCCTTCAGGCGAATACCAGAGTCAAAATCGCCTTGCGGAATCGCTTGGACTTTGACAAAACCATCATTGGAGGTCATACGATGGATATATTTTCCATCCCCCAGTGCGATACCAACGTGAGTCAGTACGCCTTCTGCCCAGTTGCCATAGGTATTTTTTAGGAATACCAGATCGCCAGGTTTTAGTGCTTCTATAGACTCGATTTTTTGTCCAAACTCATCGGCGGCGAGCGAGTCTACATGTTCTGGCAGCAACTTATCGTTAGGTCCCAGCAGGTGCGCGTCCCAGGGGTTCTGCGTTTCAAGTGTTTTAAAATGCTGGCCGCACGCGGCCACAAGAACTTCCCGGGTCCAGTTCATACACTGCTCGGCCTTGCCAACGCGATACTCCTTGTTCTCCCACGGAAGTGCTTCCTTGATGAGCTTGGAGGCCATGGGCTCGATACTTTGCGTACTGGTGTTTACGTTTGATTCACCGCAGGCGGTAAGCGGCAACATTGCAGCCAGGGAGAGTGAGACAATGAGTTTCTTCATGGATTTTCTACTTCCACACAATTATTTTTTCGATTGGTATCCGGGGTAAGCCATAAGGGGTCGACACAGATTGAGACCAGCGGGCTTCCCACCGGTAGCTCCAACTGCACGGCACCATTCTTCGCATTCATCCAGGCGTATGCTGGTATCGTCAAACTCTGGGAAGACGCGTTGTGAAAATCGAGTCGCAACGGAATCGGCAACAAGCCATTCCCATGGTTTTCAATAGTGAGCGTATACCACTGCGTATTCTGTTTCGGATGATCCGATCCCAAAGTGCCTGTGGTTGTATCGAGTAAATCTTGGGGTAATACCGTTGTATAGGTGTCGATCAGTGTGGAATCCTGATCAACTACAAAATCACGTATGTTGCCGACGGTATAGGCCATGGCTGGTGGTGAGCGCATGTCCTTGGGCGAGACGACGAGCGGGCGGTCCTCTAATGCGATCGCACTAATTGCCAGGTCAATGTGTTGGTTTTCATAGAACCAGCTACGCCAGAACCAGCTCAAATCGTTGCCCGAAGCAGATTCAATAGCCCGGAAAAAATCGCCAGGCATCGGACGCTTACCCTCCCAAGCTTTTGCGAAAGCAGAAAGCGCCGGGTCGAACACTTCTGGGCCCAAAACGAGATGTCGCAATGTGTTGAGCATACTCGCAGTTTTGTTGTAAGCATTGTCAATTTTGCGGTGTAAGCTATCTGCACTGCTCATAATTGGCTGGTGCAGAGGGTGGTCAGTGTATCTGGCGATTGTACGTGGCTCACCGTAGATCACATCGAAGCTGGCTTCCCAGCTGTGTTCTGCGCGGTATTCAATAAAGCTCACTAAGCCTTCATCCAACCAGGCCCATTCGCGCTCGTCTGTATTGATTTTCATCGGCAAGTAATTGTGACCAACTTCGTGAATCACACTGCCGATGAAATCGTACTTGGTAAGGCGGTCCCATGCAGGAAGCTCTTCGGTCGCCACTTCGCGCTCTGGGCGAGTAGCGACGGTAGCCAGCCCGGGGTACTCCATACCAATGCCTGCGGCGTTTACGACGCTAATACTCTGCATGTTGAGCGGCATAAGAGCGTCGTCATAGACACTCAAGGTGTGGTCAATTGCAGCAAGGCCAAATCGCTCCCAGAGCGAAGCGGCTTCTTGCGGGTAGAACTGCTGCAATTTTCTACCTTGCGCATCCTCTTTGGCCTGCCAGAGGAAGGCTGGCGAGGCGGCAAATGCGAAATCTCGCATTGCTTCACCGCTGAACGTCCAGCGCAAACGTTTGTCGCTAGAGCCTTTTCTACGTTGGATGGCGTCTTCATGCCCAATAACCGCGACTGCTTCCTGAGACGTGTTTTTCCAGGCGCTGAATTGGTTTTTGTTCAATACATGCTGAGGGTTTTGCAGACCACCGCTGGCGGCCACCGTATAGTTTTCCGGAACGGATATGGTGACGGAATAATCGCCAAATTCGGTAGAAAATTCGCCTTGCTGCAGGAAGGGCTTCAATTGCCATCCCGCATAGTCGGTATAGGCTACAGCGCGGGGAAACCAGTGTGCGGCCACATAGATTCGCGTATTGTCCGTGAGGGTTTCATATCCGCTGCGCACGCCGGTAGCGACCTTATCCGTGAGCGGAAGTGTCCAGGATATCTGCAGCTTTTGATTGTCTCCGGAGCGCAACGGTTTGGGCAGGGTAATTTGCAGGTTGGTGCCTCTCTCGCGCCAACTGAGTTCATTGCCCCGATTGTCTCTGATATCAGTAATGTTAAAGCCACTGGCAGCCTTACGCGCTTCGTTGCGAGAGCGGCTATTTGATTTTCCGGAGGTCAGGAGCTGGAAAGACGCATCTGACTCGGGGCGAAATGCATTGTGATCCAATGCAAAGTAAAGGCGCGATAAGGTGTCCGGGGAGTTGTTCTGGTAGTCAATGGTCGCAGTAGCAGTAATTTCATGGTCAACCGGATTAAGTATCGCGTTGATTTTGTAATCAACGGCTTGTTGCCAGTAGTTAGCTGCTGGCAAACCGTTGGCACTGCGGTATACACCCAGGTTTAAATCGGTTTGGGTTAATTTGAGGAAAGGATCTGCAGACGACTCTCCAGAGGCGGCTGCATTAGCCCCACTGATATTTACCAACAGGGAACAGCCTAGCCCCCAGACAGCCAGGTTTCGCCATGAGTAGCGCTTTGCGCCTATTGCAGAGCCTGCAATTTGATCCTTTGCGCTCATGATATTCATGCGGATTGTGCTACCAGCGGGGTAGATTCAGCTTGTCGCCGTTCGGTGAAAAGCGCCATCACGAGTGTTGCCGCCATACAGGCCATACCAAGCCAGAGTACCGCAGTAAAATCGCTGGCACTGATCAGTGCCGCGGCCAAGGGCGGGCCGGCGATTTCGCCGACTTTGAAAGCACTGGCGCAAAGGACGATAAAGCGCCCCGTGCCATCGACTCGGTTGAACTGGTCCATCAGCAGTGGCAGTGAGAAACTCCAGAAGAACTGGAAAACAATGGAAGTACTTGCGTACAGGGCATAGGCGCCACCGGAGTATTCTCCCGTGAGGACCGCCATGGTGAGAATCTGAATGGTGAATGCAATCAGCAGGGTAAGTGCGCGACCCACAAGCTTGCTAAGCCAGGGTGTCGCCAGGGACCCTAATCCGCTAATGGCAAATCCGATACCCAGCAAGTCGCCAACATCCGCGCTGCTCAAACCTAGATTAATGCCGATGCGCTCGAGGTACGCCCAAACTGAGGATACGCCGCAGTAGTAAACCACTGTGGTAGCAAACACCAGCAGTGCTTTGCCAGAGAGCAGGGTAGTGAAAACATTGCCACTCTCATGGGATGGGGACTTCTGGGATTTGGGGAAGCTGAGGAAGCATAGGAGTAGGGTGGCCAGTAGCCAGCCGTTTAGGTAATGAAAAAATGGGTTAATTTCGGCTTCGCCCATCAATCTGGGCAGCACAAAAAAGCCAATGGTGCCGAACACGACCTGTGCGGTAACCATTAAACCAAAGGCCATTTGAGGGTTTTTGCGATCACCAAGACCAGCCAGAGCAATTGCGTAGGCAGAACCGCAGCCGATACCCGCGATGATACGGATCATCATTAGCGTGGTGAAGTTATCCACGGAAAGACTCGCCAGGTTACCGGCAACGAACAGCCCTAGCCCGGCGAGTACCACCGGCCGCCAGGACAACTTGCGTACCCAGAATATCGCTGACGTAGAACTCAGGAAAATCCCAATTACGTCCGCTGAGGCTAACCAGCCAATCTCCTGGCCGGAAAAGTGTCCCCGATCAGTGAGTGCACCGACCCATAATGGTAATAAGGTCAGGATGGAGGCCCCCATCATTGCAACAAATAGCAGGCTCACAAGATTTTGCAGGGAGTGTGGCTGATCGTATTTTGCGTTCATGTTTTGTTACTTATTCTGCTTTTTGTGCTGATCAAATTATGCCCTGTTACGTACAGGTAATGGCACTTTGATTTTATGTCAGCGGTTTTTCCCGGCGAATGACTGTCAATCGGTCCGGGCGATAGACGGCGAGCCATTATGTAGTCATCTGTTCTCTAAACAGTGCTCCCGCTTTCGGCTATCTAAAGGAATATTTTATTCCATCTGGCGCGTAATTTATCTTGAGTGGCGATTTTCGTCGTGTTCCTTACCTCGTTCTGTCGATTCTACAAATAAATAATTCCTCATTTGTAGTCATTTTGGAATTTTTTAGGTGCTCTAGGCCTAGTTTATTAAAACTGAGACAGTATCCGAAGCCATGTCCGCAGGCGGATAAGGGATATCCCTCTACAAAGCCGCACCGGATACGGCAATGTATATCGTGATCAATTTCTATCAGCAAAGGATGCAGAGCAGGAACTGTGTAATCGGCTTGGTGGATAGATGAATTTCAGTGTCGCTATTTGAAAATACGTGTCGGGCGGGTGACGGAGCACTAGTCGGGAAACTGTCTGGGTGTTGGTCTTTCTCAGGTGTTTATTGAAGCATCGGGGGCGGCCGCGCTGATGCTGGTCCAGTTAACCGTTGAGCAGCTCCCCGCTCGTTGCCCGTGGAGGGTATGGCGAACCCAGATGCCCCAATTACAGGTACTGATTTGGACGTACCTCGTGAGCACTTCAATCGCACGATTAACGAGATGTTTACAGGAGTGCGGGATTATGTTGCTGGGCATTATCTGTTGAATACCCGTGACGATAGTCCCTACTGGAAAGCAGTGCGTGATCAAAGTAAACCACCTGGGCGGTTGTTGAAATTGATGGCGTGTTGGGACAATGGGGGTGATTTCCCCGAGCTATTGGGCGCGTTGGGTGCGGACAGGATTTACTCAATGGCCAGTTGGTATTGTTTGTTTTCCGGTATGGGGCGTTTTCCCACAACTACTGGAGTGCTGTCAGCTGAATCGGAGAAATTGATTCGGGAGCTTAAGTCATTTTGTGGCGGTAACTCTGGACGCTTTAACGAGCATCGTGCCTATTTACAAGCGTTAAAATAAGCCAAAAGAGGCCGGCGGCTAAATCTTCCTTTATGACATCTTCAGCTGTCGCCCGTTATTTCCTGTGTGTTATTTATACAATAATTTATTCTTTTCTATTCTTTCGAAAGCCTGGCCAGCGAATAGTACCAATGATTTAAGTGCCACCATCTGTAACTGCACCCGTTTTTTAAGTTGCCTTACCTGTCTTTTTTATCTTTCAAAGAAATTTTCTTGAATTTTTTATGATTTTTAACTCGCCATAAGCGAATTTTTTTCGCAGAATGGCCGTGGAATATCTTATTCATTGCGCTAGATGCGGAAGGTATATTTTATCGGTTGAACCGATAGAAACTATCGATCAACAAACAATAAATTCGTATCCAGTGGGCGCTGATGGGAAGTTGAGAACACCAACAACTTTTCCTTGTGGGGACACACACAATAAATGCCTGGGAGGCCATCCATGTTTGAAAGAAGTAAGCTGAGCAAGTCGCTCGCTGATATCGCAAAACGACAGTTGCCAGCGGCGACTGCATTAGTTGCAGGTGCACTGTTTTCAGCCTCTGTTGCCGCACAGCAATCAGGAAGCATTGAAGGTACTGCGTATCTTTCCGACGACGTTAAAGCTGCTGGTATTACAGTAACTGCGACAAGTCCCGTGATGCCAAAGAGCCGTACCGTCACTACCAATGCGGAAGGTAAGTTCAGACTTCCAGCGCTCATCCCGGGTACTTACTCTCTGATCTTTACCGGTGAAGATGGTGTTTCTCGTACCGTAAAAACACGTGTTTTGCTTGATCAGGAATCCAATCTCTCTGTGACCCTAGTGTCAGATGAGGAAGGTTTGGAAGAGGTTCTGGTTTATGGCCAGGCCGTTGAGATTGTAGGGGGAGGCGCCTCTGTCTCCAATGCAATTGATGCAGATGTTATTGATGCACTGCCGGTAGGCCAAAGCTATCGCGACCTGATTAAGCTTCTACCAGGCGTACAGTTTTCTCAAGACTCCGTTCGTGGCCCCAATGCAGGTGGTAGTGGTCAGGATAACAATTACGCATTTGATGGGGTAAATGTAACTTTGCCCATGTTCGGTACCCTGTCCGCAGAGCCTTCAAGCCAGGATATCGAGCAAGTAGCTGTTGAACGTGGTGGCGCTAGAGCGATTGGCTTCAACCGCTCTGGTGGTGTGAGTATTGATACCAAATCAAAATCTGGCACCAATGAGTTCCAGGGTAGCGTTAATTACAAGTTTCAGCCTGCGAACTTGCGTGCAGAAACCGTTGAAGGCGTAAGATCCCAAACCGAATATAGCTGGATGACAGCGAACTACAGTGGTCCGCTGATCGAAGATACGCTTTTCTTTTATGGTTCCTACTATGGTCCGACTGAATCTCGTGACAATAAAGAAACTGCTTATGGTCCTACCAAGGACTATTTGAGTGAGCGTGATGAGTACTTCGGTAAATTAACTTATGCGGTTACCGAAGACATTTTGCTGAACGCCAGTTACCGTACATCTGAGCGTACCGGTGAAGGTCTTTCGATCTCTTTTGACGAAGCGGATTCTGTGTCTACTGGCGAAAAGTCCAATCAGGACATCGTTACCTTTGATGGTTCGTGGATTATCAGCGATAGCACTACCTTTACTTTCCAGTACAGTGATTATGCGCTGGAAACACTGGGTGTTCCCGATTACTTCGTTTCAACTCAGGCCGCTTATGGATCGGCACTGGATTTGGCGCAGCTCGACCAGGCGGGATACTTTAATGTGCCCAGCCTCGATCCTGACAACCCCGACTACGATAATGATTTAGCCCAGGCTCTGATCGACCTCTATGGTTACGAGGAAAATGGTGAGCGTATTGGTGGCGGTGGTGTTGGTGGCTATAGCTCAATCAGCGATCAATCTTTCTACCGCGAAGGCTTTGAGATGGCTTTGGAGCACAACTTTGATGTTGGCTCGACCAACCATCAGCTGCATATTGGCTATCAGTGGTCTGAAGGCAAAGAAGACTTGTCGCGTATGTCCAACGGTTGGGGTGCTATCAGTTATGTTGGTGGTGAGGAGCTCACTCCAGATGGTGACCCGATTTATTTCCAGGCTTACACCGAGCAGATGAGTCTTGTAGATGCGGACGGCACTTCTGTTCCGACGATCAAGTCAAGCACGGTCACCCATAACTTTGAGATTAACGACTCTATCGAGTGGAACGACTTCACCTTTAATGTCGGTGTTCTGATTAGTCAGGATACTTATTTCGGTCAGGGGTTGAAGGAGAACTCCAACAATTATTCTGGCTTTGAAACCGCTCCAGGCAATAAGTACGAAATGTATCAAATTGACTGGAAAGATATGATTCAGCCGCGACTGGGTGTTACCTGGGCCTACAACGGTGAAGACACCGTATTTGCCAACTTTGCCCAGTACAATCCTTCTGCTAGCTCATTGGCCCGTGCTGCGTCCTGGGATCGTAACTCTGCTCGACAGCTGGATGTATGGTGGGATGCGGACGGGAATTACCTGGGTAACCAGGGCCGTCGTGGATCCTCCGGTAAGATCTTCCAGGAAGGTCTGACACCTCGTCGCGTTGATGAGCTGACTATTGGTACTACCAAAGGTTGGACTGATAGCCTGAATACACGTGCTCATGTACGTTATCGTGAGGGTTCTCACTTCTGGGAAGATGTGTGGAACTGGGCTCGCTCGGATGAAGGTTGCTACGGTGACTTCGATGGTGACGGTATCAACGAACATTGCGTTCCGGCGGATATTGAAGCCTTGGGTCCCTATATCCCAGATCTTCAGGAATACAGGGACGAGATTGGTGGCTCTTCATATGTCATCGCAGAGATGGATGGCGCTTTCACCAAGTACTGGGAGCTGTCTCTGGAGGCGGAATGGTATGGCGAGCGTAGTTACCTGAATGCTTCATATGTTTACAGTGAGTACACTGGCAACATTGACCAAGACAACACTTCTTTTACCAATGATGCTAACTTGTTCATCGGCTCTTCCAGCTACGCAGATGATTATGGTCAGTACACCTGGGACTTGAAGAAGGGCACTCTGCGCGGTGATAAGCCGCATCAGTTCAAGGTGTTTGGTTACTACACTCTGGACTGGAACGCGAATGTCGGTGCATTCCTGACGTATCAGTCTGGTCAGGCTTGGGAAGCATGGGATGGTTCTATCTATGGACGTAGTTTTGACACCATGCGATTTGCTGAGCCTGCTGGTAGTCGCCGTACCGGTAGCCACTGGCAGATGGATTTGAACTACACGCAAGACTTCAATGTGTTAAGCGATTACACCGTGAAGTTCCGTGCGGATATCTTTAACGTGTTCAATCGTCAGACTGGCTATAACCCGCAACCTTCAGTAGATAGTGAGTTGTTTGGTCAGCCGCGCGACCGCTACGATCCACGTCGCGTACAGCTGTCTCTTGGTGTAGATTTCTAATAAGCTTTCTCTCTTAGATCCTACGACTTGCCCCGGCTTTGCCGGGGCTTTTTTCGTGATGGAGTTGTAAAATTTACAATATAAAAAAATATTCGATAAATAGTCGATCGTCTCAAAATTATTGAATAATTTATTCGTAATTCGTGTGCAAAATTATTATTATCTGTTTTCGTAAATGGAAATAACGACCACAAAAAATCATATGAAGTTTGCCTCTTTCGATTCCAAGACAGTGCGAGATTTTGCTCTCGTAATTGTGACTGGCCTGACATCTTTAGTGCTTGTGTCTTGCGACGCTCACTCAGGAAAAGAGAGTGAGCAAAGTGCGCTTGAGCGGAAGGTAGTCGAGCAGTCCGAATATGTTTCGGATGTACCGAAGCTTACCGAAGCCATGCTGGATGTTGAGTTTTGGCAACAAAAGATCGAACTCGACGCTGAGCGGTTAAATGCTGATGAAATTGTCGCGCTGAACTCTAAGAGCTTCGCGCAGGATTCTTACCTGCATAATCTGGCGGATTTTCCTGAACTACTAACCCGGCAGCAGGTGCTCAAGCTGATCGATCAGGTTAGCCGTCCGGCTTCTACGCCGCGGTATCGATTAGATGGGCGTTTAGTGTCGGAGCAGGACTACGCTTCGCTGGAGGAGGCGGTTCAGCGGGCTGCAGTACCGGAATCGGTCGATGTGCAGTGGGGTATGGTAGTCGCGCGTGCCAGCATGCGGAGCTACCCAACGACTATGCGGGTTTTAAAGAGTAGCGATGATACCGACTTGGATCGCTTTCAAGAGACTGGCGTATTCCCCGGCCAACGCTTAGCAATTCTGCACGAAAGTGCCGACGGCGAGTGGTGGTTTGCGGTGAACTATCACTATGCCGCCTGGCTACCAAAGCGTGGAGTGGCAGTTGGAGAACGACAACAGATTAATACTTGGCACGGGCAGTCGCATCGGGTGACAGTTTCCGGGGCGCAGGTCAGAACTAACTACAACCCGGAAGACCCCAGGACATCCGAGGTTATTCTGGATATGGGCGTATCACTGCCGTTGTTGAGTGCCGCGGAAGTTGGCCACAACGTGAATGGGCAGAATCCGCATGCCAGTTACATCGTTTCGTTGCCGGTACGCGATGCCGAGGGCAGGCTGGAATTTGAGCCGACACTGATCGGTCGTGCGCAGGACGTAACGGTGGGATTACTCGAGTATCGCCCCTCTCTTGTTTTGCAGCAGGCATTCAAGTTTCTCGGGGAGCGCTACGGCTGGGGGCACGATTATAACGGTCGCGATTGCACAGGCTTTGTCGGTGAGGTGTACAAGTCCTTCGGTATCTTGATGCCGCGCAACTCTGGGCAGCAGGGTAAAAGCGATTTTGCTCCAACCAAACGCTTTGCTGCGGATGATCATGTTGCCAGAGCAGAGGCGTTAGGTGAGCTGCAGGTGGGCGACCTGATCTATATTCCGGGGCATGTAATGATGTTTATCGGGGAGGTCGATGGTGAGCCTTATGTCATTCACGATGTGACTGGGTTGAGCTATTACCAGAGTGACGAGTCCTTTTATCGAGGCACTTTGTCCGGGGTGTCAATCACACCGTTGACGCCGCTGTATTTGAATAAAGAAAAAAGTTTTGTGGATGGCATCTACGCCATAAAAACCATAATTTGATCGGTAAAGCCATGAAGATTGTTGACGTAAAGCTGGGCATGCTGCGGGTTCCGCTCATTACTCCATTCAAGACCGCGTTGCGGACCGTTGAGTGTGTAGAGGATGTTGTGGTGATGTTGGAAACCGATACCGGGCATATAGGCTACGGTAACGCGCCTGCTACCGCTGTGATTACCGGGGACACGCACGCGTCTGTGATCGAGGCGGTGCGCAGTGTGTTCACGCCGCTACTGCTGGAGCGCAATGTTGCAGATTTGAACCAGCTTACGCGGCAGATTCAGGGTGCGATGATTAATAACACCAGTGCCAAGGCCGCAGTGGAGATAGCGCTGTTTGACCTGTTTGCGCAGAGTCATCAAACACCTTTGTACAAAATTCTGGGTGGCGGCGAGAGCAGCCTAACCACAGACATCACCATTAGTGTCGACTATATCGACAAAATGGTGGCCGATGCGGAAAGCGCGGTGGAGCGTGGTTTTGAAATCCTCAAGTTGAAAGTTGGCAAAGATATCGGCCTTGATATCGAGCGCATTAAAGCGGTTTATTCTGCGGTGAAGGGGCGCGCCCTGTTGCGCCTGGATGCCAACCAGGGGTGGTCGCCAAAAGAAGCCGTACTCGCGATTCAGGGCCTTGAGGATGCCGGAGTGTTGCTGGAGCTGGTGGAGCAGCCGGTAAAAGCCAATAATCTGGAAGGTATGCGCTATATCGCCGAACGTGTAAGGACGCCGATTATGGCGGACGAAAGCGTGTTTGGTCCGCGTGAAGTGATGCAGGTAATCAATCAGCGCGCAGCGGATATCATTAATATCAAGTTGATGAAAACTGGTGGTATTTCTAACGCACTAAGAATCGCCGACATTGCGGATTTGAATGACTTGGACTGCATGGTGGGTTGCATGCTGGAAACCAGTATCGGAGTGTCGGCTGCAGCACATGTGGCGGCGGCTAAGGCGCCGGTAGTCTCTAAATTGGATCTGGATGTGCCTTCTTTGTGTGAATTTGACCCTGTGGTCGGTGGCGCTACCTATAAGGATGCGGATATCATTCTGAATGAAACCCCGGGCCTGGGTATTGAGAAGATTGAGGGCCTGCAGCTTCTGGCCTGAGTGCCAGTGTGACGCGGAGTAAGTTGGTACCCCCATGAACTGTTTGTTGAAAATGCGCGCCATGCGCGAACAGTTATCGGTAAATGAGCGCAAGCTTGCCGATTTTATTCTGGATAATACGCAGTTATTGCGCGATTACTCGTCTTCGCAATTGGCCGATGCCGTAGGGGTAAGCCAGTCCAGTGTGGTGAAGTTCTCGCAGAAGCTGGGCTATCGTGGCTACCCAAGCCTCAAGCTTGCTGTCTATGAATCCTATGCCGGCGCAAGTATTGCGAATGATGAGGATCAATCTCGTCATCTGGGGCAGGCGAACAGCCCGCTGAGCACTTTGGGGCAGAAGAAGCTCGAGGTGCTTGAGAATACCGTCAATATCAATGAGTCGGAGCAGCTGGCAGCGGCTGTTCAGGCCATTCGCTCTGCCCGCTGTATACAGGTTTCGGCGTGCCCGGGGTCTGTTTCCGTCGCTCGCTACCTTACCCATCAATTGCTTGAATTGGGCTGCTGGGCAGTGTTTGACGAGGGCGGCCAGTTGCAGCACAAGATTGCGGACTCGCTCAGCGACGATGATCTGCTGTGTATTTTGTGTGATTTTGGAGGCGAGGAATCTCTGGTAGAGGTAGCTAATCGGGCCCATGAGCACGGTGTAAAAGTATTGAGCCTTACCCGTTATAACTACAATGCGGCGAGTATTCACTCGGATATTCGACTGTATGTCGTGCCTTCCGAAGATGATGAAGCGCTGCAGCGTTTACTGTTTCGCTCTGCGCAGTTGCATGTTATTGAGGGTTTGATTAGTGGCGTGCTGGAAGGAAATGGATAAGTCGCGTTGTGCGATTTCATCGCAGTTTTAGAGTCTTCAAGTAAACTTTCACACGCTGGATGCAATGCGAAGTTTAAAGAATCTAAAGAGTAAATAGGCTGCCCGGTGTTACCTGGCGGCCTTTTTTGTAGGGTAGGTATATATCTGAATTAGTCGCCGGTGGTTTCGACTGGTTTCCAATCCATGTTGTAACTCCACTGGTCAAAGTAGAGGTTGCCTCCACGCCACTCAACTTCGCCGCGCTGGCTGTCAACGGTCTCTGAGCGGAAATGCTGTTTACTCGGGAAAAATGGTTGGCTGTAATCTGTGTTAAAGATCAGTCGATAGCTATCCAGCCCACCGAGATAGAACCAGCGCTCTGCGTTATTCTCGCTATCCAGTACGCCGTGGGTCACGTCCATTGGCATCCAGCCATACGGCGCCAAATAGAATTCCCCCCAGTCATGCATGGTGTCGAAGCCTTCCGGGGAAAATTCCCAGCCAGACTCCCAGCGCGCGGGTATGCCATTTATGCGCATGAGGGTGATTAGCAGTAAGGTCTGTTGTCCGCAGTCTGCATGGCCTGCCTGCGCAGCGTACTGGCTGATATTACGGATCGTGGAATATTCGCGCGCGCCAGCCCAGGGGATCTGGTCGACGTAGGCAAACAGTTTCTGGGCGATGCGATAGGGGTTAGTCTCGTCCCCTACGATTCGCTCAGAAAGCGCGCGTAGTTCCGGGGTGAACTGGATATGCGGTGCGCGCTCTGCGAGGTGTGTTACGAGGTTTTCGTCGGTTGCGGTGTGATTGCTCAGCGGCTTCACTGTGCCTGCTTCAATTTCCGTATAACGGGAAAGGCTATTGAACGCATAACGCACGGAAAACTCGGTTGGAACCCCTTTTTTAGCGGTGCGTTCCATATAAATGGTTCGTTGTGCCTGGGTCTCTGGCGCCAGTTGGTTCTTGGACGGTGAGCTTGAGAGCAGGGCGACCTGTTCCTGGCGTCCGCTAATTTCCTGTGGGAAGGGTAGCCAAGCGCGGACTACTTCACCCGCAGGAACCGCATCGGCATCGACGGTGAGTGAGTAGGTAACCTCAAAGCGTTCTTCCAAGGGGGCTTTGGCTTGTTGGTGAGCGTCTACTACGGCAGCATGGTGCGGGTGCAGGTGATACAGCGGTGCTTTATCCGTAAAGCGGCGGTAGTCATTGGTGCGCGCGGCTGCCTCATTGGATACGTGGACCAGGTTGTAGGCGGCTTTGTGAAAGTAGCGGCGCTCGCCATTGATGGTCTTGTATTCGAGTAATCCATCGGCGTTCCACTGGGCAATATCATCGTCGGTCGCGTCAGGGATATAGCGCTGGATGGAGCCCAGCAGCTCTTCCGGCTTCAGGGTGAACTCCATTTCGATCCTGCGCATGCGTTCCGCTTCGAACGCGAGTGCCGAATCATCTTCCGTGTACCTATCGTTATCTCGCATTTCTTGAATTACCGATTTTGCGCTCTGATAGTTGCCCAGATTTACCTGTGTACGCACGTTGACCAGGCTATAGCCGTTTGTTTCGCTGCTGTGGGCGACGCCAGTGGAGAGCATACTTATTGCCATCGCCAGTGGGCGGGCAAGCTTGCCCAGATTGACGGGGGAAGGTTTGAGATCTTTCACGGCATACTCCGGCAATAATTCGTCAGGAATAATTTATTATTTACATAAAATTTATTGATTGATAAATTATTCGGATGTTGGCGATACGTCAAGGCCATGACGTGTCGATTTGGTCCGTCCTTTTTTATGTTTGCGGAGTACATCGTGACAATGCGCCGGTTTACCACGATCAGCCTGTGTGTTTTTTCATCATTTGGGTTGGGTTTGCTCGGTGGGTGCGTAGATCAGCCGCCTAGCCGCTCCGATACCGTGTCCTACATAGAGAAGGTACTGGACCAGGAGCGGGTGCCTGGTGCGGCGGTTGCTATCTGGCACCGTGGCGAGCCGGTATTGATGGAAGGGTTTGGGGTTACCAATGTAAGCGACCCGCGCCCAGTTGATACGCAGACCTTATTCAAGCTTGCGTCGACCAGTAAGGCGTTTACCACGGCGGCGCTCGGTCTGTTGGTCGAGGACGGCAGACTGGATTGGGACGGCCGTGTGGTGGATTACCTTCCGCAGTTTCGTCTGGGAGATCCCTGGATTACGGCGGATTTCCGCGTAGTTGACCTGCTTACACACCGCTCGGGTCTCGGGCCGGGAGCAGGTGACCTGATGCTGTGGCCACAACCGAATGCGTACAGCCGTGACGATGTGTTGAAAGGATTGGAATTCTTACCGATTACGCGGCGTTTCCGCGCGGACTATGCGTACGACAATCTGCTTTATATTGTTGCGGGTGAGCTGATTGCCGAGGTGTCAGGGCAGAGCTATGAGGATTTTGTCCAACAGAAGCTGCTTGAACCTCTGGGCTTGGAGAACTGCTATGCAGGCCCGGTACCGGTTGATGCCCGTGACAACCTTGCCGACCCGCATCGGTTGGAAACCACTGACAGCGAGGGTGGCAAATTGGTCGTGGATACGCCCAATCTGGCGGGGTTCGAACCAATCGTTCTCGCTGCGGCTGGAGGTATGCATTGTAGCGCCGGCGATATGCTGACCTGGCTGCGTACACATCTGTCAGGTGGGCAAATGCCGAATGGAAGTCAGTTGTTTACTCAGGAGACTCGCGACCGTTTGTGGCGGCCTGAGACATTAATGCCGTTATCGGAGTCGCGGGCTGCCCGCGACGGCGGCCATTTTTATGCTTATGCGTTGGGCTGGCGGGTGCAGGATATGCACGGGAAGAAGGTTGTGCATCATACCGGCTCGCTGTCAGGGATGTACGCCTGGGCAGCGATGGTACCCGAAGAAGACTTGGCAATCGTCGTATTGATGAACCGCAGTGCCGGCGCAGCACGACAGGCGCTGATTTACGGCCTGCTCAAGCCATACCTGCAAGCGCCGGACACCGACTGGCTGGCATATTTTCAGGAACTTTACGGTACGCCTACAGAGGCCGTTGAGCCTGAGGAGCTCACGGCACCGGTAGGTTTTACGCGCGTGTCATCTCAAGAGCTATTGGGCCTCTATCGTGATCCTTGGTTTGGTGACATAAAGATTTCAGGGGGCGATGGCGTCCTGCGCTGGACTGCACTGAAATCTCCTCGTCTGGCTGGCACCGTGACTGCTGCGGGAGAGGGTGTATGGGGTGTGGACTGGGATGATCGCAGTCTCAATGCCGATGCGTGGGTGATGGCAGATCGTGCGGAGTCCGGCGTATTGCTGCTGACCATGCAGGCCAAGTCCCGCGGTACCGATTTTAGTTACGACTTTCACGACCTGAGGTTTGAAAAGGTTTCCGGGCCTGAGTCGGCAGAAATGCCGGTACTTTCCTCAATAGAATAATCTTTCCCAAGATATAAATTGCGAAACTCGCTTTTGTAGGAGGCTGTTATGCAACGGCGCAAGCTTATTCAATCCCTGGTTTCGGCGCCCCTATTGGCTGCAGGGGTTTCCGCTGCTTCTGCGGATGACGCCGATTTGACCAGTACTGGTTTCAGCAACCAAAAGGAAGGTGAGGGACTGTTGCGCCCCAAGCGTCTGAAAGCAGGAATGACCGTTGGCTTGGTGACGCCCGCCAGTAACGCCTGGGAGGATGAAGACATCCGTTTTGCCGGTGATGTGGTACGGTCACTAGGGTTTAAGGTGAAGGAAGCTGCGAACCTGTACCGTCGCTCCCAGTACCTTGCCGGGCCAGACGAAGCGCGTGCGCAAGATCTGAATGCGATGTTTGCCGATCCCGATGTGGATGCAGTGTTCTGCCTGCGTGGCGGCTACGGCACGCCGCGTATCTTGCCGATGCTGGACTACGCACTTATCCGCCGCAACCCCAAGATCCTGCTGGGGTATAGCGATATCACCGCATTATTGAACGCTATTTATCATCGCAGTGGGGTGATGACCTACCACGGACCTATTGCTGCACAGAATTTCACCGATTACACCCTGGCTGAGTATCAAAAAGTACTGGTGGACGCGCAATCCAGAGTGTCCCTCGGTACGCCTCCCGCATTTGAGGTTTCTCCGGGCAGAGTAGAGAACCTTAATCGCATCACCCGTTTTGCCGGTGGTATTGCCCGTGGCCGCCTGATTGGTGGCAATCTCTCTTTGATGGCGAGCCTGGTGGGTACGCCGTTTGAACCAGATTATCAGGGCAAAATTCTGTTCCTCGAAGATGTCGGTGAAGCGCCCTATCGGGTGGATCGGATGCTCACGCAGCTTTGGTTGGCGGGCAAACTGCAGCAGGTTGCGGGTATCGTATTCGGCAAGTTCACTGAAACTGGTACCGATGGCAATACATTCAGTATTGAGCATGTTCTACGCGAGCGCACCGCGAGTTTGGGCATACCGGTTGTCCGTGGCCTTATGATTGGTCATGTTGATGATCAGACGGTAGTGCCTGTGGGCGCATTGGCTGAGCTCGATGGTGACGAAGGTGTCCTGACTCTGCTGGAGCGCCCCGTAGTCTGATAGACCGTCACCCCTGATTTAGGTATCGGTCGCGGCGATAAGTGCCGACATTTCCCCTGTGTGGTCTACTGGTAGCATGCGGTATCTTGCAGTACTTTGCGGTGTATGCCGGTGGGCCCGACACAAATCATAGATAAATTATAAAAAGATGCTTTTAGGCTCCTGCTCCTATGAATGAACTCTCCTGGTTGACGTTACTACCCCCGTTTATCGCCATTGGTCTGGCGCTTCTCACCCGCCAAGTGTATCTGGCCCTGTTTGCGGGGATCTGGCTGGGTTTTTTCCTGCTCAATGGCTCCGGGTTCTTTCCATCCCTCGCGGAGGCACTGGATGGAGTACTCGCGGTCCTGGCGAATCCGGGTGACGCCCGGGTAGTAATGTTTACCCTGGTAATCGGGGCTTTCATTATCACTCTGGAGCGCTGTGGGGCAGTGAGCGGTTTTGTGCGCTTCCTCGAGCGCAGCCGCTGGGTCACAAATGGCAAGCGCGCCCAGTGGATGGCGTGGCTGACGGGAATCGTAATCTTTATCGAGTCCAACATTACCGTGTTGGTTGCCGGTACGGTTTCTCGCCCGCTATTTGATCGGTTTCGCGTGGCCCGTGAAAAGCTCGCTTATATCATCGATTCTACTTCCGCCCCGGTGTGTATGTTGATACCGCTGAATGCCTGGGGTGCATTTAATCTTGGTTTGCTGGATGGTCTCGGCGTGCAAGATCCACTCAAGGTGTTGCTCGCCAGTATCCCGTTGAACCTGTATGCAATCACCGCGGTGTTGCTCACGGCGTACACTATTTCTCGTGACTACAATCCCGGGCCCATGGCAAAAGCACAGGCTCGTACCAGTGGCGGGGATACGGACGGCATTGATATCGGTATTAGCATGGGAGAAAAAAGCCATGTAAAGCCGCGTCTGCTCAATATGTTGTTGCCGGTGCTGGTGCTCATTTTGGCGATGCCGATCAGTCTGTGGATCACCGGCGATGGAAAAATTTTCCAGGGGTCGGGTTCTACCTCTGTACTCTGGGCTTCACTTGCTGCCCTGGCCACGGTTTCATTCCTGGTTTTGCTCCAGCGCACGATGACGCTGGATGAATTGAGCCATACATGGATGGAAGGCGCGGGGCGCATGCTTCCGCTGGCGATTATTCTGATTCTTGCGCTGGCACTTGGCGCTATTTCAAAAGCCCTCGGTACCGGCCAATATGTGGCTGGCCTGGTTGGCGACAGCATCCCACTGGCCCTGCTGCCCGTAGTGATTTTCCTGGTGTCTGGGGTGATTGCGTTCTCTGTTGGCTCCAGCTGGGGCACATTCTCGATCATGCTTCCGATTGCAATCCCTGTGGCGAGTGCGTTGGGCGCCGAGCCGGCACTGTTTGTTGCTGCTGTGTTGTCTGGCGGAATTTTCGGGGATCACAGTTCACCGATATCGGATACGACCATCGTATCCTCGCTTGCCGCTGGCACTGAGCATATCGACCATGTTCGTACCCAATTACCCTATGCCTTGCGCGCCGGTGTGGTGAGTGCGTTCGGCTTTATCGCGCTTGGCTACCTGATGCTTTGATCCATCAATACGTGCATATCTCGTAAGTGCGCGAGAGACCTTTCGGGCAAGCGAAGAACTAAGAGTGTCGAAGCAATGAAAAAAAGTCCATGTGAAATCGTACTGCTGACCATGGATGGCGAATTTGCATCCCGCTGGTTAAGTGAGTTAACCCCCCTGGCTGAGAATGATGCGGAAGCGCCGCTTGCCCTCAAGTTTGCGTATGCGGAATACCAGGCGCTTATTTCGGTCTTGTGCGGCGGCGACACACAGATCCTTGTAATTGATGATGTCAGCCTGGGCGACCAGACGGCTCGCGATGCCTTGAATACGGTACGTGCGCAAAGGGCGGAAATTGACTGTGTGTTGCTGACCGGGGCCAGCGACGCCCAGCAGGAAGGTTTCGAGTGCGTTATTTCTCGCGGCGAATCGAATTATGGCGTTGTGTACCGCACCCTGCGGCGGATTCTTTTGGAACGCATTGCAACACCGTTTGCTGATGCGTTGCGGGAGTACGTTTATGCCGCGCGCGATTCGTGGCACACGCCTGGACATTCCAGTGGCGATAGCCTGAGTAGCAGCCCCTGGATATCTGATTTCCACCGCTTTATGGGCGAGCACGTTTTCAACACGGACCTCTCTGTCAGCGTGAAAATGTTGGATTCATTGATGGATCCAATCAGTGTCATTCGCCAGGCTCAGCAGCTTACCGCCAAAACCTTCGGTGCACAGCATAGTTACTTCGTCACCAACGGCACCTCTACCTCCAACAAAATCGTGCTGCAACATTTGCTGCGCCACGGTGATCGGGTAGTCGTTGATCGCAACTGCCATAAGTCGGTTCACCACGCCATGATTATGAGTGGTGCAGTGCCGGTGTATCTGGAGTCCGCGGTCAATCAACACTACGGAATCTATGGGCCGGTACCGCAGAGTGAAATTTATGCGGCGATCGATCGCACCCCGGGTGCGCGACTTTTGGTGCTCACCTCCTGTACCTATGATGGTCTGCGGTACGATCTCAAGCCCATTATTGAGTATGCGCATGCGGCCGGTCTTTTCGTACTGATTGACGAGGCCTGGTACGCCCATGGTCGCTTCCATCCGGAAATGCGTCCGACTGCACTGGAATGTGGTGCGGATTTCGTCACTCAATCTACCCATAAAATGCTGTCAGCATTTTCTCAGGCCAGCATGATTCATGTGGGTGATTTTGGTTGGCGTGAGGGGGCCGATGATGCGGCATCTTTTGATGCGGCAGGCTTCCGAGAAGACATCAACATGCATACATCCACCAGTCCACAGTACGGCATGATTGCGAGTTTGGATGTCGCGCGTAAGCAAATGAGTATTGAGGGGTATAGCGTACTGGAGCGTACCCTGGGGTTTGCCGAAGAGATCCGGACGTTCGTGCGTGAAAGCACCGTATTCAGCAATTTGTCTGCACGCGATCTGTGCGATGACTCACTTGGCGACGATGGCGTTCGTCTTGACCCTACCAAGGTGACGATCGATGTTGGTTGCGCGGGCTTGAACGCCCCTGACGCACAGGCTCAACTGTTTACCGAGTTTGGTATTCAGGTCGAGAAAAATACTCATAACACCCTATCTTTCCTGGTTACCATCGGTACCACAGAAAGCAAAGTGTTGCGCTTAAAGCAGGCCCTGCGCAGTCTGTCTGAACAAGCTAGTAGCAGTGGCAAGCAAAAGACCAAAGTGGCTTCATCTGAGGAGACTGTCGGACAAAATCTCCCGGCATTGAGCGAGATTGTTGCTCTGCCCAGAGCTGCCTACTTTGCCCGCGGCGAAAAACGTACCTGGGTGGCCGGTGGCCGGGAATCCCTCATCGGCAGCGTGGCTTGTGATGAAGTTGTTCCTTATCCACCAGGTATCCCATTGTTGGTACCTGGCCAGCGAATTACCGCGGAAATTCTCGATGCGATTGCTGCATTTACTTCAGATCGCACAGATCTTGAAATGCATGGACTTCGCACACTCAATGGCGAACCCGCCATCCGTGTCTTAACCGAGCAGGAAACAGAGCGCGCGCTTGTTGAATTTCAGGCGGTTGCAAAAAATGTCGACGGTGAATCCGAAAAGAGGTCCACCAAGCAAAAGCCTGCGCAGAAAGAAAAGGATACAGCGGTTTCTACCGGCACCAAGGAGATTGTATGAACAGATTATGGAAACGTGCTGCGGCAATTATTGCGGTCGCCTGTTTGACAGCAGCCTGTCAAGATAAGCCGGTAGATACACAGCAGAACGACATCGAAGATAGTCAAGATACACCGCAATTTGTTTCGGTTGATGCCAGAAATATCAAGGTGGCAATGCGCTACTTCACCGAAGATAACCTGGTAGGCGAGCCGCTCGATGGTTATCAGGCAAATGTCTGTCTATTGGCTGCTGAGGCGGAGGCTGCACTGCAGAAAGTAGCGATTTCACTTGCCCGTGAGGGGCTCGGAATCGAAGTATTTGATTGTTACCGTCCGCAAAGCGCGGTGAATCATTTTGTGCGCTGGGCTGCGGCGCCTGAAGATCACTCGACAAAGGCCGATTTTTATCCACGGGAAGAGAAGTCACAGATGTTCGAGCGCGGGTATATCGCCGAGCGTTCGGGCCATAGCCGTGGCTCAACGGTAGATTTGACCCTTTACCGTCTCGATAGCGGGGAAGCTCTGGATATGGGCACCGGGTTTGACTTTATGGATGAACGCTCGGCGACCGAGTATCCACTGGGCGATGCCGAAGCTATGTCCAATCGCTTCAAGCTGCGCGACGCGATGACCGCCGAAGGGTTTGTTAATTATTCTCAGGAGTGGTGGCACTATACTTTCAAGCCGGAACCGTATCCGGACCGTTACTTTGACCTGCCGGTGGATCACTCAACCATTGGACACGCACAGTCGAAGTCATTGCGCACCGGTGCAGAGCAGTCGGAGCTGTATTTACCGCTGGTGAAAGATCAGCGGGTTGGCCTGGTTGTAAACCAGACCTCGCGAGTCGGTGGAACCCATCTCATTGATTTCCTGCGTGACAAAAACGTCGGTATTGAGCGCATTTTCGCGCTTGAGCACGGTGTGCGTGGGGATGTGGAAAATGGTGGCAAGGTGGATGACGGTATCGACGGTCCCAGCGGCTTGCCGATTGTCTCTCTGTATGGGGGCAAATATACGCCCAGCCCAGAAAGCCTGGTGGATTTAGACTGGCTCGTTTTCGATATTCAGGATGTGGGAGTTCGCTTCTATACCTATATCAGCTCGTTGCATTACCTGATGCAGGCGTGTGCGGATAACGGCGTTCCTCTATTAGTCATGGATCGACCCAACCCGAACGGTGACTATGTCGATGGCCCGATTCTTGAGAAGGACTTCCAGAGTTTCGTGGGTATGCATCCGATTCCGCTTGTACACGGCATGACAGTTGGCGAGTTGGCGCAAATGATTAATGGCGAGGGATGGCTGGAGGGTGAGAACCAGTGTGCGCTCACCGTAATTCCCGTCGCCGGTTATCGCAAAAGCATGGCATACGGATTGCCGGTAAAACCCTCTCCTAATCTTCCCAATGATCTTTCCATTCGCCTGTATCCATCTCTGGGATTGTTCGAAGGCACAACCGTGAGTGTGGGCCGTGGTACCGCATTTCCGTTTCAGGCCCTGGGACACCCTGCCGATCGCGAAGGGGATTTTTCGTTCACTCCGCAGCCGGTACCCGGTGCCAGTGAAAACCCGAAGCATAAGGGGCTGGAACTGCATGGCGATGACCTGCGCTCCGCGGACCCGCAGAGCCGCTTTAGCCTGGAGCCCTTACTAAGCTGGTCGCAGCGCACCGGGGAGGTCCCGCAAGACTTCTTTTCCCGGGCTGCATTTTTTGACAAGTTGGCAGGTACAGATGCGTTACGGAAAGCGATTATCGCAGGACAGGATGCAGACCAAATCCGTGCGTCGTGGCAGGAAAGGTTGATGGCGTTTCACACGCAGCGGCAGCCCTATCTACTGTATCCGGAGGATTGAGCAATGGGGCAGCATCTCAACAAAATTCTTGCGCAGGTACCCCATGGTCGCTTGATGTCGGTGGATCTGCTACGCGGTATCGCTATTGCCGCCATGGTTTTGGTAAATAACCCGGGAAGCTGGTCATTTGTGTACGCCCCTATGGCGCATGCGCAGTGGCATGGCTGGACACCAACGGACGTCATCTTTCCGCTATTCCTGTTTGTGGTGGGCGTGTCCATGGTGCTGTCTACCGGTAAGAATGGAAGCTTTCCAGCGGTGGGCTGGGCGCAGTGGAGTAGGGCGCTCAAGCTCTTCGCGCTCGGACTTTTCCTCGCTATCTTTTTCTACAATTTTCGCGATACATCGTATAACTGGATAGAAGACCGCCTGGAAGGCATTCGCTGGATGGGTGTGCTGCAGCGGATCGCCCTGGTTTACATTTTTTGTTGCTATCTGGTGCGCTGGTTGCCTACGAAGGGGCTGCTGATCGCCGCTATCGTATGCAGTGTGGTGCCATGGGCGCTGATGTTGATGGTGCCCTATGAGAGTGCCAGTGGTGAGACTTTCCAAGGGCAGCTGGCTTTCGGAAATCACTTCGCGGCCTGGCTGGACCAGTGGCTGCTGGGAAGCGCGCATGTGTACTACCGTGATGCACAACCTTTTGCTTTTGACCCGGAAGGAGTGCTGACTACGTTTTCTGCGGCTTCCACATGCCTACTCGGGGTGCTGGCTGCGTTGGCATGGAAGTCGGCAGGTAGTGGCCGCGATGCGCAGATCGGCTTGTGTCGTAATTGGTTGGTTGCAGGAATGCTTATGGTGCTGGTGGGGCAGCTGTTACATCCTATCGTTCCCATCAACAAGGCATTGTGGTCCCCCAGCTTTGTGCTGGTAACCGCGGGTGTGTCGATGCTGTTAATGGCCGGGCTCTATTATTTGGTAGACATTCGTGAGCGTCGCCGTGAATTAGCCCCACTGTTGGTGTTTGGTGTCAATGCGATTGCGCTGTTTATGCTGGCTGGCGTTGTCGGAAGGATTCTGATCATGATTCCGGTGGGAGATGGTACCTTGAAAGGCTGGTTATTTGGTTCGGTGTTCCAGCCCATTTTTGGTAGTTACGGTGGTTCACTGGCATTCGCAATCAGCTGTCTGATCGCGTTTTACTGGGTTATGTGGGAAATGTATCGCCGTCGAATCATCTGGAAGGTTTAATTGCAGAGGAAACTGTGAGCCATATTGACTCCGTTCGTACAGCTGATGAGCAGGCCTTTATCGCCGCACTGAGAAAGGTATTTCCTGGTGAGCGCCTGTTCGTGAATCGTGAGAATCTCGCGCCCTATGAATGTGATGCCTTGCCGGTGTATACCACTCAGGCACTTGCTGTGGCGTTGGCGGAATCCGAACAGGATGTAGTGGAAGCTCTGCAGCTTTGTAAAAAATTTGGAATTCCTGTCGTTTCCCGTGGCGCCGGTACCGGTCTATCGGCAGGCGCCAAGCCGATAGCGGGAGGCCTGCTACTGGTGACGGCACCGATGAAGCAGATTCTGGAAGTAGATCAGGTTGCGATGACAGCAAGGGTGCAACCAGGAGCGATTAACCAACAGCTTTCCATCGCATCCGCACCCCACGGGCTCTACTACGCACCGGACCCGTCCTCTCAAATCGCCTGCTCGATTGGCGGGAATGTGGCAGAGAATGCGGGCGGAGTACACTGTTTGAAGTACGGCGTTACGGTGCAGAACGTGCTTTCGTTACGGCTGGTGTCCGCTGCCGAGGAAAATTTCGGCGAAGTCATTACGTTGGGGAGCAATTGTCTCAGCCAACCAGGTTTCGATTTGTTGGCGCTTGTGCATGGCAGTGAAGGTGGCCTGGGTATTATTACCGAAGTGACGGTCAAGCTCACACCGGTACCTGAGCAAACCCGAACACTGATGGCGGACTTCGGCAGTGTTCGACAGGCGGCAGATGCGGTATCTGCAATTGTGCGTGCAGGTGTTATCCCTGCTGCGCTGGAAATGATGGACAAGCTCGCCATCTCGGCCACTGAAGCGTTTTGCAAAGCAGGGTACAACCTGGATGCCGCAGGTATCTTGCTGATCGACCTCGACGGTCATCCTCTTGAGGTCGAGGCGGAGCTGTCCATTGTCGAAAGGGTGCTCGCAGAGTCCGGTGCAATCGCTGTGCATCTTGCTTCCGACGATGAACAACGCGCGCGTTGGTGGAAGGGGCGCAAAAGTGCTTTTCCCGCTATTGGCCGTTTAACACCGGATTATTATTGTATTGATGGGACTGTCCCTCGACATCGGATCGGTGACGTGCTGGAGGCCTCCGAGCGCTTTGCAGAAAAATATGCGCTACGTGTTGCTAATGTATTTCATGCAGGGGATGGCAACCTCCATCCCATTATTATGTTCGATGGGCGTGAACCTGATGCACTAGAACGCACCGAAAAGCTCGCGGCGGATATTCTGGAATACTGCATTGAGGTCGGAGGCACAATCACTGGCGAGCATGGTGTGGGTGTCGAGAAGATCAATCAGATGGCGGTGCAATTCAGTGATGCCGAGCTTGCCCAGTTCCGTGCTATCAAATCAGCACTTGATCCTCACAACCTGTTGAATCCAGATAAGCAAATTCCCACTTTGGCACGCTGCCAAGAGTACCGTGCGCTGAGGAGTTGTTGTGGCTGATGTTACTTCTCATACGGTGGCGTGTGATATTTCTGATGCTATCGCTACACAGGTCGCTGCCGCTTACCGAGGTGAGGGCGATGTAGCATCCATATGTCTTGGCGGGAGTGGCTCTCGCGCGGCATTTGGATTGGGCGATCAAGCGACCCTGTCTCTCTCTGGGCACACCGGGGTCGAGGATTACCAGCCCGATGAGCTGACCCTGCGGGCACGTACGGGAACCCCAATCGCTGAAATTGAGGCGTTACTGAACGCAAACAACCAGTGGTTTGCCGCGGAGATTCCCAGCCCTTCTTCGTCTAGTACCTTGGGCGGTGCGATTGCCTGCGGCTGGGATGGACCGGGCCGGGCTTTTGGTAGTGCACTGCGAGATATTGTATTGGGTTGCCAGCTGGTGAATGGCCGCGGTGAAATTGTGCGGTTTGGCGGTCAGGTCATGAAGAACGTAGCTGGATTTGATCTTGCGCGCTTACAAGTCGGCGCTCTTGGCACACTGGGCGCAATGTTGGATGTCACCCTGCGTTTGCAGCCGCAACCGGAGTGCACCAAGTCCGTTGCGTTTGATGTTGCTCCGGAAGGGTTGGATGCATGGTGGCAGCGCACACGCTCACTCCGGCCGCTATTGTCGGGAAGCTGTTATTTCGAAGGCCGCCTGCATTTGCGGTTCAGTGGACGCGAGCTCGCAGTTAGCGACGTATTGCAGCAGCTTGGTGGGGAAGTGAGCCCGCTGGATTGGCGCGCACTTATGGATCTTAACTCAGCATTTTTCCACGGTGAGCGACTGGCCTGTGCTTATTTACCCCGCTATTCCTCGTTACCACTGAACTCGGGGAAGGCGCTGGTCGAATGGGAGGGCGCGCGTGTCTGGGTGCGAGATGGTGATCATCTTGCCCTGGCGCGTGACGTTGCCGCACTCGGAGGGTTTGTGAGAGTGATGCGTGGCCCAGCGGTAAGCTTGCAGGGTGTTACGTCAGCTTGGCATCGCGCTCTGAAGTCGGCATTGGACCCGAAGGGAGTGTTTAATCCGGTTCATTTCGATCGATGTTTCACTGGCGAGGGGTTTGCATAGTGCAGGTCAATCTAATCGATGGATTGTTAGAGGAAGGCGAAAAGCAGCGAGCAGAGCAGGTACTGAACGCCTGTGTGCACTGTGGTTTTTGCACTGCTACCTGCCCGACGTATCTCCAGCAAAGGAATGAGCTGGATAGCCCGCGTGGGCGTATATACCTCGTCAAGGAGATGCTTGAACGCGGTGAAGCGACGAAGGCCACACGCGAGCATCTGGATCGATGCCTGACCTGCTTGAGCTGCGAAACTACTTGCCCCTCTGGGGTGGAGTATCACAAGCTGGTGGCGATCGGGCGTCACACCATTGAGCGCCTGGCACCCCGCGGAAAGCTCGACATCCTTGTGCGCTGGGGTTTACGTAAACTCATGGTAACGCGGGGGCTGTTTGCTAGCTTATTGGGCGTAGGGCGACTCTTTTCCGGGCTTCTACCTGCAAAAATGCGCAGAGTGTATTTCCCCGAGGGGCAGCGGCTCGACGTCAAGCCAGACTTGGAATCGGTGGCTGCCCCGGGTAATCCACTTCAGAAGGGTACCGTATTGATTGTACGTGGCTGTGTGCAACCAGCACTGCGGCCACAAACGGACCTGGCGTTGTCAAAAATCTTGGCGCACTGTGGTGTGCCCATCGCAGAAAGCACTTTTGCCAGCTGTTGCGGTGCTGCGAGTTTCCACACCAGCGGTGAAGAAGAGGCGAGGAGACTGGCGCGGACCAATATTGACGGCTGGTGGAGGCTGAATCAGGGTTCTGATGGCCCGGTATTACGTGCGATTATCTCAACAGCATCGGGCTGTGGCGTGCATCTGAAAGATTATCCGCACTTGCTGCAGGACGATGCGGAATACAGGGACAAAGCAATCCAATTGGCCAGTCTGGTTAAGGATCCTGTTGAGTTGCTGGAAGAGGTATTTTCGGAGACTGCCCCGGTGCTTTCTTCTGCTGCCCTCGAGCAGCGATTGGCCTTTCACTGTCCGTGTACGCTGCAGCATGGGCAGGGACTTAACCAGCATGTGGAGCGATTGCTGGGCGGTTTGGGCATTACGCTGCCTACAATTGCGGACAGCCATTTGTGCTGCGGCTCGGCGGGTACCTATTCGATATTACAACCGTTGATGTCCGAGCGTTTGCGAGAGCAGAAGTTGGCGCATTTGCTGGCTACGGATCCCGATACGGTCATTACTGCAAATATCGGTTGTCAATTGTACTTACAGGGGGGCACCGAAAAGCCCGTGCGTCACTGGTTAGAAATTGTCGCGGATGCATTGCCTGTACCAAAAATGTGAAGAACATCCGTGAAGCGCGCAGGCTGTAAGTGAGGTTGCTATGTCGATGAAAGAATTTTTGCTGTTGTCTGGACTGCTACTGAGCGCACAAGTTTTTGCTGCGTGCCCAGATGCAACGAAACATCCAGAGTTGCAACAGGAATGTCGTGGCGCCCCCCAGCAATCCGAAATCCCATACTGGAGCCAGCTCGACAACGAAAACGAGCCTCTGCGGACCTGTTCAATCACCTCCCTGGCGATGATCACCGATTATTTTGGGATAACCAGTCCGCAAAAATTGGGAATACGTACCCCGGACTATCTTCACCAGTACTATGGTGGTGTTCTGCAAACGGTACCCGCATTAAAGAGCGGTTTTAACCAGTTAGCGGAAGAAATGGGTAGCCCGATCCGCAACCATGGTCGGGAGAATGGCACCATTGATGAATTACGCAGCCTGGCGTCCAAGGGGATTCCCACGATCATTCATGGCTGGTTTACGCCATCAGGGCATATCATTGTGGTAACCGGTTTTGATGGCCATTATTACACCGCCAATGACCCATTCGGACGTTGGGATCTTGAAAAGTGGGGCAGCTACGATTCGGAGGTTTCCGGGGAGGGCGTGCGCTACCCGAGGGAAGCATTTGAGCATGCCATCAATGACAATGGTACCGGTGATGATTTGTGGCTGCATATCTTTAAGTAAGTCGCCTTCGTGGGAAACACCACTGCGATAAAAGCGTCGAATGTATTGTCGAGAAAATAAAAAACCGGGGATTTGCCCCGGTTTTTTGCTTTCTGTCTGTTACTAAGCCAGCTACATTTTTGTATCTAGCCTGCACCTAGGCAGGTGCACGTATCCTTTCTTTCGCGGCAGCAGTGCGGGCAGGTTTGCTATCCTTTTCCGCCAACTGCAATGCCTTGCGTAGGAAGCCATTTGCCTGATCTAACGCCATCTCGGATGCGTTCCTGTCTAGTCCGCTCAGGATAATCATGATGGCGAGCTTCGCATTGTGCTCACAGCTTTGTAGTACGCGATCGGCTTCTTCCAGCTCAACGCCGGTGGCCTCCATAACAATCCGTCGCGTGCGGCTGACGAGTTTTTCATTGGTCGCTTTTACGTCAACCATCAAGTTATAAAAACTTTTTCCAATACGGATCATGCTGGCCGTGGTGAGCATGTTCAGCACGAGTTTCTGTGCGGTACCCGCTTTCATACGGGTAGAGCCGGTAAGGATCTCCGGGCCCACCTCAGGAAGAATGGCGATGTCAGCCTCAGCGGCAATGGCTGCGGTTTTGTTGCAGGAGAGGGCTACGGTAGTGCATCCCTTCGCACGCGCGTGACGAAGTCCGCCGATCACGTAGGGTGTACGCCCACTCGCGGCGATGCCAACGACGACGTCTTCTTTGCGCAGATTGATCTTGTCCAGATCCTCTCCCGCCAGGGTGAAGCTATCTTCTGCGCCTTCCTGTGCGCGGTACACGGCTTCTTCCCCGCCAGCAATCAGGGCCACCACCATGTCTTCCTCGACACCATAGGTGGGCGGACATTCCACGGCATCGAGGATGCCCAGGCGACCACTCGTGCCAGCGCCCATATAGATTAGTCTGGCGCCCGACTTAAACGCTTCTGCAATGGCATCTACCGCGCGCGCGATATGTGGGATTTCACGATGGACGGCTTCCGGCACTTCGCGATCAGCATTATTTATTTTCTCGAGAATTTTTTCGCTCGAGAGGAGATCGATGTCCAGTGTATCTGGGTTGCGTGCTTCGCTGGTCAGCGTTGCCAGTTCATTAAGCAATTGTGCATTCATGGCTTAGTTGGACTCCAATGTCGTCGCCAATTATCAGAAGCCGCTCATTTACGAGTCGTGCTGTATTGAGTTCTTTTCAGTGGTCTCTGCGCTCCGCTCCCCATGTTGACGAGCAAGTATGCAGGCGCCGTCCAAAGCTGTTCCCAGGGCGGGTATTTGCCGAGCCTGATGCGCTGGCCGCAAATGCGGGCCCAGCTTGTCTGCCAGCCCCCCAAGCAGAGCCAGTGGCAAAGAGTCCCCGTTGCTGGCCGCTTCAATCAGTCGGTCCACTTCAGCTGCCGTTTTACGGACAATCTCTCCTGCCAATGCGCAGTGGGGGAGATGCGTGAATACGGTTGGGGCAAGCGCAGCGTATTCCCTGGAGCCTGCGCTTTGCAGCCAGGGTAAGATCTGCGCGCGGTCCTGCCCTACAACCGACATAATCTCTTCGCAGACGGGGCTTTTAGCGCGACCATAGATATCCAGTTCCCATAGCAGTGCGCGCACCACGCTTTTACCGATGGCGGCACCACTGCCTTCATCACCAACCGCCAGTCCCCAGCCGCCAAATTGACGGGTTTTTCCGTCGCGCCCCAGTTGCATGGCAACTGAACCGGTGCCAATCGCGACCATCACGATTGGTGTACCTGCGCCCGCGCCCACTAGCGAGGTTTTGGCGTCGGAGGTTACCTGCACACTTCGGAAGCCCTCCGCTAACAGAGCTTGTTGCAGCTTGGCGGCAGAAGTTGGATTGCCGGCACCTGCCACGCCACAGGCGACATGGGTCTGATCGGCGGTGATTGGTGTACTGGCCAGCACTTGGCGACTGATATCGACAATGCTTTTGATGGCACCATCCAGGTCTTGAGTGAGCGAGCTGGCCCCTGATTTTGCTGTGGCCAGGGGCCCGTTCGCGTCTTCAAGACGCGCCAGGGTTTTGGTGCCGCCGCCATCGATCCCTATAAAGTAGCTGCTCATTTTGAGTGTGCTGCGTTGAGTTCCTTGCTTTCCGCGACAGGTGGTGTCGCTGTGTCGTCGGTTTGAATGAGGGCGGCCGCCGGGCGGCCGAGATTACATACGGCAAAAGAAACGAGCGTGCCGAGACATAGCTGCCATGGGAACGCAATGATGGGCGGTTCGCTGGATCCGGTAATCATGGTGATCATCCAGGGCTGTTGTAACAGGGTGACGGTAAAGCCGGCAGCCAGGGCCCAACCCACGCTGGTCGCGTTGCCGCGGCCAGTAAACAGTGCGGTAAAAAACACGCCGAGAAGACCGGAGTAGGCAAATACCATTACCGACAGAGCAAAAGTAATCAGAGGCAAATCACTGATTTGCTGCCAGTAGAAACAAAGCACTGCCATCAGGCCCAGTGCCGTGGCAACAAGGGTCATGCCCCAGCGTCCAGCGGCAACAAAATGTTGTGCATCTTTCTCAATGCCTCGCTGCTTAAGTCGGTGACGGTAAAGATCTTCGATCAATACACTGGCCATAGAGTTAAGACTGGAATTCAGCGTTGAGAGCGCTGCGGCAATCACGCCGATAGTCACCAGACCGCGCAGACCCGCCGGCATTTCGTGCAGTACGTAATGCATGAATACGGTAACGTCTCCCCCAGTCGGTACTGAAACGGGATTCCCGCCCATGAGTGAAGGGTTCTGGTAGAAAATATGCAACAGAAGTCCGATACCCATGAATACGGCCATTACTGGGATCACCATAACCACTGAAAAAAGTACCGCACGCGCGCCTTCCCGGGGTGTCTTACAGGTGAGAACACGCTGCGTCACGTCCTGGTCCAGGCCAAAGGCGGCAATGTTCAGCAGGACAAAGCCGGTAAGTGTTGCCCATAAATTAAATGGGTCGCTCAGATCCCAGCTGGTATCGATGAGCGTCAGTTTGGACGGGCCCTCTGCGGGGGTGTTCAGTGCAGCAAAGATCTGACCAAAGTCCGCAGGGATCTGTGTGATCAATACTGCAAGCACCGCGAGGGCCGCACTTACATAAACTGCGCACTGTAAAACATCACTCTGAATGACCGAGCGCACACCGCCGATAAAGGTTTGCAGAAGACCCGCCGCGGTTAGCAAAACGACCGCAGCAACCACGTGGTCCGCTGCGATATCGTTAAATAGGATCATCGAAACGGCGATCGCGGCCATATACAAACGTGCACCGCTGGCAAATACACGCCCCAATAGGTAAATACCGCCAGCGCGGTGTTTGGCCTTTTCGCCGAAGCGCGATTGCAGGAGCTCGTATACGGTCGTCACCCGATTGGCGTAGAATTTGGGAATTAAAACGCTCGCCACAATGAACGCCGCGATGACTGCGCCGACGTTGGTGAAGAGGTAGGTGAGGTCGCCACGGTAGCCCAAGTCGGGTCCACCGAGGAAGGTGGCGGCGGATTGGGTGGTCGCCAGGGTGGAAATCGCCACCATCCACATGGGCATACTGTTGCGAGCGAGAAAGTAATCGCGGCTATCTTTTGCGCGATTCTGGCTGAAATACCATGCGGAGGCGGCCAGGATTGCCAAGTACAGCGCAAATATTCCCCAATCCAAACCGGTAAACTGCAATTCCATCGAATGTCACTCGCTTGAAAATAAATGGCCTTCGTGAACACGATACCAATTTTTTATTCCTAATTTTGGTTGCAATTGGTATCATTTATTCTTGCTTTACGCAAAGTATTTTCCATCGGCGCTACCGATAAGCCCCCAGTTTCCGGGGCTTGGCAAGGTGTTTTGAGGGTGTGCGGGTTGATGAATACACCTGCGAAATTTTCCTGTAGCAATAGGGTCCAGCTAGCTAATGAGCACCTTGGTTAAAATTCGCGCCATGCGCGACAGCATGTCCAATCATGAACAGCGCATCGCGGATTTCGTTTTGGAAAATGTAGAATCCGTTCGCGCGCAATCCTCCAAGGCGTTGGCTGAGCAAGTGGGTGTTTCCCAATCCAGTGTGGTGAAGTTCAGTCAAAAGCTGGGCTACAAAGGCTATTCGGACCTGAAGTTGTCCTTGACGGAATCTGTTGCGCGCTCTGCGATGTTGCCAAAGGCCATTCATGGAGATATTGCGGCCGATGACGACCTTGCGACGGTCGCGCAAAAATTGATTGCCCGGAAAAACCTCGCCTTGAACGAAACGGTGATGGCAAATTCAGAAAAGGTTTTGCTGCAGTCTGCCGAGACCCTGCTCAGTGCCAAACGCATTTTGCTGTTTGGTGTTGGGGCGTCCTCGCTGGTGGCGAGAGACGTGGCCTACAAGCTGATGAAGTTGGGTAAATCTGTGCTGGTGGAGAACGATACCCATGTGCAGGTCGCCAATGCCGCCACGCTCGGTCAGGGGGATGTGGTGTTCGCAATTTCCGAGTCTGGGGTAACCCAGGATGTGATCCGTGTTGCGCAGGCTGCCGCATCACAGGGGGCTGAAGTCATTTCATTAACCCGCTTTGCGCGCAACCCTCTTACCGAGCTGGCGACACATAGTCTTTTCTGTGTGGCCAATGAATCAGAAGCGCGTAGCTCCTCTATTTTGGCGCGCACCGCTCAATTTATGATCACAGATTTGCTGTTTATTCTGCTTTCCCAGCGCGATGAAAAAGCGAATGAGCTTTTTGAACGTAGCCGGCAAGCGGTAAAAGTTCTGCGCCGCGATTCTTAACTCTCTAAGAAGCTGAATCCGGGGCTGTAATAAAAAATGCCCGATCTGGGGTTGAATCCGCAAATTAGGAATAATATATTCTGATTTCTCGTGCGGTTATGGAATTATTGTTTTTGATAGCGACAGTACCTGTGACCTCGCGGGCTTTGACGCTGGTTCAGTAAGTGAGAGTTTACCGTTCCGGTGTCATTCACCTTGTACTTCCAATTCTGATTTCCTCTTTTGTTGAATTGGCTTTGGAGCCCTGCAGGGCTCCGATTTTTTCCCTTTCCAACTCTTCATACTACTCGGCACTGATTCGATAGCAGGGCTTGTACGTTGTGCCTGGAAGTTTCATGCGCTGTTGCTTTACGAATGAGTTCAGTAGCGTATCCATACTTTTCATCAGGGATGGATCACCGCGGAGCTCGTAGGGCCCGTGCTTTTCAACGTTGCGGATGCCTTCATCTTTCACGTTGCCCGAAACGATACCGGAGAATGCACGGCGCAAATTGGCGGCAAGTAAGTAAGGTTGCTGGTGATTGTGCAGAGCGAGTTCGCGCATGTTTTCGTGAGTTGGGGTGAATGGACGCTGGAACTCCGTGGAAATCTTGAGCTGCCAGTTGTAGTAGTAGGCATCGCCGGTTTCCTTGCGGAATTGCCGCACTTTTAAGATTCCCGCAGACATCTGCCGTGCGACCTCTTGCGGGTCGTCAATGATGATCTGATAGCGGGAGCGGGCCTCTTCACCGAGAGTCTCGCCAATAAATCGATCGATTTGGAAAAAATACTCTTCCGCACTGGCCGGCCCGGTAAATATGAGCGGGAAGGGCTGGTGCTTGTTTTCTTCGTGCAAAAGAATACCGAGTAAGTAGAGGATCTCTTCGGCAGTGCCTGCGCCGCCGGGGAACACAACGATACCGTGCCCGGTACGCACAAATGCTTCCAGCCTTTTTTCAATGTCAGGCATGATGACCAGTTGGTTGACGATCGGGTTGGGCGCCTCTGCAGCGATAATGCCTGGCTCGGAAATACCAAGATATTGTCCATCACGATCCCGTTGCTTGGCGTGGCCAATGGTTGCGCCCTTCATTGGGCCTTTCATTGCCCCTGGGCCGCAGCCAGTGCAGATATCGAGGCTGCGCAGGGCAAGCTCATAGCCGACCGTCTTGGTGTAATCATATTCCTCGCGCGAGATTGAGTGACCACCCCAGCAGACGACCAGGCGTGGTGCCCGGGTGCGGTCGAAAGTGCCCGCATTCCTGAGGATGTGAAATACCGCATCAGTGACCCCCTGTGCCGATACCAGGTCGTAGCGAGGGTCTCCGGTAATCTCGCTCCTGACATAGATGATGTCTCGCAACACTGCAAAGAGGTGTTCCGCAATACCCTGGATCATGCGGCCGTCGACGAATGCGCCGGCTGGTGCATTACAGACTTTAAGTTTCACCGAGCGCTCTGTGGGAATAACTGAGATGTTGAAGTCGGCGTATTGCTCAAGGAGTTTCTTGCCGTCATCCTGGTAGTTGCCGCAGTTCAGGACGGCGAGGGCGCAGTTGCGGAAAACGGTATTCTCCGGCCCGCGACTGGTATCGGTGAGTTTATGGATTTCGTATTTGGAAAGGATATCGAACTGGCCCGTAGGCGATACGCGCGCGTCAACGAGATCGATAAGTTCAGTGGTCATACAACCCCCGTTAATGCTTGTTATTCAGTAACCGTTTTGTTCAATGCCTGGAGCGCCAGTGTGAATGGGGTGGGTGGCACCTCGGGGCAGAGATTTTATTGGCCGGTGTCAGATTAAGGATAGCTGACGGAGGAGTCGTAGTTGGGCTCGAGGAGAGCAATTTGAAATGGGCAAAATGAAAAAGCCCCGAACTCTTTCGAGTTCAGGGCTTCCTGTATGGCGCGCTCGGGAGGATTCGAACCTCCGACCGCCTGGTTCGTAGCCAGGTACTCTATCCAGCTGAGCTACGAGCGCGTCGTTGTGGTTGCGAACTATAGTGACTTGCCTTGGCTTCGTCAACATTTTTTTTAAAAGATTTTTTAAAAACTCTTTTAAAATCCGCAAGTTACCGAGCTTTCGCTGTTGGCCGAAACCTTTGCTTCAGCTCGATAGGGCGCGCATCATGCCGCGCCTTTTCCTCCAATGCAAGCAGTTTTTTTCACTTTTTCTGCAAGGCTGGAAATGTGGGCTGTGAGGGACCTGTTTCTGGGGTTCAGGCGGCGTTTTCTTCACCTAAGAGGGTTGGTGTGGGGATTCGTGAATTCAGGTGCATGGCAAACGCCTGCTCGATGATGTCGTGGTCCCGGTGTCGTTTGATTTGTTCAAAGAAGCTTTGCGCTTCTGGAAAGCTGAGCTTCAGGTAGGCCAACCACTGCTTGACCCGGTTGCCCAGATATTTGGCTGGGTACAGATCTTTGGTGGTGATGTAGTACTCGTGGAGTATTCCGACCACCTGAGTCCATGGCATCGGGGTCACTTCCTCGCCCGCGCACAGGGAACGAATCTGCAGGCCGATATCCGGGCGCGCCAGCAGGCTGCGGCCAAACATATAAGCATCACACTGGGTAACTTCGCGGCAGCGCTGAAAGTCCTTGAGTGTCCACAGATCGCCATTGGCAATGACCCGGATACCCAGTTGTTGGCGAATCTCACCAATATATTCCCAGTAGGCCGGGGGCCGGTAACCATCGACTTTTGAGCGTGCGTGTACTGCGAGTTCAGAAGCACCACCAGCCTCGGCGGCACGGGCGTTGTCCATATAGGAGCTGCGGTCGTTAAACCCGAGACGGATTTTTGCCGTTACTGGTATTGAGTCGGGTACCGCCTTGCGCACCGCGGCCACAATACCTTCTACCCGTGCCGGAGACTGCAGCAGGCAAGCGCCGCCGTCACTGTTATTCACCTGCTTTGCAGGGCAGCCAAAATTGAGGTCGATAGCCTTTGCTCCGGCTTCCACCGCACGGGCTGCGTTATAGCCCATAGCTTGTGGGTTCCCGCCCAGCAGCTGTAGGCGCACCGGAATACCGGAAGGTGTTTGTGCGCCCCGGTCTAGCTCCGGGCAAAGGCGGGTAAAGACCCGGCGGGGGAGTTTTGTCTGGGTGACCCTTACAAACTCCGTAACACAGACATCCACCCCACCAATTTTCGACAGCAGGGCACGCACGTGGTGGTCTATGACGCCTTCCATTGGAGCCTGATAGATGAGTGGAGCCGGGGCGGAAGATGTAATTGGCTTGGAGTCGGGTTTTGTGGTCATGAAATAGCGTGGCATTGCGGTACAACAGGGTGGCTATTGTACGAGAATTTCCGCGCATTGGTTAGTTATTGTGCAATGCGGTTTGGCTGGTCCTGTAAACCCGTTAATCCTCAGGTGTGAAAAAGATAGATGGTCAGATCTGGCAGGTAAAATGGTCGAAAATGACGCATTTATAGGGGTTCTTGGTTGCTTCTGTAACTAATAAGTGTTTGATTTTGAAAGGTTCTTTTACCGATAATATCGCCCGCTCAATCATTGGTATGAAATACCGCATCAATAATTTACAAAAAACGAGGGAAAAACCGTGCAAGAAGCATTAATGCAGCAGGGCCTGGACATCACACTGTTCGGCATGGGCATTGTATTTACATTTCTGCTGTTGCTGGTGATTTGTACCACCATCATGTCACGCGTGATGACTCGTTTTTTCCCTGAGGCTGAACCTTCCGCATCGTCGCCTGCACCAGCACTGCAATCGGCAGCCGGTAATGCGCGTCTTCGTAAAATTATCGAAGAGGCCATTAAGCAACACCGCAATCGTCGTAAATAATTTTCACATAATGAATGCATCGGTTCGCACCGGTGCACATAACGACAACATTCATTTTTCCAAGATCAATTTTCGAAGAGAGATCAGCTATGACTGAGGTTAACTCTTTAGCTAACAAATCCCCGCTTGGGATTACCGACGTAGTCCTGCGCGACGCCCACCAATCGCTTTTTGCTACCCGCCTGCGCTTGGACGACATGCTGCCGATTGCAGAGAAGTTGGATAAAGTCGGATTCTGGTCTCTCGAATCTTGGGGCGGTGCGACATTCGATGCGTGCATTCGTTATCTTGGTGAAGATCCTTGGGAGCGTATTCGCGAGCTGAAAAAAGCGATGCCCAATACGCCGCAGCAGATGCTGTTCCGTGGCCAAAACATTCTCGGTTACCGTCACTACGCAGACGATGTGGTAGAGAAGTTTGTCGAGCGCGCGGCCACCAACGGTGTAGACGTATTCCGTGTATTCGATGCGATGAATGATATGCGCAACCTGAAAACTGCACTGGCGGCAGTAAAGAAGCAGGGTAAGCATGCGCAAGGCACCATTTCTTATACCGTAAGCCCGGTCCATAACATGGATATGTGGGTAGACCTGGGTCGCCAGATCGAAGATATGGGTGCGGACTCCATTGCCATTAAAGACATGGCCGGCCTGCTGCGACCCTATGAAGGCTACGAGCTGGTAAGCAAACTGAAAGCCGCGGTGGACATTCCGATTCATATGCAATGTCACGCAACTACCGGCCTGTCTACCGCGACCGCACTGAAGTGCGTGGAAGCGGGCATCGATAATATCGACACCGCCATTTCCTCCATGTCCATGACCTATGGTCACAGCCCCACTGAATCGGTGGTGGCAATTCTGGAAGGCACCGATCGCGATACCGGCCTCGACATCAACCTGCTCGAGGAAATTGCGGCGTATTTCCGTGAGGTGCGCAAGAAGTACGCGAAGTTCGAAGGCTCCCTGCGTGGTGTCGACTCCCGAATCCTGGTTGCACAGGTACCTGGTGGCATGCTGACCAATATGGAAAACCAGCTGCGCGAACAGGGCGCTGGCGACCGCCTGGATGAAGTGCTGGAAGAAATCCCGCGTGTGCGCAAAGACTTGGGTTACATTCCGCTGGTTACCCCAACTTCGCAGATTGTCGGTACCCAGTCGGTATTGAACGTTCTGACCGGTGAACGTTACAAATCAATTTCTAAAGAAACCGCCGCCGTGTTGAAAGGCGAATACGGCGCGACGCCTGCGGACGTAAATAAAGAGCTGCAAGACAAGGTTCTGGAGGGCGGTGAGCCGGTTACCTGCCGCCCAGCGGACCTGATTGCACCAGAGCTGGACAAACTGTCTGCAGAATTGCAGCAAAAATCCTCCGAAGACGATATCGCCCTCACTGCAGGTGATGGTCAAATCGATGACGTGCTGACTTACGCACTGTTCCCGCAAATCGGCCTCAAGTTCCTCAAAAACCGCGGCAATGCGGATGCATTTGAGCCAGTTCCCACTGGTAATGAAGGCACCGAAGTGAAAAACGATGCGGGCGAAAGCGTTTATACCGTGTCGGTGGAAGGTGAGAGTTACACCGTGACCGTTGCCGACGGCGGCGATGTTACCGGAATGGTCAAAGTCGGTGGCGAAGCGGTTGCAGCACCTGCCGCTGCCGCCGCACCAGTTGCCGCAGGCACCGGCGAGCCGGTAAAAGCTCCACTGGCCGGCAATATCTTCAAGGTACTGGTGAAGCCTGGTGATCAGGTTGCCGAAGGCCAGACCATCGTTGTACTGGAAGCCATGAAAATGGAAACCGCAGTCAGCGCGCCTCGTGCAGGCAGCGTGACCGGTGTCACCGTGAAAGAGGGTGATGCCGTGGCGGTGGGCGATGACCTGCTGACCATCGCGTAACGGAGGCCACAGTGGAAAATTTAGCAAATCTCTGGCTGTCATCTGGGGCAAACCAGATGACCATCGGGCAGTTCTCCATGATGGTGGTGTGCCTGGGGCTTCTGTTCCTCGCGATTCGTAAGAACTTTGAACCGCTGCTACTGGTACCGATCGGCTTCGGTGGAATCCTGGCGAATATCCCCGGTGCCAATCTAGCGCTGCCAGCGGTGGAAGCGGCCATGTATTCCGGCGACGCTGGAGTGCTAGCGCAACTGTCTCAGGCGCTTGGACTCAGCGGCTTTGAATCGATGGAAAGTCTTAAAGTGGCGTTTGAGAACGCGCCGGCGGCTGCTGCGGAACGCGCTGCTCAGGTTGCGTCCGACGCGGGTTTTTCCAATGGCATGTTGTACAACTTCTATAACGTTGCCATCGCTTCCGGTGTTGCACCGCTGGTGATTTTTATGGGCGTAGGTGCAATGACGGACTTTGGTCCGCTACTTGCGAACCCGCGTACCCTGTTCCTCGGTGCGGCCGCCCAGTTTGGTATTTTTGCCACGGTGCTCGGCGCGGTTGGCATGTCAGCCATGGGCATTATGGATTTCTCCATCGCGGATGCGGCAGCTATCGGTATTATCGGTGGTGCGGACGGCCCTACAGCGATCTACGTATCCAGCCTGCTGGCTCCAGACCTGTTGGGTGCGATTGCGGTAGCGGCGTATTCCTATATGGCTCTGGTGCCACTGATCCAGCCCCCAATCATGCGTGCGCTGACGACCGAGCAGGAGCGTCGCATCGAAATGGTTCAGCTGCGTCATGTGAGCAAAAGCGAAAAGATCGTTTTCCCGCTGGTGCTGCTGATTCTGGTTGCGCTATTCCTGCCGGATGCCGCGCCACTGTTGGGTATGTTCTGTTTCGGCAACCTGATGCGCGAATGTGGTGTGGTTTCTCGTTTGTCCGATACCGCACAGAATGCACTGATTAACATCACCACCATTTTCCTGGGACTTTCTGTTGGCTCGAAGCTAGCGGCGGACAAATTCCTCGATCCGAAAACCCTGGGTATCCTGGCGCTGGGTATTGTGGCCTTCGCGATTGGAACGGCGGCCGGTGTTTTGATGGCCAAGTTGTTGAACATGGTGAGCAAGAACAAGGTGAACCCACTGATCGGCTCTGCGGGTGTATCAGCGGTACCGATGGCTGCGCGAGTTTCCAACAAGCTTGGTTTGGAGGCGAACCCGCACAACTTCCTGCTGATGCATGCCATGGGCCCCAATGTGGCGGGTGTTATTGGCTCTGCAGTTGCGGCGGGCGTCATGATCACCATGGTTCGGGCGATGGGCGGCTAATAGCCTCGCATGCTTCCGAGAAAGAACCCCGCGCATGCGGGGTTTTTTATTACTCGAATTTTGGGGTGACTGGTTAGTTTTGTCTTCTCATGGGAAGCTGGGCGAAATAGGGGGCTTGCCTCCCTCGTGGTAACATGGCTGCCGATTTAGTGTCTGTGGTCCTTTATATGGGGCCGGAAGGAGAGGTTATGTCCTGGTTGGGAGCGGGTATCGGTGCTGGTATCGGCATGATGTTTGGTGGACCGATTGGTGCCGCCCTGGGTGCCTGGGTGGGTAGTTCGTTTAGCTCCGGCCTGAAGAAGCTGAGTGAGCAAGGTATCCCGCTCAATCGCGATGGGGCGCAAACGGTGTTTATCGTCGCGCTTTTCTCTATGCTGGCAAAGATGGCCAAGGCTGACGGCCAGGTTTCGAAGGCTGAGGTCCAGCTCATCGATGACTTCATCAATAACAATCTGCGCCTGAATGCAGAGGACCGCCAGCAGGCGATCAAGATTTTTCAGAATGCCAAATCAGACCAGTTTTCTATTTATGACTATGCCCGCCAATATCGCCAGTTGATTCGCAACCAGGCGATGCGCGAGATGGTATACCGGTTGTTGTTCGCGGTGGCCTTTGCCGATGGTGAATTGCACCCGGCGGAAGAGCAGATTTTGCGCAAAATCCCTGAAGAACTGGGTTTGCATGCCTCTATTTTTACCGCGATGTTTAATGAGTTTGGCCACGGTGGCCCCGCCACTAGTGAGGGCAGCCTCAAGGCGCATTACGATGTACTCGAATGCAGCCCGGATGTCAGTGACCGTGAGCTTAAGTTGGCTTATCGACGTAAGGCCGCGGAATTCCACCCGGACAAAATCGCTTCCAAAGGTTTGCCGGACGAATTTATGCGCCACGCGGAAGATCAGATGAAAAGCATTACCGTGGCATACGACACGATTGTTGCCGCGCGTAAACGCGAAGCGGCGGTGAACCAGGCCTGATATAGGCGATCCCAATTCGTTATCCAAGAGAAGACTATGTCACTTGCACAACAGATTCAGGAAAAATTGTCATCAGAGCTGGCACCCTCGCATATCGAGGTGCAGTGCGAGAGCCATATGCATAACGTACCGGAGGGCGCGGAGATGCATTTCCGTGTCGTTCTGGTGAGTACTGGCTTTGATGGCTTGCGCAAGGTGCAGCGTCACCAAAAAGTGTACGGCGTACTTTCTGAAGAAATGGCAGGCCCCATCCACGCGCTCGCCCTGCATTTGTATACACCGGAAGAGTGGCAGGGGCAGGCCCCTGAGAGTCCGCAATGCCTGGGTGGTGGCAAGGGGTAAGTAGAAGTCAGCCAGCTTCCTATCTCAAAAACATTTCTTTACGTTCATCGTTTTTCCAATTTCAGGATACATGTCGCCTGAATAACTGACGGAAAATTTCCTCTTCTCTCCGCGTGCCAGTTGACGCAATCGCTCCTCTGGCACGATCTTCATCTTCCTCTCGGCTTTTGGCGCCTTTTTTATCGAAAGTGGCGTGTTTTTTATCCTTTATTGTCTCCACTCAGGCCATGTCGATTTATGCGCCCGGCGTGTAGTTATTTCTAATTAACGAAGTGAACGACAGAAACGCGCAAAAGTTCCACAACTGAAGATTTTTTTTGGTTGTTTTTTCTACAGTGGTTCACTTCCGTGTCTAGACTGACAAGTGATTGGGTTAATTGCTGTTTAATTTGCCGAATACGATGGAGTTCTCAATGAAAATGACACGCGTTCTGACACCGCTTGCGATCGCTGTTGCTGCCATGGTTAGTGCCCAGCATGCAGCTGCCGATATGTGGAGTGATGGAGATTTTGTTGTTCGAGTTGGTGCCAGCTGGGTTGATGCCAATGACGACGATAAGCAGTTCCGCCTGAGTGATCGTCACTTTGGTGCAAACTTCGATGTCGATTCTGACACCACCTGGAACATTTCCGGTGCTTGGTTGCCAGCAGAGCACTGGGGGGTAGAACTGATGTACATCGGATCTACCAACCACGATCTGGATATCAGGGGTATTCGTGGTGACGACGGCTTTATCTATACCGATGATCGTTTTCGGGTAGGTAGCTTCGATGCGGATTATGCCAACGCGTTCGTGAATTGGTACCCGCTAAGCCGTGATTGCCTTGGTCAGCCTTACATTGGTATCGGTGTGAACTACACCGACTTCAGTGATGAAAAT
Source organism: Microbulbifer agarilyticus (assembly GCF_019800665.1). GTDB lineage: Bacteria > Pseudomonadota > Gammaproteobacteria > Pseudomonadales > Cellvibrionaceae > Microbulbifer > Microbulbifer agarilyticus_C. The sequence continues at coordinate 270,743 of NZ_JAHVKO010000001.1, forward strand.
GTGCGCGCTGCTTTGCGTGACACCATCAACGATCCCCTGATTGGGCTGGGTATTCGCGATGTCAAATATGGCTTGGGGCATTCCTGGGGTATCGCTGGTCAAGCGGGCGTAGACTTCCGTTTTGGCCGTGACAGTGCCTTCCTGGTGAATGCGGCAGTGTTGTACATTGACGCAGACACTGACCTGACCACTTACTACACGGAAGCGGCGCTACAGGGACAGCCACGCCGAGCGGTGACCTCGAGTGTTGACTACAGCCCATGGATCTTCAACCTGGGTGTTGGCTACTCTTTCTAATTGCTAACCGCAGTTAAAAGATAGCGTTCACGGAAGAACGAAAAAGGCACCTGCGGGTGCCTTTTTCTTTGGCAATTTTCAGGGTTAATGGACTGGTCTGTGCATGGAGTACCACGATTACTACCAGATTCTCGGTGTGGAACGCACCGCAGCGCAGGATGAGATAAAGCGCGCCTATCGCAAATTGGCACGCAAGTTTCACCCGGATGTGAGTAAAGAGGACGATGCAGAGGAACGCTTCAAAGAGGTGAGCGAAGCCTACGAAGTATTGAAGGATCCCGAGAAGCGTGCGGCCTACGATCAGCTCGGCAAAAACTGGAATAGTGGTGAGGACTTTCGCCCACCACCGGACTGGGATCAGGGATTTGAATTTCGCGGGGGTGGTTACACCGATGCGGACCCGGAAGCGTTCAGTGATTTCTTTGAAAGCCTATTTGGGCGCGGTGGCTTTCAGCATGGCGGTGCGCATCAGGGCGGTTTTCATCAGGGCGGATTCAGCCAGGGCGGTTTTCATCAGGGTGGGCGGCAGTTTCATGCGCAGGGAGAAAACACGCACGCGAAAATTGCCATCGATGTTGAAGATAGTTATCGCGGAAGTAAGCGGCAGATCTCGCTTAAGCATTCAGAACTCGGTCCCGATGGGCGCCCAGAAATCAAGGAGAGAAAACTCAATATCACGATTCCAAAAGGCGTGACGGAAGGGCAGCAGATCCGCCTTGCAGGTCAGGGACAGCCGGGAATCGGTGAAGGTAAGGCCGGCGACCTGTATCTGGAGATCGTATTCAACTCCCATTCCCGGTTCAGTGTTGAAGGTAAAACGGTGTATCTCGACTTGCCGGTAGCGCCCTGGGAGGCAGCACTGGGCGGAAAGGTACCGGTACAAACCCCAGACGGTACGCTCAATCTTACTTTGCCAGCCAATAGTAAGAACGGTGGCAAACTGCGCTTGAAGGGAAAGGGGTTGCCGGCGAAAGAACCGGGTGACCTGTATGTGGTTTTGGATGTGGTAACCCCGCCCGCAAATACGGATGACGAGAAAGAGGCGTATCGCAATTTTCAGAGCGCCTTCCAGTTTGACCCCAGAAGCGGCGCGTAAGGAGAAGCTCGAAAATGCAATCTGATGATCAATGGGTTGAGGTCGAAATTCTCGATGAACAAAGCCGTATGACGCTCCGCGAGCTATGCGCCGCGTGTGAGCTATCCGCCGAGCAGGTGATGAGCCTGGTAGATCAGGGTGTGATTGATGTGGACACTCAGGGCGGCGGTGTGCGATTCAGTGGGATCTGCGTACGCCGGGTTCGAAGGGTGTACCGCCTGGAAAGAGATTTGGGGGTGAATCATGCGGGTGCCGCGTTGGCGCTGGAGCTACTCGATGAGATCGAGCAACTCCGGGCCAGGATTCGGCGGCTCGAGCGCCGCTAACGCCTATTCAGCCTGTCGCGCTTAGGCGACTGCCTTGCTGGTGATTTCATAGGCGAGATAAGAGGTGTAGGCCAAATAGGCCGCGAGCAGGATTGCGCCTTCCACGCGATTGATGCGCCCTTGGCGCCCGCGAAACCCGTAGCCGAAAACGAAGAGGGCTATGGTCAGGCCCATTACCATCGGCCAGTCCCGGGTGATAAGCTCATGCGGGACATCCGGCATCGGCGCGATGGCGCCAGCAATACCCACCACGGCGAGCAGGTTAAACATATTCGAGCCAACCACATTACCAATGGCGATATCGTGCTGGCCTTTCTTCGCTGCAACCAGGGTGGCTGCAAGTTCAGGTAGCGATGTACCCAGAGCGACGATGGTCAGGCCGATAATAAGATCGCTGACGCCGAGTTGCTGGGCAATGGTTACCGCGCCCCACACCAGCATCCGCGAACTCACGATCAGCAATATCAATCCCACCACGACCCAGAACAGCGCCTTGCCCAGAGGCATATCGTGCTCTTCCAGATTTTGTTCCATGCCACCTTCAATCTCGTCGCCTTTGCCTTTGCCTTTGACCGCAGAATAGATTGACCAACCGATCACCCCGAAAAAGCCTGCCAGTAAGATGAAGGACTCGGTGCGGCTTAGCCCGCCATTCCAGAAAAATGCTGCGGTTAAGCAGGTGATCGCCAACAGCAGAGGCAGCTCTTTGTGGATGATCTTGCTGTGTACGGTAAGAGGAATAAATAGCGCAGTAGTACCCAGAATCAGGCCGGTATTGGCGATATTGGAACCGTAGGCGTTACCCAGCGCCAGGCCCGGGCTGCCGTCCAGCGCGGCCATAGCGGAGACCACCATTTCCGGCGCGGAGGTGCCGAACCCGACAATCACCATACCGATCAGCAGCGGTGGCATACCGGCGTGTTTTGCTGTTGCGGCAGCGCCATCAACAAAGCGATCAGCACTCCACATCAGCAGGATAAATCCGGCAACGATGGCGATCAGGGCGAGAATCATAGCGGTCCTTAAAAGTTCTGAATGTCCATTCGTCACAACCGTTATGTCGACCGTGACTCCAGGGGTAAAACTGGTGGCCGATTGTAACCACAAAGACAAGCAGTTCCAGTGCAAAAATCAAGTTGACACTAATCTGGTGGCTGAAACTGGCGGACTCTACAGTTTGGTCTGATTTTGTCTCGGCAGCCGAGAGTGAATAGGAGGCGTTGGGCGATGAACAAGAAGCTATTGTTGGGTGCCTTGATTGGCGCGGGCATGTCCATGCTGAACAAGAAGATTCGGCAACAATCGGCGCCTGCCCCCGGCACACCGCCTCCGGATTTCTCTAAAGTCCCGCCACCAAAGCAGCCGGGTGCGACCGATGGTTCTCCGAGCTTGGATGACATTCTCGCCCGCGCAAGCCAGCCGGGAGGGTTAAAGCCCGGTAACACCGGAAGTACAGGAGCGCCTGGCGGTGATATTTTTGGCGGCGCGATACCGGCCGGTGCTGGCGCTGGTGGTGCTGCAGTACTGATGGAAATGGCTCGGCGAATATTCGCTCAAATGCAGCAGTCTGGGGGGGCCGTCCCTGGAGGAATGCCTGGGGGAGCTCCCGGTGGTGGCGCACAAGGTGGTTCTCCAGGTATGGGCGGGCTGGGTGAGATACTCGGTCAAATTTTTGGCGGTGCCAGTGGCAAGTTCGGTCAGCAGGGACCCCAGGGGCCGCAAAATAACCCGGGCGGGTGGAACAAGGTGGCACCCCAGGGTAAAGGAGGGCTGTTTGGGTTTGTGAATACCGAGGCCGCAGATAGTGCTGCCGGTGCTGAGCAGGCCGAGGTGATGCTGAAAGCCATGGTCGCTGCGGCACAGGCCGACGGTCGCATTGATGAAGCGGAGCAGAGAAATGTTATGCAGGCCCTGGAGGGCCAACTCGACAGTAGCGAGATGGAAGGCCTGCGCAAGTTCCTGACCACCCCGATAAGTATGGATGAAGTGGTTGAGGCGGTGGACGACCCGGCCACCGCATTTAATCTCTACTTGGTTTCTGCCATGACGATCAATCCCGACAATCCGCAGGAAAAAGCCTATATGGCAGCGCTGGCGGGCAAGTTGGGTATCTCAGAGCAAGCGGCACAAGTGGTTGAAGCACAACTGCCGCGTTAGGCCCTAAGTGTTCTTTACGGCAGTAGCTGGGCAAAATTTCCACCGGTGGGGTAGGTCTTTTTGGACCACCCCAGTCGCACTATTACCGTATTGGTGGATGGTGAAATCATGACGATTTGCTCGCGATTACCCAGCATAAAGTAACTGTCTTCGGGCAATTCCGGGTAGCGCAGTTCATCGCCGCCGCTGTTGAGCCAGAATTGATAGCCATAGCGGGGGTCGTTCTCGCTCTGGTTGGGTTTCTGTGCGTCAGTCACCCAGTCAGGGTTCAGCAGCTGTTCGCCATTCCACTCACCATTTTGCAGCATGAGTAGCCCAAGGCGCGCCCAATCCCGGGCAGAAGCGTAGATATAGGAACTGCCCACAAAAACGCCGCTGCCGTCCACTTCAAACGTGGTATGGCGCATACCGAGCGGGGAGAGAATCTGCTGGTAGAAAAAGTCCACGTTAGTTTGTGGTGTTGCACCGACCCGGTCGTAGATCCAGCGTGACAGCAGATTGGTAGTGCCCGAAGAGTAGGAGAAGTATTCACCGGGGACTTTGGTCAGAGGGCTTTGTAGAGCGATATCCGAGGCGCTATGGGCACGGAACAACATCTTGGTAGCGTCGCTGCCGGGAGCGTAGGTTTCGTCGAACTCCAGCCCGGACGACATCTGCAGCAGATTTTCCAGGCTGATGTTACGGCGGTCATCATTCCACTGAAGGAACAGCGGTTGTGACATATCTACCTGCGGATTTATCGTTTGCAGGCGACCTATCATCATGGCCGTTAGACTCTTGCCCATCGACCAGCCAAGTAGCGGTGTTTCCGGCGAAATGCCCTCATCGTAGGCTTCCGCAACAAGTTTTCCATCCTGAACCACCAATAGCGCTCGGCTGTTAAGCCCAGCGCGATTATCTTTTTGCAGGATTTCTTCCAGACGTTGCTGTTGATTAGGCACGATGCTGGCAACGGTGTTACCCAGGGGCCAGGCCGCGGAAGAATCGGCGATGGGGGTGGTTGTCACGGCGTTCAGAGCGCTGGTATCACCAATATCCAGTGTGCAACCCAGGCCGGGGCGATAAGTAGCGCTGGTCTCAGCCATACCCATCAACGTTGCAGTTACGCGCTTAACCTCATCATCGTAAACGAGGTCCAGCAGCCGGTATGCAGGTGAGTAGGAGGCAAGATCGTCGAGGTTGCGGGTGTGGTTAAAACCGGAAAGGTAGCGCCCGGAACAGGCGAGTTTGGCTCCCATGCCGGTGGAAACGCGCACCGCGTTGCCCAGCTGGGTAACCGAGAAACCGAGCAGAGAGGGGGCTAACAGGGACAGGAGGATGAGCAGCCCCGCAATGATTGCGAGCAGGGTCAGGATAAATTTCTTCATAGATTATTGTTTTCCAAGAACGGTTTGCCGGGGTAACCCCAATGCGCTCCATCATTCCCTATGGCGAGTTTCGATTCTAGGTTATTAAGAGTCGGTATTGGTGACCGTTCCGAATTCCGCCAGTAGTGCCAGAAAGGGTTCACCAAAGCGTGCCAGCTTGCTGTCACCAATTCCCGAGATAGCCAGCATCTCGTCCTCGTTGCGTGGCCTGGCGCTCAGCATCTCCCGCAACGTAGCATCGTGAAATACCACATATGGCGGTACGCCCAGGTCTTCCGCCAGTGATTTGCGCAAGGCGCGTAGCGCATCCCAGAGCGGCTGATCCTCTGCTGCCACCTCTACAGTGGCGCGGGATTGGCTGCCGTCCTTTCCAGAGCGCGCTCCTGATTTTGGTGCCTTGGGCAGGGTGCGGAGGTGCAATGATTCCTCGCCACGCAAGACAGGCCGACACAATTCGGTCAGTTGCAGGGCGTTGAAGGCCTCAGCGTTGACTCGCAAGTATCCTCGGACCACCAGCTGACGCACGACCGCACGCCACTCGTTGGCGCTCAGGTCTGTGCCGATGCCGTAAGTGGATACCTGGTTGTGGTTAAACTGGCGAATTTTCTCCGTGTCTGCGCCGCGCAGTACGTCGATCACGTGAGCGGCACCAAAGCGCTGACCGGTGCGGTAAATACAGGACAAGAGCTTGCGTGTGGCCTCACTAGCATCCCAGGTGATGGGCGGGCTCAGGCAGGTATCACAATTGCCGCAGTCCTGCTCAAGCTCCTCGCCAAAGTAGCGCAGTAGCGCACGTCGGCGGCAGCTGGTGATTTCACATAAGCCCAGCATCGCATCCAGGCGCTGGCGTTCCTGGCGTTTGTGCTCTTCACTGCCTTCTGAGCCGGCATTCATCTGGTTAAGTTTTACGACGTCTTCCAGCCCATACAGCAGTAGCGTTGAGGCCGCCTCACCATCGCGGCCGGCGCGGCCGGTTTCCTGATAATAGGCTTCGATACTCTTCGGCAAATCCAAATGCGCTACAAAACGTACATCAGGTTTGTCGATTCCCATGCCGAATGCGATGGTGGCCACCACGATAACGCCTTCTTCACGCAGGAAGCGGCGTTGGTGTTCCGCGCGCATTTCGCTGGAGAGACCGGCGTGATAGGGCAGCGCGGTGAATCCCTGCTGCTGCAGCCAGCTGGCGGTAGTCTCTACTTTGTTGCGGGACAGGCAGTACACCACGCCGGCATCGCCTTCGTGCTCCTGCTTCAGAAACTGCAGCAGCTGCCGTTTGGGGTTGTCCTTGGCGGCAATCCGATACTGGATGTTGGGGCGGTCAAAGCTGCTGACAAAATGCTGCGCGCTCTCCAGATCCAGGCGCTTGGCGATCTCCTGCCGGGTGCGCTGATCCGCGGTGGCGGTGAGTGCGACCCGCGGCACGTTGGGGAAGCGCTCATGTAGACAGGAAAGGTGCAGATAGTCGGCGCGAAAGTCGTGGCCCCATTGGCTGACACAGTGGGCTTCGTCGATCGCGAACAGGGATATGTCCGTCTGGCTCAAGAGGTCCAAAGTGCGCGGCTGCAGCAGGCGTTCCGGCGCAAGGTACAGGAGGTCAAGGTTGCCCTGTAGCAACTGTGCTTCCAGCGCCTGTGCTTCCTGATAGTCGAGGGAAGAATTGAGAAATCCTGCGGCAACGCCCACCGCACGCAACGCTTCCACCTGATCCTGCATCAGGGCAATCAGCGGAGAGACGACCACGCCGCAGCCCGGGCGCGCCAGAGCAGGAATCTGATAGCACAGGGACTTGCCACCACCGGTAGGCATGAGTACCAGAGCGTCTTCGCCGCGCACCAGCGTATCAATGATGGCCTGCTGGTCACCGCGAAACTCGGTGTAGCCGAAGGTGTGCTCGAGAATATAGTGGGGTGATGTCTGGGGCGGGGGTAGGGCGTCATTCATGGCGTGAGTATACCGCCTGGGTTTGGCCGAATGCGAACTGGTACAGCGGTTTTGATTGATAAAAATTGGCGTTACTTACCTCGTAAGTGGCGCCTGATTTATCCAAAAAATGTGAACCTTGGCTATAATCCGGGCAAGGCCGACATAGACAAGGATAAAGCTATGCGCGCAATGACAATGAAGTCTACGCCTACTTTTTACACACTGGCTGCCTTAATTTTGCTCAGCTTGAGCGGCTGTGTTTCCAATACGCCAGAGCCTATTAATCCCCGTAGCCTTGCGCAGTCTGCAGTGGCAGATACCCATTTGGGGTGGAAGCCTGCCCCCGCCCACCAGCTGAACTACTCCCTGGCGACGTCCTCCGGTATTGCGCGCATGGAAATGCGTGAACTGCCTGTAGACCTGCAGGCCCTGACAATTGAATTGCCGGGAATGCGTAACGTAGAGGGTGTGCAGTGGCGTGCGGCGAATGGTCAGCAGGCGATGCTGTTTGATGGTGATCAGGGAATGGATGGAGTCACGTTGGAGCGCCAGCGGCGCGGCTACCGCTTGCAGATGCGCGGGCCCGCGCTTGAATCCATGCGGAATGGCGGCTTCCTGACGGTGATTGACTATTACCGCAACTGACACCGACACTGGCCTGCCGATAGCAACGAATTCCTGCGCCGATTGCACTTTCGGCGCTACTCTTGCCCGTTAGTTTCATCTGCAGAGTCAAAGCCGAGACCCTGCGGGCGCAGCAGATAAAGGTCTGGCCAGTACTTCCCTGTTACCCAGAGCCCGTTGCGGCTCTCGTCCCAGGCGATGCCGTTGGCAACAGCGTCCACATGCCGGCGGCCTCGCAGGCTCTGTTTCGTGAGTTCTGCGAGATCGAGCCAGCCTTGCACTTCGCCAGTCGCAGGATCGATCGCGATCACCCGTGAATCCTGCCAGATATTGGCCCAGATCAGGCCGTTTACATACTCCAGCTCATTCAACAATGACCACTTCTGCCCACCCCCGGTGACCTTGAGGCGGCGTGTGACCTTGAAACCGTCCGGTGTGCGGAAGGTGAGGGTATCGCTGCCGTTACTCATGATCAGCGATTCCCCATCGCTGGTGAGCCCCCAGCCTTCGCCCTCGTAGTGGAGCAGGTGCACCAGATTGAAGTTGCGGCGGTCGTAGATTTGCAGTTCGCCGGCACGATAGGTCAGCAGGTAGAGATAATCGTTAAACACGGCGAGACCCTCGGCGAAGCGGTTGCCCGCGAGCCACTTGCGTCTTACCGGGTTTGCGCTGGGATCGGTATACTCCGCCAGCCAGGAACGGCCATACAGGCCGCTGCTCTCCAACCAGCGCTCACCGTCAAAGTAGAGGCCCTGGGTAAACCGGTCTGCCGGGCGGGATTTGCGCTCCAACACCTGGAAATCCACCGGGCCCGGGTCGGCAGCGGCGAGTGCCGGAGTAAACAATGTGAGCCAGAGCAGCGCCGCGAGAGTCGTTTTCATGGTTTGATACGGATATTCCAGTGTTCTCTGGTTGTGTCGGTTTTTGTCAGTTTTTGATCAATACAGTTTTATGACCAAAATAAAAGCGTTCATCACATTGACCCTGCTGGGTGGGTTGGCCGTCGTATTACCGATCGCCATTTTTATTTTGCTGTTCCAGTGGCTGTTTGGCCAGATCAGCGAACTGGTGGCGCCGGCTACCCAATGGATGCAGTCGCATACCGAGTTTAAGGATAACTTTGCCCGCCTGATCGTCATAGCCCTGATACTGGGGATCTGTTTTATCATCGGCCTGCTGGTTAAGACCAGTGTTGGGCGCTGGGTGCACAAGCATCTGGATTTCTGGCTGGGCAAGCTGGCACCGGGTTACAACACCATCAAGGATCTGGTTTTGCAGTTTATTGGTGGTGGTGGCACGGAGGGCGTATTGTCCGGGCCGGTGGCGCGGGCGCGGATCCACGGGGCGAACAACCCACTGTCGGTAACCGCGATCGTCACCTCTACCCATGCCAACGGCGATTACACCGTATATGTCCCCACGGCTCCGGTACCTACTTCGGGTTTTGTGTATCACCTGCCACCCGATTGCGTGGAAATTTTGCCCCACGTCTCCGTTGAGGCCGCGATGAAATCGATAGTTGCCTGCGGATCTGGTAGCGGCACTTTGCTACAAGTGCCTGCACTAGCTGAAGAGGGTTAAATTTCCCGGTTTTTGCCCAGTGCGCGGATAGCGAAGCGCATTGGGTGTAACGCCTTCACCAGGTCCTCCGATACCGGCATGGCCTCGCCATTTATCCAGGCCGCGAGCACTTCCGCAGCCAGCGGTGCATAGGTGAATCCTCTCGATCCTAATCCAGCCAGGACGTACAGGTTTGGTTGGTAGGGCGTACGCTTTCCAATCAACTGCTTGCGATTTTTGCGCAGTGCACCATACGTATTTTCCAGCTCTTCCCATCGTGCCACTGGCCCGGCCATGGGCAGATAGTCCGGTGTGGCAGCGCGCAGGGCGGCCCGTCCTCGTAGCGTTTGTTGGGAAAAATCCTGAGCGAACTCCGGCAGCAGTGATGCAAGGGTTGCGAGATTTTCCTGGTGTTCTTCCTGGCGAATCTCTGTTTCCGACTGCTTGAGCTTGAAAGTCGCACCGAAGCTGTGTTGCGCGGCGTCTTCCTTATCAGATCGGGTTCCCGCCGGAGCAATGTAGCCCTCCCCACACAATGCGATCTTCAGCTTCTCCGATGTGGTGGTTGCCCCGGCGAAGGTGACCTGCCCGCGAATCGGCTGTAAGGGCAGGGGCGCCGTCTGGGGAAACTGGCGGTTGAAGTTGGCGGTACACAGGATCAAGGCATCAAACGATTGTGCTCGCTCGACGCCATCAATGCGGAGCTGCCATTGGGCTTTTCCTTCGGGGCCTCCTTCATACACAGCATCACTGATGCGCGTGTGAAAGTGCGTTTGGATATTTGGGTGCCGCAACAGCGTCTCGCAGACTTGGCGCGGGCGCAGCCAACCGGCGTGGGGGAAATACAGCCCCGGAAATTGCAGGGGGACGCCCGCATGTTCAGATGCCTGCTCCGCACTGACCGGTCGCGCCAATAGGCTCTCGGGTTCGAGTTGGAGTTGCTGGCAAATTTGCTGCTGCAATTGCTGTTCTTTTTCGGTCTGCGCCAGCTGCAACAAACCGTCGAAATGTGCCGCTTGCGGGCATTGGCTCGGATAGTAGCGCTGTGCAAACTGCAGTGCCTGAAGATTGAAATCGCCATTTGGGCCCGGTTTGGGCGAAAGCTTCGCGTACAGGATTCCCTGATCATTACCCGAGGCGCCGCTACCGGGGTGCTCTCCCTGCTCGAAGACGGTAACCTGATAATTGCGTGTAGCCAGTGCGTGTGCAGCAGAGGCTCCGGCGATACCTGCACCGATAATGGCCACGGTTTTGGGCTTTGCAGTTGTGCCCAAGTCTGGCGGCAGGTGCCAGGGGGTGCTCTGGTAAGTTGGGGGCGTGCTTGTTGTGGGATCGGTGGCGGTTTCGTCAGCGTCTGCAAAGCTGCCGCGCAGCATTTCCCGTTTGCGCCCGAAGCCGGGCACCTTTTCCAGTGCAAACCCCACAGATTTCAGTCCACGCTTCACAATGCCGGCGCAGGTAAACGTGGCGAAAGTGGAACTCGGTGCGCTTAGCGCGGCAATCGACTGAAACAGAGCTTCGCTCCACATGTCCGGGTTTTTCGATGGGGCAAAACCATCCAGAAACCAGGCGTCGACCCAGCGATCGCGATTGGCGTCATCCAGGGAAAGGGAACGGAAACCATCACTGGCCTCACCAACGACCAGAGTCAAGTGGACATTGGGCGAGAGGTTAATACGGTGCACCCCGCGGGCAAGATAGGGTGGATATTGCGCAATAAGCTGGCGGCTCAACGATTCGAGTTCTGGCCACATCGCCAGCGCCCGAGCCAGATCTTTTGGATGGAGGGGGAATTTCTCTACGCTGACGAAATGCAGGTGTGCCGATGCTGGCGCTATGTCATTCCAAAGTTGCCAGGCAGCGAGAAAATTCAAGCCGGTGCCAAAACCGGTTTCACCGATGGTGAATACTGCGCTTTCTTTTAGCTCCGCCCAGCGTTCCGGCAAATGATTCTGCGCAAGAAAAACGTGGCGCGTTTCTTCCAGGCCCGAGGCCGTAGAAAAATAAATATCGTCAAATGCACTCGATACGGGTTGGCCGTTGTCGCGCCATTCCAATTGTGCGTGGCTTACCGGTTTGTTGTCTGGTTGAGTTTGATCGCCCATGTGGCTGTAAATTACTGTAGCGAACTACTTAACAAGGGATTTTGGAAAAGCGTTACTGCAAGCCGAATTCGCGCATAATCTGTGCACACCACTGGTCCAGGCGCTCATCGGTGCGGTCAAATTCGTTCTCTTCGTCCAGCGCCAAACCCACAAACTTGCTGCCATCCGGGGTCAGTCCCTTGGACTCTTCGAATTCGTATCCATCGGCAGACCAGTAGCCCACGGCTTTTGCGCCTACGGCGATCACCTGCGCGTGCAGGTAGCCAAGTGCGTCCTGATACCACTGAGGGTAGCCTTCCTGATCACCCAGCCCGTAGCAGGCTACCTTTTTGCCGCTCAAATCCAGTGCCGCCAGCTGATCCCAGCAGTTTTCCCAATCTTCCTGGAGTTCTCCGTAGTCCCAGGTCGGGATGCCGAGAATCAGAAAGTCGTACTCCTGCATCTCCGCAACATCATCGCTGGCCACATTGTGCAGGTCGATCCACTCGTCACCGATACGCTCGCGAATTTTTTCCGCGGCCATTTCGGTGTAGCAGGTACTGGATCCATAAAATAGCCCGATCGGGGCGCGTGAGGTGTCTGTTGGTTGCATGATTTACTGAGCGTTCACATAGCCAAGCTGTCGCCAGGCCTCATAAATAACAATCGCCGCGGCGTTGGATAGGTTGATGCTGCGGCTGTTGGCGCACATGGGGATTCGCAGGGTGTGCTCCTGCCCCGTCATGGCGAGAAACTCGGCGGGCAGGCCACGTGTTTCCGGGCCAAAGACAATCGCATCATCCGCGCGGAATTCGATTTCAGAATGGGGTTTACTGCCCTTGGTGGAAAGCGCCAGCACGCGCTTGGGCTGCTCTGTGGTCACAAAAGCTTCCCAATCCCGATGGCGCACCACACGGCTGTACTCGGCGTAGTCGAGCCCGGCGCGACGCAGGCGCTTGTCGTCCATGGCGAACCCCAGGGGTTCAATCAGGTGCAGCTCGGCACCGGTATTGGCGCACAGGCGAATAATGTTGCCGGTGTTTGGGGCAATCTCTGGTTGGTAGAGAACGATTTTGAACATAGCTAATGGGTAGTTAAGGGCACTGCTTGTCGAATTCGTCAGTGTCGGCGGTGTCGACACGGTTATTGCCAGTATCGAGTGCCCAAAACCAAGATCAGCTGGGCCCGCAACCGCGTGGGTGATGACGGGCGCGGATTATAACGCGGAGGAGGTAACTTCGCAGTCTATCTCCACCCCAAGCTCATCGGCGATTTCGTCAAGCTCGTCGTACAGGCCGTCAATACTGACATCTTCGCTGACGCTGATGGTGCATTCGGCGGAAAACAGCGGCTCGCCACTCCACGGGGTGCTGCCGTAGCGGGTATCCAGGGTTTCCACATTGATCTTGCGGGCAGCCAGCGCGCGGGAGATCTCTTTTACGATTCCCGGACGGTCATTGCCCACCAACTTCAACTGCAAGGTCTGGCGGCTGTCTGCTGCCACGGCCAGGGCGTCTTCGATTTGCAGCTTGAAATCGGCGCCGGCCAGGTTTTGCAGGGCCGCTTTCAGGCGCGGGCTGTCTTGTGCGGTGGCACTCAAGCGAACAATGCCGGCGAATTTTCCGGCGAAGTGGGCCATGCGACTGTCTTCCCAGTTGCCGCCGTTCTCTGCCACGACGGCGGAGAGCATCTCCACCACGCCGGGCTTGTCGTCGCTGATAATCGAAATGACGAAGTGCTGTTGCATGAGGGCTTCCTTACTGGCGCTTTTAACACTGTGCAATGATTCGTGTGATGAATTGTAGCCAGTGTGACCCCCGGGGGGCAAAAAACGTGAATAGCGCTCATTTAGTCGATATTCGCGCCGAAGCGACTTTACATGGGGGTGGGCAGGGTGTTGAATCGGGCGGTGAAGAAAATAATTCTAACCAGGCCCAATCGAGGAGACTCCTGATGAAATTGACTCACTGGCTTGCCGGCATCGCATTTGCGGCGACCACCGCTGGCGCTGTACAGGCCGACGCGATCAAGGATGCGGTGGCGAGCGATAAGCGCACCGCAGAATACGCTGCGCGGGACGGATTCCGTCACCCGGCAGAAACCCTCGAATTCTTCCAGGTGAAGCCAACGATGACCGTGGTGGAAATTTGGCCAGGCGGCGGTTGGTATACCGAGATCCTGTCCCCACTGCTGCAGGCTGAAGGCAAACTGTACGCGGCCCACTTCCCCAAAGAGACCGAGGTTGGCTACTTCAAGCGTTCCCGCGAAAACTTCGAAAAGAAACTGGCAGATAACAAGGATGCTTACGGCAAGGTCGTAATGACCGAGTTTGCACCGGGTCAGGACCTGGAAATCGCTCCAGCGGGCACTGCGGACGCAGTATTGACCTTCCGCAATGTGCACAACTGGATGCGTGGTGACAATGAAGCGGCGGCCTTCAAAACCTTCTACAAGGCGCTGAAGCCAGGTGGCGTACTGGGTGTGGTTGAGCACCGTGCCAAACCGGATACCTCCCGTGAGGACATGATGTCCAGTGGTTACATGACCCAGGACTACGTTGTAGATCTGGCGACCAAAGCGGGTTTTGTTCTTGAGGAAGCCAGCGAAGTGAATGCCAACCCGAAAGACACTGCGGTACACCCGAAGGGTGTCTGGACGCTGCCGCCGCGTCTGGCACTGGGTGACGAAGACAAAGAGAAGTACCAGGCCATCGGCGAGAGCGACCGTATGACCCTGCGCTTCCGCAAGCCCAAGTCCTGATCCTTTACGGATTCAGTGATGAACATGCCCCGAAATCTTCGGGGCATTTTTCGTTCTGGGCTTTGTTGAAGTTTGGTAGTGGGCGGCCACCTCCCTTCGATTCGAGACGCATGACTGTCTAATCTGATATGTTCTGCTTCAGAATTTGCCTTATATAGATCCCGATGATTATTCCATTTAAGCAACTACCTCCCGAAACCCTGCAAAACCTGTTGGAAGAATATGCGACCCGTGATGGCACCGACTATGGCGAGCGGGAAGTCAGCCTTGTCGATAAGGTTTCCAGCCTGCGCCGTCAGCTGGAAGACAAAACCATCGTGATTTGGTTTGAACCCGGTGAGGAGTCGGTCAACCTGATTCTTGCGGAAGACATCCCTAAAGATGGTGACCACTGATGGACTTGCCGGATGGTTGGTTGATTGATCAACCGGAAACGCCGCCGATTGGCTGGTTTCTGTTTGCCCACGGTGCCGGCGCACCGATGGATAGTGATTTTATGCAGGCGCTGACGCAGTTGCTGGTGGAGCGAGACCTGGGTGTTGTGCGGTTTGAGTTTCCGTATATGGCGGAGCATAGGGAAACCGGTAAGCGCCGGCCGCCTAACAAGATGGAGGTGTTGCTGGATTCCTTCCAAACGCAGATTGATCGTGTGCGGTCCGAGCTTGCCCAGGCGCCCCTGTATATCGGTGGTAAGTCTATGGGCGGGCGCGTGGCGAGTATGCTGGTGCAGGATAATTTTGACTGCGGGAAAGTGGCGGGGGCCGTCTGCCTTGGGTATCCGTTCCACCCACCGGGTAAACCAGAGAAATTACGCACCGAACATTTGCAGTCGCTAACCAGCCCAACCCTGATTGTACAGGGCACCCGAGACAAGCTCGGTAACCGGGAGGAAGTAGAGGGTTACGCTCTGGCCAACGCGCTTCAAGTGCACTGGCTTGAAGACGGGGATCACGACTTCAAGCCACGCAAGGTCAGTGGCTTTACCCAGTCACAACACTGGCAGGCCGCGGCTGACCAGATGCGACAGTGGATGCGTCTTCAAGAATCGTAATCTTTTCTTCGTGCGCGAGCATGGGGGCGAGCTGGGCCATTTGGTCCCGTCGTTCCTCACTGCCATACCAGTGTTGCCAGTGCAGGATGGACTTCCAGCGCGACATCGTGAAGCGGCGCAGTGGGTTGCCCATTTCGGTATAGGTATGGCCGTCTACAAACCCGGTGGTTTGATAGGCATTGGTGAGCAGCCGGCGCGCGGCCTCCTCGTAAGTAGACTCCAGGTCCAGGGCAATTTCTCGCTCAATCAATACGTAAATCATCGCAATTCATACACCATTCACACTTACATCATTCAAAGTTACGATCGACTTTAGAGTACCAGGCAAGTGACTGGCAAGTACCTGTGCCCAATAGAGTTTATGGGACGTGGTGATCCCGTACACAGCAGTTTAGTCTTCAGTGAACTCAGTTGCGGAGACTGGTCAGTCTGAGCGAAGCGGGTGACGCGGCTCGGCAAATCCCCGACAATAGCCTCTATGAAGTCACAACATACCCTTGATGCCCGCGGCCTGCTGTGCCCGGAACCCGTAATGATGCTGCATACCGCCGTGCGTAAAGTCGGCGCTGGTGAGGTATTGCAGATGTTCGCGACAGACCCATCCACTCAGCGGGACGTACCCAAGTTCTGCCAGTTTCTCGGCTATGAGTTGGTGAAGCATCTGGAAGAAAATGACGAGTTCGTTTACTGGATTAAAAAAGCGGATTCCTGAAGGCGATGCGCGGTGTAAACAGCGGCGGAAATAACAAGGGCGACCACTGGTCGCCCTTGTTTTACATGATTTGTAGGGAAGTAATTTTTTAGGGCGAAGTGACAAGCGCCGCGATCGCAGCAAGGGCCTCCGGGTCCTCAGATTTGATCTTGTTGGCGATGTGGTGTTGGAAGAAGTAGCGGAAACATTCGGACCCTTGAGCCGGGTACAGGCATTCGTCCCCGGGCAGGACCGGCGTGGTCTCCACACTATTGTGATCAATCAGCATGCCGTGGATCTCTCCGCTGGCAAATAGACGCCAGCTCACGACTTCCGTAAGAGTCAGGTTTTCCTTGTCGGCATCCATAAACACCGCGTGGGTGCCAATGGTGTCGGGAACCTCCTGAACTACCTCGTCTGCCTGATTGCTTTCGTACTCGAAGTATTCCGCCGCAGTCTCCAGCTCGACGATTTTATGGATGGGGGCTTCGTGGAAGATTTCCTCGATACCCGGGTCGTAATAGCCTTCAAACCGTCCATCCAGGGGATCCTGAATATCCGGGCAGGCCACAATGGAGTTCAACCAGGGAACCAACCCGACTATCTCGCCGTTGGCACGCAGGCCCCAGCAAAGGATTTTCAGGCTGTAGAGATCTGTCCCACTGGAATTGTTGGAGTAGAGCATTTCCAAGCCGTCGAGCTCCGGAGACAGGCGGATAAACCGCAGGCTCTCTGAAGTTTCGATTGGCTTGCCGGTGAAGAGGTCAACCACGTTGTTGGTACGGTGGTCGGTCATAGAGCACCTCCTTGCAGGGCCGGTAGTAGGGCGGGAAGGTCTTGTACTACTTATTGAGGTGCAACCGGCGTAGAGATACCGTGCGAGGGCCGGGCGGCCATCGCCGAATCCAGACTCCGGGAGCAACTTTTTTGCCTCCCTGGGAAGCCGGTACCGCAACCGAAAACAACCGCTGAGCGCTGCAAAAAACACCGCATTGAACGGAAGTAGGTTTCCGGTATCCCTATGTCCAAAGGTATATTCTGATCCGCAGAAATACAACCAGCGGAATGGGGTTGTTTACTACTAAATGTCTCCTTTTTGATTGAATGGACAGGTAGCGGCTACGGACTTGGTATTCGACCATTTCTTGCCGCCCATGTTCCCGATCTAGCTCCCGGCCTTGATCCAGGCGCACTCACTGATATAGTCCGCGCCAGCCGGGCAGTTCCGTCGGAATTTCACTGCCAGTTTTGAATGAAGAGCAGCCCTTGGCAGCTCAAAGCAGAGAGCAAGCACACGTTTTGTCGAATACGGTTATAGATGAGCAAGTTCCATACCATCCTGAGGTTTCTCGGGAGGAAATAGGTGACGTTTCGCCGAGTTCGGTGACTGAACGTGTGGTCACCGTCTTTAATGCGTGCTTTGCTGCCGTCGATAGCCTCAATACCCGTCTCGAGGGTGGTCACCCTGAACCTTACTATCGCCCTGGAACCTGTGAAGGCGAGGTGCACCGTGTGGAATTCACTCGGGACTACCCTGCCAGCGCGCTACATGAAGCGGCGCATTGGTGCGTGGCGGGCGCTGAGCGGCGCAAGCAACCGGACTACGGTTACTGGTATGCCCCGGATGGGCGGAGTGCCGAACAGCAAGCGGAATTTGAGCGGGTGGAAGTAAAGCCCCAGGCGCTGGAGTGGATTTTCGCGCGCGCCTGCGGCTTGGGCTTTCGCGTAAGTGCGGACAATCTGGATGCGGGGCTTGGCCCAAGTGATGGGTTCAAGCGAGCGATCTGGCAGCAAGTGCAGAATTACTGCACTGAGGGCGTCAATGGGCGTGCCGAGCTGTTTGCGCGATCCTTGGCGCAGGCTTTCGGCCAACCAAATCCGTTCAAGCAGACGCAATATCGACTGGAGGATCTCGGGTGAAACAGATTTATCTGGTGGACGCCTCTGTCTATATTTTCCGCTACTACTTTGCGTTGCCCCCGAATTGGGAAAGCCGCTCCGGTTACACCACCGAAGCGGTATACGGCTTCAGCAATTTCTTACTGGATCTTTTGGCGCGCCGGCCCGACGGTGTTGCTTGCGCGTTTGATGAATCCCTCGGCAGCTGCTTCCGCAACGAAATTTATCCGGACTACAAATGCAGTCGGGCATTACCGGACGAGGGGCTCGCTTTTCAGCTGGCTGCGTGCCGGGAAATGGCCGAGGCCCTCGGCATCGCCAGCTTCGCCAGTGAGCGCTATGAGGCAGACGATATTCTCGCCACCCTGACCAGGATCTGTGCCGAGCAGGGGGAGGCGCCGGTGGTCGTTACCCGGGATAAAGACCTTGGGCAGTTGCTCAGTCGCGGCGCATCGAGCCTGTGGGACTTTGCCGCCGACGCGCATATGGGAAGCGTTGAGATTGAAGCGAAGTTTGGCGTGCGCCCCGAGCAGATCGCCGACTATCTGGCACTGGTTGGTGACAGCATTGACGATATCCCTGGTGTGCCCGGTATCGGTGCCAAGACGGCAGCGGGCTTACTAAGCGAGTTTCGCTCAGTCGATGAATTACTGGCGAACCGAGAGCGCGTAGCGGGCCTTAAAATACGCGGGGCCAAAGGCTTGGTGGACAAACTGGCGGAACATGAGGATCAGATTCGCATGGCGTTGCAACTCGCGCAGTTGGCTTACGATGTGCCAGTGGGTGTGACATCTGAAGCGCTAGCCCATAACGCCTCCGGGCTTGACTTAGCGATTGCCCTGGCTGAGGAGTTTGGTATTGGTGGACTTGCTAACAAGATTTTCCGCACGCTGACGAACAAAAGTGCAGAGCCTGTAACCTGACTCGTCTGGACTAGATACTGATTATTAATGATATACGAGAAGTCATGAGTCTTAACACCACAACAATACCACTCAACATGGTCGCCGATGAAAACATTCCCGGGCTTGAGCAGTGGTTTGGCGATCTCGGTACGATTGTACGCGTGCCGGGACGCAGTCTTTCCGCATCGCAATTAGCTGATGCCGATATTTTACTGGTGCGCTCGGTCACCCAGGTGAACGAAGCGCTGCTGGCAAACACGCCGGTGCGTTTTGTCGGCAGTTGCACGATTGGCACCGACCACTTGGATACGCACTGGCTGGAGCAGCAGGGTATCGCCTGGAGTGCGGCCCCAGGCTGTAACGCCAATTCCGTAGTGGAGTATGTGTTTTGCACACTGGCGGCGCTGGATGTCGATTGGCGCGGGCGCAATTTCGGCATTGTTGGCTGTGGCAATGTCGGCGGGTCGCTGCAGCGCAAACTGCACGCGTTGAATATCCAATGCAAAATTTATGATCCCTGGAAAACCGATAACCCGGATAGCGCGACGCTCGAAGAAGTCCTGCAGCAGGATGTGATCTGCCTGCACGCTCCTCTGGTGAAAGATGGCCCGCACCCAAGTCTGCATATGATTGATGGCGAGGCGTTGGGCCGCATTCGTCCCGGGGCGGTGCTGATCAGCGCCGGCCGTGGCGCAGTGATTGATAATCGCGCGCTGCGCGAACGGGATACGTCGTTCACCACGGTGCTGGATGTCTGGGAAAACGAACCGGATATGGATCCGGAGTTGCTTGAACGTGTAAACCTCGGCAGCCCGCATATCGCCGGCTACAGTCACGATGGCAAGCTGGCGGGGACGCGCATGATTCGCGAAGCGCTCGACCGGGCGCTGGACCTGCCCGCGGCAGCAACCGCACAAGAGACTAGCCCAGCGAGTTCGCCAGAGCAGTCGTTGTTGACCACCGACAAGTCGGGCTTTGCGGCAATGTGTGAATTGCTGTTGTCGATGTACGACCCGCGCCAAGACGACACCCGCTTGCGCGCTGCGGCGCAGTCTGCAGCCACCGGCGGGGAATCTCTACCGCTTGCGTTTGATCAGCTGCGCAAGCAGTACCCCAAGCGTCTGGAATTCTCACATTACACTTTGCCATCGTCCGCGCAGTTGCCGAATCTCGACCAGGCAGTGCGCGCGCAGCTGGCAATATTGGGGCTCAAGTGAAGCTTAAAAAACTCGGACTTATCATCAACCCCTGGGCGGGTGTTGGCGGCCCCGCCGGGCTCAAGGGGAGCGATGGTGTCGACACCGTGACCCGTGCTCTGGCGGCAGGTATTGAGCCGCAATCGCACAAGCGCGCGGCGATCGCGTTAAGCGCGCTGCAGCCGTTTAGCGAGTCGCTGCAAATCGTGACTTTTGCTGGTGATATGGGAGAGGAGCTCGCGGCCTCCCTGGGCTTTACCGTAGAGGTGATTGGTGCTGCGGCCGGTGAGCGCTCCACGCCGAGGGACTCCGAGTTGGCCGCTGCAGCCATTCGCGATGCCGGTGCGGATTTGATTGTGTTTGCCGGTGGCGACGGCACCGCGCGCAATATGGTCAATGCGCTGGGTGATGGCTTTCCTGTATTGGGGATTCCGGCCGGGGTAAAAATGCACTCCGCCTGCTTTGCCATCTCCCCGCGCGCGGCGGGCGAAGTACTGCGCCGGCTGATGGCTGGCGAGCTGGTGGATTTGCACCAGCGCGAAGTGCGCGATATTGATGAAAAATCTTTTCGCGAAGGGCGGGTAAGTACCCGCTATTACGGCGAGTTACTGGTGCCGGAAGAAGGGCACTTTTTGCAGGCGGTAAAAAATGCCGGGCGCGAAGTGGAAGAGCTGGCAGTGGCAGACATCGCCGCGCAGATGGTGGAAGAAATTGACGAGCTGGACCCGGAGGCCCTGTATGTATTCGGCCCCGGTTCTACGACCCTTGCGGTGTTGAACGAGCTGGGCGAGGAGGGGACCCTGCTGGGGGTGGACCTCTGGCGCAATGGATCCCTGGTGGCGGCAGATGTCAGCGCCCCGCAAATTGTGCAGGCAATCGCGCAACACCGTGAATCCCACCCTGAGCGCCCGGTAAAAATTATTCTTACCGCCATCGGTGGTCAGGGCCATTTAATTGGTCGCGGCAATCAGCAGCTAAACCCGCAGGTTCTGACCAGTGTAGGCCGGGAAAATCTGTTGGTGGTGGCCACCAAGACAAAGGTCAGCGAACTGGGAGGCCGCCCGCTGTTGATCGATAGCGGTGATCCGGCGTTGGACGAAGCCTGGAGTGGCTTTGTGCGGGTAGTCACTGGCTACCGCGATGAAATTCTCTACCCATTGTCTGGTGACGGCAGCGGTATTGCGCCAGATCATTCGTCTGCCACACGCGACGAATAACACTCAGTAAAGAACTAAAGAGTACAAGTACATTGAATTGGGAACCCTTGCTGCAGGTAGTGCGCAGCAAATTGCAGGAAGAACAGTCTCAGGGTGAAGCACCCGATAGTCGCCGCCTGTTTCATGGCCGTGGGCACTGCTATGCGGGCCTGGACCGCGTGTGTGTAGACAGCTATCACCCCGCCATTCTGGTCACCTTGTTTGACGAATATCCCGAGGAAGATGCACTGGCGGACCAGCTGTGGTCGCTGGTGGAGCCGCTGGGGTACAAGGGTGTGGCCGTGCAGCGACGCTACCAGCGCGGTGCCCCCATTCAGTGGCAGTGTGGCGAAGAAGTGGAAGCACCCGTGGCCCGTCGCGGCGCGCTGAAGTTTCCCCTCACATTTGATCGTCAGAACGTGGGCTTCTTTCTGGACATCGAACCAGGCCGCCAATGGCTGGAGCAGCAGGTGCGGGAAAAAGCCGGCAAGGTCGACAGCCTCAAGCTGCTGAACCTGTTCGCGTTTACCTGTGCGTTTTCTGCGGTGGCGCGCGCCGCGGGAGAGCTGGAAGTGCTGAACGTAGATCTGAACAAGGGCGTGCTAAAGCGCGGGCAGGCCAACCACCAGCTAAACAACCTGGCCAGCAAGGGTATTCGCTTCCTCGCCATGGACGCGCTCCGGGACTTCAAACGATATGACCGTCGCGGACCGTTTCAGTTGGCGGTGGTAGACCCACCCACGCGCCAGCGGGGCAGTTTCGATGCCGCAGAGAACTATGCGCGGCAGTTGGAGCTTTTGCCCGGCTGCCTGGCGGATGAGGCAGACTTGCTGCTGGTGCTGAATTCACCGGCCCATAGTGAGCAGTATTTCAGGGATTTGATTGAAGCGGCGAACCCGGGCTTCTCTGTGGTGGCGCGGTTGCCGCAAAATCCGGATTTCCCGGATAGCGATTCCGACGCGGCATTAAAAATGTTGCATGTGAAGTTTCACAGGTGACGCATTAAATCCACGACCAGCGCTTCCAACTGAGGTGACGAGCCTCCGCGAACTGCCTCGTTAAGCTTTTCCGCATTACTCATCCCGTCTTCACCGCGGCTTACCATCAGTAAGAAGCTGCGGTGGGATAGGGTGGCTTCCTCCACCGCTTCCTGTCGCACAATTTGGGCGAAATTAATATAGCCGCACTCCTTGAGCCAGGTCATTGCGCCCAGGCAGGCGAGGTGGCGGGGGGAGTGCAGGCCAAATTCGTCCGGGGTGTCGGGGCCGGAAATATCCTCCACGTAGATGGTCGCCGGTACGGGAAACTGCTGGAACAGTGCCAGCAGAATACGTCCCGCATCGCGGTAAAAGTCGTGAATGTGCAGATCGTCCAGCATGTTGCTCTATTGCCAGTATTCTTTTGCCAGTACTTAGCGGCTAATTATTTGCTGTAGTGTTCGAGGAAATTGCCCAGCCGTGCAATTGCATGCGACAGGTCATCGGCCCGCGGCAGGAACACGATGCGCAGGTGGTCCGGTTCATCCCAGTGGAAGGCGCTGCCCTGTACCAGCAGAATCTTTTCCTTGCGCAGAAACTCGAGCACAAAGCGCTCGTCATTTTCGATCTTGTGTTTATTCAGATCCAGCTTGGGGAACAGGTAGATAGCACCCTGTGGCTTTACGCAGCTGACTCCGGGGATATCATTCAGCATGCGATACGCCAGATCGCGCTGCTGGCGCAGGCGGCCTCCGGGGAGCACCAGGTCGTTGATACTCTGGTAGCCACCCAGCGCCGTTTGTACGGCGAACATGGCCGGTACGTTACTGCACAGGCGCATGGACGAAAGAATGTCCATGCCCTGGATAAATCCCTTGGCGCGCTCCTTGGCGCCGCTGACAATCATCCAGCCAGAACGGAATCCCGCCAGGCGGTAGGATTTGGACAGGCCATTGAAGCTCAGGCACAGTACGTCTTGCGCCAGTGAGCCCATCGGTACGAACTCAGCGTCGTCGTACAGGATTTTGCTGTAGATCTCGTCGGCAAAAATTACCAGATTGTGCTGGCGCGCCAGCTCAACGATTTGCTCCAGCAGCGCGCGCGGGTATACGGCGCCGGTGGGGTTGTTCGGGTTGATCACCACGATGCCGCGGGTGCGGGAAGTGATCTTTGACTTGATGTCTTCGATATCCGGCAGCCAGCCCGCCTGCTCGTCGCAGCGGTAGAGTACCGCTTTGGCGCCGGTCAAATTGGTGGCGGCCATCCATAGCGGGTAGTTGGGCATTGGCAACAGCATTTCATCGCCGTCGTTCAATAATGCCTGGGTGGACATGGAGATCAGCTCGGACACGCCGTTGCCGAGGTAGATGTCATCGATGTCCACATCGGGAATGCCCAGTGTCTGGCATTCCTGCATGATGGCCTTGCGCGCCGCAAACAGGCCCTTGGATTCCACATAGCCCTGCGCCTGGGACAGGTTGTAAATCACGTCCTGCAGGATTTCATCGGGCGCGTCGAAGCCGAAGGGTGCCGGATTGCCGATATTCAGCTTCATGATCCGGTGGCCTTCTTCTTCCAGGCGCGTGGCCTGCTCCATGACTGGTCCGCGAATCTCGTAACAGACCCCGTGGAGTTTTTGCGACTTGTGAATATCCTTCATTGCAGCGTTCTTTAATTGGGCTCAGTAAATTGGGTTTGTGCGCATTGGCCCGGCAGTTTCGATGAAACTGTTTCCATGGAACTGCCAGGCGGGCAAATTCGTTTCTCTCCAACGCTCGGACCTAGTAGGCTGTACTGCTCGTTGGTAAGGCAATCAGCGGCTGGTCGGCCCAGCAGTTGGGTGGGCGCCCCGGGGTGTGAGGTGCTGCCACAAAGCGTTTTGCCGGGGCAGGGTAATGCCGCTGGATACTGACTTTTCAGGCAAAAAAGGAGGCACAGTATGGCAAAAGAAAAAGACGATAACTACTGGCGCGAGCGCCTGACTGCGGAAGAATTCCGTGTTTGCCGGGAAGCAGGGACCGAGCGTCCATTTACCGGTGAGTACTGGGACACCTTTGAAGACGGCAAGTACCTGTGCCGCTGCTGTCAGGAGGTGCTGTTTCATTCCTCATCCAAGTTTGATGCCGGCTGTGGCTGGCCCAGCTTCGATGCGGAGGCGAGTGCGGGTGTTGTTGAGGAGCGCGCGGACCACAGCCTGGGGATGCGGCGGGTTGAGATACTGTGCGCCAACTGTGGCAGCCACCTGGGGCACGTATTCCCCGATGGGCCGACCGACACCGGCTTGCGCTATTGTGTTAATTCACTGTCGGTAAAACTGGATCCGGATACCGAACCACAAGATGACTGAGCCCCCGCGAGGGTAGAGGGTAAGGTAGGAGGCTGACTATGCTGCGTTCCGGGCGTCCACGTCACTGGAGTCGTTGGCTATACCGCATCCAGTGGACACTGCTTGCGCTGATCGGCCTGGCGATTGTCGGGGTGCGGGTAGGCCTACTGAGGCTGGATGCGACTTATTCTGTCTTCACCGTCCTCGGCCTTTCAATGATTGCGGTGGCGCTCTTTGCCATGCTGGTGTTCCTGTGGGGCATGGTAAAACGCAATGCAGAGGCGCGAACCTCGGCATTGTGGGCCATGCTGCTGGCGGTGATCCCCGTAGCCGTGCCGATGATGTTGGTGGGCCAGCAGAACCTGAATACGCCTGCGCTATACGACATTACTACCGATCTAAAAGACCCGCCCGAATTCGACATGCTGATCTCCCTGCGCCGGGAAGGCGACAATAGCCCGGATTACCCTGGGCGAGTCTCTGCAGAGATCCAGGCCGCCACGCCCGCCTATGCCGATATCAAGCCTCTGGTTGTGGATGTGCCGGCGCGTAAGGTGATAGAACATGCGGAGAAGGTCGCGCGCGAGCTGGGCTGGCGGGTGATTGCCGTCCAGCCAGCTAAAGGACGGTTGGAGCTGGTGGGGCGTACCCCATTGCTTGGCCTGACTCAGGACATCGTGGTACGTGTCCGTCCTCACGAACCGGAGAAGGCCTCTGAGTCAGAGGCGGATGAAAAGCCGTCTGACCAGCAGAAGAAAAAGGCGGATGCTACGCCAGTGAGCGGTAACGCGGGGCCGGTGAGGGTGGATGTGCGTTCTGCTTCCCGCACTGGCGCGCGCGATTTGGGTAGCAATGCGGCGAGCATTCGCCTCTTTCTTGAGCACCTTCAGCAGCGATTGCTGCACTCGGCGGAAGGGGAGCCCCCGGTGGCGCAGTAATCGCTGGTCATCCGAGCCAAGTATTTCTGCGGGTTTTGGCCGCTGGTTGTGTAAGTGTCTGTATGGAAAGGAAAAATTTCTGGAAAAGTTTTAAATCGGGTGTTGACAGCCCCCCGGCCTCTCCATAGAATGCGCCCCACTTCGACGCAGTACTGACTTACGGAAACGACGGTCAGCAACGCCAAGAAGGATTCTGGGTCCCCATCGTCTAGAGGCCTAGGACACCGCCCTTTCACGGCGGTAACAGGGGTTCGACTCCCCTTGGGGATGCCACGCGGGAATAGCTCAGTTGGTAGAGCGCAACCTTGCCAAGGTTGAGGTCGCCGGTTCGAACCCGGTTTCCCGCTCCAAGTTTTTGTTCGCCGGCGTAAGCGGGTGAATAGGTAGATCGAAAGGTTCATAAGAATACTTCGGTTTGCCAAACTCAACCTCCTTGAGGTTGGGAATGTTCTATGTCCCCATCGTCTAGAGGCCTAGGACACCGCCCTTTCACGGCGGTAACAGGGGTTCGACTCCCCTTGGGGATGCCAATGCTGTGAAGCTGCGTTAGCGGCTTTGCCACAGGATTGCGGGAATAGCTCAGTTGGTAGAGCGCAACCTTGCCAAGGTTGAGGTCGCCGGTTCGAACCCGGTTTCCCGCTCCAAAATGAAAAGCCGCTCTTTGAGCGGCTTTTTTTTGCCTGTTTTTCGGCTAGCTTGTTTTTCAATGGGTTCTTTCGTTTCCGGTTGCGGTTGAAATGTTGCCGCTACGGGCGTTGAATAGCGTCTCCCTGCACAGGAATAGCAACCACTTATGACTGCCGCACTCTCCATTCGCAATCTTCAGAAAACCTACGACAACGGTTTCCAGGCATTAAAAGGCATCAGTTTTGAGGTGCAGCCGGGCGACTTCTTTGCACTGCTCGGCCCCAATGGGGCGGGCAAGTCCACCACGATTGGCATTCTCTGTTCCCTGGTACGCAAGACCGGTGGCAGCGTGTCCATCTTTGGGATTGACATCGACAAGGATTTCCCGGGCGCCAAGCAGCAGCTGGGCGTAGTGCCTCAGGAATTCAACTTCAGCCAGTTTGAAAAGGTGTTCGACATTGTCTGCACCCAGGGCGGCTTTTACGGTATGCCTCGCAAGCTGGCCGAGGAGCGCACCGAGAAGTACCTGCGCAAATTGGGTCTGTGGGACAAGCGCTTTACCCAGGCGCGGATGCTGTCCGGCGGTATGAAGCGCCGCTTGATGATTGCACGTGCACTGATTCACGAGCCCAAGCTGCTGATTCTGGATGAGCCCACCGCGGGTGTGGACATCGAGCTGCGCCGCTCCATGTGGGAGTTCCTGCAGGAGATTAATGCCCAGGGTACGACCATCATTCTTACTACCCACTATCTGGAAGAGGCCGAGAGCCTCTGTCGCAACATTGCGATTATCGATAAGGGTGAAATTATTGAGAACACCTCGATCAAGTCCCTGATCAAGACCCTGAGTAAGGAAGTCTTTATTTTGGATTGCCTTGAAAAGCTGAGTGACGCGCCCGACTTCGGGTCTTTCAATGGTCGCTTGTTGGATGAGCATAGCCTCGAGGTAACGGTGGAGAAGGGGCAGTCCCTGTCGGAATTGTTCGCCCACCTGAGTGCGCAGAATGTTTCCGTAACCAGTATGCGAAACCGCGCCAACCGCCTTGAGGAACTGTTTGTTTCCCTGCTGGCGGAAAATAAGAAGCAAGAAGCGGAGATGGGAGAATGAGTGTGAGCCCGCAACTGATCTGGACTTCGTTCTCTACAATTTTCCGCCGCGAGGTGCGTCGGTTTATGCGCATCTGGCCGCAGACCCTGGTGCCGCCGGTGATCACCATGTCGCTGTACTTCGTGATTTTTGGCTCGCTGATCGGCAGTCGTATTGGCGAAATGGGTGGCTACTCCTACATGGAGTTCGTGGTGCCCGGTCTGATTATGATGGCGGTAATCACCAACTCGTATTCGAACGTGGTGTCTTCCTTCTATAGCGCGAAATTCCAACGCAGTGTGGAGGAGTTGCTGGTGTCGCCAACGCCCAACTGGGTGGTCATGTCCGGATATGTGCTGGGCGGCGTTGCGCGCGGTTTAATTGTCGGGTTCATCGTAACCGTGATCGCGCTGATTTTTACCTCGCTCACCATTCAGCACATCGGGCTCACGATTCTGATCGTGTTTATGACCTCGGTGCTGTTCGCGTTGGCGGGCTTTATCAATGCGATCTTTGCTAACAGCTTTGACGATATTTCGATTATTCCAACCTTTGTGCTGACGCCACTAACCTACCTCGGCGGGGTGTTTTACTCCATTGAGCTGCTGTCCCCGTTCTGGCAGGCACTGTCCAAGTTGAACCCGGTACTCTATATGGTGAATGCGTTCCGCTACGGAGTGTTGGGTGTTTCCGATATTAATGTGGCTTGGGCATTTGCCGGTGTGCTGCTGTTTATCGCGCTGCTGTCTGGCTGGGCTTTGCACCTGATGCGTCACGGCAAACGGCTGCGTCACTAATCGATCGAACAATTTCGGATTTGAGCAAAGGTATGAACCGAGAAGACTGGCAGAACCTCCCGCTGGGCCAGGAAACCCGCTACGAGAGCAAGTACAACTCTGGGTTGTTGCACCCCATCCCGCGTGCAGTTTCGCGTAAGCAGTTGGGGCTGGAAGGGGAGGCGCTGCCGTTTAGTGGTGCGGATGAATGGTGGGGGTTTGAGCTGTCGTGGCTGAATCCGAAGGGTGTACCGCAGGTGGCAGTGGCGCGCTTCCGTTTTGCCGCCTCCAGCCCGTCGATGATCGAATCCAAATCGTTCAAGTTGTATCTGAACTCCCTGAATCAGACCGAGTTCGCGTCTTCCGGCGCAGTGCGTGAGGTTTTGGAAAAAGACCTGAGCGCGGCGGCTGGCAGTGACGTTGCGGTGACCCTGTTTGACGTGGACGATTCCGCGCTGGCGGTGCATGCGCCGCAGGGTGAGTGCCTGGATGGTCTGGATATTGAAACTCGTACCTACGAGCCGGATGCGGCGCTGCTCAAGCTGAAGCAGGGCGGTGAGCTCGTCGAAGAAACCTTGTTCAGTCACCTGCTGCGGAGCAATTGCCCGGTCACCGGTCAACCTGATTGGGCCACGGTATCGATTCAATATCGTGGGCCAGCGTTGGACCGCGAGGGTTTGCTCGCCTACATCATTTCATTCCGTGAGCATCAGGACTTCCACGAACACTGTGTAGAGCGTATCTACTGCGATCTGCAGCGCCTCGCAGCATTTGAAGAATTAACCGTTTGTGCGCGCTATACCCGCCGCGGTGGGCTGGATATCAATCCGCTGCGCACATCCTCGGGCAACATCGAATTTCCTCCGCGCTACGGGCGCCAGTAACCCGCCCGGCAAAGAGGGTAAGAGTAGGGTGGTGGTATGTAAGGTGGGGGCTATCTGGGGCGGCTGCCTCAGATAATGACTTTGCTTTTCAGGCGTGCCTGCGCATCTTTGAGTGCGCGCAACACTTTCTCTTTGTCGTAGTTGCGCACCTTGTCCAAATCCAGGTGCATGGCAAAACCCGGCGCATGTTCTTCCAGGTAGGCCTGCTTGCCGCCCAGATTCTTGCGCAGATCTGTTACCGAATAGACCTTTACCGGGGTGCTGAAGCCTTTCACGGTAACGTGGCCCTTGTCGCGGCACATCACCGTTTGTTTGATCATTGCCCAGGTCTCGTGGCTCACTAGGATTTCTCCCGGGTCCGCGGCACTTTCCAATCGCGCGGCCAGGTTCACGTGGGTGCCCATCACGGTATAGGTTTGGTGATCGGCGGTGCCGAACACGCCCACGGTGCAATAGCCGGTATTGATGCCCATACGAATTTGCAGTGGGTGTGAGATGCCCTGGTTGTACCACTCCTGCATCATTTCGCTGACCCGCTTGCGCATCGCCAGCGCCATTGCCACGCAGCGCAGCGCGTCGGACTTTGGCCCCTTGCTCTGGTCATCCCCGAATACCACCATGACCGCATCACCGATAAATTTATCGATGGTGCCACCGTAGTGCGCCACGATACGCGACATTTCGGTGAGGTAATTATTGAGCAGGCGGGTGAGAGTCTCCGCTTCCATCTCTTCGGTGAGCTGGCTGAAATCCTTGATATCGGAAAAGAACACCGTCAGCAGTTTGCGCTCGGTAACGATTTCTTTGTCTTTGCCGGTAGTTACCGCGCGCCACAGGCGCTTGGGCAAGTAGCGGGAGAGTTTGTAGCTGGCGATGTTCGCAATCCGCTGCTCTTTGCTCAGCCTTTCGTTGCTACTGCGCAGCTGGGAAATCTGCTTGTGCATGTAAAAGGCATAGCAGCAGAAATAGGTAAATACGCCGATCAGGCTGGCCGCACTGATATTCAGGTCTGCGTTTACCACGAGAGCGGGGCGGTGAATCAGATAGCCGACACCAACGCCCAAGAGTAGCGCCGTATTGTGCTCAAACCAGCTGCGACCGCCGCCCTGGGTGAGCGCGTGGAACTGCACCATGGTCAGGAACAGCAGGCTGGGTAGTAGATTGAAGTTGGCGAGCGCCATGGCCATGCCGATAAGCAGCGCATCGGTGAACGAGAGCCAGCGGCGAATTTCTTCGCGCTTTTCCTGATTGGCACGCAAGGCAATGCGGTAGGCCGTTGGAATGTACACCAGGAGCAGCGCTGCCATGCCCAGCGGCAACAGGGTGGATTGCGATAATAGGGAAGACCAGTTGATGCTGTTAAGCAGGGTGCCCGCCGCCGCGAAACAGATTAAAGCGCGGAAATACAGCGGATACCGGGAATCCGATTTTAGGCCGTTGTTTTCTTCGGGCTGGTTCTGCATGACCACTGAATCTTTTTAATTCTGTACTGCAAAAACGGAACGGGTGTAGGCGGCGTTTCGCAGAGGTTCTCTGGGAGCTTGTTGTTTTCTTTTTGTCCACATTGCCGTGCGCAGTCGGGATTCCGACCATTGCCGCAGGTATGGAATTGATAGCCCCGCAGCACTGTGACCTGAAAATGTCTTGGGGGCAGGCTCCGTCAGATGGAGGTGGGTTCCGCAAGAATTATTGAAATAACGTGGTTCAGATCACCGACAGGCGCAAAGTTTACCCTCAACTGCGAGGGAAAGCGATGTCATTTGAGAATCTTGTCCTAAAAATGGACGGTCGTCCATAAGAAAATCGAGCAACCAATAGGGTAAAATCATGCTCTTTTGAGGTTGGCGCCAAATTCAGCCTGTACCACCTACACAGTTTTATGAAGCACTCAGGAGACACAAATGGACGCGCTGGACGCATTGCATAACCGGGTTTCGGTTGGCCTACTCACCGAGCCCGCGCCGGATGCGGATCAACGGCAGAACATTTTCCGTGCAGCCCTGCGCGCGGCTGATCACGGCAATTTGCGCCCGTGGCGCTTCCTGGTGGTTGAGGGCCCGGCAAGGGCACGGTTGGGGGAGATCTACCTGGAGGCGACTGAGAACAAAGAAGCACTAAGCGAGGCCCAGCTAGCGCGCATTCTCGCCATGCCACTCCGAGCCCCACTGGTGATTGTGGCCATTACCCAGCTGCAGGAGCACCCCAAGGTGCCGCGTAACGAGCAGCGGATGTCTACCGCCGGCGCTGTGCAGGCCATGCTGACCGCCGCCTTTGCCGAGAATGTCGGCGCCTACTGGCGCACCGGTGCACTCGCCGAGAACCGATTGGTCGCCCGCGCCCTTGGGTTGGCAGATAACGAAGAGATCAGTGGCTTCATCTATATGGGTACCCCGGCAAAGCCACCGAGATCCGCGCCAGACCTCGCAGTAGAAGACTTCTTTGCGGACTGGGCTGGCGAATAACTCGACAGGCGGAGGTGATTGGCGGATTTTTTTCGAATTTCGCTTGCACCCTCCGCCGCCTTTTTGTAAAGTGCGCGCTCGCTGATCGGGGCGCTATGTTACTGATTAGCAAGGCAAAACAGCCACGAGCCCGCAGGCGTGCGGACGGCAAGCTCGCTAAACAAGCCGTAATCCACGCATACAATTTGGTGAGGTGTCCGAGTGGTCGAAGGAGCACGCCTGGAAAGTGTGTATATCGAAAGGTATCGAGGGTTCGAATCCCTCCCTCACCGCCATTAAACGAAAAAGCCCGGCATATGCCGGGCTTTTTCGTTTAACGACGCCGAGGTCGGGTGAGAACCCTCCGGTTCGATTAACTCGCGCAAGCGAGTTAAGACCGAGGCGAGTAGCCGAGCCCGCAGGGTTGAAACACGCCCTAGCGTGTTTCAAGTCCATCCCGACCGACGCCCGATACCTACCGCGTACCTTCTAAACCGAATCTGTGCTTTCTGTTCAGCTCGGTTGGCCCGCTTTAACCGCCCGCCGACACC
Organism: Microbulbifer agarilyticus; assembly: GCF_019800665.1. GTDB lineage: Bacteria > Pseudomonadota > Gammaproteobacteria > Pseudomonadales > Cellvibrionaceae > Microbulbifer > Microbulbifer agarilyticus_C. The sequence goes on from NZ_JAHVKO010000001.1 coordinate 302,485, forward strand.
CATACGCAAACACAAACCCAGCAACCAAGCCCGCCAAACATTGCCCCAGAAGCCCCCATGTGTCTCGCGTACTAGCGATCAGGCTTACATGAAAAATCGGATGCATCGCAGCAAAAAAAGCCAGATAAGCAATCACTCCCCCGATAGGGTAAACAACCGCAGCAGGCAAGCCGGTAAAGCGGCGTAGTAAGCCCATCACCAAAAAGCCGATTGCCAGCCCGACGGCAATAACCGTTCCGTAACCGGGCAGCAGCCCGGCGATGTCCCGCCCAGTAGCCACCAGCCGATCCTGCCAGCCGATCTGTACGCCGAGTTCAGTCAGGCCGGACAGAACCACCTGAGTATGAATGATGCTGCTTAACAGGAAGGCAACGACCACCGCCACCAGATAAGACAGAAGGACCACCGATTTACGGATCACAGTTTTTTCTTTATTCATGCTTACGACTATGTCACAACTTTCCCGCTGCGCGAAGTGCTTGCTACCCAACGCAGCTTTCGGCGGGGCACATGAGTTGCAGTCTCGTCCCCTGTAGTGGTTACGGGTTCTGCGTTATAGTTTTCGGAACAATAAATGGAGTGCGCAAGTGCCAAATAGAATCAGTGTATGGGCGGGCCTTATGTCTCTCGCTCTATGTTCCACCCTCGCGATGGCTGCCCCCCCACACGATGTACCGGTGCGAGAGGCGATCAACAGTGATGCCTTTACGATTACCGAGTTGAATACAGACTTGCAGCTGCCCTGGGGGCTGTCCCTCCTGCCAGATGGCCGCATGCTGGTGGCGGAGCGCGGTGGGCGCCTGGTAATGCTGGATGCGGACGGCGGTAACCTGCATGAGATCGCGGGGCTTCCGGATGTCTACGTAAAAGGACAGGGCGGCCTGTTTGAAGTGCTGCCGGCTCCAGATTTTGCGCAAACCGGCGAAGTGTTTGTCTCTTATGCGCACGGTACCGACAAAGCCAACGGCACACGTATTAGCCGGGCTATCCTGCGCGACGGTGGCCTGCAGGATTTGCAGCCCATATTCACTGTCGAGCCACTCAAGGATACCCCGGTGCATTTTGGTGGGCGCATGGCCTTCCTGCCGGATGGCTCCTTATTGCTGACAACCGGCGACGGTTTCGATATGCGCGAGGACGCGCAAAAGTTGCAAGGCCTGCTGGGTAAGGTCGTGCGAATCAATCGCGACGGCAGCGTGCCAGCGGATAACCCCTACGCGAGTAACCAGGGTGCTGGAGCCAAGGTCTGGACCTATGGCCATCGCAACCCGCAGGGGCTGGTGTACGACGCGGCCAGCGACAGCGTAATAATGCATGAGCATGGCCCAGCCGGGGGCGATGAGGTCAATATCCTGCAGGCGGGCAAAAACTACGGCTGGCCAGTTGCCACCTATGGCAAGGATTACTCCGGTGCAATTATTTCACCGTTTACCGAGTACGAGGGTATGGAGCCCCCCCTGATGCACTGGACGCCGTCCATCGCACCGGCAGGCCTTGCCATTTACCGCGGCGAGCTGTTTCCGCAGTGGGATGGGGATCTGCTGGTAGCGGCACTGGCTGGTCGCCATTTGCGGCTGGTGCAGATGGAAGGTGGCAAGCCAATTGCACAGCAGGAACTGATTGCGGATCTCGAAGAGCGCATTCGTGATGTACGGGTGGGGCCGGATGGTGCTATTTACCTGTTGACCGATAGCGACCAGGGCAAGCTGCTAAAGCTCCAGCCTCGCTGATCACTACAAAATACCCACTGACGATAATTAAACAACGCACCCAGGGGCTTAAATGTCACTCAAAACTTATCTCCGTCGCTCTGCCATCGTGCTCGGCTTATTCAGCACACCGGCGCTGGCGATCACTTACATTAGCGCCGACCGCATGATCGATGTGGAAACCGGCAAGGTTATCGAAGCGCCGGTGGTTACCGTGGATGGCAACCGCATCACGGCAGTTACCGCCAATGGTAAAGTTCCAGAGGATGCGATTCGCCTGCCAGGCACTACTTTGGTGCCAGGGTTGATGGATATGCACGTACATCTCACGGGGGATGCGCATACCCATGGCTACCGTCGTCTGGCGGTATCTTCCGTGCGCTCGGCGCTTACCGGTGCCAAGAATGCGCGCATCTCGCTGGATAAAGGCTTCACCACCATGCGCAACCTGGGTGCGGGTGGCTATGCGGATGTGGCATTGCGGGATGCGATTAATGATGGCGATATTCCGGGGCCGCGTCTGTTCGTTTCCGGTCCGTCGATCGGCATTACCGGTGGGCACTGCGATAACAACCTGCTACCGGTGGAATACGATGCGGTCGGCGGTGGCGTTGCCGATGGTCCCTGGGCGGTGCGCGCCAAGGTACGTGAAAACCTGAAGTACGGGGCGGACCTGATCAAGCTTTGTGCCACCGGTGGCGTCATGTCCAAGGGCACCGAGCCGGGCGCCCAGCAGCTGGCACTTGAAGAAATGCAGGCCGCGGTAACCGAGGCTCACAACCGCGGCACCACCGTGGCCGCACATGCGCACGGCACTGCCGGTATCAAGGCTGCTATTCGCGCGGGTGTGGATTCGGTAGAGCACGCCAGCTTTCTGGATAAAGAGGCGATCCGCCTGGCGAAAAAGCACGGCACCGTATTGTCCATGGATATTTACGTAACCGAATACATTCTTTCCGAGGGCGAAAAGGCGGGTATTCTGCCGGAGAGCCTGGAAAAGGAGCGTCGTGTTGGTGGCAAGCAGCGCGAGAGCTTCCGCTACGCGGTGGAAGAGGGCGTGAAAATGGTATTCGGCTCCGATGCAGCGGTATATCCGCACGGCCAGAATGCGCGCCAGTTCTCCCGTATGGTGACGTTCGGTATGACGCCGCTACAGGCCTTGCAGGCATCTACCATCAATGCGGCGGAACTGCTGGGTAAACAGGAAGACCTGGGTAGTATCCGCGTGGGTAAGCTTGCGGACCTGGTGGCGGTACCGGGTAACCCGCTGGACGATATTTCCGTAATGGAAAATGTGCAGTTCGTGATGAAGGATGGCGAAGTATTTAAAAATACGCTGAAAAACTTCTAAGTTTTCGCTAGCCAGCCCTGCTATTGGAAAGGCCCGCGGACAACTCAATCTGGAGTTGCCGTGGGCTTTTTTGTATGTCGGACTTCTCTCTCACAGAGAAGAGCAGGAAAAGTCAGTGCCCCCAATCTCCTACCTTGTCTGATCCGGGAAGATAGAATTCGAGATAACTTTCTACCGAAAAAGGTAACTCTTCGGTCACTTGCTTGACCCGCTCGGCGATCGCCTTGGTTTCCGGGCGCGCATTGGACAATCCGGTGTACGGGATGCCCTTGGCGTTCGGCATATCCGGATATTTCTTTTTCATCAGCTCGTGCCGGGCGACCATCCGGTTAAATTGACCCTGGGTGTGAATCAGTGGGGTCAGTTGCGGATTTTCTTCTCGAGGGTCCATGTACAGGTCGAAATAGGCCTCGGGCATACCGGATGCGGCTACATCACCGGCACCGATCCAGTGGCGCTTATAGCGGCCTTTTACCGTGGCACCGAGTTCGTGCCCCGCGTAGATAAATACATAGTCTCGTCGGCTGTGGGTGTCGCCTTTGAGCAGTAGCGCGGTTTGGTCGAGACCATCCACCACGCGGTCGGTTGGGATATTGTCCTTGGCGCCGCCAAGGCGGGCGAAGGTGGTGTAGAGGTCGGTGACGTGAATGATGTCGCCGACGGTTTGCCCCTGCTCAATCATCCCGGGCCACCAGGCAAATGCCGGTACCCGCACGCCACCTTCGGTGAAGTCACCCTTGCCGCCGCGATACAGCATCGGCAGCATGCCCCAGCCCGTAGGTGGGCTGTGTACCATGGGGCCGTTATCCGCCATGGCGATAAACAGGGTGTTCTCCGCAATGCCCAGTGTTTTGAGTTCTTCCATCAGCTGGCCAACGAAGTCGTCTACCGCCGGGAAGGCGTCGGCGACCATCAGGCCAGCAACGGAATTTTTGGGATTGTAGACGGCGAGGAAGTTGAGAAAGTTGGGCCAGTAGGCCACGAAAAAGGGTTTTTTCGCTTCTGCATTACGCCGAATAAAATCGATGGTGCGGCGCTCAGCCTCCGGGTCAAACTTGGCAAAACATTCGTTGGATGTGCCGCACCACTCTTTACCTTGTTCTCCCTTTTTGCCCTCGATATTCATTACCCAGCCCTCGGGAATTAATCCGGGGTTATCCAGGCGGTAGGGATCGGGTGGGTAGATCTCTGGGGCGAATCCCAGTACTGCATTTACCGCGTTGGCCTGCGGGTTATACAGGGAGGTGATTTGGTTCATCGGGGTAAACAGTGCTTCGTCAAACCCCTGGTTGTGCAGGTAGCTTTCTTCGATATCCCCAAGGTGCCCCTTGCCGAAAAATGCGGTGGCGTAGCCGCTTTTGGACAGTACCTCGGCGATGGTGACTTCCTCTTCGCGCATGCCGGAAAATTCGTGGGGCATGCCGACAACCCCCATGCCGTGGCGCACCGGGTGCCGCCCGGTAAGGAATGCCGCGCGCGTTGGCGTACAGGAGGGCTCGCTGTACATGCGAGTGAAGTTGATGCCCTCGGCAGCCATTTTGTTGATGTTTGGTGTGGTGTAGCCGAAGTTCTTTTGCAGGGCAGGGAAGCCTACGGCGCCAAATGCGGTGTCGTCCCAAAGCAGGTAAACGATGTTGGGTGGCTGGCCATATTTTTGGCGCAACTGCCGCAGTTTTTGGTCCAGCTCCTGATCTTCCTGTTTCCATTTTTCGCCGTGTTGTAGCTTCAGCACGTAGTACTCGGCGTCGTGTACGACCTTGTCGGCGAGTACCGTGAGCGGCAAGAATATGCTGACAAGAAAAAGGGTGGTGGCGCGCATCATGGTGTTACTTCCCAAACCTGCTGGTGAATGATTGGTAGCGACTTCGCAAACAATGAAAAGGCGCACATCATCAGGCGCTAACCGAAGGAGATAACGGGTGGAATTAACCCAACGCTAGCAGGCTAACTTTAGGGTACTGTGGGGCAGGTGAGCGGAGTCGGGCGCCAGTTGGGTGTCTGTGCTCTGTAAATGCGAATTTGGCGAGAGGCTAGAAAAGCAAAAGACCCGGGGATTACCATCCGCGGGCCTTGGTTTACGTCGCAGCTGAACCGGTCAGACTTCGGTGACAGGAGTCTGGGGGCTGCCAGTCAGTTTCCGCTTCACCGCGGCCTTGGTGCGAGAAGCCACGTTACTGATGTCGACACCAATTCCGTACATGGCGGGTACCAGCAGCAGGGTCACGAAGAATGCCACGAATACACCGAATGCCAGTGCCACCACGATGGGCTGCAGGAAGGCGGCCTGAATGCTGCGCTCCAGCATCATTGGCAGCAGGCCGACAATGGTGGTGACGGTGGTCAGCAGGATCGGACGGAAACGCGCCACGCCCGCTTCTACTACCGCCTTGATGGGTTCCATGCCTTTCTCCCGCAGGCGATTACAGTGGTCCATCAATACCAGGTTGTCGTTGACCACCACCCCGGCCGCTGCGGCAATGCCGAAATAGCTGAAGATGGCCATGGTTATCCCCATCACACCGTGGCCCAGGATCGCGCCGACAAATGCGAAGGGGATCGCGATCAGGATCAGGATGGGCTGGAAGTAGCTGCGGAATGCCACCGCCAGCAGGCTGTACATGGCGAAGAATGCCATGGTGTACAGACCGAGTACTTCCTGAATAAAGCGTTTTTCGCCTTCAGCCTGACCCACCGCACCGCGCACGATACCGGGGTAGCGGGCTTCCCAGTCGGGGAAGAAGTTTTCATTCAGGTCCTTCATGATGTCGCCGCGTACATCATCTTTCAGGTCCGCCATCACGCGCGCGGCACGGTTACCGTTCCAGCGCTGGATGCGTTTGATGCCCGGTGCGTATTCCAGATTGGCGACGGCAAGCAGCGGCACTTCACGGCCATCACTGGTGCGCACACGGAAGTCCTTCAGGCTTTCAATGGAGCGACGCGACTCCAGCGGGTAGCGCACCATGACTTTTACGTCCTGGCCGCCGCGCGGCAGGCGCTGTACTTCTTCACCGAAATAGGCCTGGCGCACCTGGCGATTGACTTCGGCCAGGGTCAGGCCAAGTTTGGTGGCACCGGGCTTCAGGTCGATACGGATTTCTTCCGAGGCACCTTCCAGGTTGTTGCGCACGTCGTAGAGGCTTTCGTAAGTGCGCAGTTGGGCTTCCAGTTCGGCGGTGGCATCGCGCAGCACGTCGAGGTCCGGGTGGCGAATGGAGAGTTCAAAACCCGGCCCGTTGTTGTTGAACGAGTACTGTACCGATACCTCCTTGGCGTCTGGGATCTCGCCGAGCAGTTCACGCAGGCGCAGCGCGGCGTCCTTGGCGGTCATGTCGCGCGTTTCCGGCGGCGCCAGCTGCACAATGGCCATAACACTGTCACGGCGTGAGCGGGTGTACCAGTTCTCGATCAGTGCGCCTTCGCCATTGGTGCGCTGGTTGACCTCTTCTTCCAGGCGCTTCTCCGCATCCTGAAGCTGGGCGAGGATTTCCAGTGCACGGCTGTAGGGCGCGCCCTCTGGCATGACCACGTTCACAATAATCTGGTCGGATTCGATTTCCGGCATAAAGCTTTTCTTCACCCAGCCGCTGCCGAATGCGCCAAAGCCGATAAACATTGCCCCAACAAAAATGCTCAAGGTGAGGTAACGGCGACCCACCGCCCACTGGCCAATGCGGCGGTAGTGGTTCTGGGCAACGTACACAATGCCGTTGGCAATCTTTTGTTGCAGGCGACCGAAGCGGCCCGGGTTTTCCCGCGGCTTCAGGTTGTTAAGGTGCGCCGGCAAGATAAACAGCGACTCGATCAGGGAGAACACCAGGGCCAGGATCACCACCCAGGTAATATGACGTGTGAACTCACTGGTAGATCCGCTGATAAAAATCCACGGCAGGAATGCGAGGATAGTGGTCAATACCGCGAAGATAACCGGCTTCGCCACCAGCTGGGTGCCCAGGGTTGCCGCACTCAGGCTATTGCCGCGGTGTTCGGGGTTGTGTGATTCGGTATGGATGCTCTCGCCCACCACGATAGCGTCGTCCACCACGATGCCGAGTACCAGCAGGAACGCGAAGGTAGACAGCATGTTCAGGGAAACACCAACGCTCGGCAGCAGGACAAAGGCGCCGGCGTAGGCGGTACCAATACCCACCGATACCCAGAAGGCCACCTTGGGGCGCAGGCTGAACACCAGCACCAGCAATACCAGTAGCAGACCCATAAAGGCGGAGCTGCTGATGGTTTCCATGCGACCTTTAAACTCTTCTGCGTTATCGGTCCATAGTGTCAGCTCGGCACCTGCGGGCAGGGTCTTCTTCCGCTCGGCGATCCATTTGCGAATGGAGTCGGAGGCGGTAACGATGTCCATGGTCTCGGTGCTCATGACCTGCAGCAGCACCGCCGGCTCGCCATTCAGGGTGGCCAGGATCTCATTGTCTTCAAAGCCGTCTACAACCGTGGCCACATCGCCCACGCGGATGGTGCCGCCATCGGCTGTCTGGCGGACGATGATATTGGCAAACTCTTGTTCGGTGTCTGCCTGCTTGCGCACTTTCAGCTGATAGGCGCCGACTTCGGTACGCACGGTACCGGCGGACTGGTTAATGGAGTTGGCACGGATAGCATCGGCAAGTTCCTGGAAGGTCATGCCGTAGCGGCGCAGGGCCTGCTCGCTGACCTCAATGGAGACTTCTTCCATGCGTGTACCGAACAGCTGCACCACGGAAATAGCGGGTAGGGTGGCCACTTCCCGACGCAGTTGTTCCGCCAAGCGCTTAAGTTCACGCTCACTCAGGTCGCCGTGCACCGCCACGCGAATAAATTCCTGGCGGTTTACCCACTGGTGTACCTGTGGCGGCTCAATACCACGGGGGAATGAAGAAATACCGTCCACGCGGATTTTTACATCGTTCATAAAACGGGAAAAATCGACGGTAGTTTCGGCGAGGATATACACGCCGCCATATCCCTCGGCGGAGGTGGAGCGAATCCATTCAATATTGTCGAGCTCGCTCACCGCTTCTTCGATACGCGAGACGATTTGTTCTTCCACTTCCTGTGGTGCAGCGCCCGGCCAGGACACATTAATCTCGAGTCCTGGGAAACGAACCTGTGGGTCCATTTCCCGTTCCATGCTGAAAAAGCCAATAACACCGGCGACAAGAATGCCAATCATGGCGAGGTTGGCGGCAACCCGGTTACTGGCCCACCATGCAATCAAACTATTCATGGGTGTGAGTCCTTATCGACGAGCCAGTTGGGTGATTGGCTGAACTTCCATACCTTCCACCGGATTGGCAATGGTGGAGGTCACAACGCGCTCGCCATCGGCAACGCCAGCGGCGATCACTACACGGTTTTCGGAGGTGGAGAGTACCTCGACGGTGCGAATATTCAGGCGGTTATCGGCGTCGACAACGTAAACCTTGTCAGCGCTGCGCAGCGCTTCGCGGGGAACCACGACGGCATTGCGTTCCGCGGTGGATGCCGCTTCTGCATTTACAAACAAACCAACTGCCAGAGGCACACCATCGCTGGCGCCCTTGCCGTAAGGATCGGCAACTTCGGCAACCGCATAAATCAGGCGGGTTTGCTGATCAATCGTTGCCTGGGTACGCACGATACGTCCGCTCCACTGCTGCTCATGGTTGCCTACCAGTGCGGAAAGTTTTACTTCCGGACCAGGATTGTTGTCGCCAGCGACGAAGCCCAGTGGCAGGCCGAGCTCCTGCAGCTGGTTGTCGGTCAGCGGAAGGCGAATTTCTACACGATCGGTGGCGAATACGCGGCCCAGCGAAGTACCGGCGGTAACGTATTGGCCAACACCCACTTCGCGACTCACCACACGGCCGCGGTAAGGCAGGTGAATTTTGGTGCGTGCGAGGTCCATTTTTGCATCGGTCAGCGCAGCCTTGGCGGCACGCAGGTTTGCTTCTGCTTCCAGTACTTGCGGTTTGTTTACCTGCAACGGGGTTGGTTCTTTATTCGGGTTCAGGTTTAACCACTGCTGGCGTTTGATCGCCGCAGCAGCCTGAGCTTGCAGTAACAGTACCTCAGCTTGTGCCACACGCGCTTTGGCCTGGGCAACTTCCAGCTGGTAGTCGGCATCGTCGATTTGGATCAGGGTTTCGCCGGCTTCAAAGCCTGCGCCTTCCGCAAAGCGATCGGCGATCGCCGTGATGCGTCCGGATACCTGTGGGGTCAGATCGATTTCGGTGTGCGCGCGCACTTCCCCTTGTGTCGTTACACGCAATTGCACCGGTTCGGCACGGGCCTCAGAAGTAACCAGCGAAATCAAACGCTGCTCCTCTTCCTTCTTTTCAGGCTCCGGTTTTGCTGCGGACATCCATTGTACGGCGCCGAACGAGGCCGCAATTACGAGAACCGGGGCCATCACATTCAAGATTTTTTTCTTCATCGTTCTATTCGCGTAGTTTCAATTTTTGTGGAATTTGGCGAATGCGACCGAGTTACCACTGGTGCAATAACCCGATATGAGCACGAAAACTACGGGCCTTGGAATCTCCAAGGCGCCGAGGTGAGCTGAATCAGCGACCAAAATCCATTTGGGTTGCCTGATTGACGAGGTGATGTCTGGCGGTGGATGCAGTGGTTGTGAAAAAAATTTTGGGCGAGCGGATCGACTGTTGAAAAAGGCGCCCAGGCAAGCCTTGGTTCGCAGTGAGTCGGGTGGGGCTATCGCTTAATCCTGCGGGTGCATATTGCTTTGCTGCGCGCGAAAACCTATTGGGTGCAACAGGCGTGCGGACAGGGCCAGGATCAGGCCTGCAAGTGCGCCCCACAGGTGGGCATCGATCGCTACTTGCGCATCGATCAGTGTTGCGGTGGCACTGGTGTCTCCGCCAAGTTGTTCCCAGGCGATTTTTGCGAAGACGCCTGCCAGTATTGCCAGCCCAAATCGCTCACCGTGCATCAGGTCTTTCGCACAGCCCCAAACAATCAGCGCGTGGAGCGCACCGGACAAGCCCACGTAATGCGTCAGGTGTGGTGAAAAGAAAAGGATCGCCGTTCCGGTCAGCAGGCACATCAGAGATAGCAAGACGGCGGCGGGTAGGGGCCGCAGGTGTGCCTTGAACAGGTGCCAGAGAATTGCGCAGGCGCCCGCATTGATGAGTGCGTGAGGTAGGTTGGTGTGTAAAAAATGAGCGCTTAGTAATCGCCAGTATTGGCCAGAGAGGATGGCCTCGCGGTCGAAGCGCAACACATTCTGCGCGTGCTCGGAAATCAGTTGGGCAAGACCGATCAGAAAAACTACGGCAATAAACGTTGGGTTGAGCGCTCGGAATGCCATGGTGGAAAGGGGTGTGCTCAGGGGCGTGTGGCCGGTCTTGTGTATATGGCACCCCCGGGTGGACTCGAACCACCAGTCCGGACTTAGGAGGTCCGTGGTTTATCCTGTTAACCGACGGGGGCGTACTCTTAATCTGCCTAACTACTTGGGGCTAACGTCCCGGCGCGCTGGCTGTGCAAGAGGCTGGCCATTCTAACCACTGGCGCGGGCGCTGTCATCGAATGCTGTGTGAGGTCCCCGCCGTGTGTAATCGCCTGTAATCTCGGATTGCCTTCTCGAGAATTTCCTGCTGTCACCAAGCGTAACGTTTTGCGCCACATAGGTTACCCATTTTCTCTTCGCTTGAAAGTTTTCTTCTATCTACAAATCGGCGAAAAAATTTCGCAAATTGGTAACAAATTACCGTTATTTTGGCGCGAGCTGCAGATCAGTGAGGATCGGGCTTTTGGCCTTTGCCTGGCAAACGGGAGTCCTCAGTGTAACCCCCGGGAAAACCTGATCGCACAGTGTAAAAGTTGCTTGACCAGAAAAGCGGGAGCTGGCTAATCTGGAATTGCACAACAAAAACAGACAAAGAGTTTCTGCCCTGGCAGATCGAGATTGTGGAGTTTTCTATGAGCGGTAACGTTATCGAAAATGACATGGATTTTGGTGGATCTGATTCCTCTCTTGAAGAGAGTCTGCTCTATACCCCGGAGAGTCCCCGTGACGCACGGCGCATGGTGGAGGATCGACTGGAGGAACAACGCCTCCGGCGGGAACTGATGGATTATCAATACGACTTCTGACTTCGAGTCTTTCCTAGGCTCTTTCTTCGAATGCCTCTTGGAGTCGTTTTCTCCAAGAAGCATTTCTGAAGAACTATTCTGTTTAGTCCTTCTTACCGGGTACAGTCCGGTCGTTCATATACGCCCCGTATTTATGCTTTGTGCAGAAAATAGCCGGTTACCGTGAAAGGGTGCCTGAGGCACCCTTTTTACGTTCTGGGTTTGCGTTTTGGGTTTGCGTTCTGGGTTTGCGTTCTGGGGCGGCCGCTTTGAGGTAGGGGATTTCCTGCTAAGGCCGGTCCGTAAATGACGAATCCATCCCGGGCAAATATGCGTACGTTCGCCATGTAGGTTTTGCCGGTTTTCACCCCCTGCGGGTGGGTGTATATTGGCGGAAACTAGTTTCGCAATAGTAAGGAAGAGGCAGGATATAGGGTCCGCAAATGGTGGTTTCCGAAAGGTTTGAGAGCCGCGTGAGCTCGGAAGTTTCCGATGGTGGTGATGAGCTGGTGATTCGTGTCGCTGGCAATTTTGATTTTAATATCCACCGTGATTTCCAGCGCGCGTACCGTAATGTCAGCCCGGCGCCGAAGGTGTTTCTTGTGGATCTGTCTGCAACCGAGCATCTGGATAGCGCAGCATTGGGAATGCTTTTGTTATTGCGTGACTACTGTGTGGAACTTGGTCATGAGGGTGAGCAGCCGCGGGTGGAGTTAATGAACGCGAACGCGCACGTATCCCACATACTGCACGTTTCCAATTTCGATCAAATTTTCAGCATCTGCTGAAGCCTGCTTCACCCCGATGCCAGCCTTCCGCATCCTCATTATTGAAAGCGACCAGCAAGAGTCCGCGGAGCTGCAGCAGCTGATCCAGCAGTGGGAATATAAAAGTACTGCCGAGAGCATCTCCCCCGCGTCCACCTTGTGCGTGCCCAATATCGACGCCGCGCTAAAGTCCTTTGACCAGTTCCCGCCCAGTCTCGTGATTTTTGGCCCCATTGCGGCACGGGAGACCCCTTCCGAGTCTGTGCGCCAATTGCGCCAGTCGATGGGGTTAGAGCCAGTGCCGATTCTTGCGGTGCAGGAGGTGCAGGAAAACCCTGCCGAGCCCCTGTATCTGGCGGATTGCGACGATATTCTGACTAAGCCCTATAGCCGCTCGTTGGTAGAGCTGAAGTTAGTCGCTATCCGGCGCTTCGGTGAGTTCAGTCGATCACTGATGGCGCAGCGCGACCGCCTGCGTCGGCACCACGCAGACTTTCTTCAGGAACAGGCGAATGCGCGGGAAATATTCGGCAACCTGGGCAATGAGAGCTGCCTGGATGATACGCCTGCGATTCGCTACCACCTTTCTCCGCGCGCGGTGCTGAACGGCGATTTGCTGGCGGCAACCTACTCACCAGATGGCAAGTTGGTATTGATGTTGGGGGATTTCGCCGGGCATGGACTGGCTGCGGCGGTTGGCGCGGTTCCACTGACTTCCATTTTTTATTCAATGATCCCCCGGGGCTTCTCTTTTGGGCGGGTAGCGCGGGAAATTAACCGTAAATTGCACGATATCTTGCCGCGGCAGATGTTTTGTTGCCTGGCAATCATGGAGTTCGACCCTCGGCGACAGCACCTGCGCATAATGAACGCGGGTATGCCAAGCCCCTGTCTGATGCGCGCCGACGGTTCTTTGCTGATGATTGAATCCCGGCATCTACCTCTGGGGGTGTTGCCGTCGGACCATGTGGATTCAGCGATAGTGAATGTACGAACTTCACCGGGAGATCGCCTGTTCTTGTGGAGTGATGGTATTCACGAGGCACGCAGCAGTCGCGGTGAGCATTTCGGTGAAGCGCGCCTGTTGTCACTTCTGCAAAGTGAGCAGCCGGATGGCGAGCAGGTGTTTGAGCAGATTCTGCTGGCGGTCAATGCCCACGCGGCGGAACAGCATGATGATCTGTCTCTAGTGGAGTTGGACCTCACGGATCCCGGTTTACTGCGCGGCGGGGGGCTGCCGCAGGAGGTGGCCGGCGATCGGAAGGGGACGCCTGTCGGTGACTGGTCGATTAATTTCCGTCTTTGTCACGCGGAGTTGCGGCAGGCAGATCCGCTTCCGCAATTACTGAGTGTCGTGATGCAGATGCCCGGCGCCGCCAGATTCCAGGAGGACCTTGCGATTGCGTTGGGCGAGTTGTTCCGAAATGCGCTGGAGCATGGTGTGTTGGAACTGGATTCCTCAATTAAGGGGATGGATGATGGGTTTGTTCGTTATTACGACCTGATGGCGGAGCGGCGTAGCCAATTGGATTCCGGGTGGGTCAGCATTTCCCTCTCTTGCCTGGAAGGTGAGGCGGGCGGAAGCCTGAGTCTGGTAGTAGAAGATAGCGGCAAGGGATTCTCTGGGGTGCGTGATACCGGCTCGATATACTCCGGCCGCGGGCTGGAGCTGCTGCGCACGGTTTGCTCTGAATTGCACTACTCGGCAGGCAGCAGTCGCGTTGAGGCCATCATTCGCTGGCAGGCAGAACCCGATGCAAAATCGGAGGGTGCAACGCAAGCGCAATACAATGCCATACAAAACCCTTCAGTACCGGTATAATTACGCTCAGTTTTTCATCAATACCGGTGGGTAATGTCCTCGAGCCCCTATACATCCTCTGCCACCTCTCTCGAATTATCTGCGCAGAATTCACCTGTCGACGGCGATCGCCTGCGTGCTCGCGACCTGTCCTGTGAGCGTGATGGTCGCGTGTTGTTCGCTGGTCTGGACTTTCTGTTGCCTGCTGGGACTGCATTGCAGGTTGAGGGGGCCAATGGCGCGGGCAAGAGCACACTGATTCGCACGTTAATTGGCAGTACTAGTGATTATCACGGCGATATTCTGTGGCGTGGTAAGGCGTTCCCCGGGGCCCTTTCCGCCATGCGTTCAGAATTGCTGTATATCGGCCACAATGCCGGCGTGCGCCGCGGCCTTTCCCCTATGGAAAACCTTGCCTGGTATGGGGCTGCTGCGGAAGATGCAATGGCAGCCCTCGATGCCGTGGGCTTGTACGGTTTTGAAGATACTCTGTGTCAGCAGCTGTCCGCAGGTCAGAACCGGCGAGTCGCACTGGCGCGCCTGTACCTGCCCGGTGCCCCGCAGCTGTGGATTCTGGATGAACCGCTCGCCGCGCTTGATGTGGCCGGGGTCGAGAGCCTCGAATCCTGTATGCGCGGTCACCTGCAACGCGGGGGCAGCGTATTGTTGACGTCCCATCAGCCGGTCAATATCCAGCCACTGGCGAAGGTGAATCTGGCGGACTTTCAGCCGCAAGAGAGTCACTTGGAGGCCGAATATGGGTTCTGAAGCGGTGGGGGTCTCCTTGTCGAAAAAAGCTCAGTCCGACGAAGCCCGCGGCGTGGCGTTGGATGCCTATGCGCGGGTACCGGGCTTTTACACCCTGTTCCGCACCGAATTGGTTCTCGCCGCCCGCCGCCGTTCGGATATCGTGAACCCGCTGCTGTTTTTCGTCACCGTGCTGGCGATGATGCCGCTGGGTATTGGCCCCGAACCGGAAATGCTGTCGCGCATGGCACCGGGGCTTATCTGGGTAATGGCGCTGCTCGCTACCTTATTGTCCCAAGAGTCATTGTTCCGCGGTGACTACGAAGACGGTTCACTGGAGCAGTTGGCGTTGCAACCACAGCCATTGTATTTCCCGGTGCTGGCCAAGGTGCTGGTGCACTGGTTGGTCACGGGGGTGCCCCTGGCCCTGTTATCGCCGCTTTTGGGGATGATGTTAAACCTGGGCGCCGAGGGGTACTGGCCGCTGTTTGTATCGCTCGTACTGGGCACCGCCAGTCTCAGTTTGATCGGTGCCGTGGGTGCCGCACTGACCGTGGCTTTACGACGCCCCGGCCTGCTCTTGGCGTTGATCATTATGCCGTTGTATGTGCCCGTGTTAATCTTCGGCACCGGAACGGTGCAGGCAGCACTGGATGGCTATAGTTTTGGCCCGCAATTGGCGGTTCTCGGTGCGATATTGGCCGTGGCCGCGGCGCTGGCGCCCCTGGCGTCTGCGGGAGCTATCCGAATCAGTCTCGAAAACTGACCCTTCCCGAGCCAGTCGCGCACAGCCGCGACCGCATGAGAGAAGGGCGTAGGAGTAAGTATTTTGTCCTGGCAATGGTTTCACAGATTGGGCTCGCCCCGCTGGTTTTACCAGAAATCGAGCGCCTGGCTTCCCTGGCTTGGTGGGGCGGCGTTGTTGCTGCTTTCCGTGGGTATTGTCTGGGGCCTGGGCTTTGCGCCTGAAGACTTCAAGCAGGGTAATAGCTACCGGATCATCTATATCCATGTGCCTGCGGCATTCCTTGCGCTGGCAGGCTACTACATCATGGCTATTTCCGGAGCTATTGGCCTGATCTGGAAGATGAAGCTGTCTTTTGTGGTGATGCGTGCTGCAGCGCCCATCGGTGCCGCTCTTACCTTTATTGCCCTGTTTACCGGTGCAGTGTGGGGCAAGCCCACCTGGGGTACCTACTGGGTGTGGGATGCCCGTATCACCTCCATGTTGATCCTCTTCTTTCTTTATCTGGGTGTCATGGCTCTATCGGGCGCCTTCAGTCGTGAACAGTCGGGAGACAAAGCCAGTGCGCTGCTCGCGTTGGTGGGCACCGTAAATATCCCGATCATTTATAAGTCTGTTGATTGGTGGTTCACATTGCACCAGCCGGCCACTCTGAAGCTGACCGAAGCCAGCACCATCGACCCAAGTATGTTCTACCCGCTGATTACCATGATCGCCGGTTTTTATCTGTTTTATGCCTGGGTGCTCACCTTGCACACCCGCACCATGATTCTGCAGCGGGAAGGGCGTACGCAGTGGGTACGCGAACTGCTCGGGGCACCGGCTCCGACCAAAGCCTGAAGCGCGAGCGAGGATTCGATTGATGCAATTTCAGTTTGATAGCCTGGCCAGCTTTTTCGCTATGAACGGCCATGGGCCCTATGTGTGGGCATCCTATGGGATGGTGGTGCTGGTACTTGTTGTGCTGGCGGTTACCCCTGTTTTACGCCAGCGCAAATTGCGCCGGGAATTCCAGCAGCAGTTGCGCCAGGAAGAGGCCCGCAGGCGTGCTGCCGCGGCGCGCTCCGCATCGCAGCGAACAGCGGAAGCGGTCGAGTAATTGCGAACAGGCTTTCACAGATCTAGCGATTCAAATTTATAGCGATTTCGATTTTTAGTAGGAAGACCATGCATCCAGCTCGTAAACAACGTCTGATCCTTGTCGTACTTTTGGTGGCGCTTTCCAGTGCTGCCATTGGGTTTGTGACTTATGCCATGCGCGCAAACATGGACTACTTTTACGCCCCCCGCGCCTTTGCCGCGGGCGAGGTGCCGTTTGAAAAACGTATTCGTGCCGGTGGTTGCGTGGTGCCAGGCAGCATTGTGCGCGACAGTGATTCACTGGATGTGCGATTCGCGATTACCGATGGCGAGGCGGAACTGGAAGTGGTGTTCGACAAAATACTGCCGGACCTGTTTGCCGAGGGCGAGGCTGCGGTGGTAACCGGCAAGCTCCAGCAGGACGGTTACGTACGCGCGGATCAGGTACTGGCCAAGCACGACGAAACCTACACGCCGCCTGAAGTCGCAGATTCCATGGTGGGTAAAGCGAGCTGTCAGGGAGATGCAAAAATATGAGTCCTGAACTCGGGCATTTTTCATTAATTGTCGGCCTGCTGCTGTCGATTGCGCTTGCCGTTGTTCCGCTGCTTGGTACCTATGCCGGCCGCGTATTGTGGATGGATACCGCGCGCCCGCTTTCTTTTGGGGTGCTGGCGTTTACCGCGCTGTCTTATGTCTGCCTGACGGTCGCTTTTGTTAACAGCGACTTTACCGTTGCCTACGTTGCGCAGAACTCAAATAGCATTCTGCCAATGATGTACAAGGTGACCGCGGTGTGGGGTGGCCACGAAGGTTCCATCTTGCTGTGGCTGCTGATGATGGCTGGCTGGACCGCCGCCGTTGCCATATTCAGTAAGCAGTTGCCGGACGTATTGGTGGCGCGAGTGTTGTCGGTACTCGGCATGCTGTTGATCGGGTTTTTCCTGTTCATCCTGATGACCTCGAATCCCTTCGACCGCATCCTGCCGTTTCCGCCCAGTGACGGAAATGACTTGAATCCGTTGCTGCAGGACCCGGGCATGATTATTCATCCACCACTCCTGTACATGGGGTATGTGGGCTTCTCTGTTGCCTTTGCGTTTGCAATCGCAGCGTTGCTGGAAGGTCGTTTGGATAGCGCCTGGGCGCGCTGGGCTCGCCCCTGGACTGCCGTGGCCTGGTCGTTTTTGACCCTAGGCATCGCACTGGGAAGCTGGTGGGCTTATTACGAGCTCGGCTGGGGTGGCTGGTGGTTCTGGGACCCGGTAGAGAATGCCTCGTTTATGCCCTGGTTGGTGGGTACCGCGTTGCTGCATTGCCTGGCGGTAACCGAGAAGCGTGGATTGTTCCGCAGTTGGACCATCCTGTTATCCATTTTCGCGTTTAGCTTGAGCCTGCTCGGTACCTTCCTGGTGCGTTCCGGGGTGCTGACCTCGGTCCATGCGTTTGCCACGGACCCGCTGCGCGGCGGCTTTATTCTGGCGTTCCTGGCCATCGTGGTCGGTGCTTCACTGTTGCTGTTTGCGCTGCGTGCGCCAACGGTAAGTGCGGGCAGCGTATTTTCATTCCGTTCGCGGGAAACCTTTTTGCTGGGCAACAACGTTGTACTGATGCTGGTCATGGCGATGGTGTTGACCGGAACCCTGTACCCGCTGCTGGCCGATGCGCTCAACTGGGGCAAGATCAGTGTGGGCCCCCCGTTTTTTAACCTGTTCTTTGTGCCGCTGATGATCGTGCTGTGCATTCTGCTGGGCATGGGTATTCACGCCAACTGGAAAGACACTCAGGGTAAGAAATTAGTCAAAGCCTGGGTTATGCCGGCGCTGATCGCTGCGCTCGGAGCGCCGTTGATTGCGCTGCTGGCAGGAGACTTCCACTGGGGTGTTGTAATTGGTTTGTTTGCGGGGCTTTGGGTGATTACCGCAAGCGGTGCCGATATTCTGGCAAAGTCACGTAATGCGGACAGCCTCATTGCGGGGTTGACGCGTCAGCGTGCGAGCTACTACGGCATGCATCTGGGGCACATCGGTCTGGCCATTTCCGTATTGGGGGTGGCCCTCACCACGGTGTATAGCGTGGAGAAAGATCTGCGCATGTCTCCGGGCCAGAGTGCAGAAATGTCTGGCTACGAGTTTACCTTCGAGGGGGTACGCCAGGTTCGTGGGCCAAACTACCGCGCCTCAGAAGGTGTGATTGTCGTTCGCCATGGCGGCCGTCAGGTGGCGGAGCTGCTCCCGCAGAAGCGCAGCTATCTCTCCGGTGGCAATATCATGACCGAGGCCGCAATTGATACCGGTCTGTTCCGCGACTTGTACGTAGCGCTGGGTGACCCAATGGATAAAAACCATTTGGGTGGCGACTGGGCCGTGCGTCTCCACTACAAGGCTTTCGTTGTGTGGATTTGGCTGGGCTCAGTGCTGATGGCACTTGGTGGTGCAATTGCCGTGGCCGACAAACGCTATCGTAAAGTGCGTGCGGGGCGAGCGGCGAACGTCAAAACAGAAGGTAATACCGGTACTCTTGCTGGCGCCTGAGGTCGGGAGTCGGCGCGCCCTTTGCCGAAATCGGGGCGCGCGAATGGATAACTATGGATTGGGAAATTGATGGCGAGACTTAAGCTCTTTCTTCCGCTCATCGTATTCGCTGCGCTGGCGGTACTGTTTTGGCGAGGATTGTCCCTCAATCCGCAGGACATGCCTTCGGCACTGGTTAACAAGCCGGTGCCCGAGTTTGCTCTGCTGGATGTCGAATCCAACCGGGAGCTGAAAAAGTCCGACCTCCCCAGTCGCCCGCTGCTGTTGAATGTCTGGGCTACCTGGTGCGTATCCTGTCGGGTTGAGCACCCCTACCTGAATCAGTTGGCAGAGCAGGGCGTACCGATCGTTGGTATCAATTTGAAAGACGATAACGAAGCGGCACAGAAGTGGCTGGAGAAATTCCAGAATCCTTATGTGTTTTCCGTTTCGGATATTGAAGGCCGTCTGTCACTGGATCTGGGTGTGTTCGGTGCACCGGAAACCTTCCTGGTGGATGCCGGTGGCACCATCCGCTGTAAGCACGTCGGCGTGGTCGACGACAAAGTGTGGCAGACCAAGCTGCAGCCCTTGTACCAACGTTTACAGAATCAAGAATGGGACGATTTTTCTGGTGAGCTATCAGACTCCTTGCTTGCCCGTTGTCGCTGAGACCGAAGAAAAGAAAAGCCGCTTTATCTGCTGGCTCGGGCCGGTAACCGATAAAGCGGCTTTTTTGTGTCAGCTCGAAACGGTGCGCGCCCGTTATCCGGATGCTTCCCATCACTGTACTGCGCTGGTTATTGGTAATCCCGGTAATCCAGAGGTGATGCAATTCGACGACGATGGCGAACCAGGCGGCAGCGCTGGCCGACCTATGATGGAGCTGCTGCTTAAGCAGGGCATTGGCAATGTGGGTGCTATCGTTACGCGCTACTTTGGCGGTACCAAGCTTGGCGTGGGTGGATTAATGCGTGCCTATCGCGGTGCGGTTGCCGCTGGGCTCCAGTCTGCCGAACTCGAAACCCATGTACCTATTATGAGTGTCAAAATCACATGTGATTTTGCGGGTGAGTCGCGACTGCGTTTTCTGGTGTCGCAGTCTGGTGGTACCTGTGGCGAGGCACATTACTCCGATAAGGTGCGTGTGGCTGTCTCATTACCGCAGGATCAGTGGTCGCAATTGCGCGAAAAACTTCTCTCGGAAGGTTTCTCTGTTCAGGAAGAAACCTAGATTTCTCGAGCCAATAGGCTTGCTTCAGTTATCTTCACCCAGCAAAACAGAAATATTCTGGCGTTGAAGCCCACCACCTAATTGACAGCGTTGTCAGATCGTCATTAGCTTGTTCGAGCTAGTATGACAGCGTTGTCGGCCACGAGCCTGGCAGTTTTCTCTTTGTCCCGCCTTCACGAGAGGCGGGTGTATTCCTCTAGCGTTTTCTTTCCCTGCGGTACTGACCTTTTCAAACTGGGCCGGCCTGTCCGGCCGTAACTACCGACTCTTCGACTAGGAGAAGAAGACAGAATGCAAACAACAACAATAAAAAAGATTGTAAGTACAGGTGCTGTGCTCTTTGGCTTTTGGGCCAGTGGAAGTGCGTCCGCTTACGATTGCAGTAATTCCACAGAGTTTACCGATGGCGCCACTTATGCAACTGGTGCGATCGTGCAAAATGAAGGTAATGCCTACCGTTGTGATGTAGGTGGTTGGTGCAGTCAGGGTGGCCCCTATGCACCGGGAAGTGGCTGGGCCTGGGGGCATGCCTGGACCGATCTGGGTGCCTGTGAATCGGGTGGCTCAAGCTCTGGTAGTTCGAGTTCCAGTTCGAGCTCAAGTTCGAGCAGCTCTAGCTCGAGCTCAAGCTCCAGTTCTAGTAGTTCTAGTAGCTCGAGTTCAAGTAGCTCAAGCAGTTCGGGTAGCGGCAGTTCCAGCTCCGGCAGTTCTTCTGGTGCAGGTACCTGTCCCGCCTATGCCGCCGGTTCGACCTATGCCGCGGGCGATATCGTTGCCAACAACAGCGGATATTTTGCCTGCTCGGTAGCCGGCTGGTGTTCGTCCGGCAACGAAGCCTATGAACCTGGAGTGGGTTGGGCCTGGGAACACGCCTGGTCTGCCAGCACCGCCGAGGCCTGTGCCGGTGGTAGTAGTGGGGGTAGCAGCGGCGGTGGAAGCAGCGGTGGTGGTGTCACGATTCCAGATGAATATTTCTGCGCACCCATGTGGAAGACCGGTACTTTGTATACCCAAGGTACCATCGTCGATTATGAAGGCATTGCATATCGCGCATTGGTCGATACCCACTCTATTACTCCGGACAATGCTGCTTATCCAGACCAGTGGGAGCCCGCGGGCTATCCGGATGAGGCGCTTTGCCCGGTGCCGATTCCCAACACCATTGACTACGGTGAGCCACAGCCGGTCGATGGCAATGTGTCTGCAGGAGTCATAAACGCTACCGGTAGTATTGCGGCAGCGCGTATCGCCGATGTCCAGTCCAGCCTCACTGGCACACAGGGCGGAGCCAACCCGGCGACAGATAACGGCGGTGATCATGGCGGTCTTGATGTAGACAATGGTGCCCGTGGTACCAAGCTGGTGCCGGGTAGCTTGCCTTTACAGCACAACACCTACGATCTAAGCGCGGGTACGGAAATCGTGACTTACATTGGCGACTGGGCAATTTACGGTCGCCAGTACGATTTCACCAAGTTGCCCGCGTCCAACCTGAATCGCATTGTGTATGGCTTTGCCGGTATCTGTTACCCCGATGCGAAGAACGAGCAGGACGGAGGCTTCCCGACTTCGGCACCTGCCGCAGTAATGCGTACCTGTAACCAAAGTAACTTGCCCGATGGTGCAATGGCGGTTGCGGATTTTGAAGCGGCGTTCCTGCGTGATGTCGGTGTTGCCCCCAATGGGGTTGTTGGTACCGAGAGTATGTACGAACTGGATCGCACCAAGGTTGGTGGCGTATTCGGGGTGTTGTATCAGTTGCGCGAGCAGAATCCGCAGTTGAAGCTCGATCTTTCCATCGGTGGCTGGACCCTGTCCGAAGGCTTCCCGTGGATGGCGCACGATCCGGTGCGGCGTAAAGTCTTCATTGATTCGGTGGTGCATTTCCTCGAGCGCTATGACTTCGACGGTGTCGATATCGACTGGGAATACCCGGGTAGTGACGGCGCGGTAGTTGGCATGGCGCGTGAGGACGATGGAGAAAATTACGCAATTCTGATTCGTGAAATGCGTGCGGCGATGGACTGGCTGACGGTGAAAACCGGCAAGCCCTATCGTTTGTCTTCTGCGATTCCGGCCGGTCTTGGTCGCCTGCAAAAAGTCGACTGGGCACAGGTGCATCCTTACATGGATCGTCTGTACGCAATGACCTATGACTTGACCGGTGCCTGGGAGCGTGAACTTTCCCATCACACACCGTTGTACATCAATCCGATGGCTACCGGCTCTTCTGCTGGTACCTCTGCCAACTCGACGCTCGCTTATTTGCAAAGTTTGGGTGTGCCGGCCAACAAGCTGATGATTGGTGCCGCCAATTACCATCGCTCGAAAGCCACCAGCACCGGTGATATTTCCGAGTTCACTTACGGCCTGACCGGCAGCAGTAGCTACGGTGATAGCAACTGGAGTGGGGCGGACCTGATCCTCGGTGTGGCAGGTCTTGGTTCCTGGGAGGCGGGTGTGATTGAAGGCTATGACCTGTACCAGAATTATCTGGACAGCAACATGGCCCCGCGCAATGGTTTCTGGCTGTATACCGATAAAGAGGCGAATGCAGACTATCTGTATAACGACGATATCGGTGCGTTTATCTCCGTCGAAACCCCGCGCACCGTTGCGCTAAAAACCCAGTATGCAAAAGACAATGGCCTCGCCGGTGTCTTTTTCTGGATGGCTGAGCAAGACAATGGTTACAACCTGAATGCGGTCAACCATGTATTGGGCAATAGTCAGGTTGCCAATGGTTCCGATGCGAGTCCGGCAGACCAGATTCCGGTGTGTGGCCGTAATGTGACATCTGCGGAGTGTGAAGCGTTGATTGCGCCCCTGCGTTAATCGGGCCGCTATTTATTGGTGTTCGGCAGCGCGGCCCGTTTTTTCGGGTTGCGCTTGCTGGCAGCACATATCAAGCGCATACAAAAAAGGCCCACACTTTCGTGTGAGCCTTTTCTGTATATGGCGGACCGGACGGGACTCGAACCCGCGACCTCCGGCGTGACAGGCCGGCATTCTAACCAACTGAACTACCGGTCCGCATACCTGACATTCCTTTGTCAAATCTGCCTGGCAGACCTAAAGGAAAGTGGTGGGTGGTACAGGGGTCGAACCTGTGACCTACGCCTTGTAAGGGCGCCGCTCTACCAACTGAGCTAACCACCCCGCGTCAGGAGCTGCGTATAGTAATGATATTTTTTGGGGCGTCAACGCTTTTTGAAAAATTTTTTTCAATTCAATGAGTTATGCCCTTTTGGCGGTTTGGCGGCTGCCGATATGACTATGTTGCGAGGCCTGTTGCCATGGGTGTCTGAGGGCGAAGGCGCTGCTATAATCGGGCGAATTTCCGCCGGAGAAAATCAGTGCAGAAAAAACGAATCAACGCGTCTCTTACCAAAAAGATCGCCGCCACATTGACTCTACTGGCCACAATGGTCGCGTTCTTGCCTTCCAGCTATGCCGCCGTAGAGGTGGAGAGACTGCCGAGCGCTGAGTTGCAGGCGCGGTATGAGGTTTTGATTGAGGAGCTGCGCTGCCCCAAGTGTCAGAATCAGAATCTGGCCGGCTCGGACTCCATGGTTGCGACCGATTTGCGCCGCGAGGTTCGTCGCCTGCTCGAGGAAGGTTACACCGACGAAGAGATTAACCAGTACATGGTGGCCCGTTACGGCGACTTCGTTCTGTATCGACCACCGATGCAACGCAACACCATGGTGTTGTGGGTTGCGCCGGGTGTGTTCGCCGCACTGGGCCTCTTGTCTCTAATCCTGATTGTCGTTCGATCCCGCAATGGTCGCGGAGGCCGGCAAGAGGAGGAGGGCGCGGAACTGAGCGCGGAAGAATCCCAGCGGCTTGCGGAGCTGCTGAACGGTGAGCAACAAGGTGGTAGTAAGCGTAATGATTGATTTGTGGATGATGCTGGCGCTGCTATTGCTGCCTTTGGCGTTGGTAATTGCTTGGCCGCTGGTTGGTAAGAGGCACAAAGCGCGCCGTGCAGAGGCGAAAACGGATGGTCCTGAGGGTGCCTCTCAGGCAGCTTTGTATCGCGAGCACCTGGCAGAAATTGAGCAGTCTCGTGCTGATGGCGCGATCGACGAGGCGCAATATGCTTCGCTAAAGACCGAGCTTGCGCGCAAGCTGTTGGCAGAAGGGCAGGGTGGCAGCTACCAGTTGGCGCAGCGCCGAGATGGTGGGCGCGGATTGTTGTTTGCGCTGGCTTTTGCTGTGCCTTTTACTGCGGTTGGCCTGTATTTCTACTGGGGAGCGCACGATGATGTCGCGCTGCACCGGGATATTGTGGCCAGTCAGTCCGGCACGTCCGATATGGTGGTAGAGGCGCGAATTACTCAACAGTTGCGCAAGCATGTCGAAAGTAACCCGGACGACCTGAATAGTCGTTATATGTTGGCGCAGCGCCTGCTGGTGAGCAACGATATTCAGGGAGCCCTGGCTCAGTACCGTTACATCGTTGCCAAGCAGCCAGAGGCGGTCAGTATTCGTGCGGAAATGGCGCAAGCGCTGTTTTTTGCCAATGGTTCCAAGATTACGGCCGAAGTGGCTCGCGAAGTGGAGCAGGTATTGGCCACGCAGCCAAATAACACTACGGCACTGGGCCTGGCGGGCATAGCTGCCTTTGAGCGCGAAGACTATGCGGCTGCAAAGTCTCATTGGCAGCGTGCGCTCAACCAGCTGACACCGGGCTCCAATGCGGCTCAGGCCCTGGCTGCTGGGGTGCAGCGCGCGGAAGCGGCATTGGCCAAGGTTGGTGGTGAGGCGGTAGCGGAGTCCACCTCGGTAGCATCCGATTCTGCGGACGAGGGTGCTTCCAAGGCGCAGGCAGCGGATGAAAACAGTATTGCGGTCACCGTGTCACTGGGTGATGCGGTCAAATACAGCCCCTCCACCCCGGTATTTGTCTACGCGCGTACCGCGGAGAGCCCAATGCCGCTGGCGATCGTGCGGCTCACTGCGGCGGACCTGCCTGCACGTGTGGTACTGGATGAATCGCGGGCAATGATGCCCGGTCGCAGCCTTAAAACGGTTGATCAGGTGCAGGTGGTTGCCCGCCTGGCGGTCGGCGGTAATGCCCGTCCGGCGCCTGGTGACTGGCAGGGCGAGGTCAAGACCCTGGCCAAGGAAGACTGGTCGAAGCCTTTATCTATTGTGATTGACCAGCAAATCTGATTCATTATTGATCGATTTCACACCTCCCGGTTGCGCCTTTCGGTGCGACCGGCCCTCCCGCATTTTCGGCCGAAAATAGCGCTGAAACCCGGCTCATAGCCATGTACAATCGTCTGTTTGCAAAGACAAGCTGGCGTTTCGTGCGGACTGCTTAGTCAGGCCCTTGCGAAATCCCTGTTTGAACCTTTTGAAAGTACAACGAAGAGCGTCCGGCAGAGCAAAGTTGCTGCACGGTTGCCGAGTATTACCGAGTTAAAAGACCATGCGTTTGAAGTGCATTAAGTTGGCCGGATTCAAGTCGTTCGTCGACCCGACCACCGTCTACTTCCCTTCCAACCTGAGCGCCGTGGTCGGCCCAAACGGTTGTGGCAAGTCCAATACCATTGATGCGGTGCGCTGGGTAATGGGTGAGTCGTCTGCGAAGAACCTTCGTGGTGACTCCATGACCGACGTAATCTTTAACGGCTCCAGTGGCCGTAAGCCTGTGGGCCAGGCTTCCATCGAGCTGGTATTTGATAACTCCGCCGGCAAGCTCACCGGGGAATATGCCGCATTTAGCGAAATTTCCGTGAAGCGTAAAGTTACCCGCGATGGTCAGAACAACTATTACCTGAACGGCGAGAAATGTCGTCGTCGCGACGTGACGGACCTGTTCCTGGGCACCGGCCTGGGCCCGCGCAGTTATGCGATTATCGAGCAGGGCATGATCTCCAAGCTGATCGAGGCCAAGCCGGAAGAGCTGCGGGTATTTATCGAGGAAGCGGCGGGCATCTCCAAGTACAAGGAGCGCCGTCGCGATACCGAAAACCGCATGCGTCGCACCAAGGAAAATCTCGAGCGCTTGACGGATATTCGCGATGAACTGGACCGCCAGCTGGCGCGTCTGGAACGCCAGTCTGCCGCGGCGGAAAAATACAGCCGCTTCAAAGAAGAAGAACGCACCCATAAAGCCCATCTGCAGGGCCTGAAATACAAAGACCTGGACGATCAGGCAAAAGGCAAGCAACAGCAGATTGGTGAACTTGAGCTGACCGTGGAAGAGCTGGTCACCCGCCAGGTGGGCTTCGATACCGGTATCGAAGAGCAGCGCGTGGCGTATCACGAATTCTCCGATGCGTTTAACGAAGTGCAGGGGCGTTTCTATTCTATCGGTGCCGACATCGCGCGCCTCGAGCAAAGTATTTCCCACGCCCGCGAGCGCAATGCATCGCTGCAGTCTGATTTTGCCCGTACCGAGCAGGAGCACAGCGAGTCTGTGGCGCTCCTCGCCGCGGATCAGGAAAAAGCCGAAGAGTTCGATGTCGAACTGGAAGTGATTACCCCGGACCTAGAAATGGTTCAGGCCGCAGAGGAAGAATCTGCGCAAACCCTGCTGACCGCGGAAGACGAAATGCGCGAATGGCAGAACGCTTGGGACCAGTTTAACCAGGGTGCATCCGGCTCCCGCCAGCGCGCGGAAGTTCAGCAGTCCCGTATTCAGCATCTGGAAACCTCAGCACAGCGCCTGCAGGACCGTATTACCAAACTGCAGCTGGAGCGTGAGAGCCTGTCGGTTTCCGAAGATGAAATCGAACTGGAAGAGCAGAACGAAGAACTGGCCGAGCTGGAAATGCAGCTGGAAGAGCTGCGAGAGTCCACTGCCCAGCAGGTAGAAGAGCTGTCTGACCTGCGCCGCAAGGAAACCGAGCTGGCCGCAGATCTGGATAAAGAGCGTTTGCAGCTGCAAACCAGCCGCGGTCGCCAGGCTTCCCTCGAAGCGCTGCAGCAGGCCGCTATGGGGCAGGGTAAAAATGTCGCCAGCTGGCTGGAGCAAAACGACTTGCAGGGCCGCCCGCGATTGGCCGAGCAGATCAGTGCAAGTGCCGGCTGGGAGACCGCGGTAGAAACCGTACTCGGTGCCCAGCTGCAGGCAGTATGCGTAGACCAGATCGAGTCCCTGCAACAAACCCTATCCAGTTTTGATGGCGGTCAGGCGGTATTTGTTGACGGCCACAGCGCACCAGCTGCGGCGAGTGGCACACTGCCGAAGCTGGCAGATGTCATCGACGGCCCCGCGTCTCTGGCCGGCCTCATCGACGGCATCTACACCGCAGAAGACCTGAACAGTGCGCTGGCGCAGCGCGACCAGCTGAAGGCGAGTGAATCCATTGTCACCCGCGACGGCCTGTGGGTGGGCCCAAACTGGCTGAAAGTCAGCCGCGGTGGCGATGCGGAATCCGGTGTGCTGGCGCGCAAGCAGGAGTTGGAAAACCTGGAAGCGGAACTGGAAGCCTGTGAGGCCCGTATTGAAGAGCTTTCCGCGCAGCGCGAGCAGCAGCTGTCGAGCACTTCGCAGCTGGAATCTGCGATTGAACAGGGGCGCAACAATGCCGAGCAGCTGAACCGCCGCGTTGGCGATCTGCGCAGCCAACTGTCTGCCCAGCGCGCGCGTCAGGAGCAGATGGACGAGCGTCGCCGCCGTATCGAAGCGGAAATTGCTGAAGTAAAAGAACAGAAAGAGCTGGAAGCCGAGTCCATTTCTGAAGCCCGTATGGTGCTGCAGGAAGCGGTCGAGGCTATGAGTGACGATACCGATCGTCGCGAAACTTTGTTGGCCAAGCGCGAAGAATTGCGCGAGGCCTTGGATGCCGCACGGCAACGCGCCCGCGAAGATAAAGACCGCGCCCACGAATTGGCGATGCGCGAGCAGTCCGTACGCACCCAGAAAGTTTCTCTGGAGCGCACCCTGCAGGTACTGCGCGAGCAGGTAGAGCGCCTGCAAGAGCGTCGCGAGCAGCTGCAGCGCCAGATGGAAGATGCACAGGATCCATCCCAGGACTTCCAGGCCGAACTCGAAGACAAACTCGGCCAGCGCATTGAGGTGGAAACCGAACTCGGTGAAGCGCGCAAGAAAATGGAAGAGGTGGAGGCCACCCTGCGGAACCACGAGCAGGAGCGTCACAAGGTCGAATCGGCGTTGCAGGGCGTGCGCGCACAGCTCGAGCAGCAGCGTCTGGCCGCACAAACCCTGGAGACGCAGCGTAATGGCCTGGTTGAACAGCTTGAGGAAGCCGGACACGAGCTCGACGCGCTGCTGGAAGAGCTGCCCGAAGAGCTGACCATGGACGCGGTGCAGCAGGATATCGAGCTGGTCGCAGCGCGCATCTCGCGCCTGGGCCCGATTAACCTGGCGGCTATCGATGAATACAAGCAGGAGTCCGAGCGCAAGTTCTATCTGGACAGTCAGTTCAATGACCTGAACGACGCTCTGGAAACTCTGGAAAACGCCATTCGTCGTATCGACAAGGAAACCCGTACCCGCTTTAAGGAGACGTTCGATCAAGTGAACGGCGGCCTGCAGGAGCTGTTCCCGAAGGTGTTTGGCGGCGGCCACGCGTATCTGGAGCTGACCGGCGACGACTTGCTCGACACCGGTATTGCCATCATGGCGCGTCCACCGGGCAAGCGAAACAGCACCATTCACCTGCTGTCCGGTGGTGAAAAGGCGCTGACGGCAATCGCGCTGGTATTCTCCATCTTCCGTCTGAACCCGGCACCGTTCTGTATGCTGGATGAGGTAGATGCGCCGCTGGATGACGCCAACGTGGGGCGTTACGCGCGGATGGTAAAAGAAATGTCCGAACACGTGCAGTTCATCTACATTACCCATAACAAGATTGCCATGGAGATGGCCAACCAGCTGTTGGGTGTAACCATGCACGAGCCGGGTGTATCCCGTCTGGTGTCCGTGGATGTGGAAGAGGCAGCGGAGCTGGCGTCTGCGTGATGAAGGAAACATGTTGTTTGAGTCGGAAGATCCCGATGGACTACAACGTTTGGAATCTGAATTGCCAGATTCAGTGTCGGTCGGTTCAGGGACAAGAATGTCCTCGCACAGCGGCACAGGGAGAGGGGCAAGAAAATGGATAACTGGCTGATTAATCTACTCGCGCTGATCATTCTCGGCGTGGTGCTTGATGGCGCTCGTCGTGCCTATCTGAAGCATAAAGATTCGGTCAAAGTTTCCCGCAACCTGTCGCGTTCCATGCGCCAGGAAATGGCGGATGACGATATATTGTCGACGCCACGTAAAGTGAAAGAAGAGTCGGATTGGCAGCCGCCTGTTCAGGAAGTGCCTGCAGCACCCGAAGAATCAGAGTTGGAGTACATCGATCCGGAAGAGGCGGAAAAACGCCGCCAGATCGCTGCCGAGCTTCCCGGCACTGTGCGCGTGGTCCAGCGGCGTAAACCTGAGGACGCCAGTCAGGTGAACCGGCAGGTGCAAAAGAATTTCCACTCTTCTCGCAAACCGCTCGCCGGTAGCAAGCCGGATCGAGGTGAAGACACAGAAATGGTGGCTCCGAAGCCGGCGCCAGGTTCCGTTTCTGCGGCCGCACCTGTATCGGAGCCTGTATTGGATGTACCGCAGCAAGCATCGTTGAACCTGGAAGAGCAGGTGCCAACGCTGATGGACTCGGTGGAGCCGGTTGTTGCGCCGCGCAGCGAGCAGAGTATGCCATTTAGCGAAACCGCAGAGGGTGAGTCAGCGTCTGACTCATCGCACTTTGCTCCTTCAGTGGAAGCTGAGGTTGCTGCACCAGACCCGCTGGCAGCCCTGTCTGCTGATGGCGAGGAGCCACAACTCCTTGATCGCCGCGAACCTTCGCTGGACGAGTCGGTGAGCCTGGAGTCTTTGCAGGCGGTCCCGGAAGGGGCTGAAGCCGAACAAGAGGAGAGCCCGGCGAAGAAATCCTGGGCTGCGCCTGATCTCAAACTGCCGGAGTTGAAATTCCCTGACCTCAAGAAGTCCGCTTCCGTCAGCCGCGAATCTTCCGAGCCTTCTTCCAGTGACACCGGCGGTCGCCGGGCGGAGAGCGACCGCTCAAAACGTCCGGGCAAACGCAGCGAAAATGCTCGCACCGAGCGCGCGGTAGAAGAAGTGTTGATCTTAAATATCATGGCGCCTTCCGGGGATTGCTTTGAAGGCAACGACCTGCTGCGCGTACTGCTTTCCAGCGGCCTGCGCTTTGGTGATATGAATATTTTCCACTACCACTGTGGCGAGGCCGGCGAAGGGCCAGCCCTGTTTAGCCTCGCCAATATCGTGGTGCCCGGCACCTTCGATATGTCGGATATGGAAGAATTCACCACACCGGGCGTTAGCCTGTTCCTGGCGTTGCCAGCGGAAGTGGAGGCGCTGAAGGCATTCGATACTCTACTGTCGACTGCACGAAACATCGCCGAGCAGTTGGGTGGCGAACTCAAAGATGAGAATCGCAGCGTGTTTACCGCGCAGACCGCGGAGCATTACCGACAACGCGTGATGGAATTCCAGCGCCGCAAGGCGCTGGCACGCGCGCAGGCCTGACAGCCTCTCCGAATGACGACGGCGGGAGTGTGAAAAACTCTTTCCTCCCGCCTGTTGCGCGCGTTTCTCTCTTTAATCCAACCTGTAACCGGCAAGAATTTCCCGTTTTTTGCGGATAGAAAATGACTAAAACAATTCCCCCGGAAGCCCAGCAGCGCGCCGAGCAGCTGCACGATATCCTCAATCGAGCAAACTACGAATACTACGTGCTGGACGCACCCGACTTGCCGGATGCGGAGTACGACCGTTGCCTGCGCGAGCTGCAACAGCTAGAAGAATCCCACCCGCAACTGATTACCAGTGATTCGCCGACCCAGCGTGTCGGCGCGGAACCACTGGCGGCCTTTACCCAGATTCGTCATGAAATGCCCATGCTGTCGTTGGACAATGCGTTTAGTGACGATGATATGGAAGATTTTGATCGCCGTATTCGTGAGCGCCTGAACAGTGTGGAACCCGTCGAGTATGCCTGTGAGCCCAAGCTCGACGGTATTGCGGTCAGTTTGCTGTACCGCAAGGGTTTACTTGAGCGCGCGGCCACCCGGGGCGACGGTACTGTCGGTGAAGATATTACCCAGAATGTGCGCACCATCTTCTCGATCCCCCTCAAATTACTTGCGAACGATGTGCCGGAAGTACTTGAGGTGCGCGGCGAAATTTATATGCCCAAGGCCGGTTTTGATGCGCTCAATGAAAAGGCGCGAGCGGCCGGAGACAAACTTTTTGTGAACCCCCGCAACGCCGCCGCCGGTAGCCTGCGCCAGTTGGATTCCCGTATCACCGCGCAGCGCCCCTTAGAGATGTGCGCATACAGCGTGGGGCTGGTCGAGGGTGGTGAATTGCCCGAGCGCCACACAGATATTCTTGCGCAACTCAACCTGTGGGGCTTTCGGATTAACGCGGAAATGGCGGTAGCGGAAAATATTCAGCAGTGTATTGATTACCATCGCAAGCTTGGCGAAAAGCGCGCTGAGCTGCCCTACGATATCGACGGTATCGTGTTTAAGGTAAACAGTATTCCCCTGCAAAAGCGCCTCGGTTTTGTTGCGCGCGCGCCGCGCTGGGCCACCGCGTACAAATTCCCCGCACAAGAAGAAATGACCCAGCTGTTGGATGTGGAGTTCCAGGTGGGGCGTACCGGCGCGGTTACCCCGGTGGCGCGTCTGCAGCCGGTATTCGTTGGTGGCGTTACGGTTTCCAATGCCACTTTGCACAATCGCGATGAAATTGAGCGCCTTGGTGTGAAAATCGGTGATACGGTAATTATTCGCCGTGCGGGGGATGTGATTCCGCAGGTGGTTTCTGTGGTCGAGAGCCGTCGCCCCGAGGACGCCCGCGATATCGAATTCCCCAGCCACTGTCCTGTGTGCGATTCCCCGGTGGAGGCAACCCCCGGTGAGGCCGTGGCCCGTTGCAGCGGTGGCCTGATCTGTAGTGCGCAGCGCAAGCAGGCGATCAAGCATTTTGCCTCGCGCAAAGCTATGGATATCGATGGTCTCGGCGATAAGCTGGTGGAACAACTTGTCGACGAAGGGCTTTTACACTCGGTTTCCGGGCTTTACCACCTGTCTCTGGAGCCGCTGATGGGGCTGGAGCGCATGGGCGAGAAGTCCGCGCAAAATTTACTGGATGCGCTGGAGCGTAGTAAAGACACCACACTGCCCAAGTTTCTGTACGCCCTTGGCGTGCGCGAAGTGGGTGAGGCCACCGCGCGGAATTTGGCCCGTCACTTTGGCGATCTGGATCACTTGATGCAGGCGGATAGCGAAGCCCTGCAGCAGGTGGAGGATGTGGGGCCTGTGGTTGCACACTATGTGGCAGAGTTTTTTGAGCAGGCACACAATCTCGAAGAAGTCGCTGCGTTGCAGCAGGCGGGCGTGCACTGGGAAGCCGAAGTCCAGGAAACCGGTAGCCAACCGCTTGCGGGGCAAACCTGGGTGCTCACGGGTAAACTCGAGACCCTGTCGCGCAGTGAAGCCAAAGACTATTTGCAACGGTTGGGTGCCAAGGTGGCTGGCAGCGTTTCTGCGAATACGCACACAGTGGTTGCGGGTCCTGGAGCTGGTTCAAAATTGAACAAAGCGCAAGAATTGAACTTGCCAGTGCTCGATGAAGAAGGGCTGATGGCGAAGCTGCGGGAGTGGGGCGTCGAAATTTAATCGATCTGCTGGAAATGCGATCGGGTCGAAAATTTCACAGCATCTGACGGTAGAATTCTCCCGGTTGCCCCGTTACAGTTGGCGCTGTATTTGTTGAATTGACCTGCCAGACGGACCATCGTCTGGCAGGGAAAGCGTAGGGGTTAGCGCAGCGTGATTCAGGGCGATCAAGAATCTATCGTTTACGGCTGTATCAAAGACAGCAACAGTCTCACCGGTGGCAGCGACCGTCGTCGCGTCAACCGTGAAGCTGTGCTCGCGTTGCCCAGTGCCGACGAATGGCCCTTTCTATGCCGCGATATGTTTGCGGTACCCACCATCAAGGTCAAACAATCCCAGTACCAGACCGATGTGATTCATTTCGGTGCCTCTTATCGAGCGGTTGAGTACGAGTGGAATCACTGGATCCAAAAATTCGAAGAGTTACTGCGCAGTATGTACTGGGTATCAGCGACCGTGCATCTAGAGACCGAATTATCCGGAACGCATTCTTTCACCTGGGAGGCCGCAGGTCTGTACCACGAGCCAGGTTGCGGCGAGATGCAGGTGCGTTGCGAATGGACTCAGGAAGGTAAGGTAAGTGTCTGACAAGGGCTTACCTTCGGTTGCCTTTCACCGACGGATCTCCCTTATTTGCTAACTTCTCTTCTGAATCTGTCTTCTCTGCCAAATTCCCCCTGACGACACTAACCTGTACTGGTTTCCCGGTCTGCGTGCGGAGCCGGGTGATGTTCTATGGGAAATTCAGGAGGTAGTCTCCGGTGCAGAACAAAAGTAGCCAGGTAAATCGTTCGGCCGCGGATTCTGAATTTCGAACAGAAGAAGACAGTCTGGGGGAAATCAAAGTGCCCCAGCAGGCTCTATATGGAGCGCAGACGCAACGTGCCGTAGAAAACTTTCCGGTAAGTGACTATGTGATGCCCGTCGCATTCGTTCGCGCAGTGGTCGCGATCAAGCGTGCCGCAGCGCAAACCAATGTGCATTTGGGGCTACTGGACAGTGCGATCGCGGATGCAATCATTCAGGCCTGTGACAGCCTCACAGACGAAGACTACGCACAACAGTTTCCTGTCGATGTATTCCAGACGGGTTCCGGCACCAGCACAAATATGAATGTGAACGAGGTGCTCGCTCACCTCGCCTCCGCAGCGAGTGGTCTTTCCATTCGTGCCAATGATCACGTCAATATGTGTCAGAGCAGCAACGATGTGATTCCAACGGCCATCCACCTCTCAGCGTTACTCGCGATTCAGAATGAACTGTTGCCCGCGCTGGTGCACCTCAGTGACGTTCTGGATCAAAAAGCAGAAGAGGTGGGCGAAGTGGTGAAAACCGCACGCACCCATTTAATGGACGCTGTACCAATTACATTTTCGCAGGAGGTGTCCGCGTGGAGTGCGCAGATCAAACTGTGTCGCGCGCGTCTGGAATGCACCTTGCCTCGCCTGGAGTTGCTGGCCCAGGGTGGGACGGCAGTGGGGACGGGGCTGAATGCACACGATGAATTTGCGCAAGAGTTTGCGCTCAGGTTAGGGGCCGATTGTGGCATTGCGCCGCGGCCC
The DNA here is from genome assembly GCF_019800665.1 of Microbulbifer agarilyticus. GTDB lineage: Bacteria > Pseudomonadota > Gammaproteobacteria > Pseudomonadales > Cellvibrionaceae > Microbulbifer > Microbulbifer agarilyticus_C. Next base: position 336,754 of record NZ_JAHVKO010000001.1, read on the forward strand.
GCGGAAAATCCGTTTGCGGCCATTTCCAGCCAGGATACTGCAGTTGAGGTATCCGGCCAGGTCAAAACTCTGGCGGTTGCGCTGATGAAAATTGCCAACGATTTGCGCTGGATGAACAGCGGCCCGCTGGCGGGGTTTGGCGAAATTTCCCTGCCAACCTTGCAGCCAGGCAGCAGTATTATGCCGGGAAAAGTAAACCCGGTAATTGCCGAGTCCACCGCGATGGTTGCGGCGAAAATTATCGGTAACGACACGACGGTGACGGTCGCCGGCCAAAGTGGCAACTTTCAACTGAACGTTATGTTGCCGGTTATTGCGTTTTGTTTGCTGGAGAGTATTCAACTTGCAGCAAGCGCATCGCGCTTGCTGGCGGATAAGGCGATATCGGGTTTCACCGTGAATCGATTGCGCATGCAGGAGGCGCTCGCGCGCAACCCCATTCTTGTCACTGCGCTCAATCCCGTGATCGGGTACGCCAGGGCTGCTGAAATTGCGAAACTGGCGTACCAGGCGAACCGCCCGATACTGGACGTGGCTGAGGAAATGACGGAACTCTCGCGCGCGGAGCTGGAAAAATTGCTGGATCCTTCCCGCTTGAGTGGCGGTGGTATCGTGAGTGGGGATTAGGCGTATGGTTTCGTTCACGCAAAGATCAGTACGCCGAGCAGAATGGAGCCTGCGATCAGCATCATCCATTCAACCCAGATGCCCAGCCGGCGCAGTGCTGCTCTGTCCTCAGCGCGGAATAAAAGTCGTTTGTGCATAGCCTTTGACGAGCCTGTCGAGTGGGCGATATATCTGCCCCGAGCCCAATGTTTGACTTCAAACTTACACGCGACCCGCGTTGACACGGGTAGACCAATGTTGCAGGATTCGGCGCCGTTGAGAGATCTGGGCTGGCACACCATGCGTACCAGAAGAAGTATTTGGCGCAATGGCCCACCGGAGGTTTGCTCGGTGCGGCCCCGGTGCACTAGGCCCCGAGGCTTCCGTGCCTGTGGTCCGTCTCTCTCGATAGTGTGTGCACCCTATCGCTATAGTATAAAGGTCGGCGCTGTCGATTGTGTCGTGCAGGACGCCTGCAGCCGCTAGGGTAGTGTGGAGTCCTCCGTTGACCAATCATTCATATCTGGATGAAAGTAGTTAGTTATGGCTAGAAAACGCCGCCGTTCGTTTGTTACCAGCGTACTCGCCTGTCTCGCCTTTATTGCTGCGGCGGTGTGGAGCTGGGATTTACCGGTAGAAGACCTGCTCAGCTACCTGGTGCTGATGTTGATACTACTCGCTGTGATTGTTGCGGTGGCGCTAGGTTTTGGTGCGCTGCTGAACTGGCTGCGAAATCGTAATTCCAAAAATCGTCACCACGACGATCGCTGATCGCGAGTAGGGCATGGGTAGCGATTCACAATCACTGGTTGCCGGCGCGAGCCAAGCGCAAGGCGATGACATTCGCATTCCGATTACCTATGTTCAGCGTCTGCTGGAAGAGGCTTCGAATCGTGGGTGCGATCGTGCAGAGCTTCTGGCCTCGGTTGGTATTTCCGAGCACGACCTGGAGGATACCGCGGCTTTTTCTGCGGTAACCTACGGCCGTTTGTATCAGCGAGTGATGTGGCTGGCGCAGGACGAATGGTTCGGTATGCTCAGCGGCGGTCGAGTGCGTTCCGGTTCCTTTCGTTTGTTATGCCTGACCGTGGTGAATTGCGCAACGGTGCGGCAAGCCATTACCCTCAGTGCAGAGTTTATGGAAATCTGCCGCGGATTTCGGGTTAAGCCGGTACTTTCACAGGAAGGGGATCGGGACAAAGTGGTGATCCAGGGGATCAGTTCTTTGCAGCCCGGTGAATTTGATACGCTGATTGCAGATACTTCCCCAAGTGTTATCCGCACCACACTGGCAGTGTGGCATCGATTTTATTGTTGGCTGGTGGGGCGCGAAATTCCACTGGCCAAATTGCACTTCTCTTTTCCCTGTCCCGAAGAGTTTCAGACGCTCGCGCAGAGCGAGGCGGGCGAGCTGCTGTTTGATCAGCCGGGTAATGCGCTGGAATACGAAAGCCGATATCTGGATTACCCGGTAGTACAAAGCCCTCAGACGGTGGAGGATTTTATCCGCACCGCGCCCTATCACCTGGTGATCAGCGACGGCAACGCAAACAGCATCAAGACCAAGGTAAAGACGATTCTGAATCGCGATGTGAGCGAATCCATGCCCCCGGCGGAAGCGGTTGCCGAGCGGTTGAATATGTCGGTCACTACCTTGCGCAGGAAATTGCAGCAGGAAAACACCTCCTATCAAAAATTGAAGGACGAGTGTCGAATGGAGGCCGCTTTCCATTATCTGAGCTGTCCCGATCTTTCCAACACGCAGATTGCAGAGATGCTCGGGTTCGATGAGGCCAGCGCATTTTTCCGCGCGTTTAAAAAGTGGACCGGCGTCACCCCCGGGGAATATCGCAAGAGCCCACGCAGCTCGGTCGTCGACGGCTAGCGGTCACACTGCGCAATTTTTTCGAAACTACCTTTCCCTGGGTTGATTCTGGCATTTGTGGCCGACTAGTCAGTACGATGGCTTGTGGCCTGCGCGTCATTTTCCTTCTTCCTCATTGCCCTGTTTGACTCACCCGTCAGCCCGTTTGCGTCAATTTTGTCGCCGTAATTTGTTAGTGCTTTGGACACTTTTCGCCATAGTGGCTATTGGTTATTTGCTACTAATATGAATAAAACCAATAGTTGAGTCACGGCTTAGTGCCGAGCTTCCCGACGCGCCATTCGCTTGTTACAACTTGCTATATGGGCGCGAACAATCGAGTGTAAAAATCGTTAACGAGGGTATTCAGGATGAGCGAGATCAAAATTCCGCTGCGTGACATGCGTTTCTCTATGCGTGAACTGCTGAACTGGGATCAGCACTATGCGGCACTGGGCTACGAAGATGCGAGCCCGGACGTAGTGGATGCGATCCTGGAAGAAGGTGCCAAGTTCTGTGAGAACGTTCTGGCGCCGATTAACCAGAGCGGTGACCAGCAAGGCTGTACCTGGAAGGACGGCGAAGTCACCACCCCCGACGGCTTTAAAGAGGCTTACCAGCAGTTCGTTGAAGCGGGCTGGCCGTCCATGCCGCACGACGTCGAAGTTGGTGGCCAGGGCCTGCCGCACTCTCTCGGCACCATTCTGAGCGAAATGGTTGGCACCGCCAACTGGTCCTGGGGTATGTACCCGGGCCTGTCTCACGGCGCCATGAACACGCTGGATGCGCACGGTACCGACGAGCAGAAAGAGACCTACCTGACCAAGCTGGTAGAGGGTACCTGGACTGGCACCATGTGTCTGACCGAGCCGCACTGCGGTACCGACCTGGGTATTCTGCGCTCCAAAGCCGAGCCGAATGACGATGGCTCTTACGCCATCAGCGGCACCAAAATCTTTATCTCTGCCGGTGAGCACGACATGGCAGAGAATATTGTCCACATCGTACTGGCGCGCCTGCCAGACGCACCTGCGGGCACCAAGGGTATTTCCCTGTTCATCGTTCCCAAGTTCCTGCCGAACGCAGACGGCTCCGTGGGTGAGCGCAATGGCGTGACCTGTGGTTCCCTGGAACACAAAATGGGTATCCACGGTAACGCCACCGCGGTACTGAACTTCGACGGTGCCAAAGGCTTCCTGATTGGCCCGCCCAACAAAGGTCTGAACTGCATGTTCACCTTTATGAACACCGCGCGCCTGGGTACTGCCCTGCAGGGTGTTGCGCACGCCGAAGCCGGCTTCCAGAAGTCTCTGGCCTATGCCAAGGACCGTCTGCAGATGCGCTCCCTGAGCGGCCCGAAAAACCCGGAAGGCGCGGCTGACCCGATCATCGTGCACCCGGACGTGCGCCGTATGCTGCTGACCCAGAAAGCCTTCGCTGAAGGTGGTCGTATGCTGGTACTGCTGTGTGCCAAGCAGGTAGACCGCAGCAATGCTGCCGAGACCGAAGAAGAGCGCAAAGCCGCCGACGATCTGCTGGCGTTCCTGACGCCAATTGCCAAGGCTTTCCTGACCGAGACCGGTTACGAGTCTGCCAACCTGGGTCTGCAGTGTTTCGGCGGCCACGGCTACATCGCCGAGTGGGGCATGGAGCAGAACGTGCGCGACAGCCGTATCTCTACCATCTACGAAGGTACCACCGGTATTCAGGCACTGGACTTGCTGGGCCGTAAGGTTCTGATGACTCAGGGCGAACTGCTGCGCAACTTCACCAAGATCGTACACAAGTTCTGCCAGGCAGAGCTGGACAACGAAGCGCTGGCGCCTTACGTCACCAAGCTCCAGGAGCTGAACAAGGAGTGGGGCGAGCTGACCATGAACGTTGGCGTTAAAGCCATGGAAAACCCGGACGAAGTCGGTGCCGCTTCCGTGGATTACCTGATGTATTCCGGTTATGCGGTTCAGGCCTACCTGTGGGCTCTGGCGGCTAAAGTGGCCAATGAGAAACTGGCAGAAGGTACCAGCGAAGAGGACTTCTACCGTTCCAAGCTGGCAACTGCGCGTTTCTACTTTGATCGCATCCTGCCGCGCACCGCGACTCATGCCGCCGCTATGCAGAGTGGCGCAGACAACCTCATGAGCCTGGATGCGGAACACTTCGTATTCTGAGCCACATGACTTACGAACACCGCCGCTGGTGACAGCGGCGGTGTTTTTGGATCTGGGTCTCGCCAACGGGGGTGGGGCACAGGTCTCCGAGAAACCGGAGTAACGATGCAATTACCGGCGCACATTCTCGAGCGTTTGCGGCAGCTTACTTGTCTGCCACAAAGCACTCGAGTACAGTTTCGATTGCCGGATGGCAGCGATTTTTATCTGCAGGTACAACGGAAGTCCGGGAGTGAAAGCCTTGCCGAAGGTGACTGTGTAGCCATTGAAGCGAAGCAGGTTGAAGGTTTGGCGGCGTCGTCTGATCTGGACCTGGAAATGTCCTACGATACGCTGCAAGACATTATTGGCGGCAGGTTAAGTGCGCGGCACGCATTTTTGCTTGGCGATATTCGCTACACTGGAAACCGGGAATTGGCCGCGGCCCTTGCGGATCTGTTTGCGGTACATTGAGTTTCTTTTATTAAAAATTGCGCCGAGACTGTTCAGTCGAGACGTGTTGGCGCGAAAATAATTTAATGGCAGATCACCGCCGAACAAGCGATGAAATTCAGGCGGCTGTTTTGCCTCACACAGTTACATTCACCAGATAACTAACAAAACTTACAATAATTATTCGCCCGGTTAGATCAGAACCGCGGAATTCGTCTATAAACGGACATGGAATATCCTTCAGGTACCATCGTTCCGTGAACTCGCCGATAATCCGTTAGTCCTGTTGCTACCGACCTCCTATAGAGGTCCGGGTCGCGTCCAGCGGGCGAAATCACAACAACAACAGAATTGGGAGATACAAGTTGGACATTGAACGCAGCATTCTTGAAGTGTTTACCGATGCTACGGCCAAATTTGCAGACCGGCCCGCATTTACCTGCCTCGGGCAGACGTTGACCGTTGGTGATATCGATCGGCTCAGCGCCCAATTTACCTCCTACCTTCAGAATCATACCAACCTGAAACCGGGCGATCGCATTGCGGTTCAGCTGCCGAACGTACTGCAGTACCCGGTAGCGGTTTTCGGTGCACTGCGCGCCGGCCTGGTAGTGGTTAACACCAACCCGCTGTACACCAAGCGTGAAATCAAGCATCAGCTGAATGATTCCGGTGCCAAGGCGCTGGTGGTTCTGGCAAATATCGCCGATACCGCCGCTGCAGTGGTTGCGGAAACTTCTGTTGAACAGGTGATCGTGTCGGAAATTGCAGATCTGCACCCGCCGCTGAAGCGCGTGCTGATCAATACCGTTGCCAAGCACGTGAAGAAGATGGTTCCGGATTTCCATTTCGCGAACCAAGTGAACTTCCGCGACGCAATGGCCAAGGGTGCCAAGGCGCCGCATCAAGACGTGGCGCGTACCGCGGATGACCTGGCTGTACTCCAGTACACCGGTGGTACTACTGGTGTTGCCAAGGGCGCGATGCTGACCAACCGCAACCTGGTTGCCAACATGGAGCAGGTGCGCGAAGCGCTGGGCGAATCCATGAAAGAGGGTGAGGAGTACTATGTTGCACCTTTGCCCCTGTATCACATTTACGCCTTCACCATTCATTGCATGTGCCTGTTTACCACTGGTAACCACTCCCTGCTGATTCCAAACCCGCGGGATATTCCGGGCTTCGTGAAGACCCTGAAGGGAATTCGTTTTACCGGTTTCTGCGGCCTGAATACGTTGTTCAACGGCCTGATGCGCGACCCTGGTTTTGCCGATCTGGACTTCAGTAAACTGCACACTACCTGTTCCGGTGGTATGGCGCTGACACGTGCCACCGCTGAAAAGTGGGAGCAGGTGACTGGCTGTGTGGTAACCGAAGGCTACGGTATGACGGAAACTTCCCCGGTTGTTTGCTTCAACCCGGCGGAAGCGGTGCAGCTGGGTACCGTGGGTGTCGCGGTTCCGGGTACCGAAGTGAAAGTCATTGACGAGAACGGCAACGACCTGCCGAACAATACACCGGGTGAGCTGTGTGTACGTGGTCCGCAGGTAATGAAAGGTTACTGGGAGCGTCCAGAAGCCACTGCGGAGACCATCGACTCCGAAGGCTGGCTGAAGACTGGCGATATGGCAGTTATTCAGGACGACGCGTACATCAAGATTGTTGACCGTAAGAAAGACATGATCATCGTGTCTGGCTTTAACGTTTACCCGAATGAAATCGAAGATATCGTTAGTGCGCACCCGAAGGTTACCGAGGCTGCTGCAGTGGGTATTCCAGATGAGCGCAGTGGCGAAGCAGTGAAACTGTTTGTGGTGAAGGCGGATGCCTCTCTGACCGCGGACGAAGTCATCGCTTACTGTCGTGAAAACATGACCGCCTATAAGGTGCCCAGAAACATCGAGTTCCGCGAAGACCTGCCGAAGACCAACGTCGGCAAGATCCTGCGCCGTGAGCTGCGTGATGAAGAACTGAAAAAGACCGAGGCGGTAACCGCTTAAGTTTTTTCGAGTCGACTCATGGCTGCTGTCGTAGACAGTAGCCATAAAAAAAGCCCGCGAATATCGCGGGCTTTTTTGTTTGTCGGAATGGTTACCCGATTGGCTTATTTGCGGGTTTCGCTGCTGGCATCGCGGGCGGCACGGAACTCGTTTCCTTCATACCAGTTTGGCCAGTCGCGGCTGTTGGCCAGCTCTAGGCCAAGGTCCAGGCCGAGCGCCAGATCCAGCGCCGCACCTTCCAGATTCCACTCTGCATCGTACTCATCGCCGGGCTTGTGATAAGCATTTGCCAAGTAGTCTTTACCTTTCTGCTGCGCCCACTCGCGACCGTGCTCGAAGCTGTCGGTACCGGAAGTGAAGTACAGCATCGGTACGCCTTTCTTCGCCAGGCTGAAGTGATCGGAGCGGTAGAAGTAACCGCGTTCAGGATGTTCTTCCGGTGCCAGATAGCGCGCTTGTTTCGCCGCGGCTTTCTCCAGCATCTTCTCCAGCTCGCTGCTTCCGTAGCCCATTACCACCACATCGCGCATTGGGCCGAGTACACCCATGGCATCGAAGTTAATTCCGGCAACGGTTTTTTCCAGCGGAACAACCGGGTTTGCTGCATAGAACTTAGAGCCCAGCAGGCCAGATTCTTCTGCAGTCACCGCGACAAATACCATCGAGCGCTCCGGCGCTTGCGCTTGCTTGGCCACCTGATGGGCCATTGCCAGCAGGCCGGCGGTGCCGGTGGCATTGTCTACCGCACCATTGAAAATGTGGTCGTGGCCCTCTGCGTTTTCATTTACGCCCAGGTGATCCCAGTGGGCAGTGTAAATAATGGCTTCATCCGGGTATTTGCTGCCTTCGACTTTGGCAACGACGTTGCGCGAGTCGGAGGTACGCAATTCCTTTTTCAGGTCTACGCTGGCGGTTAAATTCATCGGCTTGGCCTGGAAGCCACGCTGTTTGGCTGCCGTCATCTCTGCGTCAAAATCGAGGCCCGCGGCGGTAAACAATGCCTTGGCTGCGTCGTCGGTAATCCACGATTCCACCGCAACCCGGTCCGCGTTTTTGTCATCCGCCGCCAGGCTGATCTGAGCACCGGACCAGCTGCCACTCACGACTTCCCACGGGTAGCCAGCAGCGCCCGTCTCGTGGATCACGATAGCGCCGTCTGCACCCTGGCGAGCCGCTTCTTCAAACTTGTAGCTCCAGCGACCGTAATAGGTCATGGCATTACCGTTGAACAGGTTTTTGTCCTGGGTTGCGTAGCCCGGGTCGTTGACCAGGATCACTGCGGTTTTGCCTTTCATATCCAGGCCCGCGTAATCATTCCAGTCATTTTCCGGGGCGACAATTCCGTAGCCGACAAACACCAGTGGGCTGTCTTTAAGCTGGCTCTCTGGGGTCTGGCGCTGGGTAAAGGTCACCATATCGGTGAGTGGGGCGAGTGACTTTTCAAAGTCTTCGCCCTTGATCACCAGAGGTGTGCTTTCGATGTTCATTTCTACCACCGGCACCTTCTGGAACCAGCTGGGGTTACCGTCACTATCGATGGCGCCGGGTTTGAGGCCCAGTTTTTCGAACTCAGTTGCCAGGTAGTTGATGGTCAGCTCTTCGCCTTTGCTTGCCGGGGCGCGGCCTTCAAATTCGTCAGAAGCGAGGACTGCTACGTGGGTGTGCAGGTCTTTTGCCAGTTCGGAGATTTCCGCCTGCTCCTGTGCGCTGAGTGTCGGTGCGCTGGCGGTCTCCGGTGCAAGCTGTTCGCCGGCTTCGGAAGGCGCTGCGGATTCAGCGGCGCTGCTCTGCGGGGCTTGAGGTGTATTATCAGTGGCGCTCGGCGCCTCCTGTTTGCTGCAAGCGCCCAGTGCAATCAAGCTTGACAGGGCGAGCGGCAGAGCGAGTCGCTGCAAGGGTAACGGGTTCTGCATCGTGATTCCTTTTCAGGTCTTCTTTGTTATCGGTGTTGTTATGGATACGTTATTTGTTGCCTTTCATAAACGCGAGCGTTTCGCGAATCGGCGTAAATATGTCGCGCGCGAGCTGTCGGCTTCGTGCCGGAGACCAGCCCTCAACGGGGTCGGGCAGCTCGTCATTGTCCTTAAATGGCATCTCCAGGGTCAGGGCCAGGGTGCGGAACTGATGGCCACACCAGTTGGTGCCGACGGTCATGTTGGCTTCACCGGGTTTGTCGAGCGGGTAGCCCTGCGCAGTTTGGAAGTCTGGGCTGGCCTTAACGAAGGATTCTTTGAAGAGTGATTCCAGTGCCGCGTGTTTCTCGTCGTAGCTGGGGATCCCTTCGCAGCCGGCGACAAAATTAAACGGCAGTGCTTCGTCGCCATGAATGTCGAGGAAAATGTCGCCGCCGGTAGCGAGCATCCGTTCGCGTACCAGGAAAACCTCAGGGCTCTTCTCCATGCTGGGCGATTGCCACTCGCGGTTGAGGTTGGCACCGGCCGCATTCGTGCGCAGGTGGCCGCGTACGCTGCCGTCCGGGTTCATATTCGGTACAACGTAAAACACCGTGTCCTGCAGTAGCTGCAGCGCGGCGGGGTTAGCCTCATCCAGCAGTGTCTCCAGGAAACCCTCTACAAACCATTCGGCCATGGTTTCGCCGGGGTGCTGGCGGGCAATCATCCATACCTTGTTGCTTGCTTTCTCCGCATCACCAATGGTCAGCAGGGTCATGTCGCGACCATCGAGGGTGAGTCCGAGGGTTTCTACCTGTACACGATCATCGGCTTGAACCCATGCCAACAGGTCGAGGTGGCGCTCCCAGGAGTAGGGTGCGAAGTAAGCCAGGTAGATCGCTGGCTGATCCAGCTCAACGGTAAAGTCGAGTACCTTGCCATCGTATTGTGCATCGAGCCGGAACCAGTGATGGCGGTCGTAGGAGGCGCAGACACGGTAGTTTTCCCATCCTTCCGGGTATGCGGCCTTGCCGGCGTTATTGATGCGCAGCGCGTATTTTTTGCCAATATCCCCTTCCAGGCGAAAGTGGAACCATTGGTAGAAGTCAGACTCGTTGTCGATCCGAATGGCGAGTTCAATGGGGTCGCTATTTTTATCGATGACTTTGATGTTGCCGCTGTCAAAAGCGCTGCTGATATGCATGGATAAGCTCCATTGTGATTTTGTTCTGGCCTGTCCCCAAGTGCAGGTGAGTGCGGTCAGGGTATGGCTGTGGATCCAGTGAGCTGAAGGATACAGCTTTGGAGCCGAGGATCAGGATAGTTCAATACAACTTGGGAAAAACCTCTGCCGAGGCTTGGTTGTCGAGCATAAAATATCGAAATGGCGCGGTAAACCTGATGGGAGTCGTAGCGCGAGTGCGACCTGGAGGGCGTGAAAATTAAAAAGGCGCGACGCTCTTGCGAACGCCGCGCCTCTGCCATTCCCTGGCGGCACCTGCTGAGACTACTGCTCCCTGAAATTTCTGGCGTCGGACCGAAGACGACTTCTCACTGCCCTGGTCAATGCTCGGCGCGAACCACTAGCGCGCCATCAGAAATATTGTACTGCTCCCTGACATCCCTCAGCAGGTGCTGTTTAAAGTTTAGGCAGCTATCGGTGCTCGGTGCTGCCTAAGTGATCAACTTGGCGCGGATTCGGTTATCTCTTTGATGGTTAGGCCATATATACAGGTCGCCTAACAGAGAATCCCGCGGAATTGATTGGATTAATTGAGTGCGCGATCTTTCCAGTATTTGGTGCCTTTAAGAGTGGCCTGCAAAGCAATGCCGCTCTCGGTCAGCTGGTACACACGCATGCCGTCAACCACTACTTCGCCACCGACCGCGGCGCCTTTATCCTGTGCCTTGGCCGCGGCATCCGCATGGCCACCGAAAGACCAGCCATTCTCGACAAAGCGATCCATCACTTCCGGTGAATCAAACACAAACAGTGCACGGAAATCCTTTACCCCGAAGCCGAGGCCGACACCGACTTCGCCCATCTTCATATAGGTGCGCTTGCCGCCGTTGTTTACCGCGACGCCATAGCCGGTTGAGGCGCTGGCGAGTAACAGGTTCACGTTCACGTTGCTGAACACCGCGTAGCCGGGCGCCTGTGCCAGCTCGCCGCGTAATTCGGGTTGTAGGCGGTAGAGTTCATCCAGGACTTGGCGCTCGGTTTGCTGGATGTGGCGGCGCTGGTCGTCGCCGGTCTGACCGGGGGCTGCACAAGCGGTAATCAGTACAATCTGGGCCGCGACGAACAGTTGGGCCAATGGGCGAAGAATAGTGCGCGCAAAATGCGTCATGTGAGCTCTCCAATGTACCGGAACACTGCCGGATAAATGTGCCGAAATAGGCGGTCAACAAATGCCGCGGCGTATGATGTTGCAAAACTTCATGTCCAGAATACCGATGATGCCTCGTTATGCCTGCGACCTAGCGCACAAAGAGTGAATTGGCGCCACTTTCAGCTGGTTCATTAAATCGGGTATTCTTGCGCCCACTGTTATGCGCTGTTTATGCGCAATTCCGCCGGGGAGTGATTTGCCGGCATCTTCTAGAGGATAAAACCATGAACCGATCCCTGAAACGCGGCCTAGCCGCATCCTGCCTGCTGACCATGGTGATGAACCTGACTGCGTGCGGATACTTCCTGTATCCAGAGCGCAAGGGCCAGAGTGGCGGTCGTGTGGATCCGGTGGTGGTGATTCTGGATGGCGCGGCGCTGCTGTTCGGTATTCTGCCGGGTATTGTTGCGTTTGCGGTGGATTTCACCAACGGCACCATTTACCTGCCGTCCGGTGGTTCTTCCGCGATCGATCGTCACATTAGCTCTGCCGACGACAGCCAGTTGAACGGCGCTGATGGTGAGGCGTTGGGTAAGCCGGTAATCGACCAGAATGGTCAGGCTTGGGTTGAATTGCCACTGGAAGCGGTAGATGGCGCGGCCAATGGTGATGAGCTGGCCCAGGTGAGTGCGGCTATCCGCCAATACACCGGTCGCGAAGTTAGCGTTACCGATGTGGTTTGGGTGCGCGACCTGGCCGCGCTGCAACAGGCCCGTAGCGAGCAGTTCGCCGCAGCTCACTAAGACGCCTTCCCTGGCTGTTATTGTGTTATCACGAACCGGTGTTTGCCCGTGGCAATCATGACAGGCGCTAAGTCTGCCCCTGTTCTGTCTTCGACCGGTTCGGTTCCGCGCGAAGTCCTGATGCGTCGCTACGCTCAGGATTTCGCTGCGCCCTCTGCCTGCCTGCCGTTTCTCAAGGTCCCCGATATCGTGCATATGGGACTGAACAAGCTGGAACCCCAGGCTTGGATCACATCCTGCCCAACGTTGCCGCACTACCTGAACAGCAAGACCGCCGCGTACCACCGGCTGGGTGAGAAGGTGTATGCGCAGCTACCTGAGTCCTTGCCTGTCCAGCGGGAGCTGGTGGAGCTGTTGTTCCGGCATCTTGTGCAGGATCACTCACGCTATGTCTGCACCTCCAGCGGTACCCTCTGCTGGCGGGGCGATTCCGGTCAATTACACTGGCCCGGTGTCGAGTCCGCACTGGCCAGCACTTCCCCGTTGCGCCATGCCGGCTGTTGGATTGCCGACGATGTCTGCCTGCTGCTGCCGGGCGAGGGTGGCTACCGACTGGTAGCGGCTTATCTGGCGGCGCCCAGTTATTGGCGACTGGAAGAAAAGATCGGCAGGCCACTGAATCAGATCCACGCCCCGGTGCCGGGCTTTCAGCATAAGCTGGCGGGGCAAATGGCGCGCTTCTTTGACCACCTGAAGCCCGAGTACCCCGTGTGGCGCAGCAACTGGTCGGTGGTGGATTCTCCCGCGTTGTTGCAGCGCGGGGAGGACACGGTGAGTTTGCAAGAAGCTGAGGGGGCTGGGTCAGAACAGTCGCTATACCTGCGTATTGAGCGGCAATCGCTGCGCCGCTTACCGGATACCGGTGCGGTGGTCTTTACCATTCGCGTCATGACCAACCCACTGGAAGATCTGCTGGCGATTGAGGGCGGCCTGAGTGCGCTGGCGGCTGCGGTTGCCCAGATGTCCCCGGAGGAAGGGCGTTACAAGTCGCTCGCGCCACTGTTGCCGTCACTGCAACACTTTTTCTCCTGCCACCTTGAGGTCCCCTCGCCCTGAGGTCGGTGCCGCCGCAATTCTGCGTCTTATTTCTTATTCCGGGCCTTATTCCCGGGCCTTATTCCTAGGCCTTATTCCTGGGCCTTAAAGTTCTTCGGTGAGAGTCCCGTCCAGCGACGGAAAGCCTTGCCGAAGGCGCTCTCGTCGCAGTAACCCAGCGCCGCTGCGATATCCACGTTGGTCTTCTGTCCCTCGCGTAACCACTGGCAAGCGTAGTGGCTGCGCACTTCATCCTGGATGGCGCGGAAGCTGGCATTTTCCTCGAGCAGCTTTCTTCCCAGGTGCCGGGGGCTGATGCACAGTCGTGCAGCCACCTGTTCCCGGCTGAGCTGGGGTTCCTGTTGTAGCAGGTGTGCCACGCGCAGTTGCAGGCTTTTGCTGGTCAGGGCTTTCAGCAGGGCATCGGCTTCCGGTTTGAGGCGTGCCATTACCTGGCGATCCGCGGCGACCAGGGGAATCTCAAGGTCCTGCGTGCGCAGGCGGATACCCGACACTTCGGCATTGAACTGCACGGGCGCCTGCAGGACTTGCTGGTACTGCTGTTGTACCGCGAGCGACGGCGTCGGGTAGGCAAACTGAACGCTCTGCGGCTGGAATTCCCGGCCCGTCATGGCCCGTGACTGTGAGAGCAGGGTGGAGAGCACGGTCTCCACGCGCAGGCGGGCACAACGCAGATAGTTGGGGTGGTAGCAGACATCCACGTAATAGCTGCTGCGGCGCAATTCAAACTGGCCACCTTCGCCCAGCAGTGGATGGTAAACCAGCAGCTGATCAATGGCGGCGCCAAGGTTTTTTTGGGTCATCAGCAGGTAGCCCACCAGTCCCATCTGGCTACCCTGCATCGCCTGTCCCAGACGGACCCCAAGTAGCGGGTCGGGGTGCGCCTCCTGTACCGCGAGCCAGATTTCCTCCTGAACCTGCATGGGCACCCGTTCTTCCTCGTTAATGGCGGCCAGCAAGTCCTGTGCGGTACCTGGTAGTGTCAGGTTCAGTTGTCCCAGCGCGCTAAGAATCGCGCGTGTATAGCTTAATGTGACGGTTCTAGTATCTGCGGTGTTCAAAATGACTGTCCGAAATTAACCAGAGAGTGCCCGATTATGACGACGGCCAATCCGGATGTCACGTTATATTCACTTTGAATGAAAAACGGAATGTCCATCCCCCCTGGTGCCGGGCATCAGCAAGGGCTTCCAGTGGCGAATCCAGCTAAGTGAGAAAAGAATAATGAAACCCTACGCAGTGATTGGCGCAGGTCCTATGGGGCTTTGCACGGTACGCAACCTGATCAAGCACGGCATTCCCTGTGTGGGGTTCGAGATCCACAGCGATGTGGGCGGCTTGTGGGATATCGACAGTCCCACCAGCACCATGTACGAATCGGCCCACCTGATCTCTTCCAAGCGCATGACCGAGTTCGCCGAGTTTCCGATGGGCGATGACGTCGCGCTGTTCCCGCATCACCGCGAAATGAAAGAGTACTTTCAGGCCTACGCGCGCGAATTCGACTTGTATCGCCACTACGAGTTTGAGACCGAGGTGTTGCGTTGTGAGCGGGAAGGGGACGACTGGCACATTACTACCCGCAGCCAGGGCCAGGAGCAGACACGGGTGTTTGGTGGGCTGTTGATTGCCAACGGCACCCTGCATCATCCCAATATGCCCAAGTTACCTGGCGAATTCAGTGGCCAACTGCTCCACTCCGCCGATTACCGCGATCCCGCCATTTTCGAGGGCAAGCGCGTGTTGCTGGTCGGATGTGGCAACAGTGGTGCGGATATAGCGGTGGATGCGGCCCACCGCGCAAAAGACGTGGATATCAGCCTGCGCCGTGGCTACTACTTCCTGCCTAAATTCATCGGCGGCAAGGCGACCGATGCGCTGGGTGGCAAGATCAAGTTGCCGCGCTTTATCCAGCAGAGAATTAGCGCGGCCATTTCCAAGCTGATGCTGGGAACGCCGGAGCAGTACGGCCTACCCACGCCCGACTACAAGATGTTTGAATCTCACCCGGTGATCAATTCTCTGATTCTGCACCACATCGGTCACGGCGATATTCATGTGCGCAAGGATATCGCGGCAGTGGAGGGGAACAGCGTCACCTTCGTCGATGGTACTAGCGCTGACTACGACATGATCGTGATGGCCACCGGCTACAAGCTGCATTACCCGTTTATCGATCGCGCCCACCTGAACTGGGAATCTTTCGCGCCCCGTATGTATCTCAATGTATTCCACCCGGAATACGACAACCTGTTCTTGATGGGCATGGTGGAGGCTGCAGGTCTCGGCTGGGAAGGTCGCAATCGTCAGGCGGAAATGGTGGCACTGTACATTCGCCAGTTGGCGGAGGGCGCCGAGTCGGCGCGCAAGTTGAAGTCGGTAAAACAAGCGCAGGCTGGTCAACGTGCGGATGGCGGGATGAAGTATCTCAACCTCGAACGCATGGCCTACTACGTGCACAAGGATACTTACCTGAACGCCATGGCCGAGCACACGGAGCATCTGCGTAAGGATTACAAAAGTTTTGACGCGGCAGTGAGCCTCGACGCTGTCCCGACTCCTGCAAAATAAGAGCAAAACATGACACAGAAGCGGGTTTTAATTACCGGTGCTGCCGGCTATGTCGGGCATCTTCTGGGTGAATCCCTGAGTAAACAGATGCCTGTGGTAGGGGTTGATGTTGCGCATCGGGAAACCTGCTTTCCGATCTTTAACATGGACATCTGTGACGCGTCGCTGGTTGAAGTGTTACGAGCTGAGCGCATCACCCATGTGGTGCACTTGGCCTCGGTGATGTCCGCCGGCCGCGATCGCGCGCGGGAATATAAAATCGATGTTGAGGGCACGCGTAATGTGTTGAACGCGTGCGTGCGTGCCGGGGTTACGCACATTACCTTAACCAGTAGTGGCGCGGCTTACGGTTACCACGCAGATAATCCGGCATGGCTGCAGGAAAGTGACCCCCTGCGCGGAAATCCAGAATTTGGCTATTCCGATCACAAGCGTTTGGTTGAAGAAATGCTGGCGGAGTATCGCCAGAGCCATCCTGAACTTAAACAGCTGATTTTTCGTCCGTGTTCCATCGTTGGTGCCACCACCAACAGTAAAATCAGTTCGCTGTTTTCCGGGCGCAGCATTCTCGACCCGGGCGCACACAATTCTCCCTTCGTGTTCATCTGGGATCAGGATGTGGTCGGCGCGATCGAATACGGTGTTACCCGCGATGCAGCGGGTATCTATAACCTGGCGGGCGACGGTGCACTGACACCGGCAGAAATTGCTCGGTTGCTGAAGAAGCCTTTGCGCCGCCCGCCGGTCTGGTTATTGAAGGCCTTGTTGGCGATGAGTTTTGGCCTGCGCCTGGGTGATGCGCACCCAGCGCAGGTGCGCTTTCTGCAATATCGACCGGTGCTGCTCAATACACGTTTGAAATCAGAGCTTGGTTACCAGCCGCAGAAAACTTCCGCGGAGACTTTTGCCTTTTTCGCCGAGCACGCTCTGGGCCGGAAAGTGGATCTCAGCGATGCCCAAATTACCTACTGTCCTGATTTATCGAACAGTGAGGGTACACAGCGGGCGGCAACGAATGAGGGGGCGATAGTATGAAAGAGTTATTTGCCAAGCGCGTAAATAGAGAGCGCGTTGCGGTAGTCACCGGCGCAGCGGGCGGTCTTGGTTGGGCAATGGTGCAAGAGCTGGCGCAGCGCGCGCAAGCAGCCTCGGTTGCGCTGCGACTGGTGCTAGTAGATGTGAACGAAAATGCCCTGCGTCAGCGGGCTGCCGAACTTACCCAGCCGCTGGTGAGTATCGATGTCCACGTGGCGGACCTGTCGGCGGAAGCATCGATTGCCCAGCTTTGTGAGAAGTTGCGCGATGCCTATCCGCAGGTGGATCTGCTGATTAATAACGCGGGCATTACCCACCGCAGCCTTTCTGCGCAAACCAGTAACGCCGTTATTCGACGGGTGATGGCGGTGGATTATCACGCACCCGTTGAGCTGGCCCAGGGGTTGCTTGCGCCGCTTACCGCGGCAGGCGGTTGTGTGGTGAATATCAGCTCGATGGCGGGTTGGATGCCCGTTCTCGGTCGCGCGGGCTACTGTGCGGCGAAGAGCGCTTTGCACCAGTACTTCGAGACATTTCGTGAAGAGATGCGCGAGGATGGTGTGTCTGTGCTGATGGTGTATCCCAGCTTTGTGGCGACCAACATTGATGCCAATGCACTCTCCGGTGATGGCGGGCGTGCCCAGCATGCCCAGAGTACGGTGGGCCAAGTGCGCAGTGCTGACTGGATGGCGGGGCGTATTCTGGATGCGCTGGCTGCGGGCAAGGAGCGCTTGTTCCCGCGCGACAAATCGTTGTTCGGAGCCTACCTGTATAAATTAGCTCCACGCCTGTTCCTGCGGCAAATGGTGAAGAACTTTCGTGTGGAGCTGGAGGAGGGGCGCAAGCTGGCGCGCCAGTCCGAGTTGCCGCAGAACTGATTCTGCAAAGATTCTGGAAAGGCTTTCGATCTACTCAGGAGAACTCGGTAGTTAGCATGGGTATCACGCTGGCTGCCAACAGCAATCCCATAGTCATATTAAACGCCCGCAGATGCGTCGGCTCGGTGAGAATTCGCTTTAAACCGACACCGAACATCAGCCAGATAGCGATGCACGGGCCTCCAATTAAAATAAATGCCAGCGCAATGCGGCCTGCCTCCAGCAATATCTCGCCATTGGGGGTGGTGAAGGCCGCAAGCGCTCCCACCGCCATAATCCATCCCTTCGGGTTCACCCACTGAAACGCGACTGCCTGCAGAAATGAAAAGGGCTTTTGCTGCGGTGTCGCGCCCACATCCCGGGTGCTCGCAATTTTCCAGGCCAGATACAACAGGTAGGTGATCCCAACCCAGCGCACGATTTCATGTAGAAACGGAAACTGCTGGAATAAGGTCCCCATACCAAACCCGATTGCCATAATCATGGCCGGGAACCCGAGACATATGCCCAGCATATGTGGCAGGGACCGCTCGACACCGTAGTTCAGGCCCGATGACATGATCATCAGGTTATTTGGCCCAGGGGTAATGCTGGTTGAGAACACGAACAGCGCGATGGACAGCAAAATTTCCAACGTAAACCTCGGCAGTGGAATGGGGCGGTGGACAGCGGTAGGGGGAATTCAGCGTGATTATCGCGTTGTGACGCCCATCCGGCAATCCTGAAGGTGTATGTCCGGCGAGTCTGCTCTCCGCAGCGACGTCAGCCCCGGGGAATGCCAGCGTCGCTTTTGTGTCGCGCCCGACCTACAATTCACTTTTTCTAGCTGCGCATGCCCGCCGCCGAGGGCTGCGCCCAGGTGGGGTCATGCATGGCGTTTATCGACAGCCACTGCCATTTCGATTTTGATGCGTTCAGCGAGGACCGCGCACAGGTCTGGTCGCGTTGCCGACAGGCGGGGGTGCAATCCCTGGTGATTCCCGGTGTCAGTATTCCCCAGTGGCGACAATTGTTTGCCCTGGTGCACTCTGAACCCGATTGGTATGGCGCGGTCGGAGTGCATCCATGGTGGGTGAAGGAGCTTGCGATTGCTCCCGCCGACGTGCGTCGGGCAGTGGTTGAGCGTGTCGAGCACGAGCGTCAACGAAGTGGCGAAGTATCGCGCTGTGTCGCCGTTGGCGAGTGTGGTCTGGACGCGAACATCGAGACGCCCCTTGAGCAACAGTTGCCGGTATTTGAAGCGCAGTTGGATGCTGCGCGCGCACTGTCCCTGCCGGTGATTGTGCACAGCGTGCGTGCCCATGCGGATGTATTGCGCATATTAAAGAAGTTCTCCCTGGAAGAAGGCGGGGTGATCCATGCTTTTTCCGGCAGCCGGGAGATTGCCGAGGAGTATGTGCGCCTGGGGTTCTACCTGGGGGTTGGCGGCACAATTACTTACGAGCGCGCGGCGAAAACCCGCAGGGCATTGAGCGATATACCATTGGAAAAGTTGCTGCTGGAGTCCGACGCACCGGACATGCCACTGGCCGGCCGCCAGGGAGAGCGCAACAGCCCGGAATACTTGCCGCAAATTGCGCAAACCTTGGCGGAGCTGCGTGGCATCTCTCCGGAACAGGTCATTGCGCAGACCGGAAAAAATGCGTGCACGCTTTTTGGATTTTGAACCGACAATGACTTTTTCCCCGCAAGAATTTAAGCAGCAGTTTCCACTGTTTTCCCAAGCGGAAAACCGGGATTTAGTTTATCTGGATAATGCGGCGACCACGCAGAAGCCGGGCTGCGTCATTGATGCGATCCGCGATTTTTATCTGCATAGCAATGCCAATACCCATCGCTCGAGCCATCGCCTGGCCCGGCGTGCCACCGAGATGGTGGAGCGGGTCAGGGCGGCAAGTGCACGCTTTCTGGGAGCGCAGTCGCCGCGAGAAATCATCTTTACCCGCGGTGCTACCGAAGGCTTGAACCTGTTGGCCAATAGCCTGTGCCGTGGTCTGGTTGCTGGCGATGAGATTGTTTTGTCGACTGCGGAGCACCACGCCAACCTTGTCCCGTGGCAAATGTTGGCGGAACAGCATGGGTTGGTGCTGCGCTTTGTGCCGGATGCCAACGGCGTGCCGCAAATTGATCGTATTGCAGAGGTGTTGTCGCCGCGCACCAAGATTGTATCTGTTACCGGCGGCTCCAATGCGCTGGGTTTCCGCACGGATCTTGCAACCTTGCGTGCAACTCTACGTGCAACCTTGTCGCAACGTGATCTGCGCTGGGTCGTGGACGGCTCGCAACTGGCTGCGCACGATGTGGTGGATGTTGCGGCCATTGGTTGCGATTTCTTCGTGTGCTCTGCGCATAAGTTTTATGGCCCCACGGGCATAGGCCTGGTATACGGTCGCGAAGCGCTTTTGTGCGACCTGCCGCCCTGGCAGGGCGGTGGCGAGATGATTACCAGCGTCGACCTTCTCGCCAGTGATTACGCGGATCTGCCTCACCGATTTGAAGCGGGAACCTCGTCGCTAGCGGCAATCGCCGGGCTTGGCGCCTGTATCGAATTCCTCGGCAAACAGGACCGACAGGCGATGGTGCAGCACGAGCAAACCTTGCTTGCCTACTTGCACGACAGATTGTCGCAGGTGCACGAATTAGAGTTGTTGAGCAATCCCCGCAACAATCTTGGTATCGCCAGTTTTGTGCACCCCCGTTGTGCGGCGATTGATATTGCGCAGTGGTTGGATGGGCGCGATATTGCGGTGCGCGTTGGGCATCACTGCGCCCAGCCGCTGTTGCATGCGGCTGGTCACACGGCGACCGTGCGCGCGTCTCTGGTGGCATACAACTCGCGGGAAGATATTGACCGTCTGATAGCCGGCATTGAGGAATTATTACAGCAGCTGGACGACACCGTGGAGCCTCAGCCGTCCGCTGCAGGCTCCTCCGAATCTGCCGCTACCGAGGCGTATTCTTGGCAGCCCGATGACCTGTCTAAGCTGGATCTGGACGCGCTGCGCAATCAAAAAAATTGGCAAGATCGTTATCGGACCCTCATGAGCTGGGCCAAGGTGATTTCTCGCAAAGACCAGATCCGCACTACCGAGCATTTGGTGCAGGGCTGCGAATCCAGTGCCTGGCTGGTGCACCGCCAGGAAGCGGGTGTGCATCGATTCGCAATCGACAGCGATAGCCGGATCGTGAAGGGGTTGGGGGCGCTGTTGCTGTCGCAGATTGATGGCGTGTCGGAGGGTGCTGTTGCGCCATCCAAGTTGCATCAGATTTTTGACGAATTGGGTTTGTCGCAGCAACTGAGTGAGTCCCGCGGCAATGGCTTCCGCGCTCTGGTGCAGCGCGCCTTCGACTTAATGCATGCCTGATAGGTTGCCTTGCTCGCGCTAGCTCTTAGAGTTAGCGCGCTGCACAATGCGTTCAATCGCTTTGCTTGCGGCAACAAATCCAAATGTGCCTGTGACCATTGTGGCCGCGCCGAACCCGCCACTGCAATCCAGTTTTACCCCATTTTGCATGGTGCTTTTTTGCTGGCAAACCTGTCCATCGGGCTGCGGGTATACCATGGGCTCGCTGGAATAAATGGCATCCACTCCAAATTGACGTTTGCTGGACTTCTGGAAATTGTGAAAGCGGTACAGGTGCTGGCGGACCTTTGCCAGTATCGGGTCGCTGACGGTACGGCCGAGATCGGCACAGGTGATCGCCGCGGGGTTTTTCTTGCCGCCAGCGGAGCCTACGGTAATCAGGCGCAGCTTGCGGGCTTTGCAGTAGGCGATGAGCGCGGCTTTTACGCGCGCGTTGTCAAACGCATCGATCACCACGTCGATAGCTTCCTTCTCCGGTGCCAGAAATTCGGCAAAGTTGTCGCTGGCGATAAAATCTTCGCGGGTGACCACGTCGACTTCCGGGTTGATCTGGCGCAGTCGCTCCGCCATGACCTCCACCTTAATCTCGCCGATGCTGCCCACCTGGGCGTGGATCTGGCGATTGGTATTGGTAATGCAGATGTCATCCAAGTCGATCAGCGTGATTTTGCCCACGCCGCTGCGTGCCAGTGCCTCTGCGGTCCAGCTGCCTACACCGCCAATGCCGATGACGACGACATGGGCTCCGTGTAGAGCGTGCAGGGCGTCGTTGCCGTAGAGTCTCGCAATTCCGCCAAAACGTTGCAGGTAGGCGTCACTCAAGTTCTTCTCGGGCATATGGGTTCCAGTGTTACATCTCTTGCGGGCGTCCCAGATCAGAGGAGCTGATCAGGGTGAAGGGGGAATATGGCAGGGCGAAGGGGCCGCCCTGCCGAAGTGTGGAAGCGAATCAGTGCACGTGGCCGTGGTCGATCTCTTCCGGGGTGGCTTCGCGTACGGATACCACTTCAATATCAAAGTGCAGCTCAACACCCGCCAGCGGGTGGTTACCATTGATGGTGACCTGGTCCCCGTCGATATCGATGATTTCTACTTCGATCGGGTGGCCATCGGTGCTCTGTGCGCGGAAAGCCATACCAACTTTCAGTTCATCAACGCCACCAAATGCGCTCTTTGGCATGGTTTGGATCAGCTCTGGGTTTTGTGGGCCATAGCCTTCTTCCGGGGCGACTACCACCTTGAACTTGTCGCCGGCACTTTTGTCCAGCATTTCCTGCTCCAGTCCGGGGATGATATTTCCCACACCTTGCAGGTATTTGAGCGGCTGGCCACCTTCGGAAGTGTCGATCACAGTGCCTTCGGCATCTTTCAGGGTGTAGTTGATCTCCACAACGCTGTGGTTAGCAATTTTCATTGGCAGTCTCTTGTGTGTTGAGCGTGAGTGATAGCGTGCCGCCGCTTACCGGTTGACAAGCAAGCGGAGCGATAGGCTTTATGAGCGTGCATTGTATGGGCGGGCAGCTGCGCTCGCAACCGAGCCGCTTGTTAGTGGACCGTTGGTCAGTAACGCGGCGGCAGGTTAGTGCAGTGAATAAATGGAATATGGCGGGTGAGGGCGTTGGGCTGTTTTATTTGATCCCCGGTGCCGCGGTATCAGCGCCGTTCCCGGTTGTGCGGAATCGGCACTGTATGCGGCAGAGCAGCGTACCGCTAGATGGCGATAGCGCGCTGTACATGGCTGCGCGCATAGAGGTCGTCCGCCGTACGAGTTAGCTGGTCGCTGAATGCTGCCGGATAGCCTAGTTCGACCAAATGGCCTTCAAAGTACTCGAGTAGCGCCTCAAACAAGGCAGGGCTCAGGCCCTGAGCGAGAAACTGCGCACGGCTGCTGTAAACCGGTTCCGCTTGCTCAGCCAGCGCATGGCACAAAAATTGAGCTTGGCGACTCTGTTGCTTCTGATGGTCGGCGACGTCTTCGCTCGCCATGAATTGTCCGATTGCCTGATAGAAGTCGGCTACCAGCTCGGTGACAAATACGCGCCCACCGATCATGTCGAGCAGGCCGCTTTCGGCGGCCTCCGGTGCGCATTCGCACACATGCCCATGATTGCGTCGAGCTGGGTTGCCGAGTGGATATAAACCGGCAGGACAGAGTGCTTGCGCAGACGATACCTGAGACATGGATGAGCTCCCCCTGTGAGACGAATATTCTGAATTTTTGTGGGCGTCCCTTTAATCTTGTCGATGTCGCTATATTGACCTGCCGCGGGCAAAAATCTCGCCGGCAAAACGATGCGGGAAATTTCGCGTTGGGCGGGTCTGGGACTGCCTGTTTCGATATGGGCGGCAAGATTACGGGATGGAAATACCTCTGCCAACAAACCGGAAACAAATTGTCACACTCTTCCACGGGTGTCGTATGGCTGGTTTAAACAAGCGCTATTTTGGGGCGCGGTATACGACAAGTGCCTGTTTTTAAGGCACTTATGACGGGTAGTTTTCTCTGGGTTAGCCCTTGCGAGTTAAGTGTGGAGCAGGCGCTGAAATTGCCCACCCTAGGGTAAACTGGCGACAGTGCAAGCGGCACTGGTAAAATCTCTGGCATACGCCGCACTGCCCAAAAAATTGAGAAGGAGATCTTGATGGCGAGCATCTTTACCCAAATTATCAACGGTGACCTTCCCGGGCACTTTGTTTGGCGCGACGATTCGGTGGTGGCATTTATGACCATTGCACCTATCAAGCCCGGACACTGCCTGGTGGTTCCGGTGGAGGAGATTAATCATTGGGATGATGTGCCGGCGGAAACCAGTGCGCATCTAATGGATGTGGCAAGTAAGGTCGCCAAGGCGCAGAAGCAGGTCTACCGTCCGCGTCGGGTCGGGGTGATGGTGGCTGGCATCGAGGTGCCGCATACCCACTACCATCTGGTACCGATCAACGAGATTGCCGATCTGGACTTTGCTCTGCAGCAGCAGGCCGAGCCGGAAGCACTGGCCGAGGAAGCGGCCAAAATTCGCCAGGCGCTTGCGGATCTCGGATTCGAGAATGGCATGGAATAGCTCCGTTTCGGTGGATTTGGCAGTACTGCATCCAAACCCGGAGGTAGTGACGTCATACCGGTAATGAACCAAGGTGGCGGCCAATGTTGGCTGCCCCAAATGCAAATGAGCTATGACTACAGGTATACGGACCATGCGTAATAAATCGCCATTTCTGTCCCGCTTTATTTCGGTCGCCATTCTGGTGCCGCTGTTGACCCTCTGCGCGGCGTTTAGCCAGGCGGAAGAGGCCAAGACCTTCTCGGTAGATGGGTTTTCTGCCATTGCCCTGAAGGGGGGTTCTAATCTTAAAGTGACACAGGGCCCAGAATTCTCTGTAACTGCGTATGGCGAGCAAAAAGATCTCGAATATGCCAAGGCTGAGGTCAGTGGTGATACCCTGTCGCTTTCCGTAGAGCCGGATCGCAAAAGCCTGTTTGGGGTGGTGACCGTCAGCAGTGAGCCGAACGTCGAGTTCCGTGTAACCTTGCCCGAACTGTCGGCGATTCGCGTGACCGGGTCCGGTGAGGCACTGGCAGACACGCTGGAGAGCGCCGATCTGGATTTGCGCGTCACCGGCTCTGGATTGATTCGCGTGGAAAAGGTCGCTGCGGAATCGCTGAACGCGGGTGTTACCGGCTCAGGTGATGTGATCCTGGGCACCATCCTCGCGGTGGAAGGTCAGGCAGGGGTGACCGGTTCTGGCGACGTACGTATGGATAATTTCATCGGCGAGACCCTGAAAGCTCAGGTCAAAGGATCTGGCGACGTGGTGATCGGCGGTAAAGTGGCCAGCGTGAATATCACAGTAATGGGGTCTGGTGACTTCATGGGGCGCCAGTTACAGGCCACCAGAGCTGGTGGTTCGGTAATGGGATCTGGTGACATCGTATTGAAGCGCCCTGCCAGTGAGTCCTTTTCGGTAATGGGCTCCGGGGATGTCGCTCTGGTAGATTGACCCTAGCTATCCGCTAAAAAACGGAGTTTTAGTGAGTTCAGATCAGGATGGCCGCGCAGGACGAAGTCGCCTGCGCGGTTTGAAGAAGCAACTGCGCCAGCTGGGTAAAGAGGCGCTAGATAAATCCCACTGGGCCGCCGAGCGTCTGCTCGACAAGCGCCTCTGCATTGGCATCACTGGCCTCAGTGGTGCCGGCAAGTCCACCCTCATTACCAGCCTTATCTATCAACTGAGCAACCCGGATCGGGCCCAGCTGCCTGGCTTTGCGCCGGCGCTGAATGGCCGTTTACTGGGGGCTGAACTGCACTCCGCGATGGACGCCGGGTTGCCTCTGTTCGAATACGAGCGCTGCCTCGGGGCGCTGACGGCAACGCCGCCGCGCTGGCCGGATTCCACGCGCGATCTTTCGGCGCTGGAGTTGCATCTGCACCTGCAGGGGCGTCGCCTGGGGCGAAACTATCGGCAACGGCTGATTCTCGAGTTTCGTGACTACCCGGGTGAGTGGCTCATGGATCTCCCGCTGTTGCGCATGGATTTCGCCACCTGGTGCCGCCACCAGCGCGATTTACTCAACGGGCAGGCGCGCCGCAATCTGGCGCCGGAGCTAATGGCTCGCCTGGAGCAGCTGGACCCCGCAGACCGCTTGGATCCCGGCGAGCTGGATAGTCTGTGGCAGAACTACCGTCAGTTTTTGCGGGACTGTCGCGGCAGCGCCCGCCTGAGCTATCTGCAGCCGGGGAGGGCCCTGCTCGATAACGAGGAATATGGCTTTTTCCCGCTGCCGACCCTCGGGCATCAAACCGCCGCCGAATTGAGCGAGCTGCCCGAGGACAGTGTGTATCGGCTGTTAGAAGCGCGTTATCGCGATTATGTCGAGCAGAGTGTGGCGCCCTTCGTAGACAGTCATTTCCGGCACCTGGATCGCCAGCTAGTGCTGGTAGACTTGATTGGCACCCTGTTTGCTGGCGAGGAAGCGCTCGAGGATATGCGCCTGGCGTTTGGGCACATCGCCGATACCTTCCGCTACGGAAACAGCGGGCTGTTGCGCAAATTGTGGCGCCCGCGTATTGATCGACTGGTGTTTGCCGCGACCAAGGTCGATCAGGTGCTGGCGGCTGACCACGACGCACTTCGCCAATTGCTGGGCCAGCAATTGCAGCAGGTCTTTTCCGGGGCTCGCCATCGCGGCTTGCCGCTCTATTGTGAAGCCATTGCCGCCGTTCGCTGTTCTACGGAACAGGTGAGGAACGGCCGTCGCTTGTTGGTGGGGCACGGAATGGATGGCGACTATCTCGGGTTTGAAAATGCCGAGATACTCGCCCACCTGCCGCAGGAAAACGGATGGAAACACTACAAGGGTGGGCTCCCGCCCCAGTTGCGTCCGCCGGTAGGGATTGCGCGGGAAGGCTATCTGCCACATATCCGTCTCGATGCACTGTTGAATTTATTGTTGGGAGACAAGGTGTAATGGACTCTGCGGATAACAAGGCGGGGCGTGGGGCTGCTTCCGAGCGTCCAGACCAGGAGCCGCGCCGGCAAACTCGCATAGAGAACCTGGAAGCGGAAGAGAGTACGGTGCACGACCGCGCGAGTACGCGTGTCGAATCTCTCTCGGAAGAGGCCGATCAGCTGCCTCGTTCGATCACCACGGGCGAGTCTCTGCCCAATACCATCTCATTTTCCGAACTGCGCCTTCCGGTGTTTCGCCTGCGCTTGTGGAAGCCGGCGCTGGCCGCCGCGTTGGCGCTGACGTTTGGTGCGATCTTTTGGGAGCTGCGCCAGTTCTTTTACTGGGCGGCAGACATGCATTGGGGCTTTGGTCTGCTGGCGGGGCTGATCATAGGCACACTCGTGCTTACCATGGTCAGCGCAGTGTGGGAGTACTTTCGCGCTGGACGCCCCCTGCGCAAACTACAGAAAACACAGGAGTTGGCTGCAGAGGTCCGCGACAGCCGCGCCACGGATGCGGTAGAGCCACTCAACCACCAGTTGCGGGAGCTGTTTGAAGGGAAACCGCAGGGGGCGTTACTGGCACGTGTGCAGGACGAAGCTCCAGATTATTACGACAACAGTGAGTTGCTGCGGCACCTGGAGCTCAACTTCTTCGAAGCATTGGACCAGGAAGCTTTGCGGCGGATTGTCCGGCATGCCACCACCACCGGCGCACTGGTCGGGCTGAGTCCGTTTACCACCTTGGATGTGCTGGTGGCTTTGCGGCAGTCCATGCGCATGATCGACGATGTGGCACAGATTTACGGTGTGCGTCCGTCGGTGGTGGTCCGCTGGCGTTTGTTCAAGAAAATCCTCGCCCTGGTGGCTTACAGTGGCGCCAGCGAATATGCGGTGAGCGAGCTGTGGCCGGAACTGGTGGGCGATAGCATGTTGAGTACGGTATCTGCGCGGCTCGGGCAGGGAATGGGGGCCAGCCTGTTTATGGCCCGTATCGGCCTTGCTGCCGTGCATAGTTGCCGCCCTATCCCTTTCTCGGAGAAGCAGCGTCCCCGGTTGGGTGCTCTGACTCGGCGCATTGCCGCGAGCCTCAAGGAGCGTTTATTGGGGCGCGAACAGGTCAATTGGCCAGAGGCGCAGATGAAGGCTGAAGAAGTGGAAGAGCGTGTTGCGCGAGAGGGTAGTAGAGGGAGTCGCAAGCGGGGGAGTTGAAACGACGCGCTCCCCCCGATACTCGCTTTGCGGGATCTTTGTGCAGCTTACTGAAACTGTTTTTTCATCAGTATTCTGGTGTGGTGTTGATCCATCAGGGTTGCCAGGGTCTCGTAGCGACCTTTGATAAATGGCAGCGGGTTGTTTACACCGGTTTCATCCGGGAATTCCACGCCTTCCCGCACCAGTTGCAGCTCTTTCGCCAGTGCATCAATCGCGGCAAAGATCTCTCTAGTATTTTTCTCGTTATGGAACACAAAAGTGTTCGCAGTATCGTTCAGGTAGGCATCACATTCGGACAGCCACTCTGAGCGCTGTTTTAGAAAGTTGATGGTGTTGCGAATACCGCCTTTGTATTCGAGGCTGAAGTTTTCATTTACGTACTTGCCGAGGCTGCGCATCCCGTAGTCAACGAATTGATCCACCAATCCGTCGCAATAACTTTGCGTCAAATAAGAAGGGTGGGCTTTGGCGGTTGCGTTGCCGGAGGCCAGCAATATACTCACAGCCATTGCACCGCACAGGGCGACGTACTTGCGCAGTTTGGACACAGCGGAAGTGGCTTTCTGGGACGTTTCACTCGGGTGTGTTGTTGCGAAATCTGACGTTTTCATTTTTAAGTGCCTTGCTGTTGTTTTCGCTATCAGGCTTGTTATTGTGATAAACATCACATAAGTATCTAAACGACAGTGCTATGTCAACGGCTTTTAAGTTCCGATAGTCAGTTATGTGCAGATTGCGGAACCAGTCGGCATTTTCAACGGAAAATTTGTTGTGGTAGAGGCTGTTTTTTCGGCAAAAGGAGCAGATTTTGTCTGAGTTTGATTTCGATCTTTTCGTGATTGGAGCGGGTTCTGGCGGCGTGCGCGCGGCAAGAATGGCCGCGGCAACCGGAATGCGCGTGGCGGTGGTGGAAGACCGCTATATGGGCGGTACCTGCGTCAATGTTGGTTGTGTGCCCAAGAAGCTCTTTGTATATGCGAGCAGCTATAGCGAGGCGTTTGAAGATGCGACGGCCTTTGGTTGGCAGGGGCAGGGTGGGGCGCAGTTCGCCTGGCCCACACTCCGCGACAACAATGCGAATGAAATTACCCGTCTTAATGGTATCTATCGCAATCTATTGAGTAACGCCGGCGTCACCGTTATTGACGGTCGCGGCAAGCTGAGTGGCCGACAACAGGTAACGGTCGGTGATACCCAGTATTCCGCGGAACGGATACTGGTGGCTACTGGCGGTTGGCCATACGTGCCGGAATTTCCTGGCAGTGAGCATGTAATTACTTCCAATGAAGTGTTTTCTATGGAGGTGTTTCCCAAGCGGGTACTGGTGGTCGGCGGTGGTTATATCGCGGTCGAATTTGCCGGTATTTTCGCCGGACTGGGTGCGGAAACACATTTGTCCTATCGTCGCGATCTGTTTTTGCGTGGATTCGACAACGACGTACGCCACTTTGTGCGCGACGAGATGGAGAAAAAGTCGGTGCAGCTGCACTTCCACCATCAGGTTGCCTCAATAGAAAAGGTGGCCGATGGCAGTTTGCGTGTTCAGGATAGTGACGGCGAAGTGCTTGAGGTAGATGCGGTACTGTATGCCACCGGGCGCAAGCCGAATACCCGGGGTCTTGGGCTCGAAGAGTTGGGCGTGGTGCTGCAAAAAGATGGCACTATTGGTATTGATGACAATTTCCGCAGCAGCGTAACCTCAATCTATGCACTGGGCGATGTCACCGGTGGGCCCGAACTGACCCCAGTTGCGCTGGCTGAAGCCATGGCGTTGGTAAAGCACTGGCAGACAGGGAAGACGGCGGAGATCGATTACAACAACATTCCAACCGCCGTTTTTTGCCAGCCTAATATCGGCACCGTTGGGCTTAGTGAGGAAGAGGCGCGCCAGGCGGGGATCCCGGTTGCGATATACCGTTCGGACTTCCGAGCCATGCGTCACTCGGTCAGCGGCCGCGACGAGCGCACGCTAATGAAGCTGATTGTCGATACCAGCAATGACCGTGTGATCGGGACGCATATGGTGGGCCCGGATGCCGGTGAAATCATTCAGGGAATCGCGGTAGCAATGAAGGCCGGTGCGACCAAGTCTGTGTTTGATCAGACCATTGGTATCCACCCGACCGCGGCGGAAGAGTTCGTGACCATGCGCACACCGGTTGCAGAATAGCCGGGTCTTTTGTTCGCTGATTCGGACGCAAAAAAAGAGCGGGGAAGCTTGGCTTCCCCGCTCTTTTTTTAAATGTGCCTCTGTGATTTATCCAGATTGCTCGTGCAAATCAAAAAAGTTGTTTACTCGCTTTCGCTGTCCATGACCGCGGTCTGGTAGCGGCGGGATTTGCGACGGCCGCCACGCTCTTTCAGGCAGCGCTCGGCGGAATCGAACGCTCCATTAACGGCGCGATGAATAGAGTCGCTTTCGTTGGAGATTGTGACCGGATTTCCGCTCACGGCTAGCTCAACGGAAGCTTTGTATTGCTTGCCTTTGTGCTTGTGTTGATGGGGAGCTTCGAGGACCACACGGCTTCGTATGATGTCGCCACAATAACGTTCCAGCTTGTTTAGCTTTTTGGATACGGTATCCGCAAGAGACGCAGATTTATCGATGTCGCGGAATACAATGTTATCGTAAGGCGCTGATTTCATGGGCACATACCTCCGGTTATAAAGGGTCCATGCAGGCCGCGTGAGCGGTTTGCTGAAAGAAGGTAGGGCGCCCTGTAGGGAGAGAGTGACAGGCTTGAAAATCGAATCACCAGAGGTCGCGAGTTAACGGCTGCCACCGCAGCCAAAATAAGGTTTTGCGCTCGGGCCGGTTTTCAATCCGGTCGGGATCAACTCCCTGTAGTCATAATGCGATTCTGAGAAAAAAAATCAAGCACCCCAATCAAGAAAATGTCATAAAAAATTGTTAGTAGTTTTGGAACTTTTTGGCAAAAGGCCGGCAGGTCAGGAAAACCGTGAATTGCAGCACACGTCACTCAAAGCCCAGTAATCTTGTTGGCATGGTCATTGCTGCGAAAAATCGTGTGGGGTAAATTGGCGTTTGCGCAGGTGGATTGGTGCGCATGGGTGTTCTCATGGGTGCGGAAGGCGTCTTAATGCAGAGGTTCCTGCATGAAAAGGTTCCTGCATGAAGAGCCTCCTGCCGTGTAGAATACCGAACCTCAGTTTGCCCTGGTCTCCATGGAGACTCTGACGAGTTTCCGAGACTTTTGGCGCATTCGAGGCATCTGGGTGAGGGGGAAGTGCTCAGGTGCACTCAAGAAGTACAAAATCAAACAATGGATTCTGACAATGGTGGTAAACCGTGGCCGCTCGCTGCTTTTTGCGGGCTTGTTGGGGGTAGTCGGCTGGAGTGTTGAGCTGCAGGCAGCGTCGTCGCTGACCGTGGAGCAGAACAGACTTGCTCGAATGGAGCAGGTGCAGGAAAACCGACTGGTTGAACTGGAAGATATTGAGAACGAAATCGTTTCCTATGAGTACAAACTAGAACGTGCTCAGAAGTCACTTAGCGAGGCGCGGAAAAACTACCAGCAGTCGCTGGTGGCGGTAAAAGCCGCTGAGCGCGAGCATAAGGGTGCAGCGAGCACCGATACCGAGCGCGCGCTGAAAAAAGCCAAGCATGCGCTCAATATGGCGGAACGCGGTGTCGATAGTCGCAATCGTCGGGTTGAGTTTATTCAGTCCAATTACGCTGAACTGGAAAGCCGTTTGACCGATACTCGCGAATCGGTTGCCGGCGGCAAGTCACGCCTGGCGGCGCAACAGGCTTTGGTAGACTCTCTGGTCAAAGAGATGCTGAGCGAGGCCAAGACAGCGAAAGCGAAGGCGGCAGCCAAAAAGTCGGCGCCCAAGCCGGAGAAGGCGCCAGCGGTGGTGATCTCTCCTCCGGAGGTTCCCGAGCCGACGCTCGCGGCAGCTGGCGATGTGACGAATGCGGTGGCCGATGCGGCCGTCTCTGCCGAAAGTGCCTCCTCTGACGAACCTGTAGAGGTCGCCAGTGCCCGAGAAATTGACCCCGAGATGGTGGATTATGTCCGCGGTGAGCGGGCTCGCCTTGAAAAGCTGCTGGACCAACTTGCAGAGGGTGAAACCGGCAAGCATACGTTCCGCAATTTGACCCTGAAGCCCAAGGGTGAAGATTCGGTGGAGTTTGAATTCTTGGGGCAGGATCAGTACCGGGTGGTTTTGCCAGTAGCGGCAGGTCGTCAGACGTACAAGGTCAATTCCTGGCGATTCCGCCGAACCATTCCAGCGGACGATAACGGCGAGCGTTACGTGTTTATCTTCGATGCACGTCGTCTGTCGCGCCCACGACTGGTGATGTATCCAGAATACCTGCTGTCCGAGCTTGACTAGCTAGTCTCTGGCGAATTTCGCTTGTAAAAGCCCGCCTTGTGTCGTGCAAGGCGGGCTTTTTTGTGTCCGGAAAATCAATTCGCGTCTCTGGGCGCATGCGCACCGGTGAGTTGCAGTGTCAGCAGCGGCTGGTACTGACTGCCACCCGGTGCGAGCAAGCTGTGATACAGCGTGATGTTGTTCAGGTGGCAAATAAAGTCCGTGGGTACCGGGAGAAGGTTGGAGAAGCCGCCTGGGCTGCGGGCCAGAGTGAAGTGCGGGCGGAAAGTCTTCTTCTCTGGGGTTTTACCGATTGCGCGCATCAGTGCCTGGCACGCCTGATGCAACTCGAGCAGGCGTTGGGAGGGTAATAACTCGGCGGCAAATAATCGCGCGCGGGCCTTGGGGAAGGGGTGTGTACTGACAATTCGGCCATCGAGTGGCGCCGTGTGTTGGGCGATGTCTTTCAAGCGAATCTCAATGGTGTCCAGGTGCGCCGGATCCGTGTCCCCAAGAAATGCCAGGGTCAGGTGGCGATTGGTGTGGCTGGTCCAGCGAAATTTTCGTGGCATTCCCTGCTGTTCCCTGGCCGCGCAAATACCATCTAAAAAGCGCTGGGTATTTTTATCGGGTGCTATGCCAATGAACAGGCGTACAGGTTCTTCGCTCTGTCTGCCGCCCTGCATGTTGTCTTGGGGTGCGCTATTTTTCATAAATTTTTTTATTTTTATCCTTGAAGCTCTTTGGTTCGGCCCAATATCTATTCTCAGGAGGCAGGCTCGACAGAGGTGTCTCCCCAAGCCGCCACGGTCTGGATAGGAAGCTTTGCTTCATTGATACAGCAGTAGCGGCAAACCAACGCTTGGTACAGCTCTCGTGCGTAGAGCACTGGTACGAGCACATTCTATCTATATTGCTCTGAATTGAGGATATGACAATGCGTAATTTAGACCTTTCCCCTCTTTATCGTTCCGCTATCGGTTTTGATCGTATGGCCAGCCTGCTGGATTCCATGACGGCAACCGAGCAGAACCAGCCCGCATACCCCCCATACAATATTGAATTGACCGGGGAGGATGCTTACCGAATTTCCATGGCCGTTGCTGGTTTCGACCAGTCTGAACTTGATATTCAAGTTGAGCAAAATCGCCTGACCGTTAGCGGTAAAAAACCAGCTGATGAAAGCCAGCGCAACTTCTTGCATCGCGGTATAGCGGCGCGCAATTTTGAGCGACGCTTCCAGTTGGCGGATCATGTACGTGTGGTTGATGCGCAGCTTGCCAATGGCTTGCTTCACATCGAGCTGGTACGCGAAATCCCTGAAGCCATGAAGCCGCGCAAGGTAGAGATTTCTACTGGCAATTTGCTGCAGTCTAAAACCGCGGAACAAAAAGCCGAGGCAGAGAGTGCGGCAATTGACGTCGCCGGCAAGAGCGAACAGGCAGCCTGACGCGACACCGTTCCAGCTCGGCCTTGTAAAGAAAATTACGTAAATCGGCTTTTATAAAGTGACCGAGCCTGAAATTAATCAACTCCAGCAAGAGTCTGTCGAATCTTGCCCCCTGTGCCGCCATCGGGCGGCACAGCCATTTCTGTATCACCAGGATAAGCAGCGTGCCTACTACCAATGTGGTGAGTGTGCGCTGGTGTATGTCCCTCGTTGTTACCACTTATCTCCAGCGGAAGAAAAAGCCTATTACGACCTGCACGAAAACCATTTGCAGGATCCCGGTTATGAAAAATTCTTGAGCCGATGTGCGGATCCGTTGCTGGCAAGGTTGCCCGCGGGAGCACATGGTCTGGATTTCGGATGTGGTCCCGCGCCGTTGCTGGCGAACATGTTGAGCAGCAACGGGCATCCTACTGCGACTTACGATCTTTACTACCATCCAGAAAGTGCTGTGCTCGAGCAGTCTTATGATTTTGTTGTCAGCACCGAAGTGGTTGAGCACTTGGGTGAGCCGGGGGAGGTGATTACCTCCTTGTGGCAGCGACTTAATCGTGGCGGTGTGCTGGCGCTAATGACCAAACTTGTTGCTTCGCAGGAGCGCTTTGCCAGCTGGCACTATATCCGCGATCCAACGCATATTGTCTTTTTCAGCGTGCCCACCTTTTCGTGGCTGGCACGCAAGCTCAATGCGGAGCTTGAGATTGTCGGCGCCGATGTTATTTTTTTACAGCGACGCGACTGACTCAGGTATTTACCCGGAACAATTTTGCCCGCACGGTGGTGCGATACTCGCTGGGTGTCGTTGAGAGAAACTTTTTGAACAGGGCAGTAAAATGCCCCATATCCTGATAGCCCACTTTTTCTGCAATTTCGTTCACCGATAGGTTGCTGGATTGCAGCAGCTCGCGTGCCATATCAATGCGAACGTTCTGCAGGTATTGCAGTGGCGTTTGCCCAGTGGCCAGTTTGAAGCGGCGGTTGAAAGAGCGCACGCTCATATCGAAATGTTTGGCCACTTCACTGAGCTTTACGTCGTCGCTGCAGTGCTGTTTTAGCCAGGTTTGTGCCTGCACAATCTCTTCGTCCGGATGCAGATGTACCGCGCCTTCCGAGTAAGCAATCTCTTCAAATGGTCTGCGAATCTCGTGTGAAAAATTGCGCTCGACGTGGCTGGCAATAGACGGGCCGAACAGCTGGCGAATCAGGTGCACGGTGACGTCGGCGAGAGCATTTACACTGGCTGCGCAGAACAGTCGGTCCGCCTGAGTAATAAAATACTGCCGTTTTAGCTTCACTCTCGGGTAGTCCGAAGCAAAGCGCTCAAAGTAGTGCCAGTGGGTCGTTGCGGGCTTGTCATCCAGTAATCCGGCCTCGGCGAGAAAGCACACGCCGGTGCCCACCGCGCTGATGACCGCACCTTTTGCGGCCTGGTCGCGCAGCCACGCCAGTAGCCCGGTATTGCGTTTTAGTGCCGGGCGCGGGTTACGCCACAGGGCAGGCAGGTAGATGATGTCGCTGTCGGGTACCTGATCAAGTGCCATATCCGGAGCCAGGTTGAACCCGGAGCGGGACTTCACCGGAGCGCCATCGACGCTGGTGGTGACCAGTTTCAGCGATACCGACTCTTTTTCTGCTCTGGCACGGCTCTCGGCACCTCTCAGCATCTCCAGTGGCAAAATGGTGCCGGTGGAAAGCATTTGATCAATCAAAACAAACGTGACGGTGGGCATGGGTAACTCTCAAGTATGACCTTATGCGTGCAGTTTCTGGCCCGTTCGCGACAGATGGCGGCAGTCGGGCAAGTTTGCCGCATAGATACCGGTTTGCTGGCCGTTGCTTGGCAGAAAATGCCGTCATTACACATGGCCAGATGGTCAAAATTGCTGGCCAGTATGCCCATAACGAGGCCGAATCACCAGCCCCTAAACTGGCGCCCATCCGAATTCACCGGGTTATTTCGTTTCGCATTTCCATACTAGGCTGGAGGTCAGGATGCAGCGCCTACCTGTTATCACTGCGTTTGGGGGATTCAACCCTGCGGGTCGCAGCTCGTTTCACCGTGGCTACAAGCGCATGGTGCTGGATAGCCTCGCCATTGAGGAGCGAACCGACGTCCTGTCTGATCTTGCAGCCCTGATGGGATTGCGCACCGGTGACGATGCTCAGGGGCCATTGAGTGCCGCGCTGGAGCAGCAGGTGCTGCAGGGCACCCTGGTGCGGGAGCTGGAGTCGCGCTTCTACGATTATCGCCAGTGCCACTTTCACCAGCCGGCCGCACTCTCAAATGCGGGTGGTTTCACCTTCGAAATGTCCGCGCGCCAGCTGCCGAACCCGATTCCCGACGATTGGCAGGTAGAGCCGTTGGATAGCGGTCGTGTGCGGGTGCATGCCGGCGCCTTGTCGGTCATGCTCGACAGCCATCGTGAAATCTCTGTTGCTTCTGCGGGCCAGTTGCCTACGGGCTTTGAGCCGGGCCAGGAGTACAATTCCCGGTTCCACCCGCGCGGTCTGCAATTGGCGATTCTCGGTGCATCTGACGCGGTGCAGTCCCTGGGTATTGATTGGGACACTGTCGCGGCGAAGGCGGGCCCGGACAAGATCTCCGTGTATGCCAGTTCCGCAATGAGTCAGTTGGACCCCAATGGCAATGGCGGCCTGCTGCAGTCGCGTCTGCGCGGCGGGCGTGTGAGCTCGAAGCAGTTGGCACTGGGTCTCACCAGCATGCCCGCGGACTTTGTAAACGCCTATGTCCTGGGTAGTGTGGGCACTACCGGTGCGGTTGCCGGTGCCTGTGCAACGTATCTCTACAACCTGCGCGCTGCGGTGGAAGACATTCGCTGTGGCCGTGCGCGCGTTGCCGTAGTCGGTGCGGCAGAGGCGCCGTTGGTGCCGGAAGTGGTGGACGGTTATACCACCATGGGTGCACTCGCGAACCTGGATGGACTGCGCAAGATTTTTGATGGTGACATCGACTTCCGGCGCGCCAGTCGCCCATTTGGCAATAACTGCGGCTTTACCCTGGGAGAGGGGAGTCAGTGGGCGGTGCTGATGGACGATGAACTCGCGCTCGAGCTGGGTGCGCCGATTCATGGTGCGGTGGCCAACGTCTTTGTGAATGCGGACGGGGCCAAAAAGTCCATCTCCGCACCCGGCCCCGGTAATTACCTCACCGTTGCCCGGGCAATGGCAGAAGCGCGGGCCATCCTGGGTGAAGACAGCCTGCGAAACCGCAGCTTTGTTCAGGCCCACGGTTCCAGTACCCCGCAGAACCGGGTTACTGAGTCGGCCATCTTTGACCGCCTTGCCGGTGCCTTTGGTATCGAGGCGTGGCCGGTATGTGCGGTGAAAGCCTTTGTGGGGCACACCGTAGCGGCGGCCAGTGGGGATCAGTTGATTACCAGCCTGGGTATGTTCCGCCGCGGTATTCTGCCGGGCATTACCACCATCGACCGTGTGGCCGACGACGTGCACCACGAAAATCTCTCATTGTCGCTTGAGCATGTGGAGCGCGATCCGCAATCCCTGGATGTGGCCTTCCTCAATTCGAAAGGGTTTGGTGGTAACAATGCGACGGCCAGTGTGCTGGCGCCCCACGTTACCGAGAGCATGCTGGCCAAGCGCCACGGCCGGGCAGCGTTCACCGCATACCAGAAGCGCAATGAGGCGGTGACCGAGCAGGCTGCGGCATATGATGCCCGGGCCAGCCGCGGTGATCTGAACGCGATCTACCGGTTCGGTGAGGGCCTGATTGATGAGTCGGCCATCGAGCTGGATGCTTTCAGTCTCACGTTGCCGGATGGCGCTGGCGCCATTTCCCTGGAGTCAGAAAATCCCTTCGCGGATATGGTGTGACTCATGCTTATTGCGCATTCGCCTGCGCGATAAGCCAGTAACCGGCGGCTTCAGGTGTCGCCGGTTTCCCTTCCTTACTGCGTGGTGACTCTGTCTCCGTGCGCTTTTCCCGCTATGCTTCGGGGCGCAGTTACCGGTTGTCTGCGTGTTGCCTGTTCTTGAAACAAATTCCTGACTTTATGAACGAATGGGTCAGATTTTGATCGGAATACCTGTCTCACCACAATGTTTGCACCAAACCGGACAGTAGATATGGCAGAAATGGTATTCAAACACACGTTTGAATCTGGCTATACTTGGCGCGTCGACTGATTTCGGACAATGCGTCATTAAGTGGCAACACTGGTATCGCACGCTGTCTGCGGCGAGTCCTATCTCAGTCTTGCACAACCCGACCCCCGGACCGGTACATTGTCGGCAATGACACCGGGTCACCAATCAATGAGGTCAATAATGTTATTTAGTGGCAAAGCGCTATCCGTTCAGATGCTGGACAACGGCATCGCGGAACTGAAATTCGATCTGGAAGGCGAGTCCGTCAATAAGTTCAATCGTCTCACCGTATCGGAATTTTCCGACGCTCTGGACGCGATTGAAAAAGCGGGCGACATCAAAGGCCTGCTGCTGACCAGTGGCAAAAATGTATTTATCGTCGGTGCGGACATTACCGAGTTCGGTGGAGCTTTCTCCGCTGGCCCGGAAGGCATCGCCGAGCTGATGAGCAAGAACAACGACAACATCAACCGACTGGAAGACCTCCCGTTCCCGACCGTGGTTGCCATTAATGGCTTCGCGCTCGGCGGTGGCTTCGAAGTGTGCCTGGGTTGTGACTACCGCGTGATGGGCGATAAGGCCAAAGTGGGTCTGCCCGAAGTGAAGCTCGGTCTGATTCCGGGGTGGGGCGGCACCGTGCGTTTGCCGCGCGTGGTTGGCGTTGACGTGGCAGCCGAGTGGATTGCTGCAGGTAAAGAGCAGCGTCCAGATGCGGCACTGACTGCGCACGCCGTGGATGCGGTGGTTCCGGCAGACAAGCTGCGCGGTGCAGCGCTGAAGCTGCTGGAGCGTGTTGCTGCAGGCGAGCTGGATTACCAGAAGCGTCGTGAAATCAAGAAGTCGCCGATTCCGCTGAACGATACCGAAGCGCTGATGGCATTCTTCACCACCAAGGCGTTTGTTGGCCAGCAAGCGGGTCGCAACTACCCGTCTCCGGTTAACGCGGTAACCTCCATCGAACAGGGCTACAAGCTCGACCGCGATGCGGCACTGAAAATCGAACAGGAGCAGTTTATTGCCAGCGCGCAGACCGAAACTGCGAAGTCCCTGGTGGGCCTGTTCCTGAAAGACCAGCTGGTTGGCAAGGTTGCCAAAGGTTGGGAAAAGAAAGCGGACAAGAAAATCGAGCGCGCAGCCGTACTGGGTGCAGGCATTATGGGTGGCGGTATCGCCTACCAGTCTGCCTATAAAGGCACGCCGATTAAGATGAAGGATATCAATCAGGATGGCATCGACCTGGGTCTGAATGAGGCCAACAAGCTGCTGGCGAAACTGGTTGATCGCGGTCGCATGACTGCGAGCAAAATGGGCGAGGTGCTGAACCGCATCGAGCCGACCCTGAGCTACGACGGTTTCGACGATATCGACGTGGTGGTTGAAGCGGTGGTGGAAAACCCCAAGGTCAAGCACGCTGTTCTGACCGAAGTGGAAGGCAAGGTTTCAAATGACACCGTAATTGCTTCCAACACTTCTACCATTTCTATCGACAGCCTGGCTGCGCCGCTGTCGCGCCCGGAAAACTTCCTGGGTATGCACTTTTTCAACCCGGTGCACAAAATGCCGCTGGTGGAAGTGATTCGCGGTGAGAAAACTTCCGAAAACGCCGTTGCCCGCGTTGTGGCCTACGCCAACAAAATGGGTAAAAAGGCGATTGTGGTACGCGACTGCCCAGGATTCCTGGTAAACCGTGTGCTGTTCCCATACTTCGCCGGTTTCGCCATGCTGGTGCGCGATGGCGCCGACTTCCAGCAGGTCGACAAGGTGATGGAGCGCTGGGGCTGGCCGATGGGTCCGGCTTACCTGATGGACGTGGTTGGCATCGATACCGGTGTGCACGCCGAGCAGGTAATGGCGGAAGGTTTCCCAGAGCGTATGGGCAAGACCTTTACCGCAGCCTCCGACGTAATGTACGAAGCAGGGCGCTACGGCCAGAAGAACGGCAAAGGCTTCTATGTCTACGAGCAGGACAAGAAAGGCCGTCCCAAGAAAGTGGTAACTGAAGAGTCCTACGAGCTGCTGAAGCCGCACGTGGCTGATCGTCGCGAGTTTGAAAACGACGAAATCATCGAGCGTATGATGGTGCCGATGGCGACCGAACTGGCGCGCTGCCTGGAAGAGGGCATCGTGGACTCTCCGGCGGAAGCGGATATGGCGCTCATCTACGGTATCGGCTTCCCGCCATTCCGCGGTGGCGTGTTCGCTTGGCTGGACAGCATTGGCCTGGACAACTTCGTGAAGATGGCCGAGAAGTACAGCGACCTGGGTGCGCTGTATGAGCCGACCAAAGGCATGCGTGAAATGGCTGCCAGCGGCAAAACCTACTACGGCAACAAGTAAGGAGAGTATCCATGAGTCTGAATCCTAGAGATGCCGTAATCGTCGACTATGCGCGTACCGCCATGGGTCGATCCAAAAATGGCGTTTACCGCAATGTGCGTGCGGATGACATGTCTGCTGAACTGTTGAAGAAATTTCTGCAGCGCAACGAGAAGCTGGATCCGAAAGAAATCGATGACCTGATCTGGGGCTGTGTCATGCAGCGTGACGAGCAGGGCTTCAACGTAGCGCGCTTTATCGCTCTGGCTGCTGGTCTGCCCCACACCGTTCCGGCGCAAACCGTGAACCGCCTGTGTGGTTCTTCCATGTCCTCTCTGCACACCGCCGCTGCCAATATTCAGGCCGGTGTGGGTGATGTCTATGTGGTCGGCGGTGTCGAGCACATGGGTCACCTGAACATGATGGAGCACGTGAGCCCGAACCCGATGCTGGGACGCCATATGGCGAAGGCTGCAGGCTCCATGGGCATGACTGCTGAATACCTGGCGATGATGCACGGTATCCAGCGTCAGCAAATGGACGAGTTTGGTGCGCGCTCTCACCAGCACGCTGCCAAGGCCACTGAAGAGGGCAAGTTCAATCGCGAGATTATCGCAATTGAAGGCCACGACGCCGATGGCGTGCCGATTCTGGTAGAAACCGATCAGACCATCCGCCCGGAAACCACCGTTGAAGGTCTGGCGCAGCTGAAGCCGGCGTTCGATCCCAAGCACGGTCAGGTAACCGCGGGTACTTCCTCGCAGATTACCGACGGTGCATCCGTGATGTTGGTGATGTCCGCCGAACGTGCCCAGGCACTGGGTATGACCCCGGTCGCAAAGGTGCGCGAAATGGCGCTGGCTGGTGTGGATCCGTCCATCATGGGTTACGGCCCGGTACCTTCCACCCAGAACGCGCTGAAGCGCGCAGGTCTGACCATCGACGATATCGATAAGGTAGAGTTGAACGAAGCGTTCGCGGCGCAGGCGTTGCCGGTGCTGAAGGACCTCAACCTGCTGGATAAAATGGACGAGAAGGTCAACCTGTACGGTGGTGCTATCGCACTGGGCCACCCGTTCGGTTGTTCCGGTGTGCGTATCACCGGTACCCTGTTGTCCGTGATGCAAAATGAAGGCGGTGACCTTGGTGTTTCGACCATGTGTATTGGTCTGGGTCAGGGTATCACCACCATCGTAGAGCGCGTATAAGCCGCTCCGGCTTCCGTGCAAAAGATGGGGCGCCCATGGGCGCCCCATTTGTTTTCAACGCACTTATTGAAGCCCTGTGTCCTCTGTGGCACAATCTGCTCCCCTCGCTGGACGGCTAACCTGTTTTTTCTCAAAAAGGCAGGTAAATCAAAGAGTTATCCGCGAGTTTGGAATTGGGGACGTGGTGGAATTGGTAGACACGCCAGATTTAGGTTCTGGTGCCGCAAGGTGTGGGAGTTCAAGTCTCCCCGTCCCCACCAATTAAATATTTCGCAGTCCGTGTTCATTCGTTGCCCGCAGCGCGCATTTATGTCGTGTTTCGCAGGGTAGAGGTGGTGACGCGGGCTGTTTGTATTTGGCGGCCGGATAAGATTCGGCGCAACGCTAAGCGCTGGTGCTGGTTAGACATTTCCGTAGCCCGGCATTATGTGAAGAGAAGAGTCTCACGAGGATTAACATGCAGGTTTCCATCGAAACAACTTCCGGACTGGAGCGTCGCTTAACGGTAAATTTGCCGGCAGAAGTGGTGGATAAGGAAGTTGATAAGCGCCTTCAGCAAGCGGCAAAGACCGTGCGCATCAACGGCTTCCGTAAAGGCAAGGTGCCGATGAAGGTTGTGCGTCAGCGTTTTGGTGCCGGTGTTCGTCAAGAAGTGCTGGGCGAGGTAATGAGCCGTTCTTTCTACGACGCGGTTCAGAAGGAGCAGGTAAAGCCTGCCGGCCAGCCGAGCATTGAAGCCAAGAATGTAACCCCGGGTGAAAACCTGGAGTACGTAGCGACCTTCGAAGTTTACCCGGAAGTTGCGCTGACCGATCTGGCAGAAGTTGCTGTTGAGCGTCCGACCGCTGAAGTAACTGACAAAGACGTCGACAACATGATCGACGTACTGCGCAAGCAGCAGTCCGGTTGGAAAGATACCAAGCGCAAGGCGCAGAAAGGCGACCGCGTAACTATCGACTTCGTTGGCCGTAAAGACGGCGAAGAGTTCGAAGGTGGCAAGGCTGAAGGTCAGCAGCTGGTTCTGGGTTCCGGCAGCATGATCCCGGGCTTCGAAGACGGCATTCTGGGCATGAAGCCGGGCGAAGAGAAAGAAGTGGAAGTGACCTTCCCGGAAGACTATCAGGCGGAAAACCTGAAAGGTGCCGACGCAGTGTTCACCATCAAGGTAACTGCTTCTGAAAAGCCTGAGCTGCCTGAGCTGAATGATGAATTCTTCGCTGGCTACGGTGTTGCCGAAGGCGGCGAAGAGAAGTTCCGCGAAGAAGTACGCGGTAACATGGAGCGTGAGCTGAAGAACGCTGCACTGAACAAGGTCAAGACCCAGGTCATGGACCAGCTGTTCGAGAAGCACCAGGTAGAAATTCCTGCTGCACTGGTTGCCGGCGAAGTTCAAACCCTGCGCGGCCAGATGGTTCAGCAGTTCGGTGGTCAGATTAAGCCGGAAGA
This sequence comes from Microbulbifer agarilyticus, assembly GCF_019800665.1. Classification (GTDB taxonomy): domain Bacteria; phylum Pseudomonadota; class Gammaproteobacteria; order Pseudomonadales; family Cellvibrionaceae; genus Microbulbifer; species Microbulbifer agarilyticus_C. Next base: position 379,306 of record NZ_JAHVKO010000001.1, read on the forward strand.
CGCTGCAAAAATGCTGCCGGACACCATGTTCGAAGATCAGGCGAAGCGTCGCGTTGTTCTCGGCCTGGTGGTTGGCGAGATCGTCAAGGAAAACAAACTGTCTGTTGACGCGGACCGCGTAAAGGCAAAAGTTGAAGAGCTGGCGTCTACCTATCAGCAGCCGGAAGAAGTGGTTGAATACTACTTCAACAACCGCGAGTTGCTGGCTGGTGTTGAGTCTGTAGTGTTGGAAGACCAGGTAGTTGATTTCGTCCTGGATAAGGCCAAAGTCAGCGAAGTTGAAAGCAGCTACGACGACGTGATCAAGCCGCAAAAGCAAGCTTGATTCGCACACGTATGCAGTTGAAAGCGGCCACCTTCGGGTGGCCGTTTTTGTTTGTGCGAGATGCTGAGAGTCAATCTGGCATTATCGCCGCCGAGCAGTTAAGCTCAGGTTGAACAAATTTTTCAGAAGTGTGTTTTTTTTGAGCACATGCGTTCTGACCCGCCTAATACGCCGAAAAAGGAAGCATCGTATCCATGGCATATATTGACCGTCCTAGTAGTTCCCAAGACATTCTTGCCACCGGTGGCCTGGTGCCGATGGTGGTAGAGCAGACCGCCAGAGGTGAGCGTTCGTTTGATATTTATTCCCGTCTGCTGAAAGAGCGTGTGATCTTTCTGGTGGGGCCGGTAGAAGACCATATGGCAAACTTGGTAGTGGCGCAGCTACTGTTCCTGGAAGCCGAGAACCCGGATAAAGATATTCATCTGTATATTAATTCACCAGGTGGGTCGGTGACTGCGGGCATGTCGATTTATGACACCATGCAATTCATCAAGCCTGATGTGAGCACCATGTGTATCGGCCAGGCATGTAGCATGGGTGCCTTCCTGCTCACCGCCGGTGCAGAAGGGAAGCGTTACGCCACGCCAAACTCGCGTGTGATGATCCACCAGCCGAGTGGTGGCGCCCAGGGGCAGGCTTCAGATATTCATATTCACGCTCAGGAAATCCTCAAGATCCGCGCGCGTCTGAACGAGCTTATGGCTCATCACACCGGCCGTACCGTGGCAGAGATTGAGCGTGACACGGATCGTGATCGCTTCCTCAGCGCGGACGAAGCCAAGGAATACGGCCTGGTGGACCAGGTGTTGGCGCATCGCCAGGGCTTAGCCAAGTAGCACCTGAACGCTATCTGGCACGCACTTATTCCCCAAAATTGCCCCGGGTAGGGGAGTGATGTTCCGCAACCGCTGTGCACTGCGCGCAGTTGTTGCGGCATGTCGCTGAGCCTCTACTCCGGGAGAGAACAAAAAAGCTTGAAAAACCTGCCAAAAGACCGCATCTTGATTACGAACCCCTTTTGCCACCGCATTTTGGCTGGCTGTCAGAGCACGGAGTACTTAGATGACTGATAAGAACAGCGGAGAAGATAACGGCAAACTCCTTTACTGTTCCTTCTGTGGCAAGAGCCAGCAAGAAGTACGCAAGCTGATTGCAGGCCCTTCTGTATACATCTGTGACGAGTGCGTTGAGCTCTGCACCGATATCATTCGCGAGGAAGTGCAGGAATCTGTCGAAGGTGACGATTCTCGCCTGCCTACACCTCAGGAAATTACCGAGATTCTTGACCAGTACGTAATTGGTCAGGCGCGTGCCAAAAAAGTACTGGCGGTCGCGGTATACAACCATTACAAGCGTTTGCGCACCAGTAAGGGCGTTAAAGGCAAAGATGATGTTGAACTGGGTAAATCCAACATCCTGCTGGTAGGTCCTACCGGTAGTGGTAAAACCCTGTTGGCGGAAACACTGGCCCGCCTGCTGAATGTGCCATTCACCATTGCGGACGCCACCACCCTCACCGAAGCCGGCTATGTGGGTGAAGATGTCGAAAACATCATTCAGAAGCTGCTGCAAAAATGTGATTACGATGTAGAAAAGGCCCAGCAGGGTATTGTTTACATCGATGAAATTGACAAGATTTCCCGTAAATCCGATAACCCCTCCATTACCCGGGATGTTTCCGGTGAGGGTGTGCAGCAAGCACTGTTGAAACTGATTGAGGGCACAGTTGCCTCGGTACCGCCTCAGGGTGGCCGCAAGCATCCGCAGCAGGAGTTCCTGCAGGTAGACACCTCTAATATCCTGTTTATCTGTGGTGGTGCCTTCGCTGGCCTGGATAAAGTTATCCGCGATCGCTCAGAAAAAGGCGGCATCGGTTTCTCGGCCGAGGTCAAATCCAAAGACAGCAACAGTAACTTCGGTGAAGTGTTGTTGGATCTGGAGCCGGAAGACTTGGTGCGTTACGGCTTGATCCCGGAGTTCGTTGGCCGCTTGCCGGTGACCGCGACGCTCGAGGAGCTTAACCGCGCTGCGCTTGTGCAAATTCTGACCGAGCCGCGCAACGCGCTGACCAAGCAATATGGCAAGTTGTTCGATATGGAAGGGGTTGAGCTGGACTTCCGTCCAGATGCCCTGGACGCGGTAGCAACTAAAGCCATGGAGCGGAAGACCGGTGCACGTGGACTGCGTTCGATCATGGAGTCGGTACTGCTCGAAACCATGTACGACATCCCATCCATGGATAATGTCGCCAAAGTCGTAATTGACGAGGCCGTGATCAAAGGTGAGTCGGCCCCATTGCTGGTATACGAGCAGGTGGAAGCCCAGAAAGCCGCGCCGGAAGAGTAAGTTCCTCCGCGCTGATCACTCCGCCTTTCGGCAGATAAAAGCCCCGGTTTGGGGCTTTTTTTGTGCCTCCAAGTTGGCGCCCGATTCACGCAGCCACCGGCGGTGTCTGCAAGCGCTTTTTGCGACTAGTTTTTCGGTTTTTGGATAATATTTGTTCTACGTCTGGGGCGTCACAGAGAACTTGGGTTTTATGCAACCATCGTCAAGTCGCCGAAATTAAACTAATTTTGCTGCGTGTGACGGGGTGGACTTGTTATTCTGGGCGACGCCCCCACCTTAGCTGTTGAACTGGCACAAGTCGTATCGAGCGTCCGCACTGGAGGCGACGCGACAGATACGTTGACGCTGCCAATCTGGCGGCGCAGGCCGCCTGAAGGCCGAGAGGAGTTATATGGACCAGCCATCCGAGACCTTGAACGAATACCCCCTGCTGCCACTGCGAGATGTAGTGGTCTATCCGCATATGGTGATCCCGCTGTTTGTCGGCCGAGAGAAATCCATTGATGCGCTGGAAGACGCGATGCGCAGCGACAAGCAAGTGCTGCTCGTGGCGCAGCGCCAAGCGTCCGAAGACGACCCCGGTGCGGACGATGTGTATCGCGTGGGCACCGTAGCTAGCGTACTGCAATTACTCAAGCTGCCCGACGGCACCGTCAAGGTACTGGTGGAGGGTGGCCACCGAGTGAAAGTCGAGGAGATTCAGGAAGGCGAGGAACATTACCGCGCCACCGTATCCCCGATTGAATCGGAAGAGCTTTCCGAGGCGGAAGCGGAGGCACTGGTGCGCTCTGCCATGTCGCAGTTCGAGCAATACGTCAGCGTTAGCAAAAAAGTACCGAACGAGGTGATGACCTCACTGTCCGGTATCGATGAACCGGGCCGCCTGGCAGACACCATCGCTGCACATATGTCGCTGGATCTTGCGCAAAAACAGGAATTGTTGGAAACCATCAGTGTTAAGCAGCGTCTCGAGCACCTGCTGGGGTTGATGGATTCAGAGATTGACCTGATTCAGGTAGAAAAGCGCATTCGCGGTCGCGTGAAGAAGCAGATGGAAAAAAGCCAGCGCGAGTACTATCTGAATGAACAGATGAAGGCGATTCAAAAAGAGTTGGGCGAGATCACCGAAGAGCCCAATGAAATTGAAGAGCTCGAGAAGAAAATTGCCGATTCCGGCATGTCTGCCGAGGCGGAAAAGAAAACCCGCGCGGAACTGGGCAAACTGAAAATGATGTCGCCCATGTCTGCGGAAGCTTCCGTGCTGCGCAGCTACATCGACTGGATGTTGAGCGTGCCCTGGAAAAAGGCCAGCCGCGTGCGCCACGACCTGATCAAGGCGGAAGAGATTCTGAACAAGGATCACTACGGCCTCGAAGAGGTGAAAGAGCGTATCCTGGAATACCTCGCCGTGCAGAAGCGGGTGAAAAAGGTGAAGGGGCCAATTCTGTGTTTAGTTGGACCGCCCGGGGTAGGTAAAACCTCTCTCGGGGAGTCCATCGCACGCGCGACCAATCGCAAGTATGTGCGTATGGCGCTTGGTGGTGTGCGCGATGAGGCCGAGATCCGCGGTCACCGCAGAACCTACATCGGCTCGCTGCCCGGTAAGTTGATTCAGAAAATTTCCAAGGTCGGGGTGAAAAACCCGCTGTTCCTGCTGGATGAAATAGACAAGATGGGTATGGATCACCGCGGTGATCCGGCATCTGCTTTGCTCGAGGTGTTGGACCCGGAGCAGAACAAGTCTTTTAACGATCACTATCTGGAAGTGGACTACGACCTCTCCGATGTGATGTTCGTGTGTACTTCGAACTCGATGAATATTCCCGGCCCCTTGCTGGACCGTATGGAAGTGATTCGAATTCCCGGATACACCGAAGATGAAAAGTTGAATATTGCCCAGCGCTATCTGATTCCCAAGCAGCGTAAAAACGCTGGCCTCAAGCCTGAGGAGCTGGAGATCACCGACGAGGCAGTACGCGATGTTGTTCGTTATTACACGCGGGAGGCTGGTGTGCGCGGGCTGGATCGCGAAATGGCAAAAATTTGCCGTAAAGTTGTTACCGAGCATGTACGCAAATCCACCACCAACAAGGTGGTGATCAAGCAGGATCAGCTGGAAGACCTGTTGGGCGTGCGCAAGTTCGATTACGGTCGCGCGGAAGAAGAAAACAAGATCGGTCAGGTGACCGGGCTTGCCTGGACCGAAGTCGGTGGCGAGCTGCTCACGATCGAGTCCTCAGCGGTTCCCGGTAAAGGGCGCGTCATCAAGACCGGTTCGCTCGGTGATGTGATGCAGGAGTCGATTCAGGCTGCGCTCACTGTGGTGCGCGCGCGTGCTCAGTCACTGGGTATTGCTCCGGACTTCCATGAAACGCGCGATATTCATATCCACGTTCCCGAAGGTGCCACGCCCAAAGATGGACCTTCAGCGGGTATTGCGATGTGCACCGCCTTGGCGTCGGTACTGACTAATATTCCCGTGCGTGCCGATGTGGCAATGACCGGTGAAATTACCCTGCGTGGTGAAGTGCTGCGCATTGGCGGCCTGAAGGAAAAGTTACTGGCTGCGCACCGCGGTGGTATTAAAACGGTACTGATCCCGGCGGACAACGAGCGTGACCTCAAGGATATTCCTGACAATATTCAGCAGGACCTGGTGATTAAGCCAGTTAAGTGGATTGATCAGGTGTTTGAGTATGCGCTGGAATCGGTGCCCAATGCATTGAGTGATGAAGAGTATTCCGCGCTACAGAAAAAGGCGGATGAGCGCTCCCAGCGTTCGGTTCAGACTCACTGATTGTCAGGGGTGCGTTACCGATCATAACTTGACCTGATTTAGGCCTCTTGACCTGCCGCTTGATAAAAGGCGGCAGGTCTTTTTGTTATCAGGTTGTTGAAGTTTTGAACGATTTTATCTGTCTTGTACTTTTTCCACCCGACTGCCGCTTGTTAGTCAAAGAGGTGACAGTCGGTGGTTGTTAAGTTTGCGACAAAAAACCATTGAAACGTTGGTATCAAGTCGCTTAGAGTACGCCGCCGGCCGTTGCGGGCGGTTAAAAAATAAGCTTGCCGGCCGTTGACTGAACAAGTGTGGCTTAAAAGTGTCAAACTGCCCGCAAAGCCGCATGGTTCCTTGACCCACTAACAGGCAGTTGGTATAAAACGTGGCTTGTTGTGCTACGGGGGAACCGCAGTCGATTGGTAAATCCGCTGCGAAAAAATACTTGATTGCACCTTGTTATTCAGGGATGCAACAGACCTGACGAACACACCTGGAATTGAACTCTGGGAACTACTTCCAGATTCAGAATCTAGTTACATAGACCATTTAGACCTAGAAAAGAATAGAGGGATATAGCGTGAATAAGTCCGAACTGATTGAAGCCATTGCCGCGTCTGCTGACATTCCTAAGGCAGCTGCTGGCCGTGCTCTGGACGCCATGGTAGACAGCATTACCGACGCTCTGAAAAAAGGCGATCAGGTTGCTCTGGTTGGCTTTGGTACCTTCGCCGTTAAAGAGCGCGCCGCGCGCACTGGTCGCAACCCGCGCACCGGTGACCCAATCGAAATCGCTGCCGCTAAGATCCCGAACTTCAAAGCTGGTAAAGCTTTGAAAGACGCGGTGAACTAAGAAGCTTTGTAAAAAATGCTTCAAAGAGGCGTATCACTTGGATGCGCCTTTTTTGTTTCTGAAAGATTGAAATCGGAATCAGGATCAACGGGATGTTTCCCTGATCAGCACGCAGAACCTAGTTTGTGCTGAAATAAGAATAACTATTGATCCGGTGGTATACAGACAAGAGTTAATTTCGGAGCTGGATATGCTTCAGTCCATGCGTGACAACCTGAAGGGAACCGCTGCCATTATTGTTGCGGCGTTTTTCGGATTTATCATGGTGATTGGTGGAATCGATTTTTTCACCGGTGCCAGCGGTGGCTCTGCCAATAAAGTGGCAGAGGTAAACGGCGAAAAGATTTCTCAGCTTGACCTGCAGCGTGCGATCCAGAATCGCCGCGCAATGATTGAAAACCAGTATGGCGAAAATGTGCCAACTGACTTGCTGACCGATGAACAACTGCGTGGCCCGGTGCTGCAGCAGCTCGTCAATAGTGCGGTTATGCGACAGGCCGCGCTCGATCGCGGTATGGCGATGAGTGTCGCCGCGGTAGATAAGGAAATCGTGCAGATGCCCGGTTTCCAGGTAAACGGCCAGTTTGACCAGCAAATGTATCGCGATGGTCTGCGCCGTATGGGATACAGCCCGACGGTTTTCCGTCAGTTGCTGGAGCAGGAAATGGTGATGCAGCAGTTTATCGACAGTGTGTCGCAAACTGCGTTCAGCACCCGTACCGATGCCGAAAATATCGTTGCCGTGTCTATGGAAGAGCGTGACTTCGATTACGTGACCCTGTCTGCGGCACCTCTGCTCGAAGGTATTGAGGTTGCGGATGGTGAAGTGCAGAGCTACTACGATGAAAATCAGTCTGCATACCAGCGTCCTGAACAGGTTTCTGTTGAGTATATCGAGCTGACCCCTGAGTTGTTTGCAGCGAATATCGATATTTCAGACCAGGATGTGCGCGCGCAATACGATCAGGAAGTGAAGAATTTCCAGGCGAGTATTCGTCGCCATGCGGCACATATTCTGGTCGAAGGTGATGACGAGGCTGCGCAGGCGAAGGTAGCGCAAGTTCAGTCAAAGCTGGATAGCGGTGCCGAATTCGCAGCACTGGCGAAAGAGTACTCCGATGACATCCTGTCCAGTGAAGACGGTGGTGATGTTGGTTTCACTTCCGGTGATGTATTCCCGCAAGCGTTCGAGGAAGCGCTCGCCAAATTGCAGGTTGGTGAAGTGTCCGGCGCGGTAAAAACCGATGCGGGCACCCATTTCATCAAGCTGATTGAAGTTGCCGATGCGGAGCCGCCGACGTTTGAAGAGCGCAAGGCTGCCATTGAGGCGCGCATCCGTAACGCGGAAGCGGAGCGGGAGTTTGTTGATGCGGTAAGTCGCCTGGGTGACCTGGCGTACAACGCTGAGACACTGGCGGCGCCCGCAGAAGAGCTGGGCGTAACCGTACAGACTTCTCCTTTGTTCTCCCGCCAGGGTGGCCCGGGTGTTGTCGGCGAGCGTCAGGTAATTACCGCAGCGTTTTCTCCTGAAGTTCTCGAAGACGGCAATACTTCAGACGTGTTGAATCTCAATGAAAATCACGCGGTGGTATTGCGTGTTGTTGAGCACAAGGCTGAAGGCGTGAAGCCGCTCGAAGAAGTGAAGGCGGAAGTTGTACAGCGCCTGAAGCGCGACAAGGCGAGCGAGCAGCTGGCGAGCAAGGCCAAAGATATTGCCTCGCAGGCTGGCGAGAGCGGTGGCCTGGCGGCGGTTGCAGAGTCTGAAAGCCTGACCCTTGAAACCAGCGATAAGACCCGCCGTGGTGGCTTTGGTGCCCGTGGCGAGGTAGTGAACAAGGTGTTCACTATGGCAGAACCGCGTCCGGGTGCCCGCACTCTGGATCAGTTCACCCTGCCGAGTGGCGATGTTGTGGTTGTGCAGCTGCGCGATGTGCGCTCTGGCGATCTGACCCGTCAAAGTAAAGAGCAGCGTGATGCACTGATGCAGCAGTTGTCTTCTATGCTGGGAGGCGCAGAGCTGGCAGCGGTACAGAAATATCTGCTGAGCAAGGCGGACGTGGAAGTGTTTAGTGAGACTCAGCAGTAACGGCTGATTGTTTCCGCAAATAAAAAAACCGGCGAATTTCGCCGGTTTTTTTATGTCTGAAATAAGCAAAAAGCAAAATGGCAACGCAGAGATTGCCGTTGTGCGGTTTGGCCGATTTAGCCGTTATTGGCGCTATCAACAAATAGCGTCAGGCGCTGGCCTGGTTGCAGGTAGCTGTTCTGGCTAATTTTGTTCCAGCGCACGATATCGCTGATATCGATACGAAACTTCTGCGCGATCCGGTAAAGCGAGTCGCCACTGCGCACTCGGTAAGACACTTTACGGGTAGTGCGGCTGGTGCTGGAGCTGTTGTTGCTTCCATTTGCGTTGTAAGCGACCAGTTTGCGCCCGGGGCGCAGAGTGTCCCCTGGCGCCATGTTGTTCCAGCTGGCCAGTGAGCGTACTTTCACGTTCAGGCTGCGGGCGATGCCCCAGAGAGTGTCACCCGGGCGCACCGTATAGCTGGTCTTGCGACCCTTGCCAGAAGACTGGCGACGCTTCACGCGCTGATCGATGGAATAAGCGTATTGGGCATTGGGGCCGGAAGCGCTCGGAATCAGCAGGGTCTGACCTGCGCGGATTCTGCTGCCACGCAGTTTGTTGGCCTGCTGGATCGCGGCGATCGTGGTTTCGTAGCGGCGCGCAATGACCGACAGCGAGTCACCGTTGGCTACACGGTAGTGCTGCCAGCTTACGCGCTGATCCGCCGGTAGCTTGTCCAGGGCTGCGACGAACTGAGTGCTCTTTTCATGGGGAACGAGCAGTCGGTGATTACCTTCAGGGTCTGTCGCCCAGCGGTTATAGCCGGGGTTCAGCAGGTACAGCTCTTCAATTTCCACACCGGCGAGATCTGCCGCCTGGGCGAGGTCAATCTGGCTGCCCACGTTTACTGCAGCGTAATAGGGCTCGTTGCCCACATCGTGCAGTGGCACTTTGTAGTGGTTCGGGCGGGAGACCACTTCGGCCAGTGCCAGCAGTTGTGGCACATAGCGGCGGGTTTCGCGGGGCAGTTTCAGGTCCCAGAAACTGGTGCCCTTACCGGCGCGCGCATTGCGCTCGCGCGCGCGGCGTACGGTACCTTCGCCGGCGTTGTAGGCCGCGAGTACCAACAGCCAGTCGTTATCGAACTTGGCGGCCAGGTAGTTGAAGTACTCGGAGGCCGCGCGGGTGGACTCCACCACATCGCGGCGGCCGTCATACCACCAGTTCTGGTGCAAGCCGAAGGAGCGTCCGGTCGCGGGAATGAACTGCCACATGCCGGAGGCTTGTGCGTGGGAATAGGCGAAAGGATCGTAGGCGCTCTCGACGATGGGGAGCAGGGCAAATTCCAGCGGGACGTTTTCCTGCTCCAGTTGCTCGGCGACGTGGAAAATGTAGCGGCGGGAGCGTTCGGTAACCCGGGCCATATAGCCCTGGTTAGAGGAAAAATATTTTACGTAGTCCTGGACTTTTGGGCGGTTTGTCTCGCGATCCAGGGTAAAGCCCTGGCGCAGGCGGTGCCAAATGTCGTTGTTGGCCAGCGCAGGTTCGGCAGCATTGAGAATGTTCTCGCTGATGGCACTGTCCATACTGGGCATGGAATCCACGCCGTCAGTCGGTTCAATCTGTGCAGTTTTCGCCGCACTTGGTGCAGAGTCAATCTGGGTGCAGGCCCCTACCGCCGTTGCCAACAGCGCAACAGCAAACTTTTTATAAACCATTCTGGTATCCGAGGTCTGTATTTATCTCTTTGCTCTGCACCGAACTGGCCAGGAATCTTCTGCGGAATGCTGCCACAGGCGTCGTTATTTTTGATGCCGGCGGGCCCTAGAAGAGGCGTCGTTGAATAATGCGCATGAGCTTTGTTGTGTAATTGTCTGATTCTAAAGAGGAGGGTGAGTCCTGGTCAATGCGATTTGGTCAAAAAACGTCCTTTTGGTGGCGTAAATTGGCGAAAATTTCGACAGGGTTCGCATTCTCAGGCAGGCCTTTTGCCTGAGCCTGTAAACGTATATCTGGCTCGTCGGCACGCAGGAACGGGTTAGTGGCGCGCTCCAGCTCAATACTCGAAGGAAGGGTCGGCTCTCCGCGGTCGCGTATTGCTTTCGCGTCTCGTTGGCGGTCACGCAGTCGCGGATTATTGGCATCGACGGCAAGGGCAAATTCGAGGTTCGCCAGTGTGTACTCGTGCGCGCAGTAGACTCGGGTATCTCCCGGCAGCGCTGCCAGGCGCGAGAGCGACTGGTACATCTGGTTTGGTGTGCCCTCGAACAGTCGGCCGCAGCCGCCGGCAAACAGGGTGTCACCACAGAACAGGTGTTTTGCTTCGCCGTCCGTCATAAGCAGTGCGATATGGTCCAGGGTGTGCCCCGGTACCGCGAGCACCTCACACGGGGCTCCCAGCAGCGTTAGGTGGTCGCCGTCACGCAGCGGGTGGGTGACACCTTCAATGGTTGCCGGACCATACACCGGGCAATTAAAGGCAGCGGTGAGCTCTGCGACACCTCCGGTGTGGTCGAAATGATGGTGGGTAAGCAGTATGCCGTGTAATTGCTTGCCAGCGAGTGCCGCCATGACAGGGGCCGCATCACCGGGGTCGACTACCCAGTGTTCGTCATTTTGTTGTAAATGCCAGATATAGTTGTCGTTAAATGCTGGGATGGGGCGGATTGTGATCATTAGCTGTCCCCGCTAACCTAAGAATCATTGGCGCAACATTAGCACAGCCTGCGCAGTCATTTGTGCGCTTGGTGAGATAGGGTATTCTGGCCGCTGACCGAATATTCATTTCTGCCGCGTGATGCCCCGTATGTTGGCCACCAGAATATAGGAGCTGGAGATGATAGCTGTTGGAGATAATGGGAGCTGGAGATGACTAGGATGCCGGAAAATCCGGAAAAACATTCCCTGTTCTATCGCGGGAAAGCGCCTATTTCTCCGTTGGCCGAATCCTGTCCGGCGTTAAGTGACTGGTTCGACAGCGGCCTTGGCCGGGAGATTCTTACCCAGCAGCTGGCGCTGGTCCAGCCGGTGGTGGAGGGGATGTTCGGCTACCACCTGATGCAGGCGAGTGTCGCGCGGCAGGTGGATTTCGCCGCGTGTAGCCGTATCAATCACCGCTTTAAGTTGAGCCCCTGCCCGGAAGGCCAGGGGGCGGCGCTGGTGGAATTTGAGCAGTTGCCGTTGCCCTCGGAGTCAATTGATGTGGCCGTGCTGCACCACCTGCTGGACTTCTCCCCTCAGCCTCACCAGGTGCTGAGAGAAGCCGCCCGGGTATTGATTCCCGGCGGGCATATGGTGCTCATCGGATTCAATCCGTTTTCCCTGTTGGGGCTCGCGCGTCTGTTCGGGGGCTCCAGCCCCTATCAGCTGGGCAACCAACTGCGTGCAGCGCGCATCGAGGACTGGATGAACCTGCTGGACCTGCAGTCCGGACAGGTAGAGCGCGGATTTTTCCGCATGCCGCTCAATCACGGGGACCTGCTTTCCAAGACTTCCTGGATGGAGCGGGTGGGCACGCGCTGGCACTTGCCGTGGGGCGGCTTTTACATCATAGTCGCGCGCAAAGAAGTGGCGCGGATGCGCACCATCAAGCTCAACTGGCGCGGCGAAAAGAAACCTGCCCTTAGCGCGGTGCCGAGCAGTCCACGGGTGGCTGCCCGGGGGCGCCATCAGAAGCAGGGACGCCACAATAAGTGATGTGCCTGAACAGGCTGTATCAGAGTAGAGTTGTAGCAGAATGGATTACGGCTCCAATAATTTCATAACGAGAACGCATTGAAACAAGTCACCATTTATACCGATGGCGCTTGCCGGGGTAATCCCGGTCCGGGCGGCTGGGGCGTATTGCTGATGAGCGGTGAGGCCGAAAAAGAGTTGTGCGGGGGTGAGTCAATGACCACCAATAATCGCATGGAACTGATGGCCGCAATTCAGGCATTACAGGCGCTGAATCAGCACTGCCGCGTCGACCTGCATACCGACTCACAATATGTGCGTCAGGGCATTACCGGTTGGATTCACAACTGGAAAAAGAATGGTTGGAAAACCGCAAACAAAAAACCAGTGAAAAACGCCGACTTGTGGCAGGAACTGGATAGCGCGATTGGCGAACACGACGTGCACTGGCACTGGGTGAAGGGGCACGCAGGTGACCCGGGTAATGAGCGGGCGGATGCGCTGGCGAACCGCGGAATTGACGAATTGGGGGCCTGTTAAAGCATGCGGCAAATTGTTCTGGATACCGAAACCACCGGTCTTGATCCCAAGTCCGGGCATCGCATCATTGAGATTGGTTGCGTTGAGCTGATCAATCGCAAGTTGACCGGCCGTCACTACCACCAGTACATCAATCCCGAGCGTGAAGTCGACGACGGTGCGATTGAGGTGCACGGTATCACCAACGAGTTCCTCGTTGATAAGCCCATCTTTTCGCAGGTGGTCGACGAGTTCATGACCTTCTGTGATGGTGCCGAGCTGGTCATCCACAACGCACCGTTCGACGTTGGCTTTATCGATTCAGAGTTAAAGCGTCTGGGGAGCCCCCGTTGGCAAAACGTTGCCACCCATTGCGGGGTGCTAGATACCCTGGCTCTGGCGCGAGAAAAGCACCCGGGCCAGAAGAACAACCTGGACGCCCTGTGTAAGCGGTACTTCGTCGATAATTCCCAGCGCGATCTTCACGGCGCTTTGCTGGATGCGGAAATCCTTGCCGACGTCTATCTGATTATGACCGGCGGCCAGACGGATCTGTTGGCCAGTAATGACGCGTCCGGTGAAGCCGATCAGAAGCAAGAGGCGAGTGCTGCGGAGCCGGGTGCTATCCGTCGCCTGAGTGCGGAGCGGGCATCGCTCAATGTGGTGCGTGCAAATGAACAGGAGCTGGATGCGCACGCCGCGTTTCTGGCGCTGTTGGAAAAATCCGGCGGCAAGCATTTCTGGTAGTTGAACGCGTTGCGTGTGAATCGTATGTACGCATCAGCATGAAACAAAAAAGGGGCCAAAGGCCCCTTTTTTTGTTTCATGTGGTTTTGTTTCATATCGTTCGGCGAATACTCAGATTGCAAATACCACGCAGGTCAGTGCAACCACGGTCAGCACGAGAGTGTAGGGCAGGGCCATCACCACCATGCGACCGTAGGACAGGCGAATCAGTGGTGCCAGTGCGGAAGTCAGCAGGAACAGGAAGGCCGCCTGACCATTGGGTGTGGCAACACTCGGCAGGTTGGTGCCGGTGTTGATCGCAATCGCCAGCTTGTCGAAATGCTCGCGGGTAATATCGCCGGCGAGCAGTGCGTCTTTCACCTCGTTGATGTACACGGTCGCCACGAACACATTGTCACTGATCATGGAGAGCACGCCGTTGGCCAGGAATAGAGTGCCTGGTTGCTGCTCTGGCTCCAGGCTCAGTACGAAGTGGGTAATCGGCTCGAACAGGTGCTGTTGATGGATCACCGCAACAATCGCAAAGAACACTACCAGTAGCGCGGTGAAGGGAAGGGCTTCTTCAAATGCATGGCCGATACGTGGCTCCTGAATAACGCCGTTAAAGGCGGTCAGCAGCACAATGATCATCAGGCCAATAATGCCTACCTCGGCCACGTGAAAGGCCAGTGAAAGTACCAGGATCACCGCAACGATGCCCTGTACCCAGAGTTCGACCACGTCGCGCTGGGTGCGCTTCTGTTCCTGTTCGGTGGCGAAATTGGAAAGTACTTCGCGCACGGCACCCGGCAGCTTGGCGCCGTAACCGAAGACCTTGGCTTTCTCCAGCAGGAAGCAGGTGGTCAGGCCGGCCGCGAACGCGGGAATGGTGACCGGGGCCATCTGCTGGAAAAACTGTACGAAGTCCCAGCCGGCCTTTTCCGCGATCAGCAGGTTTTGCGGTTCACCCACCAGGGTGCATACACCGCCGAGCGCAGTGCCAACGGCGCCGTGCATAATGAGGCTGCGCAAAAAGGCGCGGAACTGGTCCAGATCGGAGCGGTGGTATTCAACCACGTGGTCGTCGTGGGAGTGGTCGTGGTCCGAGTGTGCCGGACGATTGGAAGCTGTCTTGTGGTAAACCGCGTAGAAGCCCACCGCAACAGCGATCAGTACGGCGGTGACTGTTAGGGCATCCAGGAACGCGGAGAGTATCGCGGAAACGCCGCAAAACAGCAGTGACAAAGTGGTCTTGGAGCGAATGCCGACGAGGAGCTTGGTAAATACGTAAAGCAGCAGGCTCTTCATAAAGTAGATGCCGGCAACCATAAACATCAGCAGCAGGATAACCTGCAGGTTTTCTTTTACTTCGTGGTAGACCGCATCGCTGCTGGTGAGGCCAAGCAGCACCGCTTCGATGGCGAGCAGGCCGCCGGGCTGCAGCGGATAGCACTTGAGCGCCATGGCGAGGGTGAAGATAAATTCACCAATCAGGACCCAGCCGGCCACAAACGGGGAGGTGGCATACAAAAGGATTGGGTTCAGGATCAGGAACAGGGCGATGGTCAGCTTGTACCAGTCCGGCGCTTCCCCCAGGAAATTGGCGGTAAATGCGCGGGCCATGCCGCCACCCGCCGCGGGCAGAGTATCGTTTAGAGAGTTCATTTTTTGTTACTTCCCTGGTCCGCTGTGTGCCCGTTCCCGTGGTCGCCGGGATTTCGGCGGGGGAAAGTACCGATTTCGCCCCCAAAAATCAATTGGTTTTGCCTGTGGTGACCCGCTTTAGACTATGCGTCCGCAATTTTGTCGATTGATCGATGGAAATGAATTGATTTAATCTGGAAACTTTTACGGTTTTGTACAAGCGAGCCAGCTCTCTGAGAAGCAGGGCGATGCCCCGGGGAGGGACTGGTGGTAAAAATAATGAAAATTGCAGTGGTGTAGGCAATGAGTGGATTGCGTGAAATCAATCTGACTTCTATCAGTCTGGTCAAGGACGAGCTGGTTGCGAGTATCGAGGGGGCTACCGGCCATCTGGACCAGTTCGCGGAAGATCAGGCTGACAAGCCAGCGTTGGAAAAGTGTATCCAGGCGCTTCGCCAGGTGACCGGCGTATTGCAAATGGTCCAGCTGAGTGCCGCGGAGCTGCTCGCCCAGGAAATGTTGAGTGCGATGGGGGACCTGTTGCAGGATCGCCAGCAATCTCCGCAGGACCTGCTGGAGAGCCTGGGGACAGCGTTTTACGTGCTAACCCGCTACCTGGACTTCGTGCAGAGCCGCGCAGCGCCCCGCCCGGAGCTGCTGGTTCCCTATATCAATAGCCTTCGACTGGCCCGCGCTCAGGCGCCGGTGCCCGAAAGCCATTTCCTGCGCTGTCGCCTAGAGGCCACCGTACCGGGTGCGGTTTCTTCGGCAGTGATGTCCGAGGATCTGAAAACCTTTGTGCGGCGCTTCCGCCATATGTATCAGGTTGGATTGCTGGCGCTGCTCAAGGGCAAGCCGCGCGGTCCGGCCTACACCATGATGGCCCGCGCACTGCAGCGTATCGCCAGCGTTTGTGCGGGCCGCCCCAATGGCAAGTTGTGGTCGGTGGCGGGTGCTGCGCTTGCCGCCATGGCAAGCCGCGAGATGCTGGTGAATCGTCAACGGGTCATGGTTTTCAGTATGCTCGATCGCCGCCTGCGCAACATCTGTCGCGACGGCGACGCCGTGCTGGATCAGCCGGCTCCCCCGGTATTGATCAAAGAGTGTCTCTACTGGCTGGCCCTGGCGGGGCCATCAGGGCAGGGTGAAAAGCTGCTTCAGGTGTTCAGCGTGCGTCCGTTGGACTACCGCGAGCCCGAACTGGAGCGCGACCGGGCGAGCCTCGGCGGGCCTGGTGCTACTGCCATTGCTGCTGTTGCCAACGCGCTGGAAGAGGAACTCTCCGGTGTGCGTCGCTTGCTGGATGATGCCGAAATGGTCGGTGTGATTGCCGGCGATGATGAGGGCGGCCTTGTAGATACCCTGCGGCGAATTTCCAACACCTTGATCATGTTGAATTTCCGCCGCATTGGTGAAAATTTAGGCGGTTCGCTGAGCGCTTATCAGAACTGTGCCCAGGTAGGTGGGCGCGCTGCGGACAACGCGCTGCAGCAGCTGACCAACCAGATTCTGGCCGTAGACAGCACCATCCGTTCCATGCGCCAGCGCTCCACCATCGAGTTGGATGAGAGCGGCCATGCGGACGTTGAGCTCGAGCGCAGTCAGCTGGAAGACGCTGAGCTGGCGGTGCTGAAGGAAGCCGAGGCGGGGCTGGCGTTGATTAAACGTGCCCTTGGGTCCTATGCGGAATCCGACTACGACCATGGCCACATTCGCAACGTGTCCACCACGCTGAACAGTGTGCGCGGCGGTCTCGTGGTCTTGAGTTTGAGTCGTGCGGCAGCAGTGGTTGAGCGATTGGCGCACTTTGTCGACGCGGTGATCGATCAGGCAAATACCGCACCGGCGGTTGAGCAGTCGCTGGAGACGTTTGCCGACGCGATTATTAGCCTGGAGTATTACCTGAACGAAGTGAAGATGCATCGTCAGGTGGATATGCAGTCTCTGGATTTGGCGGTAGAGAGCCTGGAGGCTCTGGGGTATCCGGTTGAGGTTGCCTGAGACGAGTCTCTGGTGCAGTCTTGCCTAAATGACCTGCGTTCAGAGTCTGCCTGATGCCTGACTTCAACCCTGCGGCGAGTGCATTGCCGCACCCCGAATTCCACTGGCACATAGTGGTTTCCAATGGTGAAGTCCTCTGCGGTGAGCAGGGGCCTTTACACTCCACCTTGCCCGTTAGTCTGTCGGCCGGTGAGCTGGTCACCCATTATTTGGGTGATTGGGCGGGTAAGCCGTGTGCGGTACACCATCTTCCGTTGCGCCTGGCTCTGCCGGGTTGCGAGTGGCGTGGTCTGCGTGCGCTGCTGGGGACCGTTGACGAATCTCTGTTTCTATTGCTGGGTCGCGCCATGCAGGTGGCGAACTGGGACCTGGATCATCGTTTCTGCGGTCGCTGCGGCCTGCAGACCAGCTATCACGCCAAAGACCGCGCGCGGGTCTGCGAGCAGTGTAACTTCGCCGTATACCCCCGAATTTCACCTTGTGTCATTATGCTGCTAGTGCGCGGTGATGAGTGCCTGTTGGCCCGTCACGCCCGCCATCGGCATGCGCTGTATACCGCTTTGGCCGGCTTTATCGAGCCCGGTGAGAGCGCGGAGCAGGCGGTGGCCCGGGAGGCTCATGAAGAGGTTGGGTTGGTGGTCGGACAGGAACTGGGGCAATTGCGCTATGTGGGCAGTCAGCCCTGGCCGTTTCCCGGGCAGCTGATGATCGGATACCTTGCCGAGGTTACCGGCGGTGAACTGCGTCCCGACCAGGATGAGATCGCCGAAGCCCGCTGGTTTCATCGGTCGGAAATTCCGCAGGCCATTCCGCCTGTGGAAACGTTGTCGGGTCAACTGATAAGGACGTTTGTGGAGATGCGTTAGCCCGCGTGGATCGCAGGTTATCACCCAGATAAGAGAACACACATAATGTATATCGCTATTACTTTTGCTATTGCGTTTTTCGCCCTGCTATTGGTTTTTTGGGGTGGCAAGGTACTGTTGCGTGGCAACTGGCTGTTGGGCTTTCTGCGCGGGTCCGTGGGGTTACTGTTGCTGGGAGGAGCACTGCTGATCGTCCTGCTTGCGCTGGATGTGTACAGCTACCGCAACCTAGGGGACGAACACAGTGTTGGCACCGTCTCGTTTGAGCGCCTCGGGAAGCAGCATTTCCTGGTGAAATTTTCCGATGAAGATGGGATATCGCAGGAATTTGAGCTGTACGGTGATCAGTGGCAGCTGGATGCGCGTATGCTGAAGTGGAAAGGCGTGTTGGCGCGCTCGGGTATTGAGCCTGCCTATCGCTTGGATCGTTTGAGCGGCCGTTATTTGACGCTGCAAGACGAGCGCAATAAGGAGCGCTCGGTGCATGAACTCGACACGAGCAACCACGGCGTAGATCTGTGGAAGTTCCTGCGTGAAATGGATAACCGTGTGCCGGTGGTAGACGCGGTATATGGCAGCGCTACTTTTCTGCCCATGCAGGATGGCGCGGTATATGAAGTGCGTATCAGCCACTCTGGATTGTTGGCGCGTCCGCTGAACCAGCAGGCACAGTCAGCATTGAATGAGTGGCAGTAGTTAGTTTTTTAAAGTGTTTTATTGACCACAGTAATTGGGGGTTGAGTGGAATTTCTCAGTGAATACGGATTGTTTCTGGCCAAGGTAGTGACCATCGTGGTCGCACTTTTGGTGGTGATTGGCTTTATCGTGGCCAATCGCGCACATATGAAGGATCGTCAGCCCGGCCACGTTGCCGTGACACGCCTCAACGATCGTTACGAGGATATGAAAGAGACATTGCTGGAAGCGGTAATGTCCGAAGCGGATTACGCTGAGCGCAAGAAACAGCACGAAAAAGACAAAAAGGCCGAGGCCAAGGCGCAGGCAAAAAAACGCAAGGCGGAGCTAAAGGCAGAAGCCAAGGCGCGCAAGGAACACGATAAACATCCGGACACCGAAGCCTCTCGCGAAGCACCGCTGCCAGAGCAGGCAGAGGCCGATGCCGAAACCGGCGCGGATCCGGTCGAAGGCGAGGTAGTAGCTGCGGGTGAGGCGGACGAACCTGTGGAGCGCAAGCGTTTGTTTGTGGTGCATTTTGATGGCGATATCAAAGCCAGCGCACTGTCCAATTTACGCGAAGAGATTACGGCGATTTTGCAGGTTGCGGGCAAAGAAGATGAAGTGGTGGTTTGCCTAGAAAGCCCTGGCGGCATGGTGGCGAATTATGGTCTTGCCGCGAGTCAATTGGCGCGTGTGCGCAGTGCTGGCGTAAAGCTCACCATTGTGGTGGACAAGGTGGCGGCCAGCGGCGGCTATATGATGGCCTGTGTGGCTGACCGGATTCTCGCTGCACCGTTCGCCATGCTTGGGTCGATTGGCGTTGTCGCGCAATTGCCGAATTTCCATCGTTTGTTACAGCGTAACGATGTGGATTTCGAACTGTTTACCGCGGGCGAGTACAAGCGCACCGTGACGATGTTTGGGGAAAACACCCCAGAAGGGAAAGAAAAATTTCAGAACGACCTGGAAGAAATTCATACTTTGTTCCAGCATTTCGTCCACGAATATCGCCCGCAACTGGACATTGCCAAAGTCGCTACGGGCGAAGTCTGGTTTGGTCAGCGTGCCCTAGATCTGGCGCTGGTCGACGAATTGAAAACCTCCGATGAATATCTCACCTCGCGG
The DNA here is from genome assembly GCF_019800665.1 of Microbulbifer agarilyticus. Classification (GTDB taxonomy): domain Bacteria; phylum Pseudomonadota; class Gammaproteobacteria; order Pseudomonadales; family Cellvibrionaceae; genus Microbulbifer; species Microbulbifer agarilyticus_C. The sequence goes on from NZ_JAHVKO010000001.1 coordinate 398,914, forward strand.
GCGGCCAATGCCGACCTGTATCAGGTGGAATATAAGGAACGGCAGAATATTGCCAAGAAAATGGGGATTGCCGCGCAACTGGGTGTTGAGAGCGCAGCGACGCGTCTGTTTTCGCGCCTGGCCGCATGGCGGCACCACGCCCAATAATCTTGCGCGAAAATGGGGACTTTTCATTATTCATAGGGATGTGATGGGAATGGCGGCTGAAGAGCAAAACAATTCGGAGCAGTCCTACCGCGCCATGCTGGTGGAAGAGGTCGCGGCGGGTAAATACGATCAGACCATTGTTCGGCGCCCGCTCAGTGATCTTCCGGTGCACCCGGTACGTATCGCCGTTTCCCACTCCTCTTTGAATTACAAGGATGCTTTGTCCGCATTCGGTAACCGGGCGATTACCCGTGAATACCCGCACACGCCCGGTATCGATGCCGCCGGCACGGTTGTTCAGGATACCAGTGGGCGATTCCAGCCCGGCGCGAGAGTGCTTGTGACAGGGTACGATCTGGGCATGAATACCGCGGGTGGTTTCGCCGAGCGCATCGCGGTGCCGGCAGACTGGGTTGCGCCTCTGCCGGAAGGCTTGTCTTTACGCGAATCAATGATTCTTGGTACCGCGGGACTCACCGCAGGGTTATGTGTCGAGAAGCTGCTTGAGGCCGGCGCCAAACCGGAAGATGGCGAGGTGCTGGTGACCGGGGCCACCGGTGGTGTGGGCTCAATTGCCGTGGCGCTGCTTGCGAAACTGGGTTTTCGGGTGGCGGCAGTTACCGGCAAACTGGAATCTGCGGAATTCCTAACCTCCCTCGGCGCCTGGAAGGTACTCGATCGAGAGACGCTGGCACCGTTTGCCAATAAAGCCATTGCCAAGCCCCTGTGGGCCTGGGCCGTCGACACCGTGGGCGGGGAAACCCTGTTCAATGTGATCAAGTGCCTCAAGTACAGTGGCGGCGTGGCGGCTTGTGGTATGGCTTCCGGCGCGCAGTTTCAGGCCAATGTCTTCCCGTTTATCTTGCGCGGCATCAGTCTGCTGGGAGTGGATAGTGTGGAGCTGCCGCTGTCCAAGAAAGCCGCGGTTTGGCAAAAGCTCGCTGGGCCCTGGTATATCGGTGAACAGCTGGAGCAAATTGCCGAAGATATTTCCCTGGAGCAGGCCCCCGAGTTCCTGGCGAGACTGCACCGTGGGCATGGTATAGGTCGCTACGTGGTAGATATGACCCGCTAGGCGATTGCCGGTCAAATTTGTGAATGCGCGCGCATAATCCTCTCTCTGCGGCTTCTTCGTGGCCTCCAGCCTGCTATCCTCAGCTGGTGTATTGAATAGTCACAATAATGTTTATTTAGGATGGCTAGATCAAAAAAAGATCAGGCGAAAAATCAGGCTCCTAACTTCTCTCGATCTGGTAGCAAGCTTTGTCGGTGAATAACCCCGTTCCTCCAATTACACAGGATTCCGGCGCGCTGGTCCTTTCCGGTGGCGGTGCGCGTGCGGCGTATCAGGTGGGGGTTCTGAAGGCACTGGCAGAATTGGCGCCAGACTCCGAGCCGCACCCATTCAAGATTATCTGTGGCACCTCGGCAGGCGCTGTGAATGCACTGGTGCTGGCCACCCATCCCGGTACGTTTAAAGAGGCCGTGGAGCGCCTGTACGATTTGTGGATGGGGCTCACCGTAGACCAGATTTATCGCAGTAACTGGACCAGCCTGCTTGGCAATATGCTGACGATTACCGGCTCCCTGTTTAATTATGGTGTGGCGCGCAATAAGCCGCTGGCGCTTTTGGACAACGGGCCGCTACATGAGCTGGTCAGTGAAGTGGTGCCGTTTGGTAATATCCAGCGCAATATTGACGCGGGGCGCCTGCGCGCGGTGAGTGTGAATGCGATGTCCTATAGCGAAGGGCAGTCGGTGAGCTTTTTCCAGGGGCGTGAGGAGCTAAAGGAGTGGCGCCGCTTCCGTCGCTGTGGCGAGCGCACCCAACTAAAAATTGAGCATTTGATGGCATCGGCGGCGATTCCCACGCTATTCCCATCGGTAAAAATTGGCGACGAATACTTTGGCGATGGCGCGGTGCGCCAGTTGGCGCCGATCAGCCCAGCGTTACACCTTGGTGCCAGTCGTGTGTTTGTCGTGGGGGTATCGGATAATCGCTCACCAGTGCACTGGGGAAAGCGCCGCAAGGCCCCCAAGCACTCACCGTCGATCGCGCAAATTGGTGGGCACCTGTTTAACGCCGCGTTCATTGATAGCCTGGAGGGGGATCTGGAGCATTTGGATCGGGTTAATCTTCTGCTCAAGTCGGTAGAAGACGAATCCCTGTCGGATCTCGCCCCATTGCGGGCGGTAGAGTCGGCAGTGATTGAACCCAGCCAGAGTCTGGATCGGATTGCCGGGCGCAAGGTACGCTATCTGCCTCCGGCGCTGCGCTGGCTGTTCCGCTCTACTGGTGCCACCACTTCCGGAGGCGGTGCCTCGGCGGCCAGTTACCTGCTGTTTGAAAGGCCTTATCTCGGTGAGTTGATCGAGTTAGGCTATCAGGATGCCATGTGGGAGCAGGACACCTTGCGGGACTTCCTGCGCCCGCGCAACCAGCTGGTGGAAACACAACAAAAACGATTGTTTGGATTGCGGGTTAAACCCGCTACGGAAGCCTCGGATGATAATTCCTCGACCTGAAGTGTGTTCGGTTATGTGTGTAAAAAGCGTGTCTTGGGTTCGCTTGGGGTTCGCCCTTGGAGTGTCTCTATTGTTGGCAGCCTGTAGTGGCCAGCAAGTGGAACAAAGTACCGGTGTTCCTCCGTTACGCGAACAGACCCAGAGTGAATACCGCATGTTGCTGGACGAGGCACGGCAGCTCAGCTTTACCCTGGATTTTGATCGCCTGCGCATGGCGTATGTGAAATCGTCCGAGTACAACCCATACGGTGGTATGAAGCTGGATGGCTTACCGGAAGCATACAGCTCAGTGGAGCAGGCGGACTTTACCGATTGCCTGCGCAATGTCGATAAGGTACTGGCTTACAACTACATGAGCCTCGAGGCACATATGATTGGTGTTTTGTGCAGTGGCCAAGCCGGCGAGTTGGAGCGAGAAGATTTGCACCGCTACATGGTGGAGGGGCTGATGACCTCCATTGAAAACAGTGGTGATGGCAAAAGTCAGGCGAGTGCATTTCAGACGATCAGTACATCCGAGCTCCGCGGCTACATTCGCCTCAAGGGATTGCAGGTACTGGATCAGTCTATCGTTTACGGTAAGCAGGGTATCTACGACAAGATGCAGGTGCGTGACCTTGAATCCGGTGAGGAGTACCCGTTGTTTTTCAATGTGAGCCAGCAGTTTGTACGCTCCAGCATGGAAAACTAAGCGTTAGCACTTTCCCCGTTTTGCCGGCGTGTGATTAGCACAAATGCTGTGACAGCTTGTCCCAATCAAAGCGCCGGGTCTGGCGGTCACTGAACAGGATTTCCACGCGGGAGTCCTCCCATTTTGTGATTCTGCCGTAGCCCAACTTCTGGTGCTTTATCCCTTCGCCCACTGCCGGTTTCTTAACAGTTGCCCGCGGTGCATTAATTTCCGGGTTGTACTCGCAGGTTGCCAGGTAGCGTAAGCCCAGTCGGGTAACCGGTACCTGCGAGCGTATATTTTCCGGCCGCTGACGCAGGGCGCTTCCCAAAATATCACACAGCGGTAGATGCATTTCGTCCAAAAATACCGACGGTTTTTGTTCGCTGTCCGCCGGGCTGCCGGCAGGCCTTTTGCCACTATTTTCCGCTGGTGGCACCAGTAAAAATAGGTTTTTACGTGCGCGGGTCATAGCGACGTACATCAAACGACGTTCGCTTTCGATCGACGCCGGAGTGGCGAAGTCTCGCTGTGGTTGGTAGGGCATATTGTGGGTAGTGAGGGACGGAATGATTACCTGATCCCACTCCAGTCCTTTGGCCTGATGCATGGTGGTGATTTGAATAACCCCATTTTTCTGAGCATCTTCTCCGTTGCTGTCCTCTTCACTGCTTTCCTTCTGGTGCTGCTCCTGTAGTTGCTGCAGGTGGGCCAGGGCATCTTGTGGCGGTAGCTTCAGTTGGTCCAAATACTGGACAAAGGCGATGATCGTCTGCTGCTTTTCTTCCGCCTGCTGGCGGTTGAAGGCGTCTTCCGCAATGCCGTTCAGGAAGTCCAGCTCGCCCAATTGCCGGCGCACCAGTTCGCCGGCCATACCGCGCCAATGCTCCACTTGTTTCAGTAGCTCGGCCCTTTGCCGCAGGCGCTTGCTCTGGGGTTGGCTGAGTGATTCCGGTATCAGGGTAAGTAGGGTGCCTCCCCAATCTTTTTCCTGTCGGGATAGCTGTTCGCACAGGGGCTCCAGTACCGCACGCGCTATACGTACGTGGGGTGCGGTGAGCCATTCGTACAGGCCTTTGGCGCGTCGCGCGCGGGGCAGCTCGCGGAAGCGCCCGGAGGCAATATTCAAACTCCAGAACAGAGGGCGCAGCTCGCGGCGGGAGAGTACCGTATTGCGATTGCCCGAACGGTAGGGAATATTGTTGGCCAGTAGTGCCAGCTCCAGTGGTGCCGCGAGAGACCAGAGGCGTACCAGGATGGCGATTTCTCCGAGGTCGCTACCATTCTGGCGGCAGCGGCGGAGATGCTCCACCAGCCACTTGCCTTCGTTGGCTGCAGTGACTTGTTGGATTGCGGTTTCCGCATCTGGGATGCCCGATACACAGAGAATGTCCGCTCTTTCCCGGTTGTTCTGGATGAAGTGATTGGCCGCCAGCGACAGTGTGTGCCCATAGCGGAAAGTGCGGCTCAGGCGGTACACGTTGGACGGGGGGAAATCGCCATCAAACAGGCGCAACAAAAATTCCGGGCGCGAGCCACGCCATTCGTAAATAGTCTGATCCGGGTCGCCAATGGCAATCACATTGCCGGACTTCCCATACAGTACCCGCAACAGGAAATGTTGCACTTCGTTGATGTCCTGGTATTCATCAACCAGCAGGTCTTCATAGTGGCTGCCGTAGGCTTCGGCCATTTCCGGGTTCAGTTTCAGTTGCAGGGCGGGGTCGTACAGCAGGTCTGCATAGGTAACCGCTTTTTGTTCCCGCCGCCAGTCTTCAAAGTGGCGGAATACCTTGAGGAAATAGCGGTAGTCATCACCGAGCTTGAGCCGCTCAAAGGCACTGAGGTCTCCGTCGAGGGTGGTTTTGGTGAAGTCGATAAAAAATTCTGCGGCTTCCGTCTCCGACTGCTTGCGCGCACGGATATCTTCCAGGTCTGCCGGTGGTGCACAGGCTTCGATGGATTTCCAGACCTGCAATTGCACCAGGGACTGCGGCAGGGGCGAAAGGTTTGTCTGCGGCAGTTGGCCCGCGGCCATCATGCGCTGGTAGAGGCGATAGCCCAGGCTGTGAAAGGTGTTTACCGCGGGGCTTTTCTGGCCGCACAGCGCCTGCACGCGCACACTGAAATCTTCGCGCGCGCTGCGGTTGTACATCACCACCAGGATGCGCCGGGGGTCTACCCCGGCACCGAGTCGGTTCTTGATGTAGTGGAGCAGGGCGGTGGTTTTTCCGGAGCCGGCCACGGCGATAATCTTGGCGTGGCCGCCGGGGTGGTTGGCAATAGCCTGCTGCTCTTCCGTGAGATTGGACTCTTTGCCTGACATAAGAATTCTGTACACCTGAAACATGCAATCTGAATACTGTATATATTGCCAGTATAGTTGGAAGGGGTACAGGGCTTTATGTGGTCTCGCTGGTCGGCGGCGGCTCTTCTTCGCCGTGACGCAATGCCAGCTCGGCGATGTAGGAGGAGAGGAAGATACGCCCGGTCAGTTTCTCCAAGAGCTTGGAGCGGCTCAGGCGATCCAGTACAGGGCTTTTGACTTCGGCCATGTGCAGGCGAATGTCGCGGCTTCTCAGGTCCTTGTTGATCTGGTGCAGCCGCTCCAGCGCGGTGCCGTCGATGCGGCTGACCGATGACAGAATCAACACCAGGTCCCGGGTGTCCGGGTGTCGCTTCAGTTCGCTCAGCAGGCGGTCTTCCACCGCGCTGATATTGCTGAAGAACAGGCTCTCATCGATACGCAGAAACAGGATGTCTTTCTGGGTCTCGACATTGTGGCGCAATACATTGCGAAAGTGTTCGGTACCCGGAACCCGTCCAACCACCGCAATATGCGGCCGGCTGCTACGCCAGATCAGGGTGGCGAACGAGAGGCCAATTCCCAGAGCAATTCCTGCCTCGACTCCAAACAAGATCACCCCGGCAAAGGTGCAGAACATGGCGATACCGTCGGTGCGGTCGTAGCGCCAGTTGTGAATGAAGCCGCTGTAATCGAACAGGCTGGCCGCAGCGACGATGATGATCGCCGCCAGTACCGTAAGAGGCAGCGCACTAAACACACCGGTGAGATACAGCAGTACCGGAATCATCATCAGGCCAGCCATAACACCGGCCAGAGGCGAGGCGGCGCCGGCCTCGGCGTTCACCGCCGTGCGGGAAAAGCTGCCCGCCACTGGCAAGCCACCGGAGAGACTGCTGGTAATGTTGGCGGCTCCCAGTCCCAACAGCTCGCCATCGGCATCCAGTCGCTGGCCGCGCCGCGCTGCCACGGCCTGGGCAATGGAAAGGCTTTCTACGAAGGTCAGTAGGGCAATAATCAGCGCCGGTAACACTAGCCGATAAATAAGGCTCCAGTTCCAGTCGGGTAACACGATGTTGGGCAGTCCAGCGGGTATTTCGCCGATGACCTCGAGCCTGTCCTCGAGTTTGAATTGATGCACCAGTGCGATGGCGGAAAGCACCAGCAGCATCGGCACCAATCGCGCCGCGAGCCGGGCTACCTGCTTGGGTGCACCGAGGCGAAACAGTGTCATTGGCAGCCATATACGACTGACGATCAAGATCACCGCTGCAGTAATCCCAAAAGCCATGGGCAGCAGATGGGCCTCCGGCAGGTGCTCGATGATATGCAGCAGCTTGACCGAGGCCGTCTCCCCGTCGACCTTGATTCCCAGGAGGGCGGGAATCTGCCCGACGATAATCAGCGCGGCGGCACCGGAGACGAAGCCGCTGATCACCGGGTGGCTGAGTAGGTTGGACAGCGCGCCCATCTTGAGCAGGCCCATGGCGAATAGAAAAGCGCCGCTCAGCAGGGTGAGAATGATCGCCGCGCCGATATACTCCGGGCTGCCGATGGCTGCCAGCGGAGTGAGCGCCGATACCGTCATAAGAGACAGCACTGCGGCAGGGCCTATCGCCATGGCCGTGCTGCTGCCAAACACCGCGTAGGCAATAAGCGGCACCAGGCTGGCGTAGAGTCCAACGTGAGGTGGCAAGCCGGCGAGCAGAGCGTAGGCCAGCCCCTGCGGCACCAGCAACATACCTGACACCAGCGCTGCGGTGAGGTCGGAGAGCAACCACTGGCGGCGGTAGCGTCTAAGCCATTTTGGTATGAGTCGGTATGCCCGTATCACTTGCGCGGTTGTGGTCCAGAGGCCGGAGGGATTCCATCAGGATAGCCTCTGGATTATCCCGCGGGGGGACCGCGGGAATCAGGTAGGTGATAGAAGGGGCTTGTCGAAGGTCAATGGCGACCAAGTGAAGAGTTAGACGAGCCCCAATCCTGAGGGTCAGCTGGCGCGACGCTCCAGCAAGCGGAACCCCAGCATTCCCGCAATCATCGCCACAGCAAATACCAGTGCGCCAGGCTCCAGTGCGCCGCTGGCCACGATTCCCGGGCCGGGACAGAAACCCGCAAGACCCCAGCCGATACCAAACGCAAGGCTTCCCAGAATCAAGCGTTTGTCGAGCGCACGCTTGCCCGGCAGCTGAATAGGTCCACCGAGTACCGCAGCTTGCCGTTTCTTAGCCAAAGCGAAGGCCGGCAAGCCGACGGCGATAGCACCGCCCATCACCAGCATCAGTGAGGGGTCCCAGGCGCCGAACAAATCGAGGAAGCCGAGGACTTTCTCCGGATTGGCCATGCCGGACAGTAGTAAACCGAAGCTGAAAATCAGACCGGCGATAAACGCAGAAAAGGTCGCTTTATTCATGGTCTCAGGCTCCCAGCAGGTGACGGACGACGTAGACGGTGGCAAAGCCGCCAAACATAAAGGTCATGGTGGCCGCGAGCGACCTTGGGGAAAGTCGCGACAAACCGCAGACGCCGTGTCCGCTGGTGCAGCCCGCGGCGTAGCGGGTGCCAATGCCCACCAGCAGGCCGGCGGCAATCAGGACCGGGTAACTGGCGCGTATCTCAATCGCGGGCAGGGCATGGAACAGGGCCCAAATCCCGGGGCCGGCGAGCAGGCCGAGAATAAAGGCAAATTGCCAACCGCGGTTACCGCGCTCGTTATTCAGCAGTCCGCCCAAAATTCCGGAAATGCCCGCCACGCGGCCGTTCATCAGGATGAGCCAGGCACTGGCGAGTCCGATCAGCAGGCCGCCGGCGAGGGCGCTCCCGGGGGTAAATGCGTTCCAGTCGATGTTCATGGTGGCGTGTTACTCCGCGCAATACAGTTGATAGAGGGTTTGAAGCAGGGTCAGGACTTTGGGGTCGGCCACTTGATAGAAGACGCGTTTACCTTCCCTGCGCGTTGTGACCAGCCCTTCTCTGCGCAACACGCCGAGTTGTTGCGACAGGCTCGGCTGGTGGATACCCAGCCGCTCCTCGATGTCCCCGACACACAGCTCTTCCTGGCTCAGCTGACACAACAGCAGCAGACGATCCTGGTTGCCAAGTGAGCGCAGCAAGGCTGACGCCTGGCTGGCAGCATCGCGCATCTTGTCCAGCTGTAAATCACTGGTGTCGGGCATAGGGTGTTTCCAAAGTCTTGGTCTAGGGCCGTCTGGCCGCAATCAATTACACAAGAAATATTATATTGAAAAGTATATTGTTGGAAGCTATATTTCTATTTGTTATTATCTTATTCGATAAATATATATGAGGTGTGCTAATGACCGATATGGCTGTTCGACCGCTTGTGCAGGCTTTTCTCGATCCGGACTCGGAGACATGGAGCTATGTGATCTATGACCGGGAAGGCGGCAGCGCGGCAGTTATCGATGCGGTACTCGACTTCGATAATGCCTCGGGGCGCACCTGTACCGATGGGGCGAGCAAGATCGTCGAATTCGTGCAGGGCAAAGACCTGACCGTGGAGTGGATTCTGGAAACCCATGCCCATGCCGACCACCTCTCTGCCGCACCGTTTATTCGCGAGCAGCTGGGCGGCAAGATTGCCATTGGTGAGCATATCCGCCAGGTGCAGGGGATCTTCCGGGAAGTGTTCAACCTGGAGCGAGAATTCCTTGCGGACGGATCCCAGTTTGACCACCTGTTTCACGATGGTGATACCTTCACCATTGGTGAACTCAAGGGCCAAGTCATCTACGTACCGGGACACACCCCGGCGGATATGGCGTGGCTGATTGGCGACGCGCTGTTTGTTGGCGACACCCTGTTCTTGCCGGATGTGGGCAGCGCCCGCTGTGATTTTCCTGGAGGGGATGCGCACGCGCTGTATCAGTCCGTGCAAAAACTGCTGGCGCTTCCCGAAGATACGCGCATGTTTATGTGTCACGACTACCCGCCCAATGGAAGCCGCGCGCATGAATATGAAACCACGGTGGGTGCGCAGAAGCGCAGCAATATCCATCTCCATCAGGGGGTGAGTGAAGCGGACTTCGTAACAATGCGTACCGAGCGCGACGCTACCCTGGCGATACCGCGGCTAATTTTGCCCTCGATTCAAGTCAACATTCGCGCCGGTGAAATGCCACCTGCGGAAGACAATGGCACCGTGTATCTCAAGGTGCCGATTAACAAATTGTGAGTTTGGGAGATAGTGACTAATGGATCTTAAACAACTGAATGAACAGGTATCGGTATCCGCTGAGCCGGCGCTGGATGACATGGCGCAGCTCGCAAAAGCCGGTGTAGAAATTGTGGTGTGCAACCGCCCCGAGCACGAATCAGAGGACATCCCGACCTATGACGAACTGGATCGGGCGGTGACTGACGCCGGGATGCAGTTCGTTGCGATCCCATTCTCCCGCGGCCAGATGCAGCCTGCACACTGTGAGGCGTTCGCCAAGTTACTCGCGAATGGCAAGAAAGTGCACGCCTTTTGCCGCACCGGCAATCGCGCCTGTAACCTGTGGGCTGCCGCTGGCTGCATAAATGGTGCGGATAGAAAACAGTTGCAGCAGGCGGCAACAAATGCCGGCTTTGATGTCAGCGGTGTTCTGGTCACCTACTAAGCGGTGGCTGCCCGCCGCCCAATGGCTTCCCGGTTACTCCCTTGTACAGTTGCATAGGGATTTACTGGCGGCGGTAATTGTCACCGTAATGCTGATTCCGCAATCCCTGGCCTATGCACTGTTGGCAGGTCTGCCTGCGGAAGTGGGACTGTATGCGAGCATTGCACCGCTAGTTGCCTATGCCTTGTTTGGCAGCAGTCGCACCTTATCGGTGGGGCCCGTCGCCGTTGCTTCGCTGATGAGTGCCACCGCACTGGGGCAGGTGGCCGCACAAAGTAGCGCTGAATATTTGGCTGCGGCGATATTACTGGCAACGCTATCCGGCCTGTTTCTGCTTTTGCTTGGCGTATTGCGGCTGGGTTTTCTGGCTAACTTCCTGTCACATCCGGTAATCGCTGGTTTTATTACCGCGTCCGGAGTGCTCATTGCCTTCAGTCAGTTAAAGCACCTGATGGGCATATCTGCGCAGGGCGATAACTTGCCCGCGTTACTGCATTCCATGTCGGCCTCTGTAGGTGAGATTAATCTCACTACTTTGGCGCTGGGAGCGGGGGTGCTGCTGTTCTTGTTCTGGTCTCGCCGTGGGGCAGTATCGCTGCTCCAGTCTCTCGGTGCCTCGAAAAACGCCGCAGAATTGCTGGTTAAGGCGGCTCCCGTAGTGGGGGTGATCGCTACCATTCTGATGGTTGCTGGGCTGGATCTGGAAGCGCGCGGTGTGGCACTGGTAGGGAATATTCCCGGCGGTTTACCGAGCTTTAGCTGGCCTGCATTCTCCCTGGATCTTGTTGAGCAGCTCTGGTTGCCTGCGGTGATGATTTCCATCATCGGCTACGTGGAGTCGGTTTCCGTTGCCAAGACACTCGCTGCGCGCTGCCGGCAACAGATTGATATGAACCAGGAGCTGGTGGGGCTGGGAGCCGCGAATGTCGCGTCCGGTATTTCCGGCGGGTTTCCGGTTACCGGTGGTTTTTCTCGCTCGGTGGTGAATTTTGACGCGGGTGCTGAAACCCAAATGGCGAGTGTATTCACCGCGATCGGCATCGCGCTGGCGGCCGTGTTTCTGACCCCATTTCTCTATTACCTGCCGAAGGCAACGCTCGCTGCGACCATAATCGTGGCGGTGCTCTCGCTGGTGGATTTTTCCATTCTACGCAAAACCTGGCGCTTTTCGCCGAGTGATTTTGTTGCGGTCCTGGTAACCATCGTGGTCACCCTGTTGTTTGGGGTTGAGGCGGGGGTTTCCTGCGGTGTGGCGGCGTCCATCGTTTTGTTCCTGTATCGCACCTCCAAACCGCATATTGCCGAAGTGGGCCTGGTGGAAGGCACCGAGCACTTCCGCAATATCAAGCGTCACAATGTCGTCACCGTGCCACAGGTGCTCACAATCCGGGTCGATGAAAGCCTGATGTTTTCCAACGCTGCATTTCTGGAAGAGCGCGTCTATGCCGACGTGGCGGCCAACCCGGATATCCGTCATGTGGTGCTGATGTGCAGTGCGGTGAACGAGATAGACTGGAGCGCCTTGGAAACCCTGGAATCAGTGAATGCGCAGCTGGCAGAGGCGGGTATTTGCCTGCACCTGTCGGAAGTGAAAGGGCCGGTGATGGATAACCTGGAACAGAGCGGCTTTGTGGAAGAAATTTCCGGGCAGATCTTTTTTACCCAGTACCAGGCATTTACCTATTTGCGTAACGAAATGGATTCAGGGGCGGATTAGGTTTTTACCCCTGTGACGCAAACAGGTAGGGAAACAGTGCGCGCTTCTCGTCGTCACTGAGCGACTCCACCCGCACAATATTGTTGTGCGGGATGGATTCCGGATCCGGATAATTTTTCAGGCCGCGCTCCATGCTGGCTTCCCGCAAAATGTGCAGAATCGGGTAAGGGGAGCGGTTGGTGAGGTTTTCCGGATCTTCGGGCTCGGTGTCCGCAAACTGGTAGTGGGGGTGGAAGCTGGCGATCTGGTAGGTGCCTTCATAGCCCTGGCGCTTTAACAGCCACTCGGCGTCATCCAGAAAGAAATTGTAATCGTGGAAGTCGCGCAGCTGTGTGGGCAGTATCAGCAGCGTGGTTTCTACCTCCTGCTCATTACAGCGATCCAGCACCTGAAATTCTTGTAACAGCTCTTCCAGCAAAACCTCGTTGCATTTATCACCGGCAGCTTCACTCACCACAAAACGAATCTGCCCGGCGCGCAGTGGTTTGCGGGCGAAGGGGCACAGGTTCAGCCCCACCACCACATCCTGCAGCCAGCGTTCTACCTGGGCGACAATTGGATCACTGTCGGTCATATTGACTCCGGGAAGCGGTTCCGGGCCCGCGTTACCACATCAGGTCGTCTGGGATTTCGTAGCCCGCGTAGGGATCGTCCTCGTCCACCGGGGCTGATTGCTCGGGCGGCTGCACAACCATGTCTGCGTTGCGTTCCGCAATCTTGTCGGCGATGACGCGCGGTACCAGTTCAAAGTGTTCCCCTTCGCCGACAATCAGCAGGCGGCCGGCCGTCAGGTGTTCCTGCACCGCGCTGGAGACGTAAATCTTCTTCACCTTTTTCTCAAAGGTAAAATGGTAGGCGACGTCGTTGTCACCTTTGGCACCCTTGGGCTGCTTGTTACTCTCGATCAGCTGCTTAATCTGGGCGGCAATCGCTTTCTGCTGTGCCGCGGCTTCACGCTGGGCGTTCAGCTCCCGGTCCTTGGCCACCTTTTCGGCACGGGCTTGCTCCGCGGCAAGTTTGGTTTCATCCACCTGCGCTTGACCGGTGCTCTTGGCAACCTTGTTCTGCTTGCGCTTTTCTTTGCTGATTTTCTTGGCTTTTTTGCTATCTACCAGACCTGCTTTCAGCAGTTGGTCCTGGAGTGATGCCATGTTGATCTACCTGATTGATCTAACGGATGGAAAGTGATGGCGCGAATTCTAGCGGATTTGCGGAGGGGATCGCAGGGGGTAGGGGTATTCCGTGGCGGCATCCTTGCGAATACCGCCGCGAAAGTGCATTGATCGGAGAATCACTTCTGCATGAATACCAGTTTGGCGGTCACCGGCACGATCGGGCTGATGCTATCGAGGCCCGCGACTTCGCGGAGCTTTTCGATACCTTCCAGCAGCTTGTAGTTGCCGGCATTTACGATAATCGGTGTACTGGTCGTCACCAGTAGCTTGCCACCTTCGAGGCCGGTTACTTGCAGCATCGCTTTCTCGGTCTTGGTTTCTCCGTGCACCTCGACCGTGACATTGGCATCCACAGCCATGCTCTCACCGGCCTTGAGCCCCTTCAGTTTTTCGGTATCTACATCGGTGCTGATGGTGGCCTTGGCAAATTTCGCGGTATTGAACAGCATTTTCTGCATGCGTTCATTACGGATTGGGATGTTGGTTTCAACACTGGCCAGGTCAATAGTTACCTGTGCCTTGCCTTCATCGGAGATGCCGCCACTCATGCTTTTAAAGTGGTGCATTTCCGGAATATTGGTCTTCTTCACTGAAACAAAATTCACACTGGAGTCGTCCCCAGCGAGCTGCCAGTCGGCAAGGGCTGAAAGTGGCAGGGCCAGCAAGGATGCGAGCGCTATGGACTTGAAAGACATGGTGATTCTCCTGTTTCAACCAGTATTAACCTGCAAGCACACCCGTATACGTTGGTCTTGTGTGCTCGACTGACTTCGACCAGTCAGTTCTAGCTGAGAAACGTTATCATCCGTTGCGGCAGCTGGCCAGAGGAAGTTTGCGAATGGTAGTGAAAAAGAAAGGTAGTAAAAAAGCCGGCAAGTGCCGGCAAAGGGGTGGGGTCCCCCCGGTGGCCGCCAACGCTTGCAAGCCTTACTGCGGCGCACCGGAAAGAGGGGGCTTCGGGGCCACTGACAGCTGACCCCGAAGTTGCGTTCAAGTGCCGCTGGGCATTAGCTCGCCATGGGCAGGGCCTCCGCGGCGGGGCTGTCTGCGTCGGTGACCGATGAGCGGATCAGGTGATCAAATGCGCCCAGTGCGGCGGTTGCGCCCGCACCCATGGAGATGACGATCTGCTTGTAAGGCACAGTAGTGGCATCTCCCGCCGCAAATACACCGGGCATTGACGTCGCACCGCGGCTGTCGATTTCGATCTCTCCCATGCGATTCATTTCCAGCCCGCTGTCGCGCAGGAATTCGGTGTTGGGCACCAGGCCAATTTGTACAAATACCCCGGCCAGTTCGAGCTGGTTACTTTCGCCGCTCACCCGGTCGGTGTATTGCAGGCCATTGACCTTGGTGCCATCGCCGAGCACCTCGGTGGTCTGGGCATTGGTGATGATGTCGATGTTCGCCATGGAGCGCGCCTTGCGCACCAGTACCTCGTCGGCGCGCAGGGTGTCGGCAAATTCCAGCACGGTGACGTGCTTGACGATACCGGCCAGGTCGATGGCCGCCTCAATGCCGGAGTTGCCGCCGCCAATCACCGCCACGTGTTTGCCCTTGAAGAAGGGGCCATCGCAGTGCGGGCAGTAGGCCACACCCTTGGTACGGTATTCCGCTTCGCCGGGCACACCCAGTTCGCGCCAGCGCGCCCCGGTCGCGAGGACCACCGATTTACTGGCCAGAGTGGCGCCACTCTCCATTTGCAGTTCGATCATTTTGTTGCGCGACAGTGCAGCGGCGCGCTGGCCGGTAATGATATCGACACCATATTCTTTCACGTGCTGCTCAAGGCTCGCGGCCAGTTTTGGGCCCTCGGTGTAAGGCACCGAGATAAAGTTCTCGATACCCACGGTGTCCATCACCTGCCCGCCGAAGCGCTCGGCCACAAGACCGGTGCGAATGCCTTTACGCGCCGCGTAAATTGCCGCGGCCGCACCGGCCGGGCCACCGCCCAGTACCAGTACATCGTAGGGTGCGCGCTCGCTCAGCTCTTCCGCTTTACGCGCAGCTGCACCGGTGTCGATCTTGCCGACGATTTCTTCAAGGCTCATACGGCCCTGCGCGAAATGCTCACCATTCAGGTAAACCGCGGGTACCGCCATGATCTGGCGATCATCGACTTCTTCCTGAAACAGGGCACCGTCGATCATTTCGTGGGTGATATTCGGATTTAAGGTCGCCATCAGGTTCAGCGCCTGCACCACGTCCGGGCAGTTCTGGCAGGACAGTGAAATATAGGTTTCAAAGTGGAATTCACCCGGGATATTGCGGATCTGCTCTTGCAGCTCGGTATCTACCTTGGAGGGGTGGCCGCCAGCTTGTAACAGGGCGAGTACCAGTGACGTGAATTCGTGCCCCATGGGAATGCCAGCGAAGCTAACACGTGGGCTTTCTCCGGCCGGGGCGATCGCCATGCTGGGTGTGCGCGGGCGACTCTCTTGCTTCAGCGTAATCTTGCTGGAGAGATTGTTAATGTCGCTGGCCAGATTGCTCAGTTCAACCGCTTTCGGGCTGTCGTCTGCGGACACACTAATCTCGATCGGAGTGACGATATTCTGCAGATAGGTGTCCAATTGTTTCTTTACGTTTGCGTCCAACATCGGTGTGTCCTGAAATTCTTTGTTAATACTTATCTAGTGTTGTGGCGGTGCTGCTACCGGGTACAACCTTGCGAGACACGGGCTAGGCGCCCCCCCGATAACCCATCCATGGGGGCTCGGCTGCGGCCGTCCTGGCCGCAGACGGTCTCGCAAGGTTGTACCCGGCATCAGCACCTTATCGGTAACTTCAGTAGTGCTTTAAAAGTGCTTTAAATCTTGCCGACCAGATCCAGTGAAGGCGCGAGGGTCTCTTCACCTTCCTTCCACTTGGCCGGGCAAACTTCACCCGGGTGGGCGGCGACGTATTGGGCAGCTTTGATCTTGCGCAGCAAGTCCTGAGCGTCGCGGCCGATACCGCCAGCGTTGATCTCAACAATCTGGATCTTGCCTTCCGGGTCGATCACAAAGGTGCCGCGGTCCGCGATGCCTTCTTCCTCGATCATCACGCCAAAGTTGCGGGTGATGGTGCCGGTGGGGTCACCGATCATCGGGAATTGGATTTTGCCGATGGTGTCTGAGGTGTCGTGCCACGCCTTGTGGGTGAAGTGGGTATCGGTGGATACGGAGTAGATCTCAACGCCCAGCTTCTGGAACTCCGCATAGTTGTCGGCCAGGTCACCCAGCTCGGTAGGGCATACGAAGGTGAAGTCCGCTGGGTAGAAGAACACAACGGACCATTTGCCTTTCAGGTCCGCTTCAGACACGTCAAAGAAGTCGCCAGCCTGGTAAGCCTTGGCATTGAAGGGTTTTACTTCGCTGTTGATGTAGTTAGCCATGGTATTTCCTTATCTCCTGAGAGAAGTTGTGCCCCGTCTGTTTGGGCGTTGGTTGCTTGGTACGAGGGAAATACTATTAGTTGACTTAAGTTGATTGAAATAATTGATATTTATGGTTGTGATTGCTGCGAACTATTATCTGCAATCCTTTAATAGTTTAAATTTTGTTCAAAGGAAGTAGTAGGGAATCAGGGCCAGTGCGGCCCCGGTGAGTACGAAGGCGATAAGTTCCAGGGCACCGTCACGGGCGACCAGCGCCAGTCCAAAGGTGATTAGGGCGAGCCCCGCAAGAGAGGCCGAGAAGGGGATGACCTCCATGACCGGGAGGAGTAGGGCAATGGGGATACAGATACCAGCGGTGGCGACACTACCGGCCTGGTACACCATGACGCCCAGCCGGGGCCGCAGCCAGTGGTCCAGGTGCGCGGCCGGTTTTGCAAACCAGTGCAGGCTGCGGATAAGCGGTTTCTTGGGGATCGAGCGAGCCAATAGCCATTTGGGTAGCCACAGATGGTGACGCAGCATCACCATCTGAATCGAGACCAACAGCAGTAGAATTCCCATCAGGGTCGGCAGGCCCGGAATTCCGGAAAGCGGCGAGAGCAGGATCAGGCCGATCAACAGCAATACCGGGGCAAAGGAGCGTTCTCCAAGGGCCTTTAACACCCGCCCAAGAGTAATGCGTTCATCGCTCGCGGTCAGGCTTTCCAGTTTCTGAAGCAACTGGCTCAGATTCTGGATCTCTTCTGGCATGGTGGTGTTTGGCTGCTGGGTGTGTCAGAGGGCTCTATGTAAAAAGCATAGGGTAGCGAGCGCCCGGTTATTCCAGTTGTGATTTCCACGGGTGTGAATTTATCCGTCAAATTATCGCCGCAAAGCGGGAATTCACCTTACTGCAAACCTGCAGCACCTATATTCAGAGGCAAATGGAACAGGACTCGAATAAGGGTATAAACATGCTAAAAGCAAAAACACTGTGTACAGCAATCGCTCTGTCCATCTGTGCGCTGGGCGCCACGTCTTATGCTCTGGCCCAATCTGGCGCGCAGGAAAAATACCCCGTCGGCGAACCCAAGCCGAACAGCTTCTGGTGGCCGGATGAATTGGATCTATCGGTGCTGCGCCGCAATGCCGCAGCCTCCAATCCGCAGGGCGAGGATTTTGATTACGCCAAGGCATTCAACAGCCTGGACTACAACGCGCTCAAGAAAGACATAGAGACCACGCTCAAGACTTCCCAAGACTGGTGGCCCGCCGATTACGGTCACTACGGTCCATTTATGATTCGCATGTCCTGGCACGCGGCCGGTACTTATCGGGTAATGGATGGCCGCGGCGGAGCGGTTGGCGGCCAGCAACGCTTCGAACCACTCAATAGTTGGCCAGACAATGCGAGCCTGGATAAGGCCCGCCGCCTGCTGCTCCCGGTCAAGCAGAAATACGGTGACAAGATTTCCTGGGCGGACCTGATGGTACTGACCGGCAACGTGGCACTGGAATCCATGGGGTTCGAGACCTTTGGCTTTGCCGGTGGCCGGGAAGATGATTGGGAGGCGGACCTGGTGTACTGGGGGCCTGAAACCGAGTGGCTCGCGGACAAGCGCTACAAAGGTGACCGCAAGCTGGACCGGCCGTTGGCGGCGGTGCAGATGGGATTGATCTATGTAAACCCGGAAGGCCCCAATGGCAATCCGGACCCGATTGCGGCGGCCAAGGATATCCGCGAGACCTTTGGCCGTATGGCAATGAACGACGAGGAAACCGTCGCGCTTATTGTCGGTGGGCACACCTTTGGTAAGGCGCACGGCGCAGTGAAGGTCGACTGTATCGGCAAAGAGCCGGCGGCCGCGGGTATCGAACAACAGGGGTTCGGCTGGAAGAACAAGTGCGGTACCGGCAAGGGCATTGATGCCTTTACCAGTGGTCTGGAAGGCGCCTGGTCGGTGAGCCCGATCCAGTGGAGTAATCAGTATCTGGAGAACCTGTTCAAGTTCAACTGGGTGAAAACCAAAAGCCCCGCCGGCGCTACCCAGTGGATTCCGGAAAACAACCAGGCCGCCAATCTGGTGCCGGACGCCCATGACAAATCCAAGCGCCATGCGCCAATTATGTTTACCACCGACCTGTCACTGAAGATGGATCCGGCCTACAAGGCGATCTCCCAGCGCTTTCTGGAAAACCCGGACGAGCTGCAGAAAGCCTTCGCCAAGGCCTGGTTTAAATTGCTCCATCGGGATCTTGGGCCCAAGTCCCGCTACCTGGGGCCAGAGGTGCCGAAAGAGGATCTGATTTGGCAGGATCCGATTCCCGCCGTGAATTTCACGCTGATCAGTGAGGGCGATGCCGAAAACCTAAAGAAAAAAATCCTCGCCTCTGGCCTGACGGTTCCGGAACTTGTACGTACCGCTTGGGCCGCGGCCGCTTCCTATCGCGACTCGGATGCCCGCGGTGGCGCCAATGGTGGGCGTATTCGCCTGGCGCCGCAAAAAGACTGGCCGGTAAATACCCCCGCGGAGTTGTCCAAGGTGCTCGCCAAGCTCGAAGGTATTCAGAAGGACTTCAATGGTGGCCTCGGCGGCGGCAAGAGAATCTCGTTCGCCGATACCGTGGTCCTGGCCGGTAACGCCGGGGTGGAAGAAGCGGCAAAGAAAGCCGGTTACAGCGTCAAGGTGCCATTCAAACCGGGGCGCAATGACGCCACTGCCGAGCAGACTGACGTCAAATCTTTCGGCTGGCTAGAACCACGTGCGGACGCGTTCCGGAATTACTATGGCAAGGGCAATGTGCTGTCGCCAACGGAAGCCATGGTGGACAAGGCCAGTATGCTGGATCTGACGGTGCCGGAAATGGCGGTGTTGATCGGCGGCATGCGCACCATGAACACCAATAGTGACAAATCTGCGAATGGGGTATTCACCGATAAGCCTGGAACCCTGAGCAATGATTTCTTCGTCAATCTGGTGGATATGTCGACCGAGTGGAGTAGGTCGGGTGAAGGGCTATTCGAGGGTAAAGACCGCAAGACCGGTAACGTCAAATGGTCGGCGACGCCCGTGGATCTGATCTTTGGTTCCAACGCCGAGCTGCGCGCCGTTGCCGAGTACTACTCGGAAGACGATGCCAAGCAGAAATTTGTCGACGACTTCGCGAAAGCTTGGCACAAGGTAATGAACCTCGACCGTTAAGTGTTGGCGGTGATCCATTCTCGCTGTTAAGCGTAGTTAGAATTTAATTGCGCTTCCCAGCGAGGATTTCCCCTGCTAGGCGAGCATTACCTCCTCAAGCGGATATCAGATGAACATTTCGACTGCAGTAATCAGATTCACTGTCTTTGTCATCTTTGTGGCAAGTGCCTTCCACTTCGGCCGTGCGAGCGCTGCGGAGTTAGACGTGCGGGTGCTAAACCCACCGGCCGAGGGCAATCTGGTTTTTCAGGTATATGACAACCCGGATGCTTTCGGTGACTTTCGCAGTCCTCGGAGCGAGGTGGTCATGGGGGTAAATGCGGAAGGCGTGTATCGTCTGTCCGGTGTACCCAGCGGCACTATCGCGGTGCTGGTGTATGCAGACGAAAATAATAACGGCGCTCTGGACCGAACCTTCATTGGGATTCCCAAGGAGCCGATTGGGTTGTCAAACAGCTATCGCCCCAAGGGGCCGCCGAGCTTTCAGCGCGCAAGCTTCTACCTCGCCGACGGCCAAACCACCACCATCGATATCGAACTGTTCCAGGTACTTGGCGAAGCCGGGCAGTGGGGTGTGGGTATCGGCGTGATCGGGCGCAGCAGTCCCTACGTGGGCTCTGATTCGGCGGTCACTCAGGTCATCCCTGCCATTACCTATTTCGGTGAGCGGCTACAGTGGGTGGGCCCAAGCCTGCGCTACGGAATTTGGGGGAGTGACACCCTGCGTTTCGCCGTGAATGCCACCTATCGCGTGGGCGCGTACGAAGAGAGCGATAGCCCGATCTTGGTTGGTCTCGGAGACCGCGACAGCACCCTGATGGCCGGCGTCGGCCTGGTGTACGACGGTCCCAACCGCATCGATGTGGATTTTCGCTATCAGCACGATGTGCTGGACCGCTTTGGCGGCGGTACCGCAGAATTCCGCGTGTCCAAGGGATTCCAGACTGGCAATGTCAGCTGGGGACCCTCTCTGGGGGTGAACTGGCTGAGTAGTGATCTCGCCAACTACGACTTTGGGGTGCCCATCTGGGCAGCTAACCCCGTCAGGCCTGCATACGACGTGGGCAGTACGGTTACGGTCGAGGGCGGCGTTGGCGGCATCCTGGAGATCACCGAGCACTGGCGCCTGATCATTGATCTGAACGTGGAATACCTTGGGGATGACATCTCGGACAGCCCCATCGTCGACGACAATCACGTCCTCAAGGGCTTCGCTGCGATTACTTACACCTTCTGATCGAGCGCGGCCCATCATCGCTGGGCCAAAGGTCCATGGGTTGGCGATGCGGTAGGCAGAAATTATCGCGGTAAGTGCTTTTCAGTGAGCCCTTTTCCAAGCAAGCGACGCGGCGCCAGAGGTCAGGGCTGGTGCCGCAAGTCAAGTCTGCACATTTCATTTTAAATCATTAGAATGCGCGGCCTTTTGGCCCTGTTGATCCAGCCCGTTTCCTTGCGGCGCTGGCCTCCGTGATGTTGACTGAGGAATTATGATCGTATTCACCCTGACCAATAGCGAAACCGATGAAGTATGGGTGGGCACTGCCCGCGATGGCGTGACCCCCGAGGCACGCTTTCGACAGATCCAAGACGCTGTTGCCCTGGGTATCGACCACCCGTTTTACCACGAGCTGAAGGCCTTTGGCGCCCATGCCTTTGAGGTGGAGCTGTTTGCCGCGGTGGAAGACCGCCTCGAGCAGCAGGAAATGGTTGAGGAAGCGCTGGATACCTACAACGCCAAAAGCCTTGTGGGCATAAAGACTGTGCGCTCCGGCACCACCAAAGCGGCCCTGGCGCCCAAGCCGAAGGTCAAGCCCCGTGCCACTGCGTCCAAAACCGTGACCAAGGTAACCGCCAAGCGCACTGCCAAGCCGGTAAAAGAAAAGATTGCTACTGGTCGCACCGGCAGCGCCGCCCGCGAGCGTGCGATTAAGGCCGGAATTGAGGCGGAGAAGGCCGCGATGGCTGCCGCCAAGGCGAAACGAGTGCAGGACGAGGCGGATGAGATGAAGAAGATTCTGGCCGCACTGGATTCCCGTGGGTCGAGCATGGCACGCCGCTAAGCGCCGACATTACCGAAGAACCAAAGGCGCCTGCGGGCGCCTTTGCTGTATTTAGCCCCTGTAAAAGTGGACCTGCATGGGAGTAGGCTAAGCTGTTGCCAACGGGCAAGAGAAAAGAGAATGGGGGACCGTGCGGTGGAGTTTATCCTTTACTCATTGGTGGCGTCGGTCGTTTTGACCCTGTTGGTGAACCTGATTCCGCTGGTGTTTCCCGATGCCGCGAGCAGGGTGCAGAAGAAGATAGAAGAGCATGCCCGACGCGCAATTGAGCAGCATGAAGACCCGGAAAGGCCCAGAGTTAAAGTGTTCTTTCCCTGGAAAGCCATGATTCTCGTTTCGATTCTGCTGACCATCCTAGTGAATGTCGTTGCGTATTTTACCCGGGGTTAGTCATGCCGTGCTGTGCGTACGCGTGGCAAACGATGTCGAACGATACGTGCTTAATTGCATTTAAAACTTGTCGTTGTTTATCTGATCCAGATTGTTGATCTTGGTTTTTCCCAAGATCTTCAATATCAGGTTTCGCACTGAACGCAGTCCCGGGTACACCACGTGTGCAACTTTTTCCGATCGGAAAATCACGTAGTTAAGTCTGTTAAAAAAGCCGCTGCGGCCACCGAGTAGAGACAGCACGTGAATCGCGTCGGAACCGTAATAAAGCTGATCACCAACCTTCAGTACCATGCCCTGGTCGATATCCAATCCGCGTCGCGTGACTTCGTTTAGCAGCGCGCTATCGTCGCGCGCATCAATCAGGGTTAAGTGGCCCAGATCCTCGCGAATTCGGACCAGGTTGCAATAGTAGTCGCACATGGGACACTGCTTATCGTAGAGCAATAGGATTTCTTGGTTCTCTGGCCCTGTTTCAGTGTGTTTCTCTGAGGGTGCGTGTGCTTCGCTCATGTCCTATTGTGTACGTCCTTTCTGTTGTCAGCTATCCGCAGCTTGGAAGCGGGCGATCTGACGATGCATCACGTGAAACCAAACCGGGGGTAACAGGGCCACCAGCATCATTCCCGGATAGCCGGTGGGCATTTGCGGGCTGGCCTCATGATGGCGCAGGATCGGGTAGGGGCGGCTTGCTCGCGCGTGGTGGTCGGAGTGGCGGGACAGCTCAAACAGTGTGAGCCGGCCCAGAATATGATTGGAATTCCACGAATGTACCGGGGAAACACGCTCGTAACGCGTGCCTTGTTTTACCCGTTGCAGCCCGTAATGCTCGATATAGTTGACTGTCTCCAGTAGTAGGATGCCTCCGGTCGCCGCGATCAAAAAGCAGGCTCCGGCTTTCACACCCAAAAAACCGAAGATCATTGCAACGGCGAAAACCTGCATGAACTGCCAGCGGAGCATTTGGTTATGAAGGGAAAACCAGTGCCGTTCTTGTTTGGCGAGTCGCACATTTTCCAACTGCCATGCAGACAGGTAACCCGTGTAGATTGAGCGTATCCAGAAGTGGTAAAGCGTTTCGCCTCTGCGCGCACTGGCTGGATCTTCTGTTGTGGCAACGCGCCGGTGGTGGCCGCGGTTGTGCTCGACAAAGAAGTGGGTGTTTAGTGAGGAGAGCAGGAGCAGCTTGGCGGCAAACTGGGGAAGTTGCTTTGGGCGGTGGCCTAACTCGTGTGCGACATTGATACCAAAGGTGCCGCACATTAATCCCAGGCCGGTGACTGCACCGACGAGTGGCAGTCCGTGCAAGTCGGGTAATACGAAAAAGAAGTAGCCCAGTAGCCCGTACTGAACCGGCACAGCCAGATACAGTAACAAGTCATACAGCGGATCGGATTCCAGGGATTTTTCTTCCAGCTCGGTCAGGTTTGATACGGGTGCCGGCAGGAGGAGTTCGAGCAGCGGTAATATGCCATAGGTATAGAGCAGGGGAATGAACGTCCACATTCCGCCCTGACTAAGGCCCAGCAAGACGAGTAACGGCAAGATGTAGGCCGCCAAATAGCGACCGGCGCGCAGAGAGTGCATAGAGCCTCCTTTGCTGTCTCCCACAGAATTATTGTTTTCGCTATCGGTGCTGCACCCTGTCGAGTGCATACATCAAGCTGTCGGAGTGATTGGCTACCCAAGGATTAAAGCGTGATTTAGCGCCCGCTGGCAATAGCATCCTTGGCTGAAACCAGTCGGTTATCCTAGGCGCGCCACTTGCAGGTATCTCACTCTGACAGCCCTGCGAAAATCTGATCCAAAACGAGTGTTTGTTGCGCGGGGCCGGGTGCAAGGCTCAGGGCGAGTAGTTTTTGGGCGACCTGGTCTCCGGTAATTGGGCGGTATTTCCTCAAACCGGGAAGTTTGCACAGTGTTGGTAGCAGCCAGGCCGCGAACTGCTCGCCTGCTCGCGCGTGATCGCGAGAGCCCAGCAGTAGTGAGGGCTGCAGTATGCTGATGTATTTGAATGGAAGTTGCAGCACCTGCTGCTCCAGCTCGCCCTTCATTTTCAGGTAAGGACTCAGGCTCTTAGCGTCGGCTCCGCTAGAGGAGACCAGCAAGTAGTGCGACACCGCGTTTTTAGCCGCAAGCTGCGCGGCCAATAACTGATAATCCAAATCGACCCGTCGCTGCGCTGGGATTGAGCCCGCTTGTTTTTTTGTGGTACCTAGGCAGGAGAATAAGCAGTCGCCTGCAAGCAGAGGTTGATAATTCTCCAGATGATCGAAATTCACCACGTGATTTTCGACCTTGGGCGACTGGTGCGGCGCGGATTTGCGGGTGAGGGTAATTACTTGAGTGAAATTGCTGGAGTTTACTAATCGCTCGACTAGTGCGCGGCCAACCAGTCCGGTGGCTCCCAGTACGATTGCAGTTTTTGTCATTTTTCAGCCCGCCATTCACGCCGTGAGCAGGCATTATTTTTTACCTGAGAGCAGTGCGCAAGAGCGTTCTCGGGGGAGGCCATGGGGAGACCTACGGATCCGACATTTCTTTCTTGCGCATTGGCATGGTGTCGATCAGCCCGAAAGCGACGTCCAGGTTGAGATCGGAGTATCGTCCTTTGATGCTGCCATCCTTGCCAATCAGCACTGCCGCTGCTCCGGGCGACTCCTTCAGCGTATTGGTGATCTGTTGTTGCAGTGAAGGGGTTATATCCTGCTCGCGGTTACTTTGTATGCCCGATGGACTGACCAGAAACCACACAAGATCCCGTTCGTTAATCGCTTGCTGGTTTTGGTCCAGCATAAGTCGGATCGCACCGGCGTTTTCGTTTGCATGGATAAGAAGCACGCGCTGCTTCCACTGGTACTGCTTGAGTTGGTCCGCTGCTATGGCAGTGGTGGCGAGAGCAGTCAGTGCGAAAGTGATCAGGTAAAAGCACATGCGGCGCATCGTAGGAACCTCGGATGGCACGATTTACTTCTTTCAGTATATACAAGTGTTGGAATTGTGCGTCACAGCCATTGGCGGCTATTCAATGGGGCCACCCCTGGTGTGGGCTGGAGCAACGGCATCCGGCAAGTGACGGGACGCTGGACTAACCTAGAGAGACAGATTTCACATCACTCTTTTTACTTCACTCTTTAAGTTCACTTAGCGGAGGCGAAACAATGGCGTGTTCTCATACTCATACGCACCCAGGCCATACCCACGGCGCAGGCTGCGGTCACACGGCGGTGCGGCATGGCGACCATACGGACTACTTGCTTGACGGTAAGTTGCATCACCCACACGGTGATCACTGCGATGAACATGCGATTGAAGTAAGCGCCACTAACCCGGATGGCTGTAATCCGGTGCACACGTGTGGTGAACATGTGCATGGCCCGGGTTGTGGACACGAGGCGATTCCTCACGGGGATCATGTGGACTACATCGTCGACGGTCGATTACACCATGTGCACGATGGCCATTGTGACGACCACGGTCCAGTTGAAATCGTTAACTAACGGTTTTTGAATGACTGCTGTCAGGGCTTTCGTCCTGGCAGTAGTGAATTGCCAGCCACACGCAGGTTTCATCGGGAGAGGTCCAGCGCACTCGGTGTTTGCAATGCGCGGGGATATCCAGGTAGTCACCCTTTTCCAGGTGGGCGATAGACCCATCTTCAAATTCCAGCTCGGCGCTGCCTTCCAGCAATACCACCCATTCCGCGCGCGTCTGGTCGTACCAGTCGTGATCCGGGGTTTTGTGCCCTCGGGAAATAATCCTTTCGATTAATGTACTTTCAGACTGACTTAGTGATTCGAACAATTCATCTTTGAGTGGCCCCGCTGGAATATTCCGAAACAAGTTGCCGCTTTTCATTGAGAAATGTTTACCCAAAAGACCGCCTGCCCACAGCCGGTAAAACTGTGGGCAGGTGGTGGTTACATCGTTCTTATTGGGCGTTCATGCTATTGAGCTTGTCGCCCACTGGTCCGGAGAAATTGTAGCCGTCGTGTTGGTCCCAATTGATCGACCAGGTCATCACGCCACCAAAATCCGGATAGGCGTATGCCGGCACAATGCTGCCACAGTTCTGCAGGATGGTCAGGCAGTCCAGTGCATCCAGGATATTTTGCGTCGGCGCCTGACCGGAGTTTGCCGAGCTGGGGCCGGATGGCAATCCGATGGCAACCTGATCGTCGCGCAGCGGCGCAAACTGACTGCCGTCAGCGAGTTCAAAGCCTTCGATCAGCATGCGCGCATGGGCCACCATCATATTCACCGAGCCCTCGGCTGCAGCACCGCTCTCATAGGGGTTCATCAGTCCACCATTGTTGTAGAGCTGTACGTGCAGCAGGTCGAGGGTGTCGCGCAGCTCGTCAATCAGCGGGATATACGCACCCCAGATCCCGGAATAGGCCACCATGCCGCCGTGCACATAGGGGTGCTCCGGAGCCATGGTCAGGTACATATCGCCACCCATATTCTGCTCGATCTGACGCAGTGCGCGCGGCAGGCGCGCCTGAATCTGCGAGCCATGCACCAGGTTGGAACCGCTCTCCAGATCGATATCCAGGCCGTCAAAGCCCCACTCATCAATGATGGCGGACAGGCTGGCGACGAAGTTGGCTTCATCGGAGTCGGTATTGAGCGTAATGGTGCCCTCGGCGCCGCCCAGGCTCAGCACAATAATTTTGCCCTGGGCCTGCAGTTCCGCCACATCCTGTTTGAACAGATCCGGGTCCATTGGCGGGCAGCTGGAATGGATGTCCTGCTGGAATAGATTGAAGTGCACGGTACCATCGGAGTTGCGATCATTATCCGCAAAGGCAATGTCGATAATGTCCCAGGCCGATGAAATCTCGCGCAGGCGAATCGGACAGCCGGCTGGATTAACGAAGTTGTGCCAGTAGCCAATCAGCTTGTGTTTTTTACCAACCGGGGCATTGATCACCCGCACGCTGGCCGCGGTGCTGCTCGCCTCGTTGCCAGCGTTGTCCGTTGCGACCGCTGTAATGCTGTAGTCACCCAGAGCACCGGGCGTGTAGCTTGCAGAGTAGGGCGCGCTGGTGTCTACCGCTACCTGCATGCCGTCGACCAGGAAGGCGACCTGGCTGATACTGCCCTGCAGCGCACTGGCCTCGGCTTCCAGGCTGATTGCGTTGCCAAGCGTGATTTGGCTACCGCTAGTCGGTGCCGTCAGTGTGGCAACTACCGGATCGGTGCTTACGCTCACGAGTACGGTTGCCTCGGTGCTGTTACCTTCGTCATCGGTTACAACGGCTTTTAACTGAACATCACCACTTCCGGCCACCGTCCAATTGATGGCATAGGGCGCACCGGTGTCGGTACCCAAAGACTGACCCGAGGCAAAGAACTCAACCTGGGCCACGCTGCCGTCCCCGTCGCTGGCGTCCGCGCTGAAGCTAATTTGTTCGCCCGCGAGCAGGGTGCTGTTATCTCCCGGTTGGGTAATAGTGAGCTCGGGTGCGATTGCACAGATGCCGAGGTCGGTCCAGGCATCGGTCCAGTGTTGGCCCACGCCCGGCTCATAAGCCCATGCGGCATTGGAGCTACACCAGCCGGCGATATCGCAGCGGTATTTGTGGTTTACGTTCTCCACCACATCGCTGGCCGCATAGCTGGTGCCCGCGCTGTAGGCCGGAACACCGGCACAGCCACCACCGACCTGGCCGGCCTCGACGGCAAGCGACACTACATTGGAGGCGGTACTGGCGCCGTCGTTATCGGTGGCAATCGCTTTAAAGCTGTGAGTGCCGGCCACTGCTTGCCAGTTGACTGCAAACGGCGCCTGGCTGCTGCTTCCCACGGCGACATCATCGACGAAGAACTCGACAGCGGTTACGTTGCCGTCTTGATCTGCGGCATCGGCGGTTAGGCTGACACTGTCACCGGCGCTAATTTGCGACTGGGCGGTGGGGTTGGTGAGGCTCACGGTGGGGGCGCTGTTGGCGTTGGGGTCGATTACATTGACGCTGACAGAGGCAGTGTCGCTATCGCGCCCCTGGTCGTCGGTGGCGATTGCGCTGAGGGTGTGGGCACCTGCGGTTGCTGTCCACGTCACCGAGTAGGGGGAGCTGGTATCCGTGCCGATGGCAGTGCCATCGAGCAAAAAGGTTACCTGGCTCACGGCGCCGTCACTGTCGCTCGCGTCAGCGCCGATGATAACGCTGTCATTCAGGCTCAAAGTGGCGCCATCCAATGGAGAGCTCAGGCTCACCTGGGGTTTCTGATTGCCGCCTTCACAGGCGCCGACGAGTCGCCACTCCTGATAGGCATCTGAATGAGTTTCCGGGTTGTGGTTTTGTGTCCACCAGTTGGCGGTGTAGGCATTGCCGTTGTACTGGATTTGAGCGCCGCCGTTGTAGGCGGTGGCCGAATCCCATTCGGCGAGAGCGCTGCAATCCGTCGCCTGTGCCAGACCTGGCGCAGATGCGGTGAATAGCATTGCGAGCGCAACGAGTGTGCGGGGTGTCTTCATGACGATCCTCGGAGAGTTGATTTATCGTTGTTTGAGTACCTCTTCCGCCGCTCAGGGTAAGCAGCAATATTCAATAGGTGCAATACGATTTGCGTTCGTCAAGTTGCTACCGTTCGCGAGCTTCACACGCTAACTCGCTGAATTTTTGACACAATTTGCTGTGCGCTTCCAACGAATTCAGCTCCAAACTCGCGTGTTAATTGGCGCCAAATCAGGTCGCAGAAGGGGTCTGATCCGACAAAATGTCTAGCGCTGTCATTTGATGCTGATGTTCTTAAAGTGGGAGGGAGGTTAGGTCCAGATGGCGACGACGGCCATCAAGACAAGCCCGAGTATGGCCGCGAGCCACTTACTCATCCGGTCTGGCGGCGGGGGTAGGAATTCTTCCCGAATCACATCGAAAGTGGCGATATACACGAAGGTGCCTGCGGCCACGGCGTCAAAAATGGCCTCAAACAGGACTTTGCCGTGGCTGGCCAGTACATCGGCAATCAGTCCGCCAGTCACAATGCCCAGTGGCGTCATAATGGCAAAACCGGCTACCAGTGCCCGGGCTCGATTACGCTCCATACCAATGCGGTGCAGGCTCGCACCCAGTGCAAACCCTACACAGATTTTGTGCGCAATAATGGCGAGAAACACCACAGCAAAGTTGCTCAGCGAGCTCTGTGCTCCCATGGCTAGCCCGGCCAAAATAGAGTGTACCGATAAGGTCAGTAGCAATAGGTAAGGGTATGTGTTGGAGGATTTGATTGCCTCGATCATGCGGGGCGTTTGTACGGTGATACTGGTTCCTATCGCTACACGCCCTAAGCGTGGGGCTACACTTTCGATAAAGAGCACCAGTAGAAATGAGGACGATGCCAGGAGCATTGCCCAGGGATAATCATTATGTGGCCAGAGTTTCTGGAATTGCGTATTGGCGTCCGCAAGCAAGTGAATAAACCCAGCGCTCAGCAACACTCCACCGGAAAAGGCAATTCCCCAGCCAAGCCAGCGTTTGCCTTTTGGCTCCGACTGCCCCCACCAGGGGAGCATTCCCCCAAAAATACCGCAGGCAAAGATAAATACAGCAGACGCGATCTTCAGGGTGAGCATGGTACAAGTTTACTTTTTGGTGGCGTCGGTTCCGCAACTTACGAGTGCCCGATTCTTGAGTTAAACGCTCTTGAGTAATTCATCGAGTGCCAAAACCGGTTGAATATCGATACATGCATTTACTTTGGCGAAGAAGGGCTCGTTGATTGCGGCCATTTTCTCAGCATCGTCAGCTTCGAAAACCAAAGTGCCAGCTCGGCAGCCATTATCGAGGTGGAAATACGCCGCTTCGGGTTTGGTTTCTTCTACCAAAACTTTAAGTGCCAACATCAGCGTGCCGTCTGATGCGCATTCGTTACCTTTCTCAACGGGAATAGTGAACCGGAAAAGTAACCGCATGTGTTGCTCCTTGGTCGCGTTGGTTTTGTTCTGACCCTGTTTGATTGGTGGCTTTCGCCCTTGTGCTGATTGACCACTCGCGAAAGCGGCCCGCACGAACAATGAGTTTAGTTCGATATAGCCATCATTTTTTTTGGGCATCGTTGGCAAAAAAGGGAGGAGTTGAACGAGCTTCGGGAGGGGGAGTTTTGCGCCTTGCTGATGTTTTGTGCGGCGGCACAAAAGCTGCAGCGGCTAGTTAACGCGGAGCTTCGATTTGTGTGGCGAGCACAATTGATACGGAACATTGATGAATGTATGAGGGGGTGGCGCAATATTCAACTCTTGGGGCTGTTCTTCACTTACTTTGCTTGAGTTCACAGTCTTGAAGGAATGCTCAAATGCCAGCAAAATAGCGCGCAAAGTCATTTTGGAAGCTTTAGGCGAATACGAGCGTGAAGGGATTCACCTTCTCGATTGTTTTTGGCACGTAACTTTGCATTAGTTTTTTGTGGGATTGGCTTTTATACGCTTAGGGCCTGAGCACTAGTGAGTTTGCTTCTAAAGAACAATATCGTCTGGATATTGCCGATTTTTTAATAGAGTGCGATTGAAAATACGCATTTGAGTATTTTGCTCAGTGTTTTTGGTCACGCTATCTGTGATGAATGCGCGAAACGAAAGGATGTCGTTTAATGGTAAAGCCAAATTTTTTCTTGGTAGGTGCAGCGAAAGCAGGGACTACGTCGATAGCTCAGGCTCTCGGTCAGCACCCTAATATCTTTATCACAGACCCTAAAGAGCCGAACTTTATCTCCAGTTTGGATAACTGTGATTCGTTGTCGGAAACGGATATCGCTGAATATCTTAAGTATTATCGTTCAGTCACAGATGAATCGATTATTGGTGAAGCGTCAGTAAATAATTTGCCGGCAAAGATGGCCGCGAAGCATATTAGGCAAATCAACCCGGACTCAAAAATCTTAATTTCCCTGAGAAATCCATTAACGCGAGTACAGTCGTTATATGAAATGTACTCCAGGCATGGACTAAAGCAGTCTTTTCAGTTTGCCACCAAAACCGATCCATGGTTGATCAAGCAGTGTTGCTATCATGATCCAGTAAATCGATATCTGGACAACTTCCCGCGAGAACAAATTCACTGGATTGATTTTGACAGCCTGAAGAGCGGCTGGGAAACCACAATGGCTGGTATTTATGATTTCCTGGAGGTTGAGCAAATCGACGGAGAAAGGCCGGTTGTGCGCAACGTCGGTGGCGTGCCGAAAAATAAAGCGTTCGGTTTGCTGCGAAATAGAGCCTTGATCAACCTTGCCAAGAAGACTATTCCTAAGCCACTCCATAATTTTGTCGATAAAAAAGTGAAAGGCGTCGGTTTTAAGAAAATGGAGTCCACCGAGTTGGATGTATCTTACCTGAAAGAACAGTTTGCCGATGACGTTTTGCGGTTGGATGACCTGCTGCAAACCAATTTCTTCGAAAAGTGGATAGAGGCTGCCTAGCTTTCGGGGCTGTATTCAGGTTTTTAATTCTTTCTCGCTTCTCGCAAAAAAAAGCCCCGCCGGTTAGGGCGGGGCTTTTCGGTTCAGGCTATCGCTTAAACAGCAACGTTCTGAATCTCAACCGCGGCAATACGCTTGCCTTCTTCGGCAGATTTTTGGAAGTCCTCAATCTGGTCGAAGTTCATGTAGCGGTAGATTTCCGCGGACATGGAGTTCAGGTTCTGAGCGTATTCCTGGTATTCCGCCGGAGTCGGCAGTTTGCCCAGGATCGCGCCAACAGAAGCCAGCTCGGCAGAGGTCAGGTACACGTTGGCACCGTCACCCAGACGGTTGGGGAAGTTACGAGTAGAGGTAGACAGTACGGTGCTGTTCGGTGCTACACGTGCCTGGTTACCCATACACAGGGAGCAGCCTGGCATCTCGGTGCGGGCGCCCGCGGAACCGTAGATGTTGTAGTAGCCTTCTTCCATCAGCTGGTGCTCATCCATCTTGGTAGGCGGAGAGATCCACATGCGGGTGGAGATGCCACCTTTGTGCTGTTGCAGCAGTTTACCAGCGGCGCGGAAGTGACCGATGTTGGTCATGCAGGAGCCGATAAATACTTCGTCAACTTTGTCGCCGGCAACTTCGGACAGCAGCTTGGCATCGTCCGGGTCGTTCGGGCAGCACACGATCGGCTCTTTGATTTCGTCCAGGTCGATTTCGATTACTGCAGAGTACTCGGCATCGGCGTCGGCAGACATCAGCTCCGGTTTCTCCAGCCATGCTTCCATGGCGCGAGCGCGACGCTCTAGGGTGCGCTTGTCACCGTAGCCTTCGGCAATCATCCAGCGCAGCAGGGTGATGTTGGAGCGCAGGTATTCGGCGATAGAGTCTTCCGGCAGCTTGATGGTACAACCAGCGGCGGAACGCTCGGCAGAGGCGTCGGACAGCTCGAACGCTTGCTCAACGGTCAGGTTGTCGAGGCCTTCGATTTCGAGGATGCGGCCGGAGAAGATGTTCTTCTTGCCTTTCTTCTCTACGGTCAGCAGGCCTTCCTGAATCGCGTAGTAAGGAATGGCGTGTACCAGGTCGCGCAGGGTGATGCCCGGCTGCATTTCGCCTTTAAAGCGAACCAGTACAGACTCCGGCATATCCAGTGGCATTACACCGGTAGCAGCGGCGAACGCCACCAGACCGGAACCTGCCGGGAAGGAAATACCCATAGGGAAGCGGGTGTGGGAGTCACCACCGGTACCTACGGTGTCCGGCAGCAGCATGCGGTTCAGCCAGCTGTGAATGATGCCGTCACCCGGACGCAGGGAAACACCGCCGCGGTTCATGATGAAGTCCGGCAGGGTGTGCTGGGTGTCGATATCAACGGGCTTCGGGTAAGCCGCGGTGTGACAGAAAGACTGCATGGTGAGGTCAGCCTGGAAGCCCAGACATGCCAGGTCTTTCAGTTCGTCACGGGTCATCGGGCCAGTGGTGTCCTGGGAACCAACGGTGGTCATCTTCGGCTCGCAGTAGGTGCCCGGGCGAACGCCTTCCATACCGCAGGCTTTACCGACCATTTTCTGTGCCAGGGTGTAGCCCTTGCCGGTGTCGTTCGGCTGCTCCGGCAGACGGAACAGATCGGAAGCGCCCAGACCCAGGGATTCGCGCGCTTTGGTGGTCAGGCCGCGACCAACGATCAGGTTGATACGGCCACCAGCCTGCACTTCGTCCAGCAGTACGTCGGACTTCAGTGCGAACTCGGAAAGTACTTTGCCGTCTTCCGCGAGGATCTTGCCGTCGTAAGGACGGATTTCGATCACGTCGCCCATGTTCAGTTCGTCAACCGGCGCTTCGAATACCAGTGCGCCGGCGTCTTCCATGGTGTTGTAGAAGATCGGCGCGACTTTACCGCCGATACAGATACCGCCACCTTTTTTGTTCGGTACGCCTGGCAGCTCATCGCCGAAGAACCACAGTACGGAGTTGGTAGCAGACTTACGGGAAGAACCGGTACCGACTACGTCACCGACGAAAGCAACCGGCAGGCCCTTGGCCTGGACTTCTTCGACTTGCTTCATCGGGCCGACAACACCGTGCTCTTCAGGTGTCAGACCGTCGCGGGTCATTTTGTACATGGCGCGCGCGTGCAGAGGGATGTCCGGGCGGGACCAGGCATCCGGGGCAGGGGACAGGTCGTCGGTGTTGGTTTCGCCGGTTACCTTGAATACGGCAACCTTGATGCTTTCAGCAACCTTGTCGCGCTTGGTGAACCACTCGCCGTCAGCCCAGGACTGGATTACGGCTTTGGCAACTTCGTTGCCCGCTTTGGCTTTCTCTTCCACATCGTGGAAGGCGTCAAACATCAGCAGGGTGCCTTTCAGCTGCTCACCGGCCAGCTCGGCCAGATCTTTGTCGTCCAGCAGCTCAACCAGGGTGGCAATGTTGTAGCCGCCCAGCATCATGCCCAGCAGTTTGGTGGCTTGTTCTTTGTCGATCAGCGGAGACTCAGCTTCGCCTTTAACGATCGCGGTGAGGAAACCGGCTTTTACGTAAGCTGCTTCGTCCACACCCGGCGGAACGCGGTTGGTGATCAGGTCCAGCAGTTCCTGCTCTTCACCCGCGGGCGGGTTTTTCAGCAGCTCGACCAGGCCGGCAACTTGCTCGGCGTTCAGGGGCTTGGGTGGAATACCTTGTTCGGCGCGTTCAGCGACGTGTTTGCGATAGGCTTCAAGCACGGATAATTCCCTCTTTGGTGTATGGGGTAGAACCAACAGCTTTCCTGGAATCCGGATATGGCGTTTTTCGTCAACCGAACCCCGATTTACATCGATGGCCGCTGGAAGCGGGTGGCGAATTCTACATTAATCGCCAGTTGCTGTTAAGTTCCTTGAAAAATCAATAACTTACGCAAATTTCGATCATTCATATGGTGAATGGGGGTCGTATTTTGAGCGTTTAATAAGTGAGAATCAATCGCAGTTTCCACTTATGAGGGCCGCTAATATCCACGCCATGAATGGGCCAAATCGATCAGTAAAATGCTATTCTGTGACGCTCGATTTCACACCATTTTATCGGCGTGGTGAGTAAACGCAGTTTTGCGTCACCCTCAAGAGCGCGGCCGGCAGGAGAGGTATTTTCGCTTCATGGCGATCTATAAGAAAGTGCGTACACCGTGTATTGGCGTCTGCTCCACCGGCATTGGCGATAATGTGTGTCGGGGCTGCAAGCGGTTTGCTCACGAGGTGATCGACTGGAATGCCTATTCGGAAGAGCAGCGCCGAATCATCGCCGAACGTCGTGACGGCTACCTCGCCAATGCGGTGCGCAGCCAGCTGGAAATCGTCGATCAGAACCTGCTGCTGGCACAGTTACGTCATCAGCAAATCCGCTTCAATGAAGATCAAAGTCCGTACTGTTGGGTTTTTGAACTGTTGCGTGCGGGGGCCAGCCAGATTGAAGATCCTGCCGACTATGGCCTGGCGTTAACGCCCGTATCGCGCGGAGTGCCGCTGGTGGAAGTACGTCAGCGTATCGATGACGACTTCTTTGCGTTGTCAGTGGCCTACTATCAGCGTTTTGTGGCGCCAGGCTTGGCGGTGCAGGCAGGCTGATTCAAGTTAGCTGAGTCAGTTGGGGCTGTCGTTTGCCAGGTGCACCCTGAGTGCTGCTAGAAACGGGGTCTTTTCGATACGTAAATCCCGGCGGGTGCGGCGCTGACTGAGCGGTGGATTGTGATCCACCCTAGTAAATTCCGGCAGGGTGCGGTCGCCTCCACTATTCACCAATACCGGCATGGCTGCATAGCCAACCTGTCGGTATTCCTCTTGTTTGTCCCGAAAAATTTCTGCCACTTGCAGGTTGGGGCGGCTTTGCATTTGTATTTGGCGCAGACTGTCGTGCTGGCTTTTGTGCAGCCCGGCGAGTAGCTGTCGCTGATACTGAATGCCCTGGTCTTGCCCCTGCGGGTCCAGCTGAACCAGTTTTTTCTCGCACCAATCCACACTGACTTTGCGGATAGACTTTCGCGCCTTAATCCAGCTAAGTGCCACGGCATCTGGTCGCTCGGGGCAGAGCAGTATCTGTCGGTAGCATTGCCGCAAATGCGCTCTGGAAAAACCAGCGTCACCGAGCATCTCCCGCAATAAGCGATCGCGCTCCAGCGCGGGGCGGGGCGCGAGAGATTCCTTGATGGTTGCGGTGAGCTGCTGAAATTGCACTTTGCTGGTATTGAGTTCCTGTGCCAGCGTGATGATTTCTGCGGGGACCGCGAGCAAGCCGGGGATCTGCAAGGTATTGCGTGCGTCACCGGGCAGGTGCTGTTCACCGTAATCCAGATTGGTAAATAGCGCCGCTGCGAGGGTGAAAGGGGTGTCGAATGTGACCCCGAGTCGTTCTGCCGCCTCGATCGCGAAGCCGGGCTGGAGTAGGTAGCTCTGCCACGGATGTGTAGCCGTCTGCAGTTCGATCAGGTTTTGCGCGAGTCTGTCTGCCTGTGTATGCATCAGCTCGAGAACTTCCGTCAATTGGGCTTCAAATTGCCTGCTACTGGTCGCAATCGCGTTTCCGCTCATTGGTATCTCCGCATGTGGTTGTCGGCGAGCTGATAGGTTGACTGCACAAGCTGTGCGCGCCACATTTGATGTGATATTAATCCACTTAATAAGTCGTTATCAAATGATGTTGCAAGCCGCGAAAAGCAAGATCTGCACTTCGTAGCAATGGTCACCAAAAGTGGGGGGAGGGGCGTTATAATGCGCGCGCTAATCCGCCCTGGTGGCGCCTGTTGTTGTTCATTGGTTCTGTTATGAGTACTACCCCCGTTCCGGATCTCACCGCTATCCACGAGTTTCTGCTGTGTGAAACGCCTGATGCCTGGGTGCAGGCCGCGCTGGCGGAGCCGGAGATGATGTTGGTTGATCACGCTAATTGTGAGAAAAAGGCCGCCGGAACCGCGCTGAACCTGATGTTTCGCTATCTGGACAATTTCAAACTGCTAAACAAGATGTCGCGTCTGGCCCGTGAAGAGCTGCGTCACTTTGAGCAGGTGATCGCCATTATGAAAAAGCGCGGCATCCGTTATCCGCACGTCAAGGCGTCCCGTTATGCGGCGGGCTTACGTGACCATGTCCGCCGCGAGGAGCCCGGTCGCCTGGTGGATACATTGATCTGTGGTGCGATCATTGAAGCGCGCTCCTGCGAGCGTTTTGCGCGTATTGCGCCGCACCTCGATGAGGAGTTGCAGAAGTTCTACCTGTCACTGTTGAAGTCGGAAGCCCGCCATTTCAAGGATTACCTGACCCTTGCGCAGGAAGCCGTTGCAGAAGATATTACTCCGCGTGTGCAGGCGTTATTGGAGGTGGAGCGCACGCTGGTGGAGAGTGAGGACGAGGATTTTCGCTTCCATAGTGGTGTTCCTCAGCAGGCCTGAGGGGCCTGATAGAGAGCTTGTGAGGAGCTTGATCGGGAGCTTGATACGGGGCCTGATAGAACGGCTCGATTTCAATCAGGATCGAGCTTTTTCAGCAGCTCGACGAAGTCGTCCAAGTCCAGCGCGTTACTGCACTCCACCTTAAACTTGTTATGAAAAAATATCGTCAGTTCGACGCGGTTTGTGCGTAGAAATACGGTATAGCCGTCGAAATCGGTGCTAGCCGTCAGGCCATGGAATTGCCAGCCATCGTCTATTTTTTTGCCTTCCTTGGTCACCCGGTTGAATACGCGTAGTGCTTGTTTGACGTCAATTTTCTGCTCGAGCTCCATTCCAGCCTCCATGGCCTTGTCTAAGCTTAAATGCGCATTTCCGTCATCCAGCTTAGATCCGACAATGCCATCCAGCCAAGAATCTACCGTCCCCTCGTTACAGTTGTTTAATTACCTGGCGTATTTTGGCGTCTTGCCGTTCGTGCTCGGCTTGTGGATGCAGTGGGTGGGGGGGGCGTTTGGTTATGTCGACGGACGCTTTTTGTTTGCAGCGTATAGCTGCGCCATTTTGAGTTTCCTGTGCGGAATATGGTGGGGTGGGGCGTTGAATGCAGCGCATCATCCGGCACGCAATAGGTTGATGTATCTGAGTAACGGATTGTGCCTGTTGGGATGGGTCGGGCTGTTGCTTTATCGGACGCCGATCGGTTTGCCGTTACTGTTACTGTGTTACGTATTTGTAGAGCGCGCGGAGGCGTATTTAAAGCCAAACCGGCGCGAACTAAAAAGTTATTTTCGCACGCGTACGCGGGTGACCTATTTGGTGGTCGCTTGCCATATCCTGATGGTACTGCTCAGTTTTTCTGGTGGGTAGTGGTCTTGTGCGGTTTGAGCGTTTTTTTGAGTTTCGCTCGGTCATTGCGCGGGCGTTTGTGTCGCCGTGATTACGGAATAGGGCGTAAGCTCCTGCAAAATTTCTTGCAGGGTGATGAGCTGCCAGCACGGCTGGGCGCCCCGTAAATAGCTCGGGCGGCCGTCGTTGGTGAGTAGTTTCCGGGCGAGCGCGGCGGCTGGTGCTGCGGGTATCCATGGGCCATCGCCATTCAGGCCTAGTATTTGCCAGCGGGCTTTTGCTGATCTTTTCTGTGTCTCTCCGTGTACTTCTATTGTCATGCCGCCATGTGGTGAGCCGCCCGGCCACCAGGCTGCTAGCTTGTGTCCCCATTTGGCGAACCAGGGAAGGTGCCAGTTCGTCGAGCGTTGTTTTACTGTGTGGGCGAATTTTGCGCACCAGCTTAAACCGTCTTGCAGTGCCCAAGGTTGCACGCCGGTGCCAAAGCGGAGGTTTTGCAGTTTGGGCCACAGTGGCGGGATGAGCTTGAGGTCTGGAATATCGAAATCACACACGTGCCGAGTGCCTACCGGGTGCCCGAGGTGGACTTTTCGGGGCTCGGCACCGGCATAGGTGCGATATGCGCGGCCTTCACGAATGATATTGAACTCGCTGCCCAGTGCATCCAGACCGGAGCGTACCGTGGCGAGTCCGCGGTGGATCCTATGTGCAGGGGCAATAGCAATGTCGATATCGCTGATCGAGTCGAATGGTTCTGTGAGCATCCCTAGTACGGCTGAGCTAAGTCCGGGCAGGCTGCTTGCGCCGGTTACTGCGCAAATACCGGCGTTGGCGGCATTGCTATTCAGCGTTTCGAAGTTGGTGACAAAGTCCGTGCCATCGGCGATGTCGAGATAGTGCACCTTGTGTTCAATGCAAGCGCGGGCCACCTGATAGTCCTGCCCCTGGAATGGCCCGGCACAGTGGATCACGACGTCGAGATTTAGGCCGCGAATTTGCGCGGAAAAATTGATCGAATTGAGGTCCAGGCGTAGGCCGACAAACAAGGTTTGGGGGAATTGCTCTTGTAGTCGGTTGGCGAGCAGGGAGGCTTTGAATTGGTCGCGGCCGGCAATAAGGATTTGTACCGATGGCACGCTGGCCAGCATTTCAGCAATACGGCTGCCAAAGGTGCCGTAACCACCCAAAATAAGCACTCGTTTGCGGATCGCGTGTTGTGCAGACAATGATTCGCTCCTGATCCTTGGCGCGTTTTTCTTGTATTGGTGGCCTCTAAGGTAACAGGCTGGGGAGTGACGGGCTAGGGGGTGATGGGCCAGTGGATCAGGTCCAGCCCGTTATCGTCCGCTTTAATGCTCCAGCCTAGCTTGCCCCAGTCGCCCAGCACTAGGCGCTCGGCCGATTGGCCGCTTACGGTGAGTTGGTGGCGGTGGGGGCGGTGCGTGTGGCCATGAATCATGGTGTCGCAGTTGTGCTCTGCGAGCGCCTTGACCACTTCTTCCGGTGTCACGTCCATGATGTCTTCGGCTTTGAGGCTGTTCATGGATTTGGAGGCGGCCCGAATTTGTTCGGCAATCTGGCGGCGCTCTTCCAGTGACTTGCTCAGCAGCACCTGTTGCCACGCGGGATTGCGTGCCTGCTGGCGAAATGCCATGTACTCCTGATCGCGTGTGCACAAGCTGTCACCATGCATTAGGAGTACCGGCTTGCCGGCCAGTTCGACAACGCTTGGGTCTGGGAGTAGGGTGGCGCCGCAGCGCTGGGCAAAGTCTTCACCGAGCAGGAAGTCGCGGTTGCCGTGCATCAGGTAGAGTGCCGGTCCGCTTTGCGAATAGGTGCGGAGTTGCTGGGCAACCTGTTCAATCAGCGGTGCATCGTCGTCGTCCCCGATCCATACTTCGAAGAAGTCGCCGAGAATGTAGAGTGCGTCCGCATCGGCCGCGGGCCCCTTGAGGAAGTCAAAAAAGGCCCGGGTGATGTCCGGGCGGGACTCGTCCAGGTGCAGGTCTGAAATGAGATAGCTGGCCACTGGATGATTCCGCCCTTGATCTGAAGTGCTTACTTGTCGGCGTAGGCGTCGGAGATGGTTACGCCGGTAATTTCGATGGTTTCGCGCGGTACGTCCTGATGGAAGCCATTGCTGCCGGTGGCAACGTCTTTGATCTTGTTTACCACGTCCATGCCGTCAACGACTTTGCCGAATACGCAGTAGCCCCAACCTTGCGCGTCTTTTGAGCGGAAGTTCAGGAAGTCGTTGTCGTTCACGTTGATGAAAAATTGAGCGGTGGCGGAGTGCGGGTCCATGGTGCGGGCCATTGCTACGGTGCCAGTGTCATTCTTCAGGCCGTTGTCTGCTTCGTTTTCTACAGCGTCGCGCGTTGGCTTCTGGTCCATGTTCGGGGTCATGCCGCCGCCCTGGATCATGAAGTTGTTGATCACGCGGTGAAAGATAGTACCGGTGTAGAAGTCGTCACGGCAGTACTGGAGGAAGTTGGCCGCGGTTTTAGGGGCCTTGTCAAAGTCCAGTTCCAGAGTGATGTCGCCGTGAGTGGTGTGCAGAGTGATCATAAATTGTCCTGTCCGGGGTCGGTTTGGGGCGGCATGATACTCTGTTCACAGACCGACGCAAGCGACTCAGGTAGTTGGCGTCCGGGAAATGAAAAGCCATGCGCAAACCCGCATCTGGGGTATAATCCGCCGCTTAGTTTGTACAGCTGTATATAGAGAAAGCTATGACATCCGAGAGCAAGCCCGCTCACTTTCTACAGAACATCATTCGTGAAGACCTGGCCGAGGGCCGGGTTGATCAATTGACCACCCGTTTCCCGCCGGAGCCCAATGGCTACCTGCATATCGGCCATGCCAAATCCATTTGTCTGAATTTTGGCCTGGCGAAGGAGTTTGGTGGTCAATGTAACTTGCGTTTTGACGACACCAACCCGGCCAAGGAAGAAGAAGAATACGTTAACGCGATCAAGCGCGACGTATCCTGGCTTGGCTTCGACTGGGCAGGGGACGCACGTTATACCTCGGACTATTTCGATCAGCTGCACCAGTGGGCGATTTCTCTTATTGAGCAGGGTAAGGCATATGTGTGCGATCTGTCGCCGGAAGAGGCCCGTGAGTACCGCGGCACCTTGAAAGCGCCGGGCAAAAACAGCCCCTA
This sequence comes from Microbulbifer agarilyticus, assembly GCF_019800665.1. GTDB lineage: Bacteria > Pseudomonadota > Gammaproteobacteria > Pseudomonadales > Cellvibrionaceae > Microbulbifer > Microbulbifer agarilyticus_C. Next base: position 439,926 of record NZ_JAHVKO010000001.1, read on the forward strand.
CCGCGATCGCTCCGTAGAAGAGAACCTCGACCTGTTCGCGCGCATGACCGCTGGTGAATTTGACGAGGGTAGCTGCAGTCTGCGCGCCAAAATCGATATGGCTGCGCCGAACATTAACCTGCGCGACCCGATCATTTACCGCATCAAGAAGATGGCGCACCACCAGACCGGTGATAAATGGTGCGTATACCCGAGCTACGACTTCGCCCATGGCCAGTCCGATGCGATCGAAGGTATCAGCCATTCCATCTGTACCCTTGAGTTTGAAGACCACAAACCGCTCTACGACTGGTTTATCGAGAACCTGCCGGTGCCGGCACGTCCGCGCCAGTACGAGTTCGCCCGCCTGCAGTTGAACTACACCGTGGTGTCCAAGCGCAAACTGAAGCAGCTGGTAGATGAAGGCTTTGTGGATGGCTGGGACGATCCGCGTATGCCGACTCTTTCCGGTCTCCGTCGTCGCGGTGTGACGCCGGCGGCGATTCGCCAGTTCTGCGAAATGATCGGAGTTACCCGTTCTGACTCCACTGTGGATGTGGGCATGCTCGAATACGCCATTCGCGACGACCTGGACAAGAATGCGCCCCGTGCCATGTGTGTCATGGCGCCGCTGAAGGTGACTCTCACCAACTATCCGGAAGGGCAGCAGGAAATGCTGAGTGCCCCGGGCCACCCGGTGCGTGACGACCTGCCTGCGCGGGAACTGCCGTTCACCAAGACCTTGTATATCGAGCAGGAAGATTTCCGCGAGGAAGCCAATAAGAAATACAAGCGTCTGGTACTCGGCAAGAAAGTCCGTCTGCGCAACGCCTATGTCATCAAGGCCGACGAAGTGGTCAAAAACGACGCCGGTGAAATCGTCGAAGTGCTGTGTTCCGTTGATCTGGACACGCTGGGTAAGGACCCGGCAGACGGTGTGAAGCCCAAGGGTGTGATCCACTGGGTGTCTGCGGACAACAACGTCGATTGCGAAGTGCGCCTGTACGACCGCCTGTTCAATGAAGAGGCGCCGGATGCGGGTGGCAAGAATTTCCTGGAGTCAGTAAACCCCGACAACTTGCAGATACTCTCTGGTTGTAAGGCGGAAATCGGTCTCGCTCAGGCAGAGGCCGAGAAAGGCTACCAGTTTGAGCGCAACGGCTATTTCTGTCGCGACAGTAAGTACGGCTCGGCGGAAAAGCCGGTATTCAACCGTACCATTGGCCTGCGCGATAGCTGGGCCAAAGAACAGAGTAAGTGACAGGGCAAATAACAGGAAAGTAACCTCTGGTGGTGTGTTCAGGAGCTGCTTGACAGCTCCTGTAAAATCACGATTTCGATGGATGTCTTATGCACATCCAACTGTCAGCCATCAGATTAAGTAGCGGATAGAGATGTCTCTCAAGATCTACAACACCTTCTCAGGTGAAAAAGAAGTCTTTACACCCATCCAGGAAGATCGCGTGCGCATGTACGTGTGTGGTCCTACTGTATACAACCGGGTGCACATCGGTAATGCCCGTCCTGCGGTTGTGTTCGACACCCTCTATCGGGTGCTGAAAAGTTTGTACAACGATGTGGTCTACGCGCGCAACATCACCGATATTGACGACAAAATCATGAAGGCGGCGCGCGATAACGGTGAAGAAATCACCGCGTTAAGCCAGCGATTCGCGCAAGCGTACTTCGAAGATATGCTTGCGCTGAATACCCTGCAGCCAGATGTCACACCATATGCCACCGAGCACTTGCCTGAGATGATCGCGATGATCGAGGCGCTGATCGAAAAGGGCCACGCCTACGCTGCGGAAGGCCATGTCCTGTTCGCGGTAGAGTCCATGGAGAGCTACGGCAAACTGTCCAAGCGTTCCCTGGACGATATGCTGGCCGGTGCCCGGGTTGAAGTCGCGCCGTACAAAAAGTACGCCGGAGATTTTGTGCTGTGGAAGCCGTCTTCCGAGGAAGAGCCGGGTTGGGATAGCCCCTGGGGGCGCGGTCGCCCGGGTTGGCACCTTGAGTGCTCTGCGATGATCAAAAAGCACCTGGGTGAAACCATCGATATCCACGGTGGTGGCCGTGACTTGACCTTCCCGCACCATGAAAACGAGCGCGCGCAAAGCTGCTGCGCCAATGGCGTGGATTTTGTGCGTTACTGGATGCACAACGGCTACGTAAATATCGACGGCGAGAAGATGTCCAAGTCCCTGGGCAACTTCCGTATGGTCAATGATTTGCTGGAGCAGTACCCCGGTGAGGTCCTGCGCTTTGCGCTATTGTCGGCGCACTACCGTTCGGAACTGAATTTCAGCGCCGACCTGCTCGATCAGGCGTGGCGCACGCTGGATGGCCTGTATGGCGCCTTGCGTGAAACTCAGTCGGTAACCGCATCCGCGGCCAATCTGGAAGGTACTGCGTTTACCCAGGCCCTGCATGATGACCTGAATACACCGATTGCGATCAGTGAGTTGCATCAGCTGGCGCGAGACCTGAACAAGGCTGCGGAAGCTGAAAAGCCCGCGTTGAAAGGCCAGCTGCTTGCCGCGGGTGAGATGCTCGGTATTTTGCAGATGGACGCGGAAGCCTGGTTTAAGCAATCCCGTGGTGGTGATGCCATCAGTGAGGAAGAGATCGAAGCGTTGATTGCCGAGCGCCAGCAAAGTAAGAAGGACAAAAATTTTGCCCGTGCAGATGAGATCCGTGAGGAACTCAAAGCCAAAGGCGTCGTGCTGGAAGACAGCCGCGAGGGCACCAAGTGGCGCCGCGAATGAGCGGCGCTGGCTTGTAGATCAGAACAAGAACGAAAGAACAATTAGAGATAAAACGACCATGAAAAACATCCTCACTATTGCTGCTGTTGTGTCCGCTGTTTTTCTGCTTGCGGCCTGTGAACCCAAGCGCGGCTCAGATGCCTGGTGTAAGAAGATGGACGAAACTCCGAAGGGTGACTGGAGCTTCAAGGACGCCGGCGACTACACCAAATACTGCGTACTGAACCAAAAACCAGACGAAAATTAAGCGACGCTTGATACGGAAGCCGTCCGTTGTTTTTTGTCGATTCCTGCCAGCACTTCTTCCGCCCGCTTACCGGTAAGTACCGTGAGCAGGTGGTGGAGTGTCTGCGTCTGTTATACGAGCGCCTGTATACCGCCAAGGCGGATTACGGTGAATCCCTGAACCGCGAACAGATTCTGGAAATCTTTTCGGAAGCGCTGACACGCGCCCCGCAGCTCGACAGCGACGGCGAGGGAGGTGTCGAATCCGAGGGGCGCTTCCGCGGCCTGCGCGAACAATCCATATGGGTGCTGAATAGCCTGGTGGAGTTTGGCTGGCTGGAGAAGCTGGTGGACTCCGCTACACTCACCGTGTCTTACCCGTTCAGTCGTCGCGGACGCCTGTTTACGCAACCGCTGGTGGAACTCAACAGCACCCGCGTGCGTACCCGCCATCGCAACACCCGTAATACGCTTAACGCCTTGGATGCTTTTGCCAGCCGTGGTGAGATCTACGATCTGATCGATGCCTGGGAGTATTCCGAGCGAATCGTTGCCGACTTCACCGATATGATCGCTGAGCTTGAGGAGCGCAAGCGGGAGATGGTGCGTGAGGTCGAAGCACACATTCTGGTGCAGCAGGCGACCGACGAATTCTTTTCGTTTATGGAGAGCCGCTTCCAGCCAGATCTGGCGATCCGTCTTTCTGCGGATAGTGTGGAGAAACATCGCGATAGTATCAGCCGGGTAATCGGTCAGATACGCCGCAAAGACAGCGCACAAAAAGCGGAATGGGAACAGCGTTTGCGTCAGCAATTGCCCGAGCTCTTTGTCGAGGGGCAGTCGGTTTTGTGGTTGATGCTCGACACCATCGAAGATCGTATGCGTCGCGCCTGTGAAGTAAAGTTGCCGGCACTGCGCCAGGCCCTGCAAGGCTTTACCAAACGCGCAGAAATTATTATTCGCCAGCTCAGTTACCTGCAAAGCACCACCGAGGGTGCATTCACGGATCTGTGTCAGGAACTGGGTACGAGCGACCGGCGGGATGCACTGCTCGCCAGCCTCGGCGATGATCTCGCCAGTTTCCAGTTACGCTTGTTCGATCCAAAACACACCCAATTGTGGCAGCGCAGCCGCCGTCAGCCGGTGAATACCTTGGTAGAGGATGAGGCGCCGATTGACGACGAAAGTCAGCGAGGCATCGTCCTGCAGCAGCTGCTGGATCAGGCATTCAATTTCAACAGCAGCGATCTCAAAACCTACTTGGCAAACGCTCTCGGTAGCGGGCAGCGGGTACACAGCCGCGACCTTCCGCTATCCAACGCGCGTGACCTGCTAGCCATGAGTCATGCGCTGGAAGCTGCGGCCGTCTCGCAGGACGGCACCGGTCCCTTTGTGGAAGTGACCTTTTCCGGTGAAACCGCGAGCAATGATTATTTCCAGTCTTTTGATGAATACACACTTGAGTTGAAAAACCGTGATTGAACAGGCTCTTGATGAGGCGTTGACGCAGTGCCGCCTGACCCGCAATGAATTTTCCGAGCTGCTGGTACGCCTGCTGGATTACGGTGTTATCTGCCGAGATGAAAGTAACGTTGAAACGCTACTTTACGATCGCTTTCAGCGCTGCGAGCAGTTGATCCGCGATTGGATCGCACCTTTGGGCTTGCGTTTGCAGCACGACAGTCGTTTCCAGTTTATTCGTGTCTATCCGCCGGGTGCCGAAGTTCCCAGCATGCCCGATCAGGATGAGCCACACCATGGCGGTTTTCGCGCGCGTCTTTCGCAACAGGAAGTCGCGGCGATTCTTGTGTTGCGTGTCGAGTACGACAAGTCGTTGCGGGAAGGGCAGGTTGATGACCAGGGTTGCGTTGCGCTGACCCTCGAAGCCCTCGAGCTTGGTTTGCGCAATTTGCTCAAAATGTCGCTGCCGGACAAGTTGGCAGAGCGCAAGCATCTGTTGAAGAAGTTGCGCCAGCTGCGCTTGATCCAGTTCAATGGGGACGACAATGATGCCGGTGCGGAAGCTCTGCTGAGAGTGCGGCCCACTATTGCGCAGTTTGTGAGTGAAGCAGCACTGGCTCAACTACTGGAGAGTGAGCCCCCGGTTGTGGAATCAGCGGCGGAACCAGCTGCGGACGCGCAGGGGCCTGCTACACCTAAAGAGAGCAAGGAAGACATTCAGCGCATTACGCCTGCCAGTGAAGAGCACAGCCTCTTTGCTGATTCGCAATAATAAAATAGTGAGCGAACGAAACGCATGTTTCTGAAAAAACTCATTCTGATCAACTGGGGCAATATCCCCCAGCTGGAATACGATTTCGGTCCGATCAACCTGTTTTCGGGGGGCAATGGCTCCGGTAAGACCACGGCCGCCGATGCCATACAGACGCTGATGACCGCCGCACACGATACCCTGTTCACCTTCAACCCGGGGCAGGATGAGACCACCCAGCGCGGCCGCGGCGGCAAACAGGTGCGCACACTCGCATCCTATGTCCTTGGTTGTGACGACGGCAGCTACGCGCGGCTGCAACCCACCGATTGCTATATCGCGGGTAACTTCTTTCCAACCGAAGGTGAGGAGGGCGAGCCGTTTACCGCGATTATGGCGATCCGCGCCCATTTGGATACCAGCTCCAAGCCCGCCCAGGCGCGTCAGGACAATTTGAAGTTCTTTGTCATCCCCGGCCAGCAGCTGGCGATGGGCGACTTCATAAAAGAATACAAAGATGGCAAACACCTGCTGCCACTCGACAAATTTTACGGCGTAATCAGCAAGCAGTTCGGCAAGGTCGAACAGTACGACAAAAAGAAAGCCTACCTGCGTCGCCTATACGGCGCTTTACGGGGCCGCAAAGATGCGGTTCCCGATCGGGAGGCCACTCATGCAGCGCGAACCTTCGCCAACTTTATGGCTTACAAGCCGGTAAAGAGCATCAACGACTTTGTCGCGCAGGAAGTATTGGAGAAACGCGATCTGGGCGATGCCATTCGCTCTGTGTCTGAGTTGATGAAAACCATTCATGGCATGGAGCAGGAAGCGCGGGAGATTGTCGATCGCGTGGGTGCGCTTGCGCGTATTGCCGAATCGGCGGATCTATATACCGAGCAGTGGCTGCAACTGCGGGTGCAGGAATATTTACAGGCCAAGCACCAGCAGCTTCGCGTACAGAAAACTTATCTGGAAGGCAAGAACCGGCAGAAGGAAACCCGGGCGGAGCTGGAGCGGACCGGCCAGGAAATTGTGCAGTCCGAGGCGCGCACCCGGCATCTGAGTGAACAGCTGGTTGCCATTCAGGCGCAGCGCCAGGGAATCTCTGCACTTCGCAGCAAGGATGAGTTGGACCAGAAGATTACTCAGGCGAACCGTATCCTGTCTTCTCTGGCATCACCACTTGCGGCCCAGCAGAAACTCTTCGCCTCGAATCAGACAGCGGCGGAAGAGTTGCTTTCTTTGCTGAGCACGACCTCAGTGTCGCTGGAGATACCAGCATTTAGCGATGGGGCGCTGGTGAAGTCACTGAAGGCAGTGGCCCGCGGTGAACCATTACCCAAGCTCGATGGCCTGCTCGGCAAAGACTGGATTGACCTGTCCGCGCAGGAGTCCCTGCGCGAAACCGTCGCCAAGTCTGAAGCCCAGCAGAATCGTTTCGTGCAGCAGATGACCGGTGCGGAGCCGGGCGAAGTCACTTTGCGCGACCAGGTGAATGACCTGGTATCCCGCGGTGAGCTGAAAGTGCAACAAATGCAGAAGCAGCTGCACGGCCAGGAATCCCGCATTCAGCACCTGCAGTCAAATCGGGTGCGCTATCCGCAATACGTAGAGCAGGCACTGGTGGCGATTCGCGAGCAGTGCCCGCAGGCTGAACCACAGGTGTTGTGCGACTTTGTCGAAGTCCTCGACGAGCGCTGGCAGATGGCAATTGAGGGCTATCTGGGTGGTGCGCGCTTCTCGATTATTGTTGAGCCGGATTTCGAGGCGGATGCCATCCGTGTGGTGCGCAATATGCCCGGGCGCAGCAACCGCGCACGGGTTATCCAGGGGGATAAGGCGCGGCGGGATGCGGAGCGACTGGATGCGCAAAAGGGCTCCATTATTGAGTTGATGTCATTCAGCCACAAGACCGCGGAATATTACCTGCGTGCTTCCTACGGCAGTGTCCTGCAGGTGCGGGATGCGGCAGAGCTCAAGGGTACCCGTCGTGGCCTGACTTCCGAGGGACTGGCCAGCGGTAACTACAGCATGTGGCGCTGTGATATCGATGATAGTGATCTGGTATTCGGCCAGGGCGCACGTGCCCGGGCGTTGGCGGCACAAGAGCGCGCTTTGCAGCAGCTGTTGAAAGAAGCGGGCGTGATCAGCGAACAACAGCAACAGCTGCGAAAACTGTCCCAGGCTGTGCGTAGTTTGTCCAGCTTGTCGCTACTGGAATCGGTGGATAGTGCGCTGGATGCGCAGCGCCAAGGCCGCAATGCGGAGCAGGCCCTGTCGAACCTCGACCTGAATGACGGGGTAGAGCTGGAGCGGCAAGCCAACACCTTGCACGAACAGCTTGAGGCAGAGCGTCAGCAGGGGGCCAGCCTGCAGAAGCTGGCCGGTAAACTGGAATCGAATCTGGACGGTATTGCGCGGCAACTGCAGGCGCTCTCGGCCCAGCTCGATCAACTCGATGAGGCTCTTACGGACTGCGAGGCTGCGGTGCAGCGCATTGCCCAGATCACCCCAGATTTCGATACCGATTCGGTGCTGCAGCAGGCGGATCAACAGGCTGCGCAGGCAGACGACGGCTTCGATTTTTCTCAAGATGTCGCGGAATGGCGTGGGTTACTGCAAAAATACAGTCACCAGTTATTGAAGGCAGTGATGGACTACAACGCAAGTTGTAGCACTGGCGACACCCTGTCGTTTGATCCGGATTTTGCCGCGGGCCATGACGAGTCGCAGTTCAAGCTGGTGTGTCAGCTGGTAGAGCAGGTGACGGCATTGCGCAATCGCCTCAAGAACAACTTGCTGGTAGACCGCCACGAGCAATTGCAGGGGCTGAAGAAGTCGTTCAACACCACCTTCGTCACCCACCTCTGCCATGCGATTTATCAGTCGATTAATGATGGCAAGCGGGTACTGGACGACCTCAACCTTGAACTTGAGCATCATCGCTTTGGTGCCGATCGCGAGCGCTTCCGCTTCGATTACCGCTGGGTGCCGGAATTCAAAGAGTATTGGGGCTTCTTCAAGGCGGTCATCGAACTGCCAAATCTCGGTGAAGAGCAGAGCCTGTTTGATGCCGATTTGTCACAGAAGCACCAGCAGGTGCGCGACAAACTGTTGAATATGTTGCTGAGCGAGGACGAGCAGGTGGCGCGGCGCGAACTCGACCGCATGAGTGATTATCGCAACTATCGCAATTACGAGATCTACAAGGAGCCGCAGGGCAAGGAGCCTATCGCGCTGAGCCAGTACGGCACCGGTTCCGGCGGCCAGTTGGAAACCCCGGCCTATATTATTCGTTCCGCCGCGGTTACCTCGGCCTTTCGCTTCAACGACGGTAATAGCCATTTGAAGATGGTGTTGGTGGACGAGGCCTTCTCGAAGATGGACGAATCGCGCTCTCGCGAGGTCATTCGCTATCTGACAGAGACCTTGGGGCTGCAGCTGTTGTTTATTATGCCCAGTAGTAAGTCCGGTCCGTTTATGGACCTGATTTCAAATCAATTCGTATTCAGCAAATGCCCGAGTCCCAAGCCCATTGGCGAGCTAAATACTCGGGTGTATGTCGATCGAAAAGTATGCAATCAGGAAAAGATTGCCAAACTGTGGGCCAACCACCGGCATACGATACGCCAGCAAGCCAGTCTCGAGTTTTTGGACATGCTGGAAGAGCCGGTCACTGTTTGAACTTGATTTTTAGACGTCAGTTCACGGAACATACCCCCAATTCAGGTAGTATTTGTCCATTAGTTTGAACAATAAAGCTATGAGCAGGGGAGGCTTGTATGCGTCAATTTTCGATTTTGTTGGTCTTTGTGGTGGCCTTTGGTGGCGCCGCTGTGCTGTATGAACAGGAAAGTCGTAAAGTGAAAGGGGTTTTGTCCCAGATCACGGATTTACAGGCCAAAGTGGGCGATATGCAGGCGGAGATCAAGCGCCTGAATGCCGAGCTTGAATCGGTAAAGCTGGCGGAGCGCCGCCGCCCAAATTTGAATTCCGTCGCCAGCCGCGTACTCAAGAATGAGCCGGTCAAAACACGCCCAGTGGCGCAAGCAGACGCTGGCCAGCAAGATCGCGGCGTTTTTGCCGGCGATGTAACGGCGAGCGCGCCGGCAATCCGTGGCCGGGGTGAGCCTGGCGACGATGGCGAGTGGGCCAAACCCACGGTTGATGCCGAAGTGTACGAAGCTCAGGCTGGCGACTCTGCACCAGTGGCAGACCCTTATCAGTAGAAGGTGGTTACCAATAGCTGGCTAAACGATGGCGGTAGCAAGCAGACCGCTTTGCCAGCTTTACAGGTGTCTTTATAATTATCCCTAGATTTTTCGTCCGAGCCCGCTGCCAAAGCGGGCTTTTGGTTTTCTGAGCCTGGAATTCGCTATGAGTGTTACCGCGTTTTATGAGTCTCTCTCTGCCCAGCTGGCTGGTCTGCTAACGGGCGAGCGCGATTGGCTGGCAAATACCGCTAATGCCAGCGCGCTACTCTTTCTCGAGATGTCTGACATCAACTGGGCGGGCTTCTATTTCCTGCACGGTGACGAGCTGCGTCTCGGTCCTTTCCAGGGCAAGCCGGCTTGCACCCGTATCGCGGTTGGGGCGGGGGTGTGCGGTACCGCCGTCAAGACCGGCCAGTCGCAGCTGGTTGAAGACGTTCATGCCTTCCCCGGGCATATCGCTTGTGATGCGGTTTCGGCATCCGAAATCGTTGTCCCCCTGTACAACGGCGAGCACTGTATTGGTGTGCTGGATATCGATAGCCCGTTGATTGCTCGCTTTACCGAGCAGGACCTGGCTGGGATTGAGGCATTTGCCCGCGTACTGCTTGAACACTCCGATTTGCCCGCGGCTTAAAGGCCGGGCGCTCAGGGATGGCGGTTATTTGGCAGCAGCAGCGCGATGGTAACCGCTATGAAGTGCGTACCCATGGTGCGACCGTGCGCCTCTACACCAATGGGGTGTTCCACACGCAATGGAACCCTCGTGACCCGCTAAAAGGTTCCCTATGGGAACTGCTACTTCTCCCGGCGTTTTTTCTGCCCCCTGAACAGGTAAAACGGGTGTTGCTACTGGGTGTGGGAGGTGGTGCCCTGATCCGGTTGCTGCAGACCTATTGCTCCCCAAACCAAATCCTCGGTGTGGATATTGATCCGGTGCACCTCTTCGTCGCGAAACGTTTTTTCGAGGTGGCCGGTGTCGAGCTGGTCTGCGCGGATGCCCGCACGGCGGTTTCTGAACTTGCTGCCGGTGATGGGGCGTCGTTTGACCTGGTAGTCGATGACCTGTTTGGGCATGTTGATGGCGAAGCTCAACGTGCAATCGCCGCTGATCCGGATTGGTGCAAGGCGATTCTCGCGCTTGTGGGGCCTGCGGGCATGGTGATCAGTAACTTTGGGTCTCGTCGCGAATTGCTGGACAGTGGCTGGCGAACGCCCACGATCAGAGCACAATTGGAGCCCGCAAGCGGGTGCTGGACCCTCGAACACCCGGATTATGAAAACTGTATTGGCGTTTTTAGCCGGATTCCCCTGGATCGCAAAGATCTCAAATTGCATGCTCCTGCGGCGCTAAATCCGGGCAATCCAGCACGTAAACTGGATGCTCGTATTCGCCCTCTTCGCTAAGTCCGTTTTTCGCCAAATTAATGTGCGCATTGAGTTGGCGGGCTATTGATCCTTGAGTCTATACTGAATTTAGTCAGTTATTTTCCCGGGACCAATTGATGCGCTACAAGACCTTGGAAGATGTGATTCAGGAGGGAAGGGAGTTCCACCAAAAATTGGGCCGCCAGTACGCGGAATTTGAATTACTTTCTGCCGATGAGCGGGCCAGTTTGCTGCTCGATCAACTCAAGCGACGCGAAGTTTCCATGAGCCATACGTTGGAAAACTTTCGCGATGATGTGGGAGAGGGGGCTTTGCGCACCTGGGTGCAGTTTGCCCCAGAAGGACGTGAACCAGAGTTGCTGCAGCGATTGCGTAACATCGACATCTCTGACGTTGAGGCCATTGGGCAGGTGGCGATGGATATCGAGATGTACCTTTCGGATCAGTATCGTGATTTGCTTTTGATCGCCGATACACCCACCGCGAAGCGAACCTTAGAGCGTTTGCTAGAGCTCGAGCAGCTCGAAGAGCATACACTCTCTGTCAATCTATATAACTTGCGCGATTATTGACCGGGCGTGTTTTGTTGGGGACGAGCGGAATGGCATCGGACGCTGACTCTATTTGGTCAGGCGAAATACGCAAAACCCTTTGGCTTTCTCCAGTAAAGTAACTTCGCGAAACAGTCCCTCGGTTTTGCGCGCGAGCGGAATAAATTCGTTTACCACGAAAAGGGCCGATCCACCGGATTTAAGCGTCCTCGCTGCGTCGGCAAGAAAACGATCTGTGAGATCGCCTTCCACTTGAAAGCCCTGATGGAATGGTGGGTTGCAAATCACTATATCTACGCTGGTACTGGCGACTTGCGAGCCTGCATCGCCAGCAATCACCTCTCCCTTAATTCCGTGTAGATCAAAATTATTCTGGCACGCTAATAAGGCTGCGGCGTTGTTGTCCGTGGCAACAATATGCGTATCGGGTGCCAGCTGAGCTAGCTGAACGCTCAGGTAGCCAAAGCCGCAACCCAGGTCCAGCGCGTTGAATGGGGTCTTGGGTAATTGCTCGGAGAAGTGCCGGGCGAGCAGGGCGCTGCCCACATCAATTTTGTTCCAACCAAATAGTCCTGGTTTGCTGAACAGGCCATTGAGCGAATCCAGTTTGCGTAGAGCGCGATAGTCAGAATCGTCTAGGGCCACGCCTAGCGTCGCGTCGCGGTTCAGCTGGTTGTGGCTGGAATACTCTGTGCCATGCTTCTGCAGGCTTTTCCCACCGCCAAATTTCTGCGCGGCTTTTTGGGCGTAGGTTTTGATTCCGCTGTTCTTGCTGCCAATCAGGATCAGTTCGCCATTCTCTTGAAGGCGCTCGGCCGCAGTGTTGATCACATGGTGTACCGCAGCCTTTTCCTTGGATACTGGGTACACGATGCGCGAGAACGTTTTTTCGATTGCTGGCAGATCAAAGTCTGAAAACAGTGCAGAAATGCAAATCTGCTCTGCTGCGTGAACGATATCCCAGCGATTGCTGAGCAGGGTGCCGCGAAATTGCAGCCCGGCTGTGAGCAGGGCTTTGCTATTTTCATCGGCGATCCACAGCGTGTCGTTATCACTGTTGCTTAGCAGTTGGGAAAGCAGGGTAGACATAGGCGAGCTTTGGTCTTTTCTAGCTGGGTCAGCCGATGCTGGCCACTTCTTCCGGGGTAAGCGGGCGGTATTCCCCTTCGGTCAACATCTCGTCCAATGCGATTTCACCGATGCTCTCGCGATGCAGCTCTAATACCCGATTCCCCAGCGCTGCAAACATACGTTTTACTTGGTGGTAGCGCCCCTCAGTAATGGTGATGCGCACCTCATTACGGTAAAGAATCTCGAGCTTGGCCGGCTTGGTGCGAGTCTTCTCGTTATTCAGCCAGATACCTTTGGCACACTTGTCTACCGCATCGTCAGCAATCGGTTCCGCCAAGTGTGCGTAGTAGGTCTTTGCACATTGGTGGCGGGGTGAGGCGATTCGGTGCGACCACTGGCCGTCATCGGTGATCAGCACCAGCCCAGTGGTATCGATATCCAGACGTCCGGCAATATGCAGCTTTTGCAAATTTGGTTCGTCCAGCAGGTCCAGCACGATGGGGTGCTCCCCGTCTTTCGTCGCGCAGACGTAGCCCAGCGGTTTATTCAGCATAAAGTAGCGCGGGCCGGCCGCGCCGAGCGGCTCGCCGTCCAGGCAAAGCTCGTCAGCAACATCCACCTTACTGGCAGGGTTTGTCACCGTCTTTCCGTTGACGGTGATGCGTTCCTGACGTGCCGCTCTTTTTACTTCAGCCCGCGACAGGTCGGTGACCTGGCTGATCGCCTTGTCGAGACGCAGTGTCGCGGAGGTTTTCGAGGTGGATTTAGCCAATCTTCTTCTCACCGGAATCGACAGATTGGTAAATCAGGGTGTTAATGGTCATGGGGCCAACACCGCCAGGAACTGGGGTGTAGGCGGATGCGCGCTCTACCAGCGGGCCCAGCTCAATATCGCCCACGCCACCGGGGTGATAGCCTGCGTCCACAACCACGGCGCCATCTTTGATCCACTCGGCCTTGATAAATTCTGGTCGGCCTACGGCGCCTACTACGATGTCAGCGCGGCGGATATGCTCTGCCAGATCTTGGGTCCTAGAGTGGCAGATGGTTACTGTCGCGTTAGCGTTCAGCAGCATGGCGGCCATTGGTTTGCCAAGGATGGGGCTACGGCCAACGACGACGGCATGCTTGCCTTCGAGTTCGATATTGTAGGCCTCCAGCAGGCGCATGATGCCTTTCGGAGTGGCGCAGCCGTAAGCTTCCTCGCCCATCGCCATGCGGCCAAACCCGAGACAGGTCACGCCGTCTACATCTTTCTCCAAGGCAATGGCGTCAAAGCAGGCGCGCTCGTCAATCTGTTCTGGCACCGGATGCTGAAGAAGAATGCCATGGACGTTCGGGTTACTGTTGAGCTCTTCGATCTTGGCCAGCAGTTGCTCGGTGGTAGTAGAAGAGGGGAGCTCCACCTGCAGGGAGTCCATGCCTATACGGCGGCAGGCGTTGCCTTTCATCTTTACATAAGTCGCAGAAGCGGGATCGTCGCCCACCAGAATGGTGGCGAGGATCGGAGTCTGGCCGCCACTTTTCTCTTTCATGGCCGCGACACGGGCAGACAGTTCTTCTTCGGTTTTCTGGGCAAGGGCCTTGCCGTCCAGAACCAGTGCTGACATAGATTTTTCTCAACCTGAGCAGAGAGCTCCGCCGGCACGAAGTGACGGGCTCGTGGGTGTAGGAGTTAGAAGCTTAATAAAGGGGCGGCATTTTCGCACAAGCCGCGAATATTTTCCCTATCTGGTCAGCTATTCGGCAACCAGTTTGATGAAAGGCTAAACTACTTTAAAAATAATGGCTTAGCGGCGTTGACACCCTCGAGGGGCGCAAGTAATATGCGCGCACTCAAACGGGGGGGCAACTCCTCGGGACAGTATCGGGGCATAGCGCAGTCTGGTAGCGCGCCTGCTTTGGGAGCAGGATGTCGGGGGTTCGAATCCCTCTGCCCCGACCAATTTTCCGGGTTTCTATGCGCCCGTAGCTCAGCTGGATAGAGCATCCGCCTTCTAAGCGGATGGTCGCAGGTTCGAGTCCTGCCGGGCGTGCCATTCCTACCAATGGCAGCGAACTCGGCAGACTAGTGGTGGACCACAGCGAGCTTTTGGTCGCAGGACTATCCCGGCTCATTTGCACAGCAGATGGGCGAGACAGTGTTGCCACAAGACACTGATACTGCATTATGGTGGCCGTAGCTCAGTTGGTAGAGCACAGGATTGTGGCTCCTGAGGTCGCGGGTTCGATCCCCGTCGGCCACCCCATATATTGACCATCAGGTCCCGAAACCCGGCTTTATGCCGGGTTTTTTGGTTTTGGGGTCGGATTGTTCTAGCGCTCGCCTTTACCTGCACTGGGGCGATCTAGGATAATGCGCGCCAGTTTTGTGTTTCGGCAGAGGACCCGCCGAATTTAATCTTTGAAAGTTAGGGGAATAAAGTGACTGAAGTAGTCGAGCGTAAGGCAACCAACGTGCACTGGCACGACGGCGAAGTAAACCGTGGCGACCGTGCAGCAATGCTGGGTCATAAAGGTGTGACTTTGTGGTTCACTGGCCTGTCTGGTTCCGGTAAAAGTACCGTTGCGGTTGCGGTGGAAAAGGCGCTGACTGCCCGTGGCGTGCTGAGCTACCGACTCGACGGCGACAATATTCGCCTGGGGATCAATTCTAACCTGGGCTTCTCTGCCGAAGACCGTCAGGAAAACATTCGCCGTGTCGGTGAAATTTCCAAGTTGTTCGCGGATACAGGTGTTGTGGTACTCAGCAGCTTTATTAGCCCCTATGCGGAAGATCGCGCGATGGTGCGAAAAGTGCATGAAGAGGGCGACCTGCCATTCATGGAAGTCTTTATTGACTGCTCTCTGGAAGCGGCGGAAGAACGCGATCCCAAAGGTCTGTACAAAAAGGCTCGCGCGGGTGAAATCCGCGGATTTACTGGAATTGATGATCCGTACGAAGCCCCGGAAAGCCCTGAGCTGCATTTGCGTACCGACCAGATGACTCTGGAAGATGAGGTTGAGGCGGTAATTAAGTCTCTGCAAGAGCGCGGTATTATCGTCTAAGGATGTGACGCTGTGGTGCACGTTGCTGTGACGACACAGTCGTAGGGTAATGTGCCGCCATGCTGCTTCTCTGGGGTATAGCATTGCCGCTATACCTCGGAGTATAAATTTCTGTTTTTATCCGCATTTTTGTACATTCCGTTTAATTCTTAAACGGTTGTTTTCTTCCAAATTTCTTCAAGTTAACTCGCCCGCCAACCGGCCAACGCTTTTCCCCGCGCCACATATACTGTTGCTGTGCCCGTAATATTTGCTGACAGTCGCTTCTGTCCATCGGTGCACTAGGAATACATGGCGTAGGGAGGCGCATATGGCTTTGAGCGCAAGGAGTTTTTTCGCGCGACTTGGTGTCCGGCGGGTTGTGACGAGTGTTTTTGCCGCGTTTTTTTTGTTGCTCGGGTTGGGTGGCTGGTTTGCCTATGAAAACTTGCCGCGGCTTCCTGGCGTGCCTAAGGCGCCCGTTGTCGGTGTGCCCGAAGGGGCGCTCGATCATCTGCCTCAGTCAGCCTATCTCGGTGACCACCCTAGAAAAAGCGGGCGTCCGGCAGAATACTTTCCATTTCCCATTGCGATAGGCGAAAGTGGTCCGGTAGAAACACTTTTTTCCGGCCCTTCTACTTATCCGTTTCTATGTGGGCAAAATAAACTCACCTACTTGCAGCCGCTTGTGGACAACCATGATGGTGAGGGTATTCCAATCTTTTCCCTTGATGATGAAGGGCAAAAGACAGATGAAGTAATTGGCTATAGTCGTGACTGTAGCCATGCCACTTCTGTTTCCTATTTTTATCGGAGTACCGTAGATGGTTTGTTCCATCGGCTAGAAAAAGCCAACGATGATATCGATAAGGTGACGGTAAATGGACGCACGACAGATTTTGTTGTGCGCTTGGAAACCGGCACCATTAATCGTTTCTTTTATGCGATTGCCGTTTTGCGTGGAGAAGGTGAAACGGCGGATAAGCCGAATGGCAGCAACTGGAACAAGCGCCTGATTTATCAGTTTCGGGGTGGGGTAGGTGTAGGGCGCCGCCAGGGAAATATGGGGCGGAGTGCAACTGTCGAGCGTCGTGAGGATCAGCTGGCCCGCGGTTATGCAATTGTTTATTCGACCGCTAATCAGACCAGTAATCACTACAATATCTGGCTAGCCGAAGATACGGCGCGGCGGTTAAAGAAGCAGTTTATTTCGCTCTACGGTGAGCCACTTTATACCGTTGGTGTTGGTGGCTCGGGTGGAGCAATTCAGCAATACCTTATTGCCCAGAATGCACCGGGCGTGCTGGATGCCGCAATACCGCTCTACTCCTATCCAGATATGGTAAGCCAGACCATTTATGTATTTGACTGTGAACCATTGGAATATTACTTCGATGTAGTCGTTGCGGAAAATTCGCGATGGAAGAACGTAGCAGAACGCGAGTCGATTATCGGGCTTGCAACTAAAGCGGATTTTGAGCATCGCTTCAAGATTTTGGAAGATGCAGTAGCCATTTTTGACCCCCGTTATCGTGGTGTCGCCAACGGCACTTCTGAGTGTGTGCAGGGTTGGCGAGGGCTGGTGCCCCTGGTTAATAACCCGAATTTCATTCACTTTAAGGCCAGCTATGCCGACGAGGTTGCCGACAAAACCCATTGGACGCACTGGGAAGACTTGCGGGATTTTTATGGGGCTGGGCACGATGGTTACGCGAACAGCGCATGGGATAACCAAGGGGTACAGTATGGTCTTGAGGCGCTAAAGAGAGGAAAGCTCAGCATTGATGAGTTCCTCCATCTGAACGCGACGATCGGAGGGTGGAAAGCACCCTTAGAGCAGGGTGGAGAGAAGCTCTGGTTTATGAATGGTGATCTGTTCCCAGTGGACCTGTCTGTCTGGAGTGAGCACAACATGAATTTAGGGAGCCTGGATAACCCGGCGCCTAGAAGTGTTGCCAGTATGGATGCCATCGAGGGTATTTATCGCTCGGGACACGTGTTCCTTGGCGATGTCGAAATTCCGATTGTTGATCTGCGTCATTATCTGGAAGGCGAATTAGACATGCATCATAGTCTGGCTTCTTTTTCCAGTCGTGAGCGTATTCGGCGGGCGCGGGGACACGCAGATAACCAGTTGATCTGGATGAGCCACAAGAAGTATGACCCGGTTGATGAGGCTCTGGATATTATCGATCACTGGATCCAGAAAATTGCTGAAAACCCCGAGCGTGGTGTTGCCGGTAATAAACCCGTCGAGGCCACCGATCGTTGTTTTGACAAGGATGGCAATGTGCTGGCTGCAGGTTCGGATGTATGGGACGGTGCGTGGAATCACAAGGCTAATGGAGCCTGTATGCAACTCTACCCGATTTACAGTACGTCGCGGATGATGGCCGGTGCACCGATTACTGGTGATGTGTTCAAGTGCGCTTTGCAGCCGCTAGAGCGTGCCGTTGCCAAAGAGATCTATGGTCAAGCAACGGACGAGGTCGTTGAACGTATTGACGACATGCGACGGATTTTCCCGGACGGTGTATGCAACTACAATCTCGGTGATATTGCGCGCCCAAGCGGACCGCTATTTCCACAGGAAGGTGATGTGATGATTGCCGGCCAGTCGGTCGAGTCAGATTATCGATTGGTTCCTGCGCAAATTGCACAGGATTCCGAGCCTGAGGAAGAGGTCGTTCCCACGCCTGTGTCGGTAGAATCACCAGTGTCGGAGGAGTAGGTTAAGCGTAACTTCTGGTGAATAAATAGGCGCTGAAAGTTTTTAAAATTTTTGGCGTCTTTTTTGTTGACACGAAACTCCAGTCCGGTAAGATGCGCCTCGCTCTCGGGGGATAACCCCAGAGCAAAACGGAAACCTTCGATAAGAAGTTACCGAATTGGGTGGTTAGCTCAGTTGGTAGAGCGGCGCCCTTACAAGGCGTAGGTCACAGGTTCGACCCCTGTACCACCCACCACTTCTCGAGAAGAAGTGCGCTACCGAGGACCGGTAGTTCAGTTGGTTAGAATGCCGGCCTGTCACGCCGGAGGTCGCGGGTTCGAGTCCCGTCCGGTCCGCCAGATACAAAAAAGGCCCTGTTCGAAAGAACAGGGCCTTTTTTGTATCTGGCAAATCGTCGTGCAAGAACCCTCGTTCGACCAAATCGCGCAGCGATTTAGGACGCCAGAGCGCAGCGGCGGCGCCCGAAGGATGAGCGGCGCAGCCGCGAATCAGTCCCGTCCGGTCCCGACGCCGGCACATCGCAGTTTTCGAGCCCCAGGCCCCTCTGGCTTTTCTATAATTTGCAAATTGTCCATTTTGCAAATATATTTGGGTCAAATGTCCTCTATTCCAAACGAGGAGGCAAAATGGCCAATCCAGCCCACACCCCGCAGCCCAAGGAAGACCAGGTCCTCCTCGAGGCCACCCTCAACACCGCCAATCATCTGGGCCTGAAAAAGAAAGAGCTCAGCGAAATCATCCACCTGGATGACCGCACTCTGCGTCGCCGCAGTGGCCTCGCGCCCAATAGCGCCGAGGGCCAGCTCGCCCTGCTACTGGTAAGAGCCTACCGCTCCGCCTTCGTACTCATGGGCGGGGAAGAGGCCGCCAAAACTTGGTTCGCGACCGCCAACCGCGCCCTGAACGGGGTCCCCAAAGAGCTTGCCCACCGTATTGACGGGCTGGTGCGCATCGTCACTTACCTCGACGCCATGCGGGGCAAGGTGTGATCGACCTGCGCGATAAAATTCGCGCAACCTCCTCGCGCCTGATCGGCCGCCTGTACCGCATTATTGAATCGCAAGAAGAGGTCGCTACCCGTAGCCTGGTGGACAGCCTACAAAAACAGGGAGTGCTGGAAAACCTGCTGGAGCAGAGCAAGCCAGCGCGCCTGCCCGGGAGCGAAGACCTCCATTATCTTCTGGCCACACCGTTCCGTTATCCACCGCTGCTCTGGGGGTCCCGCTTTGGTCGCACGGCGGAGAGCGGTATTTTCTATGGCAGCAAAACCATCGCCACCGTACTTTCCGAGGCGGCCTACTATCGCCTGCTGTTTCTCAATGACATGGAAGTAGCACCGGCACGGGCAGTCACCAGCTACCACCAGGTTTTCTCTGCCAAATACTGCGCCGAACCTGGTGTGCGGTTGCAAAGCGAGCCCTGGCGATCCTATTGGTCTCAGCTCACCCACCCATCCGAATACGCATTTTGCCAGCAACTGGGCACCCAGTTGCGAGAGTGTGGTGTTCGTGGGGTAGAGTCTCCATCCGCCCGGGCGTTGTGTGCCGGTCTCTCGGAGCTGCCGGTAAATGGAGGGGAGGGCACCAATGTGGCGTTGTTTGAGCCCGAAGCACTTCTCCGCAGGCCTCTGACCATCGAGGCCGAGGTCACCGCCGAATCCAGTTCAGACAGCGTTTCCTTTCTGGTGAAGTCCGGCAGTGTCGTGGATACTGTCAGTTTCCCAAGAGCTGTTTTCCTGTCCTCCGGCGAACTTCCGCTTCCCGCATGATCCGATACCTCACAGAGCTCAGCCTTGAGCACTTCATAGAAGCAGCGAGAAATGTCCCCTATCAGCAGATTCAGTCGGACCTCTTTCCGGACGTGGACCTGTGGGTGAGGCGGGATGACCTGATCGATCCGCTTATTTCCGGCAACAAGGCCTACAAGTTGATCCACAACCTGCTGGAAGCGAAGGAGCGGGGCTTGGACACCCTTGTTACCTGCGGCGGCGCCTGGTCGAACCATATACACGCCACCGCCGCGGCCGGCCAGCGCTTCGGGTTTAACACGATCGGAATTATCCGTGGGGAGCGGCCGCCGGTGCTGAGTGCCATGCTGCAGGATGCCGAGCGGCTTGGCATGGAGCTTCAGTTTGTGTCCCGCGCCGACTATCGGCGGCGGCATCAGCCGGATTTTTGCGCGAATGCAGGGGTGAACACTTCAGGGGCCTGGTTTATCCCGGAGGGCGGCGCGAATCAGCAGGGCGCAGAGGGTGTGCGACTGCTCGGCAGGATCATCGGAGAAACACGTCCGGTTGAGTTTGATGAATGTTGGCTCGCCTGCGGTACGGGTCTGACCCTGGGCGCACTTGCATCCGCTCTTCCGTCATCGATACAGCCTGTGGGGGTTGCCGTATTGAAGGCCGAGCAAAGTATCGCTGAAGCGCTGGAATTTTGGCGAGCGAATAGCCAAAGGTATTTAAAGCCGGTTCTCATCAACGATGGGTACCACGGAGGTTATGGCAAAAGCACTGAATCACTGCTGGCCTTCCAGCGCCAATGGGAGAGGCAAACTGAAGTCCCGCTGGACCATGTGTATACCGTCAAGGCTGCTTTTGCGCTTATGAGACACTGCGCTCAAAATGAAAAAAATATACGTAAGACACATAAAGAGAGCGTGTTAATGGTTCACACCGGAGGGCTTCAGGGAAAGCGTGGGTTGATCAAAAAGTGAACCAAAACACGCAAGATTAGCTCGGAAAGTGTACATTCCGGGTGTCGGTGAATCCCTAATGGCTTGATCGCCAGGGGTTCGACTCGCACTTTCCGCTCAGGCATAATGACGGGCCAATCCGTGGCTTGGAGAGGGCCTTTCGCCCTGTAATGGGCCGGCCTGGTGACAACAATTTACTGCCACGAAAACGTACAGAGACCATAACTACATTGGCCCAGATTCGGGCACCTTGGGGGAGCGGTGTCGGAATTCCAGAATATTGGCCTGATCGGCCGCACCGATAGTGATAGCGCGGTCCTCTCGCTGAAACGCCTGATGGCGTTCCTTGAGCGAGAGGGCTACTCCGTCGTGCTCGAAAAGAATACGGCTAATGATGTAGTCAACCACAACGCCCGCGTATCCAGTAAAGACAAACTGGGCGAGCTCTGTGACTTGGTCATCGTAGTGGGTGGTGATGGAAGTTTGCTGGCCGCCGCTCGTGCCCTGGCAAAGTTCAGCGTACCCCTTCTGGGGATCAACCGTGGTCGTCTCGGCTTCCTCACCGATATCACTCCGGATGAAATTGAACAAAAGGTTGGTGAAGTTCTCTCCGGTAAATATATGGCGGAAAGCCGATTTCTGTTGGATATGTCTGTCACTCGGGATGGCAAGCCGATCGGTAAAGGGGCGTCACTTAATGATGTAGTTATTCACCCCGGTGAATTCATCCGCATGATTGAGTTTGACCTGTTTATCGATGGGCAGTTTGTTTATACGCAGCGATCCGATGGGTTGATAGTGTCTACGCCCACCGGGTCTACCGCGTATGCGCTGTCTGGTGGTGGGCCGATTATGCATCCGAAACTTGATGCGATCGTTGTCGTCCCTCTCAATCCTCACACGCTCAGTAGTCGACCGATCGTGGTTGAAGGCAGCAGCGAATTCAAAGTTGTTATCGGAAAACATAACCCGGCACATTCCTACGTCACGTGCGACGGTCATGATCAGGTAATTACGGAGCCTGGTGATGTCATTCGCATTCACAAAAAACCGCATCGCCTTACATTGATCCATCCTATAGATCACAACTTTTATGAAACATGTCGGTCCAAACTAGGTTGGAACCTTAATTTATGATCTCAGCTGTAACCACCTTCCACCGCGAAGGTTACCTCGCACAAATTACCTTGAACTCGATTGAGCGGTGTAGAGATTACTGTGAACAAAGGGGCTTGAAGGTTGAGCTGGTGTTTGTTCTGGATCGTGCTGACGCTTTAACAAACAAGCTCGTTAGGGAGCACAGTTGTGTTAAAGCCGGTGATGTTTTGATAGAAGCGTCAAATGGTGATTTGGGCTTATCGAGAAATTTAGGTATTAGCAAAGCGGGCGGGGAATTTATTGCCATACTCGATGGCGATGATCTTTATTCTGAAAGCTGGCTGTTTGACTCCGTTGAATTCATAAAGGCTCGAGGGAACCACATCATCTGCCACCCCGAGATGGTTGTTAACTTTGGCATGTATAACTCGTATTGTCAGCAAGTCGATCAAGAAAGCGAAGAGTTCGACGTTGATGGGCTCTTCGCAACAAATTTCTGGACGGCCTGGGTGGTTGCACATCGTGACGTTTTTCAGCAGGTCGAATATGCCAAGAGTGATCACCTGACTTCAGGCTTTGGGCACGAAGATTGGCATTGGAATTGTGAAACGATTCACAGGGGCTATATCCATAAATTAGTCCCCGAGACGTGTGGTTTTTACCGCAGAAAGACCGTTTCTTTGCTCAGTGAGCAATTATCCAAGAGGGTGCATATTCGTAAAACGTCTTTGTTTGCGAAGAGCGAGAAGTGAGTATCTGATGTATAGAATTGCACTCTACGTATATAAGCGGTTGTACGTCTACATCCTTATGCGTATTCCGTTGGCAGAACGTCGTCGGGTAATTAATTTTCTGAACAGGGTTCGCGGGAAATTATTTCCTAAGTATTACTCTCCTTCGGTGAATGTAACTGAGCCAATCACTTTAAATCAAAAGTGGAATCCCCCAATGCCAGACTGGTTGCAGTCTGAAATGGGCGAGTTGTCTCACTTGGAGTTCCATTTAAATACGGAAGAGGCAAATCTGGCCAAATTTGAACATTTTGTTGTCGGGATTAAGGCCGCTTCCGGAAAGAAATATCGAGAACTGTTATCTGTTATTCCCAAAACGCGATATGACTACGTTCTAATTGCTCCGTGGATCAAATTAGGTGGTGCAGATCTCGCAATATTGCATCACCTCTCATACTTGAGTCGACATGGGAAGGATGTATTGCTGGTCCTTACCGAGCCAGAGTTGTCGACACGTCTAGACCGGGTTCCTGGTGAGGTTGACATTCTGGAGTTTGGGCGTCATGTAAATGACCTGATGTTTGATGAACAGCGGCATTTACTTGATCGGTTGCTAATTGAATTTGCTCCAGATGTGATCCATGTCGTTAACTCTCGCTTGGGCTGGTATTCCCTCAAAGTCAGTGGCACCGCAATTTCTTCGGTATCAGATGTCTACGTGTCGTTATATTGTGATGATATAGATAGCGCAGGGTGTCCTGTAGGGTATGGAAGGGAGTTTTTGGTTCCATCGTTTCCCTATATCAAGCGTGTGATCACTGATAACTCAGTCTATGTCGAGACTTTGAGGAAAGCGTTTGGGTTGCCGAAAGAGAAGTTCGCTGTTGTTCGCTTGCCCACAGACGAGAAGTTGCTGGAGCTTGAGGTCGACCACAGCGATAAATCACAAGACATTTTGTGGTGTGGCCGACTTGATGCGCAAAAAAGACCCGAGCTCCTAGTTCAGATATCCAGGCTGCTTCCCAATGTAAATTTCCATGTATACGGTCAAGTAGTAACAGGAAATAATAATGATATTGCTCGCGAACTGATTGAGCGGCCAAATATTAAGCTACATGAGCCGTTTGATCGTTTCATTGATGTGGCGCGCGAGTACAGAGTGATTCTAAATACATCGGCATGGGACGGTTTGCCGAATATCCTCGTCGAGGCTGCGGCGGCAGGCCTACTGATTATCACTTCGGATGTGGGCGGAATATCGGACCTGGTAACACAAACAACAGGGTATGTTGTCGTTAATCATTCAGAACCGGGTGAGTATGTTAAGTGCATTGAGGCGTGCTTGGAAGACCCGGCCAAGTCTTTGGAAAAGGTGGTTGGTGCCAGGGAGCAGATTAAAAAACACCATACACGATTGGCGTTTGACCGCTCAATGACCGAGTTGTTAGAGGCTGATCCAGTAGGCCATCTGTTAGAGACGGTTTAAATGAGCAAGCGCATAAAATTCTGTACGGTTGTTACGCCTGACTATCTGTCGCAAGCGCTGTCGATGGTTTCATCTCTGTTGCAAACTCAAAAAGGTGACCTTTGTGACATCGATGTTTCGATTTTTGTGGTTGGTGGTGTTTCAGGCCAGGAGGCATCTCTCCCAAAGGTTAGTTTGCGGGCAGTCGATGAGGTAATCCCTTTCGCTGCGCTACAAGAGCTTGGTAAGCATTATTCATTTACTGAGCTGTGCTGCTTTTTAAAACCATTGGTGATGGAGCATTTACTCGAAACGGATTGTGATGCGGTGCTTTACGTAGATTCAGACCTGTACTTCACCGGTGACATCATTGAAGAGTTCCTAGCTAATCCATCAGATATTGTATTGACCCCTCATGTTTCAGCAGTAGGTGCGAATGACATTCAGCAAGTTCACTCTATTCTGAAAGCGGGAGTATTTAATGCCGGTTTCGTCGGCGTATGTAATTCTCATGAAGGGAAAAGCTTCGCGCTATGGTGGAAGCTATGTGTTAGCTATTCTTCCAAAATATTTTTGCCTGCCAATTTGAATGCGGATCAGCGCTGGTTGGATATGGTACCGGTAATTTTTCCCACGGCGGATCAGAAGGGGAAGGCGGGATGGAATGTTGGGCATTGGAATATCGCTGAAATAGCCCACTCTGATAGTGGCCAGGAATGGCTGGAGAAGGTTCGTTTCTTCCATTTCAGTGGCTACAAGCCGGGTTCTGAGCGATTCTCTATTCATTCCACCTTGAAGGTTTCTGATTTCCCAGGGCTTGAGCGGGTGCTGGCAGAGTATTCGGAGCGGCTAGACTCTTTTCGAAAGTATGATCAAAAACCGAATTTTACACTTGTGCGATCAAGGTGGAAGCGATTGCTTCGCCATGCGTCAAACTTCCTGGAAAGATCGGTGAACGCCATGGCGAAATCAGGGAAAGACCTGAGAAGCCATTATTGATCATGCGTCTCTTTTCTTTCCTGTTGGTTTCTTGCAAAGCATTCTTGTCTGCCTCGTTATTCCTGGTCTGCCTGAAACGTTTGTGGTAATTCCGGTGTGAGAATGTGGAATTAGAGGTTTATATATCATATGGCAAATTTCAGTAAATTATTAATTGTTACTTACGGTAGAAGTGGCTCCACATTGTTGCAGGCGCTGCTCAACTCTATACCGGGTTATTTCATTCGGGGCGAAAATAGCAACTTATGCTGGGGTTTGTTTCGTTCTTATAATTCCCTGCTTCGCGCGCTTGAACATACGAAAGGTAAGGACGGTGACGTTACGGTTCCTACACATCCGTGGTATGACGTTAACAAGATGGATCTTGAGAAATATTTGGAAGATGCGAGAGCGTTGTCTGCGGCTCAGTTAATTGGTTCTGAAGATAACCATTCTGTAGTTGGATTCAAGGAAATTCGTTACGCGGCAGACTACGCGCTGCCACAGTTTGAAGAATATATGAAGTTTCTCGAGCTCCTTTTCCCGGATACGGCGTTTATTTTCAATACCAGAAATCATGATGCGGTCGCAAAATCCGGATGGTGGGCAAATATGAAGCCGGAGAAAGTCCTGAATAAGCTTCAGGAGGCGGATAGAAAATTCGCTGCATTCCATGAAGAGAATAAGGGAAAATCTATCGTTATTGATTACGACAGATTGGTCGGGGGTGAGGATGCTGTAAGGCTCTACAGATTTTTGGGAGAAAATTTTGATCAAACAACTTTTGATTCAGTGCTGAATAGAAAACATAGTTATTGATTTAATCGCGGTATTTTCCAAAATTTTGTAGGTGTTGTCGGTGGCAAAGTTCAAAACAGTGTTGGTTGTAACGTATGGGCGGAGTGGGTCTACCCTTTTACAGGGGCTGCTGAACTCGATACCCGGGTATTACATAAGGGGTGAAAATAGTAACTTTTGCTGGGGCTTGTATAAATCTTATCAATCGTTAGTTCATTCCATGTCTTTTAACAACGATAAGTTCGGGAGCATATCCTCTCCTTCACACCCCTGGTTTGGTGTATCGATGATGGATGAGTCCGAATTTTTGAAGAGTATGTCGCACCTGGCATGCGGTCAATTACTTGATAGTGATTCGCAAGACGTCCGTGTTAGGGGGTTTAAAGAGATTAGCTATATTTCCCCCCAAATTTTGCAGGACTTTGATGGATATTTAGGCTTTCTGCAGAAAATCTTTCCGGATGTCGGGTTTGTTTTTAACGTGCGTGACAACGACGCCGTTGCTAATTCGGGGTGGTGGAAGAATCGGGATCCAGAGCAGGTGAAAAAATCTCTGCGTAATGCGGAGAAAACTTTTGAGAAGTATGTGTCAGAGCATCCCGAGAACTCTACTTTGATTTCGTATGAGGGTTTACTCTCTGGGGTAGATGCCGAAAAGTTGTATGGTTTCCTGGGTGAGTCGTTCGACAAGAAGAGTTTTGAGCGAGTGATCGGGACGAGGCACAGTTATTGATGCTAATTACGCCCACTCCACTTTTAAGCGCTAGCTTCGAGTGGGCGCCCGTATATCCGACCTAGACTAGACTGAAAGCTCAGCCTTGGGTGCGGCGCGGGTTGGCGTATCCATATAAGCGTCCACTACATACTGGGCGTCCCCGAGCATTTTTACCCGCCCAGACTCAATCCACATTACCCTGTCGCAGAGATTTTTCAGCGTTGCAGTAGAATGTGAAACAAGCACAACAGTCTGGTCCGAATTGACTTTCTGCTTTAGTTCTTCCGACGATTTTTTCCGGAACTCTTTATCGCCCACGCCAAGAATTTCGTCCAGCAAAAGAATTTCTGGCAGTGAATGAATGGCGATTGAAAAGCCTAGCCTGGCCCGTTCCCCCGCCGAATAGGTGCCTACAGGCTGATCCATAAGGTGAGGAATCGAGCCATATTCACCAATCTTCGAGATCAGGTTTTTTGACTCCCGTATCGACATCCCCTGGGTTACCAGCGCCATAATTGCATTATCGCGGCCACTTAGATTTTTATTGAATCCAAGGTTAAGCGACAGAAGCTGAGACTTAATACCCGGCGGCCTTGTAATCGTGCCAGAGTTGGGCTTGATAAGGTCGGCGAGGAGTTTCAGCAATGTAGACTTTCCGGCACCATTGCGACCGATAACGCCTAGGGTTTCGCCTTTTAGCAGGTCAAATGAAATGTCCTTCAGGACATACTCTTTTGTGGAGAAAAGACTTCGTTTTCTCTTAAACGCTATGCCAACCTTATCGAAAGAGAGAACGCATTCTTTCATGTCATAACCCGCAGGTAGTAGCGATCCAATAGATAGAGTTTTGCTGCTCCAATTAGGGTGGCGATCCCGCCAAACAGCAAGGGGTATAGCAATTCCGCAAATGACAGGGGCTGGTTATCTAGTAACACTGTCCGGTATGCGTCGATGATACTGGCGAACGGGTTTAATCGTAGAATTTCCTGGGTGTGCTCTGGGCGAGTGTCAATATCGAAAAATATACCGGCCGTAAACAAGACAGCGGTCATCGACAGAGAGACTAGATGTTTGAGGTCCGGAATCAGGGGCACCAAAGATGCCGTCAGGTAACTCAGTCCAAGGGTCAGCACAAGCTGGCAGAGCACAATCAACGGTAAGTGGATCCAAGCCGCTCCGGGAGCGTATCCGCCAAAGGACAGGAACGCCATAATTAGCGGCAAAACGAGCATAAAGCGGATGAACATGGACAAGTTCACAGCGGTGGGGAAGATCCATTTCGGAAGGTAGAACTGTGACAATATTCCCAAGTTGCTATTAATGGATGTGCTACTGCCGGTAATGGCGGAAGAACTCCACTTAAACGGCAATATCCCGCAGATCAAAAAATAGACAAACGTGCTGCCGCTACCGTTTCCGCGAATTCCAGTGCTAAAGGCAACGTAAAAAAGGGCGGTGAGTAGAAGGGGCTCAAGCACCCACCACAAAGTGCCAAGATAAGAGTTCTCTGAATCTGCCTTGAGAGCCCCGATACCTCTCACCCAAATGATACTTAACGCATTACGCAACATCAGGTGCGACCACTAGTTTGGGCGTGTAAGTTGAACAACATCAAATTCCACCATGCTTTCTTCCGGAAGCGGCCAATTCAATTGGCTTCAATCGCTTCTGCTGGTAACCTTCCTACAACCCGCGAATATACAAGAAATCTATAGAAAACAATAGGCTGTGGCCGGTTCTGGCTGCAGTGAAAAGGCAAGTTTTCTGGTCATCGGAAGTACCCCCTTGAATGTATTGCAATGCTACCGCACATTTTTTCCGGAGAGTCAAGGTGGCCTCGAGCAAGTTGTGCTTGAGGTGGCGGCCGGCACCGACGGGGAGGTTCTAACTCTTGCGGATCAATCGGTAGCGGGCGGTATGGTGAATGGCGTGGCGTATACGGCTGCGAAACGCTGGTTTTCCATTGCTTCGTGCTGTGTTGGGCTCGGTTTCGTTTCGCACCTGGTTAAAAAAAAGGCGGATATCCTGCACTTTCATTTCCCCTGGCCATTTGGTGATCTGAGCTACTTGATTGGGGGGCTATCACGACCACTGATCATTACTTACCATTCTGACATAGTACGGCAGCGGTTCTTGGGAGCGCTGTACCGGCCGCTGATGCGTGCCTTTTTAAATCGGGCTGACAGAATCGTTGCGACTTCAGAAAACTATCTCGAGTCAAGTGACGTGCTTGCGGCGCATCGAAGCAAGGTGGAGGTCATTCCTTTAGGTATCTCCGAAGAGGGCTATCCTCGGCCGTCGGATGACCAGATCCGCCAGGTGAAAGAGAAGCATGGCACCGATTTCATGTTGTTTGTTGGGGTTTTACGCTATTACAAGGGGTTGGAGTTCCTGATACGTGCTGCTGCATCCGAGCCATATAATGTAGTAATTGCGGGAGAGGGTCCGGAACGGCGCCGTCTTGAAAACCTTGCCAAAACGTTGGGTGCCAAGAACGTTAAATTTGTGGGCCGTATTTCTGATGAAGAAAAAATGGCGCTTATGCAGCTGTGCCGTGCAGTTGTATTTCCATCGCATCTTCGCTCCGAGGCGTTCGGAGTAACCCTGCTTGAGGGGATGATGAGCACAAAGCCCCTTGTTTCGTGCGAGCTGGGCACTGGTACCAGTTATGTAAATCAGCACGAAGTTACCGGGCTAGTAATTCCGCCTGCAGATGTTCAGGCTTTGCGGAGCGCAATGGCCGCTTTGTGGTCAGATACAGATATGGCTCGCAAAATGGGTCTCGCTGCTCGCAGGAGATTTGAAGAAGAATTTACCAGCGCCAAAATGGTTTCAGCATACAAGGACCTTTACTGCCGGGTGCTGTCCGAGCGTGAGGGGTTGGACAATGGCTAAAATCGCGGTTGATGCCAGGCCATTATCGGCTCCTACAACCGGGATCGGGCGCTATACATATGCACTGTTGGAGAAGATGTTCAACAGTGAGCATGAGTGGTATCTGTATAGTCACCAGCCGTTACAGGTGAACGTGCCCGAAGGCGAAAATGTGAAGGTTCGTACAGGCAGTGTACGGAAATCTGCCTTAGGTTCGGTATTTGCGCAGCTTAAGTATCCATACTGGGCGAAAAAGGATGCTGTGGATCTGTTTTGGTCGCCACGTCACCATTTGCCAGTGTTTCTTAAGGGTAGCTGTCCGACCGTGGTAACGGTGCACGATATGGTGTGGCGCGCCTACCCAGAGACTATGGCGAAAGCCGGGTTGTATTTAGAACAGTTGCTGATGCCGCGTGCATTGCGGCAGGCGGAAGCCGTAATTTGCGTTTCGGAGAGTACGCGCCAGGACGTGCAGCACTATTTCCCTGACACCGGGCATAAACTACATGTGGTACCAGAGGCACCTTTCCTCCCTGCGAATGGTCATATAAGCGGACTCGGAGAGTATTTCTTATTTGTTGGAACCCTGGAGCCCAGGAAGAACCTGAGAAATTTATTGCATGCCTTTCGTCTCTATACCAGAGCGGTTGATAGTCCATTGCCGCTGAAAATTTGTGGGGGAAAAGGCTGGGGGCTGCCAGAGATCGAGGGCATCCTTGCGGAGCTGGATATAGAACCATACGTGGAAGTGTTGGGGTATGTCAGCGATCGAGAATTGAAACATCTGTATCGAGAAGCGAGGGCGCTCGTTATGCCCTCGCTGTATGAGGGATTTGGCTTGCCAATAGTCGAGGCGTATAGCCAGGGAACACCGGTAATTACGTCTGATCGTGGCGCCATGCGGGAAATCGCCGGTGATTTGGGCGTGCTAGTAGACCCGGAAAGTCCCGCAGATATCGCGGGTGCATTCCAGACTATGACATGCCAGCGTGAACTCGTGGCCCGGCTGAAGAAAGATGTAATTACTTATGTTGAGAAATTTGATTGGCGTGTTGCTGCGCAAAAGACCATTGATGTAATGGAATCGGCGATCAGCTCAAGTGATGAGAAGTGAGAGTGTTTATATTCTCCAATAGACAGTGTACGCAGGTTTGGCATCAGCAATGTTCGAGAAGGCACTAATTGGAGCGAAAGGCAAAAAAGACGCCCGAAGATATAAATTATGAATGTGAGCGATAAAGTTGAGCTAACAGCTCAAATCAGAGAGATCAAACAGAATGGCGGTGGCAACCTGCCGAATAGAGATTCTGGGCATCGCCCGATGGCCAAGCGCTTGGCCCTACTGGAATCGAAAGCTTCGCTAGCGGATGAGTATCAGGCACAGGTAGAGCGTCTGCTGGGTGACGTACAGGAGTTGAGAGTGCTCCTCGCAGAGAGTGAGTCAGGATCTGCGGGTAAAGTCCGGGATGCTGAACTTGCAAGCGAAAATGAGCAGCGTTTGAAGGCCGAAGTCGAATCTTTGAAGTCCTCCACAGCGTTTCGCCTGGGACTCTTAATCGTTGAGGCGTTCGCCAGGCCCGGGAAAAACCTGGTTTTTCTGCCGTATCGGATAACCAAGCTGTTTTATACCGGTTTCAGAAATAGGCTGGCTGCTCGGAGGTTGGCAAAGTGAGCGCCGAGATTTTTTGTAACACTATCGCTCCTGCTAAATTTGTCGAATCGCACCAAAAACTGGATTTGGTGGTTGGCACAATTGTCAGTGATGCGCTACAGCGTTGCATAAATTTTGACTGTTCAAGTGTCTCGATACCGGAAGGTGACGCATGTGCCTTTATCGCAGAGATTAAACCGGATTTTCTGCTTATTGAAACCACTTGGCAGGCCGTGGCGAAGGAGTGGGAGCTCTCGCTGCTGGAGCCTGAGAAGGGTGAGCTGGCGGAAATCCTTTCTTTTTGTAAGCTGAATTCCATACCTGTGATTCTTTGGCATACAGCCGCCGATTGTTATACCGACATTTTTTTGCCGCTTGCGCAGAAGGCCGATTTTCTGTTCTGCGTGAGTCGAACCGCGGTGGCCAGATATAAAGGCCTCGGTATAAAAAATATTGAGTATCTCCCCCCGGCTGTGCAGCCACGCGTTCATAACCCTTTTCAGTATGGGGATTTAAGGGGGGCTACTCAGGAAAGCACATTTCTCGTCGATTCCTGGGCTGACTTATTGGAGTATCCAGAGCTTTCAGAGCGTAAACTCTCTGCGTTAGTGGAGAATGGCTTGACGATTGTCGACCCCAAGTGGACGTTCCTGGAAAATAAGAGAGGGGATATCCCCGCATTGGCGGATTCGATTGCGGGGCGGGTTAGCTATTTGCAGCTGGTGTCAGCCTATAAAGCCCATCCTGTTTGTATTTTTCCGTCGCCTTGCCTGTCTTCAACTCAATCAAGAACACGACGGGCTTTAGAAGCGCTTTCTTGCGGTGCCATTGTATTGTACGAAGGTGAACTCGACTTACCGGACTCTCTTAGCCTGCCCGGGCTGGTGAAAGTGCAGGAGGCCGAGGAATTATCGGCAGTTGCGGCGGACGCGCTGGCGCGCCTTGATGAGTTTTCTGTAGATACGCATTTATCGAAACGTGAATTGTGGCTCAGTCACACCTACCGGCACCGTTTGCGCGCAATGTGTCAGGTTCTTGGTATTGCATTAAATGAGACAGAGCTCCCGTTAGTATCTTTGGTTACGCCGACGAAACGGCCACAATTTTTGAAAAACTGTATTGATAATTTCCATCGGCAGACGTACCCCAACAAACAGCTTGTTGTGGCGCTGAATACGTCAGACGAAGCAGCGATAACCGAAGCAAAAGAAATCGTTGCTGCGGAAGAGGGTGTCGAGCTCATCGTATTGCACCAGGAGGACAATATTGCGGCGTGTTTGAATATCGCTATACAGAAGTCATCTGGTGACTACTGGTTCAAAGTCGATGACGATGATTTTTATGGAGAAAATTACGTACTCGATTTTGTGCTGGCGCTTAACGCGACGGGTGCGGATGCTTTTGGGAAGCCTGCGGCATATATGTACCTGGAAGAAGAGGACGCGCTGTACCTGAAGAGAAACAGGGTCTCAAAGGGAATGTTGCTGTCGAATCCTGAGCGGGGCTTAATGCACCCCTGCGGGGCCACTTTGGGCGGTACCCGGGCGATCAATCAAAAACTCCCTTTTTCCCTGGGGCGGCGTGCAAATGTCGATCTGGATTTTGTCATTCGGGTGACAGAGTCAGACTGCTCATTGTTTGTCGGAGATATTTATAATTTTTCAATATTCCGAGCGGCCGACAAGCGATTCCATACGTGGAGGGAGAAGGACAGTATCTTGAAGTGGGGTGCGTCTCGGGTTACCAGCGGGCGGGGTGACGACGTTGTGAGCGTTTAGCGCGAGCGACAGTATTGTCTGTTTTTCCATCAATTTGTTTGGGGGTTGGCCGCTCTAAGCAGGCCCGTATTCGAATTTGTGACAGGAGCCTCATCACGCTGGCAATTACTGGGTCGTGGAGGTAATCTTTGGCGTTTCGACGACTGGCGTTAAAATCCATACTCCAATTAAGACACTATCTTGAGAAAAAGAAGAAAAGTGTGTTTGAGGGTTGGTTGTTTTTTGAGCGATCGTGCTGTTGTGGCTTTCAGTTGCCACCTAACGTTCGGTCAAAAATCGGTCATTTAAATTGAAGTAAATTTGAGTAAATCTGCTCGGAGTCCTGGCATTAATAATAGTAAGGGGGGATTACCTTGTACCTTAAAGGAAAACGCGTGCTGGTTACTGGCGCGTGCGGCACTGTTGGCCGCGCTTTGTGTGAAAAGATCGCTGGAAATCATTACGGCGAAGTTTCTGAGTTGGTCGCTATTGATAATAACGAGTCAGAACTGTTCTTCCTGCAGCAGGAAATTACCAACAACAACGCACACTTCTATATCCGTGACCTTCGCCACTTCGAAGGCGTGCGGAATGTTATGGAAGGTGTGGACGTTGTCTTCCATTGTGCGGCGCTGAAGCACGTTACGCTTTGTGAAATGTCACCCACAGAAGCGGTTGAAACCAATATTGTTGGCCTGCAAAACCTCATCCTGGCTGCCAAGCAGGCGAAAGTTGAGCGCTTCATTTTCACCAGCTCTGACAAGGCAGTAAACCCGACAAACGTTATGGGTACTTCCAAGTTAATGGGCGAGCGACTGGTTTCAGCGGCGAACAATTCCCGTGAAAACAAAGGAACCATCTTTTCCTCGACCCGTTTCGGCAATGTACTGGGCTCCCGCGGGTCAGTTGTCCCAATTTTTGAGAAGCAGATTCTCGATGGCAAGGATATTACCCTGACCAGCACCGACATGACGCGCTTTGTGATGACCATCGAAGAGGCGGCTGACCTGGTACTGGATTCCGGGCGAATTGCTCTTGGCGGTGAAGTTTTCATTACCAAGATGCCGGTTGTGCGCATTGAAGACCTGGCGCACTCCATGATCGACATTCTGGCCTCGCGCCATAATCTTAAGCACGATTACAAGGTGATAGAGATTGGCATCAAGCCCGGAGAAAAATTGTATGAAGAACTCATGAGTGAAGAGGAGATGCATCGCTCCCTCGAGACTGAGCGCTACTTCGTTGTTACCCCAGCCTTCAAGAATCTGTATGAAAAAGAGTACAAGTATGAAGGAGTAGTAAGCGATACAGTTGACAGACCCTATATCTCTTCTGTTGAGCCTGCCGCGAGCCGCGATGAAGTCAAAAACTATTTGCTGGAAAAGAAAGTTATTTAAATCTAGGAGTACGAGATGAAAGTATTAATTTTGGGCGGTGACGGTTACCTAGGTTGGCCGACTGCCATGCACTTTTCTAGCAAGGGCCATGAAGTAGCCGTACTGGATAACTACATGCGCAGAAACCTGGCGCGTGAGACTGATATGGAAATTCTGTATCAGACCCCAAATTTGCACGAGCGTTGCAAGATTTGGAAAGAGCATAGTGGCCAAGACATTGGCGTTTACATTGGCGATCTGTGTGACTGGAGCTTTGTAAACTCAGTATTTGCTGAATTCAAGCCCGACACCATCATTCATTATGCGGAGCAGCCGTCTGCACCGTATTCCATGTTGAATGCAGATACCGCTCGCCTGACGCTGAATAACAATATCGGCGCCACTGGTAATGTTATCTTTGCCATGAAAGAACATTGCCCGGATGCTCACCTGATCAAGCTGGGCACCATGGGTGAGTATGGAACCCCGAATATCGATATTGAAGAGGGCTGGCTGGAAGTTGAGCACAAGGGACGCTCCCAGAAATTCCTGTACCCTCGCCAGGCGGGTAGCCTCTACCACACCACCAAAGTGATGGATACCGACCTGCTGTGGTTCTACGTGCGGACCTGGGGCCTGCGCGTGACCGACCTGATGCAGGGCCCGGTATACGGTATCTTCACTGACGAAAATCAGGTTGATGAACGCCTGCTGCCTTGCTTCGCGTATGACGAAATCTTCGGCACTGTGCTCAACCGCTTTGTGGTACAGGCTGTTGCTGGATATCCGCTGACTGTTTATGGCAAAGGCGGCCAGACTCGTGGTTACCTGAACATCAAAGATACCCTTCAGTGCCTGCTGCTGGCAGCGGAAAACCCTGCCGATGCCGGTGAGCTGAAGATCTACAACCAGCTTACTGAAACATTCACCGTTAACGAACTGGCTGAGAAGGTTCAGGTTGCGGGCAAGAGCATTGGCCTGGATGTGGAAGTCAAGAGCATCGAGAACCCGCGCAAGGAACTCGAAGAGCACTACTATAATCCGGCGAGCACGGGACTCCTCGAGCTTGGTTTGAAGCCTAATTTCCTGACTGATGACGTATTGGCTGAAATTATGGAGAAGGTGATTAATCACAAAGATGCGATTGACTCAAATAGAATCTTTAGAGGTGTGAAGTGGAATTGATCTAACTATTAATTCCATCATCAGGGGGGGCAGGTTTTACTCTGCTCCCCTTTTGCGTTTTGAGCGTTGCATTTTTCTTTGGTACTCACGAAAATTTTTGAGCGGCATCCCATAATGAATGACGAGGATATCTTAAGAAATGGCTATTACCTTGTTGAAGAGCATGGCTCCGATCACGTAAAGCCAAAAAAGAAAAATGTTAAAGTCGCGTATGTTGGCTCAAAAAAACTTTATCGTGGGTTACAAACAGAGCTCTCCGTTGATTTGGTTGAAAGCGTTGAAGATGCATGTTTCTTATTTAAATATTCCAGCGTCGATTTCTTATTAATCGAAACGGCACTTGAATGCGCCGTTAAGGATTGGTCTTACGCTTTAATCAATGGATCCAATAGATTTTCGATGCTGGAAGAACTCGTAAAGTCCTCGAATCTATATAAAATTCCGGTAGTGCTGTGGAACACGAAAGATGTCCAATACTTTGAGCTTTTTACTAGACTGTCTAAGTTGTCGGACTTTGTTTTCGCAGCCGACGAAAGAGCATTAATCGAATATGAGGATATTGCTGTCTCTGCGAGAATATTGCCTCCATGCGCCCCTGTAAAATTGTTCAATCCCTACAATAAACACCTTTATAAAGAAAAGATTTCTATTCTTTATGATGGTATTGCAAGCGCTCACAGGAAAACTGATGTCGAGGAGTGCCTTAAGAAATTTTCGACCTTTGGGCTTAAGGTAATAGATTCAAATAATCATGTAAGATCTTCTAAGCTTCTAGAGATTGAAGGCTTGCAAAAGACTGCTTCCGTTTTGGGTTGTGTGCCTGATGTGAAGAAGCCAAACCTTTTGAAAAGTTCGGCAATGTCAATATGTATCGGTTTTGATCTAAAGTCAGATGTTTCAAGGTGCTGGGAAATCGTAGAGTCCCTGGCATCAGGCGTTCCAGTACTTTTTGTTGGTCCAGGATATCAAACGCAGTTCTTGTCTGAGGCTATTCGTCATTCGGTAAATGTGTCGAAATTAGTGCAGGAGGCCTCGCGGCTTCAGACGGACAGCGAATACCACCATGCTTTGTCCTTAAATGCGTGGAGATTTGTTATGCGTGGACATACGTTGGCCCACAGACTCGATGCTATATGTAGTGAAGTTGGCTTAGATCTGGAAGAGCCCTTTGTGAATTGGCCACTGGCGACAGTATACACGCCAACAAACAGGCCGCAGCAAATACGTCATGCGATAGACCAGTATGATGCTCAGACTTACCCCAATAAAGAGCTTCTATTGATATTTAATGGCTCTTCATTTGATGGCCGCATGCTTGATGAAATCAATGCAAGGAAGGATGTAAGGTGGATATCGATTCCTGAAGAAAATTTTACTGGTGCACTAATGAAGGCAGCTTTCGAGTTTTCTCAGGGTGACTTGGCATTCAAGCTGGATGACGATGATACGTACGGCTGCAATTACCTGTGGGATTTAGTCGCACACTATGTTGCTACTGGGGTCCAACTTTTTGGGAAGCCTCCATCCCCTTATTATTGTTTCGAAAATTCGAATAGGTGCTATTTAAATAAGAACACTCATCTTGAGAATGTAGTTGGCTATGACACCGCACTCAAGCCTGGGGGGGTAGGGAAGAATTATTGGTTAGGCGGAAATAGTATTTCTGGCGCTGTCGACTATCTGTCCACATTGGACTATCCGCGAGAGGCATACGCTGCTGCAGATTCTTCGTTTTTGCTTTCCACAAACGAGTCTGGATGCGAGTTTTTGGTGGCAGATCGTTCTAATTTGATAGTTAATCGTCGGGCGGATCCTAAATCTCATACGTGGCGAGTATCTGCTGAGGAAGTGGGCGCGAACAGTATGGAGCTACCTTACTCTACCGGGCAGCTCCTTGAAATGTGGAACAAGTTTCCGGTTCCCCTTGGGCTTTCTGAAGATGGTAGTGGTGTGGGTGTCATTCCGCCACCTCAAAAGCGGGAGAGCATTGTTGTAGGCGTTGCATCAATACCATCGCGGGTTGTCCAGCTTCGAATGACTCTTGCAAGTATTTTACCGCAAGTCGATAAAGTGTATGTGTATTTGAATAATTATGACGATGTCCCGAGTTATTTGAATCACGAAAAGATAACCTACTTTTTAAGCCGTGATCATGGTGATTTAGGGGCGGCAGGAAAATTTTTCAAAATTGATGACGTTAACGATGGTTATTATTTTTCAATAGATGATGACATTATTTATCCATCTGATTATGTGAGTCGTTTTGTTAATACTTTGAAAAAATATAATAATAATTCAATAGTTACATGTCATGGCTCAATATTTGCGAGCCCATTAGAATGGTATTTTGAGCGAAATGTCGTTTATGCAACTAAAAATGAATTAGGTACGGATAAGTTTGTTACTTTGATAGGAAGTGGCTGTTCAGCTTTTTATCGCTCGTCTTTAAGTGTCTCTTTTTCGGATCTTTATCCGAATGTGATGTGTGATCTGCGCTTGTCGGTTATGGCCCGAGAGCAGGGGCTGACCATGGTCTCGCTCTCGCGCCCTAAAAATTGGCTTCGCCCCCAGGAAGTAGATGAGAGTGAGTCATATTACGTGAAAATGCTAAATGACGACGGGGGGCGTTCAAAGCTTGCGTCTTCTTATGATTGGAATTTCAGTGTTTATGGCGAGGAGGTTAGGGAGTGGCTAGAAAAAAATTTCCCTAAATTAACACTTTCTGAGGCGGAGCAATCCAATCTCGATCTGGACTTCATTCGTGCATTGAAGGGGGGGGGGCTCCCAAGAGCTTGGAATACTTCCGTTAGTTTGCCCTATCATAAGCGACGATTGCAGTATTTGGATTTGCAGTTGTACAAGAAATTCCCGAATCTATATGGCGAGCCAGAAATGGGGGCTCTTACACGCGAGCGTGATATTGTTAAGCTTCGTGATCTGATAGAACAAAAAGAAGCTATCTTGGCTGGTGAAGAAGGATGAAAAATAAGACCTTAGTATTTGTAGTCGGAGCCGGGCGATCTGGTACCTCACTCGCGATGCAGCTTCTAGAGCGCGGAGGTTGTCATGTGAGCGACCACACGCAAGAGGTGGGTGGGCAGAATCCACGAGGTGCATACGAAGATGCGCAAGTTTTTTCTTTTATTTCAGAGCTTTTTCAACACTTTTCTGCAGATCAGTTTCTAGGTCTCCCGCCAGACTATTTAGAACATGCTTTTACACGTAGGTTAATTCGGCGTGTGGCTGATTATGTGAGGGAGAACGTAGACTCTGTTGATGACGTTTGGGCGCTTAAAGAGCCAAGATCAGCATTGATTTTGGACTTTTGGATTCAGGTGTTTAATAAAGCCAAAGTGTGCCCGAGAATCGTGTTGGCTGTGAGGAATCCAACGTCTGTAATTCAGTCGTTTGTTCGAAATTATTCTCAGCCAAAGCATCTTGTGGAGCTTATGTGGCTTCGGAAGTATGTTTCCTCATTGCTCGTTTCTGGTGGAGATCTTTATTTGCTGCATTATGAGCGGGTTATAGAGAGTCCCGCGGTCGAAGCAGAGAAATTATTGAGCCATGTAGGGTTGGATAAAGTGGATATTCAGAGTGTCTCGTTTTTCGATGTGGTAGATAGTCGATTGGACCGCTCCGTGGCCGGTGAAAATTTTAATGTTTCTAATCCAGTTGCTTCTTTTTATGGCCTGTTAGAGCGGGAAAACGGATATCTTTTTAATAGAGATGCCTTGCTTAAGTATGCGACAACTATTCAATTATCTTTCTCCTCAATCGATTCCGTTGTTCTGGCAGCTCATAGGTTGCTAGATGGGCAAAAAAACAAAATTGCTTCGTTGCAGAAGAAGCTAAAGGCAGCAATAAGTGACTCCGATTTAGGCACTTCAAACTGTGGGGAAATTGATGCTCTGAAAAATTCGCAGGAGGCCTTGGAAGGGGAAATTGCCGTAATGCTTGAGGAAAATTCCCGGCTGGTAGAGTTTGTATCGGAAATTAAACGTGATAAGTATCAGCTCAAAGAGCAGAACGAGCTCTTGCTAACTGAACACGCAGCACTGAAAACGAAATTAAAGAATTTCTCCGATAAGTCTATTACTTTGCAAGAGGTAGATAGGCAAGTAAGCGCACTAAAAAAACAGTCAAAAGTTCACGTTGAAAGATATGAATTGGTGGTTGGCAGCACAAGTTTTCGTCTAGGAAATCTTTTGGTGAGAATGGTGAAGTTACCATTAGGCCTGTTATTCTTTTGGCGGTAATGCCAGTCACATTGTGTTCTAGTTGCTTGAAGGCCTTTACTAGTTTTATTTTAACCGGCGACTGATCAGGGTTGTCTGGGCAGTTCAGTCGAACAGCAGTCCTTTAGAACTGTGTCTTTTCGTTTTTTTGGCGGAGCTTATGAAGTATCGCGCGGATATTGATGGATTAAGGACGCTGGCAGTATTGCCGGTAATTTTTTACCACGCAAATTTTCAGCTTTTCTCCGGTGGGTTCGTCGGGGTTGATGTTTTTTTTGTTATCTCTGGTTTCCTGATTACTAGCATACTAATCGGCGAGGCTGATAAGGGTGGGATTTCGCTGATTAAGTTCTATGAAAGGCGAGCTCGCAGGCTATTGCCGGCACTTTTTTTTGTTCTGTTCTCTACGCTTATAGCGGGGTTCTTTCTTCTCTCGACGGATGATTATTTGTCCGCTTTCAAGGCCGCTGCTTCAGCTCTAGGGTTTTCTGCAAATATATTTTATTTTTTTACGGTTGACTACTTTTCTCAATCTGCGGAAATGATGCCATTTTTACATATGTGGTCGCTAGGTGTCGAAGAGCAGTTTTATCTGCTATGGCCATTTTTGCTGATTTTGTTTTATAAAACCTCGGCATCATTGTCGCGAAATTCGGTGTTATTGTTTGTTCTTTCAATTATTACCGTTTGTTCTTTTCTTGCTTCAATCATAGCTTTGTCATTGAGTCCGGACGCTGGATTCTATCTGATTCCTTTCAGATTTTGGGAGCTTGCAGTAGGCGGGCTGGCAGCTATTGTTTTTGTCAGGTTCCAGAGTATAAATAACTACTTCCCCAATGTTTTGTCATTATTTGGGTTGGTCTTAGTCCTTTTTAGTGTATTTTATCTCGATAGTGAGAGCCCGTTCCCCAGCTACGCAGCGATACCGGTTGTTTTCGGGACCGTTCTACTCCTTCTGTATGGTTCTGCTCCTGGCAATAGAGTATCTAGTGTCTTAAGGTTTCCTCCTGTAGTCTACCTTGGGACGTTGTCATATAGTCTCTATCTGATTCATTGGCCTGTTTTTTCGTTATTTAGAAATTATCAGCAAGACTCGATTATTGCACCTGGAGATGCTGTTGTACTTTGCGTTTTAACTCTGATTATCTCAGCATTTTGCTTTTATTTCGTTGAAAAACCTTTTCGTTACAAGCTTCGTTCTCCAGTCGCTTTTGGTGCGTTAGCGTCTTTAATATGTGTTTTTCTGCTGGTTACTTACGTTGGGATTTCTTATGGCGGTTTCCCCTCTCGTGAACCCGGAACACCGGATTACGTGAAAAGTCGCGACGTAATGTGGAGCTGGCCTTGTTCTCAGGTTTCCGTGCAGGGGTTGCCTGGCAGGCACTGCGCCTTTGGCGAGCCCTGGGGGTCAACTAAAAATAAAGTTGTATTATGGGGAGATTCTCACGCTGACCATTTTGCCCCTTTGGTTGAATATGCCGCTCTTGAAAAGGGAACCTCTGTACTTCTACTAAGAGGTTGTCCGGCATTTTTAGATAACAGATCTGTTAGGCGATTGCACAAGGGTTCCACTAGTTATTCGGATCGATGCGGCGTGAAGCATCAACAGATTATTGATTGGCTTGGGTCCGATCCTGGCGTGCATTCAATATATATGGCTGCTGCTTGGTCTGGATATCCTAGGAGTCTTTTTTCTGATGACTTAGAAGAGCCAGATAGGGATACAGATACAGGCGCGAATCTATTGGGTTCTGGGTTAATGCACACCGTGGAGAGGATCCCTGACAACATGTCTATACATATTCTGACCGATGTGCCACGGCCAAATAAGGTATTGACCAGTTGTGCTTCAGATTCGGCAAACCTAGTTTTTAGGAAAGATTCGATGGATCTTTGTGCGCCGTTAGGAAGGAGTGAAGTGGAGTTGTGGCACGCAAGTACTACTGATGTAATATTTGAGGTGGCAGATAAATTTTCTAACGTCAAGGCTCACGATATGGTGGCAAATTATTGTGGTCGCGAACATTGCGATATATTCGTGAATGGAAGGCTGTTATATCGTGACGATAACCATATTAGGCGTAATTTAACCGATAAGGAAAAGCAAATATTGAGCGATAGGTACGGTATTTCGAAAATTATATAGTATTTTTATGCGGCGGCCCCTTTGGTTTATGTCTATGGGGCCGCTATAAAGGGCGGGGCTTGTCTGTCCCACCTAATGGGCAATCACACACTTTTTCTCCTTTGCCTTTAAACTGAACAAAGATATTAAAAGCCTGGCTTTTTATATTTGGTGAGAGCTATTTTATATGGGCGAGAGAGCCCAAAATATTTGTAAATTCAGTCTTTGTTTGAGCTTTTAATCGGTACTTATGTAGCTTTTCCAGAAAGTCTAATTGCTGGAAAGCTAACGATATTAGTGCTGTTCAGAATTTGGTTATTTTAACATCAGCCCACATTCTCGATGCTCTTCCCCTTTCGTCGGGTCAAAATACACTTCGTTGTGAGGTAGTTCATTCTCATAAACGTAGTTTTCCACATCGAGTTCGTTGAGGTGGTACATCGGAGCAACACGGATCGTATTGTGGCTGCCGGTTGTAAAAATATTGAGGTTCTTGCGGAAGTGGTTTTGGTCGTGGCGAATGCCATTGAACCACACGTCCGGTTTCAGGTCTTCCATGGCGCGGTCGAACGGCTCCAGCTTCACAATTCTGGAAAACCGGTCGTGCTCAGGTGTGTCTAGCGCTGGAATACCACCATAAACCGCTTCATAGTGGGCGGCTGACATTTTCGGGGAGTAGGTAACCAGGTTCAGGTTGAGTGCTTCCACTACAGCTTCCAGGTGGCGGTAAGTTTCTGGAGTATTGTAACCGTGGTCTACCCAGATAACAGGAATATTGGGCTTAACCTGGGTTACCAGATGCAAAAAGGCCGTCGCTAAAGGCCGAAAATTGGTAAAGATAACGGGATTTATAGAGCGTTCGATCGCGAACTCGATAATCTCGGTGGGAGCGGCTCCGGCAAACTCTTTGTTCAGGTCCACCAAGTTTGAATTGAACAGGGAGCCTTGTTGGATTTCTTTTTGGACTGAATTTGTGACAGCTTGCATGTTTTTTAATTCTAAACTCGAAATTTTATGCGGCTAATGTTACTGGCATAGGTGTTCCTAATCAAGAAAACCGAACATGCTAAGCGAATTTTTAGATATAGGAGATATCATCTGTTTTGATTAAAGAATTACCGTTAAATGGTTTGCGGCCTGCCGCGGCTCGTTTTTGCGGCCTGCCGTAACAGTATTTTGCAAGTAGGCCGCGATGCGATACCAGCACGCATCCTTACTGCGTGCCTATATCCTCCAGTGGTACTAATGGAATAGTGTTGGCAGGACGGCGT
Source organism: Microbulbifer agarilyticus (assembly GCF_019800665.1). Lineage (GTDB taxonomy): Bacteria > Pseudomonadota > Gammaproteobacteria > Pseudomonadales > Cellvibrionaceae > Microbulbifer > Microbulbifer agarilyticus_C. The sequence goes on from NZ_JAHVKO010000001.1 coordinate 483,040, forward strand.
GTTCCGCGGTCGACGGCTTTGTGGCGGTGGAAAGCAGCCGCGTAGTAAGGATATGCAGCAACTGACGGTTTATAGGCTTGGGTGGCGTTTTATAGATGGCATCGTTCAACATCTGTGAAATCTGTAGCAGCTCTGGTTGCTCAATTCTTTCTGCGGCTTCACTCAGGGTTGCATTGTTGAGCTCTGGCCAGTTTTTGGTGGCCCACGCCCTGAATGCAGTGTGTAACTCGCTTGGACTGCCATGTTCGGCGAGCTTGAAAAGCACCTGGTCGTGCTCCGACTTTTTTTGTGTTGATTTGTTTCGTATTTTTGCGGTTATGGTAGGTGTCTTGTGAATGTATAAAAAATAAACCAGCCATAGAAAGTGCGATGCTATGGCCGCAATCGCGACTTTCTGCCAAAATGCAGGTTCAGCGACTGTGGTATCCGGCTTGATTTGTGCTGGGGCTGCTTTCTGGTTGTCTGCTTGAGAGCCGTGAGACGGTACGCCAGTTACATTGAATCGAAACGCCGGCAACTGCGTCGCCCGCTGCCGCCCGGACTTCGTATCCCACCAGGTAATCGTCACCGGCGGCAGCTGATAACTCCCCGGCTTGGTGGCAACAATCGCCGTGGTTTCAATCCGACTCCCGGTAATACCGTTCATTCCAGGCTGATCTTCTTGCTGGGGTTGATCGGGGTAGGTCTTTAAGCCCTCAATATTTAGTTGAGGTAGTGGAGGCAATTGTGCTGCGCGAAGCCCTTCCGCTCGCAGGGTGATAATACGAGTAATCGGCTCGCCAACTTTGAATTCTTCAGGATCTTTTGACCAGCTCTGTACCAGTCCCAAGCTGGCTGCAGGAAGCCAGTGGCTGCCGCTATAGCTATCGGGTTTGGGCTCGACCTGTATGGTTTTTACCTCGGAGCGCAGGCGAATACGTTGGGCGTTCCGGTTAAAGAGCGAGAAGGGGTCTCTTCTGCCGGTGACGGCAACGTAGTTCAGTGATGGTATTTGCAGCTCGCCGGAGCTCTCCGGGAATACGGCGTAGGTAAGTTCGTATACAGCATGGCCAACGCCGTCGATTCTGCGCTCGAATCGCTGTTCATCAACCTTTTCGACATGGGCTCCGGCGATCTGTAGTGGGTCGGTGGCGATATCGTGGAGGCCTACGGTGGTGTATAGGCGGACCTTTACCAGTAGTTGCTCCTGCACAAAGATTTTTTCCTTGTCCGTTTCCACTTCCAGGAAGGCTTTGCGGTTTTGGCCTGCTGGGGCTTGTCCTGCCTGATTTACGGTGATGGGGATGGCATCGGACACTTCGCCGTGCAGGTGTAGGGATGGGACAAACAGCTTGCCCTCCTTGAGTGGGGCGAGGATTACGGTCCACTCTACGAAGCTCTCGGCACGGCCGTTGATTACCCGGTATTGATTGGACTGCTGGCGCGAGAGGACTTCGAAGTCCTGTTCCAAAAGGTTGAAGTCTGGCTGGCCACCACTTTGTTTACCGCTGTAGCGCAGGGTAAGGGTGAATGTTTCGTTGATGGCGAGTTCGTTGCGGTCGACGGAGGCTGTGAGATCCTGAGCATTGGCCACACAAGCTATGGTGAGCAGAAGTAGGGCAGTCAGCCCCTGTGCTAGCTGTGCCTTCAGGTCTTTGATCACAGACATCTGGTCGATCATCTTGGTAGATATCGCCTTAAAGAGGGTTACCATCTCTGGGTGGCTCCGTTTTCCGGGGGCTCCCACTCGCCGGCGCGATAGGCGCGGCGGCGCTGTAGGCTTTCGTATTTGAATTTTTCACGCATTAGGCCAGCGGGATCGTCGGGTATCTGGCGCAGCCATTGATCCAGTGCCTGCTGGGTTTCAGGATCGAGCGGGCTGTCGCTCTCTTGAGGCTGTGCGTTGGCCTGTTGCTCCTGCTCGCTTTCGTTGCCTTGCTGGTCTTGTTGCTGGCTCTCTGCCTGCTGTTCCTGCTCTGACGAATCTTGCTCTTCTTGCTCGCTATCCTGTTGCTGATCCTGTTCGCCCGCTTGCTGCTGATCTTGGTACTGCTGGTCCTGCGAGGATTGGTCCGAATCGCTTTGCTGCTGGTCCTGCTCGGACTGAGATTGCGATTGCTGGTCCTGTTGTTGATCTTGCTGCTGTTGCTGATCGCCTTGTTGCGACTGCTGGTTTTGCTGCTGTTTTTCCTGCAGTTCTTTCAGTTTCTTCGCGATATCTCGATTGTGGCTCGCGTCAGCAAATTCCGGGTTTTGCGCTAGCGCGCCGTCGAATGCTGAAATGGCTTCGTCAAAGCGACCTTGCTGGGTGAGGCTATTGCCAAGGTTGTAGAGGGCTTGTGGATCATTGCTTTGCGAAAAGCTCTTGGCAGCGGCATCGAATTCACGGGCGCGATATTCGGCCGTACCGCGCCACTGTGGGTTTTCAAACTTCTCTGCGGCAGCTTTCGGGTCACCGTCTTTGAGCAGCTTCTGCCCCTGTTGGTTGGGTGTCTGCCACAGGCCGCTGGTCTGTGCGCTGGCTTCTGGACTGTTCACTGCCAGTAAAAATGGAAGGCTCAGCGGCAAGAGGCTGGCTAGCGTCCCTTTGCGGAATAAAAGGAGGGCAAAGGGCAGTAGCAGTAATACCAGCCACGGGCCTTCTTCATTCCACTGGTCGAATTCTCGCTCGGTAAGTTCGGCCTGCTGCGGTGTCGTGTTTTCGGGCAGCACCCGGGCGATATCACTATCGTCCACAGTTATCTGCGCAAATTCGCCGCCAGTACTCTGCGCCAGTCTCTGCAATTCCGCGCGGTCGAAATTGGCAATAATGATTGAGCCGCTGTCATCGGTTACAAAACCGCTGCCAGTTGATTTTGGTATGGGGCTGCCTTCGCCACTGCCGACGGCGAGGATTGAAAGTGAGGCATTGCTGCTGTTGACCTCGTTTTTCACCGTGGAAATGGCGGCTTTATCAATGCCATCGGTCACCGCGAGCAGTCGGCCCTGGCCACTGGCGCCATCCTGCAGCAGTCTTAATCCCAGCTCCACGGCCATTTCAATATTGCTGCCAGGCACCGGCATAATCCTGGGGGACAGGGATGGCACCAGGTTGGCAATGGTTGCAGTGTCGTCGGTTAGCGGCGTCACTATATGTGCCTCGCCCGCGTAGGCGACCAGCGCGGTTAAACCATCTTCGCGTTGGTTGAGAATGTCGAGAATCTTGAGGCGTGCGCGCGTTAGGCGGTTAGGCGAGAGGTCGGTGGCCATCATGGACGGGGATAGGTCCAACAGGATGACGACCGCATCCTGATTGCTGAATACCGGCGTAGGCAGTTTGCGCCAGGAGGGGCCAGCGAGTGCGATAATCGCGCAGGTCAATAGCGCGAATATCAGGGTGAATAGCCAGGGCCGCTTTTCGCCACCGCGTAATAGCAGGTGGGGGAGCAGGTTGGGATCGATAATCTTCTGCAGTTTACCGCTGGCGAAAACCGTACGGGCTAATGCCCAGCAAATCAGTGCGGCGGGAATAATCAGCCACAGCAGATTTGCGCGGATAAAATGAAATTGATTGATGTCTGCGAGGAAGCTGCCGAGCATATTCACTGCGTATGCCTCCCAAGATCGTGGCCGTTGCTGCCTACTTCTTGACCATTGCGACTGCGCGCCTGTAGCTCCGTGATCCAGTTGCCTATAAATGGCAGGCTGGACCAGATAAGCGCGAGCAGAAGGGCTAGGCTCAGTGGCCACACGTAAAGAGACTTCAGTGGGCGATAGGTTTCCGCTTCCTGTTCCACTGGCTCGAGTCGGTCCAGCTCCTCGTAGATTTGCACGAGCTCCTGCGGATTATGCGCACGGAAGTATTTGCCTCCGGTTTTGTCGGCGATCGCCTGCAGGGTTTCACTATCGAGGTCCCGGGATGGGTTTACCCGGCGGGCACCAAAGCGCGAGCCGAGAAGTCCGGGTTGCACCATTTCTTCCGCGCCGACACCAATGGTGTATACCTTGACGCCCGCCTGTTTCGCGAGTTCTGCCGCTTTTAGTGGGGCAACTTTGCCCGCGGTGTTTGCGCCATCGGTCAAAAGGATCAATACCCGCTGATCTGCGGGTCGCTGGGTGAGGCGTTTTACGGAGAGGCCGATGGCATCGCCAATTGCAGTACCCTGACCAGCAAAACCAATTTGGGCCTCGTTCAGCAGGGTGTCTACGGTTTGACGGTCAAAGGTAAGTGGTGCCTGCAGGTAGGCGCGGGTACCAAAGAGAACCAGCCCGAGGCGATCTCCTTTTCTGCGCAATACAAAGTCACCCACCACGTTTTTTACCGCGCTGATACGCATTGCCGGGTTACCGTTGAGGATCATGTCCGGGGTTTCCATGCTTCCGGATATATCCACGGCGATTAGCAGGTCGCGCGCGCTGGTAGTTTGGGTGATGGGTTCGCCATACCACTGGGGCCGGGCTGCTGCTGCGAGCAGCAGTAACCACAGCAGCCAAAGCATCAATAAGTTCCAGCGGTTGCCCGCGGAGCCGCCGCTCTTTCGTGGTAGCTGTTCGTAGTAGGGTACCTTCAGTGCGCTACTGAGCGGTTCGCTTTTGGGTAGTAGCTTGCGCGCAAGCAGCGGTAGCGGTAACAGTAAGAAAACCCACGGAAGTGCAAACTCAAACATTGTTCGCTCCCGCTGTGCCTTGTTGAATTGGCGCTATCCCGGGTGTCGACTCTGCACGCTGATGTTTCCTGACCCACTGAATTGCATAGCCGCGTAAATCTTCCAGGTCGTCGTTAGAGGCTTCCTGTGCGCTATACAGGCTTTCCAGTAGTGCGCGACGCGCGGATTTCGGCATAGCAGTTGCTGCGGTGGATTCGAGGAATTCGATCCAGTGCTCGCCGGTGAGGGGGCCAGACAAGGCGCGGCCAAAGGTGACTACTGCCACCCGCTTCAGCAGCAAGTTAATCGATTCGACGGCGCGCGGCTGACCGAGATCCAGTTCCTTCAATAGGCGCTCGCCCTCTACGCGATACTGTTTTTCCTGACGTTTCCGTCGAAGGTAGGAGAACAGCCAAATAGCACCAAACAACAGGGCGATGAACGCGCCAGCCAGTATCCACCAGCCCGGCGCCAGCGGCCACCAACCGATTGGGGCTGGCTCGTGTATGTCTTTAAGTTGCCCAAGCAGCTGTTGCATCTCCGGAGTCATGACCGGCGGCTGGTTTGGCGGCTGATCGATAGCCGGGGGCGGTGGCGTCGCTTGTTTAGCGCTGGCGCTCACGAGTTTCATGCGTGCCTCCGGCCCGGTGCGGGCTGGCGGTCACCATAGGTACTGAGTAACTTCGGCACCACCGGCTGGGTGTTGTCGAAATCCAACAGCGGCAGGTGTAACCGGCGGCAAAGCTGCGCGGCGTTTTCACGAATCTGGTGCTGGTGGCGTGCAAACTGTTGCTTTAAGGCTTGTTTACCTTTTCCAAGAAAGGTGCGCTGGCGGCCGTCACTGATGGTCACGGCCTGATCAGGAAGTTGTTGTTCCAGAGGATCACTGACACGCAGTATCTGGAGGTCTGCGTGGCGCGTAAGTAGGTAGAGGGACTGCTCACAGCTCGCATCGAGGTCGTGACAATCGCTGATCAAGAACACGGCACTGCCGGGGCGAGCGACTCGGCGGGCTTCTTCCAATAAGGCGCTGAGGGGCTGACTGCCGTCCGCTGCGATTGGACTATTGAGGCTCGTGGCGGAATCGACCATTTCGTGAATGGCGGCGAGCACCGCGTGGTGACTGCGGCGCGGGCGTACGGTGTTGACTCCCTGATCCGAAAATATCAGGGCGCCGATACGGTCGCCATGCTGTAGTCCGGCCCAGCACAGGGCGGAGGCAATACTGCAGGCGGCTACGGATTTAAAGGCATTCTGGCTGCCAAAAAACATGGGTGAGCGCAGATCCAGCAAAATGACCACCGGGCGCTCGCGTTCTTCCTGGAAGAGCTTGGTATGGGTTTTTCCGGTGCGCGCAGTTACCCGCCAATCAATGGAGCGTACATCGTCGCCGGGCTGGTAGTAGCGCACTTCTTCAAAGTTCATGCCCCGTCCGCGGTAACGGGTAAGCAGATTGCCGGACTGATCGCTGCGGTTAATTCGGGGTTTGAACAGGCGCAGCTGGCGGGCGATATGGCGCAGGCGTACCAATGGCGCTACTTCCGGGTAGGCACCGGAAAGTTCCAGTTCGCGGTGGTTGAGTGATTCGACCACGTTCTAAACCTAGATTGCCGGGACCAGTTGTAACAGGCGGTGGATCACGCGGTCGGCGCTCGCCCCGGCGGCTTCCGCTTCAAAGCTGAGCAGCAAACGGTGGCGCAATACATCCGGTGCGATGGCCATAACATCATCTGGCGTCACATAGTCCCGCCCGGCGAGCCACGCGTAAGCGCGTGCACAGCGGTCGAGCGCGATGGTGGCACGTGGGCTGGCGCCGAAATCGAGCCAGCTGGCCAATTCATCGTCATAACGATGAGGCTCGCGGGTGGCGATGATCAGTTGCACGATATAGGTTTCCACCGCCTCTACCATGGTCAGGTCGAGGATTTCCTGGCGGGCCTTAAACAGGGTTTCCTGGGAGATTACCGTTTGCGGGTGGCCTTCACCGTGGCTGGCTTCTTCACGCGCCAGTTTCAGAATTTTGGTTTCGGCTTCCGCATCGGGGTAGCTCAGGTTTACCTGCATCAGGAAGCGGTCGAGCTGTGCCTCCGGCAGGGGGTAGGTACCTTCCTGCTCGATTGGGTTCTGCGTAGCCATGACCAGGAACAGGTCGGGCAGGGCATAGGTTTTGCGGCCGACACTGATCTGGCGTTCTGCCATCGCTTCCAGTAGCGCGGACTGCACTTTAGCTGGCGCGCGGTTGATTTCGTCCGCGAGAATCAGGTTGTGGAACACCGGGCCCGGCTGGAAATGGAATTCGCCGGTTTCCGGTCGGTAGATGTCGGTGCCGGTAATATCTGATGGCAAAAGGTCTGGCGTAAACTGGACCCGATGGAAGTCGCCTTCGATGCCATCGGCCAGCGTTTTGATCGCTTTTGTCTTGGCGAGGCCCGGTGCACCTTCGACCAAAAGGTGACCATCGGCCAGTAATCCTATGAGAATTCGATTGACCAAAGTCTCTTGGCCAATAATCTGCTGCTCCAGCCAATCACCCAGAATTTTTATCTGCTGGCGTGTGTCCATATCGTCACTTCTTTTGCCAATTTCCTGTTTCAATACGCTGCCGCAGAGCGGTGGCTATCTATGCTTTTTGAGGTGCCCTCTTATATATAGCCACTCGCTCGAGAAATGCGGGTAGGACGATTTTAACGGCAGTGTGCTCAGAGGCAACTGTCGCAGGGCTTACCCCGGTTCTCAGGCTGCAAAGTAGACAATTATTCTGTCGGATTGTTCAACTAACTCCGCTGCAAACTGGATTGCGGCACAAATGGATGAAAATTCGGCAGTGAGGACAAGGCGGGCTCCACGTACAGTGAGGGTTCGCCGGCGATGGCGAATTATACGGGTGCAATACATTTGCGCCGTGATGGGAGGACGTACGTGAATATGGCGACGGTCATCACCGATAGCCGGGAAGAGCTGCTGGAGCAAGTTAGCGATATCATTCGCGAGAAGCTTGGGGACAAGGCGGGACCTGTAATCAGTTTTGCTGAGCAATATCTGAACCAGTACCCCCTGGAAGATCTCGCGGGTCGACGCTTGGTCGATATTTATGGTTGCATTTATACCTGCTGGGACTTCATCCAGCAGCGCGATGACGACGGCCCGAAGGTGCGGGTGTTCAACCCGCGCCTGGAAGACCACGGCTGGGAGTGTTCGCACACCGTAGTGTGTGTGTTGCAGCGGGATATGCCGTTTCTGGTGGATTCGGTGCGCATGGAAATTAACCAGCGCGACACTGTGATCCATTCCATCAAGAGTACCGTCATGCAGCTGCAACGGGACGACAGCGGTCGTCTGCAGCAGCTGTTACCGGTGGCGCCACTACTGGAAGAGGAGCGCCAGTTCGACCCGACAATCATCAATGAGGCACTGATCTATATCGAGATTAACCTCGATACCAGTGCTTCCCGCGCCTCGGAGCTGACGCGGGCACTGAACGATGTGCTGGGCGACGTGGAGTTGGTGGTCGACGATTATGTGCCGATGCTCGACACCTGTTCCGCCATGCAGGATCAGCTGCAGGCCGGAGTCGCGGATAACGAGGCCAATCTGGCGGAGGCCAGTGCATTTCTGCAGTGGATGCGCGACGGCAATTTCACCTTTCTCGGCTATCGCGAATACGAGTTCTCTCAGCAGGGGGATAAGAAAGTACTGCAGGAAGTCGAGAACCGCCGCCTGGGTATTTTCAAGAAGCTGGAAGAAACCGCGGAACCGACGCCTGAGTATGCGTTTAACGAAGGCAAACAGCGCTTTTACCAGGGACCCAATTTCCTCACCTTTGCCAAGTCCTCGGTAAAGTCGCGGGTACACCGCGCGGCCTACTCGGACTATGTCAGCATCAAGCGCTACGGCGATAATGGCGAGGTTATTGGTGAATCCGCGTTTATGGGTTTGTATACCTCACCGGTTTACACCGAGAGCCCATCCAAGATTCCCATTGTGCGCCGCAAGCTTGCCTCCGTAATGGAGCAGAGCGGTCACGCGCCCACCAGTCATGATGGCAAGGCGCTGCAGCGTATTCTCGATACCTTCCCGCGGGATGAATTGTTCCAGAGCAACACCAAGGAGCTGTTCGATACCACCCATGGCGTGCTGGCGATGAACGAGCGCGCGCGCTTGCGCCTGTTTATGCGCAAAGACCCCTTCGGAAAGTTTGTCAGCGCGCTGGTGTACGTCCCGCGCGACCAGTTCAGCAGTGAGGTGCGGGAGAAGATCAGTGATCGCATCGCGCGTACGATTCATGCGCTGGATTCAGACTTCACAACCTTCTTCTCCGAATCGATTCTCGCCCGGGTACATCTAGTATTCCGCGTCGACCCGAATCTACCCCTGGATATTGATGTAGCGCGACTGGAGGCGCAGATCGTGGATATTACCCGCAGCTGGGAAGATGTATTTCATAGATCCCTGATTGAAACCCACGGGGAAGAAGAGGGCAGCCGCCTGATCGGCACCTATGGTCAGTCTTTCCCCGCGGGCTATCGCGAGGACTTCGAGCCGCGTATCGCGGTACAGGATGTGACCTCGATCCAGGAGCTGAGCGACGACAATCGAGTCGCGATGAGTTTCTACCAGCCTGTTGGCGCCGAGCCGGGCAGCCTGCGCTTCAAAGTCTTCAACGTGGGCTCAGGGTTGACCCTGTCGGATGTGATTCCTGTACTGGAGAACCTCGGGTTGCGGGTGATGGGGGAGTTTCCGTACACCATTCGCCCGCGCGGAAAGCAGGATGTGTGGATGCACGAGTTCCACCTGGAATTCGGCCTGCCTACCCGCATTGACGCACAGGCTTCGCGCTCTCTGTTCCAGGATGCATTTGCAGCGATCTGGGACGGTGTGGCGGAGAGCGATGCGTTCAATCGCCTAGTGCTCGCTGCACGCCTCAACTGGCGTGAGGTCACCATGTTGCGTGCTTATGCGCGGTACATGAAGCAGACCAAGTTCAGTGCGAGCCAGTCTTATATTGCGGCCACCCTGGCAAATCATGTGGAGATTACCCGCAATCTGGTGGCGCTGTTCCGGGCGATGTTTGATCCGCGTATCAATTCTCCGGAGCGCCAGGATCAGACCCGCGTGGAGCGCCTGATCAAGAAAATCCACGATGGTCTCGACAGCGTCGATAACCTCAACGAAGACCAGGTGATTCGCCGTTATCTGGATTTGATCCGCGCGACTTTGCGTACCAACTTTTTCCAGTTGGACGCCAACGATCAGCCGAAAGATTACATCTCTATCAAGTTCAGCCCGCGTGACATTCCGAATATTCCGGAACCGCGCCCGCTGTTCGAGATTTTCGTCTATTCCCCGCAAGTGGAAGGGGTACATCTGCGCGGTGGCAAGGTCGCCCGTGGCGGTTTGCGCTGGTCCGATCGACTGGAAGATTTCCGCACCGAAGTACTGGGCCTGGTAAAGGCGCAGAACGTGAAGAACGCGGTCATTGTACCCAGTGGGGCCAAGGGCGGCTTTGTGGTGCGCCGGCCACCGGCGGACAACAGCCGCGAAGCCTTTATCGAATCCGGCATTAAGAGCTACAAGACATTTATCCGCGCGCTGCTGGACGTTACCGACAACCTGAAAAATGGCGAGGTCATTCCGCCGGACCGGGTGATTCGCCGGGATGAAGACGACCCCTATCTGGTTGTTGCCGCGGACAAGGGGACCGCGACTTTCTCCGATATCGCCAACGGTATTGCTGCGGAATACGACTTCTGGCTGGGCGATGCCTTTGCCTCCGGTGGCAGCAACGGTTATGACCATAAAAAGATGGGTATTACCGCGCGCGGTGCCTGGGTCTCGGTGCAACGACATTTCCGTGAAATGGGCGTCAATGTACAGGCTGAAAACTTCTCCGTGATCGGTGTTGGCGACATGGCCGGCGACGTATTCGGCAACGGCATGCTGTTGTCCGAGCACATCTGTTTGAAGGGCGCCTTCAACCATCTGCACATTTTCGTCGACCCAAATCCCGATGCCTCAAGCAGTTACCACGAGCGCAAGCGTCTGTTCGAGCTGCCGCGTTCAAGCTGGAGCGACTACAACCTGAGTCTGATCTCCAAAGGCGGTGGGATTTTCGAGCGCCGTGCCAAGTCGGTAAAAATCACCCCCGAGATGCAGCAGGCGTTTGCCATTGATGCAGATCGCCTCACGCCGAACGAGCTGATCAGTGCGATGCTCAAGGCGCCGGTAGATCTCATCTGGAATGGCGGTATTGGCACCTATGTGAAGGGTGAGCAAGAAAGCCATGAACAGGTGGGCGACAAGTCCAATGACAATCTGCGGGTTAACGGCAATGAGCTGCGCTGTAAAGTGTTCGGCGAGGGCGGCAACCTGGGCATGACGCAACGTGGACGCATCGAGTTCTCTCTGAACGGCGGTCGCTGCAATACCGACTTTATCGATAATGCCGGCGGTGTGGACTGCTCGGATCACGAGGTCAACATCAAGATCCTGCTGGACAAGGTGGTGGCGAATGGTGATCTCACAGAAAAGCAGCGCAACCACATGCTCGAAGAGATGACCGATTCTGTCACCGAGCTGGTTCTGGACAACAATTACGACCAGACAAGTGCGATCAGTGTTGCGGCTTATCAGATTGCAGATCGCTTCGACGAATTCCGTCGCACGATCAACACCCTCGAAGCCGAGGGCCGTCTGCGTCGCCAGCTGGAATTCATTCCGGATAACGAAACGCTGAATGAGCGCCAGAGTAAGGGGCAGTATCTTACGCACCCTGAACTGTCAGTGTTGATCTCCTATGTAAAGGTCAAGCTGAAGGAGGAGCTGCTGGGCGCGCAGATTATCGATGACGATTATGTGCAGGAGGCAGTGGAATCCGCATTTCCTCCCGCACTGGTGTCCCGTTATCAGGCGCTGGTGTACGACCATCCGCTGCGCCGGGAAATTGTTTCAACCCAGGTGGCCAATGAAATGGTCAACAGTATGGGGATCACCTTTTTCGACCGGATCAGTGGGGCCACCGGCGCCGGAATCGATACCATCGTCGCGGCTTATGTGAGTGCCCGGGACGTGTATCGCATGTCGGATTTCCAGAATGGCGTGGCCGAACTGGATTACCAGGTGCCGGCGGATTTGCAGTTGCAGCTAATGAACGCAATGGTAGGACGGGTGCGCAGGGCTGCTCGCTGGTTTGTGCGCAATCGGCATGGCGCGCTGGATCCGGCGAATGAGATTGCTTTGTTCCAGGACCCAGTTCAGCGTGTGATTCGTGCATTGCCTGAAGTGCTGAGTGGCGAGCCGCTGCGTGAGTGGCATGCACGCTACGACAGGCTAACGGCGGCTAGCGTGCCGAAAGAGCTTGCGATGCTGGCGGCCTCACCAACCTATCTGTTTTCGGCACTGGGCATTTCCCAGACTGCACGCATTACAGATCGGCCGGTTGAAGAGGTGGCCAAAGCCTACTTTGCGCTTGCGGACCGACTGGGTCTGTATTGGTTCGGCAACCAGATCATCGATTTGCCGTCGGACAGTTTCTGGCATTCTCAGGCGCGGGAAACCAGTATGGACGACTTGGACAACCAGCTGGCAAGGCTGGTCACCCATATTCTGCGCTTGGCCGGGGACGATGGCCTTGACGTAGACAGCGCGGTGGAAAATTGGGCGAGTACGATGACCCAGGCGATTCAGCGCTGGGAAAGCCTGACCAAGGAGCTGAAGTCTGCCCCTCAAGGTGATTTCGCCATGTTTACCGTTGCCTTGCGCGAGCTGATGTACCTGGCGAATGCCACGGCAGACCAGGAATCCCTCGTCTCTGCGTAAGTTTCTCGAATCGCCGGGAATCTCGTACAATACGTACCCCCCATCCGGGCCTCCCGGATGGGGGTTGTCATATTTGCTTGACCCATTGGACTCAAGACTTCTTGCGGGCCTCGCCGCAGGGGGAAGAGTGCTGCTTGGTCAGAACTTCAAGGAAACCCATGTACCAGCATTTGCGCAAAGCCCTGTTTGCGCTCGACCCCGAGCGCTCCCACCACTTGTCGATGGACGCCATTGGCGCCGCCGAGCGGCTTGGCTTGATGTCGCTGTTTAGCAAATCGGTACCGGATGACCCGGTAGAGCTGATGGGGTTGACCTTGCCAAACCCGGTGGGTCTTGCCGCAGGGCTGGATAAGAATGCCCAAGCGTTCAACGGCTTGGGCGCCTTGGGGTTTGGCTTCGTTGAGGTGGGCACCGTGACCCCGCGTCCGCAGCCCGGCAACCCCCAGCCGCGTATTTTCCGCCTGCCCGAGGCGGAGGCCATCATCAATCGCATGGGCTTTAATAACGAAGGCGTAGATTACTTGCTCGAGCGGGTGAAGCGCCGTCGGTATTCCGGCGTACTCGGAATTAACGTAGGCAAGAATTTCGATACCCCGGTGGAGAAAGCAGCCGACGATTACTGTATCTGCATGGAAAAGGTATACGCCCATGCGGATTACATCACTGCAAATGTTTCCTCACCGAACACCAAGGGGCTGCGTGATTTACAGTTCGGAGACAGCCTCAGCCAGCTGCTCAATGCGCTGAAAGAAAAGCAGGCTCAGCTGGCCGCGGAGCAGGATCGCTATGTACCACTGGCGGTAAAGATTGCGCCGGATATGGATGATGATGCCATTGAACAGGTGGCGAAGACATTGCAGGAGCACGAGATCGACGGTGTTATTGCCACCAACACCACCATCGACAAATCCTCCGTGGAAAACCTTGCGCACGGTACGGAGCAGGGTGGATTGAGCGGGCGACCACTGCGCGAGCGGTCCACCGAAGTCATCCGCAAATTACACAGCGCGTTGAATGGAAGTATTCCGATTATCGGTGTTGGCGGTATTTTTGATGGTGAGTCAGCCGCAGAAAAGATTCGTGCGGGTGCCACTGCGGTGCAGATTTACTCCGGCTTCATTTACCGTGGCCCGGAAGTGATTCACGAAGCCGCAGCAGCGATTGCAGACTTACACAAAGCACGTGTGATCGAACACCGTTAATCACTTTCCGGTGCTGGGGGCGATGCTCTCTTTGCTGCCGATTGTCGTGCGCACAGTGTGCAAAGTGACCGTGTGCAAATTGATTTAGAGAGTGCAAGGTCCCGGTCTTGCGTAAGCGAGCCCGGGACTGCCGCGAGAGGCGCTTCGAGATCGTTTAAAATCTCGAAGCGAGTCGTAGTGTATATGGCCGCATTGCTGCGGAATTGAACTTGGCCGGGTGTGTGTTGGGCGGGCGACTTAAACCGCCGGCTTACATACTCTCCAGACGTTGGGCTTGGGCCGCCGGCCCGAAGCCACTCCAAATATCCTCTCGCCCTTGGCGCCAACCGTTTACCCATTCCTGGTGAAGGGATCCGCTTTGGTAGGGGCAGCTATCGTGGTCTCTGCCCTGTACGGCGGCAACGTAACCTTTGTGAAGTGCTCTATCGTTGGGATTACGTTTTTGGCGTTTCATAGGCGTAATACCTCATTCTGATTGTGACTTAAGCGGCGCGAAGCCGGCTGCGGGACCGGTATCACCACTTCTCCCCTTATGCTCTAAACAGCTTATTGTGGATGGGGCCCGGCGAGAAGGGGTGCCGCTACCGATTATTGGGCCAAATTGCGGCAGGGTAGGGAAGGATTCGTTTTTTCTGAAAAACGCCGTCCATAGGTTCAAATTATCTAATGTGAGAAACCTTCTCTGGGCTATTTCGGGGTCTTGAAGAATAGAATTCCCGATTGCGGTATGCTTGCGCCATCTACACATCCTCTGGCCAAAATGGCCATAACATTTTTGCCAAATTGCCCCGGTTGGCCGCTTGAAAAGAGTGGCGCGTTTTGGGGACCAAAGGCACCTTGAGGTCGAATCCTTGACTGAGAAATTTGAATTTACAGCCACCTGCCCAAAAGGCCTGGAAAGTGTGCTCGCGAATGAATTGCGCCAGATCGGCGCGAACGTTTTGCGGGAGCAGCCGGCGGCGGTGCGCTTTGATGGCGATCTCGCCATGGCTTACCGGGTTAACCTGTGGAGTCGTATTGCAAACCGGGTTTTGCTGAACCTTGGGCAAGCGCGCATTGAAGATGCGGAAGCTTTGTATCGTGCAGTGGCAGAGCAGCCCTGGGAAGAACACATCAGCCCCAACGGCGTACTTTGGGTGCAGTTTTCTGGTACCAATCGGGAAATACGCAACAGCCAGTTTGGTGCCCAGAAAGCAAAAGATGCCATCGTTGATCGCCTGCGCAAGGCGACCGGTGCACGCCCGGATGTCGACAAGCGCGATCCAGACCTATCGGTGATGTTGCGCTTACATCGCGATGTCCTTGAGATCGCGATCGATCTCAGTGGCGATAGCCTGCATCGTCGCGGTTACCGCACCCACATCGGCGCGGCACCACTGAAAGAAAATCTCGCGGCGGCGTTGCTGATGCGCGCGGGCTGGCCACAAATTGCCGCCGAGGGCGGTGCCTTACTGGACCCCATGTGCGGTTCAGGCACCTTTCTGGTGGAGGCGGCATTGATGGCGGCAGATGTGGCCCCCGGGCTGTTGCGCGAGGAGTTTGGTTTCGAGCGCTGGTTGAACCACCAAAGCGATATCTGGCTGTCATTGCGGGAGGAAGCGCTGCAGCGCCGCACCGAAGGCCTGGCAAAGCCACTGCCGGAAATCCGCGGCTACGATGCAGACGCAAAGGTGCTGTTTGCGGCTGAATCCAATATCGCGCGGGCCGGACTGGACAAGCAGGTGCGCGTCAGCTGTCGGCCGGTAGCGGCCTTCAAAGTGCCGAGCCATCGTCCGGTAACCGCGGGGCTGGTAATTACCAATCCGCCCTACGGTGAGCGGCTGGGAGAGCAGGAGGCGCTGCGCGAAACTTATGCGGAACTCGGTGGCCAGCTGAAGAAAGAGTTTGCCGGTTGGAAGGCGGCTATTTTTACCGGCAATCCCGAACTTTGTCATTCCACCGGCCTGCGCTCGCACAAGCAATACAAACTGTTTAACGGCAGTATCCCCAGCCAGCTGCTGTTGTTTGATATTCACGCGCAATCCGGAGAGCGCAGCCAGGAAGGCGGAGCGCGTTTGTCCGAAGAAGCGCAGATGGTGGCGAATCGCCTGCAAAAAAATTTGCGCACTACCGGCAAGTGGGCGCAACGCAGTGGTGTCAGTTGCTATCGCTTGTACGATGCGGACCTGCCCGAGTATTCCGCCGCCATCGATATTTACCAGTCGTTGGAAGGCGAGCGCTTCGCGCATATTCAGGAATACCGCGCGCCCGCGAGTATTCCGGAACAAAAAGCCCGGGGTCGTCTGATGGATCTGGTACGGGCAACGCGTCAGGTTCTGGATCTGTCACCGCGTAATGTCTCCATTAAAGAGCGCCGCCGCCATAGCCACAAAGACAGCGGCAGCCAATACCAGAAACGTGGTGAAGATTCTCGCACTTTCCTCGTGGACGAATACGGGGCAAAGCTGGAGATCAATCTGTGGGATTATCTCGATACCGGCCTGTTTCTGGATCATCGTCCGGTGCGCCAGCACCTGCGTAAACTGGCCAAGGGCAAACGTTTGCTTAACCTGTTCTGCTATACGGCCACCGCAACCGTGCAGGCAGCAATTGGTGGTTGTTCCGACAGTACCAGTGTTGACCTGTCAAAGACCTATCAGGCGTGGGGGCAGAGAAACTTCCGTGAAAATGGCATGGACCCATACCGCCACCAGCTAATTGAAGCCGACTGCCTGCAATGGCTGCACGCTGCGCAGGCCAATCGCAAGGGGCATTACGACGTGATCTTTCTGGATCCGCCGACCTTTTCAAACTCTGCAAAAATGCAGGGCGTGCTCGATATCCAGCGAGATCATGGGGAATTGATTCGTCAGTGTATGTCGCTGCTGAGTAAAGATGGGGTGCTGCTGTTTTCCAATAACTTGCGCAGCTTCAAAATGGACGAGGAGGTGCAGTCAGAGTTTGAGGTGGAAAACCTTTCAGCCAAGCTGCTCGACAAGGATTTCCAGCGCAACCCGAAAATTCACAATGTGTGGGAAGTGCGGGCCCGGTAATGAGCCGTTATAGCTCCATGACCAGGCGGAAGCCCACTTCTTTGGAGTGGGCGCGCTCATACAGTCCGGTACGGTAGTCTGAGCTGATATTGCGGAGCGGTTCACGCATGGAGCCGCCACGGACCACGCGCAGATCGCAGTTTTTCAGCTGCACTGGTCGCGCATCGCTGCGGTGGTTGGTGAAGTCGCCGAGAAAACAATCCTGCACCCATTCGCCAACATTGCCCGCGGTGTCATACAGCCCAAACTGATTGGCTTTGTAGTTGCCCACCGGAGCACTTGTTGCGGAAAACAGCGAGTTGAATTCACTTGCGCAGCCGCGGCGGCAGTTGGCTTTGCCGCGGGGACTGCCCTGGCCCCACCAGTATGGCGTGTCGCTGTTTGCCCGCGCGGCAAATTCCCATTCGGCTTCACTCGCCAAACGATATTTTTGCCCGCTCTGTTCGCTCAGCCACTTGGCATAGCGCTGCGCTTCGACCCAGCTCACGTTGATCACCGGGCGCGTGCCACGCCCCCAACCCTGATCACCCGGTAAGCTGCGGCCGCTGGCTTTTGCATAGCGATCGTAGTCGTTGAACGTCACTTCGTGCGCGCCAATGGCGTAGGGGCGTCGGATCGTGATTTTGTGTTCGGGGCTGGTGAAAGGACGCGCGTTGTTCCCCATGGTGAAAGCGCCGGGGGAGATCACGACCATTTCGGGGCCACGGCCACCGTCTTTTAACGGCGACTGAAAACTCCTACCGGCAAAGTATTTGCGCTCTAGCTGTACCGCGAGATTAACGTTGGCAGAATCGATTTCCACCCAGCGCCGCACGGTGCTGAAGCCGGGCTTACTCACCTCAACGTCATAGCGCCCGGGTTCCAGGCTAATGCCCGGGGTGTATCGTGGGACGATGTTCATGATGCGAACGCGCGCATCACCGGGTGTTGGCGACACCTTGAGTGCGTAGGTCGGTGGCGGGGCGGCTACTTCGGGTTCTTGCGGAGTCGCGGCTGCATTGGTGTTGCTGATGGCGGCCGCAGGATTGGGTTCCTCAGCAGTGGCAATATTGCCTGTCTCAGCGGTATCAGGATTTGCCGCCGTCGTGTTGGGGGTAGCTTCCGCGATAGCTGCCGGGGCAGGGGTATCGCGCAGCACCGGACCCGCCAGGCGCGCGTTCGGTTCTTGTAATGTCGAATTGCCGGGAAGGAGGTCGCTGGAAAGACTCGGTAAATCAGCGGCAGCCTGTTCGGCTTGCGGTGCACCATTATTCTCGGGCAGCAGTATCTGTGAGGTGATATCAACGGCTTCGTTCACCAGCCCGGAATCGGTCTGCCACTGGAATTTGTTACTAAACAGGCTGAACAGTACCCAGACTAGGGTGAAACTCACCGCCAGCAGGCCGAAGAACATTTTCGATCTGCGTTTGATGGGGGCGGCCTGCTCGACCACTTGCCGAATACGCATAATAGTCTGCTGTTCGGCGCGCGGATTTTGTTGGTGAACCGGCTTGTCGCGAAAGCGCGCCCAAGCGGCGACGATGCGATCGGAAAGAGTGCCGTACAGGGTTAGCAGCAGTGCGCGTAGCAAGCTGGAAACGCGCACCGAGGTGTTGTTCATTTTGGTGGTCGGGGCCGGCGATTTGCCATCCAGTGCCGCGAGTAACTGGTCGATGGCATCGACCACGTCCAGCCCGCGCTGAAAGCGTTGTTCAGGGTCTTTGGCAAGGAAACGGTCAATGAGCCCCTGGTACAAGGTGTGTCGCGCAGGCAGGCGAGGAATCGGGTCGGTGAGGTGCTTAATAGCAATAGCAACGGCTTCTTCGGCCTGGAAAGGCACTGCGCTGGTGAGCATTTCATAGAACACCACACCGAGGCTGTACAAGTCGGCGCGCCCATCGACAGCCGCGCCTCGTGCCTGTTCTGGGCTCATATAGTGCGGGGTGCCGACAACCATTCCGGTGTTGGTCATGCGCGTGGTGCGGGCAACGGCACGCGCCACACCGAAGTCGGTGAGAATCGCTGAGCCGTCTTCCCGAAACAGGATGTTCTCCGGTTTCAGGTCGCGGTGCACATAGCCCTTGTTGCTGGCGTGGTCCAGCGCCATGGCAATCTGGCGGGTAATGTGCAGGGCGTCGAGAGGTTCAATGGCGCCTTTGGTAAGCGCGTCCGCCACGGAGCCACCGGGTAGGTAGTCCATGGCGATGTAATTCAGGCTGCGGTAACGGCCGATGTCGTGGATGGCAACAATATTGGGGTGCGACAGCTGGCCAACGATGTTGGCTTCGCGCTGGAAGCGTTCACTGAAAATCGGGTCTGCGTTAAGGACGGGAGACATCACTTTCAGGGCAACCTGACGCCCCATGCTGCGCTGGGTAGCCAGGTATACGGTCGACATACCGCCCTGATTAATTTTCTTCAGGATCTGGTAGCCAGGGATCTCCAGCGAGGCGGCGCCGCTGCTGACAACTTCCATTCGAGCCCGTTCCTTGTTAACTGTTCAGTAGCTGCCAGGTGACATAAATACCTGCCGATAAAATCAAGGCAAGTGTAGTGATGTTCAGTATTAGTTTGCCGCGAGTGGAAAAAATTTTATGGGACCCAAGTAGCGAGCGCGATGTGCGAGAGTTCTGCTTTTGTGACTTAGGGTTCCCATTAGCGTCAAATTTTGTGGCTTGGTCGTATGCCTGGTTGTCGGGCGCACTGATGACTTGCACGGTAATGTTATCGCGTCCGCCAGCATCCAGTGCCGCGGCGATCAGTAAGTCGCTCGCACGCTGGTTGTCGGTATTCTTTGCCAGGACTTCGCAAATCTCGGCAGGGCTCACATCATTGCTGAGTCCGTCGCTGCACAACAACAGCTTTTGGCCAGCGCCCCAGGAAAAAGAGGCGCGGTCGATTTCAAGTGTTGGATTGGCGGAGCCGCCAATGCAACGGGTAATTACATGCCGGTTCGGGTGATTGGCCGCTTCTTCCTGATTAATCGCACCCGAATCCACGAGCATCTGCACGTAGGAATGATCCACTGTGAGCTGCTTCAGGGTCCCATGTGGGAATGGCTGGTCGGTGCCGTCAGGTACTTCGCTTGGAGGGGTCCACAGGTAGGCGCGGCTGTCACCGACCCAATAAATATGGAAATAGGACGCGTCTTCGGCCACTACGACCGCGGTGGTGCCCATCGCGGTATTGCTGTTTTCGTCACCGGCCAGCAACGCATGTGCGCGACGCAGGGCCTGCTCGTAATGTCGATCGGTAGCGGAGGAACGCTGAATCTCTTCGACCACGGTCTGGCTGGCGATTTCTCCAGCCTGATGACCACCTAATCCATCGGCGACCACCCACACGCCCCGGGACTCGTCGCCCCAGAACGCATCCTCGTTCTGATCGCGGCGGTATCCGGTGTGGGTCGCACCAGCACTGCGCATATTGGCGCGGACGGCGGGTTGGCTCACACCGCTCGGGCGTTCCCGTACTTTGGCTTCACTCACTGGTATGCAACTACCTGTTACCTGTCGTTATTGTCGAAAGCGCCACTAGTGCCTTATACCCATATTCCCTGGAGGTTCCGCGGGCATTTTGCAAGGCAGCTGTGGTTTACATAGTAGAGCCTGATGACATTGTAAGCTGCAAACGGATTCACAGGCCAATCAATTTACGCGTGATAAACTTCCATCGCGCTTTCTCGCTGAGATGACTCGCGAAAACGCATGAATTGGCTTTGGCTGGCGCATATTGCCGGCCCTGATAGCCCCTTACCGAATAAATTGATTAAAAATTGTACGCCTTTTGGCGGCCTCAAGGAAGCTCGATCATGTTGAAACTGTGTGACGTGAAAGATTCCAGCCAAAGTGTATGGCTCGTTGCGCCCAAAGTGACCGTTGGCCGGGGAAGTCAGTGTGACCTGACCCTGGCGGATCCGTCTGTGGCCAAGTTGCACGCAGAGATCCTGGTGGATGGCGACGAATTAGAGTTGCACAACCTTTCCGGCGGAGCTCAGCTGCTGGTGAATGGCAAGCTGATCGAAGGCAGTTGTCGCTTGCAGCCGAACGATCGCGTGCAGGTTGGCGACCGACAGCTCGCGGTCGTTGACCCCAAAATTACCCGCCTGAAAGCGGCCGGCAATGCCGCAAATGTGGCCTGGGCACTGCGTGCGAACCACCCGGCGATCGTGGGGCGCGTATTTCCCGTGCGCGAGACCACCATTGTGGGTCGTTCCGACGAGTGTGATTTGACCTTTTCCATGTCGCACCTCTCCCGTCGTCATGCGCGACTTGAAGTGCGCGAAGGTCTGCTGTTTGCAGTGGACCTCGGCTCGGCAAACGGTACCTATCTCAATAATCAACGTATCACCGAGTCCCGCGTGCGCCGTGGTGACGAACTGCGTTTCGACAGCTTGAGCTTTAGCGTGGTGGGTCCGGCAGATGACCTGGACAAAACCACGGTTCGCCAGGCAGTCACCATGCCTGAGGCGGCGCGCCAAAGTGCGGCGCTGGATCAGGCGATGCGACGCAGCCAGCTGGGCATGCGTTCCCAGGCGGAGGATGCTCGTTCACCGGCTAGCGAAGGTGGTTCCTTTGGTGCGCAGGAATCCATTTCTGCGGGCTATCGCGGTGAGTCCGCCGCAGCCAGCGGCAGCGGCGGCTGGTTGTGGTTGGGTGTTATCGTCGCCGGTGCTGCGGCGGCTGGTTTTTTCTGGGCACGTAGTCAGGGGCTGGTATAAGCGTGGCCGAGCGCGACATACTCCTGTACACCACACTGGGCTGCAGTCTTTGTGAAAAGGCCAAGTCGGAGATTTGGCCGCTGCTGGAGAAATATCAGTTGCGGCTGGTCTCGGTAGATATTGCCGATGACGAAACTCTGACCCGTTTGTTTGGCTGGAGTATTCCAGTTGTTGGTCTTGGGCAGGTGGATGATGTGATTTGCTGGCCGTTTACGGTCGACGAATTGGATCAGTGGCTGGTGGCTCGGTTGGCTTAAGCCAACACGAGCTGCTTGGTGCTCTGCTTCATCGTATTCCATTTCTTTTTCTTTTTCTTTTTCTTTTTCTTTTTCTTTTCTCTTTTCCCTATCTTTTCTCCTCTCTGCTTTTTGTCACCCGCTTGTTCCGGTCAAGCCCTATAACCGTGCATATAAAGTTACAGCTTGGCCTCTGCTTCATTTTTGTTGAGCAGTGATTTCTTTTCGCCGCTGCGGTATGCATAGATCACCGAATAGGAAAGAACGTTTTGCACGTATTTTCTTGTTTCGTTGTACGGGATGGTTTCTATCCATACATCGAAGGGCAGTTTCTTATCGGTATCTTTCAGCCAGCGCGAAACCCGGGTAGGGCCCGCGTTATAGGCTGCGGCGGCGAGGAATCGATTGTTGTCAAAACGGTTGAGCAACGAATTCAGGTAGTAGGCGCCCAGGCTGATGTTGGTATTGGGGTTCAGCAGGTCCCAGCTGCGTCGGTAGGGCACACCCGCCTTGCGTGCGGTGGCACGCGCGGTAGATGGCAGCAGCTGCATCAGGCCCATGGCACCGGCGTGCGACTTGGCGTCGTGACTGAAGTGGCTTTCCTGGCGGGCCACGGCCAGCACCAGGTAATCGTTGAGGGCGGTTTTCTTGCCCATACGTTTTGCTACATCGCTGACAATGCCGGGAAAGGCGAGGGGAAAACGTAACTCAAGGTCATCCAGGTAGTCAGCGGCGAGAATGGATTGGATCGACTTGTGATACCAGCCCCAGGAGCCTGCGATCTTGCTCGCCGTCATCAGCTCTTCGTCTGGCATATCCCGGGTGGCATAGTCCCATTCGCGACGTGCGTGATAGAACTCGCCAATCGCCTGTAGCTCCCTTGCGCGCTGCATGCCTTCGCGGGCCGCCACTTCATCCACCAGCTTGGGTGTTATGGGTGCCGGGCGGTCGACGAAGCTGTAATCCGCGCCGATGGTGTCCGAGGCGAGGAATCCGTAATAGCTGCGCTCGGCCGCGGCTTGCTGGTACAGCTTTTTGGCCTGTTCCTGCCGGGCGGGGTCGTTTTGGTCGGCAGTTTGGAGTTGCTCCTCAATGGCGCGGGCCTTCCAGTACAGCCAGCGGTCGAGTTTCTGGTTGTCCGCGGGAAGTTGATCAATCCAAAACTCGACTTGCGCCCAGTCCATCTCGCGTAACGACTGGCGAATTAGCCACTCGGAAGTGCGTAAATCAAAGAACTCGGGGTTGTTCTTGATCAGCGTTTCCAGGCCGGTTTGATCGTCCTGCCGTGCAAAGCGCAGGGCCAGGTAGCGCAGGTAGTCATCCCGTTCTTCGTCGTTAAACAGGTAACTGGCGCTATAGCGCTCCCAGGCTTGATTGGCCTTGCCGGCATCCTTTGAGGCGAGGCGGCGCAGCCCGATGGTGACGATGTCCCGGTATTCCGGCTCTTCACGGATAAACTTTTTGTAATCGAGGATTTGCTCCGGCTTGCGATACACGCTGCGCATCAGCTCGGCACGGGCTTTGCGCGATTTATCGAGCTTGCGTGCGATAAATGCTGCCAGGTCCAGATTTCCGGCTCTCACCGCCAGTGCGTGACGCTGCCAGGCGCGTTCTTGCGTGAGCCCCCCGTCTTTCATCCAGCGCGCGAAGGCCGGGTCACATTCTTTGGGTTGTGAGGCGCCTACCGTCCACAGCTCTTCAATCAGCTCGTAAGCCTGCTGTTTGTCACCGTGCCGAGAGAGCGCGTCCACGTAGTAGCAGCGCAATTGGGTACGGCGAATCTTGTCCGGGTCGTAGTACTTCAGGTAGGCCTTGAATCGTTCGCGGGCGCCAAGTTCGCGCAGCACACGTACTCGCATCCAGTCACCCAGTGCGGTGTCTTTGTACTCTTCGAGAAAGGCGTCAATGTCGTCATACGGAAGTTTTGACAGGCGCTTGCTCAGCTCCCAGTACTCGATATAGGGCAGTAGGGGGTAGTCCTTCAGCTCCTGCTTGAGCTTGCGCAGTTGGCGCTTGTTGTTGCTGGCAATGGCCTGCCGAGCCTGCTGGAGCTTCTCTCTCTGGGCTACCGCCGCTTCCGCATCAGCCGTGTCCGCTGCCCGCGCTGGCGCGATGGTGAGCGCTGTAGGCGCGATGAGAAGCAGGGCAGAGAGAAGAATGGCGAATCCTTTATGGCCAATCGTCATGCTGAAAAAACCCGATTGAGAAATCGCAAGTTCGAAGGGGCGCAGATTTAAGCGTAAAATGTCTGCTTTCACTCACACATATTGTAGTTGTTATTTATGTTGCTTCAGTTGGATGGCGTGGGATTGCGCTATGGCGTTCAGGTCCTGGCCGATGGTGTTACTGCGAAGATTGACCGTGGCGATCGTATTTGCCTGGTAGGTCGCAACGGCGAGGGCAAGTCCAGCTTGCTTAGCTTGATTGCTGGCAAAGGTGACCCGGATGAAGGCGAGATTGTGCGCCAGACGGGTATGGTGCTCGCCACCTTGGAGCAGGCCCTCCCGGAGGATTGCAGCCAGTCCGTATATCGCTACGTGGCCGAAGGTTTGGGCGATGTCGGCGCCTGGCTTGCAGAGTACCGGGAAAACCAGAACCCGGACCTGCAGGCCAAGATTGAAAACGCTCATGGCTGGGAGCTGCTGGCAAAGATTGACAGTGTGCTCGACCGCCTGGATCTGGATGAGAGTGCGCAGGTACAGGATCTTTCCGGTGGCTGGCAGCGCCGCGCTGCGCTGGCGCGGGCCCTGGTGACTGAGCCGGACCTGTTGATTCTGGATGAGCCGACAAACCACCTGGATATCGCCGCAGTGGAATGGTTGGAGGATTTCCTTGCCAGCTACCGCGGTGCCTTGTTGTTTGTGAGCCACGACCGCGCCTTGGCGCAGCGCCTTGCCACCAGCGTATGGGATTTAGACCGCGGTATTCTGCGCGCCTTCAACTGCCGGTTTGATCGCTACCAGCAGGAGAAGGAAAAGCAGCTTGAAGAAGAGGCGCGCAATGATGCGCTCTTCGATAAAAAGCTGGCACAAGAAGAGACATGGATTCGCCAGGGCATTAAGGCCCGGCGTACCCGCAACGAGGGCCGGGTGCGTGCGTTGAAGGCGCTGCGTAACGAGCGCAAGGCTCGGCGCGATCGTCAGGGTGTCGCCAAAATGTCGCTCGACTCCGGTGAGCGCTCCGGCAAGCTGGTGGCGGAGCTGAAAGACGTGACCTTCGGATTTGAGGGGGAGCAGGGCACTGCTGCACCACTGATTCGCGATCTTAATTTCACCCTGATGCGCGGCGACAAGGTTGGCCTGATCGGCCCCAATGGTGTCGGCAAAAGTACGCTGATCAAATTGTTATTGGGTGAGCTGAAGCCACAGTCCGGTTCGATTCGGTTGGGTACCAAGCAGCAGGTTGCTTACTTTGACCAGCGCCGAGATGTACTGGATCCCGACCTCTCGGTGGTCGACAACATTGCCGAGGGTCGCGAAAACATTCAGGTGGGCGGTAGCACCAAGCATGTTATGGGCTACCTGAGTGATTTTCTGTTTACCGGTGTCAAAGCGCGTACCAAGGTGGGTGCGCTCAGTGGCGGTGAGCGCAACCGTGCGCTGCTGGCCAAGCTGTTCAGCCAGCCGGCAAACATTCTGGTGCTCGATGAACCGACCAACGACCTCGACGTAGAGACTCTGGAGCTGCTTGAGCAGTTGCTGATGGACTTTCCCGGTACGGTACTCCTCGTGAGCCACGACCGTGCCTTCCTCGACAATGTGGTGGAAAGTTGTCTGGCCTTTGAAGGCGATGGCATCGTGCGGGAATACGTGGGCGGTTATGAAGACTTTGTCCGACAGGGCGGGAAGTTTCTCAGTGCCGAAGAGCAGTTGAAGGCACGCAAGCAAGCGAAGCCAGCTGCGGCAGACGCTGCTGAAGAAAGTGATGCGGCGGCACAGAAGCCCGCGGCAAAGCCGAAAAAACTCAGTTACAAGCTACAGCGGGAGTTGGACGCGCTACCCGGGCAAATTGAGAGCCTGGAAAACGACATTGCCGCGCTAGAGGCCGAAGTGGCCGCGCCAGATTTTTATCAGCAGGACAATGCCAAAGTACAGGAACGACTGCAGGTGCTTGCCGATTTGCAGCAGTCTCTGGAGCAGGCGTTCGAGCGCTGGGCAGAGCTGGACAGTATGTAACCGGCTTATTCGTCAGGGGTGTGTACGCGGACGGCTAACACATCGCAGCCGGCGCCGTGCAGCACCCCGTTTGCCGTAGAGCCCAGTAGCAACGCCAGCCCATGGCGCCCGTGGCTGCCGATTACGATTAAATCGCAGCCGCTTTCTTCCGCCAGTCGGTGGATTTCCGTGGCCGGCTGCCCCAGCACAACATGTTGCCGATCCTGCGGAATACCGAGCTCCTGAGCCGATTTACCCAACTGCTCTTTCGCCTGGTTTTGCAGTTGTTCCTGCACCTCTGACAGGTCCATGGGGATATCGCCACCATAGGCGAATGTCAGGGGCTCAATGATGTGCGCGAGGGTCAACTGCGCCCCGGTGCAGGCGGCAATTTGTTGCGCGCGCGTTAACACTTGGGACGATTCGTCAGAAAGGTCCAGCCCTACCAGGATGTTGTTGTAGCCCGACATAGGTCCCCCTCGATCTGCATAATAGTGTGGGTATTTGGCCGGCAATCGGGCCCGAACAATCCCTCCGCCGACGGCTTCATTCAGTCTACTTTAAAAAATCATACTTGACACAACCGCCCTGTTACGGAAAAGAATGCGCGCCCTGAAGTGACGTTGCAACCCGAAAATCGCGGTGCGAAGGCGCGTCAAGTTACTGTGTAGCTCTCAATAAGGAAGCCGTTATGGCCAGTTGGATTCCCATCTTCGCGATAATTTTGGCGGTCGTTCTGGTGATCGGTCCCGTTATGTGGCTCAAGCCCAGCGCGCGGGATCGCAAGGTCGCCGCGATGCGTCAGAGTGCCGCCACCGCCGGTCTAAAGGTGCAAATGCAGCCGTTACCGGAAGCCTTGGGCAAAGGCACCGCCGCGACTTATTTCTCACAGTGGCGCAACCCCCGTCGTTTGGCGACTGGCTGGGGGCTTGAGTTAAAGCGGGTAGAGCATGAAATGCACTTTGATGGCCGCTGGGACTGGCGCAATGGGCGCACTGCGCCGGAGGCCGCGCGCCCGGCGCTCAAAGAACTGATCGCCATGTTGCCGGCCGATGCCACGGCAATTTTCGCCAATGACAGCGGGCTGGGCGTTCAGTGGCGCGAGCGCAGTGGCGATGCGGGGTTGGCGGCGGTGACTCAGGCGCTAGCGGAGCAGCGCCCCTTAATAGAAGAAGCAATACGTCAGGTTGCACGCACCGAGCCCGGACTGGGCTAAAAACGTTCTGTCGGGAGTCGCTTGCTCCTGCGTAACAAGCTGGTCGTCTTGAGGATCTGGTCTACTGTTTTATCCGGTTGAACCCCGGGCTGAATTGCGGGTCGGATGAGCTGTCCAGACGGTCGAATAGTTCACCAATTTGCTTAACTCGCTTGACCAAAGGCGAGACCAAGCATATATATTCGCGCAACGCATTGTGCAAACAGCAGTGAGCACAGATTGCGCAAGCAGTAAATTTTTTATTTAAAATCAAAGGCTTATGGGTAAATCACTGGTCATCGTCGAGTCACCGGCGAAGGCAAAAACGATCAACAAGTATCTCGGAAAAGACTTCGTGGTGAAGTCCAGTATTGGTCATATCCGGGATCTTCCTACCGGTGCTTCCGCTAAGCAGGCTGTCGATCCGAAAGAACGGGCGCGCCGGGCTGCGGAAACTCGCAAGTTGTCGCCAGAAGCCAAAGAGGTTTACAAGCGCAAGAAAACCCGTGAACAGCTGATCAAGCGCATGGGCATCAACCCGGACCACAACTGGGATGCGCACTATGAAATCCTCCCCGGCAAAGAAAAAGTTGTCGATGAATTGCGCAAGCTGGCGGCCAATGCCGACCACGTATATCTCGCAACGGATTTGGACCGCGAAGGAGAGGCCATTGCCTGGCACTTGCGCGAGGCCATTGGTGGCGACGAGCAGCGTTACCGCCGTGTGGTGTTCAACGAAATTACCAAGTCCGCGATTCAGGAAGCGTTTGAAGATCCCGGCCCCCTGGATATTGATCGGGTAAACGCGCAGCAGGCGCGTCGATTCCTCGATCGCATCGTGGGCTATATGGTTTCACCACTGTTGTGGGAAAAGGTCGCGCGAGGCCTTTCTGCCGGTCGCGTGCAGTCCGTGGCGGTCAAGCTCGTTGTTGAGCGCGAGCGGGAGATCCGCGCGTTTATTCCGGAAGAGTACTGGACGCTGTTCGCCGACACTCAGACGGCGAAATCCGACGCCCTGCGCCTGGAAGTGAAAAAGCAGGCCGGTGAGGCTTTCCGCCCCACCAATGAAGAGCAGGCCATGGCTGCGTTCAACGCGCTGCAGGCTAGCGACTTCACGGTGAACGCCCGGGACGACAAACCAACCAGTTCCAAACCCACCGCCCCCTATATCACCTCAACCCTGCAGCAGGCGGCGAGTAACCGCTTGGGCTTCAGTGTTAAGAAAACCATGATGATGGCCCAGCGTCTTTATGAGGCGGGTTACATCACCTATATGCGTACCGACTCCACCAATTTAAGCAAGGAAGCGGTCGCCTCTGCGCGTGAATTTATCGGTGAGAATTACGGCGATAAGTACCTGCCGGAAAAGCCCAACAGCTATAGCAGTAAAGAGGGGGCTCAAGAGGCGCACGAAGCGATCCGTCCGTCGGATGTGCGAGTGCAACCCAACACGCTTTCCGGTATGGAACGCGACGCCGAACGTCTGTACACGCTGATCTGGCAGCAGTTTGTTGCCTGTCAGATGACTCCGGCCAAGTTTACCTCTACGTCAGTGGTGGTTACCGCCGGTGATTTCGAACTGCGTACGCGCGGCCGTGTGATCCGCTTCGACGGCTTCCTGAAGGTCGCGCCGGCACAGAGTAAAAAAGACGAAGATCTGGTGCTGCCGGATATCAAGGTCGGCGAGAAGCTGAACCTGCAAAAGCTCGACCCGAAGCAGCATTTCACCAAGCCGCCAGCACGCTTCAGCGAAGCGGCGCTGGTAAAAGAGCTGGAAAAACGCGGTATCGGCCGCCCGTCTACCTACGCATCGATTATTTCCACCATTCAGGACCGCGGCTACGTGCGCCTGGAAAACCGTCGTTTTTACGCGGAAAAAATGGGCGATATCGTTACCGACCGCCTGAGCGAGAGCTTTACCGACCTGATGGATTACGGCTTTACCGCCAGTCTGGAAGAATCCCTCGACACCGTTGCGGAAGGCAAAAAGGGTTGGAAGGACCTGCTGAACGAATTCTATTCAGACTTCAGCAAGCGCCTGGAGACTGCGCAGGATAAAGAAGGCGGGATGCGTCGGAATAACCCGACGGACACCGATATCGAGTGCAGCAAGTGCGGCCGTCACATGCAGATTCGTACCGGTTCTACCGGTGTATTCCTCGGCTGCTCGGGTTACGCCTTACCACCGAAGGAACGCTGCACCAATACCATGAATCTGGTATCTGGTGAGGAAGCTGTTGATGCGGAGAAGGATGAAGACGCGGAAACGCGTCAACTGCGCGATAAGCGTCGCTGTCCGAAGTGCGGTACTGCCATGGATAGCTACCTGGTGGACGAGCATCGCAAACTGCACATCTGTGGTAATAACCCGGACTGTACTGGTTTCGAAGTAGAGCAGGGCACCTTCAAGATCAAGGGCTACGATGGCCCGGTTATTGAGTGTGACAAGTGTGGTTCCGATATGCAGTTGAAGTCTGGCCGCTTTGGCAAGTACTTCGGCTGTACCAACGAGAACTGTAAAAACACCCGCAAGCTCCTCAAAAATGGCCAGCCGGCACCCCCGAAAATGGATCCGGTGCCCATGCCTGAGCTCGCCTGTGAGAAAGTCGAAGACACCTACATTCTGCGTGACGGTGCGTCTGGACTGTTTTTGGCCGCCAGCCAATTCCCGAAAAACCGCGAGACCCGTGCGCCGCGGATCAAGGAATTGCTGCCGCACAAGGATGAGATCGATCCAAAGTACAGCTTCCTGTTCTCCGCGCCGGCGGAAGACAATGAAGGCCGCGATACGGTGGTGCGTTTCAGCCGCAAGACCCAAGAGCAGTATGTGCAGACCGAAGAAGACGGCAAGGCGACCGGCTGGAAGGCGTTCTATCGCGACGGCAAATGGCAGGTAGAAGAGCCGGCCAAAAAAGCACCAGCGAAGAAAAAGGCCGCCGCGAAGAAGGTGCCTGCCAAGAAAGCTGCTGCCAAAAAGACGGCGGCCAAAAAAGCACCGGCCAAGAAAGCGGCAACAAAGAAAGCACCCGCGAAGTAATTGGTAAGCCTGTAACAGCCTTAAGAGCAAAGGCTCCAAAAGAAAGGGAACGGAAGTTTTGAGCAATCCCTATACCGGTACGGTGGCATCCGCATTGCGTAAGGCCCAGCTGTTGCTGGGCGCCCATCAGCAGGCTGCCAACGAGCAGCCGCTGATGGACGCCGCACTGCTGGAGTCGGCTGTTACGCAGTTATGGCGCGCCTACCGAGCGTTTCTCGCGGAGCAGGGGCACCAATTGCAGCTGGGTTTTGCTGCTGGCGCCGAGCCGGATAGTGCGCAGGCACTTGCGGCGCTGGTGTCCCAGCGTGGCAAGTTCAGTGGCGATGTGACGGAGCTAGTGAACTTGTCAGAGGACCCACAGAGCTGGCTGAGTAGGCTCAGCGGCGCATGGGCCGGCCTATGGCAACTATCGCTCTCGACACCTGCCGGACCTGCAGGTGCGGCCAACGTCGGGGGCTCTGGCGTGGAAACCATGATACCGGTACGGCAGCTGGATAACCCCTCTGCAAGGCCTCTGGAGGCCCCTCTGACGGCAGACAACCTTCACCAGTGGCATCAGGCATTAGTGGAGCTGATTCAGCGCCAGCGGGCGCAGAGTCAGGAGTGGTAAAGACTGGTATATCCCTGTGACCACACCCTGCGGGGCAACGCAGGCGTCAATTCACCAAAGAAATCTATTAGTGGATGTACGCTGATTAGTTGATGCCCCCTGTGATACACTGGTTGCCAAATCACGCGGTTACCGGAGAAGTGAATGTCTACAGAGACTTACGAAATCATTGAGCTGTCCAATGGTGATGTGGCGCTACGACGCGCTGGTCACAAGGGCGAGCCTTTGGTGCGTATTCGTTTCTCCGACGAGAGCATGCATTTTTTGCGCGACCACAAGGTGGCGGTCGCTCGAGCCATGCTGGAGGCGGGGATCGAAGCGGTTCAGGATATCAGTGAAATGGAGCCAGAGCCTTTCGAGGAAGAAGTGGTCGATATCACTGAGCACACAATTCACTGAAGGTTTGCAAAGACTTTCAGGCATAAAAAAACAGGGCGAATGCCCTGTTTTTTTATGCCTGAAATAACTCGGCCGGCAACTGTGCGCGACGTGATCAGATCGGATTCTGTCGGATCACCCCAACTGCCAACCCTTCGATGGCAAAGTTGCGGTCGCGCATGTCCACCTCAATCACATTGAAGTCTTCGTTTTCAGGTAGCAGTTGTACTGTGGCCTGGTTGCCACGACGCTTGAAGCGCTTCACCGTCACTTCGTCTTCAATGCGCGCCACCACAATCTGCCCATTGCGAATGTTATCGGTGCGCTGCACTGCCAATAAATCGCCGTCGAGAATGCCGGCGTCTTTCATGCTCATGCCGTGCACACGCAGCAGGTAGTCGGCGGGGGGGTGGAAAAACTCCGCTGGAATTTCACAGTATTCTTCGATGTTTTCTTCCGCAAGCACCGGGTTGCCGGCGGCAACACGGCCGACAATAGGCAGGCCACTGTGGTGGTCAGGGATGCGGATGCCGCGGGAAGCGCCGGCAACCATTTCGATCGCACCTTTGCGGGCCAGGGCCTTGAGGTGTTCTTCCGCTGCGTTGGGAGAGCGAAAACCAAGCTCCTGAGCAATTTCGGCTCGAGTGGGCGGATAGCCGGTGTCGTCCAGATAGCTCTTGATCAGTTCCAGAACCTGAGCCTGGCGTGCGGTGAGGTTTGTCATTAGCGCCTTCCTTTGATCTGTATTTTTATACAGTTGCTGGGATTATATACAGATTTATGGCGCGCGCAATATGTCGCCAGGCAAGTTAATCCGTAGGCGTAAACTTGCCGGCGAGGTGAGGCCGGTTAATTACAAGCTTTCGTCGGTGCCTGGGAACGAGTCACCCTCGAGCCGGTCGATGGCGCTCTGGGCGGGCGAAAAAATGGGACTTTTAAAGCCGGCGTCTTCTTCATCCCCCATTTCTTCCGCAAAGGTGCCGTAACTGGCGTTTGCATCTTCTGGTGCCGCAGCACCTATAACGGGCAGGGAAGGCCAGCTCTGAAATTCGATTTCATCAATGCTGCCGTCGAGGTATTGGATCTCGATGGTGCGTGATGGATGGTCTACCGCGACAACCTCGAAAAGGTCGCCTGTGTCGAAATTTTCAAACCAGCTGCCAATTTCAGGGGCGATTCTCGCCATGACTTGGCCCTCCTATATCGGGGTGGCTCGGGTTTTTATCTCGGGCCTTCCCACGCATGGCGCTAGCTCTTTCGCGGTTCCTGCCGGGATTCGGCAGATGCGATGAGTAGCGCAAATTTTTCAAACGTTCATGGCCAATCTAATGTCGCGGGCGTGCGCTCGGTAACCGGAACCGGCGCTGAAAGGGGCTGGCTTTAGATCGATTAAGCATGCGCGTATTCCATCATTGCCGGTATGTGCTAGTCTGGCGGTTAAAACAAACGTTTAAATTGTTGGTTTGAATTGTTGTGAGATTGGTATGAGTCAGTTGGATACCGTTCAGCGGATATTGGACGCTGCGGAAGTACTGTTTGCCGAGCGCGGGTTTACCGAGACCTCTTTGCGTACGATTACCAGCACCGCGGGGGTCAATCTGGCGGCGGTGAATTATCATTTTGGTTCGAAAAAAGAACTGATTCAGGCGGTATTCGAGCGCTTTCTTACACCTTTTACGACCTCTCTGGATGCAGAACTCGCCCGTCTGGCCACCGAAGAGGGCTCGTTGCAGCTGGATGACCTGCTGCAGAGCCTGTACCGGGTTGCCTTAGCCGGCTTGGCCAGCCAGGGGCGTGATCCGAAGCGGTTTATGCGCTTGCTGGGGCTGGCGTACACCCAATCTCAGGGCCACTTGCGTCGCTTTATCGTTTCCCGCTACGGCGACTCTTACCGGCGCTTTGCCGGCTCTCTGGCCACCGCCTTGCCCCACGTAGATCCGGTGACCTTCTACTGGCGCCTCTATTTCATGCTGGGCGCAACCGTATTTTCCCTTTCGAGCTTTGATGCGATCGAAGCTATCCTGAGAGAGGATTTTGGCGCTGAAAGCAGCTTGGAAGAAACTCTTGCCCGGCTGGCGCCGGCGGCGGTGGCCATGCTGACCGCGCCGGTACCGACCGAAGGTGAATAAATGGCCGGGAAATCCCCGCCTGTTATCTGCTACTGCCCGTTCGTCTATTGCGTGATCGAAGTTTAATTGTGGAGTGCATACCGATGTCTGCTCAGATTGGCCCGGTAATGATCGATGTGGATGGCCTTACGCTTACCGAGGAGGATCGCGAGCTGTTGCGGCACCCACATGTAGGCGGGTTGATATTCTTTGCGCGCAATTATGAAAATCGTCCGCAACTGGAAAGCCTCATCGCAGAGATTCGCGCCGTGCGTCCCGAGATTCTGCTGGCGGTGGATCAGGAAGGGGGCAGGGTGCAGCGCTTTCGGGACTTCTTTACGCGCATTCCCTCAATGCAGGCGCTCAGTGCGCAAGCGAATACACAGCAATTGCAGGATGTCGGCTGGCTGCTTGCGGCCGAACTACTCGCGGTAGGTGTGGACTTCAGCTTCGCGCCGGTGCTCGATGCGGACGATGATTTTTGTCGAATTGTCGGCGATCGCAGTTTCGCGCAGGATCCGCTGGCCCTGTGCCAAAAGGCGCGGCCGTTTATTGCCGGCATGCATGAGGCCGGTATGGCAACGACGGGCAAGCATTTTCCCGGTCATGGCCAGGTGCTGGAAGACAGCCACGAAGAACTGCCGGTGGATGAGCGCGATCTCGAAACCGTACTCGCCGCGGATGGGGTGCCGTTCGCAGAGTGTATTGCCGCTGGCGAATTGGAAGCCGTCATGCCGGCGCATATCCGCTTTGCCAAGGTCGATGAAAACTCGGTAGGCTTTTCACGCTACTGGCTGCAAGAGATCTTACGCAAGCGCCTCAAGTTTGATGGGGTCATCTTTAGTGATGACCTGACCATGGAGGGCGCCGGCGCAGCAGGTGGTTATCGGGAGCGTATTCACGCGGCGCTTTCTGCGGGCTGCGATATGGGTATTGTCTGCAACAATCGCCAGGGAGCCATCGAGGTGCTGGGCGCGCTGGAAGGCTATTCTATCGATCCCGCGTCGAGTGAGCGCCTCTCCCGCATGCGCGGTCAGCCCAAGATAAGCAGTTGGGATGCGTTGGAAAAGAGCGACCGTTGGCAAAAAACACGCGAGTGGCTGGCATCCTGGATGTAAATACGCACAATAATCCCTTCAACATTCGTCTGCAGCTTATGGAGTAGTTTGTGGAGTCAGCTAAAGCGTATTTGCGCTCCCTGGTCGGGGACGACCGCTTCTGGATTGCCGAAATCTTTTTCATTGTCCTGATTACCGCACTGGCCTCCTGGTTGGTGGGGCGCTTCATCCTGCAGCTCCAGGCGCGGGCAGCGCGCACCGTCAACCCGTGGGATGATGCGCTGGCCAACTCCATCAATCCGCCGGCATCGATTTTGATCTGGCTGTTGGGCTTGTCCGTTGCGGCTGCTCGCACTGCGGCCACCACTGGCTCAGAACTCCTAACCTGGCTTGCGGACAAGCCGCGGGCGGTCGGCTTTGTGGTGGTTATCGCTTGGTTCGGTTTGCGCTTTGCCAAAGAGGTAGAGCGGAATCTGGCGGATCCTCGCTATATGCATAAGCCGATCGATGCCACTACGGTGCGCGCCATCGGCAAGCTGGTGCGTGCGTCGATCATGATTACCGCTGCGCTGGTGATAATGCAGCGCCTTGGGTATAGCGTGAGTGGCGTGTTGGCGATGGGCGGTATTGGCGGCCTCGCGATCGGTTTTGCGGCGAAGGACCTCCTGGCAAACTTCTTTGGTGGTCTGATGATTTATCTGGATCGCCCGTTCAAGGTAGGCGACTGGGTGCGCTCTCCAGACCAGGAGATCGAGGGGACCGTAGAAGATATTGGCTGGCGCCTGACCAGGATTCGCACCTTCGACAAGCGCCCTCTGTATATCCCCAACGGTACCTTCACGCAGATCTCGGTGGAAAACCCGTCGCGCATGTTGAATCGCCGTATTTATGAAACCATCGGCATTCGCTATGAAGACGCGCACTTGATGGAGACTGTGGTGGGTGAGGTGCGCCGCATGCTGGAGCAGCACCCGGAAATTGATACCAACCAAACACTCATTGTGAACTTCAACTCGTTCGCGCCGTCTTCACTGGATTTCTTTATTTACACTTTCACCAAGACCACCGAGTGGGTTCGCTACCACGAGATCAAACAGGACGTGCTGCTGAAAATCCTCAAGATTATTGAGGCGCAGGGCGCGTCTTGTGCATTCCCTACGTCCACGTTGCATATATCCGAGTTGCCGGAACTGGCCATTGCAGACCGCTCTGCCGGAGCGCGCGGGCCGGTCGGCGCTTAAGCGGGCTCGCTTAAATTGCGCAATAGTCAGCTTAGTGACGCGGGCTTAATTTCAAGCTGCCCCCCGGCTTGAGCACAAGGTACCAAGGCTTTTGGGACCTTTTGGGCTAATTTGGTGATTTATTGCGCATTGTTGGTGAGAAGTAACATTAATTTCACGTGCAAACCTAGACAGTGGCGCAGTTTTATCTAAGAATCGGTAAGGACCTGTTTGATAGATTGAACAGGTGCTTCGAGAAAGTGTCCGCCCTCACGGAGGATTGGGCACCCAAATTGGGGTAGGCGAATCGCCCGCAACCTGGGTGAGCGCAATAACAATAAAAGAGGTTGGCTTAATGAGTGATCGCGTTACGGGTACTGTGAAGTGGTTTAATAACGCCCGGGGTTATGGTTTTATCACCAGCTCGGAAGGTTCCGAGGATATTTTTGTTCATTACCGCAGCATCCGCGGCGACGGCTACAAGACCTTGAATGAAGGTCAGGCAGTCGAGTTTGAAATGCAGCAGGGCGACAAAGGCCTGTTGGCAGAAGACGTGGTTCTCTGCGAGTAATTCGCCAACCATCTCAGGGCGACTGCCGGAATTGATTCCGGTAGCGCACAAAGAAAAAGCCCGCAGGGTAGTGCTTGATTGGCATTTCCCTTTGGGCTTTTTTTGTGTCTCTAGATTGCGGGGCGCGCAGGCTGCGCCCTCACAATAGCTATCAGGATCTATCAGAGCCCGATTGGCCCATCCCGGCGCCAATGCAACTTCCCCGTACCCTCGATTATCCGGCGCCTACGACGCGTAGCAACTGGCCACAGAACCAGGCTGCGTAAGTACCGAGGGCGTAACCCATAACCGCGAGCAGTACGCCAACCGGAGCGAGCGACGGGTGGAAGGCTGCTGCGACCACCGGTGCTGAGGCCGCGCCACCGACATTCGCCTGGCTCCCGACGGCCATGAAGAAGAGCGGTGCCTTGATCAGCTTGGCGACCAGCAGCAATAGGCCCGCGTGCACGGCCATCCAGATCAAGCCGAGCACGAACAGCTCTGGGCTATCGCTAAGCGCGGTAATGTCCATGTGGGTGCCGATAGTGGCAACCAGGAAGTAGATAAAGATCGTGCCGATCTTGGAAGCGCCGGCACCTTCCAGTTTTTTCGCCGGTGAAAACGCCATGGCCACGCCAAGGGTTGTGGCGATGATGATCAGCCAGAAGAATTGACTGGTAAAGCTGAAGCGTGCGAGCTGCGGTGCGTTAGCCTGGAACCAGGGCGCGAGGAAGTCTGCACCTGCGTGCGCGATGGCGGTAATGCCGAATCCCACCGCGGCGATAAGCATCAGGTCTTGCACGGTAGGGTTGCGCGCGTGTTTGCGCTGCATCGTCTCTACGCGCTCTCTGAGCGTATCGATGGCGCTGGTATCCGCACCAGACTTGGCATCGATTTTTTTCGCGTTGCCGGCCATGATCAACAGTACCGCCATCCACAAGTTGGCGATGATCACGTCCACCGCCACCATTGCAGAGAACACCTGCCCACCCACATCGAACACTTCTTTCATTGCTGCCTGGTTCGCGCCACCGCCAATCCAGCTGCCGGCAACGGTTGTCATGCCGCGCCAGATTGCATCCGGGCCGTTGCCATTCAGCAGGCTCGGATCAATCGCCGACATGATCAGTAGGGCGAGGGGCCCTCCGATAACAATACCCAGGGTGCCGGTAAGAAACAGAATCAGCGCCTTGGGTCCAAGATTGATAATGCCCTTCAGGTCGACACTCAGGGTGAGCAACACCAGGCTGGCAGGCAACAGGTAGCGTGACGCAACGAAATACAGGTTCGAGTTGTGCGCATCGATAATGTGAAAGGTAGTTAGTAGCGAAGGCAGGAAGTAACAAAGTAATAGCGCTGGAACAAAGCGGTAAAAGCGTTTCCAGAAACGCTGTTCACTGCCCGCGGTATAGAAAACAAAACCGAGAATAGCGGCGAGTAGACCCAGAATAATGGCGTCATTGGTAATCATTGGATATCGATCCGTTTTTATTATTCGATAAGTTTATTTGGGCCAGATACGAAGACGGCCCCGTTGGGGGCCGTTTTCGCACATCGCGCCTCGCGTCGATTGCGATTATTCAGACTGAAGCAGGGGGTCCTGCTCTTCATCCTCTGTCTGCTCTACGGTGCGCACTTCGATGAGCACGCCCAATTTGGGGTGGTCAATATAGTGCAGCTCGCCGCTGCGCAGTCTGCGTTCTTCCTGAAGTACAGCAACTCGCTCCGCGATTTTTTCCACGGGCAATGCCGGCGTGTTTTCTTCGTCACCAAATGAGGCAAAGTCTGCGCTGGTGCTGAAAGAATTGCTGCTGTTAAAGGAACTGGTGGCAGGTTCGGCCGACGCCCCCAGGCCGAGCGGCTCGCTTTCTGCTACCGGTAGCAAGGGCGCGCGGGGCTGAGTCGGAACGGCAATACCTTGGGCGCTCGTGGAATCCGCTTGCTGTGGCTCCATATTCCAGCCGGTCGGTTGGAGCTGCGGTTGCTGCGCCCATTCGCTGAACCAGAGGTCGGTACTCAGGTGCAGGTAGCGCGAAACGCTAATGGTAACGCTGCCTTCTAGCTGATGATGTTCATCGCTTGGGGTGCCGCCGTTAATCAGGACCGCAGGCGCATTGCGCTCAGTTTGCAGAACCTGTCGCCAGGTCTTGTGGAACAGCACGGTGTAGCGCGGATTGCGGTTAAGGCTGGCCACCTTGTTGTTCAGCTGGTTGGCGGCCGGCTCCAGTGCCGGCAACAGCGGGTCGTTGGCGGACGGCGAGTTGAAGTCGACCCAGTGCTTGTCATAAGCGAGTTCGGGGGTGGCCGGCCAGGTCTCGCGGGAGGTCTGCATGCCTTCCTCGCGGGAGAAGACGACCATTTCGATTTCAAACTGCGTGCCTGCGTATCCGGCCGCCTGGGCCTCCGCCACACAAAACGCGGCGCTGAGGGCGAGGAGGGTAGAGTTCGCCAGTCGCTGGAACGGCTTGTTGGGGCCCTTAGTGACCCGGTTGAAAAATCTGGTCATTATATATACCGCGTTGGTCTTAGCTGCATTCTTTGGCGGCTTGGGTGCCGGCCCGCCAGCCCAGCAATCCTGAACATTGCGTTTGGCTGGCGGATATTTCGGCCATCTTAGCACCCTTTGCGGCCCGGATCTGCGTCATCTGCCGCTATTGCGACAGCTGTTGCAGTACGTCGTTGACCTGCTGCAGGCGCTGCTCCGGGCCACTTTCGTCGAGCGCGAAGTTGAGGTGGTTTGCCCCCTGCAGCTGGAAGGTGGTCGGGCGGCTCTGCACCAGTTTCACCAGTGTCAGCGGGTCCACCTTCGCGTTGTCGGCAAACTCAATGCGTCCGCGGCTCGCAGAGGCTTCCAGCTTGCGGATACCCATCTGGTTGGCGTTGAGTTTGATCTCGGTGATGCGGAACAGATGCTTCAGCGGCTCCGGGAACAAGCCGAACCGGTCGATCATTTCTACCTGCAGTTCTTTCAGGGCGTTTTTGTCTTCCGCATTGGCGATGCGTTTGTACATGATCAGGCGGCTGTGTACGTCCGGCAGGTAGTCCTCCGGAATCAGTGCCGGTACGCGCAGGTTGACGTCGACCGCGGGGGATTCCAGCGGCTCGTCGATATTCGGCGTGCGCCCCTCGCGAATGGCCTTGACCGCATGGTCCAGCATTTCCATATACAGGTTGAAGCCAACGCTCTGGATCTGTCCGCTTTGCTCTTCGCCCAGCAGTTCCCCGGCACCGCGGATCTCCAGGTCGTGGGTGGCGAGAGTAAAGCCCGCTCCCAGGTCCTGGGCTTCGCTGATCGCTTCGAGCCGTTTCACTGCATCGCCGGTCATTGCCCGCTT
The DNA here is from genome assembly GCF_019800665.1 of Microbulbifer agarilyticus. GTDB lineage: Bacteria > Pseudomonadota > Gammaproteobacteria > Pseudomonadales > Cellvibrionaceae > Microbulbifer > Microbulbifer agarilyticus_C. Next base: position 522,273 of record NZ_JAHVKO010000001.1, read on the forward strand.
ATTCGGGGTCAACAGATAGGCGTAGGCCTGGTGGTGGGAGCGGCCCACACGGCCACGCAGTTGGTGTAGCTGTGCCAGGCCAAACTTGTCGGCGCGCTCAATCAGGATGGTGTTGGCACTGGGGATGTCGATGCCGGTCTCGATGATGGTGGTACACACCAGCACATTGAAGCGCTTGTGGTAGAAATCACTCATCACCTGCTCGAGCTCACGCTCGCGCATCTGGCCGTGGCCAATGCCGATGCGGGCCTCGGGTACCAGTTCCTGAAGTTCCCGGGCGATACGCTCGATACTCTTCACTTCGTTGTGCAGGAAGTACACCTGACCGCCGCGCAGAATCTCCCGCAGAATCGCTTCTTTAATCAGCGCATCGTCGCGCTCGCGCACAAAGGTTTTTACCGAGAGGCGGCGAGCCGGCGGTGTGGCGATCACAGACAGGTCGCGAATGCCCGCCATGGCCATATTCAATGTCCGAGGAATCGGGGTTGCGGTAAGGTTGAGGATGTCTACCTCAGAGCGCAGGCTCTTGAGTTTTTCTTTCTGGCGCACCCCGAAGCGGTGTTCCTCATCGATGATCAGCAGCCCCAGGTTTTTAAACTTGAGATCGCTTTGCAGCAGCTTGTGGGTGCCAACGAGAATATCGACTTTGCCTTCGGCGACACGCTGTTTAATGGCTTCCACTTCTTTATTGCTGCGGAAGCGGGAAATTACCTCGATAGAAATAGGCCAGTCGGCGAAGCGGTCCTGTAGCGACTGGAAGTGCTGTTGTGCCAGCAGGGTGGTGGGTACCAGCATGGCAACCTGTTTGCCGCCGTGCGCGGCCACGAAAGCTGCACGCATGGCCACTTCGGTTTTACCAAAGCCCACATCGCCACACACCAGTCGGTCCATCGGCTTGTCGGAGAGCATGTCTCCCACCACGGCTTCAATGGCGAGTTGCTGGTCCGGGGTCTCCTCAAACGGGAAGCCAGCGGTGAATTCGCGATACGCGAGTCCCGGGTCGCCAAATGCATGGCCGATGCGTGCCTCGCGCCGTGCATAGATGTCGAGTAGTTCTGCCGCCGCATCGCGGACTTTTTCCGCGGCCTTGCGCTTGGCTTTTTGCCAGCTTTCGCTGCCCAGCTTGTGCAGTGGGGCCAGTTCTTCGTCGGCGCCGGAGTAGCGACTGATCAGGTGCAGGCTGGCCACCGGTACATACAGCTTGGCGCCGTCACCATATTCCAGGGTAAGAAATTCTGCGGGCTGGCTGTCGATATCGAGGCTCTGCAGGCCTTTATAGCGGCCGACCCCGTGATCGATATGCACGACCGGTGCATCGATACGCAGTTCCGCCAGGTTTTTAACCGCGTTGTCCGCTTCCTCTTTTGCCTTACGGCGTCTGCGTTGCTGCAGTACCCGGTCGCCAAACAGTTGTGGTTCTGCGATCAGGTTGAGCTGCGGGTCTTCGAGAATCAGGCCCTGGTCGATAGGGGAGACGGTAATTGCAATTTGATCGTCACCGTCAACAAAGTCCTGCCAGCAATCGAGCGTCTTCGGTTTCAGGCGAATGCCACTGAGCAGTTCCAGCAGTGCCTCGCGTCGGCCCCCGCTTTCTGCACAAAACAGCACGCGGCCTTTGTACTCCATTAAGTAGGCTTCGAGCGCTTTCAACGGCTGTTCGGATTTGCCATCTACCGGCAGGCTTGGTGGGGTGCCGGTAGCGAAGTTGTAATTGCCTTCCGCCTCCGGGAGCGATTCGTTGGAGAAGAAGGCGCGCGGCAGGTGCTTCAGGGCTCCGTAGAACTCGTCCACATTGAGCAGTACCTGGCCTGGTTCCAGAATCGGGCGGGTCAGGTCGCCGCGGCGGCTCTCGTAGCGGTTTTCTGCTTCCCGCCAGAAGGATTCCACCGGCTGCTTGAGGTCGCCCTGGATAAACACCTGGCTGCGCTCGGGCAGGTAGTCAAACAGGCTTGCGCACTCATCAAAAAACAGCGGCAAGTAGTATTCGATCCCGGCGGGAGCGATGCCGGCACTGATGTCTTGGTAGATGGATACCGGGCCCGGATCACAATCAAACTGCCCGTGCCAGCGCTCGAGAAACTTCGCCAGCGCCAGCTTGTGCATGGGGAATTCACGCGCCGGCAGCAGATCGATTTGGTCGACCTTGTCCACGGTACGCTGGTCTTCCGGATCGAAGGTGCGCAGGGATTCGATTTCGTCGTCAAACAGATCGATGCGGTAGGGCAGGTTGCTGCCCATTGGGAAGATGTCCATCAGCGAGCCGCGTACGGCGAATTCACCGTGTTCATATACCGTATCAACACAGTGGTATCCGGCTTGCTCGAGCAGTTTGCGTTGAGCGTTCAGGTCGAACTTCTGTCCTTCCTTCAATACCAGGGCGTTGCCCGCGACATAATCCTTGGGTGCTAAACGGTGCAGTAGCGTGCTTACCGGCACAATCACGATGCCGCTGCCCATCTGAGGCAATCGGTATAGGGTGGCCAGGCGATCTGAGATGATGTCCTGGTGGGGAGAGAAGGTGTCGTAGGGCAGGATTTCCCAGTCCGGGAACTGGAAAATTTCCAGCGCGGCATCGACCGTCTGATCGCCCGCCTGATTGGTGTCGCCGTCTGCCCCATCTCGCCGCGGCTTGTTAAAAAATTTCAGCTGCACCTCAAGTTGATGTGCGTCCTGGCTGTTGCGGGCGATCAGCAGGGTTGGCGCTGAGCTCGACTGAGCGGCCTTCAGAATGGCGAGGGCTGCGCTGGCGCCGTGTAGCTGCCCCCAGAATTGGCGGTCATTCTGGCTGCGAAATGCGGGCGGGGACAAAGGGGGGAGCTGACTCATCTTTCCTTATAATTCCGTGCTTTCTGACCGGTCTCGGCCTTGGAGGGCACGTATTGTAGCGGTGAACCGCCGAGCTTGCAGGTCGGTGTTTTTGGGGTTTGTGGTAGGGGCGTTCGGGCAGGGTGGTTATGCCGAGAAAAAAGCCGTTTTTTCCGTTTCCGGAATGTAGTTTAACTACAGTTTTTAGGCCATTTTTTGCTCGGTTGCGCGGCCAGATTTGAATACACATAATTCGCCCGCCTTCCGGTTGGAGGCAGGATTTTGAGCCATTCTTAACATTCACGTGGCCCAAATTACGCAGCTTGTACTCCGGCCAGGGCGAGACCCAAATTTACCCTTTGCAGAGGTGTCTGACTGTGACTCAGAAGCGACCGAAGCCCGCTGACTTTTTCAAGGACTGGAAAGCGCGTGAAGCGCTGGCGGAATCCATGATTCCGATGATTGGCAAGCTCAACCGGGAAAGTAATGTCGGCATTTATATGTACGGCAAGAACCTGGTGAACCGCTCCGTTCTCACCATTATGAAGGCGCATCGTTTTGTGCGTCAGGTTGAGGAAAACGAGCTGTCTGAGTTTGAGACCTATCCAGTTCTCGAGGCGATCTGCAAACTCGACCTGGGCCCGGTGCATATCGACCTGGGTACCCTCACCAACAAATACATGCGCGACGAGCGCGGCCTGTCTATTGAAGACTTCGTGCGCGAAGAGCTTTCCGACGCCTCTGGTGCCGGTAAGCCGCTGCCTGAGTCCCAGGATGTGGTGATCTACGGTTTCGGCCGTATTGGCCGTCTGGTAGCGCGCCTGCTGATCGAAAAAGCGGGCAGTGGCGATGTGCTGCGCCTGCGTGCAATCGTACTGCGTAAAGGCAAGGCGGATAACGACCTGGTCAAGCGCGCCTCCCTGTTGCGTCGCGATTCCGTACACGGCGCTTTCAACGGCACCATTCGTGTAGACGAAGAGACCAGCACGCTGATCTGCAACGGCAACGAAGTAAAGGTCATCTACGCGAACTCCCCGGAAGAGGTGGATTACACCGAGCACGGCATCAATAACGCCCTGATCGTCGACAGCACCGGCGTGTGGCGTGACGAAGCGGGCCTGTCCCAGCACCTGGAGTGCAAGGGTGCCTCCAAGGTACTGCTGACTGCGCCGGGCAAGGGCGACCTGAAGAACATCGTTTACGGCATCAACAACGACGACATCAAGCCGGAAGATAAGATCCTTTCTGCGGCCTCCTGTACCACCAACGCCATCGTGCCGGTACTGAAGGCGATGATGGACAAGTTCGGTGTTGAGCACGGTCACGTAGAAACCGTACACGCCTACACCAACGACCAGAACCTGATCGACAACTACCACAAGGGTGAGCGCCGTGGCCGCTCTGCCGCCCTCAACATGGTGTTGACCGAGACTGGTGCTGCCAAGGCGGTATCCAAGGCGCTGCCGGAGTTGAAGGGCAAGCTGACCGGTAACGCGATCCGCGTTCCGACCCCGAACGTGTCCATGGCGATCCTGAACCTGCGTCTGGGCAAGGAGACCACCAAGGACGAGTTGAACGAGTACCTGCGCGATGTGGCGCTGCACTCGCCGCTGCGTCAGCAGATCGACTTCACCAACTCGCCGGAAGTGGTTTCCAGCGATTTTGTCGGCTCCCGTCGCGCCTGTGTGTTTGACTCTACCGCCACCATTGTCGAAGACGACAATGCGGTGCTCTACTGCTGGTACGACAACGAGTTCGGCTACAGCTGTCAGGTAGTGCGCTGTCTGGAGGATATGGCTGGCGTGCGTTACGAGCTGTTCCCAAAGAAGGACTGATCTCGACGCTCTAGTCAGAGGGATTGATCTGCGTGATCACTGGTTGACCAGATTGATCCCGCGCCACCCCGGTTGCAATGGCCGGCGGTGGCGCCTCCAACTAAAGTCTTTGTTTTTTCAGCAAAAATTTCCTCATCTGGGGCCGATTTGACCCCATCTGCTCTGGTAAACCCCCTGTACGATCCTTATAATGCGCGCGATTTTGCGGGGCTGCCGTGTGCCGGGAAATCAACGCATAGACTGCGGGTTGCCAAGGCAATAGCAGTGCGTTGCTCCCGGACTCTGAGTCATTTCTTCATATTACCTGTGGTGCCGGCCGGCGTTGCCCGTCGGGCTTAAGGCTGCTGATTAGTAGCTACTCTTTACAGAGTTCACCTCGAGGCTTGTGTCGGCTCAATTTGGCCTAAGCCCCCGCGCAAAGGTTTCTTCTTACTCCGGGCTCAAAAGGCCCAGAAAATTTTAAAACCTACTAAATCTACCAACTTAGAACTTAGGCACAGGCGTATGAGAAAGATCCGTCGGGGATTGGATTTACCCATATCCGGCGCGCCCGAGCAGGTCATCCACGATGGCCCTGCAGCCAAGACTGTTGCGGTGGTTGGTCCCGATTACAACGGGATGAAGCCCACCATGGCAGTTGCGGAAGGGGATAGCGTCAAACTCGGACAATTGCTGTTCACTGACAAAAAGACGGACGGTGTACGCTATACCGCTCCGGCTGCGGGCCGCGTAGTAGCGGTTAACCGTGGCGTTCGTCGTGTACTGCAATCCGTAGTGATTGAAGTAGAAGGCGACGAAGCTGAGCAATTTGCGAGCTACAGCGCTGACCAGCTGGGCAGCCTGACTGCAGAGCAGGTTCGCGAGAACCTGGTCGAGTCCGGTCTGTGGACCGCACTGCGTACCCGCCCGTACAGCAAAGTGCCGGCGCTGGACGCCGAGCCTTCTGCGCTCTTCATCAATGCGATGGATACCAATCCGCTGGCAGCCGACCCGGTTGTGGTGATTGCCGAGCAGCGTGAAGCGTTTGCACAGGGTGTTGAAATCCTGTCCAAGCTGGCAGACAAGACCTTCGTCTGTACCGCTCCGGACGCCGATATTCCGGTACCGAGCGTTGCCACTGTTCAGCGCGAAGCCTTTGCTGGCCCGCACCCCGCTGGTCTGTCTGGTACCCACATCCACTTCCTGCACCCGGTTAAGCCCGGTCGCCAGGTTTGGACCATCGGTTATCAGGACGTGATCGCGGTAGGCAAGCTGTTCGAAACCGGCAAGCTGTTCACCGACCGTGTTGTTGCCCTGGGTGGCCCGCGTGTAACCAAGCCGCGTCTTCTGCGCACCCGTCTGGGCGCCGATCTGACAGCGCTGGTCGCCGGTGAAACCGAAGGTGCTGACAACCGCGTAATCTCCGGTTCCGTATTCGGTGGTCGCACCGCCAACGGAGCGCTGGGTTACCTGGGTCGCTACCACAACCAGGTGAGCGTGCTGGAAGAGGGCCGTGAGCGCCCGATGCTGCACTACTTCACGCCTGGTGCGAACCGCTTCTCTGTGCTGCCGATCTACGTCAGCAACTTCCTGAAGAACAAACTGTTCAACTTCACCACCAGTGCCAACGGCTCCGAGCGTGCCATGGTGCCGATCGGTGTTTACGAGCGTGTTATGCCGCTGAACGTCCTGCCGACTCAGCTCCTGCGTGCGCTGATCGTGGGTGATACCCAGGTAGCTCAGCAGCTGGGCGCCCTGGAACTGGACGAAGAAGATCTGGCCCTGTGTACCTTCGTGTGCCCGGGCAAGTATGAGTTTGGCCCCATCCTGCGGGACAACCTGACCCGTATTGAGAAGGAGGGCTAAGACATGTTGCGTAAATTTTTAGACTCCATCGAGCCGCACTTCCATAAGGGCGGTAAGTATGAAAAGTTCTACGCGCTGTACGAGGCCATCGATACTGGTTTGTTCCAGCCGGCCGACCGTACCAAGACCACCGCGCACGTGCGCGACGGTATTGACCTGAAGCGCATCATGATCACCGTTTGGGCCTGCGCCATGCTGGCCGCTTTCTTTGGTATGTGGAATATCGGCTACCAGGCCAATACCATCATCGCCAACAGCGGTGCGACTGAGTTCGAAGGCTGGCGCCACGCCATTATTGGCGCACTGACCAGCTACAACGCGGCAAGCATCTGGGACAACTTTGTCTACGGTGCCATGTACTTCCTGCCGATCTACCTGACGACCTTCATCGTTGGTGGTATCTGGGAAGTGCTGTTCGCTGCAGTACGTGGCCACGAAGTAAACGAAGGTTTCTTTGTTACTTCTATCCTGTTTGCCCTGACCTGTCCGCCAGACCTGCCTCTGTGGATGGTGGCCATGGGCATCAGCTTCGGTGTGGTAATTGGTAAGGAAGTATTCGGTGGTACCGGTAAAAACTTCCTCAACCCCGCACTGAGTGGTCGTGCATTCCTGTACTTCGCTTACCCGGCCTCCATGTCCGGTGACACTGTGTGGACCGCCGTAGACGGCTACACCGGCGCAACCGCGCTGTCTGTACTGGCGAGCGAAGGCGTGCAGAACGGCGTGATCAACGCTGCTGCTGGCCCTCTGACCTGGTGGGATGCCTTCTTCGGCAACATGCACGGTTCCATTGGTGAAACCTCCACCTTCGTCATCTTTATTGCCGGCGCCATCCTGCTGAGCATGCGCATTGCCAGCTGGCGTATCGTTGCCGGTACTCTGCTGGGCATGATGGCCACGTCCCTCATGTTCAACATGATTGGCTCCGAGACCAATGCCTTCTTCAATGTGCCTTGGTACTGGCACCTGGTTGTTGGTGGTTTCGCGTTTGGTCTGATGTTCATGACCACCGACCCTGTATCTGCAGCCATGACCAATGTTGGTCGCTGGTGGTACGGCATTCTGATCGGTGTGATGACTGTTCTGATTCGTGTTGTGAATCCGGCGTTCCCAGAAGGCATCATGCTGGCCATTCTGTTCGCGAACCTGTTCGCACCGCTGTTTGACCACTTCGTTGTGCAGTCCCATATCAAGCGGAGGTTGGCACGTGGCTAATAAAGATTCTGTAAAAGGTACTCTGCTGGTCGCGCTGGTACTGTGTATTGTCTGCTCCGTGGTGGTTTCCACCGCGGCAGTAATGCTCAAGCCCACGCAGAAGGCCAATGCCGAGCTGGATATGAAAAAGAACGTGTTGCTGGCTGGTGGCCTGATCACTCCTGATCAGACCAGCCGCAAGGCGATCGAAGAAGCCTTCGGCAACGTAACCATCAAGTACGTAGACCTGCGTACCGGCAAGTTCACTGACGAGGCTCCGGCCGGTGGCAGTGGTCGTGCTGCAGCGAAAGTCCCGAGCGCCAGTGAAAAACTGCCGGCCGATCAGGACATCGCCAAAATTATCCGCCGCGAGAACATCAAAGAGGTGTATCTGGTGGAGGAGAATGGCGAGATGGAACGCATCATCCTGCCGGTTCGTGGTTATGGCCTTTGGGGTCAGCTCTACGGCTTCCTGGCTCTGGAGAAAGACCTCAACACCGTTGCTGGTCTGGGCTTCTACGAGCACAAAGAAACTCCTGGACTGGGTGGTGAAGTAGACAACCCGCGCTGGAAGTCTCAGTGGGAAGGTAAGGAAGTGTACGACGCCGATGGCGGCGTAGATATTTCCGTAATCAAAGGCAGTGTTGATCAGAACAGCCCGCAGGCTATCCACCAAGTGGACGGCCTGTCTGGTGCAACTCTGACCAGCAAAGGCGTCGACAACCTGGTCAAGTTCTGGCTTGGCAATGACGGTTTCGGTCCCTTCCTGAAACACCTGAAAGCAGGGGAGGCATAAGCATGAGCACCAAGTTGAAAGACACTCTGCTGGACCCGATTTTCAAAAATAACCCCATTACGCTGCAGATCCTTGGTATCTGTTCCGCATTGGCGGTAACCAGCTCGCTGCAAGTGACCCTGGTAATGTGTGTTGCGTTGACCACCGTTGTGGCCTTCTCCAACACCGCCGTGTCACTGATCCGTAAGCAGATCCCGAACAGCATCCGGATCATCGTGCAGATGACCGTGATTGCCTCTCTGGTAATTCTGGTTGACCAGGTATTGAAGGCGTACGCCTACGATATCTCCAAGCAGCTCTCGGTATTCGTTGGTCTGATTATCACCAACTGTATCGTAATGGGCCGCGCCGAAGCCTTCGCCATGAAGCACGGTCCGAAGGACAGCTTCTTCGACGGTGTTGGTAACGGTCTGGGTTACAGCGTGATTCTGATTGGTCTGGCATTCATCCGTGAACTCTTTGGCGCGGGCAAACTGTTCGGTGTTGAGATCCTGCAAACCGTGAACAACGGTGGCTGGTACGTACCGAATGGCATGCTGCTGCTGCCGCCGAGTGCCTTCTTCCTGATTGGCCTGTTTATCTGGGCGATCCGTGCCTGGAAGCCGGAGCAGGTAGAAGAGGATGAGTTCAAGATTGCGCCGAATTCCAAAATGCCTCTGGCGCAACAGGAGGCCTGATCGATGGAACATTTTATTTCTCTCATCATCCGCGCCGTTTTCGTAGAAAACATGGCGTTGGCCTTCTTCCTGGGGATGTGTACCTTCCTCGCGGTATCCAAGAAGGTTGAAGCGGCGATTGGTCTCGGTGTTGCGGTAATCGTAGTACTGACCATCACCGTTCCGGTGAATAACCTGATTTACACCTACCTGCTGAAAGACGGTGCGCTGGCCTGGGCTGGCTATCCGAATGTAGACCTGAGCTTCCTCGGTCTGCTGTCTTACATCGGCGTAATCGCAGCTCTGGTTCAGATCCTGGAAATGTTCCTGGATAAGTATGTACCGGCGCTGTACAACGCCCTGGGTGTATTCCTGCCGCTGATTACCGTGAACTGCGCCATCATGGGTGCGTCTCTGTTCATGGTGGAGCGCGAATACAATTTTGGTGAAAGTGTTGCCTACGGCTTCGGTGCTGGTCTGGGTTGGGCGCTGGCGATTGCAGCTCTGGCGGGTATCCGCGAGCGCATGAAGTACAGCGACGTACCGGACGGCCTGAAAGGCCTGGGTATCACCTTCATTACCGTTGGTCTCATGTCGCTGGGCTTCATGTCCTTCGGCGGCATCGACATCTAAGCGGGGAGGTTGAATAACATGGAATTAACGGATATTTATTTCGGCGTTGGCATGTTCACCGTCATCGTGATCGCGCTGGTAGCCATCATCCTGGTTGCCCGCTCACGTCTGGTGAACACCGGTGACGTCAACATCCTGGTAAACGGTGAGAAAACTCTCACCGTTCCTGCCGGTGGTAAGTTGCTGCAGACCCTTGCAGCCAACAACCTGTTCCTGGCCTCCGCCTGTGGTGGCGGTGGCTCCTGTGCACAGTGCGTTTGTACTGTGAACGAAGGTGGCGGCGACATGCTGCCAACCGAAGCTGCACACTTCACCCCGCGTGAAGCGAAGGAAGGCAAGCGCCTTTCCTGTCAGGTTGCAGTTAAGCAGGACATGAAAATTGAAGTGCCGGAAGAAGTGTTTGGTGTGAAGCAGTGGGAATGCACTGTGGAATCCAATCCGAACGTGGCAACTTTCATTAAAGAGCTGACCCTGAAGCTGCCGGAAGGCGAGAACGTCGACTTCCGTGCGGGTGGTTACGTACAGCTGGAAGCGCCGCCCCATCACGTGAAATTCTCCGATTTCGATATCGAGGAAGAGTACCGCGGTGACTGGGAGCACTTCGGCTTCTTTAACCTGGAGTCCAAGGTTACCGAGCCAGTGGTTCGCGCCTACTCCATGGCGAACTACCCGGAAGAGAAGGGCGTTGTTAAGTTCAACATCCGTATCGCAACCCCGCCGCCGCGTACCGAAGGTATTCCGCCGGGCCAGATGTCTTCCTACGTCTTCAACCTGAAGCCAGGTGACAAGATGCGTGTGTACGGTCCTTTCGGTGAGTTCTTCGCCAAAGAAACCGACAACGAAATGGTCTTCATCGGTGGTGGTGCCGGTATGGCGCCGATGCGTTCGCACATCTTCGACCAGCTGAAGCGTCTGCACTCCAGCCGCAAGATCAGCTTCTGGTACGGTGCGCGTTCCCTGCGCGAGATGTTCTACGAGGACGACTACAACGGTTTGCAGGAAGAGTTCGATAACTTCAAATGGCATATCGCTCTGTCTGATCCGCAGCCGGAAGACAACTGGGAAGGCTACACAGGCTTCATCCACAACGTAGTGTATGAAAACTATCTGAAGGACCACCCGGCTCCGGAAGACTGTGAGTACTACATGTGTGGGCCGCCCATGATGAACGCGGCGGTAATCAACATGCTGAAAGATTTGGGCGTAGAGGATGAAAACATCCTGCTCGACGACTTCGGTGGTTGATCCAGCATGATTGGATGGAACAACACCTCCACAAAAACAGGGCCGATGTTTTCGGCCCTGTTTTTGTTTGTGCTCCTTGCGCTTGCGGGCTGTACAGAGGAGAAAACGGTCTGGAAACTTTCTGGCCCCACCATGGGCACTTTCTACAACATCACTGTGGTGGATGTGCCAGCGGGGGTGAGCCAGGCAGAATTGCAGTCGGCAGTGGATGCAGAACTCGTCGCAGTGAATCAGGAAATGTCCACGTACATTCCCGATTCCGAACTGATGCGGGTGAACGGCGGGCCTGTGGCAGAGCCAATTGCGCTGTCGAAGAACCTGGCCCTGGTGATTCGCGACGCCCTGGAAATCTACCGCAATAGCGGTGGTGCCTTCGACGTCACGGTTGGACCGCTGGTCAATTTGTGGGGGTTTGGGCCGAGCCCAGAACCAGAGGCAGTGCCCGAAGCCGAGCAAATTGATGCATTGCGTGAGAAAATAGGCTCTGATGCTTTGCTACTGGACGGTCAGGTACTGACCAGAAGCCGCCCGGTACAGATTGACCTGTCAGCCATTGCCAAAGGACACGGCGTGGATCGCGTGGCCGATCTGCTGGTCCAAAAGGGTGTCCACAACTTTCTTGTGGAAGTGGGTGGCGAATTGCGTACCGCCGGTGTTAACCCGGCAGGAAATACCTGGCGTATCGGTATCGAACGGCCATCGGCCGGTCAGGTAGTGCAGAAGCCCATCGCGGTAAGCGGCAAGGGTATTGCGACTTCCGGAGACTACCGCAATTACTACGAGCGGGACGGCAAGCGCTATTCGCACACGCTGGATCCGCGCACTGGACGCCCGGTCGAGCATCATTTGGCCTCGGTAACCGTCATTGCGGATACCAGCGCACTGGCCGACGGCTACGCCACGGCACTCAATGTGATGGGTGCGGAGGCTGCGTTAAAATTGGCGGAAGAGCTGCAACTAGCGGTTTTTTTGTTGGTAAAAACAGATTCTGGGTTTGAAGAACGCGCCAGCAGTGCGTTCGCGCCCTATCTTGAGAGTCAGGAGAGGTAACCGTGACTATTTATATTCTCGCGTTCGTCGTTGTGGCTTTGGTTATTACCGGTATGGCACTGGGTGCCATCGTACAAAACAAACCACTCAAAGGTTCCTGTGGTGGTTTGAACAATATCGGCATGAAAGAAAACTGCGATATCTGCGGTGGTGATGACGACGAGTGTGAAAAAGAGCAGGAGCGTCAGCGCCAGGCCGCGCTGAACAAGACCGCTGCTGCAGACCTTGCTTATGACGCCGCGAGCAAGAGCGATCAGAAGTAAGGCGACCTGACGCGTAATCGGGTGGAGAAGGGGGCTACTGTTCCGCAGCGGCCCTCGGTATACACGAAAAAAATTAAGCAAAAGCTAAGAAAGTATTTCAATGGCAGTTTCTAAGTACGATCTGGTTGTGATTGGTTCCGGCCCCGCAGGTGAAGCGGCGGCCATGAGTGCGGCCAAGAAAGGCCTGCGCTCCGCAGTGATTGAGCGCCGTTCAGCGGTGGGTGGTAACTGTACCCACAAAGGTACCATTCCCTCCAAAGCCCTGCGTCACTCGGTAAAACAGCTGATGCGCTACAACACGCAGAGTGTTTTCCGTGCGCTGGGTGAGCCGCGTCGACTGACCTTTCCTCAGGTTATGCGTACCGTAAACAAGGTCATCAACTACCAGGTTGAGATGCACACCAGCTGTTACGCGCGTAACCGTGTAGACCTGATTAATGGTGAAGCCAAGTTCCTGGACGAGAACCGTGTAGAAGTGCAGCTTGCTGACGGTGCCAAGGAAATTATCACTTCCGAGAAGTTTGTGGTTGCCACTGGCTCGCGTCCGTATCGCCCCGCGGACGTGGACTTCGGTCATCCGCGTATTTATGACAGCGATACCATCCTGGATATGGAGCACACCCCACAGGCAATCATTATCTATGGTGCCGGTGTCATTGGTTGTGAATACGCATCGATTTTTGCTGGGCTGGGCGTCAAGGTTGACCTGATTAACAGCCGTGAGCACCTGCTGGAATTCCTCGACGATGAAATTTCCGATGCGTTGAGCTACCACCTGCGCGATATGGGTGTCACCGTGCGTCACCGTGAAGAGTACGCCAAGGTGACCGGTAGTAATCGCGGTGTCGTGATGGAAATGCAATCCGGCAAGAAAATTTCTGCCGATGCGCTGCTGTGGTGTAACGGCCGTTCCGGTAACACCTCAGGCCTCGGTCTTGAAAATGTCGGTCTGGATGCGAACCACCGCGGCCAGCTCTCCGTGGATGAGCACTACTGCACCGCGGTTGATAATATCTTTGCCGTAGGTGATGTCATCGGCTGGCCAAGCCTGGCATCCGCGTCCTATGACCAGGGCCGGGCGGTTGCAGCGGCGGTTGTCGGTCGCGGCCACCGGGTTATCGAAGATGCGCCAACGGGTATCTACACACTGCCAGAGATTTCCTCCGTTGGTAAAACCGAATCCGAGCTGACCAATGCTAAAGTGCCATACGAAGTAGGCCGCGCACTGTTCAAGCATACCGCACGTGCACAGATTTCCGGTGAGCGCGTGGGTATGCTGAAGATTCTGTTCCATATCGAGACCCACGAGATTCTGGGTATCCATTGCTTTGGTGCGGAAGCCGCGGAAATCGTGCACATCGGTCAGGCGATCATGAAGCAGCCGGCACCGAACAACACCATCGATTTCTTCGTGAATACCACGTTTAACTATCCGACCATGGCGGAAGCCTATCGCAGTGCTGCCCTGGACGGGCTTAATCGAGTAATGCGACTGTGACGGAACCATCCCCCGGGGAGTTTCGAGGTCTGGTAGAAGGCATCTTTGAACAGGTGCCGTTTGTGCGTGAAATTGGTCTGGCGCTGCATGATTTTAATTTTGCCGAGCAGACCCTTTCCGGAAAATTCGTCACCAAGCCCGAGCTGATCGGCAACCACTTCCAGAATATTCTGCACGGTGGTGTGATCGCCACGGCGCTGGATACGGTGGGTGGCTTTACCGCGATGGTAGCCGCGTATCAGCGTATGGGTGGGGCGATCGACTGGGATGAAAAGGTCCAGCGCTTGATGCGGCTCGGTACCGTGGATATGCGGGTGGATTATCTCAAGCCCGGTCGCGGCGAAGAGTTTATCTGCGAGGGATCCGTTTTGCGGGTCGGCAACAAACTGGTAGTGACGCGCATGGAACTGCGCAATGAAAAGGAAGAGCTGATTGCCACGGGCACAGCAACATTCCTTTACTAGTATGTTTGGCCGCCGCTTGCGGGCACAAAAAAACGCGCTGACGTAACGTGAGCGCGTTTTTTTATGCCTGCTTGTAGGGGCCTCGGTGTAACCACCGGGACCTGCAGAACGGGATTAGCTGCCGTGCTTCTTGGCCACAGTGTGCAGCACAACGTCGTGCTCGAAGTAGACGAAAAAGTCCGCGTACTCCCAGCGGGTGATGGCAGGCTCGCCAACAGGGCCCTGAATATTGATCGGCTCGCCAATCTCCTGGGTGACCTGCTCCTGCTTCTTGCCGCGCAATTGGCCGGCTTCAGCCACGTAGCCCTGTTCGCCCACGGGCACCTCAACGGTCTCAGCCTGGGTGAATGCGGCGGTGAACAGCGCCGCGCCCGCCAGACCGGCGAAGCATACGTTGCGCATCAGGTTTTGCATTTTGGTGGTTGAGAACATGTTGGGCTCTCCGCTCTACTTATTTGAGTTGTTATGAATTAAACCAGATATTGTGCCGAAACACGCGGCTTTCTTCACATAATTCTTCACGCTTTCCTGCGTCCCGGACTCTGCGCTCTATTCCTCGCCGCGATCCTGGCTGGATCATGGCTCGCCCCTATGCTTCTGCCCTAAGAACGGCGGCCCAGTCGGCGCAATTTACCGCCCGTGTGCTAGGCTAATTCTTGATCAAGGATAACCGGACAGTCACGGATGCGGCTCCCGCACTTTCTCTCTACAGGTGGCCTGCTGCTCGGCACGACGTTTTTCGCGTTGTCGCTGACACCCTCGCTGATCCCTCGGGAGGGTATTACCCAGGGCGTAATATCTGGCGCGGCGCTGGCGGCAGGTTACGGGGTGGGCGTATTTCTCACCTGGCTGTGGCGGTTTCTGGAATTGCCTGCACTATCCGAGCGAAAACGCAGCCTTCTGCACTGGGTGGTTGGCGGGCTTTGCGGCCTGTTGGCGCTTGGCTTCTTATGGCGTGCGGCCCACTGGCAAAATACCGTACGCGAGTTGATGGGGCTGGAGGTCGCGCCCACCGTGCGGCCGTTCGTGATCGCCATCGTGGCGGTGCTGCTGTTTGCGTTCTTGCTCGGGATCGCCAAGTTGTTCAAGCGGCTATTCCGCTTTCTCTCCACCAAGTTCCAACGGCGCGTACCCCGTCGAATCGCCACCATCTTGGCACTTTGCGGTGCCTTTGCCCTGTTCTGGGCGGTCTTCAATAATTTGGTGCTTACTACCGCACTACATCAGGTGGACCGCATCTACCAGCGTCTGGACGCCCGCGTGGCGCCGGAAATGGACGCGCCCACCGGCAGGCTGGACCCGGGTGGGCCTGATTCCCTGGTGCGCTGGCAGGACATGGGGCATCAGGGTCGGCGGTATCTGGCCTTGCGCCCGAAAGCGAAAGACATTGCCGAGGTCACCGGCACCGCCAAAGACCCGATCCGGGTCTATGTGGGGCTGAACGCGGCGGATTCGCCAGAGCAGCGAGCCAAGCTCGCGCTGGAGGAGCTGAAACGGGTAGGGGGCTTCGAGCGCAGCTACTTGCTGTTGATTACCCCAACCGGCACCGGCTGGGTGGACCCGGGTGCGATCAATTCCCTCGAATACCTGCTGGGCGGGGATGTCGCCAGCGCGGCAGCCCAGTACTCCTACCTGCCGAGCCCCATCGCCCTGATGACGCAAGACGCTTATGGGCGGGAGACGGCGCGGGCTGCGTTTGAGGAGGTATACCACTACTGGAGTGGCTTGCCCGAGGCGAGCCGGCCAAAGCTGTACCTGTTTGGGTTGAGCCTCGGCGCCCTGAACTCCGACCGCTCGTTCGACTTCTACGACATTATTGACGACCCATTCCACGGCGCACTGTGGACCGGGCCGCCGTTCCGCAGCGATACCTGGCGGATGGTTACCGCCGAGCGCGACGAAGGCTCTCCCGCCTGGTTGCCTCAGTTCCGCGAGGGCGCGGTGGTGCGCTTCGGCAACCACTACGGGGGCTACGACATCGGCAAGGCGGAGTGGGGCAAATTCCGTATCGCGTACCTGCAACACGGCAGTGACCCGATTGTGTTCTTCGACCCGGCGGCGGCCTACCGCGAACCAGACTGGATGAAGCAGCCCCGTGCACGGGATGTCTCCCCGGACCTCAACTGGTACCCGATTGTGACCATGCTGCAGCTCGCCATGGATATGCACGCGGGGGTCGCGCCCATGGGCTTCGGCCACAGCTATGCCCCGGCGGACTATGTCCGCGCCTGGCATGCGCTGATTGCGCCGCCGGGGTGGGACAAAGCCAAGATCGAGAAATTGAATAAACAATTACAGAAATGGAATCCTCGCTGAGCTTTGCCGTCTAAGCGTGTGATGCGCAGCCGCTCAAACAGGGGCAATATGCGCGTAAATACTTGGATTTCTTGGCGTTTTTCCGCTTAAATCACCCTCATGATAAAACCCGTCCCCCTCTATATTGGCCTCCGTTATGTGGCCGCCCGCCGGCGTCAGCAGTTCATCTCCTTTATCAATGGCTTCTCCCTGCTGGGAATGGCTTTGGGGGTATTGGCGTTGATCGTGGTCACTTCGGTGATGAACGGCTTCGATCGCGAGCTGAAAACCCGCATCCTGTCCGTCGTACCCCACGGTTTTGTGGTGCAGGAAGAAGGCCTGCAGGAGTGGCCCGCCGTCGCGGAGCAGCTCAAGCAGCAGCCGCATGTGCAGGCGGCAAGCCCATTTGTACGCGGCTTTGCCTTGCTCGGCGCGAACAACCAATCCCAGGGTGTGGAGTTCCAGGGGGTAGACCCCACGGCCTTGCGCGAGGTCTCCGCGGTGGGCGAGCACATGATGATGGGCAGCCTGGATGCGCTCGAATCCCGCAGCTACAACATCGTGCTCGGGCGCATTCTCGCCCGCCAGCTGGGCGTAATTCCCGGCGACAGTGTCATTCTCACCCTGCCGGAAGTGGTAATCACCCCCGCCGGCATCTTTCCCCGTACCAAACGCTTTACCGTGGCCGGCGTCTTCTCCGTGGGTGCGCAGGTCGATCAGAACATGGCGTTGATGCATCTCGATGATGCCGCGCGCCTGCTGCGTATGCCGGGCAAAGTGCAGGGGCTGCAGCTGAAGTTTGACGATATGAACAATGCCCTCGGTCGCGTAGAGGGCTACGCCAGCGCGCTGGGCGAAGGTTTCTCCGGTGAAGATTGGAGCCACTCCCAGGGCAGCCTGTTCCAGGCGGTAAAAATGGAAAAAACCGTGGTTACCCTGATGCTGATGATCATCGTCGCGGTAGCCGCATTCAATATTGTTTCCGCACTGGTGCTGATGGTTGCCGACAAACGGTCGGACATTGCCGTACTGCGTACCCTCGGGCTTACCTCGCGGCAGATCATGACCGTATTCGTGGTGCAGGGCAGCGCCATCGGTATTATCGGTGCGCTGGTCGGTGGTCTGTTGGGTACGCTGATTGCGCTGAACCTGACCGATCTGGTTTCCTGGATCGAACAGATAGTGGGCGCACAGATTTTCGATCCGCGGGTATTTTTTGTCAGCTTCCTACCGTCGGAATTCCGCACCGGCGATGCGGTGATGGTGTTGAGCGCGGCGATTATTATGAGCCTGCTGGCGACGTTGTTCCCGGCGTGGCGGGCAGCGCAGATCGAGCCGGCGGAAGCGCTGCGCTACGAATAAGTGAATTTGGACAGGCCGCTCACAAATGCGCGGCATAAATAGCTCGATCGATAGCTTGAACCATAAATAGAGTTTTCAGTTTTTCATCCGGCAGGTGCACTTTCCGCATCTGCCAAACGGAACCGGTAAAAATGAACAGCCAAGTGGAAATACATCCGGAAGAATCACACCCGCACACCGCTGAAGAAGTGGTGCTTGCCTGCCATCAGCTTACGAAATCCTATCGTCAGGGTGCCAATGAACTGAACGTATTGCGCAACGTCGAGTTGCAGGTACCGAAAGGCGAGCGCCTGGCGATTGTCGGCGCGTCTGGTTCAGGCAAGTCGACCCTGCTCAACCTTCTCGGCGGGCTGGATACACCAACCTCTGGCGAAGTCTGGGTCGGCGGCAAAAACCTGGCCACGCTCAATGCCAATGAGCGTGGTTGGCTGCGCAATTCCAGCCTAGGTTTTGTGTATCAGTTTCACCACCTCCTGAACGAGTTCAACGCGCTGGAAAATGTCGCCATGCCCTTGCTGATTGGCAAGCAGTCGGTGAGCGAGGCGCGCGCGGCAGCAACCGAAATGCTAGAGGCGGTCGGTTTGGGTGAGCGCCTCACGCACAAGCCGGCGCAACTGTCTGGCGGTGAGCGCCAGCGTGTGGCCATCGCCCGTGCCTTGGTTGCACGCCCGGCCTGTGTGCTGATGGATGAGCCAACCGGCAACCTGGACCGCGCCACCGCGCAGGAAATTCACAAGCTGATGGACCGCCTCAACGACGAGATGGGTATCAGCTTTGTGATTGTTACCCACGATCCGGATCTCGCAGGCGCACTCGACCGCTGTCTGCATTTGATTGACGGGCAGCTGGTGGAAGGCTGGCAACAGGGCGACCACGTTTAACGTGGCGGTTGCGTAGGAATCACTATGTTTAAACCTTTACCCGCGTTTATTGGCCTGCGTTACGCCGGCGCCCAGCGCAGTGACGAAGACTCCGCCGGGCTAGTGTCGTTTATCTCCGGCCTCTCCATGATCGGCCTGATCCTCGGCGTCGCGCTGATGGTCATCGTGATGTCGGTGATGAACGGTTTCGATCGCGAATTGCGCGAGCGGATTCTCGGCATCATGCCGCACGCCACCGTGTACAACGCCAGCCCCGATATCGACTGGACCACAGTGCGCGACGAAATTGCGGCGGCACCGGGTGTCACCGCTGCCGCCGAAGTGTGGCAGGTCAATGGCCTTGCCAAAAACGGTTTGGACGTGACACCGCTGCTCGTGCAGGGCGTGAACCCCGAAACCATCGTGAACGTTTCCACCATCGGTGATTTCCTGCAGCCCGGCAGTTTTGCCGCGCTGACCAGCGACCCAGTGGAGGCGGGCATTATTCTCGGCAAGGGCATTGCCGACAAACTCGAAATCAACGTCGGTGAGCAGCTATCCGTCATCGTGCCGCAGAGCGGTAACAGCATTGGGGGAGGGCGCAGTGCCGCCCAGCTTGCCGGCTTTAAAGTGGTGGATATTTTCCATTCCGGTACCGCACTCGACCACTCGCTGGCGATTGTCGATTGGGAACAGGCGAAAGCGTTAGCCGGCGGCGCCGGTGGTGCCGGCGTGCAGATGCGCGTAGAGGATATGCTCGGCTCATTCGCCATATTCCAGCAACTGCTGCGCCAGCTGCCCGTAGAGGGCTATTACGGTAACGACTGGACCGGCACCCACGGTAATTTGTACCAGGCCATTCAGATGTCTCGCAACCTGGTGAGCCTGCTGGTATTTCTGATTATCGCGATTGCGGCGTTCAACGTGGTTTCCACGCTGGTTATGGTGGTGATCGACAAGCACGGTGACATTGCCATTCTGCGTACCATGGGCGCGAGTACCCGTGAGATTCTGCTGACGTTTGTCAGCCAGGGCGCGTTGGTTGGGTTGGTCGGCGTCTTGGTGGGTGGTGCATTGGGTGTGCTCGGCTCGCTGGTGGTCACCGATGCGGTTGCGGGTCTGGAATCACTGTTCGGTATCCAGTTCCTCAAGTCCGACGTCTATCCGGTGGATTACTTGCCGTCTGAATTGCAGTGGGGCGATGTCGCCCTGGTGGTTGGGGCAGGCTTCCTGCTCAGCCTGATCGCCACGCTCTATCCGGCCTTCCAGGCCAGCCGCGTGCAACCGGCGGCTGCATTGCGCAACGAATAATACTTCTGAGTAAGTAACTTCAATGAAACTTCCCCAACGCCGCGGGCGCTGGGGAAGCCCGTCAATTACTGGTGATTAATCCAGAAATCATACACAACTACCTCACCATAGTTGTCGGGGTGGTCGGCGAATTCGCCTTCCTGCTCCGCGTTACTCTGGGTGTAGTTGCCGATCTTGAAGTAGGCATCGCCGTAGCTGCGGTCCATCACAAAGTCATTGGAACCATCGCGCACCAGATACTGGCTTGCCGTGCCTGACGCATAGGCGCTGGCCAGGTTGCCATCTTCGCTGTAGTAGACGTAGTGCTTGCCATCAATGACTTCAAATATCACCTCATGGCGTGTTCCCAACACGTAGTCCGTTTTGATCGTCAGGTCGCTTCTCAGCTTGCCGCCGTTAAAACTCAGGAACAGGTGGCTGCCTTCCAAGCGCAGCACCAGCGCATCATCAATACCCTCACTTTTATTGCCGTGAATCTGCGTAGCAACCAAGTGGTCTTTCACCATCGGCAAATGAGTAATTGCCTGATTCACGTAAACCGTATGCTGGCCGGTGGTGGTCCAGTAAATATCCACGCTGCCATCGGGCTCGCGCTCGCGTAGTTCCGAGCGAATATAACTGGAGTTAGGCGTTGTCCCGTTGTCGCTGCGGATCGGTGCGTAGAACACCATGCCGTCGCCGGTGTTGTTCAGATAGAAGTACTCGTTGTTGGGTTCGCCACACAGCGTCTTGTCTTCCACGCCGTCCGGGTAGGTGATCTTCCACTGGTTGCAGTTATCCATCAGGTCAGACGGCACCGTTGCGGAACCAGAGGAACTACCGGAGGAACTGCCACCAGAGGAGCTGCTGCTGGACGAACTGCTACTGGAGCTGCCACCACCGGAGCTGGAACTGGAGCCAGTGTCACCGCCGTGGGTCACTTCCAGGTTGTAGAAAGAAACCTGCGCGTAGTCACCGCTGTCGCCACCGTTGTTCTGGTTGTAGGCACCGGCTTTAAAGTAGAACCAATCGCTGTTGTACTCCTGTGCCCAGAAAATTTTCTGGCGTGCCCAGGTGCCGTCGGCCTTGGTAACGGTTACCGTCATCTCGCGCCCAACCACGTCGATTTCGTAACCCCACTTCTCACCTAGCTCAATACCTTCATCCACCGGCTCAACGGTAGAGGTCAGTCCGTATTGGTCGGTACCGGAGTCACCAAACAACGGGATAAAGATCTCGGTGTTCGAATCCTCATAGGCCATATACACCCAGCCCTTGGTATGGCCCGGCAGCTTACGGTAGTAGATTTTCACCGGCTCATCGTTGGAGGCATGGATCTGCCCGACAATCACGCGGCCAACGCGCCATTCGGAACCGGCGTCGTGGGTGTTGGAAACACGGTCCACGGTAATCGTGGCTTTCATGTTGCCGTCAACGCCCGCTGCAGAGCTTTGATCCGAGCTGGAAGCGGTGGAAATAACCCAGTTGTTACCCAGGCTGGTTGTACCGGAGCTCGGGTTGAGCATTTCCCGCAATTCACTGCGCGAGTAAGAAGAGTTTGATGTTGAGCCGCCGTCATTCGGGCATTGGAACACCATCGCACCGGTAGTGCTGTCGGTGTAGAACTCGTTGTTGCTGACTTGCGGGGGCAACGCTTCGCTGGCGTCCGGGTAGGTAATTTTCCAGATGCTCATATCGAAGTTCTGGCCCGGGTCGGCAGACGGATTCAGGTTCGCCATGGGCAGGGTGCCACCGGTACCGTAGTCCAGGCAACCAACGGTGACGCTGTTGGAAGTACTGGAAGTTTCACAGTTGGAAGAACCACCACTGCTACCGCCACTACTACTGCCACCACTACTGCTGCTGCCGCCACCAATTGGGTCGGAATTGCCGTTGTCGGCACTGACGTTCATCTCGGTGAGTGAGTTCCAGGAGCTGCTGCTGTTGCCATAGCCAACGTAGCGCACGTAACGGGCTTCTGTTTCGAACAGAGAGAAGTTTTCCAGCGCGTTTGAGCTGCCGCCGCTTACGCCACCAGAGAGTACCGTCTCCCAGCTACTGGCATCGTCACTGGTTTGAATATCAAACGAGGCGGTGCGCTGGTCGCCTTTGTAGAAAGCGATGTTCACACTGCCCACTACCTGGGTTTGTCCCAGATCGAGCTGCAGCCACTGACCGCTGCCATTGGCCGACCAGCGCGTGTTCAGGTCTTCATCCAGCACATTTTCCGGGCCATTGCCGTCATCACTGCTAGCTGTAGCCACAACCGCTGGAACACAGGCAGGGCAGGGATCAATCGGTCCACCGGAGCCGCCTGTGGAGGTAGTGATGTCGACTTCGGTAATGCTGTTCCAGTCGTTGGATGTGTTGCCGTAGCCCACAATCCGCACATATTGCCCCTCGGAATCGGCCACATCGAAGGTTTGTTGAGCACTCGTGCTGGCAGGCTGGCTACCGGAAAAAACGGTTTGCCAGTTGTTGCCATCGGCAGAGGTCTGGATGTCGAGGGTAGCGGTCCTTTGGTCGCCTTTGTACATGGCAATCTCGAGGGCTTCTACCGTGTAGCTACTGCCGAGGTCGTAGGTAATCCACTGGCCGTTCCCCTGGGCGGACCAGCGGGTAGACAAGTCATTGTCCAGTGTGTTGCTCGGGGTATTGCCATCATCGCTGGAAGCAGTAACACCCACAGGATCAGCAGCAAAGCTCACCGCAGATTGCGAAGCAATCAGCAGCGCTGCCATCCATTTGAGAGGCGAGTATTTACGCGCATTCATTCTATAATTCCTTGCATTTTTATTTTCACAGCGCACAGCAAACCCTAAGGCAGGATCAGAAAGATCTGCCACAAAGTAGTGTGCCGCACTATGAATTGATTGAAGAAATTATTACAAACTGCGGAGCCACGAACGTGGCTAATTGTAATAAGGGTTAAACCAATAATTATTTTGTTGTCTCGGCTTAACGAGAATTATGTTTGCGTAAACAAAACTTCCTCGTCAATTAAAATCGAGAAAAAATAAAGTAATTGGTCGACCAGTTGGGTTCGGCTCCGGTCTGGACATGGAAAACTTTAAGGCTGTAATTTCGGTGTAATTTGCTCGCAGTTATTTGATTCCCGTTTTTCAAATAACACGTAAATACTTGTATTGTTTTGAATTTACGTTAGATGGTGGAGTGCGTGGAACTTGACGGCTTGTCGCTGCAGGTGTCGCAAAAAATTGCGTAGGTGTACGCGCAATAAATTTGACGGGAAGGTGCAAATATTTCGCCCGTCACTTGGTACGCAAATACCAGTTACGGGCATTTCAATATCAGCGAGGGGGAGGGTGATCAGTTAATTGAGTTGATCGAGCTGCGCTTTACGTTGTTCCAGACGACTCTTCCAGCGCTTGACCACTTGCCAGCGCCAGATGGCCTGCATAACGAAGTAGGCAATGGTGGCAAAGAAGATACCGCTAATCAGCGAGCCGAAGAACAGTGGCAGCCAGATTTTCCCAACTTCCTCTGTAAGCCATTCCCACGACAGCTCGATCTCAAACTGCACCGGTGGCGTGCCGAGTATCCAGGCGCCCAGCTTGTAGGTGCTGTAGAAAATCGCCGGCATGGTGACCGGGTTGCTAATCCACACCAGCACCATGGAAAGCGGCAGGTTACAGCGAAACCACAGCGCCAGCAGCGCCGCGATAATCATTTGCCCGGGGAGGGGAAGGAAGGCGGTAAAGATACCAACCGCAAATGCCACGGACACCGAGTGACGGTTCAGGTGGAAAAGGTTGGGGTCGTGCAGCAGAGTACCGAGAAACTTCAGGCCGTTGTTGGAGCGGACCTGTTCGGGAGTTGGCAGCCAGCGCCTGATAACACTTTTAGGCATATATGTTGTTCTGCTCGAAGCTCTCGAATTCTTGGCGGATTGCCGGCCTGGCAATCGGCTAAAGGGGCGTACATCAATACTATTTATTGCCGACACTCTAAGAATAGATTGGCCTGCCAGGATTTCTTTGAACCTGTACCAAGTCAGCGCGGCGCTATTATGCCCATATCGCTATTTCAAGACTACTATTCCGGCCACGTCCACACGCAATAGGCCAAAAATAGACCCCGCTGGACCAGAAGCCGTCCTTATTCAACCAGATTACGTTATTTTGACGCTTGTTAGCCGCAGAGTCCGTCATCCTTTCGTATGTGTTGACACAATCGAGCCTTGACGCCAATAAACTGGTCAAATATCCTTCTCCACACTAAAAAGTGTCGACAATCTTGGTTGCAAGTATGCAAGGCACGCAGCAGATGGGAAGGTTGGGTTAGAAAATGGCCAATGCGGAACAGGTGACAAAAGCGGACGGAAAAGCGCTGCAGGGTACGCAGAGCCTGGCCGACCGCCTGTTTCTCTCCCTGCGCAAAGACATCGTGGAAGGCCGCATGGCCGCTGGCAGCAAAATCAGCGAGCCGGAACTGGCCCGCCGATTTGATGCCAGCCGTGGCAGCCTGCGCGAAGCACTGATGCGGCTGGATTCCTTGGGGCTTATCGAGCGCAAGGTAAATGTCGGCGCCCGTGTGGTGGAGTTAAGCGGCCGCGGCCTGCTGGAACTCTACGATGTGCGCGAAGCCCTGGAAGGCATGGCCTGCCGCCTGGCTGCAGAAAACCGTTCCGAAGCCGACCTCGCCGAACTCCGCCAGATGCTGGAACGCCACGAGCAGCAGGAAGAATTGCAGGCGGGTACCGCCTACTACCAGCCGGAAGGGGACTTCGACTTTCACTTCCGCATCGTGCAGGCCTCCAACAACGAACTCCTGATCGACACCCTGTGCAACAAACTCTATTACCGCGTGCGTATGTACCGCTATCAGCTGGGTATGGCCAGCCCACGCGCCCACCGCGCCTTTCGTGAGCACAGCCACATAATTGAAGCCATTGAGGCCGGCGACGGCGAACTGGCAGAAATCCTGATGCGCCGGCATATCCGCGCATCCCGCAGTAATATCGCAAAGAAATTATCTAGCAGCTAGCTAACACCTAGCCAACTCGTAACTAACACCGAATCTTGAGAGAAAAGTGAATAGGGGCAACATAATGAGCAGACTTGAATCCGCCGGCGCACGTTTCCGCCAGGCCCTGAACGACAACCAGCCACTGCAGGTTGTCGGTACCATCAATGCCTACACCGCCATCATGGCCGAGCGCATTGGCCACCAGGCTATTTACCTGTCTGGTGCCGGTGTGGCCAATGCTTCCTACGGCCTGCCGGACTTGGGGATGACCAGCCTGGAGAACGTACTGGAAGACGTACGCCGCATCACCGCGGCCACTCATCTGCCACTGCTGGTGGATATCGACACCGGCTGGGGTGGCGCATTCAACATCGCGCGCACCATCAAAGAAATGATCCGCGCCGGTGCTGCTGCCGTTCACATTGAAGACCAGGTAGCGCAGAAGCGTTGCGGCCACCGCCCCAACAAAGAAATCGTATCCAAAGAAGAAATGGTCGACCGCATCAAGGCTGCCGTAGATGCACGCACCGACGATGATTTCTTCATCATGGCCCGTACCGATTCGTTCGCGCAGGAAGGCCTCGAAGCCGCCATCGACCGCGCCCAGGCGTGCATCGAAGCCGGTGCCGACGGCATCTTCGCCGAAGCGGTAACCGAGCTTGAACACTACCGCGCATTCAAAGACGCGCTGAACGTACCGATTCTCGCCAACATCACCGAATTCGGTAAAACCAAGCTATACAACAAACAGGAGCTGGGTGAGTCCGGCGCCGACATGGTGCTGTACCCGCTATCTGCGTTCCGTGCGATGAACAAGGCGGCTGAGAATGTGTACAGCAGCATTCTGGCAAATGGCGACCAGCAGGCCGTGGTCGACACCATGCAGACCCGCGCAGAACTGTACGACTACCTGAACTATCACGAGTTTGAAGACAAGCTCGACGCGCTTTTCAAGAAGTAAGCGTTCAAGCAGTAACAACGACGTAAACCAAATTTCATCTAACCGAATAATCAGGAAAACTAGGGGAAATAGAGATGGCAGAGAAAAAAGTTGGCGGAGCAGGCCTGCGTGGTCAGGTAGCCGGTAAAACTGCACTTTCCACCGTTGGTGTATCCGGTTCTGGCCTCACATACTGTGGCTACGATGTAAAAGACCTGGCAGAAAACTGCGAGTTCGAAGAAGTCGCCTATCTGATTTTTAATGGCGAACTGCCCACCAAAGCACAGCTGGCAGACTACAAAGGCGTACTCAAAACCATGCGCGGCCTGCCGCAGCCATTGCGCGAAGTGCTCGAGCGCATTCCGGCAGACGCCCACCCGATGGACGTCATGCGTACCGGTTGCTCCATGCTGGGTAACCTCGAAGGCGAAGAGTCCTTCGATCAACAGCAAGATCGCGCCAACCGCCTGCTGGCCGCGTTCCCGTCCATTATTTGTTACTGGTACCGCTTCAGTCACGACGGCGTGCGCATCGAAACCGAAACCGACGACGATTCCATCGGCGGCCACTTCCTGCACATGCTGCGCGGCGAAAAGCCCAACGATCTGCACGCTCAGGTGATGAACGTATCCCTGATCCTGTACGCAGAGCACGAATTCAACGCGTCCACCTTCACCGCACGCGTGTGTGCTTCTACCTTGTCCGACCTGTTCAGCTGCATCACCGGCGCCATCGGCTCCCTGCGTGGCCCGCTGCATGGCGGCGCCAACGAAGCAGCCATGGAACTGATCGAGCGCTTCTCTTCTGCCGACGAAGCAGAAAAAGAACTGCTGGGCATGCTCGAGCGCAAAGAAAAAATCATGGGCTTCGGCCACGCGGTATACACCGAGTCCGACCCGCGCAACGGCATCATC
The DNA here is from genome assembly GCF_019800665.1 of Microbulbifer agarilyticus. Taxonomy (GTDB): domain Bacteria; phylum Pseudomonadota; class Gammaproteobacteria; order Pseudomonadales; family Cellvibrionaceae; genus Microbulbifer; species Microbulbifer agarilyticus_C. The sequence goes on from NZ_JAHVKO010000001.1 coordinate 549,207, forward strand.
AAGCTATGGTCTGAAAAACTCGCCGCCGACGTGGGCGACGACGTACTGTACCCGGTATCCGTACGCTGCGAAGAAGTTATGTGGCGCGAGAAGAAGCTGTTCTGTAACGCCGACTTCTTCCACGCATCCGCGTATCACTTCATGGGTATTCCCACCAAGCTGTTTACCCCGATCTTCGTAATGTCCCGCGTAACCGGCTGGGCCGCGCACGTATTTGAACAGCGCGCCGATAACCGCATCATCCGCCCAAGCGCGGAATACACCGGTCCAGAGCTACGCAAAGTTACCCCGATCGCTGAGCGCTAAGGAACCATTGAATAACTACAGCGAGGGCGCCTGGCGGCGTCCACTCGCTACATTATTCAAAGGTTCCTACACAATATGATGCGAAGGCACTGATGTCGGGTATCCCTCTACTGGACTGTCTGCGAGAGGGATCTCGCAGCCAAGCCCCCAGGGATGGGTATTCGGCGTGTCCAGTAGAGGGATACCCGACAGCAGTGCCGCCACCCAACGACTCGAACGCGTGACCTTCCAGATGAATACCGAATTCCGCAAAAACCTCCCCGGCACCGATCTAGATTATTTCGACACCCGCGAAGCCGTCGAAAACATCCAGCCGGGCAGCTACGCAAAACTGCCGTATACCTCCCGTATCCTGGCAGAAAATCTCGTCCGCCGCTGTGAGCCAGAAAACCTCACCGCCGCCCTCAAGCAGATTATCGAACGCAAGCGCGACCTCGACTTCCCCTGGTTCCCCGCGCGCGTCGTCTGCCACGATATTCTCGGCCAAACCGCACTGGTGGACCTCGCCGGCCTGCGCGACGCCATTGCAGAAAAGGGCGGTGACCCCGCCAAAGTAAACCCGGTGGTGCCCACCCAGCTGATCGTCGACCACTCCCTGGCCGTCGAACACCCCGGTTTTGAAAAAAACGCGTTTGAAAAAAACCGCGAAGTTGAAGAGCGTCGTAACGAAGACCGCTTCCACTTCATCAACTGGACCAAAACCGCGTTTGAAAATGTCGACGTAATCCCGCCCGGCAACGGCATCATGCACCAGATCAACCTGGAGAAAATGTCTCCCGTGGTACAGGTGCGTAACGGCGTCGCCTTCCCGGATACCTGTGTCGGTACCGACAGCCACACCCCAATGGTCGACGCCCTTGGCGTAATCTCCGTCGGCGTGGGTGGCCTTGAAGCCGAAAGCGTGATGCTCGGCCGCGCCTCCTACATGCGTCTGCCAGACATCGTTGGCGTAGAGCTAACCGGTAAACTGCAGCCCGGCATTACCGGCACCGACATGGTGCTGGCCCTGACCGAATTCCTGCGCCGCGAGCGCGTAGTTGGTGCCTATCTCGAATTCTACGGCGAAGGCGCCTCCAGTCTGAGCCTCGGCGACCGCGCCACCATCGCCAACATGACGCCGGAATATGGTGCCACCGCCGGCATGTTCGCCATCGATGAACAAACCATCGACTATCTCAAGCTCACCGGCCGCGACGACGAGCAGGTAGCCCTAGTAGAAAAGTTCGCGAAAGAAACCGGCCTCTGGGCAGATACCCTGAAAGAAGCCGAATACGAGCGCGTACTCAAATTCGACCTCTCTTCCGTAGGCCGCAACCTCGCAGGCCCATCTAACCCGCACGCACTGCTACCGGTATCCGAACTGGGTAACCGCGGCATCGCCAAAGAGTGGGAAGAAAAAGAGGGTGAAATGCCCGATGGTGCCGTCATCATCGCCGCCATCACCAGCTGTACCAACACCAGTAACCCGCGCAACATGATTGCCGCCGGCCTGATCGCGCGTAACGCCAACAAGCTCGGCCTTACCCGCAAGCCGTGGGTAAAAACCTCCCTCGCGCCCGGTTCCAAAACCGTAAAAATGTATTTGGAGGAAGCCGACCTGTTGCCAGAACTGCAACAGCAGGGCTTTGATGTGGTCGCTTTTGCCTGTACTACCTGTAACGGTATGAGCGGCGCGCTGGACCCAAAAATCCAGAAAGAAGTGATCGACCGCGACCTCTACGCCACCGCCGTACTGTCTGGCAACCGTAACTTCGATGGCCGCATCCATCCCTACGCCAAGCAGGCATTCCTGGCCTCACCACCGCTGGTCGTGGCCTATGCCATCGCCGGCACCATCCGTTTCGATATCGAAAAGGATGTACTGGGCCACGATAAAGACGGCAACCCCATCACCCTGAAAGATATCTGGCCGAGCGACGAAGAGATCGACGCGATCGTGAAGCAGAGCGTGAAGCCCGAACAATTCCGCGAAGTCTACATCCCGATGTTTGACCTGAATAAAGCGGAAGCAGAGAAGGGCGACCCGCTGTACAACTGGCGCGCCATGAGCACCTACATCCGCCGCCCGCCATACTGGGAAGGCGCACTGGCCGGCGAACGCACCCTCAAGGGCATGCGACCACTGGCGGTACTGGGTGACAACATCACCACCGACCACCTCTCGCCGTCCAACGCCATTCTCGCCAGCAGTGCCGCCGGTGAATACCTGGCGAAAATGGGCCTGCCGGAAGAAGACTTCAACTCCTACGCCACGCACCGCGGGGACCACCTCACCGCCCAGCGCGCCACCTTCGCCAACCCGAAACTGTTGAACGAAATGGTGCGCAGCGAAAACGGCGAAGTGAAGCAGGGCTCGCTGGCCCGCGTGGAGCCGGAAGGCAAAGAAACCCGAATGTGGGAAGCCATCGAAACCTACATGGACCGCAAGCAGCCGCTGATCATTATTGCCGGCGCCGACTACGGCCAGGGTTCCTCCCGCGACTGGGCCGCAAAAGGCGTACGCCTCGCCGGTGTAGAAGCGATTGTGGCCGAAGGCTTCGAGCGCATTCACCGCACCAACCTCATCGGTATGGGCGTATTGCCGCTGGAATTCCTCCCGGGCACCACCCGTGAAACCCTGGGCATCGACGGTACCGAAACCTTCGACGTACTCGGCGACCGTACCCCGGGCGCAACCCTGACCCTGCTGATTCACCGCAAAAACGGTGAAACCGTAGAAGTACCGGTGAAATGCCGCCTGGATACCGCCGAAGAAGTCTCCATCTACGACGCCGGCGGTGTACTGCAGCGCTTCGCCAACGACTTCCTCGAAGCCGAGGGTGCCGCGCAATGACCGCTTTTGCTCCCCAGATCAAAGTGCTCGCCACCTACATGCGTGGCGGCACCAGCAAGGGCGTGTTCTTCCGCCTGCAGGACCTCCCGGAATCCGCACAGGTTCCGGGGGCCGCGCGCGACAACCTGCTGCTGCGAGTGATTGGCAGCCCCGATCCCTACGGCAAGCAGACCGACGGCATGGGCGGAGCCACCTCCAGCACCAGCAAAACCGTCATCCTGTCGAAGAGCGAGCAGCCCGAGCACGACGTGGATTACCTGTTCGGCCAGGTCTCCATCGACAAGCCGTTCGTGGACTGGTCCGGCAACTGCGGCAACCTCACCGCCGCCGTCGGTGCCTTCGCCATCAACAGCGGTTTTGTCGATGCCGCGCGGTTGCCAGAGAACGGTATCTGCACCGTGCGCATCTGGCAGGCCAACATTAAGAAAACCATCATCGCCCACGTACCCATCACCAACGGGGAAGTGCAGGAGACCGGTGATTTCGAGCTGGACGGCGTAACCTTCCCGGCGGCGGAAGTCCAGATCGAATTCATGGACCCGGCCGATGGGGAAGGGGCCATGTTCCCCACCGGCAACCTGGTGGACGATCTGGAGGTGCCCGGCGTCGGCACCCTGAAAGCCACCATGATCAACGCCGGCATCCCGACCATTTTCGTCAACGCCGCGGATATCGGTTACACCGGCACCGAACTGCAGGAAGCCATCAACGGTGACGACAAGGCGCTCGCCATGTTCGAGGCTATTCGTGCATATGGAGCGAAGGCCATGGGCCTGATCGACAAGGTGGAAGAGGCAGCCGCTCGCCAGCATACCCCCAAGGTCGCGTTCGTCGCGGCACCCAAGGGCTATGCGGCCTCCAGTGGCAAGCAAGTGGACGCAGGTGAAATCGACCTGCTGGTGCGCGCGCTGTCCATGGGCAAACTGCACCACGCCATGATGGGCACCGCTGCGGTGGCCATCGGCACCGCCGCCGCCATTCCCGGCACCCTGGTCAATCTGGCCGCGGGGGGAGGGGAACGCAATGCAGTAACGTTTGGCCATCCGTCCGGGACCTTGCGGGTTGGTGCGGAAGCGGAAGTCGTCAATGGGCAGTGGACTGCTACCAAGGCCATTATGAGCCGCAGTGCGCGGATTCTGATGGAGGGGTGGGTGCGGGTGCCTGGCGATTCCTTTTAGTCTTCTTCACCGTAGAAACCGGGAGCGGTGGTGAGAGCTGTCTAAGCTGTCTTCCAAAATCGAAAGAGCGAGCCTCAATTGAGGCTCGCTTTTTTTATGCTTGTATTTGCCTGTTCGCCAATTAAATAAGTGTACAAAAAGCAACCATGTCGTGGGTGGTATATGAGGCTAATTTCTTTTTTTAAATGCTGAGCCGTTGACTTGAAAGGAGATTAAAATACTATCGGTGATCGCTATATTAGGAAACAATTATTGTTTTTGAGATTCTGCAGCAGTTTATAGTAATTCAACGTTAAGTTTTTATAGAAATATAATGTAGTCAAAAAATAAACAGAGGGTTTATGCACATTACCAAGTTATCCCTAGTGAATTACAGAAACTTCAGGAATGCTAGGTTTCTGTTTAATAAAGGGATAAATACAATAATTGGCGAGAATGCGTCAGGGAAGACTAACCTATTCCGAGCAATGAGATTGTTGCTTGATAGCTCAATGCCTCGCTTCGCGACGAAGTTGGTAGAAGGTGACTTCTGTAGGGCGCTCGGTGATTGGCGAGGACATTGGGTTATTATTAGCCTTGAATTTGATGATATTGCTTGTGATGAAGCCAGTCAGTCTCTATTTCTTCATGGGGCTGGAAACGCCGAAGATGAGGTGGTCTCCAGAGCTACATACAATCTAATTTTTAGGCCTAAAGCCTATGTTCGGCAAGCATTGGCACAGCTTCCAGCTGGCGATCTTTCTGCATTAGAAACATACTTGAATACTATAAATATCGATGACTATGAAACCGTTCTGACAGGGAAGAGTGTTGTTAATTTTAATGATCCTGAAGTCTATCGAAACATAGTTGGAGACTTTGAATTGGTTGTTTTTCCTGAATTGATAAACAATTCCGATATCGGTATTCGCTTGCCTAATATCCTTAATATGCCCAATGAAGTTTCGTTTACCTTCATTAAGGCGCTAAGGGATGTTGTGTCAGATTTTCGCAGTAATAGAACTAACCCATTACTTACTCTTCTGAAAAGTAAATCGGGTGAAATATCCCAAGCTGACTTTCAGCCGATCGCAGAATTGGTTGGCGCGTTAAATAATGAAGTTGAAGGCCTATCCGACATTTGCGATATTCGTGATGATATTGCCACAACGGTAGGCGACACTGTGGGTGATACTTATTCACCCAGTTCAATTTCGATTCGTTCTAGTTTAACTGATGATTCGGATCAACTTTTTCAGGCTTTAAAGCTCTTTGTTTCTGAGTCAAATGATGGACATGAGGGGGCGATTCATGAAATGAGTTTGGGTGGTGCAAACTTGCTCTACCTAACGTTGAAGCTGTTAGAATTCAAGTATCAAAATTCCAACCAATCTATTGCAAATTTTCTTTTGATTGAAGAGCCTGAAGCGCATATACACACTCATATTCAAAAGTCTCTTTTTGATAAAATTAACTATAAAGATACTCAGATTATCTATTCAACCCACTCTTCACACATCTCGGAAGTTAGCAACATAGAGAGTATGAATATCATTGGTCTGGTTAATGGTTCCGGTGAGGTGTTTCAGCCTTCATTGGGGCTTAATGAAGATCAGATTGGCTTTGTTCAGCGATATCTAGATGCAATACGGAGTAACCTATTATTTGCACGAAGCGTTGTGCTTGTTGAGGGGGATGCTGAAGAAATCCTTATTCCTATACTGATAAAGAAAGTTTTGGGTTTAAGCTTGGATGAAATCGGTGTCAGCTTGGTCAATATTCGAAGCACCGGTTTTGAGAACGTCGCAAGGCTGTTCGATGAGCAAAGAATTAGAAAGCGTTGCAGTATTATTTCGGACCTTGATGCAGCTTTTTTCGATACTGTGGTTTTGGAAACGGATAATGCTGCACTCAAGAAGAAAAAAGAAAAAGCTTTGAGTTCGCAAGAAGTCGGGTTGGCTCGTAAGGTAAGGCTAGATGCCTTCTGCTTGAACAACCCATGGGTTTCAACTTTTTACGCTGATCATACGTTTGAAGTTGATTTTATTAAGTCATCCAATGAGTCCTACCTTAAGAAAGTTGTTGGGGACGTCTATGTTCAGCCAGCTTTGAAAAACACAGCAATAGAAGAGCTTTCTTCACCTGATGTAGCGGTCTCGGGCTCTAGAGCGTTAACCATGGCAAATTACCAGGGTAAAGGCTGGTTCGCCCTTACGCTTGGCAAGGTTATTGATTTTAAAGTGGCTATACCCGAATACATTTTTGATGCTGTAAAGTTTGCTCATGGGAACTTTAATGAAGAGCTTATTTTTAAAATGCTCAAGCACCGTTATGAGTCAGTTGTTGATCACGTTAAATATGGGAGGGAAATTGTAGAGCGGTTGAGTGAAGAAGGAAACTCTGCTCGGAAAAATGAATGGGAAAATTACTTGGCTCCATATGAAGCAGGTCTGGCGGAATTCACTCCAAAATGGAATGATTTTAATCCAATAGTTGGTGATATTGGCGATATTAAATCTCACTTAATAAACGACTTTCCTGTAGAACGAAACGACGTTTTGTTAAGGGTCTGATCATGTTTGTATGGGATGACGGAGACTTAAACGCTGAGCAAGTGGCGGCGATTAGTGAGCCAAATAACGTGTTTTTGATGGCATGCCCGGGAAGTGGTAAGACTCGGACGCTTACCTATAAAATTGCTCTTGAGTTATCAAGGTTGGATGATCCAAAAAAATGGGTTGTTGCAATCACCTACACACATAGAGCTGCTGATGAAATACGTGATCGTATTGAAGCTCTTGGTGTAGACACTATGCAGCTGTGGATTGGGACAATCCACGCGTTTTGCTTAGAGTGGATATTGAAGCCATACGGCCTATATCATCGAAGGCTGATGAACGGGTTTAAAATAATCAACTCGTATGATTCTGAAGAGATAATATCTAGGATTTGCTCGAATATTCGTACAGAGCGTATTCGTTATGGGGAATGTAATCATTACTATGAGTCTCGGGGGTTGGTTTTAACATGTGCCAGATATCGAGCTCCACTAGTGCAACGAGTTTTGAATTGCTATCACCAGCAACTTGAAGATAATAATCAGATCGACTTTGAACAAATTTTATATTTTTCTTATGAAATAATTTCGGAAAATTTGGCGATAGCCAAGATAATATCTAATCTGTTTTCCTATGTCCTGATTGATGAGTATCAAGACACCAAGGAGATACAGTATTCAATTGTTTCGAGCATCGTAAAAGCTAGTCGAGGGCGGGTCAAAACATTCATTGTTGGTGATCCCAACCAGGCTATCTATGGTTCTCTTGGGGGCTACGCAATTGCACGGAATGAACTTGAGCGGCTTACAGAAGTTTTGTTCACTCCGATGGCTTTAAATAAGAATTATAGGAGCTCTAGAAAAATTATCGATTACTATCGAAGTTTCAATGTTAGTCCTAGCGCTACAGTCGCTGAAGGTGAGCATGCAGATTACGACAGCATTATTACCTACGACCAGCTTACTCATAAAGAAGATTTAGTTGAAATAGTTAGCAGGCATATTGAAGATAGCATTCAGAATTACGGTGTTTTGGAAAGAGAAATTTGTGTGATCGCGCCTTGGTGGATTCATTTGGCAGCGCTAACTCGTAATTTAGTAAATCGATTGCCACAATATAGTTTTGATGGTCCAGGGCTAGTGCCTTTCTCAAGAGATAATGAAAACTTTTGGTTCAAGCTGACTCAAATTGTGCTTACAGAGCCATCACCTAGCATGTATGTTAAGCGGCTTAGATGGGCTGCTGATGTATTAAATGATATGGAGTTGGCGTTAGTTGATGTTAACTTAATAAGCCCAAAGCAATTGTTAAAAACTGTCAACTCTATTTCTATAAGTGAAGAGGACGGTTTAATTTACCTTAGCTCATTCTTTGATGAAATGTTTTGTGTTCTTGGGATTGATTTCAATCTATATCCAATGCTGAAGGATCATCACGAATCCTTTTTCAATAGTGCGCAGAATAGGATCGATAGGTTGAGAAGTGAGAATGCATACTTTGCAACAGATATAGGTGCATTTCGCCGAGCCTTTAAGCCTAGAACAGGGATAAAGGTATCGACGATACATGGAGTAAAAGGAGGGGAGTATGATGTTGTTATTTCTTTTGGGCTCCTTCAGGGGCTGGTTCCGAATTTTAACGATTTGTCTGTCGATAGTGCAAAAAAATTACTTTATGTGATTGGTTCAAGAGCTAGAAAAAATCTTCATCTAATATCAGAGAGGGGAAGATTTTTCGGTAGGGGGCAAAATAGAGAAGAGCGCCAACCTACAGAAATATTGCAACAGTTGAACTATGCGTACGATCAAGATTTCCCTTGATGCAGCGAAACAAGTAGGGTCAGATCAATAAAATCGGTGGTTGGCAAATAACATTTGCAATCCCCCGTTCTAAAAAATTGCTCAATTGATTGGGGTTTAGCTAGAAGGAAATCGCTTGGTCACAGGGATAAAATTACAACATGCTTTTCAAAAACAATCTATCGGCGCCCGTGGCGAGATAGCACTTTTTCGAGCGTTCATCCAGGCTTTTAATGGTCTAGGAGCAGAGGCATTAGCAAAGGAGTATCACGGGAATCGATATCAGGTCATCTTTCAGCAAGCGCGCGGGGCTGGACGTCCTTTACCCCGTTGTGAACTATGCGACGTCCTAATTATTAATTACCCCGCCGGCGACCCCACCGCTGCACGAATTACCTTTAACCAGGCAAAGGTATCTTCAAAGCAATTTGGCTGTAGAGGGGGTGTCAGGGGTAAACCCTATCGGTTTCGTGGAAACCTCGAACAATGGGACCTGCTCTCTAATCGGCCGCTCATAAGTCCAGCGACACGCACGTTTCTGCCACCAGCAGATCTTCTTTCTGGATCCCTTCTTCCTTCGGTTGGGACATTTGGTGTTTTTTATCCAGTTGGGGCTGGATTCGACTTTGCGTACTTTGTTGCTGACGGCCTCAGTGCGTTAAACAATGGTTCCGGCCGGTCGGGCACACTGGAGTGGAACAATCCAGTACACCAGCTTCGTAAGATCTCAGGCTATACGGAGGTAACTGGAACTTGTTGTATGCAGACGTTTGGGGATGCATTACTGTCTGGTCACGTTGGCACCCCGATTAGTCAGCTATTGATGAACTCTGCTAGCCCTTTCGAACTACGTGCTTGGTTGGCAGGAATGCTCGTTACTTTAAGCCAGGAGCATCGCGACTCACAACTTCCTGAGGAGCTATTGGAAGGGCTTGAGCTTGATCGAAAAGCTGACGATATTATGTCGTTTGGTGAAGAGCGACCAAAGCCCATTCGGGCAGTGATCCTAGTAAGGGGTAACCGCCAAGAATCTTGAAGAAATCGAAGGGTTTTGCGTTTCTTTCACGTAGTAAGGCGTACCTAAGTGGGACTAGATCAACTATATAGGATGGATTTTATTCAATAAAAAGGACACCCACCAAATAGAAATAAAAAAGGACACCCACTAAAGAATAAAAAGGACACCCACCAAATAGTGCCTAGCAGCACAAAGCGTCCGTCACGAGTATTTTTGCTTGCGCGCAAGAAGTAATTGTTGGAAGGGCAGGCTCGTGTGGCTTTTATCACGTATTCCGTATGATTGGGTGGGCCGCGCACGCAGTGTACGCTCGCAGCTGACCTGTGATGTAATTCAAGCGGGGAAAAGAATAGGGTTTAGGGTATTGCAGGATGAGGTGACAAGAGACGTTCGCACTGACGAATTCCGTGCACCCAGCGCTTACCAAGCTGCTCGCAAGCGGTGCGAACAGAATGGCCAGTGCCTACCAAGGATTTAAACCGGCTTTCAAAATTTCTATTCAGATAGGTCCATTGCTTTGGATCAATTTGCAGGCGATCCAGAATGGGAGGAAGTTTTTCGTTGATTGCTCCCCGCTTATCTTCTCGTAGGCAGCGTCCGCTCCAGTCCACCAATTCAATATAGTCCTCTAGCCGAAACGGTAGGCCTGTAGGCATGGCTTCTTTGGGATTCCCGACAAATGGCAGCAGCGTGGTGGGCTGCTGTGCCTGTTTTGCAGAGAGGATACGTTGTTTGATTGAGGTATGGTCCGATGTCTCTGGGGTTTCGGCCATTTTCGCGCGGATTGGATTAAGGTCAACATAAGCCATGCAGGCTGCCAGCGCCTTTTCGTCCAGTAATGCTTGGGATTTAAAACGGCCCTCCCAGAATCGTCCGCTACACTGGTCTTCGCGATTGGATTCCCGTGCAATAAACTCGTTCAAGTAGCGCATAAACCAACTGATATCACTCAGCCGTGTCTTCCAGATTTTGGCTACCTCAGACAGTCGTGCAAGTTCGGCAGAATCCAGGGACTCCCCACGGTAAAAACGCTGCGATAAGGCAGAGCCTTTGCACAGCCGATGCCATCGAGACACCACCTCTAGCAGGTCCCAGCCGTCAGCCTGTTGCTGGTTCACGAATAACACGACATGATAATGGTTGCTCATGACGGCATACGAACAAACATCTAGGGCGAATATTCTGGAAAGTTCCAGCAGCCGGTCTTCTATCCACTGTCGACGGTGCTCAAAGCACTGCCCGGTGCGCTCATCACGCCCGCAAAGAAAAGCGCGGTGTACACAGCGGGAAACGCAGTGATAGTAGGGCGTTGTGCTTGGATCAATCAGATTTGATCGCGGTTGGGTCATGGCTATTAATGGTGCTGTATGTATAGCCAGTATTTTGCGATGAATTATTTTAAATGCAAGTGTTTGGCGTAGGATACCTTATCTTCTATGGGTGTCCCATTGTTGTTCCCAGAGCCTTTACACAGCTGGTGCCAGCGCTCAATCACTTCGTGCAGTTCCCAGTCTGCTGCACGTCACTGATTAATGTGCAGTACCACATGGTAGTGGTTGCTTGTCACAGAGTAAGCGCAGACATCCAGAGCGAGGATTTGTGCTGGCGTCAGGAGTTTTTCTTCATTCCACTGGCGACGATGCTCAAAACATTGCCCGGTACGATCATCCCACCCACACAGAAAAGCGCGGCGTACACAGCGGGAGACGCAGTGGTGGTAGGGCGTGGCACGGAGGGAGATCAGAGCACTGCGAGGGAGTCCCATTTGTGGTCATCCATGCTAGTGGATGAATAACCAGTATTTTACGTGGGTGTGAGCAGTTTGCACTAGGCGTGGCGTGGAAGGCCTATGGTTTGTTGGGTTTCATGAATTTATACCAACATCATTGCCGGTATAAGGATTCCTTCACTTTCTGGCTTCTAACAATACTGCCCAAAAATCGACATGTGCCATAACCGATTCCGGCTGCAACGACATCATCTCCATCAAAACCTTCCCTCAACGTATCATAGAAGTTGTTAAACCAGGCCATACTGAATCGGCACCTACAGAGCATGGTAACGTCGGTGTGACCTGGTCTACTACAAGGTGACTAAGGCATCATTTCCAGCAACTCCTTTGCCTGCTGCCTCTGGGCTGAGTTTGGCACTACGTCATCACCGTAGCCCGAACCAAGAATTTCCTCGTAAAGCGGTTTATAGATCGCTGGTGCGACAGGTGCATCATGCTTCGCGATTTTTCCGCTGGCATCGGTGTATGACAATCCTTTCTCAATTGCCCTCAATCCAAACCCGAGGCTTGCTGCACTTTCATCCAGCCCATCCGGATTGTTTACCAGAGAGTACCCAATCAACTGAGGGGTGATATTGTCAAGTTGCGTTATCGAATAGTTCGCCAGCGCCTCTCTCACTACACCCATTTGTTGAATAGTGCCCATATTTAAACCACCCAACATTTGTCCTGCCAGCGGGAGTAGAAGGGGCATGACATTCTCATAGGGAATACCAAACGACTTTACCTGATATGAAGTAGCAGTCCCTGACATTGTCGCGCTTCCTGCTAATCCCGCCACGGAAGCAGCCGCAGTACCGGAGGCGTTAAATCCCTGAATACCGATACGATGGCCATAACCGAAATACCATTCATTGACAGGGCCGCCGTTAACAGCAGGAACGGTCGTGTACTTCACGATATCGACAACGAAGTAGGTTGCATTCATTTTTGCTGCCAGTGCAAACCCGCGAAAACCGAGTGCGAGCATTGCAGAAACGCTCGCCTGAATAGCACCGCTTTGCAGTACATTACAGGAGTCTACAGAAGGTACAGATGGCGGGGTTATCCAATCTACCTGTTCTGGATTATCGACAATTAGCCCCTTCAATGCCAACACGGTTCCGTCGCTATCCGTCGCACCGCCGACGGGTATATAGGCAATAGTATCCATGACATATATTCCTTTTATATGGTTTATAAGTTACTAGTAGTTATGGACCGCAGTCATACAAATCTCCGGCTTTGCTCCTTTGCTGTGACGATGGGTTATCATCACCGGAAACACCGAGAGACTCATAAATACCTTGAATAACATTGCTATCAACTGCAAATCCAGAACCAATCACATTTAAACTAGAAGGAACATCAACCGGGGCTCTATCTAACGCTTTTGGCAAATTCCAGCCCTTGTTTATCGCGCGGAGTCCATACTCATAGGAAACTGCAAAACTTTGTTGGGGAACCTGGGATTCAGGAACAATTCCTATCACATTGGGCTGAAAACTGTCCATGTTGTTTGGATTGGTCATCACCCTAAATAGCTCATTAACCCCCTCACCAAGGCCAGACGCGCTAGTTTGATCAAAGCTTGCAATACCACTATTAAAAAACTTTATGTCATTTAGAGCGCCGCCACCGATAACAGTAGCCTGCAGCATCACTGCACTCCCTTTCGCCACTGCGCTCGCGGCCAATCCACTCACTGAGAAGGCTGCATCACCAGAAACCTGCGAACTAGCAAAGGCAATTCTTCCACCGACCCCCCAAATATTAAGACCTTGCCCGCTGTTCAGTGGAACAGCGACAGGCTGTGTCGCAATAATATCTAACAAAAAATAGGTTGCCTTCGCATCACCGCCAATCACCAGGCCCTTAAACCCAATATTTGCCATTACTTCGGCAGAGACAAATGAAGAAGTAATATTCACATCGTAAGAGGAGAATTCCGGAGCATCTAAATTTGTACCACTTTGGCCAACAGTGAGATGAGGGTTTACCCTATGAACCGCCGTACATAAAGCATCGAAATCCCCCGAGGGGGAAATGGGCGTGTAAAACATTTAACCTCTCCTTTAGTTCATTATTAGTCATATTTGGTCAACAACGATGAGGGATAGATTGCCTCATTGTTATTAATTGCGGTTATTTTTAGGACTGAACTGGAGTTCAGTTCTAGTGGCATCTTGATGTGTTGCTTATCGTTATGGTTCTCATGCGCCGTACATACTACGATGGATAGCTGATCTGCATAGACAGTTTTTCCGCCATGTTCAGTTAATTATCAGATGGCTGTTGGATATTCTGTCTCGAGGGAGTTTGAGGTGTCATTGGGTCGATCTGTGCGCCTGGGGTTCACTATTGAGGTTATTTGTAGGGCACCAGCGACGATGGTTTTTGGGAGTGCTCGTAATCTCCTATTTTCATAGGGCGATGTTAGCTCCTGGAAAAACTAAAGGACACCCATTAACTTTGAAAGCTAAAAGCTAAAAGCTAAAGGTTGAAAACTAAAGGACATCAATTAACTTACGTCAATAAATTCAAGGCTGAAATTTCGAGAGCTTGAGTTCGTATTTGTTACTTGAGGGTTAAAATGAAGGCTTGAATCCTAGTTTCATACGATCTGCGCTGTTCGGTTTTCTAATGGTGCAGCGAAGGCTCGTAGCCGCTCTGTGGTGACGTTGAGAATAAATGGGGACAGATCAACATTATGACACCAATTAGCACCCACTGAGTTTTTCGCCCATTAGTCTAAGGTCATAACAAAAAGGGAAGCGGTGGTTCGACATGCAGGTGTACGCCTGGGTGTAGATGACCAATCACCTCCACCTGCTGGTAACTCCAAACGAATGAGGTTGGGTCCATGGATAGGAAACCACTCGACACAGAAATTAATCACCACACAGCAAAATTTATCGTGGGTTTTATCGCCTTGTCACTGGCGAGTTTGACTGACCTGCTAACGCCTGGGGTCAGTATTAGCTCGATTAGCCTGTCATACCATTTATCCGATACTGCCCGAAATGTATTCGTTGGGGCTCTCTGTGTCATATCGGCTTTTCTCTTTTCGTATAATGGCTACTCATTGTTTCAAGCTGTCTTGAGTAAAGTCGCAGCGGTTGCTGTCGCGGTAGTGGCATTTTTTCCGTGCGATTGCTTTGCAGGTCGGGGTGTCGAGGGGGCAGCTGCAGAGTCCACGATGGTTGGGGTTGTCCATACCACCGCGGCAATTTCCATGTTCGTTATGCTCGCAATTTTTTGCTGGCTGTTTTACCTGAGAGCCAAAGGCAAGGGTTCTAAAGAAGCGAAGGTTAGGGGGCTAATTTATCGAGCCTGTGCAGTGGTTATGCTTGGCGCTATGGCCGCACAGCTGCTCGATATTCTTGGCTGGGTGGACTTTAGCGGGATTACTCACCGGTTGACCTACTATGTCGAAGCGACAGGGTTGATAGCCTTTGGTATTGCATGGCTGACCGCCAGTCGCATGTTGCCATTTATTACCAATGAAGATGAGCGTATAAAAATCGAGCTTTCTGGGGGCTAGCTGACCTCATTTGGGTGGTTTCATTGCCCGGGTTTGGCTTTTTCTGTCCTTTTTGTGAGTGAATTCAGCAACGATTCAGTTGCGGCGGGTTAAAAAGCAGGTGTGAATCCAAGGAATACGCACCATGCGCCAAGCCCCATACCGTTTACTCGCCGCTCTCGCCATCACTTTGACGCTCGGGGGCTGTGTCACCTACCCATCAGCCCCGCCAGTGATGGTCGAGCAAACCTATATCCGCAAGGCACCGCCGGTCTACTCCTATTCAGTGATCACCGACCCCGGCTATCGCTACTACGACGAAGCCCTCGGCGTATACGTATTCTACGACCGCAGCGACGTGTTCTATCGCCAGGGGCGCTACTACCGTTGGTATCAGGACCATTGGATCAGCGCGAATCACTGGCATGGCCCCTGGATTCCTGCCCCGAATCTGTATGTCTCGATCAATTTCAATGATCGCTGGCGTACCCGCTTGCACCGCCATGGCCATAGCTATGCCGGAGGGCACCACCACAAGCCGCCGCGCCGGCATGCTTATGACGATGGTTACAAGCGTCGGGATCGGCATGACAGCAACCCATACCGGTATGATCGTCGTGAAAAGGCCGAAGATCGTCGTGAGGACCTCTGGGACCGTCGCGAGGACCGTAAAGATCGTCGTGAGGAATTCAAGGATCGTCGTGAGGAACACAGGGATCATCGCGATGAGCGCAAGGATCGCCGTGAGGAGCGCCAGAATCGTGGCCGAGACGGTGTTCAAGGGTTTGCTGGCGTAGCCAAGCCAAAGGGGCGGGCGTTTCAGGCGGATAATCGGAGCGGAGACCACCGTAACGACCGCCGCATTGAGCGCGTGAATGAACGCCGGAACCCAGGTCGTAATCCAAATCGGGTTTCAAGCCGGGACGAGCGGGTGGTTAACGTTGCGGGCAAGCAGGCCGGCATTCGCGACCCACGTATTGTTCCTGCGGTAGATCGTCCTGCAATCGATCGCCGCGCGGCGCGCGACAGGCGCAAACCACAAAGCCAGCGCGCCCAGCACCAGCGCCAGTCTCAGCGCAATGCGCCAAATGATCGGCGCAATACGGCCGCGAAGCCAGCTCAGCGCCAGGAGCGCAAGCAACCAAAGAACGAGCAGCCAAAGAAGAAAGAAAGGAAAAAGGAAAATAAGTCCAAAAAGAAAGCGGATCAGCGGGATCAGGCACGTACCGTGCGTGATCCGCGTACCCGGCGGTCCAATGAAGCACGCCGTCAGATCGATTGATCCGGTTTATCAACTCGCCCCGTTAATACGGCAAGCTAACGAGTCAATGCTGTAACGCATGCTTCCGGTCGATACTATGGCTGTTTTCTATAATAGTAAGAGTAGCGATTGCGATGAAGCCTACCGTTCTTGCCCTTTCTTTGTTGTCTATAGCCCCATTGGCTGCGGCCGATAGCCCATATTTTGATCAAGAGCTCCCGGGAGCGAAAGCCAAGCTGTTTGCCAAAGATACCGTGTCGGTGACTGGCCGTTACGAATACGGTATCGCCTTTTCTAAAGATCTGGACGAGATGTACTTCTCGGGGCAGCAAGACGGCAAGCCAGCTGCGATCTATTCGTCCAAGTTGGTTGACGGCGCGTGGCAGCCCATCAAGCAGGAGGCGTTTACCAAGGGCCAGAAAGCGGGCGAAATGCAGCCGTTTTTTAGCCCGGACGGTAAGCAGCTATTCTTTACCGCCTATAACGCCGACTTCACCGATACCAAGTTCTGGACGGTGGGGCGTGTTGCCGATGGCTGGGGTGCTGCCAAGAAGCTTGCATCACCGATCAACGACAGCGAAGTGTTCTATTCGACGCTGGCCGGTAATGGCGACCTGTTTTTTACCAATATCATCGACTCCAGCGTCTACCATGCACCGCTGGTTGACGGTGAATATCCCAAGGTAGACAAGGCGGGTATCGAGCTTGGTATCCACGGATTTATCTCGCCACAGCAAGACTATCTGCTGGTTGATGCCAAGGCCGCGGGTGGTGAGCGCAAAGACAGTGACATCTACGTTTACTTCAAACAACCCGATGGCGGTTGGTCCAAGCCGGTTAGCTTGGGCAGCGAGGTAAACTCGACCCACAGCGAAACGGTGCCGAGCGTTACTCCGGATGGTAAGTACCTGTTCTTTAGTCGTTATGATGAAGAGGGCGGTATTTCAAACTTCTATTGGATTAGTAGTGAAGTAATCGACGAGGTGCGCCCTGCGCCCAGGCTGACTGGACCTTATCTGGGCCAAAAACCGCCAGGTAAAACTCCTGAAGTGTTTGCGCCAGGTATCGTCTCTACTCAGTTGCGTGACTACAGTGGTTTTTTCTCGCCCGATATGAGCGAATTTTATTTCACGAGAAAAGCAAGAGATGAAAATAAATGGTCGCTAATTAGCTACAAAAATCAGAACGGTAATTGGCAAAAACAATCAACCGAGCCAAGGGTCGGGCGGCCAATTTTTTCTCCCGATGGCAACACCATGCATCTGGGTAAGCAATTTAAAACACGCACGGCCGATGGTTGGTCAGAGATTAAAAGCCTGGGCGCGCCTTACGAAGACATTCGTATTATGCGGCTGATGTCATCGGCCAAGGGCACTTATGTGTTGGATGAGGCCACGCGAGATGGCTCTGGCCCTATTCGTTACTCGCGTGTGGTGGACGGGAAACGTCAAGCGCCACAGCCGTTTGGCCCGGAGATCAACGCGGGCAAATGGAATGCGCACCCGTTCATTGCCCCAGATGAGTCCTACATGATCTGGGATGGAGAGCGTACCAGCGGTTATGGCGATAACGACCTGTATGTCAGCTTTCGGCAGCCTGATGGCTCCTGGGGCGAAGGCATTAATATGGGTGACAAGATCAATACCGAGGTTGCCGAAGGCGGGGCTATCGTCACACCAGACGGTAAATACCTGTTCTTTAACCGCACCGGCGACGATGGCAATGGTGATATTTATTGGGTCGATACCAAGGTGGTGGAAGAACTACGATACCGCGATGCCAATAACCTGTCGGCCACAGCAACACCCCTTGAAGCCAAGATCAGGCATTGGAACATGCCCGACATTAAACGGAATTTTTGGCACATTCCGCTGCTAGCCAAACCTTGGCTGGATACAAAGCCCACCGATAAAAATGATGGTATTGCGGTAGGTGAGTTAGGTGTTGATGCAGGCCATTCGGAGGCGATTTTGGCCCTGACAGAAGAGGTCGCCGATAAGCAGCACGACAAGCTGGATAGCCTATTGATTGCCCACAAAGGCAAGCTGTTATTTGAATCTTACTACGCTCGGGGCCGTATCGATTTACCACACCCGCAATCTTCCGTTACCAAGGCCTATACCACACTGGCGTTAGGTCGGGCGATGGAGCTGGGTTATTTAACGCTAGCGGATCTGGATAAACCCATTGTCAGTTTTTTGAAGGGGCTTGACCGCTCCAAGCTGGGAGAGGGTGCCGACAAGATAACTCTGCAAAGTGCCCTGGATATGAATTCGGGCTTACAGATTAGTGATGAAGATGATGGTAAGTACGACGCCAACCCGGAAAAATATAGTGGTGTTGGGCTAGTACAGGCATTTTTGGAAGATACTGCCCCCATTACCGACGATAGCCGGAGGTTTGAGTATTTGGGCGCTAACCCGATTATGGTCATGCAGGTTATTGAGAGCCTGGTGCCGGGTTCCGCCGAATCGTTTGTTCGGACAGAGGTGTTCGGTAAGTTGGGCATCACCAATTACAGTTGGCGCAATGACGCCAGCGGCCTGGCGAGGGGTGAAACCGGCTCAAGCCTGACATCGCGCGATATGCTAAAGCTGGGCATCCTCGTGATGAATGATGGGCAGTTCAACGGCGAGCAGCTGTTGTCGCAAGAGTTCGTGCAACGCCTGAAGCAACATAACCTGTCGCTAACGGATCAACAGTCGCAGGACTTTTACAGCGGCGCCAACCTCTCGAACCCTGGCTATACCAATTATTGGTGGCCCTTTGATATGACTGTTGGCGACAAAACCTATTCGGTGACCTCGGCGCAGGGTGCTGGCGGTGTTGCCATTCTGGTGATTGATCAGCTCGAGCTTGTGATTGTGGTAACGGGCCATACCCGTGAATCATTTTTGCAGATGGCGGCTGAAAAAATATTGCCGGCCTTTGGTGGGTAATGATTGGGTTTGTTGCTGAGTGCCGACTTTTAGGTTCTGTGAAGTCACAGAGATGAGAGGGCGGATTAACAAGGTAAGGTGAGCGCATTTCCGGTGATTGTCGATATCCCGAATCTTTTGGGTAGACGTCATGGTCGTGGATGAGCTTAGAAAAAGCGATGCCGATAAAACAAATTAAATCGGACACCCGTTAAATCACAATCTTTTTTACTTTAATACCGGTAACACTTCTGCGGTCATCCCGCGCTTTACCGGTACAAGTTCGCGCAGCAAGCGTCGCAAGATGATACGATGCTTGTGCGCGTGACCGATTTATGAATCTTCCGCGGTCTGTGGGCCGATCATCCTGCACACTTGTACGATTCTGTCTGCCGGGAAACCGCCGAGCTCGGCGTGTTTGACGATGATATCTTTATTGGGTGCCTCGTAGACGCAATAGAATTTGCCTTCGGCAACATAACTCTGCTGCCACTGGATTTGTGGACCCAGTGCCTCGAGGATCATGCGCGACTTTTGCGAGATGGACTTGAGTTCGGCAGCGGTTAACCGGTCTGCACCGGGAATGGTGCGCTCAATGATGTACTGGTTTCCGGTATCGTCCAGTGGCGACCGGCCCGCAAATGTCGGGTCGTTAATAGTTTTGTTCCGGTGCATAGCGTCTCCTTGTAAATTGCCGCCGCAAGCCCCCCGCTTGCGGCTGTCATTACCATGGAAACAGCTACCCGCGGTGCTCACAATGAACTGCGCCTGAACCTTCAGCTGAACTGAAAACTGACCTTAAATCAATCGCATAGCAACATTAATGAACTGAGCCGCGGGGCAGGGGCCCCGCGCGAGATGGGCCCATGGCGACACTGCAATTCGGTGAGTTCACCCTAGATACTGAAAACCTCACGTTGACCAGACGCGGGCGAGTAGTATCCGTGCAGGAACTTCCCCTCAAGTTACTGGTACTTCTGGTCAGCCGCCCTGGTGAGCTGATCGACCGCGATGAGCTGTTCCGTCATTTCTGGCCGGACGACCAGAGCGGTTTGCTCAACGACAACCTCAACACACTGGTGCGCAAGTTACGCCAGGCCCTCAACGATTCCCCGCGCAACCCGCGTTTTATCGAAACACAACCACGCAAGGGTTACCGGTTTATTGCTCCGGTGGCGGTTGTGGCACCTGCAACTAACGCCGAGCACGAAGTCGTAGACCTCCAGATAAGTGCGGCCAAGTTGGACCGGATCACAGTCGCGCCGCAACAGGTGGCGACTAATACACTTTGGCACCGGCGACATGCCGTCGGTGGTGCGGCGTTTTTTATGGTCATCCTGGCGCTCGCGGTCATCGCCGGGCTGGATCTCACCGGCGCACAAGATTCCGGCACGCAGCGTTTTCATTCGGTAGCGGTGCTGCCCTTTATGAATGCCGGTGAAAACAACCAGCGGGATTATTTCAGCGATGGCCTGGCCGACGAACTCATCAACCGCCTTGCCAGCTTCCCGGATCTTCGCGTGGTCGCACGCACCTCGTCGTTTTCCATGCAGGATTCAACCTTGGACGCGCGCGCCATTGGCGAACTGCTCGACACCGATGCGCTGGTGGAGGGGAGTGTTCAGCGCAGTGACGATCAGCTGCGCATTCATGTGCGCCTGGTGGATACGCGCAGCGGCTACCAGCTTTGGTCACAGAGCTTTCAGCGCGACTTTACCGATGCGTTCGCCCTGCAGGAAGAGGTTGCGCTGACCGTGGCGGCTTCGCTGGCCGGCAAGTTGCTGCCTGAGAACAGTGGCAGCAGCCAGGAAGAAATCCATCCGGCTGCCTATGACAGCTACCTGAAGGGGCGCTTCTACTGGCACAAGCGTTCTGAGGCCGACCTGCACCGCGCACTGGAATATTTTGAGGCCGCCACAAGCCTGGCGCCGGACTATGCGCCGTCCTGGGCGGGGCTCGCCGATGCCTACGCCGTGCTCGGGTTCTATGACTACATGCCGCCGGAGAAAGCCTTCGGCCGCGCCAAGGTCGCGGCCCGCCGCGCGCTGCAGCTCGACCCGAACAATGCCTCGGCGGAGGCGACGCTGGGTTATGCAGCCCTGTATTTTGACTGGGACTTCGAGGAGGCCGAGGCCCGTTTCCTGCAGGCAATCGCCATCAACCCGGACTACGCCAAGGCCCACCAGTGGTATGCCAACCTGCTGGTGGCAGCGGGGCACTTCGACAAAGCCGAGCACGAGATGCGCCACGCTACCCAGCTCGACCCATTGTCGTTAATCGCCAATGCGGCACTGGGCTGGGTGCTGTACAACGCGGGGGATTACGAAGGTGCCTTGCAGCAGCTGGAAACGGCGCGGGAACTCGACCCCGGGTTCCAGCTTGTGGACCTCTGGCGCGGCTGGACCCTCGAAGCCATGGGCGATTACGACGGGGCGATCACCGCACTGGAGCGCAGCGTCGAAACATCGTCCGGCAACACCATCAGCGTGGCTTCACTGGCGCGGGTACTGGCTCTGGCGGGCAGGGAAGAGGAAGCACATACGTTACTCGAAGGCCTGCAGGAGTCCGATGGCTATCTACCCGCCTATGAGGTGGCCAAGGCCCACCTCGCGGTCGGCGATTGCGACGCTGCGGTGCGCTGGCTTGAGCGGGCCTACGAGCAGCATTCCCATTCACTGGTGTTCCTGCGCGTGGACCCGCAGCTCGCTAACCTGCGCAAGACTGCGTCGTATCAGCAGATGCTTGTGCAGGTGTTTAAGCGCGGCTAATTCCTAGTTACTAATAGTTGCCAGGAGTTACTAGCGTGCGTTCGGCCAGCACTCGTGCTCCCGCATATCTCCGCATTGCATTGAAATCACAGCGAGGGCACCTCGCCCGCGATCAGTGAATGCAGGAAGGGCGTATACCCGACAACGCCTATTATCAGCGCGACCGTTAGTACGATCAGTACAGCACTAGTCACATATTGTATTTGGGGGTCGCCGCGCTCGGCAGCGTAGAAATACAGCTGCAACGTCAGCAGCGGAAGCAGATAACAACCGAATGTCCACATTGGGAAGAATGGGTCACCAAATCCCGGTTCAAGGCCCAGCAGCGTGCCGGTAATCAGGTAGCTGAATACGCCTACACGCAGAAACCACTGGGCGTTTGAAACCAGAAATAGACGCAATGCCCATTTCCGGTGATTGCCGATATCCCGATTCTTAATGCATCGCAGTGCCATATAAGCAAAGTACAGGATAAATACCCCATTAATGCAGGTGCCAATAGCTGACAGCATGTCCGGACTGGTGCCTCTTATGAGTACCAGATAAAACCCGGATAAGGCGAGGCCCAATACCGTTGTAAGGTAGATATATCCATTAATGCGATGGAAGCGCGGAAATCGATTACGCACTTGAGGAATGAGCTGCAGCGCACCACCAAATGCGACGATACCCGCGCCTAAAGCATGCGCAGCAAATGCCAGGTTGCCACCGAAATCACCGGCAACGTAGGGGGTACTACCAAGGGGCTCAAATCGGTTCCAGATTTCCAGGTTCCCGGTTAATACGGAAAACCCGTAAAACGCGATGATGTAATATAGGAACATCCATTGGCCCACCAGCAGTGAGCAAAACCAGAATATTGATGCGCCTTTAAGCAAGCCGCGTGGCTGAATTGTCATCGGCGCGCCAGTTGCACCGGAAAAGGGTAAGCGGTCGAGGTATCTGCCCAACATAAGATTCCATGCCTGTTGATGAATTTCTAGGCAGAGATTACGTGCGAGATGGGCGATTTGCGTCCGGACGGGCCCGTTCGGACGTATTAGTACAACTATTTGCGGCAAGTTTAGTGGATTTGCTGCCTGCGGTAGGCGGTCGGGGTCTCGCCGACGGACTTTTTGAAGGCCGCATTAAAGGTGGACTTGGAGTTAAAACCCACCTCGTAAGCGATCGCGGAGACCTGCATATCGGAGCCTTTAACCAATTGCTTGGCCGCGTCGACTCGGTATTCATTCACAAACTGAAAGAAGTTGGTATCCAGAAACTGCGATAGCGTCTCGGATATATGGTTTTCGCTTACGGATATGGTTTCAGAGAGCTTTTTTAACGATAAGTCGGATTCCATATATAACTTATCTTTAGCCATAACTTGATTCAGTGTTTGGGCAATTTGTTCCATACGCTCGGCTTTCAGACTCGGTAGTCTGGACGGTGCGGCGCTCTCTTTATCTTTATCCGTTTCTTTACCTTTATCCGAATCGGTTAATACCGGCTGGTTTATCGCCAGGTGCGCAAATACCAGCAATATCACCGCTTCAATAGTGGGCAGCACAATACCGGAACCAAACCAGCGGTAGCCCAGAAAGCCGACGATGTATTCAATTGCGAAAAGCAACCAAGCGGCGCCCCATAACAGTAATACCACCCGGAACCAGTCCATCGAGCGATCCTCGATAGAGGCAAATCGATCCAACAGTTGGCGTCGATGTCGCGCATGGAGTCTCAAGGTGGCCACCAGATAGGCGCCGGTGAAGAGTATGAATGCCAGCATGGATACCACGCAGGTCGTAACGGCAATTTTCCAAAGCGCGGGGTCGCGCGTCGACGGATCAGCCAATGCCAGCTTTTCTTCTGGGGAGCTGCCAAAAAGAAACGGCAGCATGATCAATATAATCAGTACGGGACCGAGCATCGCCAGAGCATAGGCTTTACGTGGCAGTGCCTTATCCGGTGACATGGTGGCAAACGCATAGAAATAAAGTGCAGGCCCCAGCAACATGCGTATAGGAAACTGCAATCCCGCCAGTGAAGGTGCGTATTGGTAAAAGCCGGAATAGATATGCAGCTCGCCCAGGATATGTACGAGCAGTAATGAGATCAGCGCAATCAAGTAGGCCGTTTGTCGCTGCCGCGGCTTGCTCAGGCACTCCAGCAACGCAAACAGAGTCACACCCAACATGCTTGAGTAGATCACAGTAGGGACGACATTTACGGCCATAGCACGAACACAGTTGCAGAGATTCAATAAAGGGCGATCTTATTACCGAATACAACGCCCATCAATTGTTAAGGCGTCAGTCATATGGCTATTGGGGAAGGTGAGGGCGCTCATCGGGTGGTTGCTGATATCTGTGCATACATACAGTAGAATGGCTCAAATCAGTCACCCACCTTTCAACCCAGAACAGTCTCTTGCCCCAAGGTTTTCTCCTCACTCGCCACAGCTTCGATCAGCGCGGCAGCACCTGTATCCACTACTGGCTGGCTACCCCCGAGGGCCCGGCCAAGCTGGTCATTGAGGGCGAGCGCCCGGTGTTTATGGTGAAGGTGGCGGACCGCGTACAGGTACAACAAGTACTGGCCGCCGTGCCCCACGAATGGCAGCAGCTGGGCTTCCAGACCTTCGGCCGCGAAGAAGCGGCGATGCTGTATTTCCCTACCATCGACGCCCACCGCCGGGCACAAGCCCTGTTGAAAGAGCGCGGCATCGAAGTGTTTGAGGCGGATTTTCGTCTGCACGACCGCTACCTGATGGAGCGCTTTGCCCGCGGTGGCCTCTACTTTGAAGGCGAAACCCGGGCCAGAGAGGGTTATACGGAATATCGTCAGGTCCGTGTCAAGGGTGCCGAGGTACAGCCGGAGTTCAAGGTGGTGTCCCTCGACGTGGAGTGTTCCGGCAAGGGCGAGCTGTATTCCATCGGTCTCTATGGTCACGGGGTGGAAGAGGTACTGATGGTCGGCGAACCGGAGGGCGCCGACACCACCATGCACTGGGTGGAAAACGAACGATCTTTGCTGCAGGCGCTGGAAGCCAGAATTACCGCTCTGGACCCGGACATCATCATCGGCTGGGCCGTGGTGGACTTCGATTTTCGGCTGCTGCTGAAAAGGGCTGGGCGCTACGGCCTGCGCCTGAAACTGGGGCGCGGTGGTACCGAGGCCCGCTGGCGGGATGGCCGCGAGGGCAATCAAGGCTTTGTGACGTTGCCGGGTAGGGTAGTGCTGGATGGCATCGACGGACTGAAGAGCGCCACCTACAACTTCGAGAGCTTTAGTCTGGAGTTTGTTGCGCAGACGCTACTGGGCCGAGGCAAGGACACCGAAGACGTGGACAACCGCCTGGGCGTGATCGAACACGACTTCCGCCATAACAAGCCCAAACTCGCCGCCTACAACCTGAAAGACTGCCGCCTGGTCTGGGACATCTATGAGCACACCCGCCTGCTGGATTACCTGCGCCTGCGCGCCCAGCTTACAGGCCTCGAGCTCGACCGTAGCGGCGGTTCTGTGGCCGCCTTTACCAACCTCTATCTGCCTAAACTCCATCGCAGCCACTATGTAGCGCCCAACCTGCCGGCCGACGGTGGCTTGGCCAGCCCGGGCGGCTATGTAATGGATTCGCGGCCCGGCCTTTACGACAACGTGCTGGTGCTGGACTTTAAGAGTCTGTATCCGAGCATCATTCGCACCTTCAAAATCGATCCTATGGGTTTGGTTGAGGGCTTGGCCGACGGAGAGAAATGGGAAGTAGAAGAGGGGCAGGCGGATGAAAACACCATCCCGGGTTTTCGCGGTGCGCGTTTTTCCCGCGACAAGCATTTCCTGCCCGACATCATCACCAATCTCTGGGCCCAGCGTGATATTGCCAAGCAGGAGCAGGATGCCGCCCGTTCCCAGGCCATCAAGATCATCATGAACTCCTTTTACGGAGTGCTAGGAAGCGGCGGTTGCCGTTTTTACGACACGCGCCTCGCCAGCTCCATTACCCTGCGCGGTCACGAGATCATGCAGCAGACGGCCAGCTGGATTGAGGAGCTGGGCCACCAGGTTATTTATGGCGATACCGATTCCACGTTTGTCTGGCTGAGCGGCCAACCAAGCCCCGAGGAAGCAGATGCGATCGGCAAGAACCTCGCCGACGAAATGAACACACGCTGGCAGAGCAAACTCAAAGAAGAGTTGGCGCTGGAGTGCGAACTGGAACTGGAATTCGAAACCCACTACCAACGTTTCTTGATGCCCACCATTCGCGGCTCCGAGGCGGGCTCCAAGAAACGCTACGCGGGCCTGGTGGTCAACGGCGATAAAGAAAAGCTGGTGTTCAAGGGCCTGGAAACCGTTCGCAGCGACTGGACCGAACTCGCCAAGCAATTCCAAACCAAACTCTACGCTATGGTGTTTCACGGCGAAGACCCATCCGACTATATCCGCGAAACCGTAGGGAAAACCCGGGCAGGGGAGATGGATGAGCAACTGGTGTACCGCAAGCGCCTTAGACGCAAGCTCGAACAATACGTAAAAAACGTACCACCCCACGTACGCGCCGCAAGACTAGCCGACGAACGCCGCCGCCAGCAGGGGCTATCACCGCAGTACCAAAACAAAGGCTGGATTCGCTACGCAATCACCCTCAATGGCCCCGAGCCAGTGGATTACCTCCAGTCCCCAATCGATTACCAGCACTATATCGACCGACAGTTGAAACCGGTGGCGGATGCAATTTTGCCGTTCATTGATTTGGATTTTGATAGCTTGGTGGATGGGCAGATGGGGCTGTTTGGCGTAACTGATTGAGCATCGGTGGGGGATGAAAGCTAGATCATCAGAAGAACTTCTAAATGATCACTCCAATTATCAGGATAATCTGACCAGACAAACCTGTAATTGCTGTCTTCTTGCCTGTTTTTACTGGCTATTTCGCTTCATTCGTATTCGTACATTTCCCATTCTCTTCATGATCCAGTACATTCGTCTATTAATTGCCTTGTGCAGGTAAATTAGGGCGCGCTTTACCACATTGCCCTCTATATGTAGTCCCTTAGAGCTTGGTGCGTTTTTTATTGCTCAATATTACTGATCTTCCCAGATATTCGCAGTGCTGTTCAGGTTGGTGGAATATCGAATAAACCGATATCTTGTTTCTACTTTTTCTGTGTTTGATTGGCTGAGTCTAAATGTTGTGAACGCAATAATTAAAACATTGGCTTTCAGTTTGCTCGTGGTAAGCCTGGGCGTGTTCGCCGAAGAGAAACCGGTGCGAAAAAAGGAGAAGGGACCCTCCGAGCGCTATCGGATCCTAAAAGCTAAGCCGAGGCGTTTTCAAGGGGAAAATCGGCAGGAAAATTTGAACGATATCGAGGTTAGGGAAATTCTGGCCGCAACACAGACAATTTATCCACGTGAGGTCGTCACCATTGATGCCGTTAAAAGTGAGTGTCCGTGCGAAGATGGTGCGTCCTGCGATGCACAGGTGTGGGTGGTAGTGTATAAGCCAGGAAAGACAGATGGATTAATGCTTTCCAGGATTGAGGGGCGCTGGACCGTTGGTCCACTGCAAAAATGGTGGCTCAAGTATGAGCCTTTGCAATTGGAGCAGTCGCGCTATTTTCGATCTCCCCCTCACGCTAGAGTTGGTGATATCAACGTTATTCAGAAGAAACTATATGCCTTATGGAATCAGTTTCCTGTTTGTCCCGATTCCGAAGCTGGCGTAATGAATCCTGGTTCAAAAAGCTAAGAATATATAGTTGAGTGTCTCTTGGTCCATCGTTTGATGTGGGTTTTCTTTCATTTTGTATGAGCTGATCGACAGGGTCGATCTAAACAATTATCCGCAATTTATTGTCAGGTATAGCAACGCATAATAGGAACTGATTATGAAGTCGATAACATTTGCGGTTGTAGCTGTTCTCGCAACCGCCACACAGATTTGTTCAGCGGGTAGTGACCATGTCGTGAGTGTGTCCGTTTCCGTCGGAGCAGAGATGGAAGACAAGTTTGTGTCTAACGGTAGGTTATTTCTATTTTTGAATGAGAATCTGGAGAAAGAGCCTCGTAAGGATCTTTGGCCTGTAACTCCAAAGCGAAACAATATTTTCGCCACCAATATCACGGGTTGGAATAAGGGAGACTCGCGGACGTTTGGCGCTGATACTGAGCTGCAAGCGACCACGCCTTGGACTCTGGCGAATGTTCCGGAAGGTACGTACAAGTTACAGGTTCTCTGGGATCAAGACATTGAGGAATCCCAGATAAATGCGCCGGGAAACCTGTACAGCACAGTTCAAGCAGTTGAAATTTCCGGAAAAACCCTACTAAAAGTCAGTTTGGATCAGCAGGTGCCCGCTCACAAGTTGGTGGAGCACGATCATCTAAAGTTGATGGAGATAGAAAGTCAGTTTCTATCTGAGTGGTGGGACAGAACAATGAAGCTCAAGGCGTCTGTACTGCTTCCATCCAGTTATTATGACGATCCCACTCGGGTATATCCGCTGCGTATTAATATCAGTGGTTACGGCGGTCGCTATACTCGCGTCAACTACCTGTTGGAGAATGAGAAGTTCACAGACTGGTGGTTCGGTGAAGATGCCCCACAGGTGATCAATGTCTTTCTGGATAGTGACGGTCCCTTTGGTGACAACTATCAGCTCGATTCTGAGAATAGCGGCCCCTACGGAACCGCCTTGGTTGAGGAGCTTATCCCAGCCATTGAGCGTTCCTTCCGAACGAAAGAAGACCCAAATTACCGCTACGTCGACGGCTGCTCTACGGGTGGCTGGGTTTCCCTGGCATTGCAGATCTTTTATCCGGAACAGTTTGGCGGAGCCTGGTCCTTCAGCCCGGATTCGGTTTCATTTGACCACTACCAGTTAGTCGACCTTTATAAGGACGATAACTTGTTCGTGAATGAGTGGGGGAATCTTCGTCCGGTTGCCAGGGATATTTACGGGGACCCTATGGTGACGGTTAAGGATTTCATCCGATACGAGAATGTACTGGGGTCATCTAATACCTATTTGAATTCCGGCTTCCAGTTCGGCGCGCATACCGCGCTGTATAGCCCTAAAGGTGAAGATGGTTTGCCGGCGCCCATGTTTGATCCGAACACCGGTGCTATCAATAAGCAGGTTGTCGAAGCTTGGAAAAAATACGATCTAAAACTGCACCTGGAAGAAAATTGGAGCACCCTTGGACCCAAGCTGCAGGGGAAAATCTATGTTTGGATGGGAGATATGGATCACTTCTATCTGAACCCAGCCACTCGTAGCATGAGTGAATTTCTGGCAAAGACCAGCGAACCCCAGTCCGACGCCGAATTTGTATTTGACGCAATGGAGGGGCACTGCACTAAATTCAGTAACATGAAGGTTCTTGGTATGATTCAGGACAAGGTCGATAAGTTGGAAGCCGCCTCTCCGTGAGGTTTTCTTTGTCGCCGTGTGAGCTTAACAGAATCGAGTAGAACAGTTATGAGTACCTTCGTAGCATTTTATCCAGTTGGTATCCCCGGAACGCCCTGGGGCGATGCCGAACGTGCCGAGTGGTTATCCCGCCAAGTCCGTCATCGCAGCTACGAGTCTGAGGTGTTGAGCAAGATTGAATTGTTGCGCTCGCGCTTTGACCTGGAAGAGTATGGACGGTTGGAGTATGCCGGCGAAAGCTTTCCTCTGCTGGCTATCCGCAACCGTAACTGGAGTGATGATCTTCCCGTAATGTTGGTAACGGGTGGTGTCCACGGCTATGAAACCAGTGGTGTACATGGGGCCCTAGAGTTCGTGGATCAACATGCCGCGGATTATACAGACCGAGCTAACATACTCGTCGCCCCCTGTGTCAGCCCCTGGGCTTACGAGCGCATCCATCGCTGGAATCCAAACGCAATTGACCCCAACCGTTCATTTTACAATGACAGTCCCGCGGAAGAGTCGGCGGCATTGATGCGGCTGGTAGCCCCCGTCGTTGATCGCGTAGTGATGCATATCGACCTGCATGAAACCACCGATACCGACGAAACCGAATTCCGTCCTGCGCTCGCAGCTCGAGATGGTAAGCCATTTACCCCGGGCGGTATTCCTGATGGTTTCTATCTCGTTGATGACAGCGAAAGCCCGCAACCAGAATTCCAGCAGGCCGTCATTGCGGCGGTGGAGAAGGTAACGCATATCGCGCCTGCGGATGACAGTGGTGAGATTATCGGTTCACCGGTTGTCGCCCGGGGCGTAATTGAGTATCCACTAAAGAAGCTAGGGCTCTGCGCCAGCGTTACCAACGCACGCTATAAGACCACTACCGAAGTTTATCCCGACAGCCCGCGCGCTACACCCGAGCAGTGCAATGCAGCGCAGGCCGCAGCGGTGTGCGCCGCAATTGATTATTCATTGGCGCACCAGTGATCTCGTTCGGCAAGATCTAGAATTAGGTCAACTCCATAGATATAACCCAGATCAATGTTCCGGAATACGGATTCACGTTATGGCAGTGTCGCCGTCGCCCTGCACTGGGCGATGGCGCTGTTATTGATCGGGCTGCTTGGACTGGGGCTGTATATGGCCAGCCTGCCGGATGTTGGGTTCGATAAACAGAAGATAAGGCTGATTCTGCTGCATAAGGAGTACGGTATTCTGGCCCTGGCGCTCGCATTAGTGCGGCTGGCTTGGCGTGTCGGAAACGTTTTGCCAGAGCTGATAGAGGAAATGCCGGCTTGGCAGAAGGTGGCTGCGCGCTTTGTTCACTTGAGCTTTTACGCGCTGATGTTGGCCTTGCCGATTAGCGGCTGGCTAATGTCTTCCGCCATGAGTGTGCCGGTATACGTTTTTGGCTTACGCCTGCCGGACCTTATTCCACATAACGAATATCGCTTCGAGCTGCTGGTCGAACTACATAAGTGGCTTGGGTTTGTGTTGATTGGTTTTATTGTTCTGCATGTTGCCGCTGCCTTGCGGCACTACTTTATTTGCCAGGATGATGCTCTGGAGAAAATCTTGCCCGGTCGGCCTGGTTAGGCTCTGATTGAGCGATCTGCTCGAATATAAAATACGCCGTCTGCTCCAATGCACTGGCCGTAGCCTTGTTCGCCGCGACAACGCCTGCGGTGGGCGTCTGCTCTATCAATGGTTCTTGTAGCGCAATCAAGCGACTGGCGATAATCCGGTTGGACCTGCCGTCCACCAGTTGTACCCGCAATGCCAGATGAAAGCGTGCCGGGCCGGAAGTGAAGTCCTGTACGAATTCCAAAATTTCCGTGCGTAATCCATAGCTGTAGGGGCCGAAGTAGGGTGGTGTGGCCACGGCCCTGAACTGCTGCGTGCGCTCAAACGTTTGCGCAAGTAGGGGTTGCAGCATCTGCGCTGGCGTTGCGCCCCATTCGTGTTTGCTGAAGTAGTCGACCTGATGGGGTTGGGCCTGATAGGCCATGCGTATGGTGTCGTAAATCGGATTGATGGCAGGTGGTAGCACCAGCAGTGTCGCATCGAGGCGGCTTTGCTCTGGCGTCGCTATCGGGATCTGGTTGATTACCGCCACCCGCATATTGTTTTCAACTGGGGAAAATATCGAGCACCCGGAAAGTAGCGCGACGCCAAACACTGCCGTTACGATGCGAGCAGCCAAGGCTTGATTCAACCTTGGAGGTGATATGCGATGGCCGCTGCTTGGTTTCATTCGGACTCGCCCGGTCCAAGTGGTGGCGCCGCACTGCCACGGATCAACACGGATGGGTCGCGGTTGATCTTGTCGGTAAGCCGCGTAATCGAATGGCTCAGCTGGTTGAGGGTGGCCATGGTGCGGTAGGCCTCAGGCAGAACCTGCTGTTGCAACGCATTGATAGAGTTGGTACTGGAATCCAGCAGCGGCCCTAGCTGGCCGCTGGCCTGCTCGGTATTGGCGATGATGGTATTCAGTCGCTGCTGGTTACTGGCTAACATTTGGCTCACCTGCTGCAAGGCGTCTAGGGTATCGCTAGTTGAATCCAGTAGTGGCCCCAGCTTGCGGGTGGCCTGCTCGCTATTGGTAATGATTGCACTGAGCTGTTCCTGGTTGGTTGCGAGCACGAGGGTAACCTGCTGCAGGTTTTCAGCGGTATGTTGCAGGGCGGTGATAGTGTCTTGATTGAGTAGGGTGCGCACAAGTTCGGTTAACGCCTGTACGTTCTGATTTACCTGGCTGATTGCCGTGTCCAGATTGACCGAGCGCGATGGGGTGCTGGGGATCCGCGCGTAGCGGGCGCTGGGTGCGGGAATAAGTGGGCTTTGATCGGTTCCCGAGTTGTTTAGCAGAATGTAGACATAGCCGGTAAAACCCCGGGTTGCCAACCCGCGCGCGGTGATGGTGGCGACGGTGGCTTTGGTGATGGGCGCATCTTTGTTGACTTCAAGCAGAATGCGTACGGACTTGGGGCCGGTCAGCTCCACGCTGGTTACGTGCCCGACGTCGACACCATGAAACTCTACTGGCGCGCCGACAATCAGTCCGGAGACGGGGTCTTGTGTGACGATCTCGTAGGTTGTATGGCGACCTGATGCGAGCTGGAAATACAGCCATGCGGCCAGCACAACGAGTACCAGGGCGGTGGTAAACAGTATTCGCGCCCGATTCGCAATGCTGATAGACATCGAGCGCTCCTCTGCCAGTGTGATATCTCCATATCAGGGCCAGTCGAAGTCTAGTTCAAATTGCGCCAAGGCGAATGGATATGCGGCAGGGCTAGTGCGCTGCTTGATAGCGCATGATCAAAATGTCACGCCCTTGCTTCTGGTAGGTATGGAAGCGGTCAACAATGGCCGAAGGTAATCCATTTTCATCGACTTCGGTGTAGCCGAGGGATTCGTAAAAGGGCACCAGATGCCGGTAGGGGAAGGTGAAGGTGCTGTCGTCGTAGGCTTCTGCCATGTGTCGCAACAGGAAGCGCGCCACGCCTTTGCCACGGGATTCTTCCGCGACGGCCACGCCGGCGAGCAGCTGGCTATCGGTGAGTTTGCGCAGCGAGCCACAGGCAATAATCTGGTTTTGCGCGTCGCGCACCACCATGCAGGGGTCGTGGCGCCGCGCTTTGCCGCGAAACTTGTGTGCGCGATAGAACTTGTTGGCTAACGGCATCTCGGCATCGGTGAGCCAGTGCGCAGTTAATTCATTGCCAGGTTGGTTCAAATCCATATCGCTCTAAGTCACGGAAAACGGCAGCGCCAGTATTTGGTTGGCGAATTAGAAGCGCAAACGCAGGCCCAGTGCGCCATCTACGCCAAAGCCTTCCTGGTTTTCATTGTCGCTGAAGGCGAAGTTAGGTACAGCCTGGACATAGGCTTGCACACTCGGGGCAATCCCGAAGGACAGGCCGATTGGCAGGCGCACGCCGGCTTTGTCATTGTAACTGTCATTGCCGCCATCTTCGTAGAAACCGCCGGCATCGATGTAAACGTAGGCGGTGCCGCGGTCATTGCGGAAGTTCTGCAGGCGCATATCGACGGCAATCGCGTCGCTATTGACGAAAATCGACGTGCCGCGGACTTGCGCAGTGACGCCCACGCCAAGGTCGTACGCGAGACCCAGGCCGATACCGTTCTGGTTGGCGAAAGAGGGCATGCTGATGACGGCAGTGAGCAATGGAATAGCGAATCTGAGCAGTTTCATAGGTACCTCTGAGGAAAGACATCATTGGGGCAGAAGGCGCGTAGTATATCCATCGTCAGGATTGTTGATTTGTTTCAGGTCACAGTTTCCCTTTGGGACTAATGTATGTTGTTCTAGAGCGAGTAATAGCCTGGATGACTGAGAGCGCGGTAGAATTGTTTGGCTAGGGGCAATCCGCATTGGGGCGCCACTAGTCAGTCAATAATCCGTTGAGTTGTCTGGGTCCATCCCACGCTATGTCACGCGAAATCTGTCCAACCTGCCAGCGACCGCTCCGTATGTGCTATTGCAGCGCGTTGGTGCATATCCCTAGCCGTATCAAGGTGCTCATTATCCAGCATCCGCAAGAGCAGAAGCATCCGTTTAATACGGGGCGTATGGCGCACCTTTGCCTGAATAACAGTGAGCTGGTGGTCGCAGAGAGCCTGTCGGAAGCGACGTTGCGTCGGTTGCTTCAGCCACGCTCGGCATTGCTGTACCCATCTTTGAGTTGGTTGCCACCGGTTCAGTCAGTAGAACCCGATAGCCCGCAGAGCGCAGCGCTGGAACAACTGGTGGTGATCGATGCGACCTGGCGCAAGTCGAAGAAGATGTTGCACTTACAACCGCTATTGCAGCAGCTACCGCGTGTGAGCTTTTCCGGGGAGCTGGAATCAAACTATCAAGTGCGCAAGTCGTCCATGGAAAACAGCTTGTCGACTATCGAGAGCATCGCTCTGGCAATGCAGGAGCTGCAACCGAATGGCGATTTCGGGCGGTTGTTACGGCCCTTTGAGAAGATGGTTTCATTGCAACTCACCGGTATGCAACGGTGAACCCAAGCAGCTTACGTGTCTTAGCGACACTCTGATTAATCCCTCCTAAACAAGCTAGCGTTCCGCTCGTTCACCCGGTTCGCATGAATACAAGTCTTTCAATTCGTCGATCACGACTGCTGGAGGCGGGCGGATTTACTGGGTTTGTGCATTTTTTGATCTCTCAATTCAATAAAAACAGTCAGAACTGTTTGTTCGCTACCTTCCTCTTTGGTATGGTAGAGATGTGAATGCTGGCGCATTCCAGCACCTGATGAGAGTGTGCGGGGCTAAGGGGTTTCCCCGCAATAACTATAAATAGCCACTTGTCTCGAAGGAATGATAATAATGAAGGGATATTTTGCGTCGCTAAGCTGTTTTCTTTTCGCCAACCTTGCGGCCTCAGCTGTTGCTCAAGAGAGCCAGCCTGAAGCAGAGGTTAGTATCGAACACATCACCGTCACCGCCACTAAGCGGGAAGAAAATATTCAAGAAGTCCCCATATCTATTTCCGCCTTTGACAAAGATTTCTTTAAAGATTCCGGCGAGACAAATTTCAATGCGCTGGAACAATATACGCCGAGCCTGAAAATCCAGTCCGGGCCAGACTCCAGAACCACATCCCTTCGCATACGCGGTATTGGGTCAGCGGGCTCAAATGCCGGTATTGATCCGAGCGTTGGTGTATTTATCGATGGCGTGTACCACAGCCGTGCGGGTATGAATATCAACGATCTGGTGGATATCGAGCGTGTGGAAGTGCTCAGAGGGCCCCAGGGCACTCTCTACGGTAAGAATACCGCGGCGGGTGCGATAAATATTATTACCTCCAAACCGACCGAAGATTTTGCGGCCGAGGGCGATTTGGTGTTTGCCAATAACAATCGCAAAGAAATGCGATCTATGGTGAACCTGCCGCTTGGCGATTCGGGTAATGCCATGCGCATGAGCGCGTTCGCGATCAACGGTGACCATCTTTATAAAAACACCTTCAATGGTGAGGGCGTCAATAATGTGGACAAATGGGGCGTTAAAACACGCTTCTTGTTCAATTTTGAAGACAGTGAGCTGCTGCTAAACGCGGACTATTCGAAAGAAAATACCGACTGCTGTGCATTGGCGGTGATCGACTATAACGGTGTGTCGCCCATTATGATTGGCACACCGATGACCAATATTCCTTCAGCGATGTTGCCCGGGCTACCGTATAACGCTCTCGAATCTGCACCTGGTAGCATTGGTGCTCCGCCTCAGGCAGATCCATTTGGTGATGACTACTGGTTTAATGATGAGCTGGCAAACAAGGTTGAGGTAGGGGGCCTTTCCGCTGAATGGACGTATGACGGGGCGGAATCGCACAGCGTCACCTTTATCAATGCAATCCGAACCTACTCATCTGGCAGCAGCTACGATGGTGATTTTACAGCCTATGATGCAGCTTCCGCGGCAGTCACCGAAGAGGACCTGAAGCAATATTCCACTGAACTGCGTGTGGCTTCGCTGGGTGACAATACCGTAGATTATCAGGTGGGCCTCTACGGTTACTATGCTAACTTCGAAACCGAAGGCAGTCTGGGATTGAATGAGACGGTGCTGCTCAATTCACCGCAACTGCAGACTGGCATGCCGCCACTCTCTGCAATCCTCGGCAGTCGTTCGCAGAATATTGATATCAATGAATATTCCACCAGCGCCCTGGCAGTGTTCGGCCAGCTGGAATGGAACCTCGGCGACCAGCTCAGTGCCACCCTCGGCGTTCGAGTGACCCAGGAAACAAAAGAGCGCACCGGTTCTCAGCGTACCCTGCGTACACCACTCCCAGGCCTGCCGCCAGAGTCATTGCCGCCGTTCCAGTATCTGCCTTTTGATCTCGCGCCTATTGCGGGGGCTGACGTTGACTTTGATCAGAAGCGCTCCGATAGCGATATCTCGCCTTCGTTTAACCTGCGCTATTTCATCAATGACGATGTGATGACCTATGCCAGCGTGAGCAAAGGATTCAAGTCTGGCGGCTTCGATCAGCGCCGCGTGCCGGTGCAGGTCTTTGGCAGAATTAATGGTGGTAATGACAGCGCCGGCGAGTTCGATGAAGAGGAGGCTACCAGTTACGAACTCGGTTGGAAGAGCGTTCTGCTGAACAACCGCCTTACGTTTAATGGCACCCTCTACCTTGTAGATTACGACAACTTCCAGGCGCAGGCCTTTGATGGGGCCAGTACTACCGTGACCAACGCCGGCTCGCTGGAAAGTTATGGGTCGGAATTGGATATCCTGTTTGCTGCGAGTGAGAAGCTTACTCTGGGCACCGCGATTGGCTATAACAAGGCCGAGTACAAAGAGTTTGATAATGGCCAGTGTACCGCCATGGATTCTCTGCTCTGGTCGCTGTCTAATCCGACGGTACCGTGTGTGGCTGATCTCGCGGGGAAATCTTTGGATAACGCACCCGAATGGACTTATAGCTCTTTTGCGCAATACGAGCAGCCACTTGGATCAGGTCTGCAGGTGATTACCCGTATCGAACATAACTTTGTAGACAGCCACTATCTGGATCAAGACTTGGACCAGAACCTGTTCAATGAATCGGTAGATCTGGTTAACTTGCGTGTGACCCTGAGCAATCTCGATCGCAGCTGGGAGGTGGCGGCGTGGGGTAAAAACCTGCTGGATGAGGAGTATCTGCTGATGGGAATCGATATTCCCACCGTAGGCGGGTATGCGGGTTTCGTCGCGCCACGCTCCAGCTATGGGGTTACTTTGCGTCGTAGCTTCAACTAACAATCTGGCTATTTAGTGCGTCGCATGCGGAAAAGTGGAGAGTATTATGGCCATTGCAGAAGCCACCCGGCAAAACGTGCAGCCGCCAACCATCAAAGGCAACTTTGAGGCACAGGAAAGCGAGTACGATTACTGGGTGACCGACATCGAAGGCACGGTGCCCGGCGATCTCACCGGGTCGTTCTTTCGCAACGGCCCCGGCCGATTGAAGCTGGGCGGCGAGCCGGTAGGACACTGGTTCGACGGCGACGGCATGATTGCGCGTACGACGTTTACTGAGGGGAAAGTCCATTTCTCGAATAAGTTTATCCGGACCCCCAAGTATGTGGACGAGACGGCGGCGGGTAAGTTTCTTTACCGGGGGTTTGGCGGTGCGCCGAAGGGCAACTTTTTCAAGCGCTTCTCACCGCCGGCAAACCCTGCAAATACCGGCCTAATACTGCACGCAGGAAAGTTTCTGGCACTCAATGAGGGAGGGCGCCCATACTCTATCGACCCCGCCTCCCTCGATACCTATGGGGAATTTACCTACGACGGCAGTCTCAGTAAGACCAATGTGTTCAGCGCACACGGTAAGATTAACCCCAAAAATGGTTGTTACTACAATTTTGGGCTGTGTTTCGATGTAGGCTGGGGAGGACTAAAACCGGGGTTTGAACTGTATAAAATCGACCCCAGTGGCCACATGGTGCAGCGTGCACGCTTCGCCCTGGACCATATGCCGTTGCTGCACGATTTCGCGATGACGGAAAACTACGCGATATTTATTCAGTCATCCGTGTCCATGCAGGGCAACGTATTGATGACCATGCTGAAGAATGAGTCGTTTGCTGACTTGATGCTGTATGACAAGCATCTTACCAACAAGGTTATCATTATCGACCTGCATAGCCTGAAGCGGGTTGACACTATCGAGATTGATCCAATCGCTTGTCTGCACTTCGGCAATGCGTATGAAAAAAATGGGGAAATCCATTTCGACCTAATGGAAACCAAAGAGGGTGGCTTTGGAACGCCAGATCAAAAAATGGAACCCCTGGATATATTTTCAGAGGATGTGAATTTCCGATCTGGTGCTGCCCGCTATAAGCGCTGTGTCGTTAACTTGAAGAGCCGACGTTTCCAGAGCGAATATATTGACGATGCGTTGGAAGGGGAGTTTCCCCAGTGGGACTGGACCCGTACTACTTCAGAAAACCGCTACGCCCTCGCCACAGGCTATACCGGCGAAGGCCCCAAGACCTACTTCAACGCGATACAGAAAATTGATCGTGAGAGTGGAAAGGTCGAAGTGCATGATTTTGGCAGTTACCGTTACACCGGCGAACCCCTCATGGTGGCTAAGCCGAACGCTGGGGCGGAAGACGATTTCTACTGCCTTTGCTATGTCTACAATGGCAATTCCGACAAGTCCGAAGTAGTCGTGATCGACGGTAAGGATTTTGAGGAACCGCTTGCCACCATCAAACTCGATTTCCATATTCCCCAGGGCTTTCACGGGATGTTCAGCCCGAAAGTGTTTCTGTAAGCAAAGATCACGCGCTTCGTATCTCCGTTGCCAGTTCGAATCTGTGGCGGATAGACTATTTGGCGAGCGCGCCGCCACGTTTGTAGCTAATATTGGCGGGTGACCAACTTTGTGCCTCATGCGCAGTGCACCGTGCGGGCCCTCTAGGCACACGGC
This sequence comes from Microbulbifer agarilyticus, assembly GCF_019800665.1. Classification (GTDB taxonomy): domain Bacteria; phylum Pseudomonadota; class Gammaproteobacteria; order Pseudomonadales; family Cellvibrionaceae; genus Microbulbifer; species Microbulbifer agarilyticus_C. The sequence continues at coordinate 587,997 of NZ_JAHVKO010000001.1, forward strand.
GTAAATGTCTCTTTTTGGGGTGCCCCGGTCATACATCTGATAATTGCGGCAAGGGAATTTTCGTGGATGACAGCTAAACAGGCGCCAAGCTATTGCTGGACGATACGGCATTTGGTGTTCGATGCCTGATCCGCTACTTGACGTAATTGGACTCAAGTACATTTACCGTTACGGAACGAGGCATGTAGCGGTGCTTGACGATGTCTCATTTAGCCTGCGGAGCGGCGAATCTGTCGCAATCATTGGCCCGTCCGGGTCTGGCAAGAGTACGCTGCTCAATGTATTGAATGGGCTGCTGACCCCCGAAGCCGGTGAGCTACGCATATTTGGACAATCTGTAAAGACTCTGTCGCAAAATGATTGGGCACAGTTACGTCGCGAACAGATTGCGACCCTGTTTCAGGACGGGAACCTCATTCCCACTCTGACTGTTTCTCGAAATATAGCCTTTCGCGCCAATTTGGCGGGACTTTCAGAAAATGATGGTGCGGCGTTGATGGAACGTCTGGGCATTTCTGACACCGCCGAACGCTATCCCGACCAACTTTCCGGCGGCCAGCGCCAGCGTGCGGCACTCGCCTGCGCATTTGCCATGCGGCCAAAGCTTATCCTCGCCGATGAGCCCACCGGCAGCCTCGATTACGTCACCGCCCAGCGGGTTACCCCGTTGTTCTTCGATGCTATTCGCGAGCGCGATGTAGGTGCATTGATCGTCACCCACAACCCGGAATTAGCCGAGCGCTGCGATCGGATACTGGAGCTGCGCGAAGGAGCCCTGCGTCCATGGGACTCGGCACTGTCTTCCTGAGCCATTACCGCCGCCATCCAGCACAGCTGCTTGGGCTGTTGCTGATTCTGGTGTGCGCCGCAACTCTGTGGAGCGGCGTGCGTGCGCTGACCGATTCCGCCGCAAGCGCGGCAAAAAAATCCAGCGAGTTACTGGAGCCATTACTGCGTATTGAGCGCGAAGATGGTCTTGCCCTGACGGTGGAAGATTTCGCTGCTCTACGTCGCGCCGGACTTTGTGTGGCACCACAATTGCGCGTGCAGTTTGCAGGCCGCGCAGTGCCCGATGTTATTGGCATCGATCCGTTTACTGCCGGCTGCCTACGACAGTTCAGTGATTCTGGTGCGGAGGGCGAATCCGAATCTAGCGCCGATGCTGCAGTAGTTGAAAAACTCATCACCTCTTGGGGTAAGCCGCAATTACTTGGCGCGGCAGAAGATTTCGCAAAGTGGACGGCTTTGGGGCTTCCGGGGTCAGGCGCTATTGAATTCGAAGCGCTTGAAGGTGTGCCGCGGAATCAGCTATTTGCGGATATCTCCGTCGCGCAGGAATTTGCACCGGGCAATCGACAAGAACTTGCCATTTTACTGCCCGGCGCAGAACAGGGAGAAAAGAAACTCCCGATTGGCTACCGCACTGAGGTGGAAGACTATGGCGTTGAACCTGCGCCCCTAGTTGACGCGTTTCTGCTTAGCCTGAATGCGCTTGGCGTCTTAACGCTATTAGTGGCGGCGCTATTGGTGCGCAGTGTGTATCGTTTCGCCCTCGAGCAGCGGCGCCGCAGCCTCGATATTCTGGTGCGCTGTGGCATCCCGCAGAATAAATTGCGTATCGCGCTGATCGTCGAAGTGTTGTTAGTAGCGCTAATCGGCGGGACCATCGGTGTATGGTTGGGGGAACGCCTTGCTTCCGGCCTTGCCGATGGCTTTTCGGGAACGCTCAGTGGCCTTTTCAGTGTACAGGCGCTGGCGCAAAGTCGACTCACGCTTATGTCCTGGCTGGGCATGGTTTTGATTCTGGCGTTTGTTGTGGGCTGGGCCTGTTTGGATTTGCTTACAGCCTCAAGCCGACAAGGTACGCACAAGAACCCATTTCGCGCGACGTCCGAGCAGGAAGCGGGTGAGGGTAGAGGTCGCAATTGGAGGGTTATGCTCGCGTTGTTACTGGTCGCGATCTCGGTAGTTACCTTGCTTTCCACTTTTACCCTTTGGCTGATTTTCGCTGCGACCTTGGGGTGCCTTATCGGCTGTGGGATGTTGCTGCCAGAAATGTTGAACGGGCTGCTGGGTTTTGCCGAACGCGTTACCGTTCGGCCGTTGCTGGAGTGGTCCTTTTCAGAAATGCGCGCTCTGTGTCGTTTGCTGAGCCTGCCGCTTACTGCGCTCGCCTTTGCCATCGCTACCGCGATTGGTGTGCAGGCGATGGTTTCTGGCTTTGAGTCCACGTTTGATCGCTGGCTGGACCAGCGCCTGCAGGGCGATCTCTATCTGGACCCTGGACAGCCGGTGGACACAAGTGATTGGCAGCGGCGCCTGCAAAAATTGCCCGGCGTTTCCACGGTGTTGCCCATGGTCCGTGGGCGAGCGGTGTTGGAATCCAGTCAAGCCCCGATTCAGATTGATGTATTCGCCATTGACCCAGAGTCGCCGCTATTGCAGGACTGGCCATTTCTCAGTGCCGAGCAGCACCTCTGGCAGCGCGTGAGCAGTGGAGGTGTACTGATCAATGAGCAACTCGCGCGGCGGGAATCACTTGGGTTGGGGGATAAGGTTCAGTTCAAGCTTGGTGGCACAACGGATACTCGCACGGTTGCTGGCATTTACGCGGACTATGGGCGCCCTCAGGGCGAGCTCATGTTGCCGCTTTCACAAGTGAATGATGCGCTGCCGGAGCGTTACACTCGCTTTGTGTTGGGGTTAACGGATTCCGCCGGCGAGGGTTGGCGGGATTGGCCAGAGCAATTTCCATGGCTACAAAAGACCGACCTGCGCGATCAGCAGGAACTCAAGCGGGCTGCCAATGCAGCCTTCTCGCGCACCTTTCAGCTCACCCGATTGCTCAATGGGCTGACGCTGGCGTTGGCGGGCACCGCACTCGCGTTAATGGGTCTGGTCATTTTCCGCTTACGCCAGAGCAGTTATACCTTGCTGTTTGTAAATGGTGTACCGCGCGCAAGCCTGCGCCGCCGCCTGGTAGCCCACAGCATTCTGGTAACCGGCTTGCTGGCCATACTGGCCGTGCCACTCGGTTTATTCTTGAGCTGGGTACTGGTAGCGCGGGTAAACCCTGCGGCCTTCGGTTGGGCGTTGCCGCTGCATTTTTACCCAGAGTTTTGGCTCCAGGTTTGGGGTGTATGCCTGCTGATTGGCTTGGGTGTTGGGCTACTCGCTGGTAACCCGGTACGGCTGGAGACGCTCAAGAATGAATAGTCGACCACTCGTTACTGCCTGGTTTATCACTCTTGCGCTGGTGCTTTCGGCATGTGGCGATGAGCCGTCGACTTCATCTTCCATGAGTGCATTGACCGATCCCCCCGAGGGCTTCAAGCAGGCGCGCCCGGGGATGCAGGTCATGTTCCCTCAAGATATGGGAGCGCACCCGGAGTTTCGCCTGGAGTGGTGGTATCTCACCGCAAATCTGGAGAGTGCAGACGGCGAGCAATTCGGTGTGCAATGGACCCTGTTTCGCAATGGCATTAAACCGGGCCCGTATTCCAGCAAGGAGCAGGGCAGAATACTCGATTGGCAGCGCAACGAAGTATGGTTCGCGCACGCCGCGGTGAGCCGCCCTAACCAGCATTGGTTCGCCGATCGCGCGGCTCGTGGTGGCAATGGGCAGGCTGACGTTACCGCCGACCCCTTTACTGCCTGGATAGATCACTGGCAGTTGTCATCGGATAAGAATGGCGACTGGAACCTTGAAGTGGCAGAGCCGGAGTTCCAGTTCCGCCTTCGCATACAGCCGCGCTTGCCGCCAATCTTCCACGGTGAACAGGGCTTTAGCGCTAAGTCGGCCGGTGGCGGAGGCTCCATGTATTTCAGCTATCCGGATCTGGCGATTGAAGGCGAAATAGCGATCCTCGATAACGACGAGTCCGAAACCTTTACGGTAACCGGGCAGGGCTGGTTCGACCGCGAGTGGAGCAGCCAATACCTGAAAGAAGACCAGCAGGGGTGGGACTGGATGGCCCTGCACCTGGACGACGGCCGTCACCTGATGCTGTTCCGCGTGCGCGGAGCGGAGGATTTCTATTCCGCCACACTGGTCGCCGCGGATGGGGCAACCATGGCGCTGAAACCAGACGATTTTACCCTCGCTGCCACCGACTACCGTAAAACCCGCTTCGGCCAGGTGCCTGTGGTGTGGCGAGTTGCGGTGCCCACGGCAAACCTCGAACTCGACGTACACTCCTGGCCCGGCGAATACTGGAATGCAGGTGCAATGCGCTACTGGGAGGGACCGGTCACAGTTAAGGGCAGTCAAAGTGGCGCTGGGTATCTGGAAATGACCGGGTACGGCGATTAAAGCCACTTGTTGTAGGAAAGTCACGCTGGCTTACCTACAATACGTCGCCTTTCTTTAAACCTCGCTCACCTGAGCCGACCCAAACCCCATATTTGAGCCTATACCGTGACTTCCTCAACTTCCGATAACGCGCACCCTAAAGATTTCCAGTCCCTGCCACTGAAGCCCGCCTTGTTGAAGAACCTCAAGGATCTGGGCTACGCCCAACTGACGGAAATCCAGGCGGCGGCGTTGCCGGCGATGGTGGCGGGCGAGGATGTGATCGGCCAGGCCAAAACCGGTTCCGGCAAGACGGTGGCGTTTGGTCTCGGGTTGTTGCAGAAATTGCGTGTCGAGAAATTCCGCGTACAGGCGCTGGTATTGTGTCCGACCCGTGAACTGGCGGATCAGGTGGCGCGCGAGCTGCGTAAATTGGCGCGCGCGATTCATAACGTCAAGATCCTGACCCTGTGCGGTGGCATGCCATTCGGACCACAGATCGGCTCCCTCAAGCACGGTGCACATATTGTGGTGGGTACGCCCGGCCGTATCGAAGATCACCTGCGCAAAGGTAATCTCGACCTGAGTGGTGTGGAGACTCTGGTGCTGGACGAAGCCGACCGTATGCTCGATATGGGCTTTCAGGCGGTACTGGACCAGATCCTTGCCACCTTGCCGAAAGACCGGCAGACCCTGCTGTTTTCCGCTACCTACCCAAGCACCATCGATGCGCTCGCCAGCCGCGTGCTCAGCAATCCGGTCAAAGTGGAAGTGGCTGCGGGCCACACCAAAAGCACCATCGAGCAGAAGTACTACCGGGTGCAGAACAATGAAGCGCGGCCGGCAGCTCTGTATCAATTGCTTGCGAATCACGATGCGTCTTCAGCCCTGGTGTTTTGCAACACCAAAAAGGAAACCGAAGAGGCCGCCAACGCACTTAAACGCGCGGGTTTCGCCGCGCTGGCTCTGCACGGCGATATGGAACAGAAAGAACGCGACCGCACCCTGACCCTGTTTGCCAATGGCAGTGCGTCAATTCTTGTGGCGACCGACGTTGCCGCGCGCGGGCTGGATATCGAAGAGCTGCCCATCGTCGTGAACTACCACCTGTCGCGTGATCCGGAAGTGCATGTGCACCGGGTTGGGCGTACCGGACGGGCAGGGCAGAAAGGCGTGGCGATCTCGCTGGTAAGCAAGAAAGAAGTCTACAAACTTGAGCGTCTGGAAGAATTGATGGGTCAGGAAATCCCCTTGCTGGATGTGCCTGATACACCACAAGGTTTTGCCCCTGTACGCCCAGTCATGACAACCTTGCAGATTGACGGTGGCAAAAAGCAGAAGGTCCGCGCCGGTGATGTGGTTGGCGCGCTGACTGGTGAAGGTGGTATTGATGGCAAGCAGATCGGCAAGATCCAGCTATTCGATTTCTCCACCTTCGTAGCAGTGGAGCGCCCGGTGGCCAAAAAAGCACTAAAAAAGCTTGCCAATGGCAAGCTCAAAGGGCGCAATTTCCGCGCACGGATTGTGGGTGTATGACAAGAGCTCGTTAAATTTCCTAAAAACCCGAAAAATAAATACGTTCGTAAGTCTTCATTTTTTTTAGATATTCACGCTCTAAGTGGGACGAGCGTTTCACGACAACTCTTTGAATAATTGATATTGTGCGATGTCGTATGGTCAGGGAGGTCGCTAATTTTTTAGTGGCTTTCCAGCTTTGTTTTCACTGTAAGACACAAACACCATATATAGTGATTTCAAATCGGAGATATTTCGTGTTGACGGATCAACAAAAACAGCTGCTAAGCGTCCAAATTCAAGCGAATAAGCATGAAATTTATGTGATTTCATTTGAAGAGATGGATGCCATTGTCAAATCGTCGCCAAACGGTACGCGTGAACAGGTACAAGCTGCCTGGAAAAAATTGAAAGGCACAGCTGAGGCCGGAGCAGGGTATTCCGCTGCAGCAGATGATGCAGTAACGCTGACACGGCTGGTTGGAGATTTGGGCGGGGTTGGTGCTAGGGCGTATATAAAAAACTACGGTGGAAGGCCTCATATTATCCTCAAGGGTCGTCCGGGCCTGAGAAACATCCTTACTGGTACCAAGTACGGGATAAAGAACCCTAAAGTGGTAAATATGGGGCTTGGTAGAAGCGGAGCTGTCGCAGCTGCCAGGCAGGGTGGTATCTTGACAATGGTTCTACTTATCTCATATCGAGTTGTTGATTATGCGTTAACAGATGAGGCTACTTTATCCCGACTCATAGGGACCTTGGCGACAGATGTTGTAAAGGTCGGTATAACCACTGCGGCTTCGATTGCGACCGCAGTATTCGTGGGCGGCTTCACGTTAGCTGTCGGTCCTATTGCTGCCGTGTTGGTTGTAGGCGTCGGTGTTTCTATGCTTCTTGAATACGCGGATCAAAGCTACGGAATCACAAATAGAGTCGTTGCCTGCATTGATGAACTTGAATCTAGAGCTAAGTCGGCTTTCAGGGACCAGCAGGAGTCTGCGCTTGAGTCAGCTAGGGATGCGGCTAACTCATTAATTGCCCTTGTCATTGACTCAGCGCGTTCTGTAGTAATCCATTGGGTAAGAAGAAATTTGAGGGAATATATCTCTCCAGTACGGAGTGTATGGTAAATGCCTGGTCGGGTTGATCTGCCTATTCTGGCGCGAATTTTTGGACCATTCATTTTTATTGTTGGTGCACCAGTAGCATTATTTGTATTTCTATCTAATTCTTACCATCTCTTTACGCATTGGGCTGATGAAGCTCTTATGTTTGATAAGAGTGCGTTTTATCTTCTTGGTGTGGGTTTGGGAATGGCGGCACTAGCTATCCTCACTATTCAGGAGGGATGGTTTGGCCGAAGTCTTAGTAAGGCTCAGGCAGGAGTGTTAAGCCGGTTAATACTAGTGAGTGTTGCACTTATTCCTATCCTTCCCAATCTGACACATTATGCTGCGGATAGAGCGCTGAAAAGTAATGGGTACGTGGTGTGCGAGTCCGCATCTCACCAATGGCGTTTTGTTCGAGATATTGTGTATATCAAGCCCAGTGTGGTGTGTAGCGGTAGTCTTCGTGATCGAATTCTTGGCGGGGGTAAGAAATAATGGCCGGCATAGCGTTAGCAGTGCCGGCCAGTCAATGTAATTAAAAGCAATACAGTTATTGCTTGGTATCTACAGCTCTGCTTTCTAGCTGGCCTTCGCCGAGCAGGTCCAAATAGAACGCATACTCGAGGGCACGCTCCTTGTTGCGGCGGAAGCGGCCAGAGGAACCGCCGTGCCCGGCTTCCATGTTGGTATGGAACAGCAGCTGGTTTTCATCGGTTTTTAGATCACGCAACTTTGCCACCCATTTCATGGGTTCGAAGTACTGCACCTGAGAATCGTGCAGTCCAGTAGTGACCAGCATGCTTGGGTAGTCTTGCGCTTTTACCTGATCGTAGGGCGAGTAAGACAGCATGTAGTCGTAGCTCTCTTTGTTGTTTGGGTTACCCCACTCATCGTACTCGTTTACTGTCAGCGGAATCGACTCGTCCAGCATGGTGGTGACTACATCCACGAACGGTACCTTGGCGGTAATACCGCGGTAGAGTTCAGGTTCCATATTTACCACCGCGCCCATCAGCAGGCCACCGGCGCTACCGCCGGATGCAAATACCTTGTCGGAAGCCGCGTATTTTTGTTCAACCAGACCTTTGGTTACGTCGATAAAGTCGGTAAATGTATTCTTCTTGTTGAACATCTTGCCGTCTTCATACCAAGGACGTCCCAGCTTTTGGCTGCCGCGAATATGTGCGATGGAGAAGACAAAACCGCGGTCCAACAGTGAAAAGATGCTAGGAATAAACACTGGGTCGATGGTGTTGCCGTAGGAACCATAGCCATACTGCAGCATCGGGTGGGAACCGTCTTTCTTGAACAGGTCTTTGCGGTAAACCAGTGAAACTGGAATCTCCTTACCGTCCCGTGCAGTAATGCGAATGCCTTCCGCCTGGTAGCGGGTACGGTCGAAGTCCCCGAGCACCTTATCCTGCTTCAGTAATTTGAGATCGCCAGTCAGCAGGTTCGCATCGTAAATGGTGTTGGGTGTAGTGAGACTGGAATAGGAGATACGCACAGCATCGGACGAAACTTCTGGGTTCCGGCTCAGAGAGAGCTGATAGACCGGGTCGTTAAAGCCGACTTCAAAATCATCTTCATTCGATAAGCCGATGATACGCAGTGCGGACTGGCCTTCGGCCCGTTCGACCACGGCGAGTCGTCCTTCAAAGGTGGTGAAGTCTTCCAGCAATACATTTTCGCGATGCGGAATGACTTCCGCCCACTGGGACTTGTCACTGACAGTTTCCGCGTTTGCCTTCATCAGGCGGAAGTTCTCTGCCTGCCAGTTGGTCTGGATGAAGAATTCTTCGCCGAGCTTCTGCACAAAATACTCATGCTTGGGCTCGAGCGGGTGCAAAGGCTGGAATTCACCGTTCGGGGTGTCGGCGTCCAGCGCAGAAACGCCTTTTACCAGGGTCGAGTAGTGATGGATGTAAACCATGGAACCATCACGAGACTTGGATATGAAGGTATAAAAGGTGTTGTCTTTCTCTTCATAGACAACCTCATCTTCGCTTTGCGGGGTGCCCAGCTTGTGTCGCTTTACTTGATAGCCGAGCAGGGTCTGTGGGTCCTTATTGATGTAGAACACGGTCTGGTTATCGTTCGCCCAGACTGCGGTGCCCTCGGCATTCTCCAACTGGTCATCCAGCAGTTCGCCGGTGTTCAGGTCCTTGAAACGAATGGTGTAAATACGTCGGCCGACAGTGTCTTCCGGGTAGGCGAGTAGGGCGTTGTTAGGGGACACCGCGGTCTGCGCCACATTGAAGTAGGACTGGCCCTCTGCCAGGGTGTTCACATTGAGTAGAACTTCCTCCGCGGCTTCCAGGCTACCTTTCTTGCGCGCATGGATTGGGTATTCGCCGTCAGACTCGTAACGGGAGTAGTACCAGTAGCCGCGTACCTTGACCGGTACCGAAGACTTGTCTTTTTCCAGCCGCCCGACCATTTCTTCGTAGAGGGCGTCCTGCAGCGGTTTGGTGTGCTGCATGATCTGGTCGACATAGCTATTCTCTGCCTCCAGGTGCGCCAGCATTTCCGGGTCGCTGCGGGAATCGTCACGCATCCAGTAATAGGGATCGACCCGCTCATGGCCGTGGATTTCCATCTTGTGCGGGACCTTTTTTGCCACAGGTGGGGCAACTTTAGGTGCCAGTGCACTGGTGTCTGGGGAGGTGGGTTTGTTCTCTTCGGCGGGCTTGCCACAGCCAGTGGCCAATATTGTCATAGCTAGTACCGCTATCTGGGGCTTCATAGCTTCTCCGGATGATGATTATCGTTATTTGGCATAGGTTCGTATCCTATAACAGTTCATATTCTCAGGGATATTCACTGCGGTAAAGCGAGAGGCGGTAAAGCGAGAGTGTGAGAGGATACGGGCGCCGGTTGCTCCTCGGGACGTGCTGCTGAGAAGTGACTAACCTAACATCGATATGAGCATCTATATTTCCCCCCTGGCCGTCCTAGCGCTGTCAGTGATTATCGTCACCATTCCCTACTGGCCGGTTTTTCAGCGCAAAGGGCACCCACCCATATTGAGTGTGTCCGCGGGTGTTGGCATTACGTATGTGTTTCTCGCGGTGTTACCCAAGATGGCGATTGTTCAGGCATCGCTTGGGGGCACGGTGGATGATGGGTCGATCTTGCCGGTGGAGCGCCATGTATACCTTGGAGCGCTTGCCGGATTTGTCATATTTCTGTTTATTGCCAATAAAGGGTTTTCCAAGCGCTCAAAAGACCCAGGTTCGAAGCTGACCATTGGCGAGATCGTCGTTCTCACTGTTTTTTCCTTGTACTTCGCACAGATTGGGTTCTTGCTGGGGGAGTGGCCCAGCGGGTCCTTGCTCGGGTACTTTGCTTTAACCTGCGCCATTGGAATGCACTTTATTGGCATCAATTATCATTTGTGGAAACGGTATCCATGCCGCTATGCCCGCTTGTTTCGCTGGTTCTTTTCCTGCAGCTTGATCATCGGTTGGCTGGCTGCCGGATTCGCAGAGCAAGTGGGTGAGTTGGTGAAGCTTTCATCGATGTTTGTAGCTGGCGGGATCATCATCACTGCAATACGGGAAGAAATTCCCAGCCAGAGTGACTCCAACATATTTTACTTCCTGTCCTCGGTAGCGGTGACTACGGCGTTCGTTTTGTTTGCTGAAATAGTCCTGCTGAGATGACAGCATCTACATTGATGTCCAGCGAAATCTGGCTCGGTTGGTCTAGGCTGGCGAAGAGCTGTGTGATTACGTCGACTTATAGCGGGGGAGCTGCAAAATATAGATAATGCCGGCCATTCGGGCCAGAGCCCTCCGAACTTCCCAGATTCCGGAATTACCTATGGAAATCAGCGTTAACTTCCTCGATAACCTCAGACTTGAAGCCAAGTTTGACGACTTCACGGTCATTACAGATCAGCCGATCCGCTATAAGGGCGATGGCTCGGCGCCGAGCCCGTTTGATTACTTCCTGGCTTCCTCGGCTCTGTGTGCGGCGTACTTCGTGCGGGTTTACTGTCTAGCGCGGGATATTCCTACTGACAATATCCGCCTCTCCCAGAACAATATTGTTGATCCGGAAGACCGCTATAACCAGATCTTCAAGATTCAGGTGGAGCTGCCGGAAGATATCTCCGAGAAGGACCGGCAGGGGATTCTGCGCTCCATCGACCGCTGCACGGTGAAAAAGGTAATTCAGACCGGGCCCGACTTCGAAATTGAGACGGTCGAGAACCTTGCGGAAGACGCACAGGCGCTATTGATGGTTTGCCCGGATGCCGAGCATCAGACCTTTATTGAAGGCAAGGACCTGCCGCTGGAGCAGACCATTGCCAACATGACCAAGATCCTTGCGGATTTGGGCATGAAGATCGAAATCGCTTCGTGGCGGAATATTGTGCCGCACGTGTGGTCGCTGCATATTCGGGATGCGGCCTCGCCGATGTGCTTCACCAACGGTAAGGGCGCCACCAAAGAGAGTGCCCTGTGTTCCGCTCTGGGTGAGTTTATCGAGCGCCTGAATTGTAATTTCTTCTACAACGACCAGTTCTTCGGCGAAGAGATCGCAAACAAGCCATTCGTGCATTATCCCAATGAGCGCTGGTTCGAACTGGAGGAGGACGATTCGCTTCCCGAAGGTATCCTCGATGATTACACCCTGCCGATTTACAACCCGGACGGTGAGTTGGCTGGTTCGAATCTGGTGGACACCAATTCCGGCCGCGTTGATCGCGGTATTTGCTCGCTGCCGTTTGTACGCAAGTCAGACGGCGAGACCGTCTATTTTCCGTCAAACCTGATTGAAAACCTGTTCCTGAGTAATGGCATGAGTGCCGGTAATACACTGGCCGAAGCGCAGGTACAGTGCCTGTCTGAAATCTTCGAGCGGGCAGTGAAGAAGGAAATCCTCGAACAGGAAATCGCCTTGCCGGATGTGCCGCGTTCCGTACTGGAAAAGTACCCGGATATCATTGAAGGAATTGAAGAGCTGGAAAAGCAGGGCTTCCCTATCCTGGTGAAGGATGCCTCCCTGGGTGGCCAGTTCCCGGTAATGTGTGTGACCCTGATGAACCCGCGGAACGGCGGCGTGTTCGCTTCCTTTGGGGCGCACCCAAGCTTGCATGTTGCGCTGGAACGCAGTCTCACGGAATTAATGCAGGGTCGCAGTTTTGAGGGGCTGAACGATGTGCCTCCGCCCACGTTCAATAGCCTGGCGGTTACCGAGCCCCATAACTTCGTCGAGCACTTTATTGATTCTACTGGTGTGGTTTCCTGGCGTTTCTTCAGCGCCAAGTCCGACTACGAATTTGTCGAGTGGGATTTCTCCGGCAATCACGCCGATTCGAACGAGACCGAAGCGGATCGACTGTTCGGGATCCTCGAATCCATGGGGAAAGAGGTCTACATGGCTAACTATGAGGACCTCGGCGCATCGGCGTGCCGGATTCTGGTGCCTGGATATTCCGAAGTGTACCCGGTGGAAGATCTGATCTGGGACAACACCAACAAAGCACTGGATTACCGAGAAGATATTCTTAACTTGCACCGACTGGAAGACGAGGCCCTGGAAGACCTATGGGCGCGGTTGGAAGAAAGTCAGATTGATAACTACGAAACCATCATCACCCTGATCGGTGTCGAGTTCGATGAAAATACCGTGTGGGGCCAACTCACGGTGCTCGAACTGAAACTGCTGATTCAGCTGGCATTGCAGCGTTATGACGAGTCATTGGAGTCGGTGGAGGCGTTCTTGCAGTACAACGACAACACGGTAGAGCGTGGGCTGTTTTACCGCGCTGTGCAGGCGGTGTTGGAAATTGCGCTGGATGAAGACTTGGAGCTGGAGGACTTCATCGACAATTTGTGCCGTATGTTCGGCAAGGAGGTAATGGACGCTGCCGTTGGTTCCGTACACGGAGGTGTGCGCTTCCACGGCCTCACGCCAACTAATATGCAGCTTGAGGGCCTAGACAAGCACCTACGCTTGATTGCCAGCTACAAAAAACTGCACGCCGCACGCGCCCAAGCGGCTGCGCAGTAATCGGTATTAGTGGGTAGCAACGAGAGGCCGTTACGGCATCGCACACCCGCTAGTTGGATTTTCTTCACGGCCTGATCTGGCATTCAGCAGAAGAAAGCTCATTACGTGCAAGTCCTCAAAGCGCTTTTCGTAGGGCGGGTATACGGTTACGCCGTGCGGGAATGCGTTGAGGTGGCAGCGTGAGCAGCTGAATCCTTTTTGCGTATAGGTCTCCAGCGTTGTATTGACCAGATTTTCCGTGTTGGAATGCTGCGCACCGGGGATACCAGGCCCCAGTGAGGAGTTGGGGACTTGCAGACTTTTGTTTTGGGTGCCGATCAACTGGTAGTAAGACCAGACGGAATCGCGCAGTAGCCACTGGTATTTTTTGTTGGCTATTTGCACATCGATGGGGATCGGTGTTTCCCGTGATACGTTTACTTGCTTGATGTCTGCTTTTGTCGGAAGCGTATCCCCTTGTTTGAAGGCGCTGGGTATCAGGCCCGCTTCGCCCGTTTTTCCGCCTACCTCGTAGCCGTTCGGATAATTTGGACTCGCGCTAGCGCCGTATTGAGATTCCGCTCCTGGATTGAGTGCAGGGTGTGCAGGGAGTGGGAGTGAATCGTGAAATCGCTTTTCCAGGCGCACATTGTCAACGTGCTCGAAGGTAGAAGGCAGGTGCCCGAAAGGCGTTACCCGGTGAATATGGAATCCGATCAGGCCCATTAAGGTGGGTTCACTCAGGCCGCCATCCGGGAGCGGGAACTGTAAAACGCGGCGGAAATAGCGGCCGGGAATATCCGCATCAGGCCCTTCTGTTTTCAGTACCTTCCATGCAGCCTTTATTTCAGTAATCCCTTGTCGTGCATATAGCGGTAAATCTCGCAGGTAAAATTCCAGGCCGGTGGGCAGCGGCTGAAAGTTACTGCTGTCATCGTGAGGGCCTTGGGCTGGGTTGGGGGCTGCGTCGTGCTGGTTTGCATAGTCGATGTAGTTGTCGACAGCAATCACCTGATTGTCGGCATCATAATATTTGAACTGCTTGATGTACTGAAAGTAGGGCTGGCTGAGCTTTACCTCTACCCGTACAAACTCTTTGTTCTGGTCCACCAGTGGCCCGGTAGGCACGTTGGCGTTGGTGTAGGGCTGGTTGATGCCGGGTGCAAATGGTTTCCCGTACACGTAGCTGTTGCTGTAGCAGGGTGGTGACGGTTGACGTTGTAAATTCAGAAACTCGGGGTTCCCCCAGTCTACCGGCCAGTATTTTGGCGGAGTGAACGCCTTTTCCGGTTCCATGTAGGACTCCCAAACCACGATGGGGTGGGGTGCGGTGTTGTTGGCGATACCGGCTAGTTGCTGGTTAGGATCTGGCTGGCCGCCGGGACCACCTTGCTGCCAGGGCCAGTTCAGGGCGATGAACGATTGCCAGGCGAAATCGTACGTATCTTGTTGGCTGGCCGGAGGAGTCTTGTAAGCGTCTGGATTCGCAGGGTACTGGGGATGGTTCAGGTCGAAGGGGAGTAGCCATGGGGTCTGCCACTGAGGCAATGGGGTTGCGTTTGTGGCCGCTGACATAAGCAGCGCGCAGGCAAAGGCCGCACAGGTTCTCGAAGGCACATTCATACTGCGATGCTCCATCCGGTACTACTTCCTATTGTGTTAAGCGTAGGACGAAAGCTGCGCGCCAGGGTTCATTAAGGTGCCAGGCGCTTCTGGAGCGATTGTGGGGTGCTGGATAAGGCGCGTAAAAATGAAAAAGGCGGCCGAGGCCGCCTTTTTAAACCGTAAAGGTTGGTTTGTCAGGGAGTCGCAGACGCAGCGGTGGTTGCTGGCGTCGGAGTCTCGGTCTTGGGGTGTCCGTCTTCATCCAGTTCAACAATCGGAATCTCCAAGCCCTCGAGGCTTTCCCGAATGTTGGCGGCATCGCCTACCACCACAATTGCCATGTTTTGTGGGTCCAGCAGGCCGGTGATGACTTTGTTCAGTGCATCGCGATCGGTTTCTTTCAGCAACGCATTCTGCTGAGTGCGGTAGTCCAGCGGCAGGTCATAGCGCAGGATATTGTTCAGCAGGCTGAGCTTGCTGCTCGGCGTTTCATATTTACGGGCTTCCTGCTGGCCGATCGCAGAGCGCAGGTAGTTGAACTCTGTCTCGGTCATACCTTTGCTGTCGAAGTTTTCAAACTCGGTCAGTACTTCATTGAGTGCATCGGCGGTAGCGTCCTTTTTCACTTCCGAACTCAGCATGTACATGCCGTCCTGGGGCTCGCCGATCAGATAGGAGCGGGCGCCATAGGTATAGCCTTTGTCTTCGCGCAGGTTGAGGTTGATGCGGCTGTTAAAGTTTCCGCCCAGTGGGAAGTTGCCGAGGTAGGCGAGGTAGTAATCGCCGAGCGCGTCATACGGTAAGCCGTGCTGGCCGACGCGCAGGCTGGACTGGGCTGCGCCTTCCTTGTTCACCAGATAGACGGTGCGTCCATCGATGGATGGTTTCTCCAGAGCAATCGCTGCGCGGGTTGGCTCGGATACTTCCAGCTTCGCCAGTTGTTCGAGCGACTCGAGAATGCGTGAGTGCGGCAGGCTGGTGCTTACGGTGACACCACTTAAGTGACGAGGGAAGTGCGCCTTGTAGTGCTGCTTCACGTCTTCGAGCGTGATGTTCTCCACCGTGCTCGGCAAGCCGTTACCCGGGTAGCTGAGCGGGTGCTCTGCGCCACGCATCACCGCACCTACCGCGCGGGTTGCCAGTCCCTGCGGGGTTTTGCGCGCTTGCTGCAGGCTTTCGATGGTTTGCTGCTTGATACGGTCGAAGTCCGCTTCGCTGAACGCAGGCTTGAGCATGCGCTCCATCATCAGGGGAACCGCAGTATCCAGGTGCTTTTCAAGCACGTTCAAGGTAACCGTGGTTTCGTATTTGCCGCTGCTGACACTGACACTGGCGCCCAGGCGTTTTAGTGCCTCGGTGAATTCCGCTGCACTGCGCTCGGTGGTGGCTTCCGTCATGAGAGACGTCATCAGCGAGGTCAGGCCGGCTTTACCGTGGGGCTCGTCCCGCTGGCCGATATCGAATACGGCACGTACGGTAATGGTTGGCGTTTCGTCATTTTGCACTGCGAGCAGTCGGACGCCGTTCTCCAGCTTGCCATCCTGTATCGCAGGCAGCTCTACCTGCGGATTAACGCCAGGAGTGGGTTGTACACTGCGATCAAACGTATCTTTTACCGGACGCAACGCCAGTTCCTGGCCTTTGTCCGCATAGGTTTCCGGAATCGTGCGTGTCCACTCATAATTTTGTTTGGCTGCCGCCAGCTCAGGCTTGCCGTTTGGCACGATGCTGAGCAGGACGGAAGGTTGCTTGGCGATATATTGGTCAAACACCCGGGTAACGTCATTGGTCTTGATGGCGAGGTACGCATTAATTTCTTTGTCGATACCTTTGGGGCTGCCGGTAAAGGTCTCGAACGCAGCCAGGGTAGAGACTTTGCCGGAGACTGATTGCAGGCCAAAGACGCGGCCAGATTCGTAACCGGCCTTGAATTTAACCAGGTCGTCTTCGGTTACGCCGCGACTGGCAAATTCGGTCAGAGTGTCGCGCACCGCCTGCTCCATCTCGGCGAGGGTTTCTCCAGATGCGGGATTCTGAATCACGATAAACCACATTTCGCAGGCCAGTTCTTTACAGGAATGGCTCACGCTCGCAGAGACGGCGCGCCCGGTCTGAACCAGACGCTGGTACAGCATGGAATCCTGACCCTGGCCAAGAATGGCTGCTGCAGCGTCCAGTGCCGGTTCGTCAGGATGGCTGTAATGGACGGTGGGCATCATCATCGCCAGCGCGGGAAGGTGAATATTGTCTTCCAGTGTGACATAGCGATCGGCGTCCAGCTTGGCGGGCTGCTTGGGCAGATCTTGTACCTCGGGGCCTGCGGGAATAGGGGCGAAGTACTTGGATACCCATGCGAGGGTTTGTGCCTTGTCGATATCACCACCAATGGTGATGACCGCGTTGTTGGGGCCGTACCAGCGCAGGAAGAAGCGCTTCAGGTCGCTCAGGTCGGCCTTGTTCAGATCCTCGAGCCAGCCGATAACTGGCCAGGAGTAGGGGTGGCCATCCGGATAGGTTGAGGCAAACATGGTCTCAAGCGCGCGACCATAGGGGCGGTTGTCGACACGTTGGCCACGCTCGTTCTTTACGGTTTCCCGTTGTACTTCGAATTTTTCTTGAGTGACTGCGTCGAGGAACACCCCCATGCGGTCAGATTCCAGCCACAGTACGGTCTCGAGCTGGTTGGCCGGCACGGTCTGGTAGTAGTTGGTGCGGTCGCTGTTGGTGGTGCCATTCATGGTACCGCCGGCTTCGGTGATAATGCGGAAATGCTCTTCATCACCGACATTCACCGAGCCCTGAAACATCATGTGCTCAAAAAAGTGCGCGAAACCGGAGCGGCCCGGATCTTCGCGATTAGATCCCACATGGTAGGTGACATCGACGTGCACCAGCGGGTCGGAGTGATCTTCGTGCAGGACAACGGTGAGGCCATTATCGAGCTTGTACTTCTCGTAAGGGATTGCAATGTCTGCGCCGTTGCCATCGAAGGTCTCTACCAAGGTAACACCAGCGGGCAGGGCCGCTTGCTGCTCGGCAGCCTTGGGTGTTTCCAGTTTGGCGGAATCTTCTTTGCTGACGGGATCAGAACTTTTACTACAGGCGGCCAAAATTGCGGATGCGAAAATCAGGGCGATTTTTGTGCGGTGCATGGCGGTAGAAGACCTTTTTATTTTGTTGGATTTCAGATCCTAGCACAGAGAACCGTGCGCCGTAGCGTGAAGGAAAAATTAGCGGGAACGTGGCGCGGATTAACGCGACTTGTCACAGAATAAATCGGCAGGCAATAAAAAAGGGCACAACTCATCGAGTTGCGCCCTGAAGTTAGGGGGTCGATTTCAAGTTCGGCTTAGAACTTGAATTCAGTACCTACGCCAACGTAGCTGCGGGAGTAGTCGTCAGCAGCAGTTTCGTCGGTGTAGAAGGTGAAGACCTTAGCGGCGGAGGACAGTTTGTAGTCCAGACCCAGGCTGAAGGTTTCACCGTCAGTCTTAACAATATCAGACTGACCGTATTGTGCTTTAGCAGTCCACTTGTTGATCTTGTAAGCAACAGAAGTCATCCAGCCGTCTTGCTTGCTGCTGTCTGCTTTTTCCTGCTCTTCGTACAGACCGCCAACCTGCAGGTTGCCGAAGTTGTACTGGGCTACCACACGGGATACGTCCCAATCGTTGCCTTCAACGCCCATGTCGTAAGCGTATGCCAGGTAAACACCGTCTTTGTCGTAAGCGAAAGACAGGGAGGTACCGTTGTCGCGGGTGTCTACTACTTCACCAGCGTCGTCCAGGATCTCAGCGTCTTCGTTGCTGATGTAGGCAGCGGCTACTTTGAAGCCACCGAAAGACGGAGTGGTGTACTGAACCGCGTTGGACGGACGGTTGTCGCTCTTGGTAACCAGGCTCTTGATGTCACCTTCGAGGTCGTTGAACAGGTCAACTTTCTTCTGGGCAACTTTCAGTGGGGAGTCGAACTTACCGGCGATCGCCTGACCGAAGCCGCCTTCCAGGCCGGCATAGATGTTGCGCTGGCTGAAAGTGTCGCCGTCGCCATCCATGTTTACCTGATATTCCATCTTGTAGATGCCCTTGATACCGCTATCCAGCGGCAGCTCACCTTTAACACCCAGGCGAGAGGCGTTGCTGGATACGTCGGTTACGGAACCGTCACCTTCGTCGTTGGACTGGAAAGAAACGTTGGCTTTACCGTAGAAGTCGAAGAGCTCTTCGGCGTTGGCAACGGTAGGCAGTGCGGCAACCAGGGCCAGAGAGATAGCGGTCTTTTTCATGTCTGCTCTCATATCGAAGTAGGTAGTGAAAATGGATGCAAAAGGTTGTGTTCTTCAGATGCGGCGCAGTTTGCGGCACTTATGTTACAAACATGTGAAAGATGAAAAATATTTGAAGGTAATGTGACTAAAAGCTGCCAGATATGGCTGTTCGGCATGTAAGGCAGGATGTTTTTGCCCGAATTTGGATCGCTTTATGACAGCTAGGTACTTTCTTTGATCACCCACGCGGGGTCCAAAATACCCTGTTTCCTATGTTTTCGGTTATTTTTTGCTCAGATTTGGGGTGTGTCGGCAAATTTCTGTAATATCTCGACGTCTGGGTCAGGTGGACCGTCTCGATAGGTCAGGACTGTTAAATACCTCAATGCTTGGGGTGTTCGGGGGTGTGGTAGCAACATGGATGTGGCGTGCGGGCCGAACGGATATCGGTCATGAGCAGGTTTGGGGGCAGCTGGCGCCCGAGCCTAACGGTAGGTTTGTGGGTGTGCGCGATCGGCATTGGCCAGGTCGCCTACTGGCCAAGACTACCGGGCAATGCCGGACTGGCCAGCCAGATTTTGCTGCTGGTTGGCGTTCTTTGGCTCATTTTATTTGTCTCCGGTAGCGCGGACACCTACCGGGGTGGATGGCGGCCTCTCGTATATCGCCTGTTGTTCCCATTTGTCTTTGGTACTTGCTGGGCACTGGCCTCAAATCTCAAATCGTTAGAGCAACGTCTCCCTGAGGACCTGCACGGGTCTGACCAGGATCTCACTGTTCAGGTGATCTCACTTCCACAAAGTGCGCCTGCCGTGTCTTACTTTGGAGCCCCGCTACCGGCAGCGCGGGGCTACCGGGATGTGCGGTTTCGTGCCCGTATTGCTGTCGCTGGCGACCCACGTTTTCTGCATCAGATCGTCCAGCTTGGTTGGTACCGGATGGCACCGGATGACGTTGCAGACCTGCGTGCGGGAAGCCTGTGGCAAATACGCGTCCGTTTGAAGCAGCCGCGAGGCAGTGTCAATCCCCACACCTTCGATTACGAGGCATGGTTGCTGGAGCAGGGGATATACGCCACTGGTTATGTACGTGACCGCGACCGGCAGCCTGAGTTGCTCGCTGCAGGGGAGGGGCTCGATGCGCTTCGCGAGGGTATCCGGGATGGGCTTGGTGGCGATGGTGCAGATACCTATGCCTCGGCACCGCTGATGCGGGCACTTCTACTCGGTGATCGTGGGGGCATTGATGACAGTACGCGGGGTTTGCTGCAGCGCACTGGTACCGCCCATTTGTTGGCGATCTCGGGGCTCCACGTTGGCATGGTGGCGGTCAGCTTTTTCTTTGTCGGCGGTTTATTGGGCCGAATGACCGGATTGCTTTCCAGCGCACCGGGACTATTCCGCAATCCTGTGGGGTTGGCGGGCGCCATGGGGCTGCTCGCCGCCACACTGTATACCCTGGTCAGTGGTGCACCGCTTTCCGCGCAGCGCGCTCTACTTATGACCGCGGTTGCCATTATGGCTGTGATACTCCGGCGCAGGCTTGATGGCCAATTGGCGCTGGCCTTGGCTTTGTGCGGTGTTCTGATGTGGCAGCCCCTCGCGGTGCTGAACGCAGGCTTTTGGCTTTCATTTATCGCGGTCGCGGTATTGCTGTTGCGGTTCCAGGGCCGTGCGCGAGTGGATGGTTTGTCGGAGAAAGAGGGGGAACTCCAATTGCGAGGGCGCAGCGTGCGAGTTGCATTTGCGGCCTTGTCCAACAATGTACGCAGCCAGCTGGCGATTATGGTTGGTTTGCTGATTCCCTCGTTAATGATTTTTTCCGGCCTCAGCCTGACAGGGCTGCTGGTTAATTTGATTGCCATCCCGTGGGTGGGGCTGGGCATTCTGCCGCTGATATTGCTGGGGGCCGCACTGCCCATTGAGCCGCTCTCTGCCGCGCTCTGGGGTTTGGCCGACGCGCAGCTGCAATGGCTGTTGGGGTTCATGCGTGGCGTTGATGAAGTGGCGCCGGGTTGGCTCGCGTTACCGGTTCCCAGTACTTGGCTGGCTGTGTTTGGTGCTTTGAGCTGCCTAATCTGGCTGCTTCCAAAAGGCCTGCCGGGGCGTGGGTTGGCTTGGCTGCTCGTTCCCGTTATTGCGTCGAGCATCTTGCCATTTCAGCGTGCCCAGTCTCCCTATCTCGAGCTGTCGGTATTGGATGTAGGGCAAGGTCTGGCGGTTACCGCAGTTACTGATGAACATGCGCTGGTATTTGATGCCGGTGCAGCGACGGCCGCCGGATGGAGTGCCGGCGAGACTGTGGTCGCACCTTACCTTCGTGCACTCGGTCGCGAGACGGTGGATCAGCTCATCGTAAGTCACGGTGATCGGGATCATGCAGGTGGCGTGGCAGGTTTGTCGGAACAAATTGGGGTTGCCGAGAGTTATTCGCCAGGGCGGCTGGCACGGCACCTGGCTGGTATTTTGCCGGAAGGTACTGCGAGTAAGCGTTGTGCCGCCGGCGAATCCGAAAGCTTGGGCAGTCTGACTTTAACGTGGCTTTGGCCTGATGTGGAAACGGGGCACGCGGCGGTATTTCCCCGGCTCAGCGGCGAGGAAAACGACCACAGTTGCGTTGCCCTGTTGCAGTGGTCCGATGTGCGAATTCTCCTCACCGGAGATATCTCGAGCAGGGTAGAGCAGCGGCTCGCTCGCCAGTACCCTGATTTTTCGCCGGTGGATGTATTGATTGCCCCGCACCACGGTTCGCGAACTTCTTCATCAGAGGTGTTTATCCAGTGGGCACAGCCCGCCAACGTTGTTTTCAGTAGCGGCTATCGACATCACTTTGGCCATCCACATCAGGACGTGGTCGCAAGATACAGCCAATTCGGCAGCGAGCTTTTTAGTACCGCCGATATGGGGGCCGTGCAGTTTGTTTGGCGCTTGGGGAACGCACCCGCTGACACTATTTGTGCGCGCGACGCAGGTCGCTTTTGGCTAGCTGACGGGGGGGCTCGTTTGTGTGATTGACGCGTGCTACATCAGTTCATCTTCCGATTGTCTCCCGCCACGCATTGAACTTGTGCACTGGTTCATAAACGGACGGATTGGTGTCGCTATGACTGACAAGTGAGAATTAGTGCACTGTTCGTCACATCTAAACTGGTACGGTTTGCGCAAGAACAGAATAGATGTGTGGTTTGTATGAAATTTAACCGGTTTGCCAAGGCGTTCATCGCAGCCAGTAGTGTATCTCTCTGCAGCGGTGCGATGGCCTCAGATTGGAAATACTCCCTCGGTGCCGATGTCAGTAGTGGTGACTATGGCAGCACCGCAGAAACGGACATTACCTCGCTGCCGTTCACCGTAAGTTACTCCCCCTCTGCGGCCTGGACCTTCAAGGCGTCACTCCCGTGGGTGTCCGTTGAGGGCCCTGGCGATGTGATTCCCGGTGGTGATGGCGGTTTTGTGATTGGCCCGGGAAATGGCTTTGGCAACGGCAATGGCGGCAACCAGAATCCAGACGAGTCGGTGCGCAGCAAAGAATCCGGCTTGGGCGACCTGTGGTTGACCGGAACCTATAGCCTCGAGCCGGTCGGCAACCGCTACTTCGTTGATCTCTCGGCGAAATACAAGGTGCCGCTCGGTGATGAAGAGCGCGGGCTGGGTACCGGCGAATCCGACTACACCCTGCAAATGGAAGTCTTCACGGCGGTGGATGACTTTACGCCGTTTGTGACCGTAGCACGTAAATTCAAAGGCGACTTGCCGGATGTGGTACTGCGTGATGTTTGGTACACCTCGGTAGGATCAGGCTATCGACTGAGTGAGGTGTCCAGCATGGGTGCATCGCTGGATTACCAGCAGGCCGCTACGGATACGAGCAGTGCGCAAACAGAGATTTTTGGTTACTACAGCCACAAGCTGAACAACCGTTGGACCGGCATACTGTACGGCTATATCGGTCTTGCAGATGGCAGCCCGGACCAGGGCTTTGGTCTGCAGATTAGCTACCGGCCAGAAAATTAATCCCATTTCTTGTTTTGTCGCGCGCACCTGATGAAGGATGGGCGAATGGCAAGAAACTCCCTTGAAACCAGGAGAATCAATAATGAATGTCCCTTATAAATCCACTGCCCTGGCCGCAGCGCTTGCGGCGTTGGTCGCAATGCCCATGGTTTGGGCGGACGACGATGTCGCGCCTGAGACTAGCGACGTCGAAGTTGTAGAAACCGCTGAAGGTGTTCCCAGTGAGCGTATTGCTGGACTGTTTTCTGATTTCTTTGGAGAAGATTCGCAAGCGATCGTTAATGGCTTGCGCGACGGCAGCATTCAGTATGTAGAGCCTACTGACGTAGAAGGCGGTACTGAAGACGGTGAGACAGCCGATGTCGAAGCCGGAGATACGCCGGAAATGGAAGATGGTGCCGAAGCCACTACTGGCATGGGATACGGTAACGTGGTGATTACCATGGCGTTGGCTGAGCAGCTGGCCGGCATGTCCGAGGCGGAAGTCGTTGAGGGTGAGGAGGGCATGATTGCTCAGGATTCCCTCAATGAGATTCTCAGAATGCGCCAGGTCGAGGGCATGGGCTGGGGTCAAATTGCCAAGGCTATCGGTGTGAACCTCGGTGAGGTGATGAGCGGTATTCGCTCCAACCGTCCGGAGCGTGCGGACCAGGTGGAGCGTAAAGCTGCCCGTGCCGAAAAGCAGGAAATGCGTGAAATGGCGCGTGCCGAGCGCGTTGCTGCCAAGATGGAAAAAATGGAAAAGCCTGCTCGCGTAGAGAAGGTGGAGCGTCCAGAAAAGCCGCAGCGCCCTGAAAAGCCCGAGCGTCCGGAGCGTCCAGGGAAGTAAGCGCATTAGCACTTTCCCGAGCTCGATCCCCTGAACGGGGTCCTGAGACAGCCGCCGCAAGGCGGCTGTCTGCGTTTTGGGGGCTGCACGCGCGGACAGGCTGAATGCAAAGGGGGTCACAGCACAAAAAAAGTTAACAATCAGAGACTTAGCTGCTGCGAAGAGCTGTGGTAGAGTCTCAGGCCACGGCATCGAATATCGTTGATGGGGTGCCGAATTTATACACAGATACCATAAGAATCCCGTACGCAGTCTGGGGCACAAAACGTGTTAGAAATCATCAAATCCGGCGGCTGGCTAATGCTGCCAATCCTGCTTTGTTCTGTTGCTGTAATCGCCATTTTCATCGAGCGTCTCTGGACCCTGAATGAGCGCAAAATCGCGCCTCGCGCCCTGTTGGGTCAGGTCTGGGGCAGTCTGCGCAGCAATCAGCTCACTTCTGACAAGATCAAAGAGCTGCGCGACTCCAGCCCGCTGGGGCGCATCTTTGCTGCAGGCCTGTCCAATTCCAAGCATGGCCGGGAGGTCATGAAAGACAGCATCGAAG
Source organism: Microbulbifer agarilyticus (assembly GCF_019800665.1). Taxonomy (GTDB): domain Bacteria; phylum Pseudomonadota; class Gammaproteobacteria; order Pseudomonadales; family Cellvibrionaceae; genus Microbulbifer; species Microbulbifer agarilyticus_C. Next base: position 612,176 of record NZ_JAHVKO010000001.1, read on the forward strand.
AGGCCGCCAGCAAGGTGGTCCACGAGCTGGAGCGTTTCCTAAATGTCCTCGGCACCATTGCCGCGGTGGCACCACTGATCGGCCTGCTGGGCACGGTGCTGGGTATGATTCAGGTATTCACCGCAATCATGCAGGAAGGCACCGGCAACGCCGGGGTTCTGGCCGGAGGTATCTCCCAGGCCCTGATCACCACGGCTGCCGGCTTGAGTGTGGCGATTCCCGCGCTGATGGCCCATCGCTACTTCCAGCGGCGTGTGGACTCCATTGTGGTGACCATGGAGCAGGAAGCGGTAAAACTGGTGGATGCGCTGCATAGCGACCGCCGCATCGAAGCCGCCTGAGCTTAAATCCCAAGATTCAGGAGCGCTCGATGCAATTCCGCCGTCAAAGACAAGAGCAGGATGGGGTTAACCTCACGCCACTGATTGATGTGGTCTTCCTGCTGCTGATCTTCTTTATGGTGTCTACCACCTTTACCAAGGAAAGCCACCTGAAACTCAACCTCCCCGAGGCCTCCGGGCCACAGGCGGAGGCGCCGCCGTCCACGGTTGAAATTCTTATCAACGCAGACGGTTCCTATTCTGTTGATGGCCGCGCGCTGATCAACAAGAAGCTGGCCACCCTCAAATCGGCACTGTCAGAAGTGTCGGCTGGCGAGTACAATCGCCCGCTGATCATTACTGCCGATGCCACCGCAGAGCACCAGGCTGTGGTTCGTGCAATGGATGCTGCTGGTCAGTTGGGGTTTGTGCACCTCAGCATTACCACGCGGCAGCCCGGCGAACAGTAATCTATAAAGTGTAAACCGGAGTGCCAAACTGGCGCTCCGGCGCTTCTGACCGCGCTTTCGCCTCCGTTTATGCTGTCGAGTCGAATGGCCACAACCTGATTGTTTATGGATAAATCCCCGCAACCGCCACGCAAGCCAAAGAACGGAGCCAAGACCTACCGTCGTCTGCTGTCGTATGCGGCGCCACACTGGCCGCTGTTTGTTCTTGCCGTGTTCGGTTTCCTGCTGTTTTCCACCATGGAGGTTGCGCTGATCGCAGTAACCGAGCTGTTGCTGGATGCGGTTGGCGTGGGCATTGATGCCGGGCGAGGCTTCCTGTCCAAGTACGTGGCGGGATTTTTCCCCGGTGGCCATATGCCGCAGGAAACGGCCCGCTGGCTGGTACCTCTGGGCATGCTGGTGATTGTCGCGCTGCGCGCGCTGGGTAACTTTATTGGTAGTTACGGGCTGGCGTATGTGGCCCGTGCGGTCATCCATCAACTGCGAACCGAGCTGTTTGAGCACATTGGGCGGCTGCCAAGTAGCTACTTTGACCGCTACACCGGTGCATTTTTGATTTCCAAGGTTGCCTATAACGTTGAGCAGGTAACCAACTCCATTACCAAATCGCTGAAAATAATCTTCCGCTCATCGTTTACCGCGATCGGTTTACTGACCTATCTGTTGATGGTGAACTGGAAGCTTACGCTGACCTTCTTCCTGTTTGTGCCGATTATCGCTGCCATCGTCGGCATCGTTGGCAAGCGCTTTCGCAAACTCAGCCACCGTATTCAAAACACCATGGGTGATGTTACCCACGTAACCCAGGAGGCCATTAATGGCTATGAGGTGGTGCGGATGTACGGTGGGCAAAGTTACGAGAACACGCGTTTCCAGGCAGCGAGCAACGCCAACCGCCAGCAGTTTATGAAGCTGGTGGTGGCCGATAACGCGAGTGTTTCGGTAATCCAAATCCTGGTTGGCCTCGCCACGGCCCTGCTGGTGTGGTTCGCACTGGCGCCGGGTATGGTCGAATCTATGACCGCCGGTGTATTCGCATCTTATATTGGCGCCGCCGCTTCGCTGGCGAAGCCCATTCGCAATCTTTCCGAGGTGTATGCAGAAATCCAGAAGGGTATTGCAGCAGCGGAAAGTATTTTCGATGTGATCGATTCGCCAAAAGAGCCAACTGGCGGTACCGCGCAGTTGCCGGAACCGGTAACCGGGCAGGTTACTTTTGAAAATCTCGGCTTCCGCTATTCAGAAGATACACCCGAAGTTCTCTCGGATATCAGTTTTACCGTAGAGGCTGGCAAGACGGTCGCATTGGTTGGCTCTTCCGGTTCCGGCAAGAGCACCCTGGTTAGTTTGCTGTCACGCTTTTATGAGCCGACCTCTGGTCGAATCTTGCTGGACGGAGTGGATATTACTCAGGTGCCGCTGGCGGATCTGAGAGAGCAAATCAGTTTGGTTTCCCAAAGTATCGTGCTGTTCAATGACACGGTGTATCGGAATATCGCCTACGGTGAGCTGGAAGGAAAGCCGGATGCTGAAGTGCAGAGGGCGATCGACCTCGCACATGCGCGCAGCTTCATCGAAGAATTGCCGGAAGGTGAGCAGACGGTATTGGGCGATAATGCGCAGATTCTTTCCGGTGGTCAGCGTCAGCGCCTGGCAATTGCCCGGGCACTGCTGAAAGATTCTCCGTTGCTTATTCTCGATGAGGCGACTTCTGCGCTCGATAATACTTCGGAGCGCCATATCCAGGCGGCGCTGAATGAAGTAATGAAAGATCGCACTACCTTTGTGATCGCGCATCGTCTTAGCACTATTGAGAATGCAGACTGTATTCTGGTGATGGAGCAGGGGCGCATCGTCGAGCAGGGTAGTCACAGCGAGCTTGTTGCCCGCGGCGGTCGCTACGCACTTTTGCTACAACAACAGAATGCTGAAGGCACGGGCTGATTGGCCCGTTAATCGCACACGTCAAATCAGGGATAGGGAGCGCTTGGCGAAATGTCGCTAGAAGACTGGTTGAATAAACGCTGGTATCCGGCCACCGACGGTGGTGAAGACAGCGGCAATCAACTGCCATTATTTGCACCGCTCGAGGTGGCATTTCGCCACGGTAGCCGCTGGCGGAAGCAGCGTAACAAGCCTGCTCCCTTGCCGGTACCGGTCATCGTGGTGGGCAATATCACCGTAGGTGGAGCCGGCAAGACACCATTGGTTGCCGAGCTGGGGCGCTGGCTGCAAGAGCGTGGGCGCAAGCCTGGTATTATCAGCCGCGGTTACGGCGGCCGCGCCAAGCATTATCCGTATAACGTTACTGCACAATCGCATCCACTCGAATCCGGTGACGAACCGCTCATGCTGCATCTGATGACCGGCCTGCCGGTGATGGTTGCGCCCAAACGTCTGGAAGCCGCGGAAGCCCTGATTGAACAGCACGGTTGTGATGTCATTCTGTCGGACGATGGGCTGCAGCATTACGCCCTTTGGCGCAGCATGGAAATCTGTGTGGTGGATGGGCAGCGAGGGCTTGGTAACGGTCATTTGTTGCCCCGTGGCCCATTGCGTGAGTCTGTTGATCGGCTCGATAGTGTCGATATGGTTGTCGCCAACGGACAGCCGAGCGAGCTGGCCCTGTCTCAGTGCGGGGAGAAGCTCGACTTCACCATGGAGCTTGAGCCGGCGCTTTGGCATCAGTTCAACCTGGACCAGACTTCATCGTTAAAGCTGGAATCTGGCCCGGAAGTCGGCCCCTGTAATGCAGTCGCCGGCATCGGTAACCCGCCACGTTTCTTCAATGCCCTGCGAGCGGCGGGGTACACCGTAACGGAAATGCCATTTCCGGATCACCACCAATACAGTGTGCAAGAGCTGCAGCTCGACGGCATTACGCCGGTAATTATGACCATGAAAGACGCGGTGAAATGCCGTGATTTCTGGCAAAGCCACTGGTGGGCACTGGAAGCGCGTGCCGTGCTGCCAGAAACGTTTTACCAGTGCATTCATCAACACCTTGAGAGCTTCGAACCCGCATGACCCGCAAGAGTAGTACCGTGAGTGCACCCAGTTTCGACGTGATTATTCCGGCGCGCTATGCATCGAGTCGGCTGCCCGGCAAGCCGCTTGCGGAAATTGCCGGTAAATCGATGGTCCAGCGCGTGTACGAGCGTGCTCTTGAGAGTGCAGCAGACCGTGTCGTTGTTGCCACTGATGATGAGCGGGTGGCGGAGGCCGTCACTGGGTTCGGTGGCAAGGTTTGCATGACCAGTGCCGAGCACGCTTCGGGTACCGACCGTTTGCAGGAAGTTGCCCAGCAGTTGGGCCTCGCCGACGACAGGATTCTGGTAAACGTGCAGGGGGATGAGCCGCTTATCCCACCGGCGGTGATCAACCAGGTTGCCGCGAATCTGGCGGCTAACTCCGATGCTGGTGTTGCCACGCTCGCTGAGCCCATCGAATCGGTCGAAGATTTTTTGAATCCCAATATTGTTAAAGTTGTGCGTGAAGTCTCGGGCTTGGCGCGATATTTTTCGAGAGCACCGATACCCTGGCCGCGCGACGCATTCGCTGAGGGGCAGGGCGCCTTGCCCGAAGGGCTGAATCCGCGCCGACACATTGGCATCTATGCTTACCGGGCAGCCTTGCTAAATCTGTTTGTGGCCTGGCCGATGGCGCCAATCGAGCAATTTGAAGCATTGGAACAGCTTCGGTTCCTGTATAACGGCCATGCCATCCATGTGGATGACGCTTGCGAAGTGGTGCCCGGTGGCGTTGATACTGAGCAGGACCTTGCGCGGATGCGCGCATTGTTTGCCTGAGTTTCTCGGAGCGCTGGCCGCGTATTTCATCACAGGCGCATCCTCAAGCAGTGGTAGTACATGATTCAGTCCGATATTGATCTGCAGCCATTTAACACGATGACCATAGCCGCGCGTGCCAAGCACTTTTGCGCGGTTACTTCCCTTGAGGAATTACGGGAAGCACTCGCGTTCGCCCGTGAAAAGTCGCTGCCCATTTTGCCCCTCGGTGGTGGCAGCAATATTGTACTTACCGACGACTTCCCGGGGCTGGTATTACACCTGGGTATGCGCGGCTTGGAATTTGAGGAAGAATCAGCCGGTGTGCGAATTCGTGCGGCCGCTGGAGAGAACTGGCACCAACTGGTGATGCGCAGTGTTGAGGCCGGCTTTGGGGGCCTTGAGAATTTAGCGCTGATTCCTGGAAACATTGGTGCTGCGCCTATTCAAAATATTGGCGCTTATGGGGTGGAGCTCAAAGACTACTTTGTGCAGCTTACTGCCGTTGAGATCGCGAGTGGTGATTTAGTTACATTTACCGCGGACGATTGTGCTTTTGGTTATCGAGACAGCGTTTTTAAAGGCGCAGGAAAGGATCGCTATCTGATATGTGAGGTGGTTCTGCGGTTGCCAAATACATGGAAGCCGCACGTAGATTACCCGGCACTACAGCAGTTTTTTGCCAAAGAAGGTAGGGCGCTGGACCAGCTGACCCCTGCGGCAATTGCGGATGCGGTTATTGAGATACGTAACAGCAAGTTGCCTAACCCTGTCGAAATCCCCAACACCGGCAGCTTCTTTAAGAACCCGGTGGTTAGCGAAGCCCAATATACGGCACTCAAGGAATCACACCCTGATGTGGTTGCCTACGCCGCAGGTGAAGGCTGGAAGCTCGCCGCGGGTTGGTTAATTGACCACGCCGGCTGGCGAGGGTTTCAGCGGGACGGTGTCGGCGTTCACGATCGCCAGGCTCTGGTGCTGGTTAATCCGGGGCACTGTAGCGGCCAGCAGGTTGTGGGGTTGGCTCGTGAAATCGCTGCCGATATCAAAGACAAATTTGGCGTGACACTTGAGCCAGAGCCGCGTTTCTATCCTTGATGTATTTTTGATCCTTAGCTTACCCAGTCGAGTTATGCGTGCCTGGTTCGTGTCTGGCTGTGAAAGTGTAACTGCCGAAAAATAATACTCCCGCCACCGTCGCTCTCACTCAGTGTTGCTATGGGGGCAGGCTTACGGCTACTGATGTTTGGTGGTCCCTCCACAACCGCTGACTGGTTTCTCTACAGGTTGGCGGCAAAATGATCTCTTGTAAATGCAGGCCTGCCCGCTACATATCTCTGATAAGTGGTCATATTTCGCCGAAATTGTCTTCAATTTCTCATGGAAACCTTGCTTTGCATCAAGACATTAGTCTGGTATGTTTTCTATGGGCTCTGTGGATGGATCAATGCAGGAGTAACCTGCTGAGCAATAACAAGAAATTTAGTTTTACGCGAGCTGTATTCAGTAGGAAAATGTCGCGAAAAGCTGATTGAAAATCCGTGGTTGGGGCTAAATTGATAAAAGTCTTAGTGGTAGACGATCACGACCTCGTGCGTATGGGGATATCCCGTATGCTCGGGGATGTGCCCGATATAGAAGTGGTCGGTGAAGCCAAGAGCGGTGAAGATGCCATCGCGTTTGTGCGAGAAACCCCTGTCGACGTCGTTCTGATGGACGTGCGTATGCCTGGCATGGGAGGTCTGGAGGCGACGCGTAAGCTGATTGCCCGCTTCCCGCAGTCCCGGGTCATTGCCGTCAGCTCATTGGATGACGACTTGTTTCCGAGCCGTTTGATTCAGGCGGGTGCCAAAGGTTATGTGACCAAGGGCGCGGATCTGGAGGAGATGGTGCGGGCAGTCCGCTCGGTGGTGGCTGGTGAGAATTACATTAGCTCTTCCATGGCGACCAAGCTGGCTTTGCGCAGCGTGAACGGTGGCTCGTCACCCTTTGATGAGCTGTCGGAGCGGGAGCTGCAGACAGCGGTGATGATCGTAAACGGTAGCAAGGTCGCCGAGATTGCCGAAACGCTCGCAGTAAGCCCGAAAACCGTAAATACCTACCGTTACCGTATTTTTGATAAGTTGGGGCTGCACTCGGATGTTGAGCTGACGCTACTCGCGGTGAAGCATCATGTGCTCGACCCGGAAGAGGCGCTCTAGCGCGAGTAAAAAGCGCTTTTTAGTGTGAATTTTGAACAGGGGCCTTGCTGGCCCCTGTTTCGTTTTGGTGAACTCTTCGCCATTCTTATAAAAATTGGTTCTGAATTGATTATTTGCGATGTTCGACAGTAAGCGGTTTTTATCTACGGTCACACGCAAGCCCGGCGTTTATCAGATGTTTGATGCCGCGGGAAAGGTTTTGTATGTGGGCAAGGCCAAGAACCTGCGCAATCGGTTGGCGAGTTATTTTCGCGCGACCGGTCTCACCGCCAAGACGATGGCCCTGGTTGAGAAGATTGCCGATATTGAGGTGACCGTCACCCGTAGTGAAACCGAAGCGTTGGTACTCGAACAGAGCCTGATCAAGTCCCAGCGTCCGCCGTATAACGTGATGCTGAAGGACGATAAGGGCTACCCCTATATCTTCCTATCCAGCAAAGACACTTTTCCACGTATCGCATTTCATCGCGGCTCCAAGCGGAAAAAGGGTGACTACTTCGGTCCCTTTCCCAATGCATCATCGGTTAGGGACAGTCTTAATTTCCTGCAAAAAACCTTTCGTATTCGCAATTGCGAAGACAGCGTGTTTGCCAACCGCTCACGTCCGTGCCTGCAATACCAGATAGAGCGTTGCACGGCGCCGTGCGTCGACTTTATTAGCCCCGAGGACTACCAAGCGGATGTTCGCCATGCGCAAATGTTCCTCGCCGGGAAAAGTGACAGCATCATCCGTGAGCTTGCCGACGCCATGGAGAAGGCCTCAGCAAGTTTGGAGTTCGAGAAAGCCGCGCGTTTGCGCGACCAGATTGTCGCCTTGCGCAGGCTGCAGTCAGATCAGATTGCCGAGAGTGCTGGTGGCGATGTGGACGTGTTGGGTGCGGCTACATCCGGCGGCCTGTGTTGCGTACATGTGCTGTTTATTCGGCAGGGGCGTATTTTGGGTAGCCGCAGTTACTACCCCAGTGAAAAGCTTGGGCTCGAATCCTCCGAGCTATTGTCGGCATTCATTCCGCAGTTCTACCTGGGCGGGAACCGGGAGGTACCGCGGGAGATACTTATGTCGGAAGACCTGGAGGACAGTGAACTCCTTGCCAGCGCACTTTCCGAGAAGTCCGGCAAAGAGGTACAACTGGTGCACCGGCTGCGTGGCAATCGCGCCTCGTGGGTGGAAATGGCGCAACAGGCGGCCAGCCAGAACCTGCAAAGCCGCACCGCGTCGCAGCAGAAGCTGCAAGACAGGTTTGAAGATTTGCAGAATATCTTGCAGTTGAATGAACTACCCGAGCGGCTGGAGTGCTTTGATATCAGTCATTCCAGTGGCGAGGCGACGGTGGCATCTTGCGTGGTATTTGATACCGGTGGTCCGGTTAAGTCGGATTATCGGCGTTTCAATATCGAGGGTATTACTGCCGGTGATGATTATGCGGCCATGGGGCAGGCGCTGCAGCGCCGTTACACTCGTCTCTCCAAGGGGGAGGGGCGCTTCCCCAATATTCTCCTGGTGGACGGCGGCAAAGGTCAGGTACGCCAAGCGATCAATACACTGAATGAACTCGGTGTACTTGGGGTTCAGATTATCGGTGTCGCCAAGGGCACAACCCGTAAGGCGGGCTTCGAAACACTACATGTGGTGGCACAAAATCGCGAGTTGGTGCTTGAATCCGATTCTCCAGCGCTGCATTTGATTCAGCAGGTACGCGACGAGGCCCACCGCTTTGCAATTACCGGGCACCGCCAACGGCGCGATAAAAAACGTCGCGAATCACCGCTGGAGGGGATACCCGGCGTTGGTCCTGCGCGTCGCCGCGCGCTGCTCCATCACTTTGGTGGGCTGCAGGAGGTTATGCGAGCTTCGGTCAATCAGATTGCCAGTGTGGAGGGGGTGAGTCGTAAGCTTGCGCAGGAGATATACTCGTCCCTGCACAATGAATAAGTACGTTGTACAAATAAACCGCACTCTAGGCGCTCATCGCCCATTGACGTTTATTTTTCGCCGCTAGATTGCTAAGTTACGCAGTGCCGACGAAGTGTGTTCAGCGAATGTAAAAGGACCAGCATGACTCTCGCCAACAAATTGACCCTGCTGCGCGTAGCGCTCATTCCGGTTTTTGTGCTGGTTTTCTACCTTCCCTATAAATGGAGCTACATTGCTTCCGCCCTGATTTTCTCCGTTGCGGCCGCGACCGACTGGCTTGACGGTTATCTGGCGCGCAAGCTGAATCAGAGTACCCCCTTTGGTGCCTTCCTCGACCCGGTGGCGGACAAGCTGATGGTCGCTACAGCCCTGGTGCTGTTGGTTGACCTGCACGACCACCGCCTGTTTACGATTGCCGCAGCCATTATTATCGGCCGCGAGATTGCGGTTTCTGCCCTACGTGAGTGGATGGCTGAACTGGGTCAGCGCGGTAACGTGGCAGTGAATTACGTTGGCAAGATCAAAACCACAGCACAAATGGCTGCAATCATTGTGTTGTTGGCATTCGATGTAGAGGAGTTTCCGGTGATGGAAACCATCGGATACATCCTGCTGTATGTGGCCGCAGCCCTGACACTTTGGACAATGGTGGTCTATTTACGCGCGGCCTGGCCTGCGCTGAATGGCGAAGATTCGTCCGCTTCCTAGTCGATTTTTAACGCGTTCACAGATCTGAAGTCTCGTGTAGATACGCTGATTTCCACGTCGCATCCAATTGGGTACGATAGTTCCATTCGAGCATTTACGTGCCAATGGAGTTATCGTGCCGTTTCGCTTATTTTTTCCTCAACAATACACTCGTTCAATAGCCACCCTCGTTGCTGCGCTATGCTGCTTTGGCCCGGGGGCTAACGCCGCTGAAAGCAACAAGTACAAGCGAGCAGAGTGGCTCCCAAAGTGGTCCGATGCGGATCGGGATTGCCAGAACACCCGTCACGAACTCCTTGTTCGATTTTCCCTGGCACCGATTACCTATACCGATGCGCGCCGCTGCCAGGTGAAGGGTGGTCTCTGGATGGACCCATACACAGGCCAGTTTTTTGAGCTGGCTTCGGACCTGGATGTGGAGCACATTGTGCCGCTTAAATGGGCGCATGAAAGAGGCGGTGCAGGATGGTCGCGTGAGCGGAAGCGCGCTTTTGCCGAAGACCCCGACAACCTGTGGCTTGTCGACGATGGGCGTAACCAGAGCAAGGGTCACAAAGGCCCCGATGAGTGGATGCCACCCTATGGCCCGGTGCGGGAATATTATCTGCGCCGCTTTTTGGGTGTTGCTGAAAAATACGGTTTGCAGGTAAGTCCAGATGAATCCCAGTTAATCCTGGCGATGCTGGCGCGTTCACGTAAAGGGTAGTGAGCCTGGCTTGCTTGGGGCTATCCAGTTGTATCGTCGCCCTCAGGTTGGGAGGCTATGTAAAATTTCCCCGAAGCGTTCTTCGACGGGATAGGGGTTCGCCGACCATCCCAGTCGCAACACCACGGCATTTTTTTCTGGTGCCACCATCAGCTTTTGTTCGCGGTTACCCAGCATAAAGTAACTGTGTTCAGGGAGGCCCGGGTACATTAGCGGTAAGTTGCTTGCCCGTTGTTTTGCTCCGTTAAGCCACAGCTGATAGCCATAGCGCGGATCGTTATTGCTCGTATTCGGCTGTGTGGCCCGAGTGATCCATTCGTGATCGAGAAAGCCTGGAGTGCGGTTGCCTCGGTTTAGTTGTCCTTTGTGCAATAGCAGCGCACCAAGGCGTGCCCATTCCGCAGCAGTTGCGAAGCCATAAGAGCTGCCGATAAACACTCCATCATTATCTAGCTCCAGTAGCGTGCTGGTTAGCCCTAGTGGCTTTAGGAATTCCTGTTGCCAGAACGTCAGTGCTTTTTGTGTGCCGCCAAGTTCCCTGTGCATCCAGCGGGCAATTAAATTGGTGCTACCGGAGGAGTATGAAAAATGTGTTCCGGGTTGGAATTTTAGTTTGCGCTGTAGCGCGTAGCGCGAAGCGGGTAAATTTCCGAAGAGCATGCGCGTGGCGTCCGTACCGGGGCTGTAAGTCTCATCAAACTCCAGTCCGTCGCACATCTGCAGTAGATTTTGTAGTGAAATGTGGGTGCGATCATCATCACACCATTCGGGAAACAAGCTCGTCCTAGCGGCGTAAGCCAAACCCAGTGTTTCCATTCGGCCAAACAATAGCGCGAGTAGGCTTTTGGACATCGACCAGCCCAGGAGCCTGGTGCTTGCTGTGATATCCGGACCGTAAGCCTCTGCCAGTATTTCATGGCCATGCACCACAATCAGTGCGCGCGTATCCAGGCTTGCTTGCGCGTCACGTCGTATTTGCTCCTGCACCATTCTTTGTAGTGGCTGGTGGCTGCGTCGGGCGAGTGTTTCGAGGTTTCGGCGCAAGTTTACCGAGGTTGGAATTGTTCCCGGGAAATTGAATGTAGGGTTATTTTCATCCTGCTCTGAAGGGATCAGGCTGCTGCCTAGAATAGGATCGTAGTGGGCTTTCATCGAAATCAGGCTGCCCAGTGATGCGAGCGTTGTATTGCCTCGATGTTCTATCGAAACAAATTTGAAAAGTGGCGAGTAGTTGCGCAAATCCTCGCTGATGCGTTTTTTACGGAAACCAGAGATGTGGTGCGCGGAACATGCAAGCTTGGCGCTCATGCCCAGTAACGTCTGCAGGGCATCTCTGGGCAGTACCAACAGATTGGCTAGCCACTGCGTGTTACGTATAAGCCATAGGAAAACTGCGAGGCTCGCAATAATCGTCAGCGAGATGGTTAGAAAGGAGGTGGTTGTGCTTTCAAATGGCATAGATCAGCAAAGTGCCGATAATGAGTTTTGCCAAAAGCATAGAAGAAGAGGGGAGGTGGTGCCCGGGGCGGGACTTGAACCCGCACGACCAGAAGTCGAGGGATTTTAAATCCCTTGTGTCTACCAATTCCACCACCCGGGCCAGTGGATGATCAGCTGGCGCATTTGTCGGCCAGTGATGGTGGCCAGCCTGAGCAGGCTAACCAAAAAATATGGAGGCTAGGGTCGGAATCGAACCGGCGTACACGGAGTTGCAGTCCGCTGCATGACCACTCTGCCACCTAGCCATAGGTGTCGCATCAAGCGATGAAAACGTCGCGGAGTTTAGCGGATGACCGCCAAAAATCCCAGCGTTTTCTGATACTTACGCGCCTCAGGGCGTGTAAGAGGGCGCTATTCTATGGTTTGCGAAGGATTAGTCAAGGCAATTTCTCGAACTTCTCACCGGCGAACAAAAAGTGATCGAAAGGCTTCTGCGCGGCCGCGTAATAACTAGTCAGAATGAAGGGATTTTTGCTATCGCGAATTGTTCTAAACGAACTAGGAATCATGCTGGCAATCCTGCCGACCTGACTAATACTGAGAGTAGCTGGCTAGCACACATCTCCCCCCAAGTCGTGTTTAGTAGTGCCGGCCGGGCACCTTCCTCCATACAGGTGCCCCGTGTGTTGTAAGGATGAAATCCTCCAAGTTTCACTCCTAATGGTCTTGGCCCTGACGCTCTCCCCCCCCCGTCGTCAGGGCTTTTTTTTGCCTGAAAGAAATGCCCGATCCAGCTGCGGGATCTCGCTGCCCGCCGCTTCTTCCGCAAGCGTGCGGAATCTCTCCAGGGTCACTTCTCCACGATCAGCAGCTAATGCGGTAACCACATCATCGAGGCTGTTTTTACCTTCGCTGGCTTTCTGGATATAGAGGTCAATCTCTTGCAGGACCACGGCAGCGCGCGCAGTAATTGGGCCGGAGGAGCGCTTCACCAAGAGGTTAGGGGACTTTTCTCCCCAGGCAGCGAGTTTCTCCATGGTTTCCTGGTAGCGTCGTTCGCTAATCCCGCCTGTGCGGCGCAATGTTTGTAGCGAGTAGTACTCCGCTATTCCTTCTACGATCCAGTCGCTTTCCTTATCGCCGCGAATGCCGGTACCGACGTGGATGAGCTCATGCAGCAGGCTGCTGGTACGGTTCCCGGATATAAGTGGGCGGTCCGAGTGGATGAATAAGGATCGCGTGCCGGAGAGGCCGCCGCGCCACATGGGGTCAGGTGCCATTACGATAAGTAGCCTGTCTGGAAATAACGGAAACACCTTTTTGAGCTCTGGCATTGTCCAGTTGAGAAAGGCCAGCGTGTCCTGTCGGCGAATACTCTTACCCCGCGGGCCTGCCACAACGGTATCTGTCCCGTCGATAAATTCCTGCCGGCTGCCCACATTGCCTGCGATCATCCACCCCTTCGGCCGCACGAACCGGCGCCCGTCATCTTTCAGCAGAAAGATACCTGCTTCATCTATTGCGTAGGGTGCGAGGCTGCGCCAGTTATCCGGTGCCGTAATTTCCAGGGTGGCGCGGGAGTGGAGCCTTTCCGGAGCGCGGGCTGATATCGGGGGGATTAGCTTGTCTGAACGAAAAATCGCCCAGTCATCGGTAATGCGCGAATCGTAATGCCCGGAGCCCTTTTTTTGATCGATAACGAACTGGTACTGGACGCTGGCGGACTCCCCGCTGGGCGTCCATACCGCTTTATCCCCATCTATCTCGATATCACCGTCGCCGCGGATGTTGTGGTGGCGCTCGGGCTTCAGGTGCAGCGTCAGCTTGCTGGGCAGTTCTTCGCCGGTGAGCGTGATGGTGACGTCGGCCATGCCGGTTTCAGGATTGAGTGCCGCCTTGTAGCGCACATCGTAATAGTCCACGCCCTTGGCATTGGCGCTAACCGAAAGGGAGAGGGCGGTGAAGATCAGAAGAAATCGTAAATATAAACGCACTGGTAGAGCTCAAACCCATGTCGAATGGTTAAATCTGGTGTCTGTGACCACAAACAAGGGTATCAGTGCCGCAGATTCTGGCTCAATCAGTGAAGCGTAAAAATGAGAAGGCGTAGAAGGGAAAATGGTCGGTGAGAGAGGATTCGAACCTCCGACCCCTTCGTCCCGAAGGAGGTAGGTTATTCGTCTGAAACCCGCATGGTTACTAGGTTTTTACTAGTAATGAGTAATTTTTTACCTGGTCAATGTTACACAATGCGGACAATTCGGTCGATAGGACCATTTCGCACGCTGTTTTCAGATTGAGTAACATTATTGCCGTAGGATTCAACCGCCAGCATTAAAAAGACCTTAGTAATTGTGCGACTTCCCGCTCAACCTCGTTTTCTTTGGTACATTTTTGTCCCCAGTGCCGGAGAAAATGGATGGGTCTACCGACCTCCTGGGGAGGCCTTCGCGGTGTACTTTGGTGATCGTCAGGATATGGCTTTCAGGTACGCAAAGCATCAGAATCGGTCGTGGATGCGACTAAATGGCCACAAAATACGCGAATTCGCTCTATATGACGAGGAGCCGATCTCGGGTGGGCGCAAGGGGCCACGGGGCAGGCCGAAGTATCTTTCTTTCCGTCGAAACTCAACGGGTACGATGTACTGGCTATATAGGCCACCTTGGCTAGCTAATCCTGTTTCTCTAGGGCGGGATGAAAACGCCGCTACCGAATACGTCAAGAAAGCAAACCAGCAGCGAGATCGTTGGCTGCAAGAAAAAGAAGAGCGGTTAAGCCAATGCATTCTGAATCGCATTTCTCGAAGAGAAAAGGGTGCATTTGCGCCGATATCATTTAGGGCTCTGATTTCCGACTTTGGGACCGCCTTGCGGCGCACGATGCCTAAGGGTGCGTACCGCCTTGAGGTAAAGCCGAAGCTCGCGATTTATATTCACCATTTAGGTCGCATGGCTGTGGATGAGGTGGACGTCGATATGTTGCGCCTAAATATCGAAATGTCTGTTTTCCGTGAGGAGATCTATAAAAAGCATCGAAAGTTATTGGTTAAGATCTTCGATTACGCTTATGGCCGTGGATATCTAGGTCGAGAGCTTTCTAATCAAGCGAGGCGGTTACCTTCGACTCTTGATGAGATGTTGAAATAGAGTGGGTGTGGTTCGCATTGGTTGTGTTTAGTTATGGCAGCCAAATTACAACCTCATCCTACTCCGGGAGGTAGGCTACTCACGGCAAATCCAGGCGCTGCGGGGCGGGAGCCAAAAGTGAGTAACCGTGAGTAACTTTGTGAGTACTGTGTGTTAAACCGGCGCCTAGATGATAATCCTAAATAGGTGCCAAATTTTGTAATTTTTAAACAAAAAAAGCCCGCATACTGCGGGCTTTTTCTAAAATCTGGTCGGTGAGAGAGGATTCGAACCTCCGACCCCTTCGTCCCGAACGAAGTGCGCTACCAGGCTGCGCTACTCACCGACTAGGTCGAGCAAATTGCTCATGCTTCCTTGCGAAGCGGGCGGCATTATAACAGCCGGTCACGACCTGTAAACCACTGATTTCATTAAATTTACGAACCTGCCGCGATTGTCGTACGCGGCAGGATTGGGTGACGCGGCTCAGCGGTCGATCTTGCGAATCAGACCTTCCTGAGTGGTGGATGCAACCAGACGACCGTCCCGGGTAAAGATCTGCCCACGGCAATAGCCACGGGCACCGCTAGCTGATGGGCTGTCGGTCACGTATAACAGCCATTCATCGGCCCGGAAGTGGCGGTGGAACCACATGGCGTGGTCCAGACTCGCCGGCATCATGTGCGGGTCAAACAGGCTGATGGGGTGCGGCTGCAGGCTGGTGCCCAGCAGTGCCATATCTGAGGCGTAGCACAGTGCGCTGCGGTGCTCGATCGGGTCGTCCGACAGCTCACTATCCACCTTGAACCAGAACATGCAGCGGGGTTCGCGGACGCCAGCGCCAAAATAGCTCATTGGGTCCACCGGGCGGAAGTCCACCATGTAGCGCCGCTGATTGTGAGCTGGGTCGTTCATACCGGCTTCTTCGGCCAGTTGCTGGGTGTTTTTCAGCTTTTCGGGGGGGATAACACCTTCGGTGGGCATTTCGGCCTGATGATCGAACCCCGGCTCGTCGATTTGGAACGAGCAGGACATATTGAAAATCGCCTTGCCGTTCTGGCGCGCCACTACCCGGCGGGTGGTGAAGCTACCGCCGTCGCGAATGGGGTCTACATCGTAGATCACCGGCATTTCACTGGAGCCCGGGCGCAGGAAATAGGCATGCAGGGAATGAGGCAGGCGGTCTTCCACGGTCCGCGCGGCCGCCATTAAGGCCTGCCCCAGTACCTGGCCACCAAACAGTACTTTTCTGTAATTCTCTACATGGCTGCGACTGCGGTAGAGGTTGCTATCTAATCGTTCGACGTCGAGCAGAGTGCTCAGAAATTCCTGCATGTGGGACCTAATCAAAGCAAGTTGAGCGTAGCGCCGAGTCGGCGCTGCCTGGTTCGCGCTGAATGATAGCAAGCCACACCCCCGTGGCCATTACGCATTCTCCCAATCGGCCTAGCAATACGATGCGCGAGCCGCCGGGGTATGGCTGGGGTCCTTGGCTACAGCTACATTTTTATAGTGACTTGTATCCCTATACGGTTTGTTCGGTGTTGTAGTCGATAGGGTCGGAGAATCTCTTCCTACGAACCCCTCCAGAGTGGGGCAAATCCTGCGATGGGCGTGAATTTCATCGAATTTCTTTTCCAAAGCAGGGGAATTGCCTATCATTCATGAATGGATAGTCAATTTCAGTCTCCAAATTTACGGACAGTTAAGGTCGGAAGTATGGATAAGGCAAAAGAGAAGGTTCAGCGGTTCCGTGCGCGCGAGCAGCGTATCCTGGACGCAGCGCTGGAGCTGTTGCTCGAGCATGGTGAAGAGAAGGTGACGGTTGAGCAGATCGCTGAACGCGTCGACATTGGTAAAGGCACCATTTACAAGCACTTTATCTCCAAGACCGAGATCTATATGCGTCTGTTGATGGACTACGAAAAGTCCCTCACCGAGCGCCTTAAGAGTGCCGTTGCTACTGCGGAGCAGGGCGATATTACCGCTCCGGCCCGTGCTTATTTTGAGTCGCGCATGGCAGATCCGGCGCGCGACCGACTGTTTCAGCGCCTTGAGGAAAAGATTATTGCGCTGAATCTGGCCCCGGAAATGATCGCGGAGCTCCACGCGTTGCGTAATTCCAATGCTTCAGCGCTCAATCGCGTTTTCGAGCGCCGCATGGAGCAGGGTGTACTGAAGAAAGTACCTGCTTATTTCTATTATTCGACCTACTGGGCTCTGGTGCAGGGCGCCGTTGAGCTGTATCACTCCAAATCGTTCTCTGACGTAATTGAGGATCGCGAGGGGTTGATGGAATTCATCATGGATGTCGGTGTGCATATCGGTGATATCTCCAGTCGCCGTCACCAGGATTCAGACCAACCGACAGGCTTGCCCCAGAGCACCCCAAGCACCCCGGGTAGCAGTTTTGGCTGAGCCATTATTTCAGCAGCTACAGAAATTACAGGACGAGTTCCAGGGGTACCCGCCGGTATCCTCCTGGAACCCCGACCTCTGTGGCGATATGGATATGATCATCAAGGCCGATGGTCACTGGATCCATGAAGGGACGGAAATTGAACGCCAGCCGCTGGTGAAGCTCTTCGCAAGCATTCTTAAGAAAGAAGGTGAAGACTATTTCCTGATCACGCCGGTCGAGAAATGGCGCATCGTTGTGGAAGATGTGCCTTTTTTAATTACGCAGGCGGCGCGGGAAGGGGATGGTGATGGCGCACAAATATTGCTCACTACCAATACCGGGGATGTGCTGCCGTTAGATAAAATGCACCCACTTCTGCTGAAACCTTACGGCGACCCCTCTCAGCCAATTCCCTATATAGAAGTGCGTGATGGACTTGAGGGGCGCATGTCCAGAGATGTTTACTATCAGTTGATCGACTGGGCTGAGCCGCGTCAGCCAAATGAGCCTCCGGCCAAACTCTGTCAACTCTGGCTAAAAAGTAACGGCGAAGAGTTCTTGCTCGGCCAGTACTGAATTATTCGCAATGAATAAATTCTCATTGTCACTCTCGTTAGCTCTGCAAAAATATCTCATTAATTTATTTCACATGTTTCACTTAATTTAAATCCGGTTAAATATTATTCGGAATAAGATTTCGTGAAATATATTAGAAATATTTGAGAAATATGCTGACATATAAGTTTCACACTTCAAGATATTTGAAATATTTGTCCCATTTTCATATTCGCGTCTTTCATTCGTAACATTTTCGCAACACTCCATTCCTAGACTCCCCCTCGTCCAAATTGCTTTGGCCGTTAAAAAAAATATTTACGGATAAATCCATTTCATCCTTGTTAGGGGGATTCATGAAACTCGTAACCAAGAAGCTGCTGCTGGCAGCTGCTATCACTGGTCTGCTGACTGGCTGTGACAGCGGCGGTATTACTATTGCTCCGGAAACCAACGACAACTCCGTAGATAACAGCACTGGCGGCGGTGACGGTGGCGCTGTTGCAAATAACCCATGCGCTTCTTACGAGAAAGCTGGTTCTGTTAAGCAGGGCGAGTTCAACTCTGAAACTGGTAACTGTACCTACAACGCAGCGTTTGTTGATTCTGGCAACCCGCTGACAGTTGACCTGGTAATTCCTGCTCTGGAAAACGGTGCGCACCTTTTTGAAGGAAGTCTGTTCGTTGGTAACAACTACGACGACGACACCACCATGGCTGCTGCTGGTATCGCCGAAGGCGGTGACGGTGCTCAGCTGACCGTACAGGCTGGTGCAACGGTTGCATTCCCAGACAGCACAAAGTTCATGGTTGTAAACCGTGGTTCTCAGCTGGTAGCTGTAGGTACTGCGCAAGACCCAATTACTTTCACTTCTCTGTCTGACGTAGAGGGCACTGTAGGTCCTGAAGACATACAGCAGTGGGGTGGTATGGTGATCAATGGTTTCGGTATCACTAATAAGTGTGCCTACGATGCCGAAATGAACACCTCTGAATGTCACGTACTCGCCGAAGGTGCTGCTGGTAAAGACCAGTCCAACTACGGTGGTGACAACAACGGCGACAGCTCCGGTCACATGGAATATGTTCGCGTTAAGCACACTGGTGCGGAAGTTGCGAACGGTGACGAGCTGAACGGTATCACCTTCAGCTCTGTCGGTTCCGGTACCATCGTTAAGAACCTGCAGGTTTACTCCACTTACGACGACGGCATCGAAATGTTCGGTGGTGCGGTAAGTTTTGAAAACTACCTGGCCATGTATGTACGTGACGATTCCATCGACATTGACGAAGGTTGGAGCGGCTCCATCACTAACGCGCTGGTAATCCAGAGCGAAACCGATGGTAACCACTGTATCGAATCTGACGGTATCGGTTCTTACAAAGACACCAACGACTACACCGCTCTGATCGCAGCCGGCCTGAACAGCCGCCCGGTGATTGATGGCCTGACCTGCATCATCTCTGCACAGAGTGAAGGTACTCACGATCCGGGCGCTGGCTGGCGTTTCCGTGAAGGTATCTACCCGATGATCACCAACTCTATGGTTATCGGTTCCTTCGCCGCTGACGAAAACGGTGTGGAAGGTAGCAACTACTGCCTGCGCGTTGAGAGCGCCGAGACCACTGCAGCTCTGGCTGCCGGTACCGAAGCAAGCATCACTTCCAACATCTTTGCCTGTGCTGACAAGACCAAAGGTGGCCCGATTGGCACTGACGAGCTGGAAGCCTGGGCGGTTGCCAACGGCAACGTATTTGCCGACGTACCAGCTGACGCCGCTTTGAACCCGACTGCCGCTGCCGACACTGGCCTGCAACTGCTTGAAGGTCCTCTGTCTGTATTCTCCATCGACACCGACAGCATGATGGTTAATGACGCTGCGGTAGGTATCTCTCCGATCGAGCGCGCTTACCTGGGTGCTCTGAGTGCTGGCGACAGCGACTGGACTGTTGGCTGGACCTACGGCCTGCACGACGGCAGCCGCGCTCAGGCTCTGTGGTTCGAGCAGCAGTAAGTGCTTAGGAGGTCAGGATTTTAAATCCTGACTGAGGGGCGCCGCCTTCACACACTGGAGCCGGCGCCTCATTTGATTTTGAGATCAGGAACGATTAGAGGCCTGGGAAATGGATAAGAACGAAAAGTTTCAAAGAGTGCCGTTGGTATTGGCTATCGCCACGGCCTCTGTCATTGCTCCTAACGCGTTGGCGCAGGTAGAAATGGACACGATTGCTGGCCCGCAGGCGCAGCAAATTGAAGAAGTAATGGTGCAGGGGCGACTGAAAGACTCAGCCGAGATGCTGGTTAGCGAGCGCCTGGAAGAAGAAGTGGTAACCGACATCCTCGGTTCTGAAATGATCGGACGAGTAGGGGATTCAACAGTTGCCGCTGCGCTGCGCCGTGTGGCTGGTCTGTCCCTCGTTAACGACAAGTTTGTTTACGTTCGTGGCCTGGGTGAGCGTTATTCCAGTACCACTCTGAACGGTGCCACCGTGCCGTCTCCAGATCTGACCCGAAACGTAATTCCGCTGGACATTTTCCCGACCTCCGTTGTGGATTCTCTCGCGGTACAGAAATCATA
The DNA here is from genome assembly GCF_019800665.1 of Microbulbifer agarilyticus. GTDB lineage: Bacteria > Pseudomonadota > Gammaproteobacteria > Pseudomonadales > Cellvibrionaceae > Microbulbifer > Microbulbifer agarilyticus_C. The sequence continues at coordinate 632,387 of NZ_JAHVKO010000001.1, forward strand.
TTCCGCCGATCAGGCGGCAACCTTTGGTGGTGGTAACGTCAACATCCGCACCAAGGGTATTCCCGATGGCCTGACTTTCTCTATTGAGTTGGGCAGCGGTATGAACAGCGAGACCGATGGTGACGTGCTGTCTTACCGCGGCGGTGATGATGACGACTTCGGCACCGATGACGGCACTCGTGCCTTGCCTGTGGAGCTCGAGCAAGCACTGCAACGCTTTAAAGGTGAGCTTGGTGTACAGGACATTCGCGAAGTTCTGGAGCAGGAAGGCAACGAATATGCCTCAGCTTCCGAAGCGATCGCTGCTGCAAAACAACTCAATCGTGAGTTGGCCCTGCAGTTGAATCGTGACATCGCGGTGCAGGACGATTCCAGTAACCCGGATATGGGTGTGAAGGGTAGCGTTGGTAACCGTTTCTACATCACCGACGATCTGGAAGTAGGTTTCCTGGCTGGTGCATCTTACAAGAACCGCTGGCGTGAAGAGGAGACCATCAAGCGATCCTACGGTTTGCCGGAAGAAGTTGTGGACGTTGAAAATACCTCAACATACTCCGTAGATCTGAGTGGCAACCTCAATCTGGGGGTTCGTTATGGCGATGACCATGAGCTTACTCTGACCAGCTTGTACCTGCGCAATACCGACGACGATACCTCTGTGCGCGATTACTTCAACGAAAACCGCCAGCTGTCTGACGGCCGTGGGTTCCGTGAATATACATTGAAGTATGAAGAACGCGATCTGCTGGTGAATCAGGCTCGAGGTGCTCATACTCTCGGCCCCGCGACCAAAGATATGGTTCCTGGCGGTCTTCTGAACTGGGTGTCGGATGAGCTGAAGGTCGACTGGTTTTACTCCGAGTCTACTGCTCAGACCGATATTCCGAACGAAGTTTCCGTCAATGCCGATACTCTGACCAATAGTCTTGGCGAGGTGGTGAGCTCTTCGGTCAGTAACGGTGTAAACAGTTCCGGCTTCCGTTTTACCGAGTTGGAAGATGAGGTCCTGAACTACGGTTGGAGCTCTACTTTGCCGCTGGAATTCTCCAGCTCTTCACTGGAGTTGAGTGGTGGTTTTGCCCGTACTGAAAAGGCGCGCTACTACAAGCAGAGTGAATTCCGTATCGGCGCGATCAACGTTGACGACCCTGCGTCACTGGGCGGGAGTCTGGACCAGGTGTTTAGCGATGCGCAAATCACCGACCCGGCCAATGACTACGCTTTTGACCGCGCGGGTACCAACAACCAGAGCTACATCGCCGCTACGTTGACAGATGCCGTATTCGGTAAGATTGACTGGACCCTGAATGAAACCTGGCGTGCGTCCGCCGGCGCTCGCTGGGAAGAGTACAACCAGGTTGCCCTAGACTGGAACCCCTATGGTTACAGCATTGAGAGCCCGCAGATTGACCTGGATGAAGATGGGCTGCGTGACTCCACTTACAGTGACGACGCAGTATATCCGTCTCTCTCGCTGACCTATATGGGCGCGCTGTGGGCGGAGACCTTCCAGTTGCGCTTCGGTGCCAGTAAAACCGCGGTTCGCCCGGATCTGCGTGAAATTACTGAGGCGATTTACATCGATCCAATCACCGACGAACAGGTGAAAGGTAACCCGGATGCCCGCCCGTCTGAAATCACCAACTTTGACGTGCGTGGAGAATGGTACTTCGACAATGGCGACAACCTGACCGTATCCGCTTTCTACAAAGATATTGTTGATCCGATTGAATTCTTTGAGTTGGCTTCCAGTGATACCAACGTCGCTCGCGAAATCATCAATGCGGAATCCGGTGAGATCACTGGTGTGGAAATTGAGGCGCTTAAGGGCCTTGGTTTCATGGGTGAATTCATGGATAGCTTCTTCGTGCAGAGCAACCTGACGTTCCAGGAAACGGAACTGGTTGCCGGTGCCGAAGCCGATGCCCCGACCAATCCTATCCGCGAAATGACTGGCGCCTCCGAGTATGTGGTTAACATGCTGGTTGGTTTCGACTCTCCAGATGGCGGGCATACTGCAACTCTGGGTTACAACGTGTTCGGCGATCGTCTGTATGCTGCCGGCCGTAACGGTGCCCCGGACGCCTATGAGTTGCCGTTCCACTCGCTGGATCTGACGTACTCTTGGTACCCGACCGAAGAAATCACCATCAAAGCCAAGATGCAAAACCTACTGGATGAGGCAATCGAAATTGAGCGCGCAAACGTGGTCGTATTCGAGGAAAAGCCTGGGCAGTCTTTTGCACTGAGTGCTCAATACAAGTTCTGATTGCGATAGGTTTCGACAACAAAAACGTACCTGGAAGTATTACAGCAACAGGGAACGCTTGAAGAGCCGGGCACTGTACAAAGTGTCCGGTTTTTTTCGTATTGGTGGCTGCCCATTGCGAGACAATAAAAAAGGGCGCCCATTGGGCGCCCCATAAACTGACTGCTCAGCAATTACATATTCGGATAGTTGGGGCCGCCGCCACCTTCCGGAGTCACCCACACAATGTTCTGGGTGGGGTCCTTAATGTCACAAGTCTTACAGTGTACGCAGTTCTGTGCGTTGATCTGGAAGCGCTTGCCGTCACCGTCCTCTACCACTTCGTATACGCCGGCAGGGCAGTAGCGCTGTGCTGGCTCATCGTAGATCGGCAGGTTGTGGTTCAGCGGAATGTCACTGTCCTTCAGGGTCAGGTGACAAGGCTGATCTTCTACGTGGTTGGTGTTGGAGATAAACACCGACGACAGCTTGTCGAAGCTCAGTACGCCATCCGGCTTCGGATAGTTGATCTTTTTGCAGTCTGCGGCGGGTTTCAGCTGGGCGTGGTCTGCCTTGCTGTCGCTCAGGGTCCACGGCAGCTTGCCTTTAAACAGGTTGATGTCCACGAACGCATAGGCTGCGCCCAGGATGTTGCCCCATTTGTGCTGTGCCGGACCGAAATTGCGCTGCTTGTGCAGCTCTTTCCACGCCCAGCTGTTCTTGTAGCGCTCGCTGTAATCGGTCAGCTCATCACCGCCGCGCTCGGCGCTCAGGGCTTCTGCTACGGATTCCGCGGCCAGCATGCCGGACTTCATCGCGGTGTGATTGCCTTTGATCTTGGCGAAGTTCAGGGTGCCAGCGTCGTCGCCGATCAGCATGCCGCCCGGGAAGGTCATTTTCGGCTGGGACTGCAGGCCGCCTTTTACGATGGCGCGTGCACCGTAGGCAACACGCTGTCCGTCTTCCAGGTACTGCTTGATCACCGGGTGGTGCTTGTAGCGCTGGAATTCGTCAAACGGGCTGACATGCGGGTTGCTGTAGGACAGGTCGGTGATCAGGCCGACTACTACCTGGTCGTCTTCCAGGTGATACAGGAAGCCACCCCCGGAGGAGTTGGACTCATCCAGCGGCCAGCCGGCGGTGTGCACAACCAGGCCTTGCTTGTGCTTGCTGCTGTCGACTTTCCAGATTTCCTTGATGCCGATGCCGTAGTGCTGCGGTTCGCGGTCTGCATCCAGAGAGTATTTGGCAATTAGCTGCTTGCCCAGGTGTCCACGACAGCCTTCGGCAAACAGGGTGTATTTTGCGTGCAGCTCCATACCCGGCATGTAGCTGTCTTTTTGCTCGCCATTGGCGCCGATGCCCATATCGCCGGTTGCGATACCTTTTACCGAGCCATCTTCGTTGTACAGGACTTCTGCCGCGGCAAAGCCTGGGAAGATCTCAACGCCCAGGGCTTCGGCCTGTTCGGCGAGCCAGCGGGTGAGGTTGCCGAGGCTGATAATGTAGTTGCCTTCGTTGTGCATGGTGCTGGGCACCAGCATGCCGGGAACCTTGATAGAGGATTCCGGGCCACGGAGTACGTAGATATCGTCGCCCTCGACCGGGGTTTCCAGAGGCGCGCCGCGCTCTTTCCAGTCAGGGAACAGTTCGTTCAGGGCGGTGGGTTCAAATACGGCGCCGGAGAGGATGTGCGCACCAACTTCCGAACCTTTCTCAACCACACACACGGCGATGTCTTCATTAATCTGACGTAGCTTGATCGCGGCGGCCAGTCCGGCAGGGCCCGCGCCGACGATGACTACGTCGTATTCCATTGACTCGCGTTCCACAGGTCTCTCCTCAACTAATTTAGTTATTCACCCACCGAATTATGACAGGCAACTTTTAGGTTTCTCGATTATATCGGTCCGTGACCAATCGCACCAATTGCGTAACTTTTCATATCCGCTGGCAAAAGTGGCGTAATTAGCGGTATTCGCCTGTCTAGAATAGTGTGGGTTTATGGCCTGAAATTGATCTTATGAATGACTGCTAGGCTTACTATTCAACTATTGATTTTGCTTGGTGAAAGGGCCAACATACGCCCCGGTCAAACAACTGTTTGAACTCGAGGTCGGCTCGCAAAGGCCCGAAAACGCTCACTTTGAGCGCTTTGGGGGAGCCGCGAAACACTCAGCCGCGAGGCTACGCGAGTTAGCCACGCCGCAGGTCAGCGCCATGGTAGGCGGCAGATTGCGGCTTTTATGTAGACTACTGAGACGGGATTTTCATGAAAGTTCTTGTAGCTGTGAAGCGCGTTGTCGATTACAACGTGAAAGTTCGCCCCAAGGCGGACGGTTCTGATGTGGACATTGCCAACGTCAAGATGTCCATCAACCCCTTCTGTGAGATTGCGGTAGAAGAAGCGGTTCGCCTGAAAGAGAAGGGTGTAGCCAGCGAGATCGTTGTTGTCTCCATGGGCCCCAAGCAGTGCCAGGAACAGATTCGTACCGCACTGGCCCTGGGCGCCGACCGTGGTATCCAGGTTGAGACCGATGCCGAGCTGCAGCCGCTGGCCGTTGCCAAGTGCCTGAAGGCCATCGTTGAGAAAGAAGAGCCGCAGCTGGTGATTCTGGGCAAGCAGTCCATCGACGGGGACAACAACCAGACTGGCCAGATGCTGGCTGCGCTGACCGGTATGGGTCAGGGCACCTTCGCGTCCGAAGTGAACGTTGAAGGCGAGTCCGTGAAGGTAACCCGTGAGATCGACGGCGGCCTGCAGACCGTTGAGCTGACTCTGCCGGCGGTTGTGACTACCGACCTGCGCCTGAATGAGCCGCGTTACGCCTCCCTGCCGAACATCATGAAGGCCAAGCGTAAGCCTCTGGATGTGACCACCCCCGACGAACTCGGTGTGGACATCGCCCCGCGCACCAAAACCCTGAAAGTTGAGCCGCCGGCCGAGCGTCAGGCTGGCATCAAGGTTGCCGATGTAGCGGAACTGGTGGAAAAACTGAAAAGCGAGGCGAAGGTAATCTGATGAGCATTCTGGTAATTGCAGAACACGACAATGCGGAGCTGAAAGGCGCCACTCTGAATACCATCGCTGCAGCCAAGGCTATTGGTGGTGACATCGACGTATTGGTTGTTGGTAGCGGCTGTGGTGCCGTTGCAGAAGCAGCGGCCAAGGTCGAAGGTGTCAGCAAGGTGCTGGTTGCCGACAATGCGGCCTACGAGCATCAGCTGGGTGAGAATACCGGCAAGCTGGTTGCCGACCTGGGCAAAAACTACAGCCACGTGCTGGCTGCTGCGACCACCACCGGCAAGAACATGCTGCCACGCGCTGCGGCACTGCTGGACGTACAGCCGATCTCCGACATCATTGCGGTCGAGAGCCCGGATACCTTCAAGCGTCCGGTCTATGCCGGTAACGTAATCGCTACTGTTCAGAGCTCTGACGCAATCAAGGTCGCTTCCGTGCGTACCACCGCGTTTGATCCTGTAGCCGCCGAAGGCGGCAGCGCCGCGATCGAAGCGGTTGATATCGTGGACGACGCCCATGTATCCAAGTTCGTGGGTGAAGAGCTGGCCGAGTCCGATCGCCCAGAGCTGACCGCGGCGAGTGTTGTGATCTCCGGTGGTCGCGGCATGGGTAACGGTGAAAACTTCGAATTGCTGTACAAAGTAGCCGATAAACTTGGCGCTGCTGTGGGTGCATCCCGTGCCGCGGTTGACGCAGGCTTTGTACCGAACGACATGCAGGTTGGTCAGACCGGTAAGATCGTTGCTCCGGATCTGTACATCGCCGTGGGTATTTCCGGTGCCATCCAGCACTTGGCTGGCATGAAAGACTCCAAAGTGATCGTTGCGATCAACAAAGATGAAGAGGCGCCAATCTTCTCTGTAGCCGATTACGGTCTGGTTGCAGATTTGTTTGATGCGGTGCCGGAGTTGGAAACCAAATTGTAATATTGGGTTCATATACTCCATCCCGGAAAGGGCGGCCTCTGGCCGCCTTTTTTGATTCTAGGGTATGCGCGGAAGATGTCTGGTGCGTCACTTTTCTTTACGGGGCAGTTGGTTGTTTATTAACCTGTTTTGTAGGGAAGATTGCCTTTCTTCGGGTAAGCCCGGAGAATAGGCGCCCAATAACGAGAATTACGCTGTTTGTGGTACAGCAGAGACGGGTTCAATCATGTCTTTGGTCAAGCGCACATTATCTTCTGCTTTGCAGAATCCAGGATCTGCTGCCAGTACGGCAAAGCGCAGCCTGTTGGCTACGGTTGCTGTGGTTGGTACCTGGCTGACCACCAATATGCTGGCCTATGGTGACCTGGTGATCCCCGGCGGCGAGGCCGCAGAAAGCCTCTTGGCCGAACGCAGCACCCGTTCTACCGCGCGCAGCAACCCTTCCTCGATACCTCCAACGGCATTTTTCGGTGTGGCCGCTGTAGAGCCAACGGCGCAGCCCGAAATTGATCTTGCCAACATCCCGATTACGCAGCTGAACCTGGTGTTGTCCGGTGTTTTGAGTAGCAGTGTTGCCGACCATGCGAGTGCGTTGGTGGCTCAGAAGGGGAAGCCGGCCGAACGTGTCTACGTTGGGCAGTCGCTACCGGGCGGGGCGGAAGTCTATTCCGTGGAGGTTGACCATATTATTCTGCGCAGAAACGGCCAGATGGAAAAATTGACGTATCCGGATGCGGATGGGCGTCCAACGGTTCCCAAGCAATATGAAAACTATGCCCGGCAAGCTGCCAAGGTTATTGGCGCAAATCGCGCACCTGCTGATGGGGACCGGCAAGAATCAATTCGCGAGCGGTTAAAGCAGTTGCGAGAGATGGCGCGAGAGCGCCAGTCGGCACAGTCGAGCCAGTAAAAATCTATTCGAGCAGGTGGGGTTTAGGGGCCTGCTTTTTATATTCAAGACCAAACTTTTTTGATAAGAAAGAATTAGAGCCAAAATCATAATGATGAGCGTGTTTCACCAACGGCTAGTTGCTGTCGCCTTGGGTTTTTTACTGTCTTTTTCGGTGCTGGCTCAGTCGATGCAGGAGAGAGTGACCCTTTCTCTCGACAATGCCGACATTCGTGACCTGATCAACTGGGCGGCGGACTTTACCGGCAAGAACATCATTGTTCACCAGAACGTAAAAGGTAAGGTGACGGTGGTTGCCGGTGATCCTATGACGCACCAGCAGGCGTTTGACGTATTTATGTCAGTGCTGCAGGTCAACGGCTTCAGCCTGATCGAGCAGGGCGATGCCTGGAAAGTGGTGCCGGACTCCCTGGCCAAGCAGCAAGCCATTCCCGTTGTCGATGAGGGCAGCCGCGCACCCGGTGAAGCACTGGTCGTGCGCACGGTGCGGGTAGAGAACATTTCCGCGGCGCAGCTAATCGCGATGTTGCGCCCGTTGATTCCGCAAACCGGCCATCTGGCGGCCTATGCCGACACCAATACCCTGATCGTCGCGGATCGCGCGGCCAACATCGAGCAAATCGTACGTCTGATCCGCCAATTGGATCGCGCCGGTGCGATCGACATTGAACTGGTACCCCTAGAGTTCGCTTCTGCCAAAGAAGTAAAACAGGTGATGACCGAGTTGCTGCAGGGCGGCGGCAAGCAGGCCGGTAATGATATTCAGCCGCTGCGTATCGCGGTTGATGAGCGCTCCAACAGTATTCTGCTTACCGGTGACCCGGTAACCCGCAGCCAACTGAAAAAGGTGATCTATCGCCTGGACCAGCCGCTCTCCGGTGATGGCAACACCGCGGTGGTGTATGTGCAATACGCCAGCGCTGCGGAATTGAAGCCTATTCTCGAGGGCATGAGCGGCAGTATTCAGAAAACCGAAAAAGACCAGCAGGTTGCCAATGTTGAAGTCAGCATTCAGGTCAACGAAGAGCTGAATGCGCTGATTCTCACCGCGCCGCCCTCATTGCTGGAAACCATGCGTGGCGTTATTGCCAAGCTGGACGTGCGTCGGGCACAGGTACTGATCGAAGCGATCATTGTTGAAGTGACCGAAGGCACCGACAACGAACTGGGTATCAAGTGGATCGCCAGTGATGAAGGCAACGTATTTGCCGGTTTCGAAAATGACGTGGCCATTGGTGACCCGGATGACCCCGATAACATTATCGTGGATGGTGTGCCGATCAATCCGCGCTCCCTGGACCCGCTCAACCTGGTGCGCAGTGGTTTTAACCTCGGTTTCCTGAGTGGTACCGATGTGCGCGTCGCGCTGAATGCCTTGGCATCTTCAAATAACGCCAACATCCTGTCGACGCCGACCGTCATGGCGCTCGACAACGAAGAGGCGGAAATTCTGGTCGGCCAGAACGTACCGTTTGTGACTGGGCAGCAGCTGCGTGAGGGCAGTGGCACCGATCCATTTAACACCGTTTCCCGTGAAGACGTGGGTACCGAGCTGAAGGTCATCCCGCGGGTGAATAACAACAACTCGGTGACCCTGGAAATCGAACAGAAGGTGGAGAACGTATTGCCGGTGACCGGTCCTGCGGTGGACCTGGTAACCAGCAAGCGCGAAATCCGCACCAAAGTATTGATCGACGATGGCGCCATCTTGGTACTTGGCGGTCTGATCGAAGACAAGGTCACCGAAATCAATCAGAAAGTCCCTCTGCTGGGTGATATCCCGGGCCTCGGACGCTTGTTCCGCAACTCCGCTAAGGAAGTCAACAAGACCAACCTGATGGTGTTTATCCGTCCGAAGATTCTCAGCAATCAGGTTGCCGGCTACGAGGAGACCCGTCGTCGTTACCGCGATATGCAGGAAAAGCAGCTTTACCTACGCGATCGCACCAGCCGCATTTGGGATTGGAATCGCGGCGACGTTCTGCCTGATTTGCTACCGCCTGCGGCGGCCACTGAAGAAGTACAGGAAGAGTTTCCTCTGGAGCCCGAGGACACCAAGTGATGACGGAGCTCGCCCTTAAGCGCCTGCCATATGCCTTTGCCAAGCGGCATCAGGTATTGCTGGCCGAGGTAGAAGGTGCGCCGGTGTGTCAATACGTTGCGCCTTTGAATCCGTCTGTTCTGGCGGAGGTACAGCGCTTGTGCGAAGCACCCTTGGGCGTGGCTTCGGTCGATCTCGACACCTTTCAGCAATCTTTACAGCGCGAATACGAGAATCGGGAAGGGGGCAACCTTTCCGATGTCGAGAGCCTGGGTGAAGATCTCGATCTGGCTGCGGTCGCTGATTCGGTGCCTGAGACCGAGGACCTGCTCGAGCAGGAAGACGATGCACCGATCGTTAAACTGATTAACGCGATTTTTGCCGAGTCCCTGAAGCAGGGCGCCTCGGATATTCATATTGAAACCTTCGAAAAGCGCCTCGTGGTACGTTTCCGGGTAGACGGCGTATTGCGCGAAGTTCTGCAGCCCCGCCGCGCTCTGGCGCCGCTGCTGGTGTCGCGTATCAAGGTTATGGCGAAGCTCGATATCGCTGAGAAACGTATCCCGCAGGACGGCCGTATCTCACTGTTGATGGGTGGCCGAGAAGTGGATGTGCGTGTCTCCACCATGCCGTCTTCTGCCGGCGAGCGCGTGGTAATGCGCCTGCTGGATAAGCAAGCGGGCAAGATGGATATGCGGCACCTTGGGATGGCGGAGCGCGATCTCAAGGTCATTACCGAGCTGCTGAGCCGCCCCCACGGCATCCTGCTGGTTACCGGCCCTACGGGCTCCGGTAAAACCACCACCCTGTATGCGGGCCTTGCCAGCATCAATCACCGCGAAAAGAACATCCTCACTGTAGAGGATCCGGTGGAATACAATCTGGAAGGCGTTGGTCAGACCCAGGTCAATACCAAGGCCGATATGACCTTTGCGCGCGGTCTGCGCGCCATTCTCCGCCAGGACCCGGATGTGGTGATGGTGGGGGAGATTCGTGACCTTGAGACCATGCAGATCGCCATTCAGGCGAGTTTGACCGGTCACCTTGTGCTTTCCACGCTGCACACCAATACCGCCCTTGGCGCCGTGACTCGCCTGGTGGATATGGGTATCGAGCCATTCCTGCTGTCTTCCAGTCTGATCGGGGTACTTGCCCAGCGCCTGGTACGGGTACTTTGCCCGGATTGCCGCCAGCCCCATGAAGCAGATGCGTTTGAGTGCTCGGCACTCGGTCTGGAAGAGGGTGCCAGCGCAACCATCTACCGCCCTGGCGGCTGTGAGAAGTGCAACCACAGTGGCTATCTCGGGCGTGTCGGTATCTACGAGTTGGTGCCGGTCAACGAGAAGCTCCGCCAGATGATTCACGATCGCGATTCCGAAAGTGCACTGGTACAGGAAGCGCGCACGCTCGGTCCGAGTATTCGCGATGACGGTATGGCCAAGGTGTTGGCTGGCGTAACTTCACTGGAAGAAGTGCTGCGGGTAACCCAGGAGTCCTGATATGGGTGCATTCGAGTACACAGCGCTGAACAGTGGTGGCCGCAAGAATCGCGGCACGCTGGAGGCCGACAGCGCCAAAGCGGCACGGCAGCAGCTGCGCGCCAAAGGGCTGATTCCTTTGGAAGTGGCGGCAGCTTCTGGCGAGGCGGCCGGGCAAGCGGCGGGCAGCCTGTTTAGTGGTAGCCCCGGCCTCGGTATCAAGCCGCTGGCCCTGCTTACCCGTCAAATCGCAACGCTGTTGCGCGCCGGTATTCCCCTCGAAGAAACCCTCAGTGCCATTGCAAACCAGACTCGCAACCAGAAGGTGCGGCGCATAGTGCTGGCGATTCGGGCAAAAGTGCTCGAAGGTCACAGCCTGGCGCAGGCGCTGGGGAGCTTTCCGCGCGCTTTTCCCAAGCTCTATCGCGCAACCGTTGAGGCTGGAGAACACTCCGGGCACCTGGACGGCGTGCTGGAACGACTGGCTGACTACACCGAGAGTCAGCAGCAGTTCCGGCAGAAGGTGCAGCTGGCTCTGATCTATCCCATCGTGCTGGTGGTGATCTGTATCTTGGTGGTGACCGGGCTCATGGTTTACGTCGTGCCAGACGTGATTGAGGTCTTTACCGGTACCGGGCAGACTCTGCCCATGGCGACGCGTATTCTGGTCTCCATCAGCGACTTTATTTCCGCCTGGGGCTGGATGATCCCTCCGGCGATCATTTTGATGGTAGTTGGCTGGCTGCTATTGCTGCGTCGGCCCGGTTTCCGCTACCGCTACCATCACCGCCTACTGGAAATGCCGGTTATCGGTTGGCTGGTACGTGGTGGGCAGAGCGCACGCTACGTGGGTACGCTCGCCATCCTGACCGGCAGCAGCGTACCACTGGTGCAGGCCATGGGTATTGCCAGCGGGGTAATGGGCAATGACTATTTGAAAGAGCGCCTGCTCATCGCGCAGAAATTTGTACGCGAGGGCGGCAGCCTGAGAAAAGCATTGGAAGACGTGGAATACTTCCCGCCAATGATGACCTACATGATTGCCAGTGGTGAATCCTCTGGCACACTGGACCAAATGCTGGTGCGTGCGGCTGAAAATCAGGAGCGTGACCTGCAGGGGGCGGTGACGGCCTTCGTCAGCTTGTTTGAGCCGATCATGCTGCTGTTAATGGCGGGTATTGTTCTGTTTATCGTGATGGCCATCATGATGCCGATCATGAGCATGAACCAATTAGTGGTGTGACCTGTCCTTGCTTTAGGGCGGGTATTTAAGATTTGTAAACGCGAGGTGAGAAATGAGCAATTTGCGTAAGCAGAAGGGTTTTACCCTGATCGAGATCATGGTGGTGATCGTGATTCTCGGTGTTCTCGGTGCATTGGTAGTGCCGAACATCATGGGGCGTACCGGTGAGGCACGTATCAAAGCGGCGACCGTGGACCTGAGAGCGATCTCAACCGCGCTGGATATGTACCGTATGGACAACTTTGTATACCCAAGCTCTGATCAGGGCCTGGGCGCATTGGTGAGCAAGCCGTCCGGTTTCCCAGAGGCGAAAAATTGGGTTGAGCCTTACCTGAAGAAGGCGCCCAAGGACCCATGGGGCAACGAGTACCAGTACATTAGCCCCGGAAGTGCCGGTGCCTATGACCTGTTTAGCCTCGGTGCGGATGGTAAGCCTGGCGGTGAGGGTGAATCTGCGGATCTTTTCGCAGCTGAGCTCTAATTTCAGGATTTATTTCTAACATGCGCGTCCCGGCCCGCCATCAGCGGGGGTTTACCCTGATCGAGTTGCTGGTGGTGATTGTCATCATCGCTTCGCTTGCGGGCATGGCGACGCTCTCCCTGCGCAATACAGATGCTCGCAATTGGACCGGTGAGGTTCAACGGCTTGCCAATCTGTTGCAGCTGGTGGCCGATCGCGCACTGATCGATAAAGCCCACTACGGTGTGGTATTCGAAGAGGCGAGTTACCGGGTGGTGCGTTACGATTCCTCGGCGCTCAAGTGGCTGGAGGTGGATTTCTCCGCAACCCCCGGTTCCGCCAATGCCAGCCGCTTTATGTCGCACGAGCTGCCGCCCAATATGCGTCTTGAAGTCCTTTCGCAAACGGAATTACCGGATGCAGATGGGCAGACCACCAGCTATTCCCCAAGCTCCTCAAGTTCAAACAGGCAAGACGACGAAGAGATAGCCCCGCAATTCGCCGCACTTTCGAGTGGTGAAGTATTGCCGGTGGAATTGGCGTTTCTGCTGATGCGTAACGGCGATGTGGGGCGCGGCGCGATTATTTCCTACAGCAGCCTGTATGGCATGGAGCTGGAGTGGCAGGCCGATGACTACTAGTCGTATCGGCGGGGCCGCCCGTTCTTTGTCGCCTATTTCACCCATGTTGAGAGCCCGGGGCTTCACACTGGTCGAGGTGCTGGTGGCACTGGTGATTTTCGGCGTGATTGCAGCGAGTGTGTTGAAGACGCTGCAGGACAGTGTGCGCCAGCAGGCCGCTCTGGAAGAGCGCCTGACCGCGAACATTGTGGCGCAGCAGATGCTGGCAGAAATTCGCCTGCGTACGGATTGGCCGCCCCTGGGTAAAGAGACCGAAACGGTCTTGCTGGGGGATCGTGAGTGGGAAGTCTCGGCAGAGGTGAAGTCCACCAAAGAGCCGCGTATGCGCCACATCATTGTGCAGGTAGGCTGGCCGGAAAAGCCCCCGATTCTCACCGTCGACTCCTGGGTAGCGGAGTAATAGGACGATGAAATCCTCGCAACTTTGCCCCGACTCGCCGCCACGCTTCCGCCCGCGTAACCCACAGCGTACTCCTCGCCGCGCCGGTGGTTTTACGCTGATCGAAGTAATGGTAGTGCTGGTCATCGTGTCGATTATTGGCATCGGCTCCTATTCATTACTCGAAACCTTCTTTACCACCGATCGCGTGCTGAATGCCCGCGCGGATGAGATGCGCCAACTTTCCATGGCGATGTATCGCCTGGATGATGACCTGCGCCAGTTTACGCCGCGCCCGGTAAAGAATGGGTACAGCGGCTATGAGCCGGCCTTCATAGGCGTGACCAACGAATTCGAATTTACGCGCCTGGGGGCAGCAAATCTCACCGGCGACCCTCGCGGCAACCTCCAGCGTCTGCACTATGGCATCGGTTATCCGGAAGAGGACGATGACCGCTTCGACTCCCTGGAGGATGATGACACGGTGCTGTTGTTGCGCAGCCGCTGGCGCGTGCTGGACCGCGGGCCCGACTCCGAGGCCGTTGTTGAGCCGGTGCTCGACGACATCGTAGAGCTCAATGTGCGCTACTTTGACCGCGATACCCGCGTCTGGCTGTCCCAGTGGCCACCGGTTTCTTCCGCCACCACACCTGGCGCGGTAGACCTGCGCTTGCCGCAGGCGATTGAGGTCACGTTGGTAACCCGCACTGGCGGCGAAATGCGTCGACTGTTTTCTCTGCCTGAATTCAACGCGTCCAATGCTGCATCTGGCGGCAGCTCGGGCGGTGCTTCCGGCGGCGGGTCAAATGGCGGTAACCAGAGTAGTGGCGGCAGCACTGGCGGAGCCGGTGGTAATTCAGGTGGCACCGGCGGTAATTCAGGCGGCGAAGGGGAGGAGCGTCAGTGAAATTGATGTCCCTCTCCCGACAGAAAGGCGTGGCATTGATTACCGTGCTGCTGGTGATGGTTATCGCCATTGCCGCTATTACTCATGCCGTCACCCGCAACCGCTTGGCGATATCCCGCACCAGTGCCATTTTGGCAAATACCCAGCTTGCCGAGTTTGTACATGGGGCCGAGGCGTGGGCAATTATTACCCTGGAAAAAGACTTTATTGAGGATCAGGCGGCATCCGAATCCAGTGATAACCTGATGGAGCTCTGGGCTCAGAAACAGGTTGAATTCAATCCTGATAACGGAAAAATTCGCATTTTAATCAAGGACTTACAGTCCTGCTTTAATGTTAATAATCTGACGGTTCCGCGCTCTGGTGGCGGATCCAGTTCGGGAGGAGGCAGAGGAGGATCTTCCGGTGGCTCCTCTGGTGGAGCTTCCGGCAGCTCAGGTGGCAGTTCAGGTGGTACTGCGGCGCATCAGGTGCTGCAGCGTTTGGTGCGCAATCTGGGCGGGCAGCCCGATGTCGCGCTGGCCATTGAAGATTGGCTCGATGCCGGCGACACCCCGTTGGCCTCCGGCTCAGAGGATACCGGCTACCTGGGGCTGGAGCTTGCCTATCGGACCCCGGATACCTTGATTACCGACCCTTCAGAATTGCGCGCGGTGCAGGGTATGGAGGCGGAAACATGGCGCCTACTGCGACCTGAGCTTTGCGCGCTGCCGGAGGCAGGCACCAGCGTCAACGTGAATACCGCATCTGCCGAATTGCTGAACGCTATGTACCCATCGGCGAACATTGCCGGGCTGATCTCTCAGCGTGAATCTGGTGTGGTATTCAGTCAGATGGCTGATCTGACCGCTTTTGATATCACTGGTGCAGGCGAGCTGGACTTCAGTACAAACTACTATGTCGCACATATTGCCGTGCAGTTGGGGTTGGAACACCGCCAGTATTGGGAGTCGGTATTGAAACTCGACAACACCACGGGAAAAATACAAGTAATCCAGCGCCAGCGGCGCGAGTTTTCCGGCCAGTTTTTGCAGGAATTATTGGGGGTCTAAGTGAGCCATGAAGTGAAACTATTGCGGTTGCGCGAGACCGGCACCGGTGCGGTAGCACTGGACTGCTGGCAAGAGGCGCAATGGCAGTCGGTGGCCATCGATGAAGATTTCGCGCAGGCCTTTGGCGGCGCGGATCAATTGCCCCCTGCAGCGGCTACGACTGCCGATGTGACGCCTGCAGCGCAATCTGTGTCGGGCGCGGAGCTTGCGTTCGAGCCAGGCGAGCGCGCGGTTCTCCTGCTTCCGGGGTCCTGGGTGTGGAATGGACTGGAATCCGTGCCCCGTGCGGCTCGCCGTCAAAGCCAGGCAGTGGGTTACATGGTGGAAGAGCAGTTGGCACAAGATGTCGAAGATCTGCATTTCACCTGCGAAGCGGTAGATGGCGATTTGTGCAGCGTCATGGCCGTCGGCAGCTTGAAGCTGGCGACGCTCAAAGCACAGATCGAGCGGCTCGGTTGGCCGGTCACGGCTGCGATCCCCGAATATCGACTGCTGGCGAACCTTCAGCAGGGCGCGGGCATTTGGCTGGAGCCGTCCTGGGCGCACTTCTGGGATGCACGCGGTCGCGGGCTTTCCGTACAGCGGCCTCTGGCTGGCGTAGTGGCCGAGAGCCTGTTGCATCTGGCGGACACAGCCGAACAAGCGCAGGAAGAGGGTGGCGATGACGTGGCTGCGGTCACGACAGAGGAGGGTGCCACTTTAACCCTGCTGGGCGATGCCACCGAATTGGAAGTCGCCACCCTGCAACAGCTCGGCGCTGTGGAAGTGCTTGAAAAGGCGCCGGAAGCGCTCTTCCTGGAGCGTCTGAAGCCGTCAGTGCCCGGTAATCTCCTTACTGGGGCCTACCAAGTGGCGCTGCAATCGGATGAGGGGCCCTGGTGGAAGAAACCCGCCATGGCCGTTGCCGCCTGCTTTGTCCTGCAGCTGGCATTCTTTATCGGCGCCGGTACTTATTACAAAGTGCAGGCCAATAGCGCGGATGAGCAGGCCCGCGCGCTGTTTACCGAAATCTTTCCCGGTGAGTCTGCGAGTGCGGATTTGCGCCGCCAGGTCGCCGGTTACCTCAATCAGGCGTCGGGCGGGGGTGGCGAATTTGCCGGTCAGCTCCAGCAGTTGAGTGGGGTCTGGGGGAGCGGAAGCAGTGCTGGCTTGAAGCTGCAATCACTGCGTTTTGATGGCGGGCGTGGGGAGCTGGTGCTGCAATTGCGCGCCGCCAACCTGGGCCAGTTGGATAATGTTGTGAACAAACTGGGGCAGGGGCAGTACCGCGCCGAGTTGTTAGCGGCAAATGAGCTGGAAAATGGTGTTTCCGGCCGCATACGTTTGCGTTGATTGCGCAGTAGCAAAGAAAGATTTTTATGAAGCAGACAATTGAACAGTGGCGTCAGAAGTGGACCGCGTTGCCTTCCAGCGACCAGCGTGCGTTGGCCATCCTGGGATTGTTTCTTGGCGTCATCATCATCGTATTCGGCCTCTTCAAGCCTGCGCAGTCCTACTTTGAGGGCGCACGCGCGGAGGTCGAGGCGTCGCGAGAGCTGGTGGCCTGGATCGAAAAGCAGCGTCCGCAACTGGAGCGTGTACAACGGAATACCGGTGGCCAATCACAGGCGCAGGGCACCTTACTGCAGCGGGTTACTGCGGCCGCTAAAAACCACAAAGTGACCATCAAGCGTTTCGAGCCGGAGGGCGATGGCCGAATTCGCCTGTGGGTCGACGAGGCGCGCTATCAGGATTTGCAGCCCTGGCTGAACACACTGCTGCAGCAGCGCTTCGTAATTCGCTCGATCAGCGTCGACGCACTGGCAGAAGAGGGCATGATCTCCGCACGTTTGACTCTCGAGCGATAGTTCGACCTTGTCTACTATCGATTTGCCTATCTATTCGCTTTTCTTGAAGGTTTCTGGTCTGTATGCCCATATTTAGTACGATTTTGTGGGTTTCAATTTTGACATAGACTCGGAATCTTTACGGATTGGCACCCCGCGTGGCGCGGTTTTCTCCCTATACTGGAAGGTATTATGAGGAAATAGGGGCCAACCATGCTGCTGAGACATTCCGAAGGTAATCACCTGATTGACGTTGCCGATATCGTAACGCTGGCTAACCCATACGAATTGACCGTCGTCGGCCGCTACCTGTGGGGAGAAGAGGTTCAGGACCCGGAAGTGTTCGACAAATCTCGCCTGCGCTTCCTGTCCGGGGAATCCTTGCCGCGCTGCTGGCACGATAGCCGGTATCGTGACCGCGAGGTCCGCCGGGTTAAGTGCGGCACCAAGGCGGATGACAGCGACTACTATCAAGGCGCGTAAGCGCAGTTCGATCGCCGGCTAGCTTCCGTTCGGTAAGTGCCTAAGCGTGCTTCTGCGGCGGGGCATGGTCCGGTGGACCAGTGGACCTCGGAAACCCGCGGATTTTCGCCGTGTGCTCGTGGTTTCGCGCCAAAAGCTCCTATACAATACGCGCCAATTTTTGCGCCGACGCTTTTGTTGGTCACAGTTTCCAGCGCCCGGGCAGTACTGGGAATCGCGTGTAGAAGAGGTTGCATGAGCTTCGAACTGTTTGAAGAGTATTCCCTGATCGTCGGTATTGGCGGCCTGATTCTTTTTATGATGTTTATCGTGTGGAATTTGGCCAAAGAGTCCAAGGCGGGTCGTTTCGGTACCTTTATCCTGTTCACTGCGCTTGGCCTTGGTTTGCTGGGTTTTGTGATAAAGACCGTGCTGGTGGAAGTCATGGGGTTGGGCTAGCAGCCCAGCTTACTGACGTTTCGGATACAGGGAGCGTTTCCCGGATACCTTTATGCCTTTATTTGATCACCCCGAACTCAAGGTTCAGAAAGATCGCCGTGTGTGCCGCAACACGGATACGCGCATCGCGAAATACAGCCGCCGCGGCATGCTGTTTAGTCTGCTGGCATTTGCGGTTGCGGTAGCCATCGGGGAACTGCGTGTTACCGCACCCAAGCTGGTATTGGTGCTGGCACTCGTGCTGGTATTGCTGACACTGGTCCGCGCCTACTACGTATTCCGCTTTGACAACCTGTATGCCACCGGCCCCAAGCGCTGGCGCAGCCGCTACTTTATTGCTTCTACGGCCGGTGCGGTTTGGTGGGGTGTCATCCTGCTGAGCCACGTTTTCTTGCTCGGATTTTCTCCCGCGACCCAGTTCCTGTGGCTCTATACCGTCGTATTCTGCGCGAGTGTCGCGTCCGTATTTTCCCCATATTACCGATTCCTCACTTGGTTCTTGGCCGGTTCTCTGGTGCCTGCGGCGCTGCAGGGGTTTATGACTGCCGATATCCTGGGCGCTATCTATGGTGCGCTTACTCTGGCTTTTGTCTGGCTGATGGCCCATCAGGCACGTCGCGAGTCAGAGAACTACTGGGATCGTGTTGCCGCCATGCAGGCGCTTCAGCAAAAAGCCAGTAATCTCGCAGAGGCGCGCAAACACTCAGACGCAGCCGTTGAGGTTACCAATGAGTTTCTCGCCAACGTGGGGCAGGAGTTCCGCAGCCAGCTCTCCGATTCTCTCGGTGCCCTGGCGCTACTGGAAGGTGACCGCCTGTCAGAGCGCCAACAAGAGTGGGTTCGGTTGGCCAAGAATGCCTGTAACCAGCAGCTGAAGCTGGTTGATAACGTGGGTATGTTCACCCGGGTTGCGCGCAAGGACATTCACCTGCGACGCACGCCATTCAACCTGGTGCGGACCATGGAGAAGGCGTTCAAGTTCGCTGCCCGCGCGGCCCAGCGCCAGCGGTTGGAGTTTAACTTCCAGATCAGCGAAGACCTGCCGGTAATGGTGACCGGGGACAACCGCAAGACTGCGCAGTTGATTCGCAACCTGGTGGACTCCGCCACCGTGATCGCGGACACGGGCGAGCTTTGGGGAGAGGCGACATTCGAACAGATTGGCGTCGATGAGGGGCAGTTGACCCTCAAGCTGGTTGATAACGGCCGCGGCGAGATTTTGCCCGACGAGTCGGAACTGTTTGGTGCCTTTTCACGCATGGATACCACCCAGGTCACCACTGGGCTTGGGCTCAGTATTGCCAAGGGGCTAGCAGAAGCCATGGGCGGTTTCCTGCAGCTGCATTCCTCGCCCGAGGGGAATCGCTACCAGGTAGTGATCAAATTTGAGATTGAGCCCAATCAGCGTATCTATTTGCAGCCAGATCGTCGCCTGCAAGATACCGAGGTGTTGCTGTTGCATCAGCGTGGGCTGTTTGTCGGCGGTATTACCCAAATGCTGGAATCCTTCGGCATGGAGATTTCCTGCAAGGCGTGGGATGACGGCAGCACCGAACCCATGGATGAACTGCTGCAGTATATGGAGCGGGGGCAGCTGGTAGTGCTGGCGCCAGCGGCAGGAGATGGGCGCCTGCTAAGCGGTGTTACTCAGGCCATACATTCGATCTCGAATGACAAGGCCAAATTCCCGCTGTTGTGCCTGGGTGGCTATAGCCACAAGTTGGAGTTTGCACCGCTGGCCGCTGCAGACCCGGAAGCGCAGTACCTTCCACGCCCAGTGACCAGAAAAGAGTTTCACGATGCACTCGTTGTGCGCCTGTTTGGCGGTCACAAAAAGATCAGCCGTCGCGTGGTCGGCAACCATTCTGAAGTGAATCGGAAAAACCATTTGTTGCTGATTGAAGAGTCGCGCCAGCACCAGGGTGTGACCGAAGAAATGGTGCAGGCTCTGGGGTATCAGGTGGAAGTGGTTCCGTCCGTGGAATCCGCACTGGCGCTGCTTCCCGATCAGAACTTTGATCTTGTGCTGGTCGACTGCCAGCAGAACACAGCGCACAGCGCCGAAATTATTGAGCAACTGCGCATCTGGGAGGGCGAGTATTCTCCCGATGACCGTTTGCCCATCGTCGCACTGACCAGCACCACGGAAGAACAGTTTGAAGGCCGTTGCCTCGCGGCTGGTATGGACGACTTCCTTACCAAGCCGTTGAGTAAAGACAGCTTGGCGGAAACGTTGGAGCGTTGGCTCGGCGAATAGCGTTGTTCCATTAAGGGTATAAAAGAATAGTTAGCTGGAAAGCAATTTCATGCAAAAAGGCCCGTCTCAGACGGGCCTTTTATTAGGGCGGTTGACGACTATTTATGTGTAATTAGAAGTCGTATTTCAGGCCCAGTTTAACCCGCCAGGTTGATTCAGTGGCTTCGAAGCGACTGAAGTTTCGACTTTCCAAACCACCAAACGGCTCGTCATAAGCGTACTGCCCCTGGTCATTGATGTCGAAGGCAAACAGTTTCTGCTGTGGATACTGGATGTCGTAAACCTTGCCCCAGTCTTCATTCAGCAAGTTGGCAAAGTTGTCGATGGTCAGGTAGGCCAAGCCCCTGTGTTCGGGCATAAATCCTGGCACTTCCTGGCTGATTGCCAGGTCCATGGTGGTCACCCAGGGCATATTGTGGGAGTACTTTTCAACAAAACCGCCCGCGCTGCCAGCCACGCCTACCGCGCGTGCCATTTCCATAATCTTCGCGTAACTGAGACCACTCTCAAAGTCCACGAGGGGGTCATCGGCACCGGAAGGAATGTAGGCCAGGTAGACATCTGAGTCATCAAAGTTAGGCTGATCACCGAAGCCATCGTCACGGTAGGACTCCAGTGTCCACGAGAACGGGCGGCCGGAACGACGCTCCATAAACAAATTGAAATTAGTGGCATATCCCTGGATAAATTCGGCGCGGTAGCCGAGATTTAACACAAAGCGGTGCTCAATTTCATAGTAGGCCGTGCCTTCAAGTGGCTGATTGCGGTTTTCCACCACTTCGTACTGGAAGTTAGATTCCGCAGTGGAGCTGGTGCCCGGGTTTACCTCGGTAATGTCCTGGTTTGTATAGGAGAGATTGACCGAGAGCCCGTTGTTGAAAGCCTTCTCCAGCGCTGTTGACCAGATAATACTGCGGCCACCATTATCGACATTGCTTAGTTCGAGGTCGTAGTTGCCTTCGGCATCGGTGCCAGCGTAAACACTGTCCCAGATGATGCGGTCACCGACACGCTGGCCACTGTCGATACGGGAGAGGTCGCGCCAGTGGACGGCATTGTCGCGGTCGACAAAGGTCAGTTCGGTGGTCCAATTGAAGTCTTCACCGAGTCCCGGCACAGCGAATACGTAATCAGCGGCGAGCTGGTAGCGCCAATCTGAGGGTAGCTCGAAATCCGGGTCAATCGTGTTGGTGCTGCCTGCGCCGGGTGCCAGGGCATCCATAGCGACTTGAGGCACGCGAGTAAATCCTACATCTGTCGCATCCAGACTGGTGAAGTAGGCTGCATCTTTGGTGCTGCCGTCATTGGTGTAGGCATTGGATACCCAAACCAGCGGCATACCACCACTGAAACGCCCGACACCACCGCGCAAGGTGAGGTCGTCCTGCAGTGTCCAGTTGAACCCTACACGCGGCAGGAAGATGTCACGGCCATCAAGATTTTCGGTGTTGCTGAAGCCATAGGTTGCTTCGAAATTTTCGTTCCGATTTGGCGCACTGTCGATACTGAGGGTCTCGTAGCGCAGTCCAGCCACCAATTCGAACCCGGCGAAGGGCTCGAGAGTGGCTTCACCATACAGCGAGTAGGTGGTGCCATTCACGTCGTACGCAATATCCTGGATGTTGTTGGTATAGGCATTGCTGTACTCGAAACTGGCAATCTCGCGATTCTCGAAATCATCCAGACTGTCGAATGTCCAGGTGCCCAGCGCATCGCGGCCATAAAGGTTATAGTTCCAGGTGTCTTCGAGCTCTGCACCAAACCGGTATTGCACGTCACCTGCCAAGTAGGTGCCATGCACACCAAAGTTCCAGACTTCGTTGGCGAGCACATTCGCATGCCGGTTTTCATCGACGCCGGCGACGATGGTGCCGTTCTCCGTACGGATATTGATTTCACCCCAATTTGAATTGGTGAGTGAAGCCTGCTCGTAGTCCTTGTACGACAGATTTATCTCTGTACTGTATACGTCGTTCCAATCAGAGAAAAGGTGCGCTGTGTAGTAGGTGGTGTCCTGGGCCATGGTCCACAGGTTGGAAGACAGGTTTAGCGCGTCGTCGCTATCGGTAAAGTTACGGGCAGAGCGTGTTTCCTGGTTGCTGTAGGTGAAGTCTGCGCGCTGGTTGTCGGCAATATTCCAGTCCAGTTTAAGCAGAACCTTCTCATCGCTGTCGGGAGTGGGGGCTGCGCCAATCCCATCCGTTAGCCCATAGGTGTTTTGCAGGATAGCAATGGCACGATCGCGTTCACTGGTCGTAACGTCGTGGTTAGCAAGCGTGTTCAGGTCATAGTCAAAGGCCACTTCTTCTTCCCACTTTTCGTAGGAAGTAAAGAAGAAGAGTTGGTCTTGGATAATCGCACCGCTAAAGGTCGCGCCGTAGGTTTTCTGTTCCGTGTCAATATCGATTTCATTGACGGAACCATCGCTTGGCAGCCGGTCGTCTTTCGCGGTGCCCGACCATGGGGTGCTCTCGAAATATACGCTGCCCTGATATTCGTTGGTGCCCGACTTGGTCACCGCATTGATGCTGCCACCACCGAACTTGCCGGCCCGCGCATTAAACGGCGCATAGGTGATTGAGATTTGCTCTACCGCATCCAGTGATATAGGCGGGCGGTTCGTAGGGTAGCCATTTGACTGCAGGCCAAACGTATCGTTGATGCCTACGCTGTCGATGGTGAGAGCATTGTATTTTGGATTGGTGCCGGCAATGCTGAGCTGGTTGCCATCGGGGCTAACAACTGCCAGAGGGTTGGCCCGAATCACTTCTTTTAGGTCGCGGCTGAATGTGGCTGCGGACTTGATCTGTTCTTCACCAAATACACTGCTGGAACCGCGGTTTTCATAGAACTGTGCTTCGGCGGTCACCACAACTTCTTCAACATCATTGACCTCAAGGGAGTCGCTATCCAGATCGATCGGCAGAACCAGCGGTGTGCCAAGGGTCAGATAAATGTCATTGAGGATCTCTTCACCGGAGCTGGACTCAACCTTCACAGTGTATGGGCCGCCGACCCGCAGACCCGATACATTGAAGCGGCCGGAGTTTCCGCTTTCAATCACACTTTGTGTATTAGAGGGCTGGTGAATAATCGTAATCTTTGCATCGTTTACTGGGCTTCCGGACTCGGCCGTTATCAGACCACGAATACTTGAGGTGGTTTGTTGTGCGCTGGCTGGTGACGCCAGGCCCAGAGCTGAAATTACCGCAGCGGAAAGTACTGCGATGGGGAATTGTGTGCGTTTCATGGAACTCTCCTAGTTCTCGCGTTGCTGATTTGACCTGAGTACTTGGTCGTGATGGCTTGCCGTATGCTCGGCACTTGCCACGCAACGCTGTGTATCTCGTTGAATTGGCTTCTATAGCCCACCGCTATGCAGGGGGCTTGCCGTTATTCGGCGCGCCTATTGTTGTGGAGAGTTCTTTCAGGCTGGTGAAACTATTATTTCGAATTTGTCTCTAACTTGTGACGAATATCCTGCACTGAGAATTCATATGCCAATTCATCCTTTGCAATAGTTCTGAAATAGTTTCCTTATAGTTTGTCGATGTTATTTCTTTGATGGGAAACACGACATGAGTTTCATGAACAGAATTGCCACGCTCGTGATTGCCGCTAGTGCCCTAATATCCGCCTCGCACAGTTATGCTTGGGGTGCAGATGGTCATCGCGCGACCGGTGAGATTGCCTGGCAGCTATTGGATACCTCGGTGCAGCAGAAGGTACTAACGCTTTTGGCGGCAAAGGGAGAGACAAGTCTCGCTGAAGCAGGTACCTGGGCCGATCGGATGCGTGGTGATGCGAGTTACGACTGGGCCAAGCCGATGCACTACATCAATTTGCCTGTGGCCTGGGAGGGATACGAAAAATCCCGCGATTGCCCTCAGTATGGTTGTATCGTCGAAGCGATTCATACTTATCGGGAGCAACTGGCAGATACCACGCGTACGGATGCTGAGCGCGCCGAAGCGCTGCTGTTTCTTGTCCACTTTGTAGAGGATATTCATCAGCCGATGCATACCGGCTTGCGTGAAGATCGCGGAGGCAACGATGTGAAGGTCACGTTTTATGGAGAAGAAACCAATTTGCATGCGCTTTGGGATACGCATCTTCCTGCACGCTTTATGGACAATTGGCAGAGTTTTGCCGCGCACCAGGTAGATCGGATTGACCGCCATCAGTTGTTTGACTTGGCAAATGACGAAATCGGTGGGCCTTTGGTCTGGCTGGCGGAGTCGCATCGGCTTGCGCATTCCAATGCATACAGCGATATGAGCGTATTGGGCGAAGACTATTATGAGAAGAATCGGGCAGTGGCAGAGTTGCGTTTGCGTCAGGGAGGTATGCGCCTGGCGGTACTATTAACAGATGTGCTGGCCAGCGAATAGCTGCGGAATAGGCAGAGGCGTTGACGTTTCGTCGGCGCCTCTGCCTTGATCGCAGAATTAGATTGATCGCTGATCAATGCGCTTGCGGAATTCCTCGTTGGTTTCCTTGCGCTCAGAATAGCGGTCGGTGAAGTAATCCCGCTTGTCTTTCAGGAGGTAGGTGAACTTCATCAACTCTTCCATTACATCCACGATACGGTCGTAATAGGAAGAGGGCTTCATGCGGTCATTATCATCAAACTCCTGCCAGGCCTTGGCCACGGAAGATTGGTTCGGAATGGTGACCATGCGCATCCAGCGCCCCAGGATACGCATCTGGTTCACGGCATTGAAGGACTGAGAGCCGCCACAAACCTGCATTACTGCGAGGGTTTTTCCCTGTGTAGGACGCACTGCCTGTACCGCCAGAGGAATCCAGTCGATCTGGGTTTTCATGATGCCGGTCATGGCGCCGTGGCGCTCGGGTGAGGACCAGACCATGCCATCACTCCACGCCGCGAGGTCGCGTAGCTCCTGGACTTTCGGGTGCTCTGCATCCACGTCATCGTCGGGCAAGGGTAGGCCCGATGGATTGAATATCCGTGTTTCCGCACCGAGCGTATTCAGAATGCGCGCGGCTTCTTCGGCGGCAAGGCGACTGAATGAGCGTTTGCGCAGCGAGCCATACAGCAGCAGGATCTTAGGCGCCTGCTCCTCAATGGGTGCGGTTAACTCGCCCATATCTGTATTGCTAAAGCACTCGGGAACAATATTGGGCATGGTTGATTCAGTGTCAGACTTGCTCATGCGTTACTCCCTCATTGTTTGCCGGCGCCGCACCAAACCAGTGGCGCGTGCGATTGGCGAACGCCACCAGTGATAGCATCACCGGTACTTCGACCAGTACACCAACAACCGTTGCCAGTGCCGCGCCTGAATTCAGGCCAAAAAGCGAGATTGCTACGGCAACGGCCAGTTCAAAAAAGTTCGAGGTGCCGATCATGCAGGCCGGTGCTGCCACGTTGTGTGGTAGCTTCATTTTGTACGCGGCGAAATAGCTGACAGCGAAGATGCCGTAGGTTTGAATCAGCAGTGGGATCGCAATTAACACAATCGCGAGCGGACTGTTGATGATAGTCTCGGCCTGGAAGCCAAACAGTAAGACCACGGTGCCTAACAGGCCGGCAACGGAGAAGGGTTTTACCCGGTGCAGGAATTCTTCCAGGCGGTGATGATCGTTGGCAGAGTCCAGTGCCCGTCGGGTGAGAATACCAGCAATGAGTGGTAACAAGACGTAGAGCACCACGGACAGCAGCAGCGTATCCCAGGGTACGGTAATGTCGCTAACGCCGAGCAACAGGGCTGCGATCGGCGCAAACGCGAAAATCATAATCACGTCGTTTACCGAGACCTGTACCAGGGTGTAGTTGGCGTCGCCGCGCGTGAGCTGGCTCCACACAAATACCATGGCAGTGCAGGGGGCGACCCCAAGCAAAATCATGCCGGCGATGTATTCAGACGCGGTTTGCGGATCCACCAGATCGGCAAAGATCACGCGGAAAAATAGCCAGCCAAGTGCCGCCATGGTGAATGGCTTGATGAGCCAGTTGACCACCAGGGTAAGTGCCAGGCCTTTCGGTTTGTCGCCCACATGCTTGATGGAGGAGAAGTCCACCTGCACCATCATCGGGTAGATCATTACCCAGATAAGTACTGCCACTGGCAAATTGACGTGGGCCACTTCCATTGCGGCGATGTGCTGGAAAAGCTGTGGTGCAAGGTTGCCCAATAGCAGGCCCGCGAGAATACACAGTGCTACCCAGACAGAGAGATAGCGCTCAAAAATACCCATATGCTGAATTCCTCTTTTTGTTGTTATTGTTCGGTGTCGGCCAGGGTCTGCATGGCTTCTTGAAGTGCAGCGCCATTCTTTTTATGGAGGCCCTGTTCAAGCATTTGCTCAACCCGTTGCTGGATGATGTCGATGGTATGGTTGAAGGCCCGTTCGATTTCTTCCTCGCTGCCTTCCAGTTTGGATGGGTCTTTCAGTCCCCAGTGAACCTTGGCGGAGTTACCAAACCATACCGGGCAACTCTCTCCGGCTGCACTGTCGCAAACCGTCACTACAAGATCCGGCTGCCAATCTTCAAAGTCGTCCCAGGACTGGCTACGCAGGCTATCGGTCTCGATGCCGCGCTCCTTCAGATACTTGATCGACAGTGGGTGGACCACACCGCTGGGCTGGCTGCCGGCACTGCGCGCTTCGATTTGTTCCTGGCCAAGACTGTTGGTGACGGCCTCGCTCAGGATACTGCGGCAGCGGTTGTGGGTGCAGATATACAAAACTTTCATCGGTGGCTTCTCAAGGGGTTTCACTGACGGGGTTTGAACTAAAGAAACAATAATGTGGCGTTTGCCTTGCAGTAATAGGTTGCTAGCAGCAATTACTGCCCGCGGGACGGTTCTGCATGCTCGCCAATGCTTGCTGATTGGGTTGTATGAACGCTTGGTTCGCGTCCAGCGTTTGTGCGACTACCTCATGGACCCAGCGCGGTAGATCGGAAGGCAGGCTGTAATAGACCCACTGTCCACGGCGCTCATCGCTCAACAGGCCCGCAGCACGCAGCTGGGCCAGGTGACGGGAGATCTTGGGCTGGCTCTCATCCAGCGCGCACATCAGCTCACACACGCATAGCTCACCCTCACTGGCGATTAGTAGCAGGCTGCGCAGGCGGGTGTCATCGGCGAGACACTTGAAGATTGATACGGGATTCATGGTTTCCTCGAGTCGCTGAGGGTGGTCATCTACTCGTGTTCGCGCAGTATATGCGGAAAAACATATATATGGAAATACGAATATGAAAGCGGAGGCGTTGGTTTGATGGCAGTGTGATTGTAGGGCGGGGGTGGGCGGTGCTGATTCGGGAGAAACAGCGGAGATCAGCACACCACGTGGGTGCGGTGTGCTGTATATGGCCTGAATTGCAGCTTAGAGGTCGAACTTAGCCCATACCGGGGCGTGGTCTGACGGGCGCTCCATACCGCGAATATCGTAGTCGATGCCGGTATCGATGCAACGGTCAGCAAGGCCGTGGGTGGCCAGGATCAGGTCAATGCGCAGGCCGCGACGGGGCTCGCGGTCGAACCCACGGCTGCGGTAATCGAACCAGCTGAACAGGTCATCGGTTTCCGGGTTCTGTGCACGGAAGGTGTCTACCAGGCCCCAGTTGTACAGTTTGTCCAGCCACTCACGCTCTTCCGGAAGGAAGCTACATTTGCCGTCGCGCAGCCAGCGCTTGCGGTTGGGCTCGCCAATGCCGATATCGAGATCACTCGGCGAGATGTTCATATCGCCGATCACCAGCACGGGCGCTTTGCTGTCGCAGCTGTTGTTCAGGTATGCGTCCAGGTCAGCGTAGTATTTTTGTTTGGCCGGGAATTTCACTGGGTGCTCGCGGTTTTCCCCCTGTGGGAAATAGCCGTTGATCACGGTGAGGGGCTGATCACCGCCGATATCGAACTGTCCGGCAACCAGGCGACGCTGGGCGTCGTCGGCATCGGTAGGGAAACCGTACTGTTTCTTCAGGAACGGGTAGCGAGAGAGCAGGGCAACGCCGTAGTGGGTCTTTTGGCCAAAATAGATAACTTCATAACCGAGGTCGCGGATAGCGTCGATGGGAAAGTCTTCATCGGTACACTTGGTTTCCTGCAGGCCGATGATATCGGGCGACTGCGATTCTACCAGCGCTTCCATCTGGTGCAGGCGCGCGCGGATGCTGTTGACGTTAAAGGATACAACTTTCATTTTTCCCCCAATATGCAAATAAACCAAAGCCCGCTATTCCCTGCGGAATAACGGGCCTGGCAATGTTGTTTTAGGCCAGCGCGCTGGGTGGTCGGCACTGGCTGCTTGCGTTAGCGCAAGCTGGTCTTAATCAAAATTCGCTACTTGTGGCGAGCTTGAGCGTTTTTTTAGCCCGATAAAGTCGGCCATGATGTAACCCGCTTCGTTCAGCACCGGATCGTCCTCCAGCGTGATTTCGGTCGGGCCACCCACCGGCGCGGTGTCGTCGGACTCGCTCTTTTCATAGGCTTCAAACGTTGCGTAAGGCTCCAGACCTTTGGCCTGGCGGCGCTGGTTCTCAATGGCCAGCACGCTCTGGTTGAGGTCTTCGCGCTCCTGCACGCGGGCGCCTTCATTCAGAGACACCGCCTTGCGGTTGGCGCGATCCGTCTGGAACTTGAACTGCTTGCGCAGGAACACGAAGTCCGGGTCTACCTCGGTACGCTTGTCGTGCTTTTTGATCAGCTCCGGCAAGATGTCTTTCAGGTTGAAGTACTTCGCGTGACGTACAGCATGAATACGG
Source organism: Microbulbifer agarilyticus (assembly GCF_019800665.1). GTDB lineage: Bacteria > Pseudomonadota > Gammaproteobacteria > Pseudomonadales > Cellvibrionaceae > Microbulbifer > Microbulbifer agarilyticus_C. Next base: position 661,438 of record NZ_JAHVKO010000001.1, read on the forward strand.
TCCCAGGGCAGGGCTGTGTCGTACGCGCTCTCACCCACGCTCTCGGCGTCGATCAGCTCCGGCATCAGAATGTCCGGAGTTACCCCGGCGTGCTGGGTGCTGTCACCAGATACACGGTAGAACTTGGACTGGGTAATCTTCAGCTGGCCTTCTTTCAGCGGTGCCATGGTCTGCACGGTGCCTTTACCGAAAGACTGGTTACCGACGACCAAGCCACGGTTGTAGTCCTGAATCGCACCGGCAAAAATTTCCGAGGCAGATGCGGACAGGCGGTTGATCAATACCACCAGCGGGCCACGATACATAGCGCGGGAGCGCGAACGGTTGTGGCGAGAAATCTGCTCGTTTGCGTGACGAATCTGCACCACCGGGCCCTGGTCAATAAACAGGTCGGTCAACATGGTGGCTTCCTGCAGGGAGCCGCCGCCATTGTTGCGCAGGTCCAGGATAATGCCGTCCACACCTTCCTTCTGCAGTTCGTCCAGCAGGCGCGCTACATCGCGGGTGGTGCTCTTGTAGTTCGGGTCGCGGCGGCGGTAGGCCTCGAAATCGATATAGAAGGTGGGCAGGTTGATCACACCGACCTTGAAGTTCTGATCACCATCGGAGAATTCGAAGGTCGCTTTCTTCGCGGCCTGATCTTCAAGCTTTACCTTGCTGCGCTTGATGGTAATGGTGCGGTGAGTACCGTCACCGCCTGTCGGAATAGTTTCCAAGCGCACGTAGGTGCCAGCCGAACCACGAATCAGGTCCACGACATCGTCCAGGCGCCAGCCGACAACGTCGACCATCTCGCCTTTCTGATCCTGGCCAACGGCCACGATCTTGTCATTGGGTTTGATCTTACCGGTACGGTCCGCCGGGCCACCGGCCACCAGGCGCGCGACCTTGGTGTATTCGTCTTCCATCTGCAACACAGCGCCGATGCCCTCGAGGGACAGAGACATACTCATGTTGAAGTTTTCCAACGAGCGCGGCGACAGGTAGTTGCTGTGCGGGTCGTACAGACGGGTGAGCGAGTTCATGTACAGCTCGAACACATCGTCGGAATTCTGCTGGTCGAGACGCTTCAGCTGGCCTTTGTAGCGGCGCTTCAACAGGTCGGCGATCTCGTCATCGCTTTTGTCGGTGAGGCGCAGGTTCAGCACGCTGCTTTTCAGGCGCTTGCGCCACAGGTCATCGGCGGCGCTGATGGACTGCGGCCACTCGCTTTTCTCGCGGTCGAGCTCGAGGGATTCCTGTTTGGTGAAATCGAAATCCGGCAGGCCGTTTTCCAGCTGAGACACGATGTTGTTCAGACGGTCGGTCATGCGCAGGTGGTAGCGGTTGTAGATGTCAAAACCGCGATCGACGTTGCCCGCGCGCAGGTCGTCGTCCAGCTGGGTGCGCCACTGACGGAATTCATTGATGTCGGAGGCGAGGAAATAGCTCTTGGTGGGGTCGAGGCTATTAATGTATTCGTCCCACAGGCCAGCGGACATTTCATTGCCGACCTTGAGCTTGTTGTAGTGCAGCATCTCGAGTTTGCTGACGATCTCTTTTGCTGTGCCACCCTGGTCTTCATGGGGCTTCAGGTCTTTTGGATCTGCCGCCAGGGTCATTGGCGAGAGGAGAACCAGGAGAGATACGGACAGGCCGGAAATCAGATTAGCGAATCGATTGCTATGCATAAGGAGTCTCTTTATACGTCCTACTTCAAGGCGCCCCACTGTCTATTTGGAGCCGGAAGAGGGCTTCCGGAGCAGTGGCGACTTATAGCTTAGGACAAGTATAAAGGCTGAAAGCTCCGAAAGGCATGAAATGCTTCTTCAAGAAGGCGAATGGTTTCCTTATTGGGGCGAATGGTGAAATGAATTGGCCGCCATACGTGGATTGGCGATACACAATTGCTCACTTTCCCGGCACTCAGGCTCTCGTTTCGAGGGTAATCGGTGATTTCCCGCCCTGAAATGCCTACCCAGACGGCACATATCAGCACTTTGGCTGGGCAAACTGGCCCAGTCCGCCAGCACCTGCTCGCGCTGGTAGCCTGGACTGCACAGTCGCGCTAGCGCACAATCGCCACCGATTTAATCTGTGCCCAAACCTCTTCACCGGCCGCTAGTGCCAGGGCATCCTGCGAGCGGCACGTGACCCTCGCGGTGATAATGCCTGAGTTGTCGGATACCGATGTGGCACGTGGGCTCATACGAACCAGCACCATGGCTGGATCTCTGTCTGCAGTGATATCGACCACCCGCATTGGCAGCCGATTGAGGATGCTCGAGTCCGTGTCTTCGGTGCGGGTGAGGCTGACGTCGCGGGCCAATACCCTTATGCGGATACGTTCGCCCGGTGCTTCACCGCTGTCACGCAACCACAGGTCTCCACCGTCAAAGCGTGCACGTAACAGGTTCCACTGGGTATCGCGTTCAATCACATCCGCCTCCAGCAGCACACCCAGGTCATCTCCCAGTTGCACCGGAAAATCCGTGCGTGAGAGCAATGCCGGCGCGGCTCCGGACTCCCGGATGCGGCCGTCTCCCATCAGCAGCAGATGGTCCGCAAGGCGTGCGATCTCGTCTACAGAATGGCTGACATACAGAATAGGGATGTCCAGCGACTGATGGAGCTTTTCCAGGTAGGGCAGAATGTCGCGCTTGCGCGCGAGATCTAACGCAGCCAGTGGCTCGTCCATTAACAAGAGTTGCGGCTTAACCAGTAATGCTCGCGCTATGGCAACGCGCTGCTGCTCACCCCCCGAGAGTGATTCCGGGCGGGCGTCGAGCAGGCCGCTCAAATCCATCAGCTGGACAATCTCGTCATAGTTTTCTGCGTTTACCGGTTGTGTTGCGCGCTTGCGCGCAAATGTGAGGTTGCCCTCCACACTCAGATGCGGAAATAGGCTCGGCTGTTGGAATACATAACCAATCGGACGTTTGTGTACCGGCAGTGTTGCTGCGCCGGGATTCGCGGATTGCCAAGTCTCACCATTTACCCGGAGGTGGCTCTGTGCGCAGGGCTGTAAGCCTGCGATGCAGCGCAAAAGTGTGGTTTTTCCGGAGCCCGAAGGGCCGAAAATACCGGTAACACCGCTACCCGGTATGGAGAAATCCACATCCAGAAAAAAATCGGTTTGTTGTCGGCCGCGGGTGAACGGCAGATAAAACCGACCGTCGATAGAGTTGGTCGCCGCAGGCGGAGTGGCCAAATGGTTTACTTGGTTTCCGGCAGGGCGTTTGATAGAGCTAGGGTCCATAGCGCCATCCTCCTGCAGCTCTACGTCGCTGCAAGACGTACAGGGCCAGCAGCACGGAAAACGAAAAGATGAGCATGGCTGCAGAAAGCCAGTGCGCCTGCGTGTATTCGAGGGCCTCAACGTGGTCGTAGATCTGGATTGAAACCACCTTGGTGACGCCCGGGATATTGCCACCAATCATCAGGATTACACCAAACTCACCAACGGTGTGGGCAAAGCCCAGCACCGCCGCGGTGACTAAGCCGGGCTTAGCCAGCGGCAAGGTAACATGCCAAAAACTGTCCCACGGGCCTGCGCGCAGGGTGGCGGCTACCTCTGCCGGGCGTTGCCCTTGCGCTTCAATAGCGTTTTGAATCGGCTGCACCACAAACGGCAGCGAATAGAGCAATGAAGCGATGACCAGGCCGGGAAACGTGAACGGCAATGTGCCCAGCCCGAGCGATTCCGTGAGCTGCCCCAGAGGCCCTTGCGGGCCCATAAAGATGAGTAAGTAAAATCCGAGCACTGTTGGTGGAAGCACCAGGGGCAGTGTGACGAGCGCACTCACCGGGCCTTTCCACCAGGACCGCGTTTTTGCCAGCCAGTAGGCCAGCGGCGTGCCAAGGATCATCAACAGAAGAGTCACGGTCGTCGCGAGCTTTAGCGTCAACCAAATTGCAGCGAGATCAGCATCACTCAGCATCGGGCACCCCCTGGGTAGAGGTGGCGGGAGAGTCGGTGTTGGCTGTACTTGAACGGTAACCGTACGACTCAATGATTGCGCGGGCTTCGGGGGTACGCAGAAATGCCCAGAATGCGTTCGTCGCGGCCAAACGCTCGGGCGAGCCTGTGGCTGCGTGTCTCAGTATCACGGCGTCTTGTCGGATTGGTTGATACAAAGCCTGAGGTACCAGCCAGGATGAACCACCAGTGATTTCGCCATCCCGATAGACCTGGGAGAGGGCGATTAGCCCCAGCTGAGCATTGCCGCTCGCTACGAACTGGAACGCCTGAGAGATATTTTCCCCGAGCACGCGGCGGCCGCGGGTGGCCTCTTCAAGATCCAGCGCGGTCAAAGTTTCCATCGCCGCAACGCCATAGGGTGCCAGCTTGGGATTGGCAATTGCGAGTTTGCGAAAGCGATCGCTGGCTAGAACGGTGGGGTCTTCGTCAATTAATGCCCCATCTACAGACCACAACACCAACTGACCGAGCGCATACGTAAAACGGGTATCCCTTATGGCACGGTCGCGCTGGATCAGATGGTTGACCTTGTCCTGGTCTGCGGAGAAGAACGCGTCGTAGGGCGCACCATGGTAGACCTGCGCATACAGCTTTCCGGAGGAGCCAAACGCGAGGCGCAGCCGATGTTCGCCCGATACCTGCTCAAAGGCGGCGGCGATCTCCCGCATGGGGGCGGCAAAATTCGAAGCAACGGCAACCGTGATCTCGCCGGCAGCACTGAAACATGCATAAAGGCCAGCCACCACGCCGCACAATATTTGCCGCAAGCGCTGGAAAGAAGGGGGGCGGGCTGGCGTTCCCTGCACGAAATGACTCCTGGATCCCGGTTCCGTGCACGTGGCACGGCATGACCGCGGTATAGTTGTTCATCTGACCGGGCATTTCAAGGTCGCCCGAACGTCAGGCTGGTTGAATTGTGCTGACCAGCATCGGCGTAAAGTGTAAGAATACCCCTAGTTAACCGACAAACCATCATGGCGGTAAAACCGCCATCAGTACTGAGAGTGAGTAGATGACTGAAAGTGTCCCCGTTGGCCGGGATGGCATTGAAGCTGGTCGAACACCACAGGCCCAGACGCTCCAGGACGCGCAGTTTTTGACCGAATTGCGGCAACAGATGCTCAAATTCGCTCGCCTGCAACTGCGCGACGACGACCAGGCGGAAGACGCCGTACAGGAAGCTCTGGCCGGCGCACTCAAGAATGAGGATTCTTTCAAGCGCCAGGCTGCATTGCGCACCTGGGTATTTTCGATCTTGAAGTACAAAATCGCCGATATCCTGCGCTATCGCCAGCGCGTGATCGCCACCAGCGAACTGGGAGATGACGAGCACCGCGAACAGGCGTTTATGGATGGGCTATTTGATAGCGGTGGGCACTGGCACAAAGCTGAGCGCCCGAGTAGCTGGACCGGTCCACAAGGCGGTGTCCACAGTGATCATTTTTGGCGGGTGTTCGATGCCTGCCTGAATGGGCTGCCTGAAAAGCAGGCGAGGGTGTTTATGATGCGTGAGTTTATTGAACTCGAATCCGAAGAAATCTGCGAGCAACTTACCCTGAGCACTAGCAATCTTCACGTCACCCTGTATCGCGCCAGGCTGCGCTTACGGGCGTGCCTCGAAAATGGATGGTTTGATCCGTCTACCGCGGAGGAAGCAACACCATGATAGACTGCAAACAGGCAACCCGTCTCCTGTCTGAGCAGCAGGAGCGCAACCTCAGCCGTCGCGAAAAACTCGCACTTAAGTTTCATGTATTCATGTGCAAAGCCTGCCGTAACTTTGGACAGCAAATGGGTACCTTGCGTGACTTGGCCCGGTCGTATGCCAAAGGGGAAGAAAAGGTTCAAGACCGCCAGCAACCCAGTGATTCGAACCCTCAGGACAAATAACCCACTAAAGCCCGTTAATCTAGCGGGCTAACAACCCCACGCTCGTGCACGCCAATAACATGCGTATAGATCATGGTGGTATTGATATCACTGTGCCCAAGTAACTCCTGTATATTTCGGATATCGGTACCTTTCGACAACAGGTTCGTCGCAAAAGAGTGTCGAAATGTATGGCAGCTCGCCTTTTTCCGGATGCCGGCAGATCGCAATGCGTTTGCCACTGCTCTTCGCACTTGCTGCTCCCCGAGATGATGACGCCGGATAACATCGCTTCGCGGGTCGGTCGATCGCTCCCGTGCAGGGAAAACGTACTGCCAGCCCGGACTTGTCGCCGCGCGCGGATACTTCTTTGCGAGTGCGCCGGGCAGGTAAACCGCCCCAAAACCCTCATCCAAATCACGCTTATGGAGCGCTAGTGCATAGTCGACCTGCGCCTTTAGCGGCTCCAATAGTGAAACTGGCAGCACCGTCCGCCGCCACTTGTCTCCCTTACTTTCGCGGATAAACAAGCACTGGTGGCCAAAATCGATATCCTGGACTCGCAGCCGCACAGCCTCCATCACTCGCAGACCAGACCCATACATAAGACTCGCCGCAAGCTTGTGATGGCCCTTTAGCCCACCCAGTACTGCAATGGCTTCATCATGGGTAAATACGACAGGAAGCCGCTTGCCCTTACTCGTTCTCTCAAACTGCAGATTTCCAAGGTCAATACTCAAGAACTGCTTATACAGAAATACAATCGCGTTTAGCGCAGTTTTCTGCGTGTTGATAGAAACCGATCGGCGGTTCGCTAGATAGCCAAGCCATTCATCCACCTGTGATTTGCCCATGTCTTCCGGCCGCTGCATGCCATTGAATCGAATAAAGTCCTTTATCCAAAAGCAATAGGTCTTTTCAGTTTTGTAGGCGAGCTGTCGGGTACGCATAAATGTGCGCAGGCGATCCATAAAGCGCGTTGGCTTAGCGGGGAGGGGAGTTGGAATATCGTCCATCATGCATTCCTTTGCATCGATATATTGAACTGTATTTCTATACAGTATTTTTTGGCAAGATCTGGCGAAAATCAACCTGAAAATCGCGCGTGACGACCACCTTTTCGGCGGCGCAATCGAAAACCATGAAAAAATGTAGAAATATCAGTGGGTTAGCGCGAACGCTGGAGTGAGGGATAGTAGTCGTGATGATCGAATTCGCTGAAAGCGCCTGGCACTGATGTGCGAGTTAAGATATTGAAAATCAATGAGTATTCGCTAGGTTTGGCACAAGATTTTGCTTTGAATAGTTTTCATGGAATAGTAGTCTTTGGGACTACGATTAAAATGTTAGGTGCTCGTACATATGAGAATCTTCGTATTACTCTTAAGCGTTATTTTTTCACCTGCACTATTCGGTGAAAGTACTGGCTGGAGTACATACATTAGCGAGCATGGCTGGGCTACGGTTTCCGATACACGTGAGGGGAAGGGCTCACTCTCAGAAGCAATCGCTCTTGTTCCTGATGATGTTTGGCTAAAGCACTTTCGAACATTTCCGTCGGTGGGGGATGTTACAATACAAAATGAGCTGCATGATTTTTTAGCATCAAAATACCCAGAGCTTCACAATGAAGCCTTAGCGTCGGCTGGAAATATGCACAATCCTAAGGTGGTCGCTTTACGCGTAGCCTTTCAAGAGGCCTTGATGTTTACAAGCTTGGTCACGCGAATTAACGCATCCCTCAAATCGAGGTGTGAGCGCATCACATCGGCCAGCTTCGAGAAGTTTACAATTCGTAATAGCGGCAACCAGCCTACTTATAGTGCTATGGTTTGGCTTAGTACCAAAAAGTGCACCTAACAAGGCCGGGCAATTTGCTACGGGCCTACGGCCCTCCGCGGGACAGCTTACCTTGTGCACCTTTTGCGCAGGTCGCTGCGCTCCCATTTTTGCGCAAAACGCGCACAAGGTAAGCTGCCCCTGCCGGCGGCGTTATACGTAGGTCAGAATTTTGACCCTTAATAATGCTATATATTCCACGCTATTTATTGTGGCCGTAACAATTGGTTTGTCGTTTTTCGCAGGCGTTGCTTATGCCTATACCTTATGTGGGCTCGCAGCTTTGATCGCCGTCGGCCACTTAATTACACTTGATGATGACATGCCGGGTGAATGGAGTAACCCGGAAGGTGACAAAAGTGTGTGGCACAGCTCTTTGGTCGTATTAGCGATAAAGTTTCTAGTGTTTGTTGTTTTTGTCATAGCCACATTGTCATTTCCATCATTAGCCAAGTATGGTGCTTGGTCATGAGTGAAACGTATAACAAGGCCAGGCAAATAGCTCCAGGCCTACGGCCTTCCGCGGGACAGCTTACCTTGTGCACGTTTTGCGCTGGTCGCTATGCTCCCATTTTTGCGCAAAACGCGCACAAGGTAAGCTGCCCCTGCTGGCGGCGTTAAATGTTATGAGCATTGAAGATCAAAGCGTAATAGATGTAATCGGAGCCGCTAGTGACGGAACCGTTGATCTCACCATTTCCAATCATTTGGAATGGAGTGAGAACAGCCTTTTTTTGTTGCAAGAAAAAATCAATAAGTATCTGGCATTCATTGAGTCTGGTGAAATTTACAGCGCATACCCTAATGCAAAGGGTAAAAATTTGAAAATCACGGTTGTTTGCAAGTATGAGCCCAGTTCTGAAGCCCTTCAGTTTCTTGAGCAATGTGCAAAAATAATTAATGAGGCTGGCTTCGGGTTTCGTCATGAGGTCCACATTTAACAAAGCCAGGCAAAATGCTCCGGGCCTTCGGCCCTCCGCGGGACAGCTTACCTTATGCACGTTTTGCACGGGTCGCTGCGCTCCCATTTTCGCGCAAATCGCGCATAAGGCAAGCTGCCCCTGCTGGCGGCGTTATTGGTGCCGGTCGGTATTTTTTTGTTTTTCGTGGTTGCTGAAATTTTAGTGCCACTAAATAGCTTCCAATATTGAGCCGTTTTGGCCGGTTGCTATTCAATCAGATCCGTTCCTAGAGTGTTCGGTCTGTTTCAGTAGAAGAGGGCAGTCCGGAGTTATCTTCTGGGGTGCCACTAAGATGGAAAATAGTTGAGGAAAGTGCGGTATTCTTTCCTCGTAAATTTTAGGCAGTGGCCAGCCAAGTCGTGGCTGGCATAGTGCTAGTAGCTGGTTCAGAGTGCGGCCGCAATAACCAGGCTAGGCAAGATCGCCCAAGGCCCCTGCGGGGCCCCGGGCTGGACAGCCTACGCTGCGCTCCGGCTGCCCCTGCTAGCGGCGTTAGGATCCTACGGTTGTTATGCAAAGCATTACTATTACATGTTCGATTTTGATACTGATTGGATTGGTAGGGTTCTATTCTCAGGATCTAGTTCATAGCCAAACTAGTATCATTAGAGATCCTGCTGCTGAGGAAATATCTCCCGCTCTAGCTAACTTATTGGAGTCAGGAAGCATTTTTGAACGTAAATCAGAAGAAGAGATTTTAAGGTTCTCACTTTACAGATCATTCGACAATCCGGTTTGGATAACATTGAATTTCAGTAATGAACTGATGTTGATTGAGTCATATAGGGACGAGTCAGATCCGTATACAGATAAAGTGATCGACCTAAGTGTCAAGTTAGATTCTCAGTATGTACGGTCAGTGAAAGAGAAAGTTGTGAAGTCGTATTTGGCTTCAGAGGGTATGCAAAGTGAAAATGGTCTAGATGGATCCACTTGGATAGTAGAATTAGCCTGGCAGGGCAAGTATTACACTAGTGATCTTTGGAGTCCTGATTTTGGTCCAGAATACCAGCTAGGGCATCAGTTGTTTGCCAGAGCTCAACGCTACGCGTCACTTGGCCGCCTGTACTGATCCTAACAAGCACAGGCAATGTGCTCCGGCCCTTCGGGCCTCCGCGGGACGTCTTACCTTGTGCGCATTTTGCGCAGGTCGCTACGCTCCCAGTTTTGCGCAAAATGCGCACAAGGCAAGCCGCCCCTGCTGTGGGCGTTAAATGTCACTATGAATATCGAGCAAGTATTTGAAGAATCCTTGGCAGAAGTTGAGGCGAAAGGGTTCGATTCGGTGAACGAGCCTATCCGCGTATTGGCAACAATATGGGCTGTAGAGGCTGAGGTAAATAATGGAGGTTTCGATCAGTTATTTCATAACTCTGCTGGAGATATTGCGCATTATGCGGCAATAGCTTTCAATTCCATTGGGGCGCTGAAGATGGCATCCATTTCACAGAAGGCACTAGATATATTCGGCGAAGGTGGCCCGCCCAAGAACCGAAATGCTCGTATTGCAGCTTTGGAAGCTATGCCGGAAGAATATGAAGAGCGTCTTAATGAGCTCGATGAGGAGTTCTTTGAGTACCCTGATAATGTCCAAAATCTAGTGTCTTCGTACGTGGAGTCAAACTTCTAGCTACGACATTTAACAAAGCCAGGCAATGAAGCTCCGGGCCTTCGGCCCTCCGCGGGACAGCTTACCTTGTGCACCTTTTGCGCAGGTCGCTATGCTCCCATTTTTGCGCAAAACGCGCACAAAGTAAGCTGCCCCTGCTGGCGGCGTTAGGCGTAATGGAGAGATCATGCCGGATAGTGTACCGATGGTATCAGCTGCATTATGGACAGTTTCACTTATGATCCTGTCTGCGGGTGTCGCTGCTAAAATTGCGGTCGCCCAATATAAAGCAAACCAAAAATACGATCGACACCATGAAAATATAGTGATATTTCTCGGTTGCCTGCGAAATCTAAAGGAGTCTCTGCTTTACTCAATAAATATAGATGCAAAAACAGAGCAGCTAAAGCAACTTGGAAAGACACAAGAAGAAATAGATCAAGAACACAAGCTGCACGCATACAGTTTTGAAGCTATCTCGTTACAGCTACAGCGGTTTGAAGCAGAATCTCATTACCTATTTCCGGCAAGTATTCGAAAATACGCAAACATGGTAGTAACGCATCTTAAAAATTTTGCATTATCTCCAGATCAAGAAAAACAGGCTGAACGTAACAAGGTTTTACGCTTAATGAGCGATGTTGACGGGATAATCAGAGCGGTATCAAAAACCGCAGATGCTTCCGCCTAACAAGGCACTGCAAAGGGACGGCTTATTTTGTGCACTTTATGTGCAGTCGCTACGCTCCATTTTTGCACATAAACCACACAAATTAAGCCGCCCCTGAGCGCGGCGTTAGGTGAAATGAAGAAGATCATACTAATAGCCATTCTCTTTCCTCTGATAAGCCATGCAGAGCAAGATGTCGTATTTGAATGCCAGCCCATTGAAGGCCAGGTTAGCTTTCGAGTTAAAGGCAATTTCAACGAAACGGGCCAAGGTGAGCGAATTGGCCACGCACATAGTTATCTAGCATTCGGCAACCCGGAATCTATCGAGGGCTGTCGTGTTCCGTGGTTTGAGAAGTTTCCATTAAATGGCTCGACCAGTGTCAAATTTTTACTCCATGGGCATGAGTATATGCCGGGTTGTATACAGCGACTTCAAATACCACAGAATTCTGGGGTGGGCTTCATGTGGGTAGAGCTCAAAGAAAACTCGCTTATAAAAAGCAAGGCTGTAAAGGCGCATTGCGAGGTTACAAGGAATGCGCAGTAATCACCTAACAAACACAGGCAGTGAAGCTGCGGCCCCTCGGGCCTCCGCGGGACGGCTTACCTTATGCACGTTTTGCGCGGTCGCTTCGCTCCCATTTTCGCGCAAATCGCGCATAAGATAAGCCGCCCCTGCTGTGGGCGTTATGTGGCATGACTAAGTACGACGCAGTCGAAAGAATACGAAAATCAATTGACTCTGGAGCTCAAGTAATTACTCCGAAGGGATTGATTTATGAAAAGTATGTTGAAAGTCAGACACAGTTTTTATTGGATCATGTAATTGAGCCAGTTCAGGCAAAGGTCACGTCCGCTTGTTTTCCTGAATATGACTTTGAGAATTACAAAAATAGTGAGGTTTGGTGTATCGCTAGATCAGGTAACAGCTGGCTTCTTCACAACGTAAATGAAAACGAATTTGCGCTAGGGTTTGGAGAGAGTGAAGCAAGCATCAGTATGCTGGGGTTTTCATCACCAGATGCCCTAGCGGAGTGGCTAGGCTAATGCCCCATAACAATCACAGGCAGTATGCTACGGCCCTTCGGGCCTCCGCGGGACGGCTTACCTTGTGCACCTTTTGCGCGGGTCGCTATGCTCCCATTTTCGCGCAAAAGGCGCACAAGGTAAGCCGCCCCTGCTGTGGGCGTTATGTGGCAAACATAAATGCGTGAATTGACTGAAAGTGAAGTGACAGAGCTGCAATGGGGAGACGCCGAGTTCACTGGCTACTATTGGGATTCCGAGCTAAAAGATCCAGCGCTAGTAATTCGAGTTAAGCCTTCTAAATCTACTTTCCAGGAATTGATTTGCTTCTGGGCCACAAACCTGAATTTGAACCTAAATTACTTGGATCAAGTGGGCTCTTTACGTACATGGGCGGTAACCTTTGAAAGCCTGCCAGAGGGAAGATGGCGTGTACTTTTTGATTTTGCTGGCCAGGGAAGTGTCGAGTTTGAGTGCAACAGTCTGGCAATACGCTCCGCGCTCGGTGCCTAAGCCACATAACAAACACAAGCAGAATGCTCCGGCCCTTCGGGCCTCCGCGGGACGCCCAACGCTACGCACGTTTTGTGCAGGTCGCTGCGCTCCCAGTTTCGCACAAAACGTGCATAGCATTGGTCGCCCCTGTTGTGGGCGTTAGGCTATTCGAGTGAAATCGATAAAAAATATAAAATATGTTCTATACGCTGTGATAGCAGCAGGGTTTACGGGATTGATTTACGGAGCGATGATTGGCGCAGTTCCAGAAGGAGATTCGAAAATCGCAGCATCCGTAATGAGTTTGGCAATGCTAATGCCGATAAATGCGGCAGTTGGCTATCTGAGTTGCAGGAACCTTTCTGCTTCAGTGTCTTGGCCGTATCCTGTTGTTGCATTCTCAATATGGTGGTTATATTACTTGCTGCTTCCGAGGCAAGTGATTGCGAATTATCTGGTAATAGGCGTTGTTTTTATTTTGTGTATTATCGGTGCTCGGCAGGGTAGGAAAGCCTAACAAGGCCGGGCAATTTGCTCCGGGCCTGCGGCCCTCCGCGGGACAGCTTACCTTGTGCACCTTTTGCGCAGGTCGCTTTGCTCCCATTTTTGCGCAAAACGCGCACAAGGTAAGCTGCCCCTGCCGGCGGCGTTAGGGTAACCAGAGAAAGAAGAGCATGAAATATTTTGATAGAACAATGACGAAAGCACTGCTGGCTTTGTCGGCCATTGTGTTATTTATTTTCACTGTTCAGTTTTTAGATCCAGGAGAGTTCAGCACACTAAACTTGTCAATCGGACTTTTATTCGATCTACTTTGGGCCGGCCTTCTCATTTTGGCTCTTCGCGCAGTTAAGGAGTACAAGCTCAACTCAGAAGATATGTCTGTTTGGGCTTTTCTTTGGAGAGTATTAATTGCCAAATACTTGGGGTTATTTTTGTCAATTTTTGCTTTTCTACTTTTACCTGTGCGCTTCGAAATGCCATCATTGGAATACACGCTATTCATGTATCCATTAGCAATCATATTTTCGGTAAGCGTTTTGTGGTTGTTGTTTTCTACAAATAGATTACTTCAGCTTAAGTGGGCAATGGGTGCGGTGCGTGGGTAATATCCTAACAAACACGGGCAGTGAAGCTCCGGCCCTTCGGTCCTCCGCGGGACGGCTTACCTTATGCACGTTTTGCGCAGTTCGCTTCGCTCTCATTTTCGCGCAAATCGCGCATAAGGTAAGCCGCCCCTGCCGTGGGCGTTATGGTGCCGGTCAGTATTTTTTGGTTTTTCCTGGTTTCTGAAACTTCAGTGCCACTAAATAGCATCCAGTATTGAGCCGCTTTGGCCGGTTGCTATTCAAGCATGTTCGTTCCTAGAGTGTTCGCTCTGGTTCGGTAGAAGATGGTTGTCCGCTGCAGTATCGTGGAGTGCCAATAAGATAATAATTTTCTGGGGAAAGTGCGGTATTCTTTCTTCGTAATTTATGGGCAGTGGCCAGCCAAGCCGTGGCTGGCAAAGTGCCAATAGGTAGTCCGGAGCGCGTCAGCCATAACCAGGCCAGGCAGTAAAGCTCCGGGCCTTCGGCCCTCCGCGGGACGCCTTACCTTATGCACTTTTTGCGCGGTCGCTTCGCTCCCATTTTCGCGCAAAAAGCGCACAAGGTAAGTCGCCCCTGCTGGCGGCGTTATGGTGCCGGTCGGTATTTTTTTGTTTTCAGTGGTTGCTAAAATTTAGTGCCGCAAAATAGCTTCCAACATTGAGCCAGTTTGGCCGGTTGCTATTCAATCAAGTTCGTTCCTAGAGCGTTCGTTCTGGTTAAGTAGAATAGGGTATTCCTGAGTAATCTTATGGAGTGCCAGTAAGATAAAAAATGATTGGGGGAAGTGCGGTATTCTTTCCTCTTAAATTTAGGCAGTGGCCAGCCAAGTCGTGGCTGGCAAAGTGCTAGTAGGTAGTCCGGAGTGCGTCAGCCATAACCAGGCTAGGCAGGATCGCCCAGTGCCCCTGCGGGGCCCCGGGCTGGACAGCCTACGCTACGCTCCGGCTGCCCCTGCTAGCAACGTTATGACTACGGGGCACCTCAGTGATACCTGCAGAGCTGGATGATCAAACCAAAGGGGAGATTATTGAAAGGCAGAGCACTTTCCTCCGGTTTGTTACACCTGACTTTCTTCAATATAAGATCGATTATATTAAAAAGAAGGAATTTCTGATTGATGAATTGAACTTCCGTGGAGTTCAAGTAGTGACGGTTCACCCACTGCTTGTGCACTACGAACAACCGATTCTAGATATTTACATTTCTTCAAAGGCTGAAAATTCCTCTGACTTGGCTAAGGAATTTTCAGATATGGTAAGTACTGAGTTTGGTGGTTGGCGCACAGTGCATGAGTGTTTTAACCCTGAGTGCAGTATCGAGTCGATATTGGCGGGTGGTTACGGTCTTTTATATAGAGGTCCTAACGTTCTTGGCCAAAAAGTAATTTCCAAGTTAGAGAAAAATGGGATTAAACTTTCGAGCGGATTACTAAAGGTAAGGCCAATCCATATACCCAAAGTTCTTCTGTTGGGGGCTAATGCCATAGTAGCGGAGGACTTCCATGGTCGGAGGGATAAGTCATAACAAACGCAAGCAGTATGCTACGGCCCTTCGGGCCTCCGCGGGACGACCAACGCTATGCACATTTTGTGCGGGTCGCTACGCTCCCAGTTTCGCACAAAATGTGCATAGCATTGGTCGCCCCTGTTGCGGGCGTTATGTGCTACAGGAAAGGTTCATAGGCCAAGCAACGAATGAATATTGTTGAGCTAGATATATATTCGGATAGGGCATCTGAACTCTATTCATTGCTGAATAGACAGTGGCCGGAGTTAGAGAGTTTTGAGCGAGAAAGGTTTGGTTTACAAATCCCGAATCCCTTGGCGGCGATTGAAGATGGTAAGCTAATCGGCGGCCTTTCCTTTACTTCTTACAAAGAGCCGCTAGGTGAGAAAATTCGAGTCTGGATAAACGCACTTTTTGTGAAACCAAAGTATCGGGGAAAGCGTGCTGCTTCCACGTTGCTCCAGGCAGCGGTTTTTCGTGAAGGGTGTTTGTTCGCTCTTACTGAGGTACCAAAGTTGTATACAAATATTGGATGGAAAGTGGTTTCTACTAGTGCAGAGGGTGCCATAGTTCAGCATGTCCAACGCACATAACAAGCGCAAGCAAGATGCTGCGGCCCTTCGGGCCTCCGCGGGACGCCCAACGCTATGCACATTTTGTGCGGCTCGCTGCGCTCCCAATTTCGCACAAAATGTACATAGCATTGGTCGCCCCTGTTGCGGGCGTTAGTGTTCCAGAGAAATGAGTCTACTAATTATATTTTCAGTGATTATCGGGTTTTATCTGTCCAACCCAAAGGAGGTAGATTCGATAGATCGAGTGAAAAACTACGGTTTTATTTTACTGGTGACGGGTATAAGTCTTTGGGCATGGCATAGCATTTTTTCTAGTCAGTTCCTCATTCCGCGTTGGTTTGACATGCGGTATGCTCTTGAAGATGAAGCCCAATTCATCGTTAAGTTCCTTAGTATTATGGGCCTGGTCCAATTCATCATCGGTGTAATATTTCGGTGGTATTGGCCAAGAGAACACTAACAAGTGACTATGGTTTCCCGTCAAGCGATTAAGCCATTTTTTCATCCCAGTGGGTGTTGTTTTTTACCATAGTGTTGAGGATCGTGAGCTGCTTTCGCATGCAGGCGACGATAGCAACTTTCTTAGGTTTTCCTGCAGCTACCATACGCTCATACATCGGTTTCAGTTTTGGGTGGGATTGGATCGCAGACATCATTGAGACAAAGAGAACCGTTCTTACACGGTGACGTCCACCTCGAATGAATCGCTTACCTTGGTAGCGCCCACTATCTCGATTCATCGGTGCGATACCAACAAGTGCGGCGATCTCCTTACGATTAAGTTTTCCGAGTTCAGGTAGTTCGCTCATTAGTGTATAGGCCACGACATTACCGACACCTTTGGCACTCAGGAGTAGATCTCGTTTTTCTTTCCACTCAGTCACGCTACTAATTAACTTGTCGAGTTGCTTGTCAATCTTAAGTAGTTCGGCCTTAATCGCGTTGAGAATTTGTCGAATAGGGTCGTGAACTGACTTTGGCATTCTCTTGAGCCGATTCTTCTGCATGGTGCTCATCTCAAGACACTGGCCGCGTACAGCAAGTAAGTCACTGATTTCGCGCAATTTTTCGGGCTTAATTACCGTTGGTTCCGGCTTCATTGCTTCGCCAAAATGGGCAATATCCATTGCATCTAGCTTGTCAGTTTTAGCGATCCGTCCTGATGATTTTGCAAAGTTTCTGATCTGAGCAGGATTGCAGACAACGATGGGCAGTTTGCATCCATCAGCAGCGCAAACGAAGTCCATTTCGAGTCGCCCAGTTGACTCGATCAATACCCTGGAAGGCTTTAGTGCCAGTATTTCGTTTATTGCCTGCTTAATACCTTCTTTATCATTCTTTACGCTAAAGAATTGGCCAGTCGGTCTCACATAGATATCGAGTTGGGTGCTACTGGTATCGATACCGACATTGATCTCTTGATATTGCATAAGATAAGCTATCTCCGCCTTGCTATTCGGGCTCGAGGCCCACATGACTATTCGAGTTATGCCTAGTGAGTGTTTGTCACGTTCATACTTGTTATCGGTCTTAATGAACCGGCCAGGCAGCGAACTGTGATAAACAAGGCCTTCGGTGGCCGCCGAAGGTGGGTCTCAATTTACCCGTTAGCGAGAAGGGCGCACAACGCCAAAATAAGATAAGAACAACCATACAAGGCCAGGCAAAAGCTGCGGGCCTTTGGCCCTCCGCGGGACAGCTTACCTTGTGCACCATTTGCGCAGGTCGCGTTGCTCCCAGTTTCGCGCAATTGGCGCACAAGGTAAGCTGCTGATCTGAAACCACTTTCGTGGACGGTATTTTTATCCACGAAAGAGGTCCAGTATGGGACAAACCAAAAAGCGTAATTACGATCGTTATACTCTGGCTTATAAGCTTCAAGCCGTTAAGTTAGCCAATCATCCTGACGTTAGATCAAAGGATGTGGCAGAATCCCTCGGCATACATCCTGTGATGCTCTATCGGTGGCAGATGGAGCATCGCCGCGGAGAGTTGAAGGAAAATAAGCATATTATGATCACGTACCTGGGGAAGCGGTGACAATATTTGGCTACTTCTTGATATCGCGCAGATTGGAAGCTTTCGACCGCTATTCGAACTGTTCCTCGTGAAATAGAAGACCTTGCCTCAAAGCCTCCTTTCTTAGTTCTTTGCCCAACGGTTTTGGTCCACAAAAATAGATATGTACGGGCGTCTTGGGGTGTTCGTCACGTAGCTTCGAAAATACTTGCGACCAGTCAGGGCGACCGGTCTTGGTCCTTGCCTGCAACCCTGTTAGTGCATCTTTCTTATGATTGCCCCAATAGGCATTGAACGCAATTTGCAGTAGCAGGTTCGATAGGTTCAGTCTCAGGCGCGTCAGGTGTATGGTGGCGTTGAATCGGGAGTTGCCTAATTTGGCTTCTGCTTGATGAATAAGATCGATAAACAAACTGTAGGATCTCTGCGAACGGTTGAGCCAGTGAAAGTAGAGTCGGTTAGGTGTAGTTCGCGCCGACTTCAAAAAGGAGTGAATTACAGAAGCAAAGGGTGTTACCCCGATGCCGCCTGCGATTAACACTGCGACTGGGGCGCGGTAGAACCCAGAGGTTGGGGCAGCATAGGGGCCATCGATGTAAGCGGTCCACTTCTGCCGACCTTTATGTCTTTTGTTGGCCAGATTGTTGAGCGCCGCCGTCCAGTTGCCTGCGTGTCGCACATGGATGTCGATACGATTGGATTCCGGCGCAGCGCTCAGGGTGAATGGATGCCACTCCCACCGTGAGATGGCAGGTATGCGAATTCGAATATAGTCACCGGGAACGAATTTAAAGTGCTTACCGCGTTTGAATTTTACCTGGGTGACTCGTTCTGACAGAGGCTTGAGATCGGTGATTTCTACACGCTTGTATCGGAAGAAAAATCGAATGAGCGCGTCGATAAGGAGCAAGATAGCTACCGGTGTAAACCATAACCAGAAGTTCGGCGCATGTATGAGAATTGCAACGATGAAGGGCGCATACAACAAATGGGTGAGCACAAATCGCTCATAGTCTGTCTTTCTTCGTTGGGCACTCCGCCACATAAGTAGCAGGCAAGCGCTGATTGCGACACCGGTGAGCCCAACCGTTGTGCTAAACAGGTTCTCTAAAAGGGGCTGATTTGTTTGTACGTAATTTACTATATGTGCTGATATGTGTACCCCTGAAAACAGGATGATGGCATACCCGAACAGGCGGTGTGCGTCAGTGAGGCGGTCTAGCGGCAGGAGCCTGTGGAGTATGTTGTGGCGCAGAAGAGTTAGAATGCTTCGCAGCATTGGTATCAGCACAAGAGCAGCATTGAGATTCAAGCAGGCGCCGCCTCCGCGCGCAATCTGGACCGCGAGACTTGCGCCCTCCATTGCATAGGACGTCATCGCACTGGCAAATAGATAGACGTTTGCGGCAAGGTATACGAGTAACCATAGGTGCGGTATTAAAGAAACGTGCATCGCTGCATTAACGCGTCTTCCGAAATCTGCAATGGGACGATGGGATTTTTTGCGCTGGAGGTTTTGGCCAAGTAGCTGCCGGAGAAAGTGGTCTAGTTGAAGGGTTAGATCCGGAAAGTGCTCAAAGAGTACTGCCAAATCTCGAACGTTGATGCTGTGTTTCTTGACCTTGGCAGCATCTAGTACGCTTTGCACCAGTTCATCAAGGGTGTCTTCGGATAATGCTAAGTCCTGCTCCGAAAGGCTGGTTGATAGGATGGATCGCAGTTCTTCACGCGTCAGCTTGCCATCGTTATCGACATCATAACAGTTGAAGAGAAATGCTATTCGGTAGTTGCCCTTCAGTGCCAGGACAAACTCACGGAACTCGTCGTAGTCGATATAGCCCGAGTGATCAGTGTCGATGACACTAAACATGCGTCTGGCCAGAAAGTCACTGTCTACCGACAGGGCTTTCTTCCAGTCCGAATAATCGATGAGTTCGTCGTGTCCTGCGAGCTTTCGGTATGCGCGCTTAATCAGGCGATTGCTGGGCCAGCTCATGGTCGAGTCCCCGTTTTACAAGGTTCGATCAAGTACGGCAGATCTTATTAGTATGAATTTTGGTCGATTATCCAGATTGAATGCTGTATTTTCAACTACCTTCGAAAAGGTCAGTTCACTTTTTTACTACTCAATTGCGGACGATTTTTCATGCGATACCTAGGGCTTATATAGCTTTGGCCAAAAATGCGACACTATTTGCCACATCTAAGGCTCACCATTGGGTATAACCAAGTTTTGTATCTTATGCTTGGAGCCGGCTCGTTTCACCTTTTCTTCGATGCGTTTAGATATTTTCAAAAGCGGAGAGTCAGGCAGCGAACATAGTCGGCAACGTTATCCAAATATCGCGGTCTCACAAACAGAATCGATTCACTTAGGAGAGAAATATGTCTGATTCCATCTCGATTTTCTTTGAAGCTTGGCAAGTTGAAGACGCCGTGGATCGGCTTAGCAAGATTGCCAGTGCTGTGACCGAGAACGTAAAATACGCTGATCCTCGCACCCCAGAAACCATTAGTGGTATTGATGCGTTAAGTAATTATGTTGGTATGTTCAGTGCGAATGCGCCGGGGTGGTCTGCTCAAGTCGTCAAGAGCGAGACAACGGGCGGAGTGACGAGGGCTACTGTCGCTTTTAGTGGAGTCGGTCCTGATGGTGATGAGAAAGTGCAGCTTGGCCAATACTTTGTTGAGAAAGAGGGCGCTGTAATATCGCGTATGGTCGGCTTTGTTGGTACTGGTGAACAGTAATAGGGCAATTCTGCTAGTTGCTACCAAGGATTGGCGAATATATGAAAATACACTACCTAGAAATTGTTTCTCCAGATGTTGGCCCAGTATGTACAGCGTACGAATCTGCTCATAATGTTCAATTCAATGAGCCTGATGAGCTACTAGGTGGGACAAGAACGTGCACATTGGCCGACGGAAGTATTGTTGGTGTGCGCAGCCCTTTGCGGGATACTGAGGAGCCGATAGTTCGCCCTTGTTGGCTGGTAGACGATATCGAGAAAGCTGTGGATCTGGTGAAATCAGCAGGAGCTGAAATCGCGGTTCCGCCGATGGAGATTCCCGGTAGGGGCAAATTCGCTATCTATATCAATGGCGGAATCGATCATGGGTTCTGGCAGCTATAGATGTGTTAGGCCACCTGCCCGGGATTGGATGTGATTTAAGAGGAGAGTTATGAGTCAGCAAGCGTTACTGGAATATTTCATTTCTAATCAATGGATTACTATTCCTGCTTTCATCATTTTGGTTATCGGGATCACTTTGTGCTGGTTCGGGGGTTTGATGGCTGCGCTCACAGCAATAGGGAACCAACGTTGGCTCTGGGGTCTGGTTACCATATTTCTAGGGCCCGTTACCGGAATACCATACTCCCTCCTGTACCGTGAGGCAGAATATCCGCGATCCCTGATGATGAGAGGACTATTGATCATTCTTGCCGCGGTAGTAATCTTTGGTGTCGGCTGGTTGGCTACTTAGCAATATCTGGGTAGAGTGCCGTGTTTTGGCATCCATGGGGTGTGGCAGTTCGTACTACTGTTCAGTAATGTAGGTTTAGCTGTCACTATTTATTCAAAATCGTATTTTCTGCAGGTATCACTCTCACACGAAAATGTGCCCATTGAGGCCTCTTCTTCGGCCGCCGGACGAATAGCGCGCTACCTGTCCGTCCATATATACCCATTCCGCCTAGTATTGACTTGTGAATACATGATGGATCTACCCGGTGGCTGCCGGGTTGAAGGGTAGTTAAGGTACATGCGCGCAGCTTCTTATTCCGTTTTGATCGTTTTGTGTTTGTTTCTGGCCGAGGGTTTCGCAACGGAACCGGCCCGATCGGGCTACAACACACCTATCCCTGAAAGCATATTGACGCCAGAGCGCGTGGAAACATCGATCGGCGTGCTCAAATTTCAGGACGGCAGGCCGACACCAGAAACGTCTGAAAAGCTATACAACCACCTCGATTTTATCCGTGGAACTGAAGTGTTCCTCAATTTTATTCCCATGGCCTCTCTGCAGGCACTTTATCTTGGCCACCAATCGGTTGGTGTGGATGCCATGAACAAAGTTGGAGTCACGACTAAGCTCATGGACTCTACACCGCTGTTTCTTACCGGAAATACGGACACCGTTTACGCTTCGGCCTTTCTCGACCTGAGGAAGGCTGGTCCCGTGGTCGTTGAGATACCCCCGGGTATCGGCCCGAGTACCGTGAATGATGCCTTCTTCCGCTTTGTAGTCGACATGGGGGCGCCAGGACTAGATAAGGGAAAGGGTGGTCGTTACCTGATACTTCCGCCGGATTACCAGGGGGAGCTTGATCCGCCGGAGGGTGGGTATACCGCAAAGGTGGATGGGGAGGCGTACTTCGTTGCCAAATCTACGAGCTATGTCAATTGGCTGATAGCTCGGGGCTTCCTTGTTGATGGCAAAACGGATGCTGCCGTTCGCAGCTATGAAGGGGGGCTCCGCATCTATCCTTACTCGGAAAGAAAGCGCCCCCAAAAAATGGAGTTTATCTCTCTATCTGAGGTCCCGTTCAACACGATTCATGCCAACAATTATGATTTTTATGAAGAGATTGATGAAGTAATTCAGCGTGAGCCGACCTCGATGCTGGACCCAGAGTTGCGCGGGCTTGCGTCCTCTATCGGTATCGAAAAGGGTATACCTTTCCGTCCAGATGATCGCATGAGGAAGATATTGACAGACGCTGTTGCCGTCGGAAACGGTACCGCTAGGGCGATCATGTTTGACAACCGATATGAGAAGGCACGCGTTTACGATGACCGGCAATGGTACAGCGCTTTTGTTGGCGGAAATTATCAATGGTTGCGCGGTGAGAAGGGTGAAGGTGGGCGCAACCTCGATGCTCGCACTGTGTTCTTTTATCAGGCTACGGTCAACACGCCAGCGATGGTGCTCAAGATTCCAGGTGCCGGCTCTCAGTATGCGGTAGGATATCGTGATTCGAAAGGAAACTTTCTCGACGGCGGCCGCTATTACAAATTGACGATACCCAAGAATGTTCCCGCGAAGGATTTCTGGTCGGTTGTTGTATATGACCCACAAACACGTTCTGAGCTACAAACCGGGCAGACCTTTCCATCTAAGAACGATATGCGAGACAGCCTAAAGACCAATGCAGATGGTTC
This sequence comes from Microbulbifer agarilyticus, assembly GCF_019800665.1. Taxonomy (GTDB): domain Bacteria; phylum Pseudomonadota; class Gammaproteobacteria; order Pseudomonadales; family Cellvibrionaceae; genus Microbulbifer; species Microbulbifer agarilyticus_C. The sequence continues at coordinate 684,227 of NZ_JAHVKO010000001.1, forward strand.
GGTTGATCTTTACTTCGGCCCAAAGGCACCCAGAGACTCCAAGGAGAACTGGATACAAACAGTACCTGGCAAGGGCTGGTTTGCGATTCTCAGGCTCTACGGCCCAACCGAAGAGTGGTTTTCGAAGGAATGGAGGCCAGGAGATTTTGAACCAATAACGATGGAGTGACTTGTATTGCCGTTAGGCCGTCTTGGTCCCGCCGTTTCGTGTACTAGTTGGACGGCAAGCGGTACGGGGTCGGTGTTAGCTTCTTTGTGGGGAAGAGCAAAGGCTGGCTAGTCCGCGCATCGTCGGATTTCACTAGCTATTTCAATATAGTCTGCCAGCCCTTCAGAATGTCTCCATTTAATTGGTTCGCGCGTACTAGATAACTGCTTGTTTTAATTAAAAAATTTACGGTTCTATATTTTTAAAATATCATTTGCTTGCCACGACAAAAAGTGCTTGGCGTCACGTAGTTTGTTGTGACTCACGGAAAACTCGCACGGCTCTATAAGGACTTAACATGCCAGCAATTGATGTTCAAACCGTTAAAAATCTATTGGAAGGCGGCGGAAAAATTATTTTCAACCGCAACAATATCAGTCCAACAAAGTGCTCAATGCAGGCGAAGCTGCCTGCGCCACTGGGTACTTTTGATAATACTCTGATGGCGAAAGCCACAATTGCCGACAACACCATCAAAATGGTGGCGACAAAAGATAATGATCTTACAGCTAACGCTGTGAATGTGCTTTATGAAGATCAGTACGCGACTACCGGCAGTATTAAGCCGCCCGGCTACATCTTTTCCGATAGCTTTGGTGGTTGCTCGTTTTACCTGTTTCGGGGACCGATGGGTAATATCCATGGTGCGCACGCTTCCAGGGGGAACCATGGTCAGGTCACTGACCCCACTTCCTACTTTACCAACCGTGGTGGTACGCTCCTGTATACCTGGCATAGTAAAGGTAATATTCCCGAGAAGCGTTTAATGAACTACGAGCTTGGTGCTGTACTTGCGGTAGTAAACGCCGACGTAACGGATATCTTTTGCATTACCACAAAAAATCAGAAGGTCACGTCTGTAATTGGCCATGAGCAGGTCAGTAACTCGGCAGGTTAAACGTTATGCCAAAAGGCATTGACTGCTAGTGGCTGATGGCTGGCTTCACTTATTGTCTATGTGTACATCGAGCCGACAGAAATGGTCTATTTCTGTCGGCTTTTTTCTTTAGCGAAGTATAATTCCGGGAATATTAAATTGATTGTTCCGTCCAGCTACCTTTTGTCGGCAATAGGAGATTGCTATCAAACTCGTATATACCCATGAGAATATCGCAATTGCCTCGAACGTTCAGTCGGTGCTCGAGGCCGCCGGAATTGAAACCGTGCTGAAAAACGAGTTTTCTGGGGCAGGGCGAGGCGAGTTGGGCGTATTTGATACCTGGCCTGAAGTATGGGTGCGTTCTGAAGCGCAGTATGCAAAAGCTCAGCAGATAGTTGATTCGATTTCGGAGCTTCCCGAAGGTGGTGAATGGCTATGCAGGAATTGTGGTGAAGAAAACGGCGCAGCATTTTTCACTTGCTGGCACTGCCAGTCTGTGAAGCCCGAGTTTTAGCCTGAGCATTCGCTTCGCCCTTCATATAATCAGCCATGTATTTATATGTACTAATCTGGCGCGGGCTTGTCGTGCCTGGGCGTCGAGATTATCGCCAGTACAGTTGAATCGTCATAATCTGCCACTCTGGTACTAATATTCTCTCGAGATTTCCCCCATTTTCGAGAGAGATATGCTGCTAGGAAAAAATCGTCTTGAAGCATTTAGTGACGGTGTCTTTGCGATACTGATTACGCTTTTAATCCTTGAGATCGAAATTCCTGAATTAAGTAAGGCCGATAGCCGCAGCATGCTAGAAGGCCTAGTTGTACTGTTACCGAAATTCTCGGCATTTGTGCTCAGTTATCTTGTGCTCGCAATCTACTGGCTTAGTCACCATGATCTTTTTGCGAGAATCAAGTATGTAAACGGTAAGATTCTCTGGTTGAACCTCTTGCTTCTTTTGCCAATGTGCGTAATTCCGTTTACTACGTCACTCGCTGGCGATTACCCGAGTAGTTCAATCAGTGTATTCATTTATGCCATACATATAACGATCATTGGGATCGGCTATACATTATTTGAACGCTACCTGGACACTTTAGCCTCGAAGAAATCTCTAGATGGCAGTGTTTCACTCGCGAGTCATAACTTACGTAATGATCTTGCTGTTGCCCTAAACGTGGCTGCATGTGTCGTTGCATTTCTATGGCCTCCTGCGTCCTTTGCGTTGTTATTTTGTTCTCGTCTAGTTCTGCTGATTTCCTATTGGAGAGTCTCTTCGGAGAAAGGATGATAAATTTCTTAGCGCTTTGGCTGATGATCTATCGAGAAAGAGGAAGAGTAGGGGGCAGGAATTCCTGTGTTTCGTTATTCATTGGGGCGTCATACATTGGGCTATGGTTGTAGCAATTATCGGACCGTGTCATCTGTCGGATGTCACCTTAATTGCTATAGGGTTGTTACTTATGCCATATGAGAATTTTCAGACGTTTACTGTGGAAGTCAAAGGCGCTGTTGCCTGGGTTACTTTTGACTTTCCACCAGTGAATGTCCAGGGTCAGCAAATGTTGGCGGATCTGAATGCCTTAGCGTTTCGCCTTGAAAATGATCGCAGCGTAAAGGTCGTCGTCTTCCAATCTGCGAATCCAGATATCTGGGTTTGCCACTACGACACCGATTTGCTGAAAGAAATGCCTACGGAGGCTATAGCCCGTGATGAAGCCGAAGTGCTCGACTTGCAGGCCGTTTGTGAGCGTATGAGTAAGGTCCCGCAGGCAACAATTGCAAAGCTTGAAGGTATGGCTCGCGGTGGCGGCCATGAATTCGCGCTGGCGCTGGATATGCGGTTTGGGGCCCGGGGCAAATACAAGATGATGCAGATGGAAGTCGCCATGGGTATTTTGCCATGTGGTGGTGGCGCATCACGGATGGCGCGTCAGGCCGGGCTAGGACGTGCGCTCGAGATCTGTCTGAGTGCGAGAGATTTTGATGCAGATGAGGCCGAAGCGTACGGGACCATCAACAAGGCGCTGGATCCGGATGAAATTGGGCCTTACGTAGAAAACCTTGCCAACCGGATCGCGAAATGGCCTGCGCATTCTATTAATGCAACCAAGAAAATGGTGTATGAATCGATTGATCGGCCGATCGTTGATGCCTTAAAAGCCGAGGCTTACTGGTTGTACCAGGCAACAAGCCATACCCCCGCGGTGAAGCGTTTTACGTGGGCCAATGATGAGGGCGCACAGTTTGACTTGGAGAACCAGAAAAACTGGGAGAAGCTGGTGGTTCAGGTACAGGATGTGAATTGATCGGGAGTACGGTAAGAGGACCCAGCCATAGGTAGCGCACATTAGTTCCGATACCCTTTAGTATTCGACATAGGGTATTTATGCCTTTAGAATGGTTTCTTTACTGAAATCCGGACTTCAGGCGTACCTATGGCTATCCCGCAACCCGTCCCGCTGTATCCCACATACGGTGAGCTTAAGGACCTGAGCTTTAACGATTACCCCGATCTACATACGTTTCTCCAGGATGGTGAATCCTGGTGGCTCCCGCACTGGCTCTGGGGCCAGGCGTTTCTCAGCTATACCGGTCGCAATAAGTCTGAACATACCTACACACGTTTCCGTAACGAAACCGAGCGTTTTCTCTTGTGGTTGTTTCTGGTTAAAGGTGTGCCCATGGAGCGGCTACGTAAGGCAGACATTCTGGAATACGCAGATTTCTGCTGGCAGCCACCGGTTGATTGGATCTGTCTGGCAAATCATGACAAATTTCAGTTCAACAATGGTCGCTTTGAAGCCAACCCTGCCTGGGCACCATTTAAGCTGAAAGTGCCTAAAAGTCTCGAAAATACGAATTCTGAGCCGGATAAACGCAAATATAAGCCATCCCAACAGACCTTAACGGCGACCTTTACCGGGATTGTCGCGTTCTATAAGTACTTAATGAACGAGGAGTATCTGTACGGTAATCCCGCGCAGATAGCCAAGCGCGATTGCCGACATTTCATCAAGGACGCACAGGTCAAGGAAGTCCGCCGGTTATCCGAAGCGCAGTGGCAATACGTATTCGATGTCGCATTGACGATGGCCGATGAAGATCCGATCTATGAGCGCAGCTTGTTTGTAATCTGTGCCTTAAAGACACTGTTTTTACGGATTTCCGAGCTGTCTGAGCGTGCGCAATGGAGTCCGGTCATGAGCCATTTTTGGCAGGATTCAGACGCCAACTGGTGGCTAAAGATCTTCGGGAAAGGCCGGAAATTACGTGATATCACGGTGCCAGATAGCTTTATCCCGTTCCTCAAGCGTTACCGCGCATACCGCGGTATGAGCCCTTTTCCCTCCGCGGGCGAAAATCAGCCGATCGTGGAGAAAATTCGCGGTCAGGGTGGCATGACGTCCAGGCAGCTTACCCGTGTGGTACAGCAGGTTTTCGACCGTGCCTATGAAGAAATGCGGCAGGCCGAGGGTGAAGATCATGCGTACAAGCTGAAAGAGGCTTCCAGCCACTGGTTGCGGCATACCGGCGCAAGTATGGAGGTGGAGCGTGGCCGTGCACTTAAGGATCTCTCGGAGGATTTGGGGCACTCAAGTATGGCGATAACCGATACGGTCTACGTTCATACGGAAAGCAGGGTTCGTGCGAAAAGTGGTAAGCAACGGGATGTCAAATAGGCCAATAGTTCGAGCTATGCGAGTTGGCTCGGCCTATTCCACATCAAATGTTTTGGAATAGACCGAGCGCAAATTCGCGACTTGGTAAATTGGTTACAGGGAGAGCGCCCAGTCCGGCAGAATACCGAGCGCGAATGCCTCAAGCACCTTGTCCATACCCGTCAGCACCATAACGCCCAGAATCAACAGAAGAATGCCCAGCACCTTCTTCGCACGTTCACCATTCGTCATGATGCCGCCACGCCAGCGATTCAGGAGTCTGCCTGACAGATAGGCCGCTACCAGTAGCGCAGATGCGGTGCCCACACCAAACACAAACATCACCAGAAAAGCCGTTGGAACCTGCTGTCCCACAGAGGCAAGGGCGATGGCTGCGCCCAGCGTTGGTCCGACACACGGCAGCCATACCAGTCCCAGCAGGGCGCCCATAAAGAACTGCCCTGCTCCACTGCTTTCCGTCGAGTCGCTGCTGGTACCAAAACCACTTGTGAGACGTGACAGCTGTCCACTGAGCCAGTATCCCAAACGGGGAATGATCAGTGTCAACGCGACGAAAATGAGCAACACTGCGGCAAAATTTCGGTAAGCGACCGGATCCAACCCAAGGTTGATCAATAACAGCGTGAGCACGGTGCCCGCTATGGCAAATGCACAGGCGAGCCCTAGGGACATAAACAGCGGGCCGCGTCGCCCGCCCGTGCTCGATGAGGTCATGACCACCGGGACCAGCGGCCAGACGCAAGGAGACAAGATCCCTACGATCCCTGCAATAAAGGCAAGCGGGATTGCTGCAAACTCCAATCCCATCAGGAGTTACCCTTGTTGGCCTGCGCCACGGCCTGATCGATCTTATCGGCGATCACGTCCATACGCGTTTCGGCAACGCTGAACCAGGTCTGCTTGTCGCCAGCAAACAACACGAGAGTTGACTGCCGTGGTGCACGGAAGTGGCGAACCCATTCTTTATCTGCGTCGAAATCGACGATCAATACATGAAACTTCTTGTCCGGATTGCTTTCTCGATATTCCTGCAAGACTTTCTGCTGTTTTGCACAGGTTGGACACCAGTCCGCGAATACGTCCACGAGTACAACCTCACCGGCAGCGCGCAGCTCGTTAAAGCGCTCTTCGGTGAAGGGCTCTTTGTTTGCGGCGTTAGCGGTCGATACGAGGCAGAAAGTTAGTGTGAGTAAGGTAAACAGCTGCTTGATCGGTGATAGCGACATGTAGGTGGCTTCCTTTGGTTGTCTCAAAACACGATTGGCGTGATGGCCGGAGGTGCCGTTAGGCACGCCCATCACGCGGAATCCCATTTGGTCGTACGGGCAGTGCGGTTTCTTACACTTGTTCGCAAAAAAAATATGGCGGGCACGGCAGTGCGCGGGATGAGCCGTTTTATGGCTGGAGGTAGGCTGTCGCTTGGGTGGGGAGATGGCGCCCTACTTTGCTGGGCCGGAGGCGCTCGTTTTCTTATCGCGGGCTTGATCTAACTGGTCACAGACCAACTGCATACCATGCAGAACGCGCATTGTGTGGCGCTGGATGATATCTGGTGGTACATGGTAGAGGTTGTTGTTTTTGACCGCGGTAAGTCCCGGGTAACGCTTCCAGTCATCCAGTGATTGGGGCCGTGTTTCGCCGAGACCACTGGCGATAATGACTTCGGGATCGCGATCCAGTACCGATTCAACACTGATTTGAGGCGCCAGTACGACGGCGTCTTCGTAGGCATTGCGGCCGCCGCAGGCCTCGATTACATCACTGATCAAATGGTCGCCATTTAGTGTCTGTAGCGGCTTGTGCCAAACCTGGTACAGCACGCTTACTTGGTTCTTGCCTTTGCTGTCGCGTACCAGATTTTGCAGGCGCCGGGTCCAGTCATCGGCCGTTCGGTTTGCAATATTACTGGTGCCGGCGATTTCGCCAAAGGTGCGAACGCTACTCGCAATATCATGCAGAGACTTTGTTTCGGTGACGAACACCGTGAAGCCGAGTTCTCTCAGCTTTTCTATTTTGCGGCTGCCTGTCCCCGATGACCAGGCGATAATGAGGTCAGGTTTTAGAACAAGCAGTGCTTCGTAGTTGATGATTTGATAGTTGCCGATTTCGGGTAGCTCACGCGCAGCTTCGGGGTAGTCGCTGCCGATTGCGGCGATGAGCTTATCCCCTGCCCCTGCACTGTAGATGTTTTCGACAATACTTGGTGCCAGCGCAACGATACGCTCTGCTGGCTGCTTCAGCTCCAACCACACTCCATCAGCGCCTTGTACACGTATTGGCTTGCTTGCCACCTCGGTGCCGCAAACGGCGCTCGCGATAGCGAGGATCCATGCACTAATTACAAGTTTAAAATGTATGCGCTGCATAATATGCCGTGACCATATTTACCGTGAGCATAGTGCTAGCCCGCCTGAAATTTCTTGAGCCAATCTTTGCACATGTGCTCTTCGACCATATCAGCGAGACGGTCGAGCTGCTGTTGTCGATGTGTGGTTAGATCCACCGCGACACTGGAGTCCAGTCCGGCCCAGTCCAAAATGGTTTGCTGGACTTTTGGCTGGTCGAACAGGCCATGAATGTAACTAGCAAGGATCTGATTGTCGGCGCTGACGGCTCCTTCTGGCCTCATCCCGCTTTCATCGTGAATAAGTATGGCTGGATTGTTTAGTCCATTCCCATGGGAAATACCGCAATGGATTTCATATCCCTGTACGGGAATGTCGGTCGAATTACCTTTCAGGGCGAATACACCGGAAACATTCTTCAGCGCTTTTTGTGGGGTAAGAGTCGTCGTGTAATCGAGATAACCGAAGCCAGCTTCCGTGCCAGGCAAGTCTTCGACACCTTCTGGATCGCAGACGCTACGACCAAGCATTTGCAGTCCGCCACAAATACCAATCAGTTTGCCACCATAGCGCAGGTGGCGGTCGAGGTGAGATTGCCAGTCGTTTTCTTTCAGGTGCTCTAAATCTGCGCGCACATTTTTACTGCCCGGCAGGATAACCAAGTCACACGCGGGCAGTGGCTCGCGGACGCTCACAAACTGCAGATCAACCTCTGGATGCAAACGCAGCGTGTCAAAGTCGGTGTGATTGCTGATGCGAGGCAATACCGGTACAACCACCTTCAATTTCGTTTCGTGACGCGCTTGCTGGGTGCTAATCGCGTCTTCTGCATCGAGATACAAATCATGCAGATACGGGAGTACGCCGAGTACCGGCTTGCCGGTACGTTCTTCCAGCCAATCAAGCCCTGACTGTAACAACGCTAGGTCACCTCGAAACCGGTTGATGACAAATCCCACGACCCGGTTACGTTCGGATCGGGAAAGTAATTCGAGCGTGCCAACGAGGTGAGCGAATACGCCACCGCGATCGATATCGGCAATGAGTACCACCGGGCAATCGACGGCCTCGGCGAAACCCATGTTGGCGATATCGTTGTCGCGAAGGTTGATCTCCGCGGGGCTCCCGGCGCCCTCAACGAGGACCAAGTCGTACTCATTCGTGAGCCTTGCGAAGGACTCCAGAACCGCATTTTTTGCGGTCATTTTGTATTGGTGGTAATCCAGAGCCTGCATATTGCCGAGCACCTTGCCCTGGATAATAACCTGCGCGCCGGTATCCGATGCGGGCTTCAGTAATACCGGGTTCATATCTGTATGCGTATCGACCCCGCAGGCCTGCGCCTGCAATGCCTGCGCGCGACCAATCTCGCCGCCGTCAGCGGTAACCGCACTGTTTAACGCCATGTTTTGCGGCTTGAAGGGGGCAACCCGCATACCCCGGCGTGCAAAAAGGCGGCCAAGCGCACCGACCAAGGTGCTCTTACCTGCGTCTGAAGTTGTCCCTTGGATCATTAAAGCGGGCATGTTCAATATACTGTGTTAGTAGTCGACGCCCTGCCGCGCCTTAATGCCAGCCTTGAACGCGTGCTTGATGTCTTTTACTTCGGACACGGTATCCATAATTTCCTGCAGTGCGCTGCCACCGCCACGCCCGGTAACTACCACGCTTTGTTCGGTGGGTCTGTGTTTAAGGGAGTTGAGTACCATATCCTGATCCAGATATTTGTATCCCAGCATATAGGTCAGTTCGTCGAGGACAACCAAGTCATAACTCGCGTCTTGCAGTAGCTCCGCTGCTACCGCCCAGGTTTTTTCCGCTTCCGCGATGTCGCCGGCGCGGTCCTGGGTATTCCAGGTGAAGCCCGTGCCCATCTGGTACAAGGTAACCTCCGGACAGTGTTTTTTCAGATAGAGTTCCTCGCCCGAAAGCTGTGCGCCCTTAATGAACTGTACTACGCCGACTTTGTGTCCGTAGCCGAGTGCGCGGATGACCATGCCGAAAGCAGAACTCGACTTGCCTTTGCCATTACCGGTCAGCAGGATCGATACACCCCGCTCGGTACTGGCGGCAGCGATGTTTGCGTCCACCTTGGCTTTTTGCTTCTGCATGGCTTTCTTGTGCCGTGCATTTTTGTCTTGCTGTTCTTCCGACATGGTCATCTCTATCAGGTTATCGCTGTGTAATCAGTAGCGCAGCTCAACACCGGCGTAGGCCGCGCGTTCCGCGGTATTAAAGCCGGCAGCCTCCACGTATTCTTCATCCAGCAGATTCTCAGCACGGACATAGATGGTGGCGGTATTGTTGAGTTGGTAGCGCAGGCTGGCATCGACCACTTGGTAGTCATCCATGTCCGAGCCATCAATATCGATCGCATCGATGCTCGTGCGTGTGTTCAGCACGACACTCAGTGATTCCATCGGTGTATAGGTTACCCCGAGGTTTGCTATGTGTTGAGGACGGCGCGGCCGTGCGATATCGTCTGTAGTTTCGGAATCGGTGTAGGTGTAGTTTGCTGAAAGCGACAGGGCTTCACTCAACGTCACGGCACCGATCAGTTCCACGCCGCGCGACTCACTGCGGCCACCCTGGCGGTAGCTATAGTCTGCGAGGTTGAACCAAATTTCGTCTTCCACGATTTGATCGAACACAACAAACTCAAGATGCAGCGCGTCTTGGTAGTAGTATTCAGCACCCACATCGAGGCCGCGGCTTTCTTCGGGCGCGAGTGCCGGAAGGTCCGGATAGTAATTCCGGTTGTAGTTGATTTCTGAAAGGCTGGGCGCGCGGAAGCCAGTACCATAGCTCGCTTTCAGTTTGAGTGAGCCGTCACCGATCTCATCGAAAACATATGCCGCACTTGCGCGGTAGCTATTGTGGCTACCAAAGTCTGAATTGTCGTCATGGCGCAGGCCGAGGGTCACAAATGCCTGCTCGGAAATACTGCCCTGATACTCGGAATATGCCGCCCATTGATCACGGGACAGGTCTAATGACGTATCTTCTCGACGCTCTAGCCCGTAAACAACACCATGGTTGCCGGTGATGTTTGCGCTACCATTCAGATTCAGTTGCTCGCGCCCCCCTTCTACCTGATAAGACGTTACGCCTTCAGTCAAATAGGTTCGGCTTAGATCAGAATGGGTGTAAGCGAATTCATGCTGAGTATTTTCGCTGTTGTGGGCCAGGTTGATACGCTGGTTTTTCTGCTCATACTCCGACGAGCAGTCATCGACCTGCGGCGACCAGCCACAGCGATCGTATTCAGTTGTTGCATTTGTATCCCGCACTACGGCTTCCACGCGCCACTGTTCAGAAAAATTGAATCCAACACGTGAATGCACGGTACCGTTGTTGTAGCCGTCGTCATCTTTCAGTACCACGTCACCAGTACTGGTGTTGAAGCCGTCGGTATAGGCCTTTGCTGCTGATACATAAAAGTCTGCGCGCCCGATAGCGCCGCCGCTGCTCAAGTTGTAGCGATGAGAGTCGTAACTACCCGCTTCCGCGCCCGCATTAAATTCGACTGCGCCATTGTCTTTGCGCGTTGAAATGTCGAGCACACCACCGGCATCTGCACCGTACAGCATACCCTGTGGGCCACGTAGTAACTCTACTCTGGCCAGGTTGCTGCTAAGAATATGCTCTACATGGGCACCGCCCTGAGTGCTTGTAGGGTCGGATATGTCGATACCGTCAATACGTACCAGGGTACGGAAGCCGGATTCTCCGCGAACCTGCAGCGAGGTGGTTTTACCCATGCCGCCAGTATTGGAAACGGAAACAGAAGGTACGCTGCGCAGAATTTCAGACAACGAGGAATAGCCGCGGGCCTTGATTTGCTCTTCGTCGATGGTGGTCACCGAGGTGGCAACATGGCGCAATGGCGTTGCCTGGCGCGAGCTGACGACGATCACCGTTTCCAGGTTCGGAATTGATGTGGCTTCTTTTTCGTCTGAAGACTGCGCGAGCGCAGGTGCGCTACTGGCGGCCAATATGGCCGAGGAAAGTAAGATCTTATTCAAGTTCAACCCCTAAGGACAAAAGCACATGGGATCGAGGGAGGAATAGCAAAACACCACGCATAGGCGCGGGAAAGGTCTTGCAGGATGGTAGCCCTCCGCTCCATCGTGGTTCGACTAGAGGCCGGTATCGGGCTGACCACTCCTAACAATAAAGGCAGAAGTGGATCACCGTTGCGGGGGCAGCGCCGGAATTCCGGACTTCCCGTTTAACCTTCCCAACCTGTCGGCGTGTGGCCGAATAGACAGGTAGAAGGCACCTCAGATCGCGGGTGCGACGTTAGGGGAAAGGGACTGTGAAGTCAATGGCCGGTCGAGCGGTGCGCTGGAGCCCACTGCCCGGCCAGCTGGGGTTAGCGGGGCGGTGCAACTACTTCGTAGACAACCTGCGAGCCGGCATACTTTGGCCGGTACCAGGTATTGCTGCAGTTCTCATAGGTCACGCCGTTCACGCTGACCGCAGTACAGGACTCGGGTAGCGTGTAGGTCCAGGCTCCCACTGCTGCTGTGGTTGCGGCACCTGCCGCCGCGCCGGCCCAATAGCCGGGCCAGTATGGATGGCGCGGATGGTGATGGCCTCCACCGCCGTGATGTCCTCCTCCACCATGGTGCCCGCCACCACCGTGTTCTGGAATGGGCCGCCGACGCTCCTCTGGGCGGAGCTCCCGTCGCAGGCCCGGTCTGGGGCCGTGGTAAGCCGTACCGTCACGGAGCCCGGGTTCTGGGCGGAATCCGCCGCGGAAGTGCGGAGCGACATTCATAAAGCCGCCGCCAAAATGCATACCGCCCGCGTGAAAGCCTGGGCGCGCCCCTGCATCGGGGGCAATGCTCAACAAGCCGGCGAGGATAGCTCCACTGGCGATACCGCCATGTATGAATCGCTTCAACGTGCGCGTCATTGGCCGGCCTCCGGTGCAGGTTGAATCTTGTTGAACGTGATGGGCTTCAGGTCGCTGGACAGGTGTGGTGAAAACATCGTGTCATTGATCGAGCTCGCATCGCGCCAGTGCACTTCGGCTGTAAACTGGGGCTTTTCCGGTAGGTGGTTATTGGTGGTGATGAGCTTCATCGGCAGGCGTTGTTCACCGGTCGTGATCCAGATTTCCCAATCCAGTCCGCCGCTATGTAACGCCCAGTGCTCTACGGCTTTGCCATCCAAGGTGGTTTCGCCCACGCGTTTTGCTTTCTTGAGGTCGATCTTGCGCGCCTCTGGTGTCCCCCACTCGAGCAAGTCCACGACGGGTATCTCGATGCCGTAGTCTTTTGCCGTGCTGATCAGTACCTCGCGGGTACTCGCGGATGCGGGCAGTTGCCCGTAGTAGCCATCTTTTTTGGCGATGACTGTGAATTGATTGCCATCGTGGTAGAACTGGCGCTCCATGGTGTCCGTCTTCAAATCCACGAACAAGTGGTCCGGGCGCTCGAAGCGCACCGATGCGGTACCGTTGACGGCCATCTTTTTGCCTTTTCCAGTGATCACATCAGTGACCATCTTGATGTCATAGGCAAGCTTCTGTTGGCTGGCGAGGGTTTTCCCCATCGCACTCAGCGCTTCATAAGCGGCTTTAATCGATGCCTGATCGCTTTGAATGGCATTTTCCGCCTGCGACGCGTGCCGGCCTATTGCAGCGAATACGGATGGTGTAGTTGCGGCGCCAATGCCTGTGATGAGTGCAGCTCCCAGGGCAAGAGTTACGAGTCGATGCCCTGACCGTCGAGCGCACTTGCTCGGGTTTCTCATTAGCTACTCCTGTCCGGTAAAGTCCGGGGAAAGTGCAAATCGAAATTCGATACACCTAACAGAATAGCTAGTAGATTCGGGCGCCGAGGAAAATTGCTACTTTACGTTAACGAAATTTTGCGCTGCCCCTTTGAGCGTGCACAAAATGGCTGCATTCGAACTTGCTCAAATAGCGAAACTGAATATCAGGCAGCCAATTGTGCATGCAAGAATGCTGGAATGGCTTCTTCAAGCCAGTAACGCGGCTGCCAGAGGCTTCCACTGATAAAACCCACGTGCCCTCCCCGCTTGCTGATTCCCAGTGTGACCGAGCCGCTCACGTCGGCCGCAGTGGGTATGGCTTTGGGGGAAACGAACGGATCGTCCACTGCGTGGATCAGATAGGTCGGGCGCGCGATGTTGATAAGATGGGGGCGACTGGACGCCCGATCATAGTAGTCATCCACATCCCTAAACCCGTGCAAGGGGGCGGTAAAGTGGTCATCAAAATGGCGAAAATTGCTGAATGCACGAGGGGCATCCAGTTGTGGCATTTTTTGTGCGATCGCTGGGTCCTGCGCTTTACGCTTCAGACTTTCCTTAAGGCTGTCCAGCAAATGTTTTTGATATACCCGTGAGAAGCCGGTATTCATTCGCTTACTCGACAGATGTAGGTCCAGTGGCGCCGACACCGAGACCGCGGCCTTAAGTGGGCTGTTCTCACCGTCTTCACCCAGCCATTTCAGTAACACATTTCCGCCCAGTGAATAGCCGACAGCCATCAACGGGGTGTTTGGATAGTGTTCTGCGAGTTTTTCGGCGAGCCAGCGAGGATCTCCGCTATCGCCACTGTGATAGGCGCGCGGCAAGAGGTTCGGGATACCGCCACAACCGCGGAAGTGCATCACCGCTACCTGAAAGCCAGCAGACAGCAGTGCAGGCATGAGTCCCTGAATGTAAGAAGATTCCACCGAGCCCTCCAGGCCATGCAACACCAGTACGATCGGTTGCGTGGGGTCATCTCTCAGACGCACGGGTGTATGCAGGCCGATGCGGTCGCCGTCAGGTGTGGCCAGCCATTGGAGCTGGGTCCGAATCCAGGGCTTGGGGCGGTGAAAAACCGGAAAGATCGTTTGCAGGTGGCAGTTTGCCAGCCCCGTTGCGGGCTTAAATGGCTGTGACGTTGGGTGGTCTGTATTGGAGGCGGTATTCAAAATGCGTGCAGCCCTGATACGTTTTGCGTAAGGGCTGCAAGCGTATCGGCTGGCGCGTATGGAATCCAGCCTGCGCAGCATAATTGGGTTAACTGGCCTCCGGCGCTGTTACTTTCTCATAAAATCGATATTCACCGTTGGGCAGTATTGCGTAGACCACGTAGGGCTCAAAATCTTTACCGCGATACATTCCTGGGCTGCCTTTGGGCATTCCCGGTACGGCAAGACCTATGCTGCCTTTGGGGGGATTGGCGAGAAATTGACGAATCAGCCGCGCGGGGACATGCCCTTCAAACACATACTGATTGTTCCAGACGCCGGTATGGCACCCCTGCATGGTGGCAGGTACACCCCACCGCTGCTTCACGCTCGCCGTATCCAGGCCATTTTCACTGGCAACGGAAAACGCATTGTTTTCTAGGTGCGTAATCCAATCGTTACAACACAGGCAGAACGGTGACTTATAGACCGTAATACTGTTGGCATCATCCCGTGGGGCTTGGCCTTCTGGTGTACTAGCGGTATTGCTGCAACCAGCGAGTAGCAGCGCGATGAGTGCAAATGGCAGGAGCTTGAGTGGAATCACTTTATTCAATCTCGGCATAGAAAATGGCGTAATGTTGTTTGTTATCGGTCCAGTACTGACGCGGTGTAAAACCGGCGCTGTTTAGCAGTGCCTCTAACCCCGAGAGGGTGTATTTATGGCTGTTCTCCGTGTGGATCGTTTCACCCTCATCAAATCGGAATGTGTGGCCGCAAATGTCCACACTTTGTTCTTCAAGACTGACTAAATGCATTTCTACCCGTTGGCGCCGGCTGTGATAAAACGCGCGGTGGGCGAAATTGTCGACGTTGAAAGATCCATCCAATTCACGATTGATACGATGAAGGAGATTTTTGTTGAATGCTTCGGTGACGTGTTCGCTGTCGTGGTAGGCGCGCTCAAGCACAATGGAGTCTTTAACCAGGTCCGCCCCCAGTAACAGCCCGTCCCCCGGACGCAGTCGAGCGCCAAACAGATTGAGTAGCTCCAAGGCAGAGACTGGTGTGAAGTTGCCAATCGTGGAGCCTGGGAAGAACACCACTTTGCGACCCGACGTATTTTGTAAGCGTTGCCAGATATAGGCGCTGGTGAAGTCACCAACAGCCGGCACAACGTTCAGGCCAGGCAGTTTGTGCTCAATGCGCTCTCGCGCCGCCAGTAAAATCTCAGGAGAGATATCCATCGGCAAGTAGGCACTGGGCTTGTCCATTTGCTGCAGAAGCGGCTCTGCTTTCTCACAGTTACCCGCACCCGGCTCAATCAGAACAACATTCGCCCCAAGCTTTGCCGCAATATCCTCGAGTTGCTCCGTGAAAATCTGGGCTTCGGTGCGCGTTAGATAGTAGTCATCAAGATCGCAGATCTGTTCAAAGATACGGGACCCCGCTTCATCGTAAAGATACTTACAAGGTAACGTTTTCTGCGCTGCGGATAGACCACTCAACACATCTTGCTCGAATGCTTCTACTACTGCGATTTGCTGTGCTGCCATATTCATAGGTCGTCTCCCGCTAAGCGGATACCGGTAAACTGCCAGGACTGGTGGGGGTAAAAGAAATTGCGATAGCTAATGCGGATGTGGCTACGTGGTGTTACGCAGGAACCGCCGCGTAATACCATCTGATTGCACATAAACTTGCCGTTGTACTCCCCTACCGCATCTGCGCTGGCCTTAAACCCCGGATAAGGCTGATAAGCACTACTGGTCCATTGCCAGACATTGCCGAGAAGCTGGGTGCCCTGCGCCGTAGAATTGTCTGATGCGTTTAGATCATCATGCTCGGGTTGCGGGTGAAAATAACCAGAATCCAGCATGTTACCAGCGGCTGTAGCACCCTTTTGGCAGTGTAGCCACGCGGCTATTTCCCACTCGAACTCGGTGGGCAGGCGGAAACCTGCCCATGTCGCAAATGCGTCGGCCTCGTAGAAATTTACGTGGCACACCGGCGCATCAAGTTTAATAGGTTGTAATCCAGACAGCGTGAATTGATGCCAAGTGCCTTCCACCTCCCGCCAATACAACGGCGCCTTCATTCCGTTCTGGTTTACATGCGCCCAACCGTCAGACAGCCACAGACGAGACTGCTGATAGCCTCCCGCATTCATAAACGCCAGATACTCAGCATTTGTGACGAGACGAGAAGCGATACGAAACGCCGGCTGATAGCGTTGATGCGCGGGCCCCTCGTTATCGAATGAAAAGGCCTTGCCATCACTGCCAAGGGTATAGGTATCTTCCGGCACCCTGAGCCAGCTGAGCTCTGCAAGAACCTCATGCTCTGCTAGTGACATTTCCTCACGAAGCTCGCCATGCACATGCGAATAAGCCGGGGCCATAGGGTTAATGGACAGGCCATGCTTGATGTCAGTAAGAAGCAGCTCCTGGTGTTGCTGTTCATGATTGAGTCCGAGAACGAGCAAATTCGCGAGGTCGCTGTCGACTTCTTCCTCGGTAAGCCAGCGTTCTATTTCTCTGTCGATATGTTGGCGGTAGGAAAAGACCTGATCGAGTGATGGTCTGGAGAGAAGTCCCCGTTGCGGCCGCGCAAAAGGCGTCCCGAGCGCGTTGTAATAGGAGTTGAACAGGTGGTGGAAGTCGGGATGGAAACAGTCGTAGTCGGGGCAATGGGGCTGCAGAATGAAGGTTTCAAAAAACCAGCTGGTGTGTGCCAAATGCCATTTACCAGGGCTTGCATCTGGCATGGACTGAATCTGGAGGTCTTCGGCAGACAGTGGCTCCACGATACGTTCAGTCTGCTGACGAACGCTCTGGTATTTGATCAGCAGAGCATTGCGCTCATTCAAGCTCAGGGGATGCGGTTCGTCCGAACACCAATAGAGTGTCGATTGGTTACCGGCTGTGTCTTCGTTTACTGCTGGGTCCAACTCTGAAATCAGGTTCATTCCTTGTCCCGAGAACGGCATCGAGTGCTTTGATCATACAAGTATTTACGTCGAATCCCATGGCAGAGGCCTGTTTCAGGAAGAGTCAGGCGCCACTTATTGCAGAGCAAAAAAAAGGGCCGGCAAAGCCGACCCTTTTCGCAGGCGCTAGGCGCCTTGTGTCACGACTGACTTGTGCGATTAGAAGCGCACAGTGAAGTCGGCACCGTACATGCGCGGCATGAAACGCCAGGCCGGGCTTGCACCGATGGCTGCACCGGTACCGCCGTAGCCGCCAGCGATCTCTTCGTCAGTGACGTTCTGTACCCACAGGGCAGCAGAGTACTGATCAGAGGCGCTGTTCCAGCCAGCACGCAGGTTCATCAGCTGGTAGTCCGGAATAACACGGGCCGGATCGCTGATGGAGCCAACACGCTCGTCGGTCCAGTTGTAGTCGCCACGGATGGACACGTCGCCACCTGCAGCCAGTTCCCAAGTGTATTCAGCCATGATGTTGAACTTGTTCTCAGGAGTGCCTACACGAGGCTGGCCAACACGGGAATTTCGCTCTTCGGTTTCGCCAATGGATTCGATGATCTGGTAGCGAGTGTACTCTGTATCCAGGTAGGAGTAGTTACCGGCGATGAACAGATTGTCGGTAGCAGCCCACTGTACTTCAAATTCCGCACCCTGGCCTTCTGCATCCGCATTACGCAGGTAATAGTTCGGGATAGGATCGCCGACCAAGTCCAGCTGTTGCAGGTTCTTGTAGTCGTAAGCAAAGACAGAAGCGTTGAAGCGTACGGCATTGTCGAAGAGGCTACTCTTCAGGCCGATTTCCAAGTTGGTCACGCTTTCCTGGTCGAATGAAGGGTCGATTCCATCTGCGACGGTAAAGCTGTTGAAACCACCTGCCTTGAAGCCGTCGGCCAGCGAGATGAAAGTCATTACATCATCGTTCCAACGGTAGTCCAGAACGATACGGCCGGAAAGATCACTCCAGGAATCATTCAGCTTCTCGTTGAGGTTCGGGTTGCCACTGTTGTTAAACGCTAGGCCAAAGTTCAGATTTTGTTCCGCAAGATTAATGGTCATCGGAATAGTGGTGCCAGGAACCAGCACTGGGTTTCCGTTTTCATCAACTACGTTGATGTCCATATCCGCAATGGGCAAAGGGTTCTGATAGCGGCTAACGATAGAGAAGTCTTTCTCATCTGCGGTATAGCGAGCACCGACAGTAAGATCCAGTTTGTCTGTCAGGCTCCAGGTAGCATCGCCATAAATTGCGGTTGAGCGATAATCACCTTCGTTGAACACAGATTCATTCCACTCAACATCCCGTGCAACGAAATCTGCGGATCCCAAATAGATCGCACCAAACAATTGCTGACGCTGGAGCTGGAGGTTCTGGGGTAGCTGTGCGGCTGCAAACAACTGGTCCTCCACACCGCCTGGAGCAATGAACAGATCATAAATAAACTGTGTGACTGCTCCACCTTCTTGGCCAGCGTCCATCATGTTCTGTCGTACAGCGTAGGCTAGTTCTTCCTGTTGTGTCGTTGGGAAGGAGTCGAATACTTCTTGAGGGATGCCTAAAATCCCCATGGAGTCAGACTGAAGGCCTTTATATACGGCAAAAGACTCAAGCGACCCGCCTGTGAAATATGCATCGGTCGTATGCTCAAGCTCTTCGCGGGAGAATGAAGCGCCCAAGGTCCACTTCAGTGTGTCTGTAGCACCATTCAGACGGAACTCTTGGGAGAACTGGGTCTGCTCATCGAAGTTCGCGGAACCAAAACGGTAGTCAGGGTTATCGGTACCGTCCTCATCCTGCTGAAGGTGTGCGTCGAAGCCACGGTAAGCAGTGATAGAAGTAAAGGTGAAGTTCTCGAAATCGTGCACGATGGAAAGCGAAGTGCCCCAGGAGTCGCGATCTTCAATAGTTGCATCATCCAATGCATAGTCACCGAAAACATCAGTACCACTCTCGGCCTGAAGAGATGGGACAATAGAGCTACGCAGTGCGCTGCCTTGGTCCATGATACCGTAATCGGCACGCCACAGAACTTCAGTGTCCGGAGTCGGCTCCCACAGCAGGGAAGCTCGGTAAGTCTGGGTATCAATATTACCGACTTCGAAATCATTTTTGGTCGAAATGTTATCAGCGAAGGAGTCACGACGGTTGGTGGACGCGGTGAAACGGCCATACAGGTTGTCGCTCAGCTGCTTGTTCAGCAGCAGGTCGCTGGAAACACGGCCGTAGTTACCTGCTGTCATGTTCAGTTCAGCAGTGTCTTCGGCCTGAGGCTTGGTAGAAATAATGTGGATAGCACCACCGGTAGCGTTACGACCGAACAGAGTGCCCTGCGGGCCCTTCAGTACTTCGACACGCTCGATGTCTGCCAGTGGGATTTCAGCACCAGCGCCACGGCCGGTGTAAACACCGTCTACGTAAACCGCTACTGCAGGGTCGGAACCTACGGTGAAGTCACCGGTTTCGATACCACGTACGCTGTAGGTCGGCTGCAGCGGGGTATCGTTGTTCATCTCTACGCCCGGGGTGAATTTACCCAGGTCGGTCAGATTCTTGACACCCATGGCTTTCATGCTGTCACCGGTGAATGCGGAGATAGCAATAGGCACGTCTTGCAGGTTCTCTGCACGTTTCTGGGCGGTTACAACTACTTCTTCGATTTCGGCGGCGTAGGCAGCGCTACTCAGAGCCGTGGTAACGGCAATCGCAGCTGAAAGCGTCGAAAGAGTAAAGGAACGGTTTTTTCCGGACTGGTCGGCGTTGTACATCATCGCGTCCTCGCGTTTTAGTTATTGGTAAAGCGTGATGGAAAATGGTTGTTATTGATAGTTATGTTGGGCCATCTTACGTGGACCTCGGTCCTAATAAAAGCTTGTGATGACCTTTTTCTTGTGACCGGTCAGTTTTTCGGCAGAAAAATGTGAACTGGTGCGCCAAACTGGCGCATAATTCTTTAAAAGCACCCATCTTGTGACCGGACTTACCAAGCTGGTTCTGTAAAATCCGCTAACAGGCGACGTTAGCGATAGCTCTTTATGACTGGTACGGTTTTACCACATTTGGCCGTATGTCCCAAAATAACAACTCTAAATTTCCGGGAGATCTTGTGATGATTCCATCAAATCCCTGGCCGAGGCGATTGGCCCGCGGCGTAATCGGTATTGGCGCCCTACTCCTGCTCATTGCGGCAGTGTTTTGGTTTTGGTTGCGTCAAAGTCTGCCGTTGCTGGAAGGCTCTTTGCAGACCGGTGCTCTCTCGGCCCCGGTGACCATCGAGCGGGATGCCCAGGGGATTGCCTTTATCCATGCTGAATCTCGCACGGACTCTGCTTTTGCACTTGGGTTCCTGCATGCACAGGAGCGCTTTTTTCAGATGGATTTATTGCGCCGTAACTCGGCGGGCGAGCTGTCGGAGCTCGTGGGTGAAGCGGCTTTGCAGCACGATAAAGAGATTCGACTGCATCAGTTCCGCACTCGTGCCGTGCGCAATGTTGCGGCGATGCCAGCCGAACAAAAGGCAATTCTCGTTAAGTACACCGCGGGTGTGAATTTTGGGTTGTCCCAATTGAGCGCTGCGCCCTGGGAGTATGCGCTGCTACGACAGAAGCCGCGCGACTGGGTGCCAGCAGATAGCCTGCTGGCAATCTTCAGTATGTACATGACTCTGCAGAGCCATACGGGCAAATTTGAATTGCGCAATAACGCGCTTGCCGAGTTACTTCCCGATGACCTATACAGCTTCTTCGTACCGCAAGGCGGCGTCTGGGATGCTCCGCTAGTTGGTGATGCGCGCGCCCCCCTATTTCACTGCCGGAAACACATATTGCGGCACTTGTGGAAGATGGTGAGCCCATGGCCTATTCGTCCATGGAGAGTGAAGACATGATCTTTGGCAGTAACAACTGGGTGGTGGGTGGCGCGCTCACCGAGCACGGCGCGGCGATCGTTGCCGATGACATGCACCTGGCCATTACGGTACCAAATATCTGGTATCGCGCCGGTTGGAATATTCCGGGAACCGAGTTTGAAATGCGCGGTACCACCCTGCCCGGCGGCCCGATTCTGGTGGCCGGTAGTAATCGCAAGGTAGCCTGGGGTTTTACCAACACTACCGCCGACTGGGGTGACCTGATTCCGCTCGAGTTGTCGGAAGATAAAGGTCAGTACCTCACACCCGAAGGCTGGAAAAACTTCATCGTTGAAGATGAGGCAATTGCGGTTAAAGGTAAGCCCGATGAAATACTCAAAGTGCGGAAAACCATTTGGGGCCCGGTGATTGGTGAGGATCATAACGGCAACCTCCTCGCCTACCGCTGGGTAGCGCACGATGTGCGCGGAGCCAATATGAACCTATTGGAAATGGAAACGATTGGCACGACCCGCGGCGCCATGGATATTGCCCCGGAACTCGGGATCCCGCACCAAAACTTTGTGCTGGGTGATAGTGAAGGCAATATCGGCTGGACAGTGGCCGGCCCTATTCCCCGCCGCGTTGGCCTGGATGGTAGCCGCTCGGTGAGCTGGGCGGACGGAAGCGCATACTGGGATGGTTACCTGCCGTTGGAAGAGCAGCCGCACGTATACAACCCACCCTCCCATCGTATTTGGACCGCGAACGCGCGCACCATGGATGGCGAATTTCTTCGCGTCATGGGTGATGGCGGTTATGCACTGGGTGCGCGCCAGCAACAAATTCGCGATGACCTTTTCGCCAAAGAAACATTTAACGAACAGGATCTATTGGATATCCAGCTGGATGATCGCGCGATATTCCTGACTCGCTGGCAAGAACATCTGCTGTCGCTTTTGGAATCGGAGGCGGACTATGCCGAGGTGCTCGAGCAGGTCAAAAACTGGGGTGCCCGCGCCAGCGCCGATTCGGTGGGTTATCGCATTGTACGTAACTTCCGGCTGCGCTTTATTGACCTGACAACGGCGCCGGTGCTGACTTATATGCGGCGCTTCGATGAGGGTTTTGAGTTCAATCGCGTAAACCGACAGATGGAATATCCGGCGTGGGAAATGCTTTCCGGCGAG
This sequence comes from Microbulbifer agarilyticus, assembly GCF_019800665.1. Lineage (GTDB taxonomy): Bacteria > Pseudomonadota > Gammaproteobacteria > Pseudomonadales > Cellvibrionaceae > Microbulbifer > Microbulbifer agarilyticus_C. The sequence goes on from NZ_JAHVKO010000001.1 coordinate 706,294, forward strand.
CCCGCGCACCTGCTAAATCCAGAGTACCAAAACTGGCGCGCGCTAAAACTTGCCGCACTGGATTCGGCGCTGGCTGAAATGGCCGAGGGCGGCCTGCCGCTCGCAGAGCAGACCTGGGGGGTGCAGAATTCGGCAAAAATTCGTCATCCTCTGAGCCGCGCAGTGCCGGCAGTAAATTGGTTTACCGCAATGCCGGAAGAGCCATTGCCGGGTGACTCGCATATGCCGCGCTTCCAGTCCGCGACTAATGGCGCGTCAGAGCGACTCGTGGTTGCACCCGGTCGCGAAGAGCACGGTATTTTCCATATGGCGACAGGTCAGAGTGCGCACCCGCTGTCACCCTTCTTCGGCAATGGCCATCGCGATTGGGTTGAAGGAAAGCCGTCGAGTTTTACGGAAAAAGCCGCTGCGTACACACTGACATTGCAGTAACGGCACTATGCAAAAACCCGGGAATGTTGCGCATCCCGGGTTTTTATTGCGCGATATTTCGCTTCGCTATGCGGTTTCGTCGAGAATTGCGAACGAAAGGAACGAGGTGAAGAGGCCCAGTCCAAGGACAAATGGCAGCAGTGGAAAGCAGATCATCAGTAACGATGCGCCAATCCAGATGTTCTTCACCCAGTTGCGTTTGATCTGATAAGAGCGGGAATAGCGCCGCAAATGACTGTCGCTTTCGTCAGGCAATGCAATCTCACTCTCCCGAGGGAAAAAGCTCCGCACCAGAAGGGTGCAATAGAAACGCAGCAGCATCCACAACATAGAACCACCTTTGGCAAACGTCTCTATGAGTATAGATAGGCGTTTGTTGGTGGGTGGTGGAGTGGATGCCTTGGTTGCTGTTATTCGTACCCGGCTGTTACTGGCACCGGTCTGCTACTGGTACCAGCCGAGGCTTTCCCGCAAAGTGACGACACCGCCGATGATGGTAAGTGCAGGCGCGCCTACTTCGTGCTCCACGGCCAGTTGCGGAAGTGTGCCAATGGTACCGACGATGACGCGCTGGTCTCTGGTGGTACCTTTTTCCACCAGTGCTGCCGGTGTATCGGCGTCCATTCCGTGGGCGATGAGCTTCTCGGAAATGGTTGGCAGCCCGGTCAGGCCCATATAGAAGACCAGGGTCTGGTTCTTGGCGATCAGTTCATCCCAAGGAAGTACCAGGTCGCCCTGTTTCAAATGACCGGTAATAAAGCGCACAGACTGGGCGTGATCCCGGTGCGTAAGGGGAATTCCGGAATAGGCAGAGCAGCCAATGGCCGCGGTGATGCCCGGCACAACCTGGAACGGCACCTGGGCTTCTGCGAGCTTGTCGATTTCCTCACCGCCGCGACCGAACACGAAGGGATCACCGCCCTTGAGGCGCAGGACCTTTTTGCCCTCTTTTGCGAGATCGACAAGCAGCTGGTTAATGTCGTCTTGGGGCACCGAGTGGAACTGCTTCATCTTGCCCACGTAGATGCGCTCGGCATCCCGGCGCACCAACTCCAGTACCTCGGTGGATACCAGTCGATCGTAAAGCACGACATCCGCCTGCTGCATCAAACGCAAGGCGCGGAATGTGAGCAGGTCTGGGTCGCCGGGGCCACCGCCAACCAGATATACCTCGCCGCTGGGCGCGGGTTTCGCTTTCCACTGCTTTAGCTCGTCGAGGATCGTCTGTTCCGCTTCGGCCTTATGGCCGCGCTCAATCTGCCCGACCACTGGCCCGTTAAATACCCAGTGCCAGAAGTCTTTGCGCTGTGGTTCAGGCAGCGCTGCCTTCACCTTGTCACGCAGACGGCCGGCGAGCTCGGCAATAAGCCCGAGACCTGGCGACAGCAGTGTTTCGATTTGTGCGCGCAGCATACGCGTAAGAACGGGTGCGGACCCACCGCTGGAAATACCGATTGCCAGTGGGCCGCGCTCGACAATAGAGGGAAAGGTAAAGGTGCAGTGCTCGGGTGAGTCCACCACATTAACCGGCAGGCGACGCGCGCGGGCATCGATCGATACCTGCGCGTTCACATCTTCATCGGCGGTGGCCGCGACCACCATTTCAGCGTGGTCGAGCAGCTCCTGGCGGTAAGTCCCAACAATGTACTCACCACTGCTGGCCAACACCAGTTGGCGCAGCTCGTCGGTGATATCGGGAGCCACCACGAGCAGGCGTGCCTCCGCTTTACTGAGTAGCCGCGCTTTGCGCGTGGCGATGGCGCCGCCCCCAACAATGAGACAGGGGCGGTTTTTCAAATCAAAAGCGAGAGGCAGGTAACGCAAGGTCTTAATCCATACTGCTTAGCCGATCTTGGTTGCGCCCCGCATGTATGGGCGCAGTACTTCCGGCACCTCGATACTACCATCGGCCTGTTGGTAGTTTTCCAGTACCGCGATCAGCGTGCGGCCTACTGCTAACCCGGATCCGTTCAGGGTGTGCAGCAGTTCTGGCTTGCCCGTTTCCGGGTTGCGCCAGCGTGCCTTCATACGCCGGGCCTGGAAATCGCCCATCAGGGAGCAGGAAGAAATTTCCCGGTACTTGTCCTGAGATGGAATCCAAACTTCCAGGTCATAGGTTTTGGTTGCACCAAAGCCCATATCGCCACCACACAGCACTACTTTGCGGTATGGCAGATTCAGTTTCTGCAGAACTGCTTCTGCATGACTGGTGAGCTGTTCGAGCGTGTCCATGGACTGATCTGGGCGAGCGAAACAAACCAGCTCTACTTTTTCGAACTGGTGCTGCCTGATCATGCCGCGGGTATCACGCCCGTGGGAGCCGGCTTCGGAGCGAAAGCAGTTGGTGTGGCTCACGTACTTGTGCGGCAATTGATCGGCATCGACGATCTCATCGCGGTACAGGTTGGTCAGCGGTACTTCTGCGGTTGGGATGAGGTAGAAACTACGCTCGTCCTCCAGTTTGAACAGATCTTCCGCAAACTTGGGCAGCTGGGAAGTTCCGTACAGGGAATCGCTATTTACTATCACCGGCACATTGGCTTCTGTATAGCCGTGCTCTTCTACGTGTAGATCAAGCATGAACTGTGCCAAAGCGCGATGCAGCTTTGCTACTTCACCGCTCATCACGGCAAAGCGTGAGCCGGTGATCTTGCTGGCTACCTCAAAGTCCAGGCCGCCGAGATTGCTGCCCAGGTCTACGTGATCGCGTACTTCGAAATCAAATGCGCGTGGCTCGCCCCACTTGGCCACTTGGACGTTGTCATCTTCGTCTTTGCCCTCTGGCACAGACGCATCTGGCAGGTTGGGGATGGCCAGCAAGATGTCGTCGAGCTCCTGTTGCAGCTCGCTCAGCGCATGCTTGGCTTCGGTCAACTGTCCACCCAGGGACTCCACTTCCTTCAGCAGCGGTGCGATATCTTCACCAGCCGCTTTGGCGCGGCCGATGTTTTTGGATTTGCTGTTGCGCTCGTTCTGCAGGGACTCGGTGCGCACCTGCAATTCTTTGCGTTGTTCTTCCAGTTGTTCGAGCTTGGCTGTATCCAGTTGTACGCCGCGCTTCGCCAGCGCCGCAGCCACGTCGTCGAGTTGGGTACGAATCAGTTTTGGGTCGAGCATGATAATTTGATTACCGCGTTACAGATATTTCATTCCCAGCGTGATCGCCGCTGCGGTTGCAGCGAGGCACACCAGAAGGCTGACCACTACGTAGGCCAGCGCCGTTAAAGGCTGGCCATTGTGCCACAACAGCACAGTTTCCAGCGAGAAGGTCGAAAAGGTTGTGAGGGCGCCAAATAGCCCCGTCATGATAAGCAACCGCCACTCGTGACCCAGTGCGCCGCGCTCAATGATCAAAACGTAAGCAATGCCGATTAGCAGGGAGCCAACCACGTTGACAATCAGTGTGCCCAGCGGGAAGCGGTGCTCGAAAACCGGGAAGGCCCAAACACCCACAAGGTGGCGCAATATGGCCCCCACCGCTCCTCCCAGAGCAATTGCTATCCACTGCATGGCTATAAGTCCTTGTTACTGAGCTGTCCTGGTACACGTCGAGTTGGTGTACCAGTTTGGTACGACTGATGGCAGTTGGTGGCGGATTTTAACGCTTTTCCGATTGTGGGTATCGCTGACGGGGGCTTTTTTGATTCAGCTCGCGCAGTTTTTGCAGCTTTTCCTCGATCTTGAGCTCCATCCCACGCGGAACCGGCTCGTAATAGCGGCGCCCGGCAATAGCTTCGGGGAAGTAGCTTTCCCCTGCCGCGAACCCGTCGGGCTCGTCGTGGGCATAGCGGTACTCCGCACCGTGGGCCATTTCCTTCGCAAGCTTGGTGGGCGCATTGCGCAGGTGGACCGGGACCTCATGGCTGGGTTCGCGGCGAATATCCGCCAGCACGCGCTTGTAGGCGCTGTAGACCGCATTGCTCTTGGCGGCGATGGCCAGGTAAACGATGGCCTGGGCGATTGCCAGCTCCCCTTCCGGGCTCCCCAGCCGCTCTTGTACATCCCATGCGTTGAGCGCAATTTCCAGCGCGCGCGGGTCGGCATTGCCGATATCTTCACTGGCCATGCGTACCGCGCGCCGCGCAACGTACAAGGGGTCACAGCCACCGTCGATCATGCGAGCGAACCAGTACAGTGCCGCATCCGGATCGGAGCCGCGCACCGACTTGTGCAGTGCGGAGATCTGGTCATAGAAGAAGTCCCCGCCCTTATCAAAGCGCCGCACGTCTGCGGTGAGCACCTCGGCAAGCACATCTTCGTCGATTACCTGTTTGCCGCCCTCTTCCCGCGAGAGATCGCAGGCAATCTCCAACAGGTTTAATGCACTGCGCGCATCACCATCGGCGCTCAGGGTGATCTTGTCGAGCACCTCATCTGTAATCGCAATATTGCGCTTTTGCAGCTCATCGTCTACTTCCAATGCGCGCCGCAGGAGACCAGAAAGCTCGCCCTGGCTGAGGCTGCGCAGCAGATATACCCGGCAGCGAGAAAGCAGTGCGTTGTTGAGTTCAAACGCGGGGTTTTCTGTGGTGGCACCAACAAATGTGACCGTGCCCTCTTCCACATAAGGCAGGAAAGCATCCTGTTGCGACTTGTTAAACCGGTGCACCTCATCCACAAACAGAATGGTGCCCCGACCACTTTGGGCTGCATGCTGCTCGGCCTCGGCTACCGCCTGACGGATTTCCTTAACCCCGGCCAATACGGCAGATAGCGTCGCGAAGCGCGCATCGCATTCCTGGGCAAGCAGACGCGCAAAGGTCGTTTTGCCCACGCCAGGAGGCCCCCACAGGACCATGGAGTGTAACTGGCCGCGCTCTACAGCCTCGCGCAAGGGTTTCCCCTGCCCCAATAAATGCGTCTGGCCCACATAGTGGGCCAGAGTGGTAGGCCGCATGCGTGCGGCCAGAGGCTGATGCCGGCGCGGTGACCGGAATAAGTCATTCATCGCGGATAACGTCGGTGCCCTTTGGCGGCTTGAAGTTGAAGATACTTGAGGACAGTGAAGGATTGGCTTTCAAGCCATTGAATTTGATGTCGGTGGTCTGGCCCATGCCGTCGCGCACGGTCATTGCGGAGGGTAAGCCCTTCTTGTCAAAGCGAATCACCATGGATTTAAAGGGTGCGCCAGCACGCTTTGGCGTCAGGTAGTAAGCGCCCTTCTTATTTTGCACGTTGAAGGAACCGCGAATCTCTTCGACCTTGCCGCCGAGCAACAGTGCAGGAGTTTCCTTCATGCGCTTGTCCACTGGGCGAATCGTTACCTGCTCCAGATCCGGGTCATACAGCCACAGCTTTTTGTTGTTGGTTACCAGCAGCTGTGGGAATGGCTCGCCCGTTTGCCAGCGCAGGCGCCCCGGGCGCTGCACCGAGAAATTGCCACTGCTTTTTTGCAGTGTTTTGCCCTTCTGGTCCTTCAAAGTCTGACGAAAATTGCCAGAGATGGCGCCCAGAGGCTGCAGCAAGCGGCTCAACTCATCACTCGCATCAGCGAATGAGGCGTTGCTACCAAAAGCAAAGCCCAGTGCAATCAGGAAGGTGCTCAGTGTACGTTTCATAGATGGGCTCCTAAAGTCGATGCGTTCCAATTTGCGAATCTGTCCCTAAAGCCTAGTCTCTGGCACGTGAACCAGCCCTGAACCGGGAGCATAAACCCCGTTATGCGGGCGGTGGTGCCAGGACTTCGCGGTTGCCGTTGGCCTGCTGTGCCGATACGACACCGGCAGCTTCCATGGCCTCGATCATGCGCGCGGCGCGATTGTAGCCGATGCGCAGTTGTCGCTGTACCGAAGAAATGGAGGCCTTGCGGGACTTGGTCACGAATGCGACCGCTTCGTCGTAGAGCGCATCAGTCTCGGGGTCATCCTCGCCCCCTTCCGTTGCCATACCCGGTACCGGGATGCTGTTGTTGGAATCGTCGACGATACCGTCGATGTATTCGGGCTCACCGCGGCGGCACCAATCTGCCACAACTTGGTGCACTTCATGGTCATCAACAAAGGCCCCGTGCACCCTTATGGGCACCGCCGTACCCGGCGGAAGATATAGCATGTCACCATGTCCCAATAGCTGTTCAGCACCCCCTTGGTCCAAAATGGTGCGCGAGTCAACTTTGGATGACACCTGGAAGGCCATACGGGTGGGTACGTTGGCTTTGATCAGGCCGGTAATGACATCTACGGACGGTCGCTGGGTAGCAAGCAACAGGTGAATACCCGCGGCACGGGCTTTCTGCGCAATCCGTGCGATCAGCTGTTCCACCTTCTTGCCGACAATCATCATCATGTCGGCAAATTCGTCGATCACCACCACGATGGCTGGCAATGGCTTCAGGTGAGGCGCGGTCTGCTCGGCTTCGGGCACGCTGGACATAGGATCGGGCTGCCAGATCGGGTCTACAAGCGGCTCACCACTGGCGATGGCCTCTTTCACCTTGCGGTTGAAGCCCGCCAGGTTGCGAACGCCCATGGCTGCCATCAGCTTGTAACGGCGCTCCATTTCACCCACACACCAGCGCAAGCCGTTGGCGGCGTCATTCATGTCGGTGATTACCGGGGTCAGCAGGTGCGGAATCCCCTCGTATACCGAGAGTTCCAGCATCTTCGGGTCCACCAGAATGAGACGTACCTCGTCTGGAGTGGACTTATAGAGAAGACTGAGCAGCATCACGTTGATGCCGACGGACTTACCGGAGCCGGTGGTACCGGCAACCAGCAAGTGCGGCATCTTGGCGAGGTCTGCGACCACCGGCTGGCCGGCAATATCGTGCCCGAGCGCGAGGGTAAGTGCGGAGCTGGACTTGTCGTACACCTCTGCTCCGAGCACCTCGGTAAGGCGTACCATCTGGCGATTTTCATTGGGGATCTCGATGCCCACCACGGATTTGCCCGGGATCACTTCAACCACACGCACACTGATTACCGCCAGCGAACGCGCAAGGTCCTTGGCCAGGTTGGTGATACGGCTCACCTTTACACCCGGCGCAGGCTGAATTTCAAAGCGGGTGACCACTGGGCCAGGCAGGACCGATACCACCTCTGCGACCACACCAAAATCCTTAAGCTTCAGCTCAAGCAGCCGCGAAAGGGCTTCAAGGGCTTCACGGCTGAAGCCGGCCTTCTTATTGGTTTCCGCAGGATCCAGTAGCGAGAGCGCTGGCAAGGAGCCGGTAACAGGACCCTTAAACAGTTCACCCTGCTTCTCTTTGGCGGCGCGGGGGCTCTGTTTGGGGGGCGGTGCGACCGCCGCAATCTTGGGCGCCTGGCGCTTGGCAGACCGTTGCTTTTCTTCCTCGACGGCCGCCTTGCGTACCACGATGGCTTCGCGCGCTACGCGCTGCTCTTCCCGCGCTTTACGCGCCCGTGCCAGTCGCGTGCCTATCCAGTTGATGGCGAACAGCACACTGCGGCCAATGTCTTCGAGCAATTGCAGCCAGGACATCCCTGTGAATACCGTCACGCCGATGGCAAACAGGGCAAGCAGCAAGATGGTTGCCCCCACGTAGCCAAGGCCGGTTTCCATAAATGAGGAGACCGCAGCGCCGATGATGCCGCCATTGGAAAACGGCATGGGTTGCTCGGCCTCGTTAAAGCACAGGGTCGATATGGCAGCACCCGCTACCAGCAGTACGATCAGGCCTGCGACACGCAGCGCAAAAAGTGGGCCGTGGAAACGGGCGTTCTTATCGCGCAGGATTCGATAGGCGCGCCAACTGATCAGTATGGGGAACAGGTAGGCCATCCAGCCCAGTAGGGACAGGCAGACATCCGCGAGCCAGGCACCGGTCGGGCCAATGGCGTTTTGGATATCACCGCCACTGCCGGTATGGGACCAACCGGGGTCCTGAGCGCTGTAGCTGAGCAGGCTGATCCCGACCAGCAATGCGCCGGCAAGGAGTCCGATCAGGGCGCCCTCACGGACGATACGGGCGATAAGGGATTCAGGGATGGCTGCCCCGGAATCGGTTTCACTCTCAGCCTTCAATGGCCACCTCGGTCATCATGTTCTTATTAAAAGACCCACGAAATGTGTGCCCTTTATTGGGTATTGGGGTCTGTGTACTACAGCCGTCCGCCAAATGCTACCGTCGCCGGACTTCACAGATCACATTAAGAGACTATTTTACCAATATATTCAAATAGTTACGCGACAAACCTCACGCAGACCTCATGTGGAAAAAGATTTTTGCGCCACAGTTGCCGCTGTCAGAGTCGGCGCTGTGAGTGTTGCGGTGATACTAGGGCTTCGGCTCTTGTTACACACCGGAAGTTCCCTGTGCAGGTTTGCGGTTCTCTTGTCAGGATTGGTGTGTCGATATGGTCATCCTATAAAGTGCGCCAATGAAATAAATAAGGCCAAACTATTTGGTAGCGGTGGCCTCATCCCCTATCATTGCCCGCGAATTTGGGGTGCTGCACCATGCGGTCGCCTCCCCAACCGCCACCCCTGTTTTGCTGCAAACCAGTTCACTGGTTTATGGCGCCCGTATGTGACGGAGCGAATCTGCACCGGGTGACGGATCCAATAAATTAAATTTCTAAAAGCTGAAGTACTGTGAGTTCTGATATGAGCAATCATCATCGCCTGATCATTCTCGGTTCTGGCCCGGCGGGATATACCGCGGCCATCTACGCTGCCCGTGCAAACCTGAATCCGGTGGTTATCACCGGCATGCAACAGGGTGGTCAGCTGACCACCACCACCGAAGTTGAGAACTGGCCGGGTGGTGTGCATGACCTGCAAGGTCCAGACCTGATGGTGCAGATGCAGCAGCATGCCGAACGTTTCGATACCAATATCATCTTCGACCACATCGAAGAAGTGGATCTGAAGCAGCGCCCTTTCACCCTCAAGGGCAATGAGACCTATACCTGTGATGCGTTGATTATTGCTACTGGCGCGTCCGCACAATACCTGGGTCTGCCTTCTGAAGAAGCCTTCCAGGGCCGCGGCGTAAGTGCCTGTGCCACTTGTGATGGCTTCTTCTATCGTGATCAAAAAGTGATCGTGGTAGGTGGTGGTAACACCGCGGTTGAAGAAGCGCTGTATTTGTCCAACATCGCCGCGGAAGTCACTCTGGTACACCGCCGTGACGAGCTGCGCGCAGAGAAGATTCTGCAGGATCGTCTGCTCGATAAGGCTGAGAATGGCAATATCAATCTGTGCTGGCACCACACTCTGGACGAGGTTCTGGGTGACGATAACGGTGTTACCGGTGTTCGCCTGAAGAACGTCCAAGACGGCTCTACCAAGGAGCTGGATGCGTCTGGCGTGTTTATCGCTATTGGCCACAAGCCCAATACCGGTATCTTCGAAGGCCAGCTGGAAATGAACGGCGGTTATATCGTTGTTGAGAGCGGCCTGCAGGGCAATGCGACCCAGGCCTCTGTTGCTGGTGTGTTCGCTGCGGGCGATGTGTCAGACCACATTTACCGCCAGGCAGTTACCTCTGCCGGTACTGGCTGTATGGCCGCACTGGATGCCGAGCGCTATCTCGACGCACAATAATGCCGCTGCCTGATTGCAGGCTGAGGGTAAAAGGCGGCTTAGGCCGCCTTTTTTGTCCGTTGCAATCAGGCGCACCATCAATAGACACAGCAACAGCCGTAGTTATGGATGACATCCTCACGCTACTTGACCCGGATCGGGTAGAGTTTCCAGACACGTCACATGCGCTGAGCGACCCCAATGGTTTGTTAGCGGTCGGTGGGGATTTGACCTCGGACTGGCTGCTGGCTGCCTACCGCAAGGGTATCTTTCCCTGGTTTTCTGATGATCAGCCCATTCTCTGGTGGTCGCCCTCCCCGCGCTGCGTGGTGAGCCCGCAGTCGGTATCTTTCAGTCGCAGCCTGCGCAAGTTAATCCGCAAGCAACGCTTCACAGTGACCTTCGACCGGGCGTTCGAAGAGGTCATGCGGGGGTGCGCCGCGCCCAGAGCGGATGATATGGGCACGTGGATTACCGAAGATATGCACGATGCCTATGTGGAGATGCACGAGCAGGGCCATGCACATTCGGTCGAAGTGTGGCTGGGCGATGAGTTGGTCGGCGGTCTCTATGGGCTGAGCATAGGACGGGTGTTCTTCGGCGAATCCATGTTCCATCGCGCAACGGACGCGTCCAAGGTGGCTTTTGCCCACCTGGTTCGCCAGCTTGCCCGCTGGGGCTGCGATCTCATTGATTGCCAGGTCACCAACCCACACTTAAATAGCCTCGGCGCCCAGGAGGTCTCCCGCGAGGTCTTCGAGCAGCGTCTGGCTAGTGGTGTTTCGCAGCCGCCCTTCCCGGCTCCCTGGCCAGCGGCACCGGATGCCGACCTATTTAATGAGAACCCCTAAATCGGGTATCAGTCATTAAGTTTGAGTTTTGTGCGACCGCAAATTACCCTGCCGTTTAGAAGAATTATGCTCGCCTGTACCTAAAGGCGAGCTCTGACTTCCCAGTTCAAACTCTCAAACCTTTTTCCCACAAGGAGCCTGCAGCCAGGTGATCAACGGTTTCCTTAGTAGTCTTATCCGTCGGGTGATTTACCGGTGAGCCAGTTCTCGCAGCTCGATTCCGTGCGCCTCCTTGCGACGCTACCGCACCCCTGTGGCTACCTGGAGGATCGCGAGGCGACAACGGTGTTTGTGGACCCGCAGACACCGATTGATTCCCGACTGTATAGCCGACTGTCTGAGCTTGGTTTCCGCCGCAGTGGCAATTACCTGTATAGGCCTCAATGTGCAACGTGCCGTGCCTGTGTGCCCGCGCGCGTTCCAGTTGAGCTGTTTGTGCCCAACCGAAACCAGCGCCGCTGCTGGCGTAGAAACAAGGATCTCGACGTATTCCACCGTCAGGATATTGATACGGACGAGCAATACGAGATGTACGCGCGCTATATCGAAGCGCGCCATCGTGATGGTGAGATGTATCCACCTAGCCGCGAGCAGTTTCGCAGCTTTCTGAACAACGCCTGGGGCAGTACCCGCTACCTGGAATTCCGGGCCCGTGACCGGCTGGTGGCAACCGCAGTAACCGATGTGCTGAATGGTGGGGTTTCTGCCATTTACACCTTCTACGAGCCCGATGAAATCAAACGCAGCTTGGGAACCTATGCAATCCTGTACCAGATCGAGTGGACGCGGCGCCTGGGGTTGCCGAGCCTGTATCTGGGCTACTGGATACGCCAATGCGCCAAAATGGCCTACAAAAACCAGTTTCAGCCACTGGAGTATTTGACCGACGGCCGCTGGACACTCAAGTCTGATTAAGGTCGCTTTCCCCCGCGTGCTGCCCCGTCACAGAGAGCTTGGCACCAATTCCCGGTTTTACTTGGCCTGCAGACACTTTTCGTGCAAAATGCACGCCCGTCGTACCGCCGGCTCCAGCTACAGTATCCATGACGGTTACACGAAAGTGCCTGTCGGAGTCTGGAATTTACATTACCTGGCGGAATAGCTAGTACAAATCAATCAAGGGTTGCTGCCGCATGGCAAAAGACGATTACATTGAAATGGAAGGCGAGGTGATCGACACCCTGCCTAACACCACCTTCCGCGTGAAACTGGAAAACGGACATGTCGTGATCGCGCACATCTCCGGAAAAATGCGCAAAAACTACATTCGCATTCTGACTGGCGACAAGGTCAAGGTAGAGCTGACTCCTTATGACCTGAGTAAAGGCCGCATTACCTACCGCGCCCGCTAATTGCTCGCCGGCAATATCGCCGGTATTGCACGCGCAATAAAAAAGCCACCGCAAGCGGTGGCTTTTTGGTTTCTGGGTCCGCGATCAATGTAGCGCTGGCACAGCCGTATTGATTTTGAGTTGATCGTCCTCGACGGTGACTTCCACCTTACCGCCCTCTTCTGACAGATCCCCAAACAGAACAGCTTCCGCCAATGGCTTGCGCAGCTTCTCACGAATGAGTCGCGCCATTGGGCGTGCGCCCATCTTCTCGTCATAGCCGTTACGCGCAAGCCATTCGCGCGCTTCGTCATCCACTTCCAGGGTGACGCGCGACTCGTCGAGCTGAGCCTGCAATTCCACAACAAATTTGTCCACGACGGTTTTGACCACATCCACGTCGAGCGCACCAAACTGGATGATGCTGTCGAGGCGGTTGCGGAATTCTGGAGTGAACATCTTTTTGATTTCCTCCATGCCATCGGTGCTGTGATCCTGATTGGCAAAGCCGATTGAGCGACGGCTCATCAGCTCCGCCCCGGCGTTGGTGGTCATAATCAGGATGACATTGCGGAAATCGGCTTTGCGGCCGTTATTGTCGGTCAGCGTTCCGTGATCCATTACCTGCAGCAGCAGGTTAAACACTTCCGGGTGCGCCTTCTCAATCTCGTCGAGTAGGACCACGCTATGGGGGTGCTTGGTCACCGCGTCGGTCAACAGGCCGCCTTGGTCAAAACCCACATATCCGGGAGGTGCACCGATCAAGCGGGATACGGTGTGGCGCTCCATGTACTCGGACATGTCGAAGCGAATCAGCTCGATACCCATCACCTGGGCAAGCTGGCGGCACAGTTCCGTTTTACCGACACCCGTGGGGCCGGCAAACAGGAAAGAACCGATCGGTTTCTCTTCAGCCCCGAGGCCTGCGCGTGCCAGCTTGATCGAGGTGCTAAGGGCTTCGATGGCCAGATCCTGACCAAACACCACCATCTTCAGGTTCTCGTCGAGCTTGGCCAGCGCCGCTTTATCGGAAGCGGAGACGCTCTTCGCAGGTATGCGTGCCATTTTGGCAACGACATTTTCAATTTCGGTAACCGAGATCGTATCAGTACGCTGATCGGCAGGCAGTAATGCCTGGTAGGCGCCGGCCTCATCGATCACATCAATGGCCTTATCCGGCAGGAAGCGCTCGGTGATATGGCGGTTGGCAAGTTGTGCCGCCGCCTCAAGTGCCGAGTCGGTGAAGCGCACCTTGTGGTGATCCTCGAAGCATGACTTCAAGCCTTGCAGGATTTGCACAGTTTCTTCGACGGAAGGCTCGTGCACATCGATCTTCTGGAAGCGACGGGACAGCGCGCGGTCTTTTTCGAAGATACCGCGGTATTCGTTGAATGTGGTAGAGCCGATACACCGCAGCTGACCACTGGAAAGCAGCGGTTTCAGCAGGTTTGATGCATCCATGACGCCACCGGAGGCGGCGCCGGCACCAATAATGGTATGGATTTCGTCGATAAACAGTACCGCGTGATCGCGTTTCTTCAGTTCAGCCAGCAAGGCCTTAAAGCGCTTCTCAAAGTCCCCGCGGTATTTGGTACCCGCCAACAGCGAACCCAGGTCCAGCGAGTAAATGGTGCTTTCCTGCAGTGGCTCGGGCACTTCCCCATCAACGATGCGGCGGGCGAGGCCCTCGGCAATCGCGGTTTTACCGACACCCGATTCACCAACCAGTAGTGGATTGTTTTTACGGCGGCGAGCCAGCACTTGTGTCACGCGCTCTACTTCTGGAGCTCGCCCAACCAGTGGATCAATGCGGCCGAGAATGGCTTCCTGGTTCAGGTTGGTGGCATAGCTCTCGAGTGGGTCCGAGCCACCCGGTTCGGCAGTGGTGCCAAGCTCTTCATCCACCTGTTCGGGGGATGGATCCGGATTGTTGTGCGTGCCGTTCCCACCGGAACTCACTCGGGAAATGCCATGGGTGATGTAATTCACTACATCGATACGGGCGACACTCTGCTGCTTCAGGTAATACACCGCCTGACTTTCCTGCTCACAGAAAATCGCGACAAGTACGTTAGCGCCGGTAACCTCTTTTTTGCCAGAGGATTGCACGTGGAAAACCGCACGCTGCAACACGCGCTGAAAGCCGAGTGTGGGCTGGGTTTCCCGGTCGGTATCGTTCTCGGGAATGAGTGGCGTGGTGGAATCGACAAACTCCAGCAGTTCGCGGCGCAGTGCACTGAGGTCTGCGCCACACGCATGCAGGACATCCGCCGCGGATTCATTGTCCAGCAGCGCCAGCAGCAGGTGCTCAACGGTCATAAACTCGTGGCGTTTCGCCCGTGCACCTTTGAACGCTAGATTGAGCGTTACCTCTAAATCCTTGCTGAGCATCTAAACCTCAAAACCTTACTGGCCAATGTCGTCCGGATTGTCACTGAGTACACCCGGCATTCCTAATGCGTTGCCGGCAAATCCGGCCGGAAAGTCATACCAAGCCTGAGCTTGGCGCCGATTGTGCTGGGTCAACCCTCCTCGCCGTGGTCATCGTCTTCGTCGGCTTCGATTTCACACAAAAGCGGATGTTCATTGTCGCGGGCAAACTGATTTACCTGCGCGGCCTTTGTTTCCGCAATATCTCGAGTATAGACACCACAGATGGCTTTTCCCTTGGTGTGAACCTGCAACATCAATTGAGTGGCGCGCTCGCGGTTGACATAAAAAAACAACTCAAGTGCTTCTACGACAAATTCCATCGGGGTGTAGTCGTCATTGAGCATGACCACCTTGTACATTGGGGGCCGCTTTAGTCGCGGACGCGCCTCGGCCAGCGCGGTATCCCCCTGCCCCTCGTGAAAATGATAGTCGTCATCATCCGCACCTTGATCCGAGTGTAGTTTAATGATTTGCGAATTTCCCATAGTGTCAGTCAATCAATCTTGAAGAATCAGTTCACAGTCGTGACGCTGTTTTTACCTAATCGAAAAATAGTCAGAACGATTATTGGATGTCCAGTCATTTCGGCTAAGTCAGCAAACGAGCATTGTAACCCCAAACCCGCCGGGACACAGTGTCGCCGGGGATATTCGCTTGACAAGATCCGAGCGGTTGGCTACAAGAGGTAGTAACCGCGCCAAGTGGTTAATTAGGCACACGTACAATAGCGGATGCAATTGTGCTCACAAGCAAGCGCATGAAGCGCGATAACAATAAAGACATCATGTTTAGGCGGCCAGCAGTCGCCCCGGCAATTTAGAGGGATTTCGCCATGCCTACCGGTACCGTTAAGTGGTTCAATAATGCCAAGGGATATGGATTTATTCTTGCTGACGAAGGTGGAGAAGACCTGTTTGCACATTACTCGGCCATTCAAATGGAGGGTTACCGAACCCTGAAGGCCGGCCAGCAGGTACAGTTCGATATTATCCAGGGTGATAAGGGCTACCATGCGGCCAATATTAGTGCTGCAGATGCAACCCGCCCGGCTGAAGCCGCTGCGTCAGCGCCGCAAGCGCAGCCCGTTCGCGAGAAAGAAACGGAAGATATGCTGGACTAACCAGCCTGGTGTGCGGATCTGCGGTCTGTCGTGATCTGTAGCGTCCGCATGCCATAGATGAGCCGGAGGTTCCGGTCCATTCTTTCTATTTGGAAGAGTGATCTCTTTGCCTGCCCGGATAGTGGTACTCGCGTTCCAGTCCTGCCACCGCCTCAGAACCTCCGCTGATATGAATTCAAAAAAAAGGCCCCGCACCTTTCGGTACGGGGCCTTTTTTTCGAAGGTTTATCAGGCCATGTGCTTGATAACTTCGTCTCCGAATTCGGAGCAGGACTTCAGCTCAGCGCCGTCCATCAGACGCTCGAAGTCATAGGTAACGGTCTTGGCTTCGATAGCGCCTTCCATACCTTTAACAACCAGCTCGGCGGCTTCGTTCCAGCCCAGATGACGCAGCATCATCTCGGCGGACAGAATCAGGGAGCCCGGGTTTACCTTGTCCTGGCCAGCGTACTTCGGCGCGGTGCCGTGAGTCGCTTCGAACAGAGCAACGTCGTCGGACAGGTTCGCACCAGGAGCGATACCGATACCGCCAACCTGCGCGGCCAGTGCGTCGGACAGGTAGTCGCCGTTCAGGTTCAGGGTGGCGATCACGTCGTACTCGGCCGGGCGCAGCAGAATCTGCTGCAGCATGGCGTCTGCGATCACGTCCTTAACCACGATTTCCTTACCGGTGTTCGGGTTCTTGAAGCTGCACCATGGGCCACCGTCGATCGGCTGAGCGCCAAACTCTTCACGCGCAAGCTCGTAGCCCCAGTCAGCGAAGGCACCTTCGGTGAACTTCATGATGTTGCCTTTGTGCACCAGAGTCAGGGAGTCACGATCCTGATCGATGGTGTACTGCAGAGCTTTACGTACCAGGCGCTTGGTGCCCTCTTCGGATACCGGCTTAACACCAATACCTACGTTCTGCGGGAAGCGGATTTTCTTAACACCCATCTCGTCCTGCAGGAACTTAACAACCTTGTTCGCTTCGTCGGTACCAGCTTTCCACTCGATACCCGCGTAGATGTCTTCAGAGTTTTCGCGGAAGATCACCATGTCTACCTTGTTCGGCTCTTTAACCGGAGAAGGTACACCGCTGAACCAGCGAACCGGGCGCTGACATACGTACAGGTCGAGTTCCTGACGCAGGGCAACGTTCAGGGAGCGGAAGCCGCCGCCTACTGGAGTGGTCAGCGGGCCTTTGATGCTTACAACGTAATCTTTGATTGCTTCCAGAGTCTCAGCCGGGAACCAGTCGCCGCTGTAGGTTTCTGCCGCTTTCTCACCGCAGAAGATTTCCATCCATGCGATGGACTTCTCGCCGCTGTAAGCGTTGCTTACCGCTGCGTCGATAACTTTGCGCATTACCGGGGTAATATCCACGCCGATGCCGTCACCTTCGATGAAAGGGATGATCGGGGTGTTTGGTACGTTCAGGGTACCGTCTGCATTGACTGTAACTTTTTCGCCGTTTGCCGGCACTTGGATATGACCCATTATTAAGTTGACTCCAGTAACTCTTTGACTAAACGTCCGGCTATTTCGGGAAAAAAGGGGCAAACCTCGCCTAAATTTCCATTGCCGGTCATGGTTGCCGCCCGGTGTTTGCTTCGTTGCACCTACCAAGCTGGCTAAAAATCGGCGCGATTATACCAGCATCGGACTGTTTTTGTAGTTTCGTTACAACCAAGGCACTATGAATAATCAATTTCTCCTCATTTTCGCGTTAAATCGCCCTGTTTCGGCCTCCTAACCGGGGGTAAAAGTGTCCTAATGAGCAAACTGATCCTTTTAAACAAGCCGTTTGGCGTCCTCTGTCAGTTTACGGACCCGGAGGGCCGCCCTACGCTCGCTAGTTATATTACCCAGCCGGGTGTGTATGCGGCCGGCCGTCTCGATTACGATTCAGAAGGCCTACTTCTACTCACCTCAGATGGCCAGCTACAGCATAGGATTGCGCACCCGAAGAACAAACTGCCGAAAACCTACTGGGCCCAGCTTGAAGGGGCCGTGACCGACGAGGCACTCCGGGCGTTGCGCCAGGGGGTAACCCTAAAAGACGGGCGGACCGCACCGGCAAAAGCCCGCCTAATCGCCGAGCCAGACATATGGCCTCGCACGCCTCCTATTCGCCAGCGGCAATCGATCCCGACCTCCTGGATTGAACTCACCATTACCGAAGGGCGAAATCGCCAGGTCCGGCGCATGACGGCGGCCGTGGGTTTCCCCACACTGCGCCTGGTCCGGCAGGCCATCGGTAACTGGCGCCTGGATGGGCTGGCTCCCGGCGAGTCGCGTACGGTGGAAGTGCACCTGCCCAACATGCTCAAAGAAGCCGCCAGTGGCCGCAAGCCCCGTGCCGGAGGTGCGGCCCGCGATGGCAAACGCGAGCCCGCACGCGGTGACCGGCAAACCAAACGTCCGGCCGCGCGGCGAACCAGACGCAAGCCCGCCCGGTAATCCTGAAGGGACGATTGGTATCCTCTATTGTCTAAGTTGGGCGCCCAGTAATGCCCATTGCTCGGTGGCAAACGATGGATATGCCGTGAAATTGGTCACATGCACGATTCACGGGTAAAATGCGCCCCCATTTTCACGCCTGCGGGCGTCGGTGGGGCGTGAGCGACCTTGAAAAAGCGCTGCTCTCCCTCACTGTAACAACCCGGTATTTCATGTCAGATTCGGAAATGTCTGTGTCGTCAGCAACATCAACGTCTACCAATTCGGCAAAGCGCGTCATCGTCGGCATGTCCGGCGGTGTGGATTCGTCTGTCGCGGCTTTGCTTCTTATGCAGCAGGGCTACCAGGTAGAAGGCCTGTTCATGAAGAACTGGGATGAGGACGACGGTACGGAATACTGCACTGCCAAGCAGGATCTGGCAGATGCAGAGTCTGTTTGTCAGCGTCTCGGCATCAAACTCCATACCGCCAACTTTGCGGCGGAGTACTGGGACAATGTGTTTGAGTATTTCCTGGCGGAATACAAGGCCGGCCGCACGCCCAACCCGGATATCCTGTGTAACCGCGAAATCAAATTCAAAGTGTTTCTCGAGTACGCAGAAATGCTGGGCGCGGACGCTATCGCAACTGGACACTACACGCGCCGTATCGATAAAGACGGCCATACCTATCTCGGTAAAGGGCTGGACCCGAATAAAGACCAAAGCTACTTCCTGCACGCAGTGGGTGAAGCCGAGTTTGCCAAATCACTCTTTCCGCTGGGCGAACTGGAGAAACCGGAAGTCCGCCGCATCGCCGAGGAAAATGGTTTCATCACACACAGCAAGAAAGACAGCACCGGTATCTGCTTTATTGGCGAACGCCGTTTCAAGGACTTCCTGGAGCAGTATCTGCCTGCGCAGCCCGGGGAAATGCAAACCCCTGACGGTGAAGTGATGGGCCAACACGCCGGCCTGATGTATCACACAATCGGACAGCGCCAGGGCCTGGGT
This sequence comes from Microbulbifer agarilyticus, assembly GCF_019800665.1. GTDB lineage: Bacteria > Pseudomonadota > Gammaproteobacteria > Pseudomonadales > Cellvibrionaceae > Microbulbifer > Microbulbifer agarilyticus_C. The sequence goes on from NZ_JAHVKO010000001.1 coordinate 725,381, forward strand.
ATTGGCGGCGTTAAAGGCGCTGGCGACCAGCCCTGGTATGTCGTTGGCAAGGATCTAGAGCGCAACGTGCTACTGGTGGCTCAGGGTAAACACCACCCCCTGCTCTACTCTACCGGCCTGGAAGCAACACAGGCTCACTGGATAAATGGTGCACCCCCTGCGCAGCAGTTCCGCGCGACGGCAAAAACACGCTACCGTCAGGATGACCAGGATTGCGAAGTGATTGTTGGTGAGGATGGCAAGCTGGTGATTCACTTCGATACGCCGCAGCGCGCGGTTACCCCTGGCCAGTCTGTTGTTATTTATCAGGGTGATATCTGCCTGGGTGGCGCGGTGATCGACCGTGCCACCGGCATCGGCGAAGTGGATGTCGATGCGGCGCGCAGCGCGATGAAATCCGCGAAGGTTGTAGGGAGCAACTCTTGAGCAATTGGCGAGATCAAGCGCTGGCACTTGCCGGTGTGTTCCAGACGGCGATTCTCGTAGAGCGTCTGGCCAAAACCGGAACTGCCCCCGCGGAGCAGATGGAAACTGCGGTTTACAGCTTGTTCCAGCAAAACCCGGAAACCACAGAAGATGTGTATGGCGGCGTGGAAAAGCTGCTGCCCGGCTTACGCGCCGCACGCCAACTGATCGCCACCCGCAGCCACCCAGAATACACCGATTGCCTGCGCTATGTGCTGTCGATTCTGTATCTGCAACGCCAGCTCGCTAAAAAGCCGGATCTACTGTCGATCATTGGCAGCCGACTGGAGAAAGCCCAGTTACAGTCAGACCACTTTGGTGTGGATCACGAGAACGTCTATGCCAATCTGGCAAGTATCTATAGTGATACCCTGAGTACCTTCCGTTTTCGTATTCAGGTGTTGGGTGATTTCAACTACCTGCAGCAACAACGTATCGCTAACCAGATTCGTACCATGCTATTTGCCGGTGTGCGCTCCGCCATGCTTTGGCGGCAGCTGGGCGGCCGCCGCCTGCACTTGCTATTCCAACGCAAGAAGCTAATCGCGGCAATGGATGCACTGATATCCAAGTACGAGTCCCTGGAACACTAATTTCACACAACTTTTTTATTTGTACGCCGGGCTCGTGTCCCGGTGATTGCTCATTATCGGAGAGACACAATGACTGTCGAGCTATCCGCACTGACCGCGGTTTCCCCCATTGACGGACGCTATGAAAGCAAAACTGCTCCTCTGCGCGACATTTTCAGTGAGTACGGCCTGATCCGTGCGCGCGTTGAGGTAGAAGTACGCTGGCTGCAACAGCTGGCCCGTCATGAGGAAATTGGCGAGGTAAAACCCTTCTCCGCTGATAGCAATCAGATTCTGGATGACATCGTAGCCAAGTTCTCTATCGACGATGCCCAGCGTATCAAGGACATCGAGCGCACCACCAACCACGACGTTAAAGCGGTCGAGTACTTCCTGAAGGAGAAAGTACAAGATAACGCTGAGCTGGCCGCGGTGAGCGAGTTCATTCACTTCGCGTGTACCTCAGAAGACATCAACAACCTGTCCCACGCACTGATGCTGCGCGCGGGTCGCGACGATGTTTTGTTGCCGGCGATGAACCAGATCGTTGACGAGATTGCCGGGCTGGCCAAGAGCTTTGCCGACGTGCCGATGCTGTCACGTACCCACGGCCAGACCGCGAGCCCGACCACTGTCGGTAAAGAGCTAGCCAACGTTGTGGCGCGCCTGCGTCGCCAGGTACAGCAAATCCAGAACGTCGAGCTGCTGGGCAAAATCAATGGTGCGGTAGGTAACTACAACGCGCACCTTTCTGCCTACCCGAGCGTGGATTGGCAGAAGAATGCCGAGGTATTTGTGACCTCCTTGGGCCTGACTTGGAACCCCTACACCACCCAGATCGAGCCGCACGATTACATTGCCGAGCTGTTTGATGCGATCGCCCGCTTTAACACCATCCTGATCGACTTCGATCGCGATGTATGGGGCTACATCTCTTTGGGTTACTTCAAGCAAAAAGTTGTTGCTGGCGAAGTGGGCTCCTCCACCATGCCGCACAAGGTTAACCCGATCGACTTCGAAAACTCCGAAGGTAACCTGGGCATCGCAAACGCGGTATTCCAGCACCTGGCCGCCAAACTGCCGGTTTCCCGCTGGCAGCGCGACCTGACCGACTCCACCGTGCTGCGCAATATGGGTGTTGGTGCCGGCTACTCCGTGATCGCTTATGCGGCGACCATGAAAGGTCTGGGCAAGTTGGAAATTAACCGTGTGCGCCTGGAGGAAGACTTGGACAACTCCTGGGAAGTGCTCGCGGAGCCGATCCAGACCGTCATGCGTCGTTACAACATCGAAGAGCCTTACGAAAAACTGAAGGCGCTGACCCGCGGCCAAGGCATCACCAAAGAAACCCTGGCGGTATTTATCGATGGCCTCGAGATGCCGGAAGAAGCCAAGCAGGCGCTGCGTGAGATGACGCCGGCCTCTTATATTGGTAATGCGATCGCTCAGGCGAACGACATTTAATCTGCGCAGTATGATCGGGAACGCAATATGACAGAGTCGAGCCAGTACAGCGCAAGAAAGCCGTTAACCCATCTGGGCGATATGCCCGTTGAGGAGTTTTTGCGGGACTACTGGCAAAAAAAGCCACTGCTGATTCGCAACGCGTTTCCCGATTTTGTCAGCCCCATATCCGGTGAAGAGCTTGCCGGTATGGCGCTGGAAGAACAGATTGAATCACGTTTGATTGAAGAGCGTGGCTCAGATGGCCCCTGGCAGTTGCGCAACGGGCCCTTCACCGAAGAAGACTTCTTTGCCCTGCCGAAAACCCACTGGACCTTGCTGGTACAGGCTGTCGATCAGTGGATACCCGAAGTTGCGGCCCTTAAAGACTATTTTCGGTTTGTGCCCGACTGGCGTCTCGACGATGTAATGATCAGCTATGCGGCTGATCAGGGCAGCGTCGGCCCCCATTACGACTTCTATGATGTGTTCCTGCTGCAGGCCGAGGGCGTACGTCATTGGCAGCTAGGGCCAGAAGCCAACGAAGACAGCCCTCGCGTAGAAGGTACGCCGCTGAATATTTTGCGGGACTTTGAAGCTGAAGCCAGTTGGCGCCTCGAGCCCGGCGACATGCTGTACCTTCCACCCCAGTTCAGCCATTGGGGCGTTGCCGAGGGTGGTTGCACCACCATTTCTGTCGGCTTCCGTGCCCCTTCCGCGCGTACCCTGCTGGAAGATCTGGGCGGCGAGCTAGCCGCACATCTGCCGGATCACATTCGCTACAGCGATCAGGATCTTCCGCTGCCTCTGAACCCAGCGGAGATCGACAGCAATACCGTTGAGCGGGTACAGAGCCAGCTCACCCAGTGGCTGCAGCAGCCGGAAACCATTGCCCGCTGGTTCGGTGCGCTGATGACCGAATCCAAGTACCCGGAAACCGTCGCGCTGGACGCAGGCAATGCCGAAGATTGGCGCGAGCACCTGCAGGATGGTGGCAGCCTGGTGCTCAACCCCGGATCTCGCGCTGCCTTCTCACGTAGCCCTGTACTGCTATTCGTGGATGGTGAACCCCTCCCCGCCCCGCTGCTGTTTGCAGAATCCTTTTGCGAAAGCCGCACCATCACGCACGGTGATCTGGTCGGTTACCCCGAACTCGGCAAGCAAGATGGCTTGATCGATGCGCTGGTGTCCCAGGGCAGTCTCATTTACCCTGAGCTACTTGAACACGATGATCAGGATGATGAGTAGGAGTTCGCGCTATGAGTCTGTTTGTTCGCCTGGCTGATTGGTATACAGACCGGGATGCCATTCGTGGCATCCGTCAAAAGGTGTTTGTAGAAGAACAGAATGTGCCGCCCGAGCTGGAGTGGGACGAACTCGAGGAGACAGCGCAGCACTTTCTCGTTTACCTCGACAGCAAGGCAATTGGCACTGGTCGCCTGACCGGTGGTGGCAAGATCGGGCGCATGGCGATCCAGCGAGAGGCCCGTGGCCACGGTGCTGGTCTGGAACTGCTGCAGCGCATTTGCAAATTTGCCGGGCTCTCTGGACAGAAAAACGTGTATCTCAATGCCCAGGTACATGCGATCCCCTTCTACCAAAAGGCGGGGTTTGTTCCGGTCGGTGATGAATTTATGGAAGCAGCGATTCCACACGTACGCATGGAGCGTACTCTGAACGAAAGTGAACCGAGTGAAAACCTCGATGACTGGAACCGTTGACCCGCGCAAACTTCAGCAGGCGGAGAGCACCCGCGCCGGGGACTCACATCAGGTTTTCGAAGGTGGTCCGCAGTGCGCCGCCGCCTTAACAACGCTGATCGGCACAAGCCGACGGCGCTTGCGTATATTCTCCCAACATCTCGCGCGACACATTTATGGTGATATCGCGGTTGTTGAAGCCCTTTCCGAGTTTGCGCGCAGCAGCCGCTACGCGCAGCTAGAAATCCTGATCACCAACAGCGAGCCACTTTTACGGCAACCACACCGTTTACTTCCATTACTAAAGCGGCTTCAGAGCCGTATTTCTTTGCGCAAAATCCAGCCTACCAGCGAGCCAACGGACTGGGAATTTGCCATTGCTGATCAGCGGCTGAGTTTTTCGGTGGCAGATTCCGTCAAATGGCTCGGCCAGTTGCGCGATGACGATCCGGTACGCAACGCCAAGCTCAACGATGTCTTCGAGCAAAACTGGTTAGTTGCCCGTCCAGACCCTGCATTACGTCAGTTTGTTCTTTAGTCTCTCGATCAAGCAGCAGCTTTACGATCAAACAATACGTTCAGTGGCAGTGCTGGGTTCAAAGCGCACGGCAACGTACTTGGACGTTGGCGTAAAGCTCCCAACTCCACAGCTCTCAAGTGGCACCAGTGGGTTTGCCTCGGGATAGTAGGCAGCGGCCTGACCCTTGGGGATATCAAAAGCAATCAGAGTAAACCCCGATATGCGCCGTTCTTGTTCATCTTCCCAGAGTGAGATCACATCAATCGCCTGGCGGTCTTCAAACCCCAGCCGATGAATATCGTCGATATTTGCAAATATCACACGACGATCGCCACGAACACCGCGATAGCGATCATTCAAGCTGTACACGGTCGTGTTGTATTGATCATGAGAACGTATGGTTTGCAGTACCAGATCAGCTTTGTTTCCCGGAGTCCCCAGTTTTTCCAAAACCGCAGCCGGCAGTGGCGCCGGCAAGGGGCCCGCGATGAAGTTTGCCTTGCCGGTGGCGGTCTGCCACCGACGTTGGCCGGCAGGGTTTTGCAAGTAGAAACCGCCCGGCCGCTCAATCTTCTCGTTGAAATTTTCGAAGCCTGGGATGACATCTTCGATCAGGTCGCGGATGCGAGTGTAGTCTTCAATAAGTGACAGCCAGTCGACCGGCTTGTTGCCGAGAGTGGCCTGTGCGATTCCAGCGATAATTGCGGGCTCGGAGCGCATTTCTGCGGCCAATGGCCGTAACTGCCCGTAGGACGCGTGGACCATGCTAAACGAATCTTCCACGGTGACGGCCTGGGGACCGCTTGCCTGGATATCTATGTCGGTGCGGCCAAGGCAAGGGAGAATCAGTGCCTCGCGCCCTGTCACCAAGTGGCTACGGTTTAGCTTGGTGCTGATTTGCACGGTCAGGTCGCAGTTGCGTAGTGCTTGGTGGGTATTTTCGCTGTCCGGTGTAGCCTGCGCGAAATTTCCACCAAGGCCCAAAAAGACCTTTATCTCCCCTTTTTCCATGCCCTCAATCGCTTTAACCACGTTGACACCGCTTGACTGGGGCATTGGCATCTGGAAACGCGTCGCCAATGCTTGGAGCAGTGATTGTGGTGGGCGCTCGTGAATTCCCATGGTGCGATCACCCTGCACATTGCTGTGACCACGGACAGGACAAAGCCCTGCTCCGGGCTTACCAATCTGGCCGCGTAGCATCTGCAGGTTGGCGATCTCTTGAATGGTCGCAACAGAGTGACGGTGCTGGGTAATCCCCATTGCCCAGCAAATAATGGTTGCGTTACTGCGGGCGAAGATATGCGCTGCGCGCTCCAACTCGTCTAGATCAAGCCCGCTAAATGCGACGATTTCATCCCAGCCGGTATCCTTTACCACAGACTGATACGCATCAAACCCCTCGCAGTGTTCTGCAATAAACCCCAAGTCCAGCGGACCGTTTTCATTGCCACGAGCCTCTGCTTCGTCTTGCCACTGAAACAGAAATTTGGCGATACCGCGCATGACCGCGATATCTCCGGCGAGGGCTGGGCGAAAGTACGCCGTGTGCATTGGCGAAGCTTTGTCAGTCACCATCTGCATGGGATCTTGTGGCGCCTGAAAGCGTTCGAGCCCGCGTTCGCGCAACGGATTTAATACAACTACCTGAGCACCACGGGCGACCGCTTTTTGCAGCGGCTCTAACATGCGCGGGTGATTGGTACCCGGGTTTTGGCCCACAACAAAAATAGCTTCCGCTTCGGCAAAGTCTTCATAGGTCACCGTGCCCTTACCCGTGCCAATACATGCCAACAAGGCCACGCCGCTGGCTTCGTGACACATGTTCGAGCAATCCGGCAAATTGTTGGTACCAAACGTACGCGCAAACAACTGATAAAGAAAAGCGGCTTCGTTGCTGGCGCGCCCAGAGGTATAAAATGCAGCCTGATCCGGAGATGCCAACGCATTCAGATGATCGGCAATTTTTCGATATGCCTGGTCCCAGGTTATCGGTTTGTAGTGATCGGTCTCTGCGTCGTAAACCATGGGCTGTGTCAGTCGGCCCTGATATTCGAGCCAGTAGTCGTCCATAGTGAGAAGTTCTCGCACACTATGTTCGGCAAAAAATGTCGCATCCACACCGCGCCCAGAGGCCTCCCAGTTCACGGCCTTGGCCCCATTTTCGCAAAACCGTATACGCCCCTCGTCCGGTGCCTCCCCCCATGCACAGCCAGGGCAGTCGAAGCCCCCGTGCTGATTGGTTTGCAACATCGCATGCAAGTTTTTGAATGGCTGGCGGCTATCCAGCCAGGCATGGGTCACGCTGCGCAAGGCGCCCCAGCCAGCTGCAGGACGCTCGTAAGGGCGAAAGCGAAACCGATCGACGGGTGTTTTCATACGGTGGGCATCTCGCAGAGTTGATCTATGACTGATTTATCGGCCGGGCAGATTTCGGCGCTGCTGTAGACTCTTGGCGCGGTCTGAGCGGGCACATGAATCAGGTTAAGCTTGTATTTCCGTGCCCAGCGCACGGCTATATCGGAGGGCGAAGCGAGCGTGACCAGAGTACCAATACCGCAGCGGGTGGCTTTTTGTACTAATTCGAGTCCACAGCGGCTGCTGATGGCAATAAATCCATGGGACATCGATAGACCTGCGCGCGCGCATGCGCCAATAACTTTGTCTAACGCATTGTGGCGGCCAACGTCTTCACGACAGACGCGACTGTTTCCTGAAGCATCGACATATATGGCTCCATGTAGAGCACCAGAGGTATTGCGGCGCAGCTGCGCACGATTGAGTTGCTCGCGCAAAGCCAATAGGTGCGCTGCCGGCGGCAAGGAGCGGTAGCGCCCAGAATAAATCGGGGGTGGAGACAACACCTGTTCCAGCGCCTCTATGCCGCATAGCCCGCAGGCACTTGAGCCGGCCGCCGTACGTCGCGTGTGCGCCCGAGCCTGTTTGAATTGATGAAACGCTCGCTGATTAAGTGTGACGTCGAGGCAAACGGCGTCATCGAAATGGCGCGTTTCCACGTCCCGAATCTGGCACTTATCCGTAACAATCCCCTCGTTCAAGGAATAGCCCACTGCAAAATCTACCAGTGCGTCTGGGGACGCCAACATCACAGCGTGACTGAGTCCGTTGTAGCTGATCGCAACGGCTTTTTCTTCGGCTAAGCGCTGATTGCCGTGATTGGGGTTGTCGCCGCACCCAGTCGGGGAGTGAAATTGATAGCCGCGGGGGCGTGTTGGGCTCTTCATTGGGCACGAGAGTCGCAGGGTTTTGACTTAGCGGTAGCGCACAGCAGTGCCACTGACACTCACCATCATCATGCCGCCCTTTTCACCGACCACCTCGTAATCCAGATCGATACCGACGATGGCATTGGCCCCCATGGAGCGGGCTTCGGCCTCGATTTCCGAAAACGCCAACTTGCGCGCCTTGCCCATTTCGCGCTCATAGGCGCCAGAGCGCCCGCCAATGACGTCGGTAATGGACCCAAATAAATCTTTAAAGATATTCGCGCCAAGAATGGCCTCGCCGACGACGACGCCCAGGTATTGCTCGATCTTGTGGCCGTCAATAGAGGGGGTGGTGGTCTTTAGCATGATGGATTCCTTCCCAGATCATTATTTTTAGACAGCTTACACAAAGAAAAAGCCCCGCGGGTGCGGGGCTCGAAATATTGTGATGTTTTTTACCTTGCGCGTGCGTGCTTAGCGTTGGCTAGCCTTGAACTCACGGCGGCGGCGATGCAGAACCGGCTCGGTATAGCCATTGGGCTGAGCACAACCTTCAAAGACCAGTTCACACGCTGCCTGGAACGCAATACTGCTATCGAAGTTTGGTGCCATGTTGCGGTATGCGGGGTCAGACGCGTTCTGGCGGTCAACCACTGCAGCCATACGCTGCATGGTTTCTTCAACCTGCTCGCGGGTGCAGATGCCCTGCTTCAGCCAGTTGGCGATATGTTGTGAGGAAATCCGCAGGGTGGCGCGGTCCTCCATCAGACCTACATCATTGATGTCCGGCACCTTCGAGCAGCCCACACCCTGGTCAATCCAGCGCACAACGTAACCGAGAATACCCTGGGCGTTGTTATCCAGCTCCAGTTGAATATCGGTAGCGCTCCAGTTGGGGTTTTCCGCTACCGGCACTGTAAGGATATCGTCGAGACTTGCAGGCTTACGGGTAGCCAGCTGGTCCTGGATCTCCGCAACGTTAACCTGATGGTAATGCAACGCATGCAGGGTTGCGGCGGTCGGAGACGGTACCCAGGCAGTATTCGCGCCCGCTTTCGGGTGGGCGATTTTTGCTTCCATCATGGCGGTCATCTGATCGGGGATCGGCCACATGCCTTTACCGATCTGCGCGCGCCCCTTGAGGCCAGTCGCCAGGCCGGTATCGACGTTCCAATCTTCGTAGGCCGCAATCCACTTGGACTGTTTCATTTCGCCTTTGCGAATCATCGGCCCCGCCAGCATGGAGGTATGAATTTCGTCACCGGTACGGTCGAGGAAGCCGGTATTGATGAACACAACGCGCTCTTGTGCAGCGGCAATGCAGGCCTTCAGGTTTACTGTGGTGCGGCGTTCTTCATCCATGATCCCCATCTTCACGGTGTTGCGTGCCAGACCGAGCGCATCTTCAACGCGGTTAAACAGCGTATTGGCAAAAGCGACTTCTTCCGGGCCGTGCATTTTAGGCTTAACGATGTATACGCTACCGGTGCGTGTATTGCGCACTGGACCTTCACCCCGCAGGTCGTGAATCGCGATCAAGCTGGTAACCATGGCATCCAGAATACCTTCCGGTACTTCGTTGCCATCTTTGTCGAGCACTGCGTCATTCGTCATCAGGTGACCAACGTTACGTACGAACATCAGGCTGCGCCCAGGCAGGGTCAATTCACCGCCTTCTGCGCCCTTGTATTCACGATCCGTATTGAGTCGACGGACGATCTCACGGCCACCTTTGTTCAGTGTTTCCTGCAGGTCGCCTTTCATCAGGCCCAGCCAGTTGCGGTAAACCACTACCTTGTCTTCGGCGTCTACTGCCGCGACGGAGTCTTCGCAGTCCATGATGGTGGTGAGAGCGGCTTCCACCAGGATGTCTTTGACACCGGCTTTGTCGGTTTTACCAATGGGGCTATTCGGATCAATCTGGATCTCGAAATGCAGACCGTTATCTGCAAGCAGCAGTGCCTCGGGTGATTCCTGCTCGCCGCGGTAGCCAACGTATTGACGGCTATTTTGCAGCGTAGTCACCTTGCCGTTGGCAAGCGTTGCTTCGAGCAGTGAGCCATTGATACAGTATTCGGTAACGTCTTTATGGCTGGCGCCGTTCAGCGGTGCAGCCTGATCGAGAAACTCACGACCGTATTCGATGACTTTATTGCCGCGCACCGGATTGTAATCGCCGGCCTTCTCCGCACCATTGTCTTCGCTGATTACGTCGGTGCCATACAGCGCATCGTACAGACTGCCCCAGCGTGCGTTGGCGGCATTCAGTGCGTAGCGGGCGTTCATCACCGGCACCACCAGCTGCGGGCCTGCCATGGTCGCAATTTCCGCGTCGACGTTTTCGGTTTTGGCGGTGAAATCCGCAGGCTCTTCGACGAGATAGCCGATTTCACGCAGGAAAGCTTTGTATTTTTCGAGGTCGCGGAAGCCGTCTGGGTTGTCCTGGTACCACTGGTCCATCTGCGCCTGAATCTGGTCGCGCTTGGCCAGCAACTGGCGGTTGATCGGCGCCAGGTCATTAACGATTTTTTCGAACTCGGACCAGAACACTTCTTCACTGACTCCGGTACCCGGAACCACGTCGTTCGCGATCAATGCGTGCAATTCTTTGGCGATCTGCAAATCGCCGATACGGACTCTTTCCGTCATGTTCGACCTCTTAGTACTGGTGAGTTCTGCGGCATTCTAAACAGGGCGAGCACCATGCCGCTAATTTATAGGTGGAATCTTCGCTATTCACCAAATGTATTCGGGCGGCCGCCTGACTACAGTTGTCGGCCTACATCGAGAATCAAACGGCGCATCCAGCGGTGTGGCGCACTCTGTTGCAGAAGTGGGCTCCATGCCATCTTCAGCTCCAGCAGCGGTATCTTGACTGGCGGCTCACGCAGCACCACACGGGGATTGCTGGACGCAAGCTGAGCCATGCGCGTCGGTACCGTAACGATCAGGTCGCTCTGTTCCGCCAGCAGCATGGCAACCTGGTAGTGGCGCGTGAACACCGAAATGTCGCGCTTGCGCCCCTGCCGGCCAATGGCCTCGTCCACCCAGCCCAGCCGCTGTACATCTTCTGGATTGACCCCAACGCCAACGCCCATCCCGGTTTTACTCACCCAGATATGTTGTGACGCGAGATAGCTCTCCAGATTGTAGTCCTGAAGAATGGGGTTATCCGCGCGCATCACACAAGAAAAGGTATCGCTCCAGATCGTCGCCTGGTGGAAGCTCTGAGGCATGGAATCAAAGCGGTTGATGACCATATCGACCTTGCCCTGCTCCACATCAACAAAGCTCACATCACTTGGCGTCATTATGTCTAGACTGATACCAGGCGCACTGACGCGCAATTGCTTCAGCAGCGGTGGAATCAACGTGGACTCCGCGTAGTCACTGGCCATGATGCGGAAGGTACGACGGGCATCAATGGGGTTGAAATCCCGGTTTGGCTGGATGACCTGATCAATAGCCGCCAGTGCCTCCCGTACCATGGGTTGCAGCTCCATGGCGCGCTCGGTGGGCATCATTCCCTCGCGGGTACGCACCAGCAGAGGGTCACCGAACAGCTCACGCAGGCGTTTGAGTCCATTGCTCATAGCCGGTTGCGAGAGACCCAGGTGGCTCGCCGCTCGGGTCACATTGCGCTCGCGTAGCAGCACATCCAGGTACACCAGTAGGTTCAGGTCGGCACGTTCGAGATTCATCAGCACAGTCTCTATCGGGCTTGTCAGCCGCTGGTTTATTTAGCGTTGTACGAGGTCTTGCCATGTATTCACGACTTGGATAGTGAGAATAATGACAATAAATTAGCCAAATTATGCCAGCACTCCTACGATACGCACAACCTATTCGCAGTCACCGATAGAGGGAATATCGCAATGTCTACTTACGCTAACGAGATCCAAACAGCCGCCAAGCTGTGCGAAACCAACGGCAACACCTGGGATGCAATCAGCCCGGAATCTGTGGCCCGTATGCGTCTTCAGAACCAGTTCAAGACCGGCCTCGATATCGCGCGTTACACCGCGAACATCATGCGCAAGGACATGGAGGCTTACGACCAGGACAGCTCCAAGTACACCCAGTCTCTGGGTTGCTGGCACGGTTTCATCGGTCAGCAGAAGATGATTTCTATCAAGAAGCACTTCGAAGGTAATACCGACCGTCGCTACCTCTACCTGTCTGGCTGGATGGTTGCTGCGCTGCGCAGTGAGTTCGGTCCCCTCCCCGACCAGTCCATGCACGAGAAAACCTCTGTTGCGGCACTGATCGAAGAGCTGTACACCTTCCTGCGCCAGGCAGATGCCCGTGAGCTGGGTGGCCTGTTCCGCGAGCTGGACGCTGCCCGTGACGCCGGCGACGAAGTAAAAGCGAAAGCGATCCAGAACCAGATCGACAACCATGTAACCCACGTTGTGCCGATCATTGCCGACATTGACGCCGGTTTCGGTAACGCGGAAGCGACCTACCTGCTGGCGAAGAAAATGATTGAAGCCGGTGCCTGCTGTATCCAGATCGAGAACCAGGTTTCCGACGAGAAGCAGTGTGGCCACCAGGACGGTAAAGTAACCGTTCCTCACGAAGACTTCCTGGCCAAGATCCGCGCCGTACGTTACGCGTTCCTGGAGCTGGGCGTAGACAACGGTGTAATCGTTGCCCGCACCGACTCCCTGGGTGCCGGCCTGACCAAGCAGATCGCTGTTACCAATGAGCCGGGCGACCTGGGTGACCAGTACAACAGCTTCCTGGACTGCGAAGAAGTTGACGCTGCTGACCTGAGCAACGGTGATGTGATCATCAACCGTGAAGGCAAGCTGCTGCGTCCCAAGCGTCTCGCCTCCAACCTGTTCCAGTTCCGTAAAGGTACCGGTGAAGCGCGTTGTATCCTCGACAGCGTTACCTCCCTGCAGAACGGCGCCGACCTGATCTGGATCGAAACCGAGAAGCCACATGTTCGTCAGATTGGCGCCATGATGGACGAGATCCGCAAGCAGGTACCGAACGCGAAGCTGGTATACAACAACAGCCCGTCCTTCAACTGGACCCTGAACTTCCGTCAGCAAGTATTCGACGCGTGGAAAGAAGAAGGTAAGGATTTGTCTGCCTACGACCGCGCCAACCTGATGAGCGCAGAGTACGACGATAGCGAGCTGTCTCAGGCGGCGGACGAGAAGATTCGTACCTTCCAGGCAGACGCTGCGCGTGAAGCGGGCATCTTCCACCACCTGATCACCCTGCCGACTTACCACACTGCGGCCCTGTCTACCGACAACCTGGCCAAAGAATACTTCGGTGAGCAAGGCATGCTGGGTTACGTGGCTGGTGTACAGCGTAAGGAAATCCGTCAGGGTATCGCCTGCGTTAAGCACCAGAACATGGCCGGCTCCGACATGGGTGATGACCACAAAGAATACTTTGCTGGTGATGCCGCGCTGAAAGCTGCCGGTAAAGACAACACCATGAACCAATTTGGATGAGTCGATCTCGAAACTATCCCTGAGAATCGTTTCACTCACTTTTGGGGCCGCTCTGCGGCCCCTTTTTTTGCCCGTAATATCTTTCAACGATCCGCACACACCTCGGAAACCCACTCATGGGCAGCGCTCTCCACGCCTATTTTCTACCGTATCAAAGCACCGCTGGCGCAAAATTGAACTAGGCTTATGGCACGCCCTAGGTAATTTTGTGCTGTTTGTATGCCTAACAAGCGCGCCAATGGTGGCCAAGTTCTCGTCCTCAACTGTGGTAGCTCTTCGCTCAAGTTTGCGTTGATTGACCCACGTAATGGCAACGCTAGCCTTAGTGGTTTGGGTGATTCACTCGGTCACAGCGTGCCTAGCGTCAGTTGGAAAATTGATGGCGAGAAACACAGCGCGGCGCTACCTGTAGGAGCGAAACACACCGAAGTAATCGAGTTTGTTGTAACCAATATCCTTTCCGGCGGGGGCATCCTGCGGGCGGATGTTGCGGCAATCGGCCACCGGGTTGTCCACGGTGGTGAAAAATTCTCACACTCCGTACTGATTAATGAACAGGTCATCAGTGCGATACAGGACTGTGTTGCCCTGGCACCTTTGCACAACAGCGCGCATTTACAGGGCATTGAGGCCGCCACCAAGGCATTTCCCGGGCTCCCCCAGGTTGCCGTATTCGACACCGCGTTCCATCAGACGATGCCCCGTCAGGCATACATCTATGCCCTTCCCTACGAGCTTTATGAAGAGCACGGCATTCGCCGGTACGGAATGCATGGCACCAGCCATCGCTTTGTTTCAGAGCGTGCAGCCGACTTGCTGGGCAAAGCCAAAGCGGATGTAAACATCATCTCCGCGCACCTTGGCAATGGTGCATCCATCGCCGCGATTCAGGCGGGAAAAAGTGTCGATACCAGCATGGGGCTAACCCCGCTGGAAGGCCTGGTGATGGGCACCCGTTGTGGTGACGTCGACCCCGGTCTGTTACTGCATCTCGGTGTGCGCCTCGATTACTGTATGAAGGAAATCAATGACCTCCTCAATAAAAAGAGCGGGTTGCTTGGTATTTCTCAGCTCAGCAATGACTGTCGGGCGTTGGAGCAAGCTGCCACAGAGGGCCATCAGGGGGCGCAGCTGGCACTTGAAATCTTTTGCTATCGATTGGCGAAATATATCGCTTCCTACCATGGAGTTTTGTCGCACGTGGATGCGCTGGTGTTTACCGGCGGCATTGGAGAAAACTCTGCATTTATTCGCGAAAATGTGCTCAACCGACTTAATGGCCTTGGCTACCGGGTAGACGAGACGAGAAACCTGGAAATGCGCTTTGGCGCAGAAGGCGCAATTGAACCACCATCCGGTACCACTACCACACCTAAAGTACTGGTCATTCCCACTAATGAAGAATGGGTGATCGCACGGGACGCCGCACAGATAATCGCCAGTGGTAATTCAGCCGCTTCAGGCCAGCCGGCTGGAGGCTCCTAGTCCATGGCCCGTACGATTATGCTTGTCCCAATCAGTTCCGGCGTGGGCATAACCTCGGTCAGCTTGGGCACCTTACGCGCGTTGGAGCGGGATGGTGTCAGCGTCAGTTTCTACAAGCCGATCGCGGAAACCGTCAAGAACGAGAGAAACCGCGATCGCAGCAATGAGATCCTGCGCACCGCGTCAAACTTAAAGGTTCCGGAATCGTTCAGCATGAAGCATGCGGAATCGATGATTGGTCACGACGATCTCGCGGATTTAATGGAAGATATTCTCGGGCGCTTCAGCGAACAGGCCCGTCGCTCGGATGTAGCGATTGTGGAGGGTCTGGTTCCCAACGCGGAAAACCAGTTTGCCAACCTGCTCAATTTACACATTGCGAAGACACTGGACGCGGAAGTAATACTGGTGGTGTGCCCCGACATGGACTCCACCCAACAGCTAAAAGACCGGCTTGAGGTCGCGATGACGACCTTTGGCGGTAGCAGCGCCCAGCGAGTGGTTGGCTGCATCGTAAACAAGGTCGGTGCCCCTTCGCATTTGCCCGACTCCCCGGGTGCGGACATTAATGGTGTGTTTGAGGGTTCTCGGGTACGACGTGGCAACCTCGAAATTCTCGCACTGTTCGGCAAAAGCCCGCTGCCAATTATTGGCTGTATTCCCTGGAATGCAGATTTGGTGGAGCCCAGGGCAAAAGATCTTGCAGAACATTTTCAGGCAGAAATCATCAACTATGGCGAGCTGGATATTCGCCGCCTGCGCAGTGTCACCTTTTGCTCACGCTCACTGGGCAATATGATCTATCGCTTCGAGCCCGGCTCAATGCTGGTCACATCCGGTGACCGTCCCGATGTCATCGTAGCCGCCTGCCTCGCAGCAATGAACGGCATCAAGATTGGTTGTCTGCTGTTAACCGGTGGCTACCAGATCGAGTCACAGGTACGAAAACTGTGCGCACCTGCTATGGAAACGGGGTTGCCGGTGATTTTGGTCGAGAGCAATACATGGCAGACGGCACTGCAGCTCCAGTCATTTAATACCGAGACGCCCACCGACGATCTTGATCGAATCGAAAAGGTGCAGGATTTTATTGCCGGTCACCTGGACAACCACTGGGTCGAATCCCTGGCGCGCGACTCCAACCGGCCCAAGCGTCTTTCTCCCCCGGCATTCCGCTACCACCTTACCGAGCTGGCACGGCGAGCCAACAAGCGTATTGTACTTCCGGAGGGGGATGAACCCCGCACGGTAAGGGCCGCACTGGTCTGTGCCGAGCGCGGCATCGCCCGCCCAGTGCTACTTGGCGACCCCAAGGAAATTCATCGCGTGGCGGAACAGCAGGGTATTTTGCTTGCGGATAAGGTTGAGATCATTGATCCAGACAATACGCGCAACAAATACGTTGATGCCATGGTGGAACTGCGCAAAAACAAGGGGCTGACTGAAATCGTCGCCAAAGAGCAGCTTCAGGACAATGTGGTGCTCGGGACCATGATGCTGGCCGAGGGCGAGGTAGATGGCCTGGTATCCGGGGCCGTACACACCACCGCAAATACCATCCGCCCTGCTCTGCAACTGATTAAAACCGCACCCGGCGCGAGCCTGGTGTCGTCGGTATTTTTCATGTTGCTACCAGACCAGGTTCTTGTATACGGAGACTGCGCGATCAACCCGGACCCGAACGCGGAAGAACTGGCGGACATCGCCATACAGTCAGCAGACTCCGCAGAAGCCTTTGGTATTGAACCGAGGGTAGCAATGATCAGTTACTCGACGGGATCATCCGGCTCCGGCAGTGATGTGGAGAAGGTCCGAGAAGCCACCAGAATCGCCAAAGAAAAACGGCCGGATCTGGCGATCGATGGGCCATTGCAATATGACGCGGCCGTAATGGAAAACGTGGCGAAGAAGAAAGCACCGGGTAGCCCGGTTGCCGGGCGCGCCACGGTGTTTATCTTCCCGGACCTGAATACCGGTAATACCACATATAAGGCCGTGCAGCGCAGTGCGGATCTCATCAGTATTGGGCCGATGCTACAAGGAATGCGCAAACCGGTTAACGACCTCTCCCGCGGAGCACTGGTGGATGACATCATCTACACCATAGCCCTCACGGCCATTCAGGCGAGCCAGTTAAAAAGCTAGCTAACTTTCGAAGTGCTTCAACGAGGCACCTTCAAGGAGCCGCTGTGTCGGTGATCTCGGCGGTATCTCCGAGCGCACGCTTATCGTCAAAGAATTTCGCATATGCACCGGCAACCAGATATGCAAGTAGGCGATGGTGGTAATCGTCGCTACCATCAAAGCCCAAACGCTCGAGGCAGGCGCGTACCGCAGGGAATTCGTCGAGGCGATGTTTGGCAATATCACGGCCTTTGCGCAGTAGCGGCCAGTAGCTGAAGATATTGCGCCCGGCTTCTTTCAGGCTCTGCAAGGCGACCGCCAATTGCGCTTCCTGCGCGGTAAAGTCTGTACCCAAGGGATAATATGGCAGTAGTGCGGGTCTGTGTCCCTGCTCGAAGATAGCCTGAAGCCGGTGCGGTGTGTTGTTCCGGTAGGCAGGGGGAATTTTAAAGCCTCGCTCCACCTTACCAGCAGCCCGCGCTTTGGCGAGCAGCTCTCGCTGGAACCGTTTATCCGCGATACAAATCATTGAGACGATTACGTCCCGATCCGTCTTGCCGCGCAGATCGGCAATGCCATACTCGGTGACCACGATATCGCGCAAGTGCCGTGGTATGGTGCAGTTCGGGTACTCCCAGACAATATTACTTTGTACGCGACCGCCAGTTGTACGGGTACTGGACAAGGCGATGATAGAGCGCGCACCTGGCAATTCTTGCGCCTGTGCGACAAAGTTGTACTGCCCGCCTACCCCGCTCACCACTTTACCGTTAGCCAAACCATCGGAAACCACTGCCCCGTTCAGGGTTACCATCATTGCCGAATTTACGAATCGAGCATGTTGCCGCTGTACACATTTCAGTTCGCGCTGTTTTTCCAGCGCGTTGATGTAGTCGATGCCGGTCATATTGATACCGGCCAACTCATCCGGATCCATTTCTCGAAGTTCACGGTAAAGGCTGGTAGAACCGAGATAGAACCCCCCATGTAGCCAGGTGCCGCCAGAAATTGGCTTGCCTGCGACGCTGCCGAGCAACTTTTGTAGTCCCGCTGCACTGTGCAGGTCACACTCCTCCAATTCGCCGCCCTCATCAAGGAAGCGATGGCCACGCCAGCTATAGGATGGGTCGATGATGCCCATGTCCTGGAGGAATTTTGTATCTTCTTCGGTTAATGGGCTCTGAATCCGCCCGCTGTTACGCAGCGCGAGCAATAGCTCCTCCGATGCACAGTCAGAAGCGACACCTGAGTTCAGCAGTGACTGGAGTGCGGCATCCTGGTAGACCTTGCGCTTCATCACCCCAGCACGTCGCAAATGCAGGAATCCCTCCGGAACCATCTCACTGGCTCCATAAATACCCTGCGTAAAAAGACTCGATTCGGCAGGTATACTGCTCGCCGTGGCATCAAGCTCGAACTGCAAGGCGTGCAGGATATCGCTGAACTCCTGGTTATGTGTCTGCCGAAGGCGGAGTACGTGGCAGATAGCATCACCGAGCGCGCCGATGCCCACCTGCAAGGTGCCTCCGTCTTTCACCAGGCTGGCGATATGGAAACTGAGGGCGTAATCGGTAATCCGGACCGGTGCATTGGGCGCGGGGAAAATTTCCTGCTCAAAAGCATCGCCTTCCAGCAGAAAATCAAACAGGGTCGCACTCACCCGCGCATCACCACCAACAAACGGCAAGCGCGGATTGACCTCCCCAACAACAACGATTGGGCCATGGTTACGCGCTTCAGCGAGTGCCAGTAGTGGCAAGGTGAGATCGGGGTTGCTACTTAAGCTGTAGTCACTGCTGGAGTCGATGGCCGGCGACACCATTTGCGCGACAACATTTACACCACGGTCTAAAAGATCACGCGGCACCAGCGTGTAATTCGTGCTGACATAATCCTGCTGCGCACTCGCTACATTGAGCATGCTCCCCGGTTGCATGAAAAACTCACACACCTCCACGTTACGCGGTAGCAGCCCCTTGCGCCGGGCCTGATTGTAGGCAAGATCTTGGTAGTCACTATAGAGGCGGTCCAGCAAGGGTTGGACAAAACGACGCTGCAGTTCGTTCCCACTTGCCGGCCGCTCGAGCGTCAATGCGGTAAATATGGTCAGGGAAATACGCGGATCGGCTTCGGCACGGGCGTAAAGGGCGTTCGCGAAATGGTTGGCTTTGCCAATCCCCAGTGGAAGCCCCAGCACGATGTGCTTACCGACTCGCTCGAGCACGGCATCGACACAGGCTTCCACCTCGTCGAAGGACTCAGGCTCTTTCGTTGATTGCACGATGAAGACCCCGCTTTTACTTCAGCCCGTTGTCTTCTGGCCACCAAGGGAATCGAAGTGATCTACCTGAATCGCCTTGTCAACGGCCTCGGCGGTGAGCTTCATCTCAGTGGCCTCTTCTTCATTAATCAACCCTTTGCTCAGCGCTTCCTCGACGGATTTCACACTGAGTGCGCGCACCCCACCCTTTTTCATTTTTTCACGGATATCGGCGGTCGCATGGCTGAGCTCAAATGCCTGCTCGACGATATCGATACCATCACCCGGGTTACCCAGGAAGACACCTTCGGTAAGCCGCTCGCGCGTTTCGGAAGGCACCATAATCAAGTCAGCGCAGGCTTTGGCCTGCCGATCAGAAGCATCGCGGATACTGTGTCCCCACGGCATGGTGAGAAACTGCATCAGTTGGCCGATGAAACGGATGGGGAAATTGTGGAACACCTCGATCAGGCTGACCTCAATGTTGTGGAAGCCCGAACGCATCGCAAACTCCAGTAATGGCCTGTCGCTGTCCGGGCTGCCATCGTCATTAAAGCGCTTGAGCGCACAGCTCATGAGATAGAGATCACTCAATACGTCCCCGAGCCGCGCGGAAATCATTTCTTTCCGTTTGAGTTCACCACCCAGTGATAAGAGGGAGATTTCAGTAACCAGCGTGAGTACCGCGGAATAGCGGTTCATCTGCCGGTAGTATTTGGCCGCATCGCCAACCCCCTTGGGGCTGCTGGCAAACAGGCCACCGGTCCAGCCATGAAATACTGCGCGGGCAAATGTTTTCAGCTGGAACATGAAGTGTTTCGGAAGTAGTGCATCCAGTTCTTTTACCCCGGCATCGTGGTCTGGATTGGTCGCCGCCTCCATTTCTTGCAGCAGGTAGGGATGACAGCGTATAGCCCCCTGCCCGAAGATCATCAGACTGCGCGTTAGGATGTTTGCACCCTCGACGGTAATCGCAACGGGCACAGCCCGGTAAACGTTACCGAGATAGTTTGAAGGGCCATCAATAATCGCCTTGCCCGCATGGATGTCCATGGCATCATTGATCGACTGGCGCAGACCGAAGGTTGCGTGCGCTTTCATAATTGCCGAGATGACTGCGGGCTTGCGGCCCTGGTCGAGGGCGCGCGTGGTGGTCTTATGTGCAGAATCCAGTACATAAGCAATACCGGCGATTTCCGCGAGGCGCCGCTGCACGCCCTCAAATTTGCCGATAGAGATACCAAACTGCTCACGTACATAGGCATAGGCGCCTGTAGTGCGCGCGGCGAGCTTGGCGCCACCGGTGGAGAGTGACGGCAGCGAAATGCCACGTCCTGCGGCGAGCGCGCTCATCAACATATGCCAGCCGTGACCTATGTTTTCCTGGCCTCCGATGATCCAGTCCATGGGAATGAATACGTCTTTGCCCCAGTTGGGACCATTCATGAACGCCTGCATCGCGGGAAGATGGCGCTGACCGATGGTTACGCCCTCGGTATCGGTAGGCACCAGTGCCACGGTAATACCGAGCTCTTCTTCATCGCCGAGAATATGGTCCGGATCATAGAGTTTGAAAGCGAGCCCCAGGACAGTGGAAACCGGGCCAAGCGTGATATACCGCTTGTGCCAGTTGACGCGCATACCCAGAGTTTTCTCACCCTTGTAGGTCTCGTAACAGACGACGCCATTGTCCACCATCGCTGCTGCATCGGAACCCGCTTCTGGGCTGGTGAGGCCAAAACAAGGGATGTCGCGGCCATCGGCAAGGCGCGGTAGATAATGGCGCTTTTGCTCATCGGTGCCGTGGGCCATCAACAGCTCACCTGGCCCCAGCGAATTCGGCACCATTACCGTTACCCCGACACTGGTGCTACGCGTTGATATCTTGGTTACGATTTGTGCGTGCGCGGTAGGTGAAAACCCGAGGCCGCCAAACTCTTCCGGAATGATGATGCCGAAAAAGCGGTGTTTCTTCAGGAAATCCCATATTTCCGGCGAAATATCGTGGTCTTCATACGACACCTTCCAGTCGTCGACCATTTTGCACAGCTCTTCCACTGGGCCGTCGATAAATGCCTGCTCTTCTTCGGTTAATTCTGGCTGCCCCATTTTGAGTAACTGATCCCAGTCGGGCTTACCGGAGAGCAATTCTGCGTCCCACCATACCTCGCCCGCCTCCATGGCTTCGCGCTCGGTGTCCGAGATTGGCGGCAATACTTTCTTAATCCAGTTTAATAAGGGCGCGGTTACCCACTTCTGACGCAAACTGCTCATTATTTGTCCTTTGGAAGGGCCGTTACAATTTGGTGATCTTGAGTTAGTGAACTGGAGTTATGCCGGGTGACGGGTATACCGCCATCGGGCCTCGTCCGCATTCGAGGAAGTCATTGAAACTATAGGCAATCTGTCGGCCGGCAAGGGCCAAAGACATACTCAGAACAGTGTGCTGGCGCCGATCAGGCAAGGGCTAGAGCGCCAATGCCACAAAAGATAATCAGTGCGCCGCAGACACGACGGATAGAAAGGCGCTCTTTCAGCAAAAACACAGAGATTAGTGACGCGAAGAGGATGCTTACCTCTCGTGTTGCCGCGACCGCCGCCACCGGCATCAGCGAAGTCGCCCACAGTGCTATGCCGAACCCGCTCGTCGCCAACACGCCGGATAGAGAGCTGCGTAAAAAATTCGCGCGCGCAAATGCCAGGCCCTTTAGCGGGCGTGTTAGCAGGACAGCAACAATTACCCCGCCACCAGAAAGAATTTCAAGCCAGGCAACGAAACTCCAGGGGTTCTCTACAGTACGTACCCCTGCAGCGCCCAATGTGGTGTAGCCGGTAATAGCAATACCAGTACCCAGCGAATAATAGATCCCAGCGGAACTTACCCGCAGTTCTTTCATGATTAGCGCAAAAATGCCGCAGCTGACCAGCAAAACCCCCACGATCTGCATGGGCTCAAGCGATTCATCGAGAAAAACCAGCGCAGCGCTTGCCACCATCAGCGGCGTTACTCCGCGCGCAATGGGATAAGCGGTACCATAATCGAGCGCATGATAAGAACGCGACAGAAGAAAGAAATAGAGGTATTGGAATAAGGCGCCACCAATCAGGAAGATCAGTGAAGACTTTGCAGGCAGTGGTAGCTGTGTCGCAAGTAGAATGCCTGCAAAGAGACCGACGCTTCGGATCATTGCGAGCTGTAGAAACGCTTCTCCACTATGTTTAACGACTGCGTTCCATACAGCGTGCGCAAGTGCGGATAGAAGGACTAAAGAAAATAAAATTGAATCCGATATTGCCAAGTTACATCAATGGTTTTGGGGAAACTATCACACCGTTATTGTCAGCGTATAAATACTCTCCGGGATTAAAGGTAACGCCGCCAAAAGTCACAGCAACATCGCGTTCGCCGATGCCTTTCTTTTCGGTCTTCATGGGGTGACTTCCCAGCGCCTGCACTCCTAACTGTAGTTGAGAAATTTCATCTACGTCACGGATGCAGCCATACATCAGGATACCTTCCCAATTATTATCAAAGGCCTTTTCCGCCAGCATATCGCCAAGACATGCGCGCCGCATTGAGCCACCTGCGTCCACGACCAATACGCGACCTGCGCCCTCTTCTGCCACCAGGTCACGCACGAGCGAATTGTCTTCAAAGCATTTAATTGTGGTGATCGTACCGCCGAAGGTTTCACGCCCGCCAAAGTTGATAAAGCCCGGCTCTACTACCTGAATCAGTTCAGGAAATTCATCGCAAAGGTCGGGGGTCGAAATGTGATTACTGGTCATGGTGCGCTCCGAAAATGAAACTGTATAGCCGTGCCGATTACCCGGCCGCTTGTACAACATCATAACCGCTATGTAGAGGCTTCTGCATTGCACACACAAAAATGCCGGGTATCACCGCAATGGATAATACCCGGCAACAGGGCCTGCCGATTCCCGAAGCGCTGCCATCGAATGTCAGGCTCGGGCGCAGGCTGCCAAACCTTACCGATAACTCGCTATTAATAAGTCACAGTCACCGGCATACCTACACGAGAATACTGGTAGAACTTGCGTGCCATATGCGGAGGCATACGTACACAGCCGTGTGAGGCAGGATAGCGCGGTACATGGCCAGACGCATGCAGACCGATACCACCATTGAAGCGAATGTAGTGGTTCATCTTCGCACCGCGATAGTAGGTACCCGCAGGACGACGATGTTTGCGCGTATCAACATCCGCTCTCACTACACGTCCGGTATTGCGATCTACATAGCTGCCATAAATGCTGGAACGGTGGTTGGGACGTTTCGCCAGCACCCGGAATTTACCGGTACCGGTACGAAAACCTTTCTTGCCAGACGAAATGAATGATGAACCCACCAAACGACCGCCTTTGTAGAAATAGGCTTTCTGCTCACTCAGGTTAATACGTATGGAGGGCGCGCCGGAAGAATTCATCGCCGCAGTATCGTCAAACCAGTTGCCTCCGCGGTTGGCTTCGGCAAAGGAAGGCCAGAGCGTACCAACCAAGCCACCAACGAGAAGCATGACCGTGGCAATAAACCGGCGGGAAGCAATTGATACGCCGTCGGCGACACTCACATCCCCTCCCGATTGGTCAAGCAGGTACTGGCTACTTCGCTGGCTGTTTGAATGGGTTACTGGATCGTCGTCGGGAGAGAATTGAAAATGTCTAAGCATGATCACACCTCAGTCAGAACTTGAATCGTTGGCTTCTGCTTCGAATAGGCAGATTTGGATTAACCGCTCTCACGGTCACAAATGACACTTATGTGAGAACTCTTTCGATTCTATTGATGTGAAATTGTGTGCTTAGATTGATTTTATCGGGCGTATAGCAGTTTTATGGAATTTGGCAATTCACTTAGTCTCGCACCTGTATTTCCACAAGGCCTAAGCGGTGAAATGACCACACCCACTATCTTCAAAAGTAGCCATTAGCAGAGAACATTTTCCTAACGGCAAATAACAAAAAAGCGCCTTAAAAAAGGCGCTTTGCTTGAAATTTCCCAATCAGTACGCAAACAGCCGCACAAAAGCTGCGGGAATGCTTACGGGGTATCGCTCTGGTTGGCGAGGTACAGCCAGGTATCAACCGCGGTGTCCGGGTTAAGGGATACGCTGTCAATACCTTCGTCCATCAGCCACTGCGCAAAATCTTTGTGATCTGACGGGCCCTGGCCACAGATACCGACGTATTTACCCGCCTTTTTACAAGCCTGAATCGCACGGGACAACAACATTTTTACCGCCGGGTCACGCTCATCAAACAGCTCCGCGACCAGTCCGGAGTCGCGGTCCAAGCCGAGGGTCAACTGGGTCAGGTCATTGGAGCCAATGGAGAAACCATCGAAGTACTGCAGAAAATCCTCCGCCAGCAAGGCATTTGAAGGAAGTTCACACATCATGATGACTTTCAGCCCATTCTCACCGCGCTTGAGACCGTTCTGTTCCAGCAGCTCGATGACCTGGCGAGCCTCGTCCGGTGTGCGGACGAACGGCACCATGATTTCCACATTGGTAAGGCCCATCTCGTCACGGACCTTCTTCAGCGCCTTACACTCGAGCGCAAAACACTGGCGGAAATCCTTGGAGCGGTAACGTGCAGCACCGCGGAAGCCCAGCATCGGGTTTTCTTCGCTCGGCTCGTACATCTGGCCACCCACCAGGTGCGCATATTCATTGGACTTGAAGTCCGAGAGGCGCACGATGGTGCGATTGGGTGCAAATGCGGCGGCGAGAGTGGAGATGCCTTCCACCAGTTTTTCGACAATAAAGTCTTCCGGGGATGCGTAACCGCCAATGCGATTGCGGATGGTGTGCTGCAATTCCTGCGGCAGGCGGTCCAGCTCCAGCAGTGCGCGTGGGTGGATACCGATCATCCGGTTCAAAATGAACTCCAGGCGCGCGAGACCAACGCCCTGGTTCGGTAGATTGCTAAACGCAAATGCGCGGTCCGGGTTGCCCACATTCAGCATGATTTTGAACGGCAGGTCGGGCATATCCGCGACTTCGGTGAGCGAGCGCTCGAAATCCAATTGCCCGGACATCACGAAACCCGTATCGCCTTCGGCACAGGTCACGGTAACGGGCGTGCCAGTGGACAGCTTTTCGGTGGCGTCACCACAACCAACAACCGCCGGGATACCCAGTTCGCGCGCAATGATTGCCGCGTGGCAAGTACGGCCACCACGATTGGTGACGATGGCACTGGCCTTCTTCAGCACTGGTTCCCAATCCGGGTCCGTCATGTCGGTGACCAAGACGTCGCCGTCTTGCATTTGCGCCATGTCTTCAACCGAGTCCAGTACCCGCACAGGGCCCGCACCAATGCGCTGGCCAATGGCACGCCCCTCACACAGTACTTCACTGCGTTCCTGGAGCTTGTAGCGCTCGATGCTGGTACCCGTGTCGCGCGAGCGCACGGTCTCCGGACGCGCCTGCACGATAAACAGCTTGCCGCTGTCGCCGTCCTTCGCCCACTCAATATCCATCGGACGCTGGTAATGCGCTTCAATCTTGCGCGCCTGATTGGCCAGCTCCGTGAGTTCTTCATCATTCAGGGCAAAACGCAGGCGGTCTTCCTCATCCACTTGCACGGTTTTGACCGAACGGCCACAGTCACCGCTGGCGTCATAGACCATTTTGATGGCCTTACTGCCCCGGTTTCGGCGCAAAATCGCCGGGCGGCCCGCTTCCAGCGCCGGTTTGTACAGGTAGAACTCGTCCGGGTTCACCGCACCCTGCACCACTGTCTCACCCAGGCCGTAGGCGGCGGTGACAAAGATGACATCGCGGAATCCACTTTCGGTATCGAGGGTGAACATTACGCCGGAAGCGCCGGTTTCACTACGCACCATGTGCTGGATGCCCGCGGAGAGATATACGCCGACATCCGCATAGCCAGTGTGTACGCGATAGGCAATAGCGCGGTCGTTGTACAGAGAGGCGAATACTTCGCGCACCGCCTGCAGTACGGACTCAATACCGCGGATGTTCAGGAACGTCTCCTGCTGGCCGGCGAACGAAGCGTCCGGCAAATCTTCGGCAGTCGCCGAGGAGCGTACCGCTACAGCCGTCTCGCCGCCGCCCAGAGCCTCGTAACCTTCGCGGATCTCTTTTTCAAGCTGTGCGGGGAATGGCGTGTCTAGCAGCCACTGGCGTATCTCTTCACCCGCAGCGGCCAGTGCGGTGACATCATCCACATCCAGGTTCTGCAGGCGCTCAGCAATACGTGTGTCCAGGTTCGCGCCGCTCAGGAATTCACGAAATGCCTCCGCAGTGGTGGCGAAACCGCCAGGCACACTCACACCAGCCCCAGACAATGAGGAGATCATTTCACCAAGAGAGGCATTCTTTCCGCCAACCTTGTCGACGTCCGCCATGCCGAGTTTCGCGAAATCGAGAGTATAAGTGGTCAATGATCTGTCCTCTAAGACTGCGTTTCTGGCGGCAAATTATAAGGAAGGGTTTTGTAAATAATACCCCGCAAATACCACTGAAAATCGCCAATATTTGTTGTAATTTTTCTACAAAGTACGCGCATGCAATCGGAATTCGACTACATCAAGTATGTGTATGCATAAAGCACAGCGTCGATTGACTGTTGTATGATTGGATAAACAGGCGGCCGAAGCCGTTCTGCCTAAAGCAGAAAATTTGCGAGTAGCTTCGGGATCGCAATCAATGTATTTGCAAAGACAAAATTATGACGGATTCCACACCGAGCCATGCATCTGCTATTCAGGCGCAGAGCGCAGTAACGGGTAGCACTAAAAAACGTACAGCGTTTTTTATTTCAGATGGTACCGGTCTTACGGTAGAGGGTATTGGCCACAGCCTGCTTGCACAGTTTCGCGACCAGCATGTTGAGCAAGTTACCGTCCCCTACGTGGACTCAGAGGCGCGAGTGAAACAGGTGTTGCAGCGTATAGAGCGTGCCGCCGAGGAGTCCGGCCTGCAGCCGATCATCATTACCAGTATTGTCTCAGACCAGATACGCAACCAGTTGCACGAAAGCTCTGCACTGATGCTGGATGTCTTTGAAAGTTATCTAGCGCCGCTGGCAAACCTGTTCGGAACAAACCCGGCGCGCACGGTAGGCGTTTCCCACGGCATTTCCAACGACAGCCGCTATAGCGCGCGCATGGAGGCCGTGCACTTCGCCATGGATAATGACGATGGCCGCCGCACGCGAGAATTTGAAAGTGCAGACGTGATCCTCGTTGGCGTATCGCGCTCGGGCAAGACACCCACGTGCCTGTATCTTGCCCTGCAGTTCGGGTTGCGTGCAGCAAACTATCCGATCACCGAGGAGGACATGGACTCCACCTCCCTGCCGAAAATCCTGCGCCCCTATCAACACAAACTCTTCGGCCTCACCATCGACCCCCGCCGCCTGATGAGCATCCGCCAGGAACGGCGCGCCAACAGCCGTTACGCGTCCCCTGAGCAGTGCGAATTTGAAGTGCGCCAGGTTGAGCAAATGCTGCGGCGCGCACAGATACCCTACCTCGATGCGACAGAGCTGTCGGTGGAAGAGCTCGCGACCCGACTGATGTCGCAGGCGGGAATTGAGCGCAGAATCAGCTAGATTTTCATAGTGCCCAGTGAACGGACTCAGCTAACGCAGCGTATTACTACCTGTCGCAACACCCTGTGGTGGCGTTTCGATAGGCTCAGCGGGCAAATTGGAGTAAAGTAGCGCCGCCCAAAAGGCTACGCCTATTGCCTGAGAGAAACCTGCGCGGTAAACCCGCCCGGAAGTTTGGTTGACGTTTTGCAGATCATTTCCCTGCCCTATTCCCGAAATCTCGGCGCCGCCTTCGCTGCGCTTGGTGACCTGCCCTGCCCGGTCTGGCTGGATTCGGGGCAACCCCGCGCCAGTGGCGGACGGTTTGACATTATTAGCGCGGATCCCATCGCATCGCTGACTCTGAATGCAGACGACCCGGCCCCCTTCACGGCACTGGATGATTTGCTCTGCGAACTGGCGCCACAGGAAGTGGACCAGCAAATCCCCTTCTGTGGCGGCGCCATCGGCTTTGCCGGCTACGAGCTGGGTAACAACTGTAATTTCTTGCGGCCGGATCTGCGGCCAACCCCCTTGCCGGCAGGTGCATTTGGCCTGTACAGCTGGGCGCTGATCGTCGACCACCAGTTGCGCGCAAGCCATCTGGTTTTCCATCCCGCGTGTACGCGCTACCAAAAACAGGACCTGCAACAGCGCTTTGAAGCCGTTGACTGGGAAAAGCCTGCGCCAAATCTCGATTCGTTCAGGCTCACGACACCATTCCAGCATGAATATGACGCAGGGGAATACGCACGACGTATCGAATCGATCCTCGATTACATCCGTGCCGGTGACATCTATCAGGCTAACTTCACCCAACGCTTTCATGCCACCTGCGAGGGCGACCCGCTAACCGCGTATCTGGCGTTACGGGAAGTCGCCGCAGGACCATTTTCGGCGTACCTCTCTCTTCCCGAAGGTCAGTTGCTTAGCCTTTCGCCCGAACGCTTTATCCTGGCTGACGGCCGCTTCCTGCAGACGGAACCCATCAAAGGAACGGTACCGCGTGGAGAGACCCCCGCCGAAGATGCGGCACTGGCGCAACAATTGCGGGACAGCCCCAAAGACCGCGCCGAGAATCTGATGATTGTGGACCTGCTGCGAAATGACTTTGGCAAAGTCTGTGAGCGCGGCAGCGTGCGGGTGCCAAACCTGTTCGAGCTGCAGAGTTTTGCCAACGTGCATCACCTGGTGAGCACCATCAACGGGCAGCTGCCGCAGGACATCGAGTACTCTGACGTGCTCGCAGCATGCTTCCCCGGTGGCTCAATTACCGGTGCCCCCAAGCGCCGCGCCATGCAGATTATTCGCGAACTCGAGGACAGCCCCCGTGGTGCCTACTGCGGCAGCATTGGTTATCTCAGCAGCTGTGGGCGCGCGGACACGAATATTGCCATTCGTACCCTTACCGCAAGCAATGGCAAGATCAGTTGTGCCGCCGGTGGCGGGATTGTTGCGGACTCAGATCCTGCGGCCGAACATCGCGAGTGTCTGGACAAGGTGCGTATCTTGCTCGACACATTGGAAGACCGCTTTTCCTGATTACCGCCACCGGTTATAGATCTATCGCCCTTCGATATTTCCCACTGTTTCTCTTCTTTGCTAGATTCCGCGCCAATCATTAGATTCACTGGATTTGAGCTGTCCCCGGAACGCGTCAACGAGCATGCCGAGGCGACAGCCCTACACAATAAGGCTGTGTTTCATGCGTATTACGCTGGTAAAGAAAATTCTTGCGGATGGCTCCCCATGTGGGAAATGCCGCGACGTTGAGCAAAAGCTCAAGGAAAACGACCAGGAAAAGTTTCTGGACGAAACGTTGATTGCCGATGAGCGTGACCCAGAAAGTGCCGGTATGGCGCTGGCCCAAAAGCTGAATGTCCAGCGAGCGCCATTTTTCGTGGTGGAAGAGGAAGGCAAGGAACCGGAGGTCTACACGGTGTACTTCAAGTTTGCGAAGGAAGTGTTGGCCAAACTGGCAGCCTGATTGCGATTGTTGCGGCGACCCATTGCCGGTGTCGCCGCGCCAAGCTTTACGACTTAGTAAACCGGCAAATCAATATGTGAAAACAGTTCATCCACCTCCGCACGGGAGGATGCCTGCGCCGCTTGATCAACAAGCTCCCGGGTAAGATGCGGTGCGAACTGCTGGAAGAACTCGTACATAAAGCCGCGCAGGAAAATCCCTTTGCGGAAGCCAATTTTCGTCACGCTCGATTCAAACAGATCACTGGCATCCAGCGCGACAAGGTCACTATCCTCATCCTCAACCGCCGCCATATCCGCGACAATCCCAATGCCTAGGCCGAGGCGCACATAGGTTTTAATGACGTCGGCATCCGCTGCGGTGAACACCACTTTGGGTGACAACCCCTTCTCGAGAAACGCCTCGTCCAGCTTGGATCGACCGGTAAACCCGAATACATAAGTCACGATCGGGTACTTGGCCACCTCTTCCAGCGTCAGCTTGGATACCTGCGCGAGCTCATGGCCCTTGGGCACCAGAATACAGCGGTTCCAGCGGTACACCGGCATCATCACCAGATCACTGAACAGCTCCAGGGCCTCGGTGGCGATGGCAAAATCCGCAGTGCCGTCTGCAGCCATTTCGGAAATTTGCATTGGCGTTCCCTGATGCATATGCAGGGCAACTTCGGGGTAGCGGGAGATAAAGCCTTTAATAACGGTCGGCAGCGCGTAACGTGCCTGGGTATGGGTGGTGGCAATGGCAAGGCTGCCGCGCTTGTCATTACTGAATTCCTGCGCCACCTGCTTAATATTTTCCACCTTGCGCATAATCTCGCCGGCGGTTTTGAGGATGGCTTCCCCTGCCGGGGTCACACGGGTGAGGTGTTTGCCGCTACGCGCAAAAATCTCTACACCGAGTTCGTCTTCGAGCAAACGTATCTGTTTACTGATGCCGGGCTGGGACGTAAACAGGCTTTGCGCGGTGGCCGACACGTTGAGGTCATGGTGCGCCACCTCCCAGATATATCGCAACTGCTGCAGCTTCATAGCCTCTCTCCCTGCCTGCCCTTTCGGTCTCCGGCACTATCCGATCAGCGGTAATGTGATCTTTTTTGCGCCAGTAAATGGTTATAAAAACTGTGCAACTATATGCGCGAAAAGCATAGCAGTGAAAGTGATGAGGAGCCAACTAATCGTGATAAGGCTAGGGAAAAAGTGAACAAATGGTTACGAAAGGTGACCGAAGGCAAGTGAAATTCGTGTGATTTCTGGGCACCCGGGAAGACCAAGGTGTCGGCTGACGCGCTATTTGCCCTGATTGGCGATACCGTGCGGTACATGCCCGGTGGCGACATGGGCACCAGCGGAAGCGCAGTGCACCGGCTGATCGTCGAAAAATACATCGGCACCGAACGCCCGCAGGAACTCTCCCTTGGGTAGGCCACCAAGAAACATGGACTCATCAATTCGAATATTCCATGCCCGCAGTGTGCGAATCACCCGCTCATGTGCGGGCGCGGAACGCGCGGTGACAAGCGCGGTGCGGATTGGACAATCCTCGGGATCGAATTCGGCCTGCAGCTGTTGCAGCGCCTCTAGGAAGCCCTTGAACGGGCCGCCCTGTAAGGGTTTTTTCGCAGATGCACGCTCTGCATTGGTAAACGCGTCGAGGCCATCGCGCTTGAAGATTTGCTCGGCCTCGTCGGAAAACAACACCGCATCGCCATCAAACGCAAAGCGCAGTACCTCATCGCCACGCTGGCGTGCGCCGCCCGGGATCAACGTCGCCGCGGCAACGCCCTGCTCCAGCGCTCTGCGGACATCTTCACCATCGGTCGACAGGAAAAGGTGACAGCCAAACGGAGAGATATAGCGATAGGGACTGCCGCCATTACAAAACGCCGCACGGCTTATGCTTAACCCGTAGTGTTCAATCGAATTAAACACGCGCAGGCCGGTATCAGCACTGTTGCGGGATAGCAGTATCACCTCAACCCTGGGCTCACCGGGCAGCCGCTCGTTGATTTGCAGAAATTTTTCCACGAGAGAAAACGCCTCACCTTTCGGCAAAATATCGTTTTCCCGGTCAATCTGGTAGGCCGAAAACGCCTCTACGCCCTGCTCTTCGAAAATCTGATGACTCTCGCGCAGGTCAAACAATACCCGCGATGAAATCGCGATGATCAAACGATTGGGATGGGATTTTCCTGTCGGGTGCTGTGCGCTGGTCATTTGAACTCCCTACGGAGCCTCAATATCGTCGAGGCCCGATGGCCGTTCATCGTTACGATGCGGCTCAAGCAGAACCATCAGCATGTTAAGTAAGTCTTCGCGGGTCCGCTCCGAACGGACACCCGCCTGATTCACCACAACCAGCAGCATGGCATGGCAGGTTTCCAGCGTGGCGCGCGCCAGGCGATTAGACTCGTTTGGCGGACAGGTAAAGCCGAGTCGACTAAACATCCGCATCAGATGATTGATTACCAGCTCGTCATGACGCTCATCCAGCTCATGCAGTTCCGGTACGCCCCACATGGCCTGAACCAACGGCAACAGACCGCGCTGTTCGCGGTACACGGATAGCCAACGGGACAAGAGTTCGTCGAGGAATTCACGCAGGCTGAGACGTTCGAGGTGGCTTGCAGCGAGCTCGTTCAGACGCTCGGTAAGGCTGGCGAGCCACTGCTCTCCCATCGCATAGAGGATCGCATGCTTATTGGGAAAGTAGTGATATACGGAACCAACGGAAACACCAAGCTCCTTGGCGATCAGAATGGTAGTGAGGTCGTTCAGGCCGACCCGTTCGAGCAAATAGCCGGTGGTGTCCAGAATCTGACGGGCGCGCTCGCGTGCCCTCGCCTGAACGGGCTCTCGGCGCGGTGACAACTGGTTTCTACGGCGTTGATTGTCTGAGCTGGACACTTCCATCTTCCCTGCTACTGAACGTGCTTTTTAACACAATTAGCCAAACCACTCACCAAAAAAAAGGCCGGCATTTCTGCCGACCTTTTATTCCCATCCTGTGAGACGCGAATGGAATCGATTAGAAGCGGTAATCCATGTTGACCCCAACAACGCGACCACGCGAGGGATCGGTCTTGGTGGCCGGCAGGTTATACAGCGCATCTGCGTAACCCCAGTGGTAGAACTCTTCGCCGGTCACGTTCTCGGCGTAGATACCAGCGGTCCAGTTCTCTGCCGGAGAAGTCAGGGCTACACGCAGGTTCACCACGTTGCGGGCATCCAGCTTCACCGCTTCGGTGTTTTCCAGCTCGGACCACTGTTCACCGGTGTAGGTGTATTCACTGGAATAAGACAGCTCACCGAAGCCGGTTGCCTGGGTGTACGTCAGCACGGTGGCGGAGGAGAACTTCGGAGAGAAGGCCATCTCGTTGCCGTTACACGCATCACACAGTTCTTCCGGCGCACCATTGAACTCGGTGTCGAGCAGTGCTGCACCGAAGTACAGATCCAGGTTGTCGGTGATCAGCCAGCGCGCGTCCACTTCCAGGCCGCGACCTTCAGATTCACCCACGTTGCGGGTGATCGCTGCCGCACCTACCCAGAATGCCTGCTGCATGTCTTCATAGGTGTACTGGAACGCGGCGGCGTTCAGGGCCAGGCGGTTGTCCAGCAAGCGAGCTTTCACACCCAGCTCGTAGGACAGCACGGTTTCCTCGTCGAACTTGCTCGGCTCGGCGTTGCCGGCGTTGACCTCGTAACCCTGCTCCCACAGCCAGTCAGCCTGGCTCTCGTAGGTGTCGCCGTACGCCGGGTCGGTAATGTTGTAGGACAGGTAGTCGAAACCACCGGACTTGTAGCCGGTTGCAACGCTGGCGTAGGTGGTCAGCTCGTCGCTCAGCTCGTGGGTCAGGGTTGCACGGCCGGACACGTTGCTCCAGGTGTTGTCTCCGGTAATACCATCCTCATCGGTATACATGGCCTGGTAGTTCCAGCCACCAGTCCAGGTTTCCGGCCACGGAGAAACTACGGTGTAGGTCTTCTGGTCTTCGGTGTAACGCACACCCAGGCCAAGCGTGGTTGCTTCGGTGATATCGAAGGTGGTGTTGGCAAATACACCCCAGCCCTTGTAGTCACCGAGGGTGTCGGCGGCTTCGATGGACAGGTTGTCGGTGGCGTACTCCCACGGCTCGCCTTCGAAGCCAAAGGCTTCATCGAGCACGTCCTGCGGCAGTGCATCACAGGTTACAAAACTGTCGAGGCCCTCTTCCCACTCGTCCGCGTAGATACCGTCACAGATGAAGTCTTCGTTATCGATACCGGCAAAATCCGCATCCACTTCTTCCTGGTAGTAGGAAGCACCCAGAACATAATTGAACGGACCGCTGCTGTTGGAAGCGATACGGAATTCCTGGCTGAAGAAATCGCCAGTCTGCTCGCGGGTATAGGTATCGATCGGGTACGGGGTACCGTCGAAGTCCTCGCGGTAGGAGTAGTTGTGGGACTTGTAACCGGTAATGGAAGTGAGGGTGTTACCACCGGCGAGCTCGTGCTCCACGGTGAGGACCACGTCGGCGATCTCAGACTTGTCGAGACCATCCACGTCGTTGTACACCTCGTCGTAGGCACCTTCCGGAATGTCGTAGTTGTAACCGGCATCGTTGTCGAAGGCGCGATAAATGGAGCCATCGCTCTCGCGGTCTTCGTACTGCGCCAGCAGGGTCACCGTGGTGGCCTCGGAGGCTTCGTATACCGCGGTGATACGCGCGGCGTTCAGCTCGCTGGCGCCCAGGTCGCTACCGGTAGTGAGGTTCTTAACGTGACCGTCTTCAGAGAAGTGCTTACCGGCGATACGCACGGAAAAGTCTTCGGTTACCGGAACATCGACACCACCTTCCAGTTCGGTGCGACCGTACTGGCCGGCACCCACGGAGATATCGCCAGCAAAGGCTTCACCAGGCTTCTTGGAAACCATGGAGATAGCACCGGAAGCGGTATTGCGGCCGAACAGGGTGCCCTGCGGGCCCTTGATCACTTCCACGCGCTCGAGGTCATACATGCTTGGAGTGGCACCGGTGCGGCTCTGGTACACACCGTCGAGGAAAATACCCAGCGCCGGATCACTTCCGCTACCGAAGCTGTTGTTGTTGACACCGCGCACGGAGACGGAGTCAAAGTAGGAGTCGTTGGTCTCGCCGGAGATGCCCGGGGTAAGGGCAAACAAGTCCTTAAAGTCGCTCAGGTTGCTGTTCTTAACGGTTTCGCCAGTGAATGCGGTGACCGCTGCGGGAACGTCTTTCAGGGACTCTGCACGCATCTGTGCAGTTACCGTTACTTCTTCAATCTCTGCGGCCACCGCGCCGGCACCGACAGTGAAAACTACTGCGCCGATGGTAGAGGAAAGCAGGTTCTTTTTGGCCATGAAAGACCGGTCTGATAGCGTCATCGTTACTCCCCGTGGGTTATTTTTGTCGGGTTTGTGCCCATAGATACCGCTCGGACGGACCCAGTGCTTGTAAACTGATCGGTCTGTTATTTCATAAACCGAACAATTCTTCAACTTTTATTTGTACCCGCACCCTGCCGAAGCATGGCAATAACGACACAGGATTTTCGCTGTGCCGCACGGCCACAAAGCAAAGAAATCGAGTAAGTCTACCGGCCCAGCTTGTCCATCATGCTGTAGTACAGCATGCCCGCGACAAGCCCAGGCCAACGCAGCAAGGTACCACCCGGGAACCTTGGCGTCGGAATGCGCGACAATATATCAAATCTCTCCTCCGTTCCGGCAATAACTTCCGAAAGAATTTTGCCGGCGAAGGTAGCCGTGGGAACACCGTGACCGGAATACCCCTGGCTGTAGTACACATTTGGCTCCAGACGGCCGATGCTCGGCATCCGGTTCATGGTGATGGCAAGGGTACCGCCCCACCCGTAATCGATACGGGTATCCGCAAGCTGCGGGTAGATTTCCAGCATGTACTTACGCACGAACGCCCTGATGTCCTGAGGGAAGCGCGACGTGTAGTTTTCTCCACCGCCAAACACCAACCGGTTATCACCGGACAGCTTCCAATAATTGATCACAAACAGGGTGTCCTGTAGCGCGTAGTCGTTCGCTATCAATTCCTGTGCCAACCCATCGCTCAGTGGCTCGGTGGCAAGCACAAAGTTGTTGATGGGCATGATGCGTCCGGCCATGCGAGGCTCTAGGCCACCAAGGTAACCGTTGCAGGCCAGCACCACATTCTTGGCATATACCCGTCCACCGGAGGTGCTGACTACGCAGGGGTTGCCGCCGTGATAACTGGTTACGCGACTGTGCTCATAAAATTGCACACCCGCCGCGGCCGCTGCATCGGCGAGACCGAGGGCGAAATTCAATGGATGCAGATGCAGTGACCCGCTATCTACCTGGCCGCCGTAAAACCGTTCAGATCCCACCAGCTCGCCGACCTCGTGGCGGTCTGCATAGCGGATCTGCTCATAGCCGTAGCGTTCATTCAGCAGGTCAACTTCGGATTTCAGCTCGTCATCGTGACTCTCTTTGGCCGCGAGGTGCATGATGCCCCGTTTTAGGTCACATTTGATGTCGTGCTTGTTAATCAGTGACTCGACCAGCTGCACGGCCTCAACGCCCATATCCCAGAGGACCTTGGCCGTATCGAGACCGAGCATCTTCTCCAGGTCTTCCTGACCCTTGCGCTGCCCTACTCCCACGTGGCCTCCGTTGCGGCCGGAGGCGCCCCAGCCAATACGTTCGGCCTCGAGCACGACGACTTTGTAGCCGCGCTCGGCAAGGTGCAACGCAGACGAAAGCCCGGTATAGCCTGCACCAATAATGCACACATCGGCCTCTACATCACCCTGCAAGCGCGGATGGTCACTTGTGGGATTGGCGCTGGCAGCGTAATAGGAATCGGTATGGCCGAGCAGCTTTGAAACGCTTCCGCTAGCGGTCATGAAGGATCTCCAAAGTCAATTAGACGCAACTGGTTCTGTCTTGCACCCGGGCATTATTAAGGACATAGCCCCATTACTAACCACCTGGCGGTTGCGCTGGCGGAAACCCTGCAAAACAAAACCGAATCATTATTCGGTATTTCTTGAATGATAATTCGGTTTTTTGTCATAATCAAAGCCCTGGCGAGAAAAATTGTTGTACGCCGGCTGCCAAACCTTCGCTCACCATAAGAATCTACGCTAATGTTTTGGCGAATTTGGCAAGATACCTATAAACAAGCCTTCCAATCTCAAGGTGTAACATGGACAAGATAACCCAGTGGCTCGCGGAACATTCCATCTCCGAAGTCGAGTGCCTGGTACCGGACATGTCTGGAAATGCACGGGGTAAATTCACCCCTACCGACAAGTTCCTTACCCAAGACAGCCGTCTGCCGGAGAGTATCCTGGTGCAGACCGTAACCGGCGACTACGTTGACGAGCACAACGAACTGGTCGATCCCGCGGATACTGACATGCTGCTTGTGCCTGACCCAGACTCAATCCGCCTCAACCCTTGGGCAAACGAGCCAACCGCGCAGATCATCCACGACTGCTACACCCGCGATGGCAAGCCCCATCCGATTAGCACACGTAACATTCTGAAATTTGTTCTGGATAAATACGCTGAGCAGGGCTGGAAGCCTGTGGTCGCGCCAGAAGTTGAATTCTATCTGGTAAAGAAAAACCTCGACCCCGACGAGAAGCTTTCTGCACCGGTCGGCCGCTCAGGCCGTACCGAGAAAACCCGTCAATCCTACAGTATTGATGCGGCAAACGAGTACGAGTCCATCATCGAGGACATGTATGACTTCTCGGAGGCCCAGGGCCTGGACGTGGACACCCTGATTCACGAATCGGGCACCGCGCAGATGGAAATCAACTTCCTGCATGGCGACCCATTAAAGCTGGCCGACCAGGTATTTACCTTCAAACGTACGGTACGTGAAACCGCCCTGCGCCATGGCATCTATGCCACGTTCATGGCAAAGCCCATGGCCGATGAACCTGGCAGTGCATTGCATTTGCACCAAAGCATTGTGGACGTTAATACCGGCAAGAACATTTTTGTGGACGACGAAGGTGCGGAAAACGAACGCTTCATGCACTTCATCGGCGGCATGCAGAAATATACCCCGGGATTCATGACGTTCTTTGCGCCCAACGTAAACTCGTACCGTCGTTTCACCAAGGAAAACGCGGCACCGATTAGCCTGCATTGGGGCTACGACAACCGCACCACAGGCCTGCGCGTACCGGATAGCTCCCCGCAGGCCAAGCGCCTGGAGAACCGCTTCCCCGGTGCGGACTGTAACCCGTACCTGGCAATTGCCACGTCGCTCGCCTGCGGCTATCTGGGCATGATGAACAAAATTGAGCCCAGCAAGCCTTATGAAGGTGATTGCTCGGTTGAGCCAATCTCCCTGCCCCGCACCCAGGAGCACGCGCTTAGCTTAATGGCCGAATGCCCTGAAGCAGTGGAAATGTTCGGCGACACCTTCGTGCGCGCATGGGCGGCAATCAAACGGGATGAGTACGAAGAATTCAACCGCGTAATCAGTTCGTGGGAGCGTGAGTTTCTGCTACTGAATGTTTGATTACATAGTTATGCGCAAATAAAAAAGCCCGGCATTAGCCGGGCTTTTTTATGCCAGGAATTGATCTCAACCTACTTATGGCTGGGATCTTTCCAGTAGTCCTTCACGGTATCTTTCATTTCCCGGGCAAGGATCGAAATACCGAACAGGTTGGGCAGCGTCATTAATACAATAGCCACCGCCGACAGGTTCCAGATAACCGTTGTATCCTCAATGGCCGCCCAAAAGAAGGCGACAACGTATACCAACCGGTAAGGCATCACCGCCTTCGGCCCGAAAAGGTAAATCATCGAGCGGTCACCGTAATAGGACCAGGCGATAGCGGTGGAGAATGCAAACAGCAAAATCCCCAGCGTAACAATGTAACTACCGTATTCGCCGAAGAAACCTTTCTGGAACGCGCGGTTGGTCAGTGCCACCGAGTGCAGCAGTGAGTTACCCCAGACGTCCACATTCGGGTTTACCAAGCGTCCGTTGTTCACATTCAGAACGCCGGAGAAATTATCACCGGCAACACGGAACTCAACATCTTCCGCGACGGAGCGGGAGTTCAGCACGGTGAATTCATTTTCGTTCAGCGGGCGACCGTCGGCGACAACAATAGCACCGGTGTACGCGGTGACCTCACTGCTCTGGTTGCTCAGGAAACCAAACAGCTGCTTAACGTCGGCCTCGTCCTTGTCCGAGTAGGTGCCGGCAACAACCATCATGTCCGCGCGTTCGAACTGGTTCATGTGCTTCTCGGTCCACACGCCGGAAGACAGGATCACCAGACCAGTCAGCGTACAAATAATCAGGGTATCAATAAACGGTTCCAGCAGAGACACCATGCCCTCGGATACCGGCTCGTCCGCACGGGCCGCGGCGTGCGCAATCGGCGCGGAGCCCTGACCTGCCTCGTTCGAGAACAGGCCGCGGTTTACACCGCGGTTGAATGCGTAAGCGAAGCTCGCGCCCAGGAAACCACCAACAGCCGCGCTGCCGTTAAAGGCACCGGCAAATACCGCCTGGAATGAAGGAATAATGTTCTGGTAGTTGTACAGAATCACCGCGAGAGCGCCGATGATGTACAAGGTTGCCATTACCGGAACAATGGTCGAGGTAACCTTGGCGATACGGGTGATACCACCAATAATCACCATGCCCAGCAGAATCGCCAGCACACCGCCGGTAACCATTTTGCTCAGGCCGAAGGTGTCATGCATTGCCTGGGCAATGTTGTTTACCTGGGGCAGGCTTCCGGTACCGAAGGAGCTGATTACGGTTGCGATCGCAAAAATGACCGCGAGCCATTTCATATTGAGACGGCGCTCCATGTAAAACATGGGGCCACCTGCGTAGAAGCCATCCGCAGCTTTAATACGGTATTTATGGGAAAGGGTTACTTCCACAAATTTTGTGGTCATACCGAGGAAAGCGGTAACCCACATCCAGAACAGTGCCGCGGGGCCACCGAGGAAAATGGCCAGACCAACGCCGCCGATGTTACCGGTACCCACGGTGCCGGAAAGCGCGGTAGAGAGTGCCTGAAAGTGAGAGGTATCACCGGGGTCGCCCGGCTTGTCGTACTTACCACGGACAATCTTGATTGCGTGGCCAAAATAGCGGATCTGGGGAAAGCCCAAATAAAGGGTAAAAAAGAAGCCGACCCCTAACAGCACCCACGGAAACCAGACTGCCGAACCCAGCAGCCCATCCAGGGTCAACAAAAATTGATTGAATGATTCCAAATCAACCCCCACAACTTTATCGTTTTGAATGAAATATCGTCAGAGCCATACATTGGCTGGACGCGCGAGCGGAACTTCCAGAGACAGAGTCACGCACCGCGCAAATCAGAGAATATTTTTATAAACCAGCCCCTGACGTTGGGCGCCAGAGTAGCAGCTTCCATACGAAGTGAACAGTAATCCGCCAATTATCAGCATCAAAGTCCTGTTTTCTGCCAAAAAATCGATTAACCACCAAATTTCTCGCTAAAACAGCAAATCCTGTCGTCGCCCTCACCCGATGTTCGCAAAAGCATTATCGCAACCGCTACATCTAGCCGAACAAATTGACGCCAAATTGCTTATTTATCACCCCAACTGCGCTGAAACCCATCGCGTTGCGGAAACACGCCGAATTGTCCACCGGTATGTACGAATACCAGGTTTTCGCTGTTTTTATAGCGCCCCTTTTCGATATCTTGCAGCATGCCGTAAAACGCCTTGCCGGTGTACACAGGGTCCAACAGTAAACCCTCCTGCTGTGCCAGCATCGCAATCGCCTGATAGATTTCATCGGTGGCGATGGCGTACCCAGGTCCGATGTACTCATCAACCACATTCACCTGGTCTTTATTAAATTCAAACCCTCGCGGAACCATTTCCGGGTAGCGCCTGTTCCAGTCGCATACATCTTCGGCAACTTTGTTTACAAAATACTCTTCGTCATCGCATACCGCGTATCCGGTAACCTGCGCGCTTTCTCCAAGCAACTGGCAGCCCAACGTCATACCTGCTTGCGTCCCCCCGCTACCACTTGCGCACACCAGGTGCTGGGGGGCGAAACCTTCACGCCGACAATCCTGAATAAGCTCTTCAACACCCGCGATATAACCCCACACACCGAGCCCATCACTACCGCCCGTGGGGATGGAAAGCGCTTTGCTGCCTTGCTCCAGATAATGCTGTTCCCATTCTTGGAACAGCTCTGGAAGCCGGGAAAGGTATTCTTGTAATGGATACAAGCTCACCTGGGCACCAGCGAGGTAATCCACCAATAGATTGCCGTCCGGTGCATCACTGAGCTTGCTTTTCGGGCGGCTTTGCCGCAACAGCACGTGGGCACGGAGACCGCACTTTGCGGCGGCAAGTGCAGTGGCTCGGCAGTGATTCGATTGCTCACCACCGCAGGTAATCAGCGTATCCGCTCCAATTCTCTTGGCCTCTGCGACAATGAATTCGAGCTTGCGGAGCTTGTTGCCTGACATGGCACTCTCCGTAAGGTCATCGCGCTTAACCCAAATGCGCGGCCCTCCAAACGGCTTGGAGAACTTCTCGCTAATACGATCAAGTGGCTGTAATGGCGTCGGCAGGTTCGCAAGCCGCTCTCTCGGCGGATAAACAATCGTCACGGTCAACTCCCCTTTCACTCGTGGCCTAGCGGACTACTTACAAAAAAACCCGGCGATCGCCGGGTTTTTTGCGTGAAGCCACACTGCTTTTATAACTGCACTTAGCGAACGACTAAGGCAAAGCATGTGTCTTCAGATGTTTTTAATGGTG
Organism: Microbulbifer agarilyticus; assembly: GCF_019800665.1. Lineage (GTDB taxonomy): Bacteria > Pseudomonadota > Gammaproteobacteria > Pseudomonadales > Cellvibrionaceae > Microbulbifer > Microbulbifer agarilyticus_C. Next base: position 767,032 of record NZ_JAHVKO010000001.1, read on the forward strand.
CCTTTAGGCAATACCGCGTGTACGGCAACCTTCTGGAACTTCAGCTTCATGTTATCGGCCACTTCCAGAATCAGGTAATCGTCGTCTACTTTCTCGACACGACCCAGCATACCGCTGGTCATTACCACTTCGTCACCTTTTTTCAGCGCGCCAACAAGCTCCTGATGCTCTTTTTGACGCTTGCGCTGCGGACGAATAATGAACAGCCACATGAATACAAACAGGCCGCCGAACATCAGCAGGGTAATCAGCGGGTTACCCTGAGGAGCCGGTGCAGCCTCTTGCGCCATTGCAGCAGGAATAAAGAAATCCATGGTCTAAACCTCGATAGAGTCAGTCAAATTCTGGGGCACAACTCTAACGGCTTTGACAAAATGAGGCAATCCAGAGCACCGCAATTGCGGGCCCTGGATCATGTGATGCGAGGGATCTGTTAGCGCCGATTAATAGCGCTGTCGAACTTGCCGGCGGTATCCTGTCGGTGACATTCCGGTCCAGCGCTTAAATGCACTGGTAAAACTGGTTCTGTCAGAGAAATCGAGGATTCGAGAGATACCGTCAACACTCAATGCAGTGTCTTTCAAAAAGTGAACTGCGTGACGGAAGCGAACGTGATCCCGCAGAGATGCAAAACTGAGGTTATGCTCCTGCAAACGGCGCTGCAGGGTGCGGGTGGACATGCTGAGATCAGAAGCCACCGGGCGAATCGCCAGAGATGCCTTACCAATCCGTTGTTCCAGCACGTCGATTACACGGGCGGCGATACCGAAGCTGGTCGCTTCCGGTGGTGCCAGCAACTGGTCGAGAATGTTCGGATCACCGGACAGACGCGCCTGTTGCAATGGTTTGTCTTCTGACAAAGAAGCCTGATCTGGCTGAATGTGATTCATTAAGCTGCTCCTTTATGGATTCCTTGAGCCGCGGTTATTGTTCTACGCCCGCTTCCTGCGAGACCCTTTATACCACCGCCAGTACTATTGCCGATCTGATTAGCGTTTACAAATCCAGCAATCTCTGACTACAACCTTGGGTGCTGGGCGCACCTGAAAAACAAGCAACGAAGCCTACCCAGAGTGAACGTTTTTTGTACTGCTTCCTCGCACCACACCCAATCGCTCTGGGCAAAACGTTTGAGCGGCGCTCCTTTACACAAGCCAGTATAGACCATCTAGGGATAATGCAAGGGGCGACAGGCAAATTTTTTTAAGCAATGCACAAAAAGAGTACACCGAGCCCGATACCGCCCTCCTTTTATAGCCCCGATATGGCCTCGATATGGCCCCTTGGGGCTAAACGCAAGGTCACCGCGGCCTCAGACCGCCGCGTGTCCCTGATTAAGCCAGGTTTTCGTCAATCCAGTTCAGAACATCGTCATGATGCGTCTTGGTCTTAACCTTATCGATGACGTGTTGCAGACGCCCCGCCTTGTCGATGATAAAAGTGGTGCGAATCAGGCCCATATATTCTTTACCCATAAACTTCTTGAGGCCCCAACAACCATACTTGTCGGCGATCTTGTGGTCCTCATCGGCAAGCAGGTCAAAATTCAATTCATACTTATCATTAAACTTCTGCAGCTTTGCTTCAGGGTCTGGGCTAAGACCGAAGACAACGGTGTCACGCTTGGCAAACTCCTTGGCACTATCGCGGATACCACACGCCTGCGTTGTACAGCCTGGTGTTAATGCCTTGGGATAGAAATACAGCACCACATTTTTGTTATCCCGAAAATCTTTCAAAGCAACCTTCTCGCCGTTTTGATTCTTCAGGGTAAAAACAGGTGCGAGATTGCCGATTTTAGGATGTGCCATGGTGCCTCCCCTTATTGAAATACAAGTAATCGCAAGCGCAGCATTGGAACCTTACCTACAATGCAAGCGCGTATACATCGAGCGCAATATTATATCGAGTTTATCGATGGGCGCGATCTTCCAGAAAATATTTGTTGAATGCGGTCTGATTATTTAAATCCCTTTGGGATCAAAAATCTTGCAAGCGGAAACATTGCTCTTTGCGTGCACGTAAACCGCAAGTGCCGAGCTTTTCCACGAGCGCAGCCTTTTCCGCGTCGGTAAGGAACTCGCCTACTTCCAAACAGCCTTCGGGCCCACTGAAGGTCACCGCCGTAGGTTCGGCAGGTGTGGCTCCCATGCGCACGAGTACCGCCAAGCTGTCGCGATCAAACTCGGTGTGATACACCGGCCGCTTCAGGCTGCCGCGGCTGGTATCGAGGACTACGCGCTCATCGGTTATGCGGATCACTTCCCGGCGTGTTCCTTCCATATATACGTAGCCAAACAGTGCTCCCAGCAACAACATCTCCAGGCCAGCGAATGGAATGACCATCCAGGCCCCCGCAAGCGCGAATGCGATACTGATACCGAGGGACACCGCCACCAGGGAAATGAACACCCAAAGGTTGCCGGCAAAAGACAGGGATTGATTGGGCGCGAGAAGGATACAGGCCCGACGCCCGCGTGCGCCGCCGACTTCTTTGACCATGAGTACATCATCCATCACTGTGACTATTTCAGTGTAGGACAGGGTAAAACTGAACCAAGAGTCAGCTTGTGCCAGCGTGGGCTTCTATACTGTTGCGGCACCGGTGGCCCGTATTCCAATGGCCCATTTTGCCCCCCTCTTCTTATGTACTCTGCCTTCTGGCCCTTCCGGCCGTATCAGGGGTAGATTTTCCCGCACACAGGGGGCAAGATGCGGCGGGAATACGCGTCCAAAAGCCGCGTGCATTAACCGCCTGGCCCGTTTCCGGCAAACCCATGGCCGACACGTAAACTGGCAGGCGCGAACGACAACAAGAGCACCATCATGCAAGTTGAGTCCATCGAAAAACTATTAAAGTCCACTCAGCGGGAAGGTGAAACCGCCCGCATCCAGGGCTGGATCCGCACCCGTCGTGATTCCAAAGCGGGCCTGTCCTTTCTCGCCGTGCACGACGGCAGTTGCTTCGACCCGATTCAGGTGGTGGTTGAAGCCGACATCAACAATTACCAGTCTGAAATTCTGCGCCTGACCACTGGCTGCGCCGTGGATATTGAAGGCACGATCAAGGCCTCCGAGGGCAAGGGACAGTCCATCGAACTGCTGGCCAACAGTGTGACTGTGGTTGGTTGGGTGGAAGACCCAGATACCTATCCGATGTCTCCCAAGCGTCACAGCATGGAACACTTGCGTGAACACGCCCACTTGCGCCCGCGCACCAACGTCAGTGGTGCGGTGGCGCGCGTGCGTAACTGTATTGCGCAGGCCGTGCACCGTTTCTTCCACGAGCGCGGCTTTAACTACATTCACACCCCGATCATTACCGCTTCCGACTGTGAAGGTGCGGGCGAAATGTTCCGCGTGAGCACGCTGGACCAGACCAACCTGCCCCTGACCGACAAGGGTGACGTGGACTACGGCGAGGATTTCTTCGGTGAAGAAACCTTCCTAACGGTATCCGGCCAGCTCAATGTAGAGAGCTACTGCCTCGCGCTCTCCAAGGTCTACACCTTTGGCCCGACCTTCCGCGCGGAAAACTCCAACACTACCCGCCACCTTGCGGAGTTCTGGATGGTGGAGCCAGAGATTGCCTTCGCGGACCTGGCCGACTGCGCCAACCTCGCCGAAGAAATGCTCAAGTACATCTTCCGTGCGGTTCTGACCGAACGTGCCGACGACATGGCATTCTTCGCCCAACGCATCGATAAAGAAGCCATCTCGCGCCTGGAAAACATCGTCGATAACGACTTCGCTCGCATCAATTACAGCGATGCCATTGAGATCCTGGAAAACTGCAAAGAGAAGTTCGAATTCCCGGTTTCCTGGGGCATCGATCTGGCCTCGGAGCACGAGCGTTACCTGGCAGAGAAGCACTTCAAAAAGCCCGTTATCGTGCTGAACTACCCGAAGGACATCAAAGCCTTCTACATGCGCATGAACGACGATGGCAACACCGTCGCTGCCATGGACGTACTGGCACCCGGCATCGGTGAAATTATCGGCGGTTCTCAGCGTGAAGAGCGTCTCGATCGTCTGGATGCGCGTATGGACGAAATGGATATTCCCAAAGAGCACCTGGATTGGTACCGCGACCTGCGTCGCTACGGTACTGTTCCGCACGGTGGCTTTGGACTGGGCTTCGACCGCATCGTGTCCTACGTGACCGGTATGGGCAATATCCGCGACGTAATCCCATTCCCGCGCACACCGCGCAACGCGAAGTTCTAACTTTGCGCTGCCAGCGATTACTGCAGGCAGAAACAAAAAAACCCGCACCAAGGTGCGGGTTTTTTTATGGCTTTTACTCGGTTGAGTAAAAGCTTACGGCAGCAGGTGCGCTACAGCGTCGCGCTCTTCAGCCAGTTCCTGCTCAGTCGCGGTCATCTTCTCACGAGAGAAATCATTGATGTCCACACCCTGAACAATTTCCCAGTCGCCGTTTTTGCAAACAACCGGGAAGGAGTAGATCAGGCCTTTCTCAATACCGTAAGAACCATCGCTGTAAACACCCATGCTGGTCCAGTCGCCTTCGGCGGAACCCAGGGCCCAATCGCGCATGTGGTCGATCGCAGCGTTAGCTGCAGAAGCTGCGGAGGAAGCACCACGTGCTTTAATGATGGCTGCACCGCGCTGCTGAACAGTCGGGATGAAGTCAGTCTCGTACCACTCCTGCTCTACTTTACCCATGGCGTCTTCGCCATTCACCTTGGCCTGGTGCAGGTCAGGGTACTGAGTCGCAGAGTGGTTACCCCAGATGGTCATGTGGGTAATGTCGTTGACGGTGGAATCGGTCTTGTTCGCCAGCTGAGTCAGGGCACGGTTGTGGTCCAGACGGGTCATGGCGGTGAAGTTACGCGGATCCAGGTCAGGCGCATTGCGCTGAGCGATCAGTGCGTTGGTGTTAGCCGGGTTGCCAACAACCAGTACTTTTACGTCGCGGGAAGCTACGTCGTTCAGAGCTTTACCCTGCGCAGAGAAGATTGCAGCGTTGGCTTCCAGCAGGTCCTTACGCTCCATGCCCGGGCCACGCGGACGCGCGCCAACCAGCAGAGCGTAATCGGCGTCTTTAAAGGCAACGGTTGCATCGTCGGACTGAACGATTCCTGCCAGCAGCGGGAAGGCACAGTCTTCCAGTTCCATCGCTACGCCTTTCAGGGCTTCCAGAGCGGGAGTAATTTCCAGCAGCTGAAGAATAACTGGTTGATCCTTACCCAGCATTTCGCCAGAAGCGATGCGGAACAGTAGGGAGTAGCTGATCTGACCGGCGGCGCCGGTAACTGCAACACGAACAGGTGCTTTCACGATGTATCTCCGTTGTTTTCAGGCGCCCGCATTATAGGGCCTTGCAAATTAATTTCATTATCCTTTGGTCTATATCTCTATACAAAAGAGACCAAATTAATCACGCCAAATCCTTTTTCGCGCCCGGATAACGAACTTTTAAGGCCTCATACAACTGAACGCTGAAATTTTCTGCTGCAGCGTCTAAAGATTGAACAATCTCAGCCAGATGCTCGTTGTCTTCCCTGCCCTGCCACTGCTTCTGGTAGCTACCGTCTTGATAACCGTGATCCTGGCGGAACCGATTCAGCACATTTTTGCCGACATAACGACGATAGAGTTCGTCGAGATCCATCGCACAATCGGCTAATAATTGAGCAAATCCGGGCAGGTCAAACTGCTTGGTGGCAAGCGTATTCAGGGTGAATGACTCCAGGTTTTCTCTGAAGTCGCCGGCGGTGACCTCGATAGCGTCGAGCTGCTGCTGCATTTCTTGAGCAACAACCTCGGGGGCACCCTGCTGCAGCTCCAGGCTCAGGCCGAAGTGCCAGATATCCACGAGTTCCAGCTTAACCTGCTCGATTTCCGGCTCCTGTTTCTTCCACCACTTCCAACCGTAATGGTCCAGCAGCTCGGCGCTCTCTACCCAAATTGCCCGGTACCAGGCGAAATTCTGTTCACGCCAATTCTCATTTACGACCGTGTTGATGGCGTCCTGCAGGGCCAGCATGGTCTCCAGTTGTTGTTGAGACATAGTTATTTCCTAAAATCAGCCCGGCCGGATTTATGCAGCGCGCGGGAAAAGTCGGTAAAAATTTTCAGTGGTGATGCGGGCAAGCTCTTCGTAAGGGAGCCCACGCAAATCGGCAATAAATTCGGCCACTTCCCGCACGTAGGCGGGAATATTCGGTTTGCCGCGGTGTGGCACCGGTGCGAGGTACGGAGAATCGGTTTCCACAAGCAGGCGATCCAGCGGCACTTGCTTGGCAACTTCACGAAGCTCTTCCGCATTTTTGAAGGTGACGATGCCAGACAGGGAGATGTAGTAGTTGAGGTCTAACGCGGCCTTCGCCATGTCCCAGGATTCGGTGAAACAGTGCAGAACCCCCGCATGTTCACGGCTGCCATGCTCTTTGATCAGATCGATGGTGTCCTGACGCGCATCGCGGGTATGCACAATGACGGGCAAGCCTATTTGATTGGCGGCCTGCAAATGCGCCACAAAGCTTTCCTGCTGCACTTCTCTGGTTTCGGTGCTGTAGTAGTAATCCAGGCCTGTTTCACCGAGTGCAACTACGTTGGGCTGCGCCGACAGGCTTTTTAGCTTGTCGACATCTGCCAGGCCTGAATCAACGTCCAGCGGGTGTACACCGACGGAACAGACCACATCCGGATAGGTGTTGGCGATGGAAACTACCTGGTCGACGTTATCCAGGCTAATCCCCACACAGAGAAACTTGCTGACGCCGCGGCTACGCGCAAGGTCGAGCACCGCGTCCAGATCACCGTCAAACTTGTCGAGCTTGAGCCTGTCGAGGTGACAATGAGAATCTACCAGCATAAATCACAGCCTATCACCCTGTATTCGAGACAATGAATCAGGGAAAGTGAATCAGGGGAAAATGACGTGGGGATTATACAGACATGGCCAGCGATATGCCTGTCTCGGTAAGCGCTGGTGGCGCGCCGGAATGTGGCTGGCAGCTGCCGGGCCGAAGCGCCCGGCAGGATAAAGACAACGGAAAGTCTTTACAGTGTGTGCGTTGGACGGCTCGACTCCAGAGAGCCTGCCAGCAGCGTTTCAATCTTGTTCTGCGCGGTATTTTCCTTGTCGCTGAACTGGATACCGATACCGGGAGTGCGGTTGCCTTGTGCTCCTCCTGGTGTAATCCAGACCACTTTTCCTGCAACCGGAAGCTTTTCCGGCTCATCCATCAGGCTCAACAGCAAGAAAACTTCGTCGCCCAAGCTGTAAGACTTGTCGGTATTGATAAACAGACCACCGTTTTTCACGAACGGCATATACGCTGCATACAACACGGATTTGTCTTGAATCTTCAGTGACAGGATGCCGTTGCGGGCACCGCCCCCCATACCTTTCATGCTAAACCCCACCGCGGTTGCGTGTAACTCGCCAGCCTTGCAAAGGATAGCTGGCCACACGCCACTTCTTGTACATTATTTAACCGCCGCCTGAATCCCTAACCCTGTGTAGAGCCGACGACCGTATAGGAATTGTCGTGGTAAGTTACCCCGATGGCCAGCGACCTGTCCACATTCCTGTGAAATATCAGCGGAACAGCGCCGCCCAGCGAATCATCAGCTCTTCCAGCAGTAACCGCTTGTTCGGGTTGCTGTTGCCGGATAGCAGCGCGCGGGCTTTGAGCAGGTGATCGTAGAATCCAAATACCGGCCGCATACTCTCCGGTCCCGTGCCAGGCAAACGCTGCAGTAAACCCATAATCTTGGGATCCGCGGCAACGTCGGTACTGCGGGATTTCAGCATCAGTGCCACCCAGCTCTGCCAGAATTGCAGCAGCATATTGAGATCCGCCCCTTCAGCGGGCTTTTCCCATTTGCCTGCCAGCACCACTGGGTTTTCATCACCGCGTGTCAAGCCACTCAGATCCGCAAAAAACGTTTGCCGAGTCTCTTCGGCCTCAGGCTCCATCAGGCGAATAGCCAGCAGCGGCGCACCGCCAGCGAGGTTGAGGGCACTATCAGCATCTTCGTTTTCAATGCCACTTTCGCGCAGCCAGCGCAAAGCAGATTGCTGCGGCGGTATCGGGAAAGCGATGGTCTGGCAGCGGCTGCGAATTGTCGGCAGCAGTCCGGAGGGATGATCCGTGATAAGTAGGAAAATCACCGATCCGGATGGCTCCTCAAGGTTTTTCAGGAGCGCATTTGCCGCATTAACATTCATTGCCTCGGCTGGCGCAAGAAGCACAACACGGGCGCCTTCTCGGCCACTGGTGCGACCAACAAATTCACCCAACTCGCGAATCTGCTCAACCTTTAAAGGCCCCTGCTCTTTCTCCGGTACCACACGGGTAAAGTCTGGATGGGAACCCGCAGCGCGCAACTGACAACCGCGGCACTCGCCGCAGGCCAAACCATGACGAGGCTGGTCGCACAACAGCAGCGCGCTGAACGCTTCCGCAAAACGGCGCTTGCCGAGGCCGGATTGACCACTGATCAACAGCGCATGCGGGCAACGTCCTGCAACCCATTGTGCGCCCAGACGCTGCCACTGCGCCGCCTGCCACGGCAGGGGCGATGGAATCTGAGACTGCGCGAAACCTTCGGATTCTACTGCCACGGATGTCATAACGGGCTCGCAATCTGACGCAACGCCAGCGCCAGGCTCTCCTGAACCTGCTCAAGTGGCACCGAAGCGTCAATTACCGTGTATTGATCCGGGGCGCTTTCCGCACGTTTGAGGTAAGCCGCACGGACCTTGTTAAAGAAGTGAATCTGCTCGCTTTCAAATCGGTCTGCCTCACCGGTACTGGCCGCGCGCTGCAGGCCAATTTCTGGGTCGACATCAAGCAACAGAACCTGATCAGGACGCAGATCACCCTGCACGGTTTGTTCGAGCTGCGCGATCAGGTCCCAGTCCAGTTCACGACCACCTCCCTGATACGCATAGGTCGCGTCGGTAAAGCGGTCACAAACAACCCACTTTCCGTCGGCGAGTGCGGGCAATATCACGCGCTGCAAATGCTGGGCACGAGCGGCAAAAACCATCAGTAGTTCCGCCGTGGGGTCCACGCTTTCCTCGCGTTTTTCCAGCAGCAGGTTCCGCAGTTGTTCGGCGAGGGGGGTACCACCGGGCTCCCGTGTTTGGATAAACGGAATCCCCTGCTCCGTTAGCCACTGGGTGATAAAGCGAAGATTCGTGGACTTACCCACGCCCTCTCCGCCTTCCAGAGTAATAAATTTACCGTTTGGTAGATCGCTCATTGATGTTCCGGCCGTCAAAACGGGCAACCGTTTAATTAATTTTCTTGTACTTTTCCTGGGCTCGAACGGTAATCCGAACGACGCCTCAACTGATACTGGCGCACCGCCTTGTTGTGCTCAGACAGTGTTTCCGAGAAGTAATGCGAGCCATCCCCTTTCGCCACAAAGTACAAACTTTTTCCGGGTTTGGGGTGCAAGGCCGCGTGAATGGCTTCCCGTCCCGGCAGAGCGATAGGTGTCGGCGGCATCCCACTGATCACGTAAGTGTTGTACGGCGTTGGCTGGCGCAAGTCAGCGCGGCGTAAATTACCATCGTATTTAGCGCCCATGCCATAGATAACCGTAGGATCGGTTTGCAGGCGCATGCCCTTGCCCAGGCGTCGGACGAAAACACCGGCAATTTCATCGCGCTCCCAGGGTACACCGGTCTCTTTCTCGACAATGGATGCCATGATCAAAGCATCATAGGGAGAATCATATGGCAGGTCATTTCCGCGTTTTTCCCACTCTTCCGCAAGCACTTTGCTCATACGTTGGTTGGCCTGACGCAACAGGTCTAAATCACTGGTGCCAGAGCGATAGATATACGTATCTGGGAATATCTGACCTTCCGGATTGCCGTCTATGCCCAAGGCTTGCGCAGCGGATTCGACGGTGGCCCCCGCATCCGTTGCTCGAATTTTTTGTGAGGCGCGTATCTGATTGAGCGCCTGCTGGAATGTCCACCCTTCGACCAGGGTGACACGATAACGCGTGACATCACCTCGATTGAGTCGCGCAACCAGATCCATGGCGTTACTGCCAGCTGGGATCATGTATTCGCCAGGGTGAATATGGCCGAGTTTTTTAATTCGGGCATAACCCAGTACGAGGCGCGGGTGTTTTACAACTCCGTCTGCCGCAAGGCCGTGCACCACCCGTGAAAGGTTACTGCCGGCCTCCACATCCATTCGCAACCCCTGCGCCGGAACGGATAAAGGCGCTATGAGAGCACTGTTAATGAACCACAGGGACGCGCCGCCGGATATGACACCGAGCACCAGTAACACGAGTGCACCCCGAACGAACTTGCCAAGCCTGGAGACCTTGGTCGTCTTTCCTTTGCCTGAATTCGCGGAAGCTTTTTTCCGGTTTTCTTTCTTCGCTACCATAACTCTTCCGAAATTAACGCTTGCAGCACGCTTGTTGCACGCCCTGGGCGTACCGGGCTCTGTATCTGGGGATCCATTTGCAAGACTTGTGGAGTGCTTGCCAGCAATCGCGCGGGAATCACGCCCCGCACACTGTTACAGATCGCCAGTTCGTCGGCTCTCGCCAGATCCGATGGATAAAGCGTATCTTCGCTGATTTCGACCTGACCGGCCAGCCAGCGCAACATGACCCCGCGCACTCCAAACTGATCCAGCCTCGGTGTTACCCAATCTGAGCCGATCCGCAGCAACAGGTTGCTACGAATGCCCTCAATCACCGCACCTTTTGGTTCCAGCAGCACCGGCTCGAGCAGTGGCTCGCCGGTGGTTGCGCGTGCCGGCCACTCGGCTGCAGCCCCCGTATAGACATCTCTTACGAGTAATTTACAGCCGTAGAGTTCGGCATGCTCTGAACCACCGCCCAAACTTCGCGTGCCCGGCGCAAACGGCGATCGCGTAGCATCACGGGTGAGTCTGGTGCCGCACAACCCCAACAGCACGCCATTAGTCCATGGAGAGGCTTTCTCTAATGGCTCCACTCGAAAATCCCACACGGGTTTATCGGTGTCGGTATCTTGCAGTACACCGTAACGCAGCCTTACCCGAGCACCTTCCGGCCAATTTTGCGTACGCGACGTCACCTGCTCCAAGGATGCGCTGATTGCATTTAGGTCCTCGGATGGCGGGGAAGCGCTGCGCTGCAAACGCGCACGGTGAAATTCCCACAGCGGGATCTTCCCGTGGCCGGCCCGCATTGTCTCCAGTACGCCAAACTGAAACGCACTATCCGGCACGAGCGTGTGCAGCTCGCCGGCAGCGGAAAAATAGAAAGGGTAGATATCCGTCACGGATCAAGGAGGGCAGCAATAGAGCGGACTGTTAAAACACAGCCGCTCCATCGCGTATTGCACGGTTAAACGCGCTGAAAAATCAGCGAGCCGTTGGTGCCGCCAAATCCAAATGAATTGGATAACGCAGCATCAATTTTCATCTCTTGCGCCTTATGTGGCACCAGGTTAACACCGGTACAGTTCTCATCGACGTTATCGAGATTCACGGTGGGTGGCGCGACCTGATCCTGAATCGATTTAACCGAGAAAATTGCTTCGATTGCACCCGCAGCACCCAGCAGGTGACCGGTCATAGACTTAGTCGAGCTTACCGCCAGCGCATCCAAGGAGTCGGAAAACACGGAACGTACCGCAGCAATCTCTGCCTTATCGCCCAGCGGCGTAGAGGTACCATGCGCGTTAATGTACTGAATAGCCGCAGGTTCGAGGCCCGCGTCATTCAGCGCATTCGACATGGAAAGCGCTGCGCCAGCACCGTCTTCTGGTGGTGACGTCATATGGTGTGCATCACCGCTCATACCAAAGCCACTCAGCTCAGCGTAAATCTTTGCTCCACGTGCCTTGGCATGCTCGTACTCTTCGAGTACCAGTACACCCGCGCCCTCACCCAGTACAAAGCCATCACGGTCTTTATCCCAGGGGCGGCTGGCTGCCTGCGGGTCATCGTTGCGAGTGGAGAGTGCGCGCGCTGCGCAGAAACCACCAAGACCAACCGGCGTGGTAACCATCTCCGCACCACCGCAAACCATCACATCGGCATCACCATATTGAATGGTACGCAAACCGATTCCGATCGCGTGGGTTCCGGTTGTACATGCAGTTGTTGTCGAAAGGTTCGGGCCTTTCATTCCGTATTTGATCGACAGGTTACCGGCAACCATATTAATAATGGCACCGGGAACAAAGAAAGGAGAAACGCGGCGGGGTCCCTTCTCTGCAATCAACATTGCATTATTCTCAATGGCGGCAATACCGCCCATACCAGACCCGATACAGGCACCAACTTTCGAGGCCATTTCCTCGGATACTTCCAAGCCACTATCTTCCATGGCCTGAATAGCGGCGCTCAACCCATACTGCAGAAACACATCCATTTTGCGTGCTTCTTTCGCTGGGATATGAGGCTCCGGTGAAAAATCTTTTACTGTCGCTGCAAAGCGTGTGCTGAATGCAGAAACATCAAATGTGTCAATCGGCACAACACCGCTGGTACCTGCCAACAAAGCAGACCAGGTATCTTCAAGGTTGTTGCCCAGAGGGCTAACCATGCCCATACCGGTAATAACGACTCTTCTTTTCGACACTGATGTCTCCCCGATATAAATGCTATGCGCCGTAACCCTATCGCCGTTATCGGTCGCAAATTTATCAAGTTTCAAATATGCCGAGAGCCGCGCTATGCAACATAGAACGGCTCTCGTAAAGCTTTTATACCGACCAGTGCGCGTGGCACTGGTGGTAAAAGTAACGTGTATTGGTCACGCGCTACTTAAGCTATCCAGCAGGAATCAACCCAGGTTCTGGTTGATGTAATCGATGGCCAGCTGAACAGTGGTAATTTTCTCGGCTTCTTCGTCCGGGATTTCGGTCTCGAATTCCTCTTCCAAAGCCATTACCAGCTCAACAGTGTCGAGGGAGTCAGCGCCCAGATCTTCAACAAAGGATGCTTCAGGTTTTACATCTTCTTCCTTCACGCCCAGTTGTTCAGCAACGATCTTTTTTACGCGCTCTTCAATGCTGCTCATGATTCAATTTAACTCCTAGTGGATAAAAATCTAATTTGGTCACTGCTTAAAATTTATTCGTCATTTTTTGACGATTCAGCAACCGGCTTACACAGCTAACGGTTTATGCGAGGCGGCATTGTACCCTGATTTTTTCGGGATGTAATGCACCGCCTCACCGCAACCATTGAATGATAAATTTTTCTTTACCAATCAATCAGTTATGTTGATTTTCTCGAAAGAAAATCAACCCATATACATGCCACCATTCACCTGAATGGTCTCTCCGGTCACATAACCGCCAGCATCACTGGCCAAAAATGCAACAACGGAGGCAATTTCTTCAGGTGCGCCCAGGCGCCCCAGAGGGATCTTGCTCAGCAGCGCTTCACGCTGTGCTTCCGGCAACACTTTAGTCATATCGGTATCGATAAAACCTGGTGCTACGGTGTTCACCGTAATCCCGCGAGAACCCACCTCTGCGGCAAGAGCCCGAGCAAAACCACCGACACCAGCTTTGGTGGCAGCGTAATTACTCTGGCCAGCATTACCCATGCTGCCGACCACAGAGCTGATATTGATAATACGGCCCCAGCGCGCCTTGGTCATATCACGCAAACACGCCTTGCTGACACGGTAGACAGCGGTCAGGTTCGTATTCAGAACGTCCTCCCACTCGTTATCTTTCATGCGCATCAGCAGGTTGTCTTTGGTAATCCCGGCGTTGTTTACCAGGATGGTCGGCGCACCAAATTCACTTTTTACTGCGTCCAAAACGCCAGCAATACTTTCAGCGTTGGTTACGTCCAGCTCTTTACCAGAACCTTTGATACCTTTTTCTGCAAAACGTGCCGTAATTTTTTCTGCGCCGCCAGCACTGGTCGCAGTGCCGATCACAATGGCACCCTGCGCACCAAGTAGGTCTGCAATCGCCGCGCCAATTCCTCGGCTGGCGCCAGTAACCAGTGCAACTTTCCCTTCCAGTGAAGTTGTAATTGTCATAATTTCTCCAGATCGCCAACAACCGACCCATTAACAAAACGGGGCGGAGGGGCGGGGTTCTTCGTCAACTATTGAGCTGTTTTATGCGGCTATTAGCTGGCCGTAGCGGTAACCGCTGCGGATAGCTGCTCGGATGATTCAATATTGTGCGCGGTAAGGCTGCGGTCAATGCGCTTTGCGAGGCCGGCCAGGACCTTGCCCGGACCGCACTCAACCAGCTGCTGCACCCCAGAGCTCGCCATCGACTGAACACAGGCAGTCCAGCGTACCGGGCTGTAGATCTGTTCGACCATCAAGGCCTTGATCGCAGCTGGGTCACTTTCGGTTTTGGCGTGCACATTATGAATAATCGGTGTTGCGGGCGCGTTAAACGCGGTCGCTTCGATTTGTGGAGCGAGTTTGTCTGCCGCTGGACGCATTAGCGCGGTATGGAACGGTGCGCTCACTGGCAATGGCATGGCGCGCTTGGCACCAGCCGCCTTGCAGGCATCGATGGCGCGACCGACGGCCGCTGCGCTACCGGCGATTACAACCTGACCCGGCGAGTTGTAGTTCACGGCTGCGACTACCTCACCCTGCGCGGACTCGGCGCAGGCCGCTTCGACCGCGGCATCGTCGAGACCGATAACTGCAGCCATGGCGCCTTCGCCTGCAGGAACAGCTTCCTGCATCAGGCGCCCGCGCTCGCGCACCAAACGCACACCGTCTGCGAAATCGAGCACGCCGGAGCATACAAGTGCAGACCATTCGCCAAGGCTGTGGCCCGCCATGAACGCAGGAGCCGCCCCGCCCTGTGCCAACCAGGCGCGGTAAAGCGCAACGCTAGCCGTTAATAGAAGCGGCTGGGTTCTTTCGGTGAGATTGATGTCTTCCTGGGCACCATTTTGGCAAAGGTCCCAAAGATCGTAACCGAGAACGGAGGAAGCTTCAGAAAAGGTCGCAGAGACCTCAGGAAAGGCCTGGGCAGCATCGGCCAGCATGCCAATTTGCTGGGAGCCCTGCCCGGGGAAAACGAACGCCAATACTGAGTTGGTCATTGAACATCCTTTAACCAAATAAATTAAGCCACTAATTCCAGGGATGGCTATACAGCAGGCGCCTGCTGGTCGAACCTTGGGGCGAAAGACCGGGAATCAATCACACCCGGTCTGACGCTGGGCCTGGTAGGCCAGAGCCCGCCCTACAAGATGTGCCAGGTCAGATTCGGCACACTCTTTTGCGGTCAACATAGCGCGGTAAAACGCCTCGCTGCTGGCACCGCCATGACTTTTGATGACGTTGCCTTCCAGCCCTAAAAAGCTGGCGCCATTATAGCGGGACGGCTCCAGCTGTGACCGCCATTTTCGCAACAGATTTATGGCTAATTGGCCAAAATACCGCTTCAGGGGAGCCTTCTTATCGATGGTGAACGTCTTCTGACCAATAAGTCGTATGACGCCCTCAGCGGATTTCATGGCCACATTTCCCATGAGTCCGTTGCACACCACCACGTCCACAACACCCGTGAAGATGTCGTGCCCTTCCACAAAGCCCGCGTACTGAATTGATGGGTCAGCCTGAAGAAGCTGACCGGCGCGGCGAATCTCTTCGGTGCCCTTGTGCTCTTCTGCACCAATATTCAGCAAGGCAACAGAGAGATCCTGCCGACCTGAAAATACCCGCTGCGCCTCAACACCCATACGTGCAAACTGCACCAGATCTTCTGCGCTGCAATCGATATTGGCACCCAAGTCCAATAAAAAGCAGGAGCCTTCCGAGGTGGGCACCGATTTGCCAAGTGCCGGACGACGCACACCCTCAACCGTACCCAGAATGCTACGACCCAACGCCAACAATGCGCCGGTATTACCGGAAGTCACCATGGCACCGCACTCACCGGAGGATACCGACTGCAACGCTTTTGCCATTGATGATTCGCGCTTGTGACGCAAGGCGTGAACCGGGTTACAACCCTGGGTAATCACTTGAACGCAGTCCACCACTTCCACGCGCTCGCGGACAGATGGAGGTTCACTATTCAGGAGGGATTGGAGTTCCGAGCGGGGACCGAACAGCTTGAGCGCTGCACGAGGATAGCGGATAAGAAATCTTGCGCAGGCCGGAACGACAGAGCGGGGACCTAAGTCCCCGCCCATCGCATCCACGGCCAATCGAAATTGGCTGGACAAAACTTACTCTTCTTCGGAAGAGCCGCCAACGTCTACCACTTTGCGACCACGGTAGAAACCGTCTTTGGTCACGTGATGACGGTGGTGCTTCTCACCGGTGGTCGGGTCTACGGACAGAGTTGGTCCGCTCAGGGCGTCGTGAGAGCGACGCATGCCGCGACGGGAACGGGTTTTTTTGCTCTTCTGAACAGCCATTTGGTGCTCCTAAACATAACTAACAGTTTAAACCGGAACCGGGGCGCCTACCGGCGAGCCCAAACCCTTCAAACAGCCCTCAAGACTTGTTTGACGAACCCTTCAACTGTTCCAGTACTTTAAAGGGGTTTTCTCGTTGCTCTTCCGCTTCCGGTTCCTCACTCTGACTTTGGAATGCCTCATGCGCGACGCAATCCCAGTCGTGGTAAGCCACCATTGGCAGATTGAGCAAAATCTCATCTTCCAATACCTGATACAGATCCAGCTCATCGCCATCCTGTATCACCGGGTCCAGAGACTTAGGTAAGGCATTACCCTGCTCTTCAGACCACACAAACCCCAGTGCGACATCCGCTTCAATCAACTCGCTCACCGGCTGTAAACAGCGTTGGCAAAGCAGGTTGACCGTCAATTCAAGATGACCAGTGGCCACCTGATGGCGCTGCAGGTCTCGGGCAAACGCCAGAGAGACCGTTACGTCACCCTCGATCGATTCCGTAGATGCCGTCAGCCGAGGCAGAGCATCGTGGGGCACAATACCGTCCAGTTCTTGCCCGCGCTGCACCAACTTTCGTGCGTCTATGCGGCGTGGCAGCGCGGACTTCTGAGAGGAATTCTGCGCCATTTTTTGACCGGACTTCTGGGGGGGTATCGACATAAGCGCGCAATTCTATGGACTCACCTGAGGCTTGTCAAAACAAATCATCCACCGCATGATCAGCGCCCGAAAACACTCGCTCTCCCATGATTTCCCAGGGAGGGACAACCAGTGGAGAAGCTTCATGCGCAACCTAATTCTAGCGTCCAGTTCGAGCTACCGCCGCGAGCTCCTGTCAAAGCTGCACCTAACGTTTGAAAGCTGCGCACCCCATATAAATGAAGAAGCATTGCCCGGGGAAGCGGCCGGTGATCTCGCCAGCCGGCTCGCGCGCGAAAAGGCACTGGCGTTGGCAGGCAAGTATCCTGACCACCTCATCATCGGCTCCGACCAGGTCGCGGAGTGTCGCGGCACACTACTGGGCAAGCCCGGTACCAAGGAGCGCGCCATAGAGCAGCTCACCCAGAGCTCGGGCTACACGGTAAACTTTCATACTGGCCTATGCCTGGTGGACACGCGCGACATGAGCCACGAGACCGTATGCGAAACCTATTCAGTACACTTTCGCGAGCTCAACAGAGAAGAGATCACCCGCTACGTTGAGCTCGACCAGCCTCTGGATTGTGCGGGTTCGTTTAAGTCGGAAGGTCTAGGGATCACTTTGTTCGAAAAAATGGAAGGAACTGACCCCAATACACTTATCGGGTTACCACTAATTCGATTGGTTGAGCTACTAAGACACAAGGGAATCAACCCCCTCGGCCGATAACCTGGCCGACTCAGGTGCAATTAGCGGGCATCAAGGGACTAACGGTGGCCAGGCGAGAAGCTCGGTAAAGTGATCAATGACCTTTAGTGGGGAACAGTCGTGCAGCCGCTCACGACTGTGCACGCCGTAGCTGACACCTATCGCGGGCATATCAATTGCCGCCGCCATCTTCAGATCAAATTCCGTATCCCCCACCATTACCGCTTCCGAGACGGGCAAATCTGTCTCGGACAATATCTCACGCAACATGGTCGGATTCGGTTTTGAAGCAGTTTCATCCGCACAGCGACTCGTGGCAAACAAGTGCCCTATTCCATGCTCGGCAAATTCGCGATTCAGGCCACGGCGACTCTTCCCGGTCGCAACCGCCAACTGGTGACCAGACCCAAGAAGCTGATCAAGAGTATCCAAAACCCCATCAAACAACGGCAGTGGTTCACCGCGCGCAGCCAACCACTCTTCGGTATAGTACTCGCGTAAGTCTCCGCGCTGCTGGCTATGCGCTTCGGGAAATAACGTGGCAATCGCCTCAGGGAGACCAAGACCGATGATATTGCCGATCGCGGAGGGCTCGAGCACCGGCAAGCCGGCGCGATCAGAAGCGCGCTGCATACAGGCCACAATTCGGGCCTCCGAGTCGCATACCGTCCCATCCCAATCGAGAATAACCAGCATCGGCAACCGCTCCCTATCAAAAACTCTTAGCGCAACTTACCCAGAAGCCCAGCCAGCTCTGCAGGCAGTGGCGCCTCAACACTCACACGAGTACCGTCAGGCAAGCTGCAGCCCACCCGGGCAGAGTGCAAAAATAGGCGCTTGAGACCCAGCTGCCGGAAATGCGCGTTAGCTTCGTCGGGCGTATATTTGGCATCCCCCGCCAATGGGCAACCGACAAACTGTGCGTGCACTCGAATCTGGTGGGTACGCCCGGTCACCGGCTCCGCGCGCAACAAAGTGGCGCCGTTGAGTCGCTCCTCAACCTGAAACCGCGTCGTCGAGGGCTTACCCTCGCCGTCCACGACAACCATGCGCTCGCCGCTCTTCAGCGTGTTTTTACGCAGTGGAGCCTCGACCAGCTTTTGCGCGCGCGGCCATTTACCCACACCGAGTGCCAGATAGGACTTATCCATTTTCCCGGCACGCAATTCACTCTGCACATGTAGCAGAACGGACCGTTTCCGCGCGACGAGGATGGCACCACTGGTATCGCGATCGAGCCGATGCACCAGCTCCATAAACGGGCTTTCGGGATACATCTGGCGCAGCGCCTCAATCAGACCAAGCCGCACACCGCTACCACCGTGGACCGCCAGTCCCGAGGGCTTATTCACCACCAGCAGACCACCCTTATCGTAAAGAATGGCCGCCTCAAGTGTGCGCCGCAGCTGATCCCCCGCCACAGCGGGCGGTGTTTCCTCTGAAACGCGAACCGGGGGTACACGGACGAGATCCCCCGCCTTCAGGCGATATTCCGCCTTTACCCTTCCTTTATTTACCCGCACTTCACCCTTGCGCAGAATGCGGTAGATACGCGAGCGTGGCACACCCTTAAGGCGCGCCTGCAAGAAGTTGTCCACGCGCTGGCCAGCCAGCTCTTCCGGAACGGTAATAAACTGCACACCAGCGCCCCCCTTGGGGGAATTGGCGCCAGAACGAGATTCTTTGGCCTGAGCGGCCTTGTTTGGAGGGGTACTTCGCATGGGGCGCATGATAACGGCATGCACAACCCATTTGAAGCACACAATTGATGCCCAAGATAGGCCATGTTATATTCGGCCCGCCTAAGTTGGGCTGGTTTTCGGCGGTGCACGGTTTTTCTGCTATATAAAAACCCAGGTGCCGTTCTCGAGAAAATACCGCCAATCAGGCCGGTGCGCGGAAAACCGCGTTATCAACAAAACTTTGTCGGTGAGACCCTTCGAGAGCGCGTCGAAAGATGGTGCCAAGGAAGTACAAAGGCAGCGAGGAGCTGTCACTTCCGAAGTTCTCGCCGACACCAACCCGAAGAAACGGGATTTTTGCGAAGGTAAGACGGGCTGACGCCCGCAGCGCTTGGAACAGACTCAACTCGTTACATATCGCTCTGAGAATGCGCGCCAGCGACCGAACTGGCCCCCGGCCCGTGCCTGAGATGGAAAGCCGTCCCTGCACCGCCGGCAACAATTAGACAACACAGGGCCCAGCCACGAGCCGGCCCCAGAGCGGAAAACAATGTAACCCATGCCAGCCCCATATGGCCGGCAGCCAGGAACCGCCCAAAGAAACACACTGGGCCCGGACTGGCAGGACCTGAATACACCCGAACACGAAGGGGTATTCTGAGTTAAATCGGTATGTGCGCCGACCGCCGTGACCACGATTGATGGCACGTGCGCTCTGCAACATATACGAAAGCTGTACGCCCCCGCCCTACCCGGCGCTGGGCCAATACAGCCAAACCACCAACGCCTGCGAGCTTCAGTGGTGTTTTACCTTTGCGTAACGCAAGGAAAATACCAACGCATGAAGAGAATGCTGATTAACGCGACCCAGCCGGAAGAGCTGCGCGTTGCTCTGGTTGATGGCCAATGGCTGTACGACCTGGATATCGAAAATCGCACTCGCGAACAGAAAAAAGCCAATATCTACAAGGGTAAAATTACCCGTGTAGAGCCCTCTCTGGAAGCCGCATTTGTCGACTATGGTGCTGAGCGCCACGGCTTCCTGCCCCTGAAAGAAATTTCCCGCGAATACTTCATCAAACAGCCCAAAGACATTGAGGGCCGCATCAAGATCAAGGATGTGGTCAAAGAGGGCATGGAAGTTATCGTTCAGGTCGACAAAGAAGAGCGCGGCAACAAAGGTGCCGCTCTGACGACCTTTATCAGCCTGGCCGGCCGCTATCTGGTTCTGATGCCAAACAACCCGCGTGCCGGTGGTATTTCTCGCCGTATCGAAGGCGAAGAGCGCAGCGATCTGCGCGATGCCCTGTCCAGCGTGGAAGTTCCTTCCGGCATGGGCATCATCGTCCGCACCGCTGGAGTTGGCCGCAGTGGCGAAGAGCTGCAGTGGGACCTCAACTACCTGCTGCAACTGTGGACCGCCATCAAGAAAGAAGCGGATGAGTCGAAGGCGCCCCACTTCCTGTTCCAGGAAAGCAACGTCATCATCCGTGCGATTCGCGACTATATGCGTGATGACATCGGCGAAGTAATCGTTGATGAAAACGGTGCTTACCAGCTGGCGGCCGAATTTGCCCGCCAGGTCATGCCGAACTACGCCAACAAGGTGAAGTTCTACGATGACAGCATTCCCCTGTTCAATCGCTACCAGATCGAAAGCCAGATCGAGACCGCGTTCGAGCGTGAAGTGAAGCTGCCGTCCGGCGGCTCCATCGTAATCGATGTGACCGAAGCGCTGATCTCTATCGACATCAACTCCTCCCGCGCCACCAAAGGCGGCGACATTGAGGAAACTGCACGCACCATCAACCTGGAAGCCGCAGACGAAATCGCTCGCCAGCTGCGCCTGCGTGACATGGGCGGCCTGGTGGTGATCGACTTTATCGACATGCAGAGCAAGTCGAGCCAGCGCGAAGTTGAAAAGCGCATGGAGAAAGCGCTGGGCATGGACCGTGCCCGGGTACAGGTTGGCCGCATCTCTCGCTTCGGCCTGCTTGAAATGTCTCGTCAGCGCCTGCGCCCATCTCTGGGTGAAACCACGTTCCGTGTGTGCCCGCGCTGTAGCGGTACCGGCACCATTCGCGGCACCAAGTCACTCGCCCTGTCCATCCTGCGACTGGTCGAGGAAGAAGCGAAGAAAGAGCGTAGCGCTGAAATTCGTGCAATTGCACCGGTTAACGTTGCTACCTACCTGCTGAATGAAAAGCGTGGAGCAATTTCCGACATCGAGTCTCGCAACAACACTCGCGTTGTTGTGGTTCCGAATGCTGATCTGGAAACCCCGCACTTTGAAGTACAGCGCTTGCGTGACGACGACTCCGCCACCCTGGAAACCTCTTACAAGATTTCCGGCAGCATCGAGGAATCCCTCGAAAAGGCGGATGAAGAGCCGGCACGTCCGGTAGCACAGCCTGCGGTGCAGCAGATTGCCCATACTGCCCCAGCCCCAACACCACCTGCGAAGCCCAAGGCCAAAGCAAAGACCAAGCCGAAAGCCGAAGCGAAGCCAGGATTGTTCAGCCGCCTAATCAGCGCGATCGCCGGCCTGTTTGGCGGTGAAGATGAAGATAGCCGCAAGAAGCACAAGAAAGGCAAAGGCCGCGGCAAAAACTACCAGCAGCGGAATCGCAGCCAGCGCGGTGGCCGTGGACGCGGCCGCGGAAATCGTGGCAGAGGTCGCGACGATCAGCGCAGCGAAGAGCGCAAAGAAGACAATCGCGGTAAGCGCGGTGACAAACGCCGCGAAGACAGCGATTCGGTCGAAAGCGCGCGCGACAGCAACCGTGAACAAGGCCGCGACAACGCGCGCGGTGGCGAAGGTCGTGAAGGCGGCCAGCGTCGTAGTCGCCGTCGTCGCGGTGGTGATCGCCGCAACGACCAGCAAACTGCGGTTGCGGAAGCCGAAGTAAATAACCTGGAAGTGACCGAAAGCAGCGAATCTGGTGAAGAGCAGCAGCGCCCGTCACGTCGCCCCAGCAACGTACGTGGTCGCCCGCAGCCCCGTCGTCGTGGTCGCCGCGGTAGCGATCAGGCTCAACCGTTTGCTGACGCCACAGCCGCACCAGAAGCTGCAGAATCCAAGCAAGGCGAGGCAGAAGCCGCCAAGCCTGAACAACCTGCACAGGTAGAAAGTAGCACTGAAGCGAAGCCTGAAAGCCGTGGCGCGCGCTCTGATAAGCCGCGTCGTCAGCGCAAGCCTCGCCCGCCGCGTGCCGAACAGGAACAGCAGCCAGAATCGCCTGCAGCGGAAGTAGCAGCGCCCAAGGCCGAACCGGAAGCTATTGCGCCAGCGCCTAAACAGGAAGCCCCCGCAGCACCTGAAGTTGTGGCCCCCAAGGCCGAGCAACCAGCGGTAGAAGCGGTAGCTGAAGTAACCGAGTCTCCCGTCGAGCAAGCGCCAGTTGAGGTTGAAACTGCCAAGGCTGAAGTTCAGGAAACTGCCGCAGCCGAGCAACCAAGCGAGAGCAAACCAGAAACCGCTGAAGCCCCGGCAGAGGCTCAAGAAGCCGCCCCGGTAGCTGACGAAGAAGTTGCGACCACCGTAACGGAAGCACCGGTTCAGGAAGAACCTGTGCAAGAAGCGCCGGTGCAGGAAGCGCCTAGCGCGACTACTGGCGGCAAGCCTTCCCGTGCGAGCAACGACCCGCGTGTTAACCCGAAACCGCTGGTTGATATTCAGGTCGTCACCAAGCAACTGGAAATTGGCGAACTGCGCCCGCTGGATACCGCGCAACCCGCGAACATCGATCACAGCCCTCGCGCACTTGCGCGGCCGGCAAATGATCCGCGTGTTCAACGCAGCAACGAGGTAGCCGAAGGCTAAGTGCTGACGTGACAACAGAGAGTTAGCTGTTCAAAATTGCAGCTAACTCTTTGAAGTTACTAAAAAAATTCGGATCGCACTTGTACCTGCAAAACAGCTCGGTATAATGCGCCGGACAAATTGGTGGGATGGCTGAGTGGTCGAAAGCGGCGGTCTTGAAAACCGTTGAGTGTAACAGCTCCTAGGGTTCGAATCCCTATCCCACCGCCATATTAAAAAGCCCGGCCTCGTGCCGGGCTTTTTTGTGCCTGCAATTCCACTCCTGAAGTACAGACGGAAATTCCTGCAGCAACCTGCTGAGGGTGACGGCTCGCCCTTCGATGGTTTAGCTGATTACCGCGCTGGTCAAATCAAGACTGAAAGCTTCCGCACGCTCACATTGCATGCCCACATAGGTTTACGCCCCACTCCCCTGTTCTGGATGTGCCCGCAAACGAAGCACAAGGCACATCACCAAGACCACTGTTAACCAGACGATGCCATACGGAAGCCAGCCACAGGCAAGAAGGAACGGCACCGCAAGCAACATAATCCAGCACCGACTGTCTTTCGCTGCGAACTGGTCGCGCACAAACCACAACCCCAGGACGTAGACCGATACTGCGACCGATGTGGTAAGCGTTGCAATTTGTGAGACGCCGTGTCCGCCGTGAAGCTGTTCCACCGCGACCACCAGCCCCGCACCCACCGCAGCACCACCTGCAAAAATAAGGAAATGGCCGTACGCCCAAACGAAGACACGTTCAAGTTTCTCGGAGGCCAAGTGGCCATCCACAGAGAAATAGAGCCACCACATGCAAAACGCGAGCACCGCGCCGCAGGCAAACACCAGTAGATAATCCCCCCAAAAGCCGGAATGAATCGCTTCAGAAAGGGCCTCTTTACTGCCGAGCAGCACTTCACCCAATACGATTATGTTCAGCAGCCCGAACCGCTCGACGATATGGTGTCGGTGCCACTGAGTGGTACCGGCCTTCTCTCCCAGAAACGGAATCAGCATTTCTAAGGCAATGCCGACGACAAAGAGCAACGTGAAGTGGTCGTGGTCGCGCGGGACAATAAAGACCAGCCAGGCCCAATAAGCCTGCATCAGTACCTGACCACCCGCGTAAATTAGTGCTGTGTTTCGATATTCATGCTTCGCCCAGGCGACCCTCAGCCATAGAGAAGCAAATGCCAGGCGCATGATCATGTAGCCACTAAACATATAGCGCAGGTCACGATCCTCAAAGAACCCTGGAGCACTGGCAGCGATAAACAATGCTCCCAGCATCAGCACCATCACCGTAATTCGATACCCGACATCGTCGTTGTCAAAACTCGATGCAAACCAGGTAAACAGGTTCCATGGCCACCACACACACCAGAACACCAGCAGGAACTTGATAACACCTTCCTGCCAGTGCCCGTCCGCAATCGCATGCCCTAGCCCATGCGCTGCAGCAGAAATAGCGATGACAAACACCAGGTCAAACAGCAGTTCTAACTGTGTCGCGGCCCTGTGTGCTTCGGCTTTATCCCGCGGCAGCAGTGGCCTTAGGTATTTTGGCGAACGAGATTCCGTCACGTTTTTGAACCTGCATCGAAAGATCCGGCAAGCGGGGCTGAATCACCATCTGGTGTTCAAGATCTCAGCGTCACCTCGGGCGCTGCTACTCAGCACACAGCTGCGTTCAAGAAACTTTAGTTCCAATAGAGAACCGACTGAAATTTTGGCGGTCGCTTATCCCCATTAAGTGATCCAGTCATTTTTCTATCTATTCTCATACACATGTCCCAACAGTCGACCTCCACAAGAGCCGAGCGCCATGCAGCAAGGCTCAATCTCGATTC
Source organism: Microbulbifer agarilyticus (assembly GCF_019800665.1). Lineage (GTDB taxonomy): Bacteria > Pseudomonadota > Gammaproteobacteria > Pseudomonadales > Cellvibrionaceae > Microbulbifer > Microbulbifer agarilyticus_C. The sequence continues at coordinate 792,089 of NZ_JAHVKO010000001.1, forward strand.
AGGGATTGCACGAAGTTCTCCCAACTGATGTACAACCGAGTAAGTGGCCCATTCGATGAAACGAAGAAATTTCTGTCAGGCAGCGGTACTCATTCCCGCGACCAATATCATTCTTCCGACTAAATCGGAGGCACAAGCAGCAGACAAGGCGAACGAAGCTAAAAAAGCCAGTAAGCCAGCAGCCCACAAAGCACAGGCCAAGAGCGGCACCATCCGGCAGGGAATTTCAGCGAAAGAAGCGGATGGAATGACCTATTCCGATATGAGCAAACCATCCGGCAAAAGTGTTGTTGCCGGCGGACCGGCAGAAAAGACGGATAGCAAGCCGTATCAAATGCCGCTGACCCAAGAAGAGCAAGACATGCTCGGAGGGTCAAAGGGCCCTGAAATGGCCAAACTCATGAAGATTTTGGTGGCGCACGGCAATGCCTTTGGGGCTGACAAACTCGTAAAGCTGGGCGGGCGACCCCACTCCTCCATGTACTTCGGCACCGAATACATGGCTTCGCTGATTGGCATTTTCGATGAAGTGGCCAAGGCCGGGCTCAAATCCTACGCGCCTTACACGGTTAACCCCCGCCCCTACGATGCTTACAACGTCAACAACAACCCAACCGATATGCAGCTGATTTACGAGGGCTATGCCCGGCAGCGGGATGTTGACTGGGTACATGTACGCCTCGGCTCACCCGACCTCAACTACCGCAGCTGCGCCTGCTACGTACCTGAAATCGGTAATGCGCCGAAACCGGGAACCTATGTCGCCTGGGCGGAATCCTCCGCGGTGAACTACGGAAACTCCGCACTTGGTCTGCGCACCAACCGCAATGCTACCGGCATGGAGTTGCTGTGTGCGATTGTTGGCAAGGCGCCCCGCTTCGGATTAATGACGGATGAGGGGCGCAAGGCGAAATGGCTGATCGATGTAAAAACAAGTAAAGAACCGGACTGGGGTGTGATCGGTACGGCAATCGGCCGTAAATGTGTAGAGGATGTGCCGTTTATTGCCGGGCTGGATAGTTACTTTGGCGGCAAGATCACCAATGAAAATATGCACAAGCTGAAGGCAATGGGTAGTGCCACCGCCTCCAGTGGCGCAGTGGGTCTGTACCATGTGGAAGGCGTCACACCGGACGCACAACAGCACGAACGCAAGCTGTTGCTGGACGGCTATCAAACCTATGTCATCGACGACGCAGAACAAGAGCGCATACGCGACACCTTCGAAAACCAGTGGACCAAAAAAGATCATGCGCCCACCCACTGCTTTATTGGTTGCCCGCACAATACCTATGACGAAATCCTTCAATGGGGAACCAATGTTACAAAGGCATTGGAGAAGAATGGCAAGAAAGAAGCCGCCATCCCCGTCTACCTGTTTTGCGCCAACGTCGTACGCGATCACCTGGTAGAGGAGCACCCGGAGCTCGTCGGGCGCATGAAGCAAGCCGGGATGAAATTTACCAACATGTGCTCGGTTTCCTATGCCGGTATGAAAGGTTTCTCCGAGCGCGTCTTCGGCGTGACGAATTCTGCAAAAACCCGCAACTATTCGACATTGCGATATTTTCCAGACGACGTTCTGCTGGAGATCATTGTTACCGGAGAAATCCCCAAAAACGCCTAGTTGAACCAAACACGATACATCCGTTAAAGCCTACAGATAACGCTGGAGAATGAAATGGCAAAGAAGAAGTTTCAGGGCCGCGCACTATTACCAGGTAAGTTGGAAGGGAAAGCTCTCGTATCAACGGTGCCATTCAACACAAGTAATTCTTACATCAAGAATATGTTTGGTGGTGAGACAGAAACCGCACCCTGTACCGATGCGGCCAACAAAGACCTTTATCAGAAAGACCTTAAGGGAGCCATTATCTGTACCACCCAGACCGTCGGCTCAACTCTCGGGGGCTGCGTGCTGATGGGAATGAGCGAGATTGGTGTGGGCCCACAGGCAATGCTATTCGCATGGCCGATTGATTCCGTTTCCTCAGCCGGACTGTTTATGAACGACATCTGGTATGACCGCAGAATCATCACCGTTGACAAGCTCGGTGACGATTTCCTCAAGTCGGTGAAGTCAGGAGATCCCATTGCGATCTATGAAGACGGTACGGTTGAGGTTGGCTAAAACAATCTTGAATGCATCTCGCTTCGACTGATACAGGGCAGCCAATGAAGTGCATGCGCGCACCCGTGGTCAACTTACTTAGTGTTTGCGTCCTCTGTGTGGCCCCGGCAGCGGTTGCCTCGGGCACCCATACAAACGCAAGCACAAAAGACGCCGTCAGTAGCGACCCAACGGACCCCTCGGTAGTACTGCCGGACATTACTATTCGACGCGCGCAGCGGGACTCCCTACTCGGCATTTCACCTCTCAAGGGTGCCCACGACGCATTCGGCAATTTCTCGGACATGATTTACCGCGAAAATTGCGTACGTGTCGGGGTAACGTTTAATCATGCTTCCCAAGGTATTACCGAATCGGTAGACGATGATTCCAAGAGCGGTAGCACTACGGATATGGATCTCGTCGCTCAATGGGATGCCTATAAGCGTGGCGAACCGACTGCGGGCAAGCTTTACGTGCACATTGAAGGCCGCTGGGACTACGGCACAACCGGGCCACAGGACCTCGGCTTCGTGAGCATGGCGACAGCGGGTGGTACTGCAAACGCATTCTCAGCCTATACCCCGACGTTTCTTCCGTTCAGAAACCTGTATTGGGAGCAAGGCAGTAAAGAGGCTGGCTGGGCGTACCGTATCGGCAAGATTACACCCGATGCCATCCTTGCCACCTCGCAGTACATTGCCCCGGTAACAACCTTTCTGCCGAATGCCGGTACGGGTCTATTTGTCAGTGGTTATTCTGATTCCGGGCTCGGCATTGTTGCGGTAAGGCACCCTAGCCCACGCTGGCGTTTTCTCGGACTCGTTTCAGACGCCAACGGCGACCGCCAGAATTTCGGCGACATTGGTGCTAAGGATTTCTATAAGGCGGTTGAGATAGGTTTCAAGCAATGCCCAAAGACCGATAAAGCCGGATATTCAAAGATAACCTTCTGGCACAATGATGGCACCAAGGACCGACAGCCTATTAATGCCAGTACCGGCCTGCCCGGCCATGGTGTTACCGTAAAGCTGGAACAAGAGCTGGACCCACGCGGGAAGAACGTTGCCGTGCTTCGCTGGGGGCGTTCCTGGAACGATGCGGCCATCTATCGCCAACAGGCGGGGCTCTCTTTTATATTCAACAATCCCAGTGGCCCTCTTGGAATGCAGAACGACATGATGGGTGCCTCCGTCAACTGGATCGAGTCCGTAATGCCCACCGCGCGCGAAGAAGTGAACTTCGAGCTGTTTTATCGCTTTCCGCTATTTGTTGGCCTCGACACAACGTTCAGCATCCAGCACATCAGGAACCCTGCATTTACGGATGAATTCAATGAGGCACAGGCATTTAGCATCCGCATAAGATCAGTATTCTGAACACTCCGCCTCCCAATACGGCGGCTCGCCGTAAAACCCCGCAAGGAAGTCAACAAACGCTTTTACCTTTAACGCAAGTAAACGCGACGAGGGATAGACCGCCCAAATGGACGTGTCTGACAGTGACGGGTAATCGGCCAATACCTCAACCAGCTCCCCGCTGGCTAGCTGCTGGTACACACACCAGACTGAACTCTGCGCAAGCCCTAGACCCGCAACACAGGCATCTCGCACCACCTCGCCGTTATCGGCGCGCAGTGTACCCAGTGTCTTAATGCGGACCGAGCCAGCACCGTCTCCGAACTCCCAGGTATCCAGGCCACTGAGATGAAGACAACGGTGTTGTTCCAAATCCCGCGGAGATTCGGGAGTACCGTATTTTTCGAGGTAGGAAGGCGCCGCACAGACGATCCGTCGATCCGACGCGAGCTTTCTTGCGATCAGTGATGAATCCAGAAGCTTTGCGTTGCGTATCGCAACATCAAAGCCCCCCTCCACCAGATCGACCATCGCATCGGATAAACGTAGATCCACGCGCAGGTTTGGGTACTCCGCCATAAAATCGGCCAGCGCCGGCACCAGGTGCATACGCCCAAAGGATGCGGGCGCGGCAATCCTGAGCACGCCGCTGGGCATGGTGCGCGCGGAGCCGACAGAAGCCTCGGCAGCCGCAACGCTTTCGAGTACGTCCTCGGCATGGGGCAGGAACGCTTCCCCCTCCTCCGTAAGAGATACTTTACGTGTGGTGCGATTAAGCAGCCGCACTCCAACACTCTCTTCCAGTTTGTTCAGATGCGCACTGGCAACCGCTGCCGACAGGCCGAGCTCCTTGCCCGCCTGACTGATATTGCGTGTCGCTGCGACCCGCACGAATAGCTTCAGGTATTGGATATTCATCTTGCCGATTATCAACGAAATCTAAAAGCTGATTACTCAGAGTTAATTATTATCAATTTTTCAATTAAAGACTAATCTTTACCCCATCGACAAATGAAGGGCGTCAGAAGTCGTTTCTGGCGATGACAAGATGGAATTTCCACCAATCAACCGGGCTTACAACCAGACCTATCGCCCAGGCAGGCTCAGCCTGGGACTGGTAGTGCCCATCGAAAATAGTGGCGCTTCTGCGGTCCCGCAAATGCGCGATCACCTGGAGCGGGTACAACTGGCGGAGACGTTGGGCTTTAGTGCCGTCTGGCTGCGCGACGTACCGTTTAACGTCCCCTCCTTCGGCGACGCCGGACAGCTATTCGACCCTTTTGTCTATCTCGGCTATCTAGCCGGCAATACCGAGCGCATCGCATTGGGTGTCGCGAGTATTGTCCTGCCCTTGCGCCACCCGGCCCATGTTGCGAAATCGGCCGCGAGCGTGGACGTACTCTCCAACGGCCGAGTACTGCTCGGCGTTGCCTCCGGCGATCGACCGGAAGAATATCCAGCCTTCAACAAACCATTTGAAAGCCGCGCGGAAAGCTTCCGCTCGAGCATCGACTATATCAATAACGCCTGGAAGGACACCGCCAGCTTCGCCAACGAATTTGGCAACCCAAGTGGTGGCATCGACCTGTTACCGAAACCAATCACCGGGCGGTTGCCGCTGCTGATCACGGGTTCGAGCCGCCAGTCTCCGGAGTGGTTGGCACGCAATGGCGATGGCTGGATCACCTACCCGCGCGGGATCGATGCGCAGGCAAGCATTATCAGTCAGTGGCGTACGGGTATTAAGGAAGCCGGTGGCCGCGACAAACCGGCCACACAATCCCTGTATATCGACCTCGTCGACGAGCCCGACGCGACACCGCAACCGATCCACCTGGGCTTTCGCTCTGGAGTGAATTACCTGCACCGCTATTTATCGTCACTGCAGGGAATCGGCATTAATCACGTCGCGCTCAACCTCCGTTTTAACCAAGCGGATATTGAATCAACCTTGAAACGTCTGGCGGAAGAAGTCTTGCCAGACTTTAGCTAACACGGAATCCACTATGACAAAACGGATATTGATCACCGGCTCTACCGATGGCATCGGCCTGGAAACGGCAAAGCTATTTGCGAAAAATGGCCACGAAGTGATTCTGCACGGTCGCTCTCAGGAAAAGCTGACCGCGGCAGAAGAAGCGATCAAAGCGAGCACACCGGATGCAGTTGTCAGCGGCTTCATTGCCGACTTCTCAAGCGTACCGGCGGTCAACGCGTTTGCGGACAAGATAATCTCCCACTTCGACCACATCGATGTGTTGATCAACAATGCAGGAATATTTCGTACCAGCCACACGACCACCGCAGACGGTCTTGATATCCGCTTTGCGGTAAACACCATCGCCCCATGGGTGCTGACCCAGCGACTACTGCCATTACTTGGCAAAACGGGTCGCGTGGTGAATCTCACTTCCGCCGCTCAGGCCGGTGTGGATGCCGATGCGTTTCTCGGCAAGAAGCCGCTCGATGCGATGGATGCCTACTCGCAAAGCAAACTCGCGCTGATCCAGTGGTCCAGACATCTGGCAAATGCACTCGGCAACGAAGGTCCGGTGATTATTCCCGTCAATCCGGGCTCGCTGCTCGCCACCAAAATGGTGAAAGAAGGCTTCGGCGTCGCTGGTAAATCCACCAGCATTGGCGCGCAGGTGTTGGTCGACGCGGCCCTCTCCGACACCTTTGCTAACGCCTCCGGACGCTACTTCGACAATGACGTAGGCCAGTTTGCCGACCCGCATCCCAGCGCATTAGACGAAGCGCAGGTGCAAGAAACCATGCGCATCCTTAAATCACTGGTTTGAACACACCCAATTACCGCCTCACGGACGAATCAGGAGCCCGACATGAAAGCAATGATTATTAATTCTTACGGCGCGAGCGATGTATTTGAGCTGGCCGAAGTTGCCACGCCCAGCGCTGGCCCGGGACAAGTTTTGGTCAAAATCGCCGCGACGAGTGTCAACACCGTCGATACCATGATCCGGCAGATGGGCAAGGAGCTGCCGCTATCCCCCGACTTGCCCGCCATCCTAGGGATGGATTTTGCTGGAACCGTAGAAGCGGTGGGCGAAGGTGTGGACGCCTTTGCCATTGGCGATGAAGTCTATGGATGCGCAGGCGGGCTTGCGGACATCCCCGGCGCACTCGCCGAATACATGGTTGCAGATGCCAAGCTGATCGCACTGAAACCAAAATCCGCCTCCATGCGTGAGGCAGCCGCCCTGCCGCTGGTCGGCATCACCGCCTACGAAGGTTTAACCCGCGCTGGCGCATCTCAAGGTCAGAAGGTACTGGTGCACGGTGGCTCCGGTGGTGTTGGGCATGTCGCGCTACAAATTGCCAAAGCCTTTGGTGCAGATGTGTACTCCACCGGTGGCGGTTCCAGGCAATTGGCGCTCATCGAGGATCTCGGCGCTACCGGAATCAACTACGTCGACGAGTCGGTGGAAGCCTATGTGGCGAAACACACCGATGGTGTGGGATTTGATGTGGTATTCGACTCCGTGGGTGGGGCTAACCTCACCAATTCCTTCGAAGCGGCCGCGCTGAATGCGCAGGTAGCCACCACCGTGTCGATGGTGGAGCTGGACCTGACACCCATGCACTTTAAAGGGCTGTCGCTGCATGTCGTGTTTATGTTGATCCCAATGCTCCATGATCACAAACGTGAAGAGCACGGAGTGATTCTACAGGAGCTCGCCAAGCTCGTAGACAACGGTAACTTGCGCCCGGTCGTGGATGAAAAGACCTTCACCTTGCAAGAAGCTGGCAAGGCACACGACCATCTGACCAGCGGAAAGGCGATCGGCAAGGTCGTTATCTCGGTTTAAGCGTACTCAGTCCGCCAGGGCAAGATTGACTTGCCCTGGTTACCTTCTGTTGTTCCAGCCCCTACTGCTACACGGCCAACGACGATGGTTAGCCCCTCCGCGCCAACCTGATTCAATATAACGCTGCGTATACGTCGTAAGCATTTCCCTTCTTATTAGACATATTGAAATTCGTGTCAGCCCAACAAAACCCCCGCCCCATATCGTTCAATTTTTAGACTTCCGCCTACGATTAACAGGTAGTCAAAAACTAACCACTAAGTCTTTTGGTGACATCGCTACACCCGTCCCTCGTTTTTCCGTCGCAGCATCGCGAATCGCACTTCACTACATGCCTGGCAAAGGGGAACAAATACATGGGCATGTATGAGGGTGCGGTTTGCCCGCAACGTAACCTTCCAGAAGGGACGTCGTTCGTTTAGAAGTTAAGAAGTACAGAGGTACAAGGAGCAACTCTATGGATAGGACGGATAGATTTCGAAGGCGTGCCCTACTGGCACTGATCTTCAGTATTCCATTAACTAGTCTCAACGCCACCGCCCAAGAAGAATCGGAACAGGTCTTACGGGACCAAGCGCTCAAGCTTTTGGGTAAACATGTGTTTTTCGATTCAGAACTCTCCAATCCAAAAGGTAATCAGGCCTGCGCCAGCTGCCATGAGCCGTTTGCCGGAGGTACGTCCGGCTTTTCGGACGTAAATGAAACAAGCGTGGTCGTGCCAGGCGCAACCGCACCCAATATCGGGAACCGCAAGCCGCCAACAAATACCTATGCATCTTTTACTCCACCGTGGCAACCAGCGGTGCCCGGTTCGCCCTGCAACCTGTTTGCCGGCATACCCTTTTGCGGAGGAAACTTTTGGGATGGCCGTTCACAGGGGAATGAATTCCCGCTGGGCAACACCGCGCCTGCCCCGCACCTGGGCGATGAGGTGTTCTACGACATTGAGAACGCTGCGATTGTGGCGTTCGGACAGTACAAGGGGCCAACCTCTGATCAGGCGTTAAACCCCATGCCGAATCCCGCAGAGCAAAACATTGCGCGCATCGATGTTTGCGAGCGGGTAAAAAACTCAATCTATGCACCGCTGTACAAACTCGCATGGGGTGTGGACCTGGATTGCAGTGCAACACTCGCTTACAACGACAACACCCATTACGACATTTCCTTTAAGCGGCTGATGTTATCGGTTGGTGCTTATCAGCACTCCGAGGACATCAATGCATTCTCATCCAAACGGGATATGGCACTGCGTGCAGAACTCGCCTGTGACGGGAGCAGTTATCCCGAGCATTACGATGCGGAGTTCTGTGCGCTGCTAGCTGAGAGCAATAAGGATGCCGGCCAGTTTCCTCTCTTGTTGCTGACCGAAGAGGAAAACCTGGGCCACGATATCTTCTATCAAAGCCCATTTGGGCCTCCCGGCCCGGTCGCTGCAGGTGCCTGTGCTCTGTGTCACTCTGGCCCTGGAGAGGATGGCTCTGAACCGTTACAGCTATACAGCGATCACAGCTATCACAATATCGGTGTGCCCCACAATCCGCATATCCCAAATACACCCGACCCAGGGCTCAGCAACCATTTGCTGGATGCCCTGCCCGGTCCAGTACGCACGCCGACTTTGCGCAATACCAGTAAAGGCGCGCAACCCGGCGTATTTACCAAGGCATACACACACAATGGCTGGTTTAAAAGCCTGGAAACCCTGGTGCACTTTTACAACACGCGCGACGTAAAAGTCCGTTGCGAGGCACTCATCCCGGAGACGATCCCTGAAGGTACGGAACTCACCGAAGCGGTAGCCCTCGCGAACGATTGCTGGCCGAGTCCGGAATTCCCCGATACCGCGGTGGGTGGACCAATACTTGGTAACCTTGGCCTGACAAGTGACGAAGAAGCCGCACTAGTGGCCTACATACATACACTGAATGATGCGCATACTGCTGAAGCGCCCGTCCTGCTCGATGAGAGCAACATCCGCGCGCGCCGGATCTTTACCATGTTTCAAATGCAGAAATGGGATCGAGAGGTATGTGTAATCGGCGGGGTAACCTCGAGTGCCCAAGCGGCGAGTCATTCACAAAGACCTTGCCTGCCACTCTCGGAGATAATCGAGTTGCTTGAGGAGGACGACTGGCTGATGCAATAAGGCCAGTTACACCCCAGTTACACTAGGGTAGTTGTCTACCTGTCTCATCTTTCTATTACATCTTACCGCTGCCGGTGGTCACAGCCAGTGAGGCCAAGACCCCGGCAGTGCTTTCAGCATAAAAATGTCAGGCCGCAGCTTTCCAGGTCACCACCGTGCCGGCCTTCTGGAAGGTGACGGACTCGGCAGGTGCGAACTTGCCAGACACTTCTCCCGCTGCCTCCAGATCCGAAGCAAGATCAAACATCATCACCGGTGCACCTTCGGATAAGTCCAGCTTGTCCATGTCAATCCACACTACATTTGGCAATCGTGAGAACTCAAAATAGTAACGCTTGTTGGTGAGATCACTGACGGATTGCCACTGGGTGGGAGAAACATTTGGTTGCACAGGATCAACATACCCCAGTGGGGTTGCCATGTTGCGCATGACACTCAACACACCGGCCACCGCCTCCTGATAGTTGGCGGGATGCTCCGGTAACGTCGTCAGGTAGTAGGCACCACGGGCAAATCGATCCTCTGCCTCAGCGCTGCCGGGGAGTGTTTTTTTGCCGCCGAGCCCCTGGTACTGCTTCATAAGAACCAGCTGCTCATCGTACACAGGCGAATTGGTCATCACACGATATTGCGCGCCGTGATGGATAACCGGTTTGCCGTGTAGAATCTCGATGATCGCTGAATCCCCGGATGCGTCGGAAACGCACATATGCATAGGCGAGTCGACATTGTCTCCGCGGTGCACAATCTGTACAGGGCGTATCTGCATTGCACGCGTCGCTGCGACGACCTCATCAACGGTGGCGAAACAATCCAGATAGTACTGGACCCACTCGGAAATAGAGAGTCCTGGCAGGCCCTCTTCACGCGCTCCGTACTCCGCCTCCGCGAGGTACAGTAACCGCACCGAAAGACCCGCTTCATTGAGCCCGTCGGCGGTGGCACAGTCCCAGATGACGGCACCGATGCTTCCGTATTTTGAAGTCCACTTCAACGTGTTACCGTCGGTCAATCCCTCGCGCTCAGCGCCGCGCGGGAAGACATACAACTTTGTTCCCATTTGTTCGGTCCAGTCCATATTGCGACCCACAATGACTGCCTGCCCTTCTTGCGTCCAGAGAATCGTTGAGCACATAAAGTTTCACCCCGTGATCAATCTGGTTGATGTCATTAGAAAGCTGATTCCGCTCGTTGCGGGCGCAGCTTGACTAGGTAAGGTTATTGTCGGGCGCTGGAATAACCAAGCCGCCTTCTAGGACTAAAACAAGGACGAAAAAGGAGTGCAAAAAGGAAGGAGCGAGAAAACTGCCAGCACAAAGCTATTTTTCTGTCTCCTTACTATCGACGGGTCGTGTAAGCAGGAAATCCGGGACATACAAGCGCCAGTGAATCGCGGCACCACGCAGGCAGAATATCAACAGCATGCTGAGGGCGCCTGATATGAGACCGGATCCGGGAAACATCGCCAAAAGAATGACGTAGGTGATACAGCCCAAAGTAACCGGTACTGCATACAACTCTTTGCGCATAAGCAGGGTCTGGTTGCCAGCAAGCACGTCACGCAACAGGCCGCCCCCAATCGCGGTAATGATTCCGAGCAAAATTGGGCCCAACGGCTGCGCGAACGAAAGGTCTATCGTTTTCTGTGTTGCCTGGATAGCGAATAAGGCGACGCCCGCGGCATCCAGGTACAACATTGCCCGATAAACCTGTCGACCAGTCATTCGCTTGTTAGCGATAAAGGCCACTAAACTCGCCGCCAGCGCTACCCAAATGTAATTCAGGTCTTCCGACCAGAAAACGGGCACACCCAAGATGAGGTCGCGCACGGTGCCCCCGCCGATTGCGGTGATAACACCCATAACAAGTGCGCCGAATAAATCGATGCGTTTTGGTGCAACAGCGGCGACTGCGGTCGCTGCAAATGCGACAGTTCCCGCCATGCCAAGTGCATATTGCAGCCCTTCTACTGTCATCAAGTCCTGTTACTCTTTCGCAATTTCGCCACACTAGAGAGCAGAGTTTAGAACGACTGACTCTGTAACCATGCTGTGCGGAACATCGTGTCACGCCGAGCCGCAGGTTACTGGCAAAATATGCGCAAATTTCGACTAGGCTAAGAGAATGACGCGCCTTTGATGGGGCGCGCTCCTCACGGGATCAATATATGAAGGGGAAGCATGCCTCAGCACTCTTTATGGCGGCTTGTATCGCCGGTGTGTGCATTGGCCTGGGACTAATTTACTACTTCGACCTCGACGAGCAGATTCTCGAAATCCTGCAATGGCTTGAAGATCAAGGCTGGCAGGCCAGCCTGTTGTTCATTCTTATTATGGCGGCGGCCATTATCTGCCTGGCACCCGGGGTGATTTTCACCATGGGTGCCGGATTCGTATTCGGGGTAATCAAAGGCACCGTGCTGGTTGTCGCTGGCACTGTCCTGGGTGCCGGTATTGCCTTTTTAATTGCGCGCTACCTGTTTGGAAAACGTCCGTCCGAATGGGTCATGTCCAAGGTCAAGCCAGCCAATATCGGAGACGTCATACGGGATGAAGGCTGGCAGATGATCATGTACACCCGTTTGGTGCCCCTGTTCCCATTCAAGCTTTCAAATTACTTCTTTGGCTTAACACCCGTGCGCTTCAGGGATTTCCTACTGGGCAACTTCCTGGGGGTCATCCCGCTCACCCTCACCAACGTGTACGTCGGGTCGATTGCTTCCGACCTCACCACACTCGGGAGCAGTGAGGTGGAAAGAACCCCGATTGAGTGGGCACTCTACGGAATGGGTTTTGTCCTGGCGATTGTGGCCCTGGTTGGTCTGACCCGTATTGCGCGACGCGCACTTGCTCCGTTGAAGCAATAAGTATCCGCAGGGTGGCACGCCATGCTTTTTATTGATTGTCTAACCTAAACAATGATGCCTGGAGCTATTCAGTGCCACCATCCGCTATTGAGCGGCCAGGAAAATGCGTGGCGAAACTTGAATTTGGCGATGAACGGAGGAGAACTCTCATGCCCTGGATGAAATGGCTTCCCTGGCGGTTCTTCGTGCGCAAGTTTGCGACGTCCCACGGTTTCCTCGATCCTTTGGCGGTCATGGCGCGCATGCAGCGCTTTGCCGAGCCATCGGAAGTCAGCGAGCCAATCGAGCTATTGCGCGCCGGGGTTATCTTCCATGCGCGCGCGCTGATGAACAGCAAGGTGATCCAGCACAATCTCGACTGGGTATGGCCCTACTGGATCGAACGCCAGTTCGACCCGGCGGATATATCCTTCATTCCGCGCGCCTTCTCTATTACCCACTGTAATCTCAGTCACCGCAACTGGACCGCCGTAGGCGTACCCGGCAGTGAGGAAATGCCCATCGTCGACCCTAGGGGGCTATTGACGCCCCACTACGATGGCTGGTCGATTGATGCCTGGGTGATCGGCGACGATGGAGAAAACCTGTATCCGTCCCAACGCGATGACGTTACCCAACGCTTGAGATTGCTCGATGGCGTTGCGGTGGTCACGCAATCCGGGACCGAACAATGCAGCCTGCTAAGCCGCGTCTGGGCGGAACTCGACGATCAAAACAACAATTGCCATATGCGCCTAAAGGCGAGCCACAGTAGCGGCGGCTGGTTGGTGGTGTCCCTCAGGCCATGCAATCCCGAGGGGGTTGCGTTTATCAACAAGATATCGCTGCAGGGCAACCGCGATGAATGGCTGGTGGATGGCAAAGATCGCATACTGTTCGACCGTCCGATGGATAGACATCACGCATCGGATTACAAGAAAGGGGATATTTCCCTGTACCTGCGCGATGACACCAATGAGATACATGCAGAATGTGATGTGGGCATGGCCACTGCCGCCGCGCTGTTTCGTATCGAGCCCGGGCAAACCCTCGACACCCTTGTCACCATTCCGCAACACTGCCCGTTAAACCGCCGCAATGCACCTCCTGGCTGGCGCGCAAATCTCGAAAAGCACTGCGCAATGAGTGTACCCGACGACCAGATGCAGTTCCTCTACGATGCTGCAGTGCGCACACTGATACTGCACTCCCCCCACGACGTGTATCCGGGTCCCTATACCTACAAGCGTTTTTGGTTCCGGGACGCGGCATTCATGATCCAATCGCTGTTGCACGCCGGTTTGCTCGATCGTGCCGCAAAGGCGCTGGAGCGCTTTCCATCGCGGCAGAAACGCAATGGCTATTTCCACTCACAGGATGGCGAATGGGACTCAAACGGCGAAGCACTCTGGATTATCGATCAGTACTGCCGTATCACCGGGCAGAAGCTCAAACCCGAGTGGCTCGACCCTGTGCTGCGTGGCGCACACTGGATTAACAACAAGCGACTGCCAAAAGATGGCAGCATTACCGGAGGCTTACTACCCGCGGGCTTTAGTGCGGAGCATCTGGGTCCAAATGACTGCTACTTCTGGGATGATTTCTGGGGCATCGCCGGCCAACAGGCGGCGGTGGCGATTTGCCAGCGTGAGGGCAACACGCAGGATGCGGAGACCTTTCAAAGTCACGCCGACGATTTTATGCTGACGGTGGATGAGGCCTTGCAAGGCTGCGCAGAACGACTCAAGCGGCCGGCCATGCCTGCTTCGCCCAAGCGGCGGCTCGATGCAGGTGCCATTGGCTCCATTGCCGCGGGCTACCCCCTCAAACTGTATGCCCCGGATGATCCACGATTGCTGGATCTGGCAGACTTCCTGCTGGACGAATGCTTTGTCTCGGGCGGATTCTTTCAGGACATGATCCATTCAGGCATCAATGCCTACCTGACAATCCATGTGGCCCAGGTACTGCTGCGTGCCGGAGACCCTCGCTGCATTGAGCTGATGCGCAATACCGCAAAACTCGCCACACCCACAGGTCAGTGGCCGGAAGCCATACATCCCCACTCGTTCGGCGGGTGCATGGGCGACGGCCAGCACGCCTGGGCGGCCGCAGAATGGGTAACCATGCAGCGCAATTGTTTTGTGCGTGAAGAAGGCGACAAACTGATTCTGGCGTCCGGGCTGCCACCGGAATGGCTGAGTGACACAGAAGCCAAGCGCCCTATTCTCTTTGGCCCGGCGCCCACGCACTTTGGCACCATTTCGCTGGAAATTATGCCCGGCGAAAACCCCCGCGTTTCCTGGAATGGGAAATGGCATGACGTACCGCCAATAATTGAAGTCCGCGCCTTTGGTTACCACCCGCAGGTTGTCGACCCGGATACAGAACAGGTGGAGCTCAAGCCACTGTGAATATCGTTATGCTCACCAACACCTACCTACCCCACGTAGGCGGTGTGGCACGTTCGGTCGCTGCGTTTTGCCGAGAGTATCGAAGGCAAGGCCATCACGTTTTGGTGGTCGCTCCAGAATTTCCGGAAAAGATCGAAAACGAGATGGACGTGGTGCGCATTCCTGCGATCCAGAATTTTAATGGCAGCGATTTTTCAGTTGCTCTGCCACTTTCTGGCGAACTCAGCGAACGGCTGGATTTTTTCGAGCCGGATCTCGTGCATTCTCACCACCCGTTTCTACTGGGTATGACAGCACTCCGCATTGCGCGAAGTCGCGAACTGCCATTGGTATTCACCCATCACACGCTGTACGAGCGTTACACCCATTATGTGCCAGCAGATTCCGATGCCTTGAAACGCTTCGTGATTGAATTGGCCGCCCGCTATAGCAACCTCGCCAGTATGGTCTTTGCACCGAGTGAAAGTGTCGCAGAGTTGTTGCGTGAGCGCGGGGTAAAGTCGCCAATCGGCGTCGTCCCTACCGGCGTGCAATTGGAGGATTACCGTAATGGTGACGGCGCTAAGGCGCGCGCACACTATGGCATTCCAGAGAGCGCATTCGTCATTGGGCACTTGGGAAGGTTGGCGGAAGAAAAAAATCTGGAGTTCCTGTCAGACACGGTGGCGGAATTCATGCAGCGCAACGCCAACACCCATTTTATGGTGGTCGGCAGCGGACCACTGGAAGCGCGCATTACACAAATTTTTGCCGAGAATGGCTTGTCGGATCGACTGCATTTGACCGGTATCCTGCAAGGTGAGGCGCAGCGGGATGCCTACAGCGCGATGGATGTATTTGGCTTCACCTCCACCAGTGAAACACAGGGCATGGTACTTACCGAGGCGATGGCCGCAGGCACCCCGGTAGTAGCGCTGGATGCCAGTGGTGTGCGCGAAGTGGTTGACGACCGGTTCAACGGGCGCTTGGTACTCAAGCACTGCCAGCGAGAGTTGCTTGCCGGATTCCAGTGGATATTCGATCTGGAGCCCCCAGAGCGGCAAGCACTGCATAATGCCGCGTTAGAAACCGCCGAACGATTTTCCATGGAAAACTGTGCGAGCGCGGCGCTCTCCCATTATCAATCTCTGGTCCATCAGCACTGGCCACTGGATGACTCCCTATATGCCCAGTGGATGCGATTACGTAACACCATTGGCGCCCAGTGGGAGATTCTCGAAGGCGTTACTGGTGCTGCCACTGCGGCGCTTGAGAATGCCGGCAAAGGCAAACCCCAGCAGGCCAATGATTAGGGAACCCAGCGCATGTTAACCCGTATCGCCACACGTCTCCGCAACTGGCGCCGCCGCGTCAGCCGCAGCGAGTGGCTGGCGCGCACGCTCAAACTGCAAATCAATGAGCGCGAACCGGAAGCCCCAGCGCTGGTACTCATTCAGATCGATGGACTGGCACGCCTGCAACTGGACCGCGCATTGGCCGAAGGCAAGATGCCCTTTCTGAGTAAGTTGATCAGAGAGGAGCACTACCACCTCGATAACATGTACTCGGGGGTCCCGGCGACGACACCGGCGGTGCAGGCGGAAATTTTTTACGGGGTAAAGTGTGCGGTGCCCGCCTTCGGGTTTATGTCCACGGATTCCCAGGAAATGCTGCGGATGTATGAGTCCAATGCAGCAACCAAGGTCGAAGGCAGCCTCACAGAAACCGGTAACGAACCGCTGCTACAGCACGGCAGTTGCTATGTCAGCGTATTTCGCGCCGGCGCCGAGCATGACGAGGCGCATTTCTGCCCAGCCTCGCAGGGCTGGGGGCCCTCACTCAAGGAAGCTGGCCCCAAAGCCCTGATCCTGATGCTGCTGGTCAACCTGTGGAGCCTTATCCGCACCGCGGGCCTGTTGTTTCTCGAATTCTGCTTATCGGTAGTGGATTTCTTTCGCGGGCTGACCAGTGGTCAGGACTTTTTGCGCGAGCTGATGTTTATACCCACGCGTATTGCCATCACCATCTTGATGCGCGAACTCTCAACCGTCGGTGTAAAGATCGATATCGCGCGCGGCCTGCCAGTTATTTATATCAACTTGCTGGGGTACGACGAGCAGGCACACCGACGCGGCCCCAGCTCGGCGTTCGCACATTGGACCCTGAAAGGTATTGATGATGCGATTGCGCGAATCTGGCGCGCAGCGCACCGCTCCTCCCGTCGTCACTATGACGTCTGGATTTACTCCGATCACGGCCAGGAAGACAGTACGCCTTATGAGACCCTGCATGGACGCAGCTTTGCCGATGCCGTGAGTGATGCCCTGTCGGAACTGCCGGAGAGTCCCAGCGGCTATCGCTCCAGTTCCAACCACGGCATACAGCTGCAACGCGTCCGCCTGTTTGGCGGCCAGTGGGTGCAAAAGCTGTTCCCGGTAAAAGTCACTGAAGATCAGCGCGACGGTGATGCACCTATGGCACTTTCCGCCATGGGGCCACTGGCCCTGCTCTACAACATCCACTGTACCCATACCCCACCCGCGGAAATCGCACGAATTATCATTGAGAAGACCGACGCGCCGATGATTCTTTATGAAGATAAAGAATCCACGGACACCGACGCCGAGGGTAAGCAGGTCACAAAGATTCGCGGCTGGTGGCGGCACGGCGCCTTTGCACTCCCAGAAGATGGGGAAAAAGTCCTTGGTGAGGACCACCCGTTCCTCGACGAAGCCATCGAAGATTTGGCAAACCTGTGCCGACACCCGGATGCCGGTGATTTTGTCGTCAGCGGCTATTGCGCGGGCCTGCCAAGTATCTCGTTTGCCATAGAGTCCGGCAGCCATGGCGGCGCCGGCCCTAACGAAACCCATGCATTTGCATTGATGCCGGGGGACATCCACTTCCCGGAGAACGGCCGCGGCCACTGGCGGCCCCGCGATATTCGCAACGCCGCCCTCGAATTCCTGCGCGCACAGCCTGCGCAAAACCTGAAGTCCCCACCAGCAGTGACCACTGCCGCGGAAGTGGATTCGCCCGAAAGAGATGATCCCCCCGTAACGCCAGCACAAGTTGCGCCAGCCGCACAGCCCGGCACGGACGCTCAGCCGTCCAAGCCGCAAACACTCCGGGTGATGACCTACAACGTGCATATCTGCAAGGGGATGGATGGAAAGCTCTCGCCAGAGCGCATTGCCCGGGTTATCGCGCGCTATTCGCCCGATATTGTCGCGCTGCAGGAAGTGGATGTACGCCGCAAGCGCACCGGAGATGTGGACCAAGCCCAGCAAATCGCCAAGCTGCTGGCGATGGATTTTCACTTTCAGCCGGCCATGCACCTGGAGGACGAGCGTTACGGAGATGCCATCATGACCCATCTTCCCGTGCGCCTGATTAAGAAAGGCATCCTCCCCGGACCGCCGGAAAACTCGCGGTTCCGCAATAGCGCCGAACCCCGCGGTGCTCTGTGGATGGAGATCGACTTCTACGGCACCCCGATCCAGATGTTCAACACGCACCTGGGGCTATCGAAAGGTGAACGACAGCGACAGGTGGATGCGCTACTCGGAGAAGACTGGTTGGGCAGTGCGGAGTGTCGGGATAAGCCCCGCATACTGGTCGGCGACTTCAACGCCCTTCCGGGAGCCGGCGAAATCAAGAAAGTGACCGAGGTACTGGACGACGCACAACTGAAAATGCCTGGCCACAAGCCGAAAGGCACCTTCTTCAGCCGTTTGCCCAAGGCACGCATTGACTATGTGTTTGTGGAGACAGGCCTTCACGTGAGTGATATCCACGTCCCACGCAGCGAATTGACCCGGCTGGCCTCCGATCACCTGCCCCTGATCGTCGACATCAAGGTACCCGGCAGTCATTGAAAATCGCGTCCAATGCCCCCATTACTTGGTTTATGCGGTCTGATTATGCCCCGCAACGCCATTTCCAAGAGCCTGGTATTGCGCGCTAATTTTCCTCAAGTTTCCCCATTTCGGCGAACCTCACGACTACTTGAAGGTCAAAAGCACTGGTTATATGATCGCAACAGATTATCTATTCAATAGCAGGAGACGCTAATGCAGCCCGAAGTCTATACACAGTCCCGAGCGGTAGATCGCTTGGAGTCCGCCAAAGTACTGCGCAACACCTACGCACTACTGGCTATGACTGTTCTATTCAGTGCAGTCACCGCAGGCGTTTCCATGGCAATCGGCATGGGTCGCGGCTTGGGCATCATCTGTTCACTGGGCGCACTGGCCCTGATCTGGCTGGTTCTGCCGCGCACCGCTAACTCCAGCGCCGGCGTGGGCGTTGTGTTTGCGTTCACCGGTCTGCTGGGCGCCTCTCTCGGCCCGATCCTTAACCATTACGTTGCCGCTGGCAGTGGCCAGGTAATCATGCAGGCGCTGGGTACCACCGCGCTGATCTTCTTCGCGCTGTCTGCCTACGTACTGACCACCCGTAAAGACTTCAGCTTTATGGGCGGCTTCCTGTTCGTTGGCCTGATTGCAGTACTGGTATGTGCCATCGGCATGATGATCGCGAGCTTCTTCGGCGTATATATGCCACTGGCGAGCGTAGCCCTGAGCGGCGTGATTGCCCTGCTGTTCTCCGGTTTCATCCTGTACGACACCAGCCGTATCGTGAACGGTGGTGAGACCAACTACATCATGGCGACCACTTCTCTGTACCTGAACATCCTGAACCTGTTCACCAGCCTGCTGCACATCTTCGGCTTCGCTTCCGACGACTAATCAGCACGTTGACCCGGTTCAACCCTCGGTTCAACAAATGCCCCGCTTAGCGGGGCATTTTTTTGCCGGTATGCCACCCTTTACCTAACCTCCAGCCGGAACACGGCCACCAGACTCACACCAGGTACACACGCCCATGCAATTTACCCTTGTGGTTTATGGCGCACCCCACAGCTCGGAAGGTGCCGCCACTGCGCTCCGTTTTGCACGGGCAACCCTTGCCGCGGGCCACAGTATCTACCGGGTGTTTTTCTACGCGGATGGCGTACATAACGGCAGCGCCCTCGCCGCGCCCCCGCAAGATGAGCAGGACTTGCTTGGCCATTGGCAGTCTCTGCAACAGGATCATGCGCTCGATCTCACCGTGTGTATCGCCGCGGCCCAGCGCCGTGGGCTGCTCAGTGAATCGGAAGCAAACCGCCTGGAGAAGCCCAGCGCTAACCTTGCCGCGGGGTTTAGCCTGGCTGGCCTTGGGCAGCTGGCAGAAGCGGCCGCTGTCAGCGACCGACTGATTAGCTTTGGAGGTTAAGGTAATGGCGAACTCTATCCTTGCCCTCTGCCGACACGCCCCCTACGGCAACACCCTCGCCCGTGAAGGTCTCGAGGCCATTCTGGCCTGTGCCGCCATGGACCAGATTCCCGCAGTCCTATTCACCGGTGACGGCGTATACCAGCTACTTGAACAAGCGCCTGAGGCGATTAACGAGAAGAGCCTGCGGCGGAATCTACAAGCCATGCCGATGTTTGGCATAGAGCACATCCATGTATGCGAGAAGAGTGCTGAAACGCGGGGGATTGCCACCGATGCACTACAGCTTGCCGGAGCGGAAATAGTATTGCTGGCCGACACCGGCGCCTTTATTCGCGATTTTGATCAGGTACTGAGCTTTTAACATGACCCTGCACATCGTCAATCAATCCCCGCTGGGGGGAAGCGCCCTCCACGATTGCTTAGCGTCCTTTGCCGAAGGTGATGCCCTGTTGCTGATTGAAGACGCCGTCTATGCAGCGAACGCGCCCACACATCACAAATTGCCTCAAGACAAGATCTACGCCTTGGCAGCCGACGCCCAGGCACGTGGCGTAACACTGGCCCAATCGGTAACAGCCATTGATGAAGCAGCGTGGGTAGATTTGTGCGTAGCGCACACACCCATTGTCAGCTGGTTCAGGTAAGTTAACCATGAACAATCTGGTAATTGCAGGGCGTGAGATCGCGCTCGATAAAGAAGGTTTTCTTCGCGACCTGAATGATTGGACCCCGGACGTGGCTACCGCGCTCGCAACACGAGAAAACATCGAACTCACTCAGGACCACTGGGACGTAATCGCGCTGCTGCGCGACTTCTATCAGGAGTTTGAGCTATCGCCGGCAATGCGACCACTGGTGAAATATGTTGGGCAACACTTGGGACCCGAAAAAGGCCGCAGCATCTTCCTGATGCAACTCTTCCCGCCGAGCCCGGCCAAAATTGGCAGCAAGATCGCAGGGCTCCCCAAACCCACCAATTGTTTGTGAGCGTAAACGCGTTTAACGCAAACGCATCTACGCAGATACGATTTTGGCACCTAAGTTGGTCGTGTTTCCCAAAAGTTAAAAAGTCCCGTATTACACTTTTTACTCAACAGGTATACAAGGAGTTACCTCAAGTGAAAAGGATGTTGAAATTTTTGCCTATCCTGGCGCCGTTAACTTTAGGGTTGAGTGGCGTCGCCTCGGCGGGGCCCCTCGGCCTGACTGGACCACAGGATTTTATTGTCCGTGTAGGCGGATACTATATTTCCCCGGGTGATGACACGGTTAGCTTCGTCGACGAAACGCTCCAGTTCTCCGACGCGTTCCGCGCTAACGTGGACCCTGGTTCCGAATGGGGTTGGTTAATCAATTTCGAATGGAAACCGCATGAGCATTGGGGTATCGAGCTCGCCTATATGGATGGCGACAGCCACTCAAGCAGCCATGCTGACAGCTATTTCACACTCGGCTTCGATGATGTGGAGTACCGCAATGTCACAAATTTTGATGCCGATATCAGTACCCTAAGCCTCAAGTACTACCCACTTGATGAGACGTGCCTGGTTCAGCCCTACATCGGTGGTGGCATTAGCTACACAGAGTTCGGTTCAACCCGCCTTAGCCGTGCCGTACGGCGGGACTTAGCCGACGTTGGTCTGCGTGGCAACTTCGGCTTAGGTTCCTCTTGGGGCTATACGTGGCAAGCAGGTATGGATTTCAACTTCGGGCGCGATAGTGCCTGGCTGGTAAACGTTGCCGCGGTGTATACGCGAGCCGACACCGAAATGCGACTGCGGGTTTTCGATGACGTACCGCCACCCCCGGACCTAGAACCGATTTTTGAGTCCTATTCCGGGGACTACATCTATGATCCATGGATGTTCAATTTGTCAGTGGGCTATAAATTTTCCTTCTGACACCGCTAGTTCGGCAGATTGAATTGGGCGCTTCGGCGCCCTTTCTTTTGCATGCGCAATACAGTGCGCCATGGACTCGCCCAGTGCTAGAGATCCCGCCTGCACTGAAAGCTGTACCGAATCAAACGCTACCACTTAAGCCAGATGCAAAATCACTCGACGTGCGCCCGCATGGTAGCGGTGTTCCCATAGATAGATGCCCTGCCAGGTACCCAGTGCCAGGCGTCCATCGATCACCGGTATGCTCAGGCTGGATGCCGTTAATGCGGCCTTGATATGCGCAGGCATATCATCCGGCCCCTCAAGGGTGTGCGTGTAAAGCGGGTCATTTTCCGGAACCAACCGGTTCAGCCAGTTTTCCAGGTCAACTCGGGCGCTCGGGTCAGCATTTTCCTGAATCAATAAACTGGCTGAGGTGTGCTGTATAAACAGGGTGCACAAACCGTCGCCACCATTGGAATGACTGGATAGCCAGCCCTCTACCTGGCGGGTGAACTCGTGCAGCCCCTGCCCCCGCACTACAATCTCTAGCTGTCCTGTTGCCATAAATATTCCTTTCCGACACCCATCTCACATCGACTGGGGGTTTCCGTTATAATCCGCGCCCCAAAATTGGACACACTCAAAACTGCAATTGTACGGCTGATCCCATGGCACTTCACCGCGTAAATACCGACGAATACCAGCAGCAACTGGACCAGAAAGTGGCCCGGCTGCGGGAGGCCTATACGCCCTTTACCGATCTGGCACCGGAAGTCTTTCCTTCCCCGCCCAGCCACTACCGCCTGCGCGCGGAATTCAAGATGTGGCAAGACGGCGGACGCGTGGATTACGCAATGTACAAACAGGGTGAATACAAAAAGCCGTTCGTGATCCAGGAGTTTACCGTTGGTTCGCGCAGGATCAACGAGCTGATGCCGCCGCTGCTTGATGCCATCAATGCGAGCGAGATGCTGCGCAAACGCCTGTTCTGTACGGAATTCCTGACAACATTGAGCGGTGATGCGCTGATCACCCTGATTTACCACAAACCTCTGGGGGAAGAATGGGAATCAGAGGCGCGCGCCCTGCAGGACCAGCTGGGAGTGCCCATTTTGGGACGCTCGCGCAAACAGAAACTGGTGCTCGAGCGCGACTACGTGATTGAAAAGCTGGATATCGACGGACGCGAATACCAGTACAAGCAGGTTGAAGGTAGTTTCACACAACCCAATGGTGAGATTTGCCGTTCGATGATCAGCTGGGCAAAAAGCTGTTGCCCGCAAACAAGCGAAGACAAAGCCAGTGGCGATTTGCTGGAGCTCTACTGTGGTAATGGTAATTTCACCATTCCACTGGCAGCGCACTTCCGCAAGGTACTGGCGACTGAAATCTCCAAGGTATCGGTGAACGCGGCACAGGAAAACATCGCTGCCAACGGCGTGGATAACCTGGCGATACTGCGCTTATCCAGCGAGGAATTTACCCAGGCGATCGACAAGGTGCGCCCTTTCCGACGCCTGAAGGACTTCGACCTGGACAGTTACGATTTTTCCACTGTACTAGTGGATCCACCCCGTGCCGGCCTGGACCAAGACACCTGCGCGATGATTGCCCGCTTTCCAAGAATTCTATACATCTCCTGCAACCCGGAGACGCAGCTGGAAAACCTGGCGGAACTTACCAAAACCCACCGTATCGAGCGATTTGCGATCTTTGATCAGTTCCCGTACACCGATCATACAGAATCTGGTGTATTACTCGTACGCAAGTAAGTAGCACGACGCTCGCTAGCTGGGGGCACGCCGACCGTGTCAGGCCGCCCCCAATTACGCCGTTAAAAATTCCTACCGAGGATTCGCTTGGCCGCGTCCAGAGCGAAATCGCCCAACTCTTGCTCGACTTTGAACATTTCCTTTTCGTAGGCAAAACGTTCTTTCGGTGAGAGCTTTTTCCATTCAGCAAGGATGGGAATGTGATTGGTCTTATCCGAAATTTGGTAGAAGGCAACAAACTCTTCCTTTACCGACCCATCCACCTGTAAAGAATCCAGCAGTACGCGGATACGGATCGAAGCCTCAGTCAGACCCACGCCATCTTCCAACAGCGTCTTGGCAATAATCTGAATACTGTTGTTTACCCGCTCACGCTGCGCCTCAGCCGCCGCTTCAAGCTCAGCCAATTGCTGTGCCTGACGTTTGCGCGCTGCACGCAGCTCAAGAACGTAGTAAGTGGCTATCGCGGAGAGCACGAGAATAATCAGCCCGGCAATTACCAGAATCCACACGGGTACTTCAGTCATGGGAGGTTTACCTTCAACAGTGCCAGTCCGAGACTGGCGGTAACAATAGAAAAGAGTGTGCTGATCGCGACAATGTTAGCGGCCAACTGGCTGTTGCCACCCAGTGCGCGCGCCATAATAAAGGAAGCCGAGGCCGTTGGCGCGGCTGCCAGCAGAAACAGAATCGCCATGGATTGTCCGTCCAGCTGGAACATCCAGCCGATGGCAACAAGTACCACCGGGACCACGAGCAACTTGAATGCGCTGGCGACCACGGCGCCAAAGGAGCTGCGGCGCAACATGCTCAAGTCCAGGGATGCGCCAATACAAAGCAGCGCCAACGGCAGGGTTACCGAAGCGAGATACTCTCCGGTCTGTACCACCATTTGAGGCAGCTTCAGCCCTACGGCTTTTGCAACCAGCGCCGAAACGATGGCCACAATCAGCGGGTTGCGCGCAACATCGATGGCCAGCTTCCGCCAACTAAACTTCGCCTTTTGCGAATAGACCGCGAACAGGGCAACCGCCGCGATATTGTAAAAAATCGTAATCACCGCCATCAGCAACGCGGCCTGCGCCAGGCCCGACGGGCCGTAGGCATTAACCGCCCATGCCAGCCCAATAATCCCGAGGTTTCCGCGAAATGCCCCCTGGATAAACGCACTGCGGTCCCCATAAGCCAGTGGCCGGGCGCACAACCAGGCCAGTGGCACCGTCAACACAGTACCCAGCAAACCAGCAAGGAGCAGAGGCCACTCGTCCGTTGGAGCGGCATCGGAACCGAAAATATTGAAAAACAACAGCGCCGGCAGCGTGATCAGAAACACCAACCGCGATGCATCATCGACGAACGAGTTACTGAGCAACTTCGCGCGCGCGAGCCCATAGCCCACCAACAGGGTGAGGAAAATGGGTGCGGTAACAGAAAGCGCAAACGAGAAGGTGTCGGCTACAGCGTCCAAGGCTTATTCCACTTCCTCGGCAGTACTTTCCGCAGTAGTAGTTTCCGCGGCAGTCTTCTCCGCATCTAACGCGGGCAATTTGTGGCTGTCCTCCGCCTGCTCACGCAAGTCGGCGGCAATCTGCTTGCGGGTCTTCGCCCCCAGTTTGCGCAGACTGTCGATACGCTTCACCGCATTGCCGCGGCCGGTAGCGAGTCGCTTATAGGTTTCCTGATACGCTTCATCCGCCTGGCGGATACGGCTACCCAGGTTATCCAGCGACTCCAGCACCAGTGCAAACTGGTCGTGCAGCTTGCCCGCCTCGTCGGCAATCTTTTCCGCGTTTTTGTTTTGCTTTTCGTAGCGCCAGATATTCTCAACCGTGCGCAGGGTCGCCATCAACGTCGTCGGGCTCACCAGTACGATCTGGCGCTCGTAGGCGAAACGGAACATTTCCGGGTCCGCCTGCATCGCGAGCATATAGGCGGCCTCAATCGGCACAAAAATAAATACAAAATCGAGGGTGCGCACACCCTCCAGCTGCTCGTAGGCCTTTTTATTCAAGCCGGTGATATGCGCACGCAGTGAGTTCACATGCTGCTTGAGCGCCTGCGTACGCTCTTCGTCGGTCTCTGCCGAGGCGTAGCGTTCGTAATCCACCAGCGAGACCTTGGAATCAATGATCAGGTCCTTGTTTTCTGGCAGACGCACGATCACGTCCGGCTGGCGACGGCGTCCATCGGCGGTAAAGCTAACCTGCGTTTCGTACTCACGCCCTTTCTGCAGGCCAGACTCTTCCAGCAAGCGCTCAAGCACCACCTCACCCCAGTTACCCTGAATCTTGCGGTCGCCTTTCAGCGCCGAAGTCAGGTTCAGGGCCTCGTCACTAATACGCTGGGTTTGTTCGCGCAGCGCCTTGATCTGGCCCAGCAGACTATTGCGCTCGGCATTTTCCCTGTCGTATACGTGTTCTACGCGCTTGCGGAAGTCGCCCAGCTGGCGTTCCAGCGGATCGAGGCTCTTGCGCAGGCTATCTTCGCTGCGGCGCTGGAAGGCCTGCTGTTTCTCTTCAAAAATCCGGTTAGCGAGGTTTTCGAACTGCTGGGTCATGCTCGCGCGCGTCTGTTCCAGCTGCTGCTTCTGCTCGGCGAGCGCAGCTTCGCCCTTCTCCACCAGGACCTGATGCCGCACCAGCTGCTGAGACTTGTCAGAAAGCGCCTCACGCAGCTGCTGGATCTCCACCTGTTGCTGGGTATCACGCTCTTGCACCACCTGTACCTGGGCCTGCTGCACCTGCTGCTCGGCTTGTAGTGACTGGAGCTGACTGATCAGACGCGCCCTACCGGCCCTGCCACCCCAGAATGCGAGAAGCATCAGCGCCAGAATCAGGCCCGTCGCCAGCAGTGACTGCTCCAGGGATATTTGCAGGGGAAACCAGGTCATAAAAATCACTTAAACTTATTAGGTAGTGTTATCGAATGTGCTACACAGGGCGTCGGCTGAGGTATCCTTGCCGGCCAGAGGTACTTAACGGGAGACAGGTTGTCGCATGCCAATAGAAAGCGGCCAACAATCCAGCCGCCATTCTAACAAGGCCCCCAGCGCATTGATATTCGATTCCGGGGTCGGCGCCATCAGTATTGCGCGGGAGATCCGCCGGCAAATGCCCGGTCTCACCCTGCATTTCGGTATCGATAACGGTTTCTACCCCTACGGCACCAAGCCCGAAGATACGCTGGGACCGCGTATCGTCGACATTGCCAGCCGCATGGTAGCCGCCTGTGATGCAGATTTACTGGTCGTCGGCTGCAACACCGCCAGTACCCTGGCCCTTCCCGAGCTGCGGCAAACCTTGCGGCAACCGGTTGTGGGTGTGGTACCTGCGATCAAGCCCGCGGCCGCGGGCAGCCGCACGGGCACCATTGCCCTGATTGCCACCGAAGGTACCGTAAACCGCCGTTACACCCGCGAGCTGATTGATCAGTTCGCCAACAGCAGCCGCGTGATCAACGTGCCGGCACCAGAGCTCGTGGCGCTGGCGGAAGCGAAACTCCGCGGCGAGACCATTGCCGCAGCAGATCTGGCTCCAGTGATTGAAAGGCTGTTTAGTGGGCCACACGGGGAAACCCTCGATACGGCGGTATTGGCCTGCACCCATTTTCCGCTGTTGCGTGACGAACTCAGCGCGGCTTCTCCACGACCACTCACCTGGTTAGACTCCGGTGATGCCATTGCCCGCCGGGTGCGCTGGTGGTTGGACGAACTCAACCTCACACTGCCGAGCGAACCACACAGCAGCCAACTACTCACCAGCAGTGAGCATCAATCTGAGCAGATTCTGCAGGCGTTCGGCGAGTTCGGGCCGACGTATCAGCACCAGGCGATTGCGGTTAGACTGTAGCCCTGTGAAGCCTCGGCTTCTCTGCGCAACACCTGACCATTTCCAGCGTGTACTGCGCCCAATAAAACAGCAATAAACACCCTATTCAGCGTCACACTATATGCTGCAACCTGCATTTCCTTTCCGGCAGATTCTCGACGAACTACCGGTGGGCGGCCTCTTACTCACCCCGACCAACCGCCTGCGCAATCGCTGCTTGCAGGTATTCGGCGCATTCCAGCCGGCCAGCACCAAAAACTGGGCTCCGCCCGCAGTAGAGTCGCTGCAGGGCTGGCTCGACAAACTCTGGTTTGAACTACAGCAAAAGCAATGGCCCCCGGCCATGCAACGGGTACTTAACCGTGAGCAATGCCAGCTGTTATGGCAAGCCTGTATCGATAGCACGCTGGATAAAGGCTTAATCAACACCCAACAGTTGGCAGGCCACTGCGACGGGGCTTTGGCGCAATTGTTTCAGTGGTGTCGAATCGAACAATTGGAAAACGCAGAAGATGTGTTGAAGCCTCACTGGGAAAATACCGGTCTGCAGTCCGGCGACTACCCGCTATTCGAATTATTACCCGCATTCCAGCAAAAGCTTGCGCAGCACAACGCAATTACCCAGGACCAGCGCGACCTGCTCATATTGCAAGCCTTTGAAGAGGGGCAGCTGGCGCGGCTCCCGCAGCTTTCTCTGGCGGGCTTTGTGCAATCCTCGCCACTCAATGACAAGTTATTCGCCGCGGCGGCCGAAAAGATAATGCCGTTCGGGATCCCGGAAGCCGCTGCAAATAGCCTGAAAGTTAGCCGCTGCCATAACCTTGAAGAGGAGCTACAGCAGGCGGCGCGCTGGGCCGCCACGAAACTGGCGCAGAACCCGGACGCGAGCATTGGCATCGTGGTCAATAACCTTGGCCAGTGTCGCGCCCAGGTCGAACAGATCTTCGCGCGGGTACTGGAGCCCCAGTGGTTCTCCCCTACGCAACCCGCGTACACCCTGCCCTTCAACTTTTCCGCGGGCACGCCGCTGGCCAAGACACCAGTCGGTTCGGCATCGCTCGATTTGCTCGAAGCGCTTGTGGACTCGTTTGATTACAGCACCCTGCGCAATCTGCTGTTCAGCCCTTTCTGGGGAGAAGCAGGAGCGCCAGAACAGCATTTGCGCAGCGCCCTGATGCGGCGACTGCAAAAGCTGGAATTGCGCGAGATTCCCGGAAACGTACTGCGTTCCTGGGCGGAAAAGCTCGCCGAAGAGCTTGCCCCCGAAAGCCCGCTTCCCGGGCAACTGAACCAGCTGGGCGACTGGGCCCGACGCTGGCAACGCGCCCCAGCGGAAGTCTGGGCACAGCGCTTTTCTGAACTGCTGCTGAAGCTCGGCTGGCCCGGCGCACGCAATCCCAACAGTCAGGAATACCAGCAGCTGGTGCTGTGGGAACAAGCACTGGAAAGCTTTGCCAATCTCAGCGAATTCACCGGCGCGCTGCCACTGCGAAAGGCGCTGCAGTTGTTGCGACAGATAGCCAGCCGCAGTCCGTTCCAGGCCGAAACCCGCGACGGGCCACTGCAAATTCTCGGGGTACTGGAAGCCGGCGGCCTCGCTTTCGAGCATATACGTCTGGTGGGGTTTGGCCAGCAACAGTGGCCGGCACCGCCATCGCCCAACCCGATGCTGCCCATCCTCTGGCAAAAAGAGTGGAAAATGCCGCGCGCGAGTGCCGAGCGTGAATTGGAGCTTGCGCAACAGCTTACCCAGGACTTGCTAAATAGCAGCAGTGACGTGGTGGTTAGTTATGCCTGTGAGGAAGATGGCGTAGGCCAATCTCTCAGCGCACTATTTGGCAGCCCTGCCCCCGCAGATTGGCTCGATAGCGACCCGCTGCAGGCCTTCTACGAAACGCTAGAGAAAGCCACTGCACTGGAGAAGATCTCCGACGAAGCACTCCCCCCGCTCTCCGCTGATGAATGCGCACAGGTACGCGGCGGCGCAGGTGTATTAAAAGCCCAGGCCCTGTGCCCCCTCAACGCGCAACTTCGTTACCGCCTGGGTGCCGACAGTTTTATGCAGCCAGGCCTCGGCCTGAGCCCCGCCGAGCGCGGCAATCTGATTCATGAAATGCTCGCCGCTTTCTTCGAGAACTGTAAAACGTCTCGCCAGCTTGTCGAAATGACACCAGAGCAGCGCAAACTACAGATCAACACCAGTATTGACACCGCCATCGGGCGACTTAAGCGAAAACATCCGGAGTTGCCGCAGGCATTCTGGTCGCTGGAAAAAAGTCGTCTGGGAGACATCTTCGAACAGTGGCTGCCGCTGGAACTGGCGCGCCCACAATTTGAGGCCGCGCAAATTGAGTCACAAACAACCGTGAATCTCGAGGGCTTGACCCTGACATTACGTCTGGACCGGCTGGACAACCTCACCTCTGCAGATCAGGAAGAACAGCTGGTAATCGACTACAAAACTGGTCAAACCAGTGTCAGCGACTGGCTGCAAGCACGCGTGCGCGAGCCGCAATTACCACTCTATGCCTTGTTCCTGCCAAACGTAAAAGGCATTGCCTACGGCGCGGTAAAAAATGGCGATTGCAAATACCTTGGCACTGGTGAACTTACCCATTCCATCAAAGGCGTAAAAGCGGTTGGCGACAGCCAGAAGAACCCCGAAGTGGAATTCGGCAACTGGGATCAGTTGACCCAGCACTGGGCACAAGCACTGGCAACGCTCGCCTCGGAGTACAAAACCGGGTATGCCGCACTCCGCTTCGACCGCCCCGCGGACAACGAAAACCAAAAGAATTTGTGGCCGCTGAACCGCTGGCCGGAACGCCAATCATGACCAGTACAACACCAGTAGATGCCAGACAGCGTGAACAAGCCCTCGACATCACGCAAAGCTATGCGGTTTCGGCCCCCGCCGGCTCCGGAAAAACCGGCCTGCTGACACAGCGCCTGCTCAAATTGCTCGCAGCCTGCAAACAGCCAGAAGAAGTACTGGCGATTACCTTTACCCGCAAAGCGGCGGGTGAAATGCGCGAGCGCCTGCTCGATGCCTTACTAGACGCGCGGGACAATCCGGAGCCGGACAATCCCCACGCAAAAATTACCTGGCAGCTGGCAAAGAATTTGTTGGCCCACGACCAGACACATCAATGGCATCTACTCGAGAGCCCTCAGCGCCTGCGTATCCAGACCATCGATGGACTATGCCGAAATATCGCCAGCCAATTACCCGTCGACAGTGGACTGGGCGCACCGGGTGAACCCCTGGAGCAGCCCGCAATCGCCTATGAGAAGGCCATTGCCAATCTTTTGCCGAAGCTGGAGCAAGAGCCTCTGGATCAGGATCTTGGTGAACTGCTGCTGCACCTCGACAACAATCTGCCGGAAGTTACCGGGTTGCTGCAGACCCTGCTGGAAAAGCGGGAACAGTGGCTTGAACCACTGCTCGCGGTCCACCAGGAACAGGCGGAGGACTATTTTACCTTCGTAATCAACGAACTGATTGAAGGGCAGCTTGCCGCACTGAAAGCGGGTTTGGGAACACGCCTCGGTGAACTGATTGAACTCGCGGACTACGCGGGTACTAATCTCAGCAAAGACAAGCCCGAGCATCCGATAAGCCAGCTTGCGGGTATCGCAGGCGTGCCGAGCTGTGACGCGGAAGGTCTGCAGCAATGGCTGGCGCTCGCTGAGCTGCTGGTTACCGGTACCGGCACCTATCGCAAGTCGGTCACCAAAACCATTGGCTTTCCCGCCGCCGATAAGAAGTCTCCGAATGCGGAGAAAGCCAAAGAGCAAAAGGCGCGGATTACTGCCCTGCTCGCTTCCTTGGCCGACGATGAGACGCTACTTCAACAGATCGCCGAAGTGCGCACTCTTCCCGGCGGTATGGACGACGGCCAGTGGCAGATTCTGCGCTCGATGGCCCGCATCCTGCCGCTGTTAGTGGCAGAGTTAAAACTGGTATTCCAGCAGATCGGCGGCACCGACTTTACCGAGGTCGCGCAGGCGGCACTGGCGGCACTGGGCAGCAGTGATGATCCCAGTGAAGTCGCGCTCAAGCTGGACGTGCAGATTCAGCACATATTGGTAGATGAATTCCAGGACACGTCCCAATTACAACTGGAATTGCTGCAAAAGCTCACCGCCGGCTGGGAGCCTCAAGACGGGCGCAGCCTGTTTATCGTGGGCGACGGCATGCAATCCTGCTACGGCTTCCGCAATGCCAACGTGGGTATCTTTCTGGACGCGCGCAACGAAGGTATCGGCGAGCTGCCGCTGGTACCACTGAATCTGCAGGTGAATTTCCGCTCCAGTACCGCTGTGGTGGACTGGGTTAATAGCACCTTCGCGCGCGCCTTCCCCAGCAAAGACAATATCAGCCGTGGCGCCGTGCGTTATTTGGAATCCGTCGCGTTCAAGCCGCGCTCCTGGGAAGGTGAACCCGTCACCTTTTATGGCTGCATAGACGATAACGAACGTTTGCTGGAAGCGGAGAAAACGCTGCAGATCGTGCAGGACCTACAGGTACAATCGCCGTCGGCAAGCATCGCCATTCTGGTGCGAAATAAAAAACACCTGCAACAGATCTTGCCGGAACTCACCCGTGCGGGCATTCCTTACCAGGCCCAGGATCTCTCGCCCTTGGCCAGTAAAATGGTGGTGCTGGACTTGCTCAGCCTGACACGCGCCTTGCAAGATCCTTCTGACCGCATCAGCTGGCTATCGGTACTGCGTGCCCCCTGGTGCGGCCTAACCCTGCCCGACCTGCATGCGCTGGCCAACGCCACTGCAAAAACCGACATTCTCGCCGACGACGCAAAGTCACGGGATCCGCGTGACCCGAAAAACGCGCCCCTCCTAAACACCCTGCACAGTGGCCAGACAGTGGCAGGGTTAAGCGAGGACGGCGCGCAGCGCTTGCAGCGAAGCCTACCGGTCATCCTGGAAGCTTGGCAGCAACGTGGCCGCAAGCCTCTGCGGGTTTGGATCGAAGGCCTGTGGCTCGCTCTCGGCGGACCTGCGAGTGTCGCAGACAAGCAGGAACTGAGTAACGCCGCTGACTTTTTCCAGCTCTTGGAAAAATACGACCAGGGCGGCGGAATCGGCGATTGGCCCGCATTCGAACAAGCCCTGGAAAAGTTGTTCGCGCGCCCCGCACAACAGGCCAACGTGCAGGTGATGACGATCCACAAGTCCAAGGGTCTGGAATTTGACCATGTAATCATTCCCGGCCTGGATAAGTCCGGCGGTGCCGGCGGCAGCGACCAGCTTTTGCGCTGGTGCAGCTGGCTAAATGCCGAGGCAGATAACCGTTTTCTGCTCGCGCCCAAAAGCCCGCGCAGCGGCAAAGACCCGCTTTACGCCTACGTCAAACACGACAACAGCGAGCGCGAGCGACTCGAAGGCACGCGACTACTTTACGTTGGCTGCACCCGTGCGATCCACAGCCTGTATCTACTGGCCAACGTAAAGTCTTCCGACAAGAAAAATGAGGACTACAAGGCGCCCACGCCCGCATCACTGCTTGCCAGTCTCTGGCCCACGCTCAGCGAGCAGGACGGCAGTAATTGGTGTCATTGGCTTGAGAGCCCGGAGCCGGTAGCCGATGCCGACGCAACCGATCACAGCTATCTGCTGCAGTTGCCTCTGGGCTGGCAGCCCAGTGCTTACCCGCATGGAAACCTGCTGGCCCGTTACCGGGTGGCAAGCACACAAGCCACACCCGGAGAGGATGCGCAGGACGCGGAGGAAGAACGCAACTTGCCCGAGCTTGGGCAGGTACATCAGCGCTGGTTCCGCCACGCAGGTACCGTTGCCCATGAAACCCTGGCGACACTCACCGAAGCACCGCAACGCTTGCAACGCCCCGCGCCTGAACTGATTAGCGAGTTGCGACCGCTGTGGCAATTGCGGCTCTCGGAGGCTGGCTTAAGCGGACGCAACCTCGAAAACGCGGCCGAAAAAGTTGAACAGGCGATCGCCCGCACACTCAATTGTGAGACCGGCCGCTGGTTACTCGACGCAAATCATCGAGAATCTGCCGCAGAGCTGGAGATTCACACCGGCGGTGGCCAGCTGCGCCGCAATATCATTGATCGTACTTTTATCGATGCCGAAGGCAGCCGCTGGATCGTCGATTACAAGACCGCAGAACCGAGTGCCGGCGAAGCGCCGTCAGACTTTATTGCCGCGCAACTGGAGCAATACCGCTATCAGCTGGATCGCTACCGACGCCTGTTCTACCAGCGCGGCGAAACATCCATACGCTGTGCGCTGTACTTCCCTCTGCTGCAAACACTGGCGGAACTACCACCGGAGTAAGGCTAAAAGCTCAGCCTGGAACCGGCCCTGAATGGGGCCGGACCGACGACCATTCCCGTCCTGGCGCCCGCGCACGCACCATCCTACCCAAATACTGGCAGCCACACGACTGAGCAAACTCATCCCCTGCAGCGCACCAAGACTAGATAAATTTTGCGCACACATTAGAAACTCGTGACAGCTAAAACTGTTTCAAATGAAACCCTAGCCCTACCACCAGTCACTAGGTAGCATTACTGCCCCGCAGCTCTGTGCTGTGGGCAAGGACGCGACCAAATTATCTAAATAAGTAGTGATTTAACCATGACCACGCAGCAGTTCGACGACCTTAACGTCGTCTCCCAGGACATCCTGATTACACCGGAAGCGCTGAAATCAGAACTGCCCGTTAGTGAGGCAGCTGAAGCTTCTGTGGCCGCCGGCCGTGCCGCCGTGCGCGATATTCTCGACCGCAAAGACCACCGCCTGATGGTTGTGATCGGCCCCTGTTCCGTTCACGACGTCGATGCGGCCATCGATTATGCCAAGCGCCTGAAGGCGCTAGCCGATAAGGTCTCCGACACCCTGCTGATCGTGATGCGTGTGTATTTTGAAAAGCCCCGTACCACCGTGGGCTGGAAAGGATTGATTAACGATCCGCACCTGGACGATTCCTTCAAGATTGAAGACGGCCTGCACATTGGCCGCAAGCTTCTGTTGGATGTTGCCGAGCTGGGCCTGCCAACCTCCACTGAGGCACTGGACCCGATCTCTCCGCAGTACCTGCAGGATCTGATTTCCTGGTCTGCGATCGGTGCCCGTACCACCGAATCCCAGACACACCGCGAAATGGCCAGTGGTCTCTCTTCCGCAGTGGGCTTTAAAAACGGTACCGACGGCAGCCTGGAAGTGGCAATCAATGCACTTCAGTCCACCGCCAACCCACACCGCTTCCTGGGTATTAATAAAGAAGGCCAGGTTGCCATCATCCACACCGCCGGCAACAAGTACGGCCACGTGGTGCTTCGCGGTGGTAATGACAAGCCGAACTACGACTCAGTGAGCGTGGCAGTTTGTGAGAAAGAGCTTGAGGCAGCAGGCCTTGTACCCAATATCATGGTGGACTGCAGCCACGCCAACTCCAACAAGAACCACGAATTGCAGCCGCTAGTGGTGGACAACGTGACCCACCAGATTCTGGATGGCAACAAGTCCATTATCGGCATCATGGTGGAAAGTAACCTGAAAGCTGGCAACCAGAAGATCAACAAAGATCGCAGCAAGATGGAATACGGCGTATCCGTTACCGATAAGTGCATCGACTGGGAAACCACCGAATCCCTGCTGCTCGGTATGGCCGAGCAGCTGCGCGAACCGCTTCAGGCCCGCAAAGGCTAAACAGTTTCACGCTTATTACAGGCCGGCTTTGCCGGCCTTTTTTTTGCCCGCCCAAAGTCACTTCACTCTTCTCCCCTCCCACACGCCACCCGATGCGTATATGTGCCAGCGCGTATCCGAGCATGCCCGGAATTCTATCTACACTACTTGGATAGTAACCAAATCCACTGCGCGTACTAGGCAACAGGAGCCGACAATGACTGACGCACAGAGAATGAAATATCTGAAGATCGCCCTTGTCGTCCTTGGCATCTTCTTTATCTTCGGGATCTACATCATGATGATGTGGGTATGGCCGTCGGGCTGGGGCTGGACGCCGCGGCAGCCGGAATACGAGCAGATGATTATGGGGCTCTACGCAACGCTCGGCGTATTCCTGATCAGGGCGGCAAAAAACCCCATGGAAAACCTTAGCCTTATCTGGTTTACCATTTGGTCCAGCATCGTGCACGGCGCCATCATGCTGGTGCAGGCCTTGGTAGACGAGACCGAACGGGCAAACTTACTGGGTGATGTACCGGCACTGTTTCTGGTGGCTGTCGTGCTCTGGTATCTCATGCCCAAGCGACATTCACACTAGCGCACCCTATTCCAACCAGCGCAGCAGAACGAACAGGCAGAGAAACCATACAAGGAGCCAGGCACTGCGGCGATACCAGTTAACCTTGGCCTCCGTGCGCAAGTGGTGACGTATTGCCTGTTCGTATAAATCCGGCTCACCTTCAGCTGCTGCCGCTTCACTTTTCTGCTTGTTGCTGGTCAAGAAAGAGGCCACCACTGCCGCAACAACCGTCACGAAAAAGCCAATCACATTCCACCACAGCCAGGAAATTTCCGGCATAGTCAGCCAACATATGCCATTTACCGCCACCCCGAGTGACAGCCCAACAATGACCTGCGGTCCCGCTACACGCTGCACCAAAAAGCCCAATATGAACACCGCCAGAATTGGCCCATTCGCCAGCGAACCGACTTTGTTGATTGCTTCCAACACCGTAGGCGCAATATCGGCCACGTAAAACGCCATTACCAGCGTAACAACGCCCCAGACCGCAGTTATGCCCCGCGAATACACCAACTCTTTTCGTGCCGTCCAATGCCCACGGTGGAACCGCCGAACATAATCTTCCATAGTCGTGGCACTTAATGAGTTCAGCACCGAATCGAGAGACGACATCGCAGCGGCAAACAACGCCACCAGACTCAGCCCTACCAACCCAACGGGTAACGCGTTGATCATATAGAGCGGTACAGCGAGATTGTATTGAGGCCCCTGCCCGGTCGCCGGCAATGCTGAGACGAATGCCGGGTGTTGTGCGGCGTACACGCCGATACCCACGCCGACCAGGCAGTACAGAAACACCAGAGGGAAACGCAACACGCCATTGATCAGCAGTGCATAATTGGTGGCATCAATATTCCGGGTACTGAGTTGCCTCTGCACCTGGCTCTGATCGCAACCGTAATACGAAACATACAGAAAAAGTCCACCAAACAGCATTGGCCAAAACGCGAACGTCTTGCCATCTCCAAAACCGTGGTGCGCAAAGTCGAGCGTGATTTTCCGCTCACTGTCGAAGGCCTGCCACATCGCATCCATCCCTCCGGCGGCGGTCGTCAGCGAAACCAGAACCACCAGTAGCATGATTGCGAGAATGAGCAACTGCAATACATCGGAATAGATAACGCCACGAATCCCGCCCATCACGTCATATACCACCGTAAAGGCTCCGAGTAGCAACACCGAAGCAAAAAAGCCCAACCCGGTAATCAAATCGATCACCAGCGCAATGCTGTAGACGGTAACGGCAGTAGCAAACGCGCGAACGAATAGAAACAGTCCGCTGAGAGTTAGGCGGGTGGCAAGATCAAAGCGCTGTTCGAGATAGGCATAGACAGATACGAGATTGAGGTGGCGAAACAGCGGCATCACGAACAGAATCAACACCACCATGGCCAAGGGCACTGCCAATTCGTATTGCAGCCACAGCAGGCCACCGCCCGCGGTAAACGCAACAAAAGCCGGCGCACCGAGGATGCTGTTGGTAGAGCACTGGGTGGCCATGATTGACAGGCCTACCGGCCAAGGACCCAGGTTACGCCCCGCCACATAGTAATCTTCCCGGCTGTCCTGGTGCCGCGACAACCAGTAAGCCATGGCCAGCAGGCCAATGCAGTAAGCGGCGATAATCCCCCAATCAATCCCTGATATGTGCTGCGTCATTGCTGTGTACTTTGGTTGCGTACTTTGTACTGTTGTACTGTTGTTCTTTTGTTATTTGGGTGGAAACTCCTTGATCACCCGGTTTCATGACGCCGCTACCTCAGCAGCCAAACGACCTCGTGGGCCGGCACCTTGCCCTTCAAGCCGCCATCTATTTCGGCAGAACCCAGCTGCTCCGTCTTGTAGGCGCTGTCATAAAGCCGGTGAACCTCGGCAGCATCCACACAAAATGGCGGCCCTGGTAATTGGCTCTGGTCGTAATCAATCGCCAGCAACAGCTGATCAGCACCTTCGGTAAGCGCGATCAGGTGCGCCGCGTAGGCTGTGCGCATTGTCTCCGGCAGCGCTACCAGCGCGGCGCGATCGTACACCGCATCGATGAAACCCAGCGCATCGCGCGTCAGTTCGAAAAAATCCCCTACGAAGACCTCCAGCTGCCCCGCACTGTAGAGCTTTGCATTACCCACTTTAGTGACCTGCGGTTCCGCACCAAGCTGCGCAAACAGCTGCTGGATTGCCAGCTCACTCAACTCTGCGCCAACAACGCGGTAGCCGTGTTGTAGCAACCAGGCGATATCCAGTGTTTTGCCGCACAGCGGCAGAAAAACGCGAGCACCGGCCGATAACTCCAGTGCATCCAGATACTCAACCAGTAACGGATGCGCATCCGGGTTGTGGAAGCCAATTTCGTTTTTGTGCCATTTATCCAGCCAGAATTTGTGTTCCATATACCTCGCCCTCGCAGATATTACACCTGTGACGCCAATGATTCGGGCCTAGCCGCACCGCGCCTTTTGCCCGGTATAATACCAGCTATGTCTGAGTTACCTATCCACGAGGTGTTGCCCCAACTGCGTGACCGCCTCAATCAAGCCAACAATGTCGTTCTGCAGGCGCCTCCCGGTGCCGGCAAGACCACCGCGGTGCCACTGGCACTGCTCGATAGCCCGTGGCTTGAGGGCCGCAGAATCATCATGCTGGAGCCCCGGCGCCTGGCGGCCCGGTCCGCTGCCGCCCGTATGGCCGAGCTGCTTGGTGAGCCGGTGGGTAAAACCGTCGGGTATCAGATTCGCGCCGAGCGCAAATACGGCCGCGATACGCGCATCCTCGTGGTGACCGAAGGGATTCTCACCCGCCTGCTGCAATCCGACCCCGAGCTCACCGGTACCGCACTGGTCATTTTCGACGAATTCCATGAACGCAATCTGCAGGGTGACCTTGCACTGGCACTGTGCTTACAGTCTCAGGAGGTATTGCGAGAAGATTTAAAGCTGCTGGTGATGTCGGCAACGCTTGATACGGAAGCCGTCGCCGGCCTGCTCGATAAGGCCCCGGTGATTACCAGCGAAGGCCGCGCCTTCCCGGTCGATATTGAGTACCTCCCCCACCAGCAGGTACCTGAGAACATCCGCCAATTGCCAACAACGGTGGCACGCAGAGTGAACGAGCTGCTGGCGCAGCAAGATGGAAGCGTGCTCGTGTTTCTGCCTGGGGTTGGCGAAATACGCCAGGTAGAAAGTTCACTTCGGGAATCTCTCGGCAATCAGCCAGACGTAGTAATCGCGCCGCTTTATGGCGACCTTAAAAAAGAGCAGCAGGACGCCGCCATCGCGCCCTGCCCCGATGGCGAGCGCAAAGTTGTGCTCGCCACCAATGTTGCCGAGACCTCCCTAACCATCGAAGGTATCCGTGTTGTGGTGGATGCGGGGCTTATGCGGGAATCGCGCTTCGATCCCAATACGGGCATGAATCGACTGGTAACCACACAGATATCCCAGGCCTCTGCTACCCAGCGCACCGGCCGTGCCGGACGACTCAGCGAAGGATATTGCCTGCGCCTGTGGAGCGAATCCACACAACGGGGCATGGCGAAAAAGAACAGTCCGGAAATACTGTTAAGTGACCTGGCCCCGGTGATGCTCGAGCTGGCCCAGTGGGGCGTGAGCGAACCGAGTGAACTGCGCTGGCTAGATCTGCCACCACCGGGACCCACCGCACAGGCACAGGAACTACTGATTGAATTGGGGGCGCTCGACACGCAATTGCGGATTACCCCGCACGGGCAGCAAATACTGCAGCTCGGCACCCACCCCCGACTGGCGCACATGATGTTGCGCAGCGTGGAACTGGGCCTGCAGGAGTCGGCCACCCTGCTCGCCGCACTCTTATCCGAGCGCGATATCTTCCGCGGGGATCAGCGCTGGGATAGAGACATCCACAAACGCATGGAAGTATTGCTCGGACGCACCAAAAACAGCCGCGCCGACTTCGCTTCGATTCAACGCATCCGCCAACAGGCGAAGACCTGGCGCAGCCAACTGACGACGAGCGATACCACTTCAGCGGTAATCGCGGATGCCCGCGACGCTACCGGTGTTTTACTGGGTCTCGCCTATCCCGACAGAATTGCAAAAAATCGACACGACCGCGAACGACGTTTCCTACTTTCGAACGGGCGCGGCGCCCACTTCTCCCATGACGACGATCTGACCCAAGAAGCATTTCTCGTCGTTGCGGATCTTGACGGCCAGGGGCGCGACGCGCGCATTCAACTGGCAGCGCGCATTGATAGAGAACTTCTGCACGAGTACTTTTCCGGGCTTATTGAGCAGCGAGAGGCTGTGCGTTGGGATACTAGTGCTGGCCGCGCTATCGCAAGCAATCAGACCCTACTTGGCAAGCTGATACTGGAGGAAAAGCCCGCGCAGGATATTTTTCCCGAGCTGATCAGCCGGGCATTGCTCGATGCCATTCGCCAGGGTGGCTTGCGACTGCTGCCATGGACGAAAGAGTCGGAGAACCTGCTGGAACGCGTGCGCTTTCTTTACCGCGAGCGGGAACAATATGCCGACTTATTGGATGGGCTTGCATTGCCCGAATGGAGCGAAACCACCCTACTTGAATCCCTTGAGTCGTGGCTGCTCCCGCACCTGAATGGCTTCAGCAAATTGGACCAGCTGAAGCAGCTGGATCTCAAAAGCATTCTGCTTGCACAACTTGAGTGGTCAACACAGCAACAACTCGATGCATTGGCACCGAGCCACATTCAAGTGCCCAGCGGCTCCCGTATCGCCATTGACTATGGAGAAACACCGCCAGTCTTACCCGTTCGCTTACAAGAGATGTTTGGCCTCGGGCAAACCCCGACGATTATTAACGGCCGCTACCCACTGATGATTCACCTACTGTCCCCGGCACGGCGCCCGGTGCAGGTTACGCGCGACCTGGCGAGCTTCTGGAAAAATACGTATCAGGAAGTGAAAAAGGAATTGCGCATTAAGTATCAGAAACACTTCTGGCCCGATGACCCCACCACGGCGCAAGCGACCAGTAAAACCAAAAAGCGGATGAATGGTTAGACCGCGGGTACATCGTACAGACATAAAAAAACGCGGCTCGAGCCGCGTTTTTTGTCTCTGCTTGCAGGGTCAAGCAGGATCAGTAGTAAGCCTGTGATTTGTCAGAGTGGTCGGTAATATCCTTCACACCCTCAAGCTCCGGCACTTTTTCTTTCAGGGTCTTCTCGACACCCTCTTTCAGGGTCATGTCGACCATGCCACAACCCTGGCAACCGCCACCAAACTTCAGTACCGCAAACATGTCTTCGGTAACTTCAACCAGACTCACCTGACCACCGTGGGAAGCCAGACCGGGGTTTATCTCACTGTACAGCACGTAGTTGATGCGATCTTCGATCGGGCTGTCATCGGTAACCTTGGGCATGCGGGAATTGGGTGCACGAATGGTCAGCTGACCACCCATCTTGTCCGCCGAGTAATCAACGCGAGCCTCATCCAGATACGGCACGCTGCGGCCTTCAAAGAACGCTTTGAAGCCATCCAGCTGCATTTCCAGGTCGCCCTCTTTTTCTTCACCGGGGCGGCTGTAGGCGATACAGGTTTCCGCGTTCGGGGTACCCGGGTTGGAGACAAACATACGGATAGCGATACCCTCACAGTCCTGCTTGGACAGGAGGTCCCGCAGGTACTCCTGGGCAGACTCGGTGATGGTAACGTTCAATTCTGACGACTGTTCTGACATAGACCTTCTCAAATCTCAGGGCTTGCAATGGCCGGCACGGAATAACCGAGCTCTATGGTCGGGTATTCTACGCGCTAATCCCCGCAAGTAAAGTCGACCACAAAGGGCATCCCCGGCCGCAGTTACGCGAGCGCCCCCAACAGCGCGCGCGCCGTGGCCTCCGACGACGCGGGGTTCTGCCCCATGATCAGCAAGCCATCGGTGGTGACATGGCTTTGCCAGTCGTCGGTCTTGGAATAGCTGGCACCATTCTGTTTCAGCATATCTTCCACCAGGAATGGGACTACGTCAGTCAGGCCGACCCCCTCCTCTTCACTGTTACTGAACCCGGTGGCCTTGCGACCCTTAACCAGCGGGTCTCCGTGGGAATCTACGGTATGACGAAACACCGCCGGTGCGTGACATACCGCACCCACGGGCTTATCCGAGCGATAAAAGCCCTGAATAAGCGCAATGGAGCGCTGGTCCTCCGCCAGATCCCACAGAGGACCGTGACCGCCGGGATAAAACAGTGCGTCGTAGCCCTCCACATCGACTTCATCCAGAGACTTGGTATTCGCAAGCGCCTGCTGCGCCAAGCCGTCACTCTTGAAGCGGCGTGTTGCCAGCGTCTGGGCATCATCAGCGTCACTTTTCGGGTCGATGGGCGGCTGGCCGCCTTTCGGCGAAGCAAGGGTGATATCTGCCCCCGCATCGACAAATACGTAGTACGGAGCGGCGAACTCCTCGAGCCAGAAGCCGGTTTTTTGCCCGGTATCCCCCAATTGGTCGTGGGAGGTCAATACCATCAGTATCTTCACGCGCGTCTCCTCATACTGTGGGTCATGCTGTGAGCACTCTGAGTGTAGCTCGCAGCGCTATAACCTTTTGTTTGATCAGCATAAAAACAGGATCTTACGAAGTGACCAGAAAGCCGATGCAGAGGGGTATCTGTGCTAATATTGCCGCCCTTTTGATCCCTGGTTTAAGGAAAATCCGATGTCTGAGCAGTCCCGCGATCAACGCCTGAAACAGTTATACGCCGCCCTGGGCGAGCGCATCCTGATTCTGGACGGTGCCATGGGCACCATGATTCAGCGGGCCAAGCTGGAAGAAGCCGACTACCGTGGTGCGCGCTTTGCCGACTACCCCTCCGACATCAAGGGCAACAACGACCTGTTGGTCCTTACCCAGCCCGATCTGATCGAGCGCATCCACGGTGAATACCTGGAAGCCGGCGCGGACATTATTGAAACCAACACCTTCAACGCCACCCGCCTGTCGCAATCCGATTACGACATGGAAGATCTGGTGCCGGAGCTCAACCGCGTCGCGGCCGAGGTCGCACGGCGCGCGGCCGATCAGTACTCCACGCCAGAGAAACCTCGCTACGTGGCTGGCGTGCTCGGCCCAACCTCGCGCACCGCGAGCATCTCACCGGACGTGAACGATCCCGGCGCCCGCAACGTCATCTTCAACGAGCTGGTAGAGAACTACATCGAGTCCACCAACGCGCTGATCGACGGTGGCTCCGATATCATCCTGATCGAAACCATTTTCGACACACTCAACGCCAAGGCGGCGATTTACGCGGTGCAGGAAGTATTTGAACAACGCGGTTTTGAGTTGCCGATCATGATTTCCGGCACCATTACCGACGCCTCTGGGCGCACCCTGTCGGGACAGACCACCGAAGCGTTCTACTACTCCGTTGCCCACGCCAAGCCTATCTCGGTCGGCCTGAACTGCGCCCTGGGCGCCACTGAATTGCGCCCTTACGTCGAGGCGCTGTCCGGCGTCTGCGCCGAGCATGTCTCCGCGCACCCGAATGCAGGGCTGCCGAACGAATTCGGCGAGTACGATGAAACGCCGGCAGAAACCGCGGCCGTGGTATCTGAATTTGCCCGCGCAGGCTTCCTGAACATTCTCGGTGGTTGCTGCGGTACCACACCCGACCATATTCGCGCGATTGCCGACGCGGTCGCCGATGTTGCCCCGCGCAAACTGCCCGAAATCAAGCCCGCCCTGCGCCTGTCTGGCCTCGAGCCCTATGTGGCAGACGAAAACGCGCTGTTCGTGAATGTTGGTGAACGCTGTAACGTTACCGGCTCCGCGCGCTTCAAGCGCCTGATCATGGAAGAGGATTACGATACTGCGCTGCAAATCGCCGCCGCCCAGGTGGAAGACGGCGCTCAGGTGATCGACTTCAACATGGATGAGGCAATGCTGGATTCCGAAGCGGCAATGCGTCGCTTCCTCAATCTATGCGCGACCGAGCCCGATATTGCCAAGGTGCCGTTTATGGTCGACTCCTCCAAGTGGGAGGTGATCGAAGCCGGCCTGCAGTGCATTCAGGGCAAGCCCATCGTGAACTCCATCAGCCTGAAGGAAGGTGAAGAGGAGTTTATCGAGAAAGCGCGTCTGTGCCTGCGCTACGGTGCCGCCGTCGTTGTGATGGCATTTGACGAAACCGGACAGGCCGATACCTTCGAGCGCAAGGTGGAGATCTGTAAACGCAGCTACGACGTGCTGGTAAACAAGGTGGGCTTCAACCCCACGGATATTGTTTTCGACCCGAACATTTTTGCGGTGGCTACCGGGATCGAAGAGCACAACAACTATGCGGTGGACTTTATCGAAGCCACCCGCTGGATTCGTAAAAACCTGCCCGGCGCCAACGTATCCGGCGGTGTTTCCAACGTGTCCTTTTCGTTCCGCGGAAACAACCCGGTGCGCGAAGCCATCCACTCGGTATTCCTCTACCACGCGGTAAAAGCCGGGCTGAACATGGGCATCGTGAATGCCGGCATGCTGGAGGTCTACAGCGACCTGCCCGATGAACTGCGGGACAAAGTAGAGGACGTCATCCTCAACCGCAGCGACGAAGCCACCGAAGCACTGCTGGATATTGCCGAGAAATACCGCGGCGATGGCAGCACCGCCGAGCGCAAGGAAGACCTCGCGTGGCGTGAGTGGCCGGTAAAAAAACGCCTCGAGCACGCCCTGGTAAAAGGTATCAACAACTTTATCGAGGAAGATACCGAGGAAGCCCGCGCGGCCTCGACACGTCCACTGGACGTTATCGAAGGACCGCTGATGGACGGCATGAATGTGGTCGGCGACCTGTTTGGCGAGGGCAAAATGTTCCTGCCACAGGTGGTGAAATCGGCTCGCGTCATGAAACAAGCGGTAGCCTACCTGCAGCCCTATATCGAAGCGGAAAAGACCGCAGACAGTAAATCCAACGGCCGCATCCTGATGGCCACGGTAAAAGGTGATGTGCACGATATCGGCAAGAACATCGTCGGCGTGGTACTTGCGTGTAATAACTTTGAGGTGATTGACCTGGGTGTCAT
This sequence comes from Microbulbifer agarilyticus, assembly GCF_019800665.1. Lineage (GTDB taxonomy): Bacteria > Pseudomonadota > Gammaproteobacteria > Pseudomonadales > Cellvibrionaceae > Microbulbifer > Microbulbifer agarilyticus_C. The sequence goes on from NZ_JAHVKO010000001.1 coordinate 836,840, forward strand.
GGTGCCGGCGGAAACCATCCTGCAAACAGCAAAAGAAAAGCAGTGCGACATCATCGGCCTCTCCGGCCTGATCACCCCGTCATTGGATGAAATGGTGCACGTTGCCGCAGAGATGGAACGCCAGGAGTTCGATATTCCGCTGATGATTGGCGGCGCCACCACTTCCAAGGCGCACACTGCAGTAAAAATCGAACCGCAGTTCCAGCGCAACCAGGTGGTTTACGTCGCCGATGCGTCCCGCGCTGTCGGTGTCGCCAGCAACCTGTTGTCGGATGAACTGCGCCCCGGCTTTGTGCAGGGCGTAAAGGATGAATACGTAAAAGTGCGCGAGCGCACCGCGAATCGCAAGCGCAACGACCCTCGCCTCAGCTATGCGAAAGCACTGGAAACCGGCCCGCAGTTCAACTGGAAGAACTTCACCCCCGCCATTCCGAACAAGCCGGGCCTGACCATTCTCGATGACTTCCCGCTGGATAAGCTGGTGGACACCATCGACTGGACACCGTTCTTTATCTCCTGGGATCTCGCCGGCAAATACCCGGCCATTTTGAACGATGAAGTGGTAGGCGAAGCCGCCACCGACCTGTTCAAGAGTGCGCAAACCATGCTCGCCGATATCATCGAGAACAAGCGCCTGAAAGCCCGTGCCGTATTCGGCCTGTGGCCCGCCAACGCCGATGGCGACGACATTGTCGTGTACACCGATGAGAGCCGCACCGAAGAGCGTGCGCGCCTGCATCAGATGCGCCAGCAGGTATTGAAACGCGGTGGCGATGGCTACTGTCGCTCACTGGCGGACTTTGTTGCACCGGTTGGCTCCGGGGTTGCGGATTACGTCGGCGGTTTTGCTGTGACCACCGGTATCGGTGCCGACGAGCTTGCAGCCGAATACGAAGCCAAGCACGATGACTACAGCGCGATCATGGTGAAAGCATTGGCCGACCGTCTGGCCGAGTCTTTCGCGGAGTATCTGCACCGCGAAGTGCGCAAAGAGTACTGGGGCTACCAAGCCGAAGAAGCACTGAGTAATGAAGAGCTGATCAAGGAAGCCTATAGCGGCATCCGCCCTGCGCCCGGCTACCCCGCCTGCCCGGACCACACCGAAAAGGCCACACTGTTCAAACTACTGAGCGCGGAAGATAATGCCGGTATCGAGCTAACCTCGAGCTTTGCCATGATGCCCGCCGCTGCTGTAAGCGGACTCTACTTTGCCCACCCGGAGTCCAAGTATTTCAATGTTGGCAAAATATCGCGGGATCAGCTGGAAAGCTTGGCCGAGCGCAAGGGCATGCAAGTAGATGAACTGGAACGCTGGCTGCGACCCAATCTGGAAGACTGATCAAGGAATCATCGAAGTCGGGTTGTCGGCCATCCCGGATGGAAAGTCCTGGATGGAAAAGTATCGAAAGAAAGTATCAAAAGAAAAATACGCGTTCGCTGGAAAAAGGAATCCGGTATGAATCACACCGACGACAAAGATCAGCAGCAGAAGCCATCGTTCGGCCAGATTGTGCTCAGCACCCTGGCTGCAGCGGTGGGCGTGCAATCAGATAAGAATCGCGAAAGGGACTTCAAGGCAGGCAGCTTCAAGGCCTACATTGCTGCAGGCATTATCTTCACCGCCGCTTTTGTAGCGGTGCTGATCCTGGTGGTGAGAACAGTTCTAAGCAATATGGGGTAAAACCCAGATCGCGCCGCAAACTCGCTCACCCAGCAGCCGCCACCCTACTCCACACCGGCAAACGATCGGAGCGAAGTGGGGTTAGCGCAGCGAGGAAGAGACTTGGATTAGCCTTGAGAGGCAACCCAGTACACGCAGGTTGCAACGAATATGGCCACCAGGGCCACCGCCGCAATGGCGTCTACAGCATTATCGCTATCGTCAGATACAACTACTACTTCTCTTACTACTTGGTCGTTCATCGGAATACTCCGTCACTCAAGAAATCATTATTGTTTTTAAGGTAGCAGCACCGCTAAAAAACGCGGTTTCTCAAGTAGATCAAATCCCTGCAGGCGGTGCAACTGCACGCATATTCACCAGCGCCTGCGACACAGGCTACTTATAACCTTCTGTTACTAAGGTAGCGAAAAAAATTGTTATTTTTTGTATAAGGCGGCTGGTATGTTATGCGCCACTCAGGGTCATAGATAGACTCCAGAAGACCCTCTGGGCGCTGTTGAGCCGGCGCAAAAATGTAATGGAATCAAGCTCTTATGTATCGATACGACGAACAGGACCACAAGCTGATCCGGGAACGGGTGGCCCAGTTTCGCGGCCAGACCGAACGCTATCTCGCCGGTGAGCTGAGCGAAGAAGAATTTTTGCCCCTGCGCCTACAAAATGGCCTGTATGTGCAGCGTCTGGCCCCCATGTTGCGCATTGCAGTGCCCTACGGGCTGATGAACAGCACCCAAGTTCGTCGCTTGGCACACATTACCCGCAAGTACGACAAAGGCTACGCCCACTTCACCACCCGCCAGAACGTTCAGCTGAACTGGCCAAACCTGGAAGATGTACCGGATATCCTGGCGGAACTGGCGGAAGTCGAGATGCACGCGGTGCAAACCAGTGGTAACTGTATCCGTAACACCACCACCGACCAGTTTGCCGGTGTCGCTGGTGATGAGCTGGTCGACCCCCGCCCTTACTGCGAGCTGATCCGTCAGTGGTCCACCTTCCATCCGGAATTCGCGTTCCTGCCACGCAAGTTCAAGATTGCGGTTTGCGGTACTGAAGAAGACCGCGCAGCGATTCGCGCCCACGATATCGGCGTGCAGATCGTTAAAAACGACCAGGGTGAGACCGGGTTCCAGGTATTTGTTGGCGGCGGCCTTGGCCGCACCCCGATCCTGGGCGTTGCCATTCGTGACTTCCTGCCAGAAACCCACCTGCTGTCGTACCTCGAAGCCATCGTGCGCGTGTACAACCAGCTGGGCCGCCGCGACAACAAGTTCAAGGCGCGCATCAAGATTCTGGTAAAAGCCATGGGCCCCGAGGAATTTGCCCGCCGCGTAGAAGCGGAGTGGGAGCAAATCAAAGACGGCGCCGACGAGCTCACCGTAGAGGCCATCCAATGGGCCAAGCGCTTCTTCCCAGAGCAACCGTACAAAAGCTTCAAAGCCGGCCACGGTGAAGCCGTACTGCGCGATCAGGCCGGTGGTGACAAAGCCTTTGCCCGCTGGCTGGAACGCAACACCTTCCCTCATCGCGTAGAGGGCTATCAGGCAGTTACCCTGAGCACCAAGCCCACCGGTATCCCGCCGGGTGACGTGACCGACCGCCAATTGGAGGCAATTGCCGATCTCGCCGACGAATTCAGCTTCGGTGAAGTGCGCGTTACCCACGAGCAAAATGTGGTACTGGCAGACGTGGAGCAGGAAAAACTGTTCGAGCTCTGGCAAGTGGCGCGCAAGCACGGCTTTGCCACTCCGAACATCGGCACCCTGACCGATATGATTTGCTGCCCGGGCGGCGACTACTGCTCCCTGGCCAACGCCAAGTCCATCCCGGTGGCGGAAGCGATCCAGCGCAAGTTCGATGACCTGGATTACCTGTACGACCTGGGTGACCTGGACCTCAATATCTCCGGATGCATGAACGCCTGTGGCCACCACCACATCGGCCATATCGGCATTCTGGGTGTCGATAAAAAAGGCGAAGAGTTCTATCAGGTACAGCTCGGTGGCAGCGCCAACCAAGACGCCAGCCTCGGCAAGGTACTTGGCCCAAGCTTCTCCCGTGACGAAATGCCAGCAACCATCGGCAAGATTCTCGATGTGTTTGTCGAGAACCGCCAGCCAGAAGAATTCTTTATCGATACCTACAACCGTATCGGGCTGCAGCCATTCAAGGAGCGTGTGTATGCCAAAGCCAGCTGAGAAGTCCACGGTGAAGAAGCCGGTAGGTGCACAACCGGAAAATCCCGCACAACTCATAGTTGACGGGAAAGTAGCAGACAACCAATGGAACCTGCTGCCGCTGACTGGTGAAGAAGAAATTACGGCCGACAAGCTGGCCGCAGGCAAAATCATCTTGCCGGCGAGCGTATGGTTGGCACTCCGCGAAGCGCTACAAGACCGCCAACAAGAGATTGGTGTGTGGCTCGACAGCGATGAAACTGCTGACCTCATTGGCGAGTACGCCAGTGAACTGCCGCTCATTGCCGCGCACTTCCCGGCGTTTACCGATGGCCGCGGTTTTACCGCTGCACGCCTGCTGCGTGAGCGCTATGGCTTTACCGGCGAAATGCGCGCGGTCGGCAATTTTATCCGCGACCAGCTCACCTACCTGACCCGCTGTGGCTTTAACGCCTTCGCGTTCCAGGGTGACCAGCCCCTAAGTGGATTAACTGAATCGCTGCGCGACTTCAGTGACAGCTACCAGGCCGCGGTAGACCAGCCGTTGCCAATCCACCGCCGGCGCGCACTCGCCTGAGCGAAGCGGTAACCAAGTCAAAAAAGCCCGGCAGGTTTCTGCCGGGCTTTTTTTGTTTTTAATCAGATGATTCCCTTATCCCGCAGCGCAGCAACTTGTTCCGCGGACAATCCCAGCTCATCGGTCAACACCGCTTGCGTATGCTGGCCTAAGGTGGGTGGCGCATCCTGATAAGCCAGGGGGGATGCGGAAAAGCCCAAAGGATTGCGCACGGTGCGCACACTTCCCGCCTCTGGGTGCGGCTGTTCAACCACCATACCGCGGGCCTGTACCTGCGGATCGGCAAACACCTGCTGCAAATTGTTGATTGGCCCACACGGCACATGGGCATCGCTGAGCTTTTCCAACCACCACGCGGCGGGCTTGGCGGCCGTTGCTGCCTCCACCAAAGGAACGAGAATCTCGCGCGCCTTCACCCGCCCCTGGTTTGTCGCATACGCAGGATCTTGTGCAACCGCGGCGAGACCGGCAATTTGGCAAAACTTCTGGAACTGCGTGTCGTTGCCGACCGCCAGCATGAAGTAGCCATCACTCGCTGGAACGGCCTGATAGGGGACGATGTTTGGGTGTGCAGTACCCTGACGCGCCGGGCTGGTGCCGGACACGAGATAGTTCTGGGCCTGATTCGCCAGCCAGGCGACCTGTGTATCCAGCAGGGCCAGGTCGATTTGCTGCCCCTCTCCGGTTTGTTCACGATGCACCACTGCCGCAAGGATGCCGGAAACGGCATACATCCCGGTCATCAGGTCCGCCACAGCAACGCCCACTTTCTGCGGACCCGCCCCCGGCTGCCCTTCCGGCACCCCGGTAATACTCATCAGGCCACCCATTCCCTGGATCATGGCGTCGTAGCCAGCGCGCTGGGCGTAGGGGCCTGTCTGGCCGAATCCGGTAATCGAGCAATAGATGATGCGCGGGTTAATTGCGCGTATCGACGCGTAATCCAGGCCGTACTTAGCGAGGCCACCCACCTTGTAATTCTCCAGCAAAATATCGCATTGCTGGACGAGCTCCTTTATTAAGGCCTGGCCCTCGGGCTTGGTGATATCGACCGTTATCGACTTTTTGCCGCGGTTCGCGCTCAAGTAGTAGGCGGCATCCGCAGTGTCATTGCCTTCGGCGTCTTGCAGATAGGGAGGGCCCCAATGACGGGTGTCGTCGCCCTTGCCCGGGCGCTCGATCTTGATGACCTCTGCGCCAAAATCTGCCAGCACCTGACTGGCCCAGGGGCCGGCCAGAATTCGACTCAGGTCGAGCACCTTGAGATGAGATAACGGGCCAGACATAAAACTTCCTTATGTATTCGCTCTGACAGCGCTGGAGCGCCAGAGAAAAGTGATCACAAATCTGAGGGCAAGATTATCAGATTTGCTACCCGATGGTCGAAAGCCAGTCAGGATAATTGCGCTCTACCCTTGCTTGTGGGGCACACCGGTGGCCAAAATGGCATGTCCTTTTCCGACCAGCGCAAGCTCCTGCTTGCCGCTAGAATCGGCGATGAACCCGTATCATCCCAACCACCACCCTATAAAAATAAACAACAAACAGGATAGCGAGATGACAGAGAACACTATGCAAACACCGCAAAATGAAGATAAGGCCAGCGAAACCCCGCGCTTTAACTCTTTCCGCGAGTTCTATCCGTTTTACCTGAACGAACACAGCAACCTGACCTGCCGGCGGCTGCACTTTGTGGGCACCGCGCTGGTTATTGGCCTGGTTATTACCGCGATCATCAGCCGCAACTGGACATTGCTATGGGCGGTGCCAGTGGCGGGCTATGGCTTTGCCTGGGTTGGGCACTTCTTTTTTGAGCACAACCGTCCCGCCACCTTTAAAAACCCCTTTTATTCCCTGTGGGGCGATTTCGTCATGTTTAAGGACATCCTGATCGGCAAAATCGAACGCTGAGATGGTCGGGTCCGCGCCCAGTGCACTGGCAAATTGTCAGTGCACTGCCAATTTATACTTGCGCAACTTATTGGCCACAGCCGTATGTGAAATCCCCAGCTGCCGCGCAAGCGCGCGGCTGGAACGCTGCTCGGCGGGCAAACTCTCGAGCAGCTCTTCGAGAATACTCCGCTCCACCTTTTCCAGCTGTTCCGCCAGCGTCAGCCCCCTGCCCCATTCACGCCACGGCAAATTCGTTTCGCTAACCATGCCCACAAAGTCCTCGCGCGCCAAAACACGTCCCGCGCGTGCACGCATATGCGCCAGCGCCGATTCCATTTGCTGGGTAAGCCCTGTGAAGTTTGTCGGCCAGTCGGACAGTTTTAACGCATCCAGCACCCCGTCAAAAGCCGGCCCCTCTGGATCACCGGGCACCGGCACACCCTCGCCATGGGCCACCTGAGACAGGATTAGCCGCACAAACCGCTCTAGAGACGGACGCATCGCACGCAGGGTGGGCAACTGGATATGCTGGGCAGCAAAGGTTTGCTGCAGTGCGGGCAGCAAGGCGGAGAATGCGGTGACCGTAACCATCAACCGCGGCAGAAACCGGGTGCGCAACAGGCTTTCCGCCAATTGACGCTGCACATCCTGCGGCGCGAGCTCCAGATCATCAATTAACACGACGGTATCTGTGGGGAGTTCTGCGAGCCGATTCACTCCATCTACATCCAGCGTCTCGCCATGGCAACGATAAACCTTACCGCCCTCCGCCAGCGGACTCAGATAGTAGGCAGCGTGTAGAAATGTAGTTTTGCCGCTGCCGCGCTCACCGCTAATCAACAGTGGTGCTTGTAGCGGTGCGATCTGTTGCAAGCGCAAGCAACAGGCCCGGCGCGCGTCCAGGTCCCAGAGTACCTGCGGTGTGGGTGGCGTCTGCTCGAGGGGAGAATCCACATCGGGGGCAGCCGCGTGCAAGGTCAACACGGCACCGGCGAGCGACGCGGGCCCGGCCGAGCTGTCACCCAGGGTAATTGGCGACCAGTCGAGGGTAAACGGCTTGCCGCGCACCGACACCGGGAAACCGTAACGGGGCGCAGTCAGACCGCGCAGGAGCTCCTCCAATTGCAGCCTCGGCAGGAAACGCTGCAGCTGCATCCCCGGCACCTGCCCCTCATTCACCCCGAACGCGCGGGCGGCGGCGAGGTTTGCGGCAATGATGCGCCCAGCACTATCCACCGACAGCACCGGGTACGACACATGCCGCAGCAAGGTATCCAGCTCGAAGTGACGGCGCTCGGAGGGAATTAACGCGATGCGGCGCACCTTCTGCACCCCCGGCACCTGCTGGAGGGACTTCTCGATCGACTGAAACTGGGTCAGAAGCAGGCCCGGCGCCCACAGGTAAACCTTGTCTCCGCTATCGCCGCCAATCTCTCCGGTGCGCACATTGACCCGGAAACTGGCAAAGATCGCCATAATTTCCTGCAAAATGCCTACACGGTCGCTACAGGTAATCTCTACTCTCATGCCCCAACTGTAAACTTAAGTTTACAAAAAGTGTAGCCAGCCCGGCCCGAGTGTTCGCTTTTTCGCTCTATCTGCCCTGCCACTCCCCCGCGCTCGTGTCTAAGAATAGAAGGACGATAACAACAGAACTGGCGGCAAACCGTGACCGCCAACCGCGGAGATAGTCATGAGCAGCAAAAAGCCCAGCAAGTATGTGGCCCGTGAACCCAATGCAGAGGGTTTCATTGAATACACCGAGCTTGAGCACCAGACATGGCAGCGCCTGATCGAAAGACAGCTGCAGATTATCCCTGGTCGCGCCTGCGACGAGTACATGCATGGTCTCGACCTGCTGAACCTGCCTGTGGACCGCATTCCCCAGCTGGAAGAAGTAAATAGCGTATTGCGTCGCGAAACCGGCTGGGAAACCGCACGCGTCCCGGCCCTGATCGGCTTCGAAACCTTTTTCCGTCTGCTCTCCGAGCGCAAATTCCCGGTGGCGACCTTTATCCGCACCCCCGAAGAGTTCGACTACCTGCAGGAGCCGGACATCTTCCACGAAATTTTCGGCCACTGCGCCATGCTCACCAACCCCGCGTTTGCCAACTTCACGCAGAAGTACGGTGAATTGGGCCTGAAAGCCAGCCCCAAAGAGCGCGGTTACCTGGCGCGCCTGTATTGGTTCACCGTCGAGTTTGGACTATTGAACACCAAAGACGGCCTGCGTATTTACGGTGGCGGTATCCTGTCATCCCCGAAAGAAACGCTCTACGCTCTGAGTGATGAGCCAGCACGCGTGCCTTTCGAGGTGGTTGATACCCTGCGCACCCCCTACCGCATCGATATTGTGCAGCCGATTTACTATCTGCTGAATGATCTGCAAGACCTGCAACAGCTCACCGAAATTGATTTGATGGCGCGCGTACGTGAAGCCATGGCGGCGGGCCTGTTCGAGCCGATGTTCCCGCCCAAAGAAGCGGCGTAACAGGGCGCAGCGTTTCAAAACAAAGTTCCAACAACCCCCCTGTTGTTTGGCCGGGCATTGCCCGGCTTTTTTGATCCTGAAAATCGGAGAGAAAATTCCACTACTAGTGCATCGATACGGAGATTATCGTTACTAACGAGATACGGGGTACAGCAAAGGATTCTTCCAAGAGCCGCCAACGTCGGATTTCTCAGTACCCTTAAAAAGTACCGGGGTAATTTGTTGCAAGGGAGCGAGTACCGGAGCAAGCAAAGGGAATACAAACCCGCTTTATGGAGCTTTGTAGAACTATGTCTTCACTCGACGCAATTGATCGACAACTTCTTGCCATCTTGCAATCAGATGTTAGCCTCTCCATCGAAGAGCTGGCCGAGCGTGTGGGCCTGACCAAGACCCCGTGCTGGCGCCGGATACAGAAGCTGGAGAAAAGCGGCATCATTCGTCGCAAGGTCGCCCTACTGGATGCCGAGGTACTCGGCCTGCCGGTCTCGGTGTTTGCGCAGGTGAAAGCGAATCAGCACAGTGCTGAATGGGCAGATTCCTTTGCCCGCACCATGGCTGATCTGCCGGAAGTGGTCGAGTGCTATCGTCTTGCAGGCGACTACGATTACATCTTGCGCATCGTAGTCAGCGACGTAGCCGCTTACGATCAGTTTTATAAAAAGCTGATCGCCCACGCCGGCATTGCAGACGTGGCCTCCACCTTCGCCATGGAGCAGATCAAGAGCACCACGGAACTGCCTATACCCACCGGCGAATGACGCCAGCTCAATGACTGATTCAACGATATGCCCGCGGGCTCACCCCGCGGGCGCAGTACATTGAGGTCGCCATGAATCATTCTCGCCAAGCACCCAAAAAAGTACCAAAACAAGTACCACAAATGGGTTCGACCTCCGACACCGTCGAACACTTACTGCAGCGTATTCGCGATAACGTCATCGGCGAGCGCATGCCCATGCGCACGCCTTTCGGCGAACGGCCACTGGTTTATGCGGACTACACGGCCTCGGGCCGCGCACTGCAATTTGTTGAGGACGCCATTCGCAACAAAGTACTGCCGTGGTACGCCAACACCCATACGGAAACCTCGGCGACCGGCCGCCAGACTATGGCATTCCGCGAACAGGCACGCAGTGCAATTCGCACATCCGTAAATGCCAGTGATGAGCACGCAATTATCTTCTGCGGTGCCGGCGCAACCGCAGCGGTTAACCGAATAGTCGATTGCCTTGGCTTGCGAAAAGACCACTACGCGCGCATCGGCGGCACTAGCGGCACCATTTCCGACAGTGCGCGTCCGGTAGTATTTATTGGCCCCTACGAACACCACTCGAATGATTTACCCTGGCGCGAGTCTGTCGCAGAAGTGGTGACCATTCCGCTAAATGCCATGGGGGGTGTCGACCTCGACGCACTGCAGTCTGCTCTCGAACAATATGCCGAGCGCCCACTCAAGATCGGCAGCTTTTCTGCAGCATCCAATGTTACCGGCATTCGCACCGATACCACTGCCGTCACGCGACTTTTGCACCAGCACAATGCCCTCTCCTTTTGGGACTACGCTGCGGCAGCGCCGTACGTCGATATTGATGTACAGGGGCAAGATGCACTCTCCTGCAAAGATGCACTGTTTATCTCACCGCATAAATTTGTCGGTGGCCCGGGTACGCCGGGCATTCTGATCGTGCGCCGCACGCTATTGCCTGAAAACCAGCCGGCGGTTACCGGGGGTGGCACCGTGTCCTGGGTCAGCCCCGGCCGACACACCTACCTGCCCGCTGGAGAGCGACGCGAGGAAGCTGGCACCCCAGCCATCGTGGAATCTGTGCGCGCTGGCATGATCTTCGCACTAAAAGATCAGGTAGGCGCTGACACGATTGAAGCCCGGGAAGCACATTGGCTTGAGCGCGCATTCTCTCGCTGGGCCGACAACCCCAACATAGAAATCCTCGGCGGTACCGACGCGGAGCGTGTGAGCATCGTATCTTTGCATCTACTGCAGGACGGCAAACCACTGCACTACGGATTCGTTGTCGCCCTACTTAACGACCTGTTTGGAATTCAGGTGCGTGGCGGCTGCTCCTGTGCAGGGCCATACGGACACCACTTGTTGCACCTTACCGATGAGCAGAGCACCGCGATTGAAAAGCTGGTCAGTGAAGGTGAAAGTATCTTGAAGCCCGGCTGGGTCCGCCTGAACTTCAATTACTTCCTGGATGAAGAGACCGTGGATTACCTCATCGAAGCGATTGAACTGATCGCTGAGCACGGCCACCGAATGCTGCCTTTCTATCAGTATGATACGGCCGCAGGAGTATGGCGCTATCAGGGACAAGAACCCATTGCACCATTGGACCTTACCCTCGATATGAGCGGTGAAGCGCCAAGCAAGGTAACCTTGCCCCTGCAGGAATATCTCGCGAAAGCGCGGCAGATAATCGCAAATCCGCCCGGGGAAATCTGCGCACAACCAATCCTGTCGAAGGAAGGCGAGGTTCTGCGCTGGTTCAAACTGTAGCCAGTGAAATTTCCCGCGGGCTGGTGTCTTGTGCGCTTTCCAAAGCAAGGCCATTGAAAACCGGTCGTTACAACGCGGATAATACCGAATAGAGTCATTTTCCAGTCTGCTACAAGGATGCGCAGTGCCTGAGACCTCCCTGTTCCAGTCCTTTTTCCTCATATTCAGCGGCGCTGCGGTAGTCGCCTCGCTTGCCCTGTGGGGTCGGCAGCCATTGCTCGTTGCCTACATTGCCCTCGGCTGCCTGCTTGGCCCGTCGGTGTTTGGGGTCATCGACAATGTGGCGTTGATGGCGGAGATGTCGAGCATCGGCATTGTTTTCCTGCTCTTCCTGCTGGGCCTCGATATGCAGCCCAAGGCCCTCATGTCGGTGCTGCGCAAAGCGACCTTCGTGGGCCTGATCAGCTGTGCCGTGTTCCTGGCGCTGGGTTACGGCATTGGGCGTATCTTCGGCTTTACCAGCATCGAGTCCTGGGTAATCGGTATGGCGATGATGTTCTCCAGCACCATCATCGGTATCAAGCTGTTGCCGACCACCGTTCTGCACCACAAGCATCTGGGTGAAATGATGGTGGGCCTGCTGCTGTTTCAGGATTTTGTGGCGATCACCTGCCTCATGATCCTGCTCAGTGGCAGCACCGGTACGGTGGATTTCGCGCGTCTGGGGATTTCCTTCGCGGCACTGCCGCTACTGGTGGGCTTCGCCTGGGCCGCAGTGCGCTACGTGTTGCAGCCGCTACTGGCGAAGTTCGACCGCTTCCACGAATACGTGTTTTTACTCGCGCTCGGCTGGTGCCTGGGCCTCGCCGAGCTCGCAGAGGTGGTGGGGCTGTCCCGAGAGATCGGTGCGTTTATTGCGGGGATTACGCTCGCAACCAGCCCGATCTCGCAGTACATCGCGCTCAGCCTGAAGCCCCTGCGGGACTTCTTCCTGATCCTGTTCTTCTTCAGCCTTGGCGCCCAGTTCCATCTGGATATGGTGCCTGAAATCGCCGTCCCCGCGCTGGTCGCCGCCTCTGCGGTACTGATCATCAAGCCGGTGGTGTTCCGCTACCTACTGGGGCAGCAGAGTGAACGCAAAATACTCGCCTGGGATATCGGCTTTCGCCTGGGGCAGATCAGTGAATTTTCGTTACTGATCGCCTTTCTGGCGGCGAGTCAGCAACTGATTGGCAGCAAGGCATCGCACCTGATTCAGGCGACCGCGATCCTCACCTTCCTGGTTTCGTCTTACATCGTCGTGCTGAATTTCCCCAACCCTATCGCGATCAAAGATCACCTGCGACGGGATTAAACCGCAGTCTGACACAGGACATTAACTGGACGTTCTGCGCAACGCGTGGTTCTTCAGCATGCCAAACAGGGCCGGAATGTCCCGCGAAAACATCAGGTACAGACAGGGAACCAGCAGCAGGGAAATTGCTGTAGCTGCCAGAATTCCGTAGCCGAGGGAAATGGCCATGGGAATCATGAATTTGGCCTGCACCGACTTTTCAAAAATCATCGGCATCAAGCCACAGAAAGTGGTGACCGTGGTCAACACAATCGGGCGGAAACGACGGGCGGCGGCGGCCTTGATGGCATCGGTAACGGCCACACCCTGCATCCGCAAGCGGTTGCAATACTCGATCATCACCAGAGTGTCATTGATCACAACCCCCGCCAGCGCCACCATACCGAGCAAACTCACCATGCTCAGTCCATACCCCATAATCATGTGGCCCAGAATCGCGCCAATAACACCAAATGGGATGGCCACCATCACCGTAAGTGGCTGGATGTAACTTTTTAGCGGAATCGCCAATAGAAAATACAGAACAGCCAGCGTCAGGGTAAACGTCATCCCCAGCGAGGAGAGCCCTTCGCGCTCATCCGCCTGTCGCCCTTCATAGGACAGACTCAGCCCGGGGTAACGGGCCAGCAACTGCGGTACTACCGTCTGATCAAGCTCATTAATCACCAGAGCCGCCTGGTCTGCCGGTTCCACTTCCGCAGTCACCGTCATTACCCGCCGGCCCTCGCGGCGATTGATAGTGGCGTAAGCGCGCCCCTGATCAATCACTACCAGGTCCGGCAGTGGCAACCACAAGCCATTGCCGGCGCGTATCAAAATGTTATTTACATCGTCCAGGGTAACCCGCTCTTCTTCCGGCAGGCGCACCATCACCTTTACCTGATCGCGCCCGCGCTGCTGGCGCAACGCCTCGGCGCCGTATAGGGAGGCGCGCAACTGACGGCCAATTTCTTCAGCGGTCAGGCCAAGACTTTTTGCGGTATCGGTAAGGGTCAAATCGAGCTGGCGCTTGCCCTGGGAAACCCCGGGGTCAATATCACCCACGGAGGGGAAGCCCGTCAGGCCGGCCGCTAACTGCGTCGCCGCCTCTTCCAGCAGATCGGTATCGGTGTGGCGCAATTCAATGGTCAGTGCAGGCCCCGCACCTGGGCCACCGCGGTCACTGGCAAAACTTGAACTGAGCGCGCCGGGCACCGTGCCCACTTGCCGCCGCCAACGGCGCACGAAATCCCCGGTGGACACTTCGCGCTGGTCACCGGGCGTCAGGTAGACATCAACCTGCACCGTATCGTTACGGATCAGGCCACGCATACCGATAAATACACCTTCCCTACCGGTCTCCTCAAGGATCACATCGGCAGCGCTCATAATCTGCGTTCGCGCGCGTTCCAGCTGGGCTTCCGCAGTACCGGGAGGAAAGGTCACCTGTACCCGGCCGGTATCACGCTCAACTCGTGGCATCAGGGTAAACCCCATGCGACCACTGGCGGCGTAGCCACTCATCACAATCAATATGGAAATCGCGACCGATATGGTGAAGTAACGATGGCGCACACAGCTGTCCAGCAAAGGCTTGAAACGGTGTTCAACGAAACGATCCAAACCACGCGCCACCATCTTCTGACGCGCCGCCAAGCGTCGCGCCGAGCGGCTTCTGTGGCCGCGTTTGGAGTGGGCCAAATGCGCAGGAAGAATGAACAGCGCTTCTACCCAGGAAATAACGAATACCGACCCTACTACAAACGGGATAACGCCAAAGATCTTGCCCATAAAACCGGGCAGCTGGGTCAACGGAATAAAGGCGACGATATTGGTAAGAATCGCAAACGTCAGCGGTACCGCCACCTGGCGCGCACCGGCTACCGCTGCATCAAAATTGCTGTAACCGCGCTGGCGCCACTCGTAAATATTTTCGCCAGCGATAATCGCATCATCGACCACGATCCCCAACGCGATAATGAACGCAAACATACTGACCATGTTGATCGATATGTCCATCCAGGGCAGAAACAACAAGGCCCCGAGAAAGCTGATTGGGATACCCAGAGTCACCCAAAACGCGAGACGCAGCTCCAGGAAAATACCCAGAACCACAAACACCAGCAGCAAGCCGATAAAGCCGTTTTTCAGCAGCAGGGACAGACGCTCTTTGAAGATTTCCGAGTCGTCATCGCGCACGGTGACAAACACGCCGGGTGGCAGGCTCTGGCGCACCTCGTCCAGTACCGCATGGGTCGCCTTGCTCACACTCATCGGCGTTTGATCGCCAACGCGAAATACGTCAATACCGGCCGCCGGCTCACCGTTGAATACCATATTGCGCGGCTCATCCACGAGCGCATCGCGGATGGTCGCAATATCCCGCAAACGCACGGTGCCGCCAGCAGGGCTCTGGGCCACAGCAATATCACCAAACTGACGGGCCCAGTCTTTGCGCTCGGTGACCCGCACCAGAATTTCCCCGGCCTCCGACTTTACCCCGCCCGCCGGCACATCAACCGCGGCGTTGCGCACCAACTGAGAGATAAGCGGCAGCGACAGGTTGTAGCGCCGCAGGTCATCGCGATGCACTTCGATAGCGACCTCGTAATCCCGTACTCCGTAGGCTTCCAGTTGAGTAATATCCGGGTGGGCTTCCAGTTTGTCATACACCTGCATGACGAATGCCCGCAAGGTGCGGTCATCCACCTTGCCGTGCACCACAATATCGAGCACATCCCGCTTGCGCTCAACAAGACTCACTTGCGGGCGCTCAATATCCGTTGGGAAGGTCGATATGCGGTCGATCGCCGCCTGTACATCCTGGAAAACTTTATTGGCATCGGCGCCTTCGTCCAATTCCAGGGTCAAGCTTGCGCTGCCTTCGCCTGCGGTACCACGCAACTCCTTGAGCCCGACGAGTCCGGTCACCGCCTGCTCCGCCGGCACCAGCACGCCCCGCTCCACCTCTTCCGGGCTGGCCCCCGGATAAGAAATATTCACCGTCACCAAGTCCAGGCTGAACTCGGGAAACACTTCTTTTTTAATGGTGAGAGAAAAAATCAATCCGCCGATCAGAAAGACCAGCATCAACAGGTTTGCAGTGACGTGATTGTGGGTCATCCAT
This sequence comes from Microbulbifer agarilyticus, assembly GCF_019800665.1. Taxonomy (GTDB): domain Bacteria; phylum Pseudomonadota; class Gammaproteobacteria; order Pseudomonadales; family Cellvibrionaceae; genus Microbulbifer; species Microbulbifer agarilyticus_C. Next base: position 852,583 of record NZ_JAHVKO010000001.1, read on the forward strand.
GCGATGGCCCCATGGCCGGTGTCAATCGGAGGGCGCTTGCCACGAAAAAGAGGATCGTTAGGGTTACTCATCCGCGCTCACCGTCGGTGCCTTTCTCAACACTCTCTGGTGTCCGCTCCGGAAGCTCCGGCGGTGCCGATGCGTCACGGGCACCGGCGGCTTTACCGCGACGTCGTAGCTCCGGGTTGACTCGCTGCGCCGCAGGCGCGGCACTTTTCTTGGTGCGAACCGGCATATTTTCGGTAACGGCGGTAAGACGTGTCGTCACCAGCTCTTCCCCACCCTGCAATCCGCTCTGCAACACCGCAAACTCACCGTCGAAATGGGATACGACAACCGGCTGAATATGCAGTTTTCCGTCCTTCACAATCCAAACCCGGTTGCCGTCCTGTAGCGCCGTTAAAGGAATACGTACTTGCTGCCCCGCACTGCGGCCAGTAATTTCCACCCGCGCAAGATCATTCAATAGCAGGCGCGGTTCAGCCGGATTTTCCATGCTAAGAGGATCGGCCAGTTCAATCAGCACACGCCCCAAGCGGCCCTGCTCTTCCAACACAGGAATAACACGCACGAATTCGCCCGCGCGCGACGCACCTAGAGGCCACTGACTGCCATGGATCCGGACCTTGGCACTGGGGGTGTTTAGCTGCGGTAATTGCCGAGCGGGCACTTCGACCTCGATTTGGAAGCGGTCTGCCCCGGCGACGGTATACATTATGGTGCCCGGTGCGACCCGATCACCGACGTCCACGCTGCGGGCCACCAGCAACGCGTTAAAGGGAGCACTAATTTGGGTTAACCTCAGATCGCGCTCTGCCAGTTTCACCTGTGCCTCCGCCGCATCCACCCGCGCACGAGCGGCAGCCAATTGCGGTTCACGAAGCACCAGCGAGAGGTCCGCATCAGGCAGTGAGCTTCCCAGCAACTCGTACTCTTCCTCAGCGACCAGGCGCTGCCCCTGCTCCTGCTGGAGTTCCGCGCGGCGTTCCGCCAGGGCGCTGCGCGCTGACTGCAAAGCAAGCTGATACGGCTCCCGCTCAATTTGCAAAAGTCGCTGACCTTTCTCAACGGTCGAACCGGGACCGAGATCGTAATTCAACCACTCTACCCGACCGTCTACCTGCGGTTGCAGCTCGACCTCTTCACGTGCGGTAACCTTGCCGAGAGCCTGAATTGTGAGGGGAAATTCGCCGCGCTCCGCCTGCGTCACCTCCACCAGTAGCGGCGGTGCCTTGCGCTCCCCCCGCTGCATGGTTGGCTTTTCTCGCAGTAGCCAACTGGAGACAGCAGACGCCAACACGATCAGCAAGATCGGGATGGCTATATTCCAGTTGATTTTGTTTAGCATTACCGCTCCGGCTACTCGGCCACTCAGGGCCGATTGCTTATCCAATGAGTGTCAGGACACTTCGCTCAATCTACCTGAGTGCTATAGACATCCAGCTCCACAGGTAATGGCTCGGGGAGATCTTCAACGGGTAGCCCCCCCGACAATGCGCGATACAACGTGACCCTGTTTTCCAGGAGCTCCCGCCGTGCCGTCAAGATTTCGCGCTGCAATAACTGTTGGTTGTTGGTTGACGACAGTACGTTGAGAAAATCAACAGAGCCCTGGCCATAGGCGCGGCGCTGCCGCAGCGTAATCTGATCAGCCAGCTGGGTGCGGGTTTCCAGATAAGACAAGCGGGTACGAATCGCCTGCTCATTTATCAGCGCCTGCTCAACCTCGGACAACGCTTGCATTACGGTATTTCGAAACAGGGCCCAACGCTCCTGCTCCGCAGCGGCCTGCTCACGTTTGCGCGCGGCCAGATTACCGCCATCAAAAATTACGCCTTCCAGCGCGAGGCTCAAGTTCAGTAACCAATCGTTGGCAATATCCGAAATGGATGTACCGCCGCCGGAGAAAAACATGTCGAAAGACAGCGTCGGCAACCGCTCGGCCCAAGCTTGCGCGGACAAATAGTGTCCCTGCAATACCTCCCGCTGGGCGCGTTGAACATCTGGTCGGCGCAGCAACAGTGCTGTGGGGAAGCCGGTATCCGGCAACGCCGGTAAGACAGGTAACCCGGCATCCACAAATGCGGCTGGCGGCAACGCATCCGCACTCATACCCAGCAAGGCAGCCAGCTGCGTCAGCAGCAGGTCAGCATTCGCCCGACTCTGGGCAAGATCCTGCAGCGATTGCTGAACCAGCTGCCGCTGCTGCAATACATCCGCTGCTGCAATAATCCCGCTACCAAAACGTAACTCCAGCGCGCGCAGGGTTTTTTCGTTTACTTCGAGCTGCGCGCTGAGGAGATGTTCCTGGCCACGCTGCTCCTGCAACTGCAACCAGACACCAGCAACTTCGGCCGCGAGCGTGAGCGCTGCAGTCTGCACATTCATTTCCTGCGCCAGGCGGCCCGCTTCCGCAGCGCGCGCGCCACTGCGCACACGCCCCCACAAGTCCACCTCGTAACTCGCCGCGAGATTGCCGGTCCAGGTATTTCCCTGGTTCTCACCACCGGCAAAATCGAAGCCATCACTGGAAGAGCGCTTCTGCTCCGTGTTTTCCAGCCGCCCGGTCAACCGGGGCCAGAAACCACTGCGCGCCTGCGCCGCCACCGCATCCGCCTGCGCAAGGCGCCAGTAGGTAGCCTGTAAATCCGGGTTTTCCGCCAGCGCATAGTGAACCAAGACATCGAGCCTCGAATCGCCGAAGCTCTGCCACCAACGCTGCGCCATGTGCGCATTGCCGCTGGCCACAAACTGGTTCGGCAGGCCCAGCGATTCCTGTGGCAGCTGCGGTGGTAACGGGGGCGCACTGCTGCATCCAGCAAGACCCAGGGCTGCCGCAAACCCACTTATTCCAATTAATTTCGGCAGCTTGCCCATGAAGTCCGTTTGCCCTAGCAGTTTGCTTTAGAGAAACTCGTTTTAATTATCAAAGCTAATAACGGGTGTACCAAGACGATTTACCTTTGTTTACCCAAACCATGCTTTTTAGGTGGATGACCATTGGGCCATGCACCAGAAACAGCGGCTGACTTCTCGGGTCGAGCCGATTTTCCTGCAAACGGCCCAAATGGCAGGACACTCTTCCGAAATGCCCCACCAAAAAAAGTGATCACAAACGTGAAATTGGCTCTGGGCTCCGCTATGATGGCGCAGCAATTGATCATGCACTGTGCATCCCGTGACTGACTATACGGCCGCAGCCTTTCACGACGGGTATCGCCCATTGAATCTACGGTAATTTGCCTACCATAGACGCGTGCGTGATCGAGAATCCCTTGTTTACTGACCATGTACGGGTTCAACACATGAGCAAAAATCAGCCACTGGCACACTGGGACGACATCCTGCTTCTAGACCGTCAACTGAGCGACGAAGAGCGCATGATCCGCGACACCGCACGCGAATACTGTCAGTCGAGACTGATGCCACGTGTGCTCGAAGCCAACCGCAACGAAATTTTCCATCGCGAAATTATGGAAGAAATGGGCGAGCTTGGCCTGCTGGGATCCACCATCGAAGGCTACGATTGCGCCGGTTTGAACTATGTCTCCTACGGTCTCGTTGCACGAGAAGTAGAACGAGTCGATTCCGGCTACCGTTCTGCGATGAGTGTGCAGTCCAGCCTAGTGATGCACCCTATTTATGCCTACGGCAGTGAAGCGCAAAAGCAGAAGTACCTGCCGAAGCTCGCCTCCGGTGAGTGGGTGGGCTGCTTCGGTCTCACCGAGCCCGACGCCGGCTCCGATCCCGGCGGTATGAAAACCCGCGCCAAGAGTGTGGATGGCGGCTACCGCCTCACCGGCTCCAAGATGTGGATCACCAACAGTCCGATCGCCGACGTGTTTGTGGTTTGGGCCAAAGACGATGATGGCGATATTCGCGGCTTCGTACTGGAAAAAGGTATGGAAGGCCTGAGCGCGCCGAAAATCGAGGGCAAGTTCTCCCTGCGCGCTTCCATCACCGGTGAAATCGTGATGGACAACGTGTTTGTTCCGGAAGAAAACCGCTTCCCCGACATCAAAGGCCTGAGCGGACCTTTCGGCTGTCTGAACCGTGCGCGCTACGGTATTTCCTGGGGCGCCATGGGTGCGGCGGAATACTGCTGGCATGCAGCACGCCAGTACGGCCTGGATCGCAAGCAGTTCAACAAACCGCTGGCACAAACCCAGCTGTTCCAGAAAAAGCTCGCAGACATGCAGACCGAAATTGCTCTGGGCCTGCAGGGCTCCCTGCGTGTTGGACGCCTGATGGACGAGCAGAAAGACTTCGATCCAACAATGATCTCTCTGGTGAAACGCAATAACTGCGGTAAAGCCCTGGACATTGCCCGTATCGCCCGCGACATGCACGGCGGTAACGGTATTGCCGACGAATTCCACGTGATTCGCCACGCGATGAACCTGGAAGCGGTCAATACCTACGAAGGTACCCACGACGTGCACGCACTGATTCTCGGCCGTGCGCAGACCGGCCTGCAGGCATTTTTCTAAGAGCCTGTACTCCGCGCGCCCCTAGGGCCCATAATCTGGGCAACTGAGGGCGCGCGCTACTACCGCCCGGTAGCCAAATTCTGCCGGCACATCCTTACGACGCCAGTGTTTTGGCGCCCTCTTCCCGTTCGACAGGTGCTTTTTAGCCCGCATTACCCCTTACTCTGCACCCACGTGGCCAGGACCGGATGGAACAACTTCTTTACTGGTGTGACCTAATCGGTATCGTCATTTTCGCCTTTACCGGAGTATTGGCCGCGGGTCACAAACAGATGGATCTATTTGGTGCCGTAGTCCTCGCCTGTGTCACCGCCACCGGTGGCGGAACCATTCGCGATATCATTCTGAATGTACCGGTTTTCTGGCTCCACAATAGCCATTATCTGGGTATTGCCGCGGCCACCGGTGTAGCCAGTTTTTACGTGATTCGCTATTTCAGTGTGCCCATGCGGCTGCTGATGATCGCCGACGCAGCGGGCCTGGCGGTTTTCGTCGTGATTGGCACACAAAAAGCGCTAAACCTCGGTTTTTCGCCGGGGATCGCCATTGTGATGGGCGTGATGACCGGCACGTTTGGCGGGCTTATTCGCGATATCCTGTGTGGCGATATTCCCCTATTACTGAGGCGGGAAATTTATGCCACTGCAGCCTTGAGTGGCGCTGCCGCACTGGTGATACTGGACGACCTTGGCATGCTGCCCGGGGAAATCGTGGTAGCCATCGCAATACTGGTCACTCTGTCGATCCGCTTGGCAGCCTTGCGCTGGAACCTGTCCGCGCCAATCGCCCGCTTCGGGCCGGAGTGAGACACCAGCAGTCGTATTATTTGGATTCAGAACTGTCTTATGCCGTTACCCTCTTCCACTTTGTTGCGCCTGTTGCGACGGTCCTCCGCTCGCCGTATCTGCCTCACCGCATTACTGACACTGCCTATCCTACTGAGCGGCTGTACGCGCGAAGATCCAGCGGAGCCCGTATCCCCCAGCCGACTGATCCCAAAGTCCTGCTGGTTTGATACTGAGGCAAGCTGGCCAACTACCCAGTGCTTCATGATGGAAGTGCCTGAAGATCACGCAAAACCCGAGGGCCGTAAGATTCAGTTCCCGGTGGTGCGCTTTTATGCAGAGATCAGTGACCCGGATAAAGAACCGTTATTACACCTGGGTGCCGGCGGTCCAGGAGCTAGCCTGGGACTGGAACCCCAGAATGCCAGTGACTGGCTGTGGGTGAATTACTCGTCCATGACGGTAGAAGATGGTCGCGACCTGATTGTTATGGATCCGCGCGGCACCGGCATGGCGAGCCCCAAACTCTCCTGCGATGAGTTTATTGAAGACGCAGACCTCGCATTTACACGCCGCTTAAGCAGTGATGAAGAAGCGCGGGTATTTACCTATAGCATGGAGCGCTGCTACAGCCGGCTCAGTGCAATAGCCGACCTTTCCCAATACAATAGCGCGGTGGTTGCACAGGATGTGGAAGCCCTGCGTAAAGCGCTCGGCATTCCCAAACTGAACCTGTACGGCGTGTCCTATTCAACCCGCTACGCGTTAACCGTGGCCCGCGACTTCCCTGAATCCGTACGTGCGATGGTGCTGAACAGTGCCGTCTTCCCGGAGATTATCTACACGCAAAAACTGCCCAAAGATGTCACGGCCGCGTATCAGCGCGGAGTTGATTACTGTCGCAAAGACAAGGATTGCAACAAGCGCTACCCCGACCTCGAACAACGTCTGGAAGCACGAGTGCAGGCATTGGATGAGTCTCCGCTCGTGGTGGAGACAGGTAATATCCGCGCGGGCCAGCAGTACCCATTCGTGCTAAGTGGCCAGCGGCTATTACGGGTACTCTTCCAGGCCCTGTACAACGAGGGTTTCTACAAAGAACTTCCGGCGATAATCGAAGAACTGGAATCGGATCAGGCAGAATTACTCAAGCCTTCCATTGCCAGTTTTATGGGATTGGTACTCGACCCCAACTTTGGTGATGCCGCGGGCATTAGCCATTTTTGCTTTGAGGAAGCGCCCTTCGTCGACTTCGACGAGGCAAGCCAACTCGCGGCAAAGAGCGGCATCCTCGGCAGTTCTGTGCGTGCGGACATCGATATGATGCAGATGCAGTGTCGAATCTGGGCCATGCCCGCCGCACCCATGCTGGAATCACAAGCCATTCAAACTTCGGTACCCACACTGGTCATGCACGGCGCCCTGGACCCGGTGCTATCGGTTGACGATGCGAATATTGCGCGCAAGAAGCTGCCCAATCACCAGTGGGTACTCTTCCCCGAACTGTCCCACGATGTCATTTCGGCGAGCGAATGCGCGGAACAAGCCGCGGCGGACTTCCTGGACCACCCGGAATCGTCAATCGCGGAAAGTGTACTCAGCTGTCGAAAAGAAGAGCTTGAGCGGCAAGCGCAGCTGGAGGCAAAAATTGCCGAATTGGAATCTCAGCGCGCGCAAGAGGAAGGTAAGCAGTCCCCGCTCCCCGACGAAGCGTCACGGGCAGAGGGCCAACGGCACACCCCAACCGTAAGTGGAAGTCGCTATACGGAAAACCCATAAGATTTCACCGCAGTGATTAGCGTACCTGTTTGCGTTCCAGGAGTGTCTCTTTAGGCGCTGGACAAATCCGTTCCAGCAGCTTAATTTGAGGCGTTATAAAGACAATAAAAAGCAGTTGATATGAATTATCAGGGTGTGATTGAAGTCGCCGAGCTGGCTGAACTGCAGAAGCAGCAGAGCCTTGGAGATGGCCAGCTGGTCGTCCTGGATTGCCGCTATGACCTGGCTGATACGGAAGCCGGGCAGCAGGCGTTTGAACAAGCACATATCCCCGGCGCTCAGTATGCATGTCTGCACCGGGACCTCTCCGCACCTACCGAGCGCTACGGCGGTCGTCATCCCCTCCCTACCGCACAGCAATTTTCTGAATTTGCCCGCAGCCGGGGTATCAGCGAACACACACAGGTTGTGCTGTACGATGCACAGCGCTTTGCCTTCGCCGCGCGCGCCTGGTGGCTGCTGCGCCATTTTGGCCACACCAATGTTGCAATTTTGAACGGTGGTTTCGGTGCCTGGCAGGCTTCGGGTATGGCAATTGAGGCTGGCGCACCGCCAGCGTCCGCACCCGGCGACTTTACCGCGAAAACTCAGACTGGCGAGCTGCTGAGCTATAGCGATATCTACCCCAACCTGGAAACGCCGCCATGGAAGCTGGTTGACGCCCGTGAGAACAAGCGGTTTCTCGGTAACGAAGAGCCGATTGATCCAATTGCCGGGCATATTCCCGGTGCAATCAATAAGCCGTGGCAGGAAGTAACGGACGAGGAAGGCAAGATTTTGCCACTGAGTGCGCTGCAAGCGCACTGGCAAAGCATCCCGGCGGATGATGCCATCGTGTGTTATTGCGGATCAGGCGTTACCGCCTGTGTAAACCTGTTTTCGCTGCATTTGATTGGCCGCGAGGCCCGCTTGTATGCGGGCAGCTGGAGTGATTGGTGCGCGCACATTCTTCATCCGCGCAACGCACCAGTCAAAGCCTAAAGCTGGAATCAGCGCAGTAGGCAGGCACCCGTTCCCGCCAAGCCACAATAGCCACCGGGATTTTTCGCCAGATACTGCTGGTGATCTTCTTCCGCATAGAAGAACGTTGGGGCAAGCTCGATGGCGGTGGTGATCGCACCAAACCCCTTTTCTCCCAGTGCCTGCTGGAAAGCCGCTTCCGAAGCACGTGCCTGCTCGGCCTGATCGTCGCTGTAGGTGTAGATCACGGAGCGATATTGGGTTCCGAGGTCGTTACCCTGGCGCATACCCTGGGTTGGATCATGCTCTTCCCAGAAGCGACGCAGCAGTTCCCCATAACTGACTTTCGCAGGGTCAAATACCACCAGCACCACTTCCGCGTGGCCTGTGCCACCGGTGCACACCTCGCGGTAATTCGGGTTTGGTGTAACGCCGCCGGCATAGCCTACCGCCGTCACCCAAACGCCCTCTATCTCCCAGAACAGACGCTCGGCACCCCAGAAGCAGCCCATTCCAAACACCGCCTGCTCCATTCCTTCAGGGAATGGCGGCACCATCGCGTTGCCGGAAACAAAGTGCTTACCAGAGATCGGCATAGGCTCCGCGCGACCTGGCAGAGCCTCGTCTGGGGTAGGAATACGGGATTTATCGAACTGCATGGTGTGTACCTCAAATATCCGTTCTCGCCGACGGCTTGAACTATTCGCCTGCGAGCATAATACAGCCGGAGGCCTTCATTGGTTGCGAAGTCTGCCACTCGAAGTATTGCGCGTCGAGTTTTTCTACCGCCCGTTCGCCCAGGCGGCGAAATGGGGAGCGCCCCGGGTCTACCAGCATCACCCGCCCTACCCCCGCACGCAATGCCCGGCGGGTCAGATTAAACAGCAGGGGCTCCAACTGGTCCCAGAAGCAGATATCCGTGCCGATGACCGCGTCAAACTCGCCCAGCGCGGTCTCAGTGACTTTCTCATACCGGCACTGCCAGGTAGTAATCTCGACACCATTGAGTGCCGCATGGTAATTCGCAAATGGAAATACGCTGGGATCGGCGTCCAGGGATGTCACTTTCGCATCAAACGCTTTCGCGCAGAAAATACCACCCAGCCCCCAGCCACATCCCAGATCCAGCACCCGCGCCCCTTTTTTTAGCGGGTGCTTCTTCAGGTAATCCATCGTGAGGCATGAACTCTTCCAGAACTTGTTCCCATGCAAACTGGCGTCGCCCGCCTCCCTGCGCAGTTTGCGCATGTCCGGGTGTGCATTTTTCCGCACCAGCAAACCAAACATGGAACGGCTTAGAGAATCACTTTCAGCCAATGGACTACTCCAGACGGGATTAAGTTAACGATATGGCCGGGCGGAGAAATTCGCGGAAAGAATGTTGCCCCTGCCAAATATGTGCAGTGTACCCATTCCTCGGTACCAGTTCAGCCAGCTGGTCTATTTTTGCTGATGAGCCGCCATAAGGGCGTGCCCTTAAATAGCCTTTGGCGCTTGGCCGGGCACACGCATCACATTCTGTATCAAGAGGCACAGAAATGCATAAACACACTCGCAGACAATTGCTGGCAGCTGCTGCCCTGCTTTTGGTCGGCGAGAGTTACGCCGTACCGATCTATGAAGGCCCTGACGTCACCCTATCGATGACCGGGTACTTTACCGCGCACATGGTGAACTCCTATGGAGAAACCATTATGCAGGATGGTGCGTCGCGAATTGCGTTTAAGCTCGACACCCCTGCCTACGGCGGCTGGGATACGGGATTTCACCTCGAGTGGGGGGTCGCCGCCATTTCATCTGCGCAAGATTTGATTGTACAGGGGGACCAGCAGGTATCCCCGGACAACCGCGACTTGTCCCTGTATCTGCGCCAGGGAAATGCCCACGCGGAGCATGAGAAATGGGGACGATTCTCTGCGGGCAAACAATGGGGCGCCTACTACGAAGTCACCTATATAACTGACTGGTACAACGTATCCGGTGGCCTGGCGAGCGGCACCTATTCATACGGGACCGATGGTGGTAGCACCGGCAGCGGCCGCGCCGACAGCGCGCTCGCCTGGCGCAAGGCCTGGGAGTTCGACAACAGCGAATTCAAGATCGCTATCCAGCGCGCCGCCCATGTAGCTGACCTCAATATCAACATACGCGATGCGTTTGGCCCGAACACCCTATTCGTGTGTCCGCCGCGGGATTGTGAGTTTGGACAAAGCCACGGTATTGCCATGGTTTACCGCGCTAAAGTAGGCAAAGGCATCATGCTGGGAGCCGCCTATAACCGGGTGAAACTCGACATCAGTTCAAATAATGGCGAGGTTTTCGAATTCGTAAATGGTGAAACCATCCTGATCGCGAAGAACGTGCCGATCAATGCGAGCACCAACACCTGGGCGAGTGCCGTTGGGGCCTATTACGGAGGCGATCCGTTTACCAAAGGATGGTACGTCGCCGGCGTCGTGCAACGCTCTCAGAACAACGAGCTGGCTCCGGTTGGTGCGGTAACGGGTATAACGAACTTCTTTGATGCCAAGGGCTCCGAGTCGTTCATCAGCTACACCTGGGGTGCCAACGATTGCTACTCGCTCTATGGCGGACACAACTATTTGGTATCCGACGACCCGTCTTTTGACGCCGCTCTTGTAGAAGATAACCGATTCAAGCTGGCTCAGTACTATTACGGTTTCCAGTATCAGTGGAACAAACGGGTACGTCTGTATATGGAGAATGCGGCCGATGCGAGCAACCGGGTTGCGCGCCCGGTAGCGAGTGACTTTATAGCCGTCGGCTTTCGAATCGACATCTGATACGCTTGCGCTCTGAGTAACTATTCGATGCCGGAGCAGTAGACCTTGGGCCGTATCATCCTGTTAATTGCCGTGGCGATTTTCGCCTGGCTAGCCGTCCAGAAATTCAAATACAGTCCACCGGAGCAACGGCGCAAGCTGGTAATCCAATGGGTACTGATTGCACTGGCGTTGGGGGCGGTGCTGCTCGCGGTTACCGGCCGCCTGCACTGGGTAGGTGCTGCGGTGGCCATCGTCTTACCTATTCTCAATCGCCTGTGGCGCACGTTTGGCCGCCACCTCCCCTGGATTGCACCGCTAATCGCCAAGCACGCGCAGGCGCGCACACAAAAACAGCAGGAGAAATCCCAACGCGCGCGTTCTGAAGAAACTGGTGAAGGTCAGGCACACGCGAAACCAGAATCAGAACCACAGCTCACGCTCGCCGAAGCCCGCAAGATTCTAAGCGTGCCTGCCAATGCCAGCCGCGAAGAAATCATCGGCGCCCATCGCAAGCTGATCCAAAAATTCCACCCGGATCGCGGCGGCAGCGACTACCTGGCCTCGCGCATCAACGCGGCCAAAGCCCTCTTGCTCAAAAACCTGGACGGATAACAAGCGCAGTCGCCGCGCCTAGGCGCGGCGGCACAGTAAGTGCACGTAACGGGCCATTTGGCGGTAAGGATCAATGCGCGAATAGCGCAACTCTTTTTCCACGATGGGCTCGGGTGGCAACTTGTCGCGCATTTCCGGCGTCATAAAATCGTGAAAACAGCGGATACCACTGTGCGCCACGACGCTGAGCCCCGCCTGGGCAACCCAATCCATCACATCTTCCGTTAGCAAAGGATTTTGCGGTGTAAGGCTGCCGGGATGACCACCCCAATTACCGCTTTCGAGGTGTCGGTTTAACTGACGCAAACTGCCGCGCTGTAGCAGGCGAAATTCCAGCGCGCGGCGATTGTAAAACGTGAGGGACAGGTAGCCACCGGGCTTGAGTTTATCGGCCAGGTGGACCAGTGCCTGTTGCGGCTCTGCCAACCACTCCAACACTGCATGGCACAACAGCAGGTCTGCCGCTGGAATTTCCGTTGTATGAGGCAAATCCTGTAGCGCTAACTGTTTTAGGGTGACGCGTTCCTGCAGCCCCTTGGACTCCACCGCAGTATTCGCCAGATCAAGCATTGCCCGGGAAATATCGGTAATCCACACCCGATTGCCGGCCTCTGCCAGATCCAGGGCAAACTGCCCCTGGCCACCGCCGGCATCGATCACCACCATCTCCGGCCTACCGCCCTGCTCTCCCGCTGCGCTCAGATAGGGTGTGAGATCCCGCTGCAGCACCGCCAGACGAATGTCGCCTTTCAACCCACCATAGATACGCTTCTTGAACCGCTCCGCGAGATCGTCGAAATTTCGATCACCCATGGGCAGTTACTTGTCCCGCACCTGATCCAGCGAGCGCCCCTCAGCGGCGAGGATGACCTGCAAAGTACGGGAGCGAAACTCGCGCATATACAAAACCCACACCACAGACAGGAAGCCGAATACAAAAAGCAGCGGGTGCACAAACCAGCCCATCACCGCCATAGAGAAATACACACAGCGCAGCCCGTAGTTATAGCTATGGCCAGCCTGGTCAATCACCTTTGCCGCGCTGATGGCGTAGCGGCGGCGGTCATCGGTGGAAACTTCGTCCTCTTTTACCGCCGGAGCCGCCCCCAGCAACACGTTGGCGAAGGAGTACTGGCGCAGCGACCAGGTAAAATTGAAGAACGCAAAAATGTAGATGAGGATGAGCACCAGGACCTTGAGCTCAAACTGCTCAACCGTTGTCGTCTGGGCAAACGGCAGGCTGCTTAGCACTTCAACCGCGGCAATGTTGGCAGACAGCGCCGTCACCAGACCCGCGAGAATCAGAATGCTGGTCGACGCGAAAAAACCGATCACCCGCTCGAGGTTGCTGAGGATGGCCGCATCCGCCACGCGCATATCCCGCTCCAGCATGCGCAGCATCCACTCGACCCGGTACCACTGCATCGATGAAGCCAGACACCAGGCGGTCTTGGCCTTGCGGCGAGCGAACACGGTGTAGCCTGCCCAGGTAAGGCAAAAGCCCGCAAGACTCGCAAAATCCATCCAGTTCAACGCACAACCCCCTTTGGACTACATTTATGGCGTCATCGAAATATAGGTAAAAACAGGGTGCGAAGTTTCGCACCCGTGGCGCATGTGTCAACAGCGGCCTGTCAACCCTGTCAATTCATTGCCGCTCAGCGCTAAAATGGCCGCCGATTTTACCCCGGGAATCGCCAAGCCCCCGGGGAACGCTAATTACCCACTGGAGCTTTCTTTTGAGCAACGTACACCCCGCATTCGAACCAGTAACCAGTGCCGAGATCGAATCCCTCGGCGTTCGCGTGGAAGAGTACCGTCATCGCGCTACCGGCGCCCAGCATCTGCACATTGCGGCAGACAATTCAGAAAACGTATTCCTGGTGGCCCTGCGCACCGTGCCCCACGACTCCACCGGGGTGGCGCATATCCTCGAGCACACCGCACTGTGTGGCAGTGAGAAGTACCCGGTGCGCGACCCCTTCTTTATGATGATCCGGCGTTCACTGAATACCTTTATGAACGCCTTCACCAGCTCCGACTGGACCGCCTACCCATTTGCCAGCCAGAACCGCAAAGACTTCGACAATCTGCTCGACGTCTATCTGGACGCGGTATTCTTCGCCCGCCTGGACCCTCTGGATTTTGCCCAGGAAGGCCATCGTCTGGAATTCGCCGAAACCGAAAACCCGCAAAGTGATCTGGTGTTCAAAGGCGTCGTCTTCAATGAAATGAAGGGCGCCATGAGCTCGGTGACCTCACAGCTTTGGCAAAAACTCAGCAAATACCTGTTCCCCACCAGCACCTACCACTTCAACTCCGGTGGCGAGCCCGCGGACATCCCCGATCTCAGCTACCAGCAGCTGGTGGACTTCTACCGTACCCACTATCACCCCAGCAACGCGATCTTTATGACCTTCGGGGATATTGATGCAGCGGAGCATCAGGCGGTATTCGAAGAAAAAGCCCTGCATAAATTCGACCAACTCGACGAAAAAATTGCCGTTGAACGGGAGAAATTATACGTAGCGCCGGTGCGCGTCGAAGAAAGTTACCCCTTGCCCGCCGAAGAAGGCGACAAGGAAAAAACTCACATTGTGCTGGGCTGGCTGCTTGGTGATGTTACCGACCTGGAACAATCACTGACTGCACATTTATTGGCCGGTGTATTACTCGACAACAGCGCTTCACCATTGATGCGTCTGCTGGAGACCACGGACCTTGGACAGTCCCCCTCCCCCTTATGCGGGCTGGACGACAGCCAGCGTGAGTTGGTGTTTGTATGTGGCATTGAGGGCAGCGAGCGCGAACGTGCCGATGAGCTGGAGAAACAGGTTCTGAAGGTGCTGGAAGATGTCGCCGAGAATGGCGTGCCCTACGAGCAAGTCTCCGCGGCACTGCACCAGCTGGAGCTGCAACAGCGCGAGATCGGTGGCGACGGCTACCCCTATGGCCTGCAGTTGATTCTTACCGCGCTCACTGGCGCCACCCACCGCGGCGATGCCATTGGCCTCCTCAACATCGACGCGACCCTGGAGAAGCTGCGCGAGCAAATCAAGGACCCTAAATTTATCGCCAACGCGGCGCGCAAACTCCTGCTCGAAAACAACCACCGCATACGCCTGGTGCTCACCCCCGACAGCAACATGGCAGAACGTACTGAGCAGGCCGAGAAAGTCCGTTTGGAAGAGATCAAGGCAGGCCTCAACGAACGCGAAAAAGAACAAATCATTGAGACCGCCAAGGCACTGGCAGATCGCCAGCAGCGCAAGGATGACGAATCCATCCTTCCCAAGGTCGGTGTCGAGGATATCCCCGCGGAATTGCCGCGCGTAGATGGCACCGTAGAAGATCTCAACGGCAACAAGATCAGCCGTTACGGCGCCGGTACCAATGGGCTGGTATACCAGCAACTGGTGGCGGCATTGCCGGAATTCAACGATGAAGAACGTCTGCTGCTGCCCTACTACTGCCAAAGCCTGAGCGAAGTGGGCCTCGGCGACAAAGACTATCTGGAAGTGCAACAGTGGCAAGCCGCCGTAGCCGGTTCACTGCACAGCTTCACCAGCCAGCGTACCGCACTGGATAACCTCGACAGCCAGTCCGGCCACTTCATTCTTTCCGGTAAGGCACTGGCCGCAAATCAGGCCGCGCTGACCGAACTGATGCAGGCCACCATGGAACAGGTGCGCTTTGACGAACTGCCACGCATCAAAGAGCTGCTGCTGCAGACCCTGGCCCGTCGCGAACAGTCCGTAGTGGGCAACGGCCACGCGCTCGCGATGGCCGCAGCCAGTGCCGGCTTTAACCGCGCCGCGGCCGACGGCCACGAGTTTGGCGGCCTGCAGGGGCTCCGCCAGTTGCGTGCGCTGGTCAAAGACCTGGATACCGACAGCGGTCTGGAAAATATCGCGGCTACCTTCAACAGCATCCACCAGAAAATTCTCGGCGCCGAGCGCCAGTTCCTGGTGATTGGTGAGGAAGACAAACTGCCCGAGTTCACCAGTGCGCTCCGCCCGCTGGCGAGCAGCAGCAACGGCAGCGGCGCCTATACCAATGGCGCATTCACACCACGTCGCGTACAGGAAATGTGGATTGCCAACAGCCAGGTAAACTTCTGTGCCAAGGCCTACCCCACCGTTCCCATGTCGCACCCTGATGCGGCGCCGCTGGCGGTGCTCGGTGGCTTCCTGCGCAACGGTTACCTGCACCGCACCATCCGCGAACAAGGCGGGGCTTATGGCGGCGGCGCCAGCCACGATGTCACCATCGGCGCTTTCCGTTTCTATTCCTATCGCGACCCGCGCATGGCAGAAACGCTCAAGGACTTCGATGCATCCGTGGAATGGTTGCTGAACGAATCCCATGAAGACCTACAGGTAGAGGAAGCCATTCTCGGTGTGGTTGGCGGTATGGACAAACCCGGCTCACCCGCAGGCGAAGCGAAAAAGGCATTCCACTCCAACCTGTACGGCCGCACCCACGAAGTGCGCCAGGCTTTCCGTCGCAAGGTCACCAAAGTAACACTGGACGACCTGCAGCGGGTAGGCAAAACCTATCTGCAGGCAGACAAAGCAAACACCGCAGTGGTTACCGGTAATCATGGTCGCGATGCGGGACTCGCCCTGGACCTGCACGAAGAAAAACTGTGAGTAACCGGCGGGAAACAGAGAAGCACGTGAGCAAGAAAGACGATATCTTCGCCAGCCCGCTGGGCCAGGTGGCCGGGTTTAGTTTCGACCAGTCAGTGGTGGAAGTATTCCCGGACATGATCCAGCGCTCGGTACCGGGCTACACCACGATTGTGGCGATGATCGGCACCCTGGCGGAGCGCTATGCCCAGTCCGGAAGCCGCTGTTACGACTTGGGCAGCTCCCTGTGTGCCGCCACGCTGGCCATGCGCCATCGCATCCCTGCGGCGGACTGCGAGATCGTCGCGGTGGACAACTCGCCGGCCATGGTAGAACAGGCGCGCGCGGTACTGGCGGCCGACAGCGGGCAAATCCCCGTGCAACTGGTATGCGACGACTTGCAGAATGTCGACATTGAGAACGCCTCGGTGGTGGTTCTCAACTTCACCCTGCAGTTCATTGCCACCGAACAGCGCGAAGCCATTTTGCAGAAGATATACGACGGCCTGCGCCCGGGCGGTGTACTGATCCTTTCCGAAAAAGTGGCGTTCTCCGATACCGACCATCAGGAGTTGATGATCGATTTGCACCACTCATTCAAGGCGGCAAACGGTTACAGCGCGCTGGAAATTGCGCAGAAACGCAGCGCGCTGGAAAACGTGTTGATCCCGGAAACCCTGTTTGACCACCGCACCCGCCTGAAAAACGTCGGCTTTAGCAGTGTCGATGTATGGTTCCAGTGCTTCAATTTCGCTTCGCTGATTGCGATCAAGCAGCGCAACCCGTAAGCGGAAAGACTGGCATGATTGACTACACCCAGTTGTATGCGGGTATCCAGCACACCCCGGCCCTGCGCTCGTGGCTTACCACCCTGCCCCAGCAAGTTGCAGATGGACTTAACCCTGCGCGTTGGGGGGATCTGGCGGAGTGGCGCGAGGCGCTGGACAACCTCCCCGACATCAACGCGTCAACCTATGTACTCAGGGATGAAGTGCGTATCGGTGCCGCGTCTGATGCTAGCGCTGAGCAGCTCGCCACACTCGAATCTGAGTTGCGCAAGCTGCACCCCTGGCGCAAAGGCCCCTGGACGCTGTTTGATATTTTCATCGATACCGAATGGCGCTCCGACTGGAAGTGGGACCGCGTGGCGCCACACCTGCACGATCTGAAAGATCGGCTGGTACTGGATGTGGGCTGTGGCAGCGGTTACCACTGCTGGCGCCAGTTTGGCGCCGGCGCCCGCCGGGTCATTGGCATTGATCCATCGGCAAAATTCGTGGCCCAGTTTTATGCGCTGAAGAAATACCTCGGGCTGGAAAAACCCGTGGATGTCCTGCCGCTGGGAATCGAGGCCTTGCCACCAGCACTGCGCGCCTTCGACACGACCTTGTCGATGGGCGTGCTGTACCACCGGCGCTCACCACTGGACCACTTACGGGAATTGCGTGACACACTGCGCCCTGGAGGACAGTTGCTGCTGGAAACCCTGGTGATTGCAGGCGGGCTTGGCGAATGCCTGGTCCCAGAGGGACGCTATGCCAAGATGCGCAATGTATGGTTCTTCCCCACCACCGCGACACTGGAAAGCTGGTTGCGCAAGTGCGGATTTACCGATGTAAAAACCGTCGATGTAGACCAGACTTCCACCGAAGAACAGCGCAGCACCGACTGGATGCGGTTTGAGTCGCTGGCAGACTTCCTCGATCCGGACGATCCTAGTAAAACCGTTGAAGGGCATCCTGCGCCACTGCGCGCAACCCTCACCGCAACCGCGACTTAAACACGGCTAAGCGCGGTTATCCGCCGTGGCCAGCCAACCGCTGGCCACACTTCTCTCCCGCTCTTCTCTCCCATCTCCCTCCCCCATCTCCCTCCCCCATCTCTCTCCCACACCAGGCCTTGCCCGCAAAATCCTGTCCGCCAGAGCATCGGCTTCACATGCCTGTGCGTGAAAGTCGCTTGGCCGAATAACTACACTGAAGGCATGTTGCCCGGATATCCGGCGGGTTTGGCAAGAGATATAGCGACCACATGAGCATCAGTGTTTTCGAGCTGTTCAAAATCGGCATAGGCCCATCCAGCTCCCACACGGTCGGGCCGATGGTGGCTGCGCAGCGCTTTGTCTGTGATCTGGAATCCCGCGGTGACCTGGCAAAAGTCGAGCGCGTCGAGGTCCATCTATACGGCTCTCTGGCACTGACCGGCGTGGGCCACGGTACCGACATGGCTATCCTGATGGGGCTCGAAGGGGAGCTGCCCGAGACGATCGATATCGATGGCATTGACGGTCGGATTGCAGCAATCGACAAACACCAACAGCTGATTCTCAATGGGCTGCGTGCCATTCACTTTGAACGCGACCGCGACCTGATTTTCCACAAGGAAGAATTTCTGCCCCAGCACTCCAATGGTCTGACCTGCAGGGCATTTGCCGGTGACGAATGCCTGCTTGAGCGCAGCTATTTTTCCATCGGTGGCGGCTTTGTTTTGTCGGAAGAAGACTTCTCTAACAAAGAGCAAATAGCGACCCTGCTGCCCTACGATTTCAGCTCGGCTGAAGATCTGATGACCATTTGCGACCAGAACCATTGGACCATCGCAGAACTGGCCATGGAGAACGAGAAGGCATTCCGTTCCGATCAGGAGGTCACGGATCTGCTGTGGCATATCTGGGAGGTCATGGAGGCATCGATTGAACGTGGCTGCCACCAAAGCGGCGTTCTGCCCGGCGGACTCGGGGTGCGCCGACGGGCCGAGGAACACTTCCGCGAACTCTCCAAGCAAAGCGATGAAGAACGTCGCCAGGGCCTCGCCATCCTGGACTGGGTCAGCCTGTTTGCCCTGGCAGTCAACGAAGAAAACGCGGCCCGTGGGCGTATTGTCACCGCGCCCACGAATGGCGCTGCCGGTGTTATTCCCGCGACGATTGCCTACTACGTGCAATTCGTACACACGCCGCAAGAGCACGGAGACTTGAAAAACCAGGTAGTGAAATTCCTCCTCACCGCCGGCGCTATCGGCATGCTATTCAAAAAAAATGCCTCAATCTCGGCCGCGGAAGTGGGATGTCAGGGTGAAATCGGCGTGGCCTGTTCCATGGCCTCGGCCGGACTCGCAGCGGTACAGGGAGGTAGTAACGCGCAAATTGAAAATGCAGCTGAGATTGGCATGGAACACAATCTGGGGCTGACCTGTGATCCGATCGGTGGTCTGGTGCAGGTCCCGTGCATTGAGCGCAACACCATGGGTGCGGTCAAGGCGATCAATGCCGCGCGCCTTGCACTGCGCGGCACCGGTGCGCACATCGTGCCTCTCGACAGCGTGATTGAAACAATGCGCCAGACCGGAATCGACATGCAGCACAAATACAAGGAAACCTCGCTCGGAGGACTTGCGGTAAACGCGGTTAACTGCTGATAACCCCCGCCAAAGTACGGGCTTTGTAGAGGGTTTAGCCGGGAATACCGTGACGGGTATAAATATCAAACCGGCCTGACTTGCCCTCAAACCGCAGGCTCGGCGCCTGCCCATTTAGATTCGGTGCCAGTCGTGGGCGCTTGACCACTGTGCGGTAATAGCACGCCGCAAATGCTGGCTCCAGCAAGCCATCGGCATCCTCATCACTGCCGACAATTTCGTGGAACGCGACCATCTCTTTTTTTACCTTGGCACTTTTGTCGCGACTGGGAAACATTGGGTCCAGATAAATAACCGGTATGCTTTCCTGGTCCTGCGCCATCAACCACGCCGCAGCGCTGTCCACCCTGGGCTCCAGGTGCAGTCGTTCGGCAATCGGCCTCAACTCAGGGTCCATTTCTGCCGCCTGACGCAGCCTCCGCACGCCGTCCTCAAGCAGCGCATACACCACGGGGTTACGCTCAAGCATGCGCACTTCACTACCGAGTGACGCGAGCACAAATGCGTCGCGCCCAAGCCCTGCGGTGGCATCGACGATGCGCGGGCAAAAACCACCGCGAATCCCCGCAGCCTTGGCAATCTGCTGCCCCTTGCCACCGCCATACTTGCGACGATGGGCAGCGGCACCACTCACAAAATCCACCACCACCGGACCCGGTGCCTTGCGACCAGTGGCACACAATTGCAGCATATCGCCCCGACGTAAAACGAAGGGATACTGGTCAATAAACTTCTCCGGGGTAATGCCCAGATAGGGAATATCAAGCGCGTTCGCCAGCACTTCTGCCGCTGGTACATGGCTTTCGTCTGCGGCAGTAACAGCCAACTGCATGATAGAAATACACCAAGTCTATTTATTGGATACCGAGATTGATCCCGGCAAATCGACTAGGGCAATTTACCCGTGATGGGCGAGCCATGCCAGTGCCGATTCTTCGGCTTTACTGGGAAATGGCCGCACTTCTGCGGAAACGAAGTGGTTGAGGAGCTGTGGCATAAAAGCCAGTAACGTGTTGTCCGACAGGACGGCTATCCGGTGCAGATGTCGATGTTGGTTACGGGTAAACACGCAGTGGGAAACCAACGCTGCAAAATTCTGCCAGCCACGAAAATTCCGTGCATCAATCAACAACCCGTGCAAAGCACCGTGCTGACAAATCACCGGATCCACCTGCGCAGCCAACGCACGGAATTCTGCGGGTTTCAGCTCCGCGACCGGCCGAATCTCCAGAATATCGTGATCGTGATGCCAGCAATGTTCGATCATGGTCCGTCATACATTCGTCACTTCCCTTTTAAGCGTAGAAAAGAAAAAGGCCGCGAACCAGTCGCGACCTCTTTCTCGATACAGCTTAACCAAGCATCAGCTTACTGCTGTGGCGTGTCCTCGGTTTTGTCTTTGTCCCGCATATCATCGATCGCATCTTCTGCTGCGTCTTTGGCATCTTCTGCGGCATCTTTGGTGGCACGGCCGGCATCTTCCAGCGCGTCCCCGGTGTCTTTAGCGGCATCTTTCAGCACATCACCGGTGTCTCTAGCAGCGTCTTTCACCGCATCACCGGTATCCTCCGCCGCATCCTTAACTGCACCACCCACGTCGCGGGCCGCATCTTTGGTAGCATCCATCATGCGGTCACCGGTCGATTGCGGATCGGCTGTGGATGGCGCCACATCATCACTTTCTTGCGGCATGGTCGGATCGGCAGCTGGGCGGGTTTCCTCCGTCGATGGCGTTTCCATCTTGTCGTAGGCATCGTCAACCGAGTGATCGGATTTCTTCGACATGAAGTAGCCGATAATCAGCAACAAAATAATGAGTGGCAGCAGTAGTTTCTTCATAGTCCCGTGGACCCCTCGTCGGTTAGAAAGAGTTCGAAACGATCAGGCAAGACGCACAGCCTGGCAGCATACGCACACCTAGCAGCTAACCCGCCGTTGCCGGTTGGCGCTGTACTGGACCACCGAGACCCGACTTCATCGAAGAAGCCCACGCCAATACTGATAAGAATAATCCCCAACTGCTGCACTTCAAGGAACATTGTTCCTATGTTCAAGTATTTATGGTTCTAAAAGCGCACGGGTATATTAAGTGGAATGCTATGCCACCAAGTGACGGGGCATAAAACGGTCGGTGCCGGGACTCTGTCCGACGGAGAATAGGTCAACCCTGGTAATACTGATCAAGCTGCGCGAGCACAGCACTCGCATCCGTATCAACGATGGCGGCATCGCAGCCAGAAAGCGCCATGTCACCGAAGGTGTTGCGCCTCGCAAAAATTAAATAGCGCACGCCCAGTGCCAGCTTTTCCTCACAATCGGCAAGATTCAGCTGGAAACTCAATTGCTTGCGTGTCGCTCCTTTCCAGACTTTTCGTGCGACCGCAGAGTAGAGGTACCCGGACACCGCCGCCATTCCAGGCTCAGACAGCGCTCGATCTAACAAGCGATGGACAGCAACAATCTCAACCTGAGCGACGAGCTCCGCCGATTCGAGATGATGC
The DNA here is from genome assembly GCF_019800665.1 of Microbulbifer agarilyticus. GTDB lineage: Bacteria > Pseudomonadota > Gammaproteobacteria > Pseudomonadales > Cellvibrionaceae > Microbulbifer > Microbulbifer agarilyticus_C. The sequence continues at coordinate 874,544 of NZ_JAHVKO010000001.1, forward strand.
TGGATTTCCCCCGACAGGTCTTCGGGCTGGGTCACTACGTCACTGCCGTGCGCAAATCCGCACCACACGTTGACGGCCGACAAAAACAGCCATTGGCCCAGGGAAAGCCGAATGCGTTTTGCAGAACTTCCCTTGCCAAGTCCAACACCTCTGCCAATACCAGTCATTGTCACTCCCTTGACGACTTACGGCGTCTACGACGCACACAAAAAAGGGCGCCGAAGCGCCCTCTTTCCAATCAACTATTGCAGCGGCAACAGTTCCAGCTCTACGCGACGGTTGGCCTGACGGCCTGCGTCAGAGTCGTTGCTGGCGATTGGGTAACGCTCGCCGTAACCAACGGCCTGAACGCGACCTGCCGCCACACCGCGGGTGGTGAAGAAGTTGGCTACCGACCCGGCGCGACGCTCGCTCAGGTTCTGGTTGGTCACATCTGAGCCAGTGCTGTCAGTATGGCCACTCACGCGAATTGCGGTTTTGTCGAACTCGTTCAGAACCAGTACCACAGAATCCAGCGTGTCATAGAAATCTGAACGGATTTCATATCGGCTGGTGGCGAAGGTGATGTTGCCCGGCATGATCAGACGGATATTGTCGCCTTCACGCTGCACACGAACACCGGTACCTTCCAGACGCTGACGCAAAGCCATTTCCTGACGGTCCATGTAGTAGCCGATACCACCACCGACTGCAGCGCCGCCCAGTGCGCCAGTAATTACGCCTTTCTTGCGATCGTTTTTGCTCGCGGTAGCTGCACCAATGATGGCACCAGCCACAGCACCAGCACCTGCGCCTTTGGCAGCATTACTGGTTTTGCTTTCCTGGGTGTAAGGGTCCAGGGTGGTACAGCCAACCAAAGAACCCAGAGCAAGAATCGCTACCCATTTTTTCATTAAGCTTCTCCTAACGCTTTTACTGATGACGGGTGAAATTTGTTGGCAGTGTCGCTGAGTCAAGCTGACTGCAAGCTGAACTGCGCTCGTCATTGCGCACGAAGACTATGCGGAAAGTCAGCTTAGGTCTACCGCCTACTTCCCAAAATGGCGGCAGAATCGCATGGCGCAGTTTTAATTTTTTGGCTACTGACTCGAATCAGGTACGACGCATATTGCCAGTACAACAATAATCATGGCGCATATTTCGCCTGCGTGTCCGGGGCCGACGGACGCTACCCACAGTCGCACCTCCTTAACCGTGTAATTTGCTGTAATTCGTTCTTCCACAGCTTCTGTGGATAACTCTGTGCATGAATATGCCAAACAGGGCCTGACGTGGCGGCATTCCTCGCTCCCAGCATATTGCACACTTTTTACACCATTAGATTTTTTATTTAAAAATCAACAACTTAGGAGTGAATAGGCGTTTCAATCAGGCACGCTACGGAAACTTGATGCCTCTCACTAATGAGCCGACCCCATGTGGAAAAGAATTGTCAAGGGGAAACAAGAAGGGAAAAATCAAATTTTGCAAAATTTCCAGAAATTGGCGTAGAAAACGGCGCAAAGATGGAAACCTGCTCTGGGCAGGCCGGGAATTAGTAATGCGGTGGGCGCTCGTCGCCGGGCTTGCCGCCCTTGTTCATCTCAAATGCCAGGTCGCGGTATTTCTCCGACACCTCTTTCATATTGCTAACAAGTGCTCGCAGCTGTGCGTCCTGCTTGGCAATGGTGTCGTTAAGCTGGCTCAGGGTGTCCTCCTGAAACGCCAGGCGTGTTTCCAGCTCATCAATGCGTGCGACCAACTGCTCAACTTCATTACTCATCATCGCTCACTCATTACCGCCTACTCATTGCGGTCTGCTCAAGATATTCAGGTTTGTCTCAGTAATTTTTTGCCGGTTTATATCAGCCGATACAGGCAGTCTTTCAGCCCGACCGCGCGCTGATCCATAAACAGGCTCTGCCCCATACGCGAGGTAACATAACCGAAGCCCACTTCAACCTCGGGATCCGCAAAGCCAACGCTGCCGCCGGCACCCGGATGCCCAAAGCCTTTGGCACCACCAAACGCCAGATCTCGCGCGGCACCTGACTTCAGGAAACCACAGCCGAAGGCCACATCTGTTTGTAGTATGGCGTCTTGACCACGGGTTTGTTCTTGCGTCGCGTCCGCGAGCGCTCCCGAAGACAGTAATTGGGGGGCATCACTGGCAAGGTCACCATAAACGGCCGCGAGGTCGCGGGCACTGAAATGGCCGTTGGCTGCTGGTATCAACGCACCTCGCCACGCATCACCGTTTGTACCCATCATGAGTGATACCGGATTGGTAAACGCTGTAGCCACGGGACCCTGACGATCTTCCTTGATTGAGCGGCCGATCGCATTATCACGCAGCTCCGGTAGCGGCTTTTTCAAAGGCCCCACGTCGGCAATATGCGTGGAGCGATGCCCCACTCCACCGAAACCGCCATCCAGTTCAAGCGGATCACCAATTCCACTGCGATACAGGTCACGTACAGTGCGACCACTGGCCGCCTCGATCAGCCCCCCCACGGTCCATCCATACAGAAATGGCGAGTAACCCTGCTGGCTACCCGGTTCCCACCAGGGTGTGGTTGCGGCTACTTGCTGCAACGCGCGGTTCCAATCGTAGATCAGGTCGTCTGCAACTTTCTCGGAAAACGCGATCACTCCGCTGCGATGGCTCAATAATTGGCGGCCTGTGACCAGCGATTTACCCGCTTGCGCAAAGTCCGGCCAATAATGGGCAACGGGCAAGTCGAGATCGAGGTTCCCAGCGGCAACCTGCTGCAGTGCAATCAGGGCAAGAATGCCCTTGGATGACGAGAATACATTAACGAGGGTATCTTCCTCGAAGTCCTGCGTCCCCGCACGATCGGTAGTACCGGCCCAAAGGGACGCAACCACCTCGCCTTCTTGGACTGCACAAAATGATGCCCCTACATCACCATGATCGCGGAAGTTAGACGCAAAAGCGTCGTAGAGGGCCTCAAAGCCCGGGGCACAGTATCCCTGAATATCCATTGAGTGCAGTTACCAGTTGATAGTGGAGGCTAGGTCCAGTCCCGCGGCGGCGCGGCCGGATTCCGGCCTACCTTGAGGATCGATGGGGTAAATCGGGGCGCAAGGATAACGGATACCCCGGTAGCTGTTAAGCGCCGCCCCTAGGACTCTTCGTCGACGGGCTCTTCGAAGTCTTCAAGGCGATAACCGCACTGCTTGCAGTACTCCGCGTCGGCGTCGTGCCCGCTTTTTCCACAGTTGTGACAACGGGCAAGCTGTTTCTCCCGGCCGAGCTCATGTGCCAGTTCCGCGGTCACAATCCCGGTAGGTACCGCGATAATGGAGTAGCCGATCAGCATGGTCATTGCTGCAATGGCTTGCCCCAGTGGCGTATGCGGAGTGATATCGCCATAGCCAACCGTGGTGATGGTGACAATGGTCCAGTAGATACTCTTCGGGATACTGGTAAAGCCATGGCGCGGCCCTTCCACGATAAACATGACGCTGCCAAAGATAATGCAAATCACCAGAACGCTGGTGTAGAACACCAGAATTCGACGGCGCGCTTGCCAGAGTGAGCGCACCAGAAGATTCGCATCCCGCAAATACCGCACCAGCTTGAGTACCCGAAAAATTCGCAGTACCCGCAGCAAGCGGATTACCATCAGATAGGTAGCGCCGGTAAAAATCAGTGCGAGATAGCTGGGCAGGATCGCCAGTAAATCGACAATGCCATAGAAGCTGGTGACATATTCACGGCGATCACGAGCGCAATATATGCGCGCCAAGTATTCCACCGTAAATAGCCCGGTGAAAAACCACTCCAGGACATAGAAAGTCTCGCCAAAACGCACCCATAGAGATTCCACCGACGCGAATAGCACCAGTGCGACACTGAGCAGAATCGCCCAGATCAGGAATACATCAAAATTCTTACCCGCGGGCGAATCGGTGCCGAAGATAATTTCATTCAGCCGTTTGCGGGTCCCGGTAAGCGCCATGAATTCGAGCCTTTCGCCTTATTGAACTAGGTGACATTCTAGCCGACCTCTGGGTCGCAGAATACGCCAGCGCTTTGTCCGCTTCCACTGTATCCGCTATGCTTCGCCACCGGATTCTTCCGGGCACACAATTTTGCCCCCCCCCCTTTCCACTGAATGAGCTGACTGACCGGGAACTGACATGCGCGACAAAAGCCGACTCGTATACTCCACTGACCGCGGCCGGATCAAGGAAGAAAAGCCCGAAGAGAAGCGCCATAGCGGTGATGGTATTGTGCGAATTCAGCGAGAGACCAAGGGACGCAAAGGTAAAGGCGTCACCTGCGTTCGGGGCGTAGAAGGCACTGATAGCGAGCTCAAGCTCTTGCTGGCAGAGCTGAAAAAGCGCTGCGGCTGTGGCGGTGCACTGAAAGATGGCGTGATAGAGATTCAGGGCGACAAGCGAGACGAGATCAAAGCGGTACTCGAAGCAAAAAGCTACAAGGTGAAACTCGCTGGGGGCTAGGCCACAGCACGGGCAGCGCCAAGCTAGCCCTACCCGCCCCCATTTACCCCTTCAGCTAGGCAGATATTGCCGCGAGGCGTAGAGGTTTTACCTTAATTCGCTTCTCTTCTTCGAGGCATAGTTTCAGTAGACGCGCCAGCTCCAATTGGTAGGCTTCCTGCACCACGCCACATACCGTCTTGCAACGCAATTCGAGCGCCTGAAGTCCGCTGGCGAGCTCATCCTTGCGCCCACTGAGCGACAACTCAATAACCCCTTCACCGCAGGCAGACAACTTTTGCTGCTGAGGCGCACTCATTCCCAGACCATGGCTTGCAACCAGCTGGTTCAGTTTGCGCACCTGCTCACAGATGATCTGCGGGTACTTTTGCAACAGGGCTTGCGGCAGCTCCTGTTGCGGCAATCGTTCAATCAGCTCGCACACTACATCACCGTAGCGGCCGAGTACGGTAAGCGGCTCGGCCAGCGCATCAAAGCCACGCAGGCGTGAAACCGCAGCCTCCGCACCCGTGCGAGCCCCCCTGTCCATCGTGGCAATGGTTCTCGTAATACGCTGATAAAACAGGCTGTGAATCAAGTGCCGCTGCTGCTGACACTCTTCGAGACGCACGCGATTGTCGCGGACAGATTCATCCGCAGCAGACGGTGTCGTGCCACTCAGGTCATAACTTCGCGGATCGATACGCAGGTTTGCTCGCACCAGCGCCGCACCAACCTGGATACGCGCACTACTGAGCTGCAGTTGTGCCCGACGCTGCTCCAGTTCCTGCAAGTCCAGCAAGCGCGAACGCAGCCAGTCAATGGACGTCTGCAGATCAAGCTCTGCCAATTCATTGTTGGTGGGGAGTTCAAGGTGCAGGAAATCCCGAGGGATTACCCGGTTGAAATACTCCGTCAAAACCTGCTGTGCCGCTTCACTCTCCTTGTCGGACTCCAGAAGCAAGCGGTTCTCTACAGGACGGCAACTATCGTCGCCATCAGCACGGCTTACCCGACCACAAAGCTCTGCAAAGTCGTCAAAGAGCTTTTGCAGTGAGAAGTCGACGCGCTGCAATTGAGGGGCGCAATCGTGCGCCTCTACTGCAGCAATACGCTGGTGCCCCGCCGGTTCGTCCGTTGGCCAGAACTCCGTCTCCTGCCCCATTGCGGCATCGATTCCGGTCTTGTCTTCGCTGCTCAGATTGTTATACATCCAGCGAACCGCGGCCGGTACTTCGGCCAGTTTCTTACCGATCAGCTGTGCCTCGCGGTTGATCTCGCTGCAGATCAGGTCCGAATGCACCAGGTAATTCCAACGTTCCGCGAAGCCCTGAAAACCGTCACTGCCCAGCAAATACGCCACGGTCCTGTCCGCCTGCGCCTCCAGATACCGGCCTAAACGCCCACTCAGGCGACCGTGGATATTTTGTAGTCGCTCCACAACGGGAATCAGTGCATGACCACACAAAGCAAACATCCGATGCAAGGGACGCACCGGGGTAATTACACTGTCATCGCTACCGAAAATGGTGCGTTCTTGTTCGAATGCTTCCTGCATGTTGTGCAAGCGCTGCGCGGTACCAATGGATAGCTCTGTTGCCAGACGGCTCCAGCGGTCTTGGTAATAACTGAACGCGCGGCCAATTAGCCCGAGAACATCTCCGCCTTGCAAACTGGCGACCGCCGCAAGGCCCAGAGAAAGCCGGAATTGCCCCTGGCCCGCCTTGATCACTTTGACTTGTGCGCCAGGCGTCACTACCACCTGAGTGCCTACCACTGCGCTCGACAGGTTTTGCGGGCCTTTCTGCTTTGTCGCTATACCCAGTCCGCAGGTATCTTCAACAACATCCAATAGCAAGAACAGGCCCGGAGCGTCTTTCTTCAGTAGGCGCAGAGCCTGATTCTCCTGCCCCTCTTCCGCACTTCCTTCCGTGCCACGGGCGGTGTAGAACGGGTAAACCATCACCGCGCCCACAAACAGCACAAGCAGCCCCGTCAGCACTGCACCCAAAATTGTTGCAGCACCAAACTCACCAGCAAGGGCCGCTGCAGGCATTGACCACAATGCCATGCCCAGCTGATACAAACACAGGCACAGCAGCAGCGCGAAGCCCACAGGCACGATGGCCGCCGCCAATATGTGCGGGAACAATGCAATGCGCGATGCCAGCGACGCATTCTGAGGTGCCACCTCGTCCTGGAACAGCGCGCGCAGCTGCTTCCATGCAGTGCCGTTCTTGTGGCTATTTGGCGCCTTCTGGGCAGAGCCTTCGCCCGCTACCGGATTTTTTGCTTGCTGCTGAGCCGCCTCACTTACTACCGGGGCTTTGGAAGGTTTCAGCTCACTAGCCGCCTGCTGGTCGCTGGGTTCCGGTGCAGCCACCTCGGTATGCGGTTTACTTGCGTCGAGCGCGGCTTGGCCACCTTGGCTTTTTCGCGCCTCACGCTGACGGGCAAACTTGAGGCGCGCAAGGATTGCCTGATTATCAAACTTGCCTGCCGGGTGTACTTCGATCTTCAAACCCAATTGCTGCAATTGTGTGCGGTACTGCACCACCTGCGCGGATGAGAGCTGATCTTTAATCACCCAGCCTTTCAGAAACAGCTTTTTGCCCTGTTCAGAACCAATGGAAAAGGTACTGATCAGTTGTTGCAAAACTTCCTGAGGCGCCTTGGCGCGGACGGTTTTTCCCGCAGAGACAATTTGAAACCTTTCCTGGTTCGCCATGAATTCCTCGCCGCCACCCGGGGCTAGATTTATAGTAATACGGCTGAGATTAAGGGATTCCTTCCAGGGCAGATGGGGACTGGTTCTCACTCGAATAAGCTATTAACAGTCGAGCGACCAATTGCCCACTGGTTCACAGCAAGGCCACAAACCGCATCGCATTGTTAGGTGGGGCCCACGTCACAGATTCTATGGGTTAGTTAGGATGCTTGGGCTTGGCGCCCGACGCAGATTCTGGTGACCAAACAGACAACTCAACACCGGGAATATGATGGTCACGCGCATCGAACACGGGCTCCTTAACACCGCGCCGGAGCTGTGCCTCATAATCGGCAACCACTTTCAGAGCCACGCCAGACAACAGTAGGATCGCCAGCAGATTCGCCGACGCCATAAAGCCCATGGACATATCTGCCATATTCCACAACAGTGAAAAATTGTCCGAGCTACCACTGTACGCCACCCAGGCGCCAAACAAGATGAAGCAGATGTAGAGCGCCCGGTAGCAGAAGATGGATACACGGGTATGCCACAGATAGAAGATGTTGGTTTCCGCGTAGTAGTAATTGGCAATGATCGAGGTAAACGCGAAGAACAGCAGCGCTATCGCCAGGAAGCTATTTCCCCAGGGGCCAACCTCACTGGCAAGAGCAGCCTGCGTCAGTGTCACACCTTCCACAACGCCGGCATACTCCACACCACTCAGCAGAATAATACTGGCCGTCGCGGTACAGATCATCATGGTGTCGAGAAACACCGAGGCCATTTGTACGTAACCCTGTACTACCGGGTGCTTAACGTCCGCAGCGGCACCCACGTTAGGCGATGACCCCATCCCTGCCTCGTTCGAGAACAACCCGCGCTTGATGCCGTTCGCAATCACCGCACCAAATGCCCCGGCGCCCATTTCCTGGGCACCGAAGGCACTGCCGATAATGAAACCAAATACCTCGGGCAAGCGCTCGATGTTCAGCACCACAATGGCGAAGGCGATTGCGATATAGCAAAGTGCCATGATGGGCACAACGATACCGGCAAAGCGGCCGATGGAGTGAATACCGCCGAACACAATCACGCCAGCCAGCACTGCGATCACACAACCCATCAAGAGCGGATTGATGCCCCATGCCTCGTGCACCGCGTCTGCCATGGCGTTGGCCTGTACCGCGTTAAAGAAGAAGCCGAAGCAGATCACCAGAAAGATTGAGAACGCCACCGACAACCACTTCCAGTTTCGCCCGAGTCCTTTGTCGATATAGTACGCAGGCCCACCGCGGAAGGTCCCGGGCTCGTCCCCGGTTTCCTTGAAGGTCTGGGCCAGGGTGTTCTCAATCAAGCTTGTCGCCATGCCCACCAGCGCAACAACCCACATCCAGAAAACCGCCCCCGGTCCGCCGGCGGTAATCGCTACCGCCACCCCGGCAATATTGCCTGTGCCAACCCGCGCCGCCGCACTGGTAGCGAATGCCTGAAAGGAAGAAATCGAGTCGTCACTTTCTTTGTGAAAACTGTGTGCCATCACGCGAATCATGTGCCCGAAGCCGCGGATCTGTATGAATCCAGTGCGCACCGTGAAATAGAGACCCGCAGGTAGCAGCGCGGCAATCAAGATGCCGACCCACCAGATACCGCCTACCCCACCCCAGGTAATCTGGTTGCCTATGCTGATGACGGAATGGAAAAAATCTGAAAGTGCCTGCATTCCTATTTTCACTCTTGCGAATACATACGCCACGGCCCTGTGCCGACATCGTGCGCAACAAAAAAGTATCGCGCGACAAGCGACGAAAAATTGTCTATAGAATCAGTAAAGATCAGCCACCGGAAAGCGCCAATGCCACCCTTGTTACCGGCAGGCGCTGACGTACAATATCGCCAAACCAGTCCGCTCAAACGACTGAAAAAAGAACAAGGAACAGACTCAACATTATGTCGTCTCGCAATGTCTCCTCTCCCGATACACCGGCTCGTGGCGATTCCACGACCGCGCCTTATGGCAGCTGGAAATCCCCAATAACCGCAAACCTGCTTACCGGGGGTAACGTCCGCCTCAGTGAGGCTCAGCTCTTTGACGGCAAGGCATATTGGTTAGAGTCGCGCCCAACGGAAAAAGGACGTTCCGCGCTGGTGGAATGTGACTATTCGGACCCGGCAGGCCCTAAAACCAGAGACTTGCTGCCAGCGCCCTTGAGCATTCGTTCCAAGGCGCACGAGTATGGCGGTGGCGTCTACACCATCGGTGGTGGCCACGTTTATTTCGTGCTCGCGGCCGATCAACGTATTTACCGTATGCCACTGGACGGCCATACCCCGGAGGCAATTACCCCGGAAGGCCCGTTCCATTACGCAGACCTGCAACTTGACGCGTCCCGTAACCGGCTTATCTGCGTACAGGAAGATAATTCAGACCCAGCCTCGGAAGCAGTGGCGCGGTTAATAGCCATTGACCTCAAGCACGCGAATGAAAGTGACTCAACGCCCCGGCAAACCGTATTGGCCGAAGGCGCGGACTTTTACGCATCGCCAAGTCTCAGCCCAGACGGTAAACAACTCAGCTTCCTGCAGTGGCATCACCCCAACATGCCATGGGATTCAACAGAACTCTTGATCGCCGAATTCGATAAGGATGGCGGTATCCCGCAGGTGCAGAAAATTGCCGGCGGCCAAGGGGAATCGATCTTTCAGCCCCAGTGGTCCCCCAGTGGGGACCTGTTCTACGTTTCCGACAAAAGCAACTGGTGGAATATTTACTGGGCAGGAAGCGACAAGCCCATCTGGGAGCTCGACGCCGAATTCGCAACACCGCAATGGGTGTTCGGAATGTCGACCTACGGATTCCTGGATGCAAACACTATCTTCTGCACCTATACCCAGCAGGGAATCTGGAAACTTGCGCGCATCGACTTGAAGCGCGGGCAACACGTTCAGCTCGATCACCCCGGTTGCGATTTCGAAAGCATCCGCTGTGCACAAAATCAGGCCGTATTCATTGGCAGCGGCACGACGGACTTCCCGGCGGTTTATCAGTACTCGGGAGCAAGCGACACCTTCCAGACCCTCGCCAGCAGTAGCTCGGTCCCCGTAGATGCCACGTATTTTTCTCCCGCGCAGCCCCTGACCTATGCGGTTGGCGAACGCGAGGTACATGCCTTTTTCTACCCGCCGCATAATCCAGATTACCAGGCACCCGCTGAGGAAAAGCCACCGATCATTGTATTCGGGCACGGTGGCCCCACCGGCGCCACGTCCGCCGGACTCAATCTGAAGGTGCAATACTGGACCAGCCGCGGCTTCGGAGTTCTCGACGTTAATTACTCGGGAAGTACCGGCTACGGACGGAACTATCGCGACCGCCTGGAGAACAGCTGGGGCCTGCTCGATGTGGAAGATGTCTGTGCCGGCGCTGAGTATCTGGTTGAGCAAGGCCTCGCCGACCCCAAACGTATGCTGATAAAAGGCGGCAGCGCCGGCGGCTATACCGTGCTGGCCGCGCTGACGTTCCACAACACCTTTTCCGCAGGCGCGAGCCATTATGGCATTGGCGACCTCACCACCCTCGCCCGGGATACACACAAGTTCGAATCGCGCTATCTGGACAAGCTGGTTGGACCCTGGCCGCAGGCAGAGAATGTTTACCAGCAACGTTCGCCCATCAACCACATTGAACAGTTAGAGTGCCCGGTGATCTTTTTCCAGGGATTGGAGGACAAAGTGGTACCCCCAAACCAGGCGGAGACCATGGTCAATGCGTTGCGCGGGCGCGGCATACCCGTGGCATACATCACCTTTGCGGAAGAAGGGCACGGTTTCCGTGCCGCCAGCAGTATTGAAATGGCTCTTGAAGGTGAGCTCGAATTTTACAGCCGGGTCTTCAACTTCGCCCTGGCAAAAGCCGGGCCGGGTATTCAGATCGACAACCTTGAGGAAAATCGCTGATGGGCCGCTGGCGACCACCCCGCCCCCGCGGCTCCCGCTACATTACGCCCGAGGGCGCCGCAAGTATGCGCGCCCAAGTAAAGCAGTTGTGGGAAGTTGAGCGACCGCGGGTTACCCAGGCAGTCAGTGATGCCGCAAAACTCGGCGATCGCAGTGAGAATGCGGATTATATTTACGGCAAAAAACGCCTGCGGGAAATCGACAGTCGGGTACGCTTCCTAACCAAGCGTCTGGAAGAAATCACCGTCGTAGACCGCATTCCCGACGATCAGGACAAGGTTTTCTTCGGCGCCTGGGTGACACTGGAGGACGAGGACGGCAAGGAAGTGAGATACCGCATTGTCGGGCCCGACGAATTTAACGTGAAAGAGGGACTGATCTCGATGGACAGCCCCGTGGCCCGTGCATTATTGGGAAAGCGGCTCGATGATGAAATCGAGATCCAGCAACATGATGTGTGGGTAACCTATTACATTACAGAAATTGGCTATCCAGAAACTCACTATGGAAGCTCTGGAGCAAGGTAGACTTGAAACGGGGGAACGCTTCTCACCAGCGACGGACTTCCTATCGAGCGGAAATGAGTCGGCGCTACGCGTTAACGCCTATTCATCACTGATCGCCCCCCTCCCCTACTTCTTATGTAAACCTTGCAATTGTCTTTGTGGTACTTTCTGTCTGTGCCGTGGCAAATACAGGCAAACAAGCACAGTTAGGGGCTATTTAATGAAAAGACAGGACAATAAACAGCCCATTTTATTGATATGTGCGTCTTTCATAATGGCACTAACAATAGCTACACCGCTATCCGCAAAGCAGTTCACCGCCCTGGTATTTACCAAAACGGCAGGCTGGCAACACGATAGCATTCCCGCAGCGGTTTCAGCTGTGAATTACTTATCCCAACTACATGACTTTAGCGCAGTACATACCAGCGATGCGAATGCGTTTACCTCAGAGAACCTGGGTCAGTTCGATGTGGTTGTCTTCCTGTTAACCACCGGTGATGTACTGAACGAACAGCAACAGAGCGACTTTCAGAAATTTATCCGTGCAGGAAAGGGTTATGTGGGAGTGCACTCGGCAGCGGATACTGAATACGATTGGCCATGGTATCAAGGATTAGTGGGGCGAAACTTTGTTACTCACCCAGCGGTACAGTCCGCAAAAGTAAATGTTCTTGACCCAGGCTTTCCCGGTTCAGAGTACCTGCCATCTCGTTTTTTATGGACCGAGGAATACTACAACTACGGACCTGAGCACAGTGATTCCCTGAATTACCTTCTCTCTGTGGATGAATCCACCTATCAGCCGCAGGCGGAGTGGGACGAAGTTAAATCGAGCGGAATGGGAGATTTTCATCCGCTTGCTTGGTACCAGGAATATGATGGTGGCCGCGCTTTTTATACCGGCTTTGGTCATTTGTCGACATCGTATACCAATGCCATGTTTCTCTCCCACCTGTATGGGGGGATTTACTGGGCAGCCACCGGCAAAGGCATCGAGTAATGGTCGATAAGCTTTGCTCGCGCAGGAGTACAAGAAAGCGGATGAGTGGCCGCCGGGCTAATCCAGCGGCCCCGTATCCAAACCGCAACGGCCTAACGCATTAACGAACGCCTTCAAGAAGATGCCGGGCAATGATTAGTCGCTGAATCTCGCTGGTCCCCTCGTAGATCGTGGTAATACGCACATCTCGAGCCATTCTCTCCAGCGGATATTCTCTTGTATAACCAACACCACCATGCATTTGCAGCGCGACATAGCAGGCCTCATTGGCCTTCTCGGACGCGTACAGCTTCGCCATGGACGCTGCCGGGCCGAACGGTTGGCCGGCGTCTTTCTGCCAGGCTGCCTGCAGCAGCAACAAGCGTGCGGCTTCCATTTCCGTGTACTTATCCGCGAGCTGCCACTGCAACCCCTGGAACTGAGCGAGCGGCTTGCCAAACTGTTCGCGCTCCTGCAAGTAGGCACGCGCGCAATCTAATGCTTCAAGACCAATTCCCAGCGCTAGGGAACCGATGCCGATCCGGCCGCCGGCCAATTCGCCGGCAGCGATACGGAATCCACGGTTTTCATCGCCGAGCATATTCGCGGCGGGTACACGACAATCTTGAAAGGAAACCTCGTTGGTAACCGAGGCCTTTTGCCCCATCTTCTCTTCGGCTTTACCGATTACCAGCCCGGGGGTGCCGGCTTCGACCAGGAAACAGGAGATCCCCTTCCCTTTCGGCGCTGCCCCATCGGTAACCGCCCAAACAACGAAAACGCCGGCAAATTCGGCGCTACTGATAAACAGCTTACTGCCATTTAACACGTAGTCGTCGCCATCTTTGACCGCGCGCGTGCGCATGGCGGCGGCATCAGATCCGGACCCGGGCTCGGTCAGGCAGAAAGAACCCGCGGGGTATTCGCCACTGCATATTTTTGGCAGAAAGTAGCCTTTTTGTTCCTCAGTACCCTTCGCCTGAATCACTTCCGCAACCATATTGGTTACCGAGGTGGTGGTTGCGGTGGATGCGCAACCGCGCGCAATCTCGGCAATCGCCAGGGCGAATGCAATCGTGCCCGCGCCGGTGCCACCGAAGTCAGGATCGATATTGATCCCCATAAAGCCCAGTTCCGCCAACTGCTTTAGCTTTTGCAACAGCAATTCGCGGTTACCTGTATGATCAAGTTCTGCCGCTACCGGCTTCAGCTCACTCTCCGCGAACTGGCGAGCAGCCTCCTGGATCATTTGTTGTTCATCAGACAATTCAAAATTCATGGCATTTCTCGTTCATCACTCAACGCCCAACGAAAAATTATTCATCGAGTGTCGTTATTGTTATTTATTTGTTTGGTGTTGGCTTGCGCCGCAGCAGTAGACGCCGCGCGGCACCCTGCTGAATGGCTACACCGAGCAGAATAAGCCCGAGGCCGGCCATGGTTGCAGGGTGAATATGCTCGCCCACCAGCAATGCAATCAGCAGTAGTGACAGTGGCGGTGACAGATAGATGTAGTTGCTGATACGCGCCGTGTTGTCACAGTGTAGTAACGCCGCCTGCCACAACAGGAAGGCAATACCCATTTCAAACAAGCCGACATAAACAGCACCAACCCACCCAGCCAGTGGCGGCCACTGCCAGCCGCCCTGCCACCAGACCGCAGCCGCGAGCCAGGGCAAGCCACAGCAGAAGGTCAGGAATAGATTCACCGCAGCGTTGCCGCCGATACGTGTGTTCAGCAGCCAGTAACTGGCCCAGATAACGGTACTGAGAAGCGCCAGAGCGACGCCGAGGGGTTGCTCAAAGCGCAATTCGGAAAGGTTGCCCTGGGTCGCGATCACCAGGACGCCGGAATAACACACGATTCCCGCCACAAGATCCTGGCGCCGCAGGGTTTGCTTCAATACCGGAACGGACAGCAACGCCAGCACGACGCCCCAGGTGTAATTCAACGGCTGCGCCTGTTGTGCCGGCAACAGGTCGTAGGCGTTAAATAAAACCAGGTAATAGAGGAAGGGATTACAGAACCCCAGCGCGATAAACCAACCGCGGGATTGGCGCCAAACACGGGCCACTTGCCCGGTGTGGCCGCGCCACACAATTACGCCCGCCATGAACACGGTAGAAACGGCAGACGCAATGGTCACCAATTGCAGGGGTGAAAGATACTGCAGCGACAGCTTGAAGGCACTGGCCACAGTGGACCAGCAAAGCACCGCCGCCAGCGCAAACAGGGTTGCGCGGCGGTTATCGGCGTCAGCGCTCTGCGTGGCGGTTAGCGCCATAACAGGACCTCCCGGGACTTAAGGGTCAGCGCTTGCCGCTTTTGGGTTCCGGCTCAGGGATGGCAACAGAGGTATCGGTCTTCACCTCCTCGATCACCACATAGGTATGGGTCTCCCGCACACCCGGTACCGAGGCCAGCTTTTCCCCGAGGAATTGGCGATAGCCGAGCATATCCTTAATACGGATTTTGATCAGGTAGTCAAAACCGCCGGCCACCATATGACACTCCTGCACCTCTTCAAGACCAGACAGGTGCTTGTTGAATGCTTCGAGCGCTTCTGTGGCGGTATCGGTCAGAGACACCTGGATATACACCACCAGACCAGCGTGTACCTTCAGCGGGTCCAGCAGTGCGACATATTCTTTGATGAAGCCTTCACGCTCCAAGCGCTTGACCCGTTCAAGACAGGGCGTGGGGCTGAGATTGACTCGGCGCGCCAGCTCCACATTGGGAAGACGGCCTGCATGCTGAAGAATTCGCAGAATCTGGCGGTCGATACGGTCCAGATCTTCCAATTTTCGAGACATAGCAAAATACCCTACTGGTAATTAACCGGATAACCCCTACATTTAACCACACTTTTTTCCAAATTGGAGATTAATTCTGGGATATTTCCCACATAATCCGGTTTTTTATTCTGACCAAATTTTCCCTAGGGAGTTTCGAGGAAATACCTATGCCCACACACTTCTCCGGAGATCTCAAAAGTGCACGCCAGAAAGCACGGGAATACCTGCACGCCGACGAGAACCAATGCGTCAGTGAACTACTGGCCGCCCCGCGTCCTGGCGAAGCACTACGCGAGAAGATTCTGGCAACCGCCAGCGATCTGGTGGTTAAGTCCCGCGAACAGCGCAGCAAGCGCGGTACTCTGGATGCCTTCCTGCAGCAGTTTGGACTCTCTAATAAGGAAGGGGTTGCACTGATGTGCCTGGCGGAGTCCCTGCTACGGGTCCCGGATTCAGACACCGCAGACAAGCTGATCGCCGAAAAGGTGCATTCCGGGAACTGGTCGAGCCATCGCGGTCAGTCTGACTCACTGTTCGTAAACGCGTCGACCTGGGGCCTGATGCTCACCGGCAACATCGTTGAGCTGGACCCGGACATTACCGAAAAACCTTCTACCTGGGTGAAGCGCCTGGTCAGTCGCATGGGTGAACCCATGGTCCGCACCTCCATGATGCAGGCCATGAAAATCATGGGTGGGCAGTACGTTCTCGGTCGCACCATTAAAGAAGCACTGAAGCGCGGCCCGGCCGAAAACAAGCCCGGCACCCGCTTCTCCTTCGACATGCTCGGCGAAGGCGCCCGCACCATGGCAGACGCCCAGCGTTACTTCGATGCCTACATGATGGCCATTGAAGCCATTGGCGCGGATAACACCAAGCGCGATGTTGTGGAAGCCAACGGTATTTCCATCAAGCTTTCTGCCCTGCACCCCCGCTACAGTGAACTGCAACGGCAACGGGTAATGTCCGAACTATTGCCACAGGTGAAAGCCTTGTGTGTGGCGGCAGCCAAATACGACATGGGCCTGAATATCGATGCCGAAGAAGCTGAGCGCCTGGATATTTCACTGGATATCTTCGAGGCTCTCGCCCGCGACGCGGAGCTGAGTAATTGGCAGGGCCTTGGCTTTGTACTTCAGGCCTACCAGAAACGCGCCCCGCACGTAGCCGACTGGCTGATCGCCCTTGGCCGTGACACCGGCCGCAAGCTGATGGTTCGCCTGGTGAAAGGTGCTTACTGGGATACCGAGATCAAGCA
Source organism: Microbulbifer agarilyticus (assembly GCF_019800665.1). Classification (GTDB taxonomy): domain Bacteria; phylum Pseudomonadota; class Gammaproteobacteria; order Pseudomonadales; family Cellvibrionaceae; genus Microbulbifer; species Microbulbifer agarilyticus_C. Next base: position 891,199 of record NZ_JAHVKO010000001.1, read on the forward strand.
CGCACAGCAAATGGGCCTTACCGATTACCCGGTCTATACCCGCAAGTGCCACACCGACCTGTCCTACCAGGTTTGTGCGAAGAAACTGCTCGATGGCCGCGACGCCATTTACCCGCAGTTTGCTACGCACAATGCTTACACCGTTGGCCTGATTCTCGAGCTGGCGGGTGACGCAAACAATTACGAGTTCCAGCGCCTTCACGGCATGGGCCACCTGCTGTACGACCAGATCGAGGCGGTACACGGTAAGTCGGTTCCGGTACGGGTTTATGCGCCAGTAGGCGCGCACAAAGACCTGCTTCCCTACCTGGTTCGTCGCCTGCTGGAAAACGGCGCAAACAGTTCTTTCGTCAACCGTTTCATGGACGAGGCAACGCCAGTATCCGAACTGGTACAGGACACTCTCAAGCAAAGTGAAGCCTGCAACCCGTACCGCCACCCGGAAATTCCGGTGCCAGCAGACATCTACCTCGGCCATGAAGGCCTACCGCGAAAAAATTCTCACGGCATCGAACTGACCGATCCAATTGCTGCTGCTCCTCTGCTGCAGACTGTCGCCAACAGCGAGAGCATGATGTGGAGTGGCGGCCCGATTGTAGACGGCGTTGCCGGCAGTGCAGACCTGCCCGTAGTCAATCCGGCGACCGGTTCCCTGGTTGGCTATACGGCAAATACGTCTGCCGAACAGATTCAACAGGCATTCGCATCAGCGGCAGAATCACAGCGCGGCTGGGACCGCCTGGGTGGTAATGCGCGCGCGAAGATCCTCGACAAAGTCGCGGACCTGTATGAGCAACATTCCGACGAGCTGGTGGCGATGATCTGCCGCGAAGCCGGCCGTACCCTAAATGATGGCATTAGCGAAGTGCGCGAAGCCGTCGATTTCTGTCGCTACTACGCCAATGGTGCGCGCAAGCATTTCAGTACCCCCACTACCCTGCCCGGACCTACTGGTGAAAGTAACGAGCTGAGTTTGTGCGGTCGCGGTGTGTTTGTCTGCATCAGCCCGTGGAATTTCCCGCTGGCAATTTTCACCGGCCAGGTGGTTGCAGCTCTGGCTGCCGGCAACGGCGTGCTAGCAAAACCTGCTGAACAAACACCAATTATTGCCGCACGCGCAATCCAGCTGATGCACGAGGCCGGCGTTCCGAGCCAGGTATTGCACCTGATCACCGGTACCGGTGCCGCTGTGGGACAACCACTGCTGGACGATCCACGCGTAGCCGGCGTTGCGTTTACCGGTTCCACCGAAACCGCAAAACACATCAACCGACAGCTGGCGGAGAAAGACGGACCCATCGTACCGCTCATCGCCGAAACCGGTGGCCAGAATGTGATGATCGTGGACTCCACCGCACTGCCGGAGCAGGTAGTGGATGATGTGATTCAGTCTGCCTTCCTGAGCGCCGGTCAGCGTTGTTCCGCCCTGCGCATCCTGTGTGTGCAGGACGTCATCGCAGACAACCTGCTCAACATGCTGAAAGGTGCGTGTGAAGAGCTGACTCTGGGCGATCCAGCCAAACTGGAAACCGACATCGGCCCAGTGATTGACGAGAAGGCACTTGGCCTCTTGGAAGCGCACCGCGAGCGCATGGCGGTAGAAGCCAATCCATTGTTTGCATTTGACCCGGCCAAGCAGCCCAAAGACGGCACCTTCTTTGGCCCACAGGTGGTGGAAATCAAAGACTTCGATCTGCTGAAGCGCGAAGTCTTCGGTCCTTTCCTGCACGTGGTGCGCTTCAAGGCTGAGGAACTGGAAGACGTCATCCACCGCATTAACGCAACGGGTTACGGACTCACCTTTGGCCTGCACTCTCGTATCGAGGGCCGTGCCGGTGCCATCTTCAAGCGTGTGGATGCGGGTAACTGCTATGTAAACCGCGATATGGTGGGCGCCGTGGTTGGGGTAAACCCCTTTGGCGGTATGGGCCTGTCCGGTACCGGCCCCAAGGCTGGCGGTCCGCATTACCTGTTCCGTTTTGGCAACGAAAAAACCAAAACGGTGAACACCGTTGCCACCGGTGGCAACACTCAACTGTTTACCCTCGGGCAGTAAGCGCTCAATCGAGCGCGCATTAACTGCCATCCCAAAATACAAAGGGCGCATTCATAAGAATGCACCCTTTTTTTGGGAATCAGGCCAGAAAATTACTGGACGATCACACCAACGTTTGCGGTACCCGCCTGAAACACGATGGCGGTATCGCCAAAGCCAAACAGCTGAAAGGTACTATGTACGTTGTACTCACCCACCTGCGTGGTCATGGAATTCAGACTGTAACCACCCTGCACCGTTGAGGCATAGTTACCAACACCGACTTGCAAGGTTGCCTGGCTCAAGTCGACACCAATCTGATCCACCATCGCATGGTTGTACTCACCGTCCTGGATAATTAGAGAGTCACTGTAGAAGGCACTCTGAAGCGTAACTGCACTGTTTCCAGTGCCGTATTGGAAGGTGTACGCATCGGAGCCGTGGCTACCTACTTGAAGGGTATAGGCATTGTTGCCCAGACCATATTGCTCGATGTTGATATTGGAATACGATGTACCCCACTGCGAAGCAGCCCCATTGTTGCCGTAGCCATGCTGGATAACCGCAATTTCACTGGAGTTACTCCAGGTTTGATCTGTATTTGCGTAGTTAAATCCACCGTACTGGCGAACCTTCACATAGGTATCGTAGCTAAAGGCCTGATAGGTGGAAGCCTCATTCAGGAAGCCAACCTGGCGCACATTCGCAAGGTTATCGTAGCCATCTTCCTGAACAGAAGTGGCCATATTCAGCTCACCCTCTTGATACTGATAGATTGCACTACCGGTTTCCGTACCGTCCTGAGTGGCATCAGCCATATTCCCAAAACCGTACTGCTTTTGCAGAATGAAATTGTTTGATGAGTCGGGGCTGTGCTGATCTGCAGTGGCACTATTCAAAAACCCTTCCTGCAGCTGGGTAGCCACATTGTTGTCAGCCATAGCTACTGAGCTCACCGCCAACATCACTGCTGCGGCAATCGGGGTATACGCCTTCATGAATATCTCCTTGAACATCTACAAGCCGGAAGTCCATTTCTCGGACAAAGCAAACCGACTAATTCAGGTGTGGTTCGACACCCGGTTTTGGTGATTCACAGATTACCCGCCGAGCCCGCGGCAGATGGAACGAGACATCCAGTCGGCTCAACATCGATACGTAATACCAGTGTCGGATCACGCACATAAGTGCCAGACGTCTCAAACCCAAGCGCCGAAAACTCACTTGTTCGGTGAAACTGCTTGATTAGACAAGGCCCGTGCTAATTAAAACCAACCGGTGTGTGACAGCAAAAACAACATCACAGGATGAATTAGTCGTCTTACCTTGAAAGACTGATCTTATTTCGTACAACCTGATCGAATTACGAACAATCGACTTTGATTTTTGAACGAAGACAACGGGCTCGCCATAGGAGAGAAGTTTTAATTCACTAGGAAGAAAGTGGTAAATCGCGGGGGACGGCGCAACGCTCAACCCAGCATGATGGGGCAAGTGTCAGATGGGCTTGCAGCCATTGCTCAGACTCGAGAAAACGCACTGCGCCAAATACTTCTGAACTAACCGAACAGCTACTTCCCACTTGCACCCAAGCAACTCCTGAAGACACATCGAAATTTGGAATGACACAATAAGGTCACATAGAGCGCAGGCCCTTTTTCTTACAAACTTCGTAGCTTAATTGCGAGCAGAGAAATGACGATAAACACTGATCGCCCTCACATTGGCTCTCACATTGGCTCCCTCATTGGCTCTAAGGGACCCACTGCAATACGCGCTAAAAACACTTACAAAACTGCGGGAAAACATAGTTTCGGCTAAATGCACCGTAAAAATTTCTCAATTTTCCTCAGTCGATTATTGGGAGAATCTCTTCCCTACTCCCCGAAAAAATCTCCGCGCAATGACGTTGCTAACAGCTGTTTTTCATAAAGTTTTTCCCTATTTGCACAGTTTTTCGGTTTTTTCACGGCTTTAAAGGCTGCATTTGGCCATGAGATCAATTTCCCATACGTCCCGGCCACCAGCCGGTACTTCCTTCTCATATCTCGCTCTTTGCCATTACGTAGACATTTGTCATCTGCGCCTCAGAAACCTATTTTTTTAATATTGCCGAAAAAATGATCAGCTTCGGGATGAATGCTGTCGTTTGCTCAGGACGATTTATGCGAAGGGGATCGCGCGGCAATTTACGAATCGATCAGCGTAACTAGCGAGAGGGATCTAGCCATGGCTTGCCGAAAAGGCGATTACCGTCCTCCACAGGATGGACGGTCAAACGCACCACCCGACTCAAACGGATCACCGTTTCCCGGAACGAGAAAATCATTAGCCCGCGCATTTTTGCAAAGAGGCGGGGCCTGGGGCTTATCCCTTTCGCTGATTGCCGGCCCAGCTTTAGCTGACGTCCCCCCGCTCAGCAAGGTCGCTGTGCCCGACGTAAACGTGCTTGGCCTGCTGGACGGCCAGGGCGATGGTTTCAATCCCGCCGAGTGGGAGCAGATCACCAAACCCAATAAGCGCACCGACCTCCAGCAGCTCGGCAAGCTGTTTTTCTTTGATATGCAAGTAGGCAGTGATGGTGTTCAGGCCTGTGCGAGTTGTCACTTCAACTCGGGCGCTGACATTCGCGCGATGAACAGCATGAGCCCAGGTCTGCTACGCGGAGACACATCGCATCAGTTACTGGGGGTTAACAAAAAGCTCAGCGTAATGGACTACGGCGGCCTAAGTTCGCCTCGCGGTTTCCCCATTAGCGAGAGCGCGCTAATCGGTGCTGGGGCAACACCGGATCAAGAAGATGGCACCCCAGGTAATCTCGTGGATACCGCTTTACTCGGCTCTATTGCGGGCCAGGACATAAACGACGTTGTGTCATCTCAAGGGGTTCGTGCGACTGGCTTCGGTGGACTAATCCCGGGTTCCATTCAAGATTCAGGTATTCTCGAAGCTCTTGATGACGGCTTCGATGACAGTGATGACTTATTTGACGGATTCCCAAATAAGGATCTGGACTTCCCCAATACTGTGCGACGCGTGGAACCCCGTAACACACCCACTACCTACAACGCGATCTTTAACCAGAGCAGCTTCTGGGATGGCCGCGCGGATATGTTTTTTAACGGTGTAAACACACTGGGTTTCCGCGACCCGGATGCCAAACTTCGTGTTTACGAGGGTGGTAACTACGCACTTAAACACTCTGTGCTAATTCCTTTCTCTTCCCTAGCCTCCCAGGCCGTAGGCCCGATCGGTAGTGATTTCGAAATGGAATTTATTCATCGCGGCGGCGGTGGCGGCGGCGACTACAATCTTGGTCGCAAAATGGTGAAGCTCACTCCCCTCTATGGGCAGTGGGTGAACTGTAACGACTCCTTACTGGGCCCACTAGCCGGCTGTGATCCTGCTGAAGAACAGGTTCGCGGTATCAACGGCTATCTCTACTCCGACTTTATCAAGGATATTTTCCTCGAGAAATTCTGGGGTGATGGCTCTGGCAACGATGTCTGCCTGACCAAAGCTTCGAATTTCACCCAGAAAGTCGACATGAGCAATTGCAGCTACGGCTCTGGAAACAGAACCCTAATGGAGGTTAACTTCAACCTCTTCTGGGGACTCGCCGTGCAGGCCTACGAGGCGACACTCACTACCGGCAATACCATTGTCGACCTGATGGCGGGAGGAATGATCGATTCCGACCCCGATGGCGACCATGGACCGGAAACCATCATTGAGCACATCAGTTCCGACGGCCGCACCATGGTTCGCCTGGATATAGGTAAAAGCCGCCCACCGGCAGGTACACCGTCACGCAGCTTCAAGATGATTAATGGCCGCTTCATGATCGTCATGGACTGGACTGGTCTGCAGCCCGACGGCGACGGTGTTTCGTTTGAAGACTGCTCGGTAATGCTGCCGCCTTCGTCGACGGAGGTAGAAGCCTCTGCTGCTTATGACTCTTGTGCGATGAAGTTCGCCGAGTTTATCCATCCAAAAGCCGAGACAGGATCGGAAGCCCCCAACGCGCCCAACCAGCCGGAAAGTGGAACGCTGGTGGCTGGCGAGCCTATCGGCGGATGTGCCCCTCCCTACGATTCTCGCGTGTGTGAAGCTGCGGCTGCCACCATCGCGAATATCGACGAAGGTATGGGACGCTTCCAGGCTGGTGCTACAAACTGTGCCGAGTGTCATGCCTCTGCTGAGTTTACCGGCGCGACCATCAGTGGTACTACCGGCTTTGGTGTCGAACCTGTGCCCGCCGGTGAAGAACCGCCGGCGATCATAGAGCGCATGAACACCTTTGAGAACCAGGGCGTTTATGATGCTGGTTTCTACAATCTCGCGATTCGTCCCACTGGCGAAGATTTGAGTGTAGGAGGCAACATCACTACCACCAACGGTGGCCTGATCCCCCTGTCAAAAGCCAAGCTGGCACAGCTGATCGGTATGCTGCCGGGCGACCTGCCCGCGCCGTACAACAGCCCTGAAAGCAAGGCCGTGTTGCAGAAAATTGCAGATAGCCTGCAGGCTGGTGTCGGCGTCGGCGGCGTGCAAATACCAACCGCGCCTGGGGATTTGACAGCCAAACCGTTCGCGATAAACCTGGCCTGTGATCCGGAAATGGGACTGGTGGTTTGTGATCCGACGGTACCGAGCGACGATCTGGTATTGCGCAATGGCTTCTTTAAGACACCGACCATCCGCATGACCAAGTTCACCGGTCCGTTTATGCACAATGGATCGAAGATGAACCTGCGTCAGGTTTTGGAGTTCTACAAAACGGTTGTGGACTTCGACCTCAGCGATGACAAGCGCTTCGGTGTGGCCAACCTTAACCTGCATAATCTGGACGCCGGATTGCGTATTGTGGATGTAGGTGCAGATCGCGAGGCGGCGATGGTGGAAATGATGGAAACCGGCTTGACCGACTGGGGCGCTGCCTACCAGGAAGGCAAGTTCGACCATCCGCAAATTTGTGTTCCTAATGGCCATGACGACAAAGGCCGGACCATACTTGCGAATATTGCCGCCGTCGGTGCAGAAGGCAATTCGACTCGGATCATTACCTTCCAGGAAATCTTGGAAAATGCATCAGGTTTCACCAATGACCTGAGTGATCCGTGCGATATGGACATTGCCGATGGAGATGGTAAGTCCAAAATTGAAGTACCCTTCGCGGCGCCCTGATCGCTAAACCTTATCGCTAAAACTTGAGCAAAGCCCGCACGGAAACGTGCGGGCTTTTTTGTGCATGCTAACGAAAAAAGCCGGAGGATGAATCCCCCGGCGAAAGCCAAGTCCTGTGAGTGCCGAATAGGAGTTGGTTTTAGAAACTCAGTTCAATACCCGGTAACCACGGCCGCGTAAACAGTTTCGGGCGATGTAGCCCTCTTCCGCATGGGCACTGCCGACCCCGCTGACGCCACCGACGATGGCACCAGCCCCTGCGGCCGCAGCAGCGGCGCTACTGCTATCGCCGATGATGGCACCCAGTGCACCACCGAGTAATGCACCGCCTGCAGCGCGCGAGAAGCCACGCCGACCGGCATCATTGCGTGCGGCCATGGACAGTGTTTTGCAATCTGCCAGGTCGAGCTGGTACTGGCGCATATTCACGCCCTGAGTGTCGATGACGATATTGCCGGCACCGTACACCTGTTCCTGCTGGGTGGCACACCCCAGAACAGTTGTCGCGGTAAACATCACGCCGAACACGAGTTGAATCTTCATTGGCGCACCTCACCACATGTTGTCGCCTGTATCCTCTTAGGTTTAGACGAAGGTGGGAATACGCGTCAGGATGGTTCGCTATATCTGGCACTGCGTTTATAGCGAAAGCGAGTGACTTACATGGGATAAAGACCATCACTCGCCTTAAGTAACGGGGAAACTTACGGATAGAGACTTACGGATAGAAGTAGCGGATATCGAGGTTCTGGGATTTCCCGGAGTCGTTCAACAGGTTCACCGTACCGCTGAAACGCAGCAGGCGTGGAGGCTCTGCTGCCTGCCCGTCGGCGGTGGGCGCACCATACTCCAGATAGATTTTGCCGCCGGCGAGCCAGCGCAGGAAGCCACTGGACAACTCCACCTCGATACAAAGATCTGGCCTGCTAGAAACGCATGGAGCCCGGCGCGCGCGCAAGGTGATTACGCGACCATGCAAAGGGGATGCAAAACCAAAATCGAGTGTTTGGCCTTGGGCAAGCGCCGAATAATTGCTGCGCACAAAAGCATCGAAACCGGCATCAACGACATCCACCTTGTTTGCCGCAACCCGCTTTTCCTGCAATCTCGCGCCCTGCTTGGGGCGATACCGCAGCAGCCACTGGTCCTGCTGCTTCACCGCCTCACGGATTTCACCGAGGCGAAAATCTTCCTGAGCCACATTGGGACGCGATGATGCGGGCAAGGTGCCCTGCCCACCCGGTGACGCCACACGCTTTTCCGCGATTTTTCTGCCATTCGGTGAGAAGTAAAGCACTCGCCAGTTATCTTCACCGGGCAGAAAGTACTCGCAATACTGAACCTGCTCACTCCCCGGCAGCGTTGCCCGGCCGACGACTTTGGCTTCAGATAGCACTGCTTGCGGAGCGCTGCAGCCGGTAACAGAGAGAGATAACACGAATATGGAAGCAATCATGAAGCTCGTCCTTCAACTCCATAAGAAAAAACAGCCAGCTATATCGAATCTGTGAGTATGGGTGGCTGGGTGACACGTAACAAACGAATAATCAGCGGTAAAAATACACACCACAATAGCCCCAGAACCAACAAGGTCAGCCATAAAGGCGTTGCCAGCGCGACCTCGCCACCAATTTTTGCACCAATCAAATAACTGAGTGGCCCGCCAAAAAAACCAAACACGGCAGAAAGCCACAGCTTTCCATGCAAAAAGACAAAGGCGTAGCGGACTGCGAGTGCAAAATTCAGCCACAGGCAGGCAAGCCATAGCGGCACCACTGTCGGTGAAGGTTCGGAGATAAATAGCCCGGTGCGGAACAGTATCGCGTCCATGGCGATACCGGCAACGGAGATGGAAATCAGCCACAAAAGCGAGCGAAAAACCGATGGCGGGGTGCCTTGGCTAAGAGCGGAGCTATGGAACAGAAAGAGATGGAAAGCGAAATTAAGCAGTGTGAATGCCACCACCAAAAGCGTTGAGGGATCCAGCACACATAGGAGCCAGATTCCCTCAAATATCAAACCACTGACCAGCATCTTCCAAAACGGAACTGGCCTGCTTTCGGCCTGCTGAACCAAAGGAATAGACATCAGTGCAGCGGGGGTAGCTTACGGCAGCGCGGTTTGGCGAAGGTAAACTGCGCAGTACTGATCACACGTTCCAGGAACCCGCCCTCGCAATAGCACAGGTAGAAGTCCCACATATTGATAAAGCGCTGATCGAACCCCTGCGCACGAATTTCATCGATATGTTCAAAGAACGCGGTGCGCCAGGATGCCAGGGTTTTGGCGTAATCAAAGGTAATATCGTCCAGACCCACAATCTGCATATCGGTATCTTCAGCGATATGCTTGGCCACCACCTGGTTCGATGGCAGACAGCCGCCCGGGAAAATGTACCGCTGAATAAAGTCGACACTGTTTTTGTAGGCATCAAACCGCTGATCCTGAATGGTGATCGCCTGCATCACCATAATGCCGTCTTCCTTGAGCAGAGCGCTACAGCGGCCGAAGAACGTGGAGTAGTACTCGTGCCCTACCGCCTCAATCATTTCGATGGAGACAATTTTGTCGAATTGCCCTTCCAACTCCCGATAGTCTTTGAGCAACAAGGTCACACGATTCTGTAAGCCTTCCCGCTCCACCCATGCCTTGGCGTGCTCATACTGCTCGCGAGAAATGGTGGTTGTGGTGACCTGACAACCGTAATGCTTCGCGGCATATACGGCCATGCCACCCCAGCCGGTACCGATTTCCAGCAGATGGTCAGTTGGCTTCAACTGCAACTTGCGGCAAATGCGGGCCATTTTAAATTCAGAGGCCTCTGCCAGACTGGCACTTTCGGATGGAAATACTGCGCTGGAATACAGCATGGTTGGATCAAGGAACAGACCAAAGAAGTCATTTCCCAGGTCATAGTGGGCCGAAATATTCTTCTTGGAACCATTTAACGAGTTCGCATTCAGCCGGTGCAACACACGCAGTGCAGCCTTCTGCATAAAGCCCCAACGGGAATCCAGATTCTGCAGCAGATCCTGGTTGGCAACCATAAGGCGTATGACCTGCACCAGATCCGGAGAATGCCAATCACCCTCCATATACGCTTCGCCAGAGCCGATGGTGCCGTTCATTAGTACCTGTGTGTAGGTCGCCGGTGAGCGAACATGAAGATGCGCCTCGATATCCGAGAATCCCGGTGTTTGACCATATTGGAAAATTTTATGCTCACCGTAAACTTCGTGCACATACAGTGTGCCGATGCTGATCGCAGAGAGCTTCCCCAATACCAGCTTGCGCGCGAGGCGCTCAAACCAGTTAAGGTCATTGACCTGCTGCCCTCTTCCCGCTTCACCTGCCACCTGAGCCTGCGTATTGCCATTGCTGACCAGACTGATATTTGGCTGGCCCTGTACAGGTGCAGGAGATTCATTCGTCAGGGACTGAGCCTCATCCGCTGATACCGATGGCTGAATGGCTTTCGCGACGTTCTTGTGCATCGAACTCATGATCGAAAATTCTCCCGAAGGCTTTGATTCTTAATTTGGTGAAGAAAATTTCAGGTCTGTGGATGCGAATACAGAGGCACCCTCTTAATCAACAGCTTGAGTGCTTCCCAGTATATGGCGCCAATGACCTTTACGGTAAACAGGGGGTACTGGATCAGTTTCCGAATGAGCGATGAGGCGGAAATTTCTTCTCGTTCTAAGGCCATACACGCGTCAAAAACGCACTCACCTTCTTGGACAGAGCGGATACTAACCGTCAGATGTTTGCCTGGCGTGGTGCTGCGCCAGTGGTACGCTTGATTACAGGGCATAAACGGGGATACGTGAAGCGTCTTATCAAAAATAGCCTTCTGCACCCGACCTCCGGATACCGGCAGCACATATCCATGCCGCTCATTCCATGGCGTATTGTGCACATCAACCAGAAGCGACTCGACCTGCTCTCCAGACCGATCAAAACAGTAATAGATACTGATTGGGTTCATGTTGTAGCCGAGGTACCGCCAGTTCGCGAGAAAGGCAATGGGACCTTGCGGACGCTCGCCCAGCTCCTCTGCAACCCTTGCCCTGACAGCCTCATCCAGGCTTACTTCGGGATCACCATAAAAGTCTTCTCGACAGAATCGCGCCGGGGCCAGTTTTGAACGCGACCAAAGTCGTGTCTGCGCAAGTATCTCGGGCAGTTCATCGAGAAACGCAAACATCATAAAGCCCCGATAACGAAACCGGTGCTCTCTCGGCGCAAAACGTCGATGTTGTATCCAACCGGAGTAGATACCACTACGCATTAAAATCGACTCCCAGTGCCTTCGCGACACGGACAGCACTTACCACACCGTCCTCATGGAAACCATTGGTCCAGTAGGCGCCACAAAACCAGGTACGATTCACGCCATTGATTTCTCCCCAGCGTGCCTGAGCACTATTTCCATTCACGGAAAACTGTGGGTGCTCATATTCGTACTCACCAATAATCTTGTTCTGATCAATCAGATGGTCTGCATTCAGAGTGACACAGTAGGTCTTACTGGTCTCCAAACGCTGCAAAATGTTCATGTTGTAGGTTAGCGCGGGCAAGGCACTATCATCACCTTGCAAGCGATAATTCCAGCTCGCCCAAGCGGACTGCCGCTTGGGAAGCAGGCTGGTATCCGTATGCAGGACTACCGAATTTTTCTCATATGGAATATGCCCCAGTATTTCAGATTCCGGGATGGAAGCATCGCCAAGAATTTTAAGCGCCTGGTCCGAATGACAGGCAAAAATCACCTGATCAAACTCCTGCATGCGCTTTTCACCAGAAGCGCTCAAATACTCTAACTGTACATGCTGGCCTACGCGGGTGACGCGCTGCACCGGGCTGCTCAAATGAATGCGATCTTTGAAGGATTCGATCATCGGTGCAATATAGGACTTGGAACCACCGCGAATCACTCGCCACTGAGGCCGGTTAAAGATATTCAGCAGACCGTGGTTGTAGAAGAACCGCACAAAAAAGTCGACGGAAAAATCCAGCATCCGCGACATACTGGCAGACCAAATGGCAGACCCCATAGGCACCAGATACCGCGATGCAAATTCAGCAGAATAACCATTGGTATCCAGATATGAACCCAGAGTTGTTGCCTCGCTGAGCTCGCCACGCTTCCAGTCGGTGACCGCATCGCGATTGAAACGCACAATATCTCGCAGCATCCGCCAGTGCCCACCATCCAACAGGTTTCGGCGCTGGGCAAAAAGAGAGTTCAGGTTGTTACCCGCGTATTCAAAGTCTTTGGCAAACTCGCCAGATCCGTTCGGCCCAGAGCCCAGGGCGGATACACTAAATCCCATATCCGTAGGCTGATTCTCGACCCCCAACTCTGCCATTAGTTTGATGAAATTCGGATAGGTCCAGTCGTTGAATACGATGAATCCGGTGTCGATGGGGATGGTTCTGTCGCCCTCTTCCACATCGATTGTCGCCGTATGCCCTCCGAGCCGCGAATCCGCTTCGAACAGGGAAATGTCATGCTTCTGATTGAGCAAATAGGCGGATGTAAGCCCTGAGATACCACTACCAATAATTGCAATACGCATTACACCTTCCTCAACGTTCGAATTCTTGTCATACGGGGTGCGATCAGATTGAACCAAACTGGGGACAGTGTCCCCAGAAGTCTCAACGGCCAGCTCAGTCTTTTCGGAAAATCGATCACTGAAGCATTGCCCTTCAGGCCGATCAAAATACGTTTTGCCGCCTGCTCTGCAGTCATCAGGAACGGCATATCAAAGTCGTTCTCTTGTGTGAGCGGAGTGTCGATAAATCCAGGGCGCACCAGCACGGTGCGCAAACAGACGTTAGCGGTATCCGCACGTAACGACTGCATAAAATAATCGACGGCCGCTTTTGAGGCACCATAGGCTTCTGCTCTCGGAAAACCTACGACAGAGGAAAGGCTGCTTACCGCAACAAATACAGGCTTCCGACTGTTGCTCAATAACGGTAATGATTCTCTCAGCGTATTCACCACGCCAAAAAAGTTTGCATCAAATACGCGGCGGTAGCTTTTGATATCCAAGGTTAACCCATCGTCGTACTCACAGGTACCCGCACAGGCAATTACCATGTCCAGTTGATCGGTAATTTCTCGTAAAGATGCGCCCGCTTCTGCAATCGAATCATCCTGGCCAACATCACAGGCAAGTACTCGGATGCGCTTGGGAGAGGCTTTCTGCAGCGTCAGCAATGGCTCGCGACGGCGTCCGCTGATAATGACATAGTGACCCTCTTCCACGAGGAGTCGCACTAACGCTGCACCGATACCCGAACCGGCGCCTGTCACCCAAATATTGAGTTTTGAACACCACTCTTGGGAATCACTCATGATGCGCTCCCGTTCTCTGCGAGTCGTCGCTTAACACCGCGTATAACGCTACCGAGCAGCGGCACATGCTCATACACCATGCCACCGAGATCGTAGACATCCTCATGGCTCACGACTCGATCATTGGCTTCATCGATTTTCACCAGGCTCGCGCCGCGTAATTCCAGCAACTTCCCACCACCAAGGCGTGGATGGCGAAAATACATCGTCCACCACAAAGTGCCCTTACCCTGCTGTTGCGCAGCGAAATCGAACTGAAATCGGCATTCCTGCAGGTTTTGTGACACTCCGGCAAAATATTTCTGCATAGCCTCCAGCCCGCGCACCTCATGCACCGGATCCTTAAACACGACATCCTGCGCATACACGCTGGCGATCGCGGCCGGGTCAGCGGCCAAAAAGTCTGAGTACAGCGATTTGAGACGCTCGATTGCGGCTGTCATTTTCGCCTTCCTTCTGAGTCAAATTACGTCATGAACAATTAGCTTCATCTATTTACGCGTCTTTCTACGGTTCGGATTACCGCACAACAGTCCGTGATTGGCACAGATAGCCTCTTAATTGGCAGAAAATCCTTCTTTTTGGTGATCCAGAGCGGGACCGGCAGCGTAGAAAGGCCGAGGAAACTGCTATTTCGCAGAATATGGAGTCAGGTTTCGCTATCATGGCCGTGAACTACATCAACCGGGGGAGTGCCGCTAAAGTGCAGGCATCTGAGAAAACCAGAGACGACGAATGGAGCAATTTGCTGGTTCGCGTCGGTCGTGACCGTGACCGAGTCTCGTTTGAGCAGCTGTTCAGCCACTTTGCTCCCCTGATTCGAGGCTTTCAGTTCAGCCGCGGCGGGCAGAGCTCTGCCCCTGAAGCAGCTGACGAACTGATCCAGGAAGTAATGTTCCGGGTCTGGACAAAGGCACCCACGTTTAATCCGGAAAAGGCCTCTGCCAGCACCTGGGTGTTCACGATCATGCGCAACTGCCGCATTGATGCACTGAGACGCAACAGCCGGCAGCCGGTGACCGACGAAAGCCTGAGCGTTGAAGACATCTGGGACGATAGTCAGGACGAGCAGCCTCTGGTGTTTTTGCAGCAATCGCGCAATCAGAGCGCGATCGCCCAAGGGCTTCAGAGCTTGCCCCCGGAACAGAGCCATGTGATCGAAAAGGCCTATGTGGAAGGCAAATCCCACAGCGAAATATCAGAAGAGTTGGGGCTACCCCTTGGCACCGTGAAGTCGCGTGTGCGGTTGGCCCTGAAAAAACTTCAAAGCACACTTGTCAGGTAGGGCACCATGATTCATTACCATCCCGACAACAACATGCTGCTTGAGTACGCCAGCGGCAGTCTAAGCTGGGCACAAAGCCTGGCGGTTTCGGCGCATATTCATTTTTGCCCGCAATGTGCGGCGCAAATGAAAATGCTCAATAACGTTGGCGGTAACCTGCTCTCAGCATCCGCACCCGTCGCGTCCGTGGAACGTGAAGATAGCGCGATCTTTGGTGATCTTATGCAGCGCATCGAAGCGCGCGAGAACGAAGAGCATGAGGAGCCAGCGGCACCTGCCAAAGCCGTCAGAGAGCGCACCTCTCGGGACCCGGCTTTCTCTGCGGTACCGCCAGTGGTCAAGAAGTTGCTGGCCCAGAACCCGGTTCTCAAATGGCGCCGACTCTCCAAAGGCCTGAAGGAAGCCCGCCTGAAAACCGGTCAGAACGAACTGGAAGTAGCGTTTCATCGCATTGCTCCCGGCAGCAAGGTGGCGGAGCATGACCACCGCGGCAAGGAAATCACCCTGGTTCTGTACGGTAGTTTTTCTGACGGCGAAGGCGTGTACTCCACAGGCGATTTCCTGGTGCGCGAGCCTGGCCAAGTGCACCGCCCAACCGCGACCCAAGATCAGGAGTGCCTGTGTCTGTCGGTTGTCGAAGCCCCGGTTGCGCTGACCGGACTTCTGGGCAGGATGATGAATCCATTCCTGTCGCTGAAGCCCCAATAAACAACAGGCACACCAGGCAGACTTTACAACGCAAAACGCCCGGCTAATGCCGGGCGTTTTGCGTTAAACATACTGAATTGATCAGCGCTCAGATGTAAGCATACCGGGCGCGCGCAAACCGGCTTTGCCCGCGCTGAAGTGTGATTTCAGCTTGCGCCAACGCTCATTGATTTGATCCATCTTCTGGGCCCGCACATGGCCGTAGCCGCGCACATCTTGTGGCAGTGAAATCAACTCCTGCGCCTGATCGACATTAGCCACCGACAGGTTTCCAGCGACGGCGAGCACGGTATCGTGGACTTCTCGCGCCCAGCGGCGCTCGCCGCGACGCTCCGCGGTATAGCCAAATATATCCAGCATCGTACCGCGCAGGACTTTACCCTTGGCCAATAGTGGCAGCACACGGGTCATCCATGAACCCAGGGCAATCTTGCGAATCCGCCCGCTTGAATCAGGTCGCGCAAGTAGTGGCGGCGCCATCAGGAACTTCAGCTTGTAATCGCCACTAAATGTATTTTCGAGCTGCTGTTTGAAAGTGTCGCTGCTATAGAGGCGGGCCACTTCATATTCATCTTTGTAGGCCATGGCCTTGTACAGGCTCTGCGCGGCGGCTTCGGTAACCGGGAAACCGCTGCCCCCCATGCGTGACTCCGCGCTACGCAGCGCTTCGATTGCGGAGGAATACTTGCGAGCGTAAGCCGCGTTTTGGTATTCGGCCAACTCCGCCGCCAGACGAGCCACCAGCTGCTGGGTGGTTTCCATTGGCTCCACGACTTTCACTGCCTGCTCTGGCACCAACAGCTGCTCAATCGCCGCCGGGTTTTCTGCGAGCAAGCGACCAGCGCGGAAAGCGCGAAGATTGTTCTCCACCGCCACGCCATTCAGCGTCACAGCCTGTTCCAGCGCTGCGCGGCCAACAGGCAACAAACCTTTCTGGCAGGCGTAACCCAGCATCATCAGGTTCGCAGCAACCGCGTCGCCAAACAGCGCTTCGGCGTAGCGGTTCGCATCAAAGGCAAAGTATTCGCCCGCAGCAGAGCGAATACTGTCGGTGGTGGCATCGGCCGGGAAAGCCAGTTCATTGTTACGTACGAACGCCGCCACCGGAACTTCCGCAGTATTCACCAGCGCTTTGATTGAACCGTTAGCAAACTTGGTGCGCTGCCCAGCGGCAGTGACCATGTCACAGCCCAACAACAGGTCGGCGGCACCATCGCGAATTCGCGCGGTGGTAATTTCTTCCGGCGCACCCGCAACTTTTACATGCGCCACAACAGCGCCGTTTTTCTGCGAGAGCCCGGTAAAGTAAAGGGTGGTACTGCCCTTATCTTCAAGATGTGCCGCCATTCCGAGCAGCGCGGCTACGGTAAGCACCCCACTGCCGCCGATACCGGCAACCAGGATGTTCAGCGGCTGCGCCAGTTTCGGCGCAGGTGCGGCTTGCAGGTTTGCACTGGCCGCGTCGATCGCTTCAGCCAGCGCGGTCAACTCGGGCTTCTTAAGCTCACCGCCTTCGACGCTGACAAAGCTTGGGCAAAAGCCGTCCGCGCAGCGCATATCTTTGTTACAGCTCGACTGATTGACCTGGCGCTTGCGTCCAAACGGCGTTTCTAAAGGCTCTACCGCGATACAGCTGGACTGCACACTGCAGTCACCACAGCCCTCGCACACGCGATGATTGATCAGAAGGCGGCGTGCAGGATCATCCATCTGGCCTTTTTTGCGCCGACGGCGCTTCTCCGCCGCACATACCTGCTCATAAATAATTGCGGTAACACCGGCGGTTTCACGCAGTATCCGCTGGACCGCGTCGAGTTCGTCACGGTGAAAGATTTCGAGACCTTCGGGTATCTGATCGTTATGGGTGCGCCAGTGCTGGGGGTTTTCACTGACCAGGCATACGCGCCCTACCCCTTCTGCCAACAACTGGCGAGAGAGTGTGGGCACCGTAACCTCAGCATCGGTGGGCTGTCCGCCGGTCATCGCAACCGCATCGTTCAGCAATATTTTGTAGGTAATATTGATTTTGCTCGCCACCGCCTGACGAATGGCCAGCAGTCCAGAGTGGTTATAGGTACCGTCACCCATATTCTGGAAAATATGCTTGTCGCTGGAGAAGCGGTGCAGCCCCACCCAGTGCGCACCTTCACCGCCCATATGGGAGTAGGTATCGGTACGCAGCCCCTTGCCGAGGGCCATAATGTGGCAGCCAATTCCGGCACTACCCGTGCTTCCTTCCGGCAGTTTGGTCGAGGAATTATGTGGGCAACCCGCACAGAAAATCGGCTCACGGGCCAGCAAGCCGCCCACTTTGCACGGAGTGGAAGCGCCAATTTTTTCCGCGAGTGGAATCAGTTTTTCGGCCAGTTCGGTATCGGCCAGCCAACGTGTGATTGCCTTCGCCACCTGGTCGGGACCAAAGCCCCAGATCGCCGGCAACAGATCGTTGCCTTGCAGATCCTTCTTACCCACCACTTTGGGACGCCGTGCGTCCTCCCAGGCATAAAACAGATTCTTGATCTGATCTTCTACCAGTGGACGTTTCTCTTCCACCACCAGAATACGTTCCATACCTTCCGCAAATTCACTCATGCCGCGCGGCTCGAGTGGCCAAGTCATGGCAATCTTGCGAAGGGAGATTCCCGCATCAAGCAAATCCTGCTCAGTGAGGTTCAATAACTTGAGCGCTTCCAGGAGATCACCGTGGGCTTTACCCACGGTGATAATGCCGAAGCGTTTCTTGGGCGCCTCGACCAGATTCTTGTCCAAGCCGTTCGCGTAGGCGAAAGCCTGTGCCGCCGGCAGGCGCTCCTCCAGCATGCGACGCTCGTATTCCATGCGTTCCGCCGGCCAGTTCAGATGGGGATCATAATTCAGGCCGTGTGCCGGAATGGGGAAACCTTCGGGCGCGCCAAAGCTGGGGAGAGACGGCACCATAATGGAAGCGCCGGACTCTACCGTCTCGGTAATCGTTTTGAACCCAACCCAAAGGCCGGAAAAACGGGAAAGCGCGATGCCCGCAAGCCCGAGCGTGAGGTATTCGTCAATCGTCGCAGGGAACAGCAGCGGCATCATCACCGACTCGAAGATCTGATCGGTGTTGTGGGAGAACATCGAGGATTCGGCGGTATGATCGTCCCCGCACAGGGCCAGAACACCGCCATGTCGGGAGGTACCTTGAATATTTGCCTGGCGAAATACGTCGGCGCTACGGTCGACACCGTGCCCCTTGCCATACCAGAGCGAGAAAACACCGTCACGCGTTGCCTGCTGGCGATAGTGATCCAGCAGCTGAGTGCCCCAGATATTGGTGGCACCGAGGTCTTCGTTGATACCTGGCTCGAAGTGGATGTCCCGGCACGCCAGTAGCTTCTTGTGGCGCCACAGGGACTGGTCGTAACCGCCCAGCGGAGACCCCCGGTAGCCAGAAATGAATCCAGCCGTATTCAGGCCGGCTTGCTCATCCAGGCGCTTCTGCATCAGTGGCAAGCGCACCAGGGCATCAATTCCGGTCAGAAACACGCGCCCGCTATCGCGGGTAAATGCGGCTTTGAGCGAATATTCGCTGTCAAAACCGAGTTCCAGATCGCTCTCAACCATCGCCATCGTGGGGTACCTTCTCTCGTACTGTCGGCTACATTGACCGCGACGCAGGCCCAAATTCGGGTCATCTGCGTCGTTTATTGTTTTTCGTAAACTATCACCGGCAGCAGCGGCAGGTCATACCAAAATCACCAATAAAGCGCGCACAGACGAGCATAAATCACCACATGACATCCATTTTCTGCAATAATTGGGTCCTTTGACCCCAGATAATCAGTCAGGTACCACAATGGCCTATTTACTGGACGCCATCGATAAGCACATTCTGGAAATTCTCCAGGAAGACGCCACCATCCCAAATATCGAGCTGGCGGAAAAAGTATGCCTCTCTCCCTCTCCCTGCTCCCGCCGGGTGAAAAACCTGCACGAGCAGGGATTTATCAAGCGCGCAGTCACGCTGCTGGAGCCAGACAAGGTAGGCCTGCCGGTGAGCGTGTTTATCCAGGTCACTCTGAATCACCAGGTAAAGAAAGAACTGCAGCACTTTGAGTCGACCATTGGCCAATGGCCCGAGGTCATGGAGTGCTACCTGATGACGGGCGATTTCGATTACCTGCTGCGTGTAGTGGTCCCGAACCTGCACGCCTACCAAGAGTTCCTCGACAAAAAACTGACCGAACTCCCGGGCATTGACCACATCAAGAGCAGCTTCTCGCTCAAGCAGGTGCGCTACCGCACCGAGCTACCTCTGGATCAGCTGCTGGAAAAGTAGCGACATGGCGATGTAACTAGCCCGCACAAGCCGGCGCATACAGAAGCCAAATCCAAAACAAAAAAAGGCCGCGATGCTCAACACATCGCGGCCTTTTTTGATCGACGGCAGCTTGGAATTATTCCCCCGCTGCTGCCGTTCCCTCGGATTTCTCGCCAGGCAGCGGGAAACCGCGATCACGCATCAGCGGCTCGATACCCGCATCGCGACCACGGAACAGGCGATACGCCTCTGCCGGATCGATCGCGTTGCGCGGCGCAAACAGATACTTCACCAGTTTGGCAGCCACTTCTTTGTCATAGAAACCACCGTCTGCCTCGGCAAATGCCTCCGACGCATCTGATGTCAGCACGTCGGCCCACATGTAACCGTAGTAACCCGCAGAATAACCTTCACCGGAGAAAATATGCCCGAAGTGCGGCGTGCGGTGACGCATTACCAGCTCGGAGGGCATTCCCAGCGCATTCAAGGTTTCACGCTCGAACTTGTCCGGATCAATACCGGTTGGGTCGGTAGTGTGCAGTTTGATATCGACCAGCGCCGAGGCCAGGTACTCGGTAGTCGCAAAGCCCTGGTTGAAGGTCGCCGCCTGCTTGATCTTCGCTACCAGATCCGCCGGAATGGATTCGCCGGTTTTATAGTGCACCAGATAGTTATCGATGATCGGGTCGGTACTCAACCAACGTTCCAGCAACTGAGACTGGAACTCGGTGTAATCACGTACACCACCGTTCAGCGTCGGATAGGAAACATTCGAAGCTAGGAAGTGCAGCGCGTGGCCAAACTCGTGGAAGAAAGTCTCGGCATCGTCCCAACTTACCAATACGGGCTCACCGGGTGCACCCTTGATAAAGTTGGAGTTATTGGATGCAAGGACGGTCTCCTTACCATCAAAAGTGGTGTGATCGCGATACATGCTCGCCCAGGCACCGGAGCGCTTACCGGAGCGGGCAAACGGATCCAGATACCACAGACCGATGTGCTCACCAGAGGTCTTATCGGTAACTTCCCAGACTTTCACGTCTTCATGGAATACCGCAACACTGCCCTCTTTCACCGGGGTGAATGTGAAATTAAACAGCTCGCCTGCAACATAGAACATACCTTCACGCAGGTTGTCGAGCTGCAAATACTGCTTTACCTCATCAGAATCGAGATCATATTTGGCCTTCCGAACTTTCTCCGCGTAGAAACGATAATCCCACGGGGCAATCTTAATATCGGCGTTCTCGGCATTCGCCACCGCCTGCATGTCCGCAACTTCCTCATGGACACGCGCAACCGCTGCGGGCCATACCGCTTCCATCAGCGCGATCGCACGCAGAGGGGTTTTCGCCATACGGTTCTGCAAACGCCACGCGGCGTAATTATCAAATCCGAGCAAAGCGACGCGCTCATCACGCAGCTGCAGAATTTCCGCAATGATTGCATTGTTGTCGTGCTCGTCACCGTTGTCGCCACGGCTATAGTAATTGTTCCAAACCTTTTCACGCAGCTCACGATTGGTGGAGTACGTCAGGAAAGGATCCATGGAAGAACGGGTATTGGTAATCGCATATTTACCTGACTGGCCTTTCTCAGTAGCCAGGGCTGCAGCTGCCTTGACGAAAGATTCCGGCAAACCCGCCAGTTGATCTTCGGACAGGAAAAGATCGTAGCCCTCTTCGTCCGCAAGGACATTATTCGCAAAGCTCGTGTGCAGCTCGGCAAGGCGGTTATTGATTGCCGCGTAGCGCTCTTTAGCTTCACCGCTCAAGGTTGCACCGTTGGTGGCAAACTCGTCATAAGTCAGTTCGACAACGCGAATTTGCTCGGCGGTGAGGTCCGCATCGTTGCGCGCGTCATACACTGCCTTTACACGCTGGAACAGCTTGTCGTTTTGAATAATTTTGGAGCTAAATGCCGCGAGCTTCGGCGCCATCTCGGCCTGCACCGCACGGAACTCGGGCGATGACATGTTGCCGCTCCAGATTCCCCAATAGGTAAACACACGGCTCAGTGATTTACCGCTGCGCTCCATTTCCGCAATGGTATTTGCAAACGTCGGGGCTTCCGGGTTATTGGCAATCTTATCGATCTCAGCCAGGTTTTCGGCCATGCCGAACTCGAGCGCCGGCTTCAACGCAGCGATATCCATCGCATCAAACGCAGGTACCCCACCAAAAGGACCAGACCATTCGGCCAACAATACGTTATCGACCGGCGCAGTTGCGGCTACGGACTCGGACACCTGGTCAGCTGAGGGTGACTTCGCCACCGGTTCGGACTCCTTGCTGCAACCTGCGACTGCAACCATTGCTGCGGAAATAGATAGGGCGATCAATGTTTGACGCATCGAAAAACGGACCTCGTTATAGTTACTATTTTGGATATCGGACTAATGTTCTCGTCATCACCCAAGTCTACCCCCCTGCAATAGAAGCATCTAGGATTCGACCATAAAGCCACAACTATTCACGTCAAAATACGACTATAGGAGCACTATCCTCTGCTCTTGACTAACATATCGGACATTTCTGTGGATCAAAACTGAACACCTCAATTGATAACGACTTATTACGTGCATTCTTTTTACCTGCGAAAACGATAGAACTGAACCGTAAACAACGAGTAACAGCTCATTAGAGGCACGAAATAAAGGCGCAGAATAGAAATACAGAATAGAGATGCGGGATGAGCGGGTCACAGGAAGTGACCCGCCGCAAGAAAGGTAGCTGCCGAAGAGCGGCTATTTAGCTAGAAGGCTGCGTTTACTGGCGACGATCCTCAACGATAGTGCCAACGGCCTCAAGCTCCTGATCGTGGGCAACTTCGCGCCAGGGCTCCTTGAGCGCCTCCTCGTACCAGGTTTGCATTCCGGGCAGCGCGCGAATGTGCTCGGCGTAAGCCATCGCCTTGTCGCCCAGTGACAATTGATAGCCATACAAACGGAATACCACTGGGGCAAAGAACGCATCCACGGCTGTGAAGGTATCCCCTGCCAGGAAA
The DNA here is from genome assembly GCF_019800665.1 of Microbulbifer agarilyticus. Classification (GTDB taxonomy): domain Bacteria; phylum Pseudomonadota; class Gammaproteobacteria; order Pseudomonadales; family Cellvibrionaceae; genus Microbulbifer; species Microbulbifer agarilyticus_C. The sequence continues at coordinate 914,087 of NZ_JAHVKO010000001.1, forward strand.
GGACCACCAAAACGGTCCAGGCCCTGCTCCCACAGTTCCTCCAACCGTGCCAGGTCCTTCTCGAGTGCCGCATCCACCTGATGCATCGATACGGTGACACCACAGTTCATGCTGCACTGGTTGCGCAGCGCGAAAAAGCCAGCATGCATCTCAGCTGCGGCGCAACGTGCCCAGGCGCGCGCCACTTTATCGGCCGGCCATACGGCTGGATTGGCTTCGTACAGATACTCTGCAATCGCCAGAGAATCCCAGACAGTGGCCTCGCCATCAACCAAACATGGCACCAGGCCCGTGGGTGAGAAAGCGCGAAACTTATCCCAGCTGCCGCCCTCGTCAAACGGCACAAGCATTTCCTCAAAAGGAATCTTTAATTCGGTGGCCAACAACCACGGCCGCAATGACCATGAAGAATAGTTTTTATTACCGATATACAGCTGCATGAGCGCCCCTCCCCTTTGCAATTAATTGCAGACAAATGTCAGCCAGTGGCTAACCTCGAACGCAATCAGACTTTTCCATTTCGCCCATCGCGAAGCAGTTCTGAAATGCTGAATGCAAGCTCCAGCACCTGATCCGCATTCAGTCGTGGATCACACTGGGTCTGATAGCAGCTGGCGAGATCCGCTTCGGAAATTTTCCAGGCACCACCAGTACACTCGGTGACATGCTGCCCGGTCATTTCCAGGTGTATACCCCCTGGGTGGGTGCCCTCTGCGCGGTGCACGGCAAAGAAGTCACGGATTTCCCGCAGAATATTGTCAAAATTACGGGTTTTGTAGCCACTGGAGGCTTTTTCCGTATTCCCGTGCATAGGGTCGGTGCTCCACACAACGGAGCGCCCTTCCCTTTCCACCGCACGCACAAGCGCAGGCAGCTTATCCGCCAGGGTATTTGCGCCCATACGGGTAATCAGGGTCAATCGGCCTGGCTCATTATTGGGATTCAGACGATCGATCAGACGGATCAATTCGTCGGTATCCATGTTCGGACCGACTTTCACGCCGATGGGGTTCCACACACCCGCCAAAAACTCCACATGCGCGGCATCCAGTTGGCGAGTGCGCTCTCCGATCCACAGCATATGGGCAGAGCAGTCGTACCATTTACCGGTAAGGCTGTCGGTGCGCGTCAGCGCCTGCTCGTAATTCAGCAACAATGCTTCGTGTGAGGTGTACAGCGTGGTTTCGCGAATCGCCGGTGTATTGCTGGAGTTAACCCCGCACACGGCCATAAATTCCAATGCGTCCTGAAGACGCTCCGCCAATTGCAGATAGCGATCACGCTGCGGATTATTTTCCAGGTAGCTCAGGTTCCAGGCGTGCACCTGATGGAGGTCCGCAAGGCCACCCTGCGCAAAAGCGCGCAGAAGATTCAGGGTTGCTGCAGACTGGTTATAGGCTGTGAGCATCCGTTGGGGATCGGGAACCCGCGCATCTGCAGTGAAATCAATCCCGTTGATGATGTCGCCACGGTAGCTTGGCAGCTCCACGCCCTGAATCGTTTCGGTATCCGCCGAGCGCGGCTTGGCATACTGCCCCGCCATGCGCGCCACTTTGACCACCGGCAGATTGCCGGCAAATGTCAGCACCACCGCCATCTGCAGCAGGACCTTAAAGGTGTCGCGAATGCGATTGGCATTGAAGTCGGTGAAAGACTCCGCGCAGTCACCACCCTGCAGCAGAAATGCTTTGCCCTCGGCCACTTCCGCCAGTTGCCGGCGCAGCTCGCGCGCCTCCTCGGCAAACACCAATGGAGGGTAGCTCGACAGTTGCTGCTCAACAGCTTGTACGTCGCTCGGGGAACGGTATTTAGGCTGCTGGTGCGCCGTGCGTTCGCGCCAGCTCGCGGGGTCCCAGGGTTCAACGACAGATTCTGACACGGTAGCTTCTACCTCAACTTCCATTTTCGGCTAACTCTTCGACTCAATTACGACTTAGCTTTCCAGTACTTCTGCAACGGATGCACAGAAGTACTCCATATTATTTTGACTCAGACCGGCAATGCTGATGCGGCTGGAATCCACCATGTAGATCGAGTAATCCTGCTGCAGCTTCTGCACCTGCTCCGGGGTAATTCCCAAAAATGAGAACATCCCCTTTTGCTGCTGAATAAAGTGGAAATCACCCACAGCGCCCGCCTTTTCCAGGCTCTCGACCAGGCCAGAGCGCAAGCTATTGATGCGCTCGCGCATTTCGGTCAGCTCGGCTTCCCAGTTTGCACGCAGGCCCGCATCGGTCAGGATGGCCTCAACGATTGCGCCACCATGATTGGGCGGCATGGAATAGTTACCACGCACCACATTCAGCAACTGGCTTTGACCGCGGTCGGCTGAATCCGCATCGCGGTAAATGGCCATCGCCATGCCTACGCGCTCACGGTACAGACCAAAATTCTTTGAGCAGGATGCGGCAACCAGCATTTCCGGCACGGACTCTGCCATTAGGCGCAGGCCATAGGCGTCAGCGTCCAGGCTATCGCCAAAACCCTGATAGGCCATATCGATGAATGGGGTGAAGCCCTGCTTCTGGGCCATATCTGCCAGCACCTGCCACTGTTCGCGACTCAGGTCTGCGCCACAGGGGTTATGACAGCAGGCGTGGAACAGCACCAGCTCACCTTCCCCCACTTGTTTAAGGGTTTCCACCATGGCGTCGAATTTCAGGCTACTGGTGGCGCGATCGTAGTACGGGTAGCTCTTGATCTGCAGGCCCGCATTGCCCAACAGCGGCACATGGTTTGCCCAGGTAGGATCGCTCACCCAAATAGTGGCGTGCTCCTTGGCGCGATTGGCAAACTCCGCGAGTACACGCAATGCGCCACAACCACCCGGGGTTTGCGCGGAGCGAACGCGGTTGCCTACCAGCGCCGGGTGACCAGCACCCAGTACAAGCTCCTGCATGGCAGCATTGAAGCCGGCAGTGCCAGCCGGGCCTACATACGCCTTGGTTTCTTCACTGCGCAGCAAACGGGTTTCGGCTTCTTTAACCGCCTGCAACACGGGAGTGTGCCCAGCTTCATCTTTATAAACACCCACCCCCAGATCGATCTTGCGAGGGTTTTCATCGGCCCGGTAAGCCGCCAAAAGGCCGAGAATCGGGTCCGCAGGCAGGCTGCTCAGATGGTCAAACATGGTCACTCCTGGTAGTTCTGAGCGACACGCAGGCAAGGCGTGCCGACCAATGAAATCTATAGATGGAATTTAAGAATGGCAGAAGGAAAGCCGATCAGTCGATCAGTCGATCAGGCCGCGGTTGGCCCAATCCTGCGCACGGGTCATCAGCTTTTCAATAATGCTGTCTAGCTGGCCGCGCTCTTCCGCTGAGAGCGAGCCCATAAGGTCGTTCTCATACTGCTGCGCCAGCGGCACGATTCGGTCGTACACATCACGACCCAACTGGGAAAGGTTCAGCACCTGGCGGCGACGGTCTGCGAGATCTTCACTGCGGGTGATGTAGTCGTTCTTAATCAGAATGGAAACGGCGCGGCTGATCGCCACCTTGTCCATCGCGGTCTGCTCCACCAGATCCGCTGCGGAAAGATTTGGGAAGCGGCCGAGAATCGCCATAACCCGCCATGCAGGAATGGTGAGATCAAAACGCGCGCTGTACGCGTCGGCAATGGCGTTACTCACCCGGTTGGACAGAACTGACAAGCGATATGGCAGGAATTTTTCCAGACGCAGATCATCCGGACGCACGGCATCAATAGGGTCGGAAAATTCCGTAGATGAGCTGTTGGAGTTATCGGTGGTCATCGCGGTCTCTGCACCTGCTAAGGATCGGGTTGTACCAAATTTCAAATGTATCTAAAATTGGTTTCAATTGTAACCACTGCTACAGGTTTTTTTGCCAGTGCGTGCGTTTAATAAGCGCACAGCGTAGCCAGGGGAGCGAAAGAACAGAATTCTTCCAACTGGGCACGCACAGACTGCCCTGAAAAATCGGCAGCGATTATACGGTGTTTGACGTCATTTTTGTCACGATAGACGGCGCACCACGCAAATTATTTGCGCAACGGGTCGATACAGGGGGCAATTCTCCGCCCTGTTGCGCCAATCCCCATACAACCGTTTAAGGATTCATAGAGATGGAGCTTCACGGCTATTTTCGTTCCTCCGCCAGCTATCGGGTGCGTATTGCCCTCAACCTCAAGGGGCTCAGCTACCAGTACCGTGCAGTGAACCTGCTAAAGGGCGAACAGAAAGAGAGCAAGCACCGGCAGCTCAATCCTCAGGGCCTGGTTCCCGCCCTGGTTGATGACGGCAATGTAATGACCCAATCCCTGGCGATCCTGGAATGGCTGGACGAGCAGCACCCCTCACCCGCCCTGCTACCGGCATCCCCACTGGCGCGTGCCCGGGTCCGTGCGCTGGCCTACAACGTAGCGTGCGATATCCAACCGATTCAGAATCTGCGGGTGCTCAAATATCTGCAGAGCGAACTGGGCGCCAGCGACGAGCAGAAGGTCGAGTGGGTACGCCACTGGGTAGGACTGGGCTTTGAAGCGCTGGAAACCCAACTGGCTGCGCATAACGACGCCCAGCACGCGCCGTTTGCTGGCGGCGATACCCCCGGGCTGTTTGAGTGCTGTTTAATACCACAGATTTATAATGCCGAGCGCTTTGGCGTGACGGTTTCCGACTATCCGACCATCAGCGCAATTGCGGATGCCTGTGCCGCCCTGCCCGCATTCCAGCAGGCGCGCCCGGAAAACCAGCCCGACAGTACGCTCTAGCCCCTAGGCGCGATACATCGGATACTCCGCGGTGCGCAGCCACTTGGTCGCGATCCACTTTTCTCCGGCGAGTACAGGACTCCCGCCGTGCAAGCTCTGGAAGTCCAGCTTGCCGTGCTCGCTCATATAGGAAAAGAACAGTGCTGCGCCTTTTTGTGGTTGTACCTCCAGCCCGATATTGGGAAATACCGTTGCCCCACCGGACTCGACATCACTCAAGTACATAATCAAGGTGCCGATTCGCTGCCCACCGCTAGCGAGTACCTCCTGATTACCCGGCTTCTCCGGATCAAAGAAATCATAGTGCGGACGATATTCGGCGCTCACCGGGTAATGCAGGATCTGCAGCGGCTCCCCATGGGTATCCGGCACCCCCAGCAAACGCGCGATGCGCGCTTCGATATCCGCGATCAGCGGCGTTTCACCGCGGGCAAAATGGGTGCCGCCACTGGTACGGCTGGGCTTTAGCTCAAACTCACCGTGCTGAGCATTCACCACACGAGAAGGCGTCAGGTGAGGCCGAGACATCTCGACAAGTGCCTCGCACTCCCATTCTGCGAGGAAGTTGGCGAACAGCACGATATTGGGGTGCCTTATGGCGAAATGCACATCTACCTGCTGCGCGCCCAGCTTTATCTTGCTGGTACCAGCGCTGAACGCGCGAAAGCGGGTATCTGGATTTTGCTGTGAGGAGACTACTACGGGGTTACGCTTCGCATCAGTGCCAGGTACGGCGTCGGTTGGCGGGTAAGCGTGAAAACACTGGTCAACAGCGTTGGCGATGGCTGGCTGGTAACCCGCCTTGAGGAGCGCATCGACGACCGTCGCACGCGACTGGCCACCTTTGATGGCCGAACGCATCCATTGCTGGAGCTCGGGTTCAAGCTCTGCAAATTCCATAGGCGATCCCTGCCTACTCGAATTGTGCTCCGGGCTCGGTGCCCGGAGCGAAAGAATCAGCGGCGCGCCGCGACGATCCCTCCTGTCATAGCGGCAAATGCGCCGAGAATACCGACGCCCACCAGGCTATACAGGCTAATACTGTGCTCTGACATACTCGCCAACAGGTCCTGGAGAGGGAACTGCCAGCACACGATGGCAGATGCAGCGATCACCGCCGCATACTGATAACGGGTGGCACGGCGCTCATCGCGTTTTGCCGGCACCGGCGGCAACTCCGCCATTACGCGGTCACAGAAGCCCGAATCGTCTAAATGCGGCTCGTTAAACTGCAGCTGCTGGGAAAGCCAAGTGTCAAAATCGGGCTCGCCATCCATTGTCGGATGAGTGCCACTTACAACACCGTTTTTTATCACCATACCTGTTGATCCTCCTCTCTTATGAGAGGAATTGCCCTTCTCGGGTTCCATGGACTGTTTATCGAAATCAGCCACTTACTACCTCCTCCTGCCAGGCCTGAAGCAGAGACTGCAACTTGGCCCGCGCACGGTTGACGTGGGATTTTACCGTGCCCAGCGGCAACTTCATAATGCTAGCAGCTTCTTCATGTGAAAAACCACGCTGCATACACAAATGCACTGCCTGTCGCTGGGCGTCGCTTAACTCCCCCAAAGCCGAGTTCAGGTCTCTGGCCATACCCAACTGCTGCGCTTCTTCGACGCTTTCCTGGGCCTGTGCGGAGTCCACCGCATCCTGGTCAACTACCGGAGCATTCTTACGCTTGTGGCTCATGACCAGATTGTAGGCGATACGGTACAACCAGGTGCTAAAGCGGGCATCGCCGCGGAATGCTGGCAGCGCCTTGTAGGCCTTAATAAAGGCCTCCTGCGCCATATCGTCTGCAAGACCCTGGTCGCCATCGCACAGTTGACGGAGCGAGAATCGCAACTGTGACTGATAGCGACGAACCAGCTGGGCGTAAGCCCGCTGGTCCCCGTCTTCGACGACGCGCCTGATCAGATCCTCATCATCGAGGTTCATGACTGGTTGTCCTTAACCCGCTTGCTGTTGATCGTGCTTCCAGTTGATGTAGCGGGCGACCCCAATAAAGAGTGGGATCAGACCGAGGCTACCGACACCGATACCGGCAGAGGCGGAGAGGAAGATGAACACTGCCGCACCCACCGCAATCAGGGTTATGCCTCGGTCCTTGTTGTTGGCGCTGGCAGTTTCACTGTCCAGGGAGTCCAGCAGCTCTGGCGGGATATCGCGACCTTCAGACACCATCCGGTTGATGTTTTCCATCACCAGCTGCTTCTTGCGGTAGCTGTTACGGGTTACCAGCCAGACAATCAGGATCGGTGTACCAAAGACCGCCAGAATGGCCACCACCGGGATCAACCACTCCATATCCGGACCGCGGGGGTGGTGCTCCCGGCGGGATTCCTCGTGCACTTCAAAGGCGCGTTCGTGCATACGCTCGGCATGCTCTCGCGCCCGCTCAGCACGCTCGCGAATACGCTCGGCACGCTCCAGGTCGGCCTTGATGCCGATTTCGACATTGCGCGGCACCGAATCCAGCGCCTGCTCTACCACCAGGCCTTTCTCGTCCAGAATGCCCTTCTCTTCCAGCTGGCGGTAGATACGCTGGGTAACTTCTCCGCCAAAGGCCTCACCCAGATCAATTTCGACGCTGCCACTTTCCCCGTTTTCATCCCGGGTATGAATGCGCAGCGTACCGTCTTCCTGGCGCAGGATTCGCACCTGCTTGGTGGCCTTCTTCTCCGCAGTTTCCACCACGGGCGCCTCGGGCACCGGCGGCGCGGGGGGCGCAGCGCCCTCTTCCTGGGCCAGCAGGCTGCCAGAAATACTCATTCCCAGCGTGGCTGTCAGTGCCAGCAGCCAAGCATTGAATCGGCCGCATTTCTTCATTTCATTCGCTCTCATTACTGTTATCTCGCTCTTACTGATCTGAGGCAAAACAAGTAGTCCCTTGCTCAATCCGCTGCTGACGACGGTCCGGAAGTGACACGTTATCATCAACAGCCACCAATGGCGTGGGATTGTACCTTTTTTGGGCAACGGGTATCAGGGGCTCAACATCCCGCCGCTGGTATCACCTTGCCCCTAAAGGACGCAGACACCAGCAGATTTGGATGCAACCTAACAAAAAAATTTCACGGAGTAACGGGAGTAACGATGCACCAGAGTGACATAACCCCCTCAGACGTCCTGCAGTTCTGGTTCGGCAGTACCGATCTGAGCGCAGCGACCAGCAAGGAGGCGCGCACCCGCTGGTTCCAGCGCAGTGACGACTTTGACCGGGAGATCGCGCGGCGCTTCTCATCCGCCATCAACCAGGCCATTGATGGAAAATTGAGCAGCTGGCATACGTCCCTGGCCGGCCAGCTGGGTCTGATACTGCTGTGTGACCAGTTCCCCCGTAATATCTACCGGGGTTCCGCACAAGCCTTCTCCGGTGACTCGCTGGCACTCAGTATCAGCCAGTCGGTAGTCGCTGGCGGGCAACACCGTCAACTGGGCCTGCACCAGCGCGCGATCGTCGGTATGCCGCTGGAGCACTCGGAAAGACCCGATGTGCAGGACGAGTCCGTAGCCTATTTCCTGCAGCTGCAACAAGACTTTGCCAGCGACAAGCCCGGCGTGTCACAGGAGGATACGCAGGCGGCAGACAGCTATTACCGTTTCGCCCGGGCGCACCAGGACGTGATTGCACAGTTTGGCCGCTACCCCCATCGCAATCAGGCACTGGGCCGGGAAAGCACTCCCGATGAGCAGCGCTGGTTAGAACAGGGTGGCGGCTTCTAACGGTACCCTGGACGCGTCACTACGCGTACACTTACGCGCCATGTACGGATTTGCGGTTGACACTGAATATACATACAGATACTGTACATCCATACAGAAACAACACAGAACCATAAATCACGATACCGATACTCACGATATCAAGACCTTAGGAGGCCCAGTATGGCGGTAGTAGCCGTTTGGAAATGTGATAGAGACGGAGCCATGTTCGACAATAAAAAAGATGCCGAAGAACACGACAAGATGCTGGAGCTCGCCGCCAACATCACCGCTTTGATCGAGCGCAATGTTGAAGGTGTATCAGAAGAAGCCAGTGAGGAAATCGGCCTGATGCTGGCGAAACGCCGCGAAGTACTGGCAAAAGCCTGTAAGGGCAAGCCGGAAGAGCTGCTGGCCGCTGAAGAAGTGAGCGAACAGCAAGAAGCTGAGACTACTGAAGAAAACGTTACCCCACTGGCGGTAAACCAGTAATCCCCCCGGACACCAATATTCTGGTTTCCATCCCTGTACTATGCCCGGCTTGCCGGGCTTTTTTTCGCCCGGCAAACCGCCAAAGTTTCGTGAGCTCTCAGAATACCGAGACGATGTTAATCAACGCCAGAATGGCGATAACCACCCAAGTCAGCAGAGTGCCCCAAAAACGGCCCTTGTGGTAACCACCCTTGCCGCCAACCAGGCCTATCGCATGAATGATGCGCGCAAACACCAGCACGCCACCCAGGCAATGCAGCCAAATGGCCGAAAGGCCATTGATCTCGGCGACCAACAACAGGATCAGGGCCAGCGGAATATACTCAATCGCATTCGCATGGGTGCGTATCAGCACGTTGCCCAACTTGTCGCCACCATCGCCCATGCCGACTTTGTTGCCGCGGCGAAATTTCACCACGTTGAAGGCAAGCGCAAGCACCAGTAACGCACAGAGACCGCTATAAAGCGCCGTGATTTCTACACTCATCATTTTTTGTACCCATGTTCTGTACCCGCTTTCGGGGTTAAGTATCTATCCCGCAAACGGGTTGAACGATTGACCAGAGACTGGGGCTTACCATCGATCATCACCAGTTCTGCGAACGATGTGACTTCCAGTGGATCTCCACTCCACAATACCAATTCCGCGGCGTTGCCGGGCGCCAGTACACCGGCATCCATCCCAAAGGTTTGTGCAACATTTGCGGTGATCGCTCGCACCCCCTCTTCAAACGGCAAACCGTAAGCCACGGCATTACCCGCTGCCTGCCGCGACAGATAGCTATTGTGGGATCCGGCATAACCCGGGCCGCTGATTGCAACGGTTACACCCGCATCATGCAGCAATGCGGCGTTATCCATACGCGCACCCAGTTTTTCGAAGGCATCCGGGGTATTCCCCAGTACATCGATCACAACCGGCACCCGCGCCTTGGCCAATTGATCTGCAACCATCCAGCCTTCCGCAGCGCCCACAAGAACCAGCTTGAGCTGATATTTGTTGGCGAGTGCAAGTAGTTGCAGGATATCGCTTGCGCGGTCTGCATTGATCATCAGCGGTTGCTCGCCGCGCAGCAGCGGCTGCAAAGACTCGAGATCTTCTACCGAGTAATCCAGCTCACGCCACTCACCGCGGCGTACCTGATCCCGGTTTTCTGAATACTCCTTCGCCTGCGCCAGGGCGTTCGCGATTTGCGCATACGCCATGGCGCGGCTGCCACCGGCCAGTTCCGCACCGTATTCGCCGAAGTAAGCGCGCTGTACCAAGTTGGGCTTGGTCACACTGTCGAAGTCACCGGTCAGCTTGATCGCAAAGCCCTGCCCTGCGAATACCTTTTCGCTGCTGTAGGGCAACACCACCGCGCGCGTCAGACCACCGGCCCGGTTAAACGGTATCAGTGTGGAACGCGGATTAAATGCCACCACCGGGTCAAAGCCGGCACCGATAGACTGCTCTTCGATTGCCCCATCGTTGGTGGAGGCCGCAGCCCCAATCTCTGTCAGCCCGAGCTCACTGCTGGGTGCAATCAACCCAGGCGTGACCACCTTGCCGCGACCGTCGATCACCAGGTCAGCGGGAATATCACCCAAATCTTCCGCAATCTGCGCAATCTGCCCGTCACGCACTAACAGGTCGGCACTATCCAGGGTTCCCTGCTCTCCGAGCGTAACGATCTTCGCATCCTTAATCAGAATGGTTTCAGCGTGTGCTGAGCCCATCAGGCACACAAGGCTGAACAGAGAGACTTTTAACTTGGTTTTCACATTCATTGAGATACGCATTACTGCTGCCCTCCTTCCGGCAGACGCTCGCCTTCCGCATCCAGAATTCCCAGTTCAAAATCCGTGTGTGGCTGTCGCGCGGAGTCCGTGCGGTCGTACATTAATACGCCGTCGATAAACACCTTGTCGGCCTTGGAGTACACGCTAAACGGATTGCCAGACCAGACCACAACGTCAGCCATCTTGCCCTTTTCCAAGGTGCCGGTAACTTCGTCGATACCCAGTGCTTTTGCCGGGTTGCTGGTCATCCACGCAACCGCATGGCGAGGTTCAATATGGAAGCCCGCACGCTGTCCGGCGACCATGGCTTTTGCAGTTTCTTCGTTGAGATGCTGAATACCAACGGCAGAATCCGAGTGGATCATGGCACAGGCCTTTGCCTGATCGACGATGGCGATATTGGCTTCGGTCATATCGAAGGCTTCGTGCTTGAAGCCCCACCAGTCCGCCCACATAGCGGCGCACACTTTGTTTTCTGCCAGCAGATCCGCCACTTTGTAGGCCTCTACCGCGTGATGGAAGGTAGAAATCTGGAAATCGTAGTCGCGCGCGATGTCCATCATGATGGCCATCTCTTCGCCGCGATAGCAGTGGTTGTGCACCAGAATATCGCCGTTCAGGACACCAGCAAGAGTCTCGAGCTGGAGGTCTCGCTCGGGCTCATCGCCACCATTCTTATGGAAGTTTTCCCACTTCTCTTTATACGCAGCAGCTTCAGTCCACGCTTTGCGGTATCCCGCGACGTTACCCATGCGGGTGGAGGGCAAGGTGCCCTTGCCACCGTATACGCGCTTAGGGTTCTCACCACAGGCCATCTTCAGGCCGTATGGCGCACCCGGGAACTTCATATCCTGTACGCTGCGGCCAGGTACGTTTTTCAGAGTTACCGCGCGCCCACCGAACAGGTTCGCTGATCCCGGCAAAATCTGCAGGGTGGTAACCCCGCCCGCAAGCGCGAGCGGAAACTGTGGATCTTGCGTCCACACGGAATGCTCTGCCCATACCTGCGCGGTATTCGGAGAGGTCATTTCGTTACCATCTTGGGAAGACTCGATAGACGGCGCCGGGTAGTCACCCAGGTGAGAATGCACATCAATGATGCCCGGCGTTACCCACTTGCCCGCACCTTCAACAACTAGCCCCTTTTTCGGCACCTTCAGGTCCTTGCCGACCTTGGCAATCTTGCCATCCTCGAGCAGCACATCTGAATTGAGCAGTTTTTCACCGGTTCCGGTCAGAACCGTTGCGCCACGAATCAGAACCGGCGCACTCTCCTGTGGGACATAGGTACTCGGGAAGTCACCCTGACGGGCGAAATCCGGCCCATTTGCCGCCTTTTTATCTTCACCGCCGCAGGCAACCAGTGTGGAAACGAGCAGTCCTCCACATACGGCGACACACAGCCGTTCAAACCCTTTAACCGATTCTGAAAATAATCGCATTCCCCTTCCTATCCCCCCAGTTGTTATTAGGAAACCTATCTCAATACTGTCGGATTCAACACCAATACTATGCTATCGGCAATACGGGATTGTACGACTGCCCGAAATTGCCGGTTTACTAGACAATTTGTACAGGCCGTGTTGGAATTTAGACGTGGATACAGGAGCTTTCCCCTCACCGCAGGAAGGGCGGATGAATACCAATAAAAGAACAGGGACCAGAACAGAGAGTGCTGCGGCTGACGATGTCGATTTGCCTCAGTCCTCCGAGGAGATGTACGAGGCCCTGCGCAAAAGTGAAGAGCGCTATCGAGAACTGGTCGAACACGCCAACTCCATTATCCTCCGTTGGGATCGCAACGGTTTAATCACCTTCTTTAATGAGTTCGCCCAGCAGTTCTTTGGTTACTCCGAAGAAGAAATCATCGGCAAACACGTGGTTGGGACAATCGTCCCCGCAAATGAAAGTACCGGCCGCGACCTTCGTCCACTTATGGACCACATCTGCAACAACCCCGATGAACACCGCTATAACATCAATGAAAACATCACCAAAGACGGGAACCGGGTCTGGGTAGCCTGGACCAACAAGCTGCTCACCAACGACAATAATGAGCCCATCGGGGTTTTGAGTATTGGCAGTGACATCACCAAACAGCGGCTACTGGAAGAGGAATTGCGGCAGGCACAGAAAATGCAGGCCATCGGGGAATTGGCCGGGGGGATTGCCCATGACTTCAACAATATGGTGCACGGTATCGCAGGCTTTGCAGAAGTCATCCATCAGACCAGCTACGACGCCAAGGTTTCCGAGTACGCCAACCAGATCTTAAACACTGCCCACCACGCAGCCGAACTCACTGAACAGCTACTGACCTTTGCCCGCAAGGGTTCCTATCAAATCAACGAGTGCAATACCCACGACATCGTGCGCGACGTATGTGCGATGCTGAAGCGTACCATCGACCGTCGAATCGAAATTCGCCAGGACCTCCGGGCAAAATCCCCTCACATCAAGGGGGACTCCGCGCAACTAAAAAGTGCCCTGCTCAATCTCGGCATCAATGCCAAGGACGCAATGCTTTCCGGTGGAGAACTGGTGTTCACCACCAGCGATATGACAGTGGAAAATACCCTGTCTATCTCAGACTTCCAGCTGGAACCCGGGCAGTATCTGCGTATCAACGTCAGTGATACCGGCACAGGGATGACGGAAGAAATCCGCCAACGGATATTCGAACCCTTCTTCACCACCAAGGCCAGTGGTCGCGGTGCCGGGCTCGGACTCGCCGCGGTCTACGGCACCATCCACCTACATAAAGGCGCTATTCGATGCCACTCGGAGCTGGGCGAAGGCACCTGCTTTGACCTTTACCTGCCAATTATTCAAAACAAGGTAAGTCGTAAAAACACCAAGAAACCCGTGCCCTGCGGGAAACCCATTCACATAATGCTGGTGGATGATGAAGCCATCGTGCGGAATTATTCAAAGACCCTGTTTGAAATGCATGGCCACCAAGTGACTACATTCGCTTCAGCACCGGAAGCCATCGAATACTACAAGCACAATTTTGTTGCGGTCGATCTGATACTGCTGGATATGATCATGCCGGACATGGACGGCCAGCAGCTATTTGCCGAACTCAAACAGATCAACCCGACAATCAAGGCAATATTGTCGACCGGTTACAGTGTGGAAAGTAAGGTGCAGGAGCTCCTGGCAGATGGGATTCTGGACTGTATCAAGAAGCCATTTACCTACGAGCAGCTGGAGCAACGCATAGCAATGCTCTTTAGCGACGAGGAAAAGTCACCTGTGCCCGCTAGTAGTGAACAATCTTTATGATTTTTTCTCCGTTATCACACTCCCCGATAATCTCGGGCTTGGAGATGAGTGACCCGGCCTGGACCACCACATTGGATGGGTAGGAAACAAAGCAGGCTAAATTGAAATTAACCGCCCAATTACAGCGGATAATGCCATCGTCTTCTTCATAGAAGCGTTCCTGACAAAAACTCAAATAGGGACTCTGCCCTCCCCCCGGCTGCCCCTGGCCAACCGCTTCCTTATCATCATCTGCATTCGCCGCCAGCGACCACAGCCCAGCAAATAACGTACACGATATTGCCAAACTACTCATGGACAACTTACCGTTGCGCCCCATAGGCAAACCTCTCGGCCATTCACCAAATCGACAACAGATAGGACCCATCCACGCTTTCGTGGATATCTGAGATTAAGCGTAGCAGCTCTGGCGGGCTTTTCATTAGACCGGCACAGACATACACTCGCCATCGCACAATTCGCATACTACTGACCGTAAAGTCGGCGTAGCGACTGTTATGATGTTCGTCCGTCCAGATATGAATCAGCCATGACTACACCCAGCACCCAGACACCCTCAACGTGCCCTTGCGGTTCAGGTAAAGCCTTCGCCCAGTGTTGCGACCTTTATCTGTCGGGGAAAACCTATCCAAACAACGCCGAGTCCCTGATGCGCAGCCGTTACAGCGCTTATGTGACCGGCAACCTGCCGTACCTGAAAAAAAGCTGGCACCCAGACACCTACCCGGGGCTTAGCGAGCAGGATCTACACACGAAGTGGCTACGGTTGGAAGTTGTTAAGGCAAAAAAGGGGCTGAAGAAATCGGTAGTCGAATTTAAGGCGTGGTTTGAAGATGACGATGCGGAACACGCCTTGCACGAGATATCGTTGTTCAAGCTCTACAAGAAGCGTTGGGTGTATGTGGAACCGCTGGAAAGCTGGGACTGATCGAACCAACAGTTTTGCTGTACAGCCGCCTTTTGCCTTACGCGACACCCGGCAACCTATACTCCCAGTAATCGCACATTCCGGTACCTCTCCTCCCGATGACCCCCGAACTGATTTTCGAAGACGACCACCTGATTGCCGCCTATAAACCGGAGGGGTGGCTGGTGCACCGTTCAGATATCGATAAGCATGAAGATCGCATCCTGCTGCAATATCTTCGTGATCTGGTAGGTCAACACCTCTACCCGGTACATAGGCTGGACAAACCAACCTCCGGGGTCATCGTGTTTGGCAAGAGCGGAGATGCCGCGGCAAAGTTGCAAGCACAGCTAGACAGTGACACCTCCGTAAAGCAATACCTGGCGGTGTGCCGGGGGTTTTGTCCCGAACAGGGGGTTATCGACCATCCGCTGCCCCCAGTTGCGGACTTTAAACACCAGCGTAAACGGCCGAAGAGCGAATTACCTCGCCAGGAGGCCATCACCCATTTCCGGCGTGTTGATACCGTGGAGCTGCCGTTTGCCGTGGATCGCTACCCCAGCAGCCGCTACTCCCTGGTACAGGTTGAACTGGTCACTGGACGGCGCCATCAGATTCGCCGACATTTTAAACACCTGTCCCACCCGTTGATTGGCTGTCCGAAATACGGCAAGTCCACCCACAATCGTTTTTTTGCGGAGCAACTGCATTGCGCACGGTTGCTACTACACGCCTATCGGCTGTCGATTCAACACCCTGTTTTGGCGGAAAGACTGGAATTAGTCGCGGCACCTCGAGGATGCTTTATGTCGCTGATTGATCAGTTTGGCTGGCAACTGCCAGCCAACTGACAAACGCGCAACTTCTATTTCCCGCGCTGAAATTCTCTTACTTCTATCAGTTCGCCATCCAGAATGGCCGCCTTAACACCATTGGCATCGGCAAGTAGAAAGGTCGCATTTCGGCGTCTAGCGGGCAGTTCACCCTGCAACCGCTGCGGGTTTACCACCACGGGTAGTTGAGTCTCTTTGACCAGCAGCGCCTCGTCTCCTTCGAAGTAGGCTACCCCTTCACGGAGCAGCGCCAAATAGCGCTCATCAGTAAGCTCGAGTGGTGTTTCCTCATCCAGTAAAAATGCCTTGGGCATCTGATACCGGGCGCCGTCCGCATCGTAGTCCAGGAATCCAGCCAAATTAGATAGATCACCCACATCCGCAACCGAGGTCTGCCCGTAACGCTTACGAATTGCCAAATCCGTGCGGTATGTAAAATCACCTTGCCCGGCACGTACATTGCGAATCTTAAGATCGACTAACGCATCGTCTTCATTCAGCGGAATAGCGTCATAAGTCGCGCGCGAAGCGGACAAATAGGATCCGGAAGCAATACTGTCGATAGCCGTAACCAGCATTTCAAAATTCATGTGCCGCGCAACCTGCCGATTGGGATCATTCGGATGCGCGCCGGATTCAATCAAGATGGTGCTGATCCCCATCTCAGAAAAGGTATCGCCAAAAGCACGCCAGGCGTAGGTGTCGTCATAGCGACCAATATTGGCACCAATGGCCGGCTGAATTTTCTCGACCATGACGCTGATCAGCTGCATCGCGTTCCCGCGACTCTCATTAATGTCTCGGTGCACATTGAATGCAGGCGCCAAAACCGAGATCGTCGCCGCCTCACCACTGTCCCCCACACCGTAGTAACTGCCCTGATCGTGAAGGTTGAAGCCGAATTGTGGTTTGAAATCTTTCGCCAATTGCATCAGCACCCGTCCCTCGGGTGACTGCAGTGCTTTGGCATCGCGATTGATGTCAAAACTCTGCGCATTGTGCCGCGAGTTGCGCTCAGCACCATCGGGGTTCAGCATCGGTACAATCAGCAAGCTAAGCTTGTCCATCCACTGGTCACGCCATGCTGCCTGTTCCGGTGCGGTAATGTAATTCAATAAATCAAATAGAGCAGGAGTTGCTGTGGGTTCGTCGCCATGCATCTGTGACCACAGCATTACCCGGGTCGCCCCCTTACCGAGTGCAATACTGTATAGCGGCCGCTTTTGGTAGGACTCGCCGACTTGCTCTACGGTGAGCAATGGCTCCTGCCGAAGCCCTTCAATCAGCGGCAATATGTCCGACTGACGAATAACAGGCTGGTCTAGCCCGGAGATCTTATATTTTTGATAGGTTTCCATTTCAATCACGCTCTCACCCCGCTCGGCATCTCTGTCACTTTCGACACCTGTAACTTGCTCCTTCTTTGTACACCCAGAAAGCAAGATGCCAGTCAACGCCAGCGACACGCAGGCCAATTGCCAAGCCCGAGAATTGAAATATGTTGTTCTCACTTCGTCCCCCAAATGCCATCGTTTATTCGTACTGACACCGCAGCTAACGGCCATCAGCCGCCACCGGCCACCAACCGATATTTACCGGTCGTTCATTGGTAAATTCGGTGTAATCACGTCGTAAATCAAACGTTTGCGTGTTGTATGGGCGCTGGATGATCAGCGCATCGTGCAAACACCAGCCGGCACCCTCCGCACACCCGGAATCGACTTCCAACGCTAGATATTGAAATATGCCCGGGTAGCGCACTGCCATCGCCTGCATGTCCGCATTGTTAGACGAGCGACTTTCGGTCACTATGTCTTTCGCCGCCACCGCCAGCGCCCGTTCAATCAATTGCAATGCAGGCGACCCCAGAGCCAAATCGCCTCCCACAAGGCCCTCACCAGAACCCCCATCAAGGTTTATATAGGTAACGGCATTTATAAAGCGGGCTCGCAGGGCCGAATGAGCCGCCACCTGATTTAGCCATTGATGAGCCGGAAAACTGCCGCTGGAATGTGCGACAAGCACAATGCGCCGTATCGATGGATCGTTACCCAGTCTGTCGATGCTGGCGGCGATCGGTAACTCCCGCTCTTCATAGAAAACACTTTGCGGCCCAGCAAATACCCAGGCCAAATTCACCGCACGGACCGCCGGCTGCTGAAGCAAGGCGGAACCCCAGCGCTCGGCCCATTCTCGCTCAACGGAGTAGCCGGGAAACAGAACCAGTAAGATGCCCTCTTCCGCGGAGTGCCCGCGGGTTTGTGACCAGAGCGGATCCAGCGGCTGCCAATTCGCTTCTTGTGCTGGCTCAACCGGCTCATGATCGACGCTTTCCGCAACCAGCGGGGCGGTAGGAACCAACAATATCCAAAGCAGCACCTTGTGCAAAATTCGACACATAAGAACCCTTCCTCTCTCCCCTGCTCCAGGGGCGCTCCCGCTCACGTCACACGCAAGTCCGAAAACAAACCACAAATGTCGCTAAGGTCAATAAGCTCAGGTAAGGTAACCACAGGTCGCACGGCAAGAGAAACCACCACCTATCACTACCGCCGATAGGTGAAGCCAGCGTATGAGACCAGGTAAGTCGCCTCGGGGCTACCGGGGTAATCCACCAGAGTTGAAAACTATGAAAAACCTACTGCTTTTCGTCTTTCTATTCGTTGCCGCCCCAGCCTGGGCCGAGAAATTTGGGCTGGTGCTCCACGGTGGCGCTGGCACCATCACCCGCGCCAAGCTCACCGACAAACAGGAGTCCGAAATTCGCGCAAAACTGGCAGAAGCCCGGGATGCCGGTTACAAGGTTTTGGAGAAAGGTGGCTCCTCCATCGAAGCCGTCACCGCCGCCATCATCATTCTGGAAGATTCCCCACTGTTTAACGCCGGGAAAGGTGCGGTGTACACCTATGACGGCCAGCATGAATTGGATGCTTCGATAATGGATGGCAGCAATCGTAATGCGGGTGCCGTCGCAGGGGTAAAAACAGTCAGGAATCCTATCCTGGCTGCACAAGCCGTTATGACCCAGTCTGACCACGTCATGCTCGCAGGGTCAGGGGCTGACGCCTTCGCTCGCCATGTGAAGTTGCCGCAAGTAGAAAACAGCTATTTCGATACCGAATTCCGCCTGCAGCAGCTTGAGAAAGCGAAGCAGAAAATGGAGGCCGAGGGTACCTCCTTCAATATTAAGAATAGCGACTACAAATACGGCACCGTAGGGGTTGCCGCACTGGACAAGGATGGCAACCTCGCCGCCGGCACCTCCACCGGTGGTATGACCGCAAAACGCTGGGGGCGTGTGGGTGACTCTCCCATCATTGGTGCTGGCACCTGGGCAGACAACAATAGCTGTGCCGTATCCGCTACCGGTCATGGGGAATACTTTATCCGTTACCACGTCGCTGCAGATATCTGTAGCAGAAAGCTGTATCGCGAGCTACCGCTGACCACCGCCGCCCGCGAAGTGATCCAAGATATCCTGCTTCCCGCAGGAGGCACCGGTGGCATCGTCGCGATGGATCGTGACGGCAATATCGCAATGGAGTTCAATACCGAGGGCGTGTACCGGGCCTGGCGTCTGTCGGACAAGACCTCAGGTGTGGCAATTTACGACGACGAGATGAAATCTCCCTGAACAACCCCCAAGTATCGACAACGGGTTACGCGCATCGTAACCCATTCGTTCAAACCGTCGCACGGCAGGCACTTAAGATAGGCTCAGCCACTGTTAAACAGCGCAGCCTGTCGCGCCTTTCCTCGCTCTCTTTGACCCCGCAACCTTGAATTGATTTTCGTCAATGTACACATCAAGTGGCTCACTAGTATCACTATAAACACCACGCGCAAGCTGTCTCACGCCTGTTGGTGAAAATACAATTCAATTGGAGGCAGTTATGAAAATTCTCATACTAGGCATGGGCCATGTTGGGCGAGCGCTTGGTAGCAGCTTACGTGCACAGGGGCATCAGGTAATCGGCACCACCACAAACCCCGAAAAAATTGATGAATTGAAGCAATTTGCCGACGGCGTGGCTGTATTAAAGGGGCACGAAGCAGATAAAGTCGCACTTGCCGCTACGGGGTGCGATGCAATCATTGTGACCGTCGCACCCAACGTTAAAAATACCCGCACGCTCGACGAGCGCCACCGTCACTACCACCAGACCCTGGTCGATACCTGCCAGAACGCGGCAGCCAACTGCGAACGACTAATATTCCTGTCCTCCTTTTCAGTTTATGGCGATGGCGGTGAAGGTAGTGATGCAATTACCGAACAAACGCCAACCGGTAATCACGAAGAGCCCTCTTCCCGCTACTATCAGGAAGCGGAGCAGGCCATTCTTTCTCGCAGCGGTGGTTGTGTACTGCGCTTCCCGGATATGTACGGTGCCCCTGGCGATCTATCCTTTCCCCAGCGGGTAAAACTCGCCCATAGTTATTTTGATGGAAAGGCGATATTTGGTGCAAACGCGCTACTCTATGCAATTCATTTTGAAGATGTGGTAGCAGCGGTCACGCACGTGGTAACGGCAGGACTGAAAGGTATTTATAACGTATGTGACAATGAACGGATACCAGCTACAAACAAGACCGTGTTTGATGCAATTTGTGAAGCAGAGGGGCTATCTCCACTCGAATTTACCGGGCACATCAAGGCGCCCACACGCAAGATTTCCGCCGCTCGGATCTATTCCACTGGCTATCGCGTGAAGCATGGTGACCCGAATGCACACTATATCGCTCACACAAAAACAGAAGCATAAACGCACCTATTAATAATTTGGATATTCGTCGCGGCGCAGTATAGCGCCGCGCTCCCCTACCCTTCAGCTCCAATCAAAGCATTGTTGCCTGCTCAATTCTCTGGGTCAGCTCCTCGCCAAACAGCATAACGACCTTATCCCGGTCTGGGTCAGCTTCAATAATGGCCTGCATAATGCGCTCGCGACGTAACTTGCGGGCGAGTGTTTCGGCTGGCTCGTTCTTTTCCGGGCTCGCGCACATATCAAGCCAATCCGCGAGATAGGCCTGTGCATAGCGAGAAAAATCTGGCAAATGCTCGGGGGCAACACCATAGGCGAGCAGGAAATATGGAGAACAACAAGCTCGCATATGTGCCATCCGCGAGGCCTCAATTGCTTCGACGGGCTTATCAAATCGAGCCTCGCGATACGCACTTTCCACTCTGCGATAGTGCCTCTTAAAGTAATCAAGATTCATCATTACATCTAGATCAGGATAAAGATCTATCGATATTTGGCTACCCTTTGGATTAAGCATTCCTTCGAAGCTAAATCGAGGTATATTCAGCTCCGGCTTCGGAATCACATGAATATTGAAGTAGCGCATTCCAGGCATCATCGTTAACGACATAAACGCCGCCTTCTCGATCAAGCCGCTATTGTGCGTATATACCCGGGCGAAGCCCATTTCCGTACCCTGCAGATTCTTAAGTGCCGCAAGATCCGCAAATTCGTCACTCAACTGTAGCCCCAACGCAGACACGATATGCTCTTCAAACTCCGTTGCAAATTCGTCAATCACTCGAGTCTCAGAACCAGCTTCCACCATTTCCATAATGAAATCCTATAATTTGTGACCTGATACAAACGAAAAAGGGGTGCCCAAGGGGCACCCATATACTTCAAGCAGCCTCTATTTACTAGACAACAACACTAGCAAATTCTTTCTCCTAATTGCGCACGGGAGGCGGGTAGGCACTCGGGCCCGGAGAAGGCGCCGCACCATCAACCCACTCCCCGAACAAACCACCTGCGAGGAAATTCTTACCATCACTGGTACACCAACGCTCGACCTCTTCAACATTCAGAGGCGCACCGAAGGGGAAGCCGTAAACCTTGTCACGGGTATGAATAAAGCCCTGGCGACAGGTACCTACCGCAGGCATTACCGCCTGAGGACCAAACTGGAAGTTCACATGTTGTGGTTCCAGAACGTCCGGGCATAGCTGCTCACCATAAGGTCTAGCTGCGCCAAGGAATACGGACTGGAAAGGCGTTACATCAGGGATACCGTCACCGGTAATATCACCGTCGAAGGATGATACTTCACAGGCATCACGCGAGTAGCTCTCAGAACACGCTACAAAAGTACTGGCCAGGCTGGCATCCTCTGGATTATCCAGATTCGGATAGAATCCAGCGTGCACACAAGCACCAGCTTCGTAGGTGATTTGCTCGATCGCCGGGTCTACCAAGAATGCATTGATATATCCATTACCATCGGGGGTGCCAAGATCCGACTTTTGCAGTGCACAACCCGGCTCACCAACCCCACAAGCAGTCTGAATAAACACATCCGCCATAGATACAGATTTGATCTCTGCGAGAGTATCCGCATCGTCCGCATAGTAGAGCTCATACCAGAAACGGTCGGCACTGCGCTTCAGATTGAATTCTCTGGCAATCATTCGTGCCATGGTAGGCGGCAACGGCGAACCATCTACCTTGTCTTCCGCCAACAAACCAAGTAAACCCTCGACGTTATAGACCTTGCGGTAACGCGAACGAAGCTCTTCAGCCACTTCGAGATCCGAAGTGATTTCCAGGAAACACTCGATGGGGTCGTCTGGGTAGAGCAAGTGCCATACACGGCAGCCATCATCGTCGCTGCTTTTCTGATAGATTGTTTTTCCGAGATATTCACCACGCAGACGGTTGAAGTCAGGAACCCCCACCTCACGTGCAGAACGGATATCAATTGCCGCCAAATCAATGCCCGCGTTGATCATACTTTGCGCAGCAACAACGTCCCGGACACTGTCTTCATAAATAAGGTCAATGTTAGCGGTAACCGTTCGGCTCATAGAGCGAATGACGTTGGCGATACCCATACCCTGAGTACTGTGCAGCGCGACGTGGTTTGCTACCGTAAACGGTGGATTTGGACCACTCTGAGAAAGGCCCGGCACATTCTGGGTTCCGAACTCAGGGATAAAGCTCCGGTTTACTACGTCAACAAACTCTGCCACCGGCGGAGCCTGGGGATCCGAATAATCAAGCACCACGTGTGGCGCAATCACATTCTGACCGTTCTCATCGTAAATTAAGAACTCTTTGGGCACAGAACTATGGGCGTAGCGGAAAGCAGAGTTCCACATATTGGTATTACTATCCGGATTCACATCGTCTGCGTAACCGCTGTACTCACCGATCAGGCCATCAAACTGCGACCCGAACAGCGCGGGTAGATACTCATCAAACAAAATATGCTGGTAAACACCGACCACATATCGACGGGCTTTCTGAAACAAGAACTCGTCGGCCTCTTCCGGTGCCATACCGGCGATGTCACCCGAATACTTGAGCGCCATTTGGTCCGCAACACGATTGTGATAGCGGTGGAACGCCAGATGGAAGGTTAATAGTTGCAGGTTCTCGGAAGCCCGGTCATCGCCGGAAAGGAACTCGTCTTGTGGATTGAATGCACGGGTCGGATCATTTGGCCGCGGGTGCGCTGGGATCTTTTCAGCCGTGGGTAGGAATTCGTACAAGTCCGCCTTCAGCTCCGGATTTGGACGATACAAAACAGTTTTTGCATCCGCTCCCACATAATCGTAGGTTGCAAGTTTACCCCCACCAACGGGAATACGTGGCCCGAACGGGTCCTGCGGGTTCGCTTTGGAACGCAGATCTGCGTTTACCGCTGCCGAATCACCGTAGATCTGTGAAAGGTCGAGCCAACTATTAATGCGGTTGCGAATTTCTTTACGGCCGTCATACACCTCATAGATTGCATCTGGGTGTACGATGACAGGGCTAGAAACAGAACCAGTAAAGGGCAAGAGCGGATTGCGCGAAAACATGATACGTGCGATTTCGTTCTCGGGCGCATCCGGATACAGCACAGGGATACCTGGAACCCCATTACTGTCGATGTAGTCCTGCGCCATTTCTATCGAAATATCTCGTGTTGGAATCTTGCTGGCACAAGGTACAAACTGGAAAAATTCATCAAACTGCGGCAAGCACTTTGACGGGTCACTCGGGTGTACACCCAACCATTGGTAGATATCAGCACTGCGGGGATTCTGGGGGTCTGTACCAAAAATTAGCCGCGGTACGGTATCGGTATAATACGGGTGAGATAATCGATCGCGGTCGATCTTCGACGCATCATGGGTAACGAACTGCCCCATCCATAAAACATTGTGAGAAAGCAGTGAGTCACTATTCAGTGAAACACCCGTTTTATTCGCCATCAGATGGTTACTGATCTCGCGTTCATTGATAGCTTCTGCGCTCAGTCCCTTCTCCTCAATCCAGGGAGAAGTGCCATCTTCCGCGTACTCACTACCTTCCGATCCATGCGTATACAGTCGGTCAGCTGCCCCCCACTCGGTCTCAGCCAGGTTATTGCAGGTCCCGTCGTAAGACTGGACGGCACTAGCATCACAGCTTTCCCCCGTATTACCTGACACCGAGTACGCATACACACTGACCACAGCTGCGATCCCGGCGACTACTAATGATTTGTTCATTATTCTCATAGCAGACTCCAAAATTTTTATGCCGAATCCAGCCCGCAATTTCGCGCACTGAAATTCATTGAGATCACCAGACCACAGCAATAGCAAGACACACCTCTGGTGACTTGAAAGTCAATACAATTGACTTCAAAGTCACTATAGGTGGTAAGATTGCAGCAAGAAATGACATTTATCAAAAGATATTTTCCCAGGTCGAGTAGCGCGCCACCCTGTCAATAACGGGATATTGACCACAGAAAGAATGTGGAATAAAACAGGTATCAATTGCGATGTGACACTGGCCCGAAGAACAAAACTAACTTGATTTAGCGTTATGACTAGAGAATCCGATAATTCGACCCCCACCAAACCAGCACGCGCTAAAAAGAGAGCACCAGCTCCTAGGCGAGAGAATACGAAACGCAACCGCCCGGCAACCGAACAGTTGTTAATCGACACTTGTGAACGATTATTGGTTCGCGACGGCCCTGACGGGATCGGTGTCAACAGTGTTGTAGAAGAAGCCGGCGTGGGTAAGGAATTGATCTACCGCTACTTTGGAGGGCTCCCGGGCTTAGTCAAAGCCTGGATCGAGCGCAGTGCCAACTGGCCTACCGCAGAAGAACTCATTGGCGGGGATATCCCGGCTTTTGCAGAGTTATCGGTCAAGGAACAGTTTAGGCTGGTCCAGCATAACTACATTGCGGCACTGCGTGAAAGGCCCGTCATCACGCGAATCATGGCCAGTGAGTTGATGCACCCTAGCGAGATCACCGTCATCCTTGAGGATGCGAGTGATCGTATTGCACGCGAATTGACCGAGATTTTTCGAGAAATCGATACCGACCACAAAGAGGATCTGGTTTCCCTTGCCTTCGTCTTTTATTGCATGACAAATTACTTGTGTATGCGGGAAGTCGCCAGCCCTAACTGCTTTGGCATGGACCTAACCAAGAATTCCAGCTGGAAGCGCATCGCCAAGGTCACCGATATGCTGGTAGATCGATTCCTTGACGATTAAGTGCAAATAAAGGGTTCGGGTTAATACGAAATTTGGTAAGCACGACCAATGGACTGATCATCCTGTACCAGCTGCAAAAGCGCGCGAGCAGTATCACCCGTCGATACTTTCCACCGGATACGTGTGGCGGCCGGTCTTCCCTGCCAGATCTGGTATGGCCGGGTCACGTCCTTACCCAAAAGTTGCGGCGGCCGTAGAATAGTCCAGTCGAGATCGGATTGCTTTACTAACGTCTCTTGCACCTCTTTGTCACGCAGTACGTAAGGGAGGATAAATCGGGTAACCAGAGCCACAACCCAATTGCCCTGCCCACGACTTTCCCCGACGCCCAGAGAAGAGATCATCAGTAATCGCCGCAGCCCCCTCTCTTTCATCGCACGAATGATATTCGCCGTACCATCCGCCAGTGGTGTTTCATTCGTTTTATGAAAAATGCCAAGTGTCAGTACGACCGCATCATGCGTACCTTCAAATGCCTGTGCGACACTTTCCATATCATGAATATCAACATAGACTTTACGCAACCTCTGATGCTCTATATCAATAGCTGTCAGATTTCGCGCACACGCAGTTATGAAATACCCATTTTCCAGAGCCTGTTTTACAAAGTGCTTCCCTGTTCTTCCAGACGCCCCAAATACGATGAGCTTCTGGGCTTCCTCTCCAATTCCTTCTACCAGCTTATCCATAGCTCTTTACCACCAATAAAAATGCCAGGAGACAGAGCTGCGGCACCTCGCAGCCTGCCCTCCTGGCATAGTGGGTTTAGAAGTCGTAGCTAACGGTGGCCCCATATGACGGTCCCATACCGGTAGCGATAATCATCTTGTTAAACTGGCTCAAGACGAAAACACCCCCGACGTACTCTTCGTCGAGAACATTTTTACCCCAGATATTGAATCGCCAGTTCTCCGGTGCTGACAGAGAGACATTAGCATTCGTAATCACCCTATCCCCGGTATGCGCCAAATTCAGGGGCGTAATATATTGCTCAGACTGGTAGTTTGTATCGAGACGCGCCAGAAGTGACCAACCATCAAAGACTTCCGCTTGATAGTTGACTCCCAGGCTGGCCTGCCACTCCGAGGTGCGTGCCAACTGGTTTCCCCCTACTTCAGGGTCACCACAAGCCACGGGCTGATCCGGAGTGGCCATAATCGGCTGGAGACAGCCACTGTTAATAAAGAGTGCGCCCTCTTCATACTCCACACCATCGTCATACTCGGGGTTTGCCCATGCCATGGCGAAATCAGTGCTCCAGTTATCGCCAAGTAGCCAGCGACCGTCAATTTCAAAGCCGATTGACTCTGCATCACCGGTGTTAGCAATCAGGATAGTATCCCCCACCGTACCGGTGGTTGGCGCCTGCGAAGTCTGCAAGTCTTCCCAGTCGATCATGTAGAGCGCCGCATTCAGCTGAAAGGCACCATTGAGGAAGGTATTTTTACTACCAAATTCATAGGTCCAATTTTGCTCTTCGTCATAAGTGAGCTTGGCTACGTCATTGGTATTATTAAACCCTCCAGACTTAACCCCCATCGCCGCAGATACATATACAAACTGATCAGGGTTTACCTGGTACTCAGCGGTTAAGCGTGGGGTGAAATAATGGAAGGTTTCTTGGTCTTCAGGAATTACTACACCAGAAAACGGGAGGCTTGCAGGGACACCGAAGCCATCGGTCAAGCGCTTAATGCCTTTATCTTCCTCGGTGTAACGCATTTCTGCACGCAGTGTGAGATTCTCACTTGGCGAGTACGCCGCCTCAGCGAACAAGGCAAATACATTGTCGTCAAACAACGTATGCTTTGACTCAGCTCCGTGCCACATTCCGAGACGCTGTGAAACCGGGTCGGGCGCCGCCATCAGCGGGGAACCCACACTGCCATCTGCTGGAAGACTACACGCTTCCTCTCCAAATATTCCGTAATCGAAACCCGCGTTAAACGTGGAGCACAGAGGCATATACAGGGTCAGGTCATAGCTTTCATCATCGATGCTACTGTAATAGATACCGGCACCACCTTCCCACGCGTCACCATCGAAATTCACGCGCAACTCGTGCGAATCACTCTCTAGCGTGGAAACAGGCCGGCCACTAAAACTATTGGTATATGCGATCTGCGGAACGACCTGCATACCACCGCCAGGAATTGGGAACATTAGCGTATCCCAAGTAGTACCAACACCGGTGAGTGGATCCCGATCTGCAGAGCCGCCATTAGTCAGCGAGTCACTGCCGGACCGGCCATACAAGTAGGAGAACGAAACGCGATCACTAAGATCATAATTCAACGCAAGGCTGGCAACGTCGGTTTCCGCTACGGCGCCAATTGAACGGGGGTCCACCGTGATTGCGTTATGTCCGGTATCGTCAGGAGCAAAAGGCGCTAAAACATTATCCGTCGCGGTAGTGGGAGCTGAGGGCACCTCGCCGCACCACCAGCTATTCGCGGTCATTGGAAACCCGAGGAATGACATGCGGGTTACCGGATTACAGTTCATATCACTATATGCAGTAAAGCCCCAGGCATTATTGGCAACACCAGTCATCACATAATAAGGCTGTGACTCACGCTCAATTTCGGCGCGATAATAGTCCAGTTTTACTTCCAGGTTTTCCGACGGACGTAATTCCAGTGCGACGGAAATCGTCTGATCTTCCCAGCCCCCGAGCTTGCCATTGGTATGCGGACCCGGCACATCTGCGTCCGCAAATGGATGCGCATTCCGCGTATGACCATCATAAGTCGAATCGGCAATATTGATCTTGCCATATAGTAAATCTTCGATAATCGGTCCACTGACCAGTGCCTTTATATCCCGGCGCTCATCGGAGCCTGCCGTTACCGAGACACTTGCCTCCAGCGAATCGGTGGCAGGGCTAGTAATGTAATTCACCGCACCGGCGAACGCGTTACGGCCATACATAGCGCTCTGCGGTCCCTTGACCACTTCGATACGCTCCATATCAACCAAGCCGAAATTCATCATGCTCTGCCGCTGCAGGTGAATACCGTTCAAGAAGAAGGCCACGTTTTGCGTCCGCGCAGTGGTGAACGTTTGGGCCATCCCCCGAATTACCGCATTCCCGTTTGTACCGCTGGTAGAGAACCCCTCGTAGGTAAAGCCAGAAGTAGCCGCAGCAATGTCTTCTAGACCCGAGTAGGCCCGTTGCTGGATTTCTTCCGATGTTACTGGGGAGATGGAAATTGGAACCTCTTGCAGGCTCTCACTCCGTCGGCGGGCAGTCACGACGACTTCTTCGATACCCTCTACGGATTCGCTCGATGACTGAGCAAGAATTTCGACCGGTGTAATACTCACTGCTACCGCGGCAGCCAGTGCATGTTTCTTAAAGCTATACATCCCAATGCTCCTCTTCTTATAAAAATCGGAACCTCATGTGGGGCATAAAGCAAAACTTCGGCTAAATGCGTCACCTTGTGACTTCAGGTTCACAAATTATTGACTTGTCCAACGCATAACGCAATACTCGATTGAAAATTTATTTCGCATATCTTTAAAACACCGTCTTGCAGTTACAGATTTCACGGCAAATATCGAATGGGAACCATTCAAAGGGCTGAGTATCATGAGCGACTTCTCGAATTTATTGCGGCGGTTTCTGCGAAAAAATGACAAATATCAATTTTCTCCGCGGAGCCAGATTCCACTCACCGCAAAACCTCTCGACTGGAATGACGCCAAAGACAACCTTTATGCATTTGGAAAGTTGTGGGCAACCTATGACGACAAGCCGGTATTTTCAGCTTTTCATGGCTTGATGTTTGGCCTGGTTGGCACCCAAAGGGCGAAGCCATTATTTGGCTACTGCGGTCTCGGGCAGTTTCAGGCGCGCTTGTTAGCCAACGGTAATGTGAGACTTAGGGGAAAAGAAACCGGGTACTTCTACGACCCAGCGAACGGAAAGATACTACGAGACTGGTTAAACTCCTATACCGGAGAACGCGTCGAAGTTTATAACTTTCTCAACGATCGGATTCGCGGCGAACTCACACCGGTGATGCCCAAGTTTAATATGGGAGACGGTGACGATCCCCCTACCCTAATGAATGAAGCCACCGCGATCGTGAACGAAGATGGCTCTGTTCCATTTATCCTTCCGTGGCAGCAGTTTGGGAACAATATCACGCTCGAATGGGATTATACGCATCGCTACCGCAACCCTGTGACACCAGAACTCTGGCCCAAAGCGAGTACAGGGACCTATATAAATCCTTCCGAGCACTTCACCTTTTCATCACCGCTGCACGAAATGTTGGATCGGGATATCCCTTCAGCCTCGTTCTCTTCCGGTTTTTCCAGAATTTCACCATGGTGGCCATGGATGAAGATGGGCCAAAGCGGCATCGATGGAGTGCTTTTTGGGCGAATGAATTCACACAAGTCGAATAACGGATATGCGGATATCCCGCGTTCGGTATTGGAATATACGGAGAAGTATCACCCGGAATATCTAGAGCCCTGCATCGATTGGGATGATGGTTTTCCAATCGGAACCTGGGAGGCATATGCGAGAGATGTTGCCCCTGAGATAGACAAAGAAGCCCAAGACAACAAAGAAGTATTTAGTGATTAAAACGATATAAATACTAACAAACCAGATCATTGCCATCGGGATATAAAAACATGAAAACATCACGATTTCTTTGGCTGAATTTATCGCAAAACACAATACCCCGACACATCATCACATTTTATGTGGCGAGCTTCCTGTTGATTGCAATGGGCACCTTCGCACCGCAAATGTTCGGTTATTTGTTTATCGAGTTCCTTAATATTCCGGAATCGGAGCATGGCCGTCTAGCGGGTGATTTGGGCTTTTGGGGGGAAATTGCCTTAATGATTTCCCTTCTGATATTTGGCCCAATGGCGGACAGGCGCGGTCGACGCGTGGTAATGGTCATTGGATTTTTGCTGACTGCCGTAGGCCTATTTGCGTTCCCGTTGTCCGATTCGTATGCCGGAGTGCTATTGGCCAGAATCATCTGCGCCTGTGGCTTAGCCGCCATAACCTGTATTGTGGTGATGCTCATCGGAGACTACTTTTCAGATGAATCACGTGGCAAAGCAGCAGGTATTCAAGGTTTTATGAATGGCCTTGGTGCCGTATTCACAATTTTTCTTTTGTTGCGCCTGCCAAGCATCTTTCAATCGCAAGGCTATGACCCTATCGTCGCGGGAACCCTGGCATACGCTGCGGGCGCTGCCTTATGTATTGTTGCCGCCATATATATGTGGTTTGGCCTTCGCCGTGACTGGCCAACTTCTGCTCAAAAAAAGCAGCCAGCACTACAGCAATTGAAGCAAGGCTTTGCCGCGGCGAAAGACCCAGCGATTGCTCTCGCGTATGGCGCATCGTTCGTTGCCCGTGGAAACCTGGCAATTGTCGGTACCTTCTTTGCTCTTTGGGGCACCAACTACGGAACACAGGTCATGGACCTGGAAACTTCCGAGGCACTAAAGAAAGCGGCAAATATGGTGGTGATCGCTCAGGGCACGGCGCTAATGACCGCACCGCTATTCGGCATAATGGCGGACAAGCTCAATCGCGTCAGCGCTCTGGTTGTTGCCCTACTGATTTCTGCTCTGGGCTACATGGCGACCGGATTCGTTTCAGACCCCTTCAGCCAAGCCATGATGATTTGCGCGGTGTTTATTGGGATGGGTGAAGTGGGCTGTATTATCGCCAGCGGCGTATTGATTAACGAGCGCTCTTCCGAATCTCTTCGCGGCCCAATTGTTGCGGTGTTCAATTTTACCGGGGCTTTGGGGATCTTAATCGCAACCAAGGTGGGTGGTTACCTGTTCGACGGTTGGCGTGAATCCGGCCCGTTCGTATTGTTTGGTATTTTCGCGCTCATGGTCGCACTTTGGGCGCTGGCCTTGCGTTTACGCACATCTGAACCGGTAGCGGCACCCATCACAACACTGGAAAGCGACCCACAGGCATAGCCTGTGGGCGCGTTATATCACGCGATTAACAGGAAATTCGCCCGCACAAATTACCGGTTTTGAACCAAACTCTGTAAGCCTCATCTACTACGTCCGACAATCATTTGCGACACCCCAGGCGACAGAGCATGGCAGACACCAAAACCCCACTGACTAGATCACAGTTTCTTGGCCTGATGGCCCTTACGTTTGCCATCTTCCTGATTGCCAATGACTTTACCGCTTTCTCTGTGGCACTGCCCGCCATGGAGAAAGAATTCCACTCTGACATTACCACGACGCAGTGGGTTATAAATGGTTACGCTCTGGTATTCGGCGTATTGATTATTTCCGGCGGACGCCTGGCGGATATGTTTGGGCGCCGACGTATGTTCTTTCTCGGCACCTTTATCTTTTGTGTATTTTCTCTGCTTGGCGGCCTGGCGGTCGACATTTCGACGCTACTCGTGTCGCGTGCATTAATGGGTATTGGCGCGGCAATGATCTGGCCGGCGGTGCTCGGGATGACCTACCAAATCATGCCCGACGATCGCGCAGGCCTCGCCGGAGGACTGATCATGACGGTGTGCGGTATTGCCAACGCCATTGGCCCACTGCTTGGGGGCACACTCACCGATTACCTGAGTTGGCGCTGGATTTTCTTTATCAATCTACCCATTGCCGCGCTCGCCCTGTTTGTCTGCTGGAAAGAAATCCCGGACGAGCGCCCCGAAAACAATAATGAGCGTATCGACTACCGCGGTGTTGCCAGCCTCTCCCTGTCACTGTTTGGCCTGCTGCTGGCCCTGGATATGGTGGTAGACGTAGGCTTCAAAAGCCCCCTGATTATCGGTTTGCTCAGCGGTTTTCTCATCTTTATGGCCATTTTCCTGCACGTTGAGAAACGCGCGGGAATGAACGCGCTGATTCCCGAAGATGTTGCAAGCAACCGCAAGTTCTTTGCCGCAGGCCTCGCGACATTACTGCTATCCGTGGTGTTCTTCGCGGCGCTGTTGTATATCCCACAGTTCCTTACAAAAGTCCGTGATTACTCCGCCATGCGTGCGGGCGCGGGCCTGCTGCCGATGATGGTCACCTTCGGCCTCATGTCGTTTATCTCCGGGCATTTGTATGAAAAGCTGGGGGCGAAAATGATCGTTTCGGCGGGGGCGATCTGTCTGGGAGGTGGCATGTATTTGCTCTCCCATTTAACCAAAGATACCCAGTATTCTTCCCTGATCTTTGGCATGGTGGTGCTGGGTGCCGGCATCGGCCTGTTCTACTCGACCATCACAACCGCCGCCATCACCGTGGTACATCCGAGTCGCGCGAGTCTCGCCGGTGCCATCCTGTATATGTTCCAGATTGCCGGCGGTGCCATCGGGCTCGGCATGAATACCACAATCGTGGCTATGGCACCCGATATTGCCACCGGGATCGACCGTGCGTTTACCGTTAACGCTTATCTCGCGCTGGCCGGGCTAATTGTGTGCCTGCTGTATGTGGGTGGAGAGCGCGGAAAGCCCGACCCGAAGCCCATCCAATAAGCATCACTGCGACCGTTGACTACCCAATCTCTGCTCTGGGTATGGCGTACAACCTCGAAATAGTCGCGGCGCCATATACCAATCCGATCCAACAGCCGCCCCGTACTATCCTGAAATGACAGCGCTTTTTGGGAGGTAGCCATCATGTGGCACCTGGTACGTCTCGGTATTGCCCTGATCGGATTTTTGGGAGCAACCATGGCTTCGGCAATAGAAACACCTCAGCACACGGTGGTTGAGACACATTCGGACTTTGAACTGCGACGTTACGCCCCGCAGATCGTCGCCGAAGTCGAAGTCGAATCTACCTTCGAAAATGCCAGTGGCTTGGCCTTCCGGGTGCTGGCGGACTATATCTTCGGTAATAATTTAAGCCAGAAGAAAATGTCGATGACAGCGCCAGTGCAACAACAGGCCAGCGAGAAAATCGCGATGACCGCACCGGTGGCACAGCAACCCACTGCAGAAGTCACAGGAGAACCGAGCACAAACGGCAAGCAACGCTACCGGGTGAACTTTTTTATGCCCGCAGAGTACACCATGGAAACCCTGCCGAAGCCGAATAATCAGGCAGTCACTCTAAGACAGATACCGGAACGATTAATGGCGGTTCGCCGTTATCGCGGTGGCTGGAGCCAGGAGCGCTATCGTGCAGAAGAGCGCAGCCTATTAGAGGCATTGCGGGCAGCAGGGCTTACCACAAAAGGAACGCCGATTTTCAACCGCTATAATTCCCCCTTCTCTCTGCCATTGATGCGCGTCAATGAAGTTGCGATTGAAGTCGAGCCAAAAGCGTAGCGAGCACATTGATGAAGGCACCTACTCTCGCACCAGTATCGTCAATATCGAGCGGGTAGCTGCGCGACATGCCAGCCACGGATCGCACGCTCTCCCAAGCTGACAATCGGCGGGCCACCTGGCTCGAACTGTTCTTTGATCTGGTTTTTGTCGCCGTTATCAGCGCCGTCTCCAACGACCTGGCACACACGGTGCACGGCCACCTGACCGTTGAGCAGCTACTCCGCTTTCCACTGGTATTCATTCCCGTGTGGTGGATATGGATGACCCACACCCTCTACGCGAACCGCTTCGACCAGGATGACCGTACCCATCGGATCATCGCACTGCTCATCATGGCGCTTGTTGTGCTGCTCTCCACCTACTCGGAACGGAGTTTGTCAGGAGAATTTGATGCATATGTGATGACGTATGTGGTGATCCGCTTGATTTTGGCGGGCATGTATTTCGCGGTGTACAACAAACAAAAGCACGAGCTGCGCTGCGCCCGGAAACTTGCCCAGTCGATCACTTGTGGTGCCCTGGTGAGCGGCTTCGCATTTTTCCTGGACGGCCCAATACAGTACATCGTGTTTTACTTGGGTATCGTCATCGACATTTGCTGGCAGGGGTATTTGCGTCACAACGCCTGTCAACACCCGGTGCACCGCTCTCATCTGGTTGAACGCATTGGACTGATGATCATCATTTTGCTGGGAGAGTCCGTCATCTCCATCGTCGGCAGCCTCTCCCAAGTCGACTGGACCCCACTGCGGGTCGGCGCCGCGGTCAGTGGTTTCGCTATGGCCTGGGGGTTCTGGTGGATCTACTACGACGCTTTCCCATTGCTTGAGCGCGCTTCGCGATTGTCCTCCGGCAACCTGCTAACCCTTTCCCACCTTTTACTGTGCATGGGGCTTCTGCTGCTATCAGAAATGATCAAGTACACCATTGTCGACGACATGAACCGCACGACATTCAATCGACTGGCAATATGCGGCATGGTGGCATTTTATATCGGCAAGCAGCTGCCTTACTGGCAACTCTTTCCGCCGTGGCGACCAGGGATCATCCTCAATTCAACGGTGTGCCTGGCGATTACCGTGGGCAGTACTTTCCTGCCGAATATACAGTACTCGCTGATGGGGATCAGTGCAGGGTCATTGATCTATGTGGTGATGTCGTTTCGCATGTTCCGACGTCATCCGGTGACGGATTACCTCGTACCGCGAAACCAGTAAGGCGCTCAGCGAATGGAGCACACAGGGGAAAGAAAAAGGCCGCGCATTTCTGCGCGGCCTTGGTGAATTACTCTCCGGCTTGTGGGCTCAAGCCACGGCGAATCAGTAACGCATCTGTAGTCGGCTCTTGGCCACGGAACTTCTTGTATGATTCCATCGGCGGACGAGAGTTACCCACCTCAAGAATGTTCTTACGGTACCAGTCGCCATTCTTGCGGGTCAGACCGCCACGCTCTTTCACGTAAGCGAACGCATCCGCCGCCAGAATTTCACTCCACATGTAAGCGTAGTAACCCGCCGAGTAACCACCACCGATGGAGTGAGCAAAGTACGTAGACTTGTAGCGCGGCGGTACCGCAGGCAGGTCTACACCGTGCTTCTCAAGCGCCTTGGCTTCAAACTTCGCCACATCTTGCAGTTCGGAATCAGCAGGCAGGGAGTGCCACTCCATATCCAACAGCGCGGCAGACATGTACTCAAGAGTATCGAAGCCCATATTGAAGTTCTTCGCCTTCAACACTTTGGCCAACAGCTCATCAGGAATTCGCTCACCGGTCTTGTAATGGAAAGCGTAGTTTTCCAGAACTTCCGGCGTCGCTGCCCAGTCCTCTTCAAAAGTAGACGGGAACTCAACGAAATCGCGGGAAACGCTGGTACCGGCCAGAGTTGGGTAGCGCACATCGGAGAACATACCGTGAATACCATGGCCCAGCTCGTGGAACATCGTAGTGACATGGTCAAAGCTCACCAGTGTCGGCTCACCTTCCGGGCCTTTAGGGATATTCATCACGTTGACCACAACCGGCTTCTGCTCAAGCAGACCGGACTGACCAACAAATGCACTCATCCAGGCACCGCCACGCTTGCCTTCACGGGCGAAGTAGTCGGCGTAGAAAATTGCCAGGCTCTTGCCATCGTGATCAAACAGTTCAAACGCCTGCACATCCGGGTGGTATACAGGAAGATCCGGGCGGGCTTCAAAACGAATGCCGTACAGACGGTTCATGGTGTAGAACAGGCCATCGTGCAGCACGCGATTGAATTCAAAGTACTCACGCACTTCGTTTTCGTTCAGGTCGTATTTCGCCTGACGTACTTTTTCCGCGTAGTAGGCCCAGTCCCAAGGCTGGACGTCAAAATCGCCGCCCTCTTTTTCGATCATCGCCTGAATCGCGGCCTGTTCAGCCTTGGTGTTGCTGACCACCGCCGGCACCATGGAATTCAGCATGTTCATCACGCTTTCCGGCTTTTCCGCCATGGTGTTAACCAACTGGTACTCGGCCCAGTTGTCGTAACCCAGCAGGCCAGCCTTTTGCGCACGGATCTGTACCAGGCGCTGTACGAGCGGCTGATTATCCAGCTCACCAGAAGTACCACGGTTTGCAGAAGCTTCCCAGATACGCTGACGCAACTCGCGATTTTTCAGCAAGGTGAGTACCGGCTGGCGAGTAGTGTTGGTAATGCTGATCAGGTATTTGTCTTCGTGACCCGCCGCCTTGGCTGCTGCGGCGGCAGACTTGATCTGCGCGTCGGAGAGACCTTCCAGTTCCGCCTTGTCATCAACCACAACAGCGATCGCCTTGCTGAGCTTCAGCAGGTTCTGGCTGAACTGGGTGGTGAGCGTGGAGTGCTCTTCGTTCAGCGCGCGCAGCGTGTCTTTTTGCTCAGCGGAGAGCTTCGCCCCCGCCTTAACAAAGTTATCGTAATAGACTTCCAGCAGGCGCTCGGACTCCGGGTCCATCTCCAATGCTACGCGCTGGTTGTACAGAGATTCCACGCGGGCAAACAGGTCGGCATTCAGGTAGATGCTGTCAGAGTGGGCTGCCAGGCGCGGAGCCATTTTGCTCTGCAGCGCACGACGGGCTTCGTTGCTGTCGGTACCAACCAAGTTAAAGAACACACGGGATACGCGGGTCAGCAGCGCGCCGGCTTCTTCCATCGCCACAATGGTGTTGTTAAAGGTTACCGGCTCGGAGCTTTTAGCAATCGCCTCAATTTGTTGCAGGTGTTCCGCCATACCCTGCTCAAATGCAGGCTCAAAGTGCTCGTCTTTGATACGGCTGAAATCCGGAGCCTGGTATTGCAGCTCACTGGCAGCCAGCAACGGGTTTTCCTGGGTTGCCTGAGCAGTCACGTCGCTCGCCGCCTGAGTTTTTTCTACTTCCGGGGCCTGTGCCGAAGTGGAAGAATCGTTCTTGGGCGATTCGGAACAGGCTGCAATGGCCACGATGGCTACAGCTAGAAGAGATTTGCGCATTTCATTCTCCGATATACATCAAAACGAGTAAGAAAGTCTAAAAACTCGAAATCGGGGCCAAACAGAGCTGCTGGTGCAGCCGTTTAAAGTTTTCTTCGTAGGCCTCACAGACCCTAATTATCTGTTTTTGTTCATATTTTTACAAAAATCAGGAAAGAGGAGTCTGGCATTCTTGAATGGTCAGCAATAGCTCTATTTCAGTCGTTCCAACCCAGAAAGTATTCCATTGACCTCACTGCTTCACTGACCACAGCAGTTTCAATTACCGCTATCACCACAATAGGCACGACGTTTTAATGTGCCGCTGTATTCTGTATCATCGCCCCCCTTCGATTCCGTGACCGACCAGCCGCGGTTCGAAAGCCCCGAAAAATCTGGACACTTTTTGGCCGCCAAATGGCCCCAGATCGCCCCCGAGATACAGGTTACAGAATGAACGATAACGAAATCCTGGCGCTGTTCGATGAATGGAACAATGCGCTGCAGACTGGAAACCCCAAAAACGTCGCTGCGCTGTATGAGAGCAATGGCATCCTGCTACCGACTGTGTCGAACAAGGTTCGTCACAATCACGCAGAGATCGAAGATTACTTCGTGCATTTCCTGGCCAAAGGCCCTCAGGGAAAAATCGACGAAGCGAATATCCGCACCTTTGGTGAGCTCGCCATCAACTCCGGCGTGTACACTTTCACCTTCGCGGACGGCGCGGTTGTGCAGGCCCGGTACACCTTTGTGTACCGCTGGAATGGTCAGCGCTGGCTGATCGTGGAGCACCACTCCTCCGCAATGCCCGAGTAAATTCCGAATTCGCGGAGTGTGCTTCGTCACCCGCCTCCCGGAAAAAAATGAGCCCGCACTTTGCCAACAATGAATGTTGCGCGACAAAGTGCGGGCTCATTGCTTTACAGGGAACCTGCTTAGCTCTCCATGTAGTCTTCAATCGATGGGCAAGAGCAGATCAGATTCTTGTCTCCATACACGTTATCGACCCGCCCAACCGGCGGCCAGTATTTTTCCCGGCGCAAACGCTCTAGCGGGTACACCGCTTCGGCTCGACTGTAGGCGTGGTTCCAGCTTTCCTCAACCAATACTTCCGCGGTATGCGGTGCATTGATTAGTGGGTTGCTCTCCAACGGCCACTCGCCCGCCTCCACCTTGGCAATTTCCGCACGGATCTGAATCATTGCGTCACAGAAGCGGTCCAGCTCCTGCAGGGATTCGCTTTCCGTAGGCTCGATCATCAGCGTGCCGGCAACCGGGAACGACATGGTGGGCGCGTGGAAACCGTAGTCCACCAGGCGTTTGGCCACGTCCTCTCCAGAAATACCACTGGACTCCTTCAGAGGGCGCAGGTCCACAATACATTCGTGGGCCACACGACCATTAGTGCCGCGATACAGAATCGAATAACTGTCTTCCAGACGATGGGCGATGTAGTTGGCGTTGAGAATTGCCAGCTCGGTTGCTGAACGCAGCCCTTCCCGCCCCATCATACGGATGTACGTCCAGGTGATGGGCAGAATGCTCGCCGAGCCCACGCTCGCGGCGGATACCGGCACTCCGGCGCGGCCAGCCGCACCACTGCCGCCGGCAATTGAACCCGGCAGGAATTCCGCCAGATGCTCGCGCACCGCGACCGGACCTACACCGGGGCCACCCCCACCGTGAGGAATGCAGAAGGTTTTATGCAGGTTCAGGTGCGATACATCGCCGCCGAATTTACCGGGCTTACATAAACCCACCATGGCATTTAGGTTGGCGCCATCTATATATACCTGGCCGCCATGGGTATGCACAATTTCGGCAATGTCATTGATGCCCTCTTCAAACACGCCGTGGGTTGAAGGGTAAGTCACCATGATTGCGGCGAGGCGCTCGCTGTGCTCTTCAGCACGCGCGCGCAGGTCTTCCAGGCAAACGTTGCCATTTTCATCGCACTTCACCACCACCACGCGCATGCCACACATCTGGGCGGAAGCCGGATTAGTACCGTGGGCGGAGCTTGGGATCAAACAGATGTTCCGCTCCTCTTCACCACGGCTGGCATGGTAGGCACGAATGGCCAACAGGCCCGCATATTCCCCCTGAGAGCCGGCATTGGGCTGCAGGGAGATAGCATCGTAACCTGTGATCTCACACAACATGGCTTCGAGGGATTCCACCAACTGCAAATAACCAGTTACCTGCTCTGCCGGCACCAGCGGATGCACGTTGGCAAACTCTGGCCAGGTCACCGGGATCATTTCCGCGGTGGCATTTAGCTTCATGGTGCAGGAACCCAGCGGGATCATGGAGCGGTCCAGCGCAATGTCCTTGTCCGCAAGCTTGCGCAGGTAGCGCAGCATTTCGGTCTCGGAGTGGTAGCGGTTGAACACTTCCTGAGTCAACGGCTTGTCACTGCGCAATAGCTCGCCCGGCAACACCGGTGCGACATCGGATTCCAGTGCGTCGAAATCCAAAACGTCCTCGCCCGCAAACAGGGACCAGATTGCTTCCACATCTTCGCGGGTAGAGGTTTCATCCAGCGTAACGCCGACATGAGAGTCATCGACCACACGCAAGTTAAACCCACCCTCACGGGCCTTCTGGTGCAGCGCCTGTGCTTTGCCGTCGACCGCAAGTGTCAAGGTATCGAACCAAGTTGTGTTTGCGATGGAGACGCCGAGCTTGCCCAGACCCAGCGCGGCAACACTGGCCAGGTGGTGTACCCGATTGGCGATATTTTTTAGTCCCGCCGGGCCGTGGTACACCGCATACATGGACGCCATGACCGCCAGCAGCACCTGCGCAGTACAGATGTTGGAGGTGGCTTTCTCACGGCGGATATGTTGCTCACGGGTTTGCAGGGCGAGACGGAATGCGGGATTACCATTGCTGTCGATAGACTGGCCGACGAGGCGACCGGGCAGCGAGCGCTTGTAAGCCTGGCGGGTTGCCATATAAGCCGCGTGCGGGCCGCCGAAACCCATGGGGACACCGAAACGCTGGGTGGAGCCAACGGCTACATCCGCACCCAGCGCACCGGGCGAAGTCAGCATCAACAGGCTCAGGATATCTGCGGCCATTACCACCAGGCCGCGCTGGGCATGCACCGCATCGATCAACGCACGGTGATCCTGCACGGCACCGCTGGTGCCCGGGTATTGCAGCAGCGCCCCAAATACCTCTTGCTCCCCTAAACCTTCATTTGCATCGCCAATTACCAGCTCGATACCCAGTGGCTCGGCGCGGGTGCGCAACACCTCGATGGTCTGCGGCAAACAATCGGTATCCACAAAGAATACATTAGACTTTGACTTGCTCATGCGCTGACACAGGGTCATCGCCTCTGCAGCAGCCGTGGCCTCGTCCAGCATGGAAGCGTTGGCCAGGTCCATCCCGGTCAGCTCACAGACCATAGTCTGAAAATTAAACAAGGCTTCCAGGCGGCCCTGGGAAATCTCCGGCTGGTAAGGGGTATAGGCGGTATACCAGGCAGGGTTTTCCAGAATATTGCGCAGAATCACATTCGGCGTGCGGGTACCGAAATAGCCCTGACCAATAAAGGACTTCAGGGGTTTATTCTGCTCCGCCAGTGCGCGGATTTCTGCCAGCGCTTCGTGCTCACGGATCCCATCTTCAATGGAAAGTGATTCCGTTTCGCGGATATGCGCGGGGACTACTTCACTAATAAAAGCATCCAGGCTCGTGTGGCCGAGGGCGGCGAGCATGGCATTGGTATCCGATACAGCGGGACCGATATGTCGGCGCGAAAACTCCGCGTGGTCTTCCAGCGCGGTCAGGGTGTTTTTTACCTTTAGCATATGCGTTTCTTGCTCCTGTTCTTTTCCTGCTCGCGCTTAGCCTTCAGCCTGCTCGGCGTATTCTTCGGCACTCATCAGTGCATCGAGCGCACTGGGATCTTCGAGACGCACACGGAAAAACCACCCCTCACCTTCCGGATCTTCGTTGACCAACTCAGGGGCTTCTTCCACGGCGGTGTTGACTTCAACCACCGTCGCGGCAAACGGCAGTGAAATATCGCCAGCGGCTTTCACCGATTCAATCACCGCGGCCTCTTCGTCGGCTTCCAGCGCACGCTCTGCCTCGGGCAATTCCACGAACACCACATCTCCCAACTGCGACTGCGCAAAATCGGTAATACCGACAGTGACTAAGTCTCCCTCTGCGCGAAACCACTCGTGGGATTTTGTGTACTTCACATTGCTCATGATGCTTTTTCCTTCTATGCACAGCGTCGTCCGCTGGCGAACCTATCGCTTTATTTGAAACCTTGTGTGATGGGGCCAATCAGCCACGGTAATAGCGCTGGGGAACAAACGGCGTTTTTGCCACAGTGATGGCAATCTGCTTGCCGCGCACCAGTGCGTACAAATCCGTGCCCACTTTTTCATAGCCGCGGTCGAGATAAGCCATACCGATGGACGCACCCAGAGTCGGACCGAAGCCGCCACTGGTTACCTTGCCGACGATATTACCCGCCTCGTCGATAACATCAGCGCCAGCACGTACCGGCACCTTGCCGGCAACGGTAAAACCAACCCGCTTGCGAGAAACGCCCTCTTCCATCTGGGCAAAAACGGTCTCGGCCCCCAAGAAACCACCGGCCTTGTCACCGCCGGCACGACGTGAACGAGCAATACTCCACTGCAGCCCGGCTTCGATCGGTGAGGTGGTGCGATCCATATCATTGCCATACAGGCACAGGCCGGCTTCCAGACGCAGGGTGTCGCGCGCACCGAGACCAATCATGGCGGTGCGAGGGTCTTTCAGCAGCTCGCGGGTAACCGCCTCCACGGCCGTGTCGGCGACAGAAATTTCGAATCCATCTTCGCCGGTGTAACCGGAACGGGTGATGTAACAATCATGATCAAACAGTTTGGTATGCACGCCGTGCATAAACGTCAGCGCGCGGGTTTCAGGGGCCAACTCACCAATCAATTCACCGGCCTTGGGACCCTGCACTGCCAGCAGTGCACGCTGGCCCAGTACACGGATATCACAACCGCGCAGGTGGTTTTGCAGATGCTTCAGGTCCCCTGCGGATGTTGCCGCGTTCACCACCAGGAAAAACTCGTTCTCGGACCAGCGGGTAACAATCAAATCATCCAGAATGCCGCCGCTTTCCGTGGTCAACACGCTATAGCACTGCTGGTTAATTCCCAGACCCGCCACATCAATAGGAAGTAATGCTTCCAGGGCCTCCGCAACACCCTCGCCACTCACCAGCATCTGTCCCATATGGGAGACGTCGAAAATGCCGATGGCATCGCGGGTGTGTTGATGTTCGCGCACAATACCGGCGGCGTATTGTACCGGCATGGCATAACCCGCAAACGGCACCATTTTTCCGCCGAGTTCAACGTGCAAATCGTACAGTGGGGTTTTCAGTGAATCCTTGAGAGAGTGCTTGAGGGAGTTCTGGGCCATGGTCGTCGTCCGTCGTTAACATTCGATCACACTGACAGGCACATCGATCACATTGACCGCCAGCCCGCCACGTGCAGTTTCTTTGTACTTGTCTTGCATATCGCGCCCGGTATCACGCATGGTGCGAATCACCTTGTCGAGGGAAACCAGGTGCTGGCCATCGCCACGTAATGCCATCCGCGCCGCGCTGATTGCCTTGATGGAGGCCATGGCATTGCGCTCAATACACGGCACCTGTACCAAGCCACCTACCGGGTCGCAGGTAAGCCCAAGGTTGTGCTCCATGGCGATTTCCGCCGCGTTTTCCACTTGCTCCGGGGTGCCGCCCAGCACCTCCGCCAGGCCCGCAGCCGCCATGGAGCAGGCAGAGCCAACCTCACCCTGGCAGCCGACTTCGGCACCACTGATCGAGGCGTTTTTCTTAAACAGAATGCCCACCGCCGCTGCGGTGAGTAGGAAGCGTTCGACATCGCCGGCACTGGGCTGCTTGGAGAAGCGCATGTAATAGTGCAGCACTGCCGGCACGATACCGGCGGCACCATTGGTCGGTGCGGTAACGATGCGCCCACCCGCTGCGTTTTCTTCGTTCACAGCGAGGGCATAAAGGGTTACCCAGTCGAGCGCAGATAAGGGATCGGAAAGACACGCTTCCGGTCGGCTCAGTAGCTGTTGATTGAGTGCTGCCGCACGGCGCTTCACGTCGAGGCCGCCCGGCAGCACACCTTCATTGCGAATACCGTTGGTTACACATTCCTGCATAACGGACCAGATCTGCTGCAGGCCAGCGGTGGTTTCCGCATCGCCGCGCCAGGCAGACTCGTTCGCGCGCATGATTTCGCTGATGGACAGCCCTTCACGCTTGCAAAGCGCCAACAGCTCCTCCCCGCTAGAGAAATCAAACGGTACTTGCACCTTACTCTGCTCTAGGGACTGGTCTGCAGCCGCCTCGGCTTCGGTGACAACGAAACCGCCGCCCACCGAGTAATAGGTTTCTTCCAGCAGCAACTGTCCGCCGTCTGCAAATGCGGCAAAGCGCATGCCGTTGGCGTGATGCGCCAATTCCTCTTCCCCGTGCAGCTGCATATCCACATCGCGGTCGAACGGGATGGTCCGTTCCCCGGCCAGCATCAGCTGGCCCCGGGCTTCAATTTCCGCAACCCGCGTATCTACTTGCGCGGTATCGATGGTTTCTGGTTGTGCACCTTCCAGACCCAGCAGCACGGCCTTAGTCGTACCGTGGCCAACACCAGTTGCCCCCAGGGACCCAAACAACAGGGATTGCACCCGGCCGGTCTTGGCGAGCAGCCCCTGGGCCTTGAGCAATTGCAGGAACTGCCCCGCGGCCTTCATTGGGCCTACGGTGTGCGAACTGGACGGGCCGATACCAATCTTGAACAGATCAAAAACACTCAGTGACATGGCGGTTTAACCTGCTAGTCCAAAGGTGGTGAGAGGGAACGAGATCCCCAAGGTATGTCCGAACGGTCATAGGGGCCCCGAATTAGCATTTATTGAGCGATGCTAGCCCGGCTGATAGACTTTTAAAAATTTATAGTTCTGATTCTTCTATAAGAATTTCTTATGCAACAACCCCACAAGAACATTCCCATGGAGTGGCTGAGAACCCTGGTCACGGTGATCGATACCGGGGGATTCAGTCAGGCTGGCGAGCTGCTCTCCCGGACACAGCCGGCCATCAGCCGGCAGATCAAGGAGTTGGAGGAGCGCCTGGGACGGCAGCTACTACTGCGTTCCGGACGCACGCTCAATGTGACCGAAAGCGGTTTACGGGTCTATGACCAGGCAAAGAGAATCCTCGCCCTGAACGACGAGCTGCTTTTGGAGTTCTCCGGCAGTTCGGTTACCGGCAAGCTACACCTGGGCATTCCCAGCGAGTTCGCATCGGTACTGCTGCCGCGCATTATTGGCAGCTTCTCGCAGAATTACCCGGATGTGTCACTGGAAGTCACCAGTGACCTGAGCCGCAACCTGCTGGCCAAGGGCAAACGGGATCAGTTCGACCTAATTTTGGCCCTGCAGGAAGACTCGCAAACTTTTGATGAAAACATCGTCTTGAAAGACGATCTGGTGTGGGTGGCGAGCCCCAAGTTCTCGGCACACCTGCTTAAACCCCTGCCCCTGGTGCTCGCGCCGGATGGCTGCATGTACCGCAAACGGGCGGAGACAGTCCTGCAATCGGCAGATATCCCTTGGCGCAACGTGTTTACCATTCCGGATCTGAATGGAATCCAGTCCGCTCTCGAGGCCGGCCTCGGCATTACCGCCCTCACCCGTAGCACCGTGCCCGAATCGCTGCGTATCCTCAGGCCGTCCGGGAGCCTGCCCAAGCTAGGCGAAATCGGCATTGGGCTGCACTTCAAGAGTAATCGGCCAAGCCCCGCAGCCATGCGTCTGGCAGA
Source organism: Microbulbifer agarilyticus (assembly GCF_019800665.1). Classification (GTDB taxonomy): domain Bacteria; phylum Pseudomonadota; class Gammaproteobacteria; order Pseudomonadales; family Cellvibrionaceae; genus Microbulbifer; species Microbulbifer agarilyticus_C. Next base: position 958,970 of record NZ_JAHVKO010000001.1, read on the forward strand.
GCATCTACAAAGTGGCTTGCTCGCAAACTAACCACCTCCCCGGCTATAAACCGGCTACGACTAAATAAACGATATGGACAACCCTATCGGGCAGTTTGATACTTAATGTGCCGGCGACAAAGGTGCAAGAATGACGACTTTCATTATGTGGCCAAGCGCGAGATAACCAATGACCTACGTACCCTCCAAAAGCCCGATCCTGAAACTCTGGAAAAGCTTCGGCGGCAATGGCTTTGGCCGCTGGCTGGTGAGCAAAATCGTCTGCTTTAATGCACCCTACTTCAGCTCCATCAAACCGCGCTTCACGGAGATAAAGCCGGGCCTGGTCGAGGTGAAATTGAAAAAGCGTCGTGCGGTACAAAACCACATTAAAACCGTGCACGCCATCGCTATGTGTAACGCGGCGGAACTCGCCGGCGGTGTTTGCCTGGACGTGTCGCTAAACAGTAATTTTCGCTGGATTCCCGTGGGTATGACCGTGCAATACCTGAAGATGGCCAAAACCGATTTGCGCGCCGTGTGCAAAGTCGATGATTTTCACTGGGATTCTGCGCAGGACGTGGTGATGCCCGTCAGCGTATTTGATACCAATGGCGAGGAAGTCTTCCACGCGGACATTACGATGCGGATTTCCCCGAAGAAAAGATAAGCCGTCCCAACGGACAGCTGCTTACTACCCATACAATGGCGCCATGACCAAACCAATCCCACCACATCATTTCCGCTGGCTCTCATTCGAGCAGCTTACGGCGGACGAGCTCTACGAAATCCTGCGCGTGCGCCAGCAGGTCTTCGCTGTAGAACAGGAAAGTATTTACCTGGATGTGGACGGTAAAGACCAGCATGCAAAGCACCTGGTGTGCTGGGATACTGAATCTACCACGCCCACCCTACTCGCTTATCTGCGCGTGGTTGCACCCGGAAAGAAATATGCCGAGCCATCTATCGGCCGCGTGCTAACCCGCGAAAGCGCACGGGGTACAGGCATTGGTAAAGAATTAATGCGCCTGGGTGTCGAGCACACCCTGCGGGAACACCCGCAGGCCGCCATCCGTATTTCAGCACAACTGTACTTGAAGCGCTTTTATGAAGAGTTTGGTTTTACCCAGGTCTCCGACGTCTACGACGAAGACGGCATTCCCCATATTGAAATGTTGCGTCAGCCAGAGCCCTGAAAACAAGCTCAAAACCCGCCCAAAAAACACTCACCCCACATGTTTGACTAAAGTCAAAAAACGCAATCTATATCAAAACTTTTTGATATAAAACGCTCACTTTCTGCGTTAAGGTTTCTCAAAACAGAGTAACAATAAAGCGAGAGCCCTCATGAGCAAAGCCTATAACGAGATGTCTTATGTTGAAGTTGCTGCGATTTACAACGACATCAACAATATCCCGCTCGATGCGGCCGCCGACCTCGGTAAAGCAGCCGCAGACCTTGTAGGTGAAGGAGCCAAGATCATGGACTTCGGTGGTGGTGCCGGACGTATCTCCGTGCCTATCGCATCCCACACGGACATGATCGCCATGGATATTGAGCACCACATGCTCAAGGCATCCAAAAAACTAGCCGAAGACCGCAACATTCGCGCGCGCCAGTCTGTTGGCACCGTTCTGCAAACGCCGTTCGCAACCAACACCTTCGACGCGGTGATCACCACCAATGTACTGCACCAGGTTGAATTTTGGCGTGATGCGCTGAAAGAAGCCGCTCGCGTTCTGAAGCCCGAGGGTGTATTCATTATCGGTCGCGATGTACTGGACGAAGAGTCCAATGCGAGCGCCCTGCGCAGCCAGTCCCGTATGTTCACCGTGGATATCGCCCCCGAAATGCGCCCCACCGATGCCGCTGGCCCCACTCTGTTCCAGGAAATTCAAAAACTCGGCGGTCAGATGACCCGCCCGGTTGTTGGATGCAAGTGGATCGAAAAGGTTTCCATTGCGGAAATTATGGATCGCATGGAAAACGGGGTTCATAACGAAACCTGGAGCCTGAGCCGCGAGCAAATTGATGCGCTGATGGCCAAGGTACGCCCGTGGGCAGAGTCGCATTTCGACGATATTCACGCAGTCGAAGACGTTCAATGGGAGTTCCACCTCTACCCAATTAACGGTATTGGCAAGTAAGGTATACGGGGGACGCCAATCCCCCGCTCTCTCCGAACTCGAATAATGATAACGACTGCAAGAGTACCGTATGGACAAGCGCCTTCTGATATTAAAAGCATTTCAGCTTACCCTGCCGCGCGCTGCGGCTGGCTGGCTATTCGCGCTGCTCACAAGTAATTTCAATCGTATTGCTATTTACGACCTCGGGATCACCGCCGTTGTAATTACCAGCCTGCTGGGGCTCTACCATTTCCTCTCCCCATTCCAGGTTATTTACGGCCGTATCGCAGACAGGATTCCGATCTTTGGTCTGCATCGAACACCCTATGTAATGATTGGCATGACGGTCTCCGCAATCGCGGTCGCCACACTGCCCTACATTGTGGTTCCCATGTCGCAAACGCCCAACGAATTTCTCGGGGTGACTTTTCCATACATCACGTATATCGCTGCATTTATCGTTCTGGTTATCTTCGGTATTGGTTTTGCCGGGGCCGGCGCCAACCACCTGGCACTGGTTGCCGAAGTGATTCCCGAGCGCAGCCGCGGGCTCGTGACCGCGCTGATCTGGACCATGCTTATCGTCGGCATGATCGTGTCGCTGCAGTTCATTCGCCACTATATGCCCATCTACGATGAGCAAACTATGCGTGAGCTGTATCTGCTTTCTATTCCGGTAGTGGCAATCACCACACTGCTTGGTTTGATCGGCGTCGACAAACCTCGCACAGCAGAATCCGCTGCCGCATCAGATAGCAAACTGGACGCGGAAGAACACGCTAGCCTGAAAGACTTCGCAGTGGATGTGGCCAGTAACTCGACGGTTAGAAACTTCTTCGCCTTCATCTTTCTGTTTATGTTTGGCTACAGCCTGCAGGACAACATTCTGGAAGTCTTTGGTGCTGAAGTACTCCAGATGACGGTCGGCGAAACGGGCCGCTTCCAGCAAATTTGGGGCACCGGTGCAATCATCGGCATGTTCTTGATGGGATCCCTGGTGTTCCGCGTTGGCATATCCAAGATCGCCGCCATCACCTTTGGTATCACCGGCATCGGTTTCTCGATGTTCGCACTGGCCGTAGGCGCCTACCTACCTTCAGAAACCCTGGTTAACTATTCGCTTGCCAGCATGGGATTCTTCAATGGATTTGCCCTGGTAGGCACGCTCACCAGCATGATGGAGTTCACGACGGACAAAGAACGCGGTGCATATATCGGCCTTTGGGGGCTGGCCATCGCATTTGCCAACGGGCTCGCCTCCATGGCTGGTGGCCAGCTGGTGACCTCGTTGATCGAAAGCGGCATGTTCAGCCCCTCAGACGGCTTCGCCATCATCTTCTTCGTTGAAGGACTTATCAGCCTGTACAGCCTGTACTTCCTGTGGCGAGTGAATGTTGAGAGCTTCCACAAGCGCATCAGCAAAGATGGTCTCAGTAACGCCATGGCGTCTGACCTTGGTTAACCCTGCAAATAATTCAAATAAAGGTGTATCGAAATGAAAGTAAGTGAGGGTCAGGCAAAATTGCAGTTTACCCTGCAGAAGATCGCCATCGCCTGGAGCTTTTGCATGGTGGTGACGAGCTTCAACCGCATCGCCATTATTGAAATGGGGCTGCCTGCAGCAATCATCTCCCTGCTCATCGGGGTTTACACGCTGTTCGGCCCCATCCAGCCAATTATCGGCCGTATGTGTGAGCGCTGGCCGATCTTCGGCTATCGTCGTACCCCATACATGCTACTGGGCACCCTGCTCGGCAGCTTTGCATTCCCGCTGATGCCCGGCGTACTTGTTGATATGCAAGCGGGCAGCACCCTGGCGTATTTCTACTGTCTACTGCTGTTCTGCGCCTTTGGTATCTGTATTGCCATGCAGGCAAATGTGTTCCTCGATCTGCTCAACGACGTTACCACCAAGGAAAGTCGCTCACGCGTGGTTACCCTCACCTGGACCGTACAGGCCCTGGCCATGGCGGGATGGGCATGGGTATTTGGTGCACTGATGCCGGTGTACAGCCTGGAGGCCATGCAGGATCTCTACAATCTGACCCCGATCGTAATGATCAGCATTACGATTCTTGGCCTGATCAAACTGGAAACCCGACTGACACCGGAACAGCTTCAGGAAATTAAGACCAACCCGCCCAAGCCGGTAAAGCTGCTTGAGCCGATGAAGGAGTCTATGGCGGTACTCGCCTACAACCGTCAGGCACTGCTCTTCTTTGTCTTTATTATCTTTTCCCTGCTGTCGGTATTCCTACAAGACATGCTACAGGAACTGTGGGCGGCGGACCTGTTTGGCTTAGCCGCGGGTGAGTCCACTATTTATCAGCGCTTCTACAACGGTATTCAGACCGTTGGTATGGCGGCCTGCGGAATCTTTGTCGGCGTAACGGCGAAGAAACGCTTACAAGCAAAGAAAGCTGCTGGTCTTTCCGTTGAAGATGAAAAAACCCTGCCACTAGATTTCGGCAAAAAGCTGATGCTGATTGGTGCATCGCTTTCCATTATCGGATTCGGCCTGCTGGCCTGGGCCGCCTGGCTGCAAAACCTGACCCTGTTCAACGTGTTTTACTGCTACAGCGCCTTTGCACTCGGACTGCTGGTATTCCCCTCCATTAGCTTTATGGCTGACATGACCGTCGAGGGTCAGGAAAGCCGCTACCTCGGACTGTGGAGCCTCGGACAAGTAATTGGTTTGTTCCTTTCCTTTACCGTCAGTGGCTGCCTGTATTCCCTGCTGGTAGAAAGCCAAGTACTGACCGCCAATATTGCTTTCGCTCTCATCTTTGTCTTGCAGGCACTGATGGTTGTCTTCAGCTACCTGGTTGTACGCAATGTAACCATCGAAGGCCTCAACGAGGCAGCAGAACAAGAACCTGATGCTCCGATTACGGCCGACTTACAACCAACTACCAAATAACACCGAATAAGTAATACCCAAAAACGGGAGAGACATAATGAACATTCAAGATTACCTGGACATTCTCCGCTGCCCTCACTGTACCGCTGAAAACAAGGGCCTCCTGTCTGAAGTGAAAAGTGATTGGCTGGGCTGCAGCGACTGTGGCCGCCAATATCCGATGGTTGAAGGCATCCCAGTTATGCTTCCTGAAGAAGGCGATAAGTGGCGCGGCGTTGCGGCAAGCGAACTCCCCACCATTTCGTCGCACGATCGCTTCGTTAACAGCGCTGACTGAAATCCTGGCACCAAGGTGATGGAGTAGATCTGCCACGATCGCTCCATTTACCTTTAAGACCGCGCGAGAAATAACAACGAATAAACACAAACGTGACTGACAACAGTCGCGTCCGGTTGAGGTATTGAGATATGTGGAAGACAGACCTGTTTCCAACGCAGCTCGTGGGCAGCTATGTAAAACCCCGCTGGCTCGCAGACCATAACAAGGTTTACCAGAAAGAAGGCACCTGGTGGAACGTAGAACAAGATCTACTTCCTGAAGCCATCGATGATGCTGTGCGCTTGGCCGTCTACGATCAGAACATGGCCGGCATGACATTCGCCACCGACGGTGAAGTACGCCGACAAACCTTTAGCGGCCACTTCTACGGCCTGAAAGGTATCGATCAGGAAAACCCGGAAGAATTTACCAACTTCCACAATGATATTACCGAATATCTGAAAATGAAGCAGAAGGCCACCAATGTCGGTGCCGATCTAAAAAAAGAAGAAGCTCCCAAGCAGACCCACAAGGTTTTGTTCCCCGCAGTACGGGAGAAAATCCAGTGGCCTGGCCCGATGGTTGTCAGTGACATTCCATTCCTGAAGCGCTATGCCGCAAACCGCAGCAAAATCACCGTAATTGGCCCTGTTACCCTCTCCTACCGACTGGTAGATGCAGGCGTGTATCCAGATCAGGCGGCTTTGTGCTTTGCGATTGCCGATGCGCTGAATCAGGAACTAAAAGCCCTGGCAGCGGCCGGTGTGGATCTGATCCAGATCGACGAGCCGGAAGTGCACTTCCGTTACAGCCAGTGTCAGGACTTTGCCGTCGAAGCCATCAACCGCATGGTTCGCGGCGTAGACTGCCTCACTTCTGTGCACGTTTGCTACGGCTACTCAAAGAATATCGCACTCAAAGAACCAAGCCCTATCTACCCGAAAGCGGTATCGCTGGTTGCCGAGTCCGACATCGATGCCATCCATACAGAATACGCACAACCCGGCCATACGCCAGACTTCCTGCAGTCTGTTGGTAACAAGCTGGTTGCCATCGGTGTTCTCAATCTGGACCCACAGGGTCAGGTAGAGGAAGTGGAATCCATCCGCAAGATGATCATTGAGGCGATAGAAGTCATCCCGAAAGAGCGCATCAGCCTGGCACCGGATTGCGGTATGTGGTTCCTCGAGCGCGACTTTGCCTTCCGCAAAATCCAATCAATGTGTCTTGCTGCAAGCTCCCTCCGAAACCAGTTTGGTTGATATTGGAGGAATTGTGGGAACCCGAAAAACCCTTGCGGATCTGGTTCGGCAACTGCAGCTGCAACTGAACCCTGCTGTATCAGTGGACCCGGAGAATGTGAAGAGCATCCGGGTTCACTGTTACAGAGATGCGGCTGATCCTGCAGTATTAGACAACCTGAATAATTGCTTTCAACAGCAACTCCCTATTCCTCAGCACACACCGGAAAGCTACACCGCTTTTATTCTATCTAAACCGTCTTTCAACGACGGCGTGATTGAAATCCATGCGTTGGAATGCCTCGACAACGATAGTCATCCAAATGGCGAGCTTTGGGTAAAATTAAAGTCGGGGGCGGCCCTGGCAGCTGCTTATGACCTTCCGCAGGAGAAGCCAGCGTTACCGCTGGCAGAGCTGCAGACTACCCTGCTTGGGGCCGTCGAATTACCCAATGTAACGCCCGCCATTCAATCCAGCGGCCCCGAGTGGCTGTGCAGCCCAATGGTATGTGACGAAGACTCTTGGTTGTTACCAGCCATCGAAACACCCCTAGATGTTCCTGAGCGTTTCGCCGGGCACTGCTACATCAAACTCGTTACCGAAAACCACCCTGCCGGGCGAACGATACGCACAGCAGCAGAAGAGACAAATAAATGAGTAACTATCATGTGTATGGACTGGGCGCAGCCCTGGTCGATACGGAAATTGAAGTATCCGATCAAGATCTGCAGACGCTCAAGCTTGAGAAAGGCCTGATGACACTGGCAGATCGCGAACAGCAACAGCAACTGCTCGGCCAGTTGGAAGACCATCTGATCGCCGCGAAGCGCGCCAGTGGTGGCTCCGCGGCAAATACCGTGATCGCCGCCAGCTACTTTGGCAGCAACACCTTTTACAGCTGCAAAGTTGCGGCCGACGACAATGGCGATTTCTATCTCAACGACCTGGACTCTGCCGGTGTCGACTATCACCGTACCCTCCAGCGGGAGTCCGGCGACACCGGGAAATGCCTGGTAATGATTACCCCAGATGCGGAACGCACCATGGTGACCTATCTGGGCATCAGTGAAACGCTTTCTTCCGTAGAGCTGCACCCAGAGGCGATTGCCGCTGCGGATTACCTCTACTTGGAGGGTTACCTGGTAACCTCCCCAACCGGGCGCGCTGCGGCCATTGAGGCCAGCCGAATCGCGAAAGCCAACGGCACTAAGGTGGCCATCAGTCTGTCCGACCCGGGTATCGTGCAGTACTTCCATGACGGACTGCTTGAAATGATTGGTGAAGGCGTCGACCTGCTCTTCTGCAACCAAGACGAAGCAACAGCCTTTACCAAGGTGGACTCCCTGGACGCAGCAGCTAAACAGCTCAAGCAATACGCAAATTGCTTTGCCATTACCCTGGGCGCCGAGGGCGCGCTGGTGTTTGACGGCAACGAAGCGGTAAAAGTTGCCTCCAGCCCAGTGAAGGCCGTCGACACTAACGGGGCCGGAGACATGTTCGCGGGAGCGTTTCTTTACGCTATCACCCATGGACACGATTTCACCTATGCCGCAACGCTGGCAAATCGCGCCGCAGGCACCGTGGTATCTCAGTTCGGCCCGCGCCTGAAGGCTGAGCAGCACAAGGAGATTTTGCAGGAGCCGGTTGCCGTCTAACGGCAAGTCCGCACAAGGGGTATTCCTGAGCAGTCAGGATACCCCTGTTACTTCTTCCTCAATTCTCTCTAAGCTCTCTCCTATCCTCGCCGCTTTCCTCTTTTCTACCTCACCGCTGTCCTTTCTCATATTCACACAACTTCCCTACTCTTAACTTCATGGTTTCCATGCTGGCACCGTGGCCATTAAAAATTACTAAATCGACACAACACAGAATTGTTGTCGTCGACACAAAGCAATCCGCGAAGTAGATAGCTAAAGGGATACAAATGAGAAAAGCTGGGAAGGTGTGAGCAACAAACGGGCATAAAAATGCCCGCCGAAGCGGGCAAAGTCACACTCAATAAGGCGAGAACGATTAGAAGCGGTAGCCTACTGTCAGGCTGCTCATACGGCCCATACGGTTAACGATGGACGGGGCCTGATTCTGGGTCCAGATAAACGGACGGTAGGCACTGGAGGGCGTGTCATCATCCATCAGGTTTTTCACGCTGAGCTGGCCATACCAGTTGTCACCCTCGATACCGGTTACCAGATTGGTATCCCAGTGATCGTCGATCCACAGGGTGTTCACGGTGTTGATGTAGCGCTTGTCCTTCCATACGGAGCTCAGGTCCATATAAAACTCGGCACCGTTGGCCATGTCGCGCGAGTAGCGCACGCCCGCATTGAAGGTATTCCGGTAGTTGTTGATCATCGTCTTGCCGGACAGATCACCATCGGAAACCATCAGGTTGCTCATGACTTCACAGCCGCCGCCCAGAACTGGCAAACAGTATGGGTAAGCGGTTGCATCAAGCCCCATCGCTTCGTAATCCACGTAACCGAAGGTCACACTTTGCACACCCTTAACCACTTCCGCATCGTTGAAGGTATAGGCTGAGTGGAAGGCCCAGTTATCGCTGATCTGGAAGGCAGTCTCGATTTCGATACCGCGGATTTCTACCGCACCCAGGTTAGTGGTGATCGCCGCAGGAATGGTGGCGCCGTTACTGAACTGGGAGAACTGACGAATATGCTGGTCATCCCAATCGATACGGTAGGCGGCGATATTCATGTAACCGCGGCCATCCAGAACCGTGCGCTTAGCGCCCAGCTCGAAGGTAAGGTTGGTTTCCGGATCGTAGAGCATTTCGGACTCTACCGGAGTACCACCATTGATGCCTCCAGACTTGGTACCCTTGGCGATATTCAGATAGAAGTTGGTGTATTCATCGTAGGTGTACGTCGCAATCAGACGCGGAGACACCCAATCCCAATCACCTTGAACCTCACCCTGAGCACCGGTGAAGTGCAGAACATTGTTCGCAACCTTGTCTTCACGGGTATAACGCGCTTCCACACCCACGTTCAGCTTGTCGGTCACGTCATACGCGAGCGCCGCAAATGCCGAGGTTACTTCAGTGCTGTGGTTGGTCTGGGTAATCTTGGTTGCATTACCGTTCTCATCTACCGCCAGAATGGAAGATGCAATAGACGCGGAGTTAATCTCATCGCCGAACGGACTGCCGCTCGCCGGCAGTGCACTGGAGGTCAGCCACTGATCAAGCTCCACTTCTGAATACAGCAAGCCTGCGCTCCACTGCAGCGGGCCAGCATCGTTGGACTGAATGCGGAATTCCTGGCTGAACGCGGTGCGATCATCATTGGGCTGACCGCCGTAGTTGTAGGCCATGACATTCAGCAGATAGGCGTTGGTGCCACCCAAATTGACGGTGGCAACATGGTTGGGCATGTCCTCAGTGGGCGTTACCGGGGAAAAACCGTTGCTTACCGGAATCACCGGGGCAAACACCATGGTAGGCGCCATATAAGCGTTGGCATAGCCTTGCAGGGAGCGGGTCACGGTATCCGATGCCGCGGTGATGGAAGTCAGGGTAACGTCGGCAATATCCCAATTCACGCGCAGGCTGTACAAATCGGATTCATTGGTAACCCCGAACGCATTGCCAGCGAAACCGTCCGGGTCGGCCGCCTTAGCTTCCCCGTAGTAGGCGCTGGGAGCGCCAGTCACCGCCGCCATGCCGGCTGGCGTCAGAGTGTTCGCGCCCGGAATATAGTGCACACTCGGAATCAGGAAAGGCGCACCGCCGGTAGCCATGGGATTGATCTCAGCGGCGTGCTCAGCGTTGGGGGTTACTTCGTAGCCCGCGTTGTGATGCTCGTGCACATCCACATGCGCCACAGAGAGGTCAAGTTCGAGGGAGTCGGTCGGGGTAAACAACACGCGCAGGCGCTGCGCTTCGTTGTCGATACCGCCCAGATAGGTATCACCCTGCTTGAAGGTAGAACCAGACTCGGAGTCCACCAAATCCAGGCTGACCGCCAGTTTGTCGCCAATGGCGCTGGCGATACGGGCCTCGACGCCGGACTGGCCTTCCGCACCGGTGGTGGCTTCGATCTTGGCCTCAAATTCTTCGGTAGGCTTGGTGGTGATGTAATTCATGGCGCCGGAAAAGGCGTTGCGACCATAGATCGCAGACTGGGGGCCGCGCACCACTTCCACGCGTTCCAGGCCCATCATCGGCATGAAGGTAGAAGCACGGCCGGAGACATACACACCATCGACAAACATAGCCACGTTGGTGTCGTCACCGATAAGGCCCGGCTGGCTCATACCGCGAATGGTAATAGCGCCGGTAGCGATGGTGCCTGAGGAGTCATAAACAAGACCCGGTGAACTGCGCACCACATCGCGCAAGTCCTGCATGGCAGAGCGCTCAATGTCTTTCTCTGAGAAGGCATTGATGGCCACAGGAATTTCCTGAAGGCTCTCAGTCCGGTTACGGGCGGTGACCGTGACTTCTTCTAATACTGGCTGTCCTCGATTGATGTCACCGTCTTGTTTGACCGCTTCATCAGAAGCCGCCATAGCGGTTGATGCGAGGCTTCCGGCCACTACCGCAATGTAGAGCGGCTGCTGCTTGAATTTGGACATTAGTCCCTCCGAGGCTCAATTATCTTTTTATTAATGCCTGAGTGGTCTGCAACAACTTCAAGGGTAAATGCATGAACTGGAGTAATCCAAAGTCCCTTTGCTGACGTAACCCGTATATGGCTTTTTGTTTACATCGAGAACACAGTAACAAGCAGCAAATGTACTATCAATATAACATTTAACCCGAACTCGCGGATAAATTGAGAAAAGTCAATTTTCACAGATGTCCAATATCCGGTATTTCCCCCACCTACTGATTCCGCCCAAACAACGGGCGCAACCTGCCCCAAAATCAGCTCTGGAGCACCAAAATAGGCATCCTTCCCTAACGGTGGTGGCGGCAAAATAAACCAACCTATAAAACTAAACCCCCGCCGCGACAATCGCAACGGGGGTTTTGATACCAGAGAGAAGATATCGCCTTAGTATTTGTAGCTGTCAGGCTTGTAAGGCCCCTCAACATCCACGTTAATGTACTCGGCTTGAGTATTAGTCAAGCGGGTTACCACACCACCAAAGCCTTCCACCATGTCTTTTGCTACCTCTTCATCCAGCTTCTTGGGCAGCACCTTCACGTACAGTTGTGCCGACTTCTCCGCTTGCGGAAGGTCTGCAAACTTGCGCTCCCACAGGTAGATTTGGGCCAGAACCTGGTTAGCAAAGGACCCATCCATAATGCGTGAAGGGTGACCAGTCGCGTTGCCAAGGTTTACCAGACGACCTTCGGACAGCAGGATCAGGTGATCGTTGCTTGCGCGATCGCGGTAGATCTTGTGCACTTGCGGTTTTACTTCTTCCCACTCGTAGTGCTCGCGCATAAAGGCTGTGTCGATTTCGTTGTCGAAGTGACCGATGTTACAAACCACTGCACCATTTTTCAGAGTCTGCAGCATGGCTGCGTCACACACGTTAACGTTGCCGGTAGTGGTAACCAGCAGATCTGTGGTGCCGAGTACCGCGGTATCAATATCGGCGATTTCACCGGTGTTCACGCCATCTTTGTAGGCGGAAACCACCTCAAAGCCGTCCATACAGGCCTGCATCGCGCAGATTGGGTCGATCTCGGTCACCTTTACGATCATGCCCTCTTGGCGCAAGGACGCGGCAGATCCTTTACCCACATCACCGTAGCCAATAACCAGCGCTTTCTTGCCGGACAACAGGTGGTCGGTACCGCGCTTGATCGCATCGTTCAAAGAGTGACGACACCCGTACTTGTTGTCGTTTTTGGACTTGGTTACCGCATCGTTTACGTTGATCGCCGGCACCTTCAGCTCGCCTTTGTCCAGCATCTCAATAAGGCGATGCACCCCGGTAGTGGTCTCTTCACTGATACCGTGGATGCGATCCAGCAGCGCCGGGTACTTTTCATGGCACAGCTGAGTCAGGTCGCCGCCGTCATCCAGAATCATGTTTGCGTCCCAAACATCACTGCCATCTTTTTCGGCCAGTACGGTTTGCTCGATGCACCACCAGAATTCGTCTTCGGTTTCACCCTTCCAGGCAAATACCGGAATACCGGCCGCAGCAATCGCCGCGGCAGCGTGATCCTGAGTAGAGAAGATATTGCAGGAAGACCAGCGCACATCTGCCCCAAGCTCCACCAGAGTCTCAATCAGTACCGCAGTCTGGATGGTCATGTGGATACAACCCATGATCTTGGCGCCTGCCAGCGGCTGCGACTGCTTGTACTTGCGGCGCAACGCCATCAGTGCGGGCATCTCCCCTTCTGCGATCGCAATTTCCTTGCGTCCCCACTCCGCCAAGTTGATATCGGCAACTTTGTAGTCTGTAAAATTTGTCATTTGTATTTCCACATTCGCTGGTCGGCGAAGGTAAATCGCACACCTCATCCGACCGGCTTGAATAGTATTTTGAGAGAATAAAACCCCGGCACGCGTCGTGCCGGAGAAACTCAGTTATTCGCCCACCGCACGCTGCAGGGCTTCTACCTTGTCGGTCTTTTCCCAGCTGAAAGCGGTAAAGGTTGCTGATTTTTCCTCACCACCCTCTTTCCAGGTGTAGGTGTGCTCAAACGGCTCGCGACCAAAGTGCCCGTAAGAAGCCGTCAGCTGATACATCGGATGCTGAAGGTCCAGCACGCGGGTAATCGCGTATGGACGCAGGTCGAATACCTCGCGAATTGCCTGGATCAGCTGCGCATCAGAAACCTTACCGGTACCAAATGTGTTAACGGATACCGAAGTGGGCTCAGCAACACCAATCGCATAAGAAACCTGTACTTCACAGCGATCGGCGAGGCCCGCGGCAACGACGTTCTTGGCAACATAACGGCCAGCATAGGCAGCAGAACGGTCTACTTTTGAAGGGTCTTTACCGGAGAAGGCCCCACCGCCGTGACGAGCCATACCACCGTAGGTGTCTACAATAATTTTACGGCCGGTAACGCCTGCATCACCTACCGGGCCACCAATCACAAAATTACCCGTTGGGTTGATGTGGTACTGGGTACCTTCATGCAGAAGCTCGCTCGGCAGCACCTCGAGGATGATGTTCTCCATCACCGCAGCCTTGAGTTCTTCTTGAGAAATGTCTGGTGAATGTTGAGTAGACAGTACTACCGCATCAATCGCTTCCGGCTTGCCGTCTTCGCCATAGCGGAAAGTCACCTGGCTTTTCGCATCAGGACGCAACCACGGCAGGATATTTTTCTTTCTCAGGTAAGACTGACGCTCCACCAGACGGTGCGAGTAATACACTGGTGCGGGCATCAGGGTCGGGGTTTCGTTAGTGGCATAACCAAACATCAAACCCTGGTCGCCAGCACCCTGATCTTCCGGCTTCGCACGGTCAACGCCCTGGTTGATATCGACAGACTGCTTGCCAATGGCATTGATCACTGCACAGGTTGAACCGTCATAGCCCACATCGGAGCTGTTGTAGCCGATGCCCGTAATCACATCCCGCACCACGTCTTCCAGGTCGACATAGCAGCTGGTGGTCACCTCACCTACCAACATGGCAAGTCCGGTTTTCACTACGGATTCAACCGCCACACGGGCGTCCGGATCCCGCGCAATAATTGCATCCAGTACGGCATCGGAAATTTGATCGGCCATTTTGTCCGGGTGACCCTCGGATACAGACTCCGAGGTAAAAACGGAATATTCAGACATAGGTGCATCTACCTTATTAATTGCTTTAATGCGGGCGCCGACAACCAGCGGTGAAGACGCCATACACCCAGTCTACCCACACAGATCTACATCAAAATATTTTGATATAGCTATTTTTGATAAATCGCAATTTCCCTCCATATCTCACACTTAGGGGCATGTAATCGGCGTGGAAACCTGAGATATTCACTTCGTCCAATACCAATAAAACCAACGCATCGTAGGCCCTGCATGGATATTTCCGTCGCCCTGTACACCCTGGTAATTTACAAAGTACTGCTGCTATTGATCGGTTTTTGGTCGCAGCGGCGCACCAGCAATACCAAGGACTATTTTCTCGGTGGGCGCAATCTTGGACCTGTTGTTGCCGCCATCAGCTACGGCGCGAGCAGCGCTTCGGCGTGGACATTACTCGGTATGAGTGGCGTGGCCTTTGTACTCGGCGTATCCGCGATCTGGATCGCTGCCGGTGCGGTGTTGGGGTGCATCTTTTCCTGGATATGGATCGCGCCCCGCTTGATGCGCTACACCCGCGACAAGGACCAGATCACCCTCACCAACTTCCTTGCAGAAGATCAACGCCAGCAAAAATCGGATGCACATCAGGGCGTACGACTGGTCGCTTCCATCGTGATTTTGCTGTCGTTCGTGGTTTACATCGCCGCGCAATTCCAGGGGGCTGCCACCACATTCTCTTCTGCTTTCGACATGCCGCTTATCGAGAGCCTGATACTGGGGGCTGCGATCATCACCATTTACACCTACCTCGGTGGCTTCTGGGCGGCCAGTATCACCGACACCGTGCAAGGCGGGCTGATGCTGTTTGCAGCGGTATTACTACCCACCGTTGCATTTATGAATATCGGTGGCTGGGAGGCGATCCGTCAATCCACGCTGTTCACCCCGGAAGCATGGTCATTGACTGGGAAGAATGTCGGGCTTTCCGCGGTTGGATTTATCGCCGGCAGCCTGGCTATCGGCATCGGCACATTGGGGCAGCCTCACCTCCTGCACCGCTTTATGGCCCTAAGAGATGCGCGGGCACTTAAGCAGGCGCGGGTGATATCAATCAGCTGGTTCTCCATCGTATTTCTGAGCATGTTCAGCCTGGGCCTTATGGGCAAGATATTGCTGCCCGACCTGCAAGATCCGGAAACACTGTTCTTCGAGCTTTCCTCTTTACTCCTGAATCCGTTAGTAGCCGCGGTATTACTCGCCGCAGTGCTGTCCGCAATTATGTCTACTGCCGATAGCATGCTACTCGTAGTAGCCTCAACAATTTCCTACGACCTCCGGTTGCAACGGCTTATGCCGCAGCGGGCGCTACTGGTATCACGCCTGTCTATGCTGGCGGTCACCGTCGTCGCCGTGCTAATCGCGCTCTTCTTACCTGCCACTATTTTCGAGCGCGTGCTATTCGCATGGATCGCAATTGGCTCCGCCTTTGGCCCCACCATTTTGGCTCGGCTGGCGGGGATGCAACTCGCGTCTGCGAGCGTGATGCGTTCCATTGCCACCGGCTTCATACTCGCCGTGGTTCTCTCACTTTTCCCGAATACCACCGGCGATTGGGCGGAGCGCTTGATCCCGTTTACCGCGGCCACACTGGTACTTTTACTCCCTTTTTTCGCTATGGGGTTGTCCGCACGCGTTAACCGTAAAGAAGCGATTGAATAACGCGTTAATCGGCTACAAGCGCACTCCAGACACTCCCCTACTCCGGGTTTGATGTGATCTAGCCGCTGTCATACGCACAAAAAAAGCCGCGCAAATGCGCGGCTTTTTTGTGTTCTAACTTTATGCTCTAGCTTTTGTGCTCTGGCCGTGTTGTCTAAGCTTAGGCGACGCGAGTTGTCGCCCTTGTTTTATCAGACCGGTTCCGTTGACGCAGGCTCCCCAGCCGGCGCAGCGGCAGCACGTCGGGTCGGCGCAATCAGCGGTACCGTATCCAAAGCCCACTTAAAGTGTGGGTTCAGGCGGCGCGCCGGTGAAGGAATGGTAAACACCTTTTCTCCTTCGTACGGCTTCATCGCCTTGGTATCGATTTTCCAGCCTTTCTCTTCGATATGCTTGCGGCGAATCATTCGCCAGGCGCCCATAAACTTGTCCTGCTCTACGGAGACTTCGTTCTCCAGCGACTCTGGCAGATAGTTGGGAGAAAGCTGCGAAACAATATCGCCGTCCTCACCGAATACCCGCTTGGTACGCTTTTTCGCACCGCCATCGAAAATAGGCCACTTGAAGAAGTTACGCACCTGCACCGCAAATGAACGTGTGGTGTTTTCATCGATCGGCGTGTTCGCATCAAAGATGATCATCTCCATCCAGGAGTTAACCTTGATGTGCAGGCGCACACAGTGCCCTGGCAGATAAAACGCCGGGGTTACGTAGGTCGCTGCTTTATCCGCGCGGAAAAGCTTGTTCAGGCCGAAGTTGCCTTCCAGTTGCGGTGGGTAAAGCACATTGTCGGAGGAACCCCAATACTCACCGCGGTTGACCTTGAGAATTTCATTCTTGTCGGCCATTTCCGGGTAACCGAATCCGGGGTGTACAAATGCGGTATGGGCAATATCGATACCGTTCTCTACTACCCGATCAACGGAGCCTTCCCAGTTGTACTCTACTTCGACCGGACGCCAGTTTTCCTTGTCTTCATACTCAGGGAAGTCTGGGATCGGATAGCGCTCTTCTTCTGGAAGATCACCGAGAAACACCCAAATCATTCCGTAGCGTTCTTCTGTGGGGTAGGCGTCGATACGCGCGCGTTCCGGGATCGCAGATCCTTCGCCACGGGAGGGAATGAATTGCACCTTACCTTCGGCATCAAACTCCCAGCCATGATACGGGCAGGCAACACAATCACGTTTGGTGGTCCAACCCTTCGACAGTGAACCCCCGCGGTGGATACAAACATCGCTGAGGCAATTTACCTTGCCGGCTTTGTCCCGAAAAAGGACAAAGTTCTGGCCAAGCATTTTCACCCGAACAGGTTTGTCTTTTACCGTTTTGGACCACTCCGCCACGTACCAAAGGTTCGTCAACATGATTAGCACCTCAGTGTGTTATTGATCTCGACATTTTTACGTAATGCTGTGCGTCAAAGATCACTTATTTTTCTGATAAGGGTTACGTTTTGTCACGCATTTTCGTGTCAGGCTTCCAGACCTGTATTAAGTAAACTTTCATTGTGCTCACCCAGTTCAGGCAACCGCGTGTTTACTTGTGCAGGCTCATCAAGAAACTTGATTGGCACCCCAAGGTGCCGGTTCCCCTGATCATCTTCAAAAACCATTTCACGGCTTTTCAAGTGCGGCTCGTCCAGTGCTTCATGCAATTGACGTACCGGCGACCAGCAAACATCCAGACCATCAAACCAGGCCTCCCATTCCGCCAGGGTACGGCGGGAAAACTCAGCCTGCAGGAAAGCAATCGCCTCACTCTGCTCACCGGGCGCACGCTTGCAGATTTCTGCGAGCTCTGGACGCCCTAATTTGGCAAACAGGTTTTCCGCAAACTTCACTTCGCTGCCGCCCAGTGTCAAATAGCAGTCATCACTGGTGCGATAAATTCGATACATGGCATTCCCGCCCCAGGAACGCTCATCTTTGACCACCGGGGAGCGGCCTTCGACGAAGACCGGCCCCACCGCATTGGGCAGCCATGCAATCAGGCTGTCTTGCATGGAGATATCCAGATAGTCGCCTTTCCCGGTCTCGCTACGACGCACTAACGCCATCAGTATGCCCGATAACGCCATCAATGACCCGGCAATATCGGCCACAGGCATCGCAGGAGAACACGGCTCACCATTACTCCCCTCATTGAGGAATACCGTTCCGGATTCGGCCTGGATACTGAGATCATGCGCAGGCTTTAAGCGTTTTTCTCCGGTCTGGCCAAAGGCGGAAATCGAGCAATAGACCAGTCGAGGATTGCGGGCAATGAGGGTCTCGTAGTCCAGCCCCAAGCGAGCCATTGCCCCGGGACGGAACCCTTCGACAAACACATCGGCGCTATCGATGAGCGCAAGAAGTTGCGCCTTTTGCTCCGGGTCTTTCAGGTTCAGGCAGAGGCTCTTCTTGCCACGATGGGTGTTTCTGAACCAGACCGCTTCGCCATTTTTGCGCAGCCCAATGTTGCGGGTTGGCTCGCCACTAGGTGGCTCTACCTTGATCACTTCGGCTCCGTGATCCGCCATCATCATGGTGAGGTGCGGTCCCGGTAGAAAGAGAGAAAGGTCGACGACGCGGATACCTTGTAACTTCATAAAAAGACTATCTCTTGTCAGTGCCGATGCGCGCCCTACTCAGATAACTCGATCAGCCGCCAATCGCTCGACGTCTTCCGCTGAGTATCCAAGTCCATCAAGAAGGTCTTTGGTGTCTGCACCTAGCGCCGAGCAACCGATACCTGAGGGCCTGTTTCCGTCAAATTTTAACGGGCTTGCCAGCACTCTGAATTGACTATTATCAACATGTCCCACCGGCTGCAGCATCTGGGTTTGCGCCAACCAGGGGTTATCCATGGCCTCGGCAAAGGTATTTACCGGTGCAATGGGTAACTTGCCGGCAAAACGTTCTATCCAATAGGCGTTCGGCTGTCTGGCAAACTCGGCATCGAATATTTCGGATAGCACCTCACGATGCTGCCTGCGATCGGCCGGTGAGCTAAAGCGGGCGTCCGCCAGCAGATCCTTTCTGTCCAGGCCTTCGGCCAGAATCTGCCAAAACTTTTCCGTCATCGCCATGACGAAGACCCAACCATCGGCGCTGCGATAAATCTGGCAAGGTACCGTGGACGGGTGACCCGAGCGCGCGACACGCTCCGTTTCATGGCCTCGGTTCAAATACCAGGTAGCAGGGTATGTGAGTTGGGTCACCGCGACATCAAACAGGTTGACGTCCACATCGCGCCCCCTCCCGCCACGCAAGGTACCCACCAAGGCACCCAACACCGCCATCGCCAGCGTCACGCCGCTCATAAAGTCGACCATCGACAGACCAAAGCGCGCAGGTGGCGTTCCCGGCTCACCGGTAAGGTCCATAAAACCGGCTTCCGCCTGCATCAGATAGTCGTAGCCCGGCCAGTTGGCGCGGTCATTATCTCGGCCATATGCCGATAAATGGCCACAAATTATTTCGGGTTTAATCGCGCCCAAGTGATCGTAATCCAACCCGAGCTTCGCGGGCTGATCCCCGCGGAGGTTGTTCATTACTACATCCGCACTGCGCACCAGACGCTCAAAGATTTCACGCCCCTGCGGGCTTTTCAGGTCCAGTGTCAGGCTCTTCTTACTGCGATTGAAGGTCTGAAAGAAGTCGCTGTCGTTGTCACCCAGAAAATACGGACCGGACTTGCGTGCAATATCGCCACCGGTCGCGGGGTTTTCAATCTTGATGACTTCAGCCCCCATGTCCGCCAGCTGCATTGAGCCGAACGGACCGGCGCCGTACTGCTCAACAGCAATGACACGGATACCAGCCAGGGGTTTTGTCGCTTCCATCAGATGCCCTCACGCGCCGCCAGTTGCTTGGCAATAATGATGCGCTGCATTTCGTTGGTACCCTCGCCCACACACATCAGCATGGCATCCCGGTAATAGCGCTCTATCTCGTACTCGGTAGAGAAGCCATAGCCGCCAAAAATCCGCATCGCTTCCTGAGAACAGAAAACACCCGCTTCACTGGCAAAATACTTGGCCATACCAGCTTCCAGGTCGCAGCGTTGGCCGCTGTCATACATGCGCGCTGCCTGGTCTACCAGCAGCTTGGCCGCCTCAACCTTGGCCGCCATTTCGCCGAGCTTCAGCTGAATTGCCTGATGCTTAATGATTGGCTTGCCGAAGGTTTCGCGCTCCTGGGCATAGCGCAATGCCAGCTTCAGCGCGCCCTGTGCAATACCTGCTCCGCGAGCGGCGACGTTTATGCGCCCGAGTTCAAGACCGCCCACGGCAATGTGGAATCCACGACCTTCCTCACCGCCCACCAGCTGATCGATGGATACACGAAAGTCTTCGAACACAACCTCGGCGGTATCAATCGCGCGATAACAGGTCTTCTTGATTTTATTGATGGTGATGCCCGGCAGCAGATTACCTTCATCATCCTTGGTGCGGATGATCAGCATGGACATGCCCCGGTGACGCGGCTCGGCATCGGGATCGGTTTTTACCAAGAGCGCAAGGCAGTTACCGTTGAGAGCATTGGTGATCCACATTTTGCTGCCGTTCACCACATACTCGTCACCCTCGCGGCGCGCCACACAGCGAATAGATTGCAAATCGGTTCCGGCATTCGGTTCAGTGAGTGCAATACCACCGCGCAGCGTACCCTCGGCCATCAGCGGCAAATACTGCTGTTTTTGCTCTTCAGTACCGAAACGCTCGATTGCAGCGGCCATGATGAGATGTGAATTAAAGATACCGCCAGGTGCCATCCACGCTGCGGAAATTTTCTGCACGATGCGGGCGTAGGTCGATGCCGACAAAGAAAGCCCGCCGAACTCTTCGCCAATGGTGGCACCGAACAGGCCGAGCTCCTTCATGGTCTCTACCAATTCGTGCGGATACTCATCGGCCAGGTCTTTTTCCCGTGCAATGGGTGCGACATCATTGGCAACAAATTTATCAATGGTATCGAGGATCGCGGCCTCGTCTTCTGCACTCCAGCTCATCGCCGTCTCCTGAAACTATTCGCACTCAGTAATTTACTTTGTCTTCCATTTCCGCGCCGCGCTTCCAAACCAGCACCTTGCGGACAAAAGAGCACACCTCGGTTCCGTCTTGATTGAAACCACGGGTTCGCACGGTAACAATGCCCTGGGTTGGGCGAGACTTGGATGCGCGCTTTTCCAACACTTCCGATTCAGCGTAAAGTGTGTCGCCAACAAACAGTGGCGCAGACATGCGGATATCGTCCCAACCGAGATTGGCAATGGCTTTTTGGCTGATGTCGGTCACGCTCATACCCACCATCAGGGCCACGGTAAATGGGCTGCAGACGAGCGGCTTGCCAAATTCGGTACCTGCGGCGTATTCCTTATCGAAATGCGCAGGGTGGGTATTCATGGTCAGCAGCGTAAACCAAGTGTTATCGGTTTCGGTGATGGTGCGACCTGGGCGGTGTTCATAGGTATCACCCACGGTAAAGTCGTCAAAGAAACGTCCAAACGTTTCCCGGTACCGGTTTTCACCGACCTGTTTTACTTCTCCAGCCATAGCTATTTTCCTACTGCGATTCAGACTAATTCTTTATCGACGTCTGATCGGGCGATCAAACGACGAGCACTATCAACGATGGGCTGATCAACCATGCGGCCATCGACAACGACCGCGCCACCATTCGCCTGTTCAAAGGCATCTAGCATTTTTCGAGCAGTTGCCAGCGCTTCCTCAGAAGGCGCAAAAGCCCGGTGAATGGGATCAACTTGTGCGGGATGGATTGCCGCTTTAGCGGAGAATCCTAATGCGGAAACCCGGCGGGTTTCCTGCTCCAAACCCTCAGCATCCTGCACACTTAAATACGGAACATCGATGACTGGTAAACCGTGTAAGGCTGCAGTCACCACGATCTGCGAACGCGCCCACAGCAATGGTTCCCAGGAAAACTCGGCACCTATTTGCGCGGCGAAATCTGCGCCGCCAAACATAACCGCGTCCAAGTTGGGGGCCTGGCAAATCGCATCCAAGGACAACAGACCGGAGGCGCTTTCTATCAATGCGATCCAACGTACCTTGCCGGCAAGTACACTGTTGGCTTGGGGGATATCATTCTGTGATTCCGTCTTCGCCAGCATTAAGCGCGCAGGCAGTGTGCCCTGAGACAGGGCCACCAGATCGTCCCTGCCCGCTTCCGTGGCCACGGCATTAATACGCACGCAAAGACGCGCCAAACGCGCCGCGTCACAGCTTGCCAGAAACGCACATACCGCCGCGCGCGCATCCGCCTTGTTTGCAACCGGTACGGCATCTTCAAGATCGATACACACGACATCCGCCGAACTGGCGAGAGCCTTTTCAAATCTCTCCGGGCGATTGCCCGGTACGAACAGCAGGCTGCGAATATCAAACATTAGAAACGCTCCCAGCCGCGCAGCGGTTCGCGAATTTGATTGGCAGGCACCTGTGCGGCAAACGTATCGGCAATTTCCGCCCGGGTCGCAAACCAGACGCCATCCTGGGCGCGGGCATACTTCAGGAATTCATCGAGTGCACCGATACGTCCGGGCCGCCCGATGATTCGCAAATGCAGCCCCAGCGACATCATGCGCGTTTGCTCTGCACCTTCCTGCAACAGGGTATCCAGCGTGCGGCAGGCATAGTCGAGCCAGGCATCCGGGGTAAGTGACGGAGCCGTCCAGAATTTCATGTCGTTGGAATCAATGGCATAGGGCAACACCAACATCGGGTCGTCAGTGCCTTGGACCGGCGCCCAAAAAGGCGCGTCGGCACTATAGTCGTCCATGTGGTAATCGAAGCCCTCTTCCTGCAGCAGGCGACGGGTGTTGTCCGTGTGCAGGTAACGGCTCAACCAACCGCGGGGGCGCTGTCCGGTAGTCTCGGAAATGGAGGTAATGGCATCGCGGATAAAGGCTCTCTCCTCATCCTCGGCCATGGCAAACTGATGCTGCCAGCGATAACCATGGCTACAGACTTCGTGCGCGCCTTCGCGAATAAATTGGGCAATCTGCGGCGCCCGCTCAAGGGCTACCGCCGCCGCACAAAAAGTTGCCGGTACCTGGTAGCGCTCCAGCAGTGCCTGGATGCGCGGCCAACCCTCGCGAATACCGTACTCGTAATTACTTTCATTGGCGTGGGCACGAATGGGCTTACGCGGGGCAACCCCCAGCTCATCCACGGGCTCCGGGCCCCGGTCCCCATCGAGCAGCGTGCTCTCTGAGCCTTCCTCGACATTAACAACAATCGACAGTGCCAGCCGTGCATTGTCCGGCCACGCTACTTGCTTGCTCATACCCGATAATCTCTCACAAGCGGATCAGTGATATTCCTCACCGCCGGAGACATTCATCGCCTCTCCGGTGATGTAGGAAGCTTCGTCGGAACACAGGAAGGCACAGGCTTTGGCGATATCTTCCTGCAACCCCGGACGCCCCAGTGGAATACGCGCACGCATATCTTCCATGTAGCGGTCGTGCCCTTTCCCGGTGACTTCGGAAAAGTGCGCGTTTTGCCAGGCACCGAGGCCGGTAGTTACATGGTTCGGGCAGATGGTATTTACCGTAATCCCCTCGGGACCCAGCTCCTGGGCTGCAGAACGCGTGAGCCCGACCATTCCGTGTTTTGATGCGGTATAGGCAGCGGCATGGGCAAAGCCGGATTTGGAAGCCTGGCTGCCGATGTTGATGATTCGCCCACCGCGCCCCTGCCGCAACATGACTTCTGCGGCGTACTTGATGCCGAGAAACGTACCGCGCAGATTGACGCCCAGAACGGCATCCCACTTGTCTACAGCCATTTCAACGATGGGTTCCATCAGGTAGCCAATGCCGGCGTTGTTGACCCAGATATCCAGACTGCCGAAATGCCCGAGGGCAAATTCCGCTGCGGACTGCACTTCCTGGGGCTCCAGTACGTTGCAGGAAAAGGTGGCAACCTCACCGCCGGCATCGCGAATTTCACGGGCGATCTCTTCCATTTCCGCCGTGGTTCCAACCGCGTTTTCCGGCAGGTTCTCGCCCTGCCCGCGGCCGATATCCGTCAGTACCACTTTGACGCCTTCCGCTGCCAGGCGCCGCGCCATCGCTTCCCCCAGCCCCTTCCGGCGGCCGGCTCCCGTAATCACGGCAACTTTGCCTTTCAGCTCCGGATACTTGCCCATTGCTTCCATCTGCCACGCTCTCCGTTGTCTTTGATCAAATAGATTCGGTCAAAATGAATTGCGGGTTGTCGGCAAACTGCTGGAACTCCGCCGCAACGCGCTGCATCGTCTCGCTGGATACATCCGCCCCCAACTTTTCCATGCTGTTTACTTCGAGCAGTTCGACGTATTGGTACGGAGCGGGCGCGTCGGCACCGAGCAGGCCGGTGGTACGCAGTACAGAGAATTGATTGACCGATGCGAGATCGCGCACCGTGGGTAAATCGGTAGTGTTAGCCCACTGCTCGTAATCGGACGGGTTAACACCGGGTTTGAGGTTAAACAGCACAACGATCATGGTAGCCATGGCAGGCGCTCCGACGGTTAAGTGAATGTCACCAACATCCTATTCTTGAGATATTGTTATGTCAATATAACATTTGGTACGCCAGAGTCCCTGTAAAGCGTATTTCAAGCTTCCAAGAAAACGCCCTTTCGCACCGAGAAATCGAATCGCGAGGACCAAACTGAGAGCCCCAAACCGGGAGACCTAAAAAAGGGAATACGCCACCCACGGACAAACGCCGCCGCAGGTGCGACAAACAATACGATCAGGCCTTGGCGGCTAGTCCTTCTGCGAACTTGCGGTAGGCCACCGCCATTTCCTGCAAGGTCTCACTGATGGCATCTACGGCGTTGACCTTCTGCCACCAGGCGGAAAGCGCAGGAAACGCTGCGAGCGGTGCATCCACCCCCACTACCGGGGACAGCTCCTCCAGGTAGCGTATGGTGGGCGCCAACGCCAAATCGCCCAGGTTCAGCGCGCGCTCACTGCCAAAGTCCGCCATCAAGCGCTCACCTTTCGCCAGCTCAGCGTGGAGACCTTTTGCCATTTCCTCTCGGTCGACATTGCCACCGGACATCACCGCCCGAAACAGCGGGAACAAGGCATTCACCGCCAGATGCAGGTCTGCATAGCGCGCCAACATGCGCATTTGTGCACGTTCAACCGGCGATTCAGGGAGCAGCGCACTGCCACCGCTTACCGGTGTTTCCGCGAGAAATTCCATAATCGCCCAGCTCTCGGCAATCGTCTCCCCGCTTTCCAGCTCAAGAACCGGCAACTTGCCCAGCGGAAACCGCTCGTAAAAGGCCTCGGTGCGCAGCGGCACGGGCGGCGGCAACCCCTCAACAGGCAGGTTATCCAGCCGCGCCTGCATGCGCACACGCGTGGCGTAAGGAGAGTGCGGGAGGCTGAACAGCTTCATGGATGAGAGCTTCATGGGTGAGAGCTTCATGAGTGATTTCCTTGGGTGACTTCCTTGGGTAGCGCCTTGCTGGGTTCAATAAATGAGGTGCAAGCCATAGGCAGCGTTTGCCAGCAGCCCCAGCCAAATCAGATAGACAAATGGTCGACAGGAGGCGATGGAACCACGAATGGTCTGGTTGACAGAATCACTGCTATCACCGGCCATCAACTTGCCCCAGGCAGCGCCAAACGCCACCAGACGCATACGAATCAGCAAGCCACACAGCACCAGCAAGGCAAAAATACCCAGCTTGATCGCCAGCCAATCCGCCGCGAGGATGAAATTGGTTGCCAGTGCGTAGCCTGCGAGCCCCAACAGGCCCACGATCAGGACTACACGCAGGTAAAAGTCGAGACGGGTCAATACAGGAATAAAGGGTTTGCCGTGGGCGAAATGAAGGGTTGCGACCAGCGCAAACCACGCAAGACACAGCCCCCAGGCCAGCCACAGCCAGAACGGAGCCACTGCCCACTGGCCGGACATATACGCCAACTGCAGCCCAAGAGGCAGGATCAGTGGCATACAGAAGCGCGGGCCCTGGTCACACCCCATCATGATGGTAAGTGCCGTACTCCGCGCCTGCGGGGAAAGGTCCGACCGGGTGACGTAGCGACTTGCGTAAAAAGTGCCCAAATCACCACCAAGCCAATAAACAAAGCACAAGTTGTGCAGCAACTTTACAAACAGATAAGCACTCATAGGGATAGCTTCTTATTGGTTTTCCCTCACCATACCGCAAGAAAACCCCCGCGCATTGCTATAAGTCAAAACCCAGGGGCCGATGGATTGCTAACATCCTCCGATATGACGCCGTAAGCCGAACCATGAGCCCCGGCGTCCATCACAGGATGACAGTCACCTCCCAGCCACATTGCAGGTATTCGCTATGGAAACCACAACGAAAACAGCCAAAGAAATCTACCTGGAAGTGAAAGCCAACCCCGCCCGCAAACGCTTTGGTTTCGGCCGCAAGGCCGCTCTCGTGAATGTGGACCCACAAAAGGCCTATACACGCACCGACCTGTTCAAAACCGCGTATGAGACCGACCCCAACCAGATGCACTACACCAACGAACTGGCCAAAAGCTTTCGTGCCAAGGGCTGGCCGGTCATCTGGACCCATGTGGCCTATATGGAGTCCGGTGAAGATGCCGGCATCTGGGGCACGCGCACCGACACCCCGGACTCCCTGCAAAATATCAAATTCGACTCCACCCGCACCGAGTTCGACGACCGGCTGGAGATAGACCGCCAACGCGATGTCATCTACTGCAAAAAAATGCCCAGCGCCTTTTTTGAAACCCAGCTGCAATCCCTGCTGGTGTGGCATCAGGTCGACACCGTGATCATTACCGGTGGCTCCACTTCCGGGTGCATCCGCGCAACCGCGGTAGACAGCCTTTCCCGCGGTTACCGCACCATCGTTCCGGAAGAGTGTGTAGCGGACAAGCACGAGAGCTACCACTTCGCCAATCTCACCGACTTGTCGCTCAAGTATGCCGATGTGGTGGATGTGGCAGAGGTGTTCCAGTGGCTGGAAAACGGCAACAACGAATAAGCAATATCGAGGCTGACCATGCGATCCGACCCCGGCTTCTACGACTACTGGCCCTACCACGAAAGACCCAAACTGCGCTGGCCTAACGGAGCGCGCGTAGCGTTCTGGGTAGCGCCAAATATTGAGTTTTATGAGCTGAACCCGCCAGCAAACCCACACCGCAAAGCGTGGCCGCAACCCAGCCCTGCGGTGCCGGGATACAGCATTCGCGATTACGGCAACCGGGTCGGGCATATGCGGCAGATGGCCCTGCTGGACAAGTACGGGATTCGCGGCTCCATTTCGCTGTCTACGGCACTGTGCGATCACCATCCGGAAATCATCGATCTCTGCCGAGAGCGTAACTGGGAATTCTTCAGCCACGGGATTTACAACACCCGCTACACCTACGGCATGTCCAGCGAACAGGAACGGGACATGATTCGCGATTCGATGGAAACGATTCATCGGCACACCGGCCAGAAGTGCGCCGGATACCTGGCCCCAGCGCTCTCGCATTCGGAAGAAACCCTCGACCTGTTCGCGGAAACCGGCACAGAGCTGTTTGGCGATGAAGGCGGCTTTTACACCTGCGACCTGTTCCACGATGATCAGCCCACGCCAATCAACTTGCGCAGCGGCAAGCGCTTCGTGTCAATACCCTATTCGCTGGAAATGAACGACACCATTGCTTACGTGGTCAACAAAGTGGAACCCCGTCGCTACGGGCAGATGCTGCGAGATAATTTTGACCGTTTGTATCAGGAAGGTGCGGAGAGTGGCACCGTGATGTGCATCCCCACGCACAACTACCAGGTAAGCTGCCCCCACCGCCTGCGTGCCTTTGAAGAAGCGCTCGAATACATCACCGGCCGCTCCGACGTTTGGGTGACCACTGGTCGCGAAATTGCCGAATACTACCTGCAGAATTATTACGACACCGCGCGGGCAGACATCCAAGCAAAAAATGCGACTGCGGCTCGAGAGGTACAGCCATGAGCGGAGAAAAGGCCATGAGTGATACGAAAGCCCTGCCCCCAGAGCACCTCCAATACCCCGAGCGCCACTACGGCATGGACCACGATCTCTACTCCTGGGAAATGCTGACCAATCGCAAACCGGTACACTGGCAGCAGGGAAAACTGGCGCTGTGGGTCAACGTCAGCCTGCAGTTTTTTCCCCTCAATCAACGCGGCCTGCCATTTCCCCCGGCCGGCGGCATGACCATGCCCTACCCCGACCTGCGCCATTTTTCCCTGCGAGACTATGGCAACCGAGTCGGTATCTACCGCATTCTGCGCGCACTGGATAAATACAATATCAAGCCGACGTTTGCCGTGAACGGCGAACTGGTACAGCGTGCGCCATACCTGCTCCACCTGCTGCGCGAACGCGGTGACGAAGTGATCGCCCACGGCTGGAATATGGACAGCCCCCACTACGGCGGGCAATCGAAAGGCGTGGAAAAAGAATTGATCTCCCGCACTCTGAGCTCCTTGCGTAAAGCCAGTGGGCAGGAGGTTCGCGGCTGGCTGAGCCCCGGCAAAGTGCACAGCGAAAACACCCCCACCCTGCTAGCAGAACAGGGCGTTGAGTATTTTTGTGACTGGGTAAACGACGACATGCCCTTCCGCTTCAACACCAACAGCGGTGCGCTGTGGGCGATGCCTCTTTCAACAGAATTGGAAGACCAGTTCATCTTGCGCAACAACCTGCACTCCGAAACTTCCTACGCAGAACAAATGGAAGATGCGTGCCGTTTTCTACTTTCTGAAGCGCAGACCCAGGGTGGTCGCATTCTGGCTCTCAACATCCACCCGTGGATGTTGGGGCAACCTCATCGAATTGCGTATCTTGAACGCGCACTCGAATTTATTACCGCACAACCGGGCGTGTTTAGCGCTCCTGCACACACCCTTCTGCAGCAATGTGAACAGGCGATTGTGGAGCCGGCGTAACCGCTGGCTGGCATTTGATATCAAATGATATATCATTAGCGCTTTTCGCCGGGCAGAAGGTCTCGATGCTATGGATGCCATCAATACGCTTTTCAGCAAGCAGCAGTTAGAATCGCTGTCAGAAGAGTCGCATTCCCCCCTGTATTTCCAGCTTTACACGCTGCTTAAGAATGCCATTTTAAATGGAACCCTTGAGCACGGTGACCAAATGCCTACGGAACTGCAGTTGGCGGAATCCTTCAGCGTATCTCGTATTACCGCCAAGCGCGCCATGGATGAGCTGGCAGCAGAGAGCCTGGTGGAGCGCCGGCGCGGTAAAGGCACGCACGTCATTTATGAATATCAGCAACAGCCCGTAAAGGCCCCGCTGGTAGGCATGCTGCAAGAAATCGAAAGTATGGCGCGGCACTCCGAAGTTGAAGTACGCAGCTGCGAATTCCTTCAGCCCTCCGCCGAAATTCGCGAGGAGCTGGGCCTCGAAACCGGTGACACCGCACTGCTACTAGAACGTACCCGTTCTCGTGACGGAGCGCCCTTTGGTTACTACGTCAGCTGGACCGCGGGCTTGGGACAGAAAGTGACGGCCAAGCAGTTTGAGAAAACCCCGCGACTCGAAGTGTTCCGCAAGCAGGGCTTGGAAATTTCTCACGTAACCCAGACCCTGAGTGCCGAAGCCGCCACGCAGGAAAGCGCGCGTGAACTGGCAACCACCGTCGGCGCCCCACTGCTCAGCCTGACGCGACGCTCCTACGCAAAAGTGAATGGCCAGGAACAGCTGGTGGACCTGATGCACGTGCTTTACCACCCCGACCGCTTCCAGTACCAGATGGACCTGAAAGCGGACGAGTTCTAATCCCGGCGGGCTATGCCCTTCAGGCATAGCCCCAAATTACCGCACCCGGCCACTGCCCCCTGAAGTCTTGCAACTTTACCTGCCACTCTTTTTCACCCTGCACCCAGCGGTACTCCCGCAGCAGGCCATCGCGCAGTAGGTATTCGGAACCATTTTCATACTGGCCGCCGGAATAGCGATAGCGCTCAACCTGCTCGCTGCTACCCCCTACCGGATCCCCTACCGATCCCCCTGCCGATTCCTGCCCCAAGTACTCCAACCTACGACTGGAGACATCCGGCATAAACAGCTTGTCTCGCTGCCCCGGGTCCTGAATCCACGGCACTAGGATTTCCCCGCGCCCGCCAGCGGCGGCAAGCCCCGTAAGTAGCTGGCCCGCGAAGATCCGCATAAGGGGGAAGAAGTGCATTTCATCGGCAGGAAAGCTTTGCGCTGGTGAGCCCGGGCGGCGAAAACGATAGCGCGCGTTACTGGGCTTACCTTGATTACTGGGGTCGCTGCTGTAGGTCGCCACTGCGAGTGGTACGTCGCCACCCTCACACCATTTCAGCAGCCCCCGCATACCGCCGGATTTATCGATGCTTACGCAGGCACTTATGCGCAAAGACAGGGATGGCACCTCGCGCTCACTGGAGATTTCATAGCCGCTACCAGACTGTCGCAGCTGCCATGTCTCCGCAAGTGGTACCGGGTTGCCGTCGCATTGATATTCATAGCGCCCAGTTGCCAGAGAAGAAACGTCGTTCGGTATCATTCCACCGTGTCCGCAACGACTTGCAGTAAGTGATCCGTGGACTGATGCGCACGATCACGTAACAGGTGCGTATTGGAGGAAAGCATTTTGTTGACCGCAGCACGCGGGTGCAGCGCCGCCACCGTCAGCTCCCCATGCTGGCGCGTCATAATCGGCTTGTTGATGTTGCCGTCGAAGTGACGCTCACGCCACGGTTCCAACAGGGTAAATTCCCGCTCCAGGCTGGCAACAAGCCCACCATCGGTACCGGGCATTGCCGCAACCAGACAGATGCGGTTTTCCGCAGCCCGCGCGGCCATCAGTAGCGGCACGTTTTCGTCTTTTCTGCTGCCGCGACTCGCTCGCAGCGAGGGCGCCGCCAATACACAGTGCGCGCCCTTGAGCGCCGCCATACGGGATAGCTCTGGGTAAAAACAATCTTCCCCAACCAAAAGTGCAACCCGCCCCCAGGGCAAGTCAAACACCTGTAACACACTGCCCGCCGGCGCCAACCCCATGGCACAGCGATGCAATTGCGGCTGCACCAGCCTGCGCCCAGTTTCATCGAGCAGAATGCCGACGTGGTGCCAGCCGTGCACACCTTCTTCGATCACACTGGTACAGATGGCAACGCCGTTCTTACGGCTTACCTCTGCCAGGCGCTCTTCTGCCAAGCGGCACAACTGCATGGTGCGCGCCCAATCTTGTGCGGGATCCGCAACCGGGAAACACGCCGGCAATACGGCAAGCGCGACATTTTCCGGCAGATCCACAATCAGTTCTTCGGCGCGCTCTATCGCCTCTACACCAGTGCCCTGCGGGCTTATCAAGGCGATTTTTACTTCTTCCTTTGCATCACTCGAGGGCGTCAACGCACTCTGCTTGAGCCCCTCGTAAAGCGAAGACTGACGGCGGGCAAGCGCGCCCATGCTCAACCGCAGCCGGGCATCTCGATCGGGCAGCTCGGCCATCACCACTTGCTCAACACCCCGCTTGCCCTCAACCACTGGGCGCCCATCCACACCGACGACCTGGCTTTCGCCCGCGCCGTAGAGCAACGACTCGGGGATCGATGTCATTGCACTGACCTGTGCCAGCTCCTGCTCTGGTACCAGCGGCCCAACCTTGTTCGCCGCCACCATAAACAAGCGGTTCTCCGCCGCACGCGCCCGCACATGCAGGCTCGCTTCATCAAACGCAAACGAATTCAGGGAGTTGCACAGCAGATCAGCGCCGGCCAATGCCAGACGTCGCGCAGGCTCAAAGCTGATGCCGTCGCGACAGGCGATAAACCCGATTCTTCCGAGCTCCGTATCCACCAGTCCCGCCGCCCGGGTCGCGGGGGTAAAGAAGTCGTTCTCATGCCCCATCAAGCTCTGCTTGTCTGCCTCACCCAGCAGATCACCATCTGGGCCATAGAACAGCGAGGTCACGGTGATTACCGGCTTCTCTCCTTTCCTGTACTCACGCCGCAACGATACGTTGATCAGCACATAGCTCTTGTGCATCCGTGCGCGCTCCGCGATCGCCCGCAGGAACGGGCCATCCAGGTCCAACGCGTAATCCCAAGCCTGGTCCAGATCCTGATACCAGGAGATCCGGTTACAGAACTCCGGCAACACCATCAGTTTTGCCCCGTCCGCAGCCGCGCGATCAATCATGCGGATACAGGTGGCTAGGTTTTCATCAACATCCGTTCCGGTAGCAAATTGCAGTGCGGCGACCTTAGGCATAGTTCCCCCGGCATGGCTATTTCCCGGCAAAGTTATTCTCCGCCGGGACACTGGATAAATTCCTCTTTCGAGCCAATTGTACTATTGATATAACTTTATTACACTACCCCATCTAGACCGACTAATTTAGACCGGCTTTGAAGTAGCCATGTAGACTCATGGGCGGTCTCGTAATAAAAAGAAAACAGCTGGGAAAATCCGTCAACAGCGAGGCGCTGCACAATGGATACAACAAACCTGACCCCGAACCACCAGGCTTCCCGTTCCTGGCTTGGTGCCCAATTGGCAGCGGGCATTTCCCGCGGCAATTTTGCCACCTACCTGTTCGCCGTATTTATTTCCTCCGGGTATGCGGGAGCCCTTGCGGTGTTACAGCCCGGGCTACTCCACGTAATGGGCATTGCCCAGGACACCCAAGCCATGGTGACTGGTTACCTCAGTGCCATGCAGGAGCTTGTGTTCATTCTGCTGCTTGGCTCTGCGGGAGCACTGTCTGACCGTATCGGCCGCCGACCGGTCTACGTGTTCGGTCTCGCCCTCACCGGAATTGGCTTTGTCCTCTACCCCCACGCCAGTTCGATTACGCAGTTGTTCGCCTACCGTCTGCTGGTCGCCGTTGGCAGTGCCGCGATGATCGGAATGATGGTGACGGTGGTTGCCGACTACGCGAGCGAATCTTCCCGCGGCCGCGCCAATGGCCTGCAAGCCCTGGCCGCGACGCTGGGTGCCTTTATTCCCCCTATTCTCGCCAGCCTTCCGCAAGTCTTCAGTGGGCGCGGCATGGATGAACTGGCAGCGCAACAACTGACATTTGCCGTAGGCGGCGCACTGGGAATCGTCGCTGCGGTTGTGGCGCTGACCGGGCTGGCACCGAGAGTTATTCAGACTGCCTCTGCGGCCAGAGAGTCGCTGGTGCAAACACTGTTCGGCGGCCTCAAGGCTGCGCGCGATCCGCAGACTGCCCTTTCCTACGGTGCGGCTTTTATTTCCCGTGGCGACCTTGCGGTAACCGGAGCCTTTATCTCCCTTTGGCTGGTGCAATACGGCACGCGCGAACTCGGCATGACCGCCAGTGAGGCAATGTTTCAACTGGCGGTACCGCGGGTACTGGCAACCGTCGCCGGGGCCCTGCTGGGCTCGGTGATTATGGGGCGCATTGCGGACCGCACCTCGCGGGTAAACGCTGTCGCCCTGGCGTCCGGGCTCGCCGCGATTGTGTACAGTGCGGTATTCCTGATCCAGGACCCGACCGCCAACTGGGTGATCGGTCTGCTGTTTGTGATGGGTATTGCCGAAATCAGTGCTTTCGTCAGCAGTCAGGCACTGGTGGGCCAGCAGGCACCGGAAGCCTACCGCGGTGCGACCATTGGTTTCTTCGGCGTTGCCGGTGCATTTGGTATTTTACTCGGCACCTCTGGCGGCGGTGTTCTATTCGCGAAAGTTTCACCCAGCGCGCCCTTCGTGCTGTTCGGATTTCTCAATTTTACCGTTTGCATCTGGAGTATTTGGCTCAGCAAGCGGCTAACTCGTCAAACCACAACACCTGAGTCGTCGACCGTCTCTGCCGTTGCAACCAGCCAATAGAGAGCTATTGATATGGAAAACACTGAAAATCTGACAGAAGAATTTGTCGCCCATCTCGCCGGCGATGTAAATATCGACACCAGCGAAACCTTTGACGCGGTTATGACGACCCGCGATCGGATTTGGGAAAAGATTCAGAGCAGCCTGTCGCTGAAAGAAGACCTCCGCTGCGCGGACCTGCACAACTTCGACAACCTGAAGGGCGAACACATTGGCCGCATGCGCACTTTCACCGGCGACCAATCCCCGGTGGACTGGATCATCCACTCCAATATCGGCACGCCGCAGAATACGTTTACCAATATCCACCTGACCATCTATCTGGACGACTCGGTGGATGTACCCCATCTGGGTATGGCGTTTGGCACCCTGCCCGATGCGTTTTTCTATATTGACCCGATGCCACGCTACGAGCCGCTGAGCTACCCGGAGCATTTGCAGAAATACCTGACGCCCCTGAATGACATTTACATGAGCCTGCAGGCAGAACTTTTCGAGGCCGGCGTAAAGCCTTTTAATGCGGCAATGCCGTTTATCCGCGGTTCTCTGTCGCCTGTGGCACTGGCCGGTATCGTTCCGCTGGACTTCTACCGCGAAAAAGTGGAGCCGAAAATTTTCGCCTACGTAGATCACTGGCTGAAACTGGTTCACGAAGCAAAGGCGGTACAGGATGCGGAAACACGCGCGCAACTGAAACAGCGCGACGAATTAATCCGCCGCAATATCGTGCACCTTGACCCGGCCAACCCGATCGCCGAGCGACTGGTCGGCAAGCCGCTGGCAGATCGCCTGGTGCGCATTCTGTGTGCCGAAGAGCGCAGCGAATAACTTTCCTCGCCAAGAGCAGAAGCAAGACCAAGAGTAAGAGCAAGAGGCAAGCATGTCGGATTCATTGAGGCAGTTACTGGCCGGAGATCAGGTACTTTCCGTACCCGGGATCTATGATGGTCTGAGTGCCCGACTGGTGGAACAAGCCGGATTCAAGGCGGCCTTCCTGTCAGGGGCATGCTTGTCTTTCGCCCGTTTCGGTCGCCCGGATATGGGCATCGTCAGCGCCGCCGAGGTGGCAGAATCGGTCGCGGTGATTCGCGAACGCACGCCTATGCCGCTGATCGTGGATATCGATACCGGTTTTGGCAATGCGTTGAATGTTCAGCGTACCGTGACGACCTTTGAGCGCGCCGGCGCCTCTGCGCTGCAAATGGAAGATCAGCTGATGCCCAAGCGCTGCGGCCATATGCGTGGCAAGCAGGTCATCAGCCGACAGGAAATGGTGGGCAAGATTCACGCAGCGCTGGACGCGCGACACAGCGACGAGACTCTGGTTTTTGCCCGCACCGATGCCCTTGGGGTCAATGGGTTTGACGATGCGCTGGAGCGCGCGGAGCACTATCTGGAGGCTGGTGCCGATGCAATCTTTGTTGAGGCACCGGCAAATCTCGAACAAATGCAGATTATTGGCGAGCGTCTGGGCAGCCGAACGCCCCTTATCCATAACCTGGTGGAAGGTGGCCAATCCCCTGTCCAGTCGGCGGATGAACTGCAAGCGCTGAACTACCGCATCGCCCTGTTCCCTGCGTCACTGCTCCACCTGTTCATTCCTGCTGCACAAAAATTGCTGGCGCAGCTAGCTCACAGTGGCCACCTGAACGAACTGCGCAATCAGATGATTGATCTTGCCACAGTGAACGACCTGCTCGGCGCCGACGAGCTGCTGGCGGCGGGCAAAAAATATCAATACGAATAAAAAACGGTACGCAATTATGAGCCGTGACTACTCGCTTCCGGAACTTGCAAACTACATCGACGGTGCATTTTCCACACCGGCTATCGACCGCGAGCGCAGCTTGCACGATGCCAATACGGACAAACCCATTCAGGGACGCCGCAACTCCAACCGGGAACAGATTCAGGCCGCACTTGCCACCACCGACCGCATATACCAGGCAGGTACCTGGGAAGATACGTCTGCTGAGGAGCGCGCAGAGCACCTGGAAGCGATGGCGGTAGAACTAAGCAGTGCGGAATACGCAGAAACCATCAGTATCGCCGACAGCCTCACCTCGGGCGCGATAGTGCGCACCACCCGAAAAATGGCGCAGATGCTGCCGTTCGTATTCCGCGGCGCGGCTGCTTATCTGCGCGAAGGACATCTGGACAAACAAGTCCCCGGCCCGCGCGGCTCGGTAGACTATCTGCGCCGCCCATGGGGCCCCGCACTGCTGATTGCACCATGGAATGGCCCAACCGCGATCGGCTCTCACAAAGTAGCGAGTGCCCTCGCCGCGGGCGCGCCGTGTATTCTCAAACCTTCCGAGTTCACTCCGCATTCCGCCATCATGATGGCGCGCGCTGCAGATCGGGCAGGATTGCCCAAAGGTGTATTTCAGCTGACACTGGGAGATCGATCCGTCGGCGCTCAGCTGGTGGAAGACCCGCGCATCAAGGCCGTGTCCTTTACCGGTGGACTTGCCGGTGGGCGCGCCATCGCGCGTGCATGTGCAGACGACTTCGTACCAACGCAACTGGAGCTCGGCGGCAACAACCAGCTGGTTATATTTGCCGATGCCGACCTGGATCTCGCCGCTACCGGCATCGTTTACGGGATGACGAACCTCAATGGACAGTGGTGCCGTGCGCTTGGGCGCCTTCTGGTACACGAATCAGTGAAAGATCGCCTGCTGGATAAGGTTATGAGCCAGCTGGCGAATATTCGTATCGGCCACTCCCTCGATGAGGAAAGTGATATGGGGCCGCTGGTACACCGCGGTCACTTTGAGCAGGTGCAATCGGACATTGAGCGTTTGCGGAGTTGCGGTGGAGAAGTACTGACGGCGACACCCTTACCACAGCTGGACGGTAACTTTATTGCGCCGACCCTGATCGACGGTTGTCGCCCTGAGGATACCCGCGAGGAGATTTTTGGCCCCGTTGCCACAATTCACACATTCCGTGATGACAGCGAAGCACTCGCCCTGGCCAACGGCACCGACCTTGGTCTTGCCGGCTATGTCTATAGTGAGAATGAAGAAAAGGCCTTTGCGTTTGCGCGCAAGATGCGTACCGGTGGGGTCAAGATTAACGGCTACAGCCTGCTGAGTATCGGTGAGGGTACGCCGCGCGGCGCCTGGGGGCTGTCAGGGCTTGGTGAAGAGGGGCATGGGCAATCCATCGAATTCTTTACTGGAGCCCGGGTGGTTGGCCTTTCTCCGCAGGATCCACTGGGTGGGCGCTAATGCGCCCAACAGCATTAATCGACCAGCGCAATAAATGTCTGCTGCTCGGGCTGTGAAATTTCGATCACTGCCTTGGAGAATTTGGGCGGGCCAAACTTTGGCACATGTCCATTAGACAAGCCCACCGGCTCTTTCGGGATACCGATAAAATTCCGGTCCATTTCACCGTTTGCATTGTCGTCATGGTGGACACTAATTGCGAAGGCGCCATACGGCAGAGTCAATAACACTTCAAGCTGACCGTCTTGCAGGTTTTCCAGGCCGGCTTCTTGGGCATAAACTTTTGTGTCACCAAGAAAAGTGTCTTTGGAATCGTATACGGAGATATACAGCTTCCCGACTTGGGACTGGATATTGGCGATGGTGAGCTTTACGGCTGCGGTGTTCTCATCAATAGACTCACCAGAAACTTCAGCACCAGATTCTTCACCACCAGATACCTCAACAGAAACGTCTTCAGCGGCTTCTGTCGTTTCAGCAACAACCGCGCCGCCGTAGAGGGCGACAAGCCCGGCAAAACAACCACATAGGATTCGATTGATCATTACAGAGCTCTCCTTGGTGTAAAAGGAATATCGATTCAGGGGTTACATCAGCCACACACAGTTTGTCATTCACACGCCGATAAAACCAACACGCATCAACCAACCTCAGGTCAGTGGCGCGCCTTTTTCAACTTGCAATCGTCGCCAGGTATCCGCCCTGCCCCCGGTGGGCACATCAAGCATTGATCCTACCATGCTGCCAACTTCCATCAACGCAGTCAGGTCGATCCCCGTATCGAACCCCATCTGCTCAAGTAGCATAACCACATCTTCGCTGGCGGCATTACCGGTGGCGCCCGGGGCGAATGGACAACCCCCGATTCCGCCGATGGCGCTGTCAAACTTGCGCACACCCGCATCCAGTGCAGCGTAGATATTTCCGAGCGCCAACGCCCGGGTATCGTGAAAATGGCAGGCCAGACGCTGCGTCCCATATTCCCGTGCCAGCGCGCCCATCAAGCTGCGCACAGCCATCGGGTTGGCAGCACCAATGGTGTCTGCAATATTCACATCGTCCGCACCTAACTCGAATAGCCGCCCGGCAAGATCTATTACCTTACCCGGATCCGTAGCGCCCTCGAACGGACACTGCCAAGCCACAGCAATACACCCCACTGCACGGATACTGTCCGCCTGTGCTGCCTGGAAAATACCCTGCGCTTGTGCCAGTGAATCTTCAACAGACATGCGCACATTGCGCTGATTCATGGTCTCTGTGGCGCAGATCACCAGCACCACCGTGTTCGCACCGGCATCGCGGGCCAATTCATAACCCTTGGCATTGGGAATCAGCACCTGACGATCGACACCGGAGTCACCGGTAATTCCGGCGAGCACCTGATCGGTATGGGCCATCGCCGGTACCGCCTTTGGCGACACAAATGCCCCGGCTTCCACCGAGCGGACGCCGGCATTTAGCAAGCCTCGGATTATTTGCACCCGTTGCTCAACCCGCAGAACCCGCTGCTGATTCTGCAATCCGTCCCGCGGGCCCACGTCGTTGATCAGTACCTTTTCACGCATCGGTCAGCTCCGTTGTTTCCGACTCAAGCCGCATCGCCATCGTTTTTCAGTGCATCGATATCGGCCTGGGTATAGCCACACAGTTCACTCAGGATCTGATCCGTGTGCTCACCGATATGTGGTGCGGGCGAGAAGGTGTCCTCATGGGTTCGGGACAGTTTGATCGGATTCCCTGGCGCCTTGGTTTTCTTGCCATTGGGGTGCGCGATATCCACCACCATATTGCGATGCAACACCTGCGGATCGTTCAGTGCTCGCTCCAGGTTGTTAATCGGTGCACACGGTATGCGCTGCGCTTCCAGCTTTTCCAGCCATGCATCCGTGGTGTCAGTGGCAAAAATTTCCGCGAGTTTTTCGTCAATAAACGTTTTGTCAGCAAAGCGTCCCGGCTGCCCATCGTATTTTGGATCGTCAAACTCCGGCACCTGTACCACCGGCTTCAGGTTCTGCCAGAAATTATCGGTAATCACCGCGATAATCACGAAGCCATCGGACGTCGCGAAGCTGTTGTACGGCACGTGCACAAAATGCGCATTGCCGATCGGGTATGGATTTTTGCCGCTCAGGAAATGCATGGTGGCCATGTAATTCAGCATGGATATCTGGCAATCCACCATGGAAATATCTACATGCTGGCCCTCGCCGCTCGTAGCGCGCTCGGTAATCGCTGCCAGAATACCCATGACCGCGAACATGCCACCACCCAGGTCGCCAATGGGGATACCAGCGCGCACTGGGTTTGCCGGGTCTTCACCGGTAATCGACATACCGCCACCGTAGGCCTGTGCTACCTGGTCAAACGCCGGACGCTTGGCCCCCGGGCCGTCAGAGCCAAAGCCCGACACACAACAGGTGATGATGCGAGGATTAATTGCATTGAGTGAGGCGTAATCGATCCCCAGGCGCTCCGGAACACCGGGGCCAAAATTGCTGATAACCACATCCGCCTGCTTTACCAGATCATAAAAAATCTGACGGCCGCGCTCGCTCTTAAGGTTCAGCGCCACACTGCGCTTGTTGCGGTTCAGGGTCAGATAGTAAGCGCCAAACCCATCGATAGAGTTTTCGGGATCACCTGCAAGAAGTTTACGCGTACCCTCGCCCGC
The DNA here is from genome assembly GCF_019800665.1 of Microbulbifer agarilyticus. Taxonomy (GTDB): domain Bacteria; phylum Pseudomonadota; class Gammaproteobacteria; order Pseudomonadales; family Cellvibrionaceae; genus Microbulbifer; species Microbulbifer agarilyticus_C. Next base: position 998,663 of record NZ_JAHVKO010000001.1, read on the forward strand.
CAGCGGCTCAACTTTGATCAGGTCCGCACCCAGGTCAGCGAGCAACATCGCCCCATAGGGCCCAGAAAGCATATGGGTTAAATCCAATATACGAATGCCATTCAGCGCCTTGCCCATAGGACAACTCCTAAGACTATTCTAATGAGTACATAAAAGTAGCTAGGTTCGCCGTACCTTCCGATCCACTATGACTATCGCAATGCGATAGAGGTGAAGATTCTATGGATATGCGGAAGGTACGGGATTGCAGCTAGAGAGACTTGCCGGTTTCCGGATTCACTGGTGTTTTCCAGAAGAAAACCATCAACCCTATATAGGCAAGGAGAATAACGGAGGCCGTCACTGGGAACTCGTTATAGTAGACCCAGGGTTCCCGGAAAATTTCCCAAAGTACCATCTGCTCTGGTAAATACCAGAAAACGCCGCCTACGGCGATGGCGTAACGAATAGCCAGCCCTGCTTCTTTTTGCTTGAACTGTTTGGCAATAATGATCGCAGACCAAAGTACTACCAATGCGAAAGCCACATAATTCACCGGATGGTGTAGGCCGAGAATTCGTTCATCATTGACCGCCAACATCAAGGTGTACATGAACCAGTTGACGAAAAGTAATTCTGTAGCGGCAACGCGGGCATATTGAGGCTTGTAACCTTTTGTAGGTTTACCGGGGCGCAGCCCGAAAATCTTGCGGACCCAAAGAATCAGTCGGCAACGGATATCCTTGTTCATACCCATATAAATCATGAGCATAAAACAGAAGAGCGTACTGCTCTGTAAAAACACGTGCTCGCCCATAAAATAGGGCCTGGGTATGGAGGAATCACCCGCAAACAAGGCGGCGACATCGGATTTCAACAGGTACTCTGGACCAGATTCAGTCATCGCCAGGGCAAAGTTGTTTTCAGCCCCAATAAAGTGCAGATACATCTCAAACCAGAACACCCAGACAAGTGAGCCACCGACAAACCCCATCCAGGTGCCACGAACCTCGTTTTGTTCCAGCCCCTTCCATACCATGATCAAACCGAGCATACCAACCACAAACGCTACAGCGTAGGCGATCGTAGAAGGTATACCGGCGTAAATTAAGGTAACGAGGTACATATGGGCGACCATCTTTTCCAGAATAACCCAGCCCAAGGCGAGCACACCTAATGCAGGTGCACTATATAGTCGCGACTTCTCCAACGGCGGAGATTCAATTGCAGAGATGGTCATTGCAGTTACCTCTTGTAATTACTATCTATTTGTTTTTATACGGTATAAAGCTTGTTCTATTCCAATTTTTGGCTCGGAAATGACGCCCGCAATATACTTCCATGTCACGGGCGCATTCATGTTGCTTAGAACGTATAGCTCAATCGTAGACCGGCGGTTCGTGGGTCTGGCAAAAGCAGCTCTATGCCCTGTGGTGTGAAGGCAGCCCCGGGAAGATGCCCGTAATCCACATTGGTAAGCCCAGTCTTCACTTTGTCGTCATCCAATAGATTGTTCACGTAGAACACCAGATCGAAACTATCGAAGTTCAGGCCTCCCTGAAAATCCACCAGCCAGTATTCCGGCAACCAAGCGTTATTGCCACGATCGAGGTAACGTTCCGATTCATAGTTACCCAAAAGTTCCGTGAAATATCCGACGCCATTGGCAAACTCACCATCGTATCGAGCAGACAGCATGGACGCATGTTTAGCGGAATTTAAGAACTGTGTTCCGGAGTAGTCACCCTCGGCAGTGCCTGTCCACAATTTATCTAGCGTGCCCGGACGGCCCACATCGGCGATCGTATAGTCTTTTACCTCCGTATCGCTCAGTACATAGCTGGCAAGAAAGGTCCAGTTGATCGTCGGGCGATAGATGGCGCTTAGCTCAAGACCCTGCAATTCGCTTTTACCGGCATTGGTAACCACTGAATTTTGGGTGCCGGTATTTGGATCAAATACGAAGTGGGAAATCTGCTGATTCGTATAGTCATACAAATAAATCGCGCCGTTAAGCTGCAGCCGATTATCAAGAACATTACTCTTGAAGCCCGCCTCATAAACCGAAAGCTCTTCCGGCTTGTATTCACCTGTCGTGATGATGCCATCGCCATCTGCGGTAGACATACCGCCGGGTTTAAAGCCCTCCGAGAAGGACGCGTACACCATCAGGTTATCCAGTGCCTGCCAGTCCACACTTACCCGCGGTACGAAGGAACTATCAGTACGGGAATAGGTTTGGACGCCTGGATCGGTGGGCATGAAAGTGACCGGATCCAGGACCGGAATCCCCATCAGGCCATTAAACTGGGTACTCAATGGCACACTGCGGTAATCAATATCTTCTTCCAGATAACGCCCTTCTGCGGTCAGGCGCCAGTTATCCGCAATGTTGTAATTTAAGGCGAAGGCCAAAGAGAGGTGATCGGTATCGCGGGTCATGGGGATAGGCAACGGTGTCGGTGAGGTACTGTGATTCACCAACCCAAAACCGCCCATCCATTGATCGAGATAGGCATCCCAAAAGGTCTTGTCGACGCCTTCGCGTAGCCACCACTGTTGGTTCATCAACGTATCCATCGTTTCAGACCAATAGAGGGCGCTTGCCAACCAGTCGAGCTTGTCGGAACTGCCAGACAGGCGGAACTCCTGACTGAATTGAGCCGAGTCGAAACTGGTATTGCTATTCGCGTTCACCCCATACTGAGTGTATTCACCAGGAAAACCGGGTGGAATAAACATACCGGAACCAGGCCCGAGTGACTGCAACGTAAAGTTAGTGCGATCAAAATCCGACTGGGTGCGGGAGTCATTGTAGTTGGCTCCTGTGAGCGACAGGAACTCAAAACTATCCATCTCGAGTTTCAGTTCTAACGAAGTCCGCGCACCACGTACGGACGTGCCCGCAAAATCGCGACCGGTAAGCGGGTCAGGTGACAGGTCAATTTCACCTTCCGAAGCGCCACTCAACTCTCCCACAATAACCGCACCGCAGGCAGCTGAACCGCCAACGAGGTGGGCATACGGAGAAGACATCGCACAGTCGGCCTCGGTAGTACCAGTGCCCGCGATCGGTCGAATTTCTGCGTAAGGGCTGACGGAACCCAGAAGCGCAAAATCAAAGGGAGAGGAACCCGTATGTGAGACTGACTGTCGTTGGACAATTGGTCGCTGAGAATATTTAGCCTCGCTATATTCAGCACGCCAGTATGCGGAAAATTGTTCGTCAGGCGTCCAGTTCAACGCTGCGGCAACGCCATCAGAGTCTACGCTACCGAGGTCACCTGACGTATTGGGATTCTTGTAATAGCCGTCAAATTCTGTTTTAGCCACATTGAGTGAAGCGGCCAAAATACCCGGCACGATCGGCATGCTGCCGCTCGCCTGAATTTTACTATAGCCATGCTCGGTAGCATCCGCTGCAAAGCGAACTTCCGACTCTTCGCCGGGGCGCTTGGTAATATAATTCACGGCGCCAGAAAACGCTGAGCGACCATACACCGCACTTTGCGGCCCCTTTACAACCTCCACACGTTCCAGATCGAACAGGTCAAGATTAGGACCGTTGCCGCTACCTCCAGTGGTCATGGATTCGGACGATACATCAATTCCATCAATCAATAGCGCAACATTGGAACGGCCTCGGGAATTCGACAGCCCGCGCAGAGAAATTCGAGTATCGTTGGGCAACAGTCCGGTTTCGAAGTCCAGTCCAGCAGTGTACCGGGCAACGCCCTCAAGCGCCGAAATACCTTTTTCCTGCATCTGTACCCCGGTCAGCACGTCTACTGCCACCGGAACCGTTTGCAGAGACTCCTCCCGTTTCCGCGCAGTTACCACAACTTCCTCAATGGCGAAGTCGTCACCACGCGCGGCCTTTACCTGCCGAGTCTGCTCTGTGTCTGCCATGGCGCCTTGCACAGCGACGCAAGCGGCAACAGCGAGAGAGAGTTGATTACGATTGAACATAGCCCCTCCAGATCATTCTTTATTGTTTTACTGCTCGTTACCTGGCTAACCTGATACCGCTAGCGATTGGCCACTCCGAGACTACAAAAGACATCGTAATCCCGGCAAATGTTATTATGTTATACTTTTATATCTTTTCAAGTGTTTTCTGGAGTCATCGGGGCCGCTACACCCCACCTTACGCTATCTGAACACCACAAGCTCCAACAACGGAAAGCCATAAACACAAGCACCACATTGAACGTAGATTTCCTAGAACTGTTCTAGTAAAAAACCTTTACCCGTGATTTTGTCCTCAATGCCACACGCGCGAAGGGCATGCCAAACTGTCGCAATGTTGATCGGGATCAGGGGTTTCTGCAGCACATGCTCGAGGGTGGGGAAAAGATCCAGCGTTGAGAGATTGGTACCACACTGGATGATTGCGTCGACATCATCACCATCCACTTCGCGCACAGCGTCCAATACTTCCTGGATAGGCGTTTCGGCGATCGCAGTCGCCGAGGGGCGATTCATTCCCTTGACGTTCACTACTTCAAAGCCGATATCAGAGAAAAAGCGGCGTACGTTGTCGTCACCCACCTGCGGGTACGGCGTAATCACGGAAATGCGTTTGGCACCAAAGCAATTGAGCGCGTCTTTGGTAGCACCAGCACCGGTGGTCAGGCCGAGATCGCCAATCTGATCGCGGATCTCACGCTCAAAAGCGATATTCCCCTCAAGTCCACCCCAGAAGGTTTCCGCAGACATGCCCAGCATGATGTGGGAGATCTTCGCGGACAGGACGTTGCGAATCGAGACCGGAATTTCACCGCGCATAATGTCGAGAAAACGCTCAAACACCGTATTCTCATCATCACCACTGCGGCTCATTTCATCAGACCAGTTACGCAACTCGATCCAGAACCGCGATGGATGCCAGGTTACGCCATCCAGCCTAAGCTGCTGCAGGTCGTACTCGACGCCGGTATTGGTGGAAGGGATGATGACGCCGATTTGGGCGCGGCGGGCGATCTGATAATTATCCATAACGACTCCGGAAAAACCTTAACGGAGTTATACCGGTCGCCCGTGCTGACCGGCATGATAATTATCAAGAACCTTCTGCGACTGCCACTACCGGCACAGCTTCTTTGGCTCGCGGTGCGCGCAGCGCTATAGCGAACAGCAGCAACAGTCCCATCAGGGCCGTGCCAATGTAGTAAGGCGCATGAATACCGATACCCGCGAAGGCGGTACCGGTGATGGCTGTACCCATACCGCGGCCAAATGTGCCCAGGGCATTGTACAGTCCCATGACCGCGCCCCGGTTATCTGCCTGCGCCTCTTTTGAGGTGAGTGACTGCATGGAAGTCAGCACAAACGCCGCACCAATGCCCTGCCCCACCAGCGCAGCGGCGACTCCAGGGACGCTGGCGTAGCCACCAGCCACGGTAACCAGGATGGCTGAGATGCCGAACAGAATAGCTCCGGCACGCATCAGGCGGCGCTCACCAAAACGCCGGGACAGAGGCCCGATAAGCCCGCCCTGCACAATCACCATGGCAATGCCCGCTGCGATCAATACCGGCACCAGATCTTTGGGGCCATGGGCAATATCCGTGGCATCTGCCCAAATCGGAAAGATGGACTCAACGAACCCCGCAGCCAGGTTGTACACCGTCACCGCACCCAGCAACAGGCACAGGCCGCGCCGCTCGGCCACCCAGCCCAGTAGCTGCGAGAAGGATTGCGTCTGCTTATTGGATTTGGCGGCACCAGACAAACTTTCCTTGAGGAAAAATATCACCACCAGTAACGCGGACAGCGACAAACCCGCAGACACCATGGCCGGAAGCTGCAAGTTGGCATCTTCGAAGCTATCGCCGGCCAAATAACCACCCAGTGCAGGCCCTACGATAAAGCTGATACCAAAGGCCGCACCGAGCATGCCCATGGCTTTCGCGCGATCCTGATCGGTGGTGACATCCGCAACGTAGGCCTGGGCCACAGACAGGTTACCTGCCATCAGCCCGCTAAACAGTCGCGATATGGCAACCATCCAGACAGTTGTGGCAAAGCCCAGCAGCACGTAACCCAGAACCGCACCGGCCAGGCTGACCACCAAAATGGGCTTGCGTCCAAAGCGATCGCTCAAGCGACCCCATATGGGAGTGGAGAAAAACATGCCCACTACGTATAACGCCATACACAGCGTGGCAATACCGGGTGTGGCGCCGAGCTGTAGTGCATAGTACGCGAGGATGGGCAACATGATGGCAAAGCCAATCATGTCCAATAACACAATAGCTACCGCGATATACATGCCGCCTTGTCTCCCCGAAACCCTTGTTACTACTTGTGTCGCTACTTGTATTGCTATCGGTGTTGCGATCAGTGTTCTTCGAGCAGCCAGCCCATATTGTCGAACTTATCGTGAATACCGCAGCTGCGCAGCGCATGCCAGCAGGTGGCCACGTTGATAGGGAGCACCGGCTTTTGCAGCATTTTCTCCATGGCCGGGAACACACCTACCGTCGACAGATTGGTCCCCACCTGCACGATGGCATCCACATCGTCGCCATCAATTTCGCGCACGATATCCAATACATGCGGCTCCGGTACCAGAGCAATGGCATCGTGGGCATTGGCACAGCGCAGGCCAACGAGGTGTTTAATTTGATAACCCGCATCTTCAAAGAACAAGCGAACATTCTTGTCACCCACCGGCTGATACGGAGTAATGATCGACAAGGTCTTGCCCTTGCCTTCCGGCAAGCCCAGCGCCTCCAGCGCCGAGATAACCGCGTTCGCTCCGGTAGTGAGGCCCGTGTCTTCACCCACCAATTCCTGAATACGATCAACAAAGCCGTCATTACCCTTGATGCCACCCCAGAAGGTCTCCGCCGACATCCCCATCATCACGTGGTCAGGCTTACAGGTCATCAGGCTCTCGATGGAGTCACCAATGGTTTCACGCAAACGCTCAAGGAAGCGCATGAAATTGGCATCATCACTAAGATCCGGGTGGTCGATCATAAAGCGTGTGGTATGCCAGGTAACACCGCGCGGCAACAGGCGCTGGCAATCGTATTCCACCGAGGTATTGGTCGAGGGAATCACCACGCCAATTTTCGCGCGATGCCCGATGTAGTTATCGCGGTGGCCATTGCTCAGTTGGGATCTCTCCCGGGTTTTGGACAGATCGATTTTCTCAGGGAATGTCATCAGACTAAGCCTCGTATGCTTTATTGGACGGCCAAACTCTCGCGCACGCAATTGATCATGGAACGCTCCAGCAAAAAGGCCTTGGCCTTGTCCGGATCGGCGGCGGTTTCCATCAGCATCTGCTGGCGCTTGCGCTGGATATTCGGATCGCGCGCTTCCATCAGTTTTTTATTCTCGATGGTGTGGCGCTGCACAAACTGCACCGCCAACTCACGGCGCTGGCGATCGTACAGCGAGAACGCCGCATCCGCGTCAGCGCCCTCCTGAATGACCTTCTGGAGTTTTTCCGCGAGATTGAAGGCATCGTGCAGACCACCATTCATCCCCATACCACCCAGAGGATTATTGATATGGCAGGCATCGCCCACGAGTAGCGCGCGCCCTTGATAGTAGGTTTCGGCCACACGCTGGTTTACCGCATAGATACTGCGGTGATGCACATCATAATCTTCTTCCCGCGGATGCAGGCGCTTGAGGCGCGACTGCACAAACTCATCGGAAAGATAATAATTTTCTTCTGCCTCATTGGCGGGGAACACGGGTACCAGTACCCGCCAGAGTTTGTCGGTACGCAGGATTACACACCACTCTTCTGGGTCGGATACGTAATTCACATAGGAGAAGTCATCAAAGACCTCTTCGAATGGAAAGCTGGTGCTAACCACGAGGAACTTCTCATCGTAGGTGAAACCGGAGTAGCCGATCTCCGAGCGCTTGCGTACCACACTGCGCGCGCCTTCCGCACCGATAAGGTAGGAGCCAGCCAAACGCTGCTCACCCTGGGCCGTGCGTACAACCGCTGTCACGCCCCCATCGTCCTGCTCGTAGTCCACCAGCTCGCAACCAAAGCGTACTTCTGCGCAGGCATATTCTTTCAGCGCCTCGCAAATAAACCCAGTCAGTTCATACTGCTCCAACTGCAGGCGAAACGGAAAACGCGTATCTTCCTCGATCATGGACATATCGAAGGTGGCCACTTCACCGGTGGCACGATCGCGATACTGGTAGCGATCCGCACGCAGGCCGCGCTCGAGCATTTTCCCAATCACCCCTTCATCCAGGTCAGCAATCATTTCCAGTGACGGAGGATGAAAGGTGGATGCACGCAGGTCGACAGGCAACTTGTCGCATTTTTCCAGCAGCAGCACAGGAATGCCCTGCTTCGCCAGGGACAACGCCAGTACGCCGCCGCTCGGGCCGGCGCCAGCAATAATTACGGGAGACTGATTCGACATAATGACTCGCCAAATTCAATTATTGTTATCGATGATTCGCAGTAAAACGCTGCCATCTCCAGCTACCTAGGCTTGCTGTTCCGCCTGCTGGGAAGTGGGCAGCGACTGCAAAACGTCTTGCAAAGACATGACATCGGCATATTTTGCATGCATGTCAAACAGGTTGGCCTCGTGGGCTTCCGGGTTGCGATCCCCCACCGCTTCGCGCGGCACTACCACCGGGTAATCGTGCTGCAAACCGTCGACCACCGTCGCGCGCACACAGCCACTGGTAGTAAGACCGGTCACCACCAGGGAGTCCACCCCTTGCGTTTGCAACCAGGTGTCCAAAGAAGTCTTGAAGAAGCTACTGGCCCATTGCTTGGCGATCACCGGTTCATCATCTTGCGGCTGCAACCGTGGATCGACCTGCACCCATTCAGAATCAGGCGTCAGAACATTCAAGTGATTAATGCGATCGCGAAATACGCGCGCCTGTTGCTCGTGGTGATACACCACGGTGGTAAACACCACCGGCAAGCCAAGTGCGCGAAAACGCTCGAGCAGTTGAGAGTTCGCCTGTACCACATCCGGGCAATCGGTACCGAGGGGGCAACGGGCACTGGTGAAACCGACGATCATATCGACCAGTAACAGTGCAGGCCTGGCGCCCAGACCGAGATTTTTTCGCTCAAGATCCACTTGCAAGCCCCCTTGGCCAAGTTGGCGGAAGTAAAATCGGTCGCTCAGTGTTCTTCGACCACTTCCATAAAAAATCGGCGAAGTAATGTCGCCACCGCAGCAGGCTGCTGCTCGCATACATAGGTACCGGCATCTTGTGGCAAGGCCGATGCCATGCCGCGCGGTAACAGCTTCACGGTAGGCACCACTGCAGAACGCAGTTGATCTTGCCCGCCTGCAAACACCACAGCAGGACAATCAATGGCCGCCAGCTGTTCAGCTACCGCCTGTTCCGTGACCGCCTTGTAGGAGGCCTGGTAATACTCACCGCACGCGAACGCCGCAAGTGTTTCGCGCATACTCAGGGCCAAATCCGCTTGTGGGTCCTTGGCGCGCAGCCGCTGCCACATCGCCTGCCAGTGGCTGCCCTCTTCGTCTGCCGCAATGGTCTTGGCTGCCAGCGGCAGCGCCTGTTTCTGGGCCTCGGATAACAGTGTCGGGCCACTCAGCGCTATCGCGCGCACAAATTCCGGATATTGAAAGGCCAACTGCACCGCGATAGCGGCGCCGGTGTGATGGCCAAATACCAGTGCGGGGCGATCAAATGTTGTGCTCACCGCCTGATAGATCGCTTCCGCAAACCCCGCGATCGAAATACTCCCTGCCAGTCCGTCACTTTCCCCAAACCCGGGAGTATCCACTGCGACCACAAAAAATGTGTCCGACAGTAGCGGCATCAAGCGCTCGTACATTGCCGATGAGCTGGGGGTCTGATGTAGCAACAGCAACAGCGGCAAATGCGCACTGCCGCAGTAGCGGTAATGGATTTGCCCCGCCGCGTAGTCGAGATAACCTCTGCGGACTGTCCCTGTGGAACTCACCATTAGCGCGGCAGACTCCCAACATCCGCGCTGATCCATTTCATCTCGGTGAATTCCTCAGTGCTGTAGTGACCACCACTGCGTCCAACACCTGAGAGACCGACACCACCAATAGGCGCCAGTGCATTACTCTGGAATGCGTGCATGCCGATGTGTACCGCACCAGAAGCAATACGCCGCGCGGCATGCAGTCCCCATTGCAGGTTATTCGTCAGCACTGCTGCGGAGAGCCCGTAGTCACAGTCGTTCGCAATGGCGATCGCCTGCTCCAGGTCTTCGGCCTGCACCACGCTGGCAACCGGGCCGAAACTTTCCTCGCGCCAAGCGCGACTGGTACGCGGAGGATCAAGCAGTACCGTGGGTTTCACCACCAGCCCCTGCAGTACCTCACCACCAGTCAACAAGCCCGCGCCACCATCGATGGCTTCCTTAACGTGCTCGAGTACTTTTTCCACCGCGCGACCGTTGATCAGCGGCCCATATACGGTTTTTTCATCACGCAAGTCGCCAAGATGCAGCGATTCTGCCTCGGCCTTTAACGCGGCGATAAATGGCTCATAAACTTCTTTGGCCACCACAATGCGCGAGTTGGCCATACAAATTTGGCCACTATGGGTAAAAATACCCTGCGCGGCGATCTTCGCGGCTTCGACGGGGTCGGCGTCCTGCAACACCAGCAGCGCACTTTTGCCCCCGAGTTCCAGCTGCATGCGTCGCATTTGTTTCAGCCCGGCCTGCCCTACTGCAATGCCGGTATTGGTCGACCCGGTAAGCGCAATACAGCGTACGCCGGGGTGATTCACCAGCTCGGAGCCACATTCCGCACCAAACCCGGTAACGATGTTCACTGCTTCTGATGGCACGCCGGCATCCCACAGCAGGCGACCAAACGCGAGTGCCGTTAATGGGGTTTCTTCCGAGGGCTTAACAACCAGGCTGTTGCCCGCCGCCAGCGGAAAGGCACACATTTTTGTCAGTAACGACAGAGGTGCGTTATACGGGGACACCACACCGACCACCCCCAGTGGCTCGCGAAAAACCATGGAGATTCGGTGCGGATCATCATTCGGAAAAGTTTCACCATAGAGGCGGCGTGCCTCACCTGCAGCGGTACGCAACAAGTCGACGGTATAGGAAATCTCGCCGCGAGCCTTGGTAATCGTCGAGCCGCTTTCGTCAATCAGCGTATCCAGAAAGCGCGCCTCGCCTTCCGCGGCGACGAGTTCCGCCGCACGCAACAGGGCGGCTTCTCGCTGGGCTGGCCGCAGGCGGAACCAGGCATCGAACCCGCGAGCGGCGGCCGCGACCGCGTCATCTACATCCTTGGCCCCAGCGCGCGGCACATGGCCCAAGACTTCATCGCTGGCGGGCGCGGTTACCGCAAAAGTGGTGCCATTCGCGGAGGGAACTTCTGCCCCGCCGATCAGCATGTCGTAATTCTGCATAGTGGCCCCGCTCAGGCTGGCTGCGCGGAAGACTTTTCGCCGACACCGAACAGACTTTGCTCAGCGCCTTCTACTTCCATCTGCGCCGCCATCAAGCGGCCACGCTCTGCAGGGAATGCCTGCACAATACCCATCGTCATTTCGCGCAGATAGCGCGCCGGGTCACTCATGGTTCCGGAGGTGCCGCTGGCTTTGAGTGCATTAGCTGCCACCTGGAAGCCCGCCTCCGCAACAACGCCCTTACACAGTCGCCACTGCTTCACAACTTCATGCTTATCGGCGATCGGTGGCTCACTGGTTTCAAGCTCTAACTGGCGGCGCAGCCACAACAGTGAGGTTTGCACATCGACCATCATTTTGCCGATCAGCTCCTGCTGGTATGGCGCGGTGCCAATTGGCTTGCCGGTGTCGGCAAATTTTTTCTCGGTCAGGTGCTTCAGTACATTCTGATACGCGGAATGTGCGGAACCGGCATAACCGCATACCGCAGCCATCTGGTTGCCTACAAAACTACCGCGGCTCATTTGCATACAGCGGGTAAAGGCGCCGGGAATAGCAAGGGACTTGTCGTCTGGTACAAAGTAATCTTCCAGAACAATACCGCCAGAGCTGGTGCCGCGCATGCCGATTGCGTCCCAGGGGGCACGTGGGCGTACACCTTCACCATCGCGATCCACAAAAAATGTACACAGGCCCTCTGCGGTGTCATAACCTTCCAGACTCGCGGTCACCAGGTATTTATCCGCTACTCCGGTGCCGGTACCGAAGGACTTGACCCCATTCAGCAGATAGCCGCCTTCCACCTTGCGCGCCTTGGTGCTGATGGTAACGGCAGCCTTTTCCGACTTGACAGATTCGCTAGCGAAGTTTGCGAACCAGAATCCGTCCCGCCCCATTCCGTGCAATACCTGCTCGGCAAAGTTGCGAACCTGTACAGATTCCTCTTCGTTGAACAGGCCAGCTTCCAGTGCCTCGATGGCGAGGAGTCCGCGGGAAGCAGCACTGCAATGAAAAAAGAACGCCAGCGCGGTCGATGGGCATGCTGAGCCCAACGCGAAGCAGGCCGCAGCCATATCGCGCAACCCGCCGCCCAGACCGCCGTATTCGGTGGGAATGATCAACCCCAGCAATCCGGCTTCGCTGAATTGCTTGACGTGCGGCATATGAAACTGGGCGTTGGCGTCGACTTCACGTGCGGCCTCGCGCACCGCGGGCAATACAGACTCGACCACTTCGGCACGCGCACGCTCTGCCTCAGTCATACCTTCCAGTAGAATTTCACCTGTCAGCTTCATCGACATTCCCTACCCCAATTATTCTTATTCACTCAACGCATGCGCACTCAAATGAACGTGCGCACGCTACCCTCTTAATGCAAAACCCGGCTTTCGATTATTCGCTCAGGCGATTAATCGACAGCTTTCAGTAATCCGCGCAGTGCTTCACTGCTTTCGGCGCCAATCAATCCGGTGATCTGATTCCAAACCTTGTCTACGTCTGGATCGAAAACGATTTCTCGATTGCGACGGTCACGCTCAGCGAGCGCCGCGCTGTCTACCGCCTCCAGAGCCTTCTCACTAACGCCTTTCTCCAGCATGGCAAACCAGTGATCCAGATAGGCATCGACAGCACCGTCAATTTTGGCAAATGCTTCCTTGGTGGCACGCTGTACCAGCATCCATGGAGACATAATCGCCAGCTGGCGAATATCCAGGTGTGCAGCACTCATACCTTCCATACTGCGGGTAGCGGTACAGGTTTCTGTCAGCGGGGTGTAAACCTCATCCATGTAGGCAAGGTTTGCACCGAGATCCAGGCGCGGCACAAGATCCAGGTGGAATGCACAGTGCTCACCAGCACCGACGGAATCCAACGTAAAATGCGGTACCGCACTCTCGCTCGGAGTGAAGGCGAACAGCATATGGGAGTCGAGACCAATCTGCGGAACGACCAAGGCGCAGGTCACCACTTTTTGTAGCGGACCGCCCTCGTAGAGACGCACCTCGCCAACCTTGCCTTGGGCCATCGGCATATGACTTTCGAGTGTCAGATATGGGCCGTTATCGGCGCCATAAACTTCCTTAAGGCCGAGCGTTTCGATTAGTCGGTCGCGTGTTTTATTGGCCAGAGACTCAGGCAAAGACGTTGCGCTCATAGGTGACTCCGAAGAAAGATGCCGTTGATAGGATAAGATTTTGGGCAAGCCGGCACGGTGTCACATTGATATTTCTCAATAAGACACCGTGCCATGTAGAAGTGATTAATCTGCGGTAATTGGGCCACACAAATTCCAGGGTCGATTGACCACAAGATCGGTATTTCGGGAGACCTCTTTATTTTCCGCGGCAGCCGGATACAAAGTCACCTCCAGGATCGGCTGTTGATCCGCCACGCGATAAAGTTCCGGTTGGCTCAACAAACCATCAAAAGCACGCTCTTGCCACGGTGTGAGCACAGTAAAATCTCGCTGCAACGCAGTTGCAAACCCGGCCCCCAACGGTGAAGCAATGGCACCCACTAGCAAATTAATACGGTTTTCTGCCGAGCGTTCCAGCAGCCCGGCACGCAACTCCCAAGCGCCGAGGGGCTCCAGCGAAACTACAGCCGTATCGACGCCGGCCATCGCCAACAAGCGGAAGGTCTCTGGATACAGACTGTCATCAGACGTGACCGCCGCCAACCGGCCAAACGGCAAAACAATATTGTCAAAACGATCGACGGGTGCCGACCATTCGAAACGCGCGCTGCGATGCACCTGGCCCTGACTGAACACAACACCACCCGCACCAATCACAACGGCGCAATAGCGATCCTGTCCGTCTTCGCAACGCATTGGTAACGCAGTGGAGATATAACTCTCTTCACTGCAACACAGGCGCAGTGTCTCGATCACTTCGCCAGAAAAATCCAGCGCAGCAGGAAGATCTGCCGCGATCGCAGCCGCACCCATTAATGGCGGCACCGCCACCAGCTGGGCACCAGCTTCAATCGCTTTGCGTGCCGAATCCGCCGCTTCCCGCAGGCCGTCGCGCCCATCGGCTGTAAGATTAATAACCGCAGCCTCCATGGAATCAGCCCCCGACCACTCGGGGTACGTTTGCGCATTCGGATTTTCGCCAATGGACTGGTACAAATCTGGGCGGCGACTGGCAAAAATATCTGTTCCGTCTGGGCGACGTTTGTCATCCGCCTGCGCGGGCTGAATGTCCGCGTAGATCACCTCTTCCCTGTCGAGGGATGCACAAGCCAGGACGGTGCCATCGGGTGCTACGATTTGGCTCTCACCTGCCCCGTGTAGGAATTTCTGCGGAATACCCGTGGCTTCACTGACCGGGACCAGAATGGCCTCGGGCACGAGCGGGCCCACTTTGTTCGCCGCAACGATAAACACATGATTCTCTGGCGCGCGCACCGGGACATGCAAAGATCCCTCATCGCTGGCAAACGAATTCAGGCTATTGCAAAGCACCTGCGCGCCGCGCAATGCGAGCGTGCGCGGTGGCTCGTTAATAACACCATCCATGCAGGAATAGAGACCAAAACGCCCCAGCGGCGTTTCAACCACAGGGCCCGGCTCTTTGGCGGGCTCGAGAAAATCATTTTCATGGCCGATATAAATCTGTTTGGTATTGTCGGCGATCAGTTCGCCCTCCGGCGAGTACATCAGGCTCGACCCGGTTATAGTGCCATCCTCCCGGCGCACGGTGCAGTTGACCACAACGTAGATTTCCAGGCTGCGCGCCTTTGCGGCCACCGCCTGCAAGAAGTCACCATCCAGAGTGACGGACACTTCAGCGCAATGCTCCTGGCCGTCATACCAGGAGAGGTGGTTACAGAACTCGGGCAGCACCACCAAATCCGGGCGAACTTCCGCAGCCTGATCCAGCATCCGCAACACTGTACTCAGGTTCTCACCAACGTCAGTCCCCACATGGAACTGCACGGCTGCGACACGAATGGATTTATTGTTCATTTTACGACCTGCCTTTGCGAATGCTCATCTCCCGATTCGACGGGAGTCTGGTTACCAATCAATCAGCGCCTTACAAGCAACTTGCAGTAGATTCGTTCAGTAGTTACGTGCGGTGGGGCTCGCAGTAGGCTACCGGAAAGAATCTACCAGCTAACGGCTACTAACCTACTACCAATTGTTATAAAACTCTATCATTATATCATTTCAAACCAAATCCAAATAATATCGACAGATCCAACAAAGTATCACTGTTCGTATCAGCACCAATGTTGATCTAACCGTTATAACGAGGCACCGCCATGGCTAACCAGCAGGAACACCGGTTTTTAGGGCTCAAGCTAGAGAATGATGTCTCCCGCTCCAATGTGCTCACCTTCTACTTCGCGTGTCTGGCGACCATCATGTTCGCCTCCTTCATCCCCCAGAGCCAACCCTTCCTGCTCACAGAGTTCCTCAATATTCCCCCGGAACGCCACGGTATGGTGAGTGGGCTGCTCAATTTCTGGGCGGAGATTGTGATTATCATCTCGGTCGCCATATTCGGCCCCCTCTCCGACCGCTTCGGCCGCCGCCCTATCACCGGGTTCGGCTTCCTGGTGATGTCTGCTGGTATTGCGCTTTACCCCCACGCCGAGAATGTCACCGAGTTACTGGTCGTTCGGCTGGGCTATTCCGTGGGGCTGGCCGCCGTGACGACCACCATCGTTGCCCTCATTGCCGACTATGTGCGCAATGAAAGCCGAGGCCGTGCAACCGGCCTGCAGGGCGTAATGAATGGCGTGGGCGCAATGATCTGTGTGTTTTTGCTGCTGCAATTACCGGCGATCCTGCAAAACAGCGGCGCGACCGCCCAGGAAGCTGGCATCCAGACCTACGGCCTGGTAGCCATCGTCTCGTTTGTCACCGGTGTTTTGATGCTGATTGGATTGAAGCCCGGCAGCAGCCAGGCCGAACCGAGTGAGCACAGTGAAAGCTTGATCAGCATCACCCGCAACGGCCTGCGCGCGGCGCGCGACCCGAGCATCGCGCTCGCCTACGGCGCCTCGTTTGTAGCGCGCGGCAACCTGATGATTGTCGGGACCTTTTTCACATTGTGGGTCACCAATTACGGCACTGCCGAGCTGGGTATGAGCCGGGCCGAAGCATTGGCCCGCGCAGGCATGATTGTGGGCATCGCCCAGGGCTGCGCATTACTGACGGCCCCGGTGTTCGGCATACTCGCCGACAAAATCTCGCGCATTCGTGCCCTGATCATCGCACTGCTGATTTCCGCAATCGGCTACGGCTCAACCATTTTCATTACCGACCCCTTTACCACCGGCATGATTATCTGCGCCGCGCTGATTGGCCTCGGTGAAATTGGCTGCATTATTACCAGCGGCGTACTGGTGGCCCAACAGGCGCCGCAATCGCACCGCGGCGCGGTGATTGGTTTCTTCACCCTATCCGGCGCGGTGGGCATTCTGGTTGCGAGCGTGGCTGGCGGTTACCTGTTCGATACCTGGCGCGCATCCGGGCCATTTGTGTTCTTCGCCGGTGTTGCCCTACTCGTTTTGTGCTGGGCCATCGCCTTGGAAAAGCGCTTGGAAAAACGCCTGGTAACATCCGAGCAACCGTTAACTCCGGCTGGTGACATACCTGCTTAACACGCTATCTAGTCAAGCCATAAATCCCAATAAAAAAGCCCGCATCTGCGGGCTTTTTTATCCTGTGAGAAGAGTAATCAACACAACCCGCTACGCGGGTGGTGCGTCATACCCGGCAAACAAATCACGCTTGCTAAAACCTGCAGTAAGAAAGCGCCAGAATGCCTTGCGCCCGGTTAGCCATGCCACCCGGCTACCGGATTTTTGTGCATTCAATACACCACGCACCAAATACGGGGTAACCGTCTCCACCGTATCCCCGAGGATATTCAGGATCTTGCGGGTCTTCTGCCACTCAGGCGAAGCAAGGTCGTAATCTCCAACCAATAGATCCGTCACTACAATACCGGGACTCAAAGTATTTACCTGCACGTCGGTGCCCTTGACCTCTTTCTGCAGTGAAGTGGTCAGGTAATTGAGCGCGCGCTTGGTCGCTCCGTAGGCCGCCATACCGGTGTTGGTTTGGCCGGTACTACCAAAACCTTCCATGTTCCAGATTTGCCCGTGGCCTTGTTTCAACATCCCCGCCAGCGCAACCTTACAGGCCAACAGCAGGCCGGTCAGATTGGTGTCGACGATCGCACGCAAATCTTGCGCAGACTGTTCATGCAGCGGCTTCCGCACAATGCTCATACCGGCATTGTTAATCCAGATATCCACCGCACCCTGGCTATTGGCGAAATCCCAGAGCTTGGCCAGATCGGCCTCAGAAGTGATATCACAGGCAATTCCCGCTACCGCGTCCTTGCCATGCTGGCTTTGCAACTCAGCAATCACGCTATCTACCTTGCTCTGGCCACGCGCACTGATAATTACGCGGCACCCGCTTGCCAAAAAGTTTTCCGCGAGCCCTCGCCCTATTCCTCGGGTACTACCGGTTATGACCACAGTCTTCATCGAGTCACTCCTGTTTTCGTTGTCAGGGAAACGTTGATGCGCCGGTGACAGAGTTGGCCGCCGCCTTTTTTTGAGTTATTGTTATATCATTATCACGTTTAACGCAACTTTTGCTGTAAGCAGCGTGGCGTAAGCAGAGCAAACTTTTACTGAGATAGATCCGGAATGGCCGAACGATTTCCCGATGAAAGCAACTCCACGGCGACGAGCTACCCAACTTTCCCCATAGGCTCCGTGGGCTATAACCTGATGATGATGCGCGGTACCTGGCACGACCAAGTCGAGCTGTTTCATCTAGACGGCCGCCCACTGGAAGATGACACCGCAGCCGGCAGTGGCACACCGGGACCAAGCCCATTCGACAATCTGGTCTACCTCGACTTTGACGGGCACCGCCTGCAACTGACCAATGTGCACTTCCGCGGACGCGAGCCCACCGCCAAAACCTTTACCGGCCAGCTGCGCGACAACCTGCTGGTGTTTGATCCGCTCGGCCCCGGTGCTTACGAAAATGTCGGCGTCTCCGGCGGTGTCGGCATCCTGACCTTCAATGCGCTCAGACTGGATCCAGCCTGCGAGGTCTATATGGAACCCGATTTCATTATGCTCACCGCCCCAGGCCAACGGGTTCGCCATACCGTTCTGTACCGTGAAGGTGTCGCCACCCGCACGCTTACTGCGCGCGGTGTACGGCTTTCGCCAACCTGCGATCAACGTCATGAACTCGATCCAAGAGGCAAGGCCGGCCCGGTTCACGAAGAGCCCTTCAGCGCATCTATCTGGAAACACCTCGCCTGATCCAATGACATCGCCGGTAGTACGAATAATTCGTGCACCGGTTGATAAATATCATCCCTAAAATTTCATCGCCTTTTTATCCTGCATGGAACTTCCACAGTTTTGCGCTGTGGCAGACCATCAAAATAAAAGTGATTTTGGAGCACTGAATGCAGGGGTATCGGATTTGGGAATGCCTGGTATGCGGCTGGGTTTACGATGAATTAAAAGGCGCACCCGAGGATGGCATACCACCAAAAACCCGCTGGGAAGATGTCCCCGATGACTGGCTATGCCCGGAGTGCGGTGTAGGCAAGAGCGACTTTGAGATGATCGAAGTCCATACGCAGCCTTCAAGTACCGCAACCAGTACCGCAGCTAGTACCGCAACCCAGAACGATAGCCCGAAAACTCAAGAAGCAGCCGGGTCCAATGTAGAATTGGCTACTTTTGCCAACATCGATTACGCGCGCAAACCCATCATCGTTATTGGCACTGGACTTGCGGGCTATCAACTGGCGAAAGAACTGCGCAAGCATGACGCCAGCACACCCCTCATTATGATTACCGCGGATGATGGAAACAGCTATTCAAAACCGCAGTTAAGTACCGCATTCCAAAAACGCCGCTCACCGGAGCAGCTGGTCAGCTACAGTGCCCGCGAAATGGCTGAGACGCTTCAGGCCAACATCCTGACCTTCTCGAAGGTAAGCGCGATCGACACCGATGCCCACACGGTGACAATCGATAGCGGGCGACAGCAGTCTCACCAGACCTACGACAAACTGGTGCTCGCACTGGGCTCAGAGCCAATTCATGCCCCGGTAGCAGGCAACGCCGCCGGTTGCGCACTCCATATCAATGACTTGCAAGATTTTCAGCGTTTTTACACCGCGGCCAGCGGTGCAAAATCGGCGCTGGTGATCGGCGGTGGCCTGATTGGCTGCGAATATGCGAACGATCTCGTTCAGTCCGGCTTCGAAGTGCACGTGGTTGAGCCGCAATCTCAGGTGCTCGGTAATTTGCTGCCGCCCGATGCCAGTGCACTGGTACAGACAACGCTGAGCCAGGCGGGAGTTAACTTCCACCTTGGCACCACCGTCAAGTCACTCGATTATCGCGGTTCCGGTGTGCAGGCGGAGCTTGAGAATGGCGCTCATATTCAAGTTGACCGAGTGATCAGTGCGATTGGCGTGCGCCCCAGAGTTGAACTGGCGCAACAGTGCGGCATTCCCAGCAACCGCGGCATACTGACCGACCGCTTGCTGGCCACAGAAATCGAAGATGTCTACGCGCTGGGCGACTGCGCCGAGGTAGATGGCCACAACCTCTGCTATGTGGCACCGCTACTCGCTTCCGCGCAGGCGCTGGCGCGGACTCTGGCCGGCACACCGACACCGGTGTTCTATGACAGCATGCCGGTCAACGTCAAAACCACACTCTGCCCGGTGATTACCTCACCCCCACCGCGTGAGACGGTGGGCGACTGGCATTACACACGCGCGGACAACCAGGGCGTCGCAGCCCGTTTTACCAGCCCCAACGGGGAGCTTCTAGGTTTTGCACTGGCCGGGGACGCCTGCCAGCAAGTCACCGAATTCAGTGAACAGGCGCCACCAATCATGCAGAATTGATTTTTGCCAAGGCGGGCACACACCCGTAGATTAGGATGGCATGAATATCCGCCAAAACGAGTCCCAAATGGGTAGTAAAGGCGCACACAACCGGTAACCGACTATGAGTAACGAAAAGAAGCCCAGTAACTGGCAGCAAGCGATTGAAGGTGAATGGCACGGCCTACCCTCGTTGTTTGAAGCGGACGGCACCCATGTGGGTTACAACAAGGTAAGCCGAGCCAGTGAGCACGAAAATGGCCGCACCACCTATTGGATGAACACTCAGTTCGATGCAACCGGACCGCTGAACGATCGGTTTGAAATCGGTTCACCGTTTCGCTTTGGGGTAATCGATTCCGATATGGACCGGATCTATACCGGCCCGGACTTTTTTGGCAGTGGCCGCCCCTACGGGCTTTTGGTCGATTCCAATTATTTTTCCCCGGGCTGGAACGTCAACCTGCGCACCATGAACCACGTGGTTCCGGACCTCGGCATGCAGGTTTACTCCTCACAGCTGTTCGAGGGCGACACGCTGGTTGGGGTATTTAATGGACTGTATGTGGTAACCCACGATCACGACACCAACCCCACCACCCAGAAACGTGTCACAGCCTTCCTGGAGCAGGAAAAAGTGAACGGCAAGCGTCCGTTTAACTTGCCAGTAAAACATGCGGGCAAATTTACCGGCCGCTTTGAGGTGTACAACGATAAACAGGAGCTGGTGGGCCACAACGACGTTGTCATTCACCACAACCCCCTCAATCTTCTGCACTCCGAGCAGACGATCGAAATTAGCGGCGTGGTCAATGCCAGCTGGAAAACCATGCGCACGCGCAACGGTAACCACCACCAGTATCACGGCCCAGACATGTACGGTAACGGTATGTCTTATGGACGCTACCTCTACTCCGTGCGCCACGTCTACGGTGAAGCGTTCAAGTTGTGGTCGCGGGAAACGCAAATCGACGAAGATTACACCTTCGTTTGTGCCTGGCAGTTTATGCAGTCTCAGAAAGAAAAATACACCACCTTCGGCGTACTGCGCTGGGAAGAAGGTGACCTGAAACTGGGAGCGAACTATGTCGACTGAAGCAGAACTGTTGGCCCCGGCCAATGCCGATATCGCGGAACAGCACCACAAAATTGAACCGCTGAACCTGCGTCAGGTTTTCGGCCAGTTTGCCACTGGCGTAACCATTGTCACCACCGGTGGCGAATCCGGTGAAGCCGTGGGTATGACGGTAAGCAGCTTCAACACCGTATCCCTCGATCCGCCCCTGATATTGTGGTGCATCGACAAGAAAACCGGCTGCTTCGATGCGTTCAACCAGTGTGAGCACTTTGCCATTCATGTGCTGAGCGACCAGCAAGACAACCTATCGAGCCTGTTCGCTCGCCGCGGCGTGGACAAGTTTTCCGAGCTGGATTACCACATGAGCGCCCAAGGTGTACCGTTGCTGCATGAATACTGCGCGCGACTGCAATGCACGCTGACTGCGCGCCACGAAGGTGGTGATCACCTGATTATGGTAGGCCGGGTCGACGCCATGCATACCCAAGACCGCGCTCCGCTGCTATTTCATCGCGGCGCTTACGCACGGATCGCCTAACGATTTCTTCATCGCTTGATTTACGTTCTCAATCTTGTAGATCCTTGCCGGCAGTTTACTGCCGGCTTTTTTATGCACGCGATAAAGTGGCCGATCAGGCGACCACTTCCGGCTGAGGCTCTGCGTACTGAAAGCCTTTGGGCAAACCCGCGTCCGGCACAAACCCAAACAGCGGCTCGTCCGGCAGGCCTTGCGCGAGTACTTCCCGCGCCACCATCAATCGGTCGACATCCACCCCGGTCGAATACCCCATCGCCTCCAGCAAGAACACCAGGTCCTCGGTAACAATATTGCCACTGGCACCCGGGGCAAACGGGCAACCACCAATGCCGCCCATGGAGGCATCCACGGTGGTTATACCGGCTTCCACCGCGGCCAATACATTGGCCAGCCCCTGACCACGTGTATTGTGTAAATGGATTCCATTCAAGGCATCCCGGCCGAGGTTAGACCAGACCAGCTGGATTAAACGGCGCACCTGCACCGGGTTTCCGTAACCGGTGGTATCCGACAGGCCTACCTCATCACAGCCGGCTTCCATCAATCCTTCTCCCAGACGCAGCACCGCCTCTTCCGCTACCGGCCCTTCTAGCGTGCAGCCAAAGCAGGTGGAAAGACTGCCCTCAAAACTCGGACGCTGCTCCGCTGGCAACTGGTCCAACTGCGCACGAATTTGACGCACTTCGTCCAGTACTTGCTGATGCGTTTTGCGCAGATTTTTCAGGCTGTGGGTTTCACTGACCGATAGCGGGATCGTTAACTTGTGTGCACCCGCCGCGATTGCATTCTGTGCACCGCGCGCGTTGGGCACCAACACCGCCACCGTCAGGCCCGGCAGGGTTCTGGCGTAGCGCACAATTTCGGCGGTATCCGCCAACTGCGGCAACAGCTTTGCCGGCACAAAGGACCCAACCTCGATCTCCCGCAACCCCGCATTGGCGAGCGCGGCAATCCAGCGTTTCTTGTCTTCGGTTGCCATGATGGCGCTGATACTTTGTAAGCCGTCACGCGGCCCTACTTCGCTGATTTCAATCTGTTTGCCGCTCACGCCCGCCCCTCTCTGGTTACTCATCTTTTCATTCGAATTGCTACGCGACGCGCCCACTACGTGCGCACGCCAACTTGACCTAATGATATATTATTATAACATATACCCTATTGGCGATATAAACCGACGCATTCAGTGGAGAAGCCCTCATGGCGCAACAGGAACAGTTACCCCTCGCCGGCATCAAGGTTGTCGAGTTCACGCACATGGTGATGGGACCGGCCGCAGGAGGCATCCTCGCAGATCTCGGCGCAGAGGTAACCAAGGTCGAGCCTTGCCAGGGCGACAATACCCGTCGCCTGCGTGGCTCCGGAGCCGGCTACTTCGCCATGTACAACCGCAACAAACGCAGCCTGGCGTTGGACCTCAAGTCCAAAGAAGGCAAAGACATCGCCCTGCGCCTGGTGGATGAAGCCGATGTGGTCATCGAGAACTTCCGCCACGGCGCCATGGATCGCCTGGGCCTTGGCTACGCTGACCTGAGCGCACGTAACCCGCGCCTGATCTACTGCTCCCTGAAAGGCTTCCTTAGCGGGCCCTACGAACACCGCACCGCACTGGACGAAGTGACGCAAATGATGGGCGGCCTCGCCTACATGACCGGCCTGCCCGACCGCCCACTACGCGCCGGCACCTCGGTAGTGGACATTACCGGGGGCATGTTCGGTGTCATCGCTATTCTGTCGGCGCTGCAGCAGCGCCAGACCAGCGGGCGCGGCCAGCAGGTAACCAGTTCTCTGTTTGAAACAACCGCGTATCTGGTAGGCCAGCACATGGCTCAGCAAGCGGTCACCGGTGAAGAACCGCCGCCCATGTCGGTGCGCCGCAGCGCCTGGTCCGTGTACGACATTTTCCTGAGCAAAGAGAACGAACGCGTATTTGTCGGCGTGGTGAGTGACACCCTGTGGCGGGCGTTCTGTGACGAATTTGACCTGGACGAGCTGGCGAATGACCAATCTCTGGGCAGCAATGCCGGGCGCGTGGCCGCCCGCGAGCGCCTTATCCCGCAAATCAGCGCCCTGTTTGCCAGCCTGTCCAAAAGTGAAATGATGGCACGCCTCGACCGCGCAGGTATCCCCTTCGCCCCTATCAATAAACCCGCAGACCTGTTTGATGACCCCCAGCTCAACAGCACTGGGGGCCTAATCCCAGTCACTCTGGAAAACGGCACAGAGACCCGACTGCCGGCGCTGCCGGTGGAATTCGGGGGCCAGCGCCTGGGCCTGCGCCGGGATCTGCCGGAAATCGGCGAACACAGTGTAGAAGTGGCGCGTTCCCTGGGGCTGACCGATGAGCAAATCGATGCGCTGATCGAGCAGGGCCTGCTACTAGGTAATCACTGCACTGAAGCCGCAAACTGACCGCTGTGGACGTAGACAGGCTCGCTTGTTGGGTTTAGGCTGCTGAAATAAGAATTATCAGGAAGGATCACGGTGCCTAATCCCGCTTTGAAACCGCCGGAAACGTTTTTCCATTCCAGACTATTCCGCGGCCTTGGTAACGAGGAACTCGCGGACCTCACCGCTATATGTCAGCGCCGGCGCATCTCCGCCGGTGAACAGCTCATTAAGCAGCACAGTACTGCGCAAAATGTATACGTCGTGGTCTCCGGCACCCTCATGATTGAGCGACTTTCCCGCTCGGGCCGCAGGCAGGTAATCGCCTTTGCCTACTCCGGAGACTACATCGGCTTTACCAATACGGAAGAATACGAATACAGCGTGGTCTCCCTACGCGAAACGGAGTTGCAGTCCTTTGTCCGCCGCGAGTTTCTCGCACTCGTCGATCAGTCTTCCACGCTGAAGGCCAATGCCCGCCAAATCGGCGGTAATGTGCTGGCGCAGACGCTCGATCAGCTGTTCGCGCTGGGACAAAAAAAGGCCCACGAGCGCCTGTGCTTTTTACTGGCGCAGATCCGACGGCGTCAGTGCGGCACGCAAAACGCTGATATCGAATTGATTATGAGCCGTCAGGATATCGCCGACTATCTCGGCTTGACCATCGAAACCGTCAGCCGCGCCTTTGCCCGCCTCAAGTCCATGAAGCTGATCGAAATCGTGAGCGCCCACCGCATTCGCATTCTCGATCACGCCATCCTGGAAGAACTCGCCAGCGTTCACTAATTCCCGTCTACCGATCGATGCAAAAAGCGGGCGCCTTCGAGGCGTTCGCTGTGCAACCTACACAAGTTGATAATTGTCATGGGCAATGCCTCGGGCGCCGCTAGACTATCGGAAATCCTCGCAAATTGCGGAGTTCCCAATGGCCGACGCAGCTCGACAGGCACCGCCGGCGTGGAACGCAGTCGGGCGCCATGGTGTGTTTCCGAAAGCAAACCACGATGAAGTAGCCCGGTTCAATTTTCTTACGAACCTGAATATTCACCTCGCCTCGCAGGTACTGCCAGGTGTACGCAAAGCCTATGATCATCGGGTAGAGCAAGGTGCGGTACCGACCACGCGACGCGAAGTGGGTGAACTACTCAAGCGCGAACCGCTGTATCAATTCTGGAGTTCGTTGCGCCGCAACACCATGGAGATGCGCCAGCAAAACAGCCGCGCTATGGTGTTCCGCCAGCTGCCGGCCTTAATTGATCAGGCCAGCACCCTGAATAAAGACAGCCAATCGCTGCAGTTAAATCCTGAGGTCAAAGTACCCCGCTACATCAGCGCCGTGGATATTCACTGTATGCCGGGCGGTTATCACACCGAGTATTGCGAAGATGACATCGCAGCCGGAGCCAACTACGACAGCGGTATTTTCGTGACCACTGCTGGCATGCTGGGTCGCTACAGCGATGGCGGCGGCCAGGCACTGGTGGAATGGCTGCGGGAACAGGCAGAAAAAGGTTTCCGCCCACGGCGTATTCTCGATATCGGCTGTACCGTTGGACACAACATTGTGCCGCTGGCCCAGGCATTCCCGGATACCGAAATCGTCGCCATTGATGTGGCCGCGCCGATGCTGCGCTATGCCAATGCACGAGCCAAATCCCTCGGCGTAAACAACATCTTGTTCCGTCAGGAAAACGCTGAAGCGATCGAAGCGGAAGACGGTAGCTTTGATCTGATCATTACCTGCATGTTCCTGCACGAGACTTCCAGCCGCGCACTACCGCGCATTCTGGCGGAGACCCACCGACTGCTGGCCGATGGCGGCAAAGTGGTGCACATCGAGCAACCGCAGTTCACTCCGGACATGCCTCCCTACGAGCAATTCATGCGCGACTGGGATACCCGCAACAACAACGAGCCCTTCTGGGGCACCCTGCACGATATGGACCTGTTCGAGGCTATCGAACAGGCTGGATTCGCGCGGGAAAATATTGCCACGCTGGGGCTGTACGCGGTGGTTGATGAAGAGCTGTTCCCGAGTGCGGCAAAAGCAGAAAGTGACACCGAAGACTATGGCCGCAAACCAGCCTGGCACGCGTACATCGCGAGTAAGTAGTCGAAATGTATATCAACGGAAATCCGGAGTAAGGGCATGACGCTAGATCCGATCACCATGGCGGGCAACAAAGCCCGCGGCAAGCGCCCGACATATTTCAAGGATTCGGATACCGATCGCCTGCTGTCTATTCTGATGGCGATTGCCGGCGAGCTGGCGGTGACGCGCGAGCGTATGGACACCTTGGAACGCCTGCTCGAAGAGCGCGGCCTGCTTAGTCGCGAGTCCATTGAGGGGTACACGCCGGACTCCGATGCCGCGCAGGCCCGCGGCCTGTGGCATCAGGATTTTATCGCCAGGATTTTGCGCGTGATCCAGCAGGAAATGGAGCAATTCGATGAAGATAAAAGTGCGCGTCAGCAGGCGCGTGAAGAAGCCGTCAGTGCGACCACCGAGCTGGATGAACTTATCGAGGAGCTGGCTAACAGCTGAGTATTTAATACTCCTTTTAACACTCCTTTTATTGTTCCATTTATTACTCCTCTTTTTACTTCTGGGGCCAGCGAAAATCGGCTTTGCGTCGAGCCAAAAAAGCGGCGCAACCTTCCGCAAAATCGTTTCCGGAAAAGGCCTCGTCGAATGCACGCTTAAGCGCATCGGCCCCTTCTTTGCCTTTCTCCGGCTCATCACCAGAGCCTCCAGCAAGAAAACCCAGAGTAGCCTTGGTCCAGCGCACGGAATACTGGGAATTCTCGATCAACGCCCGCGCTAGCTCTCGCGCCTTATCCTCCAGCGCATCCCCTTCTGCTACATGCTGTACCAGGCCTATCTGCAGCGCACGGGCCGCGTCCACGGGCAACCCGGTAAGCAGCATCTCGCGCGCATTACCGTCGCCCACCGCACGCACCAAGCGGCGTGTATCTTCAATGCTATAGAGGATGCCGAGCTTGGCCGGGGTAATGGCAAAGGTTGCCGCAGTATCGGCAATACGCAGGTCACAGGCCAACGCCAGGCCACAGCCACCGCCATAACAGGCACCGCGAACCAGCGCGATTGTTGGCCGGCTCAGACGCTGCAACTTCAACTGCACTGCCTGGATCAGGGCATTCTGCTGGCGCATCACCGCGGGATCTGACATCGCCTGCGACAGCTCGGCGATATTGGCACCCGCACAAAAGGCCCGGGATCCCGCACCGCTGATCAATACCGCGCGAACCTGGTCATTCTGCTCAACTTGATCAAGCACACTGGCGAGCTGCTGCCACATTGCCACGGTCATGGCATTACGCTGGTCTGGGTTTACCAGTGTGATGCGGGCCAGTCCGTCATCCAACCGCATTTCAACACGCGGCGTGTCGGTGGTATTCCCCTCGCTTTGTTGTGCAGTTACTTCACTTGTCATGCTTTCTCTCCTGCTTCGCAGCAGTGTTATGCGGTAACCGCAAGATCATGTTCTGCCAGCCACTCCTGCAGCGCCACGGAGATCGCCAGCAACGCCGCCTCCGACCCTGCGGCCCCGATTACCTGCAGGCCAAACGGCAAGCCTTCTGCGGAGTCCCCGAGCGGGATACTGACTGCCGGTAACCCCGCCATATTTGCCACGCTGGTCAGGTTCGCCTGGTTGACCGGCACGGCCTGCTCAAATGGAAACGCCGTTTGCGGCGCAGTGGGGGTCAACAGAAAATCGACATTCTGTAATTGCTGTCGCAGCCAGTCTCCGGCCGCCTGCACCTTGTCCGAGGCCTGCACCAGTTCCGGCGCAGAGCGCTCTGCCCCCCACTGCATCAGCCCGCGCAGCTGTTCAGAAAACAATTGCGGCTGCCGCTGGCGTTCGGCAGAAAAGGTGACGTTCGCTTCCGCCTCGCACAGCAAAAGCCCGGCACGGCGAATCGCGGAAAAATCGATGGCGGAAAAGTTTAACGGCACATGCCCGGCGCCCGGCAAGCGTTTGGCCAGATCACGAAAAGCTTCGCTGATCCCCTCCTCTACGCCAACCCCTGCGCAGTCTTCCAGCACCGCCCAGCGCACACTGCCTAAATCGGTTCTGCGCGCTGGCGGTACCTGATTATTCGCGGTGCCATTCAGGATTGGCCACAGTTCGCGCAGATCCCGTGCCGACCTCGCCAGCGGGCCCACGGTATCCAGTTGCCGGCACAAACGGGTAACGCCTACCGTTGTCAGGCTCTCCCGGCCGGGTTTAAGACCGGCGACGCCGCAATAGCTCGCCGGGATACGCACCGAACCCATGGTGTCGGTACCGAGGGCGAAGGCACACAGGCCTGCCGCTACTGCCGCGCCCGAGCCGCCACTGGAGCCACCCGGCGTATAGCCGGCCCGCAGCGGGTTTTCACAGCGGCCCCAGTGCGGGTTGTCGTTGGTCGCACCCAACGCAACCTCATGCATATTCAGCTTGCCGAGAATAATCACACCGGCCGCACGCAGGCGCGCCACTACCGGGGCATCTTCCCGTGCCAGCGGTGCCGTATCGCCATAACCGAGACCATTGGAGGTGGGCATACCGGCAACATCGATATTGTCTTTCACCGCACAGGTCAGCCCGTCAAACATCGATAAGGGCTTACCCATACGCCTACGCACATCTGCCTCGCGTGCGGCATTCATGGCGCCTTCGCGATCAATATGCAGGAAGGCATTGATGCCCTGCTGGCTGTCGGCAATGGCCGCGAGCGTGCGCGCGGTGAGCGCCTGGCTACTCAGATCACCGCGCTGCAGACACGCCGCCAGTGCGGTTGCATCCTTGGCAAGAATTTCATCACTGATCGCACGATGTTGCTTACGAGACATGGCTTTTTTCCAGAAAAGAATACGCACAGAGTTACCCAAACCGGCGATCAAGTAAACGTAGGGGCTTCTGCCGGCGGTCAATCTCGGTCCAGCGCGCGGTTTCTCCCGCGGACACTATCTCAACGCCCACTTCCAGGCCGAGCTTGAGCTTTAGCAACGCAGCACACTGATCGGCAATTGCCGGGTGCCCTGCGACCGGGTCGGAGACTTCCACCATCACCGTCAACGTTTCCCGCCCGCTATCATCGCGCTCGGCAATGCAGACGTATTCACCGGTAAAGCTCGACAGCTCTGCCAGCATGCCGCCGATACCGTGCGGATAGACGTTGATGCCGCGCAGCTTGACCATGTTGTCGGAGCGCCCGAGGAATCCGCGGATACGGCGGAACGGCATCTGGAACGGATTTTCACCAACAATTTCCGAGGTGATATCGCAGGTATTGAAGCGGATCACCGGATAGATATCGTCCTTATACAGGCAGGTCACTACCATGTTGCCGGTGTCACCCGGTGTTACGGGCTTATCGCTATCCACGTCCAGCAGCTCCAGGTACTGGGCGTCTTCCCACACGTAAAGACCATCTTGGTCTGGCCCTTCGGCGGCGACACAGCCGGTATCGGCAACGCCATACCAGTCGTACAGTTTCGCACCGCCCCAAGCTTCGCTCAGCGCCGCACGTGTCTCCTGCCCGAGGTGTCCGATAATCATATCCACGGGTATATCTTTGCCCGGCTGAATCCCCTGCTCTTCCGCCACACTGGCGAGTTTTTTTATGTAATCCGCAAACCCCACCAGTACATTGACGCCAAAGTCCTGCATCAATTGCACCTGCTGGGCAGAGCGTGTCTCGAGGCCGGTACCGGAGGAAAGAAACAGTGCATTGGTATAACGGGTTACCGCTTCACGGATATAGTGGCCGCCGTTAATCATGCCGTGCCCATAGGTGGACTGCACAGTAGCGCCGGGCTTCAGCCCCATAAAGCGGTAGGAGCGCGCCACCAGCATGGCCTGGATCTCGCGCCCGCGCGGTCCGAAAATAATTGGCTGAGGTCTGCCGGTGGTGCCGCTGGTGGTATGGAAAACCACAGGCGGGCGCTCCTCCGGGGCCAGCCCTTCGAGCCCGCTGAAATCGCCGATCGGCGGAAATTTTTCGACGCTTTGCATAATGTCGGACTTGGAAAAGACCGGCAGCTTTTCAATATCGTCGAGGCTCTGAATATCCTCTCGTTTAATACCCGCATCGCCCCACAGGCGCTGGTAAAACGGAATTTCCCAGCCGCGCGCCATCAATTTGAGAAAGCGCTGGTTCTGCAGCTCACGTAGTTCTTCACGCGACATTCCCTGATAACGCTCTAGAAAGGCATCCCCCAGTGGGTAATCCGCAAGCGCCTGCTGGACATCAAAGCTTTCAAAATAGCTTGGGTAAGGCATAACTGGTTTGCACTCTCTTTTACTAGTTACTGGCTTTTACTGGTTACTGGCTTTAATTGGTTACAGAAACAGACTGCCGCTCGGGCGTCAGCAGCCCGGTCAATTGGGTAATAGATTGCAGCTGATCCAGCCGCGCTATCTTCGCGAGGATTTGTCCGGCCTGATCTGTGTCCATGGAATTACGTGCAGACGCCAGGCAGTTAACAAACTTTTCCTGCTGTCGCTTGCGACTCAAGGGACTGTCCGGGTGGCCGAGGATGCTGGCCATCTCCCGCCGGTATTCAGTGCCATCTTTCAAACGAACGATTACTGTCTGCGGCGCCAGCGCATTTGGGTCCTCACTGGCGGACGCGCACATGCGTACACGTTGTGCCAGTGCCAGACGCGCTGGATCTGCCAGCGCATCGCGATCAAATGCCTGCACGCCGACATCGCCGGTCAGCAACAAAGTTGCGGCTACATAACCGATACACAAGCGGGCGTAATTCACGCTCATGTCGGGCTGCGCCGGGCGATCCACCAGGCGTCGCACCAACGGCGGTGCTTCTATCTGGACAGACTCAATATCATCTGCGGCAAAGCCATGCTCACTACGCAGTTGCATCAGCGCATCGAGCGTTCCGTGTGCGGCGCGGCCCGTGGGAAACGGTTTGTGGCTTACCCGGCCGATTTGCCATTCACGCCCTAATTTTGCAAAGGCGCTCTGGGCGTGGCCGTCGGATTCCATAATGGAGAAGTAGCCGTAATCACCACTGAGAAAATTCGCCGGTCCGATCAAGCCGAAACCTGCCATGTCCACCGCGGTAATCGCATTGCGCGCGTTGAACGCGACTTGCATTGGCAACACAGCCACACCCTCGGTATGCGCCTGCATGGTGCCACCGGTCTGACTGTAGGCAATGGACATCGCCTGCTGAATCTGCGCGCGGTCGTAGCCGCGCAAGCGCGCGATCCCCGCCGCTGCGCCAATGCACCCGGCGGTACCCGGACGGAAGAATCGCATGGGTTTATCGGCGCTCATTCCGAGTACCGTGGCCACGTCGACCGCCAATGCCAACGATAACAACAGCGCTCGCCCATCGGCATTACGCGCTTCTGCCTCTGCCATCAGTGCGGAGAGAATCACTGCCATGGGATGCACTACCGCATCTTCATGGACACAGTCGAATTCCTGACAGTGGATTTGATAGGCGTTGACCATCGCCGCATGCATGACCGGCAGGCGAACCCGTGTACCCCAGACCGTCGCAGATTTACCCTCGTCTGCGCAGCCCCATCCCCTCGCGGTTTCGAGCAACTGTGCCGCATAGGGAATTCTTGAGCCGCTAATGCCAACACCGATGGAGTCCAGCAAAAATATCTTGCAGGCTTCTATTGCCGCAGCATCCAAATCTTCAAACTGGCTCTCGGCAACATGCTCCACCAGCCGCTGCTCGTAGCTGGTCACTGGGACTCCCCCAATCCACGCAGGGCCGTAAACAGAGAATTCAGGTCGTCCTGTCCACTCAGGTTCAACGCTACTTCCAGAACATCTTCCGTGGTTTCCGTGCCGACGCCAGCTGCAGCGAACAACGTACGAGCCTTATCGATAATATCTTCACTAGTGAGCGGCCATTCCGGGTCTCCCCAGGCATCGGGTGATGCCATTTCCCATTCGCTGCCATCTTGCAGAACCACTCGCACCGTCGCACCAAAATGCGCGGGATATGCGCGCTGATGTGTCTCAGTCACGTGCAGGGTGACTTTATCGCGCAGCTCCGCCACATCAGGCCGAGCTAGAGTTTCTTCACCAAAGTGCTCAATCGCCGGCGCGCCAAACAGTATTGTCACCGCAGCGCAGTGCTGGAGGCTGAAGCGCGCCTGCGCCGATGATTCTGGGTGTTTGCGGTCGCAAAACATCAACGCGTCGCCGAAGGTGCTGATATGCAACTCGCGCACGTCTTCAGCTGACACCTCACCCAGAGCTCGGACGGCATCGATCGTCGGGTGGGTGTGGCGGCAAGCCGGCCACGGTTTGAAGCTGCACTGAAACAGCAGCCATGCCTCTGATGCCTGATCAATAACTGCCAGCGGCATCGCCTGCGAGGAGGTTGCGGCGAAGAACCCCTGAGTCCCTTCGAGCAGACTGGCCGGCCCACGTAGTTCACTGGAAGCGAGTAGCGCAGCCTGTACACCGGCATGCGCTGCGCCGGCGTTGTGCAGATGCTTGGTCTCTACCGCCTCATGGCGCATTTGCCAAAAGCCACCGGTACGACTCCCCGCGTTGGCAAGGGCCCACACGGTTTGTTCGTGATTAAGCTCCAACAGATGTGCGGCAGCAGCAGCTGCCCCGAAACTGCCACAGGTAGAGGTGCTGTGGTAAAGCGCATAGTGATCGCGCCCGAGTGCCCGACCAATACGGATCATCACTTCATAGCCGACCACAATGGATGACAGCAGCGCACGGGGGCTCGCTTCCACCATTTCGGCAACTGCCAACGCGGCAGGAATAATTACCGGCCCGGGGTGCAGGGTTGATGTACGGTGCAGGTCATCCATCTCGGACACACTGCCAAGTGCACCGTGAAACTGCACCGCGTCTTGCCAGCAACTGTCACTACCGTTCAAATTCCAGTTTTTGCCGGAAGCGCCCCACTCTGCGAGATAGCCCTGGAGCTTCCCTGCCAGCTCGCTGCGCGCGCCGTACACACTGCAACCAAGCCAGTCCAGCAAATGCAGTTGTGCACGTTCCAAGGTCGCATCGTCGATTTCCCGATCCAGCAGCGATACCAGCTGCTCCAACAGAGTCATGGGTTGATTCACGGCAATACTCCTTCCACACAATCTTCAAAGGGGGCAAATGCCCAGGCGTGCTTTTTGCGACGCGTATTTTCAAACTGATCGATCAGCTTCCGCTGCTGCAGGGTAAGCGCGATGGGGTCGAGGCCATTCAACAGCATGTGACGCGCCCCCTCTTCCAGCGCGAATTCAAGTTCGCTGTCACCACACACAATGCGGCAACGATTAAGGTCAATTTCCACCAGATTATTTTGCGGATCTTCCTGCACCCGCTCGGCGAGATCTCGGATAACCTCTTCCTCGAGGCACACCGGTAAAATGCCGTTGCGGATGCAGTTGGTGTGAAAGATGGCCCCGAATCCACTGGCGATCACCGCGCGAATGCCGTACTCCGCCAGTGCCCAAACCGCATGTTCGCGCGAGGACCCACAACCAAAATTGTCACCGCTCAGCAAGATCGATGTATTGCGATACTCGGGTCGGTTGAGAACGAATGATGGATTTTGCTCGCGGCCGCCGGGCAAGGTGTAGCGCCAGCCGGCGAACAAACCTTCACCCAGTCCCTGCTTGGATACGCGTTTCATTTCCCGCGATGGGATAATGGCGTCGGTGTCGATATTCCGTCGCAACAATGGCGCGGCGACACCTGTGTGAACCGTAAATGCTTTCATGATGCCAGTGACTCACTCTCTGCCAGCATTTCTGCCGAGATAAATGACCCGGCAATGGCCGATGCGGCGACGGTTGCAGGGCTTGCCAGATGTGTGCGGGTATTCGGCCCCTGACGCCCCTCAAAATTTCGGTTGGTTGTAGAAATCACGCGCTGGTGCGCGCCAAAGGTTTCTCCGCCGGCGTAAAAACACATGGAGCAACCAGAGTCCCGCCATTCAAACCCTGCATCGGTAAAGATCTGATCCAGCCCTTCTTGTTCGGCGGCCTTTTTGACCCGGCGAGAGCCGGGCACAACGACACCGCGCACACCGGGCGCAATGCTCCGCCCCTTAACCACGGCGGCAGCGGCCTGCAGATCACTTAGGCGGCTGTTAGTGCAGGAACCGATAAAAGCGGCATCAACCGAGATGTCGGCAATATGTTTGCCTGGTGCTAAATCTTGATATGCGAGAGCCCGCTGCGCGGATTCACGCCGGTGATCTTCCGCAAAGGTATCCGGATAGGGAATCGATTCGCCGATGCTCACAACCTGTTCCGGACTGGTACCCCAGGTCACTGCCGGCTGAATGGTGGACGCATCCACATGCAGTTCACGGTCGAAGCGCGCGGCTTCATCACTGTGCAGAGAGCGCCAGTGTTCGACGGCATCCCGCCAGTGTTCACCCTTGGGGGCGAAGTCACGCCCGTGGAAGTACGCCTCGACTTTTTCGTCAGGCGCGATCACCGCAGTAAACGCAGAAAACTCGACCGCCATGTTGCACAGGGTGAAGCGGGCCTCCACTTCCAAATCCCGCACGGTGGAACCGGCAAACTCCACGGCGTAACCCGCCCCTCCATTTGCACCGAAGCGTGCAATCAGGTTCAGGACCAAGTCCTTCGCGGTCACACCAGCCTGCAGTGCGCCATCAATGACCACGCGCATATTTTTTGGCTTGCGCACACGCAAGGTGCCCGTCGCCATCGCATGCTCGGCTTCGCTGGACCCTATCCCCCAGGCCAAAGCACCAATCGCGCCCTGGGTGCAGGTGTGGCTGTCTGGACAAACCAGTGTCAGCCCCGGTAGAACCAACCCCTGCTCTGGGGAAATGACATGTACAATTCCCTGATTGGGATCATCGACATCAAATAAACGAATGTTCGCGGCACGCGTCTCGTTGCGAGTTGCGGTAATAAAGTCTGTCCCCGAGGGCATCAGCGTTGCATCGCCGCGCCCGGGAAAGGTATCGACGATATGGTCCATGGTGCAAAACACTTTGCGCGCATCACGCACGCCATAACCGGCCGCGTGCAGGCTTTGCAACGCAATGGAGCCGGTGCGCTCGTGCAGGAAAACCCGATCCAGATAGAGCAACGTCTCCCCATTGTCGAGCTCGCACACGGCGTGCTCCGACCACAACTTGTCAAATAGCGTGGTCGCCCCCGAAATCGCCCCCGGTGTCGTCATTGCCCCTACCCTCCTGTACCCTCGGGTCAGATAAGATCTTTTCTCTCCGTATTTGATATATTATTATAACATTAGGACTTTGAGAATAGTGATTTGCGCTAATGACTGACACCACCTCCACGCCAACATTGGGCCCATGCAGCCTGGCCACCCTCGCGAGCAGTGACGCGGCGCGCCTGGTCGACGACTATTGCAGCCACCTGCACTGCCATGTGCTAGCGAGCGATACGCTCACTGAGTCCATGGCCGAGCAGTGGCAGTGCGCGGGACTCGCGGGAGCGACCTACTGGGTACTTGGAAATGCTAACGGCCGTGCGTGGCTGCGTATCGTCGACGATGCAGGCGCAGAGCCAGCCAAGCCCCTGCAACGCGCTGGCTGGATGGCGATGGAGATACTTGTAGAGGACGTGGACAGTCTGGCAGAAACCTTGGAAGGATCTTCCTTTGAGCAGTTGCGTCCGGTCGCGAACCTGGAACTGAGCGATAAGATCCGTGCGGTACAGGTCCAGGGAGCAAACGGGGAACTGCTGTATCTCACGCAAATCTCTGGTGAGGTACCGCCCTTCCAGCTGCCAACCGCCAGCTGCGCCGTCGACCATCTCTTTATTCCGGTACTGGCCAGCAGCAACCGGTCCGAGTCACTGGCCGGCTACGAATCTCTTGCCGAGCACAGTGGCCTTTCGTTCGATACACGCGTAACGGTCATCAACCAGCTACGCGGGCTGCCGATGGAAAGCCAACACCCACTTGCCACCCTGCAACTGGCGGACAGCAGCCTGATCGAAATTGATCAGCTGGAACAGCTCACTACTCCCATCAAAAGCACGCAGACGCTGGGTGGCGGTATCGCAATGGTGACTTTTTACATCGACCAAATTCCGCAACAGTTCACCACATACCAGCACCGGCAGGCACCGTACAACGGGCACCGAAGCTGTACTGTGTATGGATATGACGGTGAAAGAATTGAGTTGATAGAACGCTGACCCACCAGCACTGAAGCACAACATCAAAAATAAGTAACAAGAGAAGCTCATGCCCTACCGCAGCATCCGAGGACGTATTCGCTACACCAGCCACAAGCCCGAGCGCTTTGGTGAAGAACGCGGCCGCGAGTACTTCAGCATCACCCAGCAGGCCGATGGCACGGATGTGCTGCAAGCGCACTGTGAAATCGACGACGCGCCCAGCGTTACCCGCGATATCGTGCAGGCACTCCGCCACAGCGACTCTGCCCCGCTCGATTGCTCGGTGCGGCTGACCGTTGGTGACAAATTTGAGGGCACCGGATGGTTCCGCTTCACCGATAAACTGGCGGAGTGCGAAACCTTCAACCAGCGCGATGGACGCATCACCCAGCGCATGGAGCTAGAGGCCCCCGTACAGTGGATGCAGTGCCACCCGATTGCCGGCGACGGCCTGCTGATGCGCCTTTACGACCTGTCCCAGGGGCCCGGCAAGCAACACTTCCCAAACATGATGTTGTCATCGCCAGATCATCGCGGTGCAACCGGCCCAATGCTGTTCAAGATGGGGTTCTCGTTGGTGTATGTGGGGGAAACAGAAATCACTGTCGAGGCAGGTACTTTTCACGCGCGGCATTTTCAGGTGACCGATACCGCAGCCGACCTGCCCGAAGAGCACCCGCCGTACAACGTTTGGGTCACGGCAGACGACGACTATATTCTGCTACGTGCAGAGGTGGGCGGGTATATGCAGACCCATTACGAGCTTGCTGAGCTCGACTATTTCGCCGCTCAGGACGGCAAAACCGAAGCCAGCAAACCCGCGGTGGAAACCCCAGCCTGAGCACCTCCACGCTAACGAGCCCCACCGCGATGTT
Source organism: Microbulbifer agarilyticus (assembly GCF_019800665.1). GTDB lineage: Bacteria > Pseudomonadota > Gammaproteobacteria > Pseudomonadales > Cellvibrionaceae > Microbulbifer > Microbulbifer agarilyticus_C. The sequence goes on from NZ_JAHVKO010000001.1 coordinate 1,035,973, forward strand.
GAACCGGCGCTACTCCTGCAGCGCCGGTGCTTCCACTTCTCCCTGAACCAGCTTAACCAGATATTCAGGCGCGATCATGGTGCAATAATGTGTGCCCATAAAGCTGTCGGGAACCGGCATAAAACGTCGGTACTCCACGTGCAAACCCTTGATGCGCAGCTTTAAGGTATCCCCCTCACTGTAGGCCACCTGATAAATTTCAGGACGCAACCAAAACGGGCCGATCGACACACTCTCCTCATCGTCCGCCGCAATCCGCTCCCGCGGCACTGCAATCGCCTCACCCCGCTCTGCCAGTACCTGATAAACATCGTCCAGCATTTGCGCCTGCCAGTCGTGACACGCGCGATCTTCTTCCGCAATAGTGAAGTTTTCGCTAGCAGGCTGCGCCGTGAGAATGCGCTCGGCCGTTTTCATCTTGCAGGCAATCGAAACCGGGAAGTCTGCGGATTCACCGTTGGCGAGCTGATAGCCCGCGTACTGATGCGTCGTCAGCGGCTGCGCCAGTGGTTTGGATTTCTTAAAGGTCGTCCAGTAACTGCCCTCCCCATACAGGACATTCTCTACGGCCAGGTCTGTACCGGCGATAAACTGCTGCACCCGCGCACAGAAAGCGTCATCGGTTACCAGGGGATAGGTGCCACCCTCTTTCGCATACGCGTCGATAGAGGCTCCATAAACGAGGCCAACAAACATCAGAAAAAGAGGTGCTTTCACGCTGTTTACCTTCAATAAAGGTTTAGATCAGGATTGCTCGCAGAGTACGTGCCCGCGGCAAGTTCAGATCATGGATACCCCAACTCAGGTTCCCGCGAATTGACAAAAATCAATCCCCACAACAAAGTGGCCAGCTAATCTCGAATCTAGATTTTTTGAGGCTGCCTTCCATGTATATGACTCGCTGCATTTTCGATGCGTTCAAAATCGAGTCTTTGAAGCCTCCCTACGATACGGGTATCGCCCGAATTTACTACCCGGCTCAATATAGCGGCTCAGCAAACGAACAGGATACCGGCCTGATCCCGGCGGACGAAAGCTTCGCGCCTTATCCGGTGCTGATCCTGTTCCACGGTATGAATACGGATTCTGCCGGGTACCGCTGGCTGGCGGAAGCGCTGGCACCCTTAGGGATCGTGACCGTAACCTACCAACTGGTTTCAGAAGCCAGCTACGGCTCGCGAGCGGTAACGCCGGGCATCGACCTGGAAGCACTCACACCAGAGAAGTTCGGCACCACCCCTTCGGCCCAGGCGGCCCAACCTATCCTGGAAATGCTGGAGCGGCTCAACAGCGATAGTTTGCTGGCAGGAAAACTCGACCTGACACGACTGGCATTTGGCGGCCACAGTGCTGGCGGCACCCTGGCACTGCTTAACGCCAACCAGGAATGGTTTCCATCGCTCCGCGCAGTGTTTACCTATGGCGCCCACACCGGCGTTTCCACAGCCCTCGGCTGGCCAGAGGCAACCCTGTTACCGTTCCCGCCCAACTTGCCACTGCTGCTGATGGGGGGTGAACAGGACGGCTGCATCGCCCACAGCACTCACCACTACGGTGATGCAACTCCCAGCGCGACCGCACGTATCGAGCAAACCTTTGAAAAAGCCGTGCCGCAGAATGTTGGCAACAACACACTGCTATTACTCAACGACGCCAACCACTTTGCCATTTGCACACCAGCAGATGAAACCTGCGGGCGGGGTTATATCGACACCCCAACAACATCGCATCGCGCGCGAGAGTCCATAGGCCAGGCCATCTGCAACCTCTTGAAAGGCTTCCTCTGCGGCGACCGGGAAGCACAACGTGCTTACCGTGAACTGAACAACGCCAATCTGCCGCACATCAGTAAATTAGTCAGTAAGTGAGCCTGATCTTCTACCTTGACTCCAGCTTGCCGCCAAAATCAACAATACCAAACGAAAAGCAAGAAAAACCTAGAGCTGCTCCGCTGTAGACATCCATAATGAGGGCATTCGCACCTCCTCCGGAAACGAAAATGGATCGACTGAAACTCGTAGCACTGGCAATGGCTCTCTGCACATTCGCATCACCATCTATTTCCAGTGATCACACAGTAATCAGTACAGAAAACATTAAATGGGGTTTACTCAATCCGGCACGCGGCGATGCGAGTCCCAAAGCAGCCGACCTTTGGGGAGATCGCACCAAAGATATGCCGACCGGTATGCTGGTGAAATTTAATAAAGGGTTTTCGTCTCCGCCGCATATTCACAACATCAGTTATCGCGGCATCGTGATCGAAGGGCGGATGCACAACGATGCCCCTTCGGCGGAAAAGATGTGGCTACCAACTGGCTCCTTCTGGACGCAACCTGCCGGCGAAATCCATATCACTGCGGCGGACGGTCAAGAAAACCTTATCTACCTGAAAATCGACAGCGGCCCCTATCTGGTGCTTCCCTCGGAAAAGGCATTTGATAATGGGGAGCGTCCGATCAACGTGGACCAGCGCAACCTGGTCTGGCTAGACACAGAAGATACAAACTGGCTGAAAAAAGACAACGCAGAAATTGCCTACCTGTGGGGGGAACCCGAGTCCGCAAATGGAAGCTTTGTGAAATTGCCCGCGGGGTTTCAGGGGAAAATCACCAGTGATCATGCGCTGAAAGCGGTGGTGGTAAAAGGCAAAGCCATCCACCACTGGAATAAGGACGATAAAAAAACCGCACTGTCACCGGGAAGCTTTTTCAGTTCTAACAACACAGATAGTCACCATCTCAATACTGAAACCGAGCTGGTTATTTACGTGAACTCAAATGGCCGGTACCGCTTGGAATAGCAAAATATACCGCAAGGCGGACTTCACCCACTCTTAAACCTCAGACACCAAAGAGCCCGCCAAAAGCGGGCTCTTTAAGCACTAGCCGGGAAGTAACTGCGCCCCCTAATCCCGGTCCAGAACAATTCGATAACGCGCCTTGCCACTGCGCAAGTGTTCAAATGCGTCATTCACTTTGCTCATTGGAAAATGCTCATTCACCGGCGCCACGTTATGCCGCGCCGCAAAATCCAGCATTTTGCGAATGACGACGGGCGGACCTACCGGCGATGACGACAGGGAAAGCTGGTTGAACATCATGTGCGGCAACACATTGATACCCAGCGGCTCGGTCACGGCACCAGGCATATGCAGGACTCCACGAGGCTTCAGTGTCGCCAGAATCGCGTTCCAGTCCATTTGTACATTGACCGTCGAAATCACCAGGTCGAAGCGACCAGCAGCGGCAGCGATCGCATCGGCATCACGGGAGTTCACCGTATCGTGGGCGCCCATTTGCAACGCCTCATCCCGCTTTGAATCCGAGGTTAGCGCGGTGACGTGGCAGCCCCAGGCGTTGGCAAATTTGAGCGCCAGGTGCCCAAGCCCGCCAATACCGATCACCCCAACGCTTGCCGTGGGTTTCAGGTCCAGCTGCATCAAGGGGTTAAATACCGCAATGCCACCACATAACAGCGGCCCGGCCTCAGCAGGTTCCAATCCCTCGGGGATCTTCACCACACTGGCGCCCTTGGCCCGCACGGTATCTGCAAAGCCCCCATGCCGCCCCGCGATAGTCGCCTGCGCGTCCGGACAGAGGTTGTGATCACCACCCATGCACTGGTCGCATATCATGCAGTAACCCGCATGCCAGCCAAGGCCCACCCGGTCGCCAACAGCCACGTGGGTAACATGATCGCCAATAGCAGAAACCTTGCCGATCACTTCATGCCCCGGCACCAGTGGGTATTGCGCCATCCCCCACTCGTCATCGAGCATGCTCAGGTCGCTATGGCAAATCCCACAGGACTCTACCGCAATATCAACCTCATCCGGTGCGATATCGCCAAGCTCATATTCAAAAGGTTCAAACGGCCCCTTCGGTTGTTTGGCCGCGTAGGCTTTTACCGTCGTCACAATCTTTTGCTCCCAGGCTGATTTTAGTGGGGCCTGTCGCCTCGATACACATCACAGACCGCATAGTTGCTGCACCTGAGTGTAATCGGTAGAAGCGCATTGCAGCGGATATATCCGTCACTCTTTACGGAACTTGTTCCACCCGCGCAGCAAAGGGATAACGATCTGCGAAAGCAATGCCGTGCCCCATATAAGGTTTCCTACAATTGACGGCACGTGCGGGACAACAAAAAAGCAGCCAATTGCCACGACGATACCGAATACGCGCACATCCGCTCGGCCGAAATCATTTGCCACACGGTGCTCAATCACGTTTTGCAGAACCCAGAGCATGGCAATGTAACCGGCAAGACCGAAACAACCGATCGCAGCATATTTCGTTGGGTAGGGCTCCCAAAAATCAACCTTCACTTCCGCGGCAAGAGCCACACCAACCATCACGCCGCAAATCATCAAAACCAAATGTGCCAGCCACCATTTCACCAACGTGGCTAACTTACTGTCTCTGGCTTTGCCATTCCCCACAAAGTCGAAGTAGATCCAACACATAACGAAGATCGAGATTCCACCAATCACGAAATTCACCAGAATATCGAGAGGAACCTTATCTATCCCCTTCTGCGCGAGGGTGACCACCAACTTGAAGAAACCTTCACCCAGAACGATCAGCGTCAGCAGCCCGAATCGTTCGGCCATATGCCCGAGTCTCGGGGCAAAGCGCTCGTAGCGCAGTACCGATACGCGGGGAATCATGTACAGGGCCTGCGTCGACACCATTGCGAGTGCAAATACCCAGAACGCATAGGGCTTTGGCAGGAAGGCCGTGATCGCAAATATGATCGCGAACAGAGAAAAGTTCCTAATCTGTTCACTGCACATGCACTGCGCAGTAGCGTTGTTACGCCGTGCACGAAAATAAAGAAAAGCGAGAAGCGCCCTATTAACCGCAAACCCCAGGGCGAAATATGCCCAACCTCCCCCATCAATCGAAGGTATTGCCGCCGCCATAAACATCACCGTGCAGATCATGATGGACATGGTGATGCGATGCCAAAGGTCGGTACTTACGTAAATCGAATTGAATATGCTCAGCTCGCCCCACGCATACCAAAGCACGATAAACACACCGCAAAACACCAGGAACCCATCAAAATTAAGGTGTTGCGAAAGGTAATTCCCCAGCAGAAAAATAGAGACGACATGAACCAAGTCGTAGAAGAGCTCGGCCCAATGGACATGGTCATGCGCATCTTCGATATCATGGTGGTGCTGTGGCTTTCGCCACATTGGGTGGTCTTGCAGGGCCATATCGGGAGCACTCTACGGGTGGAGAACACCCAAGAATATCACCATTCTACTGAGCTCTATTTATAGCTAAAGATGGTGCCCAAATTTCAGGCACAAAAAAGCCCGCACAAAGCGGGCTTTTTGGGAAATGTTCGGAATGGCCACGTTGAGCCAGCCGCCTGAAAGCCTCGTCATAGCTAGCCTCCAGGCTATCAAACGTGGAAAGTTCCGCCAGATATACCCTAACAAGCAGAAGTCCTGCTGACCACTTATCAACCAGTTGCAGACCAAGGAAAAAACGCGCAGATTTCCACGGAAATCCGTGAAACTAATAGTCTTAAAATTAAGAAATGACTGGATGGGCCTAAAAGCAATCTGACATGATTACTTTTAGGCCCAATGCATTTATTGCCACGCTAACTGGATAGCTTCAGCAACCGCGGCTTGCTGCTCGGAATCCAGTGAGATCACGCCCCCAGCTGGAGTACCAATTGCCGTCATGGTGTCCGCAAGGGCCGCAACCCGGTCGAACGCCAGCGACATGCCAGACTCCAACGCAATGCTCTCAATACGGTTATCCAATGCCTGCCAGTTTACGACCTGGATCTTCTCGGAGCCGGCGAGCAGGTAGATATCCAGGTTGAGGCCATTTTTCACGACCCAGACATCCTCTGGTGCAATAGCGCCCTCGAAATAGATCACATCATTGTCACTGGAACCGGAATCCCTGATGGAATCCACCCCATCACCACGGGCGAAGAGATATACGTCCGCGCCGGCATTACCGTAAAGCGTGTCCGAGCCTTCGCCGCCACGAATGGTGTCACCCGATGCAGAACCCAAGACCGTATCGTTGCCTTTGGCCGCATCAATCTCCGCAATACCGATTAGCTCAGTGGTAGAGAAGTCCAACGTATTGTTTCCGGTGGTGCCCTGAATAATGTCCAAGCCACCCTGGCCGTTAATGCGCTCTACCGTGCTTAACGCTGAATAGGCTGCCAGGCGAATCAGGTCGTCACCGTTGGTACCGTGAACTTCGTCCAAGCCATCACCGCCCGAGTAGCGGTCATAGCCAGTATCGCCCGGGGTCACCCGGAAGATATCGTCACCACCTTCACCGTAGAGGTTATCGCTGCCCAACCCACCTTCGATCACGTCGGCGAGCGTCGAACCGTACACGGTATCATTCCCGGACTCAGTAGCGATCAAGCCAATTCCCACCAGTGAAGTGTCGCGGAAATCAAACGTGTTGTTCGCCGAGGAGCCAAGAATTGTGTCGCTACCGCCGTTGCCATCAATGGTTTCCACGGTCGCGTTGGCAGAGAAAATGGACAGTCGAATCGTGTCGTCACCGCCCGAGCCCAGCAGGGTATCGACACCGTCTCCACCCTCGTAACGATCAAACCCAGTATCACCGGCGGTCAGCAGGAAGGTGTCATTACCGGTGTTGCCATTGAGGATATCGCTACCCAAGCCACCAATGATCACATCATCCGCCGCGCTGCCAATAACCGTGTCATTGCCGGCTGCTGCGTCTATCGCGCTGATGTTCAATAGCTCAGTCGCCGTGAAATCCAGGGTGTTGTTTGCACTATCGGCAAGGACCCGGTTCACCCCGAGTTTTCCGTCAATACGCTCAACGGTGGCCGCACCACTGAACACACTCAGAATGATCTCGTCGTCGGTATCAGTACCCAACAGCTGGTCAAACCCGCTACCTCCACTGTAGCGATCGCTCCCGCTGTCGCCTGCACTAATCAGGAAGGTATCATCGCCGTCGCCGCCATCCAGGTAATCACTGCCGCTCCCACCGATAATGGTGTCTGCGGCCGCAGTGCCGTAAACGGTGTCATTACCAGCACCGGCATCAATTGATGCAATACCGATCAACTGGGCACCTGAGAAATCCAGTGTGTTGTTAGCGGTTGTCGCTTCAATGGTGTCAACGCCACCGTTGCCGTCGATAATCTCGACTGATGCTTCACCAGCAAAGGTGCTAAAGCGGAAAACATCATTGCCCAAGGTACCCTGCAAGGTATCGGTTCCTGCGCCACCGCGATAGCTGTCAGAACCCGTGTCCCCTTCGGTCAACTTGAACAGGTCATCTCCTGCTTCACCGTATACCACATCACTACCGATACCCGCTTCGATTACATCGGCGAATTCCGATCCGTAAATAGTATCGTTACCGGCAGCGGCATCAATTAGTGCGATGTTTTGCAATGCAATACCGCGGAAATCCAAGGTGTTGTTCGCACTACTGGAGCGAATGATGTTGCTGCCAGTACCACCATCAATTTTCTCAACCCGCGAATCACCGCTGAATACCGACAAATTGAGCACGTTATCTTCGTTGCCACCCAACAGGGTATCGAAACCTTCGCCACCGATATATTGGTCAAACCCGGTGTCGCCGGCAGTCACGACAAAAGTGTCGTCACCACCGTAACCATACAGTTTGTCGGAACCCGGGCCGCCAACAATACGGTCCGCACCTTCCGTGCCGTACACCGTGTCATTGCCCACACCCGTATCAATTTCAGCAATATTCAGCAGTTGCGTCTCGCTGAAGTCGAAGGTGTTATTGCCCGTAGTGCCAACAATCCGGTTGCTACCGGCACCGCCGTCCACAATTTCAACACGGCCGTTCCCGCTGAACACACTCAGGCGAATCTCATCGTCGGCATTGGTACCCAGCAAACGGTCAATACCTTCCCCACCCTGATAGTGGTCAAAGCCGGTATCGCCAAGGGTGACATGGAAGATATCGGCCCCACCATTGCCATAAACCAGGTCGGAACCAATACCGCCATAAATCACGTCCGCAGTTTCCGTACCCTTCACCGTATCGTTGCCTGCACCCGCATCAATCAAGTCAATGGATACCAACTGGGTCTCGGAGAAGTCGAATGTATTGTTGGCAGTGCCACCAACAATCTGGTTCATGCCGCCATCGCCGTCGATTACCTCAACGCGGGCGTCACCACTAAATACACTCAAACGGATGATGTCATCGGTAACCGTGCCGAGGAGCCAATCATCGCCCTCGCCGCCCTCATAGCGGTCGTACCCGGTATCGCCCACGGTGAGCAGGAAGCGGTCATCACCATCTTCGCCGTAAAGACGGTCGCTGCCGGCACCACCAACGATGACGTCTGCGGTACTGGAACCGTAAATGGTGTCATTGCCTGCGGCACCATCAATACGCGCAATATTCATCAGGCTGATATCACGGAAATCCAGAATGTTATTCGCGGTACTGCCCACGATCTGGTTTTCACCAGTGCCGCCATCGATGGCTTCAACGCGCGCATCACCACTAAACACCGTGAAACGGAACCAGTCGTCACCATCACTACCCAACACCTGGTCAAAACCGGTACCGCCTTCCACACGGTCATAGCCAGTATCGTTGCCCTCAATAACAAAGATATCGTCACCGGCGTTACCGTAGAGATTGTCACTACCGCTATTACCGATAATCTTGTCATCCGCCGAGCTACCGTAAATGGTGTCGTTGCCCGCAAGACCATCAATAAACTGAATATTCACCAACTCGGTATTGGAGAAGTCCAGGGTATTGTTGGCGCTAGTGCCGTAAATAGCGTTGAAACCGCTGGCACCATCGATTCGTTCCACCGTGGCTGCGCCAGAGAAGACACTCAAGCGAATAGCATCATCACCTGCGCCACCGCGTATCTGGTCGAAGCCCTCGCCACCTTCTACGCGGTCTGCGTGAGCATCGTTCCCTTCAATCACAAAGGTATCGTTGCCCGCTTCACCGTAGAGGTTGTCGGCACCAGCACCGCCGATCAATACATCATCGCCGTCGCCACCATGAATGGTGTCATTGCCCGACTTGCCATCGATGGTATCCGCACCCGCGCCGCCCTGCAGGGTATTGTTGCCGGCATCCCCCTCAATATTAGTGAGGGAATTACCGGGCTGGATGGCCCAGGCAAATTTGGCAAAATCCACTTCCTGTGCAGCGGGGTGGCGAATGACCAGTGACACATCACCCACCGCACTGCCGTTGCTCTGAATATCAACAAAGTTCTGGCTGCCACCGCCCACGATGGTGGCCGAATAGTTCAGGTCCACCGGCGGCAACAGAGACAGCTCCGCAGAAGCGGTTTCCAACCCTACGCCCGTGTTTTCCAGCACAACGGAAAAATGCGAATCCACTTCACTGCCACCGGCCACAGCAACCTGTTGCTGGAGGTTGTACTGGCAAATAAACAACGTTTGGCCGGGCACTTCGCTGTCGACATTGAGGAACTCAATACTGTCGAGCATATAACCGCTATACGCGGGGTCATCACTCTGCGCAGGCTGGAACACCAGGTTTACCGGGCGGTTTCCATCCACCGCACAATCATCAACGCCCTGCAGCTGCACGGTTTGTGGGATATCCCAATTGTCCGCGGTAAATTGCAGGTAATTCTCGCCCAGAATCTGCACTTCGCTGCTATCGGAAATTGCCAGGTTCAGGGTCAGGCTGGTATCGGCCAGCAGCGGCTGGTCCAACACCACATTGACGGCCGCAATAACGGTACCCGCTTCATCCGTTAACAGGTCGGTCTGCGGTGTGGCGGAGATGCGCTTGGTCTGGGAAGGCACGGTGATGGTGCAACAGCCATCAGCCACTACCGTGGTATTTCCGTCGGTAATTTCCAGTTGAATACTGTAATTCCCTGGCAACAGGCCCGAGACGTCCCACAGGTACTGGTCGTCCGCGCCATCTGCATCTTCGGCAATATCACCGACAACCAGTGTGCGGCCACTGCCTTCGTACAGGTAATAAATCGACACGGTCGCACTGCTATCGGGGTCGCTATCCACCCACTGCACCAACACCTCGGGTTCCGATACCGTCAAGGCCGCATCTGGCAACACCACGGAAATCGTGGGTGCATCATTGATACCGTTTTCGTTAACCGCAAAGCTATTGGGCGTATTCCAGTCACTGGTTATGCCCTTGCTATCTTCCGCCTGGGCACGCCAGTAGAAGTGGCTGTTGTCATTGAAATCAAAGCTTGGGGTCCATTGCGTAGCAGACTGGAATTGGCTCGCCACCAGTAAGGTCAGCGCGGCATCGGAATAGACCTCAAAACGGTACTGCACTGCATCGCCATCCGGGTCCACCACCGGGTTGACTTCAAACAGCGGGCGCAAGGTTTCCACCACGGCGCTGTCGCCGGGGTTATGCAGTGTGGGTACCGGCGGTGCGGTATTTTCAGAATCTACGCTAAAGCTTGCACTCACCCAGTCGCTGTCGACTTCGCCATCGCTCGCTTTGGCGCGCCAGTAGTACACCGTGTCTTCCTGCAAGCCCTCGCTCACCCAACTGGTTTCCTCACTGGCTTCGGCAACCGGGCCAGAAACACGCTTATCCGCACCGTCAAAACTCGCCACGGTATCCAGCTCAAAGAAATAATTGAGTGGCAGTTGCTCCGGGTCTGACCCGTTGCGTATGCGCAAGGCGACGCCGTTGTTCGGCAGCCAGCTCTGCATGGTTCCGCTGGGGGCAATCACCACCGGTGCGGTGGGCTGATTGTTTTGCGTGCTTACCAGGAAGGTACCAACGGCGCTTTCGGTGCGGGCGCCGTGGGCGTCTTCCACCCAGGCAGTCCAAACGTAGGCGTTGTCTTCCTGCAGTGGGTTGGGCACCTGCCACTGGGTCTGGGAGTTACCGCCCGGCAACAGGCCCACTACCTGCGCACTGGGGTTTTCCAAGTCTGACTCATGGAACAGGTCAAAGCCATAAGAGAGCGTATCGCGGTCGAGGTCCACCGCGTGGGCCACCACCAGAGTGGGGCGCAACTCCGCAACAATGGCATCTACCGCTGGGGCAATAAGTGCGGGCGCAAGCGGCGCGTCGTTGCTGGTATTGATAAAGAAGCGGCTCGCCTGCCATTCAGAGGCGATAGGCACTTCACCACTGCCCTCCTCTACCTGGGTAATGGCACGCGCACGCCAGAAATACAACGCATTATCGGCAAAGGTCTTACCGGAGAGCAGGTCACCACTGGCTACCGCCCAGCTGGTGGTGCCGCTGCCTTCGCCCTGTGTTGCCTGTGCCACCAGGTCGAGCATGGCTGCATCGGCATACACCTCAAATTCGTACGCGACCGACATTTCCGCAGCGTGCTCACCGTTGGTGACTACCAGGGTGGGCAGCAATGTGGCAGCGCCGTCGAGGATTTCACCATCGAACATGGGGCTGGCAATTTGCGGGGCACCGGGGGCCAGTTCTGGCACGGTGGGGTCACTGCCGACTTCTTCTTCCTGGGCATCGGTACGGCCGTCTTCGTCGTAATCGCCGGAGCCATCGCGGTCGAGGTTGCCGAAGTGTTCCATTTCCCAGGCATCGTTGAGGCCGTCACCGTCTGTGTCATCCGCCGGGTTGACGGCGATGTTGACGGTGCGCTGGCTGGAAAGCGCGCCATCGGTGGCCTCAAAGGCCACTACATAATTGCCCGCCTGGCCGATGGCCGGTTCCCAACGGAAAATGCCGGTACCGTCACCGCCGTCGGTGAAAATAGCACCCGCCGGTAGGCTGGTTGCGCTCAGCTGGGGCACGGTGCCGTTGGGGTCTGAGGATTGCACCAAGAAGCCGATCTGGCTGCCCTCGTGGCCACTGCGGTCGAGGATGGCTTGAATCACCGGTGCTTGCGGCACCTCGCTCACATCCACAAAAGAAAGCGAGTAGCTTCCGGTACTGGCGAAATCGAATACGTTGATAAAGTAATTGAAGTCGACCTTATTTTCCGCACGCTCTTTGGAGATCCAGTAGTTTGCTGCGTTCAGGGGCTTGCCATCACCTCGCACGACGTGGTGCAGCACCTTGGTGCCGGCATAAGGGTCCGCGACTTTGACCAAACCAAAACCAGATTCTGCGGCACCGCTCAGGCTGCGGGTACCAGCACTTTCACTACCCAAGCTGTAGTTCAGCGCTGCGACCTGGGCGCAGCTTTTACACAGCGCGAGGTCGGCACCGGTGGCCTGGCTTTCATAAACGTAGTAATTGTCGTCGGCGCCATAGGCGAGGAAATCGGGCACAGCGTCGCGGCCAGCCAAGTCCACCAGAACATCACGTACCAACAGGTGGGCGTTGGTGGCGTCAATCAATGAGGTGAGCTCACCGCCCAGTTCATCCGCGTGGGTAAAGCTGGCGTTGAAGGAGGTAAATTTGCCAGACAGGGTGGATTCCATAATCCAGCGGCCGGCTTTCATGCCCTGCGGGGCAATCTCGCCGAAGTCGATCAGCAGGCTGGGTTGGGTTGCCTCGTTTTCAACGAAACTGCTGGTGATGGTGAAATCAATGGCCAGGCCCAGCTCGTTATCGACGATGCGGGGCTGCGCCGATTCAATTTTTACTTTGTTGGCAGAGCCAAAACCGCTGTTATCAATGCGCACACCCAAGGTATAGGGCTCGGGGGGTTCTACTTCGAGGGTAAAGGCATCATCACCAATCACTTCTTCGGTGAGGAAGTAGTCCAGGGTCAACAGCGGTTGGGGTTTCACCACAATGGAATCTGGGGCCACTTCCACCACTTCTTCCTTGCCGCCGTAGCTATAGGAAAGCGTGGCACCAACGAAGAACAGCTCGCCGTTATCGGTCTCACCGGCGGCGTTGGCCGTGGGGACGATCAGCCAGCGGAATTCACCCACATTACCGGCATTGATGACAGCATCGGTTACCGCGCCGTTATCGGCAGTAACCAATGAATTCACATTCTGGGTATCGTCAATACGAATAAAGAAGGCGGCATCGCTGGCAGAGGTATCTGAAGTAGCCGTCACTGTATTGCCATCGACATCGGCAAAGTCAACCGAGATGGTAATATTCTCAATGGAATAGGTATCCAGACTATTGGTAATGCGCATGATGGCTTCAAAGCCCTGACGCTCCAATGTCAGCTCCTGCAGAATTTCAATGCGCACCTCGGCACAAAGCGCTTCTTCCTGAGCAGTGGCGACAGCCGGCACACCCAGTGTGCAGACCCAAAACGCCGCCAGAATCCCCCAACGCTGCAACATGATTCCTATTCCTAATGGTCGTAATGCTTTCGTTTAATTATTTTTTCGTCAAGCGGCCGTAGCGGCCCGACGTCAATCTATTTCCATTCGCGGCCTTCCGGGCCGGCGATGCTCCACTCGGAGCCCTACTCTGCGCTCGATCTCACCCACAAATCGGCTGTTGCCAGTCAGTTGGTTGCGAGACCAGGCCTCGCCCAAGAAAGCGCGCTTATCAGATAACTATCCAGCTTTCAAAAATTCTTTATACGCTGCCGCCCGCTCGGTATCAGTGCGCCCGCCCCGGCTCCACCAGCAGGCGGACATGGTTAGTCATCAAACACCAGGCATACAGCTTGACCCCAACTTATCCTTCCGTTCGAACAAGTTGTCCCGGTAATACTGATAATCCTCATCCGCAAGAAACACCGCATCATGTTGTGCCCACGCTGCACAACATGATGCGGCATATTCGACACCAATATTCGCGCCTTCCTTGGCATAGCTATTCTCTACATTTTCTAGGCGCAACTCCCTGCCTTGTTTATTTGGGCACTTCAAATAGATCTGTCCCCTTTATGCTTCTTTATGCTTCTTTATGCTTCTTTATGCTTCTTTATGCTTCTTTATGCTTCTTTATGCTTCTTTATGCTTCTTTATGCTTATCAATTTCGCTCAATCATTCATTCATCACGTTTATATAAAAAGAGATAAAATCGTCAAATCGCTCAAATTTCGAAATTGGCGGCTTCCTGAAATCACCTTTGTCCAGCTGCATAACGGACCCATCAAAGCAATCAATCACGTATGGGCATGCATCTGATTCATCTCCAATATATACATAACTATCAGGCCACATCGGCAATCCGTCCGCGCCTCGGCGATATTCCAGTGTCGCGCCAATAATTGCAGGGGCGTAATCGATAATCGCAGTAGAATCTATACACACGGGGCGTTCGCATAGAAGAAAATCAGCATACTCTTTCGGCAACACCACACCTAATTTTTGCTCAATGAGTTTCACATCCGAAACATCCATCACACGCACAACGGCCTCACTCCCTTCTACCCTTTCATCATCACCCCCCTCTTTCGACCTATAAAATACGAAATAGAATACTGTGGCAGTAAATATTAGAAACAAAAAAATTGTAAGAAAAAACGCTGCGATCGAGGACATCAGTCAACCTCCCTCCTTATAAAACAATCATCAACAATCACATGGACTATCAGCCAATCCAGCACCATACGCGCCAACTCCCGCGGCACCCCCTTTCATCCATCCTGGCAGATGTTTGGCTCGCTCCAACGGAGACATATGTTCAAACTTTGAATTCATGCTTTGACTTACATTAGTCTGCAAATTCGCCGGGTGATTTGTCAGAGAATGTGGTTTTCCATCCCGCTGCTTTACGAAGATGTGATCGGTAGTGGCCCATTCTGACCTAGGTGTTGAGCTAGAGTTTTTAGGAATATGGCCGGCTTTCTGCAGTTTATGTCTCATTTGAGGCCAATTTCTGCTTTCCTTGTAAATTTGATCGATCTCTTTTCGCGCTGCCCACTTCATAGTTCCAACCTTAAGGCCCTTCACAATAAGACCCGCACCTGTTGCCTCCATAACTGCCAGCCCAACATTAAGTAACCCTTCACCTAAATTTCCGCAGCGAAATGCATCATATGCATCTAGCAGAGATCCCAACACAGGCACAAACCCCATAACGTCGCGAAAACCAAACAAGCCTAGTGGATCAACAAAAAAAGTGGGCGAAGCATTCGCGTATCGATAATTATTCAGACCACCCCAAATTCCAATCGGGTCACTTTGAATATATCGACCTGCCAAAGGATCATAGTCTCTGAACAAATTCTGATGCAGCCCACTTTCCGCATCAAAATACTGCCCCGGAAACCTTAAATCATTAGCGACAATCTCAACGACGACATCCGCCTTACCAAAAGCCTCATACCGCGCCTCCCAAACCACAGCCCCAGACTTATCCACCATCCGCTGAGGCGTACCCAAATGATCATTCTGGTAATAGTAAATTTCACCGGATGCCACCCGCTGGAACAGGGGCTCAGTCATCCAAGGCATACCCGGCTTAAAGTGGTATTCCTTGATCAGATTCCCACCCGTATCATATTCCGCAGCCATGCCCTCTTCGTTATAGAGGAAATAAGTTGTACTATCACTCTGCTTGCGAATCCTCTGGCCGTAAGGGTTGTACCGGTATTCGCCAACTGTCGCGGCGTTTTTGTCGACGGCAACCAGACGCTCTTCATGGTTGTAACGGTAATCCCAGGTAACCCCACCCTGTACTTTCTGGGTGGTATGACCGTTATCGTTGTACTGGAAGCTGGCCGGATCATCGCCGGTGATGGCGGTTAGCTGGTTGTGGCCGTTGTAGTCCAGCACTTCAGAGGAGGACGGAATAAATTCCGTCCCCGCGGCTTCGCCGCTCGTCCCCTCAACCTCACCGGCCGCATAATCGGTACGGTTACCAACCCCGTCATACCCAAACTGCTCATCGTTTGCGGCATTGGCTACCGGGTAATCGGCTTCGGTAAGGCGGTACAGGTCGTCATAGCCAAAGGCATAGTTGCCATGTTCGGTATCGATATTTGTGATATTGCTCTCTAGGTCGTAGGCATAGACCGCCGAGGCTTTATCATTACCCGCTGAGTCCTCCAGAATTCGCTCTTTCACCCGCAGAAAATCATCGTACGCGAGCGTAATTTTGTTGCCACCGGGCAATAACAAGGTTTGCGGGGCCAGCCAGTTGAAGTCGGTCCACGCCAGCTGCCCTTCCCCGGGCACATGCACCGCCGCCAGCTGGTTATTCTTGTTGTAGTAGTAGGTGTAGGTAATGCCTTCCGGGTTGGTGTAGGTCTTTTTCAGGCCATTGCCGTAATAGCTGTAGCCGTAGCTTTTTGAGAAGGCAACCTCCGCGGCCTGCGCACCTTCCCCGTAGTAATCCACCTGTACGGTTTCCAGCCGGTTCAGGGCATCGTAGGTATAGGTTTCGCCGTGATGCACAATATCCGCCGTGGCATTGGCGATATCGGCACCGGGTTGCTGGGTGTAGCCGGTGTACTGGGCCTTGGTGTTGTAGTGGTAGTCCACCACCTTGACCGGTTGCGCGTTATCTTTTTGCGCAAAGACTTCCAGCTTGCTCAGGCGGTTGGCATCGTCGTAGGTATAGCCCCGCTTTTCCTGCTGGGGGTTGATGACCTCCACCAGATTGCCATTGCCATCGTAGTTGTATACGCGCTGCTTATTGGTGCCGATAAAGTCGTGCTTGGTTTCCGTTTTCAGGCGATCGACTTTGTCATAGGTGTAAACCGTGAGGCGGCCTTCCGGGTCTTTTACCTGCAGCAGGTTGTCGCGGGCATCGTAGCTAAACTCGGTTTTCTTGGCCTCCCCGTTCACCGGGTCGACGATGGCTACCAAGCGATTCAGATCGTCGTATTCGTATTTTTCGGTATTTTCCAGTGCATCGGTATCGCTGGTGAGGTTGCTGTCCAGGTCGTAACCGTAAGCTCGCAGGTATTCCAGGTTGTTGGCTTTCTGCTTGCTCTGTTCGGCACGGTTGCGCTTGTCGTAACCCAGCTCTTCTGCGTAAGTCGGGTAATCGATTTTACTCAACAGGTTTTGTTGGTAGGTATATTTGGTGCGGTTGTTTTCCCCATCAACAATGGCGCTCAACCGGTTCTGTGCGTCGTACTCCAGGCCAATGGTGGCACCCTCGGCATCGGTGATGGTGGCGAGGCGATTGCCCTTGTCATAGTCGAGCTTCAACAAATTGCCGGCATCGTCGGTCACCGTCAATGGCAGGCTAGAGGCATTGTTGGTGATATGCAGGCTGCTGCCGCTGGCATCGGTCACCTTGACCAGGTCGCCGGCGGCATCGTATTCGTACTTAAAGCCCTGACCATAGGGGTTGAGGTCTGCCAGCAGGTTACCCACTGCGTCGTAGTCCAGCGTCCAGGTCTTGAGGCGCGCATCCAATACGGTGTGCGCGTAGCCATTTACGTCGTAGTCCCGGTATTCGGTAACTTCCTGCTCCGCACTGGTGACCTTGGTGACGTTACCGTAGGGGTCATAGTCCCAAGCGGTTGTGGCGAGCGCGGTGTTGGCCGCGGCCGATTCACCGGTGGTTTGGGTTTTAAGCTGGCCGTAGGCGTCGTAGGTATAACGGGTGATGCGCTGGTCGGGGGTGCCGGCGGCTTCGGTCAGCGTCAGCAGGTTTCCTTTGGCGTCGTAGGCGTATTCGGTAATCAGGCCGCGTGCATCGCGTTCTTTCAGTGGCAAAGTGAGATCGGTATTCCACTCGGTGGTGGTGTAGGTGCCGTCCGGGTTTTCCACGCGGGTGACGTTGCGGAAGGTGTCGTAGTACTCGATGGTTTCCAGCCCACGAGCGTCTGTACGTATACCCCTGAGAATTCGAACCGGTGTCTCGTTGGCGTCCGCTACTATCTGCGTATTCCCCCCGTAATTGTACTGGCGCGCCACGTCCTCTGCCGCAAGGTTATCTGAGAATTGATACTCGACTTCGTACTGCAGCTCACCACCGACCATCTGCTTGGTCGGCAAACCCATTGCGTTATACCAAGTCTCTGTAATCACTCCCGAGTTGTCTTTTTGGGTGGCTCTATAGAGTTTTTCACTATTGACACTGTGGGTATAGCTAACGCCAGCACCATCTTCGGTTTCATAGCCATTCAGGTGGCCATCCGCATTCACTGAGTAGGTAGTCACCCGGCCATTGGGGTCGGTCATACTTTGTAGAATACGCTGAGTACCACTGCGGTAGGCGTATTCGTAACGCCAGCTCTGACCACGCACGTCCACCACCTCAAGTAGCTGCCCGTAAGTCAGCTGATCGGCTTCATCGGTGCCATACTTGTACTGCACGGTGCGGCCGGTATAGTCCTCAAGACTCTGCAGCCGGTAGGTTACGATTGTTTCCTGGGCGAACTCTCGCACCACCTCTTCCCAGTGGTATGTGATCACGGTGTTACCATGGTGATCTTTCACCGCAGTGATACGGTTACCGTCGTACTCCATACTTACGCGGACATTGTTTTTATCCTCGTAATACTCGATACGATTTTCACTGAATCGAATCAGGTTGCCGCGACGATCACGCCACGTGTAGTTATTACCGTCTTTAGTGATCGTCTCTCTCAATAACGCATGGTAGGTATCACTGCCCGGGGCAATACAGGTTTGAAGATTTGGGACAAATTTTTCCGGCCGGTACGAGAGACCGTTGCGGAAAAGATAGAATTTGTAAGGCGGAGAGCAATTCGGTGCTGCGGCTTGCTGGCGTGAGGCGAGAGCCAGGCGACCACCGCCACTACGTGCCGGCCGCATAATGCCCTTACCAAACATATCCATTGCCGCGAAACGCGACTCGCTTTCAAATGCTTCGAGATCAGCGAGATCTTCCGCGATCAATTCAGCTTTAAACTGGGAATAGTTCAGAATTGGGTTCCAGCGACTGTTCCATTCCCAACCGGTTTTGGTCCAGCGACGCGTCATACGCACGGAACCACCGAGCACCTTGACCTGCATGTCTTCCAGGTCTTCCAGGTTCTGCGAAGTGGTGGGACGCGGCATGGCGCCATCACTGCTAATACCAGGCTTTGCCACAACGTGCGTGGAGAGCAGCATAACCAGTAGCGATGCACACATTGCAACGCCAGTCTTATGCCAGCGCGATGCCCCCACAGCAAATTTGACTGCAGCCGTACTTTTCCCGGCTTCCCCAATCCAAAACTTCATTATCGTTTTCCTGGTCTAGAAAAATGAGCGGTGGCGTTTACCCACCGCGCACTAATTTTTGTTTTGCCGTCTGCCAGCGTCAATTCGCGCTGGTGTTGTCCTTATCGCAGCCACCGTCCAAACAGGGAGGCGGCTCACACCGCAAGGTTTCCACTTCGCCACCAATTGCGCCATAGCCCCCGCCATAGCCCCCGCCACTGCCTGCACCACCACCGTAGTAGTAACTGCTGCTGGTGCCGGTGGAGCAGGATCCATAGGAAGCCGTCGCCCAACGCGTAGACGTACCGCCCGGCACTACCTGGCCATTCGCACAACGGCTCTCGTAGCTCACCTGATACTGGTAACTGTACGAACCACAACCCGCACCCGTCGCATCACCCTCTTCATTCGGGTTGAAGTCCCTGAGCGCGGTAATCCGGTACGGGATGTACACCACTTCTCCCGCTTCCAACGTGGCCGGTACTTCCGCCAAGAACTCGAACTCCACAACATCATTACCACTGGGCAAGTTGTTGTTGACGTTGTCCGCGCGGATCAGGCCGTAGTTGGTGAGGCTCAGTTCGCCGGTAAATACGTCGCCCTTCTGCATGTCCGGGAGGGTGATGCTGAGGGGGTCGAGCATGACGACGGCGACCGGTACGTGGGTTTCGAACGTGGCTTCGAGTTTGATCTCGTAGCGGTCTTCGAGGTTGATCTCGTTTACCTGCCATTCAACGCTGATGATCTGGTTCATCAGGAAGACGTCTTCGGCAACGGTGATCCCAGGCTTGACCCACAGGCGACCGGAGACACTTTCGTGATCGAACGCGGTGACCCGATAGCTGTAGCGGCCAGCGGGCAGGTCTTTGAGCAGGGCTTCGCCGTTGGCGTCACTGCTGATGGTGCGCGTCTCGGACAGGACCTGTTCGTTTTGCAGTTCGATCTTGGCGCCCTGGAGCCCGGGGATCAGTTGGTTGTTTTCTCCCAGGGTGGCGGTGTAGATGTCGCTGACATGGAAGAAGACGTCGCCGATCTCGGCGGTGACGACGGCAACGTAGATGGGCACGCTGAAGCTGTGGCCCCCATCGCCGGTGACCTGCAGTTTGAAGCGGTAGTTGCCCTGGGTTACGCCGGCATCCGGTGCCACCTGCAGGCTGAGGTCGCGGCTGTCGCCGATACCCAGGTCGCCGAGGTTGGTGGTGCCGTTGAGGCTGAGCCAGTTCGGTGCCGGGTTCCCTTCGTCGTCCACCAGTGCGAGGCTGCTGTTACGCAGTACGTCGAAGCCGGTGTTGTTGAGGGTGAAGGGTTCGGTGATGCTGTCACCCAGTACGACACCGGTGTCGATAAACGACGGGCTGGCACTGACCACCGGGCGGCTTTCCGAGAGTTCGTATTCCACGGCGATGTTGTCGAGTACCTGCTCGCTGCCATTGACGTCGGCGCGGGCCTGGAAGTACAGGAAGCCACTTTCCGGGGCGAGGTTGTCGCCGGAGAGTGTGAGGTTAATCACCCCTTTGGCTTGTGCTGCAAGGTCGATGACGGCACCCAGATCGAGGTGGATACCGGCAGGGACCTGCAGGGTTTCTTCTCCCGGGGCGGCGACGGGGACCAGGCGCACGTTACTGAGCGCACTGCCGTAACCAGCGTTGACGGTAATCGGTACGACCTGGTTGTAGTTGCGCGGCACACGGATCTTGACCTGGTTCGGTGTCACTTCGGAGGTGAGCACGCGGAACTCGCCCTGGTTGGGGCGCGCGAGGCTGTCCGGGTGGATGACGGAGACCCGCCAGGTACCACTCTGCCCTTGCGGGTCGAAGGTGTAGCTGAAGTGGCCGTCGCTGTCGGCAATCACGGAGGCCTGACGTTCGAAGCCACGCAGTTCCATCACCAAGGTCAGCGGGACGTTGCCGGTGGCGGTGTCACTGCTGCGGTCGAGGGCCTGACCGGTGATGGTAACGGTGTCTTCGGCGGTGTAGATCTCGGCCGGGGTGACGGTGTCGAGGGCGCCGTAATAGGCGGTCTCCTGCAGGGAGACCTGACTGCGGGTGCCGTTGCCGTCGATGATCACCTGGGTGGCTTTGCCGGTGTGGTAACGGAAGTGGTCCACTTCCAGCGCGACAGTAATGCGATCCGGCGCTGCTGCCGGTACCGGGACGTCGACCCACTCGGAGGTGAAGCGTTCGCCCGGTTGCAGGCGGGCCACGGTGTCGCCGCTGGCCACGGTGATGACATCGCCGGTGTACTGCTGCACGTCTTGCAAGGTGAGCAGGTTGCCGTCGCTGTCTTCGAGGCGGATGCGGATTTCATCGGAGGCGGCCTTGCCGTTGTTGCGCGCCATCAGCAGTTCGGTTTCCACCGCGGAGGTGTTCTCCAGGATGAAGCGGAACTTGCCGAGGCCACCGCGATACACGGTGTCGGATTCCAGTGACAGACGCAGGGCGGCATCGCCGACGAGCACCTGATCCTGGGCGTGGATGAACACGGTTTCACCGGGCAGCGGGGACTGCTCGAGGCGCAACTGGAGTTCGCTCAGGGTATCCAGTTTGGCGTAGCCACCGATGACGATCGGCACTTCTACGATGCCGCCGGCGGCAACACTGAAGCTGGCGGAGCGGTGCTCCCGTGGGCTGCCGTTGTCGTTGACGGTGGCGAAGAGCTGGATGCCGGTGGCATCACCACTGCCGCGGTTCTGCACACGGAAGCGCACTTCGTTCATGACGCCACGGGCCAGTGCGGACTGGCCGTCTTCCGGCTCAACCACTTCCACAGACAGCGCGGGCAACAGCAGGCTGTGGCCGATGCTGGTGGCACCTTGGTCGTCTTCAGCAATCACGGTGTAACGCCGTTCGGCGGTGACACCCTGGGTGCCTGCGGTGAAGGCATCATCCACGAAGGTGGTGGGGTTGCTGCTGTGCGGGATCAAGGCGTTGGTGATCTCCACCAAGTTGTCTTCACCCTCACCCGCTTCACCCGCCACATACACGCGGTAGCCGGCAATAGCGGCACCACTGTGCTGCCACTGCAACTGCGGATGGCCATCGGCGGTAACACTGATGCTCAGGTCACTCACCGGCAGCAAGCCGAAGTTCAGGTAGGCCGTGTCGCTGGGCGCGGACGCGTTACCGGCTTCATCCAGTGCGACCACGGCGTAGGCGTGCTGGCTCTCACTGGGATTGGTATCCAGCGCGATGGGTTCGGGGATACCGGTTTGCAGCGGCGTGACGTTCTGCAACAGTTCCGCGGTGGCGTTTTCACCTTCGCCCAGGTTGAGGCGGTAGAGGTTGTAGGTCAGTGCCACGCCCTCTTCCGTATTGCCTTCGGCATCCTGTGTGGGTGCGATCCAAGTGGCGACGATGCCGGCACCGTTCAGCTCCAACGCCATACCTGTTGGCGCTGCCGGTGCGATGCTGTCGGCGCTGACGGCTACCGGCGCGCTCAGGGCACTGACAGCGATCTGGTCGTTGCTGCGACGCTCACTGGCAATGGCGTACTGGTATTGGCCATCGGTGGGGAGCTGATCGTCTGCCTGGGTCTCACTGAGGCGCTGTAGTTCGGTGAACTCGGTTTCGCCCTCGGCGCGACGATACAGTACGTAGCGCGCATCTTCGACCGGGTCCCATGTAAGGGCAACACCGGCGTTGGGCTGCGCCACCGCGCGGAGGTTCTGCGGGATGTCGAGTGGCGGCAGGTCGCCCTGGTATACCTGGAAGGCATTGCGCACACGCACTTTGCTGCCGAGGTTGTCCAGGTCGTCGGCGGCCTCGTAGAAGAAGCTGAGGCTCGCCACGGTGGGGTTACCCTCGGCATCCTGGCCGGCACGCGTCGGCAGGGTGAAGCTGCCTACCCACAGGGGTTCGCCTTCGATGGACTGCGCATCGCGGGTCAGGCTGATGCCACTGCTGTACTCGGTGATGGCAATGCTGTCGAGCTGCGGGATCAGTGTGGGCTGTGCGCCCGGCTTCACTTCGCCGTCGAGCTTCGCCACCACTTCCACCAGCAGCCCTTCCTGCGCATCCACTTGCAGTGGTGCACCGGGGTTCAGTGTCAGCGCGATCACTTCCGGGCCTTGGGCATCGATCAGCAGCGTACCGCCCTGCTCGATCTCGGTGCCGCGGTTGCCTACGTCGTCGTGTGCAGACATGACCGCATACGCGGTGCCCGAGCGCATACCCGGCTCGATGACAAAGCGGCCGGTATACAGGGTGTCATCACTGTAGTCTTTGCTCAGTTCCACGGTCAGCGGCACGCCACCTTCCGGCACCATCGCAAAGTACGGTTGATTGCGCAGCGGTTCGTCGAACTGCACCTCAACCTCCACACTACCCGGGGCGTGACGGCCACTGGCCGCATCCACCACACCATTGGATTGGTAGGTAATGTTGAGGACATGCGGGCCTTCGCTGTCTGCATGGGCTTCCACCACGCTGGACAATGCACTTTCTGTGGCCGCTTCGTTCACGGCGGTAACCGCATAGAAGTAATGGCCATCCACCGCGGGCAAGTCGCTGAACTTGGGTTCACTCAACAACTGATGGTTGAGCTGCTGTGCCTGCTGGCGAGAACCGAAGCTGCTGGTTGCGCGGTATACGTTGTAGCCGGCGATGGTGTTGTCGGCATCACTGCTTTCCACCACATCCCAGGACAGGGAGACCTGCCCCAGTTCACGTTCGATGACGGTGAGGTTCGCCGGCGCATCCGGGATGGATGTGTTGAGCTCGAGGGTGCGCACGGTACTTTGCGGACCGAAGCCACCACTGCGGTTGGGATACTCGGCGGCGGCGGTAATGCCGTTGCTGCCCTCTTCCAGGGTAATCTCGATCTGGAACTTGCCGTAGCTGTTCACCAGCTGCAAGTCACCGACGGCAGTGCCATCGCGATACAACTGCACCTGGGTGCCCAACTCCGCATCGCCCTGGACCAGAACCAGTGGCTGGTTGCTGATGGACCCTTCCAACGGTGCCGTGATCTGCGGTGCGGCCGGTGAAGCCAGCAATACCTGGAAGGTGTATTGGCCAATGGTGCTGTTCTCCCACACATCAAAGACCTTCACTGTGAGGGCGTGCTCGCCATCGCTCAGTGACTGCAAGGTGAGGTTGCGCTGGAAGACTCCGTTGCTCGCGGCATACTCGGTACCGAGCAAGTTACCATCGACGAAGAACTCCACCCGCGCGATATCCGAGTCATCGCTGGCGGTGATCTGGAAGCGACCATCCTGGGACAGTTCCGCTACGCCAGCCAGATCGAACAGCGCGCCGCCCTGACCCGTTTGCTGGTACTCCGCAGACTCGATCACCGGGCCTTCGGTATCGGCCACGGGGGTCACGGCCACTGGGGTCACTTGCGGCTCGCTGCCTCCGGAGATGTTGATCGCGGTCACCGCCACATAATAGGTAGTGCCGTTCTTCAAGCCTGCCAACGACCAGGTGTGTTCGCTGTCGGAGGCGAGACCTTTGCTCTGGACCTTCTTGGGCTGCAGGCCTTCCACGGAACTGAAGGTTGCTTCCTCCACGTACACGGCATAGTTCTGCAGCAGATTGTACGGGGCCACGCTGGACCAGGTGATACCGACCTGACTGCTCTTCGCTTCGGTAGTGACCGTTGCCGGGTTGGGCAGCAAGGTGGTACCGGCATCGGTGACACCACTGGAGGCATTACCCGAGGCATCGTAAGCGTACACACGGATCGGATAAGCGGTGGCTGGGCTCAGGCCCGTCACTGCGTATTGCACAATCGCGGCCGGATCAGGAAGCGAGGCCAGCGGGATATCGTCTACCCGGCCTTCGGCGTCATCGACAAACGCCACCTTATAGCCAGCCAGATCCCCGTCGCTGTTGGCAGATGGGTTCCAGCGCAGCGACAAACTATCCGCGCCCGGCTCTACGACCAGGTTGGCAATGTCATCCGGGGCCTGCACATCCACTGGAATGGCGGAGACAGAGGTTACCGCGGGATTAAACAGACCTTGGGTGTCGTACGCGACCACGGCAAAGTGTGCTGCGGTCGCACGCGGCAAACCTTCCACGCGGAACTGCTTACTACCCTGTGCGACCGTTGCAACCGGTGTCTTGCCAGCGATATCGGTAAACGCCGCGGCGCCCTGATAAAGACGATACTCACCAATGTCGTTGCCGTTGGTGAACTCGTCGTAGCTACTCCAGTCCAGCAACAGGTCCGTACCACGACCGTTCGGGTCAATCGACAGGCCTACCTGCCCCGGCGGATTGTTGTCGTAACGGATCGTGGCGGCGGTAGGCGTACTCTCGTTACCCGCCGCATCGCGCACCACAAACTCGATGGTGTTATCGCCCTGCACCAATGCGACCTGTGTGCTCCAGGTCGTCGACGCAGACTCAATCACTTGCAGGCTACCGTTTACCAGTACCGCGCTGCCCGCTTCTTTGGAACCACTGAAGGCCTGGGCGTTTACTGTCGTAATGGACGGGTACTCACCCAATACTGTTGGTGCAGGCGGTGTGTAATCCAGGACGAAGTTGTAGGTCTTCTGGCTCGACAGGTTACCGAGATTGTCCGCAATGCGGGCAATGATCTGGTACTCACCGTCGAGGAATGGGGCATCTGGGGTGAACTGCACCTGCCCTTCGAACAGGGCCAGGGAGCCAGCCAGGGAAACGCCGTTGCGCTTGACATCGAGTGCGCTGGCATCGAGGTCTATGCCGCTGCCCTCTTCGGTAACGACCAAAGTAATAAATGGCGGAGCCACATTCTGAGAACCAGAAGGGTTTGCACCATTAATTGACGGCGCCCTGCTATCAATGTTGTAGGCGAGCAGTACTGGCGCAGACTGATTACCACTCTGGTCTTGAGCAACAACGGAGATCGTCGACTCGCCTTCTGGCAAATAGTAATTACCAGACCAACTACCGGTGCCATGAGGCACAATTTCACTACCGTTGACCAGAATTGCAGTGTTGTCTTCGCGGTTGCCCGAGAGCGTGACCCAGCGGCTGTTTGATGCAATTACTATCGGTGCCGACGGCTGATCCAAGGTCAGTGCTTCTGGCTCCGTTAAATCAATAATAATTTGCGTGGAGAATTTGTCGTCGACCGGCTCTAACTCAATACCGTCTTGGTCTTGGTCCATGCCAAGTCCATTTGTAGCGAATATGTCCGGCCCGATATTTAATGTATAAGTGCCTTCTGCAAGGACCTCCGCGAAGTCAACCTGAAAACGGATATCGTCTAGTGATTGAACCGCAAGCACTTCGATCGGGCTACCCGTACCATCCAGCAGCTCGAAATCGCTAACATCCAATGTAGACTGATCAATGCCAATATTAAAACGCACAATGGCATCGGAAATTGAAACATCGTGATATCCACTAGGAATTACTTCGCGAACGCGCGGCGGTGCCGAGATCTCTGCAATATGAACCGTACCATGCTCAGCGGAGGCCTCCGTGATATTTGCACCTCCTGCATTTGCGTGAATACGTCCAGTATTTAGCCCCTCTGCCGATTCGTAATATATGGCAACACGGCCACCACCACCGGCACCCGCGTAGGATCCATAACCACCATCCGCATATATATAGCCGAAGGTACCTGAAATCAGCTCTCCCGCTTCAATCCAGATAGAACCACCAGCGCCTGCTCCCTTATAGCTATAGTTACCAGCACCATTCGCATAGATAAACCCGTGATGCTCCAAGCGATCGGCAACAAGTTTAATTGCGCCGCCGCCTCGCGTGCCTTCTTGGCTATCGTCTTGGTACCGGCCACCCATTCCAAAATCAGTGGGCGCAATCGCACTACCGAAAACGGCGTTAGTGGGTTCACCAGAATAGACACCTCCGAGGCCACCATAACTGCCCCCAGATTTATACCCCACTTCACTTGACGGCAGACTGCCTTTACCACTTACGTCAATATAAGAATTGGAGCCAACATAAAAATCTGTAGCATTTAGCGTAATGCCAGCCGTGAAAACATCAGAAGCCACCGGGGTGGTTATCTTGCCACTATTTTGAACTGTGATGGAATCAAAGCTGTAATCTTGCGAAAGTTCGAGCGTAATGCCATCAACCACCAGTTCGTTATTTGCAGCCGTGAAGCCACCTTCTGCAGTTATATAAACTCGGTTGTAAGACGAACCCGTAATCAGGACTCCGAGGTGGGCACCTTCTGCTATAACAGCCTTTGTATCGTGAAAATGTAATGGCGTATCGATTTGCCCGCTGATTCTATAGGGCTGGTAAATATTAGTTTCGTTCCCACCCCAGTTAGTGATCTGCAGTTTGCCATTGTTTGAGGGTAAAGAGCGGTCATTGAGATAAACCGTTCCCGGGCCACCATACGCGGTGGCAGCTGAGTAATTAGTGCCGGCGCGGGCAAATATGTCATCCCTTGGAACAATTCCGGATATAGCATCATAGTAGAGCGCAATTCGGCCACCGCCACCGGTGCCGGCTCGATATCCACGACCGCCTGATGCCTCGATTAATGTTCCACTGCCACCAACAATCTCTGCGGCTTCAATCCAGACAGATCCACCACTACCGCCACCGGCGTCTAGCAGGTAATTACCGTTTGCGAGAATATCGCCGTAGATTTCAAATTTATTGCTCGCCACCAGCTTAATAGCACCACCGCCACGGCTGCCCTCAGCAGATTCATCAACGCCCTGGCCACCAACACCAAAGTCTGCCGGCGCCTCAAATGAACCAAAAAGTGGCGCCACGGTTCCTGATAATGGATCTATGCCACCCGAGCCGCCGTAACTACCACCGGATTTCCAATGCGCACCGGATTCCGCACGACGTCCTTTGCCACTCACATCAATATATGAATTGGAGCTGACATAAAAATCTGTAGCACTTAAGGTAATACCAGCCGTGAAAACATCAGAAGCCACCGGGGTAGTTATCTTGCCGCTATTTTGAACTGTGATGGAATCAAAGCTGTAATCCTGCGGGAGTTCGAGCGTAAAGCCATCAACCACTAGTTCATCATTAGCGGCAGTGAAGTTACCTTCCGCTGCTATATAAGCACTGGCGTAAGACGAACCCGTAATCAGGGCTCCGAGGTGGGCCCCTTCTGCTATAACAGCCTTTGTATCGTGAAAATGTAATGGCGTATCGATTTGACCACTGATTCTATAGGGCTGGTAAATATTAGTTTCGTTCCCACCCCAGTTAGTGATCTGCAGTTTGCCATTGTTTGAGGGTAAAGAGCGGTCATTAAGATAAACCGTTCCCGGGCCACCATACGCGGTGGCAGCTGAGTAATTAGTGCCGGCTCTCGCAAATATATCATCCGCCGGAATAATTCCAGACATGGCATCATAGTAGAGTGCAATGCGGCCACCACCACCGGTTCCCGCTCGATATCCACGACCGCCTGACGCATCTATTAATGTTCCACTGCCACCAACAATCTCTGCGGC
>NZ_JAHVKO010000002.1 GCF_019800665.1 Microbulbifer agarilyticus
TCTATGCCACCCAAGCCACCGTAACTACCACCGGATTTCCAATGCCTGCCAGATTCCGCGAGACGCCCTTTGCCACTTACATCAATATATGAATTGGAGCTGACATAGAAATCTGTGGCATTTAGGGTAATACCAGCGGTAAAGCCCTCAGAAGCTGCAGGGGTGGTTATCTTAGCGCTGTTTTTGAGGGTAATGGTTTCAAAGCTGTAATCCTGAGGCAATTCCAGGGTGAAGCCATCTACTACCAAATTGTTATTAGGTACTGTGAAATTACCCTCTGCCGCGACATAAACGGAACTGAAGCTATTACCTGAAATTGGGGAACCTAAATGCACCCCATCATTCAAAACAACTTTCGCATCTTTGAATGTAATTGGCGCAGTCAAATTAACATCTTGATCGATTGTTACGCGCAAATGTTCGAAAAAAATAGGAATCTCGACTTCCCCACTCAATATATACGGGGGGTAAGTCTCGCTGCTACTCCGATTAATAATTTGTAAGCGCGCATTTTCAGACGGCAGAGAGCGGTCATAAAGGTAAACCGTTCCCGGGCCGCCATAACCGGTGGCGCCTGAGTAATTAGTGCCAGCGCGCGCAAATATATCATCCGATGGAACAATTCCAGACATGGCACCATAGTAGAGTGCAATGCGGCCGCCACCGCCTATTCCCGATCGGTACCCATAACCACCTGACGCCTCTATTAATGTTCCACTGCCGCCGACAATCTCGGCGGCTTCGATCCAAACAGAACCACCACTGCCGCCACCGGCGTCAGCAAGGTAACTTCCGTTTGCAAGGATGTCTCCGTAAATTTCGATTTTTTTGGTAGCGACGAGCTTGACTGCACCGCCACCACGGGAGTGCTTGCTTGAATCATCCGCGCCATAACCACCAACGCCAAAATCTGTCGGTTCCGTCATAGATCCAAAAGTTGAATTTACACTGCCGGACACTGGATCGATACCGCCGACACCGCCATAGCTGCCGCCGGACTTCCAATGAATGCCACCTGACGGCAAAACCCCCTTACCTGAAACATCAATTTTCGAGCTACTATCTACAAATACGTTTTCTGCATTTATTGATAAAGGCGCATCTGCCTCTTCAGCGACCGGCATGGTGACATAGGCGCTATTGACGAGACTAAAGCGTCCATTAATTTCATGGGAACCGGAGGCAATTACATCAACCCGATCAACACGGAATCCGTTTTCGCCATAGTCGCCCCCCTCACTTAGATGAACTATGCTTTTTCCCGTCTGACCACCAACAAACCCAGATCCTAAAACCTGCGCACCAGTTATTAGTTCTACACGCGAGTTTCTCAGATAAATCTCAGAACCGATTACACCAGAAATACGATATCGCTCAACATTCTCACCAGAAGAGTGGTTGTCTACAAACAAACTCCCGGAGCTCTCAGCAGGTTCACTCTCTATATTTCGATAAATCTTTAAATCTAAATTATCGAAGTATGCATCATTGTTACTACCTGCTCCGCGTACCGAATGCAAAACAAGATCGACGGAGTGAGTTCGTGGTGGAATGTATGAAGAATAGAATTTACGCTCCCATTCCTTCGCAGCAGTAGTTGCCAAACCACTCGCAACTTCAGAAATTACGTCACCCTCGACGTCCCGAAATCGAAAAACCACCTCACCACTATCAGATGAACTCCAAGATGATTGGAGCCAGCTGATACCCAGTGAAATTTCACCAGAAGCCACTTCTTCTTGAGTAAACGTTGAATAGGGAATTTTTACATTTTGATAAAAGCTTGACTCTGAATTATTACCACCACCATACAGGTAGTAATACCCACCGAAATAGCTTGCACTCGGAGTTTGACCGGAACTGCGAACGCCTGGAGCACCACTCTCGACAACCCAATGAGCCAAAGACCCATACTCTCCACCATTGTTTTCTACATACAGACGATCAATGGCTCGGTCATTAATATGGACTGTGCCTGGTCCCCCACCTACCTTGCCCGTCCCACCCTTGGCAGAGACTAATCCGACAAAATCAAACTCGCTCTCTGGGCCGTAGTAGATCGCAACCCTGCCACCACTACCGCCTCCTGCATGACTTGTATTTGCACCCGCACCGTTCGCAGAAATTAATCCGTTACCTTCAAGTACATCGACATAAATTGAAATTGAACCACCGGCGCCACCACCCGCATAGCCCCCCTCAAAGTAATCTAGTTGAGATTCACCATTTGCGAAGATACCCCCTGCCAGTATTAACTTATTGGCATCAAGGTAAAAACGGCCTCCCCCCCGTGTCCCTGCCCCACTTGCAGTGTGTGCACCGCCTTCCCCATACATGGCGGGCTTTGTGTAATCACCAAAACCCAGAGCCGGGTTCATGCCACCCGCACTAGCATACGCCCCCCCACAGCCCGAGCAATCAGGATCGGTAGCCAGACGTCCCCGCGCAGAAACATCTACTTTGGAACTTTCATCGATTTCAAATATACCTGCAACGTTAAGCCGCAGCTCGGAAGCTGCACCAACGGAATGCCGCAAGGTCGCACCGTTTTTCAATAGAACACTAGAAAAGCTATGGTTGCCATCCACGGTAAGAATGGCACCATCAACAACTAAATCTTCACCCTCATAATCGAGATTAGATTCGGAAATGGTGGTGTCATTGACCAATATAGTCTGTGCCGCCAAAGCAGAACTTCCGAGAAAAGCTGCAACAGAAAACAGAAATAGCGCAAAGGAAGCTAAACTTTTGTTCATAAACAGGCCTTTTGGTCTAAAGCATCTGCACACTCAACCGTGAATCATATGTCAAAAAACGATGACTATTATTCATGCGGGAGCGTTCATTAAAATTATAAAAAGCGATATATGACCCATAACCTGAGTCAAAAATATTATTTTGTGGATCAGCGATATGCCATGCGTTATCACGCATAAACTCGGACCAATTGTGGTAATTATTCGCCTGTAACCTTCCAGATCGGTCTATCACAAATCCACCGATCATCCGGGAGGGAATGTCGCTTGCCCTGGCCAATGCAACAAAGGCAGAGGAAAATTCGGTACAGTCACCTTTTCTATTTACCAACGCGTAATGGGCGCCGCGGTCTTCAGCAACATACCCAACGTCTGTGATATTTTCCGATATCCAATTTGCTATACGGGCTTCTTCACCAGATTTTGGGTTAATCTCCCTAGATATCATCCTAATTACGGGGGAATCAACTTGAATGTTGCGCTCGGATATCAAATATTTATCGTTATCCGATTCTTTAAACACTTGAGCGTAACCAGCGAGCTTCAGCGTAGCGGTAATATTGATAACTTTTCGAGAGAGGGGGGCAATATCTCCAACGTCAAAAACTAATACCTGATTTCCAAGCTCATCCAACTCAATTTTAAACGGGTAGTTTGCAGTTAATTCGGTGTTTTCTTGATAAGAATTCTTCTTTACAGGTGCGAAAACCCTGAAGCTCGCACCTTCAATATTGGAAGAAGTGTTATTTTCTACAAGAAAACCGTAGCGTACCGTCTTGGAAAGATCATATCGAGGCGCCACCCCAAAGGTCCCAAAATTGAGCCACAGTCCCACACAGACTAACAGTACGAACGCCAGAAAAGCCTGGCAGATACGATTACCTCGCACAGCTTAGCGCCTCCCCATTATTACTTCTCTGCAATGAATGCAAGGCACTAAATTTCAGTGAATTACCAATAGCGTCAATGCCACCGCGTACAATAAATACGGATGACAGAGGGTGTAGAATCGGATATTTAGTTAGCGACTCTTGCGCTTTTGAGTCACCCACCAAAAAGATAGGAATGTAACCTTTCGAAAAGCTTGCCAATTCGCCA
Source organism: Microbulbifer agarilyticus (assembly GCF_019800665.1). Classification (GTDB taxonomy): domain Bacteria; phylum Pseudomonadota; class Gammaproteobacteria; order Pseudomonadales; family Cellvibrionaceae; genus Microbulbifer; species Microbulbifer agarilyticus_C. The sequence continues at coordinate 3,855 of NZ_JAHVKO010000002.1, forward strand.
CTAAGCGCAGCTTGTGAATCGACATCACCAACCAAAGCCAAAGCTGGCACACCGAACCCTTCCAGCTTTGCGGCTACTTCCTCACTAAGGGCAAGCACAGCAACACCCAAATTGGCCGCCTCAACGATAAAGTCTTCAGGAGATACCTCCCGAATTGGAGCTTCTCGATCTCCAGGATATGTATCGCGTATCAAAATCTTGGGCGAGGAAAATCCACTTTGGATAAGCTCAGAGCACAAGCTCAGCATTGCATGCCGCTTATAAGACTCAGCAACAATCAGCAAGGGCTTGCGCTTCAAATAGGGGGAAGATTTTATTTTTCGCGCAGGCAGGCTGATATCTACAGGGAGAGGAATAAATTCCTGTGGCGTTGTAGTGACGTCAACAACAAGATAGTCATTAGCACCATCTTCAACTTCGCTCGCACGAATAAAGCACCTTTCCATTTCAGCGGCCCCATTGCGGGTAACTGACGAAAAGTAATTGGAAACGGCCCCAGGCGCACAACACTTATGCGCAGAGCTCGCAGTACTATTTGCAAACACGCCATCACATAAAGCAAAGCATGCTACAAATACACAGAATGTGGACGTGAAACTTCCTGTCACACCAAACCACTCGCAGTTGTAATACTTTCGCAGCCTAAACAACTACTGCATTTACCGAGCGGCATCGTAATGAAATAGACGTCACATCGTCAACACCAAAATACTCAACAAGCAATCATTTTTAAATTTTTATTTGTTAATTGCGTACCAAGTTGGTCATTTTTTCCTGTTTACACGTGAACCGCCCCTGATCGATGAATAGATACACACCAAATCAAAACAAGAAGCCTTGTCCCAGCACAACAAATAAAAGGATTTTATTTCGGGAAACAAAAAAGCCCGCATAAAGCGGGCTTTTTTGGGAAATGGTCGGAGTGGCCGGATTTGAACCGACGACCACCACACCCCCAGTGTGGTGCGCTACCAGGCTGCGCTACACTCCGACAGGAGGAAATCAAGCGGCGTGAAAATTACGTAAGTGCTTGATTTATAAGGGGCATCGCTTGGCGATGAGGCGCAAATCATACCGAAGTACGGTGGGAATGCAAGCCCGTTTTGCGCCTTTTTGGGTCAGGCTTTGACTTCCAGTAATTCCAGCACACCTTCCAGTTCAGCGATCATTTGCGGGATCACCTGCTGCAGCTGTACAGACTGGTCTTTGTCTTTTTCGGTGCCGCCGCTTTCCATTTGCAGACGAGCGCCACCAATGGTGTAGCCCTCTTCATACAGGAGTGCGCGGATCTGGCGGATGAGGACAACGTCCTGATGTTGGTAATAACGACGGTTTCCGCGGCGCTTTACCGGGCTGAGCTGCGGGAATTCCTGTTCCCAGTAGCGCAGTACGTGAGGTTTCACTGCACACAGTTCACTGACTTCACCGATGGTGAAATAGCGCTTCCCCGGAATTACGGGGAGTTCACTGTTATGACTCGCTTCCAGCATCTTCTTCTACTCGTGCCTTGAGTTTTTGTCCTGGCTTGAAGGTAACAACCCTTCTTGCGGAAATAGGAATCTCTTCGCCAGTCTTGGGGTTCCGTCCCGGACGCTGGCTTTTATCACGCAGGTCGAAATTGCCAAACCCTGACAGTTTAACCTGCTCATTATTTTCAAGAGCGTTGCGGATTTCCTCGAAAAAGAATTCGACGATTTCTTTCGCTTCGCGCTTGTTAAAACCCAGCTCTTCGTACAACTTCTCGGCGAGCCCGGCCTTAGTCAGTGCCTCTGTCATTGGTTCCTGCCCAACAGATTCAGAGGCGTCGACTCCGGTTTTAAGCCTGGTACCGCATTGGCTTGGAACCCGGAAGCAGACGCTCTCGGGATACGCGCATCAGCCGCGCATATCCCGGAGCAAAACCGGTTTAACGCTGGCTGGCGTTGTATTTTTGTTCTAGTTGACTGACTACCGCATCGACTGCGGCATTGATTTCTTCGTCGTTAAGGGTGCGCGAGGGATGCTGAAACGTCAAGCCCATAGCGACACTTTTTCTATGTAAATCAATGCCTTTGCCCTGATAGACGTCAAAAATGTTGAAGTCCGTCAAAAATTCGCCGGCTGCTTCAACAGCGGTTTCTGCCAGCTGACCCACAGGAATCTCCGCATCCACCAAGATCGCCAGGTCACGACGCACCTCGGGGAACTTAGATAAGGGAGTAAAGGCAGGAATGACCGCCTGACCCAATCCGTCCAGGCTCAATTCAAACAGGAAAGCCGCCTTGGGCAGATCGTAATCCTTTTGCAGTTCTGGATGCAGCGCACCCAGTACGCCCACGGACTTGCCATTGCGCAGCACTTCAGCGCACTGGCCCGGGTGCAGCGCCGGGTGTTTGGCCGGTGCGAAGGTGAACTCGGCATCGGCTTCGTAGTGCGCCAGCATGGCTTCCACGTCCGCCTTGATGTCGTAGAAATCTACAACGTCTTTGGAACCACTCCAACCTTCTGGCTGGCGGCTGCCGTAGATCAGGCCCGCAATCATGCGCTCCTGCTGCAGGCCTTCACCGGATTCGGCATTGCCCGGCACAAAGCGCAGGCCGGTTTCGAACAGGCGCGCGCGGTCCTGCTGGCGGTTCAGGTTGTACTGCAGGGTCTTTACCAGGCCCGCCATCAAGTTGGTGCGCATCACTGCGAGCTCAGCGCTGATGGGGTTTTGCAGGGCCACAGGCTCAACCGCAGGATCAAACTTGGCGGAGGCGTCGCGATCGATAAAGCTGAAGGTGATCGCTTCCTGATAGCCGCGGGACAGCAGCGTCTGCTCCAGGCGAGACTGGGCTACTTGGGCTTCTGCACGCGGCACAATATCCAGCGCTGCTTCGAAGCTGATGCTGGGGATGCGGTTGTAGCCATACACCCGCGCCAGCTCTTCCAGCAGGTCGGACTCGATGGAGATATCGAAACGGAAGCTCGGCACCAGGAAGGTCCAGCCTTCGCTGTCTTCACTGATCTTTTCCAGGCCCAGGCGAGTGATGATCTCGACGATCTCGGCATCGCTCATCTGGATACCCAAGCCGCGGCTTACGCGGGCGCGACGCAGGGTAATACGACGCTCTGCAGGCATGGCTTCGGTAACTTCGCGAACGTGTACAGGGCCGGGCTCACCACCGACGATATCCAGCAGCAGCTGGGTAGCGCGCTCGATGGCCTTCTCCTGCAGACGGTAGTCCACACCGCGCTCAAAGCGGTGCGAGGAATCGGTGTGCAGGCCGTAGGAACGCGCCTTACCGGCAATGGCCAGCGGGCTGAAAAAAGCGCTTTCCAGGAAGATATCCTTGGTGGCTTTGGTTACGGAGGAATCCAGGCCGCCCATGATACCGGCGATGGCCAGTGGGCCTTTCTCGTCGGCGATCAACAGGGTATCGGCTTTCAGCTCCACTTCCTGCTCGTCCAGCAGGGTGAGCTTTTCGCCCTGCTCTGCCATACGTACCTTGATGCCACCGTTCAGCTTGGCGAGGTCGAAGGCGTGCATGGGCTGACCCAGCTCCAGCAGCACATAGTTGGTTACGTCGACTACCGGATCGATGCTACGCAGGCCACTGCGACGCAGGCGTTCCTGCATCCACAGCGGTGTTTCGGCATCGATATTGATATTGCGGATCACGCGGCCCACATAACGCGGGCAGGCGTCTTCGGCCAACAGGGACACCTGCAGGCTGTCATCGATTACTGCGGCAACCGGCTCGATGGCAGGCGGGGTGACTTCGCAGCGGTTCAGTACGCCCACTTCACGGGCAATACCGGCTACACCCAGGCAGTCGGAACGGTTTGGGGTCAGATCGACTTCGATGGTGCTGTCGTCGAGCTGCAGGTATTCGCGCAGGTCGGTGCCGGTTACTGCCTCTTCTGGCAGCTCCCAGATACCGTCGTTGTCGTCACCCAGTTCCAGTTCGGTCTGTGCGCACAACATGCCGAAGCTTTCGACACCGCGCAGCTTGGCTTTCTTGATTTTGAAGTCGCCGGGCAGCTTGGCACCCACCAGCGCAAACGGGATCTTGATGCCGGTGCGCGCATTGGGTGCGCCGCATACGACCTGCATCTCCCCTTCCGGGTGCCCTTTTACCTTGCACACGCGCAGCTTGTCGGCGTCTGGGTGCTGTTCGCAGGCGACGATCTCACCCACTACGACCCCAGAAAATGCGCCGGCTACTGGTTCTACGGCGTCCACTTCCAGGCCCGCCATGGTGATCTGGTCGGCCAGCTGTTGTGCTGTCAGGTCCGGGTTTACCCACTCCCGTAACCAGGCGTTGCTGAATTTCATAGTCGTTCTCTAATTCTTAATTCGTTTACGCAATACGCGGTTGTTTGTTCGCCTGCTTGCAGGCCCCTTAGTCGGGATTCGAGTTAGAACTGCTTTAAGAAGCGCAGGTCATTATCGAAGAACAGGCGCAGGTCGTTTACGCCGTAACGCAGCATGGCCATACGCTCGACACCGAGGCCGAAGGCAAAGCCGGAGTATTTTTCGCTGTCGATATCGCAGGACGCGAATACATTCGGATGCACCATGCCGCAACCAAGTACTTCCAGCCAGCCGGTGCCGGAACAGATACGGCAGCCTTCGCCACCGCAGGCGGTGCACTGGATGTCCGCTTCTGCAGACGGCTCGGTGAACGGGAAGTAGGACGGACGGAAACGCACCGGCACATCCGCTTCAAAGAAGGCTTTCAGGAACTGGTCGATACAGCCCTTCAGGTGCGCGAAGCTCACACCCTCATCGATAACCAGACCTTCGATCTGGTGGAACATCGGGGAGTGGGTTACATCGGAGTCACAGCGGTATACGCGGCCCGGGCAGATAATGCGCAGGGGCGGATTGGTTTTCTCCATGGTGCGGATCTGCACAGAAGACGTGTGCGTACGCAGAACCGTGGAGGGATCAATGTAGAAGGTATCGTGCATGGCCCGCGCCGGATGGTGGGCGGGAATATTCAGCGCTTCGAAGTTGTAGTAGTCCCCTTCTACCTCGGGGCCCTGCTCTACGGTAAAGCCCAGGCGCTGGAAGATCTCTTCAATGCGACGCAGGGTGCGGGTGATCGGGTGCATATTGCCCTGCTCTTCACCACGGCCTGGCAAGGTAACGTCGATGGTTTCCTTGGCGAGCTTTTCTTCGATAGCAGCCTTTTCCATCGCGGTGCGGCGCGCATTGATCGCTTCCTGCACCTGCTGCTTAGCCTCGTTGATTTTGGCCCCTGCCGCCGGACGCTCTTCCGCAGACAGTTTTCCCAGACCTTTCAGCAATGCGGTGATCTGGCCTTTTTTACCCAGGTAATCCACCCGCACCTGGTCCAGTGCCGCGAGGTCGCCGGCCTTTTCTACCAGCGCCAGCGCCTGCTCGGTGAGGGACTGCAATTCTTGCATTGAAACCTTCTCGTTCTAATCGATGAGTGACAATTGTTATTTTGAGACGCAGCGGATAATAGCAAGCCTCTGCGTCAGAAATTCGTATGCTGCTGATAAAAAAATAGGGAAGAGCCAAACAGCCCTTCCCTATTTTTAAAGCACAAATCTGCCCTTGCGGGCCGATTTATTCTGCAGGCGCTAATTAAGCTGCCAGGGCTGCCTTGGCTTTTTCAACTACGGCAGCAAAAGCGGCTTTGTCGTATACCGCCAGATCAGCCAGAACACGGCGATCCAGTGCGATATCCGCCTTCTTCAGGCCAGCAATCAGTCGGCTGTAGCTCAGGCCTTCAGCGCGGGACTGGGCGTTGATACGCGTGATCCACAGAGCGCGGAAGTTACGCTTCTTAACGCGACGGTCGCGGTAAGCGTACTGACCAGCTTTGATGACTGCCTGCTTGGCTACACGGAAAATGCGAGAACGCGCACCGTAGTAACCTTTAGCCTGCTTCAGAATTTTCTTGTGACTGCGACGCGCCACTACACCACGTTTTACACGGGCCATATCAATATCCTCTTAAAACTTAACGTGTGCAGCCAATTACTTGGCGCGCATCATACGATCGACCAGGGTGGCATCAGACTTGTTCAAAGTGTTGGTGCCGCGCAGCTGACGCTTACGCTTGGTGGTCATTTTGGTGAGGATGTGGCTCTTGTTAGCGTGCTTGTGCTTGTAGCCCGAAGCCGTCTTCTTGAAGCGCTTGGCAGCGCCACTGTGTACTTTTGCTTTCGGCATTTTGTACTCCAAAGTGAATAGTGACCCACGAATGGGTTCTGTTAATTGGTTACAGGCCGAAGCCTGCAACTGTGCGGGAGTGAGAAGGCAGCCGTCGCCCGATCACATCCCGAAAAGAAGACTCAGATACCAGGTATCTGCGCCTTACTTTTTCTTTTTGGCGGGCGCGATGACCATGATCATCTGGCGGCCTTCCATTTTTGGCCGCTGCTCCACCGTACCCAGCTCCTCGAGGTCTTTCTCGATGCGCTGCATCATTTCCATACCCAGCTCCTGGTGGGCCATTTCACGGCCGCGGAAGCGCAGGGATACTTTTGCCTTGTCCCCAGCTTCGAGGAAGCGGGTCAGGTTGCGCAGCTTGATCTGGTAGTCGCCGATATCGGTACCGGGACGGAACTTCATTTCCTTGATCTGCTGCTGCTTTTGTTTCTTCTTAGCCGCATTTTTTGCCTTTTTGGCCTCAAATACGTGCTTACCATAGTCCATGATCTTACAGACGATGGGATCTGAGTCCGGAGCAATTTCAACGAGATCCAGGCTGGCCTTCTGCGCTTCTTCCAGCGCCTCATCCAGAGTGACAATGCCTACCTGTTCACCATCCGCACCAATCAATCGCAATTGAGAAGCTTCGATCTGATCGTTAATGCGGGCCTTTTTGGACCGTCCTTTCATATCTCGTTTAATAACACTCGTCTCCGGTTACTCAAAAAAAGCTATTGGGGCGCTTATTCAGCTGCGCCCGCAATAGACGAACGGCCGCGGCGGTCCACGTCCTGGCGGAGGATCTCAAGGAATGACTCATACGTCATGGTTCCGAGATCCTCACCGCTACGTGTCCGCACGGCAACCGTCTGGTTTTCCACTTCCTTATCGCCGATTACCAGCAGATAAGGAACACGCTGAAGCGTGTGCTCGCGGATTTTAAAGCCGATCTTCTCGTTTCTCAAGTCAGCAGCGGCGCGGAAGCCCTCACCACCCAGCTTGGACTCGATATCGCGGCAATATTCAGACTGGCGGTCGGTGATATTCAGCACCGCAACCTGCTGGGGCGCCAGCCAGGTCGGGAAAGCACCTTCGTAGTTCTCAATCAGGATACCGATGAAGCGCTCGAAGGACCCAAGGGTCGCACGGTGCAACATCACCGGGTTCTGACGGGAGCCATCTTCCGCCACAAACTGCGCATCGAGACGGCCCGGCATGGAGAAGTCCACCTGGATGGTGCCGCACTGCCATACACGACCGAGACAATCTTTCAGGGAGAACTCGATCTTGGGCCCGTAGAAGGCGCCCTCGCCCGGCAGCTCTTCCCAGTCCAGATTAGCCGCATTCAGTGCGTCCGCCAGCGCCTTCTCCGCCTTGTCCCAGCTCTCGTCGGAACCGACGCGCTTTTCGGGGCGGGTAGACAAACGATAGATCACTTCGTCAAAGCCAAAGTCTTTGTAGACCTCATGCAGGAGATCCATGAATTCAGACACTTCAGACTGGATCTGATCTTCGGTACAGAAGATGTGGCCATCGTCCTGAACGAAGCCGCGCACGCGCATCAGGCCGTGCAGGGATCCAGACGGCTCACTGCGGTGACAGGAGCCGAACTCCGCCAGTCGCAACGGCAGATCGCGGTAGCTACGCAGCCCCTGATTGAACACCTGTACGTGACAGGGGCAGTTCATCGGCTTGATAGCAAACTGGCGCTCTTCACTTTCGAGGGTGAACATGTCGTCACCGAACTTGTCTGCGTGACCGGATTTCTCCCACAAAGAGAAGTCCACCAGCTGCGGAGTCTTGATCTCCTTATAGCCGCGCTCGCGCTGACGCTGGCGCATGTACTGCTCAACGGTGCTGTATACGGTCCAGCCATTGGGATGCCAGAACACCATACCGGGCGCTTCTTCCTGCATATGGAACAGGTCGAACTTCTTCGCCAGCTTGCGGTGGTCGCGCTTTTCCGCTTCCGCAATACGGTGTAGATACGCTTTGAGCTCTTTCTTGCTGCCCCAGGCGGTGCCGTAAACGCGGGTCAGCATCTCGTTGTTCGAGTCACCGCGCCAGTATGCACCAGCCACTTTGGTCAATTTGAAGGCCTTGAGCTTGCCGGTGGACGGCACATGCGGGCCACGGCACAGGTCTTCAAAGTCGCCCTGACGGTACAGGGAAATATCTTCATTGGTGGGAATGCTGGCAATGATCTCTGCCTTGTATTCCTCACCCATTTCACGGAAGTACTTAACCGCATCGTCGCGCGGCAGCAGGCGGCGGCTTACCGGAATATCTTCCTTGGCCAGCTCTTCCATGCGCTTTTCGATCTTCTCGAGATCTTCCGGGGTGAACTGGCGCTCGTACGCGAAATCGTAATAGAAGCCATCGTCGATCACAGGACCGATCGTGACCTGGGCGCCCGGATACAGCTGCTTGACCGCCTGGGCCAGCAAGTGCGCGGTAGAGTGGCGAATGATCTCCAGGCCTTCTGGCTGGCGATCGGTCACGATCGCCAGGTCGGCATCGTGATCAATAACAAAACTGGTATCCACTTCCTTACCGTCAACGACACCTGCCAGCGCAGCTTTCGCGAGGCCGGGACCAATATCATTGGCAACGTCAAATACAGATACAGGATTGGAAAATTCGCGACGGGAACCGTCAGGGAGGGTGACAACAGGCATTGCACTTCCTTATTTATCAGTGGCGACCCCTACGTAAGACCGCGTGATTCACTTGTGTGAGTGTGGGCTTGCGCCCGAAACGAACCAGATCGAAAGAAAGGAAAAGGTCCGCGAGAAATTGGTAGACCCGAGCAGACTCGAACTGCTGACCTCTGCCATGTCAAGGCAGCGCTCTAACCAACTGAGCTACGGGTCTAGAACTGTGCAACCGGATGTCCCGTGCTGCAGAGGACGCGAACTCTAGCACCGTGATTCAGCCATTTCAACACAAGCGGCCAGATTTTTCTCTTACAGAATACAAGCGCGCACTGGCGCGTCAATCCACACACAAAATGTAAAGCAAGCTTGACATAAATAACCCGCCCCCACTAACCTACATGTCAAGCATACTTTACATCAAAGAATCGGAGGGATACGAGAATGATCAAACTGATCAAAGCGCTGTGCGGACCGCAGCTGCGCGAACAAGACAACCGCAACGAACGGCAAGTACTCAAATGGGGAATCGCCTGGATTATTTCACTTGCCGCTGCCGGATTTCCCGCCCGCCTCGAGCTCTATGACAGCGCCTGGATCACTCTGGCAGGTACCGCAGTAAACCTGTTCTTTGCCATGGGCTTCCTGCGGGCCTACAAAAACTTTATTACAGGTGCGGACGAGCTTGAACGGAAGATTCAGCTGGAAGCTCTGGCCTTGGCGTGCGCTGGAGGACTACTGGTATTTTCCGGCGGTAGTATCTTGTTTGCCGGTGGGCTAATACCAGAACCTACCGCTGCGGTGCTTCTGGGTGCACTAGGTTTCAGCTACATGGCAGGTATTGTCCAAGCAAGGCTCCGCTACATATGAAGAACCAAATCAAGGCATTGCGCGCGGAGCGTAACTGGACACAGGCCAACCTCGCTGAGCTGCTCGACGTTTCACGCCAGACAGTCAACGCCATCGAAACGGGCAAATTCGACCCGAGCCTACCCCTCGCATTCAAGATTGCGCGACTGCTTGAAAGGCCGATAGAAGAAATTTTTGAAGACTAGCGGATGCCGATTAGGCGATGACTAGCTCATAGGCGGAAGGAACACGGCAGCCAGAATCACCTCTGGCTGCCGCAAACTTGGGGGAAGTTAAACTCTGCAGAGATACAAATGGATATCCCTGCCCTCCCCCAATTTTTTCGAACATCCAGCTTACTGGGCGCTGGCAATATCTGCAGCCATCGGTTCGCCGTCAACATTCAGCTCAGCGAGAGGCCCGATATTGAGAGAAGTGATGCCATCTTGGATCTTGCCTTTATCCCCCACTACCACCCACACAAACTGCTGTGGCTTGATAATGCTGTTAGCCAGCTCGTGAACTTCAGGCAGCGCGACCCCACGAACTTCATCTGCATAGCCATCCATGTAGTTCAGCGGGCGCTCATACTTCACCATGGACGCAACCGCGCCAGCAACAGAACCGATGGTCTCAAAGCGACCAGGCAATTCATTCACCAGCTTGCTTTTCACCTTCTGCAGCTCTTCATCTTCTGCCGGGCGGTTGGCAATGTATTCACCTAACTCGCGCTGCAGCTCCTGCAGAGATTCCTTGGTTTTGTCCGTCTGAACTGGCGCATAGACGAGGAAAGGCTGCTGCCCTTTAGCGCCGACCAGGAAGGAATATGCACCATAAGCCCAGTGCTTATCTTCACGCAGGTTCATGTTGATACGCGCAGTGAAGTCACCACCCAGAATATCGTTCATCATGTGCATCGCTTCGCGATTCGGAACGGTTTCCGATGGCGCAAGCAAACCACCGATAATAATCGACTGCTCTGCTCCCGGCTTATCAATGATGTAGATTCGAGAAGCGCTTGGCAGATCAACCTGAGCCAGGTTCTTCTGTGGCAACGGCGCTTCGGGCTTGGCCCAATCGGCAAAGTACTTGTCCAGGTTCGCCTTGAGTACATCCGCGGTAATGTCCCCTACCACCACCAGGGTCGCGTTGTCCGGACGCAGCCAGGTTTGGTGGTAATCCAGCAGATCTTCACGCACCAGGGAATTGATGGATTCCTCGGTACCGCTACCGCTCAGCGGGATACTATACGCATGCCCCTCCCCATACAGCAGCGGCGGCAGTACGCGAATGGCCATTTGTACTGGACGGGTTTTCTCCTGCTGAATGTTTGCCAGCCAACGTCCCCGCTTGCGGTCGATTTCCTCCTCGGAAAACTGCGGGTTCATCAGAATATCTGCGTATAACTGCATGGACTCATCCAGGTTGTTACGCAAGGTATTCAGAGAGACGGTGGATGCATCCAAATCGGACCAGGCTCCGATCTGCGCACCCAGCAGTTCCTGCTGTTCGGCGATCTCAAGCGCGGAGCGGCTCGTGGTGCCCTCACTCAGCATGGACATGGCATAGCTGGAGGTACCCAACTTCTTGCCCTGGTCAGCGGCATAACCTGCGTCGAACACCAGACGCATATCAACCACCGGCACCGAGTTACGCTCAGCTAATACCACCTTAAGTCCGTTATCCATTTCGAAGGTTTGCAGCTCCGGGAATGGGACCGACGGAAAATCCCCCAGGTCCGGCAGGCCGGAACGATCGGCGCCCGTGGCAGCAGTCTCAAACTCCGGGAAAGGGTGAACTTCCAAGTTGTAATCACCGCTTGCGAGCCAGCGCACGGCAGCCTCGTGTACAGCTTCCGGAGCCAATGCTTGCTGGGCGGCAATACTGTCTAGCTCTGCATTGGGGTTATCCCGGTAGAGTTCACCACGGGCCAGCATTACCCCCTTACCGCTCCAGCCACCAATCTGCTCAAGATTTCGCGCCGCACTCGCGTAGGTACTCATATTTACGCGCTTCAATTCGGCGGCTGTCGGGCCGCTCTCGAGGAAGTTCGCCAGTTCCTCATTCACCGCGCTCTCAACCTTGGCCAGATCCACACCGGGTTTGGCATCCACGATCACCTGAAAAATAGAGGCCAACTCAAATTGGTAATGGCTCACGTATGCATTGGTTGCGATCTGATCTTTATAGACTAGGCGCTTGTACAGACGGGAATTTTTACCACTACCCAGTACTTGTGCCGCTACTTCCATGGCATCGGCATCCGCATGACCCAGGTGAGCGGTATTCCAAACTTTATACAGGCGTGCCTGCGCTACCCGATCGTACATCTGATCGCGGGAAGACTGGTCTCGCTTGGCGACCCACGCCTTCTTCTTAACCAGCGGCGGTCCGGCGGGGATGTCACCGAAGTAATGCGCAGCCTTTTCTTTGGCAGTTTCGACATCGATGTCACCAGCGAGCACCAGAACGGTATTCGCAGCACCGTAGTACTGCTTGAACCATTCATGGACATCTTCCAGCGTGGCCGCATTCAGGTCTTCCATGGACCCAATGGTGGTCCAGGAGTACGGGTGCCCTTCCGGGAAAATAGCTTCCTGCATCTTTTCCCAGACTTTGCCGTAGGGCTGGTTTTGCCCCTGGCGCTTTTCGTTCTGCACAACACCGCGCTGCTCGTCGAGACGCTCCTGGGTAACAACCCCCAGCAAGTGCCCCATACGATCTGATTCCATCCACAGCGCCATATCAAGGGCATTGCTCGGGACGGTTTCAAAGTAATTGGTGCGGTCCAGCCAGGTAGTACCATTCATACCAGTGGCACCGGCCTTCTCAAACGGCTTGAAATACTCATCGTTGTAGTTTTCTGAGCCGTTGAACATGAGATGCTCAAACAGGTGTGCAAAACCCGTACGGCCGGGCTTCTCATCTTTGGATCCGACGTGGTACCAAACGCCCACAGCAACGATCGGTGCCTTGCGGTCTTCATGCACGATCACCCGCAGGCCATTTGGCAAGGTGAACTTTTCGTAGTCGATAGCAAGCGGAGCAACTTCTGCCGCAGCCTCCGTCGGCGACGAGCTGCTGGCTGGCGCCGCTGCCACAGATTGGTCAGGCTCACCACAGGCGGTAAGCGCCAAGCTCAGAGCAGCAGGCATCCATAGTGTGCGCAGTTTTTGCATTACGATTTCCTTATTTATTGTTTTCTCGAAGCCGTTTATACCTACACCCGATAGGTGAGGCAATTCATCCATTTGAATTTGTTCACGAATCGATATTCGGATCTAACCCAGCGACGAAGCGAGTGGAAAATTGCGCCTTTCGCACCACAGTGAATAAGAGCGAAATTACCATGTGGAGCCTCAATCACTTTGCAGGGCGTCGATCGGATTAAGCTGGGATGCCTTGATTGCCGGATAGACGCCAAACACAAGCCCCACCAAGGCACAAACCGTAAACGACAGTACGATTGCGCCAATAGACCAGGACACCGGCCAGCCGGCATACAGGGCAATCACCTCCGAAAGTAATACGCCAAACACAATGCCGAGCAAGCCACCAAGAATCGCGATGGTGAAGCTCTCAACCATGTACTGAATACGAATGTCCCGCTCGGTGGCACCAATCGCCCGTAGCAATCCGATCTCTTTGGTCCGCTCCAGTACCGTCGCCAGCATGATGTTCATGATACCGATGCCACCTACCAGCAATGAAATACCGGCAACACACGACATGACAATATTGAAGATGGCCTGGGTCTCCATTTTTTGGGCCATCAAGGCAGCCGGCACAACCACAGAGTAATCCTCCACACTGTTGTGGCGGCGCTCCATCAGGTGCGTCAGGGCCCGCGCGGCTTCCCGCGCATCCGTTCCGGGCACCAAGCGGAATTTCAACTCGCTGAGCTCGGGGGCGAGGGTCTCACGGGCAAAACGCTGATCAGCTGTAGAAAGCGGAATAAAGATCTGGTTTTGCTCGGTACCGAGTTTTACCCCTTCAAATTCCGCACCATCGACAAACGGGGAATCCAGCACACCCACTACCCGAAACCAGAGATGGTTTACTTTAACCATTTCACCGAGCGCGGAATACTCAGGAAACAACTGCCCAGCAACGGACTCCCCAAGCACCGCCACCTGCGCAAGCGTCGATTCATCCTCGGGCCCGAGCAACCGGCCAGCGTTCAACTTAAAGGGTGACAAAGCAAAATAGTCGCCGCTGACGCCACTGGCGGACGCATCACTCTTGCCGTGAGCACTAAACACACTGTAGGTGGGTAAGCTTTTCTGTGCGGCAAAGGCCGAGACAAAATCAAAGGTGCTCACTGCGGCTTCGCCATCACGCAGACTTAAACCAGAGGACTGTTTGCGCTGCTCGTACAGCTCGTCATCCGGCACATCTGCGCCCTGTACAATCAGGTTGTTGAGCCCCATGGTTTCGATCATACGCAAGGCTTCGCGCTCGGCGCCCTTACCGATATTCAACATCGCTATGACGGCACCCACACCAAAAATCATCCCGAGCAATGTCAGCAGAGTGCGTAATTTGTGCTGACTCAATTCCGACAACGCATCGGCAAATGTCAGCATTATCGGCCGCCAACCATCGGGTATTACCCCATGTAGCTTCTCGAGCAAACTCATCAATCACGCCCTCCCGGAGCACTCACACCCCCAAGTAGGCCAGAAACTTCATAAAGAGAGATAGCCTCACCAGCTTCCAGCCCATCGACCACCTCAATATGGGTGGGCGTGGCATCGCCAAGCGACACTTCACGCTCGACAAACGTGTCGCCCTGCCACACGAACACATAGGCGCCTTCCGGACGATGAAAAACACTTTGTAGGGGAATGATCACGCGCAGCGCTTCTTCGCGGATACGCACCTCTGCTCGCAACCCGCGCCCGAGCTTGAAGATATCGGGGTATTGCTGATCGAATTCCGCTACCAACTCATAATATTTTTGCGGATTACCCCGCTCGATGGAACGCGGCGCCGGACTCACACTCGTAACCTTCGCCGGCAAACGGCGCTCGGGCATGGTCTCTACCCAAACCTCGACAAACTGTCCCTCGGCGAGACCTGTGGCTTCACGGTCCAACACATATAGCCGCGCCTGCATAACACTCACATCCGGCAAGTCTCCTACCTTTCTCCCCGGCCAGATCTGGGAGCCAACGCGGGGTTTCTCCCCCCGCCAGTTCGCTTCATACACCAGCAAGCCGTCGTGAGGAGCAACCACCTCAAGCTTGGCCAGATCCTGATCCAGGCGCTCAATTTTTTTGCTGTGTTTGCTTTCCTGTACCGAAAGCACGTCCAACTCACCGCCCGCGCGGGTTGTAAAGCGCTCATTTTTCCAGCCGAGGTAGCCAAGCTTGGAATCAAGATACTGCGCATCCAGCGCATCGTCCAAAATCTCCAGACGCGATTTGAGCAGGTCATCCTGAACCGCAAACTTCTCGGCAAACTCCTTTTCCGTGCCGACCTGGGAAATATCCAGGAATATTTCCATTTCTTCACTGTCCAGTGCGCCGCGCTTCTCACGCAGATCTTCCCGCGCTACATTCAAGTCTCCGGCGCTGCGACTGCGCTCCCGCTCCATACTGGCGCCGTCGAAGCGCAGGATGACGTCTCCCTTGGATACGCGAGTATATTCGGGCTGCATCCATGCAATGAACTTGGGGCGACGCCCCTGAGGGGCCTGAATGGAAGCCGCTGACCGAGCTTCCAGCTCTCCATGCGCGGGAACAAAAGCAGCGCTCGTGGTAGCTTGAACGGTATGCAGCAACGGCTGTCTGTTCGCCTCCGAACATCCTGACAAGACGCCGAGGGTCAGAAAAATGAGCGCTGGCCCGAAAAGTCGCTTGCGCATGTGAAATACGGTCATTCGTTGCCTCCCGCCCCCAGAGACAACTCCCGGGTAACTCCGGCCAAGTTAAGCGTGGCAGTCATACCAGGCTTGAGACTGAGTTCTTCGCTACTATCAATCGCAACCAGCAGGTCTATAACTCGCCTGCGGTCGTTGTTGGATCGATCCCGCACAACCCGCCCGAGCTCGGCAATTTTGCCAGTCAACGTCTTGCCTTGCGCGCTATCTACCACCACATCCACGGGCGCACCCAAAGCGAGGCTGCTGCGGTCCACCTCATCTGCCTGGGCCCGCAGCTGCATCCGGCTTAAGTCTGACAACAACACCACGGGCTGCCCAAAACGGACCGACTCGCCCTGGGAGGGTTTCTCCCCCTGCCAATTGGGAATGTACTGCACCAAGCCCCCTATTGGCGCATGGACTTTTAGCCGATCGACCTGTTTTTGCAGCAAATCTACTTCAGCAAATAGGGTATCTACCTTGCGCTCTGCCAGCGATACCTCCAACTTGCCAGACTTTTTGTGCAAGTCAGCCAGTTCCCGGACCAATGCCAAGTCATTAGTGGCTATTTCAAAGTCAATTGCCGACTTCATCCGCTCATTCTTGGACAGCGACTGGTCAATAATCGCCGCGCGCCGCTCCGCCTTATCAAATTCTGCCCGTTTCTCCTCTATGGCGAGCACGTCATCTTTTGCCGTCTGCTCAACCTTGCGGACCGTATTTTTTAGTTCGCTACGAGCTTGGGCCAATTCAGACTTTTTTTCGATCAAGCGATCCCGCACCGGCTTATCATCGAAGGCGACAATCAAATCCCCTTTTTTCACATGGGTATTTTCAGGAACCAACTGTTTGATGCTGTAGTTCCACATACGGGAAATACTCGGTGGCGCGATTTTTACGTGGTTTTCTGCTTCTAGCTCACCAGTAATAGAAAGTCCTGGCCGGCTGGCATCCTTCGTAGCTGCTCTCTGCGGGTCAGAACACGCCGTAAGGAGTAGCGAAATTAGTAGCATCGACATCACGCCGCAGCGGAGAAAAGGGAAACTTTTCATTTACCAGCATCCTCCAGCAGCTCAACACGCGCGCCCATACCCGGCAGTAACTCCAATTCTATTTGTTCCAGTAATGAAAATTTGACACGGTAATACAGCCCGACACCCCACTCGGCTCGCTTCTGAGGCTGGGTCGCAATGTAGTCGAGTTTGGCAGGCAGGCGTAAGTCCAGCCGCGAGTCAAATGTAAGGATTGCCTCCTGCCCTACTTTCGCACGATCAACATCTACCTCATGGAGCCAGGCTTCTATATAGAGATCGTTCAGTGAGGGAATTTCGGCAATTAGCCAGGTGGGCTGCGCACTCATGCCCACAAACACCCTTTCTCCAGTCCATGGATGTTTACCATACAAGACCGGGCCCGCACGCTCTGCGCGCACACTCATAGACGCCAACCGCTCTTCCTCGAATGCAAGGTTTTCCAATGAGCGGTCAATGGCAATTGTCTGCTTGCGCAATGTTACGTCGCGGGTTAGACGCGCCTGCTCCAAAGCATCCTTCGCTTTGGAAACTTTGGACTCAGCGTCTTTTTTAGCGACCTGAAAGGATTCATATTCATACGCGCTCAGAAACTGCGGCGGAATTGCGGCATCAATAGCGGCTTTCTTGAGTAAAAGCGCTTCGCGTTTGAGGGCATATTCACTCTGCAAGACCAGTTCCGCTTGCTGAGTTTCCTGTTGCTGCAAGGTCTCCCGCGCCCTCTTGAGCGCCACCTCCTCAGCATCAATCTTGCCCTGAATCGCAGAACCGTCGAAAACCGCCACAATTTCACCCGGCTCCGCAATCTGACCTTCAGGCATCAACCACTGTAGTTCCACTCGCCAGTCATCTGTCATTGGCGCGACAAAATGCTGCTTGTCTTCTGCCCTAACCTCCCCACTGAGCAGAAGCGGTTCGGCTACCACTTTCGGGATAACTACCGGAGTCACCACCAGACCAAGCAATAAGCTTACTGTGCGCATAGTGAGTCCTCGACTACCAGCCCATCACTCATACGAATGGTTCTCTGCGCATGCTCGGCAATCTCCGGCTCGTGCGTAACCATGACAATGGTCTGACCTTCACTGTGCAATTCTTTAAGCAGGATCAGGATTTCCTCGGAAGTACGCGTATCCAGATTACCGGTGGGCTCATCGCCAAAGATCACTTTTGGACGATTGACCAGAGCCCGAGCAATCGCCACCCGCTGGCGTTGCCCCCCTGACATTTCGAATGGCTTGTGATCCAACCGGTGGCCCAAACCCACACGGTCCAACATGGTACGTGCCCGAGATTCCGCTTCGCGCTCGGAAATATCGCTATAGCGCAAGGGCAACATCACATTTCGTAAAGCTGAGAGGCGTGGCAGGAGATGGAAGGTCTGAAAGATGAAGCCAATATTGCGATTACGGATACGCGATAGTGCCGCATCGTCGTAACTGCCTACGGCCTGCCCATCCAGCCAGTATTCCCCGGACGTCTGCTGATCCAGACAGCCAAGGATATTCATCAGGGTGGACTTGCCAGAGCCCGAAGCCCCCATAATGGCAACGAACTCGTTCTCCGCAATTTCAAGGGATACCGATTGCAGTGCCACCACCTGAGCATCACCACTACCGTATTCCCGACGCAACTCTGAGACTTTAATCATTATTACAGCGCCATAGCTCAATCCAGAGATTGAGCTAAAACAAAAAATTTATTTGATTATCCGCAGATATCCGCCTTTCGCGGCATAGCAAGCAAACAGTAACATTAAGACTTTCTTTTATATAATTATTTTGTATATTGCACACAATTAATTCTATCGCCCAAACCGATACTACCTCTATTCAGATAATGCCAGGCAAGTATCGCCTGACATCAATAAGACGAGAGTAATACGCGACAACAGTACCCCCGGTATTCCCGGCGGGGTCCAGGAGCCAATCATCAGTTCATTTGCACGGGACACGTGGTGATCCAATCAAACCAGCAGTCAACCCAAGGGATATCAGCGGGTCTTTTAATGGCGCTGGGAGCCGCCGCTCTTTTTGCCCTCAAAGCCATTTTTGTAAAGCTTGCCTATCGCTACGGTGTCGATGTCGAAACGTTTATCTTGCTGCGCATGGTGTTTGCTCTACCTTTTTATTTGGCCATTGCAATCTATATTGCCTCCAGTAAAAACTGGACCCCCATGTCCGGAAATGACTGGGTAAAGGTTATCGCACTGGGTGTATGCAGCTACTATTTAGCCAGCTACCTAGACCTACAGGGCCTGCGCTACATCAGTGCAAATTTTGCTCGTTTGGTTCTCTACTTGTACCCTACGCTCGTTCTGCTGCTTGGATTTCTTTTTCTTGGCCGACGGCCCAGTAAGCGCGAAATTATCTGTGTGGCCGGCGCTTACTGCGGAATCTTTATGATTTACTGGCAAGATCAGGGCTTCAGTACGGGCACGCCGGTCCCGGCTTGGGTACCAGTTACCCCTCTTAGCTGGGGGGCTCTTCTCGCCTTTGCCAGCGCATTGTGCTTCGCTACCTACGTAACATTTAGTGAGGGCATCATTCGCCGGCTTGGCAGCCAGCAATTTACCGCGCTGGCCATGCTGGCGGCCAGTGTCGCAATCATGGGGCATTTTTCAATCCAGGGGGATTTCAGTCGATTGCTCCAACCCTGGCCGGTATATGCCTATGCGCTTACCGTGGCGTTCGTATGCACCGTACTGCCAACATTACTGCTGAATGCAGCCATTGAACACATCGGCTCAACCAGGACTGGAGCCATTAGCAGTATTGGCCCAGTATTTACTCTATTCACTGCCGCATGGATTCTAGGTGAGCCATTTGGAGCCTATCACCTTGTCGGTATGGCGATTATTATTGGCAGCCTGAGCCTGCTTAGAAAAAAGCGCTAAGTAACCGGGAGGCGCTTCAACTGGATCTGCCATTCTCTGCAAAACAGATATCCGCTTTCATTCACCACGAAGCTATCACCAAGAAAATCAAACAAAAAAGGGGGCTCATTACCCCCCTTTTTTAACCTGTCACGCGGCCCGCAAGCTCGATTAGGCACCATCTTTTAACTTGCTAATTTCGTCACGCAGCTTGGCGGCCGCTTCAAATTCCAGATTTTTAGCATGGTTATACATCTGCTCTTCCAGCTCTTCGATACGGGCCCAGCGCTGCTGGTCCGTAAGGGGCTTCTGATCGGCCTTGTAATCCGCCCCCTTCTCAGCCACTTTGCGGCGCCCGCGCGCCGGCACACCCGGCGCCACCGCGCCCTCGAGAATATCCGCAACACTTTTGCGAATACCTTTGGGGGTAATACCGTGCTCGGCGTTGTGCGCTAACTGCTTGTCACGCCTACGCCGGGTTTCATCCAGTGCACGACGCATGGAATCAGTCACCTTATCCGCATACAGAATGGCCCGCCCTTCCAAGTTGCGGGCCGCACGGCCGATCGTCTGGATAAGTGAACGATCGGAACGCAAGAACCCTTCCTTATCCGCATCAAAAATGGACACCAGAGCAACCTCTGGCATATCCAGCCCCTCGCGCAGGAGGTTAATTCCCACCAGCACGTCGAATTCACCAATACGCAGGTCGCGAATAATTTCCACCCGCTCCACCGTGTCGATATCGGAGTGCAAATAACGCACCCGTACTCCGTTATCTTGCAGGTACTCGGTAAGGTCCTCAGCCATGCGCTTGGTAAGTACAGTAATCAGCACACGCTGATCTTTATCGACACATCGGCGAATCTCCGAGAGTGTGTCATCCACCTGGGTCGCCGCCGGGCGCACCTCCACCTCCGGGTCGACCAAACCTGTAGGCCGCACCACCTGCTCCACTACCGCACCTGCATGCTCCGCTTCGTATTTGCCCGGCGTGGCCGATACAAAAATGGTCTGCGGTGAAAGATGCTCCCACTCCTCGAATTTAAGCGGACGGTTATCCAGCGCGGAAGGTAACCGGAAACCGTATTCCACCAGAGTCTCCTTGCGCGAACGGTCGCCGCGGTACATACCGCCAATTTGTGGCACCGTTACGTGGCTCTCATCGATAAACAACAAGGAATCGTGAGGCAGATAGTCAAATAACGTGGGCGGCGGCTGCCCCGCGTCGCGCCCCGAGAGGTAGCGCGAATAGTTCTCGACGCCGTTGCAGTAACCGAGCTCCTGCATCATTTCCAGATCGTACTTGGTGCGCTGCTCAAGTCGCTGCGCTTCCAGCAACTTGCTGTTATCCCGCAGCTGCTTGAGACGCCCCTTGAGCTCGTCTTTGATCTGGTCGATCGCGCTGACTATGGTTTCCCGGGGGGTCACATAGTGGGACTTGGGGAATATCGTGATGCGCGGCACTTTGCTCAGCACCTCGCCAGTAAGCGGGTCAAACAGGGTAATTTCTTCGATTTCTTCGTCGAACAAAGAAAGCCTTACCGCCTCCAAATCGGAGTCAGCAGGATAGATATCAATAATATCCCCGCGTACCCGATAGGTGGCACGTCGGAAATCGGCATCATTACGGGTGTACTGGAGCTCCGCCAGCCTACGCAAAATGGTTCGCTGGTCGACAATATCACCGCGATCCAGGTGCAGTACCATTTTGAGGTATTTATCCGGGTCACCGAGACCGTAAATGGCAGATACCGTTGCCACAACAATGACGTCTTTGCGCTCAATCAGAGCCTTGGTCGCAGACAACCGCATCTGCTCAATATGCTCGTTGACCGAGGCGTCTTTCTCGATAAAGGTATCCGAGGACGGAACATAGGCTTCTGGCTGGTAGTAATCGTAATAGGAGACAAAATACTCCACCGCGTTGCGCGGGAAGAACTCCTTCAACTCGCCGTAGAGCTGCGCTGCCAGCGTCTTGTTGTGCGCCATGACGATTGCGGGTCGCTGCAAGCGCGCAATCACGTTGGCCATCGTGAATGTTTTACCAGAACCGGTCACCCCGAGTAGCGTCTGATGAGCAAGACCATCCCCTACTCCCTCAACCAGAGACTCAATCGCGGCTGGCTGGTCACCGGCCGGCTCGTACTTGCTGGCCACTTCAAACGGACGAGGTTCCATAGACTTCTCACCAATCAATTTCGACGACATCTTCCCGCATCACAAACACCACGTGAAGTGGGAAATTGTAGGCGCGTACGCCACCAAGGGACAAATGCCGTCTAACTACTCCCGTGACGGCGAGAAAATAAACACTGAAAAATCAAAGAGTTATTTTTGGATAAAGGGGTTGACCTGTTCTGGGGTGCTCTATAAGATACGCGCCATCTGACCGAGACGGTAACCAAGCCGCCGATCAGATACAGTTCCGCCTTAGCTCAGTTGGTAGAGCAAATGACTGTTAATCATTGGGTCGCTGGTTCGAGCCCAGCAGGCGGAGCCAAATTCAAAAACCCCGGAGCCCGGAATGGCTACGGGGTTTTTATTTAGAGCATTGCTCTATTCGAGTTGCTTCAGAGAGAAGCGCCTCACCCCACTATTCCGCCTTAGCTCAGTTGGTAGAGCAAATGACTGTTAATCATTGGGTCGCTGGTTCGAGCCCAGCAGGCGGAGCCAAATAAAAAACCCCGCGCCTTTTCAGGTAGCGGGGTTTTTTATTGCCTGCACTTTTCAGACTTCAAAGCTCTAGCCTGCAAGCACGAAATGCACTCTGACTGCCAGCAAGCAGGCAGCACTTGCGCCTCGCAAACCAAGCCTCATGCAGTCGGTAAACGACGTACCTCTGCAACCTCAGGCTTGCGTACCGCCTCCTCACTCGCAGCCAACTGAGACCAGACAGTATCGATCAGCTGCTGCTTGGGGGCGTAGTCCTTCACCGAATCCACCAGCAAGCGATGAACTTCAGCACAGTCCTGGCGCGCGCAGGCGTCTTTCAACTCCGACAGATACACCTGCAACTCTTCACTCGGTAAACGCTCCTCTTCGGCACGCATAATCATCGGATGATCAGTACCGGCCACCTTATCACCCAGCAAAAGCTCTTCGTACAGCTTTTCGCCAGGACGTAAACCGGTAATCTGAATCTCAATATCCCCATCCGGATTCGCTTCATCACGCACAGTATGCCCCATGATCTGGATCAGACGTCGCGCGATATCGAGAATGCGCACCGGCTCACCCATATCCAACACAAACACCTCACCCTTGCGTCCCATGCTGCCCGCCTGGAGCACCAATTGCGCGGCTTCGGGAATGGTCATAAAGAAGCGGGTAACCTTCGGATGAGTAACGGTGACCGGGCCACCGGCATTGATCTGGTCTGAGAAAAGAGGAATAACCGACCCTGAAGAGCCAAGTACATTACCAAAACGCACCATACACACCCGGGTTCGGCCAAATCGACGACCAAAGTCCTGACAGATCAGCTCCGCCAGCCGCTTGGTTGCCCCCATCACGTTGGTCGGCCGCACCGCCTTATCGGTGGATACCAGAACGAACTGCTCCACCCCATAGGCTTCCGCCGCCTCGAGCACTGAAAGCGTGCCCAATACATTGTTTTCCGCACCGACCGCCACATTCTGCTCAACCAGAGGAACATGCTTGTAAGCCGCCGCGTGGTAAATGGTTTGCACTTTGAATGAATCAATAATTTCGCCAACACGAATCCGGTTGCGAACATCCCCTAACAGCGCCGTCACTTCGACCTGCAGGTCTTCATCCTGCTGCTGTTGCCGCAACTCCCGCTCGATCTGATATAGGGAGAACTCGGAGGATTCCAGCATGATCAGCTTGGCCGGCGCCCATTGCACTATCTGGCGGCACAACTCCGAGCCGATGGAGCCGCCAGCACCAGTCACCAGCACCACCTTGCCGGAGATCGACTCAGAGACAAGCTCTTTCTGCGGCTCTACCGGGGCACGACCGAGGATGTTTTCATAGATTTGGGAAACATCAGACACCCGGCCTGCACTATCAACCAACTCTTCCATACCCGGAATGACTTTCACCACGATGCCGCGCTCACGCAGACTGCGGGTAATTTCCCGACGACGGCGCTTGGGCACTCCGGGCATTGCCAGGAGGATTTCAGAGATATCGCGCTCAGCGATTACTTCATGAATATTGGCTGGACTGTAGACCAAAACACCGTCAATCAAGGTGTTTTGCTTGGAGGCATTGTCATCAAAAAAGGCCACGGTTTTGTACATTTCACCGTGAATCAGGCCCTTGTAGAGCTGCAAACCGGCAGTACCAGCACCGTAGATTGCCACCCGCGTCTTGTGAATCTCCAAGGCCATTTGATAGTAGAGTCGCACCAGCCAGCGGGACCCACCAACGGTAATCAGCGCGAAACACCAGTAAATAACCGGGACCGAACGAGGCACCCCGGCATAGGTGAGGTAGGACGCTACCGCGAGCACCACGGCAGATGCGGTAACGCCTTGCAGGACAGCGACGATCGCCTGCTGCCCCATATAACGGATAACCGTGCGATAGAGACCTAGGCGAAGGAAAATAAAGCTGCTGGAAACAAGGGTCATACCAAGGCAGAGCGCCATGGCAGGCTCGGTAACCAAACTCGCGCCATTAAAGCGAATTGTCATCGCCATTAAAAACGCAGCCGTGAGCATCAGCAGGTCATAGCTGAGCATTAAAACTGGCTTGTAGTTTTTTTGTGCAGCTTTGTAAAAGCTATTCACCTGGCCCCCAAAAGATATCCGTAACGGATCCTAAGGATCCTTCCTTTTTTATATACAACTAAAATGTCCTACCGACTCGAAAGCCTGTCGATAGCCACGGCGGGCTCTTATGCCATACCCGATTTTACCAGCAGTAACGCGGCAAGAGACGTGCTAACCATCACGGCCAGCTCAATTCGTAACGACGTCTTAACCCCATACTTTAGCGCTAGTCGCTGGTACAGGTGCTGACGGTGCGCTTCCCACCAGCGCTCCCCACGGAAGACCCGGACCAGCAGCGTAATCGTCGCGTCCAGCCAAAACGGCAGGAATATCAGCAACGGAACCAGCAGCCCCCAAACACCCTGCTGCCAACCCACCATGCTGACCCCAAATACCGCCAGCCCAAGTACTGTCGAACCAGCGTCCCCCAGAAAAATTTGCGCCTGCGGCCAATTGTAGTGCAAAAAAACCACACTACTGATCACCACCAGCAGGCAGATGCTCCCCAGGTCTTCAGCGCCGCGCCAGAAACAAATCACTGCCAACGCCGTAAAACCTATGGCAGTCATACTCCCGGCAAAACCATCCATGCCATCCATAAAGTTGTACAGATTGACGACCCAAACACCCGACAGCACCAAAACGGGCCACAATAGCCAGGCAAGCCCACCTGGAAATACAGGAAGTATTCCGTACAACAGGATACAGACGGATAGAATTTGAACAAAAAATCGCAAGCGAGCACTCAGAGGGCGCAAATCATCCGCGAATGAAATACTCAGCAACAGAAAAAAAGCAAAAAAAGTGCCAAGAGAAATCGATGCACCACTAACCAGAAAGCCGGCGGATACACCACCCAGCAACGCCCAGCCACCAGTTCTAGGGACCGGTGTCTCATGCAAAGAACGGTGATTTGGTGTATCCAGTGCGAATTCACGCAATCGCGAAAGCAGAATACGCAGCACTAGCAGCGCTACCGCGCCTGCAACCGCACAGGAAACGAACAGCGACACCCACTGCTCTGAAACCACACCCATCAACTGCCCTCATTTACCGCTTGCAGAAATTGACGATAGCGCCGTAACGGCCGCCAATTCAGCGTGGTTCTTAATCTGGCCGAACTATAAAGCTCACTCCGCCCTACTTCAAGCAAACCTGTCTTAACTCCCGACGCCGAAAGCGACCGAATCACCACACCCAGCAGTGCGGTCAAAAAGTAGCTGTTCTTCATGATACGGCCGCTGGCCGCAGAGCCAATTAAACTTAGGTCGCAATACTGCGGCTCAGCGGCAATAAACACCTCGCGATCACAATCCGATTCAACAATCAGTCGAATAGCGGCAAGCAGGTCATCCAGCGCCACGAAGCTACGAAAGCCCGTAGCGGGCACCCGCGGAATAATGCGCCCCCACAATCGAAATTTTTGTCGCCAGGCCATTGCCCTCTTCTTTGCAACCGGACTCGTACCAACCAAGTCGGCATCACGTCCGCCTTGGTACTCACCATAAACGGCGGCAGGGCGCAAAACGTTGACACGAATTTTCGCCGGTGACGCAAGCATTTTTTGCTCCGCGCTCCATTTGCTTCCGCCGTAAGCATCAGTGGCCGGCTGCCCGTCGTTTTCGCGCGCCAGCTGACCATTTGGTGGCGTAACTGCTTTTACACTGGACAGATATAAAAATGAGTCGGCTTGTGCGACGGCCGCAGCGTCCAGCAGCTCGGCAGGGAAATGACAATTTACCGATTCAGCCATGTCTGGCCGCCGTCGACACTCCCCGGCAGAAGCGATACCGGCAGCATAAATGACTCTATCGCCCGCCAAAAATAAACCCGCACAGTCTTTTAGGCTTAGCGTCTCCACCTGGTGATGAATGGTCCCTGCAGGCCCTTCGGAGCGGCGAGAAACGGAAATCACGGTATCACCGGCCGCCAATAAATAGCGACTCAGTGCCGAACCGATATACCCCGAACTCCCAACAATCACCCAGCGCATTTTTACAACGTCTCTTAAGCAGAAAAAAAGACAGCGCCCTCAGGCGCTGTACTTCTCGGTCACTTATAGCTGGATCCGATCCTTATTCTTCTCCAGCGTGGCAACTCCGATACCCTTGATTTCCAGCAGCTCTTCCACGCTGGAAAAACTGCCGTTCTCTTCCCGATACTGAATAATTAATTCCGCTCGGGTCACACCGACACCATCCAGAGCATCGGCCAACTCTTCCGCAGTGGCCGTATTCAGACTCACCATTTTCACTTCCTTCACTACTGCCTCTTCCGCAGCAAAAGAAGGCAACGCACTCAGCGTCAAAGTAATGGCGATCAGCACGACGGCGGGTATACGAAACAACTTCATGACAAAATCCTTTTTTACAGTCGTTAATACGCTGATGACGAGCGCCCTATCCATGCAGGCATTCGTCAGCGTGTCTTGGTCTTCAATCCGTGGGACCAACAAACTCCACAGGCGCAGTGACTTTACCAAATAATTACGCAGCTTTTGACTATAAAGCGATTACACGCCATTACAGCTGCATACGCCTCGTCACCTACCCTGCACAACCGTGTTAATTCTGTGCTTGACGCAAATCCTCGACAATTGCACCCAGCGCCTCAGCAGGGTTTTCAGCACCGGTAATGGGCCGACCAATCACCAGATAATCAGAACCACCCTTAACAGCATCAACTGGTGTCACGATTCGGCGCTGATCGTCTGCCGCAGAACCTGCAGGACGGATCCCGGGGGTCACCAGCGCAAAGTCTCTGCCACATTCCGCCTTGAGCGCATTCGCCTCGCGCGCGGAACATACCACACCATCCAGACCACTCTCTTTGGCAAGCTTTGCCAGGGCAACCACTTGCTCATTTAGCTCTCGCGTTACCCCTACCGGCGCCAGCTCTTCCTCGGCCGTGCTGGTAAGCACCGTTACTCCAATCAGCAGCGGACGCTTTGCACCGAGAGGCTCCAGTGCTTCACGAGCCGCCCGCATCATGCGTTCACCCCCGGATGCGTGGACATTTACCATCCAGACGCCGAGATTGGCCGCGGCACGGACCGCAGCGGCAACCGTATTGGGAATATCATGAAATTTGAGGTCAAGAAAAACCTCAAAACCACTGGCTACCAGTTTGCGCACCAAATCTGGACCGGCAATCGTAAAAAGCTCTTTACCCACTTTGACCCGGCAGGTCGCAGGATCGAGCCGCCCAGCCATCGCCAGGGCATCTTCCGCATTATCGTAATCCAATGCCACGATGACAGGAGAAGAAACAGAATCAGTCAAAGAACACCTCGGTGCTTGAATGTGATGATGAACGAAGGGCAGCAACGGAAGTTACTCGCCTTCAATTCCTTTTACCGAACGGACGGTATCCCAACGCTTGCAGCTGGGGCATAACCAGTGCAATTGATTGCCGGAGAAACCGCAGTTATTGCAACGATAGTGAGGCCTGCTTGCGATCAATTGATCGATCAGGCTCTTCAGCAGAAACAAGTTGTCCCGCGCACGCCCTTCCGCACTATCGATATGTAGATTGAGAAAGTGACCGAGCCCCCGCAGCGAAGGCCGCATTGCCAGCTGCTTACCCATATAGGCAGCGGCCTCCGACTCACTCTGCTGCTGGTGAATACGATCGGTCAACGCAATGAGCACACTGTTGGAGGGGTGCTCCTTCTGCAACCCTTCCAGATAGTGCTCGAGACCGCGCTCATCGCCAATCGCTTCGTAACAGGTAATCAGTAACTCGAGAATTTCAGGAATGTAATCGGGGTTCTGCTTGGGAACACGCTCCAGGACCCGAATAGCCTCCCGTGGACGCCCCAGAATATGCTCCAGGCGACCCAGCAGCAGGTTTGCACGAACAGAGTGACGATCATAACCAAGCGCCGCATCAATGTGCTTGCGTGCACTCAGATAATCTTTCGCGTTTATGGCCTCTTCCGCCAATTCGCAACAAAAGTGGGCCTGAATCGGAGCCCACTCGCTGGGCAAGCGCTTGAAGCGGCGGCCATGTAACAGATTGACCGCGTGAATTCCTTTGGCCCACTCACGCTCGTCTCGATACACCTCAATCAGGTATTCCAAGCTGGTACTGCGCAGCTCCGACGAGGTCTCCACGAGCTCCTGAAGCAATCGCTCAGCCCTATCCAGCCAACCGGCAGCAATATAATCTCGCGCCAGCTCCAACTGCGCCTTCTGCTGGCTGATGCGGTTAAGGCTGGGGCGGGCCAGTAGATTTTGATGCACCCGGATGGCCTGGTCGTGCTCGCCACGCCGGCGCAGGAGGTTGCCGAGAGCCAGATGGGTTTCGAAGGTGGCGCTACTCACTTCGAGACCATCGATAAACTTTTCGATGGCATCATCGTGACGCTCGCTGAGCAGGTAATTCAGCCCCTGAGCGTAGGATTGCGCCAGGGCCTTGTGCTGCCGATTCTTGGCGCCTTTCTTTTTGCCACTTTTACGCCCCAGGTACCATCCAATACCGATGGCCGCAAAAATGAAAATGAAAAACGTCAGGTCGCTCAATTTAGTCTCCAGCAACCTGGCGGCGCACGGTGTGTAATTCGCGCTCGGTGCGCAGCAGTTGGCGCTCCAGCGCCTTAACCCGGTGGCGTTCGGTCCAATATGGCAGCAAACTGGCCAAAAAGCCCAATAATGCGCCGATCAGTAGGAAACCAATCAACCAGAAGCCAACACTACCCGCAAACAAGGGGTAGCCGGCAAACCGTGGGGTAATACTTTCGGGGTTATCAACGGCGAAATAGACACCCAGCGCAATGCACACCAGGGCCAATATCCCGAATAATAAACGCGATATCCAGCGCAGAAATGACAAACGAACCTCCGATTCCGGAAGAAGTGTGAAAATCTAAATTCCGTTACAGTGTTAGTTCACTGTGCCCAGCTCGGCAATTACGCACTCTCTAGCGTATCGCGCTGCATTTGCTGGTTAACTCTATCCCTGAGCTCTTTTCCCGGTTTGAAGTGAGGCACATATTTCCCCGCCAGCTCGACGGAGTCACCGGTTTTGGGGTTGCGCCCGGTCCGCGGCGCACGGTAATGCAGTGAAAAACTGCCAAAACCACGAATCTCTATCCGCTCCCCTTCAGCCAGAACACTCGACATCGTGTCCAGCATGACTTTAACCGCCAGCTCCACATCCTTCACCGGCAGCTGATCCAACCTCAGAGCGATCTTTTCGATCAGTTCAGACTTGGTCATGCTATCCGCAATCCTTTCTAAGTCATTGATTATTCTGGAATAGCGGCAATCATCTAATAGAAAGCCGGACTGGGCAACCCCAGTCCGGCTTTCGCATAGCTTCAACTCATCGAGAGCGAAGCTCAAATAACAAAGAACTATTAGTCCTTGTTATTCATCTGGGCCTTGATCAGGTCACCGATAGTCGCCGGCTGAACTTGTTCAGCCTGCTTCTTGCTGTGATCCTTGATGGCCTGCTTCTCGTCGTCCTGATCCTTAGCTTTGATGGAGAGGCTGATCACGCGGTTCTTACGATCCACGCTGGTGATCTTGGTCTCAACTTCTTCGCCTTCTTTCAGGGCATTGCGAGCATCTTCAACCTTGTCGCGGCTGATTTCAGAAGCGCGCAGAACGCCTTCTACTTCATCCGCCAGGGTGATGATGGCCTGCTTGGCATCAACTTCTTTGATGGTACCCATTACGATGCTGCCGCGATCGTTGGTGGTTACATAATCAGAGAACGGATCGGATTCCAGCTGCTTGATACCCAGGGAGATACGCTCGCGGTCGGAGTCGATACCCAGGATAACGGTTTCCAGCTCGTCACCTTTCTTGAACTTGCGAACAGCTTCTTCGCCTGCTTCGTTCCAAGAGATGTCGGACAAGTGAACCAGACCGTCGATGCTGCCGTCCAGGCCGATGAAGATACCGAAGTCAGTGATGGACTTGATCTTACCGGAGATCTTGTCGCCTTTAGCGAATTTACGCGCGAAGGCATCCCACGGATTTTCCTGACACTGCTTGATACCCAGGGAGATACGACGACGTTCTTCGTCGATATCCAGAATCATCACCTCTACCTCGTCGCCAACGTTGACAACTTTGGACGGATGGATGTTCTTGTTGGTCCAATCCATTTCGGAAACGTGTACCAGACCTTCCACACCTTCTTCCAGCTCGGCGAAGCAGCCGTAGTCGGTCAGGTTGGTGATCACAGCCTTCACGCGGCTGTTCTCCGGGTAACGCTGCTTGATGGATACCCAAGGATCTTCGCCCAGCTGCTTCAGGCCCAGGGATACACGGCTGCGCTCGCGGTCGAACTTCAGTACTTTTACTTCGATTTCGTCGCCAACATTCACGATCTCGCTCGGGTGCTTGATGCGCTTCCAAGCCATATCGGTGATGTGCAGCAGGCCGTCGATACCACCCAGGTCTACGAATGCACCGTAGTCGGTCAGGTTCTTCACGATACCCTTGATCGCCATACCTTCTTGCAGGCTGGCCAGCAGTGCTTCACGCTCTTCGCTGTTGGCTGCTTCCATCACGGCGCGACGGGAAACAACAACGTTGTTGCGCTTGGCGTCCAGCTTGATCACTTTGAAGTCGAGCTCTTTGCCTTCCAGGTGCGCGGTATCGCGAACCGGACGAACGTCTACCAGAGAACCCGGCAGGAACGCGCGGATATTGGCAACGTCAACAGTAAAGCCACCTTTAACCTTGCCGCTGATAACACCTTTAACCACTTCGTCTGCAGCGTGTGCAGCGTCGAGGATTTTCCAGGCTTCAGCGCGCTTGGCTTTTTCGCGGGACAGACGGGTTTCACCGAAGCCATCTTCTACGGCTTCCAGGGCAACCTGTACTTCGTCGCCGATCTGCAGATCGACTTCGCCTTTTTCGTTTTTGAACTGCTCTGCAGGAATCACACCTTCAGACTTCAGGCCCGCGTGAACGGTCACCCAGTCTTTATCGATGTCGATAACCATACCGGTCACGATAGCGCCAGGCGCCATCTCAACACTCTTCAAGCTTTCTTCAAATAACTCAGCAAAGTTCTCGGTCATTACTCATACCTATTTGGGTAGGCCCGGCCGTGGATGACTGTAAAACGTAGTCAATCTTCAGCTCAGACCCCGCCGCGCTGCCAGTACGCGGGTTAGATTACAACAGCGGCCGGGCAATTCTGGCTGACCCCGGCCGCTGCTGTTAAAAAAATCAAATTCTAAAAAACTGTTTCCAGTCTGGCTCAACTGATGTTTTTTTGTACCAGCTCGAGCACTTTTTGCAGAACACCGTCAATATCGATGTCCGTGCTATCCAGCACCACAGCATCTTCTGCAGGGGCTAAAGGGGAGGCTGCGCGGTTCATATCCCGGTCGTCACGGGCGCGGATGTCCTCCAGCAGGTCGCGGAGGCTAACAGAAACCCCCCTACCCTGCAACTGATCGAAACGACGGCGCGCACGCTCTTCGGCACTTGCGGTCAGAAACACCTTGACCGGCGCGTCGGGAAACACCGTTGTACCCATATCGCGCCCATCAGCCACCAGTCCAGGCAGCGCACGGAAATCGCGCTGGCGCTGCAGCAACGCATCGCGCACCGCAGGCAAAGCCGCCACTTTGGACGCCGCCATACTTACCCGTTCCATGCGGATATCGCGACTGACATCCTCACCTGCCAGGACCGCACTCACCTCGCCACCGGCGATGGCAAAGCGGATATCCAGATTAGCCGCGATACTGGCAACCGCTGACTCGTCCTCCAGATCGGCGCCGGCATTCAGTGCTGCCAACGCCGTCAGGCGGTACAAGGCACCAGAGTCCAACAAGGAAAAGCCAAGCTTATCGGCCAGTAACTTGGCGATAGTGCCCTTGCCCGAGCCACTTGGGCCATCGATGGTCACAACCGGTGCGGGTACAGTGGATGTTGAAGTGTTGGTGGTCATATCAGTCATCACTAATTCGATACTACTTTAGTTGGCTGGTATTGCAGTTGGCAGAAAAAATTGTCGAGGTGCGCTTTGCGCACCCCATATAAAGGACCGATGCGCTTAACGCACCTCCAGATTCATCCCTGCTCCCTGAGCCAACTCGGCGAAATTGGGAAAGGATGTCGCCACATTGGCACAATGCTTGATTCGGATGTCCGCGCCAGCGCGCAAGGCGGCCACCGCAAAAGACATGGCAATACGGTGATCACCCAGACTATCTACCTCTCCACCACCGAATACGGCAGGCTGGTCACTACCACCTTTACCCTGGATCACGATGCCATCAGGTGTGGGCTCAGCATCCACACCCAGGATCTTGAGGCCGTCGGCCATTGCCTGAATTCGGTCACTTTCCTTCACCCGCAGCTCTTCCGCACCAGTCAATACGGTTTCACCTTCGGCGCAGGATGCCGCCACAAAAATCGCCGGGAACTCATCAATGGCCAGAGGCACCTGATCTTCGGGGATCTTGATGCCTTTTAATGGCGCGTAGCGTACGCGAATATCCGCTACCGGCTCACCACCCACTTCGCGGGTATTTTCCAGCGTTATGTCGGCACCCATGGCACGCAGGATGTTGATGGCACCATCGCGCGTTGGATTGATGCCCACATGCTGCAGCAGCACATCGGATCCCGGGGCAATGGACGCCGCCACCATAAAGAAGGTCGCGGAGGAGATATCTGCCGGCACATCGATATGACAGGCCGCCAACTTGCCACCACCCTGCAGGCTCGCGCGCGGGCCGTCGCGGCGCACATCGTAGCCGAAGCCGGACAGCATACGTTCGGTGTGGTCGCGGGTAGGAGCCGGCTCAGTGGTACTGGTTTCACCATCGGCATACAGGCCCGCCAGCAGCACGCAGGACTTCACCTGAGCACTTGCCATCGGCAAAGTGTAATCAATGGCTTTCAAGGCACTACCACCACGAATCTTGAGTGGCGGCCGCCCCTCTTCGCCGGTCTCAACAACGGCACCCATCTCACGAAGAGGATTGGCTACGCGATTCATAGGACGCTTGGACAAGGACTTATCCCCGGTCAACACAGTGTCAAACTGCTGACCTGCCAGCAGACCCGCCAACAATCGCATGGAGGTTCCGGAGTTGCCAACATATAGCGGGCCAGGAGGCGCCTGCAGGCCGTGCATGCCCACACCGTGGATGGTGACGCGACCATTTACCGGCCCTTCAATGACAACTCCCATGTCGCGGAACGACTGGAGTGTGGCCAAGGCATCCTCCCCCTCTAGGAACCCCTCCACTTCGGTGACACCCTCTGCCAGGGAACCCAGCATAATTGAGCGGTGTGACATGGACTTGTCACCCGGCACCCGCAGATCACCATTTACCGCACCGCCCGGCTGGGCGACAAAAGTTACTTCCTTCGCTTCCATAGTTTCCGTATACGCTTTTTTGGCCAGCATTTTTGTAAAGTGATCCCGCGCCGCCTTGGCCCGGGTAAAAACCCCCATCAGGTGTTCGCTGTCGCCGCTGGCAATGGCACTGCGCAAGGAACCCAGATTGGAGGTGTAGAGATCGATGGATTTTAAAATTGCATCGCGATTGGCGAGCATAATGTCACGCCACATCACTGGGTCACTGGAGGCTATACGGGTGAAGTCCCGAAAGCCGCCGGCGGCATAGCGAAAAATATTTTCGTTTTCCGCATCGTGCGCGAGAGTATCCACGAGACCGAATGCAATCACGTGCGGCAGGTGGCTGGTCGCAGCAAGTACCTCATCGTGCTCACCAACAGGCATACTGAGCACTTCCGCACCGACGGCCTGCCACATGCGCTCAATACGCCGGACATGCTCAGAAGCAGTATTTTCAAGCGGCGTGAGAATAATCCGGTGGGCAATGTATAAATCGTCACGCGCGGCGGTGACGCCACTTTGCTCAGACCCCGCGATCGGGTGACCGGGCACCAGAAACTCCGGCACCTCACCCCAGACATTTTTCGCTGCAGCAATGACGCTACCCTTCACGCTGGCACCATCGGTGACGGTAACGCCAGCAGGTAGCTGATCTTTCAGCTGTGCAAACACCGACTCAACGGTAAGTGTGGGTACGGCGACAAAAATCACATCGCCGGCTTCCAGCTCGGGAAGCACCTGGGCGATCTCGGTAACCGCACGATCCACCACGCCCAGCGCAACCGCCTGCTCGCAGGTTTGCTGACGACGCGCAACGCCGATAACTTCACGACAACCACTGGCTGCTTTCAAGCCCAGCGCCAAACTGCCACCGATTAGCCCAAGACCCACGACGACCAAGCGGCCGATTTGGCCCGAGGCTTTCCGTCCAGCAGCATCCATCGCCGACATTTACAGCACTCCGCGCGGGTAGGAGCCGAGCACCTTCATGTCGGACGCGCAGGCACCCACATCCTTCAGCGCCGCAGCGACATTTTCGCTGTCGCAATGGCCGACAAAATCGATAAAGAACACATAGGTCCAGTTACCGCTTTGCGAAGGACGGGTTTCCACCCGAGTCAGGTCAATATTGTGGTTCTGGAAAGGCACCAGCAGATCGTGCAGCGCACCAGGCTCGTTGCGCATGGAAACCATCAGCGACGTTTTATCGTCACCGCTGGGCGGCACTTCCTGAGAGCCGATGATCAGGAACCGGGTCGAGTTATCCGGACGATCCTCGATTTTTTCATTGAGAATCTTAAGACCATACATGTCGGCCGCCATATCACCGGCGATTGCAGCAGCGTTCCACTCACCCTTTACGCGCCTGGCCGCTTCTGCATTGCTGGCAACCGCGACGCGCTCCACGTTCGGATAGTAGGAATCCAACCACTTGCGGCACTGCGCCAGGCTCTGCGCGTGCGAGTAAATACGGGTAATGGAATCCTTGCGAGTGATATCAGAAATCATTAGATGCTGATGAATGCGCAACTCCACCTCACCGCAAATCTTCAGATTAGAGGTCATAAAGTTGTCGAGGGTATGGTTCACCACGCCTTCGGTGGAGTTTTCTACCGGAACCACACCGTAATTTACGGCACCGGCCTCCACCTCGCGAAACACCTCATCAATCGCAGCCAATGGCTTGGATACCGCGGAGTGGCCAAAATGCTTGAGCGCAGCCTGCTGGGTAAAGGTACCTTCAGGCCCCAGGTACGCAGCCTTAATAGGCTCTTCCAACGCGAGACAGGCCGACATAATTTCGCGAAACAGACGCGCCATTTCTTCATCGGTCAGCGGACCCGCGTTACGCTGCATCGCGCGACGCAACACCTGAGCTTCACGCTCCGGACGATAATAAAGCGCTTCCTCGCCGTTACTCTTTTTGACTTCAGCAACTTCCAACGCGCAATTGGCACGCTCGGAAATCAGTCGCGCAATATCGCTGTCGAGACTATCGATGCGATCGCGAAGTTCCAGCAGGCGCGGATCCTGCTTTGGCTTATCTTCAGACATAACTCTCGCCTAAATTCGTAAAATCCATTACTAAATCGCCACTAGGGCGTTCATTAACCATGACGCTGCTCAAAATCCGCCATAAAGGCCACCAGGGCTTCCACCGCCTCCAATGGCACGGCGTTGTACAGGGACGCACGCATACCACCCACGGAGCGATGCCCTTTGAGGTTGAGCAGCCCGGCCGCTTCCGATTCATTCAGGAATTGCTTGTCCAGTTTTTCGTCTGCAAGTACAAACGGCACGTTCATGCGCGACCGGCTTTCCTTCGCCACCGGACTGGAGAAAAACGCACTGCGATCGAGGAACTCATACAGTAATGCAGACTTCTTCTCGCTGAGCTCCGCCATTGCCGGCACACCACCCTGGGCCTTCAGCCACTTGAACACCAGCCCTGACAGATACCAGGCAAAGGTCGGCGGTGTGTTATCCATAGAGCCGCCGTCCGCGGCAATTTTCCAGTTGAGGCTGCGCGGGATATCAGGCAGGGCGCGATCAAGCAGGTCATCACGCACGATACCCACCGCAATCCCGGATGGGCCGATGTTCTTTTGCGCCCCGGCGTAGATAAAACCAAACTTATCGACCGGAATGGTCTGCGAAAGAATGGTCGACGACATATCCGCAACCAGCGGGCTTTTCACCTCGGGAATGTAAGGGAACTCTACGCCGCCAATCGTCTCGTTGGGCGTGTAGTGGAAGTACGCCGCATCATCGCTTTCCTGCCAGCTATCCGCGGCCGGCGCGTAGCTGAAGTTCTGATCCTCAGAGGACGCCACAATATTCACATTACCGTAGCGACGCGCCTCTTTGATCGCCTTGGCGGCCCACTGTCCGGTATGGATATAGTCCGCAGTCTTGCTGGCACCCCCAAACAGGTTCCAGGGAATGGCACTAAACTGGCCGGTGGCACCACCCTGCAGGAAAAGCACCTTGTAGTTATCTGGGATTGCCAACAGATCCCTCAGATCCTGCTCGGCAGTTTCCGCCACCTGGGTAAACTCTGGCGAGCGATGGCTAACTTCCATTACGGAACAGCCCAGTCCCTGCCAGTCCAGCAACTCTTCCTGTGCCTGCCGCAATACCGGCTCCGGCAACGCCGCAGGTCCCGCACAGAAATTGAACTTTCTCATTGATTCACTTCCACAGAGAAAACAGATTGAATTAAAACTTTGGCCAAGAGCCGAATCGCGAGATCCACAAACCCCGTTTTCACCCTTGCCGATTACAAAGCTTTCGCCAGCAAGAAAATGCCAGCCACTAAAGTCAAAAAAGGCCGCGAAGATTCGCAGCCTTTTTGAGATAAATCGGGGTCAGAGGTTACTCCTCGGCAGCGCCGTCTCCGGCACCCTCACCTTCTTCATCGTCGGTCTCCTGGATCCGCGCCAGACCAACCAGCTGCTCACCACTCTTCAAACGAATGACACGCACGCCCTGGGTGTTACGACCAAGTACAGAAACCTCATCGACGCGGGTACGAACCAGTGTGCCCTGATCAGAAATCAACATGATTTCCTCACCCGGGTGCACCTGACAGGCACCAACCAGCGCGCCGTTACGCTCACTTTCCGCAATGGCAATCACACCCTGAGTGCCACGCCCCTTGGTGGGGAAATCGGCGGTAGAGGTACGTTTACCGTAACCATTCTCGGTAACCATCATCACCGAGCCGCCCTCTTCCGGGATCACCATAGAGATTACGGATACACCTTCGGCCATGCGGATACCGCGTACACCGCGGGATACCCGACCCATAGAGCGGACATTTTCTTCGGCAAAACGCGCCGCTTTACCAGCGCTGGTCAGCAGCAATACATCGCGACTGCCATCGGTAATGGCGGTTGCCACCAGGCGATCAGTTTCTTCCAACTCGATCGCACGCAGACCCACACTACGTGGACGCGCAAATGCGGTCAGCGGGGTTTTCTTTACGGTACCATTCGCGGTCGCAAAGAAAATAAAGTGGTCTTCATCGTATTCCGACACCGGCATCAGGCTACTGATGCGCTCATCTTCTTCCAGCGGCAGCATGTTCACCATCGGGCGGCCACGGGAGGCACGACCAGCGGTGGGTACTTCGTACACCTTCAGCCAGTACACCTTGCCTTTATTAGAGAAGCACAAAATCGTGTCGTGGGAGTTGGCAATCAGCAGGTGTTCGACGAAATCTTCGTCCTTCACCTGAGTCGCCGACTTACCCATACCGCCACGGCGCTGTGCCTGATAATCGGCCAGCGGCTGACTCTTGGCGTAGCCACCGTGCGAGATGGTCACAACTTTGTCTTCCGGGGTAATCAGATCTTCGACGGAAAGATCCTGGCGGGAAGCCACGATATCGGTACGGCGCTCATCGCCATACTCTTTTTCCAGCACTTCCAGCTCTTCGCGGATCACTTCCATCAAGCGCACAGGGCTGCCCAGGATTTCCAGGTATTCCGCAATCTGTTCCAGGCGCTCGCTGTATTCGGCCAGCAGCTTGTCGTGCTCCATACCGGTCAGACGGTGCAGACGCAGCTCGAGAATCGCCTGCGCCTGGGCCGGCGACAGGTAATAAGCCCCGTCGCGCATACCAAACTCTTTCGGCAGGTCGTCCGGGCGGCAGGCATCGGCGCCGGCACGCTCCAGGAACTGCTGCACCTCACCTACCGGCCAACCTTTGGCCAGCAGCGCTTCGCGGGCGTCGGCCGGCGTGGCAGAGGACTTGATCAGCTCAATCACCGGGTCAATATTGGAAATGGCAATCGCCAGGCCTTCCAGGATATGACCGCGCTCGCGCGCCTTGCGCAGCAGATATACAGTACGGCGGGTTACCACTTCCTGACGGTGGCGAATGAAGTATTCCAGCAGCTCTTTCAGGTTCAACAGTTTGGGCTGACCATCGACCAGCGCCACCATGTTGATACCAAATACGCTTTCCAGCTGGGTCTGCGAGTAAAGGTTGTTCAGCACCACATCGCCCAGCTCACCGCGCTTGAGCTCAATCACGATGCGTAGACCGTCTTTATCCGACTCGTCACGCAGCTCGGAAATACCTTCGATCTTCTTCTCTTTTACCAGCTCGGCAATGCGCTCGATCAGGCGCGCCTTGTTCAGCTGGTAGGGAATCTCGTGAATGATGATGGTCTCGCGGCCCGACTTGTCATCGCGCAACACTTCCGCTTTGGCGCGGATATAGATACGCCCACGGCCGGTGCGGTAGGCCATCAGGATACCGGCGCGGCCGTTGATGATGGCGCCAGTGGGGAAATCCGGGCCCGGGATATATTCCATCAGCTCGTCGACAGACAGCTCGCTGTTGTCGATCAGCGCCAGACAGCCCTTCACCACCTCACTCAGGTTATGCGGTGGGATATTGGTCGCCATACCAACCGCAATACCGGAAGAACCGTTTACCAGCAGGTTGGGCACGCGCGATGGCAGCACTTCCGGCATTTGCTCGGAGCCATCGTAGTTGTCGATAAAGTTGACGGTCTCTTTATCCAGGTCCGACAGCAGCTCATGCGCCAGCTTGTCCATGCGGATTTCGGTGTATCGCATGGCCGCTGCGCTGTCGCCATCGATGGAACCGAAGTTACCTTGGCCATCTACGAGCATGTAGCGCAGGGAGAACGGCTGGGCCATACGTACGATGGTGTCATACACCGCGCTGTCACCATGCGGGTGGTATTTACCGATTACATCACCCACGACACGCGCAGATTTTTTGTACGGTTTGTTCCAGTCGTTCTTGAGTTCGTTCATTGCGTAGAGCACGCGCCGGTGTACCGGCTTGAGCCCGTCGCGCACGTCCGGCAGCGCACGGCCCACAATCACACTCATCGCATAGTCGAGGTAGGATTGCTTCAGCTCTTCTTCGATATTAATCGGAGAAATTTCTTTGGCTAATTCGCCCATATTTTCAGGCATTCCTTATCGTTAACGCCGCCAGCGGGTTGGCCCCGGCTTCGCCTGCAACTGCCGCCCTCACAGGGGTAAAAGCAGCAACAGGCTTGAATCTGGTGGGGCCAGCAAGTCACGGACCCCGATCAAGCGGGCGATTCTACCACAATTGACGCTTAGAAGGACGACTTGTACAGACTTGTTCACGGTCGCCGGCACCGCTAAAGTTTGCGCCTTTCCACCGGAACAAAAAACGCACAATGGCCAACCAGAACTCCAGCGAAGCTGCACAGAAAACGAACAAAAAACAGACAGTCGATACACTGATTCATGCCCGCTGGATTATTCCGGTAGTGCCAGAGCAACGGGTGTATGAAAATTGTTCACTGGCAATCAAGGACGGGGCCATCAGCGCGATTTTGCCAAGCGACGAAGCCCGCGCACGCTTTACAGCAAATGAAATACACGAACTCGACAACCAGCTGGTGATTCCTGGCCTGATCAACACGCATAACCATGCAGCCATGAGCCTGTTGCGTGGTTTCGCCGACGACCAGCCGCTGATGACCTGGCTGGAAAAACATATCTGGCCTGCGGAGCAAAAGTGGGTCAGCCCAGAGTTTGTCAGTGATGGTACCCGCCTGAGCATCGCCGAGATGCTTAGAAGCGGCACCACTACCTTCTCCGATCAGTACTTCTTCCCGGAGGCCACCGCTGCCGCGGCACGCGAAGCCGGCATCCGTGCGCAAATTGCCTTCCCTATCATCGACTTTCCCAATGCTTGGTCCCGAAACGGCTTTGACGCGATCGACAAGGGGCTTGCACTGCGGGATGACTATCGCTCCCACAGCCGCATCGGCCTCGCCTTCGCCCCCCACGCCCCGTATACAGTGGGCGACGACACGCTGCAGAAAATCGCCGTTTACGCCGACGAGCTGGGCATGCCGGTACAAATGCACCTGCATGAAACGGCGGGAGAAGTGGAAAAAGCCGTCGCCGATACTGGCCTGCGCCCGATCGAGCGTCTGCACAAGCTGGGGCTACTGTCACCGCAGTTCTTGAGCGTACATATGACCGCGCTGAATGATGCTGATATTGCACTGATCAGCAAAACCGGCGCCCACGTCAGTCACTGCCCGCGCTCCAATCTCAAACTCGCCTCCGGCTTCACCCCGGTAGCCAAGCTGCTCGACGCCGACATCAATGTATCCATCGGCACCGATGGGCCAGCCAGCAACAATGGCATCGATATGCTGATGGAGACCAACACCGCAGCACTGCTCGCCAAGGCGGTTTCCGGTGATGCCAGCGCCCTGCCCGCCCACCAAGCCCTGGCCATGGCGACCATCAACGGCGCACGTGCGCTCGGCATCGACGACGTCACCGGCAGCCTCGAAATTGGTAAAGCCGCAGACCTCTGCGCGATTGACCTCGATGCGCTGGAGCAGCAGCCCCTACACGACCCGACCTCGCAGCTGATCTACACCGCCAATGGCCACAACGTGCGCAATGTATGGGTTGCGGGCAAACAACTATTGAAAGATCGCGTGCTCACCACGATGAATGAAGCAGAAGTGAAGCAACGGGCGGAGATCTGGCGTGATAGAATCGCCGGTCTGTCCAAGTAAGCAGGACCCAAATGACCAACGTAGACCCGGCGGAAATCGCCAAATTTGAACAGCTCGCGAGCCGCTGGTGGGACCAGCAGGGTGAATTCAAGCCCCTGCACGAGATCAATCCCCTGCGCGCCAACTATATTGATCAGCGCGCCCCCGTTGCCGGCAAAAAGCTCCTCGATGTGGGCTGTGGCGGCGGTATTCTGTCGGAAGCCATGGCCCAGCGCGGCGCTGAGGTGACCGGTATCGATATGGGCGAAGCCCCCCTGAACGTGGCCAAGCTGCACGCCCTGGAAAGTGGCGTATCCATTGACTACCAGCGCATTCCGGTGGAAGAACTCGCGGAGAAGGCGCCTGCCAGCTTCGACATCGTTACCTGCCTGGAAATGCTGGAACATGTTCCGGACCCAGCCTCCGTGATCCGCGCCTGCGCAAAACTGGTCAAACCCGGCGGCCATATCTTTTTCTCCACCATCAACCGCACACCGAAAGGCTGGCTGTTTGCGGTGGTGGGCGCAGAATACGTCTTGCGCCTGCTCCCCAAGGGCACCCACGAATACGCTAAATTCATCCGCCCGTCAGAACTCGGTCGCTGGGTACGTGAAGCGGACCTGCAAGCGCGCGATATCACCGGTATGACCTACAATCCCCTCACCAAACAGTACAAACTGAACCCGAGGGACGTCGACGTGAATTACCTGATGCACACCACTCGCCCGGCAGAATAACCCCAGAAGTACCCCATTTATGAAAGCTGTACTCTTCGATCTCGACGGCACTCTGTTTGACACTGCCCCGGACTTCGTGGTGGTGCTCAACCAGCTGCGTGAGCAAGAACAACTGCCACCGCTGGCCGATGCCACCATTCGCGAAGTCGTATCCAATGGCGCCCGCGCCATGGTCCGCCTCGGCTTTGGGGTAGACGAAGGCGAACACGGCTTCGACAATTTGCGCCAACGCCTGCTGGATCTCTACCTGATGCATCTGGCGAGGCACACGGTCCCCTTTCCCGGTATCGAGCGCCTGTTGAACGAATTAGCCGAAAACGACATTGCCTGGGGCGTGGTCACCAACAAGCCATCGGCTTATACCATTCCTCTCATGCGCGCGTTTGCGCACCTGCCCACCCCTGGTGCCGTAATCTGCCCCGACGACGTCACTAACAGAAAGCCCGATCCGGAGCCCATTCTGCTCGCCTGTAGCCGTATTGGCTGCCTGCCAACGGAATCCGTATACGTCGGCGATCACGAGCGCGACATCATGGCCGGCCGCGCCGCGGGTATGCCCACCATCGCCTGCAGCTATGGCTACATCGACAGCGGCGACGATCCAGAAAACTGGCGGGCGGATCATGTGATCCATCATGCCGATGAAATCTGGCCACTGCTGCAACAGCACTACCTGAACAAATAATTACATTCTCTATTCTTGAGCCCGAATTCTGATGTCTGAAACCATCACCAACTACCAAGCACCCGCAGACCTGCTAAAAGATAAAGTTATTCTGGTGACCGGTGCCGGCGACGGCATTGGCCGCGCTGCCGCAAAGGCCTACGCCGCCCACGGCGCCACCGTCATCCTGCTGGGCCGCACCGTCCCCAAACTGGAAGCCGTTTACGACGAGATCGAAGCAGCAGGTGGCGCAAAGCCAGCCATATTGCCCGTCGACCTCTCTGACGTACGCTGGGAACAACTGGAATACCTGGCCCAGGGTGTGGACCAGGAATTTGGCCGCCTTGACGGCCTGGTACACTGCGCCGGCGTACTCGGCCAGCGCACCCCGATTGCCAACTACCACTACGCCAACTGGCAACAGGTCATGCAGATCAACGTGAATGCAGCGTTTGGCCTGACCAAGGCGATGCTACCACTGCTGGAAGAATCCAAAGCCGGCTCGATCATCTTTACCAGCTCC
Source organism: Microbulbifer agarilyticus (assembly GCF_019800665.1). Classification (GTDB taxonomy): domain Bacteria; phylum Pseudomonadota; class Gammaproteobacteria; order Pseudomonadales; family Cellvibrionaceae; genus Microbulbifer; species Microbulbifer agarilyticus_C. The sequence continues at coordinate 46,830 of NZ_JAHVKO010000002.1, forward strand.
AGTGTGGGCCTGAAAGGACGCGCTTACTGGGGCGCCTACGCGGTTTCAAAATTTGCCACCGAAGGCCTAATGCAGGTCTTGGCAGACGAAGTGGATGGCGTATCCAACATTCGTGTTAACAGCGTTAATCCTGGCGCCACTCGTACCAATATGCGGGCCGCTGCCTACCCGGCAGAAGACCCAGCGACTGTTACTACCCCGGAAGAAATTATGCCGACCTATCTGTACCTGGTGGGCGACGACAGCCTCGGGGTAAACGGCAAACAATTTAACGCACAAGACTAAATAGCCAGCCCATCCGCTCAGCCCGTCAACGCGGGTTGAGCCCCCTCCCCCATAGCCTGCTCAGTTCTTGATTTCGCCCCCAACAACGATACCCCCTCAATCGCTTTAACAGGTGAGGCCCGCTTCCCTTGTAAATCAAAGCCTACACTTATCGCGTAAAAGCAAAAGCACTTGAACGGTGTCGGTAATGAGAAGTGAAAAAATCGGACCCTTTACGCTTCCCGCCTGCGTATGCCTCAGCCTTTTTTTCAGTATTGGGATATTACTTGTGAACGCAGAAGAGGATCCGTACGCAACACCCACCGAAGACTTCTCCGTATCGGAACTTAAAAACGGCTATAGCCTGAGTGATGCTCAGCGACTGCACGATGCATGGACGCTGGAAAAATTTCTCAACATTACCGAGTCCGGCGCTTACTCCTACTTCCATCTTTCTGAGTTTTTACCCCATGCCGTGATCAGCCGTGACGGCCCTGTCGCGGAACTTGCCCAGGCTCGCTCCCAGATAGTCGGCAATACAAGCCTTAGCGCCGACACCAAGAATATTCGCTTTGAAGATATGATTACGTCCCCGGATTCACCGGTCCAGGGGGTAATGGTGGTTAAAAAAGGCAAAGTCGTATACGAGATGTACCCGGGTATGCGCCGGACCGACCGCCATGCATGGATGTCAAATGCAAAAGTGTTTGCCGGCTTGCTGATCGCAATGCTGGAGGAAGAAGGCAAAATCGACGTACAAAAAACCGTTTCTGATTATCTGGTCGAGGCCAAGAAAACCGCCTGGGCGTACATCAAGGTAATCGACATACTGAACATGCAGACCGGTCTCGACCTGGAAGAAAACCCCGCTAGCCGCAGCGGCAACACGCCGTACAATGTCTTTGTTCGCGCCGAAGTCGGCCTGCCCGCACCGGACGGCACCACCTACACCCACAACCAGGCGCTGTACAAAATACCCAAGCTCCGCGAACCCGGAGAGCGCTTCGAGTACTCCTCCGCCAACACTCAGATGTTAGGGCTGATCATAGAAGCCGTGACTCAGAAACGACTTGCCGAATTGATCTCAGAAAAAATCTGGATAAAGTCTGGTATGGAAGGCGACGCCTCCTTGGGGCTTAGTCCGCAGGGCAACGGCATCATTCACGGGCTGATCAGCTCACGCCTGAGCGACATGGCAAGGTTCGGCATGCTATTTACACCGAGCTGGAAACAGATCAGTAAAGAGCAAATCGTATCCGACGCCGTCATTAAAAAGATGCAAACTTCCGGCATCTCCGACAATTTTCTTAAGGGGTCACTCGGCCCCAGACTTACCGAAGAATTCAGGGAACAACCTCTATCCAACACCTATCAGTGGGATGCAGTATTCAAAGACGGAGACCTGTATAAAAGCGGCATGAACGGGCAGGGTTTGTATGTATCGCCCGCCACAAATACCGTCGTCGCCTGGTTTGCAACAGGCTTCTCGGAAATCCCCATGGAAGCGTTTAGCCGGACAATTGTCCAGCGCCTGGCAACTCCACAGAACTGATTCCATACAAAGCACTTGCACAACATACAACGGCAGATTAAACACCATGTAATCTGCGTGTAAGTCTATGTAAGCCGTTGTAATTCACTTCACTTATCACTTCTATCCAGCAATTTTCTTTGCAAATCAACCGCCTGCAGTGTTCCTGCTCTCGAAAGTCGAACTGGAAGCACATACTGTGTCGCCAGAAACATTTGCGCCGACTTACTCCACAAATATACCTCTGATATTCTCGCCGCGCTTTCAACTTGCGGAGCCGCTTCACACCCAATAAGAAAAGCAACTTCGTAAGCAAACATACTGAAAATATGCGCAGTCACTCTCCGGATGCAAAAGGATTTACAGCACCGGATATAAAAACCCCGAACACAAAAAGGAATTTACTCATGTCAGACAAAATCGATCCTAAAGCGATCCAATTTAGCGAAGCCGGACAACCCGCGAAGATCAACTATCAGGTACCTCTGCCCGGCGCCCACACCGGTCGACGCATCATCGAGCTGGATTTAGGACTGGGCTTCAAAGACTTTACCTCGCTGGCTAAATCCGCCGGCACTTCATACAAAGATTCGCTTGGGATTAAACCCAAGGTAAAAGACAAGCTCTTGCCCAACGACAATAAGATACAGAACTTCCTGAGTGACAGCATTCACCGCATCAGCACCCGAGTGACCCGCTTGCCGAACGATTTCCTGGATCAACCCAAGGCACGTGCAACCGACAGTCAACAACTGAATACCATCAACGCCCTCAATAAGGCCATCGACCCGGATGTTTTCAAGGAAAATATTGATAACGGTATGGTAATGGTACCCTCCGTTGGCTGGGCAGGTAACCTGACCTATACCCCGCACCCGATCGAATCGTCGGAAAAACCAAAGATCTTTCTCGTCGAACGCTATGGCGTTAGCTCATTTCTGGGCGACTACGGTATGGGTAAAACCGTAAAGACCTTTACCCTGCTCCCCGGGGAAACCTCGAAGATCTCCATGCGTACCTGGCAGAGTACCAAGGAAAGCCGCCAGGAATCATCAAGCATCATTGACTCCCACGAACAGTCTGCGCGCGAGCGCTTCGCAGATAAAATCCAAAACGAGACCACCGACAAGCAAACAAAATCAAAGACCGAAGAGTGGCATGTGGAAGCCGAGGTTTCCGCCAGTTGGGGCTTCGGCAGTGCCAGCGTCTCCGGCGGCGGCAGCGGTGAATACTCCAGCGGCCGTGAGCAGTTCGCCAAACAGGCCGCGGAATCGGTTAAAGAACATGCCGCCGAAGCCTCTAGCAAACGTGAAATGTCGGTAACCAGCAGCTCCGAGCGCGAAGAAGAATCTGGCTCCGAGACGATCATCGAGCGCACCATCAGCAACGCCAATATGCGCCGCGTGCTCAACTTTGTATTCCGCGAACTTAACCAGGAATACATTACCAAACTGCACCTTAAAGACGTACGCATAGCCTTCACCAATGGCCGTCGCGATTCCTGGCGCGAAGTGCCCATTTCCGGCCTGCTGGGCTTTTTGCAGGAATTTGTCGTTGAGCACAAGATTCCGAAAGCGGCCCGCGCCATTTTGAAAGTTGCTGGCTTTATCGCCGACCGTGACGATGTAATGGTTCCCACTCTGGAGCGCGTCAATCTGGTGGACCACGGCACGCGCATCGAAATCACTCCCGCCACCCTGGATGAAGACGGCGAGTTCCCGGTGCCAACCCCAACCAGCTATTACCGCTTCAAGACCGGGCCACTCCATCAGGAAGATGCGACAAACCCGGTGGATGGCGTGCTATTGAATGATTCGCGCATCACCATGCGCACCGACAGTGTCATCGTTGAAGCCCTGCTGGGCCAGGCTGACGCTCTGGATGAGTACGCAATGACGATTCAGCGCGCCGCTGCCAACAAAGAAACCCTGGCGAATGATCGCGAGCGTATCGTGCAAACGGCGATTGCCGAGGCCAAGCTTGAGGACCGCCTGGAAACCATCGTAGATCTGAACCGCTTGTGCGCGGCCGAAACCGCGGAATAAGGAGCAAACCTCATGCCTCCAGTACATCCCGTCATCGATGTCACGCGCATGCTTAACGCACAGATGCTGACGCAGACACCGGTGACAGATACCAAGGCGGCCACCGGCGGCGGGTCTCCCGCCGCCAAGGGCTCCTCAATCAAGACGCTGATGATTTACGATGACGGCGACGCGGGCATTCGCGACTTCGCTCCGATACTCGCGCGCGCCTATTATCCGCAGGCAAAGCTGGTGGGGGCCACGTCACTAGCTGCACTCTCTGCAATTCTGAGCAAGTACAGCAAGATCGATACGCTCGTCATCGATGTGCATTCGGGGCCCGGTTATCTGCTGATCGGTGGCGCCAACCCCAGCCTTACAGCCGTTCGGGAAGCATTGAAGAAATCCGGCGTTACAGTGCAGTCCAAAATCATATTTGAAGGCTGTTCAATTATGCGCGACCCGATCGAAACCAGCCGAATGGTAGAACCGATCTGTGGCCCGAAAACTCAGGTGACCGGTTTTACCTATTTCAGTGTGACCAATAAGTTCGAGATCGATTTTTCGGATTTTCATGATCCCAAGGAAATTGAGGAGTTCTACAAGGACTTTACGATGGACTATATGCTCCCTGGCCTGCCATCGGCCAAAGACTCGACGGGCAAAGTGGTTACACACGGGCGACGCTGGTTTCGAGACACATACGACGAGACCTTACCGGAAGACGGTAATTTCCTGCACATCGAAAGCCTGGAAACCCTGAAAAAGCTCACCGTAAACACCGCCAATGAAGCGCTTGCGGCAAAAAGCAATTTTTCGGGCCCAGTATTTGCCGGAGCCCAAGTAAGCGTCACGAACGTCTCTGCGGTCGCGAGCGCAGATCAGGAAGCAAAAGTGGAGGCAACTCAATAGAAGGCGTCAGCTGCTAGTGAGAGATGGTATGAACTTTGTTGGGGCAGCACCAAAATTATGGTGCTGCCCCAACATCGTTAAGCTTCCGCCATTTTTAATCCTGAAACCTCAGCATTCACAAGGAACCTACCGTAACCGGTTGACGCCCCAAAATCGTGAGCAAAGTTATCGGCAGTCGCGCCCTCTTTCTGGTACACCACCTTGCCGTTTACTAAAGTGGCTTCAATCGCATCGTCATTGCGCTTAACCAGACGATCCATACCAAAGCCTTCCATCGGTGCTTCGTGGATCTGGTCCACATCATCGTTCACACCTTCGGGGTTCAGGATCACCACGTCGGCGCGATCGCCTTCGCGGATGTAGCCGGCGCTCAGGCCGAACCAGCTCCCCAAGTCGCCGGTCAGCTTGTGCACGGCTTCGGCATTGGTCATAAACGGAGAGCCCGCTTTTTCTGCATCAAATACATACTTCAGCATGCGCAGCGGGAAGTTGTACATTGCGAGAGAACGGATATGCGCTCCGCTATCGCCAAAGCCAATCTGAGTGGAAGGACTCTTGATGAGCTTTTGCATGATATGTGGGCGCGCGTTGGAGTAATTGGTTTTCCAGCGCAGTTGCTCTTTGTATTTGGTTGCCAAATCAAAGTAGGCATCGACAGGCTCTACCCCGTAGGTATCGGCGATTTCTTTGAAGTTTTTGCCCACCAAGGACTCTTCCGGGCAATGGGTGATCCAACCATCGCTAAAGTCGCGGTGCCAAAGGCCCACGGTGAAGATCTCAGAGATATGCTTTTTAAATTCCTTGCGGAATTCCGGCTCGTTAATCTTCTTGTACAGCTCTGACTCGTCTTTCATGTCCCGCAGCAAAGCACCGGTCTCAAACTCCTCAAACGCATTCACATTCAGCCCTTCCAGGTGCACGGTGAACGGTGCCGGCAGGGTCTGCCAGCGGTAATTGCCACGCAGTACCTTGTTTGCCAGCCAGCCGCTGGCGCGGGTAATGAGATGCAGGAACGGATTGGACTTCAGGTCCAGCGCGGTCAGCATGGTGACCTTCATCGGCTTACGGAACAGACCATGGGCCTGCCACAGGAAGCCAAACACATTGACTTTCTTTACCGCATCCGGGGCGCCCTGCAGGATCGCGCCGCGGCGGCGCAGAATCTTGAACAGGCGCTTGAATTCCCACCAGGTAGAGAAAGTTGACGGCAACGGCTGGCTCCAGGCGCGGTCACCATCCATTTTGTCCAGCTTGGTGGTCATCATAGACATGCCAACGCAGCCCGCATCCAGCGCCTCTTCCAGCATGCGCTCCATTGCCTGCATTTCTTCTTCAGTGGGCTTTACATCGCTGGTGGCGCGGTCGATACCCATTGCCGCTACACGCATGTCGCTGTGACCGATAAAGCTCAGCACGTTAGGGCCCAGTGGGTGCTGGTCGTAGAACTCGCGGTATCCCTTGGCGTCGGTCCACTGTTTCTTTTCAAACAGGATTGGCAGTACCGCCTCGCGGGGCACCGCTTCAACCCGCGTAAACAGGTCGGAGCAGTCTTCCGCTGCACTGTTGACCATGGAGATGGAGCAGGAACCAATAGCGATGGAGGTCACGCCGTGACGCACGGATTCTTTCAATGCTGGCGCGGCAACAACCTCGGCATCATAGTGGCTGTGGATCTCGAGAAAGCCCGGGGTTACCCATTTACCTGCGGCATCAATAACCTTACCAGCCGCAGACTCATCTAGCGGTTGCTCGCTGACCTTCGCGATTTTTCCATCTTTAATGGCAACGTGGGCCAGTTTTTCCTTAGCCCTGGAGCCATCAAAGTAAGTACCATTTTTAATAATGATGTCGTACATAGGTGCGGTACCGCCGGTTCTAGTTATCGTTATTGAGTCAGGTAGCGACTTGCGATCAGGATCACGCCCGTCACAAATAGCAGGGTATACACCCCGATTCTGAAGTGGTTTTCATTCAGTCGGTCGTGCAGATAGTTGCCCAGCTTCACCGCGACCACCAGCAATGGCAGATACCAGACCACGTTGATCAACAGCGGCTGCATACGGCCGTCCAGCAAAAATGCGGTGAATAGCAGGCAGTTCATGCTGAACCAGACGGTAACCATGGTGGCGCGGAAGCGTGCCTTATCAATCTTGGTGCCGGCCACCGCATACACCAGCAACGGACCGCCACTGGCAAACAGGCCATGGGTGATACCCGCAAAATACGTAATGAAACGTGTTAGCCAGGCAGGCTTGGCGCGATCATCAAACTGATGGTAAAGGCGATACAGTTCCCGGCCGGAGAACCAGATGATTAACACACCCAGCGCCTGCTTGAGGAATTCCTCATCCAGATAGGGTTTCGCAAAGTAACCAGTCAATGTGCCCAGCAACATACCCGGCAGAATCGTTTTAAACAGCAACGGCAGGTCGATGTTATGGCGGTTCTTGAATGCCAAGGTGCTGGTCATGGGAATATTCAGAGCAACCAGAATCGGCAAAATCATGTCGATCGGCAGGAACAACAGCCCCAGCGACAGCGCCACCACGATACTGCCGAAACCGGTAATTGCCTCCAGCGTAAAGGCCAACAAAATAATGAGGCCGAAGAGAACCCAAAGGATTTCCACTACTACAACTCCTGAAATCGCTTACGCTTTATTTTGAATCTGATGGGTTTGAACGGAGGCTTCTAAAGGCCGACGAGACCAATAGGTAGACAAGGTGATGCCACTGACCAAATGCCAGACTCCCCAGAAGCCGGCAATCAGCAGCATACCGGATGCATTGGGGAAAAAGGTGAAGATGATCACCAACGCGAGGGCGCCGTTCTGAATACCAACTTCCAGGGAAATTGCTCGACAGTCGGCTGGCGGCAGGCCGGACAGCTTGGCTCCCCAATAACCCAGGAACAGCGCCAGTGCATTGTGGGCAACCACCAGGAAGAAGAACAAATTGAAATGCTGCAAGAACTGATCGGTATTCTTGAAGAAAGCTATGGCAGCGAGCAGCAGCATAAGCCCCATGGCAAACAGGCGCAGCGGCTTCTCTACTTTCCGAGACAGCCCAGGGAAACGCCCACCTACCAGCATCCCCAGTACAAGGGGCACACCGAGCACCATAATCACCACCAACAACAAGCCGATTGGGTCCATGGCAATTTCAGTGAGAAGTGGACGAGTGTGGGGGTTCAGCCAGGAATACAGTGCAAAGTTCAGTGGCGTCAGCACACTGGCAGCGACGCTGGATACGGCAGTCATACTGACGGACACCGCCACATTCCCGCGCGCCACCCAGGTCATAATGTTGGAGAAGGTACCCCCGGGGCAGGAAGCCACGAGCATCATACCCATTGCCAGCATGGGGTCGATTTTGAGCAGCCAGGTTGCCGCACAGGTGGCCGCGGGCAGTATTAGAAACTGCAGTACCAGCCCGATAATCGGCGCTTTTGGGTTCCTGGCGATGCGTTTGAAATCGTCGGGTTTGAGCTCCAGCGAGACACCAAACATCATGATCGCAATCATGACATTGAGCGCAACGAGAGTTTCGGGATTGAAGTCGAGGGAGACTGGGTCCATACCACCGCCGCTATCGTTATTATCTAATCTCCCAAGGGAGCTGACCGCCCAGACGCATTGAGATTCAGTGACATCTCGGCATACCTAGCCAGGATCCTGACGGGACTAAAGCATATTCCAACCGTCGAGCTGTGTTGCAGGTCAAATAAGGACATGCAAATGTCCGTTAAAGACTACCCGTGAAGTGATTGGTAGCCAACTCTCAGGAATTAGCAGCGCCAACACTAGGCAAGTCGAACCGAATTTGCAATGGACTCTAAACTCCTGATGTCCGCATTTAACAGAACCGGGGGTACTCCTGGTCAGCGCGACTAAAATTGTCATGCAGATCACACGAATCGGCTATTCCCTCCTCCCTGCCCGCTACCGGACAATGCCACCATTCTATGTGTCCACTTTTCTTCCCATTTCGATAAGCCGGAGCAGGTAACGCGTGTCTGTAATTGAGTCTTTCCGTCACCACGACCTGGATGCCCTGCGCGTCGGCCGCCTGAATATGGGTGTAAACTCCTCATTCGTGGTTTACAGACTCAACGGTACATTGATTGATTGTGGACCGAGCAACCAGTGGAAACACGTCAAGTCGTTTGTCCAGTCCGGTCCAATGCGCCAGCTCCTGTTGACGCACCACCACGAGGACCACAGCGGTAATGCCGGCGCGATCCAAAAGCTCACCGAAGTGCAGCCTCTTGCACCGCCTGCAACCGTTGAAATCTTATGCCAGCGATTTTCGGTGCCCGGTATTCGGCGTTTCGTATGGGGTGAGCCCTATTGGGCCGATGCCGCGCCCTTACCCGAAGAGCTGCACATCGGCAAAGAACCACTGAAAGCACTGTTTTCTCCTGGCCACTCGGTGGATATGACCTGCTACCTGCTACCCGAGCGGGGCTGGCTGTTCAGTGCGGATCTATACATTGCCAATTATTTGAAGATGCTCCATAACGGCGAGCATTTACCCACCCTGCTATATAGTATTCGAGACATCCTCGAGCAGGATTTTGATACCATTCTCTGCCCCCATCGTGGAGTCGTGGAACACGGGCATCTGCGCTTGCGGGAAAAGTACGAATTCTTACTCAACCTCGCCAGTAATGCTCAGGATCTACGCAGGCAAGGCTATTCCCCCAAGGAAGTCACTCGCAAGCTGCTGGGTAAAGAACCGATGCTGGCAATCATCACCGGTTTTGAGTTCAGCAAGCAGCGATTGATTCGCGCCAGCTTGAAAGTAAACTTGGGCGACCACTAACTGGCCTCTCGGCAGCGCCCAGACACTGCCGAACTCGCCCCTCAGAGTGCGCGACACCGTTACCTGCCCCACCTCCACCACATGTCCGTGTTTTCTCATGGTGGTCCACCGTCGCTCTACGGATTACACTTTTCCGATCTGGGATCGCATTTATTGTGACCAACAAGTCCCACGCAACCATTCGCCGGCGAGAGGGATATGACCAAGTCCAATCACGACGCCACTCCAGGGTCCATTAGCGAAGAAATGGGTGTACTCACCAGTGAGTCGCGCAATCCGAGCACACAGGACATCGACCTACTGCCCACACTGGGAATCCTGGAAAAAATCAACGATGCCGACAGCGGTGTCCCCACTGCCGTACGGGCCGTACTGCCGGAAATTGCTCAAGCGGCCGATAAAGCCGTGGATGCGTTTAAGGCTGGTGGGCGCCTGATTTACATGGGCGCCGGCACCAGCGGCCGCATCGGCCTTCTCGATGCCGTTGAGTGCCCTCCAACGTATGGCGTACCCGAGGGTATGGTCGTGCCGTTGATTGCCGGCGGAGAGGAAGCGGTGCACCGCGCACAGGAGGGTGCAGAAGACAGCCCGGAACTGGGTGAGGAAGACCTCAGAAAGATCCAACTCACGAGCAAAGATATGGTGGTAGGTATTGCTGCAAGCGGACGCACCCCCTATGTCACCGGCGGGCTGCGCTATGCACGTAAACTGGGCTGCACTACCGTGGCGCTGGCCTGCAACAAATCGGCCACAATCGCCAAGGAGGCCGATATTGCGATCCTCCCGGAGGTGGGACCGGAAGTACTCACTGGCTCTACCCGAATGAAGGCAGGAACCGCACAAAAGCTGGTACTCAACATGCTCACAACCGCCAGCATGATTCGTATTGGCAAGAGTTTTTACAATTTAATGGTGGATGTTAAGGCCACTAACCTCAAGCTGGTCGATCGCACCCGACGCATCGTGGTTGAAGCCACCGGGGTGAGCTACGAGGAAGCCGACCGCGTATTGGATCGCTGCGATCACAATGCCAAGCTCGCGATTATGATCATACTCAGTGGACTGGAGCAGGAAGAGGCGCAAGCTGAGCTGGATAATGCGGATGGCTTTTTACGTCTGGCACTGCAAAATATCGGAAAAAACTGACCCTATCTGCACCCAAGCTTCGGGCAAAAAAATACCCGAACAATAGACTGCCCGGGTATTTCTTGAGGGAGAGAGCCACCCCCTCCGACACTCAGCAAAAAATTACTCTTCGCTGTGATCGATCTCGTCGGCAGCTTCTTCAACGGCTTCCGCCACTTCCTCAGCTACCGCCTCTGAAGTTTCGTCCAGAGCATGACCCATGGCCTCAGGCACATCGGCAAACACGTCTTCTTCCGCTGACGCCATGATATCGCCCGCCTGCTCGGTCTCCTCGACCATCTCTTCCGCTTCTGCTACGGCTGCCTCAACCTCTTCAACAATCTGCTCTTCTTCGGCAACAGCCTCAGCCTGAGGTGCAGCAGTATCCAGGTTGGTGTAGTAGAAATAACCACCGATGGCGGCAATGGCAATTGCGGGAATCAACAGTTTCTTCATAGTCGGCTACCCCTGTGTGTTGTTTACAATGATGCTTTATGATTTTTTTACATTCACGCACGACTATTCTTCCACGGCGTGCCCAAAGGAAGTGTGACAGGTAACTCAAAATGCATGGCAGGACGTGCAGTAGTGATACAATGCGCCACAGACTTAACGTACGGAACTGACTTTATGCGCAAATCCACCAACAAACGCCCCCCCTCTTTCAAGCTGTGGCTAGTATCCCCACTGTTGGTAACCTCCATTTTTGGTTTACCTGCCATGGCGGACACTGTGCAGGAGGAATTAAAGCGCTGCACCGAGTTTAGCGACGACAGTAAGCGGCTGGCCTGCTACGACAAGCTCGCGAACAACCTGCAAACACATGTAGAGCAGCGCTTCGGGCAGGAAGAAAAAAGGGCGATTCAAGAAGCCCCTGAATCGATTACGGCAACTATCGAGAGCGCCCAGAAAGGTGCCTACGGTAAATACACCTTTACTCTGGATAATGGTCAAGTATGGCGGCAGACCGACAGCGGACGCACTATCTGGCGGGGCGGTGAACAGGTTACTCTGGAGCGCGGGGCACTCGGCTCTTTCTTTATGCGGAAGACCGAAGGGGGACGCGCCCTCCGGGTAAAACGGATTAAGTAATCTGGTCACTACCGGTGAGTCCGCACCGAAAGGTGCGGATAGACCTAAATTGTCTAACTCAACACTCCCAAATAACCAAAATCAAGATAACGGAATTTCGTCCAACTTACGTCACTTTGCATCGGCAACAGTGAAACAGCAGCCAATATGCTGACCCACGCTTCAAAACTCACCTGAACGTACTTACTGGTCGCGTATTCTCGGCATTTTTCCCCACGGAATTCTTCCCTTCACCTATAGTCAAATGGTCCGCATGGCAATTTTTGCGCCATGCCGCGATCCTGCGAAAGGATGACGCCGGTAATCTAACGGCAGCAGCGTGGTCCACAAGGTAAAACTACGCTGCCACAGCATAAGGTTCAGACTTTTGTCCCGAGTAAATATCGAAACAAGGGATGACCAGTGGCTGAAGGAAAATAGCAACAATGTAACCGGGAGCAACTTCCAGCAAGAAGACCCGGACCAATCCATGCAACCCCGCGGGGAAGCCGTCGAGGAAGACACAAGCACCGAGGACTCCCTCGGCGACAATGTCGGCACCCCGATGCAGAACTACCTCAAACACCTGTATCGGCTAGACCTCCTGACACCGGAGGATGAACACACCACTACCTGCCTTTTAAGGGACCTGGAAGAAAAAATCATCGCCTTGTTGCAGAAGCGCGGCGTCACGCTAGTGGACTTGCGCAGCGAGGGCGTCGAGCAACGCGGTAGCACCGGTGCCTATGATCACGGGCTGATCATCGCGAAAGCGGATGAGCTACTCGAGAAAGGCAAAATTTCTCAGCGCGACCGCAGTGCGCTGCAAAATTTGATGAAGAAATTCAAGGCGCAACGCAAAAAGCTCATCCAATGCAACTTGCGGCTCGTCATCGCCATCGCGAAGCGTTTCCGAAACCCTTCGGTGCCTTTTATCGATCTGATTCAAGAAGGCAATGTGGGCTTAATGAAAGCCATTGAACGTTTCAAGCCGCAGATGGGATACCGTTTTTCCACCTATGCGTACTGGTGGATCCAGCAGGAAATCCAATTGACCCTGCGGCGTAATGACGACATGGTGCGCCAGCCTGCGAACGTTCAGGATGACCTGCGCAATATCTATCGCGCGATCAATCAGGTTCGCTCGGAGGGCCTGTCGGCCTCTGACGAAAACATCGCCAAGCAAACCGGGCTGGATATTGAACGGGTGCAGAGCCTGTTGAAATTGCCCGGACCGACAAGCTCACTGGATGACCCTATTTCTGACGACCAGAGCAGCACTCGTCTGGATTACGCACCGGCCGGTGAAATGTTCAATACCGATGAATTGGTGTCCAACCAGGAACTGGCACAGCGGCTGCGAGACGCCGTCAACAAATTGCCGCCAAGGCAACGTACGGTACTCAGCCTACGCTACGGTTTGATATCGGACCGCGACTGTTCTTTCCGCGTTATCGGAGAGCAGCTGGGCCTCAGTCAGGAGCGCGCAAGACAACTGCACTCCGACGCTTTGCGGCAACTGAAGCGCCAGTGGCGTTAAGGTAAATTAAACTAACCCTTGTAGACGCGCCCCGAAACACGGGGCGCAGACCTTGTCTTCACAGAGAATCCCGCTAACCTTGTAATACTGCCTCTAACAGCAATAAACGGCGATTGCATGATGCCCTTCTCTCCTCGTCATCCTGACTGTGATAACGCTTGTCTGCTCAGTGCAAACAACCAGCCAGTGCGCCCTATTCTGGCAACCCCGCAATATTTAATGGCCCTGTTCTGCACCGCTATCCTGATGCTGACCTCTGGCAATGCCAACGCCGGCTTTACCGGGACAGACGGCAATCAGGAGTGGATATTTAGCGGTGGCAAGGGCATCAGCAGTGCCCTGATCCAGCAACGCTCCAATGCCGGCGCCGATATGCTGGGGGCGAACTGGTCCTACCAGTTTTATGATTACCCCAGCAGTCACAGACTCCAGTGGTGGGCTCAGGTCAGCTATAGCCATATGCGGATCCATCATCGTGGTGAAAGACAGAAGCAACAGATCTGGGAGCTCAAACCGGTTCTGCGGTGGTATCCGCAGCGGGAAGCCAAAGGTCTATTTGGTGAAGTCGGTGTCGGCGCGGCGTATTTAACCGAGCGCAGTTTTGGCAATATCGACTTGTCCACCAATCTGAATTTTTCTTTGCACTTTGGCTCGGGTTATACGCTGGATAATGGCCACACCTTGTCCGTCCGCTATAGCCACTTTTCCAATGGCTACACCAATACCCCCAATCCGGGCTTTGATTTCGCGTCACTGAACTGGCATGCAAAGTTTTAACAGTGGGCCACGGTCAGCCATCCATCGGGTTACCCTGCAGAAAAGCTGAAGCAGGCCCCGGAAAGCGAACCGTAACAATTACATAAAGAGATTGTCACATCGGTCAGGGACAATGGTCGCACTCTAGCAGCACGCGTGATACGTGACTGCCAAGGCGCCGTACCGATATCGCACCCACCTGCATATCTCGCACCAAACACTAAAAACCTGCGCGGCGCAAATACACCGGATGTATAGCCGTATGATCCAGACCATCTGCCACCTGATTGCCAGCCGTGAACACGGCGGGCTAGAAAAGCATGTCGCCGACCTGGCCGGCTGGCAGGTGCGCCATACCGATGCCCAGGTCGCAGTGATCGCGCACCCCCGTTACCTGCCTACTCTGGATGAACGTATTCAGTTTATTCCGCTCAATACAGACCGCAGTCGTCACCACCCAAACCTCGTGTGGCGACTGGCCAACTTGATTCGCAAGGGTGAGTACCAGATCGTCCACGGCCATGGCTCAAAATCGGCGCAACTACTCGCGGCGGTACAGCCTTTTACCGAAACCCACCAAGTAATCACCCGGCACAATGTTCGTCACCCACGAGACAAGCTGGCCAGTGCATTTGACGCACGTATTGCAATTAGTGAAAACACCGTCGCCAACTCCAAGCTGGCTTGGAATATCATCCCCAATGGCGTTGAAATACAGGCATCCAGTCAAAAGTACGGCCCACTACCCGATCCGCTGAACGATAAACCAACGGTACTGGTCGCCAGCCGCCTGATAAAGGCACGCTGTATTGATGCCATAATCGAAGCTATTAGCCTGCTGCCAGACGTGCGCCTAATGGTGCTAGGTGACGGACCAGAGAAAGAAAGCCTGCAACAACATGTGAAGCGGCTGAGTGATAAAGTCGGGGGTATCGAAACCCGCGTAGAGTTCTTTTCAAGCAACAGCGCCATCGGGCATTTCATGCAGGCGGCAAATCTGGTGGTAATTCCCGCGGAAGTGGAAGGTACGCCCTACACGCTTATCGAATCACTATTACACCGAAGACCTGTGCTCGCAAACCGCGCCGGAAATGCGATCGACTACCTTCCAGCGGAATATCTGCTAGACAATGTGCAGGCTCAACACATTGCCGAAAAGATCGACTGCGCACTCAAAAATACGCAGTTGCTTAGTGACTTCGAACCTCTATTCCAACAAGCTGCCGAAAGCTTCACGCTGGACGCTATGGGCAGAGCGACCTGGGATGTATACACCCAACTTATCCCGGAAGCGGTAGCCTCCCAGTAAGCTACTCGGAGATAACCCCTCTAGGAAACTCCGTTCACCTTATGGAACCAATCCACCGCACGCGCACCGGTTTCTTCGAGGCTGAACCCACTGAAGTCGATCGCCTCAGGCTCGTGCAGAATCGCCAAACATCTTGCTACAAGGTGTTCGTCCAAATCGCGACACTTAGCAACATCCTCACCTTCTGCAGTCAAACTCTGGGGTAGCCCCTGAGGAAAGCACTGTTGCAACACCTCCGCCCCCGGCCCACCGAGCGTTACTGCGGGGCATCCCATTGCGAGCGCTTCAGAAACCACCCGGCCGTCGGCATATAATGGGTCCGCCAGTTCAAAGGTAATGCGCGCGCTGGCATAAAGTTCGCGCATATCTCTGCGCGGCCCGAGAAATACGACATGTTCGGCAAGCCCCATGGACTCCGCTCGCCGTTCGAGTTCGCGAGCAAATTTTTCCTGCCCCGGTACAACCTCACCCACTACTAGACCAAACAGGTCTTCACGCTTCTGCTTCAGCTGAGCGAGCAGCTCCAGAAATTTGTCCTGCCCTCTTCCCGGACCAATTTCTCCAGGCAATAGCAGCCAGCTTCTTCCCTCGAGCTGAGGATAGTTATTAAGCAGGCGCTGCTGCCAATGTCCCGACACGGGAGCGCGTCGATCCAATTCTCGTACGTTTACTCCGCGATAAAGGTGGCGCACGGTAAATGGCTTGGGCGAACCTTCAGGGTCGGCAAGCGGTATCTCGAAGCGCTTTGACAAGCGTCGGGCAAGATCCTGTGAGGCAGTAAAAACCAGCTCGCCACGGGCAACGGCGCCCTTCATCCAGCCTCCCCCAAAGATACCCCCTTGTGGCCATCGATGAAGGAAAGTAATCAGACGCGGGCGCGCGGCCTCTGGAAGTGCCTGCCAAATCTTCCACCCATGCCAACTGCACAGGCTATCGCGGCACAACAACACATCGGCCTGTAAGGACTCCAGCTGCTTCCGCACCTTGCGGTGCAGCCGGCCATTAATCAAACCCTTGCGGTGCACAGGCAGCTCAAAATGCTGGCAATTATGTAAAGTCAGGCGAGACACTAGAGAACCCCCGGAAGAAATCACCGAAGATTCATGACCTTGCCGGGCCATTTCTTGGGCAAATTCAAGGGCTTCTTGCGCTAACTTGCCGCCTTCCATCGACGGTACCACCTGAACAATTCGCATGTTTCTCCATTCCCGCACATCGTTCTTTACATGTGGTTTATTGTACCGCTGAATTATGCGCCAGAACGCACAAATTTCATTTTCCCGGCGCGGTTCACAAAACGCACGCCAACTAATCGCGCATAACGGTACAATGTCGTTAACACAAATCACGAGGCTGGCTGGTTAAATACAAACCAAAAAGTAAATTGGCAAACAGATAAGCAAATGGAAATAGCTTATGAATAATCACTCTCCCACTATCGGTACTCGACTTTACGCCCAACTAGTAAGTTTGGCGCTTTGGCAAAAAACCATTTGGGTTCTGGCGGCCTTATTCTTGCTGCAGGCACATACTGCCCAGGCGGCTAGTGATCGCGGGCTGTTACTGGAGGCTCAGAAGGATGGGCAAACCGTCTACCTGTTGGGCTCAATTCATTTGGCCGACAAAAGTTTTTACCCTTTGCGGGAGGAAATTGAGCGCGCCTACAAAAGCAGCGATGCCCTGGTTGTTGAAGCAGACATTCTCGCCATGGAATCTAATGCCGCCCTGCAAATGCAGGTCATGCAAGAGTCGGTCTACCCCCCTGGCGAACAGCTTAAAGACAACGTATCACCAGAAGTCTACGGCCAGCTATTGGAATGGCTGAACCAGCGACAAATTCCTGAAGCCAGTTTCAGCCGACTGCGTCCGGCCATTGCGATGATTACCCTGAGCCTGATTGAGATGCAGGCGAGAGGGCTCGATCCCAAAGCAGGTATTGATCGGCACTTCCTGAGTCAGGCACATCGCAACAATACGCAAATACTGGAGCTGGAGAGTGTGCTTGGGCAGATCCAAATGCTAAACAGCCTGGACAACCCGGAGCTCTATTTGCAGCAAACCCTTGAACAACTCTCCGATATGGACAGTTTTGTACCGCGGATAACCAGCGCCTGGAAGAGTGGCGACCAGGAGAAAATCTACGATCTGGTAATCCGTGAAGGACTGGATGAGCATCCGGAATACGGCCCCTTATACGAGTTGCTGTTTTACAAGCGCAACCAGGATATGGCAAAAAAAATACAGGACTTGAGCGGCCAGCATAACACCCTGTTTGTGGTGGTTGGTGCGGGGCACCTGGTAGGAGAAAAGTCCATCACCGAACTGCTCGAACAAGACGGCTTCACTGTAAAACAAATTTAACCCCCTTTTAAACTCCTGGCACACCGCTGCTTTCCAGGCCGACTAAACTGCATCCAATTGGTTGCAAAGGAATGGCGCGGTGTCCACTCTCACCCCTCTTTACCCTATCAATCGCACTTCAATGATCACGCCCAGCCTCCTGGTGGCGGGAGCATTGCTGTCTGGTGCAGCTACTAGCATGGCAGACGAAGCGGAAACCAAAGGCGGGCTGAAAATCACGTCTGACGACGGTAATTTCTCCGCATCCCTCGGCGGGCGCATCCATTTTGACACCTACCTCTTTGATACTGATATTGAAGATCCTGTCAGCACCACAGATTTTCGTCGGGCGCGGATTACCCTGAAAGGCAATATCTACGACTGGAAATACGTGCTCGAACAGGATTTTGCCGGCGGTTCCACGGGGCGGGGATTTCGCGACGTTTTTATCGCGCATGAGTTTCTCAATGGTGAAGTGCGCATTGGACAGTTCAAGCCGTTTCGCTCCATGGCGGAAATGACCAGCTCCAATGAAATTACCATGCTCGAGCGCCCCTTCTCGAGCGCCACGGGGCTATACGAGGGCTTCCAGTTCCAACAGGGAATTGGTTGGACGGGAGTGCTGGACTGTTTCACTCTAGGGCTGATGGCATTTAACCTGCGCGACGCGGGCACCGCCCGTAATGAAGGGGTTGGCGCCGCTGGCCGCCTCGCCTGGCACCCAATCAACACCGATCACGCAACGCTCCACCTGGGTACCGCATTCAATTTTGAAAACCCAAACCAGGACTCCAAAGATATTGCCGCCGAAGCCGATTATGCCGGGCGCCGCGGCCCATCACAGCTGATTGCCCTCAGCCCCGGCGAATTTGGTGACGATGTCTCTACCGTGTCGGTGGAACTCGCAGGCAGCTATGGCCCAGTCTATTTTCAATCGGAGTTTGTGGTTGGCGATTTCGAAGCCGACTACTACCTGTCTGAGCTCGATTTCGAAGACGAGTTCGGCGCACCTCCCCCTTTCCTCTGCGACCCGGATTTAGGGTGCTATATCGATGATCAGCATGTACGCACCTGGTACATTCAGGGCAGCTGGATGATCACCGGTGAGCACAAAACCTACAAAGAAAAGCGCGGCGCCTTTAATTCCGCCAAACCATCAGGCAATGGCCTCTGGGGTGGCGCTTGGGAACTCACTGCCCGTTACGACACCATGCAAAACCGGGACATCTACAAACTGGAAGCCAACAGTGCTCAGATCGGCCTAAATTATTACGCCAATCGCAACGTACGCGTGATGTTGAACCTAATTTTCGGTGACGACGAGTTTACCGATGACAACACCAATCAACTGGGCCTCCGGGTACAGATGGCCTGGTAAGCACCCCAATTTCCCGCAAACAAAAAAGCGAGCCAATTGGCTCGCTTTTTTGTCACACACAACCTCGTTAACCGACCTGCTGCGCCTTGGCGGGATCAAACACCTCCACCGAGGATCCGCCCGGCACACTCGCCTGCGGGTCATAGAAGCGCTGCAGCGCGATGTTGCGGGCTTCGTGAGCAAGTTCTACGTTTTCCTCTTTGATCAGCCCGTAACCACGAATCTGATCGGGGTAACGCAGCAATTCGAGCGCCGCGGCGTGGTTCTCAGCGCTCAGACGCCCCACCACTTCGTCGACAATCTTTTCGTACTCGCTAATTAAGCCGCGCTCCATCTTGCGCTCTTCGGTGTAACCGAAAATATCCAGCATACTACCGCGCAGGAAACGCAGCTTGGACAAGACGGAAAATGCCTTGTGCATCCAGCCACCGAATTTCATTTTACGCGGACGCCCCAGGTTCTCATCAAACCGGCTAAGCAGTGGCGGCGCCAGGTTGAATTCGAGTTCGAAGTCACCGGCAAAATTTTCCTGCAGAGACTGGATAAAACGGCCATCGCTATACAGGCGCGCCACTTCATATTCATCTTTGTAAGCCAGTAGCTTCGCATAGTTGCGTGCAACAACCTCCGCCAACGCTTCACTGCCCGGCACCTTGAGAATCTCCGCGGCTTTAACCTTGTCCACCAGGTTGCGATAGCGACGAGCGAGCGCTGCGTTCTGATAGCCAGTAAGATGCTCCATCCGGTGCGCGACAATTTCCTCCAGCCCCTGGGGCAAGATTGTCTCTTCTTGCTTAAACAGCAAGGCATCCAGTGCTTCGCGATCTGCGGCCGCCAGACGCCCGGCGGCCAACCCCTGCAAGTTACCTTCAACCGCAACGCCATTCAGTCGAATGGTTTCCTGAATCGCCGCAAGCCCCAGTGGAATCAGGCCTTTCTGCCAGGCAAAACCGAGCATGAAAATATTTGCTGCAAGGGTGTCGCCGAGGGCGGCCTTGGTGAGATTGTGCCCCTCCACCACGTTGAGTTCTTTCACTGCGTCCTTGATGGTATCCAATACCGCCTGGGGAGAATGGATATCCTCGCGGTCCAGAACCGATGCGGCGGTCGGGCTCAGGTGGGTATTTACCACGGCGCGGCTGAGCGTCTCATCCAGCTTCGCCAGGCTTGCAGACAGGTTACCCGCCGCAATCAGGTCACATGCCATCAGCGCGTCCGCCCGGCCATCGGAAATCCGCACGGCCTTGAGCGACTCGGGGCGGTTGGCAAAGCGCACGTGGGAGTAAACCGCCCCGCCCTTCTGCGCCAGACCGGTCTGATCCAGTGTACTGCACGCCTTACCCTCGATATGCGCCGCCATCGCCAGCAAGGCACCAATGGTGACAACACCGGTACCGCCAACACCGGTGACCAGCAGGTTATAGGGTTCGTCCAGGTCTGGCAGTTCGGGGGCAGGTAGTTTTTCTGCCGCATCAAATAGGGCATCGCCCACGCCGGCGCGCTTATTCAGCTTGCCACCTTTGACGGTGACAAACGACGGGCAGAAACCATTTACGCAGGACATATCCTGGTTACAGGATGTCTGGTTGATACGGCGCTTGTCGCCAAGGGGGGTGGTGACTTTTTCTACCGCAATACAGCTCGACTGAGTGACGCAATCACCGCAGCCCTCACACACCAGTTCGTTGATAAACGGGCGTCCCTCGGCCTTGGGTAACAGGCCGCGCTTACGCTTGCGGCGCAGCTCAGTGGCACAGGTCTGGTCGTAAATAATCACGGTACAGCCGAGCTCTTCGCGCAGCTCCTTCATGACCGCCGGCATATGGTCGCGGTGGCGAATTTCCACTTCCGCAGGGAAGCTCAGCGCGCCTTTGTATTTGTCGGTGTCGTCCATCACCAGCACAACGCGCTTGACCCCTTCTGCCAATACCTGGCGGCAGATCATATCCGGATGCAGCTCCCCATCGTGGGGCTGGCCACCGGTCATGGCCACGGCGTCGTTAAACAGAATCTTGTAGGTAATATTGACCTTGGCTGCGACGGAAGCGCGGATCGCGAGAATTCCGGAGTGGAAGTAGGTTCCGTCACCGAGATTCACAAACACATGCGGCTCACTGGTGAAGGCGGCCTGCCCAATCCAGTTCACACCCTCGGCGCCCATTTGGGTAAAGGTGAAGGTTTCACGATCCAGCCACTGGGCCATGTAGTGACAACCAATACCGGCAAGTGCCCGGCTGCCTTCCGGCACACGGGTCGAGCGGTTGTGCGGGCAGCCGGCGCAGAACATCGGCAGGCGGGCCACACTGGAGCCGGCCTGTGCGGAAATACGTTCGGCCAATGCATCCAACCGCATCAGACGATGCTTGGCGCGCTCGTTGAGATTGTCTTCACCCAGCAGATACCCGAGCACTTGTGCCACAACCGCCGGTGACAGCTCACCGTACATGGGCAGCAGCGGCTTATCGTGTTCGTCGACCTTGCCGAGAATACGCGGGAAATGCGGGTCGCGCAGGTGCACGTTGTACAGCTCTTCCTTCAGCTGCACTTCCATCAGGCTGCGCTTTTCTTCCAAAACCAGAAGCGAATCGAGGCCGCGGGCGAATTCCTGAATTCCGGGTACATCCAGCGGATAGGTCATACCGACCTTGAGGATACGAATACCCAGCTCGCGGGCACGGGCTTCATCGATGCCCATGTCTTCAAATGCCTGCATCAAGTCCAGATGCGCTTTACCGGCAGTCACAATACCCAGCGTCGCGCCTGGATTATCCAGCACCAGCTTGTTGAGCTGGTTGGCGCGGGCAAATGCCAGTGCTGCTGGACGTTTGTAGCGCCACAGGCGCTCTTCCTGCTCCAGCGGATTGTCTTGCTTGCGGATGTTCAGACCGCCTGGCGGGCGCTCGATTTCGGGATATTCGAAGGATACCCCCGCCGGGTCCACCTCGACGGTGGAGGCGCTGTCCATGTTCTCGGCCAGGGTAATCATCGCCACCCAGCAACCACTGAAGCGCGACAACTCCAGCCCGTACAAACCGTAATCCAGTACTTCCTGCACAGTGGAGGGGTTCAGCACCGGAATATGCATGTCGACAAAGGCGAATTCGGACTGCCCAGGATAAGACGATGACTTACAACCGTGGTCGTCACCTGCAATGATCAGCGCTCCGCCTTTCGGCGAGGAGCCGGCCGCATTGGCGTGACGGAACGCATCACAGGAGCGGTCAACCCCGGGGGTTTTGCCGTACCAGATACCGCAGACGCCATCGACCTCGGCACCTTCAAACAAGCCAACCTGCTGGGAGCCCCAGACGGAAGTGGCCGCCAGTTCTTCGTTTACACCGGGGGTGAAGCGAATGTTGTATTCATCCAGCATTTTCTTGGCACGTGCCAGCTGCTGGTCGTAACCGCCAAGGGGAGATCCACGGTAACCGGAAATAAACGTGGCGGTGTTGAGGCCGCGCGCGGAATCGACCCGCATCTGGTCGATGGGCAGACGCACCAGCGCCTGAATGCCGGACAACAGAACCCGCCCCTTGAGGGTGGTGTACCGATCGTCGAGAGACACCGAAGATTCAGCAACCTTGTGATCGGTGATCGCCTGATCCTGAACCGTTTCCGCCTGAGATTCTGTTTTCGATCCAGACGCCACTTTCTGCTCGCTCATACGCCTACTTCTTCCCGCTGATCTGTGAAGCCCCGCCAGGTCTGCGGGCTTCCGGTAATTATTGTGATTCGGGGCGCTCGTCGCCGGTTTTGGCGCCAATTCATACGGGTCGTTTTCCGACAACCAGCGCTAGCGACGGCTTGGTCAGGTCATACTAGTGCTTAAAGCACATGGAAACATTGCTTTATTTACGGGTTTACACGTAAAATTATGACAGCCATCTCGGCCAATAGATAAAATGTAGGACAGGAGTTTATATGAAGCGCTCAACCGACCTGGATGATTTCGACCGCAAGATCCTGCGGGCGCTACAGGAGAACGCCGATTATTCCATGGCTGAGCTGGGAGACAAAGTGGGTCTTTCCCATACCCCATGCTGGCGTCGCATCAAGCGCCTAGAAGCCGAAGGTATCATCCGTGGGCGCGTCACCCTCCTGGATCCGCGTAAACTTGACCTAGGGGTCACAGTATACTGCTATGTCACCATACACAACCATGATGAAGATTCGTTGAACAATTTCGAATCGGCAGTGCAGGACGTCCAGGAAGTTGTGGAGTGTTACTCCACCAGTGGCGATAAAGATTATGTACTGCGCGTAGTGGTAGACAGTGTTGAGCATTACGAGCAACTACTCAAGCGCTCGCTGGTGCATCTGCCAAACGTGGCTTCGGTGAATTCGACCTTCGCACTGAAGCAGGTCAAATACACCACTCAGCTGCCGCTCTAATCGGGTTGCGGCCAGTGTCGGATGCCGGACCGGGACTCGTGTTCCCGGTCCAGGCAAACCTGGCAGCCATCTCAAGAATATCGTGGTATTAGCCCAAAGCCATGCCGCCCTGACCGAGCAAGTCGGACAGACTCAGCGAGCCTCGAGCCTCGCAACCACCTGCCCCAGGGCCTGCTCCAGATCCTGTCCATCACAATCCACGACAATATCCGCATAACGGCGATACAGCGCCTGCCGCTCTTCGAACAGCTCTTCAAAGCTCTGCCCCGGCGCCTTGGCAATACCGCGGCTTTCATAATTGTGAATACGGCGGCGCAGCTCATCGGCGGAACAGTTCAGGAACACCGCAGGACCAAACTTCAGCAGGTTGCGCATCCCCTCTTCGCTGTACACCGCACTGCCACCGGTGGCTATCACATGATTGGGTAGCTCCGCCACGGCAATTACTTCCCCTTCGATACGACGCAGATTCAGGTAATCCGACTCGTTCATGATTTCCTGCAGCGTCTTGTCTTCCCGCAGCTGAATCAGTACATCTGTATCTACAAAGTCTTTGGCCAGCTCTTTCGCCAGCAATACCCCAAGGGTACTTTTGCCGGCCCCCGGCATACCAATCAGTACCACACTGCCCTGTTTATGCATTGTTATTCGACATCCAAACTGCGTTAATCCCCTCGCCGCGGCCATATCACTGACCTCAGCCACCCCAACAGGCTGTTACCTGTGAGCAGCATTTTATCTAATTCATCGAGATTGTGCGCCTGCCGGAAGCTATCGGCGAATAGTGCCTCCCGGGTAATCATGCGACGGCGGGGGTTTATCTGCTTGATTTCACGGGCAGGATTGCCAGCAACAACCGTGTTTGCGGGAACATCTCGGGTAACCACACTGCCCGCCCCCACTACCGAATTATCTCCAATCGACACCCCCTTGCAGACAATCGCGCTGTCTCCGATCCAGACGTTGTTACCAATGGATATCGGTGCGGTGCAGCGAAACGGCCGCGTGCGATTGTACAGGCCGTGCCAATCCGAGTCGGAAATGTACACATTTGCCGCAAGCATACAGGCATCACCAAGGGTGATGGACTCGCCGGCGGAGATGCGCACACCCGGAGAAATCAGTACGTAGTCTCCGATGGCGATGTGGGCATCGCCTCCACGGTGCCCCATGGCAGTGAAGCGAATGCAGTTATCCGGAGTAGAAATCAAATGGGGGAAGTTACCCAGACGAATATTATTGCCGAACACTTTCACCGAAGCCGGGTGCATAACTTCCGGCTCGTGTCCGATTGCGTCGAACTGGGGCAGCAAGAAGTGTCGGCAGCGCCAGTTGCGAAAATTCAGCAAAGCGCGCTTCAGCCAGTATGGTCTATGATCCTTTCGCATTGGAAAGCCAATATTCCCTGATACTTGTTTTTAGAATCTGCTGTAAAAAAACGCTGTGACCATCAGCACAACCAACAGTATCAACGGCTATTTTCTAACCGTAACTGCGACAGATCTGGTCAGCAAAGCTGTCGAGCCAGCACATTGCAAAACGGCGGTGTAACACGTACCGTCACGCTCAACTCAACACTTAACTCACTAAATATTGTCGCGAGATACTCTGAAAATGGACGCAGCCCTGCCGTTAGAACTCCCCCTGGATATCAACACCGTGAAAGGCTTTCTCGCTGACAGTGAAGGCGCGGCGCTGTACCGGCTTGCCGCTGAAGCCAGCGACCGCGGCCCCTGCCTGGAAATTGGCAGTTACTGTGGGAAATCCACCATTTACCTGGGCAGTGCCTGCAAACTGATGAACAACACCTTATTTGCGGTAGATCATCACCGTGGATCCGAGGAACATCAGCCTGGCGAGGAGTACCACGATCGCGAGCTGTTCGATGATCGCAGCCAACTTATGGATAGTTTCCACGCGTTCCGCACCAATATGCGCGCGGCACAGCTTGAGGAACATGTGGTTCCCGTGGTTGCCCCGACTACCGTGGCAGCGCGCCACTGGAACACACCTCTGGGCCTCGTATTTATCGACGGCGGCCACTCCTTTGAGGCCGCCCTCAACGACTATCGTTGCTGGTCGCGCCATATTGTGCCCGGTGGATTCCTGGCCATTCACGACATCTTCCCAAATCCGGAAGACGGTGGGCAGGCGCCCTATGACATCTACAAACTAGCGCTGGCCTCCGGCCAGTTCGAGCTGGTGGAGATGGTCGAGACTCTCGGTATCCTGCGCCGACTCTGAGGCGCTATTAACCAGGTTCACGCTGGTGAACAGTTTGCTGGCAGGGGTAAGCCCTGCCAGTGCATCCGCAGCCAACAGCATGGCACCCACCGTCCAGGTGGTTTTCTCCTCAGGCCACACCGCTCTATCCCGGTACACGTAACCCGTCCAGTAACCGCCATCGCTGTCTTGCCAGCGGTGCAAACCGCGATACAAAGCACGCGCCTTACTCATCTCGCCCGCCGCCAATAAGGCCATGGTTAACTCGCAGGACTCGGCTACGGTCACCCAGGGTTCATCATTTACACAACGACACCCCAATTCGGGCACCACAAATTCGTCCCATTTCTGCTGCAGGCGCGCCTTGGCTGCGTCGCCGGAGAAAGCACCGGTCAATACCGGGTAGAACCAATCCATGGAAAAGCGCGCTTTGCTTTCCCAGGTGCGGTCAAATCGATGGGGTTTTTCCCGCAGTGCCACACCCAGACGCTCGCGCGCTTCGAACCACTCGGGTTTGGATACCTGCAACACCGTGGCAATATTGATCCCACACTCCAGACTCTTGAAGATGGAGGCACACCCGGTGATCAGCGCGTCCTCCATGGGCGCACCGTCACTATCCACGGCCCACTGAATTTCTCCGTGAGCAGACTGCAGCTTCAGTACAAACTCCAGCGCGGCCTCAGCCATACCCCAGTTACGCGCGAGAAAAGCGCGATCACCCGAAATGAGATAGTGATGCCAGATCCCGGTGGCAACATAAGCGACGAAGTTTGATTCGCGCCGCTCACCGTTATCGACTTTATTGTCGCGGTAGGCCGCCCACCAACTGCCATCATCCAACTGCTGGGTCGCCAACCAGGCATATGCCCGCTCAGCGGCGGCAAACTCTCCGGCAATACTGAGGCCCATAGCCGCTTCCACGTGATCCCAAGGGTCTGCATAGTGCCCTTCAAACCAGGGGATACATCCATCCGCCTGCTGCTGCGACAAAATATAATCCGCACTCGTCCGCACAAAATTTTTCGGCAGAAGCGGAAACGCGTTTCCACCAGGTGTGGCGTCCGTATCCTGTTCTGTAGAAGAAACCGCAGGGGAAGCCGCTAGCGTACCCATTACACCGCTCATACCGTCGACTCCTCTGGCAAAGCGGCCTGTTTTGCCGGCGCAGCTTGTGCTGACACAACTGATGAATCCTGCGCTACAGGTACATCACGCTCGGCTGATGGTTTTACAAAATACAAGGCAACACTTTTACCCAGTACTGGATTCAATACGGCTTCTAATCCGCGTGTCAGCATCGGGCGCTCCATCATGTCCCACACCAGGAAACGGTGATACTGGCGCAGGATGGGTTTGTCATCCTGCTCCCAGAACAAGCATTTCAGCCACCAGAACGGCGCGTGCAGAGCGTGCGCCTTGTGGCGAGCAAAGTATTTGAACCCCAGGGATTCGATCGCTTTGCGCAGGCCTTTTTCGCGGAAGATACGAATGTGCCCGCCCTCTACCTGGTGATAGGCATCGGACAATTTCCAGCACACCCACTCGGGAAAAAATGCCGGCACGGTTGCAGCAAATACGCCGCAAGGCTTTAACACTCGCAGAATTTCGCCAAGCACGCCCTGATAGTCCTCGATGTGCTCGAGTACTTCTGAGCAAATGACCACGTCAAAATGATCCGCAGGAAACGGTAACTCCAGCGCATTACCAACACAGAACTGTAAACTGCCCGCTTGCTGGCCACTGTCTGCAAAGGGTTGCGCGCGTTCGGCTGCGGTGGCCAAATCCTGCGCACTCAAATCGACGCCAAAAATTTCGACCTGGTCAGTGATGGAGAAATGAATCGCATGGCGTCCTTCGCCACAACCAAGATCCAGCACACGCTGCCCTGGCCGCAAATTCAGCAACTTGGGGTCAACCGTAATCATCAGGCAGCGGCTCCCCGACTATTGGTATTGGGATCAATCTCATCGCTGGCATTAACATAATCCGTCTGCTCAGTAGAAACCGCTGACGATGCACCTGGAAAAGCCTGTGGTTGAGAGCGTAACGAGGTAGCACTCGTCGTCGCGCTCTGAGCGGCCTTAACAATCACGCTGCGGTAATACGCCACCAAGTTCTCGGCAGCCACTTGCCAGGAAAACAACTCTTCGATACGACGGCGCCCGGCTTTACCCAAAGACGCGTGCAAAGCTGGATCTTGCAGCACCTGTTCGATCGCGCGCGCCAAAGCAGAACTATCACCAGCGGGAACCACAATCCCGGCATCACCAACAACTTCGGGTAGTGCACCGCCATCACTGGAAATCACCGGCACCCCACAGGCCATGGCTTCACCTGCGGGAAGCCCAAAGCCCTCATAAAGAGATGGGCACACAACCATGCCCGCAGAGGCGTAATATCGCGCCATTTCCTCATTGGAGATTCCCGATACAAAACGCACACTGGATTCAAGGTCAAGTTCGCGCAGCAGCTGTTCGGTCGCCCCGCCCTCCTGCAGCTTACCCACCACCAGCAATTCCAACTGCGGATAGCGGGCACGTAGCGAAGCCATTGCTTGCAACAGAAAACGCAGCCCCTTCAGCGGCTGGTCTGCCGATGCAGTCGTCATAATACGCATGGGGTTCTGGTGGACGTCGGCTTGCGGCCTGAACAGCTGTGTATCGATACCGTTGTAAATCAATTTCAGCTGCTCGGGTAACACACCAAACTGCGACACGATGTCGTCGAACGACTGCGAGGAAACGGTGACGATGTGCTTCAGCTTACGAGACACCCGGATCTGCATGCCGAGAAAACTGTGCCAGCGGCGCACCAGCAACCGATAAAACCAATCCGGCGCGGCATCCAGCGCCAGCTGCCGATCACGGGTAATCGGATGATGAATAGTTGCCACCACAGGCAGGCCGGACTTTTCGATGTCCAGCAAGCCATAGCACAGCGACTGATTGTCGTGCACCACGTCGTAATTCCGACCGTGCTTGCGCAAGTAACGGGCAACTCGCCGGCCAAAGGTATATGGCTCGACGAAGCCACCGGTGAGTTTGCCAAACCATTCGTAAAAGTCTGCCCAACTCAATAAATGCTTGAATTTCAGTGCACGAGTGGGTTTTGGGTGTTCGTATAAATTGAGGCCTGGCATTTTGATCAGGCGCACACGCGGGTCGAGTTCCGGGTAGGGCTGCCCAGAAATCACGTCCACTTTGTGCCCTGCATCCGTAAGCGCCTTGCTCAGGTAATGAAGGTAAACACCCTGACCACCGCAGTGGGGATGACTTCGATATCCGAGCAAGCAAATATTCAGGGGCCTGGATTCGGCCGATGGACCGTCGGTGTGATTTCCCAAGGCGGTCATAAATTCCCCGTAATTATTGTTCTGGCGGGCAATTAATCCGATTCCGCCGCTAGCAACCGGAATTTGCCGGTTCTGGATGGGGCGAAGAATACACTGGCGGGGATATGACTGCTAGGCAAAACCCAACCACATCGAAGGCCAGACCACTCAGTCCAAAACCGCCAAATCAGGGTAAAAATCTACCGGTACACGGCACATTTCGCCCCTGAAAGGGACGACAAAGCCTCGGCCCACCACACCTGGCGGGCCAAGACAAAGGAGTCTGGAGCATTTGTTCGATCAGAAGCTGAACTTATAGCCCACTCCCAGATTAAAGATCCAGGAATCGTAGTCCAGGTCCTCGCGGATACGAATGGTGTCGAAGACAATATCATTTCTGAGCGCAATATTATCAACACCCAACTCCAATTCTGGGTCCGCATCCACCCACATCGCAGAGGCATTGAACAGCCAGTTAGCATTGCGGCCGAACTCAATGTCGATACCTACCTGAGCAGTCCAACCCCAAGAGCTACCGAAATTCATCAGACCACGATCTGCCCGGCCAACAAATTGCCCGTTATCGTTAATCACATCCTCAATGAATACTGGCCGCAGGAAATCCTGCTTGATGTCGGTGTAGTTTACGCCCAGCCCAAAATACGGTTGGACCCAACTTTCTACGCACACCGGATACCAGTTGGCAAACAGGCTGGTCACACTCGTATCAAATCCGCGCAGGTTATCACGGCGGCGAATGTCGATATCCTGACCAGTGGCAGTTATGGTGTAGTCCGCATCCATGTCAGCCTGGTTCATGTGATACAACTCAACCGCCCAGTGGTCGGCGACAAAGAAAGTACCATTAATAAACCAAGAGGAGTCGCTATCGAAAGTAATACGCTCGCGAATCTCTACCGGAATCGTCGCATCCGGATCATCTGGATCCACAATATCGATAACGTTGCGGCTGGAATAAGCGGAGGTGCTATCCGCGTCGATATAAGAACCGCCGACGCGGAATATGAAATCGCCACCAGTAAAGTCGGCAATCGCCGGTGAGGTCGCACTGGCGGCGGCAATCGCCAGCGGCAGAAGAAGAGACTTGGTTCGCATGGTAACTCCTTTTAACACTAAATGCTCCATAGCCGCCGGGGACAACGAACAAAAAATGACCCGTGCGTGCGGTTAGTTTCAGTATAGGTGGAGTTTTCTAAAAAACAGCAAGTACTGCCTAAGGTTTAAGCCGCAAATGGGAAGAAATTTCTGCAAAAAGTTTTCGACCAAAAAAAATGCCCGCCATAGGGCGGGCCAGATTTCTCGAACACACTTTCAGGAGGAGAGTTTGCGACGCACTGAGCAAACAAGTACTCAGTTGTCTGTGTTTAGGTATAGCAGAGCAGGCACTGCTACTTCCTGAACTGTCATCAAACCCTTTGCATTGTGGCGGTAAACTGCGCCGAGCAAAGCCGTGGCGGATTAAATAGCCGAAGCTCTGTCATTAAAGTATTTATCGAAGGCAAATCACGCGCGATGCAAATAACTCTGGTATTCAACGTCAGTAACTCGCGCGGCAATTTCCGCCTGCTCCTGTCGTTTCAATAATACAAACAGATCTACAAATTCCGGATCAAGGTATTCACGCCACAATGCACTTTGCTCGAAGCGCTTGAGCGCGCCACTCCAGGTATTGATGAGCTGTTCACTCTCTACCTGATACGCATCACCTTCCACCGGTGCGCCTGGCTGGAGCTTATTTTCCAAACCATGACAAACTCCGGCAAGAATTGCCGCCAACACCAGATAGGCATTCACATCGGCACCGGCGATACGGTGCTCAATGCGGCGCGCAGCTGGCTCACTAGCGGGAATACGGAATGTCACCGTCCGGTTGTCATAGCCCCAACACAGATTCAAGGGTGCATGACTGCTTTCCTGAAAGCGGCGGTAGGAGTTCGCGTGAGGGGCAAAAATTGCCATGGCGTCATTAGCAGTCGCCATCATACCCGCCACGGCTTGCTGCAATAATTCAGAGCCTTCATCGGTGCCGTCGTTAAAGACGTTATTGCCATCTTTATCGACCAGACTCATATGCACATGCATACCATTCCCGGCGAGCTCTCCAAATGGCTTGGCCATGGTACTAACCCGAAGCCCATGGCTGCGTGCAACACCTTTTAACAGACGTTTGAACAGCAAGGTCTGATCGGCAACTTTTACCGGGTCATCGCTATGCAATAAATTGATTTCGAACTGGCCGGGTGCGCACTCAGACAGAATAGAGTCAGCAGGAATTCCCTGCTCTTCACAGGCAGCGCGCACATCGGCAAAGAAATGCCGCTGGGCATCCAACTCTGCCAGGTCGTACACATCGGTAGAAGGCACCAGCTCGCTGTCATTGTCACTAACCGGACGCGGGCGCCCCAATTCATCGGAGTCCTCTCGCAACAGGTAGAACTCCACCTCGGTAGCACACACGGCCTTCAGCCCCAGACGCGCGAGGCGTTCAACCACTTTCTGCAGTTGCGCGCGCGGGTCTGCGTAAAGCACAGAACCGTCGGCTTCGTGCAACTGCATGTGCAGCTGTGCAGTCTGCTCCCGATGCCATGGCGCCAGACAAATTGGCGAGACCGGTTGGCACACCCCGTCACTATCACCACTGGCAAATACCAGCGGACTGTTTTCAATATCGCGACCCCAAATATCCAGGCTCACGGCACTGCGGGGCATTTGCAAGCCACCCTTCAATAATTTTTTGGCGGAATCTGCGGGCAGCCACTTCCCCCTCGGCACACCGTTAATGTCGAAGGCGAAGCCTTCGATCCATTTAAGGTCCGGGTGATCCGCAAGGAACGCATTCGAGGTTTCGAGGATTTCCGCGGGCGGCTGATATTTTTCTTTTGCTGCCATAAAAGGGATTCACGCTGTTGAAGGATGCTATTGAAAGGGGACGACCCCCACTACAAATCTAGTGGAGGCCTAGTTTGGATATTACGCCATAGCCTTGGCGGTTTCATCCAGCGCACGGTGCGCCTTGTCCACCAGCTCGTCAATATGTGCGGTATCCAGAATCAGCGGCGGAGCAATAATCATGGTGTCGCCCGTTGCCCGCATCACCAGTCCGTTCTTGATGCTCATATCGCGACAAACAGCACCAGCAGTGCAGTCATCGTCAAAGCGCGCGCGGCTGCCTTTATCTTTCACCAGCTCCAGTGCACCTACCAGGCCGAGAGTTCGCGCCTCGCCCACGATTGGGTGATCAGCCAGTTCCGCCCAGCGCTTGGCAAGGTATGGTCCAGTGACATCACGCACGTTTTCAATGATCTTTTCATTGCGCAGGATGTTGACGGTCACGATACCCGCCATACAGGCTGCCGGGTGCGCAGAGTAAGTATAACCATGGGTAAACTCACCACCCTTGGCCTTGATGACTTCCGCCACACGGTCGCTCACCATGGTGCCGCCGAGTGGGAAGTAACCATTGGTAACTGCCTTGGCAAAGGTCATCAGGTCCGGCTTCATACCGTAGTAATCCGCACCAAACCATTCACCGGTACGTCCGAAGCCAAAGATCACCTCGTCCATTACCAGCAGGATGTCGTACTGATCCAGAACCTTCTTCACTTCCGGCCAGTAAGTTTCCGGCGGAATAATCACACCACCCGCACCCTGAATTGGCTCGGCGATAAAGGCGGCTACTTTTTCCGGCCCCAGTTCCTGGATTTTTTCATCCAGACAACGCGCGGCGTAGATACCAAACTCTTCCGGTGACATGTCACCACCTTCACCGAACCAGTATGGCTGCTGAATGTGCTCAATGTAGTCCAGCGCCTGGAACTGCTTATGCATACCACTCATGCCACCCAGGCTGGCACCACCAATAGTGGAACCGTGATAGGCGTTCTGGCGAGAGATCACAATGCGCTTCTGCGGCTGGTCTTTCAGATCCCAGTAGCGACGGATGATTCGCAGGTTGGTGTCATTGGCCTCACTACCGGAACCGGTGAAGAACACGTTGTTCATACCAGCCGGGGTCACCTCGGAAAGCAGGTCGGCGAGTTCAATGGAGGGCACGGTGGTGCACTGGAAGAAGCTGTTGTAGAACGGCAGCTTGTTGAGCTGCTCGTAGATGGCTTCACTGATTTCCCGACGGCTGTAGCCAAGGTTACAACACCACAGGCCGGACATGCCGTCGAGCATGGTGTGGCCATCAATATCGGTGATGTACGGACCTTCCGCACTGGTGATTACACGGGTGCCCTGTTTGCCAAGGTCGTGGAAATCGGTAAACGGATGCAACAGGTGATCGCGGTCATGCTGTTGTAGCTGATTTTTGTTCATGAACTCACTCCTGAATCGAAAAACGCCTGCGCCATCTATACATTGCAGACAGCGCCGTAAAATGTGATCACATTCTAGAGGCAAGACCGGAAGTGGTGCAACCGCTATTCGCAACTCAGTCGCACCTCAGTCGCAAAGAGGCCACCGCCGCACGAATAGCACTAGCCTAGTGCCACCGGGCCACGAGTAGTTGCGCGGTTTGAGACCAGTAATCGCGAGGGAGTAAAGAAAGTAGAGAGGCAAGGCCGAGAAACGGCCTGAAACGCCGAGAAAATAGCAGACCAGCCGGTCAATGAGGTAAATCACATGGACCAGCCGGTAGAAATTGAAAAGTTAGCTGGAAGCCGGGGTCACGGTGACCGCAACCGGGACCACATCCAGGGCAACATCAACGATCGAGTACTGATCTTTGGTACCAGAGCCATAGCGCCAGAAGCCCCGAGACTGCTCGGTCTGCTGAAACTGGAACAATACCCCCTGCCCCGTTTCGTCGTTAAACGCGTAGCGCCGCAACTCACGCACTTCTCGATTGTCCAGCAAGGAAAAGCCGAGCAAATGATCCAGGCGCTGGTTTGCGAGTGCGATACCGGCGCCCTGGGTCGCATGATAACCGAAGGCCTCATTGCCCGGCGTTTCACTGCCAGAGATCGTTACCTTGCCGGTTTCCCAAGCCAGGGTGTCCCCCGCACTCAAAACACTTAGACGCAAACCTTCGGCCGCGAATGCCCCGTCTTCAGGCGCGAACTGCGCCGTACGGCCGTCTGCCACCACCAGGTTGCCAGCACCCAGCACTTTCATGGTCTTGTTTTCGAGGTTTACCAGCAGTGCGGTGTCTTCATCCACCCCATAGCCAACCTGGGAAGCCGCGTCAGAGGAAAAGCCCAGCGCCCGGATCAAGCGTCCAAGACGGGCCTTGCGATCAAAGTGCTGATCCACCACACCAAAGGGTAGGAAACCGAGACCCCGAGCCAGCAACAATTGTCCAGACTCCTGACTGTCCATGCCCGCGTACACTTCAACGCTGGGCAGTGTCAGCGCACTCAAGGAGTCTCCCGCGGCGATCATGGTTTTACTCATAATCGCTGCGCCGGCGCTGGTGCCGCCAACAACGGCGCCACGCGACAGCTGTGCGCGTATCGCGGCGAGCACCGGACCATCTTCCCCGTCTGGTCCGAGCAATGTACCGGTGATTCTGGTCTGATCCCCACCCACAAACCAAATACCACCAACATCCGCCAACGCCTCCGCAAGCACTGCGTCGTTGCCACCATCACGCCACAGACTTTCATCCACCGATTCGGTCGAGGCATCATCCTTTACCGCGATGGGCAGCACACGAATGTCACCCGCAAAACCGAAGTGGCGCAGATCGTCGGCAAACTGTTGTGCGTAGTGCGCGGGTCGACCGGAAGCCGCCGGTACGATCGCCACGCTGGGCAGCTGAGGAGGTATAGATTCGATAAACGCCCGATAGACATCCTTGTTATCGCTTCTCAGCGCACCGCCCACAATTAACAAGCGACCGGATTCGCTGGCAACATGGGTTACATCCGACTCTGTCGATGCAACTTTTTCCAGCGCCCCATCACTTTTGCTGGAGCAACCGGCTCCGACAAGCGCGAACACGAACAGCGACAGACTCGCAATACGCCACAATTTCATAAACTCATCCCTACCCGAAAACTTTCCAACTTTGGCGAATCCACACAAAACTGAAGCGCGGCATCGGAAGGCTCCCCGAACATCCGCTCTCCTCGTGGGCTCCGCCCAAAATGCTCTTTAAAACACCGGCTAAAATGCGAGGCAGAGCGGAAACCGCATTGCTGCCCGATAGCATCGATACTCTGCTCACTTTCCAGCAGCAGCACGCGTGCATGCTGCAGGCGCAACTCACGATAAAAACGTGCTGGTAATATGCCCTTGAAGCGGCTGAATATACGCTCCAGCTTTTTCACCGAAATATCCAGATAAGCGGCCAACTCCGCGGTGCGCAGTGGCTCTGCGAGGTTGTTGCACATCAACGCAAGCGCTTCATCCAATAACTGTCGATCTTGCCAAACCGCCACAGCAGAACCTCGCTATTCAGAGTGTTGAGCCGTCTGCAACGACTGGTCAAACAACTGCCAGCGGCCACGTGCCATTACATGAGTAATTTGGAATCGCTCGGGATCTACCAGCAGTAAGTCCGCGTCGCGACCGGGAGCTACTTGTCCCTTGCGCTTCAGACCGAGCGCCCGCGCCGGGTTGCTGGTGACCGTCTGCAACGCGCGTGACAAGTCCAGCTGCTCATCCTGCACGGCACGTCGGAACTCATCAAACAGGCTGGTGATGGCTCCCACTTCCATATCCCGCAATTGCCCCAAGTCGCAGAAATTTGTCAGTGAACCCTGCGCATCTGAAGAAAAGGTGAGCTGATCTATGGGCGCACCCAGCTCCAGCGCGAGCGCCAGCGCCTGACTTGCACGCATTTCGCCACTCGCCAAGATCTCATCGGTGGTCGACGTGGTGAAGTCGATAAAGCCGCCGGCACAGGCAAACTCGACACCGTGCTCCAGTAGCGACCGGTTGCGGTTCATATGTGTCGGATAAAACTGGGCAATGGGAATTTCGGAATTTTCAACCACATCAAACAACGGCTGTAGACGGCCAGCGCCATCCCCGACATGCACGCTGACTACACCGCCCTTCCCGCTTAGCATCCCAGCGACCCGCGCATCGGCGGCGATGCGCGTCAATTCATCACGGGTTGGGTGAGATGAACGGTGGTCGGAGATCGCCAACTCACCAACGCCAATGATGTTATCAATAAGGATGATGTCACCACGGACACTACCGGTCAGGGTATTCACCGGCACTTGATAAGAGCCCGTCTGGATAAAGCACGAAATACCCTGCGCCTCCAGGGATTTGGCTTTGCCGAACAACTCATTCAGGGTGCGGGTAATCGCATCGGTACCCAAGGCACCGACAACGGAGGTAACGCCGCCGGCAATCGCATCGCGTACATTCAGCTCAGGCGTGCGTGAGCCAAAGCCACCTTCGCCACCGCCTCCAGTGATATGCACCAGCGAGTCAACCAGACCAGGCATCAACCAGGCACCATCGGCATCCACCACTTGGCCGATGTTCTCCGGCAAAGACAGATGCTGATCGATTTTTGCTACCCGGTCGCCCGCCACCAACACATCACAGCGGCCGATACTACGGGGGGCAAATACCTCCGCATTTTTTATCAGAGTAATTTGAGACATAAAAAACTGCTTAGAAATTAAAAGCCGGACACGGCGGCAACCAATACTGCCAGCGACGCGAATAAAAACAGCGCACCTTGCAGTGGCAAGATAAACCGAATCCACACACCCCAATCCAGACGCGCCGCACCCAAGCATCCCATCAATGCTGCGGACGTGGGCACCACAATGTTGGTGAGGCCATCGCCAAGCTGGAACGCAAGCACGGCGGTCTGACGAGTAACGCCCACCACGTCCGCAAGCGGTGCCATGATTGGCATCGTCAGCGCTGCCTGACCGGAGCCGGAGGTAATAAAGAAATTAAATACGGTTTGAAATACCAGCATAAACCAGGCGGAAACCGCGCCCGATACATCCGCCAGGCTATTGCCTGCCACATGCAAGATGGTATTTAGAATACTTGCACCCTGCGGGTCATCGCCGCCGAGCAACAGCACTATGCCTTTAGCAAACGCCACCACCATCGCCGCAGGCAGCAGCTGCTGCGCGCCTTCTTTAAACGCCGCCGCAGCCTTATTGGCAGTGAGCCCATTCAGGCCAAAGGCAATGGAAACCGCGGCGATAACGATACCCATGGTGAAAAACTGACTGGCAATTTCGGGCAGGAAATAACTGCGCTCCACCACCCCCCAGATCATCCACGCGATACCCGCACAGAACAGCAGTAGTACCCAGCCATCTCCGCGGACCATGGTTTGCAATGCATTGGTTGACACGGACTTGTCACGAAACACCTGGTCAGAGGCATAAGCCAGCGAGCGCGAAGGTTTCTGCTGTATACGACGGGCATAAAAAATGGTGTATGCCGCCAGGCCACAGGTGGCCAGCAACCAAAGAACCATGCGCAAGCCACTGCCAGACATCAAAGGAACCCCGGCAATACCCTGGGCAATGCTTACCCCAAAAGGATTCATCCAGGATGTGGCGAAGCCTACCTGCGTTGCGACATAGGTAACCAGCAAAGCGGTAATACTGTCATAACCCATGGAAACCAGTAGGGGTACAACGATCAGGGTGAAAGGAATGACCTCTTCGCCCATACCGAACACCGCCCCACCGAGAGAAAATAGAAAGCACAGTATTGCCAGGTACAGGTGCCCTGCTTCGCGATTGCGCGCAATCACCTGAAACAAACCCCGCTCAACGGAGCCACTGGCAAATATCAAGCCGAAGGCACCACCGGTCAGCAGGATAAACGCGAACACACCAATCGATGCGCCCCACTTGCTGCCGGACACCATGCCCTCAAAGGCAAAATTCAGAAAACCAATACCCCCACCCTCTGCAAACAGTGCCAAACCTGCCGGTTCGTCGGTTGCCTGCTTGTAGCTGGCCGGGTCAATCACACTGCGTTCTACCCCATTCACCACATTGGTGACGGTATCGAATGTGCCCGCAGGGATTAAAAAATTCAGCGCAAACGCAACGACGGCTACCCCCAGCAATATCAGGTAGGTATCCGGCATGGCCCAGGTCTTAGGCACCTGCGATTCCACTGACTCGGAAACGCTAGTGACAGAAGAGTTGGTATCGCTCGTTTGCATAGGAATAAACCGCATTAAATAGAAAAGTACCAGCGGGCGTGCAACGCACGCCCGCTGGGATCAGGTCCTGTGAGACGCCGATCAGAACGCGTAACCGTAGCTCATGGTGTAGAAACGCCCCATGGAGTTATGGTTAAAGTGGTCAACGTTGGCGCCAGTGCCCAGTACCAGCGGCGGCTCCTTATCGAACAGGTTGTTGACGCGCAGGCTCAACCAGCTGCCGTTGTCGAAATCACGGGCGACACGGAGGTCAAAGGTCACCCAGCTATCGACTTCCACATTACCTTCATCGTCAATGTCGACGCGAGATGCGAAGTACTCGTTGCCTTCCTCAAATACGGAATCCAGTACTCGCGGGCTCGGGTCGTCCATATAGCTGTGAACGTAACGAGCGGTCAGAGCAGATGACCAGTCCTCGTAGGTCCAACGCAGGGAACTATTGGCGCGGATACGTGGATAGGTGTAGTTACCCGCTTCTTTCACGATACCCAACGCATCGGATGGCAGTTTGTCGAACTCGTTCAGGTAAGTACCGTCCAGAGTGAAGCGGAAGTTACCCCAGTTTTCGGTGTCAAAGTACTGGGTAAACGCCAGATCTACACCGTTGGTCTTCTGCCAACCGAGGTTGGACAGCTGGAAGTGCGCATCCACTACAAAGCCACCTGCCACTTCAAGGCCAGGCTGACCTGTTGGCAGCTCACCTTCACCTACTACCGCGAAGTCACCATTGAACGCGCGCAGGATGAAGTCATCCTCTTCCACACCGATCAGATTCTCATGCTCGATATTCCAGTAATCGATAGAGATCTCGGTATTTTCGCTCGGCTTCAGCAGGAAGCCCGCACCCCAGGTGGTAGCAGTTTCCGGCTTCAGCTCATCATTGCTCACATCTTCGGACAGCAGAGACTCACCTGACTCGTCAATCAGACCGTCACAGGCCACAGGCGTTACGCTACAGTCGACGGAATAGCTGGAAAGCAAGGTACCCGCACCAACCTGCGCAAGAGATGGCGCACGGAAGGAAGTGGACCAGTTGGAACGGAAGATGATTGCATCGTTAAACGCATGGCGCAGGGCAACCTTGGGGTTGGTGTCGCCACCGAAGTTATCGTAGTGGTCGTAACGCAGGGCGAACTGCAACTCGGTGTTGGCCGCCAGCGGAATCATCTGCTCCATGTAGACCGCCCACTGGTTACGTGCGGCGTCTGCAGAAGTGGAGCTGAAGCCCAGAATCGGCTCGGGGTTCAAGGTGGTAGAAACTGCATCACCAGACGGAGTATCTATCACAGACTCACGGCGGAACTCACCACCAAAGGCCACCTGAACAGTACCGGCCGGCAGCTCGATCCAGCTGCCAGAGATATTACCATCAATGGCGTACAGGCTGGACTTACCACCACGCTTTGCGTCGGTGCGGATCAGATCGTCCATCTCCGCTATCTGATCAATCTGACCACCGAATGGGTTGTACCAGGCAGTGGTTTTGCCGAGGTCCTCACAGGTTTCACCCGCACCAAAACTAGCACTGGGGCGTGCCAGGTCTACTTCCCAGCGATCGACAACAGAACCATCGGTACACAGGTTACCGACGCTGGCATTGTAGAAAGCATCCGCCTTGTACAATCCAGAAATTCCGCGCTGCTCGGATTCACTGCGACCCAGGTTAGCGGCAACTTCCCAGTTCCAGTCGTTTACTTCACCACGCAGGCCAGACACCAGGCGCATGGCCTCACTTTCCACCTCGACCGCACGTGCATCTGGGAACTTACCCCAGGCGAAAATAGGGTAACCGTAATAATCGCTGAAATCGCTGGTTGGATAATCCGGGTGGAAGGAACCTTCCTCAACCAGATCTGCTTTCAGGGCTTCTGGCCACAGGGGGCTTTCCGGATCGAACGGCGCACGGGAGAAGTTTGCCGGAGCGGAGGTACCACGAGACTCACTGGTCTGCAGCATCAGGGTGTTAAACCACTCCAGATTGTCGGAGATATCGTAATTAAACGTGGCAACGACACTCGCGCTCTCGTATTCATCCTGAGTTGCGGCAACCGCATTGGTATTGAATTCACAGTAATCGCCGAAGCTGCCGAAATCAAACTGATCTTCCGGACAGCCGCCGGACGCAGGGCCTTCAGTCTGGTCGTAGTACACCAGGAACAAGTCATTGAAGCTCGGGTAAACACCCTGCTGGCTCGGACGCACAGAGTTCGCGGTCAACTTGCGGTCGCGGTCGTACATTGCGTTACGGGAGAACAGATCAACCACCACCATGGTGTGGCTGTTCTCACCTTCACGGCCCCATACCCAGTTCAGGTTGTATTTGCCTTCATCGGAGCCGGCGGTGG
The DNA here is from genome assembly GCF_019800665.1 of Microbulbifer agarilyticus. Classification (GTDB taxonomy): domain Bacteria; phylum Pseudomonadota; class Gammaproteobacteria; order Pseudomonadales; family Cellvibrionaceae; genus Microbulbifer; species Microbulbifer agarilyticus_C. The sequence continues at coordinate 87,333 of NZ_JAHVKO010000002.1, forward strand.
AGTTGCCGTGAGTCAGGGAAATTTCAGAACCGTCAAAATCATCACGCAGTACAAAGTTCACAACGCCTGCAACCGCGTCGGCACCGTAGGTGGCCGCGGCACCACTGGGCAACACTTCCACGCGCTCAATAGCAGACAGCGGGATAGAGTTTACGTCGACGAAAGACTCCTGGCCCTTGGCGAAGGAGCTCACGGAAACACGGCGACCATTCACCAGCACCAGAGTGGAGCTAGCGCCCAGACCGCGCAGGGAAACGCCGGCGGCGCCTACGGGAGTGTCACTGGAGAGCGCGCCGGACGTGGCGGTAGAGAAAGTGCCGCTGCCGCCACCAGTCTGGGACAGCTGCTGCAGAATTTCGATGGGAGAAGTTGCACCGGAAGCTTCGATGTCGTCGCGATCAATCTGTACGACCTGTACTGCACCTTCGGTATCCAGCCCCTTGATGTGGGTACCGGTAACAACGATTTCTTCAACGGACGCATCTGCACCTTTTGGTGCTTCCTGTGCCATTGCGAACGCACTGCTGCCAATCAATGAGCAGCCAAGTGCCAGTCGCACCGCCTTACTCAGTGGCGTTTTATTCAGTTGGGTTCTGTTATCCATTTTATTGCCCTCCAGGAAAAATTCCTGTCTCCGATGGTTGTTTAGTTTTTCTGTGAGATTCGAAATTGCGCGAACTGCAAGCATCAACAATCGACACTTCAGACTCGCAGAAGATTTCCCAGGAAAAACCGGCGGCAATGCAGTGCAATAACCCATACCATCGACACCACAGCAACGCACAAGCAATGCCAACAGAGTTCGACAAATTGGGCTGGAAATAAGAACGGAAAAAACCGACTTATAGCTTCCTTGCACCCGCGCATAAATAAGCGGGGCCCCCGGTTAAACCGAGGTGGGGAAGCTACTCGTCAAACCACTCGCTGAGGTAGTAGTTGGAGGAGCAGCGCGTGACAGTAGCAGCCTTGTTCATTTTGCTCTTAATGCCTTGCACTGTTTATCAAGTAGGTTTAACCAATTAACCACACTTGAACTTGAGAGTCAGACCGGTGGTTCTCTTGATTCGGCTATCGCGTCAGAAGCAGAGCCAAATCAGATTACTATCGATCACGCACCAATTTTTATCACGATGAAAAAAACCTGTAAAGGTTTTCTGCTACAGAATTTAATTCAGAAGCAGATACAGCCAGCAGCCGAATAATCTGCGATATCGACGATTGTTTTGTGGCGTATCTGCGATATTGTGGGAAAGAACCTTGTCGAAGGTGAACCGGAAGGGAACAAATTCCCCTCCCGATTCACCATCCCAATCACAACGTTTTTAACCGCAGAGGAAGTTACTGATACGGCTGATTGATATAGAAGTTATTGGAGCGACCATCGATACCAATGCGCTTCGGCGTCACGTTGCTGGCACCGGTGGAGAGGTTGAATTGGTCAAACTCACCCAGCTTGTAGCGCAGCACGTCTTCGTAAACCACTGGCAGACCACATTGCGCCTGAGTCCGACTGCTCTGACCGTCCTCCTGCAGAACGTACACACTACCCGCGCCATCAACCACACCGCTGCCATCCGGGGTAAAGAAGATCGAAGTCGCTTCGTCGACGCCGATACCCTGAATACCCGCAGGCAGCCCCGCCATAAAGGCCATCAGGCGGCCCATACGATCGCGCTCAGCAAAATGCGTATCAACGATCACACCCTGCATGATTGCAGTGGTCAGGAAGCCATCAGAAATATTGGTGTTTTCATGGCACAGATCACTCACCGCTTCGGACGAGTAGGCACCCAGCACGCCGTCAGGGTCGTAGATGTGCTCGGACTGCACAGCCGCACCGGCAGAGGTACCGCCCAGGACACCACCTCGGGCAATCACTTCGTCCAGGGCCTGCTGGAGCGGAGTGCCCTGCCACTGATTCAGGTAGTCGGACTGGTCGCCGCCGGCAATCCATACAAACTCGGCAGAGCGCACGGCCCAGGCAACGTATTCATCATTAGCATGCTGTTGACGATCAACAATCAGGGTTTCTACGGAATCTGCATTGAGCAGGCCCAGTAGATAGTCGTTATAGCCATCGCTACCGCTGGTGCGCAATACAACCACATCGCCACCGCCAATCAACGGCTCGACACGACGGGTAAACGCGGCATCGACGTCACTACCGCCGCCCATCACCAGCAAACCGCCGGAGGTCTGGTTTACGCAGACATCCGCTTCATTGCCGGTAATGTATCGGGTCAAACCGCCCGGCTTTGCCGGCCGCGTGCCAACATTACAGTCGCCGCCACCGCTGCTTCCGCCGCTGCTGCCCCCACTGCTGCTGCCACCGCTACTACTTCCACCGCCACTACTGGAGGGAATGCCGTCGACACTCAAGGTGTAGTCACCTCGGCCGGAGTAACGAGTTACTTTGAGGGTGTACAGGCCATTACCGTCGACACTGACACTGGCTGACTCGGGGCGGTTGCTTGTTTCGGCGCTATACAGCTGCTGTGATGCGTCGTACAGGTGCCAATCAAAGTCGTCGCCGCTGTCGTGCGCGAGAAAAATATCCAAATCGGACGGAGTATCAATATTGAAGTAATACCAATCCTGATCCCTGCGGTTGGCAATGTTGCCAGCAACCGCCTGACCAGAACATACAGGGCCATCGGCATCGGCCTCGGCATCATTCGATTCGGTCTCCGCGGAGACACAGGCCAGCGCGCCGTGACTCATCGCGGAAAGCAAAAAAAGCGGGATAAGTTTTTTCTTCACCTTAGGTTCCTCTATGCGTCGTTATTGTTATCGCCAATCTATGGCTACGGCACAAGATTACCCAAGAGGTTGGCCGCGGAAGCGTCATCCGCGGCCAAAGGGAGAAAACAGGCAAGTTAGGGATAAAACAGAACAGTTTATGCTAGAAACTGCAGTCGAGTGCGTCCAACAACATGTGTGTAATCAGACCAATACCCAGCCAGCGCACGGGCTTCCAAGGTAAAAACATCATCGCACCATACACAGAAATCGGCAGTAATTTATGCAGCGGATGGTAATTAATACTGCAACGACCCGGGTCGTAGATCGGCGTAGCCAGTAAATGATCGAGATCTACCAGATTCGCAGCCACCATAAACAACGCGGCCTTTTTCCATTCGTTGCGAAAGAAAAACCAGGCAATAGCGAGAGGAACAAGGAAGTGGAGAACAATATGAATGTAACTGAACATCAGTGCGGCATTAACTCTTCAGCAGAAATGGAGCCCAGCCCCTCTTCAATATCCTGACGAATGGCAGTGCGCACGCGCTGTTCATCTTTTGCCGCAATCGCGTCGATCAAGTCCTGATGGCGATCTGGTAATTCCTGTACACCGAAGCGTTGGAAGACCAAATGCTGCAAAGGTGCCGTCTGCAACCAGAGACTCTCGATCAATGACAAAATAATATGCGGATGCCCAAGGCGATACAGGGTGAAGTGGAACTCGAGGTTGGCGGCAACATACTCTTGTATGTCGTTTTTTGCCAGCGACTCGGTTACCCGATCGTCAAGCCCTCTGAGCGTTTCAAGCTCGGCATCTCCCACCTGCGGTAGCGCCTGGGCCGCGGCCTGGCACTCGAGTGCCACCCGGGCAGCACAAATTTCGTCCAGCTTTTCCCGCGTCATGCTCGGCACGGTCACGCGGCGGGTATCGGAAAGTTCCAGCGCCCGCTCAGACGTAAGCCGGCGCAGGGCCTCGCGCACCGGCATTGGGCTGCAGTCGAGCTCGGCAGCCAAGCCGCGAATCGTGATAGGATTACCGGGCAAAAACTGACCCCGGAGAATCGCGTCGCGCACCTGGTAGTACACCCGCTCCTGGGTGGTCCGGAACTCTTCCTGCGGCTGAGTAAATTCGGCGTCTTTCACTGGTCTTCCACTGCTCTTCCACTCACTCGTGGCGCGGTTGCGAGGTTGCCCCCTCAGCTATACCTCACGCGGACATTGCCAGCCGGTGAGGCTCTTCATCACTGCCAACCTCGATAAGCTCGTTGGCAATGGCGCCAGTTTGCCACATTTCGAAGAAATCCTCCGCAACCCGTTTACCGGCCTCGGTCACCGCATTCCAATACTTGAGGCGCTCTTCGGTGGACAGCTTGACGAAGTCATCGCGATCCGGGATTTTCCCGTATGGCAATTTGGCTACCCACGACGGTGATGGTGCCACCAAAATCACATTATCCATGGCACCGCCGCGCACCCAGCGCCACCGCAGGCTCTTGTCGAACCAGCCCGGAACCATATACGGGAAGAAATGAGGGTACAGCACCAGCCCTTCCGGGTGCTCAAACCCGAGATCAAAGTGATAATCGGTAATACCGCCGTCGCGGTAGTTACCCGCAGGCGCCCCGGAGGGAGTCGGCACGCCGGCCATCACCAGAGGGATGGAGCCGCTGGCCAGCACCGCCGGGCAGACGTTCTCCGGGTTCAGCGGCGTGTTGACCGTACTCAGGTTACGGAAGCCCACCGCTGGCGCATCACCGGCATGGAACACCACCCGATCCCAAAAAGCCTGCAAACTGCGACGACTGACCGCATTGGCCAAAGCAGATGCGAGTAATGCTGGCGCCAACAGCGCCTTTTTCTCACTGGCCAGTGGCCCGCGCCCACGCACGGTCACAAAATGACTGCGCCATACCGGATTACTGGCAACCTGCGCGGCCCCCTGCTCTCCCAGAACCCGAAGCAGGATCTCTTCCCCTTTTGAGGTGATTTCCGCAGGCGTCGGGCGCTCGCTGGCATAGGTCTGGTTGATGTAGCCATACTCCAGAACCTCCAGCGCCTCCATTGGGTTGGCGGTGGCATAGCACATGTTGCGGAAGCTACCGATGGAGGATCCCAGCGTGGCAATCGGCCTGCTCCGGTCGCGGAAAAACTCGCCGATCAATACCCGGTCAAGCTGACTGATGGAAAGCCACTTGGGGCCGCCAGAAGCGCCCACTAGAGTGGATACCATGCTCTGGTTCAAGCCTTCATCGCGCACTCGACGAGCGGCATTGGCGCCGGCTAGTACGACACAGCTGCGGGATTTGTTCGGGTTGGCCATCTTTAGCTCTCTTCTATTACTGCGAAGACCGGGAGTGGTTACCACTCTCCGGTGTTTTCCATGGAGGCCCAGGGCTCCTGCGGCGGCAGGGAGTCACCTTTCTGCAACAGCTCAATGGAAATATTGTCTGGGGAACGCACAAACGCCATGTGGCCGTCACGCGGCGGGCGATTGATCGTCACCCCCATATCCATCAGGCGCTGACACGTCTCATAGATGTTGTCCACGCGGTAAGCCAGATGACCAAAGTTGCGGCCGCCGGTGTAGGTCTCCGGGTCCCAGTTATAGGTCAACTCGAGGCACGGGCGCTTTTCCGCTTCCGCACTGTCTTTGTCCCCGGGCGCCGCGAGAAAAATCAGGGAGAAACGCCCTCTCTCATAATCGGTACGCCGGACCAGATACAGACCAAGCTTGTCGCAATAAAACTCCAGCGACTTATCCAGATCGGTGACACGCACCATTGTGTGCAAATATTCCACTGCAACGCCTCCTTTGCGGGATTACAATCCCGATACGTCCATTGGATGACAATCTAATCATCCCCAATAAAGTTTCCAGAACGAAATGTACCAAAAATACTATCGACATTTTTTACAGGGGGCTCAAAAAGCCGCCTCTGCAGGCTGCGACCTACCGGTTCTACATATGGCCTGTCACTCCCACCATTACTGGGCCGACGTGACCCTGGATGCGGTCAACGAATACTGGTACGACGCCGCCGCAATGGCAGACCAGAAGTGGGACAAGATCTTCGGCGAGAAGATACCCGCCTTCCAGCGGGGTATAGCAAGCACCCTGAACCTGCCGGCCCCAGAGCAGGTTGCCCTGGCCCCGAACACCCACGAGCTGGTCTACCGCCTGCTGAGTGCCTTCGACCTGAGCCAGCCACTGCACATCCTGACCACCGATGGCGAATTCTACAGCTTTGCCCGCCAGTTGTTGCGGCTTGAAGAATTGCCCAACGTGCAGGTCACCCGCGTCCCCACCCAGCCTTACGCAACGCTGGCGACCAGGTTTGAGCAGGAGCTGCAATCCGGCCGCTACCAGCTGGCCTACGCCAGCCAGGTATTCTTCGATTCCGGGGTCGCGTTTCCGGAACTGCTGGCACTGGCGGAGCGCAAGCCAGAAGCCACGCACATGGTGATCGATGGCTACCACGGGTTCTATGCCCGCCCCACCGATCTCGGCAAGGTGGCCGACAAGGTGTTCTATACCGCAGGCTCGTACAAGTATCTGGGTGCCGGGGAAGGCATGTGCTTTATGACCATCCCGCGCGACTGCCAGTTGCGGCCGCTGTATACGGGCTGGTTTGCGGAGATGGCGGAGCTGGAGAATCGCGGCGAAGGTGTAGGATTTGGCAACGACTGGCTGCGCTTTGCCGGCTCCACCATCGATTTCTCACCGCTGTACAAGGCACTGGCGGTACTGGAGCTTCACCAGCAGGAAGGTATTTCCGTAGATACCATCCACCGCTATGTACAGAACAATCAACGACGCTTCCTCGCGGCCATGGATGCTGCAGACCACCCCATTCTGAACCGCGAGAACCTGATCGCACACGACCTGGAAGACGGTCACGGCCACTTCTTCACATTCCGCTGTGGTAGTGCCGAAGGCGCCGAGCAGTTGCAAGCAACGCTGCGCGAGAAAAATGTGCTCTGCGATCGACGCCAGCAACTTCTGCGACTGGGCTTTGCGCTCTACCACCCGGAGGAAGAAAGCTTCGTGCGCCTATTCACCTGATGTTCAGTTAGCTGACGCGATAATAGCCATCATTACGATGTAACTTTAGCCACAGTAACTCGGTCAGTAATCACTCGGTCAGCAGTCACTCCGGCAAGAAAAAGGATTCGCTATGCACAACACTCTTTCCAATACGCTCGCCAACACCCGACGCAACTCGATAAAACTGTTATCCGCTGGCCTCATCGCGGGGATCGCCATTTTTGCCAGCGGTTGCGGCAGTGATTCCGGCAACCGCCCCACCGGCACTCTGGTTTCCATTTCAGCGCAGGGGGAAGCCAGCCGGGTGCCGGATATCGCCACGATTTCTGCCGGTGTGGTCACCGAGGCTGACGACAGCAAGGCGGCCATGCAGGCCAACGCAAAACAAATGGAACAGGTGATGCAGGCGATCAAAGAGGCCGGCATCGACAACAAGGATGTGCAAACCAGCGGCATCAGCCTGATGCCCCGCTACGATTACCAACCCAACCGCGAACGCAAAATCGTCGCCTATCAGGCGCGCAACAGTGTCAGCATCACCGTGCGTGAGTTGGATGACCTGAGTGGAGTGATCGATGCGCTAACTGCGGAGGGGGCAAATCAGATCCACGGCCCGAGCTTCTCTATTGATGACCCGGAGCCACTACGAGCAGAAGCGCGTGAGAAAGCCTTAAAAATGGCGCAGACGCGCGCAGAAGCCTATGCGGAATCTCTGGGAACCAAAGTGCGCCGGATTGTGAGTATTGCGGAAGGCAGCCACGGCGGCATGCCGCGACCAATGATGCGCGCCGAAGTGGCAATGGCAGATAGTGCCAGTACGCCCGTGGCACCGGGCGAAACTTCGGTTTCTGTGCACCTAGAATTGGTATTTGAACTGGCCAAGTAAACCCAATAAGAGATTGGGAAATATTTTACGGCCGACGAGAAGTTGGCGGTAGCGGGTGCAGCCTTGTGAGACCGTCACCGCCAGGGATGGCGGTGCCGAGCCCCAGGGAAGGGTTCACCGCGTGTCTCACAAGGCTGTACCCGCTGGCGTCAACGCCACGAATCCGCTACGAAGTGCTTTTCTAGGTAATGGCGAGGAAAGCTACTCAGGCTGTTTGTAGACCTCGCCACCTTTCATCACAAACTGCACCCGCTCCAGGGTGGTAATGTCTTCCAGCGGATTGCCGACGACCGCAATAATGTCCGCCCACTTGCCGGGCGCAATGCTGCCCAGCTCATCTTCGGCCTGCAGCAACTGCGCTGCGTTCCAGGTCGCAGAGCGGATCGCGTCCGCCGGGCTCATACCGCCCTCCACCATCAGGGCAAATTCTTTCGCGTTATCGCCGTGACGGCTCACCCCAGTGTCGGTACCGTAAGCAATCTTCACACCTTTCTTGTGTGCGCGACTAAACGTATCTTGAATCAGCGGGCCAATTTTTGCCGCCTTGGTGCGCACCATTTCCGGGAAGAAACCTTCGATCGCCGACTTCTGGGTTACCCAGTCACCGGCAAGTAACGTCGGCACATACCAGGTACCGTTTTTCACCATGAGCTTCATGGTTTCGTCGTCCATGTAGGTACCGTGCTCGATGGAGTCCACCCCGGCGCGAATGGCTCGTTCCATGCCTTCCTTGCCATGAGCGTGAACCGCCACGGTAAAGCCGTAGTCTTTGGCGGTTTGTACCACTGCTTCCAGCTCGTCCTGCATAAATTGCGGATTCTGGCCGCTCTTGGCCACGCTCAACACACCGCCCGTGGCGGTAATCTTGATCAGGTCGGCGCCGTCTTTGTAACGTTGGCGCACGGCTTCACGGGCGCTTGCAACACCATTCACTACGCCCTCGGCAGGCCCAGGACTACCCATCAGGCGATGGTTGTGGCCATTGGTTGGATCGGCGTGCCCACCGGTAGTGGCAATGGACTTGCCGGCGGTGTACACCCGCGGGCCAACGATGTCGCCGCGATTGATGGCGTTGCGCAGGCTCACGGTCACATTGCCGCTATCACCGAGATCCCGCACGGTGGTAAAGCCGGCCTTCAAGGTGCGCTCCGCGGTATTTACCGAGCGCAGCGTGTAGTCTGCCGGGTTCCAGGTGAAGGCTTCGGTGTAGGTGCGAGGACCGAATTCGTAGGAAAGATGGGTATGCATATCCATCAAGCCGGGCAATACCGAGTAGCCACTCAGGTCGATCACCCGCTCCCCTTCGCGCTGGTGAAAACCGCGTTCGACGGACTCTACTTTGCCGTCATCAATGTGAATGGTGCGCTTTTCCATCAGGCGGCCCGTTTCGCTGTCGAACAGCCAGCCCGCGTGTACAGCGATTTTTTCCGCCTGAGCAAGGGTCGAAAGGGTGAGCAGGGTGAACCCGAGCAAACCGCCAAGTAGACGCTTTGCCGAGACAATTGTGTGCTTCAGAGTGATCATGTTAGCCCCGGAAACTTCGGGGTCGATGCTGCCACGCCCCGGATTTATTGGTTTTAGTTAGGGTAGTTACCTACCCAATCCCGCAATTTAACGTATTTTGACGCCATAAAAAAAGCCCGGCGTGGCAAACACCAGGCTTTTGCATGGGAGGCCCGTCCGGGACCAGACGTCGCGCCGGCCACCGGTCACTGCTCGGTAGGCAGCACCTGCACCGGGCCCAGGTCCAGCGCTTCGATATCCTCCTTGATCTTGTCGAGGTCGCCAACGATTACCCAGGTAAACTGATCAGGCGCCAGATTGTCCTTGGCTGCCTGCACCACCTGCTCCTTGGTCAAGGTGCTGACACGCTGCGGGTAGTCCGCGATGTATTCCGGCGGCAAGCCTTTCTCGATCTGCCAGGCAATACTGGAAAGCAGCTGCCCTTTGGTCTGAAAACGCGCACTCTGCTTCAGAACCTCGTCATCTTTATAGTCATTCAGCTCGTTGTCTTCGATGGGGCGATCATTCAGATAAGCGTTGTATTCCTTCAAAATTTCTTGCATGGCCGCGGCGGTTTTATCTGTCTGTACCGGCGCAATGACAATATACGGGCGCTGCCCTTCCGCATCCATGGATACCGCCCGCGCGCCGTAGGACCAGTTTTTGTCTTCGCGCAGGTTCATATTGATACGGGAGGTAAATTTACCGGCAACCGCCGACGCCATTGCATCGAACGCTTCCGCGCCTTCCGGTTGCCAGGGCGGCATCAGCAGGCCCGCCATCACATAGCTTTGCTCTGCACCCGGGCGATCCAGCAGGAATATACGCGCACTGTCCGGGCGCTCGACGCTAGCAATGTCCAACGCTGGCAGCGGCTCTTTCGGCGCGCGCCATTTGCCCAGAGTGTCGTTGAGCAGTTTTTCGATTTCATCTCTATCCACATCACCCACGATGGTCAGCTGCGCATTATCGGGACGTAGCCAGGTATCGTGATAATTCACCAGATCATCGCGGGTAATGGAGGAGACGGCTTCCGGGGTACCGGAGCCGGTGAGCGGCGCACTGTAGGGGTGGTTCTCACCATACAGAAGCGGCGGCAGTTTGCGCATGGCCAGCCCCTGGGGCTGCGCCTCTTCCTGGCGAATCGAATCGAGCCAGTTGGATTTAACCCGGGTTAAGTCTTCCTCTGGAAACTTGGGGTCGGTGATGACATCGCGAAACAATTCTAGGGATGGCTTTAGCTGCGACTTCAAAGCACTGAAACTGATGGTGTTGTAGTCCAGCCCGCTACCGGTGCCGATACTCGCCCCCAGCTCTTCCTGGCGGGCACTGAAGCCGAGACTATCGTAATCCCCTGCCCCCTCACTCAGCATACGCGCCACCACAGATGCGAGGCCCGGCTTATCACCATCTACGGAAGCGCCGCCGCGGTACTGCAGTTTCATAAATACCGCCGGCGTATCGTGACGCTCTGCCAGTACAACTTTAAGCCCATTCTTCAAGGTAAATTCTTGCTGCTTGGGCAGTTCTAGTTCGACATTTTTATCGATGGCGGGCAGTTGTGAGCGGTCGACATCGTGTGCCGACGCCTGGTATTTATCCTCCGGGGAAATAACCAGCGTGAAGTGCTCGGGCTTGAGCCACTTCTGTGCAGCGTCCTGCACATCGCTCACCGACACCTTGGCGTAATCTTCCAACCCATCGATGAGTGCAGCAGGGTCACCATAGTAAAATTCTGAACGCGCCAGGATATCGGTTTTACCACCGAAGCCACCTATTTTTTCCAGCCCTTTGACGACCGAGGCGAACTGGCTCTGTTTGATGCGGCGCAACTCATCCGCACTGACGCCATTGTCGGCGAACTGCCGCAACTCCTCGTTCAGCAGTTTTTCCACTTTCTCAACCGATTGCCCGGGTTTTACATCCACAGTAATAATGAGCTGCCCGGCAAGCTGGCGGCCGTAGTAATAGGCACTCACACTGGTGGCCACCTGCTCATCCCGCACCAGGCGGCGGTACAGCAGTGAGTTCTTGCGATTGGCCAGTAATGAGGTCATCAGGTCGAGCGCATCTTCGTCGGCACTGCCAATTGCCGGCACGTTCCAGACCTTGTAAATCCGGGTTTGTGGTACCCGATCGGTCATTTCCTTGCGCTTGTTGACCTGCGAGGGAAGCTCCCAGTGTTTTATCTCCGGCGGCACCGAAGTACTGGGAATATTGCCAAAGTACTTGCGCGCCATATCCATGGCTTGCGGCACGGTGATATCGCCGGCGATCACCAGAATGGCATTGGCGGGCTGGTAGTACTCGGAGAACCACTGTTTCACGTCTTCCAGGCTGGCATTGTCCAGGTCCTCCATGGAACCAATGGTGCTCCACGAATAGGGGTGATCGGACGGGAACGTGCTGGCAGCGATGACATCAAACGCTTTACCGTAGGGTACATTTTCCCCCTGACGCTTCTCGTTCTTGACCACGCCCCGCTGCTCGTCGAGCTTTTCCTGGCTGATCGCGCCTTTAAAGTGCCCCATGCGATCGGACTCCATCCACATCGCCATATCCAGGGCACCGGTGGGAACCGTTTCAAAGTAATTGGTGCGATCGTTGTTAGTGGTGCCATTCATATCCGTGGCACCAGAGCGCTGGAAGGGTTCGAAGTACTCGCCCGGATAGTTTTCCGAGCCGTTAAACATCAGGTGCTCGAATAAGTGGGCAAAGCCGGTTTTACCCGGACTCTCATCTTTCGACCCCACCTTGTACCAGATATTGAGGGCCACCACCGGCGCCTTGTGATCCTCGTGCACAATCACGGTTAGGCCGTTATCCAGGACCTCCTTGTGAAAAGGCAGATCGATCTCGGGGGCCCCCACATAGGCTTCGTTGCCGGTGGCAGCCGCTTTGCTGCTGGCGGCCGCTTTTTTATCGACCTGAAATGCCTTGTGCACATTCTCCTGGCCACCTTCCCCAGACTTTTGCCTGTCGCAACCGGTCACCCCCAGGAAAAATATGGCGGTGAGTAGCGGAAAAATCACACGGGAAAATCGCATATCCATTGTCAATTATCCTGGTTCTGGCACTTGCCCGCTCACTTGATGAACGGACACAGATTTTTTTGAGAAGGCGTAACGGGCGGAAGAGAGAGAATAGAGATTCGCGATACTGATCACGCCGCATGCATGACAGCCGCAAGGCCCGCGCGAGTATCAGTGTAGGCAAAAAAGCGGGCGCCGTAGCGCCCGAAGAATACCTCACAGAGAGACGATAAGTTCGCCAGAGGAATTAGGAGGAGCCGGGCGCTTAGGCCCGGAAAAAGAATTAAGCAGCAGCGGAATCCGACTTGTTCAAGGCGTCTTCGTGACCGAAGCGCTCCTCGGCAACACGGTCTGCAATATGCGCCGTGGTTTCGCCAGACTCTTCGGCGCGTTCGAAGACTTCGTGCATAGTGGTAGCAATGGTCTCGATATGCGCCTTCACCTGGTCAGCGTCATACTCGCCCTTCGCCTGTCCCATTTGCTGGTAATACACATCGATGATGCCACCTGCATTAATCACGTAATCCGGGGTGTAAAGAATGCCGCGCTCTTTCAACACCTGCGCGTGGCGCTCTTCCGCCAGCTGGTTGTTGGCCGCGCCGGCAATGGCGCCAACCTTGAGCCGCTCAATGGTCTTGTCATTCAGAATTGCACCCAGGGCACAGGGAGCAAACATGTCCACATCCAGATCGAAGATTTCATCCGCGCCGACCGCGGTCGCGCCAAGCTCATTCACCGCGCGATCAATGTTCTCTTGGAAGATATCGGTCACGAACAGCTCGGCACCGGCCTCTTTCAACAGCTTGGCCAGGCGGAAACCCACATTGCCCACGCCCTGAATAGATACCTTCATGCCATTCAGGTCTTCGCGACCCCAGCGATGTTGTGCCGCAGCCTTCAGACCGACAAATACGCCGTATGCGGTAGAGGGAGAAGGATCACCACCGTGTTCCTGGCCGGCAATCACTCCGGAAACAAATTCGCTGCGCTCACCAATGATCTTCATATCGGCGACGCTGGTACCGCTATCTTCCGCGGTAATGTAGCGGCCACCGAGGGTGTTCAGGAAGTCGCCCATTGCGTGCAGTAGCTCCGGAGTCTTCTGCTTGCGCGGGTCGCCAATAATCACGGACTTGCCACCGCCAAGCTTGAGCCCGGACATGGCAGATTTGTAGGTCATACCGCGGGAAAGGCGCAGAACATCGTTCAGGGCTTCTGCATCGTCCGCGTAGGGCCACATGCGGCAACCGCCCAGAGCTGGGCCAAGGTTGGTGTTATGTACCGCAATAATTGCCTTCAGGCCGCTTTTGGCGTCGTGGTAGAAAGCAACTTCTTCGTGGTTATCGTAGGCAGGGTGGGAAAAAACACTCATTTTCTTGCCTCTCCGGAGGTCGGATGTTCCACGGCGCCAGACACGGCCGATTTTGTCAGCTCAGTCCGCAACCGCGATTTATTGTAAGTCCCTTAGAATATATCCAGCAGGTGCAGATTTTCATTGCAATCTTTGCCAATCAAGACCATTCAGTATCACAACCATCACCAAATGCATCGTTTTTTAGGATAGATCATTCTCCAGCAACTCAAACCCGCTGATGGTCACAAATTCATCTACTTTCATGAGCAAATTAGACGTTGTTCGCCATAGCGCAACTGGCCTGTAAAGCTTCGTCTGGTAGAATCCGCGCCCTACACTCCTTGCAGTCGATTTACCGAGATTTACAGAGACCTGGTTATGCTCAACGCCGATGCCCTCAAACAGCTGTCCCAGCTGAAGTCCGATATCCGCTCCACTAAGGAATTTTCCGAAGGCCGCGTACGCGGCGCCAACGGTAAATTCGGCTTTGTGGTACTGGATGATGGGCGCGAGGCCTTCCTGCCCCCGGCCGAAATGGATCGGGTTTTCCCTGGCGATCGCGTCAAGGTGAGCCTGACCGAAGAAGATAAAGGCAAGCTGTCCGCAGAGCTGGATAGCCTGATCTCCACGGAATTGAAGTATCTGGTGGGTCAATACGTGCAGCGAGGCCAGGGTCATTTTATCCAGCCCAGCGAGCACGGGTTTTCGCGCTGGATCTTCTTGCCACCCAAAGGCCGCGGCAAGGCACAACCGGGGGAGTTCATCGCCTGCAGCATTTCCCGCCACCCTTTCAAAGACGGCAAGTCTCAGGCAAAGGTAGAAAGCGTAATCGGCAAGCCCGATATGGCCGGCATCGAGCACGCATTTGTGGTCGCCCAGCACCGCCTGTCCAACGCCTTCAGCAAAGGTGCGCTCGAACAGGCAGAAGCCATTCCCGCGCAGCTGGAAAGCATCAGCACAGACCGCAAGGATCTTTCAGAACTCGGCTTTGTCACCATCGATTCTGAAAGCACCCGCGATATGGACGATGCCATCGCGATTACGAAAACCGACGCAGGCTGGACCCTGCACATCGCCGTAGCTGACCCCTCCAGCCTGATTGAAGCCGGCAGCCCGCTAGACAAAGACGCGCTTGCACGGGCCAATAGTGTTTATCTCGCCGGCGAAACCCTGCCAATGTTGCCTGCAGGTTTGTGCGAGAACAGTTTCTCCCTACTGGAAGGTCAGCTGCGCCCTGCTCTGGTGATGCATATTGCGGTATCCGAAGACGGCGCGCTGAACGGTTTCGAGTACGAGTTTGCCGCGATCCGCTCCCAACACAAGCTGAGCTATAGCCAGGTTGCCCAGTACATCGATGGCGATGCCGCTGCAGTGCCAGAAACCCAGCACCAGGCCCTTAGCGAACTGAACGCCCTCAGCAAAGCGCGTGCGCAGTACCGCTCCGGCCACTCCCTGGTAATGGAAGATCGTCCGGACTACGACCTGATTCTGAATGAAAAGCGCAAGATCGAGCGCATAGAGAAGCAGGAACGCACTTCTGCCCAGCGCATGGTTGAAGAGGCCATGCTGGCCGCGAATATTTCGGCGGGCGACAAACTCGCTGAACTCGGTGCCGGCTGCTTTTCCATCCACCTGGGTTTCCGCGACGAACGCATGACCGAGATCCGCGCCCTGCTGAAAGACGTAATGCCGGAGTACGCAGAGCAGGACCTGCACCAGCTCGACGTCTACCTCAAGCTGGTAAAAACCCTTGAAGCCGATGAGGATGCAGAGAAGAAGAATACGCTGGCGGTGCTCAAGCGCATGCTGCGCCCGGGCGAGCTGTCCGGCAATGCCGCCGCGCACCTCGGCCTGGGCATTGCTCACTACGCCACCGTGACCTCGCCGATCCGCAAGTTCAACGACCTGCACAACCACCGGGTACTGCGTGCCGCTGCCGATCAGCAAACCCTGCCAACCCTGGCCGACGAACATGGTGAAGCCTTGCAGCAGAGTGTCACCACTGGCCGCCAGGCAGACCGCGCCCTGCAACAGTGGCTGTACTGCCAGTATCTGGAAAACAAAATCGACCAGACCTTTACTGGCAAAATCACTCTGGTCAACGGTGCGGGTATCGGCGTACGCCTGGACGACAACGGCATCAATGGATTTGTGCGCTTTAACAGCAAAAAGAATCCATTCGACTTCGACGGCAAGCGCCTGCGCATTACCCGCGGAGAAGAGCAGTTCCAGCTGGATCAAGAAGTGCGCGTAAAAGTGAGCGCCGTAGATACCGATAAACGACGCATTGCGTTCGAACTGGTTGCGGAAGCCGCGGCTAGCGAGTAATTCCGAACCCGGCGTTTACGCGCAGGGCTGCAATACAAAAAAGACTAAACCTCCAACCGCGGGCCACAAGCTCGTGGGTGCTTTCGGCCCCACCCACCGGCCGTATCCTCTGGCCGCCTGTTCGCTTTGTATCAGGCGGTCTCACCACAAGGAAAACACATGTCGAGCATCGCTGAACTGAACCCAACGCCCCTATGGAAACACTTCGCAAAGTTGTGCGAGATCCCGCGCCCGTCCAAGCATGAAGACCAGGTAGTGGCGTACATTGTCGATTTCGCGAAAGGTCGCGGGCTCGACGTCAAGCTAGATCAGGTCGGCAATGTAATCTTGAAGAAGCCCGCTACTCCGGGAATGGAAAATCGCAAAATTCTGGCGATGCAGAGCCACGTAGACATGGTGCCGCAGAAAAATGCCGACACCGAGCACGATTTCCTGACCGACTCCATCAAACCCTATGTGGATGGTGAATGGGTAACCGCAGAAGGCACTACCCTCGGCGCTGATAACGGCATCGGCGTGGCCGCGATTCTGGCATTAATGGAATCCACCGATATTCCGCATCCGCCGCTGGAAGCCCTGCTGACCATCGACGAGGAAGCGGGTATGACTGGCGCGAAACATCTGCAGCCAGGCCACTTTGAAGCGGACCTGTTGCTGAACCTCGATACCGAAGACGAAGGCGAGCTGTACGTGGGCTGTGCCGGCGGTGTCGATATCAATGTATCCCTGCCCTACACCGCAGAACCTCTACCCGCCGGCCATCAGGCGTTCAAACTGAGTGTACGCGGCCTGCGCGGCGGTCACTCCGGGCTAGATATCGACAAGGGACGAGGCAACGCCAATAAGATAGCCAACCGCATCATCGATGCCGCCCTGCAGCAAATTCCGGCACTGCGAATCGCCAGCCTCGATGGCGGCAGCCTGCGCAATGCGATTCCGCGCGAGTCGTTTTCCGTGATTACCGTGCCTGCGGAACAGGCGGCGCAGCTGCAGGAAATTTTCCAGCAGGCCACAGCAATCATCAAAGCGGAACTGGATAACGAAGCGAAATTGGATATCGCGCTGGAGACCACCGATGCACCGGCAAGTGTGTTGGATGCCGAAGCGCAGCTGAAGCTGATTCGTGCTATCCGCTGCTGCCCCAACGGCGTGGAGCGTATGAGCACTGCGCTCGAAGGCATTGCCGATACCTCCAACAACCTAGCGCGCGTCGTCACCGAAACCGAAAACGGCAACGCACAAGTGCGCATCCAGTGCCTGGTACGCAGCCTGTCAGACAGCGCACGTGATGAGCACGGGCTGAATGTGGCTGCAGCCTTCCAGCTGGCCGGCGCCAATGCCCTACTGGAAAATGACTACCCCGGCTGGACCCCAAACATGCAGTCGCCGCTGCTGGCGCTAATGAAGGATGTCTACAAGGATATGGAAGGTAGCGAGCCAGAGGTCAAAGTGATCCATGCCGGCCTCGAGTGCGGCCTGCTGGCCAAACCGTACCCTAACTGGGATATGGTTTCTTTCGGCCCCACCATTCGTCGCGCGCACTCGCCGGAAGAGCGCGTGCACATCCAGAGCGTGGCAAATTTCTGGGATTATTTTGTAAAGGTTGTTGGGGCAATTCCCAGCAACTAAACAGATCATCTTGTGCGAAAAAGCCCGGCTTCAAACCCGGGCTTTTTTGTATTCCCTACCCAGACAGGGGAAAATAGCGCGGCACGCTTCCCGCAACATCAAAAATAATCAGGAGCTTTCTATGGCACAGTACGAGTGGTTGCTTTTTGATCTGGACGGCACACTGAGTGATCCGGCGGTAGGCTTTGTAAACTGCATGAATCACGCATTGGTTTTCCACGACCAGGCACCGAGAGCGGCAGAAGAATTGACGCCCTACATTGGTCCTCCGCTGGAACACACGATCGGTAACCTCACGGGTAATACCAGCTATGCATTTGTCAGCTCCATGGTGGGCAAGTACCGGGAGCGCTATGGAGACACCGGCTACGCCGAAAACACCCTCTACCCAGGGGTGAACCAAATGCTGGAGACCCTGCGCGAAAACAAGAACGTTCGTCTCGGCGTTTGCACGTCCAAACGCGCCGACTTTGCCACTCGTATTCTCGAACAGTTCAACCTGTTGCCCTATTTTGAATTCGTCAGCGGCGGTGACGTAGGTATCGGGAAATGGCAGCAACTGGAAAAGCTGCTGGCGGAAAACACCATTAGCCGCAACACACTAATGATCGGCGATCGTCACTTTGACCTGAACGCCGCGCACAAAAATCACTTGAAGTCCGCGGGCGTACTCTGGGGCTATGGCTCCCGCGAAGAGCTGCAAGAGCATCAACCGGCTTACCTATTTGCGCGCCCGCAGGAAATTGGCGAGCAGTTTTGCCGAGCCTAGTCATCTGAGGCTGGTGACCAGCAATCCTGCTTTGGCCAGCGCATCTGCTGGCCCCTTTTTGCCGGCTGACGCATAATGCCCGGCCGCTTTAAGCATACTGATTAAAATACAGCGAACGGCCTGATCTATGTGGTTTAAGAACCTGCGCGTCTACCGCCTCACCCGAGAATTCACCCTGTCCGCGGAACAGCTCAACGAGATGCTGGAACCGGATACCTTCACCCCCTGCGGCAGCCAGGATATGGCGCGCTACGGCTGGGTACCCCCGCTGGGGCGTCACGGCACCGAGCTGGTACACGCCGCCAATGGCTACCTGATGGTATGCGCCAAGAAACAGGAAAAAGTGATCCCTGCGGCCGTGGTCAACGAGAAGGTTGAAGAAATGGCGCTGGCTATTTCTGAAAAAGAGGCCCGCAGTGTGGGCCGCAAGGAACGGCAGAACCTGAAGGATGAAGTGCTGCTGGAAATGCGACCAAAAGCCTTCGCCCGTTCGCGCCTGCAGTTTGCCTACATTGATCCCAAGGATAACTGGATCGTGGTCAACGCATCTTCCGCGAAAGCGGCGGAAGAGCTGCTGGAAAACCTGCGCGAAGCCATCAGCAGCCTGTCGGTGGTGCCGGTAGCCGCAAAGAATATCCCTCAGCAGTCCATGACCCACTGGCTGACAGCACCTGAAGCACCCACCAATTTCGAGTTTGGTCACGAGTGCGAGCTACGCGACCCGCAGGAGTCCGGCAGTGTCATCCGCTGTAAAAACCAGGACCTGTGCGCGGAGGAGATCCATAACCATCTCGTCGCTGGGATGCAGGTGCACAAGCTGGGGCTGGTGTGGCGCGACGGTGTCGAACTGATGGTGGACGATCAGCTGGCGATTAAGCGCCTGAAATTCAGTGACGAGGTTACCGAAAAAGCTGACAACGTCGATGCGGATAATGCTGCTCAGCGTTTCGACATTGAATTCTCGGTTATGACCCTCGAAATCTCTGCACTGCTGAAAGATTTGCTGGCCGCCTTTGGCGGGCTCAATACCGATACCGCCAACGTGGACGAAATCGTTGCCCGTGCCAGCCGCGAGGAACACGACCGGCAGGTGAGCAGCGAAGTGGAAGAAGTCGTTTGATGACTGTTTAGTTTCGCGTGTGAAAATGCGCCAATCCCGGTCTAGGCTGAACAGAACACCCTGTTTAATACCACCGGGATTGGCCTATGACCTTCCGTAAATTTTCCCTGTTTTCCCTGCTCCCGCTCACGATTACCGCGCTGCTAATACTCTGCGGCTGCGCCAACAACACCTCTTCTCAGCAGTCCGCCAGTATGGCCCAGTACCAAACCTTCGGGTTTGTTCCGCAAAACGGTACACCGAGCCGTGCCACCAGCCTCGCCCACAACGCCGTGTCGCAAGAGCTGATGTCTCGCGGCATGATGCCGAGCGATAACCCGGATGTACTGGTCAACGTGCATGTGTTCGCCAATCGTCAGGTGAAAATGCCGAGAAATTCGAACCTCGGCTTTGCCGCCGCGCGCTATCCATATCTCGAGGAGTACTACAACAACCTGCCTCCCGGCTATCACGCTAACGTTAGCCAATACACCGAGGGCCACCTGACGGTAGACATACTGGATACTCGACAAAAGCGTGTGGTCTGGCGCGGCCAGGCCAACAAGCCAGTAACGCGCAGAGTACTCAACAACCCCACCCGCGCGATGGATCAGGCCGTGGGAGAAGCTTTCCGCAGCTTCCCGTCGCAACGGCGCTAAGCGCACCGACACTCAAATTATTCACACAAAAAAATGGCCGCTAGTAGCGGCCATTTTCATTTACTAAAGCTAGCAATCACAATTTTTGCATCGGTCGGCCAGGCTCACTCCACAATACGTGGTACTTCTCCTGCTCAGGCTTGTCCACACGTGAGAAAGTGTGTGCACCGAAGAAATCGCGCTGCGCCTGCAGCAGGTTTGCCGGCAGGGATTCGCGGCGGAAGGCATCGTAGTAGCTGAGCGCCGAGGACAGTGCCGGAACCGGGATACCACCGATGGTGGCGTCGGCCACCGCACGGCGCCAGTTACCCTGGTGCTCGGCAATCTGCTGGATAAAGAAATCGTCCAGCAGCAAGTTAGACAGCTTCACATCGCGCTCGTATGCATCGCTGATGGACTGCAGGAACACCGCGCGAATGATACAGCCGGCACGCCAGATTCTGGCAATTTCAGCAAAGTTCAATTGCCAGCCCTGCTCCCGCGCCGCCAGCTTCATCAGGTCGAAACCCTGAGCGTAAACGCAAATCTTGGCGCAGTAGAGTGCATCGTGCAGCTGCTCGATGACTTCCTTGCGCCTTTCTTCTGCAACCGGGGCAATTTCCGGGCCGATCAGTTTTTTCGCCGCGCGTCCGCGCAATACCTTGCGGGTGGAAAGTGAACGGGCAAATACCGCTTCCGCAATACTTGGCGCGGGGCAACCAACTTCCAGTGCACTAACCGCCGTCCACAGACCGGTGCCCTTCTGGCCCGCACGATCGAGAATCACATCGACCAGTGGCTCGCCGGTTTCTGTATCGCGGGTATCCAGAACTTCGGCACTGATATCAATCAGATAGCTGTTCAGCACACCCTTGTTCCACTCGCGGAACACGGCGGCAATTTCACTGGGGGTCATTTCCAGCGCACTGCGCATCACGTCATAGACTTCGCAGATCATCTGCATATCGGCGTACTCAATGCCGTTATGCACCATTTTGACGAAGTGTCCCGAGCCGATAGGGCCAATATAAGCGGCACAGGGCTCGCCCTCTTTTACTGGGTTACCAGGCTCGAAACGCTCGATTGGCTGGCCGCTTGCGGGGTCAACCTTTGCGGCGATCGCATGCCAGACCGGCTCGATGCGCGCCCAGGCATAGCGGTCACCACTGGGCATCAGGGACGGCCCGAAACGTGCCCCTACTTCACCGCCAGAAACTGCCGTGGTGAAGAAGATAAGCTTGCCCTCGTAACGCTTGCAGCGCTGTACCGAGTCGGTCCACAGGCTGTTGCCAGTGTCGATGACAATATCGTCGGCCTGCAGACCGGCATCCAGCAGCTTGTTGCAGACATCATCGACCGGGGCACCGGCCGGCACGGACAGAATCACCAGGTGGGGCGCCTTGGTACGGGACAGCAGCTCCGTGTAGGAGTTACACACTTCAACCCGCGGAGGCTGATCACCGCGCTCTTTAGCATCCTGCTCCAACAGATCTTCCAGACGGCTATGGTCCAGATCGAAGGCACACACGCGGTATCCGTTGTCCACCAGGTTGAGGATCAGGTTTTTCCCCATCACGCCGGCGCCAATAAAGCCGATATCGCATAGTGTTTCTGACATGTAGTTCTCCAGTGCGCAGGAATCTTGTGTTGCCGCGGGGTTCGCCCGAACGCCGCCGCTCGCTCAAAGGGCGCGGAGTATAGCAATCGAACCGGCGCTGCGGGAGCGCATTTTGACAATGGGGCCATTGTAGTAGCACCACAGGGCATTCACCGGTTTCTCACACCGGGGAAGCGAGGGTACACTTCAGCCCTGACCGACGAGCCGAGAACTATTCTTGAGCCGTTTCATGCTTTTAAGAGACCTATGACGATGCCCGAGCAGTCCCCCAAGTTGAAACCGGCACGCTTTAATGCCCCCTGGAGCAGAGAGCTGAAGCTACTGACGCTTCTGGCGAGTGTCATTCTGATCGGGATCAGCACGCTTCTACTGGTAAAGGAGCCCGAGCAGTCACCACCCTTGTACCACCTGGGAATCTGGCTACCACTGGTGCTGCTGGTGCTATGCGCACTGTTTACCGTAAGGGGGTATCAGCTGGAGGGTGACCACCTGCTGGTACTGCGCCCTGGTTGGCGTAGCCGGGTTTCATTGCGCGGGCTGCAATCGGTAACCCTGGATGCGAAGGCAATGGACGATTCCATCAAGCTATTCGGTAACGGCGGATTGTTCAGTTATCTGGGACTGTTTCGCAACAAAAAGCTCGGGCGCTATCGTGCCTACGCCACCGACGCGGCAAAGGCCGTAGTCATTAAACTCCCAACCTCGACGGTGGTGGTTACCCCAGACAAGCCGCAGCTATTTGTGCAGGTCGCACAGAAACTGGCAGGCTCCACAGTGACCTCGTAACACTTGTCTCAAGCCTTTCCGGCCGAGACTTTGCCACCAAATGTTGGCGCTGAACTACACTCAGTGAATGCAGAATTACAGCGACGATCCGAATAGAGAGCACGCCATCCCTCGCCTACAGATTGCAGCACTCATTTGCCTGCTGGTGGCGAGTTGGCTGAGCCTGGCCGGGGAATCGCGTACCGAACCCCTGCAGTTTGCCAAGGGTGCCACCGGCGCTTCCGTTTCCGGAAAAATCCAGGGCTATGACGGCGTCAACTACACCCTCGCTGCAAAGGCCGGGCAGCAGATGACGATATCGCTCACCTCCCCTCATACCGCCACCTACTTCAACGTTTACGGCCCTGGTACCGGCCCCGGTGATGCAGCAATCTTTATTGGGTCAATCAAAGGCGAGCGTTTTTCCGAAAAGCTTGCCACCAGCGGCACTTACACGATCCAGATCTATATGATGCGCAGTGCGGCCCGCCGCAACGAGTCAGCGCCGTTTACGCTGCAAGTGGAAATTGATAGCAAACGCAGTAGCCGTTCGCGCAAGGAGAAAAATCCGAGTCGCCTCGCTGCTTCATTTGACCCAGAGTCTGACGGGAGTTAACGTCTGGGTACTTGAGTATCTACCCCGAGAAATGGAATTCTTGAACACCATGAAACCCCTGTTGCCCGCGCTCTCTATCGTCACACTTATACTTTCGCTGCCTTCCTCCGCGCTCGCCGGAGACTGCGTGATTCTGTTGCACGGCCTCGCGAAATCCGACCATTCCATGCAAAAGCTGGATTCCTCGCTTGCCGAAGCAGGGTTCGCTACGGTCAACGTGGATTACCCCTCCACCGATCACCCCATCGAAAAGCTGGCGGGCCCAGCCATTGCACCCGCTTTGGACCGCTGTGCGGAGCTGTCCGGCAAAGAACATAACCAAAGCAAAGTACATTTTGTTACCCACTCCATGGGAGGCATTCTGGTTCGCCAGTACCTCGGCAAAGTGAAAGTCGAAAACCTTGGGCGGGTAGTGATGCTCGGCCCACCTAATGCGGGTAGCGAAGTCGTGGACAACCTGGGAAGTTTTCCGGGCTTTCAGTTTATGTTTGGCGAAGCGGGGCTGCAGCTGGGCACAGGCAAAATGAGCGTTCCCAACAAGTTAGGTGCAGCGAACTTTGAGCTCGGTATTATCGCCGGCACCCGCAGTATCAACCCGATTCTCTCCACTATGCTTCCGGAAAAGGATGACGGTAAAGTCACCGTTGCCAGGACCCGTCTGGAGGGAATGAAAGACCACATTGAAATGCCTGTCACCCACGTATTCATGATGAAAAATCGCAAAGTAATCGCGCAGGTGATTCACTTTCTAAAGCGCGGCACCTTCATGCGCGAAGTATCATCTCTCCAAAGCGGCATTAACCCGAAATCGCGCGACTAATTTTGAGCTCGACAGCCTACACTTTTGGATCTTTCCGTTACCGGCAGGATCTTCAGTGCAGCGTCCGTCATCGCTCTCCAGCGCTATCAATACGCCCAGAACCCGTGATGCCTTCCCGAGTGCTGCATACCAATTAGCAATCTCTCGTGCTGCGTGGCAACTTCGTCACAGCCTGCTCATATTGCTCGTGTATCTGTCCAGCCATGCCGTATACGCCGATGTGAACCAGGCTCCGCCAACAGTCGGGGGCACAGGATCACAGTCAGCGCAGCACCGCAGCGCACACATCAAACCGGCAAAAATCCAGTTAAGCGAGAACAGTGAGAATCAGCTTGTCGCGAATGGCATAAAGGGCTCCCTCCAGGGTGAGCGCACCCGGGAATACCTTTTCGCTGCAAATACCGGACAACAGCTGCAACTGAATATCTTGAGCGATCATGCGCTAGTGGGGTTTCGTATCACCGCGCCTGCATCAACACGTGCTCTCCACGAAAGTCGCGGCAGAAAAAGCAGTTATTCCGTGACCTTACCGCGCGATGGCACCTATCGGATAGTGGTCTTTCTTATGGAAGCTGCTGCCAAGAAGGACGAGCGCGCTGATTTCACCCTGAACATTCGAATCAGTAACCCGGGATGACATTTCCACGAACGAAATAACGCTCGGAGTAGCATTCAACACCGTGCAAGAACAATCGCAAGACACAGCTACGCAAATTGATGCAGATCTAAGCCAGGCTATCGGTCAGGTAGACAATTGGGTCGACAGTGCGGTCAAACTACTGCCAAATTTTGCCGTAGCGCTCGTTGTACTAGTGGTCTTCTATTGCGTCGGCGCTTTCCTGCGCTTTCTGGTCCATCGCTATCTAAACCGCCGCAATCGCTCCAATTTAGGTGAGGTGCTTGGCAGCCTCGTAAAGTGGGGAGTTATCCTCGCTGGGCTGTTAATCGCCGCCACGGTCGTCATGCCCAGCTTGAAGCCGGGAGACCTGATTGCTGGTCTCGGAGTCGGGTCTGTAGCAATCGGCTTTGCCTTCAAGGATATTCTGCAGAATTGGCTGGCTGGCCTATTGATCTTGATCCGGCAGCCATTTGAGGTTGGAGACCAAATCCAGGTTGCTGACTTCGAAGGCACCGTAAAACGCATTGAAACCCGGGCCACCATTATCAATACCTACGATGGGCAGAGAATGGTAATCCCAAATAGCGATATCTACACCAGCGCTATTCTGGTGAAAACAGCGCGCTCAATGCGAAGAAGCGATTTCGACATCGGCATTGGCTACAGTGACCGGATCGACAAAGCCTGTGGCGTGATTTTGGAAACATTACAAGGAATTGAAGGGGTGGCCCAGAAACCGGCCCCAGAGGCCCTCCCCTGGGGCCTGGAAGCAAGCTGGGTCACGATTCGCGCCCGCTGGTGGACCAACAGCTTGCAAACGGACGTCACCCATGTGCGGGCTCAGTTTATCGAAAGAGTCAAAACCGCGCTCGACGAGGCTGGTATCGACATGCCCTTCGAAACTCAGGTCCACCTGTTCCATGACCAGACCGATGAAACCGATGAAACCGATGGAGAACGCGGAGTACAGCGCGAGGGATGGCCAAAGGGCAAGCAAGCCTCCCCGCGGGCGCGGTGGAAGGCCAAGGTGGAAACCAAGGGCGACTGCCAAGGGAACAGCCAGGCGACAAAAGCACAGCCACGAAATCGCGGTTAACTCCCTTGATCAGCGGTGCTTTAACGTTGAAAGCCGCCCCCTACTTTGAGGGAGCAGCAATTGGTGTCGGGTTTAGCCGATTTTGCGGATGCCCACCGCTTCACGTAGCTTCTTAAGGAAGGGCGCGGAGTAAGCGCGAGCTTTTTCTGCGCCCTTCTCCAGCTCAACCTCAATTTGGGCCGGGTTGGCCAACAAAGCCTCGTAACGTTCACGGGCTTCGCCCACTTGGCCATTGATCAATTCAAACAGCTGCTTTTTGGCCTCTCCCCAGGCAATACCATCAGCAAACGCCTGACGCATTTCGGCGGTCTGCTCCGGAGTGGCAAATGCTTGCCAGATCTGGAAGACCGTTGAGGTATCCGCATCCTTCGGCTCGCCGGGCTCCAGCAGGTTGGTCTTGATCTTGTTGATGTGCTTTTTCAGCTTCTTCTCGGGCAGGAACAATGGAATCGTATTGCCATAGCTCTTGCTCATTTTTCGACCATCGAGCCCCTGCAAAACGGATACGTGCTCGTCCACCACTGCTTCCGGCAGCGCGAAATGTTCGCCGTAGTGGTGATTGAACCGCGCAGCAATATCACGCGCCATCTCGATGTGCTGAATCTGGTCCTTGCCCACCGGAACCTTGTTTGCGTTGAACATAAGAATGTCCGCTGCCATCAGGATCGGGTAGCTGTACAGGCCCATATTGATGCCGAAGTCGGAATCCTGGCCGTCATCGCGGTTAGCGTCGACCGCCGCCTTGTACGCGTGCGCACGATTCATCAGGCCCTTGGCGGTCTGACAGGTCAGCAGCCAGGTAAGTTCTGGAATCTCCACGATGTCCGACTGGCGGTAAAACACCACATTATCGGTATTCAGCCCCAGAGCCAGCCAGGTCGCGGCGATTTCCAGAGTCGACTGGTGCACCAGCTCCGGATCCTGACACTTGATCAGCGCGTGGTAATCCGCCAGGAAGTAGAACGACTGGTTGTCAGCGTCCTGGCTGGCCTCAATTGCCGGGCGTATCGCGCCCACATAGTTACCCAGGTGAGGTGTGCCTGTCGTCGTAATCCCGGTAAGAACCCGCTGTTTCTTCATAGCTGTGAACATTCCAACTGAAAACTTGTATCCGGCGCACTCATTGCGCGGGGCGCTATGATACCGGCTTAACGATTCAGACTAAACCAGCCAGATAATGTATCGAGCACTATCACCCAGAGAGTGTTAGGGTCCGCACGCAGCTCGTATTGCGTTCTCGTAGGGCTCCCGCCAGTTATCCCAACCATAGTGGGCCAT
The DNA here is from genome assembly GCF_019800665.1 of Microbulbifer agarilyticus. GTDB lineage: Bacteria > Pseudomonadota > Gammaproteobacteria > Pseudomonadales > Cellvibrionaceae > Microbulbifer > Microbulbifer agarilyticus_C. The sequence continues at coordinate 114,170 of NZ_JAHVKO010000002.1, forward strand.
CGGCACCGGCTCCAGTGTCCCTCCCCGCTGTTTTATCGACTGCAGGGCAAGCATCCGTTGAACAGCCCCAGCCGCCGACTCATACAAGCAGGACGCCGGATAAATTTCAGGATAAGCCATGGAATGCGGCACGAGCGGGATTGCGCCCAGAGCTGTCGCCTCCATTACCGCCAATCCTTGAAACTCGTGATACGCAGTGGAAAGAAATACATCACTGACGGCAAGTATCTTGCGATACTCCTCAAGGCTTTCAACAAAACCTACCTGCAGTAAGCGATGCGCAAATCGATCCTGAATTTCTATTAGTTCCGATGGCACTTTGCGAAACGACTGACCGAGCAAATTCAGCCGATAATCAACTCCGGCAGTCTCCAAACTTTCCAAAATACTCAGCAGGCGATCCGGCCCCTTATCGTATTCCCAACGCGCGGCCCAGCTGATGGTGAAGTAATCCGGTTTTCCGCCACTACCATAGGCGAAATTAAACAGTTCCTGCTCCAGTGGTACCGGCATCACAAGACTACGCGTGGCGACATGCTCCATAACCTGAGGAGGAACACAATCCGGTAGCTTATTCAGGAGGGTCGCCGCACCCTCGAGAAAGGTGCGGCGATTGAATTCAGAGTTGAACACAACACGATCGCCACACAAAGCGGTATAGAGATTGAGTATTTGTGGCTCCACCGACTGGTGGGCGAGACCGGTTTTCGGGTAGGCAAACTGATTTTCGTGAAAATAAACCAGAGTAGGAAGAGCCGCCAGTGCGGGAACCAACCCGCGTAATGCAGATAGGTCAGTCATCGATGTGGCAATCACTAAGTCATATGACTGCTCGAGTGTCACCCGCTCTGGCCCCATCGCCCAACTCAGGCTATTGCCACGTATACGCCAACTGAAATAGCGTGCAGGCAAGGTGAGCACCGTCCATTCCCAACCGGGGAAGGCAGCCACCAGCCCGCGCCGCCAGCGCTTGTGACTTTCCGCATCGTAGGCTGACAGCAGTAAAACTCGCATCAGTCGAACTTACGCACGTTCTCCAGGCGGGCGAACAGGCTCGACGTATCCCAACGCCCCCCGCCAAGCGCTTGCACTTCGCTGTAGAACTGATCCACCAGTGCAGTCACAGGCAATAGAGCGCCATTACGTCGAGCCTCGTCTTGGACAATCGCCAGATCTTTACGCATCCAATCCACGGCAAAGCCGTGCTCGTAATCGCCCGCAAGCATGGTTTTATAGCGGTTTTCCATTTGCCAGCTTTGTGCGGCGCCTTTGGAAATCACCTCCACTACCTGCTCCGGATCAAGGCCTGCGGCGCGGGCGAAGTGCAGCCCTTCCGACAAACCCTGTACCAATCCGGCAATGCATATCTGATTCACCATCTTGCACAGTTGACCACTACCCACCGGTCCGAGCAGGTTTACTGCGCGCGCATAGCAATCCAGTAAAGGTTTGGCCCTCAGAAAATCTGCTTCGCTACCACCGACCATGATCGTGAGCGCCCCGTTTTCGGCACCCGCCTGACCGCCGGATACCGGTGCATCCAGAAAGCCAAGCTGATGTTCCGCGGCCTTGTCTGCCAGCTCACGCGCCACATTAGCGGACGCGGTAGTGTGATCCACAAACAGACTCCCCGGCGCCATGCCAGCAAACGCGCCGTCTGGACCCACCGTTACCTGACGCAGGTCATCATCGTTACCGACACAGGCAAAAACGATTTCAGCCCCTTCTGCGGCCTTGGCAGGCGTCGCAAACGCTTCCCCCTGATACGCTTCAAGCCACCGGCTGGCCCGACTCCCGGTACGGTTGTAAATCCGAACCTGGTACCCGGCCCGGGAAAGGTAGCCCGCCATGGGGTAACCCATGACACCAAGGCCGATAAACGCGACAGTTGCCTTCATAGTTACTCCAGGGTCGAAGTTGTGCGGATCAGAGTTGTGCAAGTCAGAGTTGTGCAAGTCAGAGTTATGCGGGTCAGAGTTTCCCGGTCAACGCTGTGCAATCCTTTGCCCTGACCGAGCCAGCTACTAGCGGATTCAAGCTGAGACAATCAACCAGATCAGTACCGCACCCAACAGCAAGCGATAAATGGCGAAAGGTGCCATACCGATGCGACTAATAAACTGCAGGAAAAAGTGGATACACAGATAGGCACTAATCCCGGACAGGATCACACCAAGGAAAATACTACCCCAGGGCACCGCTTGCGTATCGAGCAGCTCAAGGGTCAGCAGCAGCGCGCTCAAGGCGATAACTGGGATCGACATCAAGAAAGAAAAGCGTGCTGCCGCTTCCCGTTTCATGCCCAACATTAACCCGGCCGTCATGGTAATACCGGAGCGCGAGGTCCCGGGGATAAGCGCCAGGGCCTGTGCAGCACCGATCATCAGCGCCTTTTTCCAGTTCAGCTTGGACAAACCATCGAGTCGTTTACCGTAGACGTCTGCCCACCACAGCAACAGGCCAAAGATAATCGTGGTAGCCGCAATAACAGCCGATGACCGCAGGTGAGTTTCAATAAAGTCTTTAAACGCGAGGCCCACCAATCCGGCGGGAATGGTAGCCAGAACGATAAGCCAGGCGAGCCGCCCCTCATCGCTGAACTGCCCGGTTTTAAAGCCTCCCAGGCCATCGCAGATCAAATGCCAAACGTCCTTGCGGAAGTAAATAAGTACCGCCATCAAAGAACCAAAATGCACGGCCACATCAAACGCCAAGCCCTGATCCGGCCAACCCAGTACCTGATTCGGCAAGATCAAATGCGCGGAGCTGGAAATGGGCAGAAATTCGGTAATCCCCTGAATAAGGGCGAGGATAACAATCTGAAAGGTTTCCATACTATTTCAACTGCATAAAACGATTATTTGGATGGTCTAATCCGCTCGCGCTTTTTCCAGGTAACTTCGTTACGCAGGTAAGCGGGTTGCAGTGTATCGGCGGTGAGCTGCTTTCCTTGCTGCCACAAATCCGCAGCGAGCACAGCAATATCCTGCGCGTGAATACCAGCATCCAGCTGCAGTGCTCGAGGGTTCAACGCAGCGAGTTCTGAGTAGCTCCAACCGGGACCTGCCGCGAGCAGCGCAGATTCACCGCGTTCCACGTCGGACTCATCCGCTGTCACATAGCCGGCAGACTCTAAAGAAGCAATCACCTGCTCCGGGGATGACACCTGATCCGGTAACAGCGCCTGCCCGGGATTAGCCACATCATACAATCCCCAATACACCTCTTGCATACGGGCATCCAGTGCGGCCAAAACAGGCATTTCTAATGCCGACCATTCCGGATTCTCTCGCACGGCACCCAGAGCCAGTGCAGCCAAGCTAGAAACAGGGACAACCGGAAGGTCCGCAGAGAACGCCAGCCCCTGTACGCAGCTAATCGCGATACGCAGGCCAGTAAACGAGCCGGGCCCCTGGCTCACTGCCAGGCTGTCCAGCTGAGCCAGGCTGTATCCGCTCTCGCCCAATACCTGCTCCACCATCGGCAGCAGCCTGCGGGTATGGTCACGCTCGGCCCGGACAAACGTCTCTTTTACCTGCCCCTGGTCATACAGGGCCACAGAACAGGCACCGGAGGTAGTATCGACTGCCAGGATTTTCAACGGATAGAGCCCCATTTCGGTGAGATCAAAGTAAACGGCTACAAACGCCGCCGGCCATGGGTATCCGACGCTTTGCTGGCTGCAGAGACGTGGGAGCTCGGCCTAAGAGATTGGGGACGAATTGTGGCATGGCCAGCGGCAAACGCAACCGGCGAAATGGGGAAATAAAAAAGCCCCGGGGTTTGGCCCCGGGGCTCTCATCACAGTCTAGCCCCCATGCGCCTGTGCAAGGGGTTACCAATCAAGCCTTCTTCGGCGGACGACCACGGCGCGCGCCGGCTTTTTTAGCCGCTGCCTTTGGCGGACGCCCACGACGGGCAGCCTTCTTCGGTGCCGACTTGGCCGCTTTCTTGGTTACCTTCTTAGCTGCTTTCTTGGCAGCTTTCTTGGCCGGTTTCTTGGCTGCTGCCTTTTTCGCTGCGGCCTTCTTGGGGCGCCCGACGGCTTTTTTTATCGCAGCTTTGGCGGCAGATTTTTTGGCTGCGATTTTCTTTTTCGCCTTCTTCGCGGCCTTTTTCGCTTCCGCTTTAGCTTTGGTCAGGGCTTTCTTCTCTAACGCCTTGGCCTTAGCTGCTGCCTTCTTAGCCGCGGCTTTTACTTTGGCTGTTGCCTTCTTCTCGGCGGCTTTTACTTTCTTGGCATCAGCCTTGGCCCGTGTCTTTTTCCAGCGTGCTTCAAATGCCTTTAATGCCTTATCCAAATCCTTATCGGCATTAGTAGACAACTTCTCTGCCAACTCTGAAACAGCCTTCTTCGCCGACTCTTCCGCCTGACGAACGGAATCCATCGCATTTGCCTTGGCAAGACCGAGTTTTGCCACCGCCAGCTTGGCGCGCAGCTCACGCAACTTGCTATTGGCAGATGCGAGTGAATTCTTTGCTGCTGCGGTATTGGATTTTTGTACCCGGGCGCGCGCTTTGCCTACACGATCCAACTGCGCATCCAGAGCTTTCGCCGCAGAATCAACCGCTTTCTGCGCTTTGGTTACCACCGGTGAGGCGGTAGCTGCGGCTTTGGCGGCCGGTTTTGCTACCCGTTTTGCCTTGGCCTTTTTCTTTGCGACTCGTGCCATCCCTAGTCTCCTTTCTCTATATGAGAAGTCACTGTGAACACTGAAGTGTGTTTCGACCAACTTTGAACAATTGAGAGCAGCCCAGCCATTAAAAATGACGCGGCTGTATCAAAGTTAATAAAAAAAGGAGGGTTTGCAAGAAAAAAAGATTAAAAACAACCAAAAAACACAAAATTATTGGATATTTTTTGGGTTTCAACGGATTTTTTACAAATTTTCCGTTGAAACCTCACACGAAATAGTCAGGCGGACGCCGTATCAGGAAAAGAAAATTTTAAAACTCATGCATTTGTTTGATGAAAAACGGCCGCAGGCAATCGATCGCGTACAATAGCCTCCAGAGCTTGCATATGATCCGCACGGGCGTTGAGTGCAGGAATGTATCGGTACTCCGCACCACCCGCATCAATAAAGTTAGCGCGATTCTCCACCGCGATTTCTTCCAGAGTCTCCAAACAATCTGCCGAAAACGCCGGACAAATGACATCGACACTGGCAACGCCGTTTTGCCCCCACTCAATCAGAGTTTTATCGGTATAGGGCTGCAACCATTCCGCTTTACCAAAGCGGGATTGAAAAGTGATTTCCCATTTGTCTCTCGGAAGCTGCAGGGATTCCGCCAAGAGTTCCGCGGTGCCGCAGCAATGCTGGTAATACGGGTCGCCCTTGCGGACATTCGCCTTGGGAATCCCGTGAAAAGACATCAGGAGCTTTTCTGCGGCACCGTGTTTTGCCCAATGTTCACGTACAGAATTCGCCAACGCCGCGATATACCCTGGGTGTTGCCAGTATTCGTGCACCACCGAGATATCGGGAACATTGCGCGATGCGCGTATGATGTCCGCCACCTGATCGTAGATAGCGCCCGTAGTGGTCGCGGAGTATTGCGGGTAAAGCGGCAATAGGGTGAACCCAGATACACCCTCTTCCTGTAGCCGTGACACGGTCTCTTTCAGGGACGGAGCCCCGTAGGTCATCGCGTAGGTCACGGTAAATTGCCCCTGCGCCACCGCATCGAGTCGCTGCTGTAAAAGGGCCACCTGCCGCTGTGTGTAATAGGTGATTGGCGACCCGGTAACGGCCTCACCGTCGAGCCCTTGCCCCCATATCTCGCGATACGCTGGGGCGATCTTGGCCGGCCGGAACGGCAGAATGAACAAATTCAGAATCATCGCCCAGATTGGCCGAGGAATTTCTACAACCCGCTGGTCGGACAGGAAGTCCCGGAGAAACTGCCGAACCCCACTTGGGGTTGGCTCCGCAGGGGTGCCCAGGTTCATCAGGATAATCGCATGCGCCATGTTGCAATGGGCTCCTTTTGGTCTTGCAGACCCCACTTCAGATCTCTTGAGGCCAGCGAATGTAGCGCAGCCACCGAGCAGGGTTCAGCGAAATTTTACAAGCTTCTGGTTCGCGGTAAACCCACTGTTCGGAGGGTCAATTGCCTTGAGATGGATCGAACCACAACCCTATACACCCCGATCACCCGTTTGGATTAACGCCGGCGGCCAAAATATCGCTGCATAAAAAAAGCTCCCGAAGGAGCTTTATGTTACTGCACTCTGTTGCCGCAAAGGTGCGAAAGCAGCGCGAAACAGAATGTGCAGCTATCGGAGAGAGCACAGAGCTTAGCTCAGCGCTTCAATCACTTTTTCGCGGATCTCGTCCATGGAGCCTACGCCTTCTACCTTGCTGTACTTGGGCGCAGTTTCCGGCGCACGCTGCGCCAGTTCACGATAGAAACCAACCAGCGGTTCGGTCTGCTCGTGGTAAACCGACAGACGGTTGCGCACAGTTTCTTCGGTGTCATCGGCACGCTGTACCAGCGCCTCACCGGTTACATCGTCCACACCTTCGTTCTTGGGCGGGTTGTACACCAAGTGGTATACACGGCCAGAACCTTCGTGCACGCGACGACCCGACAGGCGCTGAACGATTTCTTCATCATCCACGGCAATCTCAAGCACGTTGTCGATGGATACATCTGCATCCAGCAACGCCTGGGCCTGAGGGATGGTACGAGGGAAACCGTCGAACAGGAAGCCATTCGCACAGTCGTCCTGAGCAATACGCTCCTTGACCAGAGCAATAATCAGATCGTCGGAAACCAGTTTGCCTGCGGCCATAACGTCTTTGGCTTCCAATCCCAGCGGTGTGCCGGCCTTGACGGCAGCACGCAGCATGTCGCCAGTAGAAATCTGAGGAATTCCAAACTTCTCGGTGATGAACTGGGCTTGAGTCCCTTTACCGGCGCCAGGCGCGCCCAGAAGTATGATTCGCATAAACAGATAGTCTCCAGATCATGCCGAGGCCATTATTGGTTGTTCCGGACAGGTGATTCCGGCGGCGCCCCGAGAAAAGAGCGCTACCTTACACTTTGCCCCAACACAGGACAAGCCCGCATGTGGTCAGGCCGAATTTGGTAATTTTTTTACAATTTGGCCATCAATTAAAGCAGATCGCCACCAAAATGGCGAAAATTTAAACAGAAAAAACCAAGGCGTAGAGCGCGGCCCAAGCCAAGTAATCTGCCAAGCGTTACGCCTCTGCGGGGTCACTCCCAGCGCTTTTCGCTGCGTCCCAGAGCCTGTCCAGCTCCTCCAGAGAAACGTCGGTGGGCTGCAGGTCCCGAGCCCGCAGCGCGGCCTCCACTGCACCAAAGCGCTGCTCAAACTTTCGATTGCTCTTGCGCAAGGCACTTTCTGGGTCTTGCCTCAGATGACGCGCCACATTGACACAGGAAAACAACAGGTCTCCGAGCTCTTCGCTGGTATGCTCGCGGTCACCGCTAGCGATTGCCTCGCGCAGCTCACGCAATTCCTCTTCGACCTTGCCAAGCACGCCGTCGATTTCCGGCCAATCGAAGCCGACTTGTGAAGCACGTTTTTGCAGCTTCGCCGCTCGGGTGAGTGCCGGCAATCCAGTGGCCACGCCGTCCAGAGTGCCGCCCTCTCCCTTCTCCTGCCTTTCCGCAGCCTTAATCGCTTCCCAGTTCGCCTTTACCTGCTGTTCGTCGATCTCCGCGGTGGCGTTTTCTCCGTAGAGTTCACCCGACGGAAATACATGCGGGTGCCTGCGCACCAGCTTACGTACCAGAGTGTCGACAACACGGGTGAAGTCAAAGTGCCCCTCTTCACGCCCGAGTTGCGCATAGAAGATTACCTGAAACAGCAAATCGCCGAGTTCTTCGTGCAGGTGTTCAAAATCTTCCTGCTCGATCGCCTCAGCAACTTCGTAAGCCTCCTCGATCGTCGAGGGTACGATGGTGGCGAAGCTCTGCTTGAGATCCCAGGGGCAACCGCCATCCGGGTTCCGCAGCTGAGCCATCAGGTACTGCAGATCTTCAACGCTGTAGTTTTGCTTCATTTTCCGCGCCTTCCAGTCCGCAGATATTCAGGATGAGCAGGCGTTATCAGTGCAATATGCGCCGTTTCGCTGAAGCGATATTCGGCAACTGGTTAATACGGTGCAATACCTGGCTCAATTCTTCAAAGTTATGGATTTCCGCGGTAATCACCATATCCACAGTGTGCTTGTTTTTGTTGGAGTGGGTCTGCATTGCCGTAATATTGATACGCTGACTATCCAGCATGGTGGTGACATCCCGCAACAGACCGTGTCGGTCGTAGGCTTCCACCATAATTTCTACGGCATAAACTTCCGTGGGCTTTTCCGACCATTCCACCTGCAGAATCCGCTCAGGCTCATCCGCCTGCATACGCAGCATATTCGCGCAGTCTTTACGGTGAATGGAAACGCCGCGGCCAAGGGTGATGTACCCCATGATCTCGTCGCCCGGCAGCGGATTACAGCAACCGGCGATATGGGTCATCAGGTTGCCCACACCATCAATATAGACATCCGCCTGCCCCTCGCGCGCAACCGGTGCCGTCAGCGAGAGGACCGGTTCGTCCTGCTCCACTTTGACCATGCGCTGCGCGGCATTCAAAACCTGGCCCACACCAATATCCCCCGCCCCGACGGCCGCATACAGGTCGTCCAGCGAGTGCATATTGAGTTTCTGCGCCAACTTTTCGTAGTCAAAGTCCGGGAGTGCTAGCTGCTTGAATTCACCATCAAGGATTGAGCGGCCTTCCGCGACATTCTGATCTCGCGCTTGCTGCTTGAACCAGTGAATTACCTTGGCGCGGGCACGGGATGTGGTGATATAGCCCATGCTGCGCGAGATCCAGTCGCGACTGGGTGACTCCCGCTTGCCCGTGAGAATTTCCACCTGATTGGCCGTCTGCAGTTCGTGGTTGAGCGGCACAATGCGCCCGTCCACCTTGGCGCCACGGCAGCGGTGACCGATCTCGGTGTGAATACGGTAGGCGAAGTCGAGGGGCGTCGCCCCCTTGGGCAGGTCCACCACATGTCCATCTGGTGTGAAAACATAGATGCGCGTATCTACATCGCTGGCCTGCAGGTCGTCCTGCAGGGGATTGCCCCCCACCTCTTCGTGCCAGTCCAATACCTGACGCAACCAGGAAATTTTTTGCTCGTAGCCGTCTTGCCCTTCCAACTGGCCCGATTTTTTATCGGTACCCTTATAACGCCAGTGCGCACAAACCCCGTACTCCGCCTCTTCGTGCATGGCGAAAGTCCGAATCTGGACTTCGAGCACTTTGCGATCCGGGCCAATTACCGCGGTGTGCAGGGAGCGGTAGCCATTTTCTTTGGGTGAGGCAATGTAATCATCGAATTCATTGGGGATGTTTCGCCACAGGTTGTGGACGATACCCAGAACCGCATAGCAATCGCGCACGGTAGGGACGAGAATGCGCACCGCGCGGATATCGTAAACTTGCGAGAACCCGATATTTTTCCGGCGCATTTTCCGCCAGATACTGTAGATGTGCTTTGCACGCCCAAATACTTCGCCGTCGATATCCGCCTTGTGCAGCTCGTTGCGCAACAGGCTGAGTACATCGTCGATATACTCCTGTCGCGCCAGCCGCTTTTCGTCCAGCAGGCGCGCAATCTGCATATAGTCATCGGGTTCGAGGTAGCGAAATGCCAGGTCCTCAAGCTCCCACTTGATATGACCAATACCCAGGCGGTGCGCCAGCGGTGCATAGACATCGGCCACTTCCCGGGCAACCCGGCGCCGTTTGGCTTCATCTGTGTTTTTTGCCGCGCGAATGGCGCAGGTGCGCTCCGCAAGCTTGATTAGCGCAACCCGTACATCGTCAACCAGCGCGACCAGCATCCTGCGGATATTTTCTGAATGCTCTTCGACCGCACCGCTCTGATTTTCTTCACCAGTATCGGCACTGCGGCTGCGAATCACCGCCATGCGCAATACGCCGCGAATAAGTTTGGCGACGGTCTCGCCCATTTCCGCTTCAACGGTTTTCAGCGGCAAGCGCTTTTCTCGCACTGCGCGATACAGCATGGCCGCGCACAGGGCCTCGCCGTCAATTTGCAGATCCGCGAGGATTTCCACCATTTCCAGGCCGGTAAGGAAACTGCTCGCGCCTTCCGCCCAGATGTTCTCCGCTTCGATGGCCCGCTGTTCCGCGTCCTCACTCATCTCCACAGCTTTGCGCAGACTGACGACGGTACCGCCATCGAGCTGGGCCATGGACTGAATGTGGCGAAGCCACGCCTCCCGGTCCAGGGTGCCGTCAGCTAAGCGCGGATAATTTTTTCTAACCTGTACCAATGGTCTAAACTCGCGATCAAAATCATGTTTACTGGTCGGCGTTAAACAGACCCGAGGAGAGGTAGCGATCGCCGCGATCACAAATAATCGCCACGATGGTGGCATTTTCCACTTCGGCAGAGAGTCGCAATGCCCCGACAACGGCGCCACCGGAGGATACTCCGCAAAAAATACCTTCTTCACGAGCCAGTCGGCGGGTCATGGTTTCCGCCTCCGCCTGACCAACATCCATCACCCGGTCAACTTCCTGCGGGACAAATATTTTAGGCAAATAAGCCTGAGGCCAGCGGCGAATACCTGGAATCGCAGAACCTTCGGTCGGCTGCAAGCCAACAATTTGAATATCCGGATTCTGCTGCTTGAGATAGCGGCCACACCCCATAATGGTGCCGGTGGTGCCCATGGAAGAAACAAAGTGCGTTATCCGGCCGCCGGTCTGTCTCCAGATCTCCGGGCCAGTGCTATCAATATGCGCCTGCGGGTTGTCCAGGTTGGAGAATTGATCCAGTACCAATCCCTGGCCTTCGGCTTGCATTTGTAATGCCAGATCGCGCGCGCCTTCCATGCCCTGTTCAGAAGTAACAAGAATCAACTCTGCTCCGTAGGCCGCCATTGCAGCCTTGCGCTCATCGGTAGCACTTTCGGGCATGATAAGGATAAGTCGATAGCCTTTAATTGCGGCTGCCATCGCCAATGCGATACCCGTATTGCCACTGGTAGCCTCAATCAGGGTATCGCCGGGACGAATCTGTCCCCGGGCCTCAGCGCGGGTGATCATGGAAAGCGCCGGGCGATCTTTTACCGACCCAGCTGGATTATTGCCTTCCAGTTTCAGCAGTAGAGTATTGCTGGTCTGCCCCGGAATACGCTGCAAGCGCACCAGTGGAGTGTTACCAACACAATCGGCAATCGTCGGGTAATCCGTCGGAAAATCCATCGTTACTACAGGTCCATCGGCCTAGGCGGGCGCTCATTCTACCTCCGAGCCGGCGACACTGCGAATCGAGCAAGGGCGTGCCACAGATTTCCAGCTGCTGAAAGCGTGAAATGGGGCTGGCTTCTACCGTCAGCAAGGGTAGAATCGGACAAAAATAACACAATACGCATTAGCGCAGTCAGGCAACATGGTTCAATCCCGCTCCTCTGACCCTTCATTCAGCCCTAAGATGTCGCCGTCAGGTGCCGCATCCAGGCGACGCCGCCTATCGCTACGCGCCCTGCTGTTCCGCTACGCGATGACCCCAGCACTTCTTCTGACCATTCTGCTGTGCCTGCTGTTTACTCTGCAGCAGGCGGGAGACCGCCGGGACCTGCTACTGAGTCACGGCCGCGCTAGCGCAGAGACTCTGGTGGAGCTGATCCACCTGAGCGGTGAACACTCCTTCGAAGAGCGTATCGAGTGGCTCGATAAGAGCCTGATGGCACTGATGCTCGAGCGCGGCATGATTCGCTCGGTGCAACTCTACCGTGCTGATCTCAACCCGCAGGGTGCAGAAGAATTTAAGCTCATCTCCAGCGTCGGCCCGCGTCCACGAACAGTGTTCTCAGCCAGTGAGCTGCGCGGCAAACATGCACATATATACGAGGACCTGAATAGCTTGCACGTGATGCAGCCCCTGATTGGCGAAAACGCCAACTGCTGGCTGAGTATCGAATTACACCGCCCCTACTTCCTGGTGGGCACCTATCAAGTGGCTCTGGTCGGTCTGATCGGGCTAATCCTGTGCAGTCTGGTTGCACTGGTCTGGGCGGCTGCCATCGCCGAACGTGCATCACACAGCCTTGAGCGCTTCAAGCGCACCTTGCAATCCATTGGCAGCGGGAACTTCATGACCCAAGTCCCCAATTCCAGAAACCTCGAGCTACATCAATTGGGTGAAGAAATTGGGCACATGGCCCGCAACCTCTCGGAATACCAGAGGGACTACCAGGAGGGCTTGCACCAGACCATGGAGGACCTGCGTCAGTCGCTGGACTCAATGGAAGAGCAAAATATCGGGCTGGAGATGGCCCGCAAAAAAGCCGAGGAAAACAGTCGGGTGAAGTCCACCTTCCTCGCCAACACCAGCCACGAAATTCGCACCCCGCTCAACGGTATCATCGGGTTTACCAACCTGTTGCTGAAAACTGAGGTTGACCAGCTACAGCAGGATTATCTGCAGACCATCTTGCGGTCATCGGAGAACCTGCTGACATCCATTAACGACATTCTGGATTTCTCGCGTATCGAGTCCGGCAATCTGGTGCTCGATCACAGCCCCATGAATTTGGGCCAGGTTCTTGAAGAGACACTGCAGATCCTCGCGCCTTACGGTTATGAACATAATCTGGAACTGGTGCCGTTCGTCGACCCGCAGCTGCCGCCATCTCAAATCGGCGACCCCCTGCGTATCAAGCAAATCCTGACCAACCTGGTGAGCCTCGCCATCCGCAGCTCTGAAAATGGCAGCATTCCGGTGCGTATCGAAGTGCTCAGTGGCAAAGAATCCGAACTGATGGTGCGCATCACGATCACCGACAACGGTGCGCGCGGCGACGAACAGCGTCGCCGTGAAATGCGCCTCCTGCTCACCAGTGCGACCGCGCAACACCAGCTTTCAAATAGCGGGATGGGGCTCGGCATTGCGCGTAACCTGGTGCAATCCATGGGCGGGGAAATCGGTCTCGAAGACAATGATCAGGGCAGTTGCAGCTACTGGATTCAACTGCCCCTCACCATCGACCGCAATCGGGTCGCAGTTACCCGGGAGCAGTTCCCCGGGTGCCGCCTGCTGCTCGTGGACCCCAACCCCATCACCCGTACACAGATCTACCAACAGCTCAGCCATTGGCGGGCGGCTCCCCTTGAGCACAATGACGGAGAGAGCCTGGTACCCGCCGTGGAGCAGATGTGGCGCCACGACGCCCTTCCCGATGGACTGATTATCGATACCGCCCTTGCCGGCGACGATTTCGAAGGCTTTATCAGTACTGTGCAACAGCTGGTCGATACCTACCAATGTCGAGTGATCGTGCAAGGATCTCCAGTGGACTTGCGACGCTGCTACGATGCATTGCGCACCCGAGTATTGGCCTTCCTTGCCAAACCGGTAAGCCGCGATGGTCTGCTCCGCGCACTGAAGCGCACGGTTCCGCAACAGGCGCAGTCTCGCCCGCAAACCGGCAATTACCCAGCCCTGCCCTGGCCCACGCAACCCAGAGTGCTGGTGGTCGACGACTACGAACCCAATCGAAAGCTGATGAGCGAACTGCTGCGCGCGCAGCATATTGAGGCGTTGATCGCCGGCTCCGGCGAAGAGGCGCTCCAGCAGTGGCAAAGTCAGCATTTCGATATGATCTTTATGGATATCCAGATGCCCGGGCTGGACGGTATCGCCACCACACAACGGATCCGCGAGCGGGAATCCGGCCGCCGCACCCCCATCATCGCCCTCACAGCCCATGTAGGCACCGAGGAGAAATCTCGCCTGCTCAGTGCCGGGCTTGACGATTACCTGAGCAAGCCGGTCAGCGAGACACAGCTGACACACACCGTAAAGCGCTGGATGGAAGTAAGCAGCACGACTGCACCAGACACCAAAACCGCAGCGGTGGAACCGCGCCTGGTCGATATCGGCGAAAGTTTGAATCTCGCCAATCAGGATGCGGGCCTCGCGCGCGACCTGCTGCGCATGCTGCTGAAAGGCCTGCACGAAGACGAGCAGGAGCTCGCCCGTCTGGCACAGAGTGAGGATTACAAAGGACTATTTGAGCGCACTCACCGCCTGCATGGTGGTTGCTGCTATTGCGGCGTGCCACGCCTGCGCAACGCCACCGGACAACTGCAGGAACTGCTGCGCCCCGTTCAGGAGTGCGACTCAGCAAGTGCAGCGCAGGAGCTGGATGGCAGCACCTTTAAAACGGCATATGAACTGGTGAAAAAAGAGATTCGCGGCCTGCGCGATTGGGGTGCCGATCAGGATCTGGAAGCGCTGTTTGGTATCGAATGCGAAGAAGCTGAAACTCACTGACGCATCTCTGCGCTATTCCACAGAATACACCTGGCGGAATAGCTCGCGGCTTTTCATCGGGCGGTTGCCGAGCAAGGGGCTGAGCAACAATCGTGTAAGCCGCTTGGCTTCCATCAGCACTTCCGCCGATAGTGTTTCAGGGAAGGCGTGCTCATCAGACGCGGCTTCACCGCCGAGCAATTGGGCCATCGCCAGCAGATGACGGCCGAAGAAGTCCGCCCCGCGCGGCAAATACCCTGGCGGGATCGCCACAGGTACAAAGCCGTCTTCCTGCGTCAATCGATACACAGAGTCTGGGCTTATCGGCGCACCTTCGATAGAGCTATAGCCCAACTCGGGGCAACTACCTAGTGCATGCAGCAGCTGTAATTCAAATACTCGCAGTGGCATCTCCAGCTCACTGCTGCTGTCGCCCGATAACTGCGCAAGCCACTCCAGCAGACGCTGATAAGCCGCAAACACCGCAACCAGACTTTCCCCTTCCGGCAATAAGCGCAACAACAGCTCATTGGCATAGAGTCCGCCATAAACCGCGCGCCCTTTTAGCCACAATGGCTGGCCGGCACTTTCCACTGGCCCAAGGGTTTTCAGGTCTCGGCGCCCGAGCAAGGTAACCAGAAGGGGGGCAAACGGCTGTAACGCCCGTTGGCGCCGCTGCTTGTCGCGGCGTGCACCCTTGGCGATACAGGCAATCCGCCCGTACTCGGGCGTGAGTAAATCCAGAATTAAACTGGAATCCCGGAACGGACGGGAATGCAAAATATAGGCGGGTTGCGGGGGGAGCTGCTGCACGCCGATGGGCCAGACGTTTACTGTTTGTCCACGTAGCCGAGACTGCGCAGCGCGCGCTCGTCGTCGGACCAACCGGACTTAACCTTGACCCAAAGATTCAGCATCACCTTGCTGTCGAACAGACGCTCCATATCCACGCGCGCCTGCTGGCCGATTTGTTTAATACGCTCACCCTTGGTACCAATCAGAATACGCTTCTGACCATTCCGCTCGACCAGAATTGCAGCACTGATATGCAGTACCTTGCCCTCCTGGCTGAACTCTTCTACCTCAACGGTAACCGCATACGGGATTTCCGCACCCAGCTGACGCATAACTTTCTCACGTACAATTTCTGCCGCGAGAAAACGGGAGCTGCGGTCGGTGATTTGATCCTCTTCGAAGAAGTGCATGCCCTCAGGCAAGCGCTCAACAATCACATCTTCCAGAGACTGGAGATTAGAGGTGCGCAGGGCGGAAATGGGCACTATCTCGGCCTCGGGGAAGCGCTCGGCCAACGCCTGCAGCTGCGGCAGCACCGCGTTCTTGTCCTGCAGCTGGTCGACCTTGTTCACCGCAACAATCAAAGGGCACTTGAGGCCACGCAGCTTTTGCGCCACCAATTCATCACCTTCCGTCCATTTCGCTGGCTCTACCACAAACACCACCACGTCCACATCGCGGGTCGAACTGATCGCCGCGCGGTTCATATAGCGGTTAATTGCCTTTTCTTCCCCCGCGTGCAATCCCGGGGTATCCACGAAAATAATCTGGTTAGGGCCCTCGGTTTTGATCCCCAGCATGTTGTGGCGCGTCGTCTGCGGTTTGCGCGAAGTGATACAAATCTTTTGCCCCAGCAAATGGTTCAGCAAGGTGGATTTGCCCACATTCGGGCGGCCGACAATGGCTACATAGCCACAGCGGGAAGTTTGGGTATTGGGTTCGCTCAAGGGGGTCTCCGAGCCGGTCGAGCCCGCCTGCATCCGCAGGTCGGGCAAAATGTCAGATGGGGATTATAGGGTCAGCCCTGCCCGGTCAGTTGGGCATAGGCTTCTGCGGCGGCGGATTTCTCCGCGGCACGGCGATTGCTGGCAACACCTTTTACCGGTGCAGCCAGGCCAGATACCCGACACTCCACGATAAACTGCTGGGAGTGCTCCTCACCAGCTACTTCCACGACTTGGTATTCGGGTAACGGTTTGTGACGTGCCTGCAGCCACTCCTGCAGCCGGGTTTTGGGGTCTTTGGCGGTTTCCAGAGAAAGACTCTGCAAGCGCGGGGCAAACCAGGCCAGAACCCGTTCACGGGCCGCTTCCAGTCCCGAATCCAGATATATCGCGCCGATAATGGCCTCTACCGCGTCGGCGAGAATGGACGCGCGGCGATGGCCACCACTCTTCATTTCTCCCTCGCCCAGTCGCAAGCACTCACCAAGCTCCAGCTCGCGCGCGACCTTTGCCAGGGTCTCGCCGCTCACCAACTGAGCGCGCAAGCGGCTCATCTGGCCTTCACGGCCTTCGGGGAATTTTTCGTACAGGGCCGCACTTATGGTAAACCCGAGAATCGAGTCGCCCAGAAACTCCAGGCGCTCATTGTTGCGGCTGCCAAGGGAGCGGTGCGTCAGCGCCAGGTCCAATAGCTCTTGGTTAGTAAATTGGTAGCCTAGGCGGCCACTCAGTCGTTGCAGATGGAGGTCTGTCACCGGTTAGTAGTCATCTCGCTTGCGAAACTGCTCAAGGTCCACAAGCGGCTCACAGCACAGCTCGGGCTTGGCAGTATTCAGTTGTTTGTTAAATTTCATTACCACGTCCACATTCTGGAACAGTGGCTGGCGCAGCTCGTAATTGATACTGACCAAAGTGCTATCGGCACCACGGATGATCTTTACCGAGTCAGTCGGCTCACCGCGCACATTATTGATGGTGAAAAAGCGGTCCAGCTCGCGCTTGATTTCAGTGTTACTCATCTCGCGAACGCCGCTGTTTTTGGCCAAGGAGTGCAAACCCTCTTCCACAAAATGCGCATCCACATAGGCCGGGCCCATTTTGGATACCACGGTCAGTCCAAAGCCAAATACGGCAATGACGGCCAACCAGCCCCAGTAACTCATGCCCCGCTGCTTTGCCAAAGCACGTGAAAATTGTGTGTTTAATGCCATGCTGACCTACCTGTTGTTATCGTTGTTGTCACTGAACCGCGAGCCGCCACTGAAACGGGAGCGACCAGTCAGTCGATCCCACCAACCCGGCTAAAGCTGGGCAGGCTTAGTAGTTTGTCCCAATGCATCCAGATTGCAAAGGCCTTGCCGACAATGTCTTTCTCCGGCACAAAGCCCCACTTGCGGCTATCCAGACTGTTGTCACGGTTGTCACCCATCATGAAGTAGTAACCTTCCGGCACGGTAACGGTGCGAATATTGCCGTATGGGCCCGGGCGTTGCTGCTTGGCGGCCAGGTGGCGGTGACCGTCGAGGGTCTCCCACATCAGCTCACGTCCAGGGTTTTGCGTATCAAATCGGATAAATTCCTGCGGCATCGCTTCGCCGTTCACATACAGCTGGTTATTTTCCACCCGAATTTCATCCCCCGGTAAACCCACCACACGCTTGATGTAGTAGGTCTCATTCATGTGCGGAGGGAAGAACACCATCACGTCGCCACGCTTGGGCTCACCGATATCCACCACTTTGGTGCGGCTCACTGGCAGGCGCAAACCATAGGCGTACTTGTTGACCAGGATAAAGTCCCCGACTTCCAGCGTCGGATCCATGGACGCAGAAGGGATCTGGAAAGGCTCCACCACGAAGGAGCGGAGTACAAACACGATCGCCAACACAGGGAAAAACGACTTGGCGTATTCAACAACTACCGGTTCCTGCACCGGCTGCCCCTTGGCCGCTTTGCGCCCCCGCGCCAGAAACAGTGCATCAAACAGCCAGATCACCCCTGTCACCACAACCAGCAACAGCAAAATAAGGGGGAAATTGATATCCATTCAGTTGTCTCTTTCCGACTATTTTTTATCAGATACGGCCAGGGAAGACACTATGTACCCCACCCCAGCCGCTTTATTTCAGATTTATCCGTAACGCGCTCGATCAGTTATCAACCTTGAGCACCGCAAGGAATGCATCCTGCGGAACTTCGACTTTACCCAGCTGCTTCATGCGGCGTTTACCCGCTTTCTGTTTCTCCAACAGCTTCTTCTTACGGGTCACGTCACCACCATAACACTTCGCGGTTACGTTCTTGCGCAGTGCTTTTACCGTGGTACGAGCGACTACCTGACCACCGATAGCCGCCTGAATCGCCACATCAAACATCTGACGTGGAATCAACTCTTTCATTTTCTCAGCCAGGGCGCGGCCACGCTGCTGGGCGTTGTCCCGGTGCAAAATCACCGCCAGAGCGTCCACCCGCTCACCGTTGATCAGGATATCAAGACGTACCAGTTTTGCCGGGTCAAAGCGCACAAAGTTGTAATCCAGGGAAGCAAAGCCGCGGCTTACAGACTTGAGGCGGTCGAAGAAGTCCATCACCACTTCGCTCATCGGTAGTTCATAGCGCAGGGAAACCTGCCCACCCACATACTGCATATCGCTCTGGATACCGCGCTTTTCCACGCACAGCGTAATCACGTTACCCAGGTAATCCTGCGGAACCAGGATGTTGGCTTCAACGATCGGCTCGCGCATTTCCTCGATCATACCCAGATCCGGCATACGCGAGGGGTTATCCATGGTCATGGTTTCGCCGTTGGTGAGTTCCACTTCGTACACCACAGTAGGTGCAGTGGTAATCAGGTCGAGGTTGTACTCACGTTCCAGGCGCTCCTGGATGATTTCCATGTGCAGCATACCGAGGAAGCCACAGCGGAAGCCAAAGCCCAGTGCGTCCGAGGTTTCCGGCTCGTAAAACAGGGAAGCATCGTTCAGGGAGAGCTTGTCCAGCGCGTCGCGGAAGGCTTCATAGTCGTCAGAGCTTACCGGGAACAGACCGGCGTAAACCTGCGGCTTCACCTTTTGGAAGCCCGGCAGCATCTCAACCGTCTCAGCCTCTTTAGCGTGCGTCAGGGTGTCACCAACAGGCGCACCGTGAATGTCCTTGATGCCGGCCACCACAAAGCCCACCTCACCGGCCTTGAGCTCACCGGTTTCCTTGCGCTTGGGGGTAAATACACCGACGCTATCGACCACATGGGCACGGCCGATAGACTTGGTAACAATCTTGTCTTTGTTCTTCAGGGTGCCCTGCACCACGCGCACCAGAGACACGACGCCCAGGTAGCTATCGAACCAGGAATCGATAATCAGTGCCTGCAACGGCGCTTCCACGTCACCTTCCGGTGGCGGTACCAGACGCACCAGATCTTCCAGCACGTCTTCAATACCGAGGCCCGACTTGGCGCTGCAACGCGTCGCCTCGGTGGCATCGATACCGATAATGTCTTCGATCTCTTCCGCGACCTTTTCCGGCTCCGCCTGAGGCAGGTCCATCTTGTTCAGAACAGGGATCACTTCCAGACCCTGCTCGATGGCGGTGTAACAGTTGGCGACGGATTGCGCCTCTACGCCCTGGGCCGCGTCCACTACCAGCAATGCGCCTTCACAGGCGGCCAGCGAGCGGGAAACCTCATAGGAGAAATCCACGTGCCCTGGGGTATCAATAAAGTTCAGCTGGTAGGTTTTGCCGTCACGGGCCTTGTAGTCCAGAGTAACGCTCTGGGCCTTAATGGTAATGCCCCGCTCCCGCTCGATATCCATGCTATCGAGTACCTGTGCCGCCATCTCACGGTCGCTCAGGCCACCGCAGACCTGGATAAAGCGGTCTGCCAGAGTGGATTTGCCGTGGTCGATATGGGCAATAATGGAAAAGTTGCGGATATGGGAGAGATCAGTGGCCACTGCGAGGATAAAACCTTTTAAAAATCAGTGAGTTAATGAGCGGACCGGGCCGCGTTGTGGGCGCAAGTCTAACAGGTTGCGCAAAAAGTGCATCCAATCTGTCTGCAACCCTCGAAACAACTGGGCTCGGCGCCGTATCACGACGCCGAGCCCATGTACTCACTGGCTTTGCTGGCTTCAGCTTTCTTCGATCTGAATGGTACGGAAGGTCGGCTGGCCACCGCGGAAGAAGCGGATCGGCAACAACTCGCCTTTCGGTAGCTTCTTCACCACCTTGTCGTAGTCATTGAGCGATTCCACCTGTTCGAATCCCAGCTGGGCGATGATGTCGCCGCTGCGCAGGCCCGCATTGGCACCGGCCTTGCCCGGCACAACCTGCTTCACCAGCACGCCATTCTCTACGCCGAGTCGCTGTTTAAGGTTGTCGGGGATGTCTTCAACCACCAACCCCAGTACCCCGCCAACATCGCTTGAGCTGGTCACACTGGACTGCGCGAAGCCTTCGTCGTCACCGGGCAGCGCGCCAACGCGTACCGACAGTTTGCGCTCCTTGCCCTCGCGCATCAGAAGTACCGGCACTTCGGCGCCCGGGCGGGTGCGGCCGACAACATGTGGCAGATCACCCTGAGATACGATTTTCTGGCCGTCGAAGCGGGTGATGATATCGCCCACCTGGATACCAGCCTTTTCCGCTGGAGAGCCGGCTTCTAACTGGCCAACCAGAGCACCCGCCGGCTTGCCCAGCCCCATGGCCTTGGCGAGTTTGCGATCCACATCCTGGATACCCACACCCAGCCAACCGCGATCCACGCGACCTTTCTCTTTCAGCTGGGCAACCACATCTTGCGCGAGGCTCGCAGGGATCGCGAAAGACAGGCCAATGGAACCGCCGCTGCGGGTGTAGATCTGCGAGTTGATACCAACCACTTCACCCTCCAGGTTGAACAGCGGGCCACCGGAGTTACCCGGGTTAATCGCCACGTCGGTCTGGATGAACGGCACGTAGTTTTCGCGACTTTCATTGGGGATACTGCGGCCCATGGCACTCACGATGCCCGCACTGGCGGAGTAGTCCAGGCCAAACGGGGAGCCGATGGCAACCACCCACTCACCAACCTTGATGCCTTCGGAGTCACCCCAGCGCACCACGGGCAGGTCATCGCCTTCCACTTTGAGCAGCGCCAGGTCTGAGCGCGGGTCGGTACCCACCACCTTGGCCTCGAATTCACGGCGGTCGGTCAGGGTAATGCGCACTTCGTCGGCACCATCTACCACGTGATTATTGGTGACCACGTAGCCATCTTCAGAAATGATAAATCCGGACCCCATGCTTGCCACCGGGCGCTGTTGGCGCTGACGGGGTTCCAGCAGATGGCGAAATATATCCGGAATGTCTTGTTGATAGCGCGGAGGGATCGAGTTGCGGGATGCGCGATTGCGCTCCACGGTGTTGATTTTCACCACCGCCGGGGAGTTCTGTTCAATCAGATCTGTCAGCTCCGGCAGTCCGCGTGCAAACGCCGAAGTGGAAAATAACAAGCAAAGCACGAGAAGGAATTGCGAACAGCGTGCAACCATATATATCACCCCTGATAAGCCCTTTTACTAATATGTCAAAACATCATTTAGATTTGGCAGCCGCTTGGTTATCACTTGGTGTTATCCAGATGGCTTCCAAAATGGCGGGTATCGACTGATGAAACCCGCCATAACACCCTCTTAGTTCGGTGTTGCGTTAAAAAGTTCGCATTCTTTAGTGTAAATCAGTGTTAAGGATTGCATGAGCACCCAGAAACTGCCGGTTCACAAACATCCTGCCCCGACGCAACTGCGTCCGCGTCCGCAGCGTGGCCAATTCCACTCAGAGCGGCAGCGGTATGGGGAATCGGTGCTGGGCGCGCCGCTCTACTACTTTCCGGCAGAAGTGCGCGATGAACACTCGGGAATCGTGATGGCTGGCACGCACGGAGACGAAGTGACCGCGGTGGTCACACTCTCCTGCGCACTGCGCGCGCTGGAAGCGGGACTGCGGCGCCACCATGTCATACTGGCGGTCAACCCAGACGGCTGCCAGCTTGGCACCCGCTGCAACGCCCACGGCGTCGACCTGAATCGCAACTTTGCCACCATTAACTGGCAACCCAACGGCACCGTATATCGCTGGAACAACGCGGCGGAAGAGCGCGATGTATTCCTCTCCACCGGTGAGCGGCCTGGATCAGAACCGGAAACCCAGGCACTTTGCCGGTTAGTCAGGGAATTAGACCCGGCCTGGATCGTTTCTATCCACGAGCCACTGGCCTGTGTCGAAGACCCCTTGCAGAGCCCCCTCGGGCACTGGCTAGCGGAACGTATCGAGCTGCCACTTGTGTGTGAACTTGGCTACCAGACCCCGGGATCCTTCGGTACCTGGTGCGCCGAACACCAGCATCCCTGTATCACCCTGGAGTTCCCGCCCATTTCCACCGATGCAGCGACTGAGGACTACCTGCAGGTGATGACAGATTTGCTCTGCTACCAGCCTTGAAACCTCACCTGCAGCGCGACACGCGCCTCAGGTCCAGTACACCCTTCCGTGAAAGAACTGCAACGGGTCGACATCCTTTGCCAGCCAGGTAGGACCATCCAGGTCCACAAACCGCGCCCCCTGCCCCAGCGGCCAGGCTGCGCGAATTGCGCGTGAGGTACACAGCATGCAGCCCAGCATGACCTCAAACCCATGGCTGCGCGCAGCATCTGCGAGGAGCAGCGCCTCCCAGAGTCCGCCCGTTTTATCCAGTTTGATATTGACCATCTCATACAGCCCCGTGAGCCGCGGTAAGTCTGCCCGGGTGTGACAACTCTCGTCGGCACAGATGGGGATGGGATGGGTAAAATTTGCGAGGGCGCGGTCATCCCCCGCAGGCAGCGGTTGCTCCAGCATGGACACTCCCTGCTTCGCAAGCGCATCACACAGAGCGGGCAAGCCATCGGCGGACCAGGCCTCATTGGCATCGATCACCAGCTCACAGCCGGGCGCAGCGGCGCGCACCGCCGCCACTCTTTCCAGCACCTGCTTATGGTCAAGCTTGAGCTTGAGTACGGTGACACCGGACTGTTCCGCGGCACTCGCCGCCTCCGCCATCTCGTCCGGGCCGGCAATCACGAGGGTTTGCACGGTAGGCAAAGACTCAGGCCCGGCAAAATTCTGACGGTGCCTTTTCTCTGCCCAGTTGGCCATCGCACAATCTACCGCATTGCGCGCCGCCCCCGCAGGCATAACTTCCTGCAACTGGCTGCGCGAAATTCCCTGGCGCAACGCCGGCAACACCGAAGTGATTTCTGCCAACACAGATTCCAAGCTTTCTCCATAGCGGGGATATGGTGTGCACTCGCCAACGCCAGAAACTCCCTCCGCTTCAACTTCCACCACAACCACCCGGGCCTCGCTGCGAGCTCCTCGGGAAATCACAAAGGTGGTTTTTAATGGCCAACTCTCCGCGTAGCAGCGGCCTTCGAAGGCTTGAACCCGGTCAGCTTCCCTTTGCCCTGCCATCCCTATCTCCTCTTATTGGTATCCGTCATGCCCGGAGCGGGCCGGCCAATGGGTCACCTTCAGTGTAGAAACAGTTCGTGAGATAGCAGGGAAAAGCCCGCTTGAACCAGCGAGAAATCTGCGAAGAATTGAGGAAAACCCAGAGAACAGTGAGAAACGGACCGGCGCGTGCTAAGCGAGCCCTCGGGCGCGCTCAGCTGACCGAGGTAACAGGAATTGCGCAGGGATTGCGCTGTTCTCGACGTAGATACAGGGGCTCCAGCGCCGCATCGCCGCGGCGCAGGTAACTGTATGTGCGAATCGCCAGGGCGCCGGCAAACAAACCGAGCAGTGCACCGGCTATCGCCAGCGGCTCAGAGCCCAACGCCTGCCCAGCCAACGCGCCGGCAACCAAAAGTACCAGCGGCACCAGATAAACCACCAGCGCGCTACTTGCCAGCACACGCTCACCAATCCCAATCACCACGGTGTCGTGCAGCTGGACCGCCTGAGATTCTGCAGGAGGAAGTTGTACACGCACACGGGATGCGCTTGCCCAGAAGTCTCCAAGCAAGCCGGTGCCGCATCCGGACTTTGCCGCACAGCCATGGCAACCACTGCGCTGAACGGTTTCTACCCAAATCGCGTCGCCGTCAACGGCGACCACTTTTCCGCGCTCTTCGATCATGCCGTGCCTTACCGTACTATCCGCCCAACCCGCGCCGTCAGTTTGCCTCGGTGACCGCTTTGGCCACCAATTGCGCGGTATTGTCGGGGATTTCGCCCACCACTGTCACGGTATAACGTGCGCCATTGACATCGATATGATCCATGTAAGCCACGGTGGCGCCGCGCACGGCGCGCCCCTTGTAGTTCATTTCCGGCAGCTGCTGCACAAACACGGTGAATGTACTCAGGCCGTCACTAAATACCAGCATTTGCCCATCGCTTAGCGCCTGCACGGCAACCGGTTTAAAACCGCTGGGGGCCCAACCGAGACGCCAGCGACTTTCCACATTCGCGCATTTTGCCGCTTCGGCACCGGTAGTTGGCTCTGTCGACGGGGTCTGAGGCTTCAACTCATCATCGGTTACCGGCGTCAGATCCAGTTCGACAAACTGAAAGCGCTCGAGAACCCGTCCCGCCGGGGCAATCAGCATGGACTTCAGTGGCAGGCCGGTTTCCTTGTCGACACTGATCACCATCCCGAAGCGGTGCAGATCCCGGGGGCGAGCCTCAAGCACAATCGCCTCGCGGTCGGCGACGCGCTCTTCTCCGCGGATTAAAAACGCATAATTGGACTGAACATTTTGCAGCCCGGCAGCACTCAGCAGGCCGGAACGGGGAAATACGCTGCCGCTGGGGCGACACTGATCGTCTCCGCTACGGGTCACCTTCTCGCGAGGACTGCCGGTCAGATAGCGAATACGCTCGACCTGCTCGCCATCGCGAATACCGTGCACGACTTCCAGGGTTTCCATGGAGCCCACATGCTCAAAGGTTACCAACCCTCGATACTCCAGGTTGGCGACCGCCTGTGCCAGCCGCGCCAGCAACACACGGGTTGCTTCACTCGCCGTGGCGTCACGGGCATCTTGCGGGATCTCTTGATTGTCCGCAGGCGCGCTGCCCTGGGCGAAGGCCAGTGGCGAGGCAAATAGTAAAAAAGCCAACAGTGAACTGTTGGCTTTGCGAAGGGTAAGAAAAATCAGTTTTGCCATGGTCATGCTTTGTTTCGCTCAACAACGAGACAACCGGAGGCTCCTCCGGCAGCCGCCATTACTCCGATGGGCGCTCCCCATAGGTTGCCCGAGCATGGGGAACCATACCCTGGCTACCAATACGAGCAGCCTGCTCTGAGTGCTCAACCATTACTCGATTCAAATGTCGCATCAGCTCTGGCGTGGGCACAACCTGCACCTGAGGGGCCGGGCCAACCCGCTGCTCGGGTACCAGCTGTGGCGCGGTACTTACCGCCCGCGTATTCAATGTTGGGGTCAAAAATCTACTGGGTTGCGGACTGGTAGTCACTGGCTGGGGCTGGGGAGCCTCGACTTCCGCAACCAGGTCACCCTGCACTTGCGGGGCCTGCATCTGTTGCACACCCAAAATGGCGGCAAATGCGACGGTTGCAGCCACGGCGCCGCGGGAGAGTGGACGCCACCACCGGCTACTCGCCACGCCATTACCTGCATCGTTCGCCGAAGCCTGCTGTGCAGATTCCAGCGACGGTTCGTCGGCAATCGCTGCGGAAATACTCGCGGCGAGCCCCATATCCACCGGCGCCACCTTTTCACCACGCATCACGCTGGCGGCCAACTGGTAGCGAGACCAGCGGTGACCCAACTCACCGTCTGAAGCACCATTGGCGTCAGACTCTTTGAGCAAGCGCTGAATTTCCAGCTCGTTGGCCTCGCCATCCATTAATGCGGATAGCGATTCATTCAGGCGCTGTTGATGACTCCCGTGGGACATACGGGTAAACCCTCTTCTCAGTGCAATTCTTTGGGCGCTAGTTCACACCCTGTTTGTTAATACGTCAGACCCGGGCTTCGCAAAAAAGTTTTACCTAGCAGACAAATTTTGTGTGAATTCGTCGATATTTTTACCTGTCGTCCCGGTCAGGCTCTGGATTTAGGCCAGAAACCTCTCGACAAGCTATCCCGATAAAACAAAATAGATTAAAAAATAACCACTCGCCCAATTCAGCCAAGCTAGCTGCGCCCGTCAACGGACTCCGGCTCACCAGCCATGGTCGCTTGAACTGCGCGATCAATGGCCTCACGCGCGCGGAAAATGCGCGAGCGCACGGTGCCCACCGGGCACCCCATGACTTCGGCGATTTCCTCGTAGCTCAACCCCTCCATCTCGCGCAGGGTAACAGCCGAGCGCAGATCTTCCGGTAGCTCGCGGATCGCCTGGTGCACCGCCGCTTCCAGTTGATCACGGAACAGCTGGTTCTCTGGCGTTTCGTTATCCCGCAGCAAATCGGCGCCGGAATAGAATTCGGCGTCCTCCAGATCCACATCCGATGAAGGGGGACGGCGACTGCGAGAAACGAGGTGGTTTTTGGCGGTATTAATCGCGATGCGGTACATCCAGGTATAAAAGGCACTCTCCCCACGGAAATTGCCCAGGGCCCGGTAAGCCTTGATAAAAGCTTCCTGCACCACGTCATGCACTTCGGCGTGATCGTTGATATAGCGGCTAACCACCGCCATGATTTTGTGTTGGTACTTCAACACCAACAGGTCGAAGGCTCGCTTGTCGCCTTTCTGTACCCGTTCTACCAGCTGGCGATCACTTGGTGACGCCTGTTGCCCTGTCATCCCCTACTCCAAACCGCGGCCCAGACACTTTGCAGCGCCTCAGCCATGCTTTTTCTATTGAGTCCAAGACACCAAATTTTGGTCATAAGTTCCTGACAAATCGGTAATTTTTCAAGATGGCGTATACTACGCGCCCCCTGAGACGAATAAAACTCCACAAGAGAGAAGGCAAACGGACCCGTGAATCCTAACGAGAACAGCTACAGCGAGAACAATTACGACGTGCTAGTTGTAGGCAGTGGTGCCGCCGGCTTAACCCTGGCGCTTCACCTCGCTGCACGCCACCGCGTGGCGCTGCTTTCCAAACAGCGCCTGCAAGATGGCTCCACCTGGTTCGCCCAGGGCGGCATCGCAGGCGTACTGGACGAGGCCGACTCTGTAGACGCGCATATAGCGGATACATTAGATGCAGGAGCAGGACTCTGCCACCCCGACGCGGTTCGCTTCACCGTGGAAAACAGCCGCGACGCCGTTCACTGGCTCATTAATCAGGGCGTAGATTTCACCCGCGAAGAAGATGGTGAATACCACCTGACCAAAGAGGGTGGCCACAGCCACCGGCGTATTATTCACAGCGCCGACGCCACCGGACAGGCGGTACACAGCACCCTGCTTGAGCGCGTGCGCAACACGCCGAACATTGACTGCTTTGAACACCATATTGCCCTTGACCTGATCCGCCAGCCGGACCCCAAGACCGGTCGCTTCCGCTGCGGCGGATGTTATGTACACAACAAAGAAACGGAAGAGGTTGAGGTGTTCCAGGGGCGCGCGGTGGTGCTCGCCACTGGCGGTGCGTCCAAAGCCTACCTTTATACCAGCAATCCCGATGGCGCCAGCGGCGATGGTATCGCCATGGCCTGGCGTGCCGGATGCCGGGTTGCGAACATGGAATTCAACCAGTTCCACCCCACTTGCCTGTACCACCCCAAAGCCAAGTCCATGCTCATCACCGAGGCCCTGCGCGGTGAGGGCGCACACTTAAAGCTGCCCAGTGGCGAGCGCTTTATGGATCGCTTCGACAAGCGCGGCGAACTGGCCCCACGGGATATCGTGGCCCGCGCCATCGACCACGAGATGAAACGGCTGGGTGCCGATTGCCTGTATCTGGACATTTCGCACAAGGACCCGGACTTTGTGCGCGAGCACTTTCCCACCGTATACAAGAGCTGCCTCGAATACGGTATCGATATAACCCGCGAGGCCATTCCGGTGGTTCCCGCGGCGCACTATACCTGCGGCGGTGTGATGGTCGACGAGCACGGCCGTACGGATCTGGATCAGCTTTACGCGATTGGCGAGACCACTTTTACCGGCCTGCACGGCGCCAACCGCCTGGCCAGCAACTCACTGCTCGAGTGTGTGGTTTACGCGCGCTCAGCGGCCATGCATATCGACAGCTCCATCGACGAGGTCGCCCCACCGCGCGAGGCACTGGCCTGGGATGCTTCGCGGGTAACCGACTCCGATGAGGACGTGGTGATCTCGCACAACTGGGATGAGTTGCGCCGCTTTATGTGGGACTTTGTCGGTATCGTGCGGACCCGCAAGCGCCTGCTGCGGGCGGAGCACCGGGTAAAACTGTTGCAGCAGGAAATCAGGGAGTTCTATGCGAATTACCGAATTACCAGCGACCTGATTGAACTGCGCAACCTGGCAGTAGTATCTGAGCTGATTATCCGCTCTGCGCTGGATCGCCGGGAAAGCCGTGGACTGCACTACTCGCTGGACTATCCGGGACTGCGGGAACTGGCTATGGATACCATTCTGGTACCGGAGAACTTTGCCGACCAGCGGCACTTTATTGGCCCGTGATTTCCGCTAATAAACTCGCGCGAAATGGCACAAGAGCGACATCAACGCGAGTAACGCAAGGCGACTAATAGCCGCCGCCACTCATCTGCAGTGGCGGCATCTCGCGCCAGCACCAGGCGCAAACGGCGCCCCTCAACATCTTTGCCGTTAATTACGATCAACCAGCGCCACAAGGTCAGCTCGCCGACAAAGCGAAACTCCCGTCGCGCTCCGCCCTTCACCTGCCAATACCAGCGCCGCTCGGCGGTAGATAGCCGACCAACCGAAGCGCCAAGTCGACGCCATTCAAATACGCCGTAAAGCAAGGCCACAGGTATGAGCGCATAAACCACTAACCAGGGAAGGCGAGAAACAAATAACAGGAGAGTACTCTGGGCAAGAATCAGCAGAAGGCACAGGCGGAGTAGACGTGACGGTACAAGGTCACAGGTGAGGCGCGCCGCGCGCGCGTCACCCCTACCACCGCGGGCGTGGGTGCTTGCGGGAGATTTCCCGGAGCAGGCAGCGCGCGTATCCCCCGGATTATTCCTGGAGTTACTCCTGGAGACCGGTATTGTCGCGGATGATCTGGACAATCTTCTTCAGCTCGGGGTCTTGCGGATCTTCTCGACGCAGGAACCAGGCAAACAAGTCCTGATCCTGTTCATCCAGCAATTTGATATATCGCTGCTTATCGTCCTCAGAGAGGGTGTCATACACATTCTCCAGAAACGGCAGCAACACCAAATCCAGCTCTAACATGCCGCGACGGCTGGCCCAAAACAGGCGGTTGCGATCCATACTTCGTTCTCAAGCCACAATTCAAAGTGCGCGCAGTATAGCGGTAGTTGAAATCCAACCGCAAAACCCCCAATTATGAGATGCTCACGTTGCGCCGCGAAGGCGCACATATGTACATTTCTCAGGCAGCGAGTTCAGCATGGATCAACAGCAGTGGCAGGATTTTCTCAGCACCCAGGGCGCCCTCTGGCGGGACGGATATGCCGAATTCGCCAACGATAAACCTGAGAGTAAGGGCGCACTGCGGCTCATCGACTTGAGCCCTCTGGGCGCCATTGCCATCAATGGCCCCGACAGCCAGAAATTCCTGCAGGGTCAGCTCACCTGCGACCTGGTCAACTTGCCCGACGGGCAGCTGACACTGGGCAGCCACTGCAACCCCAAGGGTCGTATGATCAGCGCCTTCTTCGCACTGAAGCTCAGCCAGAGCGAGTTTGTATTACTGATGCCGCGCGATCTGGTAGCCACCGCCCTCGCCGCACTGAAGAAATATGCGGTTTTCTTCAAGACCGAGCTGAGTGATATCAGTGAAGAGCAGCGCTGGTTGGCCCTCTGTGGCCGCGACGCCTGCCAGGCAGCCAATAGCCTACTGGCGCTGTCGAATACACCCGACTCCGACCTGCTCCCTCACCAGTTGCGTCCCTTTGATCACAATGGGCACCCGGCGCTCGCAGCCGGCCTGAGTGAGCGCAATGTGGTTTTGCAGGTACCCGCGGAACAAGCAGCAGACATTTGGCAAAAACTTGCCAGCAATGGCGCCGAACCGGGAAGCTACCAGCAATGGCTACTGCAACTGATCGACAGCGGCGTGCCACTGGTCTATCACAGCACCAGCGAAGTATTTATCCCGCAGATGCTGAACCTGCATCTGCTGGACGCAGTCAGCTTCAAGAAGGGCTGCTACACCGGGCAGGAAGTGGTCGCGCGTATGCAGTATCTGGGGGCAACCAAGCGACGCATGTACCGCGCGCAAATTGACAGTGGCGAGCTGCCGGCACCCGGCGAAGAAATCTTTACTGCGGCGGGCGGATCCAGCATCGGCAATATTGTGCAGGCCAGCTCTCAGGGAGACGATACGGCTCTACTGGCGGTGCTGACCAAGAGCAAAGTGGCCGATGGGGAAAGCCTGCAGTTGAAAGATGGACGAGTACTGGAGCTGCTTGAGCTGCCGTACGATGCGGATGCCGACCCCTTGGCGTGAGCCGGAGCAAGCGGCTGTTTCAAGCAACTATTTCAAGCGGTTGTCTCAAATGCCTAGTCGATGAGCGGTAGCCTACCGCTCATCGAGTGTAATGCTCAAATTTCTACCGCGACCCGCTGCAGCGCTTCTGCCGGTGGCAAGGACCAATCGATGGGCACGTCTCCCTGCTGCTGCAAATAGGCGTTGGCCTGAGAAAATGGGCGTGTACCAAAAAAGCCCCGGTGTGCTGACAGTGGCGATGGGTGTGGGCCGCGCAGCACCAAGTGGCGGCGGTCATCGATAAACCCACCTTTTTTCTGCGCGTAGCTACCCCACAAAATAAATACCAAACCATCGCGCTGCTCGGCAAGCGCGTGTACTGCCGCGTCGGTAAACTGTTCCCAACCGCGCCCCTGGTGTGCCCCCGCTTTGCTCTCCTCCACGGTCAGCGTGGCATTTAGCAACAAAACGCCCTGCTCCGCCCACGGCTGCAGGCAACCATGGTCAGGTGGTGCAATACCGAGATCCGACTCCATTTCTTTGTAAATATTTTTCAGCGATGGCGGGACCCGCACACCCGGCATAACCGAAAAACACAGGCCATGCGCCTGGCCCGCGCCGTGATAGGGATCCTGCCCGAGTATCACGACTTTCACCTGGTCGAAAGGCGTGGAATTGAAGGCATTGAAAACCTGTGCGCTCGGCGGAAAGATCGATTTACCGGCCTGCTTTTCCTGCTGCAAAAATTTCCGCAGCTCGATCATATACGGCTGGCCAAATTGGGATTCCAATACGGCGAACCAGGATGGGTGAATTTTGATACTTTCAGGAACCAGCATTATCGACCTTTAAAACCTGATGAACCCGCGCGCGTAACGCCGGTACTACCTCCTGATCGAACCAGGGGCGACGTTGCAACCACAGGGTATTCCTCGGGCTGGGATGGGGAAGCGGAAAAAAACCATGGGGCAGTGCATCGGCGTAATGCCGCACATTTTCGGTAATGCTGCCATACCAGTGGGGCAGATAGAAGCGCTGGGCGTACTGCCCGATCAGCAACGTCAGTTGGATATTCGGCATCAATGCCAGCAGGCGACTGTGCCAGGTCGCAGCACACTCCGGCCGGGGAGGAAGATCGCCGCCCTTTCCGCGCCCCGGGTAGCAAAATCCCATGGGCACAATGGCGATGCGCGATGGGTCGTAAAAGCTCTCCCGGTCCAGCTGCAGCCAGTCTCGCAGGCGATCCCCGGAGGGATCATTCCAGGGTATACCGGTCTCGTGCACGCGGGTACCGGGCGCTTGCCCGACAATCAGCAGTTGAGCCGACCTTGCCGCGCTCAGAACCGGCCGCGGCCCACGTGGCAAGTGCTCCTCACACAGCCGGCAAGCCCGCACATCGCTGAGTAATTGATCTAGCTTGGAAGTGGCCAATGGGAACTTAGGTAATTGGGCGTTGAGATACTTGGGCGTTAAGGCATTCGCGCTTACCGCGTGCCATTGCGTGGAGAATCGCTGGCAAACTCGGGCATGGCCAGATGTAACATCAGGCCGCGGCGGTCTTCAGCGTCCGCAACACGCGCTACCCCATTGTTATCCAGCACCACAAAGATACCCTGCTGATTGATCGCCAGCCCCTCTCCTTTACCGAAGCGGGTATCCTGATACACGTACTTTGGCGCCTCCTCAATATCCCGGTAGTGCACGCACCATTCGGCACGCAAGCTGGTGAGCTCCCGCCGACACACGGCAAAGGCGTTACGCTCCAACGTGAACAGGCTGCCATCGTAGTAAGCCAGTGCGGTAACGTCTTCGGCCCGACCGCGGAAATCGAGACCCGCCACTTCGGGAAGCGAACGGAAGTCCTGCCCCACTTCCTCGTCGCGCTTCAGTCGCAGCAGGCCACGAGGTTCACGCTCAAGGGCGACCCAAAAATCGCCCTCTGCCTTAACAAGCCCTTCACTCTCGGCGTTAAAAATCTGCAGGTAACCGCGCGCACGTGCAGACTCAGACCAGCGCGGAGTCAGCCATTGCGCACGCTTTGCCGCAGAATCGAGCTGCGCGATACGATTGTGTCGCTCACTGAGCAGGTATACACCGGAGGCATCACAGGTGATGCCCTCAAAATCCATACTGAGTGGAGTGCTGACGTAGTGCAGCGCGCGCACTTTCAGCGGAACGGGCTGATCGTCCGGTAAACCCGGACGGGCAAACCGCGCTTTCGGCTCCAGGGTAACGCGCTCGGCACCCGCCTGGACTGGCAAGCGGTAGATTCTTTCCGAGGATTTGTCCGCAACCGCGAGCAACTCGCCGTCGCAAAAACTGAGGCCCGAGATATCCAGATCTTCACTGCCGTCAACCCACCAAGCGCCCAGCAGCTTCGCCGGCTGTACCGGTGCGCCATTGGCGTAAGCGCCGCTCCCAGCCAAGCTCAGGAAAATACCAATGCCCAGCCCGGTAACGCTTTGGCGCATGCAGTTAAAAATCTTCAAAGGTCCTTCCTCGGTAGATTCGTCAGGAATCGCGTTAATCCCGGAAGTTATTGAACTGCAGCGGCTGCTCCAGCTCCTTCCCCCGCAACATGGCGATCACCTGCTGCAGATCATCGCGCTTCTTGCCGGTGACACGTACCGAATCACCCTGAATCGCGGCCTGCACTTTCAGTTTTTCGTCTTTGATGATCTTAACAATCTTTTTTGACAGATCTTTGTCGAGACCATTTTTTAATGTAACGCCAATCTTGACCAGCTTGCCGGATTGTTCCTCTTCACCTACATCCATCGCCAGCGGGTCGATATCGCACTTGATCAGTGCAGCCCGCAACATATCCACCATCTGGTTCACCTGCATATCGGATTCCGCATGCAAAGTCAGGGCAAACTCCTTCATCTCCACCTGCGCATCCACACCCTTGAAGTCGAAACGATTGGTAATGGTGCGATTTACCTGATCCACAGCATTGGTCAGTTGGTGTTTATCGACTTCTGAAACAATATCGAAAGACGGCATTTTATTCTCCATTAACATGGCCAGTTCACGTGGCCCGCTCAAATGCCCCGCCCAATCGGCGGGATTAAAAATTCTATTTCCAGCGCTGCGGCTGAACCTCCACAGTCTGTGTGGCACTGGCCAGCCACAGCTGCCCATCCTGAATTGTCGCGGTCAACTCCATAGAACGCTCCGCCAGACCGGCGAGCACCGCACACTGCTCTGGAGGCAGGAAAAACACCTGCAGGTTATCAAACCGTGCAGTGGCCGCCTCCATCTTCTGCCACCAGACCGGTGCGGTACGCTGGCCATAGGCGTAGACCATGACCTGATCTGCGCGTCCACATGCCTTGCGCACCCGTTCTTCCGCTGGTACGCCCACTTCGATCCAGGTTTCAATTTCCCCGCTCAGATTGTGCTGCCAGACATCAGCCTCATCGTCACTGGAAAGTCCGCGGGTAAACTCCAGGGTTTCGCTGGCATTCAGTGCAAACGCCAGCAAGCGAATCATCATGCGCTCGTCGGTCTCCGAGGGGTGTCGCGCCAGCGTCAGGCTGTGCTCCGCATAGTAATCCCGATCCATATCCGCGACCTGCAGTCGCGCTTTGAAAATGGTCGCTTTAAGTGCCATTGCCTACTCTCTAACAGCTCTCTAAGGTGTTGTTACCGCTCCAACCGGAAAACTCTTGCCCGAAAATACCGGATTGAAGACTATTATTGTCTGGTTCGTAACCTATAAGACTGGGAACCAGAGGTCGGGGACCAGGGATCAGGGAAAAAGGACCGACAGCATGAACGCTACTTTCAAACTTTCACGCCAGGGACACCACCAGCTCAGCAAGGGACGCGGATGGCATCTTGCCCTGATCGCAGTCATCGCCTTTGGGCTCAGTGGTTGCGGTATCAACAACATTCCCAGCTTTGATGAAAATGTGAAAGCCACCTGGGCACAGGTACAGAATCAGTACCAGCGCCGCGCCGACCTGATTCCCAACCTGGTCAAAACCGTCCAGGCCTATGCGGCGCATGAAAAAGAGACGCTGGAAGCCGTCACCGAGGCGCGGGCCAAGGTCAATTCCATGCAGGTTAACTCTGACATTATCAACGACCCGGCGAAACTCCAGCAATTCGAAGCCGCCCAGTCTCAACTGAGCAGCGCCCTATCCCGCCTGATGGTAGTCGTTGAACGCTACCCGGATCTCAAGGCCAACCAGAATTTCCTGGCACTGCAATCCCAGCTGGAAGGCACCGAAAATCGCATCAGTGTCGCCCGCCGCGATTATATCGCTGCGGTAGAACGCTACAACCGTGAGATTCGCACCTTCCCCGGCAGAATCTGGCACACCGTGCTTTATAGCGATATGCCGCTGCGCGACACCTTCCACGCCACCTCTGAAGACGCTGAAAAGGCTCCGGAAGTCGACTTCCAATAACGCACTTCGACTAACCTCGTGGCGGAATCAAGCACAATGACGATCCGGCGGATCGCCCTGTTTCTAATACTGTTGCCCGGTGCCTTGTGGGCAACGGCGGCATTGGCGGACATCCAGTTTCCGACGCTGTCCGGCCGTGTCGTTGATAATGCCAACCTGCTCAGCCAAAGCACGCGCTACCAACTATCGGAGCTCCTCCAGCAACAGGAAAAGATCAGTAGCAACCAAATTGTGGTGGTTACCCTGCCCGACCTGCAGGGACAGACCATCGAGGAGTATGGCTACCAGCTTGGTCGCCACTGGAAGATCGGGCAGAAAGGCAAAGATAACGGCGTACTACTGATTGTTGCCCCGCAGGATCGCCAGGTTCGCATTGAGGTCGGGTATGGTCTGGAGGGTGCGTTAACCGATGCGATTTCCTCCAACATCATTCACACCAAAATATTGCCAGAGTTTCGCATCGGCAACTTTGATGGCGGCGTTACCGCCGGCGTCGAGTCGATTATTGCCGCCACCCAAAACGAGTATGTGCCGGAAACCACCGATAGTGACGATAACCGCCAACTGGCATTGCTGGTGGGTATCTTCCTGCTGTTCGTGATGCTGCAGATTTTTGGCGCCTCGGTTCTGGGAGCGCCTGCCGGCAGCACTGGTTATCGCCGCGGCCGCTACGGTGGCTATTACGGCGGCGGAGGCTTTGGCGGCGGTTATGGTGGCGGCGGCTTTGGCGGTGGATTTGGTGGCGGAGGCGGTGGCTTTGGTGGCGGTGGCGCCTCTGGTGGCTGGTAACTCTGATGGCTCGAAACCCTGGTAGCTGATATCAAGGCCCTTGCGGTTGAAAATAATGATGCTAAACGCAAACGAAAAACGCACTCTCTCCGAAACCATCAAAGAGGTGGAATCGAAAACCGATGCCGAAGTGGTAACGGTATTGGCCGGCCAATCCGACAACTACCTGTATATATCTACCCTTTGGGCCGCTTTCATCGCGCTATTGATGGCGCCGCTGATGCAATTTTTACCCTGGTGGATCGAATACCAGCAGGCATTCACCCTGCAGTGGATTCTGTTTATTGTACTCGCCGTGCTGTTTCGCTGGCGGCCGCTGACCATGTGGCTGGTTCCGAAAAAAATCAAATACTGGCGCGCCGCCAATCTCGCACGCAGACAATTCCTTGAACACGAACTGCACAGTACCAAGGACCGCCTCGGCTTATTGATCTTTGTCTCTCAGGCCGAACATTATGTCGAAATACTCGCCGACCGCGGTCTCGCAGAGCAAATCACCAATGAAGCCTGGCAGGATATTGTCGAGAATTTTATTCGCGAAGTGCGGAAGGGAAAAACCGGTGAGGCCTTTGTGCACTGTGTTGAGAAGTGTGGCGAGCTGCTCGAAGAAGCTGCACCCGCCACCGTCATCAAGAACGAACTGCCCAATCATCTAGTCGTTCTATAATTTACCGCAGCTTTCCCTTTTCCGACCGCGATAAAAGCTTATAGGTGGTCCAATGCTGCGCGCCCTGCCCAATATTCCTCCCCAGATTCTTAAATACCGAATCCCCATAGGTATTGGATTGCTGGTAGTGATCGGCACTGCAATGGCTTTCCTTGGTGAACCTGGCGTACAAGCGAAAGGGTCGGTGACGTCGCCCTCACTATTTACTTCTCCGGAGCCAGGCAAATCCAGCCTTGAGGCGCGCCTTGCTTCGGTAGAGAAGACCCTCGACCAGACCTTGAAAATCCAGGGACAACTACTGGAACTGGTGAGCGAACTGAGCGCGAAGGTAGCGCCAGAATCCGAAGCGCCGCAAAGACGCCGCTCCAGTATGTCCATGGCGCAATCGCCGGCGGAAATCCCACAAGTGAATGGAAACCGGCAGAGGACTGAAAATCGCTTCAGTCGCCAGCGGGACAATCAAGTAAAGCGTCTGATCGATGCCGGTTTCACCCCTGAACGTGCCGTATTAATCATTGATAGGCAGGAGCGCCTGCAGTACGAACAGATGCAGTACAGTTACGAATATCACCATATGAAAGACAAACGCTCGGAACGCGCGCTGGCATTGCAGCAAAAAATCCAGACCTACAGCAATCCTCGACGTGTATTTGAGCAGGAGCTGAATCCGGCGGAGTTCGAACAATACCTCAATGCATTTGGCGGGCGCACCGAGATGGAAATCGGCAGCATCATAGAGTCTGCACCGGCCTATGATGCCGGGCTAAGAGCCGGCGACAAAATCATTCGCTACAACAATCAGCGCGTATTCCATATGGGGGACCTGCGCACCCAGGTTTATCAGGCAAAGCCCGGCTCTTCCGTTGAAGTGGAAATTCAGCGACAGGGAAGCTCCTCCACAGAAACCATCTATCTGCCTGCCGGACCGCTGGGTATCCGCGGTTAACGGCAAACGACACCAAGCCGCCTGTTCCGCGATTGATTGATAACAACAACGTCCTAAACCGCGATTCTGGCGCTGACGGCAAATAATTTTGGTCGCAGGCACACAAGCGCTCATTTCAGCATATGCAAAAAATGAAAATCCCCCTGAACCTGCGCTAAGGGCGATTACCCTATGGCAGGTGACTCTTGAGGGGCATAGGCGGAATAACTTTAACGCAAACAACACCGAAAAGAGGCAGATCTAACATTCGGTCAATGAAAGGGTTGCTTGATTTTCTGCCTTTCAACCATTCAAACCCAGCCAACTGACGGTAAGCCGGTCATGAATTGGAATAACAGAGTAACTAAAGGCGAAGGGAACCTCCTTGATAATCACTCCATCTCTGCAATGCGGGTTAAACCAAATATAAAACAACGATTCTGTATATCCGTTCTTGTACTTATATTTTTGTTAGTCGTTACCCGAACAGTCTCAGCCGACTACCTGAGCCTTACCGGCGCGGAAACTGCACCCAATATTGCCGAGTTTGCGTTTGAAGGCGAACATCTATTATTGACGCTGGAGATCTCCATCGACGACGCACATCATTTTTGGCCTGCGCTGAAGGGGCATGAAAACCTTAATCGGTTGGTGGCTGAAGCCGATAAATACTCAAATATCAACGTTCGGGTGGAGACCGAGAATGGCGTGCACGACCCCGTCGACCTGCGTGTAAACGCGGCAACCAGATCCCCCAGATATTCTCCATTTGCAGGAAAAATTGATCCCCGCACCGGAAGAAAATTGCCGTCGATGCCGGAGGACAAACAAGTACTCCAGGTATACAGCCGCTATCACCTGGGTGGCGCTGACAAAATTACGGTCGTCCCACCTCTGGATCACACAGACTTTAGCACAGCTACCATCGGCTTTATCTCCAGCCACGGCGCCATGCCGGTGAGCAACTACGCCTACTTATCGCGCTCCGTGACGTGGCAAATAAACCGGCAGGATCCATGGCAAACACAAATCATCACCCCCAGGATTCAGCGCCAGTTGCGTTTCCCCCTCCATTCCTACCTCTATATTCAACCGCGAGAAATTCGCCACGAAATTATTTTTCGCCCTCGCGACATGGCCACTTGGTCCGGTAACAGCTTCGACGCCTGGTTAACACTCGATGATCCGCTCAAGTCACAGTTGCGCACCGAGGCACTGGCATTCTTGCAGAGTCGCAACCCTCTCGCCGTTGATCAGAAAATGATAGAACCGCAGGCGACCGAGGTCACTTTCCTGAAGCTCACCAGTACCGGATTCCTTCCCCTGGAAGACAATGAAAATATTCCACTGGGAGCCCTGCTGATGGGCTACCGTGCGCGCTTTCCGGTGGACGGCTTGCCACAAAATGTGGAAGTAGACTGGGACCTGTTCAGCCCGTTCGAGGAGCGGGTACCCTCTCTGATACAGGATCCCGCCGGCCCCTTTCCAACCCAACTAACCCCTTCCATTCCAACCCTCGCGTGGCAGAACTTCCTGACATCCTATGACGAGCCCACGGTTAGTCCCGTCACTCTTGATAAACAACGGCTCACGTTATCCGGCAAAGGGCTGGGTGCCCTAGTCGCATTCGCCGTACTCGGCGTTTGTATATTCCGCTTTCGCAACACCCGGGATCATGTGCTGGCTCTGGCCACACCCGCACTTGGCATTATTCTCAGTGTTGCACTGGCGATGCAGAGCTCGCTCGCTATCCCCTTGCCTGCCCTGGCGTCACCCGATAGCGAGCAATTTTCTAAGATCATTTATTCACTACTGAATGAAATACC
Organism: Microbulbifer agarilyticus; assembly: GCF_019800665.1. Lineage (GTDB taxonomy): Bacteria > Pseudomonadota > Gammaproteobacteria > Pseudomonadales > Cellvibrionaceae > Microbulbifer > Microbulbifer agarilyticus_C. The sequence goes on from NZ_JAHVKO010000002.1 coordinate 153,435, forward strand.
GGATGCCTACCTTGAACAGGAATCGACAGAGTTCGAACGCTCCTTGTCGCAACTGGTTTCTGAGCAAGCATTAAAGACAACCCGGGACGCGCTTGATCCCATTTTTCGCCCACTGACCATCACCGGAGATCGCGGTTACGTCTCCGAGATTTCCAACCTGCGGATAGAGGCGCTCGAACAGACTTCCTCCGGGACACGGCAAACATACCGCGCATTGTGTACCTGGCAAACGAGAAATGAGGGGCCGTTCTGGGGACACAGCGATCGCAAGCTGCTGGATATCCGCGCCATGCTGGATCTCGAGGAGCATGAACGAATATGGAAGATTGCCGCGTTCACCCCCATCACCATACGCGAATCGGTTGAGCCGCAAAAAACTTGGCGACAGGACACACAGCCTGCCAATGGTTCTACGCAAACAGGGAGCACTGCCAATGCCACACCACGCCAATAAATCGGGCAGTAGCGCGGTAGCACAATTGCGCCAATGGATGTTGATGCTACTGGGTTTCGCGCTGATAACGTCGTCGACGCCCGCCAGTGCACATTTCCTGCTGAATTTAAACGTGCGTATCTTTCATGTGGAGCATACCGCTGATGGCACCACCATCTATCTGCGCCTGCCACTGCCCTATTTACTTGCGGATAAAGTCGGCACAAACGAGGCTTCCAGAGTATTGCCCGCGCCAGCCCCCTATTCCCGCAATGCACTGGAAGAAGGCCGGCTGGTACATTTTGTGGACTTTGAGCAATTCTATGCCGACCCACAGGGGCTGGGCGCTATTGCCGAGTCTGCGTTGCAGTTGGAGAGTGGCGATCAGAGACTAAATGGCCTGGTAACCGATGTACGACTCTATGCAGTGGGAAGTGAACCGGACTTTGCCACACTGCAAGAAGCTCAAGTTGCCTTTTCACTTGACGAGCAACAGCTCCGCGAGGGGTATGTGCAAACCATATCCCAGACAAGCAACCCACAACAGTATGTGGGCGATACGGTGATCGATATCCGCTTGCACTATCCGGGTATCGCGCGTGGGGAGGATTATCGCCTTGCCAGCTTCCTGAACCCAAATCTTCCAGATCAAGAAAAAACAGCGAATCTGATACTGGATTACCGGGATGGCAAAACACAGGTTTTCCGTTCCAGTGGCTTACTGAATGAGCCCATTCAAATCAGTCACTCCACTTCCAGTGCCATGGCGACCTTTATCCACGAAGGCGTGGTTCACATTCTGGCTGGTCTCGACCATGTCCTATTCGTTCTGTGCCTGATTATCGGTGCCGCCTCGCTGTCTGCGCTAATGTGGCGAGTGACGGGATTTACTGTGGGTCACAGTGTCACCTTGTCCGCGGGCTTCTTTGGCTTGGTTCCCTCTGGTGCCTGGTTTGTACCGCTGGTAGAAACCGGCATTGCGCTTTCCATTATTTATGCGGCATGGATGACGATATCCACACGGCGCAAACGCAACAGCAGCGCACCTGGCTCACTGCGGCGCAGCGAGCGCTGGATTATCGTCGGCACTTGTGGGCTGGGCCTGCTCCATGGCCTGGGTTTTTCCTTCGTGTTACACGAGATTCTAAAAGTAGACGCGCCAAACATCTGGCAAAGCCTGCTGGCGTTTAACATCGGCGTGGAGTTAGGGCAGGCCCTGATTATTCTGGCGATTTGGCCGTTGTTGTTACTGATCAGGAATCGGCGGGAAAGCCTGGAGCACTCCCTCTGTACCGGCATCGCATTCAGCTGCAGTGCCATTGCACTGTTCTGGACACTGGACCGCAGCTACCAGTTTGTTACTGCGCTGACGACATAACAGGGAAAAAGAGAGAGGCCCGCTACTACCATCGCCAGCTGTAGGCCAAATAGGGACCGTGCTGGTCAATATCGTAGGCAAAGCGGCCATCTGCACGAGACGTTGCGTAATCGATGCCATAGAACAGATAGCCAAATCGCAGCGCGTGACGGTCGTTGAACGCGCGCTCCGCGCCCACGAGAACCCCCCACTGCAGGTCATCACCGCCAGCACCAAAACCACCGACATCGGCGCGCAGCGCCAGTGTCAGGCAGCTGGATACCTCTATACCAGTACGAAAGCCCACCACTGGCTCCCACCAGGTTTCCGTACCGCCCAGAGATTGCTGGATCCCCGGCCCCGGGAAAATATCGATTCCCAGGTTTGTATCGATTTCCTGCTTCAGGTAATTCCACCGCGCGCCCGCCGACAAATCCAACGCCCATGGATACTTCGCCCCTACCGATGATTCGAAAGCGCGGTACATGCCCTGTAGGGACAACCAACCCTGGCGCACATCGACGTCGACATTCAACGTGGCAGTTAAGTCCAGCTCCGGGTTCACTGCGGGTTTGAGCGTCGCCCCCTGATCCATACTCAAGGACACGTAATACAGGTCCGCGAGAATGCCGAACCGATCGCGCCGCGCCTCAAAACGCGTGGCAAACGCGATATCCAGGATATCCAGCACATCTGAAAGGTCCAGATCCAGATCCGCCTCGGTACCGGCCACCGTTGAGGTTCCCTCGGTTGCAACCGGCAAAAAAAGATAAGGGGTCAGCGAGTACTCCCACTCTTTTTCCGCGCCCTGCGCCAACGACGTAATCGGTATAAGATAAATGGCGGCCAAAAATACAAACGAAACTACCGGCCCATATCTAAGCGGTCGAATTTCCATTGCCGAGTCCATGAAAATATTTCCCTGTTGATGCACGCTTGTAACGGGCGCCCATTAAATCATTACTTGGGCATCGGCGGCGGTGTGTAGCCCTGCCATTTACCCGCCTCTACCTTTTCAGAAGGACTTTTTTCCTCGGTACGCGGCGCATTTTTGTAGGCTTCACTGACCGCCGGCGGCAGCACATATTCATCCACCGTGGCCATGCGCACGGTGATGTCATCCTTGGTGACGTTGATAACCATCAAGTCGCGCGCCAGGGCCAGTGGTCCGCTGTAGGTGGCACGCACTCCATCCATAATGGCCGCATTGTTCTCTGGTGACTGAACCGAGTGATACCCCACCGCAAGACGGGGTTTAATGGCAGACATGACTTTGCCAAACGCATCCGGTGATGTATGGATTCTCGTGGCAACGTAGGTAGCCTGCTTTAGATCCCAACCAAAATACTTGGCCAGCTCATCCGGTGGCAGGAAACACTCATGGGATGCGACATCGGCGTCTTTGGCATACTTGATGTACCAGTTGTTGGGATAAGTATCGCCGCCAAAAACATACTTCAACCCATTCCACTCAAGGCTGTAGCTTACCGAGCCATCGAGACTGTGTATCGCAGGCCAGGAACGCACCGTCACACCGTTTTTTTCATAGACAACGGCATTTTCCTGCATGTAATCAAACTCATGCACCACGATCTTTGCGCCCTTGTCGGGAAGTGCGCCTGTGCGTGTCGCCAAATCCCATGCATAACCTTTTTGCATGGCGTCTACAAACGCTTTTGAACCAAGCTCTGGCGTAGATCCGCTGGGGCCATAGAAATGAATGGGCGTATAGCGCCCCGACAGCCAACCGCCAATGTGCAAGCCCATGAAGTCACCGACATGGTCAATATGCAAATGACTGGCAAATACCTTGTCTAGCCGGGAAAAATCTGGTCGCAACGAAAACAGGTTGGCCATGGACCCCGAGCCAATATCAAACAGGAAGCTGTCCCCATTTCCCAGCTCCACGAGATAAGAGATGGAAACTGCGGCACGTGTTTGGTTGGGCATACCGGTACCCAGCGCGGTAATACGCATTTCATCCGCATTTAATAACTCGGTGTTGGGGAAGTAGCTCGCGGGATATGTATTGCCACGAACAGGTGAAGCGATGCGCCCCGGTGGCGTCGCTGGTGGACCTTCACTCCTCTGTTGCAGCCGCGCCTCTTGCGCGTGCGCACTGCTAACAAGCTCGGCGGTAATAGTCGCCCAAAATGCGATGACTGATAAAGACAGCAGGCATACCACGCAAACCTGCCGCCAAGGTAATCGCTCGTCGGCCATAAGACCCTCAACACATTCGCCCGTTGGTCAACGTATCGCGCGCCATTCCCGGAAACAGCCATACGAAAGTCGCCCTGGGAGCCCAAAGATTATCGGGCACACTTTGCCCGACTATACCCCTAGGTCTAGTTGTGAAGATTTAGTTACGCAACCGCTGGCAAAGAAGAAGAGACAGAAATGAAATGCCGAGGGAAGATAAACACGGCGACAAAAGAGAGAAAGAAAGGAAACGAAAGAAAAGAAGAAAATGAAAGTTCCAGCTAATGGCACCGCCAGCAAATATTGCCGGCGGTACCAAACCATCACTGGAGGCGATCAGGCGCCTTCAGGACGCATATGCGGGAACAGCAATACGTCACGAATGGACGGTGAATCGGTCAACAACATCACCAGTCGGTCGATACCGATGCCCTCACCAGCAGTCGGCGGTAGGCCGTACTCCAACGCGCGGATGTAGTCGGCATCGAAATGCATGGCTTCGTCATCACCAGCTTCCTTCTCGGCCACCTGTGCCTTGAAACGCTCCGCCTGATCTTCCGCGTCGTTCAGCTCGGAGAAGCCATTGGCGATCTCGCGGCCACCGACGAAAAACTCGAAGCGATCGGTAACGAAGAGGTTCTCGTCATTGCGACGTGCCAACGGGGAAACTTCCGTCGGGTACTCGGTGATAAAGGTCGGCTGGTCGAGGCGATGCTCAACGGTTTTCTCGAAGATCTCGATCTGAATCTTGCCGAGGCCCCAGATGTCCTTCAGCGGAATCTCCAGACCTTCTGCAACCTTTTTCGCGCTGTCGATATTGTCGATATCGGACGCTTTCAGCTCCGGGTTGTACTTCAGGATGGAGTCGAACACGCTGATGCGGTCGAACGGCTTGGCGAAATCGTAGCTGCTGCCCTGGTAGTTCACGGTGGTGCTGCCAAGTACGTCGGTGCAGATGCCGCGAATCATGGCCTCAGTCAAATCCATCAGGTCGTTGTAGTCCGCATACGCCTGGTAGAACTCGAGCATGGTGAACTCGGGGTTGTGGCGCGTGGACAGGCCTTCGTTACGGAAGTTACGGTTGATCTCGTAAACCCGCTCGAAGCCACCGACTACCAAGCGCTTGAGGTACAGTTCCGGCGCAATACGCAGGTACATGTCGATATCCAGCGCGTTGTGGTGGGTGACAAACGGACGCGCGGTAGCACCGCCGGGAATCACTTGCAGCATCGGCGTTTCGACTTCCATAAACTGGTTGTTGTTCAGGAAGCTGCGAATGTAGCTGATGACCTCGGAGCGAATGCGGAAAACGTCGCGGGATTCCGGGGTGGCAATCAGGTCGACATAGCGCTGGCGGTAGCGCATTTCCTGGTCGGCGATACCATGGAATTTTTCCGGCAGCGGGCGCAGTGCTTTGGTCAGCAGGCTGTAGTCTTCGCAGTTTACGTAGAGGTCGCCCTTGCCGGATTTGTGCAGGGTGCCTTTTACGCCGACGATGTCGCCGATATCCCAGGTGCCCCAGCGTTCTTTGATATCTTTCTGTGCGGTTTTGTCGGCGTACAGCTGGATGCGATCGGAGACGTCCTGAATAACCATGAAAGGACCGCGCTTGGCGAGGATACGACCCGCGACGCAGGCGGTATTGCCTTCGGCTTCCAGCTCTTCCTTGGTTTTCTCACCAAACTCTTTTTGCAGGTCGGCGGCGAGGTCTTCGCGGCGAAAGCTGTTCGGGAAGGCATTGCCCTTCTCACGCATGGCACTCAGTTTGGCGCGGCGCTCGGCGATCAGTTTATTTTCGTCTTGCTGAGTTGGTGTGTTGCTCATGGTCTATCACATGTCTTTTGGGTGTGTTGCGGACTTCGTAGCTCTCAAAAGTTCTAATCAAAGTCCGTGGCGGCAAAGCACTGGAGATTCGGTTTCGAAACCGCTGTGGATACGTCCCTGTACGCTGCGTCGGCAACATCCCTGTTGCCGACGCTTTCGAAACCGAATCCCCAGCACTCCGCCTTCGATTTGAAGTATTTAACTTCGAAAGCAAAAAGTGCTTTGGGCTTAGGTTTACAGCCCGGCTTTTAAGCTCGCTTCAATAAACTGGTCCAGGTCGCCGTCCAGCACTGCCTGGCAGTTACTGGTCTGAACACTGGTGCGCAAATCCTTGATGCGCTGGTCGTCCAGAACGTAGGAGCGGATCTGGCTGCCCCAGCCGATGTCGGATTTGCTCTCTTCCATCGCCTGTTTTTCGGCGTTGCGCTTCTGCATCTCCTGCTCGTAGAGCTTGGCGCGCAGCATCTTCCACGCTTTATCGCGGTTCTGGTGCTGGGAACGCTCACTCTGACAGGCCACGACAATGCCGGACTCGATATGGGTCAAACGCACGGCGGAGTCGGTTTTGTTCACGTGCTGACCACCGGCACCAGAAGCGCGGTAGGTGTCTTCGCGCACCTGGGACTTGTCCACTTCGATCTCGATGTTGTCGTCGATCTCCGGAGAGACGAAAACAGAGGTAAACGAGGTGTGACGGCGGTTGCCGGAATCGAACGGAGACTTACGCACCAGACGGTGTACACCGGTTTCGGTGCGCAGCCAGCCGAACGCGTATTCGCCCTGGAAGTGGATGGTGGCACTCTTGATGCCCGCAACTTCGCCAGCGGAGGCTTCTTCCAGGGTGGTTTTGAAGCCGTGAGCTTCGCCCCAGCGCAGATACATGCGCAGCAGCATCTCGGCCCAGTCCTGAGCTTCGGTACCACCGGAGCCGGCCTGGATATCCAGATAGGCGTTGTTGGGGTCGGTCTCGCCGGAGAACATGCGACGGAACTCGAGGGTTTCCAACTGCTGCTGGAGGTTGCCAAGTTCGCTGGAGACTTCCTCGACGGAGTCTTCGTCGTCTTCTTCCACGGCCATTTCGAGGAGTTCGCGGCAGTCACTGATGCCGCTATCGAGGTCGTCGATGGTTTTCACCACGGCTTCCAGGGAGGAGCGTTCACGCCCCAGTTCCTGGGCGCGGTCGGGTTCGTCCCAGACACTAGGCTCGGCCAGTTCCAGTTCGACCTCGGTCAGGCGTTCTTTCTTGCCAGCGTAGTCAAAGATACCCCCTAAGAACGTCGGTGCGCTCTTCGAGGTCTTTCATCTGGTTTAGAAGCGGATTGATTTCCATAGATGCGTCGGCTTCTGTCGGTTAAATTCGGGCGCGCATTCTACCTCAGGACGGCCGCAGACATAAGGGGCAGCAGAGCGCCAGCCCCGGAAACACTCACTTTCCGCCGGCAAGTTGGTCGAGAATACGGCAATTGGGGGAGTCATCGCCGGGGCAGGAGTCCGCCAGTTCGGCGAGGGTCTCGCGCATGACGCGCAAGCTTTGCAGCTGCCGCTCCACTTGGGCGAGCTTTTCCGCAACCAGCGCCTTGGCATCGTGGCTGCGACGAGAGGGGTTGCGGTACAGGCTCAGCAGCTCACGCACCTCTTCGATGGCAAACCCACAGGCGCGAGCGCGCTGAATAAACTGCAATGTGGCCACGTCGGCAGCGGCATAGTCTCGATAGCCATTCTCACCACGGACCGGGACAAGCAGCCCGATAGATTCGTAGTAACGCAGTGCCTTTGGCGTTAGTCCCGCTTGCCGGGCAGCCTGTGAAATATTCATCTCCCCTCCCTCTTATTCGCAATAGGCCACCACCTTGCGCCCTCCCCTTAGGGAAAGGTCAAGACGCGAACTACCCGGGGAGATGCGGACCTCCACATCAACGAGAGGCAGCCCCTCCCGGTGTCTCCTGCGGGCAGTCACCCAGCTGGTACTGGCCTGGCTTGGCCGGGTCAAATCCGAGCTCAAGGGCAGCATCGAGAAACCCTGCGGGAATTTTGTGGATCAGCACATCACCGGTGGCGCCACCACAGACACTCGGGTACATGCGATCGGTGCGGGTAGCGCAGCGACTCTCCTGAACCTTGATGCCGTTTTCCACCAATTGCGCGGAGCTTGCCTGCAGACTGCGGCCGCCGCCTTCGCACTGGCGATTACCACGCGCTTGCATCACCCACATATTGGCATCGGTCGAGGTTTGCGCGCCGGCGGCAGCTTGAGGCTCCGCTGTCGCAGGCGCCTGTTTCTCTTCCTTGGGTGGCGCCGCATCATTGGGCTTGTCATTCCCAGCTTTATCACGGGAAGTGTCACAACCCGCCACCGCCACGGCAATCGAGGCGACAACCACCAATCGAATCAGTGTTTGAAACATGTTTGCTCTCCTTTGCTCTACCCACTCACGCCATATCTAATGCGGTTGAGTTGGGGGTTTCCTTACTGGCTTACGTTCAGCTTAGCGCGAGCCACACCCCCACGCCCATCATCAGGGTGCCCGCGATACGATTCATCAACTTGACGCTTTCGGCGCGCTGCAGCAGGCGACTCAAACTGTAACCGCCGCTGGCGTAGATCAACATGCACGCGAACTCCATCAGCAGGATCAAACTGAGCAATACCACCATCTGCGGCAGCACAGGCTGGCTCTGGCTGATAAACGGCGGGAGCAGCGCGACAAAGAATGCCCACCCTTTGGGATTGGCAACCGCGGTGACAAACCCCTGCGAAACCAGTGACTGCGCCGGAATGGACATCGACATCTGGCCAGACGATTCCGCCAGCGCCATTTGCCCTTGCGAGCGCCACATCTGCACACCGAGATAGGCGAGGTACGCGGCGCCACAGTACTTAAATAACTGGAATGCCTGCGGGTATTGCAACATAAATGCGGCAATCCCCACGACGGTGGCAACAGCCACCAGAGCAACCCCGGCCAACTCTCCCAGCATCATCCACAGAGTACGCCTGACACCCAGCGCCATACCCATAGTGAGAGCCAGCGTCATGCACATGCCCGGCGTAAGCGAGACAAAGAAAAACGTGGGGATGAATACCGCTAACACGGACAAATCAATCACTCAGCAAAACCTCCAATGCCGACCTCAAATACCGAATAGCCGCTCCAAAACGCTCACCAAACTTCAATGGAGCGTTATTGGAGTTTTAATGGTGCGTTCCGTTGTGATTGCCATAGTGACTGACAAACATACCCGCCAGCATCAGGCCACAACCCACCAGCTCTTTCGCACTGAGCATTTCATTCAAAAACAGCCAGCCCGCGGCCACCGCGAACACCGACTCCAGGCTCATAATGACGGTGGCGTGGGATGGTGCCGCATTGCGCTGTCCCAACAACTGGAAAGTAAACGCAATCGCGGTGGAGAAGATCATCATGTACGCGATCGGCCAGGCAGCATCCCAGGCAGCCTGCAAGGTAGGCTGCTCGATCAGCAGTGATGCGATTGCCGACAGCACACCACACACTAAAAACTGAATCGCTGCCAGTCGCAGCGCATCGTAGCGATGCACCAGATAGTCCGCAGACAGGACCTGAATCGCAAATACGAAGGCGCTGGCAAATACCATCAGGTCGCCAATCAGCTGGGTTTCCTCACTGAAATCCGCCAGCCAGTAGAGACCGATTAGCGCCAGGGCGACACCACCCCAGGTCCAGCGATTGGTCTTGTGTCCAAGGGACAGCCCGATTATCGGCACCAGCAGCAGATAAAAACCGGAGATGAAACCCGCACGACCTGCAGTTGTATAAATCAGGCTCGCCTGCTGCAAAGCCGCACCAAGAAAAAGCCAGAAACCCAGCACGGCACCGCCCGGCAAGCAATTACGCCACGAGCGGGCTATCGATGGAGCCCCCTCCTCCACAGGTTTCGAATTCCTGCGTCCCCCCAACCAGTAGACGATGGGAATCAGCAACAAACCACCCAAAAGAAAACGCCATGCGTTGAATGCCAACGGCTCGATATGCGCCATGGCAATTTTCTGGGGAACAAAGGCAACGCCCCAGAAGAGCGCCGCCAACAGCAGCAATAACTCCGCTCTCGCCTGATTTTGTTTCATACAACTTCCAAAATAAAAAACGCGTCTACCAGTAAACAATCAAACCGGCTGGATATGGCTGACCATCAGCTGCAAGGACTGACGGCCGCGAAATTCGTTGATATCGAGTTTGAACGCCAAATGGACACGTTCAGCCTGGGAGGGCCACATATCGGTATCCACGTTAAAGGCGATGGCATCCAGGGCTTTCTGTGGCGCATCTACCGGTGCGACCACCATCTTGAGGTGGCGCTCTCCCACAATGCGCTGCTGCAACAGCAAAAATTCACCATCAAATTCCGGTTCCGGAAAGCCCTGCCCCCAGGGTGCGCAGCTGCGCAGGAGCCCCGCGGTTTCCATGGTGAATTCAGCCTCGTGAAGTGCACCGTCGGTTTCAATCACCGCCTGCAGCTGCGACTCCAGGATACGGTTGCGCACTGCGGCTTCGAACGCCTCCTTGAATGCCGGAAGGTTTTCCAGCGGAAGGCTGAGGCCCGCGGCCATGGCGTGGCCACCAAACTTGCTGATCAGATCCGGGTGCGCTGCGGCCACATCGCTCAGGGCATCGCGGATATGCAGCCCGGGTATGGAGCGTGCAGATCCCTTCACCAGATCGTTGTCACCATCTGCAAAGGCAATCACCGGGCGGTGAAACTTTTCCTTGATGCGGCTGGCGAGAATACCGACCACACCCTGGTGCCAGGCGCTGTCGTAAAGGCACAAACTCCACGGCAGCCCATCCTCCGCCAACTGCAGCTGGTCGAGGGCCGCCATGGCTTCCCGCTGCATACCCGCCTCAATCGCTTTGCGATCGCGGTTCAGGCCGTCCAGCTCCACCGCCAGCTCCCGGGCTTCCTCCGGGTCCTGGGTGAGCAGGCAGCGAATGCCGGTACCGATGTCGTCCAAACGTCCGGCCGCGTTAATGCGCGGCCCCAGGATAAAACCGATATCGCCGGTGGAGAGTCGCTGAATATTGCGCCCAGCGACGTCCATCAATGCCTGGATACCGGGGCGACAACGGCCCGCGCGAATGCGCGCAATCCCCTGATGCACGAGAATACGGTTGTTGTGATCCAGCGGCACCAAATCCGCCACCGTACCCAGGGCAACCAGGTCCAGATACTCCGCCATATTTGGCGCAGCAATGCCGGTTTCCTCAAACCAGCCAGCGGCTTGCAGGGCGCTCTTTACCCGACTTAGCAGGTAGAAAATGACCCCGACACCGGCCAAGTTTTTACTCGGGAAATCGCAATCGGGCTGGTTGGGATTGACGATGGCGTCCGCCCTTGGCAGTTCCTGCCCGGGCAGATGGTGGTCGGTGACGATCACCTTGAGCCCCGCTGCGCGCGCGGCTTCGACACCATCAATACTACTGATACCGTTGTCCACGGTAATCAGAAGATCCGGGTTGTACTCCCGGGCCACTTCGACAATTTCCGGGGTCAGGCCGTAGCCGAACTCAAACCGGTTGGGCACCAGGAAATCCACCGGGCCCGCGCCGAGCGCGCCCAGCGCCAGCACCGCGAGCGTACTACTGGTGGCACCGTCCGCGTCAAAGTCACCAATGATCAGAATCTTCTGCTGGTTCCGTATGACCTCGGATAGCAACGCTACCGCGGCTTCCATACCTCGCATATTCGCCGGACTGTGCAGGCGGGCAAGCTGATGCTCCAGTGCATCTTCACTGTGGACACCGCGGCCCAACAGCACGCGCTGGAGAATTTCGGGGGTAGAAGACGTAAAACGGCCAGAGGAGAAATCCACTGGCCGTCGTCGAATAATCGCGCTCATCGCATCCGGTCGCTCAGGTTCCTGGGGGGCCGGATTTACACCGGCAAGCCGCCCATTCTACCCGGACGCGGGCACCGCTCAAGCGGCGGTTAACCGAGTGCGTGAGAGATGAAATCGTGTACCGCAGAAAGTTCGTTTGGTAGGATTTGTAACCGCTCTTCCCGCTCCATCAAATCCGCCATATGGTGCGGCAAAGGCACCTTGGTACCCGGCAGCGCCTTGTCGACCGCCTCGCTGAACTTGGCCGGGTGCGCAGTGGCCAGGCAAACCATGGGTTCGGCCTGCGATTTGCGCGCCTTGCGCGCCGCTTCCACGCCAATGGCGGTATGCGGATCGAGCAGGTACTCGGTGGATTCAAACACCTGGCGAATCACCTCGACCGTACGCTCGTCACCCACGCGCTCGGAGGAAAACAGGGTACGCGCCTTCTCCAGAACACTTTCATCCAGCTTGAGCGGTGCACTGCGATCTGCCAGCAAACGGGCTACCGCCGCACCATCGCGGCCATGCAGGTCAAACAACAGGCGCTCGAAGTTGCTGGAAACCATAATGTCCATGCTCGGGGACAGGCTGTGCACCAGCGGCTGCGGCGAGTGATCGTTGGCACTGATGCAGCGGTGCAGGATGTCGTTGGCGTTGGTGGCGATCACCAGCTGGTTGATCGGCAGCCCCATGCCCCGTGCCAGGTAACCGGCAAAAATATCGCCAAAGTTACCGGTGGGCACAGAGAAGTTGACCGCACGGTGCGGCCCACCAAGGCTCAGCGCCGCGTGGAAGTAGTAGACGATCTGGGCCATGATCCGCGCCCAGTTAATCGAATTCACGGCTACCAGACGGCGACCGTCCGGCAGGAACGACTGGTCCGCGAAGCTCGCCTTCACCATGTTCTGGCAATCGTCAAAATTACCCTCCAGGGCAATATTGAACACATTGTCCGACAGCACCGAGGTCATCTGCTTGCGCTGTACCTCAGACACACGGTTGTGCGGGTGCATGATGAAAATATCGATGTTTTCGCAGTGACGGCAGCCCTCAATGGCCGCAGAACCGGTATCACCGGAAGTCGCGCCGAGCACCACAACCTTTTCACCGCGTTTCTTCAACAGCAAATCAAACAGCTGGCCGAGGAACTGCAGAGCAAAATCCTTGAACGCCAGAGTCGGCCCCTGAAACAACTCCATCACCCATTCGTTGTGGCCGGTCTGCACCAGCGGCGCAATGGCGGAATGACGGAAGCTGCTGTAGGCGCGCTCGATCACGCCACGCATTTCCTCTTCACTCAGATCCTCGGACACAAACGGCCACATAATGCGGAAGGCCAGCTCCTCATAGCTGAGGCCGGCCATTTCCGCGATTTCATCGCGGGTGAAGGTGGGCAATTTTTCCGGCACATACAGACCGCCGTCACTGGCAAGTCCGGTCAGAACGGTGTCGGCAAAACTCAAGGACGGCGCGTGGCCGCGGGTACTGATAAATTTCACGGTAATTCGATTTGGCGCAATAGCTTAATGAATAGAGCGCCGGCGAACGGGAAATCCCCTCGCCGGCGTTTGAGTTGTCGCGGCAGGTATTAGCCCAGCGGTTCTACGCGAATCCGCACCACAGGCCCCTGAATCGTATCCAGCGCCTCAATCTGGCTAACCGCTTCCTGCAGCTGGGCCTCGCGTGCGCGACTGGTCAGTAACACCACCGGCACCAGCTCTTCGCCCTCCGCAGGCTCGTGCTGGATCAGCGCTTCAATACTGATGCCCTGCTCGCTACAGATGGTTGCCACCTTGGACATCACACCCGGCTTATCGAATGCGGATATGCGCATGTAGTAACTGGTTTCCGCATCGTCCATCGACAGGACTTCATCCAGGTCGCCCTGGCTTTCCTGGGTCACGCCGGCGAGCGGTACACGCTGGTCGGGGCGCACATTCAGGGTACGCGCGACATCCACGATATCGGCAATCACTGCGGAGGCCGTCGCCTCGGCACCGGCACCGGCGCCGTAATACAACGTCGGACCAACAGCGTCGCCGTTGACCAGCACCGCATTCATTACCCCGTTTACATTAGCAATCAGGCGGCGCTCGGGAATGAGGGTTGGATGCACACGCAGCTCCACACCTTCACCGGTGCGACGGGCAATACCGAGATGCTTGATGCGGTAACCCAGCTCGTCTGCGTACTGAATATCTTCTTTGGCGACGCCACTGATTCCCTCGGTGAACACCTTGTCGAACGCCAACGGCATGCCAAAGGCGAGAGACGCCATGATCACCAGCTTGTGCGCCGCGTCGATGCCTTCCACATCGAAGGTGGGGTCGGCCTCGGCATAACCCAGCGCCTGCGCCTGGGACAAAGCCTCTTCAAAGCTGCGACCTTTCTCGCGCATCTCAGTCAGGATGTAGTTACCGGTGCCATTGATAATGCCCGCCAACCACTCGATACGGTTGCCGGCCAAACCTTCCCGCAGGGATTTGATAATGGGGATACCGCCTGCCACTGCGGCTTCGTAGGCGATGGTCACGCCCTTGGCGGCGGCCGCAGCAAATAACTCATTGCCGTGCTCGGCAATCAGCGCCTTGTTTGCGGTCACCACGTGCTTGCCGTTGGCAATCGCGGTCAATACCAGCTCGCGAGCCACGGTAGTACCACCGATCAGCTCCACCAGGACATCCACGTCCGGATTGTTGGCGACATCAAAAATTTCGCGGGAGACATTGATATTGCTGGTATCGCAATCCGGGTTGTCCCGGCGTGCACCAACCTGCACGATCTCGACCGAACGGCCACAACGTGCAGCAATTTCCGCGCTGTTGCGCGTCATAACATTGACTGTCCCGCCACCTACGGTGCCGAGACCGCAGATACCAATTTTCACTGCGGCAGGCGCAGGGGCATCTGAGGCGGATTCACGACCCGCAAATGTAGAGTTTTCTGAGACCTTGGTGGCTTCGTCGGCGAATGCGCTCACAACTTCCCTCCGCGCATGACTACTACTAACTACTAACTAGCTGGTACACAGCGCAATAACTGGCGTAAAAATCGAAAAAAGGCCGACAACCTTACTGAGATATGGGGGAAAATGTCAATTAAATTGCGCCAGGCGATCACTAAAGCAGCAAGCCGCTTAGACATTAGCCCACCACACCTCGACAGACAGAAAAGCCAGAAACTAAAAAGGGCCAGCAAAAGCCGGCCCTTCTCGCGCTCTGAGGCAAATACCCCAAAGACTTCCATCGGAAAGCGATCCTCGCGAATCAGATACCCAACGCTTTGGCCAGGGTTTCCGGGGGCACATAACCCGGTACCACGGTGCCGTCTTCCATCACGATGGTCGGGGTTCCGCGCACATCGATGGCTTCGTTGCCCAGCTTGTATTGAGCGGCCACCGGGTTGTCATTACACACCTTGAGCGGCACGTTCTTGCGGTTTTTCAGATCGGTAAGTGTCTTGTTGGGGTCATCCGCACACCAGGCCGTGGCCACTTTGCGATAGCCTACGGAGTTGAGCCCCGCGCGCGGGAACGCCAGGTAGCGCACCTCGATACCGCGGCGATTCAGCTCGGGCACGTCGTCGTGCAGCTTGCGGCAGTAACCACAATCTACGTCCGTAAACACATACACGTGGGCCTTGGTCTTACCTTTGGGCGAAAACACGATCATTTCGCTCAGGTCCTGCTCGCCCATCACCTTGGCGCGATTCTTACCGCGACGCTGCTCGGACAGGTTAACCACACGCTGAGGAGTCACCTCAAAAAGGTCGCCGGCAATAAAGTGACCGCCATCCTTGGATACAAACAAGACATTGCCACCGTTGACCTCAACCTCGTAGAGCCCCGGCATTGCACTCTCGCGCACCTCGCCAAAATTGGCTCCCGGATTACCCGCCGTCAACTTGGCTTTAATCTGCTTCGCCACGGTGTCATCAACAGCAGTGGCAGACTGCGCCAGCAACAGTGCGGCGGTGGCAGCCAATGCGGCGAGAGGCTTCAGTGGCTTGGCTAGAAAATTCATGATGGAGCTACTCCGGTGTTATTCGTCACGGTTAACCCGCGCCAGATCTTTACTCTGACCATCCCGACGGGGGCAGGTTCCAGCCCAGTATGGCATCCAACCGATCAAACGTTATCGCTTTTATGGGCGTTTGACGCGTTTTACTACACAATCACCGCAAACGCCAATCCCAACTAGAGACCCCTACAGGAAAGGTAAAACAGCGGGCATAAAAAAACCGGAGCCAGGCTCCGGTTTCTTTCGAACAAGAAAAACTTACTTGGCCAGTTTTTCTTTGATTCGAGCAGCTTTACCAGTCAGGCTGCGCAGGTAGTACAGCTTAGCCTGACGAACGTCACCGCGACGCTTCACAGAAATGCTGTCAACCAGCGGGCTGTGGGTCTGGAAGGTACGCTCAACGCCAACGCCGTGAGAAATTTTACGCACGGTGAAGGAAGAGTTCAGGCCGCGGTTACGCTTGCCGATCACAACACCTTCAAACGCCTGCAGACGCTCACGGTTACCTTCTTTTACTTTTACCTGAACAACGATGGTGTCGCCCGGTGCAAAAGCTGGCAGTTCGGATTTCAGCTGTTCTTGTTCCAGCTGCTGAATGATTTTGTTGGTCATTTGGAGTTCTCCAAAAGGGTTTTGTGTAGCCTCTCGGCTAGATCGCCGAATTACTCTCGCCTCACGGCGAATCCGACATTAATCCTGTTCATCCGGTGCAGATTCCTGGAGAAACTCCTCCAGCAATTGCGCCTGTTCCGGAGACAGCGCCAACGCTTCGAGCAAGTCTGGGCGGCGCTGCTGCGTCCGACCCAACGCCTGCTTAAGGCGCCAGCGGCGAATCTTTTCATGGTTACCGGAGAGCAATACTTCCGGTACCGACCTGCCCGCAAATTCTTCCGGGCGGGTATAGTGCGGGCAATCCAACAGGCCCTGCGCGAAAGAGTCTTCCACCGCAGACAGGTTGTGCCCCAGCGCACCTGGAATCAGCCGCGTAACCGCATCCACCATTACCATGGCTGCCAGTTCGCCACCGCTCAGTACGTAATCACCGATCGACCACTCTTCATCGATCAGCGACTCGACGATGCGCTCATCAATCCCCTCGTAGCGACCGGCCAATAAAACCAGGTTGCCCGATTGGGAGAGCTGCTCCACGCCCTGCTGATCCAACTGCCGCCCCTGCGGGGACAGATAGATAGACCTGGCGGGCCCAGTCTCTTCAGCCCAACGACGCGCTTCGCCCAAAGCCTGGGACAAAGGCTCGGCCAGCATCACCATGCCCGGACCACCGCCGTAGGGGCGATCGTCCACAGTGCGATGCCGATCACTGGTGAAATCCCGCGGATTCCAGCAGCGAACTTCCAACAGACCGTCTTTTACTGCCCGACCGGTAATACCATAGTCAGTCAGTGCTGCGAACATCTCCGGGAAAATGCTCACCAGCGCTACGCGCTTGGCCGCCATCAGAACTCAGGGTCCCAGTTGACGGTAATCACGCCGGCCTCAAGGTCGACCTCGGTGATGAACTCGCCGGGAAGGTACGGAATCAGGCGCTCTCGCCCATCGTCACCCCCGCGCACCACCATCACATCATTGGCGCCCGTTTCCATCAGCCGGGCAACTTCACCGAAGCGAGTTTCCTGGCCTTCAAACGTACTTACCACCTGCAGCCCCTGTAACTGGTGCCAGTAGTATTCGCCGTCATCCAGTTGTGGCATTTCACCACCGACGACTGCGATATCTCTCTGACAAAACTGCGCGGCGATATCCCGATCATCCACATCCTTGATGTGAATAATCAGCCCCTTGCCATGACGCTTTCCAGCATCAATCTCCAGAGGCTGCCACTGGGGAACCCCCTTAGCGGGATTAGCGGCAGGATTCTGCAGCCACCAGCGCGAGTACTGCAGTATGTTTTCCATTGGCTCAGTATAGGAATGCACCTTTACCCAGCCACGGACTCCGTAAACCGAGGTGATGCGCCCTACTGTGACCAATTCTTCGCTATTTACCGAATGCTCAGCCACTGGCACACCCCGGAATACAGATGATCAGGGATCAAAGAATCAAGCAGATTCTTTCAGCAGCTTGCTGACGCGGTCAGACAGCTGGGCGCCTTGGCCTACCCAGAACTCAACGCGATCACGGTCGACGCGCAGACGCTCTTCCTGGCCACGAGCAACCGGGTTGAAGAAGCCAACACGCTCGATGAAACGACCGTCGCGAGATTTGCGGCTGTCGGTCACAGTCAGGTGATAAAACGGGCGCTTCTTCGCACCGCCACGAGCCAAACGAATGGTTACCATGTAGCTATCCTGTAGTTTCAACACTAACCGGTCAGAAAAGTTGACCGGAACATCCCGCCTCTCGGCGGTAATATCAGATGCCGCCGGAGCGGAAATCTGCTTTTAAATCAAGGTTCAACGAGTCGGAGCCCGCTGAAAGGCGGCGTATTCTAATGTACGCAACCGGGTTTGTATAGCGGCGAATCCGCTGCCAGCGCCAACTATCTTGTGACGCCCACATCCGATCACTTTTTCTTTAAGCCCGGGGGCAGGCCGCCCGGCAGACCACCCATGCCGCCAGGCATTCCACCGCCACCCATGCCGCCCATACCGGGCAGGCCACCCAGGCCGCGCATCATCTTGCCCATACCGCCGCCTTTGAGCTTCTTCATCATCTTGCCCATCTGCTTATGCTGCTTGAGCAGGCGATTCAGGTCCTGGATCTGGGTACCGGAACCCGCGGTAATGCGGCGCTTGCGCGAGCCGCTCAAAATATCCGGGTTGCGGCGCTCTTCCGGCGTCATGGAGCTAATAAGCGCGTCCATACGACGGAACTCCTTACCCATATCTGCCTGCTGCGCCGCCTGTGCAAGACCGCCCATCCCCGGCATCTTGTCCATCAGCGCGCCCAGGCCACCCATGTTCTGCATCTGCTGCAACTGGTCGCGCAGATCTTCCAGATCGAAGCCCTTGCCCTTCTGCACCTTCTTGACCAGCTTCTCGGCTTTCGCCTTGTCGATGGTCTGTTCGGCCTGCTCGATCAGCGACAGGATGTCGCCCATACCGAGAATCCGGGAAGCGATACGGTCCGGGTGGAAGGTTTCCAGCGCGTCGGTTTTTTCACCGACACCGATGAATTTAATCGGCTTACCAGTCACGTGGCGCACGGACAGCGCCGCACCACCGCGGGCGTCACCATCTGCCTTGGTCAGAATCACACCGGTCAGTGGCAGCGCATCGTTGAAGGCGCTCGCCGTATTCACCGCGTCCTGACCGATCATGGCGTCGATTACGAACAGGGTTTCCGCCGGATCCAGGAAGTCGTGCAGCTCGCGAATCTCGCCCATCAACTCTTCGTCGACGTGCAGGCGACCGGCGGTATCCACGATCAACACATCGGCAAACTGCTTGCGCGCGGCGTCCATCGCCTGACGGGCGATATCAATGGGCTTTTGTTCTGGCTGCGAGGGCTGGAAAATCGCACCCACTTCGCCGGCCAGGGTTTCCAACTGTTTGATGGCCGCGGGGCGGTAGACGTCCGCACTCACCACCATCACCTTTTTCTTTTCCCGCTCCTGCAGGTATTTGGCGAGCTTGGCAACACTGGTGGTTTTACCAGCACCCTGAAGACCCGCCATCAGGATCACAGCCGGTGGCTGCACGGCGAGGTTTAGCGGGGTCGCCGCCTCACCCATTACCTTGACCAGCTCATCCTGTACGATTTTGACGAACTGCTGCCCAGGGTTCAGCGCCTTGCTGACCTTCTGACCGACGGCTGCGGTCCGCACCTGCTGTACGAATGCCTTGACCACCGGCAACGCCACATCCGCCTCCAGCAGAGCCTTGCGCACCTCGCGCAGCGTGTCACGGATATTGTCATCCGTTAGACGGGCTTTACCTGTGACTTTCTTCAGTGCCGACGATAATCGGTCGCTCAGGTTATCGAACATATCACCTTCTCAAATCGTATACGCCTCGGTACCGCGCGCCTTCTTATCCATGCCTCAGAACACGTCGGAGGCGCGCAACAGGGTACCGGAACCCCAAAAACGCGGCAGTATAGCCCAGCCGGGCTTTCCAGCACAGGCGCGCTGTGACACACTGCCCGCCCAGACAAATAAAGAAACAGCAAAACGGACACACCCCAATGGCGGCATTCGCCCACTGGATGGCAATAGCACTTTATATCGCCACTACAGGTGTAGCGGCTGCCACCCTGTATCGACAACCGCAAAACACCAAACAGCCGCTATTACTGGGGCTGTTTGCAGGGGCTCTGGTCGCCCACGGGCTCTCTCTCAGCCACACCCTGCTGGCCAGCGACGGCTTTCGCTTCGACCTGTTGGCAGTAATGTCCTTGATTACCTGGACGGTGGGACTGCTGCTGCTCCTGCTGTCACTCCGTCACAAATTGACCCTGCTGATTCTAGTGATCGCGCCACTCGCGGCCCTGGCACTCATAGGTGCCCAGCATGCCTGGAGCGGACCCACCCCCCGTGCGGAAATTTCCCCTGGGATCGCCGCCCACGCGTTTTTCTCGATTGCCGCCTATTCATTGCTCACGCTGGCGACACTACAGGCCATCTATCTCTACTGGCTCAACCAGCAGCTGCACAACCACCGCCCCGGCGGCATCAGCCGTTTTTTGCCGCCACTGCAAACCATGGAAAGCCTGCTGTTTGGACTGATCGCTTTCGGCCAGCTGCTGCTCACCGCGGCACTGATTACCGGTGCACTGTTCGTCGACGATCTGTTTGGGCAGCAACTGGTCCACAAGACTACCCTGTCCATCTTTGCCTGGATTCTGTATAGCATCCTGCTGTGGGGGCACTGGAAAAAGGGCTGGCGCGGCAACACCGCTGTGCGCTGGACCCTGTCGGCATTTGCCGTATTGATGCTGGCCTTTTTTGGCAGCAAGTTGGCGCTAGAAGTGTTTCTTCCCCAGCAGTAATCCACCCCGATTTACACCACCCGGGCCCGCACAGTTGCGGGCTCAAGCGTTCTGATTCAATATCGGCCTATTCCAATAGAAAGAGCTCTCCCTTGAACGACCTGCCGCCCGGCCTACTCTTTGCCCTGATAGGCCTGCTAATCATTATTTCCGCGTTTTTCTCCAGCTCCGAAACCAGCATGATGGCGCTCAATCGCTATCGCCTGCGGCATCAAGCCAGAACCGGTCACCGCGGCGCCAAACGCGCCATGGAGCTTCTCGCTCGCCCGGATAAGCTGATTGGGGTGATCCTGATCGGCAACAATATCGTCAACATTCTGGCGTCTGTCATTGCGGGAGCGGTATTTACCCGACTCTACGGCGAAGCCGGAGTCTGGTACGCCACCGCCGCCCTCACCCTCGTGGTGCTAATTTTTGCGGAAGTCACCCCTAAAACCATCGCCGCACTGCACCCGGAGAAAATCGCCTTTCCCGCCAGCGTCATACTGCGCCCTCTTCTTTGGCTACTCACCCCACTGGTACGACTCGTCGGCAGTGTCTCCAACGGCTTGGCCCGCCTGGTCGGCGTGGAAGCAGGCAAAGAGTCCGAGGCAGAGCACCTGGCTCCAGAAGAGCTGCGCTCGGTGGTATTTGAATCCGGCGCACTGCTGCCGACCAAACACAAAGGTATGCTGCTCAACGTACTGGATCTGGACCAGGCGACCGTCGAGGACATCATGATCCCTCGCAACGAGGTCAAGGGGGTGGACCTTGACGACAGCGCCCAGGAAATCCTGCAGCAACTGGCCGAGAGCAGCTTTACCCGCCTACCGGTTTACCGTGGCGACATCAACAAGATCGTCGGTATTCTGCACCTGCGCCGCGCCGCACAGCTACTCCGCGACGGCCCGGAGAAACTGACTGCAGAAAGCCTCAAAACACATCTGATCGAACCCTACTTTGTACCGGAGGCCACCCCGCTGCCCACCCTGCTGATGAACTTCCAGCAGCGCAAGCATCGTATGGGGCTGGTGGTAGACGAGTACGGCGAGGTCATGGGCATCGTGACCCTGGAAGACCTGCTGGAAGAAATTGTCGGTGACTTTACCGCAAGCCCAGTGCCCAGCGATGATGAGGAAATCATCGAACAGGGTGATGGCTGGTATCTGGTGGACGGCGGCACATCCATTCGCGAGATCAACCGCACCCTGCACTGGGAACTGCCGACCGACGGCCCCAAGACATTCAACGGCTTGATCATGGAACATCTGGAAAGCATCCCGGAAGGCAACATCAGCCTTTACATCCAGGAGTACCTGATTGAAATCGTCGAAGTTTCCGACAAGATGATCACCAGCGCACGAGTCAAGAAAGAGCGCTAGATCAGCTCCAGTTGGCGCTTAACGGGCGCAAAGCTTTTTCTGTGCACCCGGGTCGCCCCTAGGCGTTCGAGCGCCTCCATGTGCGCCTTGGTGGGGTAGCCCTTGTGTCCGGCCAGCCCGTACCCGGGATAGACGCGATCCAGCTCTACCATTTCACGGTCGCGGGTCACCTTGGCTAGAATCGACGCCGCGGCGATAGCGGCAACCCGGTCATCACCTTTCACCACGGTGTCGCACTGGTAGTGCCATTGCGGCTTGCGATTCCCGTCTACCAGTACAAACTCAGGCTGCACTGACAATTGCTCCACCGCGCGCTTCATCGCCAGCAGGCTCGCATGCAAGATATTGAGCTGGTCGATTTCTTCGACCGTGGCGCGGGCAATGGCAAAGCTCATGGCCTTCTGCTGGATTTCTTCGAACAGCGCCTCCCGCTTCTTTTCACTCAACTTCTTTGAGTCCGCAAGGCCCTCGATGGGGTTTTGCGGATCAAGAATCACCGCCGCCGCAACAACATCGCCAGCGAGCGGTCCACGCCCAACTTCATCCACGCCGGCCAACAGAGTACCGGTGTAGGGAGAGACATAGGGAGGCAATGGAGACTTGGGCATAACGAAAAGAAACCGGACTTTAAAGCTTATTTCTGTAGCAATGTGCACACGGCATCCGCCGCCTTTTCAGAGGCATTGCGGCGCAATTCCTGATGCATCTCGCTGAACTCACGACGCAACCGATCACCGAGCAGCGGGTCATCAAAGTAATTCAGCACAGCGCCGCCCAGGGCCTCAGGCGTCGCGTCGTCTTGCAGGATTTCCGGCACCAGCTCGCGCTGCGCCAGCAGGTTGGGCAGCGAAACCCAGGGTGTATGCAACATACGGGAGAAAATGGCATAGGACAGTGTTGCCATTTTATAGGCCACAACCATGGGTTTATTCATGAGCATGGTTTCAAGCGTCGCCGTGCCTGACGCGATCAGCACCGCATCTGCGGCCGCGAGAGCCTGTTGGGAATTCCCATCCAGCAAGGTCATGGATAACTCACTTGCACCAGGCAACTCAGCAATCTGCTGCTCCAGTTGCTGCCGGCGCTCAGGATTGGCGGCTGGCAATACAAACTTTAGCGCGGGCCGGCGCTGCTGACACCAGATTGCCGCCTGCAGAAAGAGCGGCCCTAGCAGACGCACCTCTCCGCCGCGACTTCCCGGCAACAAGGCAACCACCTGATCTTCCGCGGCAAATCCCAGAGACTGTCGTGCGGCCTCCACATCCACCTCAAGTGGGATTTCATCGGCGAGTGGATGCCCCACAAAACTCACCGGAACATCGTGCTCGCGGTAGAAGTCCGCCTCAAACGGCAGCAGCGTGAGCATGTGATCCACGGCGCGGGCAATTTTTTTGATACG
The DNA here is from genome assembly GCF_019800665.1 of Microbulbifer agarilyticus. Taxonomy (GTDB): domain Bacteria; phylum Pseudomonadota; class Gammaproteobacteria; order Pseudomonadales; family Cellvibrionaceae; genus Microbulbifer; species Microbulbifer agarilyticus_C. Next base: position 176,837 of record NZ_JAHVKO010000002.1, read on the forward strand.
CCCGCGGCGCCACGCCCACACCGAAGGGCTCACATAATGCACCGTGGGGATACCGGCGCCGCGCAGCGCCTCTTCGAGGCCTAGATTGAAGTCCGGAGAGTCAATGCCGACAAACACATCGGGAGGATTAGCAATGAAATGCTCGCGCAAAGTGCGACGAATCTTGAGCAGCTCAGGCAGGCGCTTTAGCGGCTCCACCAGCCCCATCACCGACAATCGCTCCATCGGAAACAGAGACTCGGCGCCAACCGCCTGCATGCGCGGACCTGCGATACCGACAACCTCAAGGTTGTCGAATCGTTTTTGCAGCGACTGGATCAAACCAGCGCCGAGAATGTCTCCAGAAGCTTCACCGGCAAGCATGCCGACACGCAAGGTTTCACCCTGCGGCTTTACAGGCTTGTTGCTCAACGGACAATCCCGCGAGTGGAGTTTTGCAGAGAATCAATCCACGGCTGAATGGCCTCGGACTCCTGTCGCAACTGCGCCAGCGACTCCAGCGCCTCATCGGTGGTCAGTCCGCGGCGATAGACAATTTTGTAGGCTTTGTTGATCAGGGCGATATCTTCACGACTGAATCCCCGGCGACGCAAACCTTCCGCATTGATGGTTTTCGCTTCGGCTGGATTGCCCGCAACCATCACGTAGGCCGGCACATCCTTACCGATACCAGCACCCATGCCGGTAAATGCGTGCTCACCAATGGTGCAGTGCTGGTGTACCAGCGTATAACCACTCAGGATCGCCCAATCGCGCACGTACACGTGGCCTGCCAGCGCCACATTGTTTACCAGGATTGTGTGGTTGCCGATCACACTGTCATGCCCAATATGGGAATACGCCATCAGCAGGTTATCGTTGCCGATGGTGGTTTCTCCACGATCCTGCACCGTCCCACGATGGATAGTGACGCCTTCGCGGATTACGTTGTTATCGCCGATCACCAGAGTGGTTGGTTCATCCTTGTACTTTTTGTCCGGGGTATCCTGGCCGACACTGGAAAACTGGTAGATGCGGTTGTTTTTTCCCAGCTTGGTAGGCCCGGTCAGCACTACATGGGAAGCGATCTCACAGCCGTCGCCGATTTCTACATCGGGCCCCACAACACTGTAAGGGCCAATTTGCACGCCTTCTCCGATCACTGCCGAATCATCGACAATGGCAGTTGGGTGGATCTTGGTCTGCATGCTGTGGCTTTCTCCTCACCGGCTCGATGCATGATCGACTGGGCACCAAGCAGCGAACACACATCCGCACACTGGCGCCAGAAACTACGGCGATACTTTACCCGCGAATCGCGAATATAAAAATCAATTTAGTCACATTGGTGCCAGCCCAAGCTGGCAAAGGTTTGCGCTGTTCAACGCAATCGGCGTAGATCGCTTAGACCTTTCTCACCGCGCAAAGGATATCTGCGGACGCCGCAAGCTCACCATCTACGCTCGCTTTACCTGCGAACTTCCAGATTCCGCGGCGCTCGGACACAACTTCCGACTCGAGCTGCAGGCGATCACCCGGCACAACCTGACGCTTGAAGCGCACATTGTCGATACCGGCGAACAGATACAAATAGCCGTCTTCCGGTTTCTGGCCCAGAGTTTTAAAGCCGAGAATGCCGGACACCTGCGCCAGCGCTTCGACGATCATCACACCTGGAAAGATAGGCACTTCGGGAAAGTGGCCGTTAAATACCTCTTCGTTGATCGAGATATTCTTGTAACCCTTGATCGACTTCCCTTCTTCCAGTTCGACCACACGATCTACCAGTAGGAAAGGATAGCGGTGCGGAAGGTATTGACGAATTTCCTGTACGTCCATCATGGCGATTTGTCCCCAGAAACCACTTCGGGGCGCCAAACGCCCCGAAACTTCGAATGAATCTTGTGAAAAAGCCCAGCAAGCAGGTCCAACCTAATCTGGTGCCTGCTCCTGTTGCTTGAATGCTGTCTCCAACGCCTTCAGGCGTCGGGCCATCTGATCGAGTTGCCCATAGCGCACTGCATTGCGACGCCAGCTACGACTGTCCATAAAGGGCGCCCCACTGGAATAGGAGCCAGCCTCTTCAATGGATTTGGTAACCAGAGTACGCGCAGTCACATGGCTGCGATCCGCGATGGTGACGTGACCGACGATACCGACACCACCAGCGATGGTGCAGTGCTTGCCGATAATTGCGCTGCCCGCCACCGCCGAACATGCGGCCATGGCTGAGTAGTCACCAATCTGCACATTGTGCGCGATTTGCACCATGTTGTCGATCTTGACACCGTGTCCAATCACCGTATTGCCAAGTGCGCCACGGTCAATACAGGTACAGGCACCGATCTCCACTTCATCGGCAATTTCGACACCACCCAACTGATGGATCTTGGTCCACTGGCCATCTGCAGGAGCGAAGCCAAAACCATCGCCCCCAATTACCGTATTACTGTGTACGGTACAGTCTGCACCTATCGCGCAACCATGGTAGACCACCACATTGGGGAACAACCGGGTATTTGCACCGATTTCACTGCCTTCCCCTACGACACAGCCCGGACCAATGATCACACCCGATGCGATGCGGGTATTGGCCTCAATCACCGCTCCGGGGCCGATAGACACATCGATCCCGATGTCCGCAGTACTATCAATACTGGCGGAGGGATGGATACCCGCCGCGGGCGTGGGTGTTTGATCGTAAATCGCTGTCGCTTTCGCAAAAGCGAGATAGGGGTTGGGGACGATTAATGTGCTGACCGGACAAGCCTCTGCGTCTTTGGCGGACACCAATACTGCAGAAGCCTTGGTCTCTTCGAGGAAGCGACGGTAGTTTGCACTGGCAAGGAAGCTCACTTCACCAGCAACCGCGTCTTGCAGGGTGTTTAACCCTGTAGGTACTTGCTCACTACTGGCGCCAGGCGCCAGGCGCAATTCTGCGCCCAGCATCTCAGCCAACTGCGCCAGAGTTGGCTGTTTGTTCGTCATCACTAAACCTTATTCGAAGCTGAAGAACGCTGTTTACTTGCTTGCGTTAAGACGCTTAACCAGCTCTTCTGTCAGGTTGGCGGACTTGCCTGCATATACGGCAGCGCTCGCGTCCAGTACCAGATCCAGCTTCTGCTCTTTGATCACCTCTTCCAGAGCGGTCTTGGCTTTTGGCAGCAGCTCTTTTTGCAGATCCTGAACCGCCTGTCCTTCCATCGCGCGCAGCTTTTTCACGGTGGTTTCGAAATCGGAACGCTTGAAGTTGATTTTGCGCTGCTGCTCGGCCTTCTTCTCTTCAGACCAGGTAACGCCGTTTTTCTGAGCGTCTTCTGCCAGCTTTTGCATTTCCGCGCGGATGCTCTCGGCACCGTTCTGCAGCTGGGAGTACTCAGAGCTGGTTTTCAGCGCATTGATTTTGGACGTGGCTTTCTCAGTGCTCATGATCGCAGCCTGGATGTTTACCACGGCTACCTTGGTCTGTGCACTGGCGGCACCCGCAAACAACAGGCCTGCCAGCAAAATCGCACTTGCTTTTACAAATTTGAACACTTTCTTATTCTCCATCTTTCTTTAGATTTTCGGCCCCTTCCACAGGAGCCGTTTACGTCAGATAAACCACTTCGGGCAACTGGGACTCAACCCTAAACACTCCCGAAGCCAATTTCCAGTGGTTAGAAGCTATTACCCAGCGAGAACTGGAATACTTCCACATCGTCGTCTTCGTTCTGCTCAAGCGCCTTCGACAGGCTGAAAGTGAGCGGGCCGAAGCCGGTGATCCAGGTCAGGCCCACACCGGCGGACACATTCAGGTTTTCCACCGCGATGTCATAACAGTTCAGCTGAGTCACCCCACAGCTGTTACTGAACACGTTACCCGCGTCGATAAAGAACGCGGACTGCATGGAGCGCTGATCCTTAACGAAAGGAATCGGGAAAATCACTTCCGCACTACCTTCCACCAGGATGTTACCGCCGAAAGGCTGCGGGTTACGGCCAGTAGAAGTCGTAATCAACTCACCAGTATTCTGGTCGAGCAGGTAACAACTTTTGGTGACATTACCCTCGTCATCTACAGCACACGCAGTGGTTGAATAGAATTCTGCAGGCGTGGAACGCGGCCCCAGGGTGTTGCGCTCGAAACCACGCACGGAGCCAAATCCACCGCCGTAGAAGTTTTCGAAGAACGGCAGCTCCTCGAGGTCACCATAGCCATCGGCGTAACCCAGGCGGGTACGCAGACGCAAGGTCAGATTTTTGGTCAGCGGGCGGAAGTACTGGCCGGTATAAATGAACTTGTAGTACTCAAGATCACCACCGGGCAACGCGATCTCAACAGATGCGCGCTGGGAGGCACCGCGGGTCGCCAGGATACCCCGGTTCAGAGTGGAGCGCGCATAGGAGCCCGTCACCGACCAGGTATCAAACTCGTCACCGTACAGGTCCACAAAACCGTCCAGATCGGTGTTCAGCAGGCTTTCATCCAGCGGCATGCTGAGATCCAGTGCAACCCCATCCGCTACCGCTTGCTCCAGTTCTTCCAACACTATGGTTTGGTCGGACGCAAGAATATCGCTATCGATGCCGCTGATCGGACGCGGGCTGTCAATAATCTCCTGCACGGAGCTACTGCTCGTACTCAGCTCGAGATGGTTGAAACCAATATTCAGGCCGATGCGGGAAATTTCAGAAATCGGATAGCCGAAGCTCAAGCCTGCACCATAGGTCGTGGTGTTATAGCTCGACAGGTTAATCTCGGAGTAATCCCGCTCCTGATAGAAAATATTGAAACCACGGCTCACGCCGTCCGGCGTGAAATAGGGATCGGTATAGGAGAAGTTCAGTACCGACTGATAGGTGGAGGTATTTACCGCAAAGCCAACAGACTTACCGGTGCCCATCCAGTTGTTTTCCTGAACGTTGGCACCCAGTACCAGGCCGCTGCCCTGAGCGTAACCCACGGTGCCACCAATGGTACCGGAGGGCTGTTCCTCAACGGTGTATTCCACGTCGATCTGATCGGAAGTACCGGGAACCTCAGTGGTTTCTACCTGCACCTCTTTAAAGAAGCCGAGACGCTCCAGACGCACCTTGGACTGTTCGATGCGTGCGGAAGACGCAGAGGCCGCTTCCATCTGGCGCATCTCGCGACGCAACACATCATCCGAGGTGCGCGTATTTCCGCGGAAATTGATGCGGCGTACATAGGCACGCTTGCCCGGATCAATAAAGAAGGTGACCTTTACGGTCTTATCGTCTTCATTCGCTTCCGGCATACCATTCACCTCGGCGAAGGTGTACCCCTCGTTGCCCAGGCGCTTGGTAATGTAATCGGAGGTGGTGGTCATCAACACCTGAGAAAAGGTCTGCCCTTTGCGCACCAGCAACAAACGGCGAATTTCCTCTTCGGAAACAACGGGGTCGCCCGCCAGCTCCACTTCAGAAACTGTATAGACGTCACCCTCACTGATATTTACCGTGATAAATACGCTTTGCTTGTCCGGGCTCAGGGAAACCTGGGTGGATTCGATCTTGAATTCCAGATAACCACGGTCGAGGTAATAAGACTCCAAACGCTCCAGGTCACCGGTAAGTTTCTCGCGGGAGTACTTGTCGTCACTATTCAGCCAGGACAACCAGCCGGTGGTTTGCAGCTCAAAAATTTCTGCCAGTTCATCGTCGGAAAACGCGCGGTTACCGACAATATTGATGTGCTTGATCGCGGCGACGGAGCCCTCGTCCACAATAACTTTCAGCTCAACCTGGTTGCGTGGCAGCTCTTTCACTTCGGTGGTTACGCTGGCGCCATAGCGCCCCTGGGCCACATACTGACGCTCGAGTTCCTGGGCCAGGCCTTCGAGAGTCGCACGTTTGAAGATCTGCCCTTCCGCAAGACCGTTGTCATTCATACCCTTGAGCAGGTCTTCGGTCTTGATCGCCTTGTTACCGGTAATCTCAATCTTTGAAATCGCCGGGCGCTCACGCACGGTGATGACCAATACACCATTCTCACGGCCAATCTGGATATCCTGAAAATACCCGGTGCGGAACAATGCGCGCGTGGCACTCTGAATCTCCACGCTCTCAATCTCATCACCGACCCGGACAGGCAGGGCCGCAAACACGGTACCCGCTGAAACCCGCTGCAATCCCTCAACGCGAATATCGTTGACCTCAAACGACTGGGCGTAAGCGGCAATGGGCAGAGCTAGGCCGAGCGAAGCCGCTTTCAGGAAATTTTTCATCTACTAATTCCGAGTGTTTATTCGCAATTCCATGAGGGCGTAACGCCCAACTCACTGGGATCAAGGTCCCTATCAGTCCACTTACCCCTGGGGTAAAAGTGGCGCCTGACCGTCTTAAAAGCCCACCAAGAGGACCTTTGCCCTCAATGAGACCCGAGGTACAGGCAAAAAATTCACTACAGGCGCAAAATGTCGTTATAAAGCGCCAGCGCCATGATACCGAGCACCATAGCCATACCTACCTGCAGACCAATCATCTGCACTCTTTCCGAAACGGGCGACCCCTTAATCGCCTCAATACCGTAGTAGAGGAGATGACCGCCGTCGAGAACCGGGATCGGCAACAGGTTCAACACACCGAGACTGATGCTCAACAGAGCAAGCAGTGACAGGAATGACTGCCAGCCCGCGTCCGCAGAAGTGCCGGCCACTTTAGCAATGGTGATAGGACCGCTCAAGTTGCGGGTAGAAAGTTCGCCAAACAGCAGTTTCTTCAAGCTGTTCAGGGTAAATACCGTCTTGCTCCAGGTCTCTTCCAGGCCCTTATTCAAAGCGCCCAATACACCGTAGTGATAACGTCGTACCCGCTCCTCGGGCCAGGATGCCGCAACCGGCAAGACGCCGATACGGCCTATTTTTTCGCCACCGTCTAACGTGACCTCGTCTGGCGTGATTGAAAACACCTGCTCCACACCATCGCGCAGCACCGTAACCGCGACCTGCTGCTCCGGACGCGCCTTGATATAGGTGGTCCACTGCTCCCAATCACTGAAATCACGCCCATCGGTGGCGATAATTTCATCACCAGCCTCTAGACCACCCTTGGCCGCGGGACTGCCATCCACCACCTGGGCAAGCTGCATACTGACCTGCGGAATCCACAGTTTGACACCGACCTCGGCCAGGGGATCCGCGACCTCCTTACCCGCCAGCCAGCGGTCAATATCCGCATACATGTGGTACTCCAGCGCAGAATCCGGATAGCGTACGGAGAACTTGATATCGCCTGAATCGCCCAGACGATTCGCCAAGCGCCAATTCAGCGCCTGCCACGTGGGGGTCGGGTGATCGTCGATCGCGATAATTTCCTGGCCTTCTTCCAGGCCCGCGTACGCAGCAAGGCTCCCCTGCTCCACATCGTCCACAATCGGGACGGGACCAGAGGTACCGCCCATAAACACGCCCCAGAAGAGCAAAATTGCCAGCAGGAAATTGGCGAGCGGGCCGGCAGCCGCAATCGCAATACGCTGCCACACATTCTTGCGGTTGAAGGCCCCATCCAGGTCTTCCGGGGACACCGCACTTTCGCGCTCATCGAGAAACTTGACATAACCACCCAGGGGGATGGCGGATACCGTAAATTCGGTGCCGTGCCGGTCATAGCGCGACACGAGTCGCTTGCCAAAGCCAATCGAGAAACGCAGTACCTTTACACCACACCAGCGCGCAACGATGAAGTGGCCAAACTCGTGAAAGCTCACCAGCACACCGAGAGCGACCAGCGCCCAGATTGCAGTTTGTAGAAAATCTAACATGGGGTCAGCTTACTATGATCTCGTTAATGGCTTACGCCCTTTATCTTATGCCCTACATGCCGGCCTACGGCTTCGCCATTCTTCAGGCGCCGCAGAGCTCTCCCAAAACCTGGTGAGCCTGCGCACGTGCCTCGCGATCAGCCTGTTCGACTGTCTCAAGGTCTTTCAGTTCAACCACGACAGTGGTCTCCATGACCTTTTCGATCAACTGTGCGATGCCGGTAAACGGGAGCTCCCCTGCCAGGAAAGCCTCCACAGCCACTTCGTTGGCCGCATTGAGGATAGTGGGCGCACTTCCACCCGCCAACATGGCCTCGCGCGCAAGACGCAGACACGGAAAACGCAACTCATCCGGCGCTTCAAAATCCAGCCGTCCGGCGCCGATCAGATCCAACGCGTTTACACCACTCTCCACCCGCTGGGGGAATGCCAGCGCGTGTGCGATGGGCGTACGCATGTCCGGGTTTCCCATCTGCGCCAGTAAGGAGCCATCGCGGTACTGCACCATGGAATGCACGATACTCTGCGGGTGCACGACCACCTGGATATCTTCCGGCACCGCGTGGAACAGGTAACAGGCTTCGATAAACTCCAGGCCTTTGTTCATCATGGTGGCGGAATCTACCGAAATCTTCCGCCCCATGGACCAGTTGGGGTGATTACAGGCCTCGTCCGGCGTAACCCGATGCAAACTCTCAGGGTCCGCGGTGCGGAAAGGCCCGCCCGACCCAGTCAACAGGATACGCTCCACACCAGCCTCGCTGAGGCTATCACAGGGATACGGCAGACATTGAAAAATGGCGTTGTGCTCGCTGTCGATCGGCAGTAGTGATGCATCACTTTCGACCAGGGCAGCCATAAACACCGGCCCCGCCATTACCAGCGACTCCTTGTTCGCCAGCAGGACCTTTTTGCCCGCCTGCACGGCGGCAAGTGTCGGGCGCAAACCAGCTGCGCCGACAATGGCCGCCATCACAATGGCAACCTCGGGATCTGACGCTACCTGACACAAACCGTCGGTGCCGCTCAGCACCTCGGTAGACAACTTCTCAGCCGCCAGAGTCGCGCGCAGCTGTGCAGCCTTCCCCTCTTCCAGCACCACCGCATAGCGTGGCACAAAGCGCCGACACTGCTGCGCCAGCTCTTCAATACGGTCACGCGCAGTCAGCGCATATACGGAATAATTTTCGGGGTGACGGGCGAGCACATCCAACGTACTCACCCCGATGGAACCGGTGGACCCGAGCACACAGACAGATTGTGGGGTCATGGTTTGCATGAAATCGAACTACCTCTGCGCCCAAGAAATTCAGAGATACTTGGGCAATTCGCTGGCGAGCGCCGCCATAGTGAAAACCGGTAACGCCGCCGTGAGGCTATCCAATCGGTCAAGAATACCGCCATGCCCCGGCAAAATTCGGCTGCTGTCCTTAATGCCGCGGTGACGCTTGAACATACTTTCGACCAGGTCACCGATAACGGATGCGAGTGCCGTCACCAGTACACCGATGGTAAACAGTACGGTATTTTTGGTCGGCAGATCGAACGCAACCGACACACCCAACGCGAGAACCAGACAGGCGGCAAGGCCACCGAAAAAACCTTCCCAGGATTTGCCCGGGCTCACCTCTCGCGCCAACTTATGCTTGCCGAACTTACGCCCGACAAAGTAGGCACCCACATCGGCGGCAACCACGACGGCCACCACAAACAGCACCAGCCAGGCGCCGTGTTCAAGCCCCTGCAAAATCACCACCGACAACCACGCGGGTACCAGCACTACCAGGCCAATTAACCCACGCGCCCAGCGGTTACCCCACAACATGGCACTGGCCGGATAGCCCTGTACCCACAGGAACGCCAGCGCCCACCAGCCACAAGCCACCGCCAGAATCTGGCGTGCACGGTCGGTGTCGGGAGAGGAGAAATCAAAATCGAATACGTACTGTGCTGTCAGCACCAGTGCACCGCCCAAAGCGGCGAGAAAAACGAACCGCAGTGCGCGATTCAAGTTGGATAGGTTGGCCCACTCCCAGCCACCCAGCAGGATGACACCCGCAATTACAATGGAGAACCACTGCAATGGCACGAAGAACAGCAGCCCCAGGAAAAGAGCAACCAACACCAGCGCGGTAATTATTCTTTGTTTTAGCACCGTTAAACCCTTAAAACCTTCTAATTTGCTAACCCGAATCCCCAAAACAGTCGGCCCCTGCCGACTCAGGCCTGGGCTTCCAGCCCGTCCTCGCTGCGCCCACCGTAACGGCGGTCACGCTGGCGAAACGCATCCAGCGCCAAGTCAAGCGCCTCAACGTCGAAATCCGGCCACAGCGTATCCGTGAAATAGAACTCGCTGTATGCCGCCTGCCACAAGATGAAGTTACTGATGCGCTGCTCGCCGCTGGAGCGAATCACCAGGTCCACCGCGGGCAGGTCCGACAACAGGATATGTGCACCGAGCGACGCCTCGTCGATAGAGTCAGGAGTACGCTCACCTCTCGCCACTTCCTCAGCTAGGGTCCGCGCAGCCTGCGCGATATCCCACTGACCACCGTAATCCGCGGCAATCACCAGGGTGCCGTTTTCGCCATCACGCGTGAGGCTTTCCGCCTCCACAATGGCACGCTGCACCCGGGGAGAGAAGCGGTCACGGCGACCGATCACACGCAGCTGAACACCCTGCTCCTGCATGCGCCGGGCTTCCCGGCGCAAATAGGAGTGGAACAGTGTCATCAGCAACTCCACCTCTTTTGGTGGCCGCTGCCAGTTCTCACTGGAAAAGGCGAACAGCGTGAGCACCTCAATCTGGCGCTCCTTACAAGCCTCAATCAGGTCTCGAATACGCTCGACACCCGCTTTATGACCGGCGGAAGGTGACAGGCCCCGACGCGCCGCCCAGCGGCCGTTTCCATCCATAATGATGGCGACATGTCGCGGTCCCGCCTGCATATGTGTTGCCACACCAGTACCGCCGGCAGACATCAGATTTCCATCAAGTCTTTTTCTTTTGCCGCCAGTGCCTTTTCCACCTCGGCAATGTACTTGTCGGTCAGCTTCTGGATCTCATCCGCTGCACGACGCTCGTCGTCCTCGGAGATTTCCTTGTCCTTAACCAGCGCCTTCACTTCTGCCAGCGCATCGCGACGGTTGTTGCGGATGGACACACGCGCGCTTTCCGCCTCACCTTTCGCCTGCTTGATGAAGTTTTTACGGGTTTCTTCGGTCAACATCGGCATCGGGATACGGATCACCGCACCGGCAGTAGCCGGGTTCAGACCGAGATCAGACTTCATAATGGCCTTTTCAATGTCTGGTACCAGGTTTTTCTCCCAGGGTGTTACAGACAAGGTACGCGCATCTTCAACGGTAACGTTGGCAACCTGAGAAAGAGGCGTGTCGGACCCGTAATAGGACACATGGATGCCGTCGAGAATGCTCGGGTGGGCGCGGCCAGTACGGATTTTGTTGAAGTTGCTGCCGAGCGCTTCGATGGCTTTACCCATACGCGTTTCAGCTTGTTTTTTGATATCGTCAATCACGATTCACTTCCTCTTCGATCAGTGTGCCCTCTTCACCACCCACAACGATATTGAGCAGTGCGCCGGTTTTATCCATGCGGAAAACCCGCACTGGCATGTTGTGTTCGCGGCAGAGGCAGATTGCGGTTAGATCCATTACACCGAGCTTCTTGTCGAGAACCTCGTCATAAGTCAGGCGGTCATAGCGGGTAGCATCAGGCACCAGCACGGGGTCGGCAGAATATACGCCATCCACTTTCGTGGCCTTCAGAACCATTTCCGCTTCAATTTCGATTCCGCGCAAGCAGGCAGCGGAATCCGTGGTAAAGAATGGGTTACCGGTGCCGGCGGCAAAGATCAGCACCTCACCTCGCTCCAGATAACGGATGGCTGCGCGGCGATCGTAGTGATCGACGATACCGCTCATCTGAATGGCAGACATCACGCGAGAGGAGATGTTGGAGCGCTCGAGCGCATCGCGCAGCGCCAGTGCGTTCATCACAGTGGCCAGCATACCCATGTGGTCGCCAGTCACCCGATCGAGCCCTGCTGCGTTGAGCGCAGCGCCGCGGAACAGGTTACCACCACCGACAACCAGACCGACTTGAACACCAATACCCACCAGCTGCCCAATTTCCAGGGCCATTTTGTCGAGCACTTTGGGGCTGATACCAAACCCCTGTTCGCCCATCAGCTCTTCTCCGCTGAGCTTTAACAGGATTCGCTTGTACTTGCGGTCTTTAATACCTGGCATCCCTTGTTCCTCAACTGTTACGGGCTAAATTCTGTGTTGAGACGCAACCGGAATTCCGGTTCGCGCCCGCCGAACATTACAACAAATTCGGCGCTATACCTATGGCTATACCTATCTGGCCGGGCCCAAATAGCGAGTTTGCATCGCTTTCCCGCTCAATAGTTCAGATATTGAACAGAATTTTCCCCTGAGCCAGATACTACAGCGGGGTGCCCCGGAAGTATTCTAATGAACACGCCGGGAGCACCCCGCTGGTGCCGGCGACCCGGAGGTCACCGACTGAGTCGAGCATCAAGAGCTGGATTTTACCTGAGCGGCTACTTCCGCTGCGAAATCCACTTCTTCCTTCTCGATACCTTCACCAACTTCGAAACGCAGGAAGCTGGATACGTCGCCACCAGCGTCTTTCGCCAGCTTGGCTACGGTAACGTCAGGATTCTTAACGAAAGGCTGCTCTACCAAGCTGTTCTCTTTCAGGAACTTCTTGATACGACCGCCCATCATCTTCTCTACGATCTCGGCAGGCTTGCCTTCCATATCCGGCTGAGCCTTGATGATGTCCTTCTCTTTCTCCAGCACGTCAGCCGGCATATCTTCCGGCTTAACTACCTGCGGGTTAACCGCGGTAACGTGCATGGCAATATCGCGCGCAGTCTCAACGTCGCCGCCGCTCAGGGCAACGATCGCAGCGATACGGTTGTTGGAGTGAACGTAAGCGCCAACCACAGGAGCTTCTACCAGCTCAATGCGACGCACACCGATGTTCTCACCAATCTTCTGTACCAGCGCTTCACGAGCGTTTTCCAGCTCGCCTTCCATCAGCGCAGCAACGTCTGCCTGGCGATCGGCAAATGCCTTATCAACCACTTTGGCAACGAACGCCTGGAAGTTTTCGTCGCGTGCAACGAAGTCAGTCTCGGAGTTCACTTCTACCAGAACACCGTAGCTACCGTCTTCTGCAACTTTTGCAGCAACAACGCCGTCAGCAGCGGTACGACCGGCTTTCTTAGCAGCCTTCAGGCCAGACGCCTTGCGCAGATCTTCGATTGCTTTTTCGATGTCGCCATCAGCCGCAGTCAGTGCCTTTTTGCACTCCATCATCGGCAGGCCGGTGCGCTCGCGCAGTTCTTTTACCATTGACGCAGTAATCGCCATGATTCAATCCTCGGGTTCAGATTCAAATTCTTTGTTGGATTTGAAAAAAAGGGGCCGGATAGATGGCCCCTTTTCCCTGCAGCGTAACTAAAAATTGTTACACCGCCAGTAGCCTGCAGCGTCAACCCCGAATTAGGAGTCCGCAGCCTGCTGATCGTCGTTAGCTTCTACGTATTCGCTCTGGGCAGCAGCGCCACCAGCTTCCGCAGTACCAGCCAGTACAGCGTCTGCTACCGCAGTGGTGTACAGCTTGATCGCGCGGATGGCGTCGTCGTTACCTGGGATTACGTAGTCAACACCTTCCGGGCTACTGTTGGTATCAACGATACCGATAACAGGGATACCCAGCTTGTTGGCTTCTTGAATGGCGATACGCTCGTGCTCAACGTCGATCACGAACAGTACGTCCGGCAGACCACCCATGTCTTTAATACCACCGATGGAGCGCTCAAGCTTCTCCATGGTGCGGGTACGCATCAGAGCTTCTTTTTTGGTCAGCTTCTCGAAAGTACCGTCCTGAGACTGCGCTTCGAGATCGCGGAAACGCTTGATGGAAGCGCGGATGGTTTTGTAGTTGGTGAGCATACCACCCAGCCAGCGGTTGCTGACGTAAGGCTGACCTGCACGCTCGGCCTGCTCTTTGATGGACTTCTGCGCCGCGCGCTTGGTACCAACAAAAAGGATCTTCTTCTTCTGCGCAGCCATACCTTTGATGACTTGCAGAGCTTCGTTGAAGGCCGGAACAGTGTGCTCCAGGTTGATGATGTGAATCTTGTTGCGAGCACCAAAGATGTATTCACCCATCTTCGGGTTCCAGTAGCGAGTCTGGTGACCAAAGTGGACACCAGCCTGCAGCATATCGCGCATGCTGACTTGCGGCATAGTAAACCTCAAATTCAATAGCGGAGGCAGACGACCAGATTAAAAGGATCGAATGCTTCCCGGGTTTTATCCTCCATATACCCCATTTACCAATCCTTGAGAGCACGTTACGTGACTCAAAGACACCCAGGTGAATGTGCCGGTATATGTGCGGCGTTTGTTAAGAGCAGCGAAACTCACCACTCTTTGTTTAGTTTCACTTCGGGCACTGCCCAAAGCGGCGCGCTTTATACCATATAACTGGGGCAGCTGGAAGTGTGACCGGCGCCACGAAAGTGGCCGCCTGAAAGCATCAGGTCACGCGAACAATTGGCGGCCACCGGGTCACTTAATGCCCCGCACCTGTAATTCCGCTACAATACCGCGCCGCTTCTAGGCTTGGCCTGGATCAGCCCACCGCTTTGCAGCGCTGCCCCGCGCAGCCTGCCACGGCGAAAGCGCTGGAATTACTTGGTCGAAACTGACCGACTTGGCTCCAAAATGGCGCCCAAATTGCCGCAAACAGATACAAACACCCTGGAAAAAATTCATGACCAATCCTGTAAAGACACCCGAACAAATCGCCAAAATGCGCACCGCCGGCCGCCTGGCTGCGGAAGTATTGGAGATGATCGGTGAATACGTGGTTCCGGGTGTCACCACAGAAGAACTGGATCGCCGCTGTCATGACTATATCGTCAACGTACAGGACGCCATCCCGGCATGCCTCGGCTATCGCGGTTTCCCCAAGTCTATCTGCACCTCGGTCAACGAGGTGATCTGTCACGGCATCCCTTCTGAGTCCAAGGTACTGAAGAAAGGCGACATCATTAATATCGATGTCACGGTCATCAAGGATGGCTGGTATGGCGACACCTCCAAGATGTATTTCGTCGGCAAACCTGTGGCCCACGCCGAACGACTGGTCAAGGTGACTCAGGAGTGCCTCTACAAGGCCATCGAAATCGTAAGACCCGGCACCACTCTCGGCGACATTGGTCACGTGATCCAGCAGCACGCCGAGAAAAATTACTACTCGGTGGTGAAAGACTTCTGTGGCCACGGCATCGGCGATGTATTCCACGAAGACCCGCAAGTCCTGCACTACGGCAAGCCCGGTACTGGACAGGTGCTGGAAGAAGGTATGACCTTCACCATCGAACCCATGATCAACGCCGGCAAGCCAGGCAGCCGCGTACTGCGCGATGGCTGGACCGCGGTTACCGTCGACCGCCGCCTATCCGCACAATGGGAACACACCATGGCCGTCACCGGTGATGGCGTGGAAGTATTCACCGCGCGCAAAGAAGAGTCCTTTTGACGTAGCGGCACGGCATAACTCCCAAGGTAAGGCATCAACAGGGTTAAACGGATTCCTCGCACATGAACTCTCCGCAGCTGGCTGAAGTACCGCACTTTGAAAAACCCCTGTTCTTCTTCGACCAGTCCCGTTTCCGGCGGGACCTCGCGGAAGGCGCACGTCCGCTACTGGAGATTTTCAAAGATGCTGTCGGTGCCGCGGACACCCATATGGCGCGGCGCTTCCGCGAGGGTGAGGATGTCCGCACCCTGGTGTACGAGCGCGCGCTCTTCGTTGACTGCCTGCTGCACTACGCCTGGTACCAGTACCAGTGGCCCGAGACCATCAGTCTGCTGGCCGTGGGCGGATATGGACGCGGTGAACTGCACCCGCGGTCAGACATTGACCTACTGATCCTAACCACGGAAAAACCTAGCGCGACCGTCGTCGACAATATTGAACGGTTAGTGGCGTTCCTGTGGGACCTGAAACTCGACATCGGTCACTCCGTGCGCAGCATCGATGACTGCATCGAAATGGCGGAGGAAGATATTACCGTCGCCACCAATCTGATGGAGTGCCGCACGGTTGTGGGCAACCCGGCGCTACACGAAGCGCTGGCCAAGCGAATGACCCCGGAATGTCTGTGGCCCGCGGATAAATTCTTCAGCGCCAAATACGCCGAACAGCAAGCTCGTCACAGCAAGCAGCAGGGAGCCGAGTACAACCTCGAGCCCAACATCAAAAATGCGCCCGGAGGACTCCGGGATATCCAGACCATCAACTGGGTAGCCAAGCGATACTTCAAAGTACGCACACTCAAGCAACTTCAAGGTAAAGGCTTCTTCACCGAAGAAGAGTTCGCCATTCTTCAATCCGGCGAAGACTTCCTGTGGCGGGTGCGCTACGGCCTCCACCTGCTGGCTGGACGCCCCGAGGAGCGCCTGCTGTTCGATTACCAGCGCGAACTCGCCCGCGAATTCGGCTACAAAGACAACGATACCCACCTGGCGGTGGAGCAGTTCATGCACACCTACTACCGCATCGTGATGGCACTGCGGGAACTAAATGATGTGCTACTGCAATTCCTGGATGAGGTAATCCTGCAGCGCGGCAAGCACTTGCCGGTTACGCCAATCAATGAGCGCTTCCAACTGCGCGGCAATACTATTGAAGCCGCGGTTACTCGCACCTTTACCGAATACCCTTCCGCGCTGCTGGAAATTTTTGTGCTGATGGCGGAAAACCCGCAGATCGACGGCGTGCGTGCCTCTACCATCCGTCTGATTCGCGAACACCGACACCTGATCGACGACCGCTTCCGCGCTGACCCGGTCAACGCACAACTATTTATGCAGCTGCTGCGCAGCCCTCGCGGCCTGTCCAAACAGCTCACACGGATGACACGCTACGGCATTCTCGGCCGCTACCTGCCAGAATTTGGCCGGGTCACCGGGCAGATGCAGCACGACCTGTTCCACATCTATACGGTCGACGCGCATACATTGCAGGTCGTGCGCAACATGCGCAGCTTCCGCAGCAAAGAGGCCTGGGAAAAATTCCCGCTGGCCGCGGAGATTCTCTCCCGCATGCGCAAACCCGAGCTGCTGTATATCGCGGGCCTCTACCACGATATTGCCAAAGGTCGCGGCGGCGACCACTCGAAGCTGGGTGTCGCCGACGCAGACGCCTTCTGCCGCCGACACGATCTTTCAGCGCGCGACCGACGTCTGGTCTGCTGGCTGGTAGAAAAGCACCTGTTAATGAGTGCGGTATCGCAAAAGCAAGACATTACCGACCCGGAAGTGGTACACAGTTTTGCCGCTGAAGTCGGCGATCGCGAACATCTGGACTACCTGTACGCGCTGACGGTTGCAGACATCAACGCAACCAATCCGGACCTGTGGAATAGCTGGCGCGCGAGCCTGATGCGCCAGCTCTACCAATACACCCAGCGCGCCCTGCGCCGCGGACTGGAAAACCCCATCGACCGCGACGAGATATACGAGGAAACTCAGGCTCAGGCGCGCAACATGCTGCGTGCCATGGGTATTCCGAGTAATTCCGTGGAAGACATCTGGTGTGAAATGGGTGAGGACTACTTCGTGCGCGAAAGCGCCGACAGCATCACCTGGCACACCGCGGCGATTTATCAGCTGCAAAAAGACCCCGAGCGGGACGAAGACAGCGATACCCTGGTACTCACCCGCAATTCCGGCCCCGGTGAGCACGACGGCGCCACCGAAGTGTTTGTGTACACCCCCGACCGACCCAACGTGTTTGCCGCTGTGGTAACCGGTCTGGACATGCTTAACCTGAACATTCACGACGCGCGCCTGTATAGCTCCGCTGCCGGCTACACCCTGGACACCTTTTACGTGTTGGATGAATCGGGCCAGCCCTTGCTGGACGAGCCCCATCGCCTCGAACAGATCCGCAACACCCTGCAGGAAGAACTCAAGCTGGTAGAGGACTACTCCAAGGTCATCAAACGGCGAACACCCCGCCGTCTGAAAATGTTCCACCTGGCGAGCCAGGCCCACATTTCCACGGAACCCGGAGACACCTACAGCACCCTGGAAATCACCAGCGCTGACCGCCCCGGATTACTCGCGCGCATCGCGCGGATTTTCATTACCCATGACCTGCGCCTGCACAACGCCAAGATTTCCACCCTTGGCGAACGCGTGGAAGACATCTTCCACATCACCGACAGCGAGGACCAACCTCTGGCCGACAACGCGCTAATCGAAACGCTGCAACAGGCCATTTGTCAGGAACTGGATGCTCATCAGGCGACACTTCCACCGCAACCGTAAAGGGGGCGATGGCAAGGAAACGATCCGACGCCGGGTCAGCAAGGAATTAGCACAGTAAACAGACCAATAATATGAACCCAAACTTGTCCCAGCTGCAGCCATACCCCTTCGCCAAGCTTGCGAAGCTAAAAGAGGGTATCGAAGCCCCGGCCACGCTTGACCATATCCCGCTGTCCATTGGTGAGCCCAAGCACACACCGCCCGCCTTTGTACGCGACGAACTGATCGACAACCTGGCAACGCTGGCCAATTATCCGGTCACCAAAGGTACGCCAGCACTGCGTGAAACCATTGCCAGCTGGCTGTGCAATCGCTTCAAGCTGTCGACCCTGAACGCAGAAACCCAGGTGATACCGGTAAACGGCACAAGAGAGGCACTGTTTGCCTTTGCCCAGGCAGTGGTGACGCCGGGCTCCAAGGTGCTGATGCCGAATCCCTTCTACCAGATATACGAAGGTGCCGCGTTTCTGGCCGGTGCCTCGCCCTACTTCATCAATTGCACGGCGGAAAACGGATTCAAACCAGACTTTGCTTCCGTACCCGAAAGTGTCTGGCAGGATTGCAGCCTTCTTTACCTGTGCACGCCCGGTAATCCAACTGGTGCCCTTCTGGCACTGGAGGATTTAAAGCAGCTTATTGCGCTCGCCGACCGCTATGACTTCATCATCGCATCCGACGAATGCTACTCAGAACTTTATTTCGATGAGGTAACCCCTCCCGCCGGCCTCCTGCAAGCTTGCGCGGAACTAGGGCGGGATGATTACCAGCGCTGTGTGGTATTCCACAGCCTGTCGAAACGCTCCAACCTGCCCGGCTTGCGCTCGGGTTTTGTCGCCGGCGACGGCAAGATTCTGGAGCAGTTCCTGCTGTACCGCACCTATCACGGCTGCGCCATGCCGGTGCCAACCCAATACGCCTCAATTGCCGCATGGCAAGACGAACAGCACGTAAAAGAAAATCGCGATCTGTACCGACAAAAGTTTGATGCGGTGCTGGATATTCTCGACGGTTGTATCGACGTACAAAAACCCCACGCCAGCTTTTACCTGTGGCCTCGTGTGGGCGATGGAGAGAGCTTCGCGCGGGAGCTCTTCCGGCAACAACACATCACCGTATTGCCCGGCGCCTACCTGGCCCGCGAGAGCAATGGGATAAACCCGGGGGCGGAGTACGTCCGCATGGCACTGGTCGCCACCCTGGATGAATGTATCGACGCGGCGCAACGTATCCGCACGTTTTGTCAGTAAGAAGTACCCATGAGCGATGTCATGACAGCCAAAAACCTGCTCAAACAAGAGCGTGTAGATTTTATTCTCCAGCGGCTGGAAGAGTTGTACCCGGAAACCCCGGTCCCTCTTGATCACTTCGATACCTACTCCCTGCTGGTGGCGGTATTGCTCTCTGCCCAGTGCACCGACGAACGCGTAAACCAAATCACCCCCGCCCTGTGGGAACTGGCAGACAACCCCTACGACATGGCCAAGGTACCGGTCGAGAAAATACAGGCAGTCATTCGCCCCTGCGGTCTGTCACCGCAGAAATCCAAGGCGATTCAGAAGCTGTCAGAAATTCTGGTCAACGAATATCACGGTCGGGTGCCAGAAAACATGGCAGCACTGGAGACACTTCCCGGTGTGGGCCACAAAACCGCCAGTGTGGTGATGGCCCAATCCTTTGGGCACCCCGCCTTCCCGGTGGACACCCACATTCACCGCCTGGCCCAGCGCTGGGGTCTGACCTCTGGCAAAAACGTGACGCAGACAGAGAAAGACCTGAAGCGGGTTTTTCCGCGAGAAAAGTGGAACAAGCTGCACCTGCAGATCATTTTTTACGGCCGCGAATTCTGCTCCGCGCGCGGTTGTGATGGCACCGTGTGTGAAATTTGCACCACCTGCTATCCGGCAAGAAAACACCCCAAGAAAACCAAAAAGGCCTGATCCATTCGGTTCGGCGTGACAGACACAGGATTTGAAATGATTACCCTGTACGGCATTAAAAATTGTGACACCGTAAAAAAAGCCCGTAAATGGCTAGAGCAAAATGCAGTGGAATACCGCTTCCACGATTTCCGTGAAGACGGTATGGATACGGTACCCCTGGCTAGCTGGCTGGAACAATTCGGCTGGGAGCAGGTACTGAACCGCCGTTCCACCAGCTGGCGCGCCTTAGATCAGACGCAGAAAGACGCTATGGATAACACCAGCGCGGCGACCCTGGCCAACGAGACACCGACACTCATCAAGCGTCCGGTACTCACCAAGGGCGGCGATACCCTGTTTGGCTTCAAGGCCGATACCTACGCCAGTTTCGCCAAATAAGCGGACCGCATCTAATCCGCAAAAAAATCAGACTCAGTACAAGGAAACCATCATGAGCAACGTATACAGCATTGGCTTCGGCATTGGCACCTGCAACAGCAAGGGCGAGTGGCTGGAAGTCTACTTCCCGCAGCCGCTGCTAAATCCGTCCGACGATATCGCCAAAGCAGTAACCAGCACCCTCGATATCGACGGCGGCAATGTCGCGATTGCTCTGGAAGAGGCGCAGCTGCAGCCGCTCGCGGATAACCTGGCGAGTGCCGGCGCCGAAGAGCAAGCAGCCATTTTGCGTCAATTCGCCAGCAGTCAGCGTCCTCTGGTTGCGGTGGTACTGCACAGTGACGACGCGCCACAGTCCGTGCCCGAGTCTTACCTGAAGCTGCACCTGCTGTCTCACCGCCTGGTCAAGCCGCACGGCACCAAACTGGATGGTATCTTCGGCCAACTGGCCAACGTGGCCTGGACCAATCAGGGTGCAATCGATCTGGCAGAACTTCCCCAGCGCCAGCTGGAAGCGCGCCTCAAGGGCGAACTGCTGGAAGTTTCCTGCGTGGACAAGTTCCCGAAAATGACCAACTACGTGGTACCGACTGGTGTCCGTATCGCCCATACCGCCCGTGTACGCCTAGGCGCTTACCTGGGTGAAGGCACCACCATCATGCACGAAGGTTTTGTAAACTTTAATGCGGGCACCGAAGGCCCAGGCATGATCGAAGGCCGTATTTCCGCTGGCGTATTCGTGGGTGCCGGCTCTGACCTCGGCGGCGGCAGCTCCACCATGGGTACCCTGTCGGGCGGTGGCAATATCGTGATCTCCCTGGGCGAAGGCTGCCTGCTCGGCGCCAACGCCGGTACCGGTATTCCTCTGGGCGACCGCTGCACTGTTGAGTCTGGTCTCTACATCACTTCCGGCACCAAGGTTGCCGTACTGGATGACAAAGGCGAGGTTGCCGAGTCGGTAAAAGCGCGCGACCTCGCGGGCAAGTCCGACCTGCTGTTCCGCCGCAACTCTGCGACCGGCGCGGTTGAATGTTTGACCAACAAAAGTGCCATTGAGCTGAACGCGGAGTTGCACAGCAACTAATTTGTCTCGCACTGGCCGCTGCCGGAACTCGATTGAAGTGACCGGCAGCCGCCCGCCCACATACAGGAATAGCGCTCCAACTACCACGGAGCCAGAAGCACCCCATGACCCCGACAGTACAATTAACCTGCGACCTGATTAGTCGCCGCTCCGTAACCCCAGAAGACGCGGGCTGCATGCAGCTTATGCTCGAACGCCTGGAAAAAATCGGCTTCAAAACCGAACACCTACGCTTCGGTGATACCGACAACTTCTGGTCTGTGCGCGGTGAAGAAGGCCCACTGTTTGCCTTCGCCGGCCACACCGACGTGGTACCCACCGGCCCCGAAGAAAACTGGAAGATCCCGCCGTTCGAGCCGGAAATCGTCGAAGGTATGCTCTACGGCCGTGGCGCCGCCGATATGAAAGGTTCTCTGGCCGCCATGGTCATCGCCTGTGAAGAGTTTGTCGCCGCGCACCCCAACCACAAAGGCCGCATCGCCTTTTTGATTACCAGTGATGAAGAAGGCCCCGCAAAACACGGCACCGTGAAAGTGGTGGAGTGGCTGGAACAGCGCAACGAGAAAATCGACTGGTGTCTGGTTGGCGAGCCATCCAGTACCGCCCTCGCCGGCGACGTCATCAAAAATGGCCGCCGCGGTTCGCTCGGGCTGGAACTGACCGTGTTCGGAATTCAGGGCCACGTGGCCTACCCGCACCTGGCAGAAAACCCGGTACACATGCTGGCACCGGCACTGGCAGAACTCGCAGCCGAAGAGTGGGATCAGGGCAATGATTTCTTCCCGGCCACCAGCTTCCAGGTTTCCAATATCAACGGCGGCACCGGTGCTACCAACGTGATTCCCGGTGATGTGAAGGTCGTGTGCAACTGGCGCTTCTCCACCGAAACCACGGCGGAAGAACTGGAGAGCCGCGCCCGCGCTATTTTCGATAAGCACGGGCTCAAATATGAAGCCAATTTCAACCTGAGCGGACAACCCTTTCTGACCGCCGCCGGCCCGCTGGTTGAATCCGCGCAGGCAGCGATTCGCAAAGTGACCGGACGGGAAACCGAGCTGTCCACTGCGGGAGGCACATCCGATGGCCGCTTTATTGCGCCAACCGGTGCACAGGTTGTGGAGCTGGGCCCAGTGAACGCCACCATCCACAAAGTGGATGAGTGCGTAAAAGCGGAAGATTTGGATCTGGTAAAGGATATGTACCGGGAAGTCTTGCGCGGCCTACTGGCCTGATTACAGTCGGCCCGGCAGGTTTACAGGCTTCGCCCAGAAGTTAATGCAACCTGCCGTGCCGCACTGTGGGCTCCGGCTGCGCGTGACCGTCGTAGCCGTGGGCCATTACAAAGTAATACATCACCTGCTCCTCGCCATCGGCTTCGGCCATCAGGTCGAAAATCACTTCATCTTTGTCACCCGGAGTCATCCGCACCGCGGAGACCAGATCCGGCTCAATAAACACTTCACCGATCAGGCGCTTGCCACGCACCAGCTGAACCAGCAGCGTGCGCGGGTTTTCCTGGGTGAACCGCCAGTGGAAATCATCATGATCGTACATGATGACGTCCGGGGTACCGGCGCGCAAAATACAGTTGCAGTGATCAGAGAGCCACGGCCAGAAGTCTTGTAGCACGAGCGAACCGGAATCGGACGGCGCCGCCATTTCGGGATTATCCATTAACCTGTCAGTCCTCGAGCTGGGTGACGCTCTCGGCACCACCCTCCAGATCAAACTCGACGGCAATCTGCTGGCACCATTCGTTCAGTCGCCCGCAGGTCAGTTCTTCCTGCTGGTCCTCGTCAATAGCCAGCCCCATAAACAGGTTCTGCCCCGAGATTTCAGCCTTGGATGCTTCGAACTCATACCCTTCCGTAGACCAATAGCCGATAACAGTGGCACCGTTGGCGACGATGACGTCGTGTAGCATGCCCATGGCGTCCAGGAAGTAGTCACCGTAGCCGAACTGATCACCCAGACCAAACAGCGCTACGGTCTTACCGGTAAAGTCGATCTCCTGAACATCTTCCCAGAAGTCTTCCCAGTCAGATTGAATCTGGCCGAAATCCCAGGTTGGGATGCCCAGGATCAGCTGCGTGTAGTCGGCGATCTCCAACTGTGTGACATCCGCGATATCGTGGATGTCCACCCGGTCCTCTCCCAGGCGCGCGGCGATTCTCTGGGCCACCCCTTCGGTATTGCCCTCGTCGCTACCGTAAAACAGGCCGATCTTACTCACAGTGTCTCCTCAACTACTCGAAACCACCCTGCCACTTGGGCGGGCGTCTATGGGGCGGGCATTTTCCCAACAATAGCCGGGTTCAGCAAGGCGCAGAGACAATCTTGGGGGTACATTTAGAGGTACATTCTCAGGCACAAAAAAAGCCCCTGTAAGACAGGGGCATCAGGATGGGGACTCTGCCGGCGGTTGGGGTTGGGGCCGGCGAGTCCAATGCTGGGGGACCGATAAGTCCAACAGCGAGAGAGTATGACTGGCTGAAAACTGAGCGAGGCGAAACGCTTAATCTGACTGCTTGCCCGCACGACGCTCTTTGCGCTGCTCCCAACGGGCCTTGCGCTCGGCCTTCATCTGCTCCATCTTGGCCTTCTGGTCATCCGTGAGAATCGCCTCGAACTGTTTACGCATCTCGGCCCTGTGCTGCATCTTGCGCACTTCCAGCTCACCAAGCTTGGTACCCAGACTATTCAACGTGGCCCGGTCTGCACCGGAATCGATGGCTTCCTTCAATTGCTTGCGCACCTCGTGCATTGCCTTGCGGTCCGCCTCACGCGCCTCCTTACCTGCGTCACGATTCGCCTTTAGCTGCGCCTTCTGGCCTTCGGTGAGCTCCAGCTTTTCCGCCAGCCGCTCAAACATACGATCGTGGTGGTCACCACCCTTGTGATGGCTCGCTTTGTGGTATCCGTGCCCTTTGTCGCCCTCCGGGAAAGCCATGACCATTCCGGAGGTTGCTAATGCGCCGCCGAGAACCACAGTACCGGCCAAAGCTTTCCATTTATTTATAACGAGATGTTTCATATTCGATTCCTCAAATTTCGCTGTGCTGTAAGGCAAACTTGGGTTTCGGCTTAATCGGTTGGCCTGTGAGTTTGCGTGTTTCCCGAGTCGGTAGGTGCATACTAGGCTCGTGCAGTGTAAATAGGGGATAAAGCAGGTAAACATTTGTTAAGAACGGTAAAACACGCGATACCATTTCCCGAATAGCCCCAGCACTATGCATATAATTCCTCCAGTAATTCAGTGCCGCCGCGCCAATAAAGAGACTTCACCCCATGAGCCATATCCTGCTGGTAGATGACGATATTGAACTCACCGAGCTGCTCGAAGAGTTTCTGGTGGGTGAAGGGTTTCAGGTGACGGTCGCCAACGACGGTGGTCGCGGCCTGGAGCTGGCCCGCAGTGAAGCCTTTGACGCTCTGGTGCTGGATGTGATGCTACCCGTGCACAACGGCTTCGAGGTTCTGCGTAAGCTGCGCGAAGATGCCAGTAATCCCGGCCACTCCCTGCCGGTAGTGATGCTGACCGCAAAAGGCGACACCGTGGACCGCATCGTGGGCCTGGAAATGGGCGCCGACGACTACCTCCCCAAGCCCTGTAATCCCCGTGAACTCGCGGCGCGACTACGCGCCATATTGCGGCGCGGGCGCGCAGAAGAAAAAGAAGTGAGCAACGATGTGCTCGTCAGTGGGCCACTGCGCCTGCTGCCCCGAGAGCACCAGTGCCAGTGGAACGAGCAACCGGTAAACCTGACCGGTGCGGAATTCTCCGTGCTCAAGGTACTCGTGGAGAATGCCGGCCAGGTTGTCAGTAAGGAAATCATCACCGAACAGGCGCTGGGGCGAAAATTAATGCCCTACGACCGCTCGATCGATGTGCACGTCAGTAATATTCGCAAGAAGCTGGGCGAACAGGGAGCCAGCCGTGAACTGATTATCAATATTCGCGGTGCAGGATATATGCTCACCCGCTCTCAGGGGTAAACCATGCGCAGCTTGTTTGGACGAATCTTTTTCGGAGCCTGGCTGACCGCGGTCATCATGGTATTGGTTGCGGTGTACATCACCCACATCCGCGAGTTTGGCGACCCCGCGCAACAGGATCGCTGGGAAGGCGTTGAGCTGTTCCGCGAAGTGACCCACAATCTGCGCATGACCCGCCGACACGGTACAGAGCACTTTGGCCACTGGCTAGGGCAACAACCGAAAGAGGTTCAACAGCGCATATACGCCATCGACGAATTTGGCCAGGAAGTACTGCAGCGCCCCATCCCGAGGAACATGGCCCCTCTTTTTGCCAGCCTGAATTACCGCAACCGCGAAACCCGTGGACTCGTGGATAAAAAACCCAGTATCGGTTTCTTCGTGCAGCGACGCGGTGGCGAAACCCTGCGTGTGGTGTTCATGGCGGGCAAGAGTAAAGAAGAGCTGGTGCTGCGATTTATCCTGCGTAGTTTCTGGCCAATCCTGGTGCTAGCCACGCTGGCTTCCGGACTGGCCTGCTATCTGCTGGCACGCTATCTGAGTAAGCCCCTCGACAACCTGCGGGTGGCGACGCGGCGGGTGGCGGCGGGCGATCTGAGCTACCGGGTGACACCCTCGCTACACGGTCACGGCCGCGAACTGGGTGAGCTGGCTGCGGATTTCGACTCGATGACGGCACAACTGCAGGAGTCGATGACCGAGCAGCGCCGGCTCATCAAGGATGTCTCCCACGAGTTACGCTCGCCGCTGGCACGCCTGCAAGTAGCACTCGCCATTGCCCGCCAGAAAAACGTCCACGCCCTGGACCCGGAACTGGACAAAATAGGCAAAGCGGCAGACTACCTGGAAGACATCATCGCCGACATACTTTCCCTACCCGTCAGTGGCGACAATCAGCGGCCGCTGGACGACGTAGTGGAAATTAACAGTCTGCTCGCGGCGCTTTGCGACGAGCTCAAAGATGAGGCGCAACAAAAGCATGTCTCCATCAACCTGCGCCTCGACGACACAGAACTATTGGTCGCCACACGCGGCAGTTCGCTCACCGCCGCACTAGAGAATATTCTCCGCAACGCGATCAAATACAGCCCTTCGGGTGGCCAGGCTACCGTGACCGTCACCGGTATTCCGGCGAAAACAACCGCTCAGACCGGCAACGCCACCGAGCCGGGTCACTGCCAAATTCAGGTTAGCGACTCCGGTAACGGCGTGCCCGAGTCTGAACTGGAAGCGATCTTCCGGCCCTTCTATCGCACCGACGAAGCGCGCAGTCGCGAGAGTGGCGGGTTTGGCCTGGGACTCGCCATCGCACAGCGCACCGTGGCCCAGCATCAGGGAAGTATCGAGGCATGCAACGCTGCACAGGGCGGCCTGACGGTGAACATTACCCTGCCTACACTGGAAAGCGGTTTCTAGTCGTCATATTAGAAAAATATTCGCGCCACGCGCTGACTGGCGAACCACAATTCTAGCCAGTACACTTTGTCGAGCTGCCGGCCGCCCGCACAGCATCATGTTTGCCGCTGCCAGTCGTCGACACAGATATCTTGCCCCTTTGCTACCCGGAGTCCGCCATGCGCTGGTTACTGTACCTTCTGATTTTCCTGGCTCTGCTGGTACTGGCGGGCTTTCTGTTTCCGCGCGAGGCAACCACCGAGCGCAGCGTGTATATCGCCCAGCCTCCACAAGTGGTGTTCCCCTACCTAAACAACTTCCAGAACTTCAATAAATGGTCGCCCTGGTACCAGATCGATCCGAGTACGGAATACACCTATACCGGGAACCCCGAAGGTAAAGGCGCGGAAATGCACTGGAAGAGCGAAGATCCCAACGTGGGCAATGGCACCCAGACCATTACCGCGAGCGAGCCCTACTCCCGGATTGCGACCGATCTCGACTTCGGCGCCCAGGGAAAGGCCAAAGCGGAATTCACCCTCAAACCGCAGGGTAGTGGCACAAACGTCACCTGGTCATTCAGTTCCGACATGGGCGGCAGCCCCATTGCACGCTGGATGGGACTGATGGTTTCAAGAATGGTTGGCGAGTCCTATGCCGAAGGGCTCGACAAGCTCAAAGCGCTGGTAGAGTCCGAAGCCAATGCGGGCGCTCCCGCGGTAGACACCCGCGACGCGCTGCCTTCGGAAGGCAGCAATATTGAACCGGAAAATGTAGACCCGGGAATGGAAAACGAGATTATCGAGGGTGATGATGTAGAGTCACCGGATAGCAGCGGCGACGAACTGGGCGAGCCAAAACAAGAGATTCAACCCTGACACGGCGAAGTTTGCGCGCATACAAACCAAAAAAGGCAGCCAATGGCTGCCTTTTTCATATCTATCAGCGCCCAATCAACGGCTCTTGCGTTTGGGCGCACGCCCTCCCGCTGCCACCGGCGACTTGCGCAGTTTGCGGCGCTGACGCTGCAGGATTTCTTTTTCCGACTGGGTCAGCGTGCGCTGGCCAAGCTTCGGCAGACCAGCGGTAACACACAGGTCGTCGATTTCCTTGGGCTCCATTTCAATCCACTGGCCCACGCGTACATGCGACGGAATAAACACGCTGCCGTAACGCACGCGCTTCAGGCGGCTGACGCGCACGCCCTGCGATTCCCACAAACGACGCACCTCGCGGTTACGCCCTTCCATAACGACACAGTAGAACCAACGGTTGGTGCCTTCACCACCGCTTTCCACGATATCGGTAAACCGCGCCTGACCGTCATCCAGCAAAACACCTTTGGTCAGGCGCTTTTTCATGTCGTCATCCACGTCGCCCTGAATGCGAACCAGATACTCGCGGTCAATGACCGATGACGGGTGCATCAGTTTGTTGGCCAGCTCACCACTATTGGTGAACAAGAGAAGACCACTGGTATTGAAGTCCAGTCGTCCAACGGAAATCCAGCGCCCGCTTTTCAGGCGCGGCAGCCGATCGTACACCGTCGGGCGACCTTCCGGGTCGTGACGGGAACAGATTTCTCCCGTGGGCTTGTTATACAGAATCACACGTACGCGGTTTTCATCGCCACCGGAAATGCGCTTGCCGTCGAATTCAATCTGGTCGTCTTCGCTGACCCGCTCACCGAGTCCGGCGACTTCGCCGTTTACGGTGACCCGGCCCGCCTCAATGGCTCGCTCCATCTCCCGGCGCGAACCCATGCCAGCCCTGGCCAATACTTTTTGCAGTTTTTCGCCCAATGGCGCTGCTTCATTACTCATGAATGGAGGTTTTCCGGGGATTGTTGTTCATCTTCATCCTGCCCGTCGCCTTCGGCAACATCCTGCAGATTCTCTTCCGCCTGTGCATCTTGCTGCAGATCGTCTTCGTCGAGCACGCCCTCTGCAACTGGTTCCTCGGCGGCCAGCTCTTGTGTGACGGACTCCTCTGAAAGATCCTGTGCTGCACTCTCCTCTTCGACGGCAGGCACGTTTTCGTCTGCTGCCGCCTCTTCAGGGTAGACCTCGCTGTCGTCCTGCGCGATTTCTACTTGCGCAGCAGCGGCTTCGTCGGCCGCCGCGAACAGGCCTTTACTTTGCGCACCCTCGTAGAACGTCGCTACGGGTTCTTCGTCGATTTCTTCGTCAGAGTCTTCGTCGGTGTCGTGATCGATGTCTTCGTCCGCAACCTCACCCACAGTCTCTTCCGAGCTCTCATCCGCGTCTTGAGCGGCTGCTTCACCAGCATCTTCCGCCACAGTCTCGTCTGCGACTTCCGCTTCTGCCGCATCTTCTGCGCCCGCCTCGGCAGCTTGCGCGTCACCCTCAGGGACCGGCGCGCCATCACCGAGATCCAGCGCCGCGTTCAGGCTTTCAATATCGCGTATTTCCGCCAACGTCGGCAGATCGTCGAGGCTCTTCAAATTGAAGTAATCGAGGAATTCTCGGGTGGTGGCATAGAGCGAAGGCTTGCCCGGCACATCTCTCTGGCCCACAACCTTGATCCAGCCGCGCTCGGAGAGGCTCTTAACAATATGCGAGCTTACTGCGACACCGCGGATTTCCTCGATGTCACCCCGCGTAATCGGTTGACGGTAAGCAATAATGGCGAGGGTTTCCAAGGTCGCACGGGAGTACTTCTGGGGTTTTTCCTCCCACAATTTGTTCACCCAGGGCGCGAGTTCCTCAGGCACCTGGAAGCGCCAACCACTGGCCACCTGCTTGAGCTCAAAGCCGCGCTCGGCACAGCTTTCGGCAATCTCTTCCAGCGCCTGCTTCAGCTCAGATTTTTCGGGGCGCTCCCCTTCGTCAATCAGGGAAAGCAGGCGATCTTCCGACAGCGGCTGGCCCGCCGCCATCAGCGCGCCTTCCACGATCCGGCGCAATAATTCCGGGGCGATACTCATGTTATTCGCTTCACTCACTCTTCGCTGAACAGCGATATAGGACGTACTCGAGCTGTGCTACTCGATTCTTGTTCCGGCTCGACATCGTCGCCGGCAACCGGCGTGTCTACGGGCTCCGCTGCCTGTGACGCAAACTCTCGTGCATCGGCTTCGGAGGCGAACGAAAACTCATAGCTGTAGCGGCCATCTTTGGTTTCACCGCGATTTTCAGCCGGGATTTCAGTGTCCAATGCATCCTCAGTGTCTGCACCAGTACCTGCACCATATTCGGTTCCCGTCTCATCAACCTCTGGCTCGCTTCCATCGGCAACCTCACCGCGGGCACGCACGTGGATAGGGCCGAAGGATTCGTTCTGCACCAGCTCTACCAGGGACTCCTTCACCAGCTCCATTACGGCCAGGAAGGTAACCACCACCCCCAGGCGCCCCTCTTCCACGCGGAAAAGGTTTACAAATGGCACAAACTGACGATGTTTGATCGAATCCAGTACCTGCGTCATACGCTCACGGGTGGAAAGTTTTTCCTTTTCCACCTGGTGACTTTCGAACATGTCCGCACGACGCAACACGTCCGCAAGGGCCACCAGTACCTCTTTCAGGTCCACCTCAGGCTCTGGACGGGTCAACTTGCGATCCGGCCCACTGGCGCTGGCCTGATGAATATCACGGCCCACCCGCGGCAGCTCGTCGATATCTTCGGCGGCGGTCTTGAAACGCTCGTACTCCTGCAGGCGGCGAATCAGTGCGGCGCGTGGATCTTCGCCCTCTTCCTCTTCCGCCTCTGGCGGGCGCGGCAGCAGCATGCGGGATTTGATTTCCGCCAGCATCGCTGCCATCACCAGATACTCTGCGGCCAGCTCAAAGCGCATGGAGGACATCATCTCCACGTAGCCCATGTACTGGCGGGTAATTTCGGCCACATTGATCTCGAGAATATCGAGGTTCTGACGGCGAATAAGGTACAGGAGCAGGTCGAGAGGCCCTTCAAAGGCCTCGAGAATGACTTCCAGCGCATCCGGTGGGATGTACAGATCGCTCGGCAGGTCGGTGAAGGCTTTGCCTTCCACCATCGCAAACGGCATCTCGCCCTGACGCGGCCCAGCGTCGGGGGCGACAGAATCCTGTGCCTCAGGAGACGCTTCAGACGGCTCTTCGGACACTTCCACTGAAGGCTCTTCAGCCTCTTGCACTGAGGGCTCGGCAGCAGGCTCTGAGGCAGCTACGGGCGCCTGCACGGTCTCATCCTCAACGGAGGCGACCTCTACCGTTTCTTGTATTTCTTCAATGGACACTGTATCACCGAACCCAGCTTGACCGACTAACTGACCACCTTTCGGGCAGGCCAAACGCGCGATTATACATCAGGGTCAGCCGAGAATTTCATCTATTGCACCGCAACCCTGACGCACCAGTACTGGATCATCGCCGGTGAGGTCCACCACGGTGGTCGCCTCAAAGCCACAGAAACCGCCGTCTATCACCAGCTCCACCTGATGTTCGAGGGTATCGCGAATGTCGTAAGGGTCGGTCAGCGGCTGCTCTTCACCGGGCATAATCAGGCTACAGCTCATCAGCGGCTCACCAAGGGTGCTAACGAGGGCCTGCACAATGGGGTTATCTGGCACGCGCAAACCAATGGTCTTGCGCTTGGCATGGGCCAGGCGGCGAGGCACTTCGGACGTCGCCGGCATAATAAAGGTGTAGGGGCCGGGGGTGTGATTTTTCAGTAGGCGGAACATCTGATTGTCCACCTTGGCGTACGTGGCGAGCTCGGATAGATCGCGACACATCAGGGTGAAATTGTGGTCCTTGTCCAGCTGACGCAGCGCGCGAATGCGCTCCACCGCCATTTTTTCTCCCAATCGACAGCCGATCGCATACGCGGAGTCCGTGGGAAACACGATAACACCGCCCGATGACACGATATCCGCGGCCTGATTGATCAGCCGCGCCTGCGGGTTCTCCGGATGAATCTGGAAGAATTGCGCCATTAATACCCCCTTTGCCAATGTGAACAGGGCGCTCCCTGCCCGAATACTATTTACTGGCGCCAGTTTGCCACAGATTCCAGACCGGCTCGACGTCCGCTGGCAGGCGCACGCAACCCAGTGCTCGCCAGGGCTGGTCTGGCTGGTGGAAATCGCTTCCCAGTGAAGCGAGTAACGGCCGTTCACCATTACTTGTCTGCGCCAACAGCTGCAAAATTTCGCGGGTCTGCACCGGGTTTTGCTGGCCGCACACCACCTCTGCGGCAGCGCCACCCGCACGCTGGAAATCGCTCAATAGCGCCTGCAAGCGTGTGCGCGTCAAACCGTATTTGAGCGGATGCGCCAGTACCGCCGCACCCCCAGCGGCCTCAATACTCGCGATCGTTTCCGCGAGATCCGGCCAGGGGACCGCTACGTCACCGATTTTGCCGGCTCCCAGATAGCGTTTGAACGCCTTGGCCGTATCCGTTACGTGCCCCTCGGCGACCATCCAGCGGGCAAAATGCGGGCGACCAATCTCATCACCACTGGCCAGTTGCCGAGCGCCCTCAAACGCGCCGACAAATCCACGCTTTTCCAGACGACGGGCAATCTCCATTGCACGCTCGCGACGCAGCGCCGCGCGTACTGACACCGCTTCGGCGAGGGCTGCGGACGTACAGTCAACATTGAGCCCGACAACGTGAACAACCCGTCGCCCCCAGCATGCGGTAAACTCCACGCCGGGCAACAGGGTGACCCCCTGCTCCGCCGCGGCCTGACTGGCCTCTGCAATCCCGCCAACGGTGTCGTGGTCGGTTAGCGCCAACAGCGTCACACCAGCGGATTTGGCCCTCGACACCAGCGCTGTAGGACTTAAAATACCGTCCGACGCAGTACTGTGGCAGTGTAGGTCGACCTGACCAGAAACAGCATCGTCGGTCACAACAGATCGGGCGGTGTACATAGCAAGGTCCATACTTTTGCGAGATCAGATGGTCACCGTTAAACGGAACCATCGAGAACGGTTGCTGTCACAGAGAGTTGCAGGTTTGGAATCCTGCACAGGCCATGTGGTGGCGAAGTAAGCGCCGCCGACCGACAGGTTTTCAGACCTGCCGGGCTAACCGGATTGCCGGTTTCAGGGATAAGGCCCCTTACTGGGGAAAGCAACTTCGCCACTGACAGCTGTATCGTCAGCCAGCGGGCATTATCACCGGAACAGAACATGACCGATAGCAAACAAGCACATTCAAATACGACGAACGCTGCCCCTCAGCCCGAAACTGCGGGCGGCAGTTCTGTGCAGCAAGCACAGAAACCCGCGCAAAAGGAAAGCCTGCTCGGCAACCTGTTGCTCAATATCGTGATCCCCACCCTGATCCTTACCAAGCTGTCTGGCGATGACTGGCTGGGCACCAAATGGGCGATCGTCGTAGCGCTGGCCTTCCCCCTTATCTACGGTCTGCGCGACCTGCTGCGCTCCGGCAAGGTCAACTTCTTTTCCGCCCTGGGCGTCATCAGTATCCTGCTGACCGGCGGCATCAGCCTGCTGGAACTGGACGCCAAGTACATTGCAATCAAAGAAGCTGCCATTCCCGGACTGCTGGGTGTAGCCACTATTGTCAGCCTGTATACCCGCTGGCCGCTGGTACGCACGCTGATTTACAACGATCGCATCCTCGACACCGGCAAGATCGCCGACCGCCTCTCGTTGAATGGCAATGAAACTGCCTTCGAGCGGACCCTGCAACAGGCATCGTGGATGATTGCCGGTTCCTTTTTCCTGTCGTCCACGCTGAATTACATTTTGGCCGAAGTACTACTGCAAAGCTCTCCCGGAACCGAAGCGTTCAATGAAGAACTGGGCAAGATGACCGCCCTCAGCTTCCCCGTGATTGCCCTGCCCGCCACCATTATCTTAATGCTGGTGCTGGTATTCCTGTTCCGTCGTATCGGCAAACTGACCGGGCTCTCACTGGAAGAAATTATGGTGCAGCAGTAAATCAGGCCGAGCACCTACTGCGCACTGTATACGGACCGACCGGCCACTCAACAACATAAAAAAACTAAGGAATACGACACAGCTTATGTGGTACGCAATTATCAGTCAGGATGTAGAAAACAGCTTACCCTTGCGTAAAACCGCGCGCGCTGCGCATATCGCGCGACTCACCGCACTGAAAGACGAGGGACGTCTGCTGATCGCCGGGCCACACCCCGCCATCGACAGTGAAGAGCCGGGCGAAGCCGGTTTTACCGGTAGCCTGGTGGTTGCCGAGTTCCCGTCATTGGCCGAAGCCCAGAGCTGGGCCGACGACGACCCGTACATGAGTGCCGGCGTCTATGCATCGGTCACCGTTAAGCCTTACAAGCTGGTTCTGCCTTAAGCGCACCAGCTAAACCAAAACAAGATTTCCGAGTTCGACTTTTACTGGCCATGAAAAAACTGTTCACCACCGCCGTTACCTCTACCCTGATCGCCATCGCCGCTAGCCCAGCACTGGCCATCAGCTCCGAACGTTATATTACCGACGAGCTGCATGTCCCGATGCGTTCCGGCCAGGGTAACGAGTTCCGTATTCTGCACCGGGGTTTGCCCAGTGGTACCAAACTGACCCTGCTGCAGGATTCTCCGGATACGGGCTGGGCGCAAGTGCGCACTCCCGGCGGTGAAGAGGGCTGGGTACGCCGTCAGTATCTGGAATCCGAACCTGTTGCCAAGATCAAACTGGTACAGGCTCAGCAACGGCTGGAACATATCGAAAGCCTGCAGGGCGACCTTGGTGGTGAGGTACGTCGCCTCGAAGAAGACAACACCAAACTGTCCACCGCCCTGAAGATTGAACAGGAGCGCGCCCAGGCCCTGGCCAAAGAACTCAAGGATCTGAAGGCACTGTCCTCGGATGCTGTTGCCCTTAACCAGCGCCACCAGAAACTGCTTAACCAGCACGAGCTGCTCAAACAGAAGCAGTCTATGGATCAGGCAGAAATCCAACGCCTGTCCTCCAGCGACTCGCACAAAACCTATATGTACGGTGCCTTCTCTGTGGCAATGGGTGCACTCATCGCAATGATTGCCCCGCATATGCGCCGCCGCAAGCGCCACTCCGAGTGGGCCAACTGATCCCGCTTTCCGCTACACGCGAGTTCCCCTACACGCGAGGCTACGGGTAGAATCCCTAGTCGGCTCTCCGGGCCTGGTCACTGACCGGGCCTTTTTGTGTTCGCTAATGGAAGAGATTATGAAACGCCTTACGCCCTTTCGCACCTTATTCCAAACCGCTCTCGCCACACTGTTACTGGGCCTCTCCAGCCTGGCACTGGCGGTTACCAACAACCCTCGAGTGGAGTTGCAAACTGACCTCGGCACCATTGAGCTGGTCCTGTACGCCGATAAGGCGCCCATTACCGTGGAAAATTTCCTGAAGTATGTCGACAGTGGATTTTACGATGGCACCATTTTTCACCGCGTAATCCCCGGTTTTATGGCCCAGGGCGGCGGCTTCACCTTTGATTTTCAGGAAAAGCCCACCGACGATCCGATCAAAAATGAATCGGACAATGGGCTTTCCAATCAGCGCGGCACCATCGCCATGGCCCGCACCAGCGTTCCCGACAGCGCCACCTCCCAGTTCTTTATTAACCTGGTAGACAACAGCCGTCTCGACGGCAGCGCCGATAAACCCGGCTACACCGTATTTGGTAAGGTATTGCTGGGGATGGGTGTCGTGCAGCAAATCGCCGCAGAGCCGCGCGGCCAACATCGCGCATATCCCGACGCACCCAACATGGCGGTGCGTATACTGAAGGCGAAACGAAAAGATTCGGATAGCGGAGAAAACGCCCAGTGATTGCACTCAGCGTCAACCTGAACAAGATCGCCCTGATTCGCAACTCCCGCGAGGGGAACTATCCCGATGTGGTCGCTCATGGCCGCACCTGTCTGGACGCCGGTGCCCACGGAATCACCGTGCACCCGCGCCCGGACCAGCGCCACATTCGCCCTGACGACGTGCGAAACCTGGCCGCGCTGTGCGCTGCACGCTCGGTAGAATTCAACGTAGAGGGCAACCCATTCGCGGGCCCCATGGGCAGCTATCCTGGCCTGTTGCCGCTGGTATTCGAAACCAAACCACAACAGTGCACATTAGTACCCGACAGTAACGATCAGCTGACCTCCGATCATGGCTTTGACCTCACCCGCGACGGCGAGCGCCTGGTGCCCATGATTCAGCAACTCAAAGACGCTGGCATCCGGGTAAGCCTGTTTATGGATCCAGACAAAAGCCAGATCAGTCTGGCCAAAGAAGTGGGCGCCGATCGTATCGAGCTATACACCGGCCCCTTTGCGGAGGCCGTCACCAACCAGTCCGGCGATGTAGACAAGATCTTTGCCGAACACTGTGCCGCTGCGGAGCACGCACTCCACCTCGGGCTCGGTGTGAACGCCGGCCATGACCTGAACCTGATCAACCTGCGCCGCTATCGTACGCTGCCCGGGTTGCAGGAAGTCTCTATCGGTCACGCATTGACGGTCGACGCCATCCAGATGGGTCTGGCGGACGCCACCGCGGCGTATGTGACCTGCCTGGCGGGCAATTAATTGCGATCCCTGAACGTTGTAGGTGCGGGCAAGCTCGGGCGCACGCTGGCCACCCTTTGGCATCAACAAGGCGTGTTCGAGATTGCCGGGCTGTTCAATCGCAGTGCGGCAAGCACTCGTGAAGCCCAGGACTTTATCGGTGCGGGTACTGCCGTCTCAGACCTGAACAAGTTGCCCCACGCACAAGTCTGGCTGCTGGCGGTACCGGACGATCAAATTGCAACCACGGCCGCCGCCCTGGCCCCAATCATTGCGCAGTATCAGCCTCTGGCAGGCAAGTCCCCAATGCTATTCCACTGTAGCGGCGCCCTACCCGCTTCTGTGCTTGCCGCCAGTGGCGCAGATCTGCTCGCCAGCGCACACCCGGTACACAGCTTTGCCGACCCCAAACGCTCGCTCACGGATCTTCCTGGCTCCACGGTAGCCCTGGAGGGCAGCGAAGAAGTGATCGATGTTCTTGAGCCGGCATTCAGGGCATTGAGCTGTAACTGTATTCACCTGAGCCCATCGCAAAAGGTGCTGTACCACACGGGCTCGGTAATGGCCTGCAACTATCTCACCGTACTTATGGATCTAAGCCTGCAGGTCTTTCAGGCCGCCGGTATCGATAACAAAAGCGCAATGGCGCTACTCGAACCCATTGTGGTGCAGACGGTGAAAAACAATTTTGCTCTGGGGCCGGCCAAGGCGCTTACCGGTCCGCTGGTACGCGGCGACGTCGCAACGGTGGCGCGACAGGCCGAAGC
Source organism: Microbulbifer agarilyticus (assembly GCF_019800665.1). Lineage (GTDB taxonomy): Bacteria > Pseudomonadota > Gammaproteobacteria > Pseudomonadales > Cellvibrionaceae > Microbulbifer > Microbulbifer agarilyticus_C. The sequence continues at coordinate 214,047 of NZ_JAHVKO010000002.1, forward strand.
GCTACGTCAACTTGCGAAATCAAACAGCACAACCAATAACGACTCCGACACCACGCCTGACATCCAAGCCGCGACGCTTGCCGAAATGTATCGCGCGCTCGGAAAAGCTGCATTGCCTCTGGCGAAAAAAGCCGGCCTGAGCCAAGATGCTCGCCGGCAACTGCAATCCATTTTTGACGAATCGTAACCGTGAACGACTCCCCCGAATATCTGAAAAAACGCGCATTCTTCGACAGCCTGCTCACCATCTATGGACGCAAGCCGGTTCTCGAAGCACTGGAGGACAGCAGCCTGCCCGTGCACAAGCTGCACCTGGCGGAAAGTAACCGCAAGGACCAGCTGATTTCCCGTATCGAACAACTGGCCGAAGAACGCAATATTCAGGTCGCCCACTGGGACCGCAAAGGCCTGTCCCGCATTTCAAAAAATGCCAAGCAGGACCAGGGCGTGGCACTGGACCTGGCGCTACCGAAATACGGCAGTGCCGATACTTTCCTTAAAAAAAGCCAGGGCAAACACTTTGAGTTACTCGCGCTGGACGGCATCACCAATCCGCAAAACCTGGGCATGATTATTCGCTCGGCGTGCGCAGGCGGAATCGATGGAATCTTGCTGCCGAAAAAAGGCTGTGCGCAAATAGACCCTCTGGTTATCAAGGCCAGTGTGGGCACGCTGTTTAAGAGCCGTATTCTACGCTGTGACCAGCTGGCACCCGTGCTACAAAAATTCGGTGAGCAGGGCGCGCGCGTTTGCGCACTTTCCTCACACGCGCAAGATACCCTGGGTACGCTCGATACCAGTGCGCCCACGGTATTCGTTTTGGGAAATGAAACCCATGGCGTAAGCCCCGCGGTGGAAAAGTCCTGCACCCATAAAATTCGCATCCCGATGAAGAATGATGTGGAAAGCCTGAATGTGGCAATTACCGCGGCATTGATCAGCTTTCGTCATCAGTTCTGACGCCCAGCAAAAAAGTACGCAGCGCCCACTAATTATCGCCGCACTATCTGACGGCGCATGCAACCGCCGCGTCAAACTGACCTTCCGCTGATCTGACCAATTTACATACTTGAAGCCAAACTTCAGCCGCAGAATTCACCTGGTAGCACAATTGCCAGCAACTGCCGGCTCATTTTATTCACAATCCACAGAATCTGTGGATATCTCTGTTAACAACACCCGGGAAAACGCCGCCAGCCCCCATGATCCGTTGTAACCAGTTTGTGAAGAAAATTTAACCAAATAAGTTTTTTCTTTATAAATCAGCAAGTTACAAAAAACTTCAAAACAGGATTGACAAATTTCTTTCGTAACTATCTACCCGCATTCGTTCACACTGCGCTGTGGAAAGCTTTTCCCTCTAGCCCCAAAGGGCTAAAAATTTTTGGCATTTAATTAGTCAACTGGTGAAAAGTAAGCGGCTTGCCCACATACCGCACAGGCGCCCAACACTGGTCAACCAGCGGGCACCACAGAAGAGCGTATAAAAGAAATTAGGCGCCGAGACGGCAAAGACGCAGCCCCGCGGCCCTCAAGCTAATGAGTGCCGACGGGAACAGATTGAGTGAGGTTATTTGGGAAACGCGGCCAGGGGGTGAGTTGTGGTGATCCCCATTTGCACCCGCGCACCGGGCTCGGCCTGCACTTCGTGACTGGTACGCACCTTGAGCTGCACGCCGTCACCAACTTGCACCGCATACAGGCGCGAGCAACCCTCATAGCGCACCCAGTCCACCACACCATTGCCAATTTCAGATGGCACCAGAGACAAATCATCTGGCCGCAGAAGTAGATCAACCTGCCCACGGGCACCATCGATCGGAATGCCCGGTGCCGGGCCAAGGTCGGTGGTTACCTGGCGCCCATCGAGCACCCCGGGGAGAAAACTTGCCTCCCCCAGAAATCGGGCAACGAAACGGCTGGCAGGCTCGGCGAAGCATTTCTCTGGGGAGTCCAACTGCTCCAACTTGCCACCGTTGAGGATTCCCACACGGTCACCAACCGAAAGTGCCTCTTCCTGGTCATGGGTAACCCAGATCGCGGGGATACCGGCGGCCTTGAGCGCCTCGCGGATTTCCCAGCGCAAACTGTCTTTCAAGGCCGCATCCAGATTGGACAGCGGCTCATCGAGAAGAATAAACGCGGGCTGGTGTGCAATGGTTCGAGCCAGCGCTACACGCTGCTTTTGTCCGCCCGAAAGGCTGGCGGGTTTGGCCTGACGGAACGCCTCCAGTCCCAGCAGCTTCAACCAGTGGTCTGCCAGAGACGTGTCTTTCAGGCGGAAGCACACATTTTCCTGCACGGTGAGATGGGGAAACAGGGCGAAATCCTGAAACACCATGCCGACATTGCGCTTCTCGGGCGGCACCGGGCGCTTGGCTGTTGAGCACCAGTCACCCAATGAAATCTCACCTTCGGTTACCGGAATCAATCCAGCTAGCGCCTGTAAAATAGTGGTTTTACCGCAGCCGGTCGGCCCGACAAGCATCAACACCTCGTCCCTTCCCAGGGCAAGGTTGAGATTGTCCACCACACTCGTGGAGCCGTAATCAACAGACAGGTTGCGAACGTTCAGCATTATCGCGACTATTTTCCAGAAACTTCGAGTTCAGCCCGGCGCTCACCGGACAACATCAGCGCCAGCCCCAGTGCTGACATCAACACCAGCAACAGCCCGGGAATGGCTGCGCGGCCAAAATACCCCGCTTCGTATACACGCCACAAGTAGGTCGCCAGGGTTTCGAATCCGGTGGGGCCCAACATCAGCGTGGCCGGCAGCTCCCGCATGGCCTCGAGGAACACCAGTGCGGCGCCGGCAATCATACCGCGCATGGTCAGCGGTAATGTAACCCGCTGAAACGCTTCCCGGGGGCTGGCACCCAATACACGCGCTGCCTTTACCAGACTTGAATCCAAACCCTCGGCGGTTGAGCGCACAGAACTGACCGCCAGCGGCAAAAATCGCAATACGTAACACAGCACCAGCAAGCCCAGCGTCTGGTACAGAAATGGCAGCTTCAGCCCGACATACACCAGTGCGGTACCCATTACGATACCGGGCACACCAAACCCAAAATATGTCACCCGCTCCATAATACGGCCCGCGCGCCCGGCAATAGCGGCGTGCGCGACCGGAATCGCGAGTACCACCGCACATACCGCAGCCAGGATTGACGCGTGCACAGAGTTCCACGCGTAGCGCAGGTCAAAACCGGCGCTGCCCTCGCGCGCAAGCCACACCGCGAAAATGGCGAGAGGCAACACTACCGCCAGCAGAATCACCGGGGAAACGGCCACACCAATCATCCAGCGCTGCCAGCCATTGGGCCAGAGCGTGAGGTGGCGGCCGGGTTTCTCGCGACTGCCGCGCACCCGGGATTCCAAAAACAGCACCAGCCCGACAATTGCCAGCAACTGCAGGGACAGCATCGCCGCCTGGCTCAAACCAAATGCGTTGTACTCGACAAAGATCACCCTTGTGAAAGTATCCAGCCGCATAATCGCTGGAGTACCAAAATCGGACAGGGTATACAGGGCCACCAGTAATCCGCCTGCAGCAATGCCAGTAGCGACCCGGGGCAGCACCACCTTCAGCAGACTCATTCCCAGAGACATGCCCAGCGTGCGCGCCGCGTTCACCAGGCTCGCATCGAGGCTTAACAGGGAAGCGCGGGTGGTCAGCATCACAAACGGGTAAGAGTAGAGAATCATTACCAGCGAGGCGCCGAGTAAACCATCCATAGCGGGCAACGGAATACCCAGCAAATTGTGGATTTCACCACCACGGCCAAATGCCGCATAGATGGTAAATGCGCCTATATAGCTGGGGATAGCAAGCGGCGCGGCGAGAATCACCAGCCACAGCCTGCGCATGGGAAATTGCACGTAAGCGGTTACAAACGCCAACGGTACGCCGATCAGCACCGAGCCAAGTACGGTAAATACCATCAGCAGCAGGGTATTGGTGAGCACGCGCAAATTGTGCGCGTCGAAAAACTGCGCTTCGCTCGCCGCGAGGTCGAACAACACACCGATGGGCAGGATAGCCAGCAGCGCGATCAGCGCGGCCAGCGGGTAGGACCGGGGCCAGTGGGTCATAACACCCCGGTGCGACGCATCAGATTCAAGGTGGGGCGCAAATCAGCCAGCTTGGTGAGATCCAGCTTGGGCGGCGAAATCTCACTCAATGGCGGCAAGCCTTGCGGCGGCTGTACACCATTGACGAGAGGAATCTCGTAGGCCTCACGCGCCAGGTAGGACTGCACTTCGCGCGTCAGCAGGTAGCGGATGAAGTTGATCGGCAGATCCCCTTCGCTTAATGCCAGAATGCCGGAGGCATTCACCAGGCAGCCTGCATCATTCTTGGTAAACGCCAAGTCGACATTCGCATCGGGTTTGCCGGCTTTCAGGCGCAGGGTGTAATAGTGGTTGGCAAAGCCAATATCCACTTCGCCGCGCTCCACGCCCATTACGACACCCAGTTCACCGGCGTAGCTCTTGGCACGCTGATTTACGCCGCGCAGCCAATCTGCCGTGGCTTTTTCGCCCTCAAGCAAACGCATGGCGGTAACAAAGGATTGGAAGGAGGCATAGGCCGGCGCCCAGCCAATAGAAAAGTCGCTATCCGCCAGCGCCATAACGCTGTCCGGAATTTGTGCGCGCGTCACCCGCTCGGTGTTGTAAGGGATGGTCCGAATACGGCCAGTCACCGGTGCCCACTGCGGGTACTGGAACCCCGGGCGCAATGCTTCGGTGATATCGGCCGGCAATGGTCGAGCCAGGCCCGCATCGGCGACAAGGCCAATGGCTCCGGAATCTACCGCCCAAAACACATCTGCCCGCCGCACGCCCGCCTTGGACTCGGCAACAATGGTATTAGCCAGCGCCGCAGTCACACCGCGGCGGACCTGTAAATTAAACTTGGGATTGCGCTTGCGAATAGCATCGAGGACGTTTTCGTAAAGCCCGCCTTCCCCGCGCCCCAGATACAGGGTGAGGTCCCCTTCCAGCGGCGGCAATTGATCAACGGACACCGCATCTGGCCTTACACCCGCTACATCAGATGCAAATACAGAAAACGGCAGGGCCCCCAGGGCACCTGCCGCAGCAAAACTATTCAAACAGGCACTACGTAAAAAAGCTCTGCGCTGCACGGATAATCCTTAATCGAAAATTCACAAGCTCGTCAGAGGGCAATTAAGCCCCCTGCTTTTCCCTGGGGAATGAATTGGGGCTTCTATGAAGACCTTAAAAAACGTCCTTGCGTTTTTTCTCTGCGGCAGCCACCAGATCCTTCGCGCGATCCAGTTTTGCTTGCATGGATTCAACGACCTTGCGCACATCGTCAACACTGGACTTGCCGTCAATGGCCTGCGGCAGGGTTACGTTGAAGTCTTTTTCCAGATCTTCCACCAGATCAGCATCCTGTTCGATCAGAACACCTTCAACGCCCTCAAAGCGATGCAGGTAGGTGTCGTGAACGATGCTGGTAGCGGCTTCCGGCAGTTTCTCTGCGTATTTGGCGACCACGCGATCCAGGCGGTGCTTAATGTCGTCCAGGGTCTCCGGCACCGTGGTGGGTTCTGCTTCAGTGGTTTGAACCTTGGCCACCAGCCCTTTTTCCTGATACTGGGCAGCCAACTTAACTGCGCCCAGCGCCTGCCACAGGGCCTGATTCAGTTTGCTTTGCTCTTCACGCACTTTGGCAATCGGTGCGCCGGCATCAATCGCCTGTTTTACGCCGAAAATACCCTGCCAGATGTTGGCGTAAACGGGTACATAACTGGTTTCGATAGCGGAGTGGAAATCGACCTCTTCCCAGTACTCGGGCATCGCATTGGTGTTGGTGCCCTTTTGCCCTTTCTCTTCGTAGGTGTCGACGACAGCGCCAAATTTGCCGACCAGCCAGTTCACCTCTTCTGAGTACTGCCCAATATGGGACTTCAGATCATTAACGTGATCGCCGATTTCCCCGTTCGCGGAAACTTGGCTGGCACCCAGCAGTGCCACAAGACCCAGTACCATGCCGAGATTGCGAGGCTTGCGGATAAAAGATTTAGCTTGCATGAATTCCCACTCTCTTTTGCGTTTCTTTATTACAGACAGTGCGCAAATGATACTCATTATCAAAAATGGAATAAAGTAGTCCGGAGCAAAGACTCAATGTTCTGCCTCCATCCGAGACGCAGCTTGGAACAGGCTTCTAATATTGGCGCCAGAAAACGGCATATCGGATCAAACTGGTGCCATTTCGGGCGCCCAGCGGAGCGAACAGCGACGGGATACTAACAGTCCGGGCCGGTTTTTTCATCTTCACCAGCGCCGATCCGACCCTCTACCGGGCCGAATTGGGCTAGATTCTCAGGTGAAGACCACTTGCGCACAGCAAACGAGCGAGGAGCTAGCAGCAAAGAGCTGGTATAGTCTGTGTCCCGGCTCGCAGAGTCACACGACCAACAAGATTTAAACTAGAGCGCACCTTGATCACCAAGACCAAAGACAACTTGCGAATACTCGCCCGCGGTCTGCAAGTGCGCCTGGCCCGGCTGTTGCCGCGTCACGTCCCCATCGCATTCAAACTGGCGCTGGTCATGACCCTCCTTCTGGTGGTGGGAATGACCAGTCTCGGTCTGGTGATTAGCGACAACCAGAATCAACTGATCCGTACCCAGCTGGATGAATTTGGCAACGCCATGGCGCTGCAACTCGCCAAGCAGGCCAGCGAACCCATTCTCTCCGAGAATGGTCTCAACCTGCAGATGCTCACGAGCAATCTGGGGCAAGAAGAGAAAATCCTGGGTGCCGCCATTTATGCCCACGATGGCCAGCCCCTCTCGGGCACAGGCCGCCTGCCCAACCTGGGCAAAACCCTGTTCGAATCCAACGCAGTGATCGCCCACCCGTGGTTTGGCGTGGATAATAATGGCAATAGTGAACGCCTGATCAGCTTTATCGCACCCGCCAACTATCAGGGCGTAAGGGCCGGCTCGGTAGTCATCACCCTGTCCGCCTCCCTGATGGACCAGGCCGCAGCCGAGGCCCGCGAAGCTGTCATCTACGCCACACTGGCCATGACACTGCTGGCCTCCCTTTTCGCCTACTGGCTCAGCCGAAGGCTCTCCCTACCGATTCATCATTTAATGAAGGCCACCGAGGCCATCGGCCGTGGTGACCTCGCCACCCGCATCGACCAGCGCCGCAATGACGAACTCGGCTACCTGTTTGAAGGCTTCAACAATATGGCCGCGGGACTTCTGAAAAAGTCGCAGGTGGAACAGGTCTTCTCCCGCTATGTGTCGAAAAGCGTTGCCGATAAGGTACTCGCCAACCTCGATGAAGTCCGCCTGGTGGATCGCCCCATCGAGGCAACAGTACTGTTTGCCGACATCAGCGGCTTCACCGCCATGTCGGAAAATCTGGAACCAAGCCAGGTCTCCGGGCTGCTTAACGAATACTTTTCGTATATTTCCCACGCTTGTGCGTTGCACGGCGGTGTGGTCGATAAATTTATCGGCGACTGCGCCATGCTGGTGTTTGGTGTCGCCGAAGACGATTCAGACCACGCATTTAACGCGGTAAGCTGTGGAGTGCTGATTCAGCACCTGGCGGCAGAGCTGAATCAGCAGCGCCTGACAGAAGGCAAGCCGGAAGTGCATTTCCGCATCGGTATTAATTCCGGCACAATGCTGGCAGGCAACCTGGGCTCTGATGACCGCATGGAGTACACGGTGGTCGGTGATGCCGTAAACTTGGCCTCTCGCCTGTGCAGTGAAGCTGAGCCCGATCAAATTATTATTCGCGAGCAGCTGCACAATAATTTACAGTGCCGAATTGTGGCTCAAGCGGGCCAGTCGATAAAGATTCGCGGCAAATCCGCTCCAGTGCAGATTTATTCCGTGAATGACTTATCTAAAGAAGGAAAATCGCAGCTGCGTAATCATCTGAAGGCACTGCGCAATAGCTTTAACGCGCTACAGGATGAAAAAACCGTCGACCATGCTTAACTGTCGAATAACACTCAAGCGGTTATTCTTTTGCTTCTCCATGGCGGCATTGCTCCCTGCCTGCAGCCTAGTCCCCACCACGCAACCAACACTCGAAGGCTTCCCTGCGGAAACTGTACAAGTCGTCCGCCAGCAATCGGCCGAACTCGAGCAACTGCAAAGCCTCAACACGCCATCGCCATCTCAACAGAGACAACTACGACAATTACGCCGCGAACTGCAACGCTTTGAACGGGAAGTGCTGGAATCTGCAAGCCGGCTCGAGCGGAAAAACGAATGGTACCGCGCAGCTCAGCAGCTCGAGGGCGCTATTGCTGTTTTACCCACCAGCCCGGTACTCACCGCCGCCTATGGTGAATTTCAAGAGCGTCGCAAATTGCGGGGTGAACGCGTCCGCATGGAAATCGCGATCCATCAGGGCGAACAACTGTTAAAAGACATCGATGCATACAAGCGCTTGCAGCAACTGCAGGGCCGCGATGTATTGACCTGGGTGGAGTTAAAAAATTTCAACCGCAAGCGACGCGCTTCTGCTGAAGAACTGCAGAAATACGCGGAGCTGGCGCTGCTGCGGAAAGATTACGGCTTGGCCCAGAGCGGCCTGAAAGTCGCCAAAGCCCTGTACAGCGACGACCTCGTGCAAGATAAAGAAAACAAACAACAACTGGAACAAAGCCTCGCAGAAGCCAACCGCCAGTTGCGCAAACGAAATCCTCGGCGCACAAAAGTCGTAGCCCGCAAACCCTTGCCCACAAAAGCGCAGCCCATTCCTACAGCGGAACTGGAACGGACATTGGATAACGGTGACCTGCCCAGCGCACGCCAACAGCTCACCGAGCTGGAACAACAGGCACCCGACCACCCTGAACTGCAGACACTACAGGCACGCTTTGATTCAATGGTGAGCGCTCAACTGGAGACCGCGTTACAGCGTGGCAATGAGCTATACAGTCAGGGGGAAATCGAACAGGCGCTGGCAGTATGGCGGGAAGCGCATACCCTCGCACCGGAAAATATGGAGCTGCGCGGCAACATCAGCCGCGCGGAAAGAGTGCTGGAAAACCTGAGAGCATTGAGCACACCCAACGGTGCTAAACCCTAAGCAACCCTTGTCGGGAGCCGCAAACAGCCCTCGCCAGCACTAACCCAGGGCCCGCGGGCCCCAGGTTAATCGATTAAGACTTATTCCCACTCAATGGTGGCAGGCGGCTTACTGGAAACGTCGTAGGCCACACGCGAGATATGCTCGATCTCGTTGATGATACGGTTGGAGACCTTCTCGATAAGCTCGTAAGGCAGGTGTGCCCAACGCGCGGTCATAAAGTCCACGGTTTCTACCGCACGCAGTGCAACCACGTACTCGTAGCGACGACCATCACCAACCACACCCACAGATTTCACCGGCAGGAATACCACAAATGCCTGGCTGGTTTTGTGGTACCAATCCGCGTTGTGCAGTTCCTCAATAAAGATCGCATCGGCTTCCCGCAGGATATCCGCGTACTCTTTCTTCACTTCACCCAGAATACGTACACCCAGGCCCGGTCCCGGGAACGGGTGGCGGTAGACCATGTCATACGGCAGGCCCAGCTCCAGGCCGATCTTGCGCACTTCGTCTTTGAACAGTTCGCGCAGTGGCTCAACCAGCTCGAACGCCATATCTTCCGGCAAACCGCCCACATTGTGGTGTGACTTGATCACGTGCGCCTTGCCGGTTTTGGCGGCGGCAGATTCGATCACGTCCGGGTAAATAGTGCCCTGCGCGAGGAACTTCACATCCTTGAGCTTGGTGGCTTCCTTGTCGAAGATTTCGATAAAGGTGTTGCCGATAATCTTGCGCTTGGCTTCCGGCTCGTCCACACCGGCAAGGCGGGACAAAAACGCTTCTTCCGCATCGCTGCGAATCACACGCACGCCCATATTGTCCGCGAACATCTGCATGACCTGGTCGCCTTCGTTTTTACGCAGCAGGCCGTTATCCACGAATACACAAGTCAGCTGATCACCGATGGCTTTGTGCAGCAGGGCCGCAACAACAGAACTGTCGACACCACCAGACAGGCCCAACAGCACTTTTGAATCGCCGACCTGCTCACGCACCTTGGCGATGGAGTCTTCGATAATATTTTCCGGCGTCCAAAGCTTTTCACAGCCGCACAGGCCAATCACGAAGTGTTCGTAGATGCGGGTGCCCTGCAGGGTGTGGGTGACTTCCGGGTGGAACTGCACACCGAAAAATTTCTTCTCCGCGTTGTACATGCCGGCAATCGGACAGGATGGGGTAGACGCCATCAGCTCAAAGCCTTCCGGCATTTTTACCACTTTGTCACCGTGGCTCATCCACACGTCCAGCAGCGCGCTGCCGGCGTCATCCAGGTGGTCCTTGATGTCGTGCAGCAGTGCAGACTCACCTTCCACCTTTACCTGTGCGTAGCCAAACTCACGCACGTCACTGCCTTCCACTGCGCCGCCCAGCTGGTGCGCCATGGTTTGCATGCCGTAGCAAATACCCAGTACCGGTACGCCAAGCTCATATACCGCCTGCGGCGCACGCGGCGAACCCTCTTCCGGCACAGACTCGGGGCCACCGGCGAGAATGATGCCCTTCGGGTTGTATTCGCGAATCTCTTCATCGGTCATGTCGAACGCGCGAATCTCGGAGAAAACCCCAAGCTCACGCACGCGACGGGCAATCAGCTGGGTGTACTGAGATCCAAAGTCGAGGATCAGAATTCGGCTGGAATGGATGTCTTGGCTCATGACTTACTCGTAACGGTTATATAAACGGCAAACGGACCCTGAGAGGTCCGTTTGCGGTTCACTTAAAGTGCACTTCTATTTTTCAGGACACAAAATTTGCGTACAGGAATTAACGTCCGCCTACCGGGTAGTTCGGCGCTTCCTTGGTAATCTGCACATCGTGTACATGGGATTCGCCCATGCCCGCAGCAGTTACCCGTACAAACTCGGGCTTGGTGCGCATAATTTCCATATCCAGACTGCCGGTATAGCCCATCGCGGAGCGCAGGCCACCCATCATCTGGTGCACGATTGCGGAAATCGGGCCTTTGTACGGCACGCGACCTTCAATGCCTTCCGGTACCAGCTTTTCCGCGCCTTTGCTGGCGTCCTGGAAGTAGCGGTCGGAGGAACCCTGGGTGCGCGACATTGCGCCGAGGGAACCCATACCACGGTAAGACTTGTAGGTACGGCCCTGATACAGCTCAACCTCGCCCGGCGCCTCTTCGGTACCGGCAAACATGGAGCCCATCATGACGGAATAAGCACCGGCAGCGATCGCCTTGGAGATATCGCCAGAGAAACGGATACCGCCATCGGCGATCAGCGGCACACCGCTATCGGCCAGTGCAGCCGCTACTTCGGCAATCGCGGTCACCTGAGGAACACCGATACCGGTCACGATACGAGTGGTACAGATGGAACCGGGGCCAATGCCCACTTTCACCGCATCAGCGCCGGCTTCTACCAGGGCCTTCGCCGCTGCGCCGGTGGCAATGTTGCCGCCGATTACGTCGACTTGCGGATGCATTTCCTTGATACGACGTACGCGATCGATCACGTTTTTGCTGTGGCCGTGGGCAGTATCAACTACCAACACGTCAACACCGGCTTCCACCAGGGCCGCAACACGGTCATCGGTATCCGGGCTGGTGCCTACAGAGGCACCTACACGCAGGCGGCCATCGGCGTCTTTACAGGAGTTCGGGTACTGCTCCGCCTTGTTGTAGTCGGTAACGGTAATCAGGCCGCGCAGCTGGAAATTGCTATTTACCACCAGCACCTTTTCGATGCGGTGTTTGTGCAGCAGTTCGCGCACTTCTTCCGGTGATGCGCCTTCGTCGCAGGTCACCAGGCGCTCTTTCGGCGTCATAACCTGGGCCACAGGCAGTTCCAGATTGGTCTGGAAACGCACGTCGCGGCTGGTCACGATACCTACTAGGTCACCCTTCTCCATCACCGGAACACCGGAAATGTTGTGGTGGCTGGTGAGCGCGATCAGTTCGCGCAGGGTGGCGTCGGATTCGATGGTGATCGGATCCTTTACGACACCGGCTTCAAATTTCTTCACCGCGCGTACCGCCAGAGCCTGTTCTTCAATAGACATGCTCTTGTGAATAATGCCGATACCGCCTTCCTGGGCCAACGCAATGGCCAGGCGCGACTCGGTCACGGTATCCATAGCAGCGGACACCAGCGGAATATTCAGGGTGATGTTGCGAGACAGTTTTGTCTTCAGGGAAACGTCTTTCGCCGTAACCTCGGAATATCCGGGCACAAGTAGGACGTCGTCAAAAGTGAGGGCTTCGCGTGCTATACGCAGAGATTCAGACATGGACACTCAAACCTCAAAGGAGCGGGAATGGGTATCGGCGCGATTATAGCCGCAACCTTCGCGGAAACAAAAGAGTATTTACGCCGGAATGGCAAATCCCTTTACCTGACGGCACATCCCTGCAATATTGGCCGCCCTGATGTCCCCAACAGAGACCGAAATGCTCAACAATCCCCCCGGCGCACCCAACCCGCTCCCCACAGACGGCCGTCCGGTGATGACCGTCAGCGAACTGAACCGGGAAGTGAAGCAGCTTTTGGAGGGGAGCGTCCCTCTCCTGTGGGTGGGTGGTGAAATTTCTAACTTTGCCGCGCCGAGCTCAGGCCACTGGTATTTCACACTAAAGGACGCACGCGCCCAGGTGCGCTGCGCCATGTTCCGTGGGCGCAACCGCAACGTGCGCTTCCAGCCCGGTAACGGACGCGAAGTTTTGGCGCGTGCGCGGGTCAGCCTGTATGAGGGGCGCGGCGAATTTCAGCTAATCATTGAGCATCTGGAAGAAGCTGGCTTTGGCGTACTGATGCGCCGACTGGAGGAACTCAAGGCCAAGCTACAGGCAGAGGGGCTGTTCGAACTGACTCGGAAAAAGCCCCTGCCCTTCCTGCCAGCCACCATCGGAATCATCACCTCACCTACCGGTGCTGCCGTGCGGGATATGATCCAGGTACTGGGGCGCCGCTATCCCGCAGCGAAAGTCGAACTCATCCCGGTGGCGGTCCAAGGCCAGGGGGCAGCTCAGCAGATTGCCAATGCTATCGCTCTGGCCGGGCACCTGCAGCGCCACGACCTGTTGATTGTGGGGCGTGGCGGCGGTTCTCTGGAAGACCTGTGGGCCTTCAATGAAGAAGTCGTCGCACGCGCGCTAGCCGCCTGCCCGATACCGACCATTTCGGCAGTCGGTCATGAGACCGACAACACCATCGCGGATCTGGTGGCCGATGTGCGCGCACCAACACCTTCCGCCGCCGCAGAAATTGCCAGCGCCAATGCTGCCACCTTGCTGGACACCACCGCGGCCATCAGCCGCCGGCTGCAACGCGCCATGCAGCAGCAACTCCGCCATGTGGGCCAACGTCTCCAGATTACCCGCAACCGACTGCGCCATCCGCGCGAGCAGCTACATAACCGCGCACAGCAACTGGACCACCTGGAGTTACGCCTGAAAGCGGCAATGGATAATCAGGTAGAACGTCGCCACCAATTGCTTTCTTCCAGCTTGCGTAGCTTTGCGCGGGTTCACCCCGAACAGCAGATCGCAGCCAAGCGCCATCAGCTCGCGACCGCAACCCAAAATCTTCAACGCAGCTGCAAGGAACTGATTACGCGTCGACATGACCGCCTACAGCACGCTGCAGCAATGCTGAACAATGTCAGCCCGCTCTCGGTGCTTCAACGCGGTTACGCCATCAGCCGCAATGCTGACGGTGAGGTCATCAAGAGCGTCCAGCAAGTCACCGCGGGTGAGCAGGTTTCGGTCATTCTCGCGAGTGGCGAATTTGAAGCCACGGTAAATACGATTCACCCAGTGCGGGAGTGAGCCCCCTCACCCCGCACGTGAAGTATCACGAACGACAGTTGGTGCCCCTGATTTCCGCACCTTAATCCCGCACCTTATCATTGACAGCCTACTCCCTGAGAAGCTGTCGCCTGTGCCTGTTTGCTTTAACCTTTCTTCTCGACCGAGCCCATCGAGGAATACATTTCTTACCCTCATCGCCGCACTGATAATGTTTGTTGCGGGTTGCGAAAAGACGAGCAAACCTCCGGTGCCCAAAGACGCCGCACCAGAGCTCGAAAGCCAGGAGATCGTCGCAACCACAAGCGCTTACACAGAAACGGGAGATCTCGATGCCATTCGCAAGCGCGGCTATGTCCGATTTGCGAATGTAACTGGCGGCTATCCGGAAATGCTGCCCCGCGACAGCATCATCAACCAGCGCACCCGATTTCTCGCCAACGAGTTTGCCAAGCGACTGGGCGTAAAACCCATGTGGATCATCGCACGCAGCCCACAGGCTGCAATCGACATGATCGAGAACGGGGAAGCAGACATCGTCGCCGACTACATCACCTTGAGCCTCGCTCAGGGTGATGCCGTTACCCTGAGTGTTCCCCTGACACAAACCTATCGCGCTTTACTGTCCACTGCAGATGGCCCCAATGTCTCGGACATCAGCAAACTAAAGGGCGCTACCATCTACTTATGGGAAGGCACCGCGCACTTACAGTTTGGAAAGCAGCTGGTGAAGGACTACCCGGAGGCATTTGCCCGAATCCAAATTGACCCAACACCGGGTGATGACACTGACCACTTTCTCGATCAGATGGCCCGCTACCCGAACGCAGTTACTATCGGCAGCCTGGCCCTTGCGAACGAAGTAGCCAGCTATCGCAGTGACCTCAAGATCGGCCAGAAGGTGGGGGACGAAATCAACGTAAGCTGGGCGGTACGCGAAGCATCGCCGGACCTGCTAAACCGCCTTAATACCTTTCTCACGCGACAACTCATTCAGGATACTGCAGACCGTGCTCCCGACTGGCGGGCGATCAAAAAATCCGGCGTGATTCGGTTCGCAACCTATAACAAGGCGACCAGCTACTTTATCTGGCGCGGTGTATTGATGGGTTTCGATTACGAACTCGCCAAGCTATTCGCCGATGAACATAACCTGCAGTTAAATGTCATCGTAGTACCCACACATGAATCGCTCACCAAGTGGGTAACGGAAGGACGGGCAGACTTTGCCGGTGCGTCAACCACGATTACAGACAAGCGCAAGGCCGAAGGTGTCGATTTCACCAATACACACTTTGAGTCAGGCATTCGCGTGATCAGCAACGAAAACGATAGCCCGATTAAGAACCTGGAAGACCTTAATGGCCGTACCCTGACGGTCAGAGCACATTCCATTTACATTGACGCTGCCAAGCAACTCAGAGAAGGTGGCATTGACGTAAAAGTAGAAGAAGCCCCGGAAGATGTTTCCCAGGCACAGATCATCAACGGTGTCGCCGAGGGCAAATACGATGCGACGCTGGAGGACACCCATAGGGTTGAGATGCGGGCAGCATTCAACCCAAATTTACGTGTGGGCATACAGGTGGAAGAACCGCTACCCCAGGGGTGGATGGTCATCCGGGGAAACCGCAGCCTACTCAGGAGGCTCAACAGGTTCGTTAAAAAATACCGAAAAGATCCCGAGACGGAAGCTATTTTTACACGCTATTTCCGCCCTAATGACGCTTTTCTAAAAAGATCTACCGCAAAAATAAAACCCGGTGAACCGCTTTCACCGTTTGATGAATTGATAAAAGATGCCGCGCAAAGGCATGATTTTGACTGGCGCATGATCGTTGCGCAGATGTGGACCGAGAGCAGTTTCGACCCTAAAGCGGTATCGTCCACCGGTGCCCAGGGTCTTTTGCAGGTGATGCCCGGAACCGCTCGCGACATGGGCTTTCCCCCACCGGTTTTCGACCCTGAGAGAGGTATCGACGCCGGGGTGAAATATCTCAACTGGGTACGCGACCGCTTTGAAGAAAACCTGCCCGCCACGGAAAGACTCTGGTTTACCCTTGCCTCCTACAATGCCGGCTTTGGCCACGTCCGCGACGCGCGCCGACTGGCAGCGAAACTAGGGCTCGATCCCAACAAATGGTTCGACAATGTGGAAGTTGCCATCCGTAAGTTGTCAGAACCACGCTATTTCGAAAAGGCGCGGTACGGCTTTGTTCATGGGGATGAACCGATAGCCTATGTACGCAAGATCAGCCACCTGTACCAGTCCTATACACAAATCACCAGTGGTGATGTGAGCTGGCGCCCCCCAATGAAGACACCCCATCAATGGTTCATTAGTCTCTTCAAACAGTCAGTACAATCTTGCCGATATGGCTGCTCGACTCCATCAACCGATGCGCCTCCGCGACGTCAGCCAGTGGGAAGCTAGCGGCAATCAGCGGGCGAATTTTACCCGCCTCAACCAACGGCCAGACCTGTTCACGCAGGTCACTCGCAATCGCAGCTTTCACCTCTGGTGACTGGGGCCGCAAGGTAGAGCCAGTCAGGGTCAGGCGCTTCAGCATCACCGGCAGCATATTGACCTCCACTTTCGCGCCCTGCAGGAATGCGATATTCACGATGCGCCCGTCACGCGCGGCACACTGGATATTGCGATCCACATAGTCGCCACCGACCATATCGAGGATGACGTCTGCACCCTTGCCATCGGTTGCCGCTTTTACCGCTTCCACAAAATCCTGCTCGCGGTAATTGATTGCAAGCTCCGCACCCAGCTGCTCACAGGCGGCACACTTTTCCGCACTGCCCGCGGTGGCAATCACACGCACGCCCAGGTTTACCGCGATTTGGATTGCAGTAGTTCCAATACCCGACGATCCGCCGTGCACCAACAAAACTTCACCTTCTCGCAACTTGGCACGATGTATCAGGTTGCTCCATACCGTAAAAAACGTTTCCGGCAATGCCGCAGCTTCTACATCGCTCACCCCACTGGGTACCGGCAAGCACTGACCTTCAGGCGCTACCGCATATTCTGCATAACCACCACCATTGGTGAGTGCACACACCCGGTCGCCGACTTTGCAGCGCTGCACGCCCGCGCCAATGGAAATGACTTCCCCCGCCACTTCCAACCCGAGCACCGGCGAAGCACCTGGTGGCGGTGGATAGAATCCTGCGCGCTGCACGATATCCGGGCGGTTAACCCCAGCGGCCGCGACGCGGATCAATACCTCGCCCTCACCCGCCGCAGGCGCATCCCCGTGCGCGAGCACCATCTTCTCAGGGCCGCCATGTTCCGGCAGATCAATAAAACGCATGCACTTTCCTTACATTTCAAACAAAAAAAGCCCGGCAATGCCGGGCTTTTGACTTCAGGCTGATTACAGCTCGTAGGTCAGTTCCACCCCAATCACACGGCCCTTGTTGAGCGGCGTAAAGCTGGCACCCGCTCCACCGAGGGAGGCAGGCAACTGGGTATTGTTGCCTTCGGTCACTTCATCCAGGATGTTTTTGCCAAACATCGATACGCGATAGCTGCCGGAGTCTGGCACAAAGCCGAAGCTCAGATCCAGCATATCCGCTTCTGACAACATACCGAGGTTATTGTCAGTATACGGGGATGCATCACGATGGTTGAAGTTGATGCGTGAGGTGAGCACACCGAGGTTACCCAACTGCAAGTCGTGTACAACACCCACACCGTAAGTCCAAGGTGCTAGGCGCGGGATATCCAATCCCAGGTCGGTAGCGTCTACCACACCGTCACCGCTGATATCACCGCGCACGGAGTCATACTCGCCATCCACATAACCAACGTTCATGGTGAACAGCAGGTTATCGGTGGCCGCAGCCATGGCCTCAAACTCAGCACCCTGAATGGTTGCATCAGCCGTGTTGCGAATGTACTGAACAACAGAGAAAACCGGGTCTGCCAGGTTTTCCTCACGCTGCATATCGTCAATGGTGTTGTGGAACAGAGCAAAGTTGGTACGTACACGTCCGTCAAACCAGTCGGCTTTACCGCCGATCTCGAAGCTGGTCTGCTCTTCCTGGTCAGTGGGGCCAGGCTGATACAGCAGGCCAGTGTTACGCATATTGTAACCACCGCTGCGGAAACCTTTGGTCCAGTAGCTGTAGAGCTGGGCATTGTCTGCCAAGTTCCACTGCAAACCGACTTTCGGGGTGAAGGCATTCCAATCTTCACTGTCATTGAAGTCGTATACCGCACAGCCTCCCAGCTGACACATAGTAGTCGCGGCCACAACTGGGTTGATGGTCGCTACCTGAGCATCCTTTTCTTCCATTGAGTAGCGGCCACCCAGTGTCAGAATCCAGTCTTCGTTCAGATCAATATCCGCCTGAGCGAAGATACCCATGGCTTCATGATCCTGCAGACCACCACCGGTAATATCCAGACCGCTCAATGGCAGCAGGCGGTTTTCAAAGTACTCCAGGTCCTGGCTAAACCAGTAAAGACCCGTAGTAATGGCGGTAGAACCAAAACGGCCAGCGTAGCGCAGCTCATTGGAAAGCTGGCTTTGATCGACGCTGGTATTGGCATGGAAGGCGGTAATGGGCAGGGAGTCGATATCGCCAAGACCAATTGCGCTGTACTCACGCCAGGCCAGGATATTGGTGATGGTACCGTTGCCAAATGCCACGTCGTGGTTGTACTCGGCAATGACCTGGGTCCATTCGTCGTCCTGGAAACCTTCCTCGTCCTGGGCTACCTCAAAAGAGTCACCGCTATTGTCCCAATCGGTGATCCCGAAGAGACCAGCAAGCTGCTGAGCGCCAGGAGCAACCAGGGAGCCGTCAGGGCCAAAGATTGGCTGGCCACGGTTTTGCGCGACGACACCGTCGGAATCCATTTTGCCGTGCTCCATGCGCACCAGCAGTTCCGAGGACTCACCCAAGTCAACGCTGAAGCTCGGGCGAATAAACCAGCTCTGGGAGGCACCGGCGTTATCGTTGCCGGTAGCAACATTCTCAAACCAGCCCTGATCATCGTTGTAATAAACGGTTACACGGCCGTTGACGGTATCGGAGATCGCACCGTTTACGTTGGCAGCCACGACCGAATCGAGGTTGTCGGTGGTGGAGACTTTGAACTTGCTGGAGAACTCTTCTGTTGGGCGCGCAGTCTTGATTACCACTGCACCACCGGTCACGTTACGGCCAAACAGCAGACCCTGAGGCCCACGCAGGACCTCAATACCTTCGAGGTCAAACATGTCCGTCACAACCCCGGCATTAATACCCATATACATGCCATCGACAAACACGCCGACAGTAGGGTCAATGGAGGGGATTGAGCTGTTCACACCGAGGCCGCGCACGGTGAAATTCGCAGTGTTCTTAACGGTACCGATATCATCCAGCTGAACGTTCGGCATTTTGAAAGCGAGGCTTTGCAGGTCGCGAGTCTGCAAAGCTTCCAACTGGTCGCCAGAATAGGCTGTAGCGGCTACAGGTACTTCCTGCAGCATTTCAGCTTCCGCACGCTTACGTGCAGTAACCTGGACTTCTTCCATTAATGTACTGACAGAACCTTCCGCTGCGGCAGCATGCACGCTACCCACACCACAAGCCAGAGACAAAGCAGCCAGCGAGCAGGCCGAAGCCAGCACCAGATTCTTGCTTTTGCCATTGGCAGTGTTCAAACGAAAGGACTTGGACGCGGTACCGTCAGTTTGACTTCCCATGTTTTCTCTCCATTGCACTGAGTTATTTTTATGTAATTTGCAGCAACAGAACCACAGCGACCTCTTCAGAAACCACCGAGAGGTCAGCAACCGTGCTCAAAATGGTCACACCTGAAAAACAAGCGCGGACAAACAAAAGATTACAAGAGGTTGGGCTATTGCAAAACCCCTAACATATCGAGAAATTCATTCTATCTATCGCAAAAACCGCAAATATAAAGTCACAATAATAAGCACAAAAAAGTGACCGGATCGTCACGCGATACTGAGAACGAAAAACTGTTTCGTTATTTCTCCAATGTGTTGCTCAGGTAGCAACCTTAAAAAGGTATGAGTCTCTGGGTAACGTTTCCCAGAGTTCGCCCATCGCCGGCATCAATAGTAAAAATTACCTATGCGAATGCTCAGTCGCCTTCACAAAGCGCATCCCATTGGCAGAATCGGCGAAAGCATGCACCCGATGCAGGTCAATGGCAGCCCTGCCCCTCAGGGGCTTAGCCGCTCCACTTGCCACACACCGTCTTCCATCGCGCGATAAATGAGACGATCGTGCAGGCGAGACGCACGGCCCTGCCAGAATTCCACCGCGTGAGGCACAACCCGATAACCGCCCCAGAACTCCGGCCGCGGCACTTCAGAGCCTTCGAACTTTTTCTCACATGCGGCGAACTGCTCCTCCAGCACCTCACGGGAGACAATCGCATCGCTTTGGTGCGAGGCCCATGCGGCAATCTGACTGTCGCGAGGACGGCTGGCAAAGTAGGCATCAGCCTCCGCATCCGCCAACTGCCGGGCTTCACCGCGTACGATTACCTGGCGCTCCAGAAAATGCCAGGGGAACAGCAGCGAAACCTTCGGATTGGCGGTAATATCCCACGCCTTCTGGCTTTTCAGATTGGTATAGAAAACAAAACCGGACTCATCGAACCCTTTCAATAACACAATCCGCTGGGAAGGCTGCCCACTGGCATCAGCGGTACTCAGGCACATGGCACTGGGGTCGGAGATATCCGCCTTCACCGCCTCTTCGAGCCATTCGCGAAACTGGCTCATCGGGCCGTCAGCGAGGTCGCCCCGCTCCAGCCCGCCCTGCAAATATTCTCTACGCCACTGATCGATTTCCATCGCTGTCATATCCTTTACAACTATTTACTGGATCAACGTCTTACTGGATCACTTGGTACAAAAAGCCTTGGATAGTGTACGCAGTTTGCACTGCGATCCCCAATTTGCCTCATCCCACCAATAAACGTCTTGATCTGCATCATCCTTGACGACGCAGGTGCTCCTCGCGGCTCTTGCGGTAGTTAATGACGTGGGTCCGGCTCAGGCGGTCGTGCATCAAATTGCCTCCAAGGAAGCAATTAATAAACCAGCCGATTTTGTAGGTTGGGATCGTGAGTAGGAAACTGAAGGACCGCCAAAGTCCATGCCAATACCCCACCCGCCCGAAATTCTTATCGGTGACACGGTAGCCCAGTAACCATTTGCCAGGGGTTGTCTGCCACTCGGAGCACTCTGCCAACCAGGTCGCGATCAAATACAGTCCAGTGGACACAAGTGCGCCGTAAAGTCCCGCATCAGATTCCGACAGTCCAGAGACTTTCATAATAATCGCGGTGGCGAATACACCGATGGTCAGATGCACCAGCAGTATATCGAGGATTACCGCTACGCTACGGCCCAGTACACTTCCGAAAAAATAGTAATTCAGCTGTTCAGCGACGACTTTCGTCTTCTGGCGTATCAGTTTACTGCCACCGCGAATTGCCGAAGTCGGATCTCGCTCTTCAGAATCTAGCTGTAACGCATCAAATAAAGTATCGGCCAGGTCTTCATCAAACTGTTGATAGTACGCGCGCGGATTACCTGACCAGCCGAACAGTTGATCACAATACGCCAGTACATTTTCAGTTACGTGGGTACGGTACTTCCCCTTTCGATTCGCCGCTTTCTGGTTAAAACGCGCAAATCGCTCAAAGACCGCAAGCCCCAGATTCCAGTTGTATTCGTCTTCCAGCATGTAAGGCGAGGTGCCGAGAAAATGCCAACGGTCTTCCCGGTTAATTGTCAGAGGGTCTCGTAACACCTCATCAACCACTTCAAGAACACGGCGGTATTCATCAATACGCAGCTGCCGGGCCGCGTCTTCGGCTGCTTGCTCCTTGTCTGCCTCAGTATCTTCTTCGCAGGTGTTAGCTATCAGTTCGACACTTTGTGCTTGGGCTGCAGCCTCGCCGACTTCAGCCTCCGGCGCAGGCTCACTGTTTGACTGCAATGACGTAGCTTCTGTGGCCACAGCTGCTCTCGGCTCGCTTATCACAGCAGCCTCAATCGCGTCCGCAGCCTCGACAGTTTCCAGTGCAACTTCTGCGACAGCTGGCTCAGGCCGCACCACACTCTCAGGTGGCGCCTCGCCGGTTTGCCGACTACGCGCACGGGTCTGGGCCACCTTTAGCGCTTGCTTATAGGCGCTGTGCAACTGCTGGAACGCCTCGGGATTATCGTCCGGCCGGTTTTGCTTTAGCTTGACGGCATAGGCACGTTTGACTGCGCGAGGATCGTCACACGGCTCGATGCCTAGGATTACCCAGGGGTTCATCAGATCCAGTCCTCGCCATCAAAACGGTCAAGGAACTCCTGCAAACTCGCCTGCGCTTTCTTGATCTCCGTCTGGTTTTGGCCATTCAGTATCCGGTCGAACTCGCCCAACGCGCGGGAGATCGCATCGCGCTGGGGGCCGAGGCAGGATTCATACAAACGCTCGCCGCGCGCAACCAGAGCGCGATTCACTTCGTCTTCCCGCGGGTGGAACTTTAGTGCCGCCAGCTTTTCAAGCGCCGCCGTCTTTTCCTTTTCATTGAGGGCGCCGGGGGTAAACTCGATTAGCTTGTTGTAGGTCTTGCCATTGGAGATCACTTTTACGTCGACTTCCAGCAATCCATTCATGTCGTAGCTGTAGCGGATATCCACCGCTTCCTGCCCTCGCGGCCCCTTGGGCACGGGTACACTCAATTCCCCCAGGTATACATTCTTTTTCACCAGGCGGTTTTCCCCCTGGTAAACGTCGATACGCAGCTCGGTTTGGTTGTCACTTGCCGTGCACACCTGGCGCACGATACTCACAGGAACGACCGTATTGCGGTCGATAATTGGCAGGAAGTAATCCCCCTGGTCCGGGCTGTCTTCATTCACAATTCCGGTCCCGAGGGTATACGGGCAGACATCGGTAAGGACGATATCATCCAGCGCCGCATTACGGGATTTGAGCCCACCCTGAATGGCCGCGCCGATGGCAACAACGGTGTCCGGGTCGAGATGGCACGATGGCAAACGGCCAAACATACGGCCTACCATAGAGCGAAACAGTCCCATCCGGGTGGAACCGCCAACCAAAACGACCTCATCGATGGTTTGAGGGGGCATATCCGCGTCGCGCATGGCCCGTTCAATCGGACGCTTGGCGCGCAGCAAAAGCGGCGTGGCTACCTTCTCAAACCATTCGGAAGACGCGACCCACTGCACTTTTTCTTTGCCCAGCTCCAATTCCAAGGGCTGTGCACCCGGCTGGCCGATACGGCGCTTGGCGCTCTCCATTTGCATGTACAGGTTTTGCTGCTGTCGGGGTGAGAGCGAGGATTTCTCGATATTGAGCTCATTCAGCACACTGTCGATCATGGCTTCAACAAAATCTTCACCACCGAGGAAGTTGTCCCCGGCACTGGCATGTACTTCCATAATGCCGTCGAAGAATTCAAGAATGGACACATCGAAGGTGCCACCACCCAAGTCGAGAATCAGGAAGTTACCTTCGCGCTTTTCGTGCAATCCATATGCAACCGCCGCCGCAGTTGGCTCGTTGATCAGGCGCTCGACTTTTAGTCCGGCGAGTTCACCGGCGAGTTTGGTCGCATGACGCTGGTTGTCATTAAAGTAGGCTGGTACGCTGATCACCGCCTCGGTGATCTCTTCTCCTAGGAAGGCCTCGGCATCTTCTTTCAATGCCCGCAGTACCAATGCGGAAAGCTCTGTGGCGCTGAACAGCTGGCGGCCGAGTTTTACCTTGTGATCGGTACCCATCAGCCGCTTGAAGGCCGCCACGGTACGATCGCTGTGATTGATCAGGCGTTCCTTCGCGGTGCGACCCACAATCAGCTCACCGGCGTCATCCAGGCCCACCACAGAGGGCGTCAATAGTTCCCCCAACCGGTTGGGAACCAGCGTAACGCCATCTTCCTGTAAAACGCCGCACGCACTATTCGTAGTACCCAAATCAATCCCGATGATGGCCATTGTTACCCCTGAACATAAAACCGGCTGAAATTGTTGTTATCGTGGGCCGCATTGAACCATATTTTGGCCATCCGCCCCTAAATCCCGTTGGATCCTGGCTAGTGAGCGCAACTGGCAACTTCACCACCCCACTCTCGCTGCCCGTCAAATGGCAAATATCCTGCCGCCAAAGGGACCCTTTCTCAATTTTCCTGCGTTTTTTGCCACAAGGGAGCAGACTCTGCGGACGCTTGCGACTGGCCCGGAGCGAGACTAGGCTCGGTTCCACTCAAGAGCGATTGCACATGTCAGCCGCTCCAAATTAACTCGCGCAATACAAGAAAGAAGAACAGGAAAAAAGAATGTCTTCCGCTGCTTCACCAACCACTTCTTCGCCGTCGTCTGCTGCGCAGCCTCTGCCCAGTTGTGCCCAGGTTCTGATGCACCTGCTTCGCCAGTACGAAGTGGACACCGTATTCGGTATCCCCGGCGTACACACCATCGAACTATACCGGGGGCTTCCCGGTAGCGGACTGACTCACATCACACCGCGCCACGAGCAAGGGGCCGCATTTATGGCCGATGGCTATGCCCGCGCCAGCGGCAAACCCGGTGTTTGCTTTCTGATCACGGGCCCAGGGGTAACCAACGCCGCCACAGCCATGGCACAGGCGTTTTCGGACTCTATCCCGATGCTCGTGATCAGTGCGGTAAACCGCCGCGAGGATCTCGGCACCGGCCGCGGCCGCCTGCACGAGTTGCCGCGCCAACAAGATGTAACCCGCGGCTTCTGTGTCTGGCAGCACGCCGTGACAAGCGCGGAACAGTTGCCAGAGACCCTGGCGCGCGCGTTTCAGGTCATGCATGCCCCGCGCCCGGGCCCGGTGCATATCGAGATCCCCATCGACCTGTTCCCTGCCCCCATGCAGTGCCCGCTCGCGGACTATCGCGCGGTAGCGCCGACGGCATTACCTGCAGCCGCCGCCGATACTGTAGCGACAGCAGCCAAATGGCTTGGCGCAGCGAAAAACCCGGTTATTCTGCTTGGCGGTGGTGCCCACGAAGGGGGTAAAGAAGCCACCGCGCTGGCAGAGAAACTGGCAGCACCGGTATTCCAATCCCTCGCCGCCAAAGGCATCGTGGATGAACGCCACCCGTTATGTGGTGGCGCCAACCTGAGCTTCTCCAATGTGCGCGAGCGTATCGAAAATGCGGATGTGGTACTGGCAGTAGCGACGGAACTGGCGGAGACCGACCGTAACCTGGTGCGGGATAACTATGCCTTCAACGGCAAAGTGATTCGCGTGGATCTGGACCCCGCCCAGCTGGTGTGCAACGCCAACCCGGACCTGGCCATCTGCGCAGACGCAAAGGCTACCCTGCAGCAATTGCTGGATGCTTTGCCCGCAAAGGACAACACAAAAGCGCAACAGCAAACCGCTACCGAGGTAGAAGAACTACTGCGCGGCTGCCGCAACGAGTGGTGGCCGGGATCCGAAGGCCGCTACCCCTGGGTGCAGGCACTGCGCGATGCGCTGCCGGACAACGGTATTTTTGTTACCGACTCCACCCAGCTGGCGTATAACACCAACCACGCTCTGCGCCTGTTCCAGCCACGCAGCCACATCACCTGCACCACTGGCTACGGCACCCTGGGCTTTGCCCTGCCCGCCGCAATCGGCGCCGCGCTGGCCAGCCCGCGCCCGGTGATCGGCTTGATTGGTGATGGTGGCATCATGTTTACTCTGGGAGAACTGGCCGCCGCCGTTGAGCAGAAGCTGTCACTGCCGATTCTGGTATGGAACAACAGTGGCTACGGCGAAATTCGCGATTTTATGGATGAGGCTGCGGTTGAACAGGAAGGCGTCAACCTGCACGCGCCGGACTTTGTCGGCCTCGCGCGCTCGTTTGGCGCGGAAGGCTGTCGCATCGATAGCCCGGAACAACTGAGCGAAGCGGTGGCCGATGCCTTTGCGCGCAAGGGGCCGACGCTTATTGAGATTACTGCACCGTCGTGACGGCGGGCACGCAGAAAAATTCAGGGATTTACTAGGACTGCGAACACAACATGACAGATCTGAAAGCATTACCGACTCAAAAACTCTACATCAATGGCGAGTGGCGCGATTCCAAGGGTGGCAGCCTGCACCCGGTGATCAACCCGGCCACCGAGGAGACCCTGTGCGAAGTTATCCAGGGTTCCATGGACGATGTGGACGACGCCGTAGCGGCAGCCAAAGCTGCGTTTAAAGAGTGGCGCCACAGCCGCGCGGCCAAACGCCAGGCACTGATGCATGCCATTGCCGACGGCATGGAAGCGCGCAAACAGGATCTGGTTGCCGCGGTTTCCGAGGCACTGGGTTGCCCGGCGCATATCGCCGAATGGCTGCACGTCGATGGCCCCATTTACTCCATGCGCTATTACGCGGATCGCGCCGCGTTGATGGAGGAAACCGAAAAGGCCGCGCACTCGGTGGTAATGAAAGACCCCGTGGGCGTGTGCGGATTTATCACCCCGTGGAACTACCCCCTGCATCAGTTCGTGGGCAAGGTAGCGCCCGCGCTGGCCGCCGGCTGCACCATGATCCAGAAGCCGTCGGAGATGACCCCGCTGCAGGATTACGTAATGGCGGAAATCATCGATGCCGCGGGCGTGCCGGCGGGTGTATTCAACCTGGTGCCCGGTGCCGGCCCCATCGTGGGTGCGGCCCTGTCCAGCCACGTGGATATCGACATGGTCTCGTTTACCGGCTCCACCCGCGCCGGTATCGAAGTGGCGAAAAGTGCCGCACCGACCGTGAAGCGTGTGACTCAGGAACTGGGCGGCAAATCGCCGTTCATCATCACCCCCGACGCCGACCTGGAAGCCGCGGTGCGCTGGGGCTGTGAGGATGTATTCATCAACACCGGGCAGACCTGTACCGCATTGACCCGCATGCTGGTACCCGCGGAGCGCTATGAAGAAGCGGTTGCCATTGCCAAGCAGGTTGCGGAAGAAGTCGCGATCGGCACCGGCGAGAATGCGTTTATGGGCCCGCTGTCCTCTTCCCGCCAGCGGGAGATCGTGCGCGGCTATATCGACAAGGGTATCGCCGAAGGCGCCCGCCTGGTGACCGGAGGCAGCGAAGCACCGGAAGGCCTGGCGCAGGGCTTTTACGTGAAGCCCACCGTCTTTGCCGATGTGAACAACGACATGGCGATCGCCCGCGAAGAGATCTTCGGCCCGGTGACTTGCATGATCCCGTACAAGGACATGGATGAAGCCATCGCCATCGCCAACGATTCCGAGTACGGACTTTCCAGCGGTGTGTGGGCCAAGGACGCGGAAGCAGCAATGCCAGTGGTGCGACGCCTCGAAGCCGGCCTGTGCTTCGTCAACGGCGGCGAGTTCAACTACGACGCGCCATTTGGCGGTGTGAAGCGTTCCGGCAATGGCCGCGAATTTGGCAATGCCGGCCTGGACGAGTTTATTGAACTGAAATCCGTACAGCTGCCCGCATAAAAATCTGCAGGCGCCCAGACAGTGGCGACGTGGTTGACGAGTCGCAATCACGTCGCTATCTTTGCCCCCGAACATCAAGAGAGTGGCTGACGCCAACGCCAACCTGCCTACCGGGGCAAGGTGGTTTCTCTTCGCAGCAATGCACTCGTGCAGCGCTGTGTAGGGGATGGGGCTGTCGCTGGAACATTTAGGTTTCAGCACTGCAATCCAACCGGGATGCGATTTCCTTACTGACGAATCGCCGCTTCCGCCGTCAGCCCTCCAGAACTTTTGGAGGGAACATGTCCGAATTCAAGCTTACCAGTACCGACGTTATCGAAATCCAGATTGCCTCCCAGCGCTGCCGCACTGCAGTCCGGGCGGTCAAACGCAGTGATCGACAACTGCTGTGGCAATTGCTGTTCGACACAACGGAAGAGGCGCTGGCCTTCGCTACCCATTGCCGCGCCAGCGAAACGCCCGTCACGGCCCACAAGGCCTGTGAACTGGCGGTATAAACACGACTGAATACAGTGCTGGGGAGAATCGTCATCAATGACTCCCCGGCCTACACTTACGGCTATTCACGCGCGTCTGTTCACACGCGAGATGTCACATGCGTGACGCTGCGGCCGTTAATTGGGAAGACCTCCCCGAAAAATAGCCCTACTGCCAAAAGCACAACAGGAGCCAATAACAACGTCATGTCCAAGCCCGAGCAATTTTTCCAGCACCTGCGCGACGAACTGAAGCAAATCGAGGCCGACGGCCTCTACAAGCGCGAGCGCATCATCACCTCTCAGCAAAGCGCCGAGATTCAGGTAAACAACGACTCCCAGGTACTGAACTTCTGCGCCAACAACTATTTGGGGCTGGCCAATGACCCGCAGTTGATCCAGGCAGCCAAAGAAGGGCTCGACCAGTACGGCTTCGGCATGGCCTCCGTGCGCTTTATCTGCGGTACCCAAGACATCCACAAGGCGCTGGAGTCACGCCTGTCTGAATTCCTGCAGACCGAAGACACCATCCTGTATACCTCCTGCTTCGATGCCAACGGCGGCCTGTTTGAAACCCTGCTGGGCCCGGACGACGCCATCATCTCCGACGCCCTGAACCACGCCTCCATCATCGACGGCGTGCGCCTGTGTAAAGCCAAGCGCTTCCGCTACGCCAATAACGATCTGAACGATCTGGAAGAGCAGCTGAAAGCGGCCGACGCTGCCGGCGCCAGAACCAAGCTCATCGCCACCGATGGTGTCTTCTCCATGGACGGCGTAATCGCCGACCTGAAAGGCATCTGCGACCTGGCCGACAAATACAACGCCCTGGTGATGGTGGACGACTCCCACGCCGTCGGCTTCCTCGGCCAGCACGGCCGTGGCACCCATGAATACTGCGATGTTGTCGAACGCGTCGACATCATTACCGGCACGCTCGGCAAGGCACTTGGCGGCGCGTCCGGTGGCTTCACTTCTGGCCGCAAAGAGATCATTGACCTGCTGCGCCAGCGCTCACGTCCTTACCTGTTCTCCAACTCCGTTGCCCCCGCCATCGTTACCGCATCCCTCAAGGTGCTGGATATGCTGGTAGAAGGTGGCGAGCTGCGGGAAAAGGTACAGGCGAACTCCGAGTACTTCCGCAAGCGCATGAGCGAAGCGGGCTTCACCCTCGCCGGCGCCGACCACGCGATCATTCCAGTCATGATCGGCGACGCCGCACTGGCCCAGAAAATGGCCGACAAGATGCTGGAGAAAGGCATCTATGTGGTGGGCTTCTTCTACCCAGTAGTCCCCAAAGGCCAGGCGCGAATCCGCACCCAGATGTCTGCCGCGCATACCCGCGAGCAACTGGACCGCTGCATCGATGCCTTTATCGAAGTCGGCAAAGAGCTGGAAATTATTTGAGCTGGGAGTTTTGAGTCGAATTATGAAAGCACTATCCAAGCTCAAGTCCGAACCCGGCATCTGGATGACGGATGTCGACGTGCCGGAACCGGGCCACAACGACCTGCTGATTAAAATCCGCAAGACCGCAATTTGCGGCACCGACATGCACATCTACAACTGGGACGAATGGTCGCAAAAAACCATTCCGGTACCCATGGTAGTGGGCCACGAATATGTGGGTGAAGTGGTCGGTATGGGGCAGGAAGTCGCTGGCTTTAACGTGGGCGACCGCGTTTCCGGCGAAGGCCACATTACCTGTGGCCACTGCCGCAACTGCCGCGCCGGCCGACGCCACCTGTGCCGTAACACCTATGGTGTTGGCGTGGACCGCCAGGGTGCGTTTGCCGAATACCTGGTAATCCCCGCGCTGAATGCGTTCAAGATTCCCGACAATATTTCCGACGAGCTGGCGTCAATCTTCGACCCCTTTGGCAACGCGGTACATACCGCACTGTCATTTGACCTGGTGGGCGAAGACGTACTGATCACCGGCGCCGGCCCGATCGGTATCATGGCCGCGGCGGTTGCCCGCCACGTGGGTGCCCGTCATGTTGTGGTGACCGATATCAATGAATATCGCCTGGAGTTGGCGGCAAAGATGGGCGCGACCCGCACCGTCAACGTCAGCAAGGAAAACCTGCCGGATGTGATGAAAGACATCGGCATGACCGAAGGTTTCGACGTGGGCCTGGAAATGTCCGGCGTCGCCGTTGCCTTCCGCGATATGCTGTCAGCAATGAACCACGGCGGCAAGATTGCGATGCTGGGTATTCCCCCTGGCGAAATGGCCATCGACTGGAGCCAGGTAATTTTTAAAGGCCTGGTGTTGAAAGGCATTTATGGCCGGGAAATGTTCGAGACCTGGTACAAGATGGCCAGCCTGATTCAATCGGGACTCGACCTGTCACCGATCATTACCCACCAGTTCTCCGTGGATCAGTTCCAGCAGGGCTTTGACACCATGGGCTCCGGGGAATCCGGCAAAGTGATTCTCAACTGGTCATAGTCGCACGCGTGTTTTACGGGAGAGGTGTCCTCTCCCGTATTACCCGCCCACGCTGAACCCATCGCAATTATCCTATTTACGACACTAACGATGAGCCGACTGCCGGTACGTTGTTGGTGAAAGGCCCGTCACTTTCTTGAAGGTCCGCGAGAAATACAGCGGGTCCTCAAAGCCCAGCTGAAAAGAGATCTCACCAATGCTCAGCTCTGAGCTATCCAACAGAAAACAGGCATGCTCGACCTTCAGGTGGGTGAAATGCTGAAGTGGCGCGTAGCCGGTCAGCTCTTTATATTTTCGCGCAAAATGGTATTTGGACAGGTTGCACACTGAAGCCAGCGTTTCCAGAGTGAGTGGCAAATCAATGTTGTCGAGCATATAGGTATGCACGACCTCATAATCGAAATTTTTCTGGACGCGTTCCCGTCTCTTTCGCAAGCGAGCCAGCAGTGTAAGAATCTGGCGCAACTGGTTGGCCGCATGCACAAAAGCGGTTTTGCCATAACCGGTGCGCGCAATACTAAGTAGTGATTTAAAACTGGACTGCAATGCCGGGTCCGCAATACCTTTCAGCACCGGGGTTTCACTATTCAGGCCAACGTGTTGAAAGAAAACATCGGCTAATGCACCACGAAAATGGCACCAGTAAATAGTCCAGGGGGCATCCCCGTCGGCGCTATATTGATGCGCCAACCCCGGTGGCAATATCAGCACATCACCGCGGTCAATCCCCCCATCGAATGCACCTGCACTCAGTTGACCCGCGCCGCTATCACAATACAGCAACAGATAATCATCGTGGCTGGCGCGACGCATTGAATGTCCCTTCGCCGAAGGATAGTAACCCAATGCCGTGGGGTAGCACTCACGCGTGAGCAGATTCTCGCTCAAGTGATCGAGAATAAATTTGGGGGCGAGATAGCGCAGCCCGCTACTGGGTAGGGGCCAGGAAGATGGTTCGCTCATAGGTATCCATTCTAAACCCGCCGGCACAATTTCAGCAATATCGTCCATGCATGCCGCAATTTCGTCAATGGTAGCGAGGGCTGATCACAGTAAAGTTTACTGGTTAAGCGCAATCGTCCTTTCCAAGGCTACCCGCTCAACCACAGGCACAATCGAAAGAACAGCAGTTAAAACAATAACAATCCGTGACGCCTGGAGCGCAAAGCCGACGGATGGGAGAACACACTACCGACGCAACTAGGCAGCAACCATGACCACACAAGTACCGATGCTGATCAATGGCGAGTTCATTGAAAGTGAATCCTCAGACAAGCAAGATGTGATAAACCCGGCCACACAAGCGGTACTGGCCCAAGTCCCCTTTTCCACCCCCGAGGAAATCGATCAGGCTGTTGCCGGAGCCAAAGCCGCTTTTCAGGAGTGGCGCAACACGCCCGTGCCAAAGCGCGCGCGCCTGATGCTCGAGTATCAGCACCTACTCAAGGCACACCAACGCGAAATTGCAGAGATTCTCGCTGAAGACAACGGCAAGAACCTTGAAGATGCCATGGGTGATGTGTGGCGCGGCATCGAGGTCGTGGAGCATGCGTGCAATATTCCAACGCTGCTGATGGGCGAAACTGTCGAGAACGTCGCCTCCGGTGTCGATACATATAGCCTGGTACAGCCGCTGGGCGTCACCCTGGGTATCACCCCATTTAACTTTCCGGCAATGATTCCCCTATGGATGTTCCCGATGGCGGTGGCCTGCGGCAACGCAATGATCCTGAAGCCCTCAGAGCAGGTACCCCTGGCCACAGTGCGCCTTCTGGAACTGTTCCAGCAAGCCGGCGCGCCTGCAGGTATCGTACAGATGATTCACGGCGGCAAGGAACAGGTCGACCAGTTGATCAATCACCCAGATATCGTGGCCACCTCATTCGTAGGCTCCGTTCCGGTTGCCGAACATGTCTATCGCTCCACCACCAACCTCCTGAAGCGCTCCCAATGCTTCGCCGGTGCGAAAAACCATATGGTGGTCATGCCGGATGCCGATAAAGAAACCGTCATGAATACCCTTGTCGGCTCTACCGTTGGTGCCGCCGGTCAGCGCTGCATGGCCATCAGTGTGATTGTGTTTGTCGGCGATACGATCGAATGGGCTGGGGAGCTGGCAGATCGCCTGAAGCGCATACGTCCGGGCGTGTGGAATGACCCCGAAGCGGCCTTTGGTCCCCTTGTCAGCAAGACTGCGACACAGCGAGTAAAGGGGCTGATTCAATCCGGGATCGACCAGGGAGCAACCTGTGTCATCGATGGTCGCGATATCAAAGTCGAGGGCTATCCCGACGGTAACTGGGTCGGCCCGACCCTGTTTACCGACGTCACCACAGACATGGATATTTATCGGGAAGAAATTTTCGGCCCTGTGGTTTGCTGTATCAATGCCGATGATCTCGATGACGCATTACGGATTGTGAACAACAGCCCCTATGGTAATGGCACCTCCATCTTTACTACCTCCGGGGTAAACGCGCGTCGCTACCAGCATGAGGTAGAAGTGGGCCAGGTGGGTGTAAATATTCCAATTCCAGTACCCCTGCCCTTCTTCTCATTCACCGGTTGGAAAAAATCGTTTATGGGCGACCTGCATGCCTATGGCAAACAAGCGGTGCGCTTCTACAGCGAGACCAAGACGGTAACCACCGCATGGAAGGAGACTCGAGTCTCTGCACCAAATATGAGTATCGCACTCAAGTAAACCAACCATTCGTCTAGCGTCACGCGCAGGGGCTCCCGCGCGCTTAACGCCGTGAGCAACGAGACTCCCATGCACTACGAACTCAATGAAGATCAGGTTGCGTTCCAAGAAACTGCGCGCAAGTTTGCGGAAACCTCCATGGCACCACACGCGGCCAGGTGGGATGCAGAACATATTTTTCCAACCGAATTATTTGTCGAAGCCGGTGCACTGGGATTCATGTCCCTCTATGTGCCGGAAGAAGATGGGGGCATCGGCCTGAGCCGTCTGGACAGCACGCTGGTAATTGAAGAGCTGGCAACGGGATGTACCTCCACCGCCGCCTATATCAGCATTCATAATATGGCACTCAACATGCTCGCCCGCTATGGCAGTGCCGCACTCAAGGCCTATTGGTGCGAGGCCCTCGCTTCCGGGCACCGGCTTGCGAGCTACTGCCTGACAGAGCCGGGCTCTGGATCTGATGCCGCATCCCTGTCCACACGAGCCGACCGGGATGGGGATCAATACATTATCAATGGCAGCAAATGCTTTATTTCCGGCGCAGGTGATACCGACCTGCTGATCACCATGGTACGCACCGGTGAACCGGGTCCCCGCGGCATCACTTGTGTAGCCATTCCCGCCGACACTGCCGGGATTCACTACGGCAAAGCCGAAGAAAAGATGGGCTGGAACAGCCAGCCTACCCGAACCGTCACGTTTGAAAACGTCAAAGTGCCGATTGAAAACCGGCTCGCCGAGGAGGGACAGGGATTCAAACTGGCAATGGAAGCCCTCGATGGAGGTCGAATTAATATCGCAGCCTGTTCCGTAGGCGCAGCCAGAGCTTGTGTGGAACTCTCCAGCGCCTACGTGCAAGAGCGCAAACAGTTCGATCGCCCTGTCGCTGACTTCCAGAACACGCAATTCAAGCTTGCCGACATGGCCACCCAGCTGGTTGCGTCACGGCAAATGATCCGACTGGCCGCCGCCAAGCTCGACCAGGGCTCACCCGATCGCGCGAGCTTTTGTGCGATGGCCAAGCGGTTTGCAACCGATACCTGTTTCTCCATTTGTGATGAGGCGATCCAACTCCACGGTGGCTATGGCTACATCCGCGAGTACCCGATCGAGCGTTACTTTCGCGATACTCGTGTACACAGGATTCTAGAAGGCACCAATGAAATTATGCGCTTGGTCATTGCGCGACAATTGTTATCCGAGCGGCGCGGCACCTTGATTGAATAGCCTCTGCGAAAGTTTTACCGCTCACAGGAATGCGAACGAATACATGGGGAATACATGATGAAAGCAATCAGTCCGACCGAAAAGTTGCTGGTCGAGGTGCGTGATCACATTGCAGTCTTGACGATCAACAATCCGCCCGCCAACACCTGGGATAGGGAAAGCCTCGCGGGGCTCAAAACCATCATCCACCGTCTAGATAGCATGCGCGACATCACGGCTCTCGTAATCCACGGTCAAGGAGAAAAGTTCTTCTCAGCCGGTGCGGACCTGAAGCAGTTTGCTTCCGGAGACAAGGTGACGGCGGCGGAAGTCGCGCGACTGTTCGGGGAGGCCTTTGAAGCACTGGCGCAATTTGAAGGGGTAGCGATTGCTGCGGTGAACGGCTATGCCATGGGCGGTGGTCTCGAGTGTGCCCTCGCCTGTGACATTCGCATCTTCGAAACACATGCCCAGGTCGCGTTGCCCGAAGCCAAGGTGGGGCTACTACCCTGTGCCGGGGGCACCCAACGCCTGAGCTGGCTCGTAGGCGAAGGCTGGACCTCGCGTTTAATCCTGTGTGGCGAACGCATCAGTGCAGACACAGCAGAAAAAATAGGGCTCGCTCAGGAAATCGTCCCGAAGGGGCAGGCCCTGGAACAGGCGATCCTGCTGGCCACGCAAGTCGCCCAGCAGAGTCCGGATGCGATCCGCAGCTGTAAAAGCTTGATGATACAAGCACGTGAACATGCAATTTCAGCGGGTTTGAAATCCGAGCGCACGCTTTTTGTCGACCTTATCGGCGAACAAAACCAGCTCGAAGGCACCAACGCGTTTCTCGAAAAACGCAGCCCAGTCTGGCAATAAGCCAAAACACGACCATAAACTGATCATGGAAGGCCTATGAACGAAGAGATCACCGCCGAGGTCCGGCCAGCTCAGGGCGGCGCTATTGGTATCCTCACTCTGAATGCCAGCCAGAGATTAAACAGCTTGTCACTGGACATGGTACGGGCACTGTCCAAACAACTGCGCGCGTGGCAAACAGACGACTCCATTGCTGCGGTATTCCTACAGGGCGCCGGTGAAAAAGCATTGTGTGCAGGGGGAGACGTACAAAAGCTCTACCGCTCAGCGGTGGCAGCAAACGGTGGGCCCAACACCTACGCAGAAACGTTCTTTCACGAAGAGTATCGCCTGGACTATTTGATCCACACGTTTGGCAAGCCGGTCATTTGTTGGGGGCATGGCATCGTCATGGGTGGGGGGCTCGGTCTGATGGCCGGTGCCAGCCATAAGGTAGGCACTGAGCGCACACGTATTGCCATGCCGGAAATTACCATCGGCCTCTACCCCGACGTTGGCGGCAGCTACTTTCTCAACCGCATGCCCCACCAAATCGGCCTGTTTCTGGGGCTTACGGCAACCTCGCTGAACCTCACCGACGCGCTGTTTGTCGGCCTCGTGGACTACACGGCGCCCGCAGAGAAGCGCGAGGAGATACTCGCGCAATTGTGTAGCCAAGTTTGGCTCCCCGGTACAGAAGAGAAGATTAATCATGCAATCGCCAGCGAGATCTTATCTGCCTACCAACTCGACACAATGCCCACGGGGCAATTGCAACCTTATTGCCAACAAATTGAAAGTGCCTGTAGTGAGGACACGCTCACCAATATAACCAACGCCATCTTGGATTTACCTGACGATGCTCCATGGCTGCAAAAAGCCAAGGCCGCACTCAGGGCCGGATCGCCACTCTCGGCAAGACTGATTCATGAACAACTGCAGCGCTGCGCAGACATGTCCCTCGCCGATGTTTTCAGGGCAGAGCTGCTGCTCTCCACCCACGTGGTGCGTCAACCGGACTTTGCCGAGGGCGTACGGGCGCTACTCATCGACAAGGACAACAAGCCCCGATGGCAATTCGACAGTATCGAGCAGATTCCACTGGCACTGATCGAAACCTGCTTCGCACAACCCTGGGCAAGAAACCCCCTTTCAGATCTGTAACCGCATCCCCAAGAGGAAACAGCAATGACGACGATCGCATTTATCGGACTGGGTAATATGGGCGGCCCCATGGCAGCCAACCTTGTAGCTGCAGGGCACGACGTTCGTGTGTTTGACCTGTCAGATACCGCCATACAATCCCTAGTTAAACTTGGCGCAAAGGCCGCAAAGAACCCGTTCGACGCCGCTGACAATGCCCAGGTAGTGATCTCCATGTTACCCGCTGGGCAACATGTGGCAGGTCTGTATCTGGGTGACGACCGTGCAGCGGGACTGCTCGATACCATAAGCACGGATTGTCTGGTATTGGATTGCTCAACCATCGATGTTGATACGGTCCGAAAGGTACAACAGAAGGCCGGCGAACGCGGGCTACAGTTTCTCGATGCCCCCGTTTCCGGCGGTGTAGCGGCGGCTCAGGCCGGCACACTGACATTTATGTGCGGCGGCGAGAAGGCCGGGTTCGAACAGGCAAAATCTGTTTTGTCTGCGATGGGTCAAAATATCTTCCATGCTGGTAGCCACGGCGCAGGACAGGTCGCCAAAATGTGCAACAACATGTTGCTCGCCATTCATATGATTGGCACCAGCGAAGCATTGAAGATGGGGGCAAATAGCGGGCTGGACCCAAGTATTCTCTCCGAGATTATGTTGAAGAGTTCCGGGCGCAACTGGTCTCTGGAGCTGTACAACCCCTATCCGGGCGTCATGGATAGTCCGGCATCACGAGGATACCAACCAGGCTTTATGGTGGACCTTATGACCAAGGATCTGGGGCTTGCGATTGCCAACGCCAAGGACACCAACAGCAAAGTTCCACTGGGGCAGCACGCCGAGGCGCTCTATCGCGAAAAGCAACTGGCAGGTGATGGCAAGAAGGACTTCTCCAGTATTCTGGAAATCCTTGAGCACGCCTGATACCGCAACGACTACTGCCAGGTAGTGGATGTATTGCTCGGCGTGCTTTACCTGAATAAAAAAAGGGCTCTTGATCGAGCCCTATAACCCCAACACAAATTTGGAAACAATGTTGCGCTGAACTTCCTGCGACCCACCAAAAATGGAGGCGGCGCGATTGTTCAGATATCTCGGGACAATCGAGCTGATATAGTCTGGCCGTTCGTCGCTGCCATCTTCGACAGGATCCATTGGAATGCCCTGGTATCCAATTACTTCAACTGCCAGCTCATTAACCGCCTGCTCAATACGGGTATAGGTGAGCTTCATCACCGACGACTCCGGTCCCGGCGCCCCCCCACTACTGAGTGACGACAAAATACGCAGCTCGATAATTTCCAGCGCCTTCAGATCAATATCAATTCTCGCCACTTTGCGCGCAATCGAGCCGGAACGATCGAACCCCGGGGTAGATTTTTGCACATCAGCAATGAGGTCTTTCAGCTGATTCAACTCGTGGCGAATTCGGTCACCACTGAAACCACCGCCCCGCTCAAACTCAAGAAGATATTTGGCATAAGTCCACCCCTTGTTTTCCTCGCCAATACGGTTGGACTGTGGAACCCGTACATTATCGAAGAAGACCTGGTTCACCTCATGGTCACCCGCCATGGTGACAATGGGCTCAACGGTAATTCCGGGGGTGCGCATATCCACCAGCAGGAAGCTGATGCCGTGCTGAGGCTTGCATTGACTATCGGTACGAACCAGACAAAAAATATGATCCGCAAGATGCGCATGTGTTGTCCAGATCTTGGAGCCGTTCAGGAGGTAATCGTTGCCATCGGCCTCAGCCTTCAGCTTCAGGCTGGCCAGGTCGGACCCAGCACCCGGTTCCGAGTATCCCTGGCACCAGTAGTGTTCGCCGCTCAGCATCTTGGGCAGGTATTCCGCCTTTTGCTCCTCCGAGCCAAATGCCATGATGACAGGCGCGAGCATGAGTAGGCCAAGAGGAATCAGCATCGGTGCACCTGCGTGGTAGCACTCTTTACTAAAGAGGTACTTCTGGGTCGCTGTCCACCCGGTGCCACCATGCTCTACCGGCCATTGCGGTACCGCCCAGCCTTTTTCTGCCAGAATCCCCTGCCACTCCAGTGCAATATCCTTGTCTACGAAAACACCACTACCATTGCGCGTCGCTTCGACAATATGTGCTGGCAAATTTTCCTGCAGAAATGCGTGCACTTCCTGCTGAAATGCCAGCTCTTCCTGGCTAAACGATAGGTCCATACTCACCGTTCCCTATGATTGATTCTCTAACGGCCCACTCTGATTTTTCTGCGAGCAACATCTACTGTGAAATAGGATCCATCGCCCAACAGATACCTCTACGGAGCAGTTCATAGAACTCTTCGGTTCGCCAGGCGCCCTCCTCGGGTTCCGGATACTCCTCAATCGCCGGCTGCATATCGTATTTGCCACGGCAATGGCCTAGCGTGAGATACAAAACCTGTCCCTCGCCGTAGGGATGGATATAGAGCACCGGCTGAATATCATCCTCTTTCACCCAATCGTTGCTGGTGAAATTTTCAACCGGGTCATTCCAGTGGGTATGCAGTAAGGTCTGGTATTCGCCGTGAAATTTACTCAGGTAGAGTTCGTCATCGACCTTGAATGATGGAATGCCCTTCACCAGTGGGTGTTCAGGCTCCGTAGCCTTCACCTCATATTCGTGAATCGGCGGGTGCGCCATAAACTGGCTGCCGAGCATTTGCATAAAAGGAACATTGTCTTCCGGGCAATCGACAGTGAAATCACCGTCGTTCACGAGAAAACGGAGAATCGAGTTGGTACCGTGCAACGCGAACCATTTTTTCCCAGAGCGGACGTACTCACATAAGCGCGTCGTTTGCTCCAGAGTCGGGATCACATCACAGGTGTAGGTGATGATGAAATCAGATTCGCAGATTGCATCAATGTCACTGTAGTCAGCGCCCACCTTGACCTTGACTCTGGGTTGCTCTGCAAGCAGCTTCAACAATTCAACTCGCGCGTGGTCAATATTGTGGTATTTACCACCTGCAACGAGATAGACATCAATACGATCACTTTTACCCATAGCGCCCTCCGGTCATTCGCGAAGAAAGTAACGGGACGCAATCGTCCTTGCGCCCCGTGTGACACAGCCAGTGCTTCAGATTACAGCTGTACCCGTTTGGTAAAGCCGCCATCAGCCACCAGATTTACACCGGTGATGAGACTCGCTGCCGGGCTTGCCAGGAAAGTCACCGCATTGGCAATTTCCTCAGGACTGCCCATACGCCCCTGTGGAATTTGCGCCAGAGTACCTTCATACAGGTCCATCATATTTTCTTTGATGAAATCCCAGGCTCCCCCCTGGACAAATACAGGACCTGGAGACACACAATTCACGCGTACCCCCTGCCCTGCAACGGCCTGGCTCAATTGCTTACCGTAAATCACCAGAGCTCCCTTCAGCGCGTTATAGGGCTGGGGCCCCATAAAGGTCTCGACACCAGCGGTACTCGCGATAATCACAATAGAGGCTGCTTTGGAATGCTCGAGGAAAGGCATCGCCGCTTCTACGCCACGGGTTGTACCAAGGACATCGACATTCAGATTATTGATCCAGCCCTCATCCCCCATGTTGCCGCCGCCAGCACTCACATTGGGTACGAAGATATCGATACCGCCGAGCTCATCCCCAGCACTCGCCACCCATGATTGATAGGCATCTTTGTCAGCAACATCCACCACCGCACCGATGACTTTGACACCCTTTCCACTCAGTGCCTTTACCGCCGTATCAACTTCTTCTTGATTTCTGGAGCATATGGCGAGGTCAACACCTTCGCTGGCCAATTGTTCTGCTATCGCACGCCCGATACCGCGGGTTGCACCTGTAATGACTGCCTTTTTTCCGGAAAGCCCGAGATCCATAACAATCTCCTAGTGTGTTGGTAGCTGCCCGGTTAGATAGGGAGTCCTTACCGGGGCAGTGTTGTTGGTTATTTAGCGACCATCTAACAGCAGGGTAACAAACCTGAAAATTAAAAACAATCAGTGTTGACTGTTTGTTTTTGCTTGGATAGGCTGTCTGTAAGAATTGAGATTCAGGCGCTCTACCAGTGATGGCAGTGATCGAAAGGCGCTTTGCATCTCCCTGTCAGCCGTACATAACAGCCACGTAAACCATTGGGATACCACTATGAAAGCAGCGGTGTTTAAAGAGGTTGGCCAGCCATTGAGCGTTGAAACCGTTGAGGATCCAACGCCCTCCTCCGGCGAACTGGTTATGAAGGTCGCTTACTGCGGCGTTTGTGGCACAGATCTCCACGCCACCCGCGAAGGCTTGACCACAGCCTGCTGCGGACAAATCCTCGGGCATGAGTTTGTCGGTGAGATTGCCGAGGTAGGTAAACACGCTGAGGGTAATTGGGCGGTTGGCGACCGGGTTTGCTCAATACCGTTTATCGGTTGTGGGAAGTGTGCAGCCTGTGCAACCGGGCAATTCTTCCAGTGCGAGGAAAAGAAGATATCTGGCGTAAACGATCAGGGCGGCTTTGCCGAATATGTAACCGCTGGCGCACGCGAAACCATTCTCATCCCAGACAGTCTGGACCTCAAAACCGCAGCCTTGATTGAGCCGCTGGCTGTCGGGCTGCACGCAGTACGTGTCGCCAACCTAAAAGCCGGTGACCGAGTACTGATCACGGGCGCAGGCCCCATTGGGCTCACGGTCGCGCTTTGGGCCAAATTCTTTGGGGCTCGGGACGTTGTTGTCAGTGAGCTTGCCGAGTCCCGTGCAGAACTGGCGAAGAAGATGGGAGCCAATCACGTTGTGCAACCGGACGTCAGTGCCGGTGCCATGGGGCTGCTCGAGCAATTTAGTGATCTTACTGGTTCAGCGCCGGACATCATTTTTGAATGCGTCGGCGCTCCCGGCCTGCTCCAGCAGTGTATGGAAATGGCCCCTTATGGCGGCAAGATTGTACCGGTGGGGGTATGTGAGCAACCGGACAACATCATGCCCTTCCTGGGCCTGGTCAAAGAACTCAACCTGCAATTCGCCATCGCCTACACCAAGGACGACTTTGAGACATCAATCGCCATGCTCGCAGAACGACGCATTGATATCGAGCCAATGATTACCGATGTGGTGAGTCTCGATGACTTGCCTGGTGTTTTTGAGGCGCTGAGAACGCCAACGCACCAATGCAAGGTGCTTACGCAAATCAGCCAGTAGCCTTACGGACTTTATCGCACCCCTGAATGCCTCGAGGAGGCCAGGTTTGGGCCCACACATGTGGGCCCTTTTTTTGTTTCTTTGTGTGGCATTGCGTAACTAAGCAACTAAGTGGTCGCTATCAGTTCTTCCTGCACACGCACACTGGAACGTACCAACGTCCGCTTCGGCCCACAACTCCGTTTTCTGGTACTTACTGGAGTATTAACAACGTCCCGGAGAGGCACTGCAACAAACGAAGCACGCACCCGCTCTGTAGGCACCTCACCGTATGTGGTGGTACGTTGCTCTGGTGCTCGCCCCATACGTTGAATCAGCGCTTCCATACAGGTGGGTGTCTTTTCCTGCCCATGCGCCGCGCCGGCAGAACGGGTAATGGTTTCGTTCATCAGAGTTCCCCCCAAATCATTGGCACCACTATTGAGGCAAGCGGCGATCCCCGCCTCACCCATTTTTACCCAAGACGTCTGAATATTGTCGATGGAGCCGTGCAAAGCCAGTCGGGCAACCGCATGCATCAGCAAGGTTTCCCTGAACGTCGGCCCCATCCTTGCCTTACCCTTCAGGTAAATCGGCGATTCCTGAGCCACAAACGGCAGGGGAACAAACTCAGTAAAACCGCCGGTACGCGACTGAACATCGCGCACACGCAACAGATGACGAGCCCAGTGAATCGGGCGGTCAACGTGACCAAACATAATTGTGGCGGTGGTGCGGAGGCCCACTTCATGGGCTGTTTCAATCACTTCAAGCCATTCGCTGGTGTTCAGTTTGTCCGCACAAATTACCTGGCGTACTTCATCGTCCAACACTTCCGCGGCAGTGCCAGGCAGACTACTTAAACCCGCATCCTTTAACGCCTGCAGAAACTCCCGTACAGGAACCCCCACGGTCTTCGCTCCTTGCCATACCTCAAGTGGGGAGAATGCATGGACATGCATGCCCGGGGTCACTGACTTAATCGCCTTCAATATAGCCAGGTAGGTCTCACCGGTGTAATCCGGGTGAATACCGCCTTGCATACATACCTCGGTCGCCCCGCGCTCCCACGCCTCCGTAGATCTTCGCTGAATTTCCTCCAGCGATAGATCGTAGGGAAGACCACGCAAGTTCTCGCTCAATTTTCCTTTGGAAAACGCGCAAAACTGACACTTGAAATAGCAAATATTGGTGTAATTAATATTTCGATTCACCACATACCGGACCGTGTCACCGTTCACCGCTTGTCGCAGACGGTCTGCCGCTGCGCAAACAAACGACACTTCTGGCCCACGGGCCAAAAATAACCGCTCTACCTCTCGCTCCGACAGCGTCTCACCACGAGACGCCTTGGCCACAATCGACTTTAGTGTATCGCTCACACACCGGTCGTCGCTCACATCGCTCAGGGCACGCAATGTCGTCGCGGGGGC
Organism: Microbulbifer agarilyticus; assembly: GCF_019800665.1. GTDB lineage: Bacteria > Pseudomonadota > Gammaproteobacteria > Pseudomonadales > Cellvibrionaceae > Microbulbifer > Microbulbifer agarilyticus_C. Next base: position 256,835 of record NZ_JAHVKO010000002.1, read on the forward strand.
ACCCGTACTCTGCCCAGAGACCCAGTCGTCGATTCGAGGGTAACCGTCACTGTCCAGCATCTTCAAAATTGGCTGCTGTAGTGCCGCGTCCAACCATTCTGGCCCCGCGAGCGCATATTCTGGATAGATGGTAAGACGCTGCTGGAGAAACTTGCCACAGAGTGCTGACTCGCGTGCCAGTTTCTCCACGTGCGGCCACGGTGCCTCGGGATTGACGAAATCCGGGGTAACAGGAGAAACACCACCCCAATCGTTGATTCCTGCATCAATCAACCTGGGCAACACACCGGGACTTAAATTTGGCGGAGCCTGGATACTCATCTCTGCGCCAAATATGATCCTTGCCACGGCAATGGTCCATACCAGATCCTCGAGATCTGGCTCCGGCGACTCGGCCATCTTGGTGCCCGGTTTCGCACGGAAATTCTGAATAATCACTTCCTGAATATGGCCGTAGCGTGCATGCACTTCGCGTATCGCCAGTAACGACTCGATCCGCTCCCGCCGAGTTTCACCAATCCCAATCAGAATGCCGGTGGTAAAAGGTACCTTGGCCTCGCCAGCAAGACGTAACGTTTCCAGACGGCGTTCAGGTTGCTTGTCTGGAGAGCCGTAATGCGGCATGCCCTTTTCACACAATCGCGAGGATGCCGACTCCAACATAATACCCATGGAAGCAGACACCGGGCGCAACATCTCGATCTCAGCACGATCCATACACCCCGCATTAATATGCGGTAATACTCCGGTATGTTCGATAACCTGCCCCGCCACATGCGCGACATATTCCAGCGTGGACTTGAAGCCCATTTCCTGCAAAGCCCGTTGCGCCACACTGTAACGATCTTCCGGGCGCTCTCCGAGCGTAAATAAAGCCTCTCGACAGCCCATTGCCTCCGCATCGCGAACCGACGCTAATACCTCATCAACCGACATATACGGAGAATCAATTTTGTTGGGTGTCTGGGCGAAAGTGCAGTAGTGACAGACATCACGACACAATTGCGTCAAAGGAATAAATACTTTGCGTGAATAAGTCACCAGATTGCGATACTGACTATCACGCAGCTTCCGCGCTTGCTGCATGAGCGCAGCAGTATCACTGTACTCGGCAAGTGCGAGCGCCTGCTCATCTGAGGGTAAAGCCGCACCCGAATTGAAAGTCGCCATTGATACTCCTGCCATCAGCTCACCCTGTAATACTGCTCGTCCAAATCCTGCACAACCGCCGTCCTGCTGCCACGCAGCCGCGCAGCAATCCCAGCAGCATATAAATAATGCATCGTGTTCACCGCCCGATCGTCACCCGCAATCCGCAGTAGCGCTTGCAGATCTTCAGGAGTATCGATATCCCGCGAGGCACCCGGTAAGGAGATCGCTTGCAACTGCAGACCTGCACGAAAAGCGGATTTGGAATGCGCAGCAAAACTATTGCTGCCATAGAAAAAGGTCATATCTGCACCAGTTGGGCAGATCAGACAGTTGGTGCCGAGTGCCGGCTTGTCGGGGGCTATCGTCACCACAGAGGGCTGGTCTTCCTGGTAGTGCGTTTCCAGTAGTTCGCTCACTTCTGCATGAGTAATCAAAGGCAGGTCACCGTGCAACACCATCACCTGCTTGATACCGCGAAGCGCCAGAACCTGAATACCGGCATGTACCGCTTCATTGAGCCCCACAGCGGCCAGACTCGACTCGCTCAGGAAGTCGGCATCGAACCGATTGGCTAGGTCACGTGCCGCAAAATCCTGCCCAACTACGAGTACCCCTTTAATTCCGTGGTGTGACTGTAGGACGGTCAACACATCACTGACCATGGCCCGAAATAGCCCACGACGTTCGCCCGGCGCAAGCACGCCAGACAACCGTTGCTTGGCCTCACTAAATCGCTTCAGGGGTAGTAATGCCCACATATCGGAACCCCCTACACCACAAGATCTTGTCGCGCGAAGCACGTGGCATATTGAATAACTTGATCCGCCAGCTCGATCCGATCTTGCAGCGACTGCATCACCGTCGGAGTTACTAACGTATCGATACCCATTGCCTGGATCGCATAGGATTCGCTCGCATCAGCATCGTCGAGCACAAAGCAGTCAAGAATATCCCCATAGTATTTCGCCACTGCCGTGGCAGAGGTCGGCATAGAAAGTTCTTGCATCATTTTTGCCGTCGGACCTTTAATGGCTCTTCCTCCGACAATAGGGGAAACGGCAATAACCGGCGCGTGACATTTGGAAAGCGCTTCTCGCACACCGTCCAAAGCCAGTAATGGCTCGACGCTAACAAACGGGTTGGAAGGACAAATAACAACGCCGGCAAGACTCTCGTCGCGCAGCAGAGACAGAAACTCCGGATGCGCCGCAGCGACATCCACGCCCGCAAAACGAAATCCACTGACTTTCGGTTCACAGCGTTCCTTAACGAAATACTGCTGGAAACCAATTTCGCCGCGTTCAGTCACGACCATGGTTCGGACCGGATCGTCAGACATCGGCAAAACCCTGGCCGAAACCCCCAGCTGACTGCACAAATAGGCCGTCGCTTCTGAAAGACTTTTTCCCGAAGTCCGTAATTGCGTACGAATAAGATGTGTTGCAAGGTCCTGGTCGCCCAATTGGAACCAGGTGTCGACACCAAGCCTTTCCAAAGCAGCAAGATTCGTCCAGGATTCGCCGGAAATTCCCCAGCCCCTTTCCTGATCATTGATGCCAGCCAGGGTGTACATCACCGTATCCAGGTCAGGAGAAATACTGAGACCCAGGTGCTCAAAATCGTCGGCCGTATTGGTTACCACTGTAAGCTGATCAGCCGATAAGCAATGACTAAGCCCCAACGCCAACTTAGCGCCACCAACCCCTCCGGAGAGAGCGAGGATTTTCTTACTTTTAGGAAGCAACTGCATATACTCCTGCATATCGACTAACGAAATAAGTCTTGGCTACGCTCTCGAATTAAGCTGCCAGACCCCAGTTCGGCCTGCGGCAAATTAGCCCCGCGAATCAGTACCGCTGGGACTGCTTCCGCGGCCTGCCCCATCAAAAACGAGGCGGCCGCTGCCAACTCGTCGGCGACGGCCACGGTCGTCGTCTCCAGCGCCCTGCCGAAAAGATCGTCCCTACCCACTAGATCCATAACGGGCTGCAGACCAGCAGTGCCAATCGCAAATCCGATAGTGCCGTTCCGCCACGCCCTGCCGGCGCTATCGTTCATAATGACCGCAACTTCTACACCAGATGCGTCGCGGAGATTGCTTCGCAAGGCGGCTGCGCTGCGATCAGGGTCTTCCGGCAGTAGTAAAACGCGCTCATCCGCTAGATTGGACTCAATATTGGACTGGTCTATGCCTGCATTAGCGTGCACATAGCCGAGACGGTGCTCGACGATGATAGCCCCCGGCCGGTGCCTGAGAACTTCAACGGATTCGTCCAGAATGAGTTGTACCAGGCGAGGATCTTTATCGGTCTTATCAGCCAACTTGCGGGCTTCCGGTGTGATCTGTACCTGATTCAGATAGGCGTAGCGGTTTTCCGCTTTCGAAAATACTTTCTGTGCTAGGACTAGAACATCTCCATCTACCAGGGAGATATCCGCAAGACGGAGAGATCGCCGGACAAGCGCTGCCAAGTCATCCCCCGGTTCTACCAGAGGAAAATCAGGCAAAGCAATCAGTTCCATTCGCTGCGCCATAGTGAAGACTCCGTCCTAAAAACTAGGCTTCAACACCAGTAACACGTACACCAGCGTGCGACTTGTACTGTTTATTGATAAAAATCAATACAGACGTCATTGCTTCAACCGCGGCGGCATTATTAATTGGCCCGGCATGGAGCCCACGCATTCCTACCGCATTTGCCAACTCAATGACCTTTGCGCGCGCTTCTTTGCTATTGCCACAAACGAGCGCATCGCAATCAAGGTCGTCGCCTTCCTGCAAATGAATCGCTGGCACGTTCTGAAAGGCAGATACAACGTGAACTTCGTCACCAAGGAGGGTCTGAGCGATCTGGCCGGCAGAGCCTTGCTCAGGGAGTTGCACACGCGCAACCTTCGGGGGAACCAGTGGCACCGTAACATCAACGAGGATTTTTCCCTGTAGCGAATGCTTCAGAGGCTCTAGGGTACTGGAATGATGGCTAAACGGGACGGTAAGCACGACTACCTCACCCTTTGAGGCAGCTTCGGAATTGTCCATGGCTTCGACAGATGGGCTACTCACACCCCGCTGCTGCAAGATGTCCCGCAGGTCATCCACCGCGGTAGCAGCCTTCTCGGCAGTGCGAGACCCGATAATGACTTTGTAACCGGCTTGTAGCCAGCGACGCGCCAACCCGGTTCCCAGTGCTCCAGTCCCACCAATAATGGCTATTACAGGTTTTTGCTCACTCATCGTCATTCCTATTAACTCTGCATTCGCAGCGTCTTTCGAATTGACCTCCAGAGCTTACAACGATTACCACACGCTCATTTCGAAACGCTGTGACTGCGCAACAACCTAGAAAGTAATATTTATTTCCTTCAAAGGTATCAGATTAAATTAAAACATTCACTCAAAAAATCAGGGGGCATTAAGCCCCCCAAAAGCTACTTCTTAGGTCAAAGTATCATGCTCGAATACTACTCTGCGGTATTGATGTTATACACCCGGGTATAGTGCTCACCATTCCCATTAATACTGGCCGCGAAGTAGTTATTAAACATGGCATGCAAGGTCGTTTCAGTGACATTAATGAACTGCGTCCACTTGGATCCATCGCTAACATTGGTCATCTTCAGGCGCATATTGTGCATAGGGAATGTTGTCCCACGCACGCCAGCATTAAGCCACTTAGGATCTTCGAAGGTCCAAGCACTGTCGTTTACCATACTAAGCACGCCGCCAGTACAACCCGGTGCGTTGTAGGCCACGGTCTTATTGACCCGAACACCATCACGAATCGCAACCAATTCCCGCGTATTGTCAACCGTACACTCATCGTTCAGCCAAAGTCCGTTTAGGCCCGCGTAGTCAGTGCGCTGACGTATGAACAGACCACGCGGTTCCGGCTCGCCCTCTTCCGCGTTCGCCAACTGATCGCCTTCAATTGCAATGACATCTTCCGCAATGGTGCCGTCAGGCTTCGTATAAGTCACATTATGCGATAGGTATCCTCGTGAATTAGTGAACGAACTACCGACAGCCATCTCCCAGGAGAGACCGTGACCTGGGTTCTTAACCCGATCCGTATCAAATACCTCACAGTTCGCGTCGCTGTAGTACTTAACCAGCAAATCCATGCGCTTGCCCTTGGTAAAGGTCAAATTCACAATCTGCGATTTTCCGTTATTAAGCGTGTTACAAGGACCGTCCCACTGCCCGTTATATCGGTTACCGACATTACGGCTGGTCCCAAAGGTTTCGATAAAGGCTTTCAGATCTGCCTTATCCTGGGCATTGAAGTAACAACCGAATTCATGGCCTTGATTGGAAAACTGAGTATCGGGTTGAGTCGCATCACTAACACGGCCATCTACGCAAGTGAATAGTTCATCAAGGCCGCGAACAGAACCATTGTGAAGGAGTCGCTCATTGTCCCACATTGAAATGAAGCGGGGAGACTTAACTTGCCTCGTATAAATACCGGTCTCACCGGCAGGGAAGCGATCACGTATGGGAGCGATATTCGTCTCCCAACCGCCTATACCGCCAAACAAAGCATCATCCCAATATAGATCCATAATATTGGCATGACCGTCTTCTACTTCGATCTCAGCATGATCATATGGACGACTGGTCTCCCCACCCGGTCCGTTATGACAACTGGCACATTGGTTATCAAAGATCGACTCCCCCCTCTTCGCGCTAACCAGGTCGAAGGTCCGATCCAAAGGAAGATCAGGCTCATCAAATGATTCGATATAGCGCACTATCGGCATATAGCGATATTCATTTACCCAATAATTATACTCAGCACGTGAACCGGGATTTTCGATATCGCTCGGAGTGAGTGTAATGAATGAACGTACAAAATTTATCAAGTCAAACGAACCGCCATGCCAACCAAGACCGGCTTGATATTCAAATCCATGTTGTTTCTGAACATTCACGTCCGAAACGACATTAGGTAAGTTGAGAATACGAGTAATTGTAAACTGTCCATCGTCCTGCATTGGAGGAACAAGGAAATCCATCACTCCCGACCACGTCGCCCAACCTTGCCTCTGTTGATCTAAAGTGGAGGCTATTGATGCCCGATCTTCTGCAGTAGAACCCTCATTTAATTCTGCATCCAGGGCAAACCACTCGTCCACAGCACCCGGTGTTGCGCGTGCGGCAGCAACAGGTGCTGACAGTTCAACCTGTACTTCAGGTATTACATAAGCATTCAATAGAGATTCGGCAACCTCATCCGTCCCGCCTACCAAATTCGGTGCTTGAAAGAGAAAAGCGTATGGGAGCTGACCTTGAGCGGCGATCATCTTCGCATAGTCGTAACGCGTGTTACCGATGCCGACGGCAAAGTTTCCGTCTCCCATCTTACTGAAGTGGCATGCCGCACAAGTAAAGGCATATACGGGAACGGATGACCCGAAATCACCAGAACTAGAAGCAATACCAACTGGCATTTGCTTGCTACCAATATCGGGGTTATATGGAGATGGCGGAATCGCCGCTACAGGGTTCGGATCTTCATACATCCCATAGTTTTCGAAGCCTGGACCAAAATACTCTTCGAAGTTGCGCAACATAAAATGCATCATCGATTTGGGTGGACCAGTAGTATCAAAGGTCTCGTAAAAATATTGATACTTACCGCATTTGAGCAGGGTAGCTTCATCATAGGTATCCACAAAATTATCTACGATGTACTGCTCCTGCTCGGAGAGTACGGCCATGCTTGTTTCTAAATCACTCAGCTGGCTCAAGATAGCGTCATTGTCTATAAGGTACTGATCGAGATCAGATTGGTACTGATCACATGCGGCTTTCGTCACGTCGTACTCAATTACGGTAGCCAGATCCGGGCCGACGTCATTGGTTACACCGTTATATGACTGGTAGCCAGGTAAAGGCTGCGCCTGACTGCCTGTGGCAATTGATAGCGACACTATCGCTAATAGGAGTAGTGTATTTCTAATTATCATTCTCTCATCCTTTATTATGTTGTGTTTCTAGCTTGAATCTAAATGCATCTACTGCCCTTACTGCTTTACTACCTACTACATATGGAGATCGCTCCCACGAACGCGGGAGCACTACAAAAGCCCCCGCCAAAGCGGGAGCCTATTACTTAGAAATTTGCGGTAAATGCGACACCGTAGTGCCGTGGAGGGGTGTATTGACCAAAGTTAGAGACGGGCGGAATCAGGATCACCCGCGCATAGCGCTCATCGGTGAGGTTTCGCCCATAGAGACTGATCTCATACTTCTCGTCGATATTGAGCCCAAGACTCAGATTGTGGAACGCGGTTGTATCCACCAATCCGAGCGGATCATTACCGAAGATCGTTTGATACTCATCGCGCCAGCGATAATTGTAATTTGCTGTGAAGGCGCCAAAGCTGAGATCCCGAACGTAATCCGCACCGATACCCAGAGTTTTCTCTGGTGCATTGCGGATCACGAGACCGGAGTTGTCGGTCGCAATACCGTTGCCACTAATATCTGCGAAGAATTCGTTATATTCCGTATCCAGCAGCCCCACATTCATAAACAGACTGAGATTTGCGGTAATCACTGCGGTCAGTTCAACTTCAAGTCCCTGGATGTCCACGTCGGATGCATTTCTCACCACAGTGCTAACGGACCCGGTTGAGTCAGGAACAATCACATCTTCCTGCTTATCGGAATAGTCACTGACAAATGCGGTCGCATTCAGACGCACACGGTTGTTCAGCCACTCGCTCTTAACGCCCGCTTCCAATGTATCCACGTATTCTGGGTCATAGGACTGCATTCCGTAGACATCTTGGGTTCGCGCAAAGAAACCACCGCTCTTAAAGCCTTTTGCATAGGATCCAAACAACATAACGTCCGGATTGAGTGCATATTGAAGGGCGATGCGCGGAGAGAATTCATTCCAGTCGTCTTTCATGGCAGTAATCGGGCCGGCCGGGACGACTACCATATCGGCGGGCACATAAGTCAGCTCACCGCTGCTACCGCGGAATGTCTTCTCTTCTTGGGTATATCGCCCACCGAGATTCAGCATCAACGCGTCTGTCAGCTGCCAGTCGACGCTGGCAAATAGTGAATAGGCAGTATTGTCTCCTTCACCGGTCAGATCCTGGGAAATGTCACCCGGATTATCACCGACGCCGAAGAAGTACCACATATCGTAGCTTTCCTGCGTCTGCCAGTAGTCGGACTCCCAGTAATACACACCGGCTGTCAGGTTCATGCTATCGTTCAGATCACCGTTGATTCGGAACTCCTGGCTCGTTTGAGAGTACCGATGGGCGGCCTCGACATGCAGGAACGGGTTGCGATTCGCATCGTATTCCACGCGAAAATCTTCTTCGCGGTCCACGTGCCCGGTGATAGCGGTCATCTGCCAGTCGCCAACCATCCAGTTCATCGTCAGGTTCGCGTAGTCGTTTGTAACGGTGGATGTATTCGGCGCATTTACCGAACTTTTTCCCTCGCCACTTTCGTCGTCAAACTCCATACACCCGGAACCGAATGGCACATCGGCCACAGGAATGCCAGGTACGGCTCCCCCCAACGTCGACCAGCAGGCAATACTGTCGGTGGTGCGACTGAAGTTAGACCAGGCACCCACTTCGGAATCATCCTCAATGCGCTCGAACGTTAACGCCACGTCGAATGTATCAGTCACATCGTATGCAAAGGTTGCCCCTAGCTGCTGATAGTCGACGTCACCCAGGTCTTCGTTGATGATATTGTTTTCCACATAGCCATCGTGTTCGGTCTTGTTTGAGTAGAGTTTGACACCACCACTCTCACCGACAGGCGCATTTAATACGGCACTGATTTCCCGCTTATCCCAGTCACCGGCACCCACTTTCACGCGCGCGCCCCATTCTTTGGTGGGTGCGGTACGGATCACATTTACGGCACCGGCAATGGTGTTCTTGCCAAACAATGTCCCCTGCGGCCCCCGCAAGACTTCCACGCGTTCGATATCAAAGTTGTGCAACAGTTGTCCGGCGGCAACCCCAAGGTAAACACCGTCGAGAATCACCCCTGCCGGGGGATCCAGGCTCTTGTCAGTTTCCTGAAAGCTAATACCGCGGATAGAAATAGAGGCGCCATTGTTTCCCGGGATTTGGTCAATGGAGACATTGGGAACATAGTCCTGGACATCCTGCAGGCTTTGGACTGCGGGGTTATCCAATTGAGTGGAAATTGCGGTAACCGAAACCGGCACATCCTGCATGGATTCAGCGCGTTTTCGAGCAGTAACCGTGACTTCCTCAAGCGCTAATTTTTCCTCTTGCGCAAATGCTGAGCTCGGAAAACTTGACACCACAGAAATAGAACCCACTGCGGCCACGGCAGCTGCAATCTTATTCATCTTTATCATGGATTTCTCCGTAGAAATTTCGTAATCCCGAAACGCCCGATCTTCCGAACACCTTGCTCCCGGCATTCAGATACTGCTGTTTTCAAACTGAGCAGACGAAACGGCTTTCATTAGTTACCACTGAACCACCTTCACCAAAATACCATTCATGCAAACAAAACAATCAGGATGTACGGTTTATAATATAGCCATATTTCTTTTTGTTGCAATACAAATTGCTAGCGCATTTCACAAGCGAGTTGTGCGAAAAGTGGGGCAGAATATGGATGTAAAAAAGATGGCCGAAGCAAAGAGATTCGGTAGTAGCTAGTGAATTAATTTATTGAATGACGACAACTTCCCTCCCCCCATTTCGAGCATAGCTATTTCTCGAGGATGTGAAAAAGGTGTAGAAAATTGGTAAAGAGAAAGCGCGGGTGAAGAACTTCCTGGGATTAGGAAGTCCTTCACCGCATCGACCAGAGCGCTCTAGAAATCAGCAGTAAACTGCAATCCGTATGTGCGCGGAGCGTTGTACATACCCATCTGGGAGAGCCCGCCGATTTTTACCAAACGTGCGTAGCGCTCGTTCGTCAAATTTCGGCCATAGAGACTGATCTGATAGGACTCATCGATCGTGAGGTTTGTACTCAAGCTATGCAGCCCCATCGAATCAACATGCCCACGAGGATCATTGAAGAACTCGCTCTCATATTCATCGGACCAGCGGTAGCTATAGTTCACTGACAGCTCGCCAAGTGGCGTTTCACGATAGTAATCGAAACCTGCACCGAAAGTACTATCCGGAGTGTTGCGTAGTTTCAAGTAAGTGTTATCGGTCGGAATCGCGCCCTCACCAGGGAACGCCTCACCATCAACATCCGCAAAGAACTCATTGTATTCAGCATCCAGAATCCCGGCCATCATGTAGATGCTCAGGTCGGTAGTAAGTGCCGCCTGCAGCTCGAGCTCTAGCCCTGAAATCTCCACATCACCGGCGTTACGTACAATCGTATTTACCTGGCCACCTTCTTCCGGAACAAGAATTTCTTCCTGCTTGTCCGTGTAGTCGGTCATAAATGCGGTTGCGTTGAAGCGAACACGGCTATCAAGCCATTCGCTCTTGAGACCGGCTTCATAGGTATCGACGTACTCTGGGTCAAATGATGCAATCGCGGCGACATTTTGGGTTCGAGCAAAGAAGCCACCGCTCTTGAATCCCTTGGCATAGGACGCAAAGGTCATTACATCATCAGTCAGGTTGTATTGCAGAGCGATACGCGGAGAAAACTCGTTCCAGTCATCCGTCAGATTGCGTACAGGCCCCGGGGGAACAAACCCCTGCCCTAGAATTTGAGAATCCCAACCACCGGCTCCACCGGTAAAACTCTTCTCTTCCCAGGTATATCGACCACCAAGGTTTAACGAGAGGTCGTCAGTTAGCGCCCAGTCCAAGCTAGCGAATAGCGCACTGGCTTCACTGGCAACGGAGCCATCGAGGTTTGCACTCACATCGTCAATGGGGAGCGGGAAAGGCACCACGCCGCCCATACCATCGGGGATAGCAAAACCGGGGCCAAAGCCCAGGTAGTACCACATATTGAAGCTATCCTGATACTGCCTCGCATCGGACTCGAAATAGTAGACACCAGCGGTAAGGTTTACATCTTCGTTGAACTGACCGTTGATGCGCAGTTCCTGGCTCAACTGAGAATATTCATGGCCACCGTCGACTGTCAGGAGCTGTACCGGGCTCGAATCCCACTCATAGTTATACGCTTCCTGGCGGTCCTGATAACCGGTGACAGACGTCAACTGCCAATCGCCAAGGCCCCAGTTCATAGTCAGCGTTACGAAGTCATCCTCGATCGCACCGGTGTTCGGGCCATTTGTGGACACACGATCCTCATCGCTGCCCTGGTCCATACTCATACATCCGGAACCAAACTCGGGGTTGGTAGGATCCGCGGGAATATCCACAATACCGGGAATAAACAGGCCACCGACACTGACGAGGCAAGCAATACTGTCATCCGCATTGAAATTCGAGAAAGCGCCACGCTCGGAATCATCATCAATTCGATCATAGGAGAACAATACGTCGAAGTTCTCTGTCACATCGAACGCAACAGCGACGCCCAACTTGAGAGAGTCCAACCCCCCAGCATCTTTGCCGGTGGTGGTATTCTTCCAGTAACCATCGCTTTGTTTTTTGTTTACAGAAAGCTTGAGGCCACCAGATTCGGTAAGTGGTGTGTTTACTATCGCCTTGGTTTCCAGAAGACCGAAGTCGCCGACGCCCAATTGCAGCTTCGCGCCATACTCTTTGGTCGGTTTTGAGCGAATAACATTCACTGCGCCGCCAGTCGTATTCTTACCAAACAGGGTCCCCTGGGGACCACGCAAGACCTCAACCCGCTCCAGATCGAAGCTGTCCATCAGTTGGCCAGCGGTGGTACCCATGAATACGCCGTCCACGATCACACCGACCGGGGCTTCCATGCTCTTGTCGGGATCCTGATGGCTAATACCACGGATGGAAATTGCAGCACCATTGGCGCTCGCAGGACCAAAGTCGAAATTCACATTAGGGGAATAATTATTGATGTCTTGCAGGCTTTTGACTGCCGCATTTTTCAGCTGTGTCGAGATCGCGGTAACCGAGACTGCAACGTCCTGCAGAGATTCTGTCCGCTTACGTGCGGTAACCGTAACTTCCTCGAGAGCAACCTTCTCCTCTTGTGCATGCCCCAAAAGTGGCATCGCCATGAGGGTGGACACTGAGCCAGCCAAAGCCATCCCAGCGGTAATCTTGTTTAGTTTCCTTGTTGTGCGCATTTGTCTCTCCCATCGCTTTTAGTGGTTCCCCACCGGGTTGCAGTCCTTCCCTTGAGAAGGTCAGCCCCTTGACCCCGGTGGCACATGAACAACTCGACATTGGTCAGCGGTTTAATTTTTATGCTGCGTAACCAATATCAGCCCTACCACAAAACAATCAGGACGTACTGTTTATGCTATACAGCGAATTGGGCCCATGGCAAGCGGCTTTTTACTTTAATTTCAAGAAAAATGGTCTGACGCAGAATCAAAGGCGCACAAACGCAACCACAGCATGCGAATAAAGTATTACCAATGCGTACGCCATCCTTTTGATTTTTATCAAGATTTTAATGAGCGTTGAGCGTAAACGGGCGGAAAGCCGAGGCGCACCACACGCTACAGAATGAGACGGTTCTTCCCGCATATGAGAGGAAAAAATCCAGGATTTGGATGATAGAAAAAGAAAATTTTGTCGAGATGAAATGAGGAGGGATAGAACTATGCTTTCGTAGATCGGAAAATGACCGGTCAATCCGTGATGCGCGATCTATTGAAAGATCACATTTCTAAAGAATCTCGCAAATAGAGCGCATGGACTTTCAAATAATTAAAAGTCCTTTCTCAGTAACACTCATATTGAAAGCGCTATTTTGAATATGCCGAGAGCACTCAGAGACTTACCTTAGATCCGGGTTCTTTTCGAATGCAGGCAGCTCACTATCCACCGGAGACCAGTGCGCAGCAGAAGAGCTCCAACAACTGGTGCCAACCTGCACCCAACTGCTGTCGTCGAGTGAACCTGCTTTGATGAAAGTGACCGTATCCAGCTCCTCGACATTGCTGAGAACCTGAGACCCACAGGTCGGACAAAACCCCCGCGAAACATGGGAGCCGTCGGTACCTTCTGTGGTATAGCTCTTGAGACTACCACGCTTGGTCAAAGCTTCTGAGGAGATAAGGACAATCGTCACTTTGCCGCTACCACTCACTCTTTGACAGTCTTTGCAATGGCAGTGCAGCGCCGTCAATACATGTTCCCGCGGAAATTCGTAACGAATCTCTCCACAAAGGCAGCCGCCTTTCACGATACTTGTCATAACTAACTACTCCGTTGTCTTGTACGACTAGTCCAGGATCTCTATAAACGGAAAAATACTCTTTCGAGCTAAAGCCAACGGCTATATCACGTAACGCCTCATCCCGTTTATTTGCTAACCATTTAAAGTCAAACCGTTCATCCAATTTGCATGGAATCCATTCGGTACCCGCGACGGGATATACACCTTTGCGATGGGACCGCTATCCACATTCCCTGCATCAAGTATGGCAAGATAGCGTCCGTCTTCAGGGTGATTAACATACGTCATCAGATAGCCATCCTCTTCCTTCTCGCTGTCTGGATTAGGGATATGTACCGGTTCCCCAGCATTCGCTCCTTCGCCATAGTCCCAGAGCGTAGATTTACCAGTATCCATGTCGTATGCAATTGTGCCGTTATAGCCATGATTAGGGCTTTCGCCCCACTCCTCGGTAGCCGCGGCAGCAAAGCCATAACGATAGGACTGTCCACATCGACGGTCGTCAGATCGAGAAAACTCGCAGTAGGTAGCCCCCACCTTCTCATTCGTCACTGCACCAGTCTTCAGATCCAGCGTTAGTCTATGCATATTGCGCATTTGTTGTTCGACACCTGTACCCAAATCATTGGATACCGGCATGCTCTTCATCCACACATAGTCAATGTAGAGCTTTTGCCCACTCTGGAAACCATTACAGAAATGCCAGCTGAAGAACGTCGGCGCCTCGAACCATTGTGCTTCCCCACCATCTCGATGTACTACAAATATTCGGGTGGCACGGTCACCTTCCCAGACAAACGGGTTTTTGCCTTTCATCGCCGCTTCGATATCCGGAAACGCTGGCGCGAAAAAGCCGACGATATAGTCACCACAAATCTGCATATCGTGGACCATTGCGCGGCGATGCATACCGTGAATGGGAATGGAACGCTTGTGTGCACCGGACTTGTCGAATATTTGGACGGTAAAATACGGAGGCGTAAAGGTTTGTGTATTCGAGATAAGCTCACCGGTCCGGCCGCAGATTTTCGGATGCGCGGTTAACCCTTCGCCGGCTGTCAACAAACCGTCATAGTTATATTCATCTGCAGAAGAGAGGTCCGGACTCATGATATGAGGAAACCCCGCCTCAAACAGCGCAAATAGCTTGCCTCCATGAAGGAGAACATTGGTATTTGCAGGGTTTTTCATCGGGCTGGGTGAGCCTCCAGCAGCAATGGTTTCTTCATCTACGGGGAATGGCTTCCCGTGACTCCCCCAACAGGCACGTTTCAACTGTTCTTCGACTTTAAACCACTGTGTTCTCACCCAGCGATTGCGATAATGTACACGGCCATCCTTGAAATAGACCGCATGGATCATGCCGTCGCCATCCACTGGATACACGTAGTGATCTGGCTGCCAGGCAACGTTTGGACCATTCCGCATGAAGGCACCGGTAATATTCTCCGGGAGTTTACCCTCAACTCGCAGCCCGCCTTCCCCCTCTTCAAACGTTGACTCTTCCAAAACAGGGGCATAATTCCCCTGTAGGTAGGGAAAACGTGAAAGATCCATCTCGGGCCGTGTAGCCATCGCCAAACTCCTAACTTATCCTTATTTGTTCAGGTCGCCTTACCACGAGTAGCGCCAACGCTCCGCGTACATTTCCCCTATAGGGCCGCAGATACCTCTGTGTTGGCTACGCGTTCCATCGCACGCGCAAACAAATCCAAATTACCCTTTGATCCAAATACCTCAAGGCGCGATTTCAAAATTTTCCACTTTCCACCAATTCGCTGATAGGAATTGGTGTACTCACCAATCACGGTAATAACATCTTCGGGCCCGGCCACCGGCATCGATGCATCGGGAAAAATAATATGATCTGCGACCATATAGGCTTTACAGCTTGGTAACTCGCCCGACACGTCGACCCGAAAATTTGTAATTACGTGGTGCGTTAGATCAAACCCACCGATGTTGTGCCGCAACCGGCTAACCCACTCATCCGCATCCTTGGGCTTATCTGGCGAAACCGTTGGATCGACAGCGGGGCCATAATCAAGATACAGTTCATCGGCAAAGCATCGCCGTACCTTTTGCCAGTTTTTTCGATCAAGACCTTCGGCGTAAGCGTAGTAACTGGCACGAAACGAAGACTCTAACTGGAGAAAATCAGTTTCATTCATTGGTTAGTCCCTGAGAATCAGTCGCGGTGATCGAGTTAGATTTTTGGAACCATACCTTCGGTAATGGTCACCGTATTATCGACCACCATTTCTGCTCCATTGACAGATACCGACTCATCTGAGGAGAGGAAAAGCACCATATTGGCCACATCCATTGGATCGCCAACCCAACTTTTCTTCATCTGCGCAGCAGTTACTGGATCGTGTTCCAAAACGATGTTGTACATCGTATCGAGCATTGGTGTGGACATATTGCCCGGATGGATAGAGTTACAGCGAACGCCATAACCAGCTTGAGCACTTAAACAAGCGACTGACTTAGTCATGCCTCGAATAGCACTCTTGGACGCGGCATAAGCAAAAATTGCTGGCCCGCCCTGGATGCTCGCAGTGGAGCACATATTAATGATTGACCCACGCCCTTGTGTTTTCATCACGCGAAGGGCGTGCTTACAGCCGAAAAATGTACCGTCGGTGCCCACCGCGTTGACTTTGCGCCATAGCGATTCAGTCGTCTGCTCAATCGTGGCCAGCTCGGCAATACCGGCGCAATTGAGAAGAATATCCAACGATCCGTAGTCCGAAACTACGTCATCGACCAGGGTCTCCCAAGCGGATTCACTGGTGACGTCCAGTTTTACAAACGCTGCACCATCGATCTTTGCTGCTTCAACCTCTCCGCGTGCAACGTCGATATCTGCCATAATCACCGAGGCACCCTCTTCAGCCAACCGCTTCGCTGATGCGAGCCCCAAGCCAGATGCAGCACCCGTGATAATCGCTACTTTACTATCTACACGTCCCATGAAGTAACTGAGCCTCGTATTATTTTAAATTATTAAGACTTCCTGAAAGTTTGTACCACATATAAAAATTTTGCGCATCGAATCACGATAAGCCGTTGAAAAGGCGTGATTACTTGTTCGTTGCATACTTCCGATAAGCTGACAAAGGTTGAAATATGCGCCAAGTAAATATCTCTTTCGATATTCATACCGGCAAACATACCGTCATCAGACCTGGCGAAAGTGCGCTCTTACCGTAAGTACCACGCTTGCATTCCCTATGTTTGATCTGTACCTTATCAGATAAACAGTCAATGTGTACTGTTTTTTAACGCATTTGAATCAGAAGGAAAGATTCGCTGTATAGAACACCGGCACAGATCGCCCATGACGGTAAAGTCGCATATGTCACGAATTGCAGTTTGCAATGAAAATATGACGAGCTGTTTCGATCTAACCCAGCTCTAACAGCAACAGCCTATTTCGGCGAAATAACTGTAGATTGGTCAAATAAGCAGGAGAGAAAATCCCATGAGTGATAGCCATGTAAAAAACTATGATGACGTGACTATGTATGGGCTTACCAACGATAGAGAAGAGGCACTCCTACGTAAGCAAAACGAATTAACGTTTATCTGGACCAATAAAGCCGGACATGGCATGGGCGTAACCATGAGCTATATCTGGCGCAATGGCCGTATCTGGTGTACTGCTACCGCCCAACGCGCACGTATGAAAGCCCTGGCCAGAGATAATCGTTGCAGTGTTGTCATTTCAAGTGCCGGTACAGACATCGACGTCAGCCAGTCCATTACCTTTAAGGGCCACGCGATACTGCATACTGACCAGGAGACGAAGGACTGGTTCTACCCTGACTTTGCCCGGCACACCAATAACCCGGCTCCAACACCCGATTTGTTTGTACAGTTTCTGGATACACCAGAGCGCATCATTATTGAAGTCGTTCCCGAGAAAACCATTTCATTTGATGGTGGCTCCATGCGAGACAAAACCTCCGATGCGATCAATAGCGAAGCATTACAACCAGAACAATAGAATCATCACGAATTACTCTGTCCCGCCCGCCTAACGGGCGGTACCTACTCGCAGGCCTGCCTGAGGATGCTCACATGAAGCATCCTCCTTTTTTGTCCCCTCCCCTTGCCCACCACGCTTGATCCAGATCAAGAACCAGACCAAAACAAACCGTCACGCTTGTTTTTATTTGCATTCCCCTGCTAATATCATGAGACACGTTGAAACACAGAATTAGACGCTTTCTTGTACCGCATCATGCTTGGACAATAACGAGGAAAAGCACATGACTGAGGCAACCCTAGAAGATCCACAATCTTTGGCTGAGATGCCGTTGTTTGACTCCGAGACACTCAAGTGCCCATATCACTTTGACAAAACCCTGCGTGAGAAGGCGCCGGTCTACCAGGACCCGTCTTCCGGTATCTACATCGTCTCAACCTATGAACTCGTACGTGAGGCACACAAAAAGCCTGACGTATTTACCAATGATTTTGCCCTTGCCCAAGGTGCGGACAAAGCAATAGATGAGGATGTTGCGGCGGCAATGGCCAATACATATGACCTCGGCAAAGGGACTCTACTTACGATTGACGATCCACAGCATAAGATCTACCGCGATGAGCTCAGAGATTTCTTCCTGGCCAAGAACTTGGCCAAATACCGACCATGGATAAGTGAATTCACCGATCAACTCATCCGTGATCTACCAACAGGACAGCCGTTTAACTTCATTGAGAAGTTCACCCGTCCACTGCCGCTTTCCGTCATTATGCATGTGCTTGGCATGCCTCTCGAAATGCGAGATCTCGCGTTCAAATGGACGGTGGATAACGTTACTGTATTCTCTCAGTTGGGCGACAAAGAAACCCTGCTTAACGCTCATGCTGGCCTAAAAGACGAATATGATTGGTTCGTAGAGGCACTTGACGAACGCAGAAAGAACCCGCAGGACGATTTGTTGACACGCATAGCCCACGCAACCTACGAGGGCCGTCCTCTTACGATCGAAGAGCAGCTATCCCACTGCACCCAGTTCATGGTTGCCGGTAATGAAACGACCACGGCGACCCTCGCAGAAGGCATGCGTCAGCTGTGTATGCATCCCGAACAGCAAAAGATGGTGCGTGATGATCCATCACTCATCCCAGCACTCGTGGAGGAATCGCTGCGGATTGCATCTCCCACTTCCAATATGTGGCGAGTCTGTAAGGCGGATTACACCCTTGGCGATGTCACGATCCCTGCTGGCAGCATGGTGTTACTAAAATACTTCTCGTCGAATCATGACGAGAAAATGTTTGCGAACCCACAGCAATTCGACTTGACCAGAAAGAACGTTAATCGTCATATAGCTTTTGGTTTCGGTTCACATGTCTGTATCGGCCAACATCTCTCCAAGCTTGAAATGATCATCGCTTGGGAAAAACTCCTGGAAAATAGCAGTAATTTCCGTCTTGCTTGTCCGGCGGACAAACTCGAGTATATGCCTCACCTTCTTCTCCGAGGCTTGGAAGAAATTCCAGTTATCATCGAGCCGTAACCCAGACAGAGGGAATTACGCGGGGTTCATATTCATTTACCGTATTGCAACAAAAAACAGGCGCTAATCGCGCCTGCTTTTTTTGCTTATCCAAAATGGTGAACGTGAAGGGGTATTCCCGAATATTCAGGACGATGCCCCTGGAATGGTTCCTTCATGTGATGATTTCGCAATACTATCCCCATCAAACTTGATCGTCTTCTCGGGAATCAACTCGATAATCACACGTAATGGGGTATCCAGGTGCGCAATCGCCGCCTCTTCAGTAGGTGCGGGATAAGGCGAGATGATCTTCGCCATCGCGGGATAGAACCAATCCTTGGTGGCCTGATCTTCGTGAATCTTCACCCGTCCCTTATAAGTCACGGTTTTACCCGGTCCCATATCAGTGCCCATACTCGATATCACAACGGATGCGCGCGGGTCCCTGCGCAGAGCCTTGACCCGCGGTCTCTGGCTGGTTGCGGTAACCCAGATGGAGCCATTCTTGGCGATGTAATTCATAATCACACCAAGACCATGCCCCTCTTTATTCGTCCAGATGAAGTTGCACTCGATCTGCTTGTTTAGCAGTTCGTTCTCTCGTTCCTGGGACAAACCATATATCGTTACGTCTTCATAACCCTGCATATCGTTAGACATGATGGATCTCCGTTATAGATTATTGGAGTTATTTTCAACCACGGGCACAATAAATCTCTCTTGAAATCAATTGTGATCATAAACGGGGCAAATGCCCCATTTGCTGACCGCCCGATAGGTCCAACAACTGCCCATTTACAAAACCGGAACGCGCTTCGTCCGCCAGATATAGCGCTGCCTCGGCAATATCGTCGACAGTACCCATACGCCCAGCTGGCGTATCAGCCACAAAGGCATCAATCAATGGCCCTACACCAAAGAAGGGGGCAGTCATATCAGTCTCGATCAAACCGGCGGCGATAGAATTAAAGCGAACTTTCTTCTCAGCATATTCCACCGCAGCAACTTTAAGCGCGTAATCGATGCCTGATCTTGCACCTGCATACACAGCCATCTCGGGCCCGGGAATCCTCGCCGTGAGCGACGAAATCGTCACCACTGAACCGCTATGGGACATTGATTTGGCGGCCCACTTGAAAAACAGTAATGCGCCGACAAAGCTAATTTCCAGGGTTGGCCGAATCTGATCCGCGGTCAGATCATCTATCAGGCCAGCGGCGTGAATTCCAGCAGAGTTTACCGCGATGTCGACGTTTCCGTATTCCTTCAACGCACTGTCAAACAGGCCCTGAATCTGATCTTCATCAGTGATATCGCAAGCCACTGCCAGACCGCCGATCTCTTTCGCAAGCGCCTCCAGCGGTTCCTTGCGCCTTGCCGCAACAACAACGTTCGCGCCCTCGGCGGCGAGACGGCGTGCAATCGCTGATCCAAAATTCTGCGCACCTGAAGCGCCAATTACCACCGCCGTTTTACTGGTCAAGGTTCCCATTACTGTCTTCCTTTTCAAAATGATTGTTCAGCCAAGAAAAAGATCGGCTATCTCTTTACGCAGAATATCTTTTTTGACTTTTCCACTGGCCGTTCTCGGTAAGTCTTCAACAAACTCTACATGCTCGGGAATTTTCTGTTTTGCCAACGCGGCTTTGTCTGCAAATTCTGCGATTATTGGTAGGTTAAGCTTGTGGTCATGCGAGACAGGAATCACGAAGGCGCAGACGCCTTCACCCAGGCGGTAGTGTGGCATCGCAACAACGGCGGCCTCTCTAATCTGAGGGTGATCATGCAGTACATCCTCGATCTCTTTTGCACTCAGATTCTCGCCGCCGCGGATTATGATGTCCTTCTTGCGGTCGGTAATCAAAATGGCGTTGTCCGCGGTGCGCATGCCGATGTCACCAGTGTAAAAATACCCTTCTTCATCATGGGCTTGCCGATTTTGTTCCGGGTCTGCATAGCCAAGCATCATGCCAGCACCACGGGCCGTAATCTCACCATCAACGCCTACCGGAACCTCATGCCCCTTATCATCGACAATCTTTACGTCATATCCATAAATCATGCCGTCTGTTTCAGCCGCCAGGTTCTGCTCACCGTCCCGTACAAAACCCTGGGTAATGACCGGAGCTTCGGTACTGCCATACACGCGAAATGCACGGCAATTATCCAGTTCTTGGTAGCAGCGATGGATGATCTGTGGCGGCACGGCGGCACCGCCACAGGCGAATAGCCGCATAGTCGGTAAACCCGTGCCATGGCGTTTTGCCGCCGCCAGGAGCTCCACCAAGAACGGCGTCGCACCCACACTGGCTGAGGCGCCAACCCGCTGAATGTATTCGACGGCTGCATCCGCATCCCAGCGGGCCATCAATGCCGACTTCACAGGAGAAATAAACGGCAAGACCATGCCAGATCCATAGCCGGTAATGTGTGTGACGGGCGAGGGCATCAGCATGATGTCACCTTCTCTGAGGCCCCAGCAATCGACGGAGTTCTGGATAATGCGCGCCAGTGTATTATGGCTGTGCAGTACCGCTTTTGGTGTACCGGTGGTTCCCGATGTGTACAAAATCGTTTTAATCGAATTCGGGTCTATATCGGGCAGGCTATCGATATCTGCAGGGGTGTTCTCCAACAGGTCTTCGAACCGAAGCGTATCCTTATGACTTTCCTGCGCACGTGCCGTTACCACATACTTGAGGTCTGGGAGCTCTGATCGCAATGAAGCTATCATCGAAGGAAACTCAAGACTACGAATCTTCTCCGGGATAAAAATGAGCTTTGTCCCGGCGTCTTTGAGGATAAAACGCAGCTCACGATCCCGATATATTGGGATCACAGGATTTACGATTAGCCCCATTGCAGACGCAGCGATATCGAGCACGACTGACTCGCGCCAATTTGGCAACTGGAAGCTAATCACATCGCCCTGCCCCAGACCGAGCTTTCTAAGGCCGGTAATCAGGCGCCTGGCTTGCAATGCGACGGAGCCATAGGTTATCGGCGCTTCGTCTTCCAGATAGATCGCTACATCGTCAGGAGTGGAGGCAGCTTTCTCCCAGGCACCATCAGAAATTGAGGTATTTGCCCAGTACTTTTCGTCGCGCTGAATACGCGCTTCTGTCAGGGGGTTAATCATCATTATTGTCCCTCGCTGAATTAGTCTTTCCAAATTTAACTACGGCGTCCCTGCCTAAAGCTCCGATAGCAAATGGCCACCATCCACGGTGATCGATGAACCTGTCATGAGAGAGCCGGCTTCCGATGCTAGTAGTAGCAATGGCCCGTTAAGTTCATCAAGTTCTCCGGTACGACGCATCGGAATACGCTTAACCAACGCCTGTCCGTCTTCCGTCTTCAACCATTCACTAATCAATGGTGTGCTGAAGTAGCCAGGGCAGATGGCATTTACACGAATGTTGTGCTCAGCTAGCTCCAACGCGGCCGCCTTGGTAAACTGAACTACTGCGGCCTTGGCGGAGGCGTAACTACTGAGCATTTTTTGCAGACGATTTGCCGTGATTGACGCGATGTTCACGATGCTACCGCCCAAGTCAGCTGCAACCAGACGAGTGGCCGCTTCCCTTGAGACAAAAGCAACGCCATTGAGATTGGTATTCAATACATCGTTCCAATCCCTATCAGTAGCTTTGAGCAGCAACTGCGCTATTGAAATTCCCGCGTTGTTGATGACCACTGTGACCGTGCCGAACTGCTGTTCAACCTGATCAAATGCAGCGCGTATACTCGCCGAATCAGTCACATCCATAGTGACAGCCATCGCCTCGCCACCGCGGTCAACAATTGCATCACGCGCAGATTCCAACAAGTCAGTTCGACGAGCCGCTAGGGCGACTTTCGCACCAGCATCCGCCAACACCTGTGCGAAGTGCAGGCCAAAGCCACTCGACGCGCCGGTAACCAGGGCAACCTTTCCTTCGAGAGAAAAGGGTTCCAGTAATTTATTCATAGGTTTGTCCCCTTATTGCTCGCGCGGCTATTTGGCCTGTAGATACTTGTCCAGCGTTTGGTGGAAGTGCCTGATTCGCACCTCCTGGTAATTACCCAAAGTCACTGCACCTTTTTTTGATGCCTTCAATCCTTTCTGTACTTGCGGAAGGTTCGCACCATCTTGATTAAACACATTGGCAAATCCCGCACCCATCACCTCTGCCGCTTCACTAAACGGCTGATCGATACCAAGACGGAATGTCGGCGCATCCGGAGGTGAATCGGTTCCTTGCGGATAGCGAGTCAACAGGAAAATTTCCATGATACAGCTGTCGACATCGTCACCATTCGGTCGATGGCGATAAGTAATAACGGTGCCGTTTCCAGCCCATGGCGCAAAGTTCGGGAATAGCAGGTAGAGCGTCGAGTCCATCAGCTCTGACATGGTAGTGCGACCAGCAAAGTCCTCTCCGGCCTGCTCGTTTGCTACCGGAAGGTTGAGTGCCGCGTACATCTCGCGCGCAGTCTGTCCCGGTGCGAGTTGTGGGCGGTCGGGTACGCCGATCAGCTCCATCATTGCGTCCAGCGACTGCTGCTCGGTGAATTGCTCTGCATGACTGGGGTTGGCTACACCATACGCACTGATGGTTCTGCTGACATGGTCTCCCCAGATGTCGTACTGGGAATTATCAATACCCTGGAATGGCATCAGTTGCGGATGTGTTGCGATCGCATGGTAGGATTCGATAAACGCTTCAAGCGCAACTTTCCAATTACAGGCAATCACCTTTTCGATATGCAGTGAAACAAAACGCTGTTCGTGCCTCCACTGATCCATATGGTTAGGAAGGACTTCCATATACTCCTTAAGCGATGGAGCATCTTCGTCCATATTGATAAACACCCATCCACCCCAGGTGTCGACCTTCACCTCATGGAGCTTGCTATTCTCCTTGGTGACATGTGGGAAATCCCACTGACAGGGTGCCCCAAGAAACTCACCTTCGAGATCCCAGGACCAGCCATGGTAGGGGCAACGAAGATTGTCGCTATTTCCAGCGCCACGCTTCAGCACCCTACCGCGATGCAGGCAGGAGTTGTGGAACGCTTTTAGTGCACCAGACTCAGTACGTGTCAGCAGAATGGAGTCATTAACAATGTCGTAGACAAAATAGTCCCCAGGTTTGCGCAAACGGTTCTCCCGACATGCGATCTGCCAGGTCTTGCGCCAGACTTTCTCCACTTCGAGATCAAAGAAGTCTTTAGAGGTATAGCGTTCGACAGCAAGATCTTCCGATCCCAAGTAGGTCTCGGTACTTTCCAATAGTGCATCCGGCACATTAACCGTTTCACGCTTCAGTAAGTCCTGGAAGGACTCGGAAGGACTGCGGGCAATAATATCTTCTGGGCTCAGTTCCACTTGTTCTGACATGGCTATGCCTCTTCTTCTTGTTGTTGCTACCTAGCGTTGCAAAATCGTTACTGCACTAATACCCGGGGCCCCGTATACATGTGTGTAACCGACCTTGGGGGTATTGGGAACCTGACGTTCACCCGCCTCTCCGCGGAGCTGTACACAAGTCTCATAGACCTGACGCAAACCAGTTGCACCGATAGGCTCGCCATTCGCCAGGCAGCCACCATCGGTATTGGTGGGGAGCTTTCCTTCGATGCCGGTTTCACCCGCTTGAATCAGTGCCTCTTGCTCGCCGTGTTCACAGAAGCCGTTCTCCGCCATGTGCATCACTTCCGCACCAGATTCGGTATCCTGTAGCTGTAGCACATCAATATCTTGCGGACCCACCCCGGCAGCTTCGAACGCAGCCCGCGATGCATCAACGGTCGGCCCATCCACCTGCTTAAGGGCCTGAGAAGGTGCAAACACTTCAAATGAGCCATAGCGTCGCGACCGCACCGCCGCCGATTTGAGATATATGGGTTTATCGGTGTAACGACGGGCGATATCAGCCCGGCACAGAATGAGTGCAACGCCACCCTCTCCGGGGGCGCAAAACATAAATTTGGTAAGGGGGTGGCTAATCATCGGTGAGTCACTAATAACATCCAGCGGGATCTCTTCGCGACGCCAGGCATTTGGGTTCTTTGCACCATTGGAAAATGCTTTTTGTGCAACCTTTGCCAGGGTATTACTGCTGATCCCATAGGCATCCATATACCGTTGGATTTTCATGGCGAAAAACTGGGTTGTCATCATCAAACCCACTTCGCCATACCATTCCCCGATACCCATTTGTTTCGGGTCCGCGTTGAAGGCACCGCGCTCATGCTTGTCGAACCCAGTCACCATACCGATGTCATATTCGCCAGATTTGATCGCATTGAAAGCAGAGATCAACGCGCTGCCGCCGGTGGCACAACCGTTGGCAACATTGATAAATGGCAAGCCGGTTAAACCAAGTTCATTCACCAACGCATCGGCGCTGCCGGCGCTGGCGCTGCCACCAAAACCAAACTGCATGTCTTTCCATTCGACACCAGCATCCTTCAAGGCCAAACGCGCGGCATACGCCCCCTGCTGCAGGCCACTTAAGCCCGCAGTCCGACCAAACGGGTGTATCCCGATTCCAACAATTGCAACGTCCATCACTTCCCCCTATTCCGGGTATTCCTGAGTCGCTAACGTCATTTCAAGCGCTACCCAGAAATACATTCACCTGACTGATAACGGCCTATTCGCAGCCAAATGGCGGTCATTCAACAGCCTTAAACGCAAAGCTCATAACTGGGTTTCCCGACTCATCGTGTCGGAACGTTTCCACCACGAGCTCCATTTCCATCCCGATCTTGAGTTTCTCGGGGCTATTTTCGAGAAGCCGGCTCTCTACGCAGACCGCGCCAGGTAATTCGATGTAACCGACACCGTAAGGTGTAAACGTCTCGGGAGTTTCGTCAGAAAGATAGGGCTTTTTTGGCATAAATCCCTGAATAGTCCAGGTCCAGAGGGTTCCTCTTCGAGGTAACTCTTCGACTTGGACATCCATACTGCCACACGCAGGACAACTGGGCTTTTGTGGAAACTCAGCGATGTTGCATTGCTGGCAACGACTGCCCAGCAGTGCAGGCTCTTTCGAAGGCCAGGTAAAAAGCCCTTCGGCAATTGGAGTATTCTTGTACATTACCGCCTCCCTAGTGATGAATCGCACGGTCATAGGCATCGAGGACGGCTTCATGCATGGCCTCCGACATGGTCGGATGGGCGAATACCGTTTCCATCAGTTCTTCTTCCGTCGTTTCCATTTTTCGGGCTATGACATAACCCTGTATCAGTTCAGTAACATCAGCGCCGATCATATGGGCACCGACTAGCTCGCCGGTGTCGGCGTCGAATACGGTTTTAACAAAACCTTCCATATCGCCCATGGCCTGGGCCTTTCCAAGATTACCGAGGTCAAATTTTCCGACGCGTACGGAAATCCCCTGCGCTTGTGCCTGAGATTCCGTCAAACCGACACTCGCGATCTGTGGCGAGCTGTATATGCACGAGGGTACGGATAGAGGATCGAGAGGTTCCAGATTGTCTGTGCGCGCAATCTTCTCCACACAGGTAACGGCTTCATGACTCGCCTTGTGCGCCAAAAGCGGCGGTGCTGTCATATCTCCGATGGCATAAATACCTTCGACCGTGGTTTGCGACCACTCATCAACCACGACCTGCCCGTTTTGCATGGCCACGCCTTGCGCTTCCAATCCAAGACCGCGGGTATTTGCGACAATGCCAGCCGCCATAATTACCCGGTCAAACACCGCGTTGTGCGCGTTGCCTGCACCATCTTGCCAGGTTGCGTGCGCGCGTCCGTCTTTAACCTCAACACTCTGAACGCGTGCGCCGAGAGAAAATTGCACACCGCGCCTTTTGAACGAGCGCATCGCTAGGCGGGAAATGTCTTCATCTTCCTGAGGCAAGATTCGATCAGCCACCTCAAGCAGCGTGACGTCGCTGCCAAAAGTGTTATAGAAGCTGGCAAATTCAATGCCGATTGCTCCTGCACCGATGATTAGCAAGGTTTCCGGTACCACTTCAGGCGTCATCGCCTCGCGGGCGGTCCAGATTAGCTCGCTATCCGTTGCCACTCCCGGAATCATCTTGGGACTGGCTCCGGTTGCCAGAATAATATGGGGCGCAGTAATCGTGGCAACAGTAGCGCCATGAGCGCTAACGCTGATAGCATCACACGCCGTCAGACTGGCAAAGCCTTCAAAGACATGGACACCATTCTTATCCATGAGATAGCCAATACCCTGACTAAGACGATCGGCGGTACTGCGACTTCTCTGCACAATTTTTTCGATATCAAAGCCGGGTTCCTTTACCGTCAACCCGTAGTCATCTGCATTTTTCATCTGCTGATAGACTTCGGCACTTTTCAGCAGGCTCTTGGTAGGAATACATCCCCAATTCAAGCAGGTACCACCGAGGTGCTGGCTCTCCACCAGAGCCACCCGCATGCCTAGTTGCGCAGCACGAATTGCGGCTACATACCCACCCGGCCCGGCCCCCACCACAACCAGATCGAATGATTGCTTATCGATTTTTATCTCTGCCACAGTTGCACCCTTAAACCAGCATGGAAGCGGGGTTTTCTAAAAACCCTTTAACCGACTGAAGGAACTTCGCAGCCAACGCGCCATCGATCACACGATGATCGCACGAGAGCGAGACCGTCATCATCGTGGCGGAGGCCAGCTTTCCATCGCGCGCTACGGCTTTTTCTTTACCTGCGCCTACCGCAAGAATTGCCGCCTGAGGTGCATTAATGATTGCGTCGAACTGATCGACACCAAACATCCCCAGGTTGGACACACTGAATGTACCCCCTTGCAACTCATCGATAGCCAGCGCTCCAGAATGTGCGCGATGTGCCAGATCACGCGACTCTTCAGAAATTTGGAGCAGGGACTTGGTGCACGCATTGCGAATCACAGGCGTCACCAACCCACCGTCAAACGCAACAGCGACTGAAATATCAGCACGTTCGAAAGCACGGACGGTGTCACCGGCATACTGAACATTAACTTCAGGCACCCGCTTGAGTGCACTGGCACAGGCCTTGATCACAAAATCATTCACCGAAATGTGATGGCCGAGCTCGCCGTTCATGTACTTTCGCTGTGCCAGTAAGCTGTCAATATCAATCTCGACATTCACACGGTAGTGAGGAATGGTTTGCTTCGCCTCACTCAGTCGCGCCGCGATTACCTTGCGCATCCTGCTGACTTTCTGCACGCTGAAGTCAGATGCTCCGCTTAGTAAACGCGCAGCGTTTTCTACATCATCCTTGGTAACGCGATTCCTGCGCCCGGTCGGTACGATGTCATTCAGGTTGAGGGCCAGCTTTTTCGCAAGCCTGCGAGCCACCGGCGTCGCTGCAATACGGGAATCGTCCAGTGAAGAGACCACTTTCTGTGAAGTCTCGAAAGCCCTTTTGACGGGTGCCGTAACACTGATCCCTGCAGCCTTCTCCACATCCCACTTGGAAACACGGCCGTTTCTTCCGGTAGGATTCACATTGTGTAGATTGATGTTGTGTGCCTTGGCAATTCGCCGCGCCACAGAAGATGCGTTCACGGCTTTGTCATCCGGCCCGTCAGACAGTGCCTTCTCACTCTTTTCGACGACAGGGGGCACCGTGGTTGTCGGCGAAGCTGCATTTTCGGTAGACACAGCTTGTGGAACTTGCGGCTTACTGTCGTCGCCAGAAACTAGCGATGGGACCAGTGCGGCTGCATCCGGCTCAAAGTTCGCAACAAATGCATCGATTTCCGCATCCGTAACTTCCCCCTGTGCAACAACGCCCAATAGCATTGCCACGCGGTGAATTTCACCGGGTTGCGCAACGATACGCACCAGCGTGCCATTACAGGTACTTTCCGCGGTATTGATGATTTTTGATGTTTCGATGTCGACAACTTCATCGCCGACAGCGACCTCATCTCCCACATCAACACGCCACTCGGTAATCTCGCCTTCTTCCATAGACATCCCCCACTTGGGGACTGTCAGGGCCTTTAAATTGCTCATGACGCATACTCCAGCACTTGCCGAACGGCCGCCTCAATGTCAGCTTCCTGTGGAATCCAGGCATCTTCGAGGTTGGGCGCAAACGGAACCGGAGAATGTGCGGCGGTGACTTTCTTGATCGGGGCACGCAAACTGCCAAATGCTTTCTCGGCAACGATGCTGGAAATATCGGAGGCCATCCCGCAACGTGGCGTCATCTCGTCCACAACAACCAGTCGGCCGGTCATTTCCACACTTTCGAGGATCGCTTCCTCATCCAGCGGTGACGTGGTACGTGGGTCAATCACATCACAGGTAATACCTTCCGCCTCGAGCCGATCCGCCACCGCAAGGACTTTGTGCATTGGATTGGAAATTGCCACGATGGTCAGGTCACTACCTTCGCGGTAGTACTTAGCCTCGCCGAAGGGCACGGTGTACATCTCGTCGGGCACTTCGCAGCTGGTGTCGTAGAGGATTTTGTCCTCGACGAAGATTACGCAGTCATCATCCTGAATCGCCTGAAGCATCAAGCCTTTGGCATCATATGCATTGGTAGGGCACACAACCTTCAACCCGGGCACCATGGTCACCATCTGGGTGAGGTTCTGGGAGTGTTGTGCACCGGCTCGCCAGCCTGCACCAGTGGTACAACGAATCACCATTGGGCACTTGGCCTTGCCGCCAAACATATAATGGAATTTGGCAGCCTGGTTATAAATTTGATCGAAGCAGACACCGAAAAAATCCATAAACATCAATTCAGCGACGGGGCGCAAGCCAGTCTGCGCAGCCCCCGCTGCAGCGCCGATAATTGCGGACTCGGTAATCGGGGTATCGATTACCCGTGACTCACCATAAGTGGGCAGCAAACCTTTGGTTACCCCCATCACACCGCCGTAGGCGTCCCGTGATCCATCACACCCCGCGCCGCCTGAAACTTCCTCACCCAGTACAATTACGCTGGAATCTTCGGCCATGGCCTGATGCAATGCTTCGTTGATTGCTTCTCTATATGTTTTAACGGGCATGAGAACTCCAAATTTATTCTTGTGAAGGGACTTTTATCAAAGTGCCTTTTGATTCATTAGTACGCCGAGCTGTAGACATTGGTGAGCAATTCGTCGTCGCCCGGCGCTGGAGCCGCGAGGGCTGCCTCCGTTACTTCGTTGATGTAGCTAGCGATTTCCTCATCAATGGCATCCAGCTCTTTCGCATTGGCCAATTTCTTCTTGACCGCGGCCTTGCGGGCGATTTCGAGACAATCTTCCTCTTTCATCAGGCGCTCAATTTCCCCATCGCCCCGATACGCCTGTGGGTCCCCCTCGAAGTGGCCCTTAAATCGCGGCACACTTGCCTCGATGGTCACCGGGCCCTTACCCTGTCGACAGTGCTCCACGACCTGCTTGCAAAGCTCATAGACGGCAAACAAATCAGTCCCATCTACCTTGTAGGCGGGCATACCAAAGCCCTGAGCGCGACTGGCGATATCTTTTGAGCCGACCGCGTAGCTCGCATGAGTGCCTTCGCCGTATCCGTTATTTTCAAACAGAAAAATGGCCGGCAATTTCAAAACAACTGCGAGGTTCATTGCTTCAAAGGTTGTTCCCTGGTTCGAGGAACCATCACCACCAAACGCAACACCTACCCTATCGGTACCCAGTGTCTTGGCGGACAGCGCCGCGCCGACAATAATGGGGGGGCCTCCGCCAACAATCGCATTTGCACCCAGCATGCCTTTGTCAAAGTCGGCTATGTGCATAGACCCCCCCTTGCCGTCACACAAACCACCCTGCTTGGCCATAATCTCTTTCATCATTCCGCCCACGTCGCCACCCTTGGCAATGCAATGACCATGGCCGCGATGCGTACTGATTACGTAGTCATCATCGTCAAGTAAGAGGCACAGCCCCGCGGCAACAGCTTCCTGGCCGGAATACAGGTGAAGAAACCCGGGGATATTGCCTTTCATAAACTGTTCGCTGATTTTGTCTTCAAAATCGCGAATGGTGCGCATGGTCCGATAGGCCTTCAGGAACTGCTGCTTACTCATCCCTTTTGTGGATGCCTTGGGTTTTGTGATTTCTTGAGTATCTATGGACATTTTCTGCCTCGATTTATTGGTACCGGTAACAACAGTTCTGGAGATTGGTTAAAGACCCTGGTTCTACAGCGTTAATCCCTGCATCCAGTTCGCGTGAAAGCCATTGGGGACTCGACTAGGTATGTAAATCTTGGCCACTGGACCGGAGGAAAAATCTCCAGCCGGCAGAATAGAGAGGAACTGCCCCTCTCCGGGGTTGTAGACAAAGCACATCAGCCACCCATCTCTTTCGTTTTCAGAGTCGGGGTTGGCGACATACACTGGCTCTCCCGCATTCGCCTCGGAGCCGTATTCATGCAGAACCGTCTCACCAGTGTTGAAGTCGTAACGCCCTGTACAGTTGTAGCCGTGCGCATCCCCCCAACTTCGATTGCTGGATGCGGCAAACCCATAGCGATATGACTTACCCATACGACGCTCGTCTACCCGGGAGAACTCACAAAAGACATCAGAGAATTGTTCATTCGTGACACTTCGGGTCTTGGTATCGAGTTCCATCCGATACATGCGTCGCGGTTGCTTTTCCACACCCGTGCCCTGTGTCTGGGTAAACGGCATGGAGTTGATCCACACATAATCGATGATGATCTTTCCTCCCTTTTCGAATCCATTGCAAAAGTGCCAGCTAAAGAATGCCTCAGTCTCATAGGTGACAATGTCTTCGGCGCCGTTTCTTGGAATTACAAAGATCTTAGTGCCCTTCTCTGGCTCCCAAGAGAAGGGATCTTCTCCACGCATCGCCCGCGCCATGTCGTGGAAGGCGGGCGCATAGAAGATCACCACGTAGTTTTCGGTAATCTGCAGATCATGGATGATGCCCTTGCGTGTAAAGGGGACTTCGATGGTTTTTTTATGCTGCGCGTTTTTATCGAATATCTGGACCCAGTAATTCGCGCTATCCCAACGTTGCGTACAGCTAATCAGATCACCAGTGGTAGGACAGATTTTGGGATGCGCAGTCAGTGCATCGCCAGGCTGCAGTGCGCCGTCATAGTCGTAGAGCCCAACGGTAGACAGATCACTGTTCAGGAGGTGCGGGAAGCCACCCTCCCACATCGCGAGAAGCTTACCGCCGTGATACAGAATATTTGTGTTGGCAGTATTGCGTACCGGATTGGGCTCACCACCCGCCTCGATCACTTCTTCGGGGACAGGAAGCATCTTTCCGACACTGCCATATAGCGTGCGGTTGAACTGACGCTCAGTTTGCAGATGACTGGTTTCGACCCACCGATTTTTATAGGTCGCCTTACCATCCTGTAGGTAGACCGCATGGATCATGCCATCGCCGTCTAAGGGATAAACATAGTGATTTGGCTGGAAAGCCGAATTGGGGCCATCTCGCATAAAGGCGCCCAAAAGATTCTTGGGAATCTGACCTTCGACTTTAAGCTCGTCAGGCCCGAAATCCTTTTCTTCGGTCACTGGGGCGTAGTTGCCCTGCAAGTAGGGAGAGATGCTTAAATCCATGAGATCGCCCTCGAAACGCACTGTGAGTTCGTGAGGCCGCCGCGGATACATCAATGAGTGGCCTGCGGTTTCAATAGATACTATCAGCCCTCTTTAAAATAAAACAGTCCCGCCTGTTTATTTTTTTTCACATGCCAGATAGAGTCGATCGAAAGCACGTTGAGAGACAAAGTCGGGGGGAGAGAGATGCAGGATGTAACAAATAGTCACAACGACTTGGCGGATGAAATCACATTGCGCAATCTGATGGCACAGTACTGCGACGCAGTCACCCGCAATGATTCTAGCCGCTGGATCGACTGCTGGAGTCAGGATGCCCAGTGGAATCTCCTGGGCAATACCGTGTGCGGCAAAGAGGCAATTCTGACGCTGTTCCAGCAAATGATGACGGGTTTTGAATTTGCCCTGATGATCCCAGGCACTTGTCAGTTTGAGGTAAACGGAGATTCGGCAACGGGCTACTGGTACCTTCAGGAGTTCACACGGGATAGTAACGGGAATGGCAGTAGCCTGTTCAGCCGGTATGAGGACAGCTATATCAAGCAAGAGGGAAACTGGAAATACCAGCGGCGAAGTTACCAGATACTGTACAGCGGTGAAGCGCTATTTACCGGTGCTTTCCCCCCGGCCAAAGCACTCGACCAGTCACCAAACAATGCCGATGACGTTGAAGCCACACCCGAAAACGCCAACCTCTGAAATAAAATGGCCAGAACCCGCGGGCTCTGGCCAGAAAGTGCTGGCACGCTAGGCCAAGTCTCACTATGCGGACGGCAGCCGTTAAACGGACTCCTCAGGGATCCGTGTGATCAGTTTTCCCTGGTTGGAGCCGTCAAACAGCTTTAGGAAAGTAGGGAGAATATTGTCGAGATCATCAACGATCTCTTCCCGATACTGAAGCTTTCCAGCCATCAACCACTCTGCAAGCTGCTCAACGCCCTCAGTAAAACGGTCAACGTAATCGATTACCACGAACCCCTGTACCTTCAAACTCTTGGCAACCATTTGCCACAAATTCCGCGGTCCGGGTGCATCGGCTTCGTTGTACGTCGAAATCCATCCACATACAGCAACACGCGCATGCTTGTTCATGCACATTAAGGCCCCATCCAGGATGTCACCACCCACGTTGTCAAAATAGATATCCACCCCTTGTGGGCAGGCACCCCTGATCGCCGCCTCCAGATCACCACAGGTCTTGTAGTTGATCGCGTCGTCAAAGCCGAGCTCATCGGTAATCCATGCACACTTGTCGTCGGACCCGGCGATACCAACCACACGACAACCTTTCAGCTTGGCTATCTGCCCTACTGTCGAGCCAACGGCCCCCGCGGCAGCACTCACCAACACCGTCTCACCAGCTTGTGGCTTGCCGACGTCGAGCAATCCAAAATAGGCGGTCAATCCCGTTGGCCCAA
Organism: Microbulbifer agarilyticus; assembly: GCF_019800665.1. Taxonomy (GTDB): domain Bacteria; phylum Pseudomonadota; class Gammaproteobacteria; order Pseudomonadales; family Cellvibrionaceae; genus Microbulbifer; species Microbulbifer agarilyticus_C. The sequence continues at coordinate 290,715 of NZ_JAHVKO010000002.1, forward strand.
GAATCCCAAGAAAACTGCTTAAAGGAATCCCGGCAGACTCGTCCAATCTAGTCACCGCTGCCGCTTGGGCAGTGGTGTAGCGCTCCCAGGCACCCACCGCTAAAACTACATCGCCTTCCGACAATTGCTCGCTATTGGACTTCACTACCCGGCCAATCACCGAGCTTCGAATCGGCTCACCAATCTCGATTGGCTCAATGTAGCTACTGAGGTCACTCATCCAGCCCCTGATTGCCGGATCGAGCGAGATGTACATATTGCGGATAACGACTTCGCCCTGTTCCGGCTCGTGCAGCGGAACATCACGGAACGGAACTTCCTCCGGGGTGGGTTCCGCCACAGGTCGGGACGCGAGATAGAACTGTCGGTTGATCATGTCTTGCATAAAAGAAATGGCCTTTCAGGGTGCTCCCACAAATACTCGCCAGATTTTGCAGGTCTCCACGCATCATCGATTGCCGGGCTACGCCTCACCCGTCGCACAACAACGCTTCGAACGGGCGCAAACACGCCCGGCTTTCATTGCAATATAAACCCACTTAAAAAAACAGTCAAACCTGATTGTTTGGCATTGGTAAGTTTGATACGTTTACCGACAGACAACAGATGACTGCCAAACACACGAGCGGAAGGCAGCAGAAGGATAAAGATATGACGGTACTGATTAACGGATACGTCGACATCAAGGCCGAGGAGCGCACCAAAGCCTTGTCAGCCGCAGCATCACTAATCAAAGAAACACGTTTACAAAAAGGCTGCCAGCATTACGTATGGTCCGCAGACCATACGTCGGATACTCGCGTCTACGTATACGAAAAGTGGGATTCCACAGAAGACTTGGTGGCGCATCTCGCCGGCCCATACTACGCGCAGATGCTCGGCATACTGGGAAGTTTCGAGATACTCGACACGGCAGTTTCCAAATACAAGATTGCCATCGAAGAGCCTGTTTATGATCCGGAGGGTAACCCACGCGGTGACTTCTTTACGGTTTAGTTACCCCCGGCTCACGCTTCATCACTAATAATAAAATTCAGGGTTAAATATCATGGCTGAAACGCAAGGCGACAAGAAGATCAAAACCTACTGCCGATTCTGTCACGCGACCTGCCCCATGGAAGTTACGGTGAGAGACAATAAAGTCATTTCGCTGCGGCCCGATACCGATAATGAAGTCTTTGGTGGATATACCTGCCTGAAAGGCCGGCAGATGCCTGAACAGCTCTATTTACCCGAGAGAATACTCAGTTCACTAAAGAAAAATGCGGACGGTACGCGCAGTGAAATCCGCACAGAACAGGCGCTCGACGAGATCGCCAGCAAACTCCGGGAGATCCGCGATAAGTATGGACCTCGCAGCATTGCCAGCTATAACGGTACCGTATCTTTTCAAAATTCCGCGACGCACCCGGTGGCTAAGGCCTGGCATGTCGCGCTGGATTCACCCTCTTACTACACCAGCATCACCATCGATCAGCCGGCTAAAGTAGGCATTGGCCAGGCACGCATGGGGTTCTGGGCCGGCGGTAACCATACATGGCGGGATTCCAACGTTGCACTGATTATCGGCAACAATACCCTGGTCTCGCATTTTTCTATTCCGGGTGGCATTCCCTCCTTCAGCCCCAGCAGTGCACTGAGGGAAGGAAAGAAACGCGGTATGAAAATTATCTGCGTGGACCCTCGTCGCACGGAAGTTGCCGCTCGCTCAGATATCCATTTGCAGATCAAACCCGGGCAAGACGCCATCCTGCTGGCCGGCCTTCTGCATATCATTCTTGAAGAAAACCTCCACGACAGAGAATTCTGCGAGGAGAATATTGAAAACCTGGAACCCTTCAAGCAGAGCCTTGCCCGCTTTACCCCAGACTATGTTGCCGAGCGTGCAGGGCTAGACAAAGATGACATTCTTGCCGCTGCGCGCATGTTTGCTGCAGGCCCCAAGGGTTCAGCAACCACAGGTACTGGCCCAGAGATGGGCCCCTACCCCAATCTGGTGCAGCATCTGACTCAGGCCCTCAATGCAATCTGTGGGCGCCACTACCGCGCCGGCGAAAAGCTGCCAAATCCAGGTGTGCTGTCACCGCCATTTCCGCGCTTGGCACAGGCGGTACCCCCTCAACCGGAATGGCTCACAGGGATACGCAGCCGTGTATCCAACGACATTGGTGAGGTCACCGTACTGACGGCGAATGGACCGCTGAAAGAGATGCCCACAGCCATCTGCGCTGACGAAATTTTGATGGAGGGCGAAGGGCAAATTAAGGCGCTCATCTGCATCGGCGGGAATCCTTTGCTGGCCTGGCCCGGGCAGGAAAAGGCCCACAAGGCACTGAAAAATCTCGACCTGCTGATTTGCCTCGATTACAAGCTCTCTGCCACGGCGGAAATGGCGGACTATGTCATTGGCTCAAAGCTCTGCCTTGAACGCGATGATCTCACCGTACTTACCGATATCTGGTACGAGCAACCCTACAGCCACTACACCAAATCGGTTGTCGAGGCCGAGGGCGATGTCATCGAGGAGTGGGAGCTATTCTGGGAGCTCGGCAAACGCCTCGGACTCGATCTCACCGTAGGTGAGCAACCACTGGACATGGTCAACAAGCCATCGAAATATGACATTCTGGAAAAAATGACCGCGGGCTCAAGAGTGCCTTTGGCAGAGATATACGAGCGCGACGGCGGTCATGTATTCGATGCTCCAGATGTCATCGTTCAGCCCGCAGACCCTGCAACCAAAGGCTTGCTGGATCTGTTCCCCGCAGGACTGGACGAAGAACTGGAAGGCGCAGCTTCCGATGCAGACCGCAGCGTTATGGAAGCACAGCGACATCCCTATCTGCTGGTCAGCCGGCGCATGAAAAACACCTTCAACTCCACGGGCCCGGAGTTGAGCTTCCTTGCATCAAAGGGGACGACAAACCCGGCATATATGAATCCCGATGACTTAACGGCAATGAACATCGAGGATGGCGAAATTATTTTTATTCGCTCTGAGCGCGGTGAAATACCGGGCGTAGTACAAAGCAGCCCGGATATTCGCAAGGGCGTCATTTCCATGGCCCATTGCTGGGGGGGCGCTCCAGGCGGCGCCGGTGATGACAAGGTGCGTGAAATTGGAGCCAATACCAATAGGCTCATTCACAACCTGGATAATCCGGCAAAGTATTCCGGCATGGCGCAACAAAGTGCCATTGCAGTATCCGTCCGCAAGGCAAACGAGCCGGACTAACCGCAATACGACAACGCAAACGGTACAAACGAGGTGAACGCGCACGAAAGGAACGTGTCTTGCGCGCACCGAGTACCACGTTTTGAGTCGATCGCTTTAAAGACTTTCATCCAATTAATTTTTCCGACACCGCGAGGAACACCATGTTAACCCTCTCCAACCCTTCACTACTCCGCTCACAGCTCTACATCAATGGTGAATGGGTTCATGCCGACAATGAAACGACTTTTTCAGTGTATAACCCGGCAACGCGGGAAAAAATTATCGACCTGCCCAACGCCGGTGCCACAGAAACTCATCGGGCAATTCAAGCGGCGGATGAAGCCCTTGCAGGCTGGAAGCAGGTCGTGGCCAAGGAAAGGTCTGCTGTGCTCAAGCGCTGGTTCCAGCTGATCATGGATAATCAGGAAGATTTGGCCAGGCTGATGACCGCAGAGCAAGGCAAGCCACTGGCCGAGTCCCGGGCGGAAGTTGCCTATGGCGCGTCGTTCGTCGAGTGGTTTGCTGAAGAGGGCCGCCGGGTCTATGGCGATACCATAGCGGCAAACAACCCCAATCAACGTATTGTGACTCTGAAACAACCTGTGGGCGTGGTTGCAGCAATTACTCCCTGGAACTTCCCGATCGCAATGATCACACGAAAAGTAGCACCCGCTCTTGCCGTGGGCTGCACCATCGTACTGAAACCCGCAACCGAAACGCCCCTGTGTGCGCTGGCACTGGCAAAACTGGGGGAAGAAGCGGGTATACCTGCGGGCGCATTCAGTGTGGTTGCCGGTAACAAGGCACGGGAGATCGGCGGGGCAATGACCAGTAGCCCAACCGTGCGCAAACTCACCTTTACCGGCTCCACCGAAATCGGCAAAACGCTGATGGAACAGTGTGCCGGAACCATCAAGAAAACCTCAATGGAGCTCGGCGGCAATGCACCATTTATTGTGTTTGACGATGCGGATCTGGACGCTGCCGTGCAAGGCTTGATGGCATCCAAGTTCCGCAATGCCGGCCAGACCTGTGTGTGCGCAAACCGGATACTGGTGCAAGAATCCGTGTACGACGCCTTTGTGGACAAGTTCGTCACCGCGGTCAGTGCGTTAAAGGTCGGCGACGGCAGTATGGAAGGCGTTACCATTGGCCCACTCATCAACGACGACGCCTATACCAAAGTCAGCGCCATTGTTCGTCAAGCGACCAACAATGGTGCGGAGGCGTTGATTGGCGGCAGTGACAAAGGGCTGGATAAGAACTTCTTCCCGCCCACGGTCCTGACGAATGTCGACCGCTCCATGGACGTGTATAGCGAGGAGATCTTTGGCCCCGTTGCACCGGTGTTTAAATTCAAGACGGAAGAAGAGGCAATCCGTATCGGCAACGATACTCCATTCGGGTTGTCGGCCTATTTCTATGCTCGGGATATCGGTCGTATCTGGCGCGTCTCAGAGGGCCTAGACTACGGTATTGTCGGCATCAATGAGGGCATCATCTCTACTGAAGTCGCACCTTTTGGTGGTGTAAAAGAGTCCGGTATAGGACGTGAGGGTTCCAAATACGGGATCGATGATTACCTGGAAATTAAGTACCTGTGTATGGGCGGAGTAAGCCAATAATTATCTCCCGCGCAGGCGGACTCAGTCCCGGTGAACGGCAAACGGGACTGGCTCACGCATTATCGGTCACCTCACGTCGCGCGGCCACTGGGGCTTGGCCTTTCTTTTGCAGCACATTTCCTTATAATTGCGCCGTACTGACTAAGTAAAACAGTACCAACTGTTTTTAAAAATGCAGCAGGAAACGAAACCGCAATGAGTGAAGTAAAGGCACGTAAATCTGACGCCGAAGGCGAAGTCAGCTGGCAATCGAAGAAAAGTGCCATGACTCGTGACCGTATTCTGGAGGCCGCCATTGATTGCTTTATCAATTTGGGGTACGCCAACGTCACCACCGCCAAAGTTGCCGATGCCGCGGGCGTTTCCCGTGGCGCCATGCTGCATCACTTTCCCTCCAAGACCGAGCTAATCCAGGCGGCGGTAGAGTATCTCCACCGCAAGCTACTGGATGATTACACCCAACGTGTAGCAAAGATTCCGAAGAAGCTGAAAGGCAAGGAGCGCAGACGTGCGGGGCTGGATGCGTACTGGGAGCACCTGACCGGCGATCTGTTTGTCGTTTACCATGAACTGTGTGTGGCCGGACGTACCGATGAAGAATTGAACTCCATACTGGAGCGCGCAACTGCGCGCTTCGAAGAACACGTACACGAGTCCAATCACGAATTATTCGAAGAGTGGAACGAGCGTGGTGACCTGTATTTTCTGGCCATGGACCTGACCAAGTTTATGATGGAAGGTATGGCCGTCGGCCAGTGGGGCAAGAACAAGAACAAACGAATCAATCGCTTGCTCGATTACCTGGGAGACCGCCTGGAAGAAATTTTTTCCGATGACGGCCCTACGGCAATTTCCCAGCACTCTTCAAAAATGAAAGCGAAAAACTAAAAAAAGCCACCTTCGGGTGGCTTTTTTGTGTCCTACCTTGACGCCTAATTCTTCAAATTAAGCACAGCGAACGGACTCATGCAGAAAGTGCACAGTACTTTTCCAAGTGATACTGCTCATCACCATACAGCATTGCCAGTAATAGCAACCGCTTAAAGTGGTGGCCAACATTGAGTTCGTCGGTCATCCCGATACCACCATGCAACTGTATCGCCTCCTGTGCGATGGAATGTCCGGCCTCAGCGAGCTTCACCTTGAGTGCCGAGCACGCTTTCTCCGCCTGATCACTACCCTCATCCACCAGAATTGCCGCATGTAACAGCAGAGAGCGTGTCTCCTCCACCTTCAGGAACATATCTGCCATGCGGTGTTGCAGCGCCTGGAACTTACCGATCGGCTGACCAAACTGCTCACGCGTCTTGGTGTACTCCACGGTTGCATCGAGCAATACTTGCATGGAGCCCAGAGCCTCCCCGCCCATGGCGACGATGGTCTTTTGCAGTACCGATTCGATATAAGTTTCACCCAGCCCCTGCTTGCCCAGCAGCTGCTCTGTACCTAACTCGACACGCGTAAAATGCACATGCGCACCGCGACTGCCGTCCACCGCAGAAAAGGGTTCCCTAGTCACCCCGTCCTGATGGGCATCGACGATAAACAGGCTAACCCCATCCGTCGTTGCCGCCGTCACGATGAAGTAGTCCGCACAATGGCCATTCAATACTGCGAGCTTGCTGCCGCTCAGCATGTAACCACCCTTCACCACAGAAGCGCGCGTCGAGATACGATGCATCTCATAACCACCAGTTTCTTCTGCGAATGCAAAGGCCCACTGTGACTGGCCGGTAATAATATCCCCGGCATATCGGTCCTGCTGTGCGCTACTGCCGGCAACTTGCAAGAAGCCCCCACAGGTCACTGCGGTGGTAAGAAAGGGCTCCCTGAGCAGGCCTTTACCCATCTCCTCTGACATCACCATCAGGTCAACCGCACCGCCTCCAAAGCCTCCCAGAGCCTCACTGAAGGGCATGGCCAGCCAACCCAAATCAGCAAACTGCTGCCAGTATTCCGGATCGAACCCCTGCGCGGATTTACTAACCTGCCGATGGCGTTCTACACCGCCATTTTCGCGTACGAATTTTTCGACACTATCGCGCAACATCGTTTGCTCTTCAGACAGGGAAAAGTCCATATTGCATCCACTCCAACGAATGTCTGTTCACATATACCAGCGTGCGTATTACCCAACTGTAAAAAAACTCAATATTTCAATGAGTTACGCCACCACTCCAGTCAACTCCGCGTGTGCGACACGCGGCTCAGTACCGCCTTCGATGATCGTAGCAAACCACCAACCCTAAAACAATCCGTCCATCCTGTTTTATTTGAGCGCATATTGCCTTAGACTCGGTCATAGACGAAGAGCTTCAACGTTATTAGGCTGAACTCGGGTGAACACTGCGGTGCGATCCGCACGAGTAAAGGACACAATAATGAATGCAATCATCCCATCAGACACTCAGGCGGTATTAGAACTGACGACCCGCCTGGAGGCACAACGAGCGGCCTTCTTGGCAGAGGGCCACGTCTCGGCAGAAGTTCGTATCGACCGCATCAACAGGGCCATTGCCCAATTGCAGAAATACCAGGACCAAATTGCGGATGCGCTGAATAGTGACTTCGGACATCGCTCAACGCAACACAGCAAACTTATGGATGTGGCGGCGGGAATCGGCCCACTGGTCCACGCGCGGAAACATGTAAAAAAGTGGATGCGTGCGGAAAAGCGCAGCACCCTCTTCCCACTAAATTTATTTGGTGCACGCTCCCGAGTTGAATACCAACCATTGGGTGTGGTCGGCATTATCAGCCCGTGGAATTTTCCGGTGAATCTCACCTTCGCACCACTGGCCCAAGTGCTGGCAGCGGGAAATCGCGCAATGATCAAACCCTCGGAGTTCACTCCGGCAACTTCCGAGCTATTAAAGCGGATGGTGGAAGAAGTGTTTGACCCAAGCGAAATTGCCGTCATCACGGGTGGCCCGGAAATTGGTCAGGCATTTAGCAGTCTCGCGTTTGATCACCTGATTTTTACCGGTGCCACCTCGATTGCCAAACACGTCATGACGGCCGCCGCACAGAACCTGGTTCCGGTAACGCTGGAGTTGGGAGGAAAGTCACCAGTGGTTGTCGGTGAGTCTGCAGATATCAACCTTGTTTGCGACCGGGTTATGTGGGGAAAGACCACAAACGCCGGACAAATATGCTTGGCACCGGACTACTGCTTTGTTCCAGAAAGGGCGCTCAATCAATATATCGAAGGTTTGAAAGCTTCGACAGCCAAAATGTTCCCCTCTCTTCTGAGCAACAGCGACTATACGTCGGTAATTAACCAGCGCCACTTCGACCGCCTGAAAAATTACCTGGCCGATGCCAAAGCGAAAGGGGCCACGATTATTGAACTCAATCCGGCCAACGAAACATTCGAGGGCCAGCCTCACCACAAAATTCCTCCCATGCTATTGCTCGACTGTACCGATGACATGCTGGTGATGCAGGAAGAAATTTTTGGTCCATTGATGCCGATTAAGACCTACCGGGATATCGACGAAGTAATCAGTTATGTAAACAGTAAGCCACGTCCGCTGGGGCTGTATTACTTTGGTGATGACAAACAGGAAGAGCGCGCATTACTGGACCGTACAACGTCTGGAGGTGTGACGATTAACGACGTCATTATGCACGTATCGCAGGAGGATCTGCCCTTTGGCGGTGTCGGGCCCAGCGGTATGGGCGCGTACCACGGTTTCGAAGGGTTCAAGACATTTAGCCATACCAAATCCATTTTCAGCCAGTCCAAAATGGACATTAACGGCATGACGGGGATGAACCCGCCGTTTAATGAAAAGACCGATAAAACCATCAAGCAAATGCTCAAAGGCTGAAGGTAGTAACGCAATGACAGACTACAAAACCTGGGAATGCCTGGTATGCGGTTGGGTATACGACGAGGCAAACGGCTGGCCGGAAGACGGTATTGCACCCGGCACGCGCTGGGAAGATATACCGAACGATTGGCTGTGTCCGGACTGCGGCGTGGGCAAAGCGGATTTTGAGATGGTCGAAGTTGCAGTGCCCACCGCTGAATCAAAGTCCAATCCAAGCGAGACCGAAGCCAAAGCCGAAAAAGCGCAGGAAGAACCCTACAAACTGTGGGAGTGCCTGGTATGCGGCTGGTTTTATGATGAAACCAAAGGGTGGCCTGAGGATGGCATCGCACCCGGCACGCGCTGGGAAGATGTCGCGGATGACTGGCTCTGCCCGGAATGTGGGGTCGGCAAGCAGGACTTCGAGATGCAGGTGGTAGGTACATCCACAACTTCGCCTGCAAATGACGAATCACCCGTTACCTCCGATAGCGCCACAGGCCCTGCTCCCATTGTCATTATTGGCTCCGGACTTGCCGGCTACAGCCTGGTAAAAGAACTGCGCAAACTCGATCAACAAACTCCCGTGGTGATGCTGACCGCAGACGATGGAAGGTTTTACTCGAAGCCCCTGCTCTCCACCGGCTTCCACAAACAAAAGACGGCCGATGATCTGGCTACCGCAACAGCGGTAGAGATGGCCAACGAGTATCAAATTGAAGTCAGAACAATGTCCGAAGTGACCGCGATTGATACAGCCGGGCAATGTGTAGAACTCGATAGCCAAAAACTGCCCTATAGCAAACTCGTGCTCGCAAACGGCGCAGCCTGTATCGACGCACCGCTAACAGGCAATGGCCTGGAGCATGTGCATTCGGTCAACGACCTGACGGACTATGCGCGTTTCCACACAGCCATGCAGGGGGTACAGAAAGTACTGATCATCGGGGCAGGACTTATTGGCAGTGAATATGCCAATGATCTGGTGCAGTCAGGATATAAAGTCGACGTCGTCGACCCGATGCCAAACGTCCTTTCGAGCTTACTTCCCGCGACTGCCGCCAATTCAGTGCAGGCCGCTCTGGAAGAGGCTGGTGTAACCTTCCACTTCAAAACCGTCGTCAACACCGTGAAGCGGAGCAAGGGCTCTCATGCGGTGATCGCGCAGCTCGACAATGGCGATACTATCGAGGCCGATATTGTTCTTTCTGCAATCGGCGTACGTCCCCGCACAGATTTGGCGGCGGCGGCCGGCTTGCAAACTAATCGCGGCATCCTGGTGGATCGCAACTTGAAGACCAGTGCAGACAACGTATACGCACTGGGCGACTGCGCAGAGGTCGATGGCCATGTCCTTTTCTATGTAGCGCCGCTGATGGCCTCGGCCCGCGCACTGGCCAGAACACTTACCGGTGAAACCACTGCGGTCAAGTACGGCACCTTGCCGATTACGGTCAAAACAACCCTCTACCCGGTAGTAACCAATCCGCCACCCCGTGATTGCGAAGGTGAATGGACCATTGAGCAAACCACCGTCCATGGCGTAAGGGCGGTGTTCCGGGATACTGATGGAAAAGTTGGCGGATTTGCCCTAACCGGGCAATGCGTCACCGAGCGCGAGGCGCTCGTCCAGGAAACGCCACCGGTAATGGCATAAACCAAATCGCTCAAAAAGCACAATATCCACGAGCCAGTGCGGACATTCATTGGGGAATTAGCGGTTTATGGCAGAAATCATCCTGATCCGACATGGCCAGGCTTCTTTTGGGGCAGACAATTATGATCGTTTAAGTACTCTCGGGCGGCAACAGTCGATCTTGCTCGGACAACACCTGAAGGACCACGAGCAAACATTCGATCGCCTCATCTGCGGCACAATGGTGCGACATACAGAGACCGCAGACGGTATTCTCCAGGGGTTTGGGCAAGCTGTCCCTATAGAGTCCACAGCGCTACTCAACGAATACCGTTTTCAAGGCCTGCTGGGTCAATTAAAGGCGCAGTACCCGGCCCGTTGGGTTGATACCGGGGATGCACGTCGAGACTACTACCACAACATGAAGCTGGCCCTGACTTACTGGATGCAGGGCGCAATTCAAACGGATGGAGAAGACAACTGGCGATCCTTCCGTCAGCGCGTGAGAGAGGGGTTTGGTTTTGCCTGTGGCCAAGGCGCTCGGCGAATACTACTGGTGTCCTCTGGTGGCCCAATCGCGGTAATACTCGCCAGTGTATTGGGGCTGGATGACAAACGCCTTCGGAACCTGATCCTACAAGTAAAGAACACCAGCACCAGCCGACTGCTCTATTCCCGCGGTGATTCGGAGCCTGTTACCAGGACGCATCCTTCACCCGGTACACCACCTGGCACACCACCCGGCACGCCACCTGACGTATCACCCGATCGATTCACCCTCGATGGCTTCAATGACGTGGGCCATCTGCTCAGCGTCGAACAACCACACAATGTCACCTTTGCCTGATAAGAAAATCGTGGCGATGCTCGATGGAGACTGAAATGCACACTTTTAGTGAAAAATCTTTACGCCTTCAGGCCGAACTCAGCGCCTTCATGGATGAATACATTTATCCCAATGAGAAAGCCTATGCCGAGCAACTCCATCAGGCGGAGAATCGTTTTGCCCCTCTGCCCCTTATGGATAACCTAAAAGAAAAAGCGAAATCCAAAGGTCTGTGGAATCTGTTTGTACCGGAAAGCCACAGCCAGTATTGCAATCACGGTGGACTCAATAACTACGACTATGCACCACTGGCGGAAATGATGGGCCGTGTCACCTGGTCGCCGGAGGTATTTAATTGCAATGCGCCAGACACCGGGAATATGGAAGTGTTAATGAACTACGCTTCCCCGGAGCAGCAATCCCAATGGCTCACACCGCTCCTCAACGGTGAGATTCGCTCTTCTTACGCCATGACCGAACCACAGGTTGCATCGAGCGATGCAACGAATATTGAATTACGTATTGAAAAACAAGGCGAAAACTGGGTACTGAATGGCCGCAAGTGGTTTATTACCGGCGCCATGTATGAACGGACCAAGCTGTTTATCGTCATGGGGAAATCCGACCCGGAAAATCCCAACCGGCACAAGCAGCAAACCCAGGTTCTGGTACCGAAAGATACCCATGGAATCCAGCTAATTCGTCCACTGACAACTCTCGGTTATGACGACGCCCCTATAGGTCACGCAGAGATTGTCTTCGACAACGTACGTGTACCGCTGAACAATGTGTTGCTGGGTGAAGGTCGCGGCTTTGAAATTGCCCAGGGCCGACTGGGGCCGGGTCGTATGCATCACTGCATGCGTTTGATCGGCGCTGCGCAGCGATCCCTGGAGTTTGCCTGCCGGCGCGCCGCCTCCCGCACAACGTTCGGCCGACCACTCAGCAAACACCAATCTGTGCGCGAGGATATATCCAAAAGCTTTTCCGAAATCGAAATGGCCCGCCTGCTGGTATTGAAAACCAGCCACAAGATGGATCAGCAAGGCGTGCCAGCGAGTGTCGACATGATTGCGGCGACAAAAACCACTGTTCCGCGACTGGTCCAAAATATTATCGATCGCTGTATGCAGATCCATGGGGCCGGAGGCCTGACAGAAGATTACTTTATGGCGGAAGCGTTTAACTACGCACGCTGGTGTCGTCAGGCTGACGGTCCCGATCAGGTTCACCAGATGGCGTTGGGTAAAAAAGTCATCGACCGATTTTCTGATGTGCAGGCCCCACAACCGGAGCAAGTGTCATGAATGCGGTCACACTGGATCTCAAAACCGATCGCTTGGCAAATTACCTGAAACAGCATGTCCCCGGCTTTCAGGGGCCTTTGACCGCGAGTAAGTTTGCCGGTGGTCAATCAAACCCGACCTTTCTGATCCAGGCCAAAAGCGGCAAATATGTTTTGCGTCGCAAACCACCTGGTACGCTATTGAAGTCCGCCCATGCTGTCGACCGCGAATACCGCGTTATGTCTGCTCTGGCAGACACCTGGGTTCCTGTCGCACGGGTTTATCACTTGTGCGAAGACGAACAAGTTATTGGCAGCATGTTTTACCTGATGGAATACATCGACGGCCGCGTGATGTGGGATCCCGGCCTACCAGAACTTGCGCCGAGCCAGCGTGCTGCCATTTATGCAGAAATGAATCGCGTACTGGCCGCCCTGCACTCCGTGAATATTGATCGGGTCGGCCTCGCGGACTACGGAAAACCCGGCAATTACTTCGAGCGGCAAACAGGGCGCTGGACCAAACAATATCGGGCAAGCGAAACCGAAACCATTCCAGCCATGGAAGCATTAATGCAGTGGTTGCCAGCCAATCTTCCCGAGGACGACGGGCAGGTCGCATTGGTCCACGGTGACTTCCGCCTCGATAATATGATGTTTCATCCCACAGAGCCCCGCGTCCTGGCGCTGGTGGACTGGGAGCTTTCCACACTGGGCCATCCATTTGCCGATCTGGCCTATCAATGTATGCAACTGCGTATGGATAGCCGGGGCGTCATGCCCGGACTTGGCGGGCTGGACCGGGCAGATCTGGGCATTCCGTCAGAGTCAGCTTATGTCCGTGAGTACTGTGCAAACCGTGGCATTCACAGTATCCCCAACTGGAATTTTTATCTGGCATTCAGCTTCTTTCGATTCGCAGCGATTTTGCAGGGTGTAAAGCGACGCGCTATCGATGGCAATGCCTCCAGCGAGCGCGCTGTGCAGCTAGGGGCGCTGGTGAAGCCCCTCGCCGATATGGCAATCGAACTGCTCTAGTTTGCCCCAACTTACCAAGTGGAACATGTAAAACATGACAACCTTGAAAGTACATCCCGAGTTAGCACAGACCGTCCGTTTTATCCCCACGCTGCCGTTCCACCGCACATGGTTTGTTAAAGCGCTGCAGTCACTGCAGCGTATCTGGCCATCAGCCACAGGGGCAGAGGGCATCACCATTGAGACCCACCCGCTGTCCAATGCGAGTGTTCGGGTCTACCAACCCACAAATACACCCGCCCGTGCGGCGGTGCTATGGATGCATGGTGGTGGGTTAGTTTCCGGACGGGCGGCTCAAGACGATGCATTATGCTCGGCTTATGCGAGGGAACTGGGGCTGGTCGTCGTCTCGGTGGACTATCGCCTTGCGCCAGCTCAACCATTTCCGGCGGCACTGAATGATTGTCATGAAGCCTGGCAATGGCTGCATGCCTCTGCCGATCGCCTGGGTATCGACCCTGCGCGTATTGCGCTATCCGGGCAAAGTGCCGGCGGAGGGCTGGCCGCTAGCCTGGCCCAAAGATTAACCGATGAGAAAGGAGCCACGCCTGCGTGCGTTGCACTGTTTTGTCCGATGCTGGACGACCGCACTTCTGCGAAATTGGAGCTTGACCAGCTAAACCACAAGATCTGGAATAATCGCAGTAATCGCGCCTGCTGGTCGGCATACCTGCAGCACCCTGCTGGGGGTAAACAGGCAGCACCTTACGCAGTACCCGCAAGGCGAGAAGACCTGTCAGACTTGCCACCAACCTGGATTGGTATTGGAGATATCGATCTGTTTTACCAGGAGTGCCTGACCTACGCGCAGCGGCTCAGCCAAGCCAATGTGGATAGCACGCTGTATGTTGTGTCCGGAGCGCCACACGCCTTTGAAACCATTGCCCCTCGTGCAGAGGTAACGCGAAAACTCTTTGCGGCGAACTTTCGGTTTCTCCAGCAATCCTTGCGGCTGCCGGCTACAGAGTAGAAGGATCACCGGCTACTATACGCCTCACACCGCCATCATCGATGCCAGCCGATGGTTAATCGTCGCTTGCGCCTCCGACATCATGCGCTCAATCAATACCTGGCAGGTGGGGATATCATGAATCAACCCCATTACCATGCCTACGGTCCAGATTCCGTCATTGATATCGCCACCTTCGATGCAGCGCTCGCGTCCGCGCTCACCAGAAACCAGAGGGCGCAAGTCGGTAAAATCCGTTTCACCCGGCTTCGCCTCAATACTCAATACTTCCTGCGAAATCGGGTTACTGAATACTCGGCAGGTATTGTTTAACGAGCGAAACATCAGCGTCGTCTGGCGCTCATCAGCCTCTACCATCGCCTGCTTCATATTTTCATGCACAGGCGCCTCTTGCGTAGCCACAAACCGGCTGCCCATATTCACTCCCTCAGCGCCCAGAGCGAGCGCTGCAGCCAATTGCGAGCCGGTACCAATTCCACCTGAGGCAACCATCGGTATCGTCAATTTGGCGTAGGCCGCGGGGAGTAAAACGAGATTGGTAACGTCATCCTCTCCCGGATGACCGGCACATTCAAAGCCATCGACACTCACCGCATCGCAGCCAACTTTCTCTGCCTTAATGGCATGACGAACGGAGGTGCACTTGTGAATCACCTTGATTCCCGCCGCCTTGAAGGCCGGCATAAACGGTTCCGGGCTTCGGCCCGCGGTTTCCACAATCTTCACACCGCCATCGATGATCGCCTGCGCATACTCGGCATAGGGCGGCGGGTTGATCGCGGGCAAGATGGTGAGATTCACACCAAAGGGGTTGTCGGTCATCGAGCGACAGCGGGCTATTTCCTCCAGTAACGCCTCCGGGGAAGGCTGGGTCAGGGCGGTCAGCATACCAAGCCCACCCGCATTAGAAACTGCAGAGGCCAGCTCGGCACGCCCTACCCACATCATGCCACCCTGGATAATTGGGTACTGAATATCAAATAGCTCGGTAATTCTCGTTTTCATCACTGCGGTTTCCATATTCTGGATTAATGCCACCGGCCATCGCCAAACGTACTACCTACCCTGAAACTTTGCCGCCCTCTTTTCGAGGAATGCCTGAGCACCTTCTTTAAAGTCTTCACTACGATAATGAATGTTCTGAATTTGCGCCTCGCGCTCCATGGTTTGCGCGAGGGTTGCGGTGCTCGCCTCGCGCAATAATTGCTTGCTGTATTGCAGAGTCAACGGCGCCAAATCTGTTAGTGAACGCGCCCAGCCAAGCGCTTCTTCTTGCAGGTGCTGCGCGTCCACTACACTGTTGGCAATCCCGTAGTGCACACATTGTTCTGCAGACAGGCGCTGGGAGAAAGCAATCATTTCGAAGGCCTTCTTGTTTCCGAGGTTTCTGGAAAGGAACCAATGTGTTCCCCCATCAGGAATCAGGCTGATCGCACCAAAAGCGGAATACAAAAACGCGTCCTCCGCCATTACCATCACGTCACAGGCCATGGCGATGGCAGCACCAATACCGGCAGCCGCACCATTAATCGCACTCATAAAGGGTTTCGGGGATTCAGTAATCGCCTGAATTATCGGGTGATATTCAGTGCGCAACTGGTGCGTAATAAAGCCATCTTTGTCAGAGTCTGGATACGCCTCGACGAGGTCAGCCCCTGCGCAGAATCCTTTTCCTGCTCCGGTGAGCAGTACCACCCTTATATTGCTATCGTTATTTGCTTCACGTATCGCCGCGTAGAGTTCTGCACGCATCTGTGCAGTGAGCGCATTGCGCGCCTGAGGGCGATTCAAAGTAATAATCGCCACCTGTTCATCCGTGCGATAACTGACCGTTGCATAATCACTCATAACTAGCTACCCCATCTGCTTATTGTTGTTGTATCGAGAGGCCGGTGTTCAGGTACAAATACCTGCAGCCCTCAACGTCAAGATTTGTTCCGCACTGTAGCCAAGTGTCGCCAGTACTTCTTCCGTATCCTCGCCCGGGCGGCGCTGCCCATGCTGGACTACCGATGGTGTTCTGCTGAAGCGTGGTGCGGGTGCAGGCTGCTTGAAGCCATCGACCTCCACATAGGCATCTCTCGCCTGATTATGTGGATGTGTCGGTGCCTCCTCCAGTGTCAAAACTGGCGCAAAACAGGCATCAGTCCCCTCCAGGAGTTCACACCATTCACGCTGGGTTTTGCTGCGAAACACCTCTGAGAAAGCCGCTGCAGAGTCTTTCCAGCTGGCCAGTTCATACTGGGTGTCGGCCCTGTAGATATCTGGATCGAGTCCTGCACGGTGCACGAGCTCGGCATAAAATTGAGGCTCAATGGCGCCGAGAGCGATATAACGCCCATCACTGGTTTCATAGGTATCGTAAAAGAAAGCACCACCATCCAGCAGGTTGACGCCTCGTTCACTAGGGTCCCAGGACCCGGCTGCAGAAAAACTGTGACACATCCACATAAGATTGGCGGTACCATCGACCATTGCAGCATCGACCACCTGCCCCTTACCGGACTGTTTCGCTTCAAGTAATGCGCCCAGAACGCCGGCTACCAAAAACATACTGCCACCGCCAAAATCACCCACCAGATTCAGTGGAACCACCGGCTTTTCGCCGGGGCGACCAATCGCGTACAGGGCGCCGGTCAGGGCTATGTAGTTCAGGTCATGACCAGCAGTCTGCGACAGTGGGCCCGTTTGCCCCCAACCGGTCATACGGCCATATACCAACGCGGAATTTCTTTCGGCACAGTCTTCCGGGCCCAACCCGAGCTTTTCGGCCACTCCGGGCCTGAATCCCTCGAGCAATACATCTGCGCGCTCGACCAATCGCAACAGGGCTTCACGTCCCTCCTCACTTTTCAGGTTGAGGATGATCGATTTCTTGCCGCGTGCACTCATGTCATGGGAGTAAATGGGATCGCGCTGCGGCCCGCGCTCGACCCGAATAACCTCTGCACCCATATCAGCCAGTAACATGGCCGCCATCGGGCAAGGCCCCATACCAGCCAATTCGATAACGGTATATCCGCTCAATACACCCATAACCCTACAACTCCGCGGGGAATCCAAAGTGAATGAAATAATGGCCAGAGGCGTGGCCGAGTCGCAATTACGCCTGTCGCAAAGACATTGCTTTAGCGGCTACTTGGGCTGCATGCGTACCGCCGCATCCATCCGAATACATTCACCATTGATATAATCGTTATCCACGATGTGTGCAGAGAGCTTGGCTATTTCGCTGGTTTTACCCAGGCGCTGTGGATATACGGTAGAGGCCTCGAGCGCTTTGTAATACGACTCTTCAATCGTCTCGAACAATGGGGTATGAATCAGCCCCGGCACAATGGTATTCACTCGAATACCGTAAGGGGCCAGTTCCCGAGCCATGGGCAGTGTCATACCAACAATGGCACCCTTGGTGGCACTGTACGCGACTTGACCGATCTGCCCCTCATAGGCAGCCACAGAAGCCGTGTTGATAATCACACCCCGTGCGCCGTCTGAATTTACCGGCTCATTCTCCGCCATCTTTTCGGCCGCGAGACGAGCCACATTGAATGTGCCCACTTGATTGACCATCACCACCTTCATATACAGTGCGATGGGATGCGGCCCCTTTTTACCAAACGTCTTGCAGGCCGGACCAATACCCGCGTAGTTATTCACAATATGCAAGGCACCAAAGCGCTCGGCCACGGCATCGATCGCACCCTGCACCGAGGATTCATCGGTCACATCGACCTTGAAGAAGGCGATCCTGTCACCAACTTCCGCGCCCAATTTATCGACCAGCGCACTGCCCGCCTCTTCATTCACATCAAAAATCGCCACGTTGGCACCGTCCGCGGCATAACGCTCTACGGTTGCAGCTCCCAGGCCAGAAGCGCCCCCGGTGACGATTGCGGTTTTCCCCTGAATATCCATCATCTGCTCCTCTTGTTAAGTGCAGTTCGGTACATCAAGCTAAAAAAGCCGCAGTAAAAAGTTACGGCATGTCTCGGTCAATAAACGGGACCGCCTCATTCCTGTAGAGATCGCGCCCAATAATCAATTTCATTACCTCTGAGGTACCGGCATAGATTCGGGTAACCCTAGCGTCGGTATACAGGCGCGAAATCGGGTATTCATCCATATAGCCGGCCCCGCCGTGCAGCTGAACTCCCTCATCGACCACCTTGCCGAGCAACTCGGTGGTTAATAGCTTGGCCTTGGCCGCATCTTCTGCAGTCAATTGGCCCTGCCCATGGACCTTTACGCAGTGATCTAAATAGACCTGCTGCATATCAAGCTCGGCACGCAAGTCAGCGAGTTTGAACTGGGTGTTCTGGAAGTCACCCAGGCTGCGCTTGAATAACTTGCGATCACGCGTGAATTCCAGGGTTATATCAAAGGCCTTCTGGGCCATTGCGAGACTGCCCACCGCCGCAATCAAACGCTCCTCGGCGAGGCCCTCCATCAGATAAATAAACCCACTGGATGGATCCCCCAAAACGTTTTCCTTCGGAACAATCACGTTTTCAAAAAACAGTTCCGCGGTGTCCTGGGCTTTTTGCCCCATCTTTTTAAGCATGGCGCCTCGATGGAACCCCTCTGCGCCGCGCTCGACCAGAAACAGACCGATCTTGCGCGGATCATTGGTCGGATCCGTTTTCGCCGCAACAATCACGAGATCCGCATTGATTCCATTGGAGATATAGGTCTTGTTGCCGTTAAGCAGGAAATGATCTCCATGATCGATGGCTGTCGCACGCATGCCTGCGAGATCACTGCCCGCATCTGGCTCGGTCATGGCGATTGCCAGAATAGTTTCGCCACTAACACACTTTGGCAAGAATCGTTTTTGCTGCTCTTCGCTTCCAAAACGTGTCAGGTAAGGACCAATTAGCCGGCTATGCAGGGTACTTCCCCAGTCCCCAGTGAGCGCGTATTGGTTCTCCTCAAGGATGATTTGCTCGAACCGAAAGTCATCGTCTCCGAGGCCACCAAAGACCTCATCAGGCCAGACCATCAGGAAGCCCTGTTCGCCAGCCTTGCGAAAAGCCTCGCGATCCACGATGCCTTGCTCTCGCCACGTTTCCATATTGGGGACAATTTCCTGCTGCAAAAACTTGCGATAGGCGTCCCGGAACATCATTTGTTCTGCGGTGAAGTCACGTTTCAGCATTTCGGCATAACTCCCTGAAATCAAGTCAGTAAATCAAATCGTGTCACTCGAAACTGGCGCCAGAACGCGCCTTTTCCCGCAGGATTTCTGGCGCAGAGAAGCGCTCTCCATACCGCGCAGCCAACTCTTCACAACGTATCAGCAGTGCCTTGGGACCGACCTCTCCGGCATATTCATAGGTATTCGCCACCTGCAAAAAACCGCCGGTCCATGCTGGGGCACCGATACCCATCAATGAGCCAACGTTGCCGTCCGCTACGGTACGCAACACGCCCTCCTGCAAACACTTGAGGCTTTCAACTACCTGCCTAAACAGGATTCGGTCCTTGATATCCTCCCGCGGCATCTCAACCTCGGGATTAAAGTAGAGCTCATACAAGCGCGGCCAGATTTTCTTGCTACCGTCCGCTGCATATTCGTAGTAGCCACCACCGTGGTGGCGGCCGCCGCGACCAAACTCACTGATCAACCGCACTGATACTGCGGCATTGCAGCTGTTGTCGCCGAGGGAATTCAGCACACCCATTTTTTCGTGGGTTTCGGCAACCTTACGCGTAAGTTCCTGACTCACCTCATCCTGTACAGCCAGCGGTCCCACTGGCATGCCCACCTGTTTGGCCAGGGCATCGATCAAGACAGGGTTCAAACCTTCCACCAATAAACGTGCGCCTTCATCCATAAAGGTGCCGAAGACACGAGAAGTGAAGAAACCGAGCGAGTCATTCACAACGATGGGGGTTTTGCCGATCTGACGCGCAAAATCGAAAGCTCTCGCCAAGGTTCGATCACTGGTTTTTTCGCCACAGATAATTTCGATCAACGGCATCTTGTCGACAGGGGAGAAAAAGTGAATACCTATGAAGTTCTCCGGAGATTCACTCGCATCCGACAACAGAGTAATCGGGAGCGTCGAGGTGTTGGTTGCCAGCACCCCATCCTTGGCCAGAAACTGTTCAACGTCACGGGTAACCTGATTTTTCAGGGTGATATCTTCAAACACCGCCTCAACGATCAGATCACACCCCTGCAGAGCGGCGTACTCGGTGGTGGCACTGATACGCGCAAGAACTACCTCCTTGTCCTGCTCCGACATGCGGCCCCGCTGGATTTGCCTATCCAGCACTTTCGCGCTGTAGGCCTTGCCCTTTTCTGCCGCTTCAATACTGGTATCCACGAGCACTACCTGAATACCCGCCTTCGCGGCTGCATAGGCGATACCCTGCCCCATCATGCCGGCTCCGAGAATGCCGAGCTTGGTCACATGCGTGCGTTCGATATCCGCCGGACGACTGATACCGCTATTGATGCTGTTGAGCTGGAAGAAACTGGAGGTAATGATGTTCTTCGCTTGCGGCGTGGTAACGAGATACGCGAGGCCACGGGATTCAATACGCAGTGCAGTATCGAAGTCCACCGATACGGTATCGCCACACACTGCCAAAATTCGCTCCGGTGCGGGCAGGAGCCCGCGCGTCTTCTGAAAGGTCGCTGCGGGTGCAACCGCCAGTAAATTGGTGATCGCCGGACTCCATTTATCCCCTCCTGGAATTTTGTGCCCTTTAACGTCCCACGGCTGCGCCCAGGCGACAGGGTTTTCCTTAATCCACTGCTTGGCCGCAGGGATCAGGTCTTCAATCGAATCCACCAGTTGATCGACATAACCAATTTCCTGAGCCTGTGACGGTTTCAGTCGTTTGCCTTCCATCAAGAATGGCAGGGCCTTTTGCAGTCCAAGCATATGTATGGATCGTACAATACCGCCGGCACCCGGCAATAAACCCAGAGTCACTTCAGGGAAACCAACCACCGCTTTGGGACCATTGAATGCAATACGTCGGTTACAGGCGAGACACAACTCAAACCCTCCACCGAGCGCCGCACCATTGATCGCCGCGACCACCGGCACCTCGAGTTTTTCGAGGCGACGGAGCGGTGCCTTAATGTTTTCCTCGATCACACGAAATTGATGTCCCTCACCACCTTTGGGGACCGTGCATAGTTCCTTCAGGTCACCGCCGGCGAAAAAAGTAGATTTCGCGGAAGCAAAGACAACCCCGGTAAGCCCCTCTTCGGATTCCAGCTTTTGTGGAATCACTGCCATGGCCTGGCGATACTGCTCATTCATCGCGTTGACCGGGCCATCCATGTCCATGGTAATGGTCACAATGCCATCAGCGTCTTTTTGATAGACAAAGCCGTGAATGTTTTCACTCATGATTTGTTACCTTGCTCTGTAGTGCCCGCAATCCGATGAGGCTGCGATAGGCTCTGATTAAACGCGCTCAATGATGGTTGCAATTCCCTGTCCGCCGCCCACACAGAGGGCAACCAGTGCCCGCTTGAGATCGCGACGTTCCAGTTCATCCAGAATGGTGCTGACCAGCATTGCGCCAGTTGCACCGAGGGGGTGTCCCATGGCTATGGCACCGCCGTTAACGTTGGTCACATCATGGGAAATGTCGAGGTCCTGCATAAATCGCAGTGCGACGGAGGCAAACGCCTCATTGATTTCAAAGAGATCGATATCCGCAGTGGTCATGCCCGCTTTCGCCAGCACTTTTTTCGCTGCAGGTCCGGGCCCTACCAACATGATGGTAGGGTCGGTCGCCAGAACCGCAGTCGCCACAATCCGGCCACGCGGGGTAAGGCCGAGATCCTTGCCCGCTTTTTCTGAGCCAATCAAAACCGCGGCTGCACCATCCACAATGCCAGAGGAATTGCCCGGTGTATGGACGTGATTGATGGATGGGATATCCGGGTACTTGCGTAGCATCAGGTCGTCAAACCCGAGCGCGCCCATCGCTTCAAATGACGGCCGCAATTTGCCCAGCACCTCCATAGTGGAGTTGGGCTTGATAAACTCATCTCTATCTAGGATGGTCATCCCATTTAGATCTTTCACCGGCACAACCGAGCGATCGAAATAGCCATTCTGTTGCGCGTGGGCCGCGCGCTGCTGGGAACTGAGAGCAAACGCATCTACGTCTTCACGGCTCCAGCCCTCTAGCGTCGCGATGGTGTCGGCACCGATCCCCTGAGGCACAGCACCGGTCGCGATATTAATTTCCGGATCGTTCAACCAGGCACCGCCGGCGGCTCCCATGGGTACCCGTGACATGGACTCCACTCCACCGGCAACCACCAACTCCTCCCATCCGGAGGCGATCTTCATGGCTGCAAGGTTCACCGCTTCTAAGCCAGAAGCGCAGAAGCGATCCAGCTGCACACCGGCAACACTCTCGTCCCACTCAGCGTACTGGACAATGGTTTTGGCAATGTCGCCACCTTGCTCGCCAACCGGTGAAACGCACCCCATCACCACATCATCCACGTAAGCGGTATCCAGGTCGAGGCGCTGCTGCAACTCGCGGAGTAAGCCCGAGCCAAGCGCTACCGACTTCACTTCATGAAGCGACCCATCTTTCTTGCCTTTACCCCTGGGGGTACGAATTGCATCGAAGACATATGCAGTATTTGGTGCCATTGGGAGACCCCTGCCTGATCAAATTAAAAGACGACACACACGTAATAATGTACGTTTTATGCATTTTTACTTGCACGAAACCGCCAAAACAATGACCATGGGGGACAAAAATAGACATTTTAATCCCGCAGGGGCTGAAGAAGTCTGCCAGTCAGCAAAGGGAATAAATGCGCGCCAGATAATGAGGCCCAACGGCTATGCGGGATATTTCTGTTCACGTTTGCTTTGTAAAAGCGGTACTCAAGAAGGCTACAGAACAAGGCTATGATGTCGAGCGACTCCTGCGCCGCAGCCGAATTTCTCCGCGGCTATTGGAGCAGAGCCAGGCCCGGGTGAGCGCAGAACAGTATGCCAAGCTACAGACGGTCACCATGCGTGAAATGGGTGATGAGATGCTGGGCTATTGCCCACAGCCCTTCAGGCTCGGCCAGTGGTCAGCTCTGTGTCACTGGCTGATCCAATGCAGAACGCTGGGCCAGGCAATGAAACGATTTTGTCTGTTTTACGACATCCTGAACCAGAATTTGGCGCCACGGCTATTTGTCGAAGAAGACCGGGCTATCGTTGAGATAAGGCAGGTATCGAACGACGCGCCCCCCTTTGAGCCCTATGTCTATGAGTTCTTCTGTTTCTCTCTGCACCGGCAGTTCTGCTGGCTGACGCAGCAAAACCTGCCGCTGACCGGCGCATCCGTTCCATACCCACAGCCAGAATACAGCGAAGAATATCGACCGCTATTTGCCGGGGCGCCGGTCGAATACGATGCGGATGTTTGCCGCCTAGCGTTCGACCGACGACTGCTGGAAAAACCAGTCAAACAAACCCCTCAGAGTCTCGCAGAGTTTTTGCGCAAGCCACTCTATAACACTCTGGTAAACAGTTTTCGCAGTAAAAGCTGGAGCCAGAAAATCAAAGATGTGATTGGAGACGACTTGAGCGCAGTGCCGACCTTCGCAGAAATTGCTGCACACCTCGGGTTAAACCCAAAACAACTTCGACGACAATTGAATGATGAAGGGCTGAATTACAGCGACCTGAAAGTCCAGATCCGACGCGATCAGGCCATCTACCACCTATCCAGGCAACGTACGTCGATCGAAGAGATCGCCTTCTTAACGGGTTTTTCAGAAGCCAGTGCCTTTATTCGCGCCTTCCGAAGCTGGACTGGAGTAACGCCCCTAACGTATCGAAAGGATCTTTCATAAAAGCACATCGCACAGGAGCACCGCTCTTCGAAAGGCCACACATGAAAGGCCACAGGTAAAAGGCAGCTTGGGAAAAGATGAGACCAATCCACATCCAGCCTCTTTTGTCGGATAGCTCATCTACAATATCCAACGAAACCAAAGTTTTCCTACAAAAAGAGTTGCGGCCGCTCATGAGATTCGGGCGTATATTATTAGGCTTGCACAAGGAGATGATGTAATGCTGAGAGTGATCGCCCTACTGGTATTCGCGCTGATACTGCTCGCCCTCGCCGCCCGCCTGTTTTACGACAACAAAGATAAAAACGAAACCGGCTGCGTAGAACCGATAAAGTTCTATCGAATATCCTAAAGCGCGCTCAAACACCCAGCTTCTTAATCAGGCGCGTGCTTGTAGTGCCCTGCACCAGCAGGGAGAACAGCACTACACCAAAGACCATCGACTGCACTGTCCACCAGTAAGGCAGCTCCGTGGGCAGTGACAGCACCAGCGCCACCGCAATCACACCACGCAATCCACCCCAGCTTAAAATCATGCGCCAAGAGTTGGGAATTGGCGGCCCCACAAAGCGCGCAAATGGCGACACTAAAAATACCGCAAGGGTACGCGCCACCAGCGCCGCCACAATCGCGATGATGATTGCCAGCCACTGGTGGGTAAACATTTCAAACGTAATCACCAGCCCCATAATCACAAAAATCAGCGCGTTGAAAAACAGCCCCAGCCACTCCCAGGTCGGTTCCGCATGGCTCAAATAGGTGTCCTGCTGCTCGCGCAAACAGGAGCGCGCGATAATGGCACACACCATTACGGAGAGAATGCCGGACACGCCCACCACATGCTCCGCCAGATAGAAACTACCAAATGCCGCCAGCACCAGTACCATCAGTGCGGCACCCGCAGACTTCAAAAACAGAATCACAATGGCGGTCAGCAAGCCGCAGATGGTGCCTACCGCCAAGCCACCGATAAACACGGTGAGGAAATACAGGGAAAAACTCGCAAATCCGGACAGCGGCTCGCCGGTGGCCACGGTTCCCTCCATCACACTGTGGCTGGCAATACCCAATGCAAAAGAGAACAACACGATCGCGGCGGCATCGTTAAACAGGCTCTCCCCTTCCACCAGGGTCAGCAGCTGGTCATCGGCATCACTCTGGCGCAGTCGCGCCACCACACAGACTGGATCTGTGGCCGCGAGAATCGCACCGGTGAGGAAGGCCGCAATCCACGGAAACCCTGTGGGGTGATGAATGCCGTAATAGACGAGCACCGCGGTAATCAGGCAACATATCAGCACGCCAATGG
The DNA here is from genome assembly GCF_019800665.1 of Microbulbifer agarilyticus. Lineage (GTDB taxonomy): Bacteria > Pseudomonadota > Gammaproteobacteria > Pseudomonadales > Cellvibrionaceae > Microbulbifer > Microbulbifer agarilyticus_C. The sequence continues at coordinate 316,283 of NZ_JAHVKO010000002.1, forward strand.
TGGCGAGTAGCAGAATCGGCCCCAGCCAGCGAAATAGGATAATCGGGTCGATCTTCCACGCAGACTCAAAGATCAACACCGGCAGGATGACGAAAAATACCAGCTGATGCAGATTTTCCGCGCGCAGGCCGGTGTCGTAATCGAAAATGGGCAGGAGCATACCGGCGATCACGCCGGCAATCAGGCAACCGAGCGTGCTGTCGCGCTTTAAGACACGGGCGATACCCAAACCCGCGACGGCGGCAAACGCCATATACAGGCCCTGGCCAACCAGAGTAACAACGCCTTCCATGGCTGTTCGCTCCTTGTTACTGATCTCTCTATTGAGCTGTCTGTTGAGCTTTCTATTGCTCCCTGCGATCGGTCGCTATCACCGAGCGGGATTCCGCCAGCGAGGCAAGGGTGGTCAATGGCACCGCGACGCCGCGCTCACCAATGACCTCCAGGTGGGAACGCCGCAACTGGCGCGGCTCCGGTACACCGCAAGAGTGCGCAATAGTCCCCACTTCGTAATCCAGGTTACGTGCGTAATGGTAGACGCGCTCCGCCTTGTCCATGGGGTCCAGCCCCTGCTGCAAATCCGGGTTGTGGGTAGTAACGCCCGTGGGGCAGGTATTTTTATTGCACTGCATCGCCTGAATACAGCCCAGCGCAAACATAAATCCGCGCCCACAATTCACGAAATCCGCGCCCATGGCCAGCGCCCAGGCCACCACCGACGGTGTTAGCAGCTTGCCCGCACAGATAATCTTGATCCGTTCCCGCAGCCCGTAATCTTCAACCAGGTCCACCACCATAGGCAGGCTGCGATTCAGGGGTAGCCCCATGTAATCCATCAGGCTCTGCGGCGCCGCGCCACTGCCACCATCGGCGCTATCGATATTGATAAAGTCTGGCGCACTGTCGATGCCCCGGCGCAAAATCGCCTCAAACAAATCGTGCAGCCAGTCGCTGGTACCAATCACGCACTTTATGCCCGTGGGTTTACCCGTCACCTCGCGGATGTGATTGATCATATCCAGCAAGCTATCCACGTCGCGGATTTCCGGGTGCCCGTTGGGGCTGATGGAATCCTCGCCCACCGGGATACCGCGCACATGGGCGATTTCCGGTGTCACCTTAACACCGGGCAAAATCCCGCCCTTGCCGGGCTTGGCACCCTGGGACAGTTTCAGCTCGAACATCTTCACCTGTTCATGGTCGGCGATCTTGCGCAGCTTATCGTCGTCCAGGTTGCCTTCCGCATCGCGAACGCCGTACTTGGCGGTACCCACCTGAAACACGATGTCGCAGCCCCCGACCAAATGGTGCGGAGACAAGCCCCCTTCCCCAGTGTTAAGCCAGATACCCGCCTTGGCGGCACCTTTGGATAACGCCGTTACCGCCGGGACCGACAGCGCGCCGAAGCTCATGCCCGAGATATTGAAGATGGAGCGGGTGGTATAGGGGGTGCGTGCCACGCCCTCCCCCAGGGTGATTTCCCGCGCCGGCACCGCGTCTTTGGCCAGGGTGGGGAACGGGTGATTCAGGAATACGATATCGCCGGGCTGGTTCAGCGGGCGGGTAGAACCAAACGCGAGGGTGGAATCCACATTCTTTGCCGCACGATACACCCAGCTGCGCTGGGCGCGGTTAAACGGCATCTCCTCCCGGTCGAGCGCAAAGAAGTACTGGCGGAAAAACTCCCCCAAGTGCTCAAACTGGTAGCGGAAACGACCCAGGACCGGGAAGTTGCGCCGAATCGCCTGCTTGGTCTGGCTAACGTCCGCCAGATACAGGTACACCAGATACAGCACCAGCACCACCAGCCCGAAGGCGAACAGCATGGCAAATATCTGCAGCACCTTGACCGCAAACGCATAGATGGCGGCAACCGCTTGAAGATCCATTCCCTAATCCCTGCACTGTCTTTGTTATTGAGTACCGATCAGTCATTGTATGACCTCCCGCGCACCCTTGCACAGTGCGCTTGCGCCCCTCTCCGTACGGCAATAAACTGTATATCCATACAGATCACATTCATTACCAGACCCGATCCAGAAGCACGTGGCCAACGATTCCTCCAGTAACCCTACCCGCCCACTCAAGGGCCGCGGTGCCGTCAGCAACCTGGCTGGGCGCTTTATAGATCAGGTTAGCAGCCGCGAGAGTGACGGCTGGGAGACGACACTGGAGCCGCTGGAACGCATCGAAACCATCGCCATAGAGGAAAAGGCGCGCTCGATCATCGCCACCAACCAATCCCCGGATCTCCCGTTCAGCCAATCCATCAACCCCTACCGCGGCTGCGAACACGGCTGTATCTACTGCTATGCGCGCCCGGCGCATGCCTATATGGACCTGTCCCCGGGGCTGGATTTCGAGACGCAGCTGTTTTACAAGCCGAACGCCACCGAGCTTCTACAGCAAGCACTGCGCAAGCCCAAATATCAGTGCAGCCCCATTGCTCTGGGGACCAACACCGATCCCTACCAGCCACTGGAAAAAGACAAGCAAATCACCCGCCGGATTCTGCGGACCCTGCAGGAACACCAGCACCCGGTAACCATCGTCACCAAGGGCCAACTGATCCTGCGCGACCTGCCAATCCTCGCCGAAATGGCGCAGGACAATTTGGCCCACGTCGCCATCAGTGTGACCACGCTGGACAACGAATTGAAACGCCGCCTGGAACCCCGCACCGCTGGTCCCAATGCACGGCTGCGTATGATTGAAGCCCTGAGCAGCGCGGGCATTCCCACCGCAGTGATGGCAGCCCCGATTATTCCCGCACTAAACGACGCCGAGCTGGAACAGATACTGACCCGGGCGCACGAGGCCGGTGCCATCCACGCTGCCTACATCCTGCTGCGCCTCCCGTTTGAAGTAGCCCCCCTGTTCCGCCAATGGCTGCAGGAGCACTATCCAGAGCGCGCACAACACGTTATGAGCATTGTGCAGCAGAGCCGCGGCGGTAAGGATTACCAGAGTGAATTTGGCAGTCGCCAGCGGGGTAACGGTGTGTTCGCCCAGTTACTGCAGCAGCGATTTAAGATAACCTGTCGCAAACTGGGCCTGAATGAGCGCAAGCTCAATCTCGACTGCAGTAAATTCACCCTGCCCCCGCAATCCGGGGATCAACACAGCCTGTTTTAAGGCCTGCGTCCAAGCAGGAAATATAAGAGTAGGAATCTTTTTTGTCTGGCTGGTTTGTCTATCTCATCCGCACCAACCGCGGCACCCTGTATACCGGGGTCACCCGCGATGTGGAGCGGCGCTTTGAGGAGCACAGCAGTGGCGGCCCCAAAGCAGCCAAAGCCCTGCGCGGGCGCGGCCCGCTAACCCTCGAGTTTCAGTGCGCCATGCGCAGCAAGTCCGATGCACTGAAGCTGGAAGTGGAAATCAAACGCTGGCCGAAGTTGCGAAAAGAACAACTGATTCGTTGCGGGCCATCTTTCCTGAATGAATATCTCGGCGAGGACTACCAAGGCATCGCGCAAGTCGATTAAACGGAGTATTCAACGACTTTCAATCAGAGAAACTTCAGCTTTCTCAGCCAGCGCAATTTAGAAAGTAACTAAGAATAATGACTGCTTTCTAGACAATCATTTCTGCACAAGCAGCGCTATTTGCTCTCCGCTCAGTAGTGCGATCGTCCAGATAACCAACACCAATAGCAGCACCAAGGTAGCAAGTAACCCGCCCTTTAATCCGCGGCTGCGGAAAAAGTAATACGGCAACGCGATAAGCCCAAAGCCGATAACGCAAATATTCAAAAAAATATTGCGCTTGTACTTGCGTAGATTTGAATCGCGGACATACCAGGCGAACCCCACGAAGGCGATCGCCAGAGAGAACCACAAGGAAGTGGGCGGAAAGCCCACTCCAGGGTAGAAGTACTGGCTCGCGAAGCCATCCAACACCCCAATAACAATCAAACACAGTAACGCGATAGTTATACTCATAGGACCTATCCGAGTGTTCTTTGGTCTGCCGCTACGTCAAGATCCAACAATCAATCCATCTTATACCCACCCACACCTAAGGGCTTAAAGCAGTCCGGCGCGCGCCCTGTCTTCATCCACAAAGAGCGCGATCAAAGAATACTGTGTGAATGCGCTACTGGTGGACAAGTGTTCCTTACACCAGAATCTGACATTCTCCTCATAGGCTTCAACTGCGGATTCTCGCTCAGAATCAGACGCTAGCTTTCCGCTTAAACCGACGAAGTGACATCTGACCATAATTGGAGAATCCATTTGCTTGGTATCATCCGTAACCGAAAACATAAGCGTCGAACTGGCGGCGTCCCACCCAACTAAAAAGAAGCGGGATTCATCCTTAACGTTTCTATCCAGAAAGCTAAGAGCATAATCAAGGGCCTCAATCATATCGGTATTCACCGAGTCCTCCTCGTCCGCTTCACTTACCGATGAATACACCTCAAACTCTACACCATCGCCAAGCAAACCGTCTTTTCCACCCGCGACAAGGCTCTTGTCCCACGTCAGTCCCATCATTACTCCTAATCAAATCCACTGCCAAGCGCTACCAGGAAACCCTTAGCCACCCGCAAAACTACTAATACCCCATCACCTTCAAACTGAGGTATGGAACAATAAAGAAAGCTACCGTAACAATCTTGAAGTTCGCCAAGAAACTAAAATATACCTCCGAGAGCTTCTCATCGCCTAGGTCAAACATACTGCCATGTATGGACTTGATGAAATTTTTCATCAGATACACCATGCCAGTGGCCAGCAGCAGGTAGCCAATATTGAACAGTGACGCCCAACCGAGAACAGTCGTTACCTGAGATAGGGTGATCATTTTCTATCCTTGCTTATAGCGCCCAAGAATCAGGCGGGTTACTTTTTCTTCTGGCGTATCAATTTTTGCACAGCGCCGTAATGCTTACGTTTGTTGTGTATTCGGATATCACTTTAGAAGTAGATCTGCACCTATTGGAATGAACCTGGTGGCAGACGACATTAATGACTTGGCAGTTAATGCTTCGACGCCATAAACTTCAACAGCGGAATTATGACTCGCGATGATTCGTTCTACCAGCAAATCAAAATCCCCGTCGCCTGACAGAAGAACGATTATGTCACTTGACTTCGCATATTCCATTGCATCTAACGTAATCCCCACATCCCAGTCACCCTTTGCAGAGCCATCAGACCTTTGAATGTAGGGCTTTAACTTAACCTTAAAACCAATTGCTCGTAGTATATTTTGAAACTGCTTCTGCTTTTCATCCGAGCGATCAATAGCATACGCCACAGCATTAACGACCTTCCGGTTATGCGTGACCTTAGACCAAAATTTGTTGTAATCGAAATTTTGGCCATATATTTGTCTGGTCGTGTAATAAACGTTTTGTACGTCGACCAATATTGATACTGATTCCATCGAGACCTAACTATAAAGGGCGTCTACTAGACTTGGGCAAATCTTAAATATAACGCTGAGCTCAGGCGAGCGTGAGGCGGCACCCGCTTTTACGACAGCAAAACTGCGGGGGCGCGTCAATCGACAACTTCAACCACGATGTCGCCCAGATAATTCGATCCATGACGCACGATGTCGCCGGGTTGAAGATAATGACGCCCCGCAAGCTCGTTAGCGATGAATGTCCGACGCGCCACATCAAGAAATGAATCCTTTACTAATGGCCCACCACAAGCCACATAATCAACTATTGCCTCAACGAGGTCTCCACGTGAAGGCGGAGTAAAAATGGTACCTTCAGCGGTTCCAGACATCAGTGTGGCAGAAGATGGGATCGTTCCAGTTGATGTCAGCTTTACATAGCCATCCCGATAGAGGAAGCGTGGTTTTTCCATATCCGAGAACGCCTTATCCACTAACCCCTTGAAGTCGATCGTCATTTCGCTTCCGCGTGCATCCTGACGATCTGAGCCATTCACGGACGTTGTCATGCGCACATTGGACACAAAGGCTTTCCAATCACTGGGGATCACCAGGAATGGTCCTGTCGGAAAGAAATCGGGGCCACTTTTTGAGTCACTGAAACCATACCCGGAATCCAAATTGTCGGGATCAGCCAGATTAATTAGCGCATTACGATTGGTGAAATCGCCGCAGAGAAAGATACCTTTCACGGCTTCGTCGAATTGTTGAGGTGTCGTAAGATCGCGATCAAAACGAATACACAACTCTACTTCGTAGTCCAGCAGAATACCGGGGTTGGCTCGCACTTGGGTCCTAGCTGTCGATGCCGGTCCAAACTTCGGAAACTGGAATACAGAACTGCTATTGGCTTCTTCGGCATGCTCTGGAAAATTCGTGCCTGTTCCGATATGTAAAGTACCGCTGGAACCCGACGGCAAGAGTTCATCAACATCGATAGTGGACACTGATAGATCAGCACATTGGCCGGCACGAAGACACGATATGTCTGCGGCTGCCAACGCCTCGAAAGGATCGTTGGTTCGTGAGCCCCCAAGTTTTTCAAGATCAATGCCGGTAACGGCTCCATCTTTCATGTCAAGCACGATCATCGTGCGGGTCTGGCCCTCTTGATCATGAAATTGGGCAAGCGTAACCGCTTCTTCCAAAGGAGCCAGGCTCATCTCAAGCGGCACATCTTCGAAACTTGCGGGATTGTATTGCGGATCGGGAGAGGTAACCCAAATTGAAAAGAGACCTGTAGCCAGAACGAAGAATCCGACCGCAAACCATTTTCCTATAGATCTCATGCTAGTTTCCTTTTTTAGACAGCGGGAAAGAGGACTTCAGCAGACAATAATCTACCGTGTTCACTAGGCGCCTCAATGAGCGCTCTAACGCCGCCGGCAGGGGCAGCTTACCTTGTGCGCGTTTTGCGCAAAAATGGGAGCGCAGCGACCTGCGAAAAACGTGCACAGCGTAAGCTGTCCCGCGGAGGGCCGAAGGCCCGGAGCAAACTGCCTGGCCTTGTATGGTTGTTCTTATCTTATTTTGGCGTTGTGCGCCCTTCTCGCTAACGGGTAAATTGAGACCCACCTTCGGCGGCCACCGAAGGCCTTGTTTATCACAGTTCGCTGCCTGGCCGGTTCATTAAGACCGATAACAAGTATGAACGTGACAAACACTCACTAGGCATAACTCGAATAGTCATGTGGGCCTCGAGCCCGAATAGCAAGGCGGAGATAGCTTATCTTATGCAATATCAAGAGATCAATGTCGGCATCGATACCAGTAGCACCCAACTCGATATCTATGTGAGACCCACCGGCCAATTCTTTAGCGTAAAAAACGATAAAGAAGGTATTAAGCAGGCAATAAATGAAATACTGGCACTCAAGCCTTCCAGGGTGTTGATCGAGTCAACTGGCCGACTCGAAATGGACTTCGTTTGCGCTGCTGATAAATACAAACTGCCCATCGTTGTCTGCAATCCTTCTCAGATCAGAAACTTTGCAAAATCATCAGGACGGATCGCTAAAACTGACAAGCTAGACGCCATGGATATTGCCCATTTTGGCGAGGCGATGAAGCCGGAACCAACGGTAATTAAGCCCGAAAAATTGCGCGAAATCAGTGACTTACTTGCTGTACGCAGCCAGTGCCTTGAGATGAGTACCATGCAGAAGAATCGCCTCAAGAGAATGCCAAAGTCAGTTCACGACCCTATTCGACAGATTCTCAACGCGATTAAGGCCGAACTACTTAAGATTGACAAACAACTCGACAAGTTAATTAGTAGCGTGACTGAGTGGAAAGAGAAACGGGACCTTCTCCTGAGTGCCAAAGGTGTCGGCAATGTCGTGGCCTATACACTAATGAGCGAACTACCTGAACTCGGAAAACTTAATCGTAAGGAGATCGCTGCGCTTGTTGGTATCGCACCGATGAATCGCGATAGTGGACGCTACCAAGGTAAGCAATTCATTCGAGGTGGACGTCACCGTGTAAGAACAGTTCTCTTTGTCTCAATGATGTCAGCGATCCAATCCCATCCAAAACTGAAACCGATGTATGAGCGTATGGTAGCTGCAGGAAAACCTAAAAAAGTTGCTATCGTCGCCTGCATGCGAAAGCAGCTCACGATCCTCAACACCATGGTTAAAAACAACACCCACTGGGATGAAAAAATGGCTTAATCGCTTGACGGAATACCATAGTCACTTGTTAGCCTTTGCCCCCAAGCTCAAACTCCTGATGCAACTCATAGAATTGCTCCGTAAGGATATTATTACAATTCTGAACCGAAATCTGATCGCCTAACTTATCTCCGATAACGACAT
>NZ_JAHVKO010000003.1 GCF_019800665.1 Microbulbifer agarilyticus
GACAGAGCTTGTTCATCAGAGGATGTTCGAAAACGAAATCGATGCGGTAGCTCATATCATCGAATACATTGAGTTCTACAACCGAGAACGGCTTCACTCCAGTCTCGGCTATCAATCGCATTCAGAGTATGAAAAACTGGCGGCATAAAGTGTCCACGAAAGTGGTAGCAGATCATGCCCCTGCCGGCGGCGTTAGGGCAGCGAGTTGCCATTAGAAAATATAGTTAGAAATTCTTATGAAAAAAATTCTATTCTTGGTTGCCTTTTTTCCTGCAATTTCATTTGCAGAGACAAAGCTAGATATCGCTAAAGATATTTTATTGGGCGATCAGCACGTGAAAGATACATTTAGCTCTATGGAGAGTATTTTTCATTCTCAACGCGAAGATGTCTTGGAGACCTTCGAGCCAAGCTATGACATGGAAAGCGTTCCATCAGAGTTTATAGCAATGGAAGAGCAGTTGTACTTGGATGTTTCAGCATCGCGAGTTTTCTTCGTAGATCAAAAACAATATGAAGACTCTATAGCAAGAGATCTTGCAGATTTTCTCACGAAAGATGAGCTTATTGAGTTGCGTAAATTATTGAAACATCCTGTTTTCAAGAAGTTGAATTCTATCAATGAGTCTATGATGAAAAGCTCGCAAGAATTTAGAAAGAATTGGCAGCAAAAAAATGCGGAACTACTTGAGGGGTTTCTTGATCGGTCTCAAGAAATCTCAAAGCGAAAAATCGAGTATTTCAAGCAACAACACTCTGAGGAGCTCTAACAATCATAGGTCGTATGCTACGGCCATTCGGGCCTCCGCGGGACGTTAGACATAATATTGTCAATCGAAAAATTACTAATCATTAGGGGTAAGAATGAAAAATTTTGAACAGATATTTGAACGCAATCTGTTTGCGAGTCGTTGGCTTTTAGTGCCGTTCTTTGTCGGATTAATCGCTGCGGTCTCCGTGTTGTTGCTGAAATTCATAAAAGAAATAGTACATATTGTTTTACACATAAATGAACTTAGTGGTTCAGAAGTTATTCTCCATATTTTAACGCTGATCGATATTTCTCTTATTGCTAGCTTAATTTTCATAATTGTATTTAGTGGCTATGAAAGCTTTGTTTCAAAGATAGAAGTGGAGGATGACGGAGACCGCCCAGGTTGGATGGGGAAGGTTGGGTTTGCGGGCCTAAAGATTAAAGTAATTGGATCTATCGTAGCTATATCATCAATAGAGTTGTTGAAAGTATTTTTAACAATGACCGAAGACAGTGATCAAACTCTGGTTATGTGGCGTGTTATTATTCATATGACATTCGTAGTCTCTGGCACGTTGATGGCCTTGCAAGAGAAGCTTAATTCTAGTCATTAACCTTAAATTAGTAGTCAATGTGGACTGAACCCAGAGCCGCTTCTTATAGCGGCGTCAAACTACAGTTAGATGGAGGTGGAGGCGGCAATCTGAATACAGATGTTTGTGGGTCGGTGCGACTATCAGCCCCTACATGGGGAGGCAGCTTGGTTTTGACCTCCACTGAATATGATCTTGCTGCGATATCTTCAGGTAAGTGAGCTTTTGCACAGTACATATACTGAGTGTTTAGACGAATTAAATTGAGGAAAATGATGATCTACAAAGGCAGCTGCCACTGTAAAGCCATTACTTTTGAAGTGGAGGCTCCAGAAAATCTTGACGTCGATCATTGTAACTGCTCAGTTTGTGCGAAGTCTGGATTTCTTCACCTGATTGTACCTCTCAATAAATTCAGGTTGCTGTCCGGGGGCGATTCGATTTCTACCTACACCTTTGGTTCCGGCGTTGCAAAGCACACCTTCTGTAAAGTATGTGGCATAAAGCCATTTTATACTCCCAGGTCAAATCCAGACGGTATCGATATTAATGTGAATTGCTTGGATACATTGCCAGCTTCGGTAAATATCACTGAATTTGACGGTCAGAATTGGGAGCAGCATGCGCATAAACTGGCCCATAAGAGTAAGTGAAGATATGCTGGCTACGGTGATCAGAATTCTATTTTTCCAAAGTCCATTATGAGTCGTGTCTAATGGGTAGCATTTCGCTACTCTGACAGTTAATTTCTTATCACGAGTAAAATTTAGGTTTAAAGGAAGTAGTCATGGGGCTAAATATCTATCTGTCCGGTGAAATCCACACAGACTGGCGCAAGCAAATTATCGATGGGTGTGCTGGGAGTGATTTTGTTTTTTCATCTGCAGTCACAGATCACGATGCCAGTGATGCGGCCGGCGATGTGCTTGGCGCTGAGGAGTCTGGATTTTGGCGTGATCACAAGTCGGCGAAGGTAAACGCAATTCGCACAAAAACACTAATCGAAAAATGTGATGTTGCGATCATTCGTTTTGGTGATAAGTACAAGCAATGGAACGCAGCGTTTGATGCTGGTTATTGCGCCGCCCTTGGTAAGCCATATATTACCTTGCATGCCGAAGATATCGTCCACCCCCTAAAAGAAGTGGATGCTGCGGCATATGCGTGGGCGACTACCCCGCAGCAGATCGTCGATATTTTGAATTATTTGGTTGGTAATCAATAGGTGGTAATCGCTGGTTTGTTCTGGGTGACCAATAGCTTCTCTGTGTTGGCCGCTATGTAAGCCAATGACGACTGTGATTGAGTGCGGCCACATGGTGATTTATGAGGCGTAAAGTTAAAGGGGGGCTGTTGTTTTTTCAGTTCTTTATTGCTGCTGCATTTCTAGGCGGTTTAACTTTTATGATTTCGATCAATCGCTATCCACTTGAGATGCTCTATCTCATTGGCAGTCTCTCCATTCTTACGATCTTGATCTATGGTAGGGACAAGTTGGCTGCGCTAACTGGGCGCCGACGTACCAGCGAGAATACCCTGCATCTGTTGTCATTCATTGGTGGTTGGCCCGGAGCCCTGTTAGGGCAGGCTCTATTCAACCACAAGACATCGAAACAGCCTTTCCGCCACATATTCTGGGTTTGTGTAATCTCGAACTTGGCGTTTATTGCATGGACTTTCACTAGTAATGGTGAATATTTTCTGTATAGATAGATTTGGGATATAAAGCAGGCTCTACGTGAAATTTCCGTTATCGTTTGGTAAGGCAGGTTTAGAGTGTGATGGTTAATGGGGTTGCTTGATATGACCTATGGACAACCAGTAACTAGGGCTGCGCATGTGACCAATGTGTTGGACTATGTGGGGAGCGCACGACGTCAGTACGCCCGCTTTGATCATTCCGGCAATTGGTAGGCCGTTAGGATTAGAGACTATTGGAATATATGAAAAAAATCGGACTATTTTCGTCTGTATTCTCGAGTTGCTTGTTTCTGGCTGGATGTATAGGGCCACCGGAAAAAACAGAATTTTACCAGGAATTGATTGGTCCCAACGTTTCTGGTTGCTTGAATGGTTATCACGTAGTCGAAAATGAAGGGCTTTGCGAAGACTTCCGCGTGGGCGATGTGTTTATTGAGGTGATGCCTCGTGGTTCTAAAAAATACTATCAAGATCCCGAAAAAAGCCCCTACAAGATCCCTGCGGTGGTATGTAGTGTTCAGCGTAAGAACGATTTTGATTTCAAAAATAATGTAAAGATCGACGATATAGTGGTCAGTACGAATACGGGAAAGAAGTTTACTGAATTTGAGTGGGGATTTGGTAATTACAATAGCGAGTGTAAGTATCTGTTTGTGAAGCCGCGATTGGATCTTAATGTAGAGGAGGATCGAGAGTTACACGTAAAAATTCGGATGACTGTACTTTCTCCGGAAGTAGCCACTAAGGAAATTAACTTCGCGTTTGAGGGTAAGTCTGAGTGGTATCTGCCTTTTTATGGCCCCTAACTCCTCGAGTAATTGTCTGAACAAACTTTTTTCTCTGCTACCAATCACCCGGATATGGAGGCTGTAGGGTGTTTTTTCCTTCTGCAAAAAACTGGCTGTTAGTTACTGCTTTTTTGATGCTGTCGCAAGGGTGTACAGACGGATTGGGACTCCCATCTGGTTCAGATGTTTTGGCGTTCGATTCTGCATTATGGAAAAGTGAACACTCTACAGTGGATTTCGATGACGACCTGATTTCGTCACGGCAGAAGATGTTGGGCGATCTGTTGCGGAATGTCATTCCTGGAAAAAGTGGTGATGAAATTCGTCATTTGCTCGGGGCACCTGCTGACATTCGTCGCGCCGGAGGGGGTTATGACTTCATCTACTACATGGGCCCGCAACGGGATTCATTTTTTCCTGTTGATTCCGAATGGCTACTGATTTGGTTGGATTCGGATGGGTACTTTGAACGTTACGAATTATATAGTGACTAGCACTAATTGCTGTACATTCGTCTGTTTCAACGCACTCAGTAAATAGTCCAGAAATGCACGGATTTTAGGGGAAACGCCTTTTCGACTTGGGAAAATTCCGTAGACACTTACGGATTTTCCACTCCAACCGGGCAGTACCTGTATGAGATTTCCTGCTTGTATATCTTGTTGGCATAGGTAATCAGGCAGTAGAGATATTCCCCCTCCGTTAATGACTTGCTGTTGGACACTGCTGAAATCGTTGCAGCGCATTTTCGGTTGGAATTCGAATGTATGTTCCTCTTCGCCGTTAAATAGCTGCCAGCGCGCTCGCTCGCTATTTGCGTTCATATGCAAGCAGCTGTGCTGATGTAATTCTTCTAGTTGTGTGATTTTGTCAGCTCTTCTGGTCTCTACGTATTGCGGGCTCGCATAGAGATTGAGCGATGCGGTGTAGAGCCTTCTGGATACCAGGTTTGAGTCCGGAGATTCTCCTGCACGTATCGCCAGGTCAAAACCTTCTTCAATGATGTCTACGCGTCGATTAGTGAGCATCATATCTACGTGCACCTCAGGGTATTGCTCGCGGAAAGTCGGCAATAGCGGGCTGATCAGCGCCTGGCCCAGCGTTACCGAGGTGCACAGTTTTATCCAGCCTTTCGGTTGCGCGCTGTGGGCTTCGATGACCTGTTCGGCGCTGCTAATTTCTTCTGCGATGCGCACACAGTGCTCGTAATAGAGTCGGCCTACCTCGGTGAGGTGCAGTGCGCGGGTAGATCGTTCAAGCAGCCGTGCGCCCAGGCTTTCTTCCAGGCGGGACACCTTGCGGCTGATATTGGATTTGGGCAGGCCCAGTTCGGTAGCGGCGCCGGTAAAGCTGCCCTGATCGACAACTGCCCGAAACACCATCATGTCGTTCAAATCGGTCATCGACAATTTACCGGCTTACCTGCCGCCTCCCTGAGCTCATCTTCGACTAATTGTTGTCAATAATAGAACAATGTGTACCAAAAAAGCATATTTGTCCACTTTTGGATACTAAATACACTGGTCTCAGTTACACAAATACAGTTACTGAGACGGTCTCTGGGAGAGATAAATATGCAAACACTCAAATTTGAAGACTTACCGCAGGGCGGTTTCGCCGGCCTGAAAGAGCGGCAATTTGTTACCGATCGCCGGGTGTTCCCGCGGGCAAGTGCTCAGGCCTTTGATGGTGTGGGTAACTTTGTCTATCTGGCGGATGCGAATTTTCAACCGTTCGGCGAGACGGGCCTGCACCCTCATCGAGAAATCGATGTGATTTCGGTTATGGTCGACGGACGTATTTCCCACGCTGGCTCACTGGAGCATGGTCAGGGGCTGGAGGCGGGTTATACACAGGTACAGCGAGCCGGCGCCGAGGGTTTTTCCCATAATGAGATCAATCCGGATGGGAAAGAGAACCACATGATTCAATTGTGGGTGTTGCCAGACCAGGCGGGCGAGCGCGCCGGATATAAGGTGTATGAGCCCAAGGTTGGGCAAGTACAGACGGTCTACGGTGGCCCCATGGGGCAGGACGAGACGTTTTACAGCGGTACTTCCATCGCGGTGGCGAATCTTGAGGCCGGTCAGCAAGTAGAGCATAACGGGGATGTGCTGGCCTTTTTGAGTAAGGGCGAAGGTAAAGTGAATGGTACGCGGGTTTCCGCGAGAACAGCGATTCGATCCAAGAGCGGCATCGCGCTTACCGCGCTCGAAGATGCGCAGCTGATTCTTGTCTATGTAAATTAATGTGTTGTTTCGTGTGCCCGGGTTGGATGCTTGGGCGCTCACTTGAAGCGAAGTCGGGAGCGGAAAATGAAAACGCGATTAACAGATACACCACAAATTCGGCCAAATCGTCATCTATCTGCATTGCTGACGTTTTTCGCGTTGCTGCCGCTGGTATATTTCATACCTCCATGGGTGGCGGCTTATGTGGATAGCCACTGGTGGGTTACGGTGATATCGGTAGGCCTTATTGTGCCGATGATTTCCTACGTGCTGTTGCCGGCAATGTTCACCGCGATTAGCCTTGTCAGCACGTCGCGTGAGGCGGAATAGCTAGCGCGCAATTTGAAATAATGTTGAGGAATTTGGTTGATGGCAGAGATAGTGATCAAACAGGAACGGCCGCTGGTGGAAGAGTTGTTGGCGCGTTATAAGGACGTGATTGGCAAGGACTTCCCCGGCTATCGCAATCATGTGTACCGTACTATCACTTACGCCATGTACTTTCTCGACAATGACGCGGCTGTGGAAAAGCTCGTAGAAACCGCGTTTGTTTATCACGATATCGGCTTGTGGACCGATCATGAGCTGGCCTATTTGGAACCGTCGGAAGCCATTGCGTTGGCGGACAATGAAAAATACGGCTGGGGGCTGGACCCGGAGGCGTTGCGCGGGGCCATTCACTGGCATCACAAGATCGCCCCTTACACCGGACCTAACGCGCGCATTATTGAGGCGTGCCGCAAGGCCGACTGGATTGATGCGTCCATGGGTACGGTACACAAGGGGCTGAGCAAGGCCACGATACGCGAGGTTGAAGCGGCCTTTCCAAACCTGGGTTTCCATAAAACCCTGCTGCGCCTGGCGAAGGATTATGGCGGCTCGACGCTGGTCGGCGGTATCAAGGTAACGCGCGGCATCGTGAAATGGTGATGCCGCGGTAATAGCTTACGCTTCCTGTAATCAGGATGCCCGCGTGCTGAGCATATGCGCTTGCTGGTCAGGTAGTGGCAGCTGGGGCAGGGTGGAAACCGCCTGCAACAGCCCTTGCTCGTACAGCTGCGCGGCTTTGTCTTTTTCGCCGAGGGCATACAGCAGTCGCGCCAGCTCGGCGGAGGTCTCCGGGTCCGAGCGCAGCAGCAGGCTCTTTTCAAAATACTGCCGCGCCTTGCCCCAGATTTGATTGCGCAGGTACAGGCGCCCCAGGCAGGTAAGAAGATCGGCGTTCTCCCCGTATTCCTTTTGCCAGCCTTCGGCGATGGTGACCTGCTGACTGGCGTCGGCGCCGGTCAGATGCCCGTACAAACGCACGGTATCGGCGCGCCATTCCCGGTTCAAAATCCAGCGCAGGTGTTTTTCCGCTTCAACGTCGTCGCCCACCTTGTGCAGCATTTCCCCATAAAGATTGCGCAGTTCGATATTGCGTTGCCAGCGCCCACTGAGGCTGTGCCAGGTTTCGCGTAACTTCTCTTTATCGTCGCGATTGGCGGCGTCGCGCAGCAGGTTCTGGTAGACCTCGAGCTCCAGCTGCTGGAACTGCGATTCGGGCATGCTGCCGTGTTTTTCGAGTCTCGGTAACAGCTCGCGCAGGCCGTGCCATTCGCCGATGTTGTAATAGGCCTGGCGCAGCAGTTGCAGCAGAGCTGGGTGATTGGGTTCCTGCTGCATGGCGCGCTGCAGGCTGGCGATGCACTGTTCGTAGTGCTTGTCGAGTAATTGCATGCGTGCCTGGCTAATGGCCACAGCGAGTTGGGTGTCATCGCCGGTGGCCTCGGCCTTGGCCAGAAGCTCGTTGGCTTCGTCCCGGTATCCGAGTTCGAACGCACTGCGCGCGGCCGCCAGGTAGTTGATGATCGGCGCATCGGAGCGCGCGGCGCTTTTTAGTAGTAATCTTCGCGCGCGTGCCCAGTTACCTTCCATAAACTCCACCAGGCCGTTGGTAAGCCGGCGGCGTGCGATACGGCTGCGGCCAAAGCGAATGCGGCTGACGCTGCCACCAATCGCACGCGCCACACTGCGCAGCAACCAGATAAACAGGAACAGCGCGAGTATGCCAAGGGCCAGGCCGCCGATGGCGACCCACAAGTTCATTTCAATACGTTTCCCACCATCCCCACCGATCATTAACAGCAGGTAGCCGGGGTAGGAGCGCATGGCCTCGGCGAGGAAGGCGCCGCCGAGTAGTAGTAGAAGAGTAAACAGAAGGAAGCGTTTCACCAGTCGCTACCTCCGTTGTCGCTGTCTGGGGTTTGCCCGGAGGAAACCTTGTGCATTTTTTCGATGTAATTGCGCAATGCGGTCTGCGACGCGCTGAGGTTGGGTAGCTCGACTTTGACTTTTTCCTGCGCGAGTTCTTCCAGCTCACGCAGGATTACCTGGCGCTGCGGGTTGTCCACGCCATAGTCCAGTAGCAGCTGACGCGCGTGATTAATCGAATCCTTGAATACGGTGTCATCCGCGCGCAGCACTGCCAACTCGGCCTGTTCCATATTCAGGCGCAGGCTCTGGCGGAAACGGGTTTCACTCTGTGGCGACAGCAGTACCGGGTCCACTTCGCCATCGCGAATGCGTACGGAGCCTTTGAGAAAGTTGAGGAAGTTATCCCAGCTTGAGCGGAAGTGTGCCTCGCCGATCTCAGGGTTTTCATTCTGCTGCTGGATGGCGGCAGCATCGCGCTTGGCCAGGTCGAACTGGGGCTGGATGTTCAATTTCACCATCTGCTCCTCCAGGGCGCGCAAACGCAGGTAGAGGCCTTCGCGGTCCACGTTTTCCACTAGCTTGAGCGCGGTGATATCGCGGGACAGCTGCTGGCGCACGCCATATAAATCCGGCATGTCTACGTCGCGGATAATTTTGTCGACTTCCTGCAGCAGGCCAAGGGCGGAGCGGCTGTCTTGCTCCAGCATCAGGCGCTGGTTGGCCAGGCGCAGCAGGTAATCCGCCTCGGCCAGTTGCCAGTCCTCGCGGCTGGCATTGCCCAATTGGCTCAGGCGATTACCCTGCGCGGTGACATTGCGCTGCACGCCAGCCAGCTGTTGCTGTAGCTGTTCGATTACCTGATTTTGTTGTTCCAGTTGCTGGCGCAGGCCTTTGATCAGCTCAAGGTTCTGGTTCACCGGCGGCGTGGGTGATGTTGCCGACGGTGGCGTGGGCTGGGATTCGCCGGGCTGCAGTATGGGTTGCTCGGGTACTGGTGGCTGCGCGGTGGTGGTTTGCGCGTTGTCGGCTGTTGTGCTCTGGTTATTGGTCGGCGCTGCGCCTGTAACGCTGCTGGCAGTGTCGTTACCCGTGGCGGCGGGTGTAGAGGATGCGCTGTCGCCGCCCTGCGATTGGTCGCTGGCTGCCGCTGCATTGTCCTGGCTGGCGGTGGTGCGGCCACTCTGCGAAATGGTTTGTGTGTCGGCAGCGAAATACCGGCCTACCAGCGGTAGGTTCTGCAGGTGGCTGTTGGCTTGGGTGCGCACACTGGGAATGAAGTACCAGGCGGCGACCGCGAGGGCGATGAGTGCCAATAGAAGTAACCAGAACCAGGTCCAGCCGCTGCCCTTCTTTGCGGCGTGGGGTTTGGTTGGGGCTTTTGTCTTTGCTCCGGTCTTTGAGCCGCCGGTTTTTGCTGCGGCTTTGTCACCCTTTTTGCCGTCTGTACCGCGGTCTTCTGCGGCCTTGGCGAAGTTGCTCTTCGGCTCCGCCTTGTCTGTCACCGTAGGCACGTCTTTCTGATTATTGCTTTTTTTATCGTCCGGCGTGGCGGAAGCTGGGGCTTTTTTATCGCTCATGGGCTCGCTTGCTCAGGGTGGATGCGTGGGGGCACCGGTCGTTCTGGCGGTTGTCAGGGCGGTGGACTGCACGGAGGCCGCTAGAAAATTTGTCGCCAAATTATAGCGACTGCAGCGGTTCTTTATAGGAAGTCTGGCGCGGAAATAAAATTTTTTACCGTGATCGGCGAAATTTCAGCAATGACGGGAGGAAACTGCTTCGCTCAATGCGTCCAGCATGGCAGCGTCGCCAGCGTTCTTGGCGGAAAAAACCTTGCCGAAGCCGAGGGCCAGCGCCTGTTCGGCGACCCGCTGGCTGGGCAGGATCAGGGGGCAGTCGTTAAGTGATGCGCGTTTGCCGGTTTCTTCCAGCGCGCGCTGCAGGTTTTCCAGGGTTTCCCCACTGTGCAGGGTAATGGCATCGGGGGTGTGCGCGTAGCTGCGCAGTTGCTCGCAGGCAGCACTCGGCAGCAGGCGCTGGTAAAGCTCGCAGTAGTCGACGCGCGCGCCGCGCTCTGCCAGTGTCTGGCCTATCAGCGGGCGCCCGCCCTGGCCGCGAAAGAGGATGACACGTTCGCCATCGGGGTTTTGCAGCGGTGGCAGCCCAAGAAGCGCCTCCGAATCCATCGCGGCACTGTCGCACGATTCAGGCTCGGCGCCGCGGGTGCGGATCGCCTTGGCCGTCGCTAAACCGATGGCGTAGTAACGCGGCCCCTGCGGCAGTTGTGGCCAGTAGTCATCCAGCCAGTCGAAGCCGAATTGCACCGCGTTCTGCGAGACGAAGATGGCGTGATCGAACTGGTCAAAATCCATAATCAGGCTTTTTATGGCCTGTACGGCGTCCGCATCGGTTACCGGCTCGATAGCCAGCATTGGAATGCTGTCCACCATCGCTCCCTGCGCTTGCAGCAGCGCCTGCCAGCGGTCGCTCTGGTGCGCGGGGCGAGTGATCAGAATGCGCTGGCCGGCGAGAGGTGGGGTCATTGCTATGCAGTCGAATTAAATGGCGGCGAGGATCTCGTCGGCGCCGGCCTGCAGCAGTTGCTCGGCCAGGCGGATGCCGAGGGATTCCGCTTCGTCGATAGAACCGTGGACCTCGCCGCGCAGCATGGTTGCGCCGTCGGGGCTGCCCACCAGGCCGCGCAGGTAGAGCTGAGTTTTATCTTCGTCACTGAAAATTGCATAGCAGCCAATCGGCACTTGGCAGCCGCCATTCAGGCGGCGCACCATGGCGCGTTCGGCGTCGAGGCGGAAGCGGGTCTCATCGTGCTGCAGTGGTGCCAGCAACGCTTCCAGCGCCGGGTCGCGGCGGCATTCGATGCCCACGGCGCCCTGGCCGCCGGCAGGCAGTAACACTTCCGGTTCGATGTAGGCGGCGATGCGCTCGCGCATCTCCAGACGCAGCAGGCCGGCGGCGGCGAGGATGATGGCGTCGTACTCGCCGGCGTCCAGTTTGGCCAGGCGGGTATTCACGTTGCCACGCAGGAATTTGACCTCGAGATCCGGGCGCACCGCCAGCAGCTGACACTGGCGGCGCAGGCTGGAGGTGCCAACTACCGCGCCCTGTGGGAGATCTGCAAAGGAGGCGTAGTGACTACTCACAAAGGCATCGCGCGGGTCTTCGCGTTCGCAGATCACCGGCAGGTGCAGGCCTTCAGGGAATTCCATCGGCACGTCTTTCATGGAGTGCACGGCGATATCTGCACGGCCTTCCAGCATGGCTTTTTCCAGCTCTTTCACAAACAGCCCTTTGCCACCCACCTTGTTCAGGGGAATGCTGAGCAGCTGGTCGCCGCGGCTGGTCATGGGCAGCAGTTCCACGGTGAGATCCGGATGGTGCCGCTCCAGTTCACCCTTGACGAAGTGGGCCTGCCACAGGGCCAGCGCGCTCTCGCGGGTAGCGATGCGGACAGTGGAGATCGGGGAGCTGGTGGCGTTGTTTGATTCGGACATGCGCGGAAACTGGCTGGACTGATGTTGCGCGCAAGTTTACCAGCTTGCGCGCCGGATTACCGGCCAGTGCATCAGGTGGTGGCGACGTTGCGCAGCCAGTCCTCGAGAAAGATGCGCGCGGCGATGGAGTCTACCGGCTGGTCTGCGTAGTTGCCGCGATGTCCGCGGTCGCGCGCTTCGTCTTTGGCGGCGCGGGTGCTGAGGCGCTCATCGGCATATTCCACCGGCAGCCCCAGGCGGCCGTGCAGGCGCTGGCCAAATTTGCGCGCGCGGGCGCCAAATTCGCTTTCACTGCCGTCCATGTTGAGCGGCAGGCCAACCACCAGTACCTTGGGTTTCCATTCGTCGACGATACTCTGTACCCGGTTCCAGTCGGGCTTACCGTCTTTGGCCGGCAGTGGGTCCAGTTCACGGGCACTGCCGGTGAGGCTCTGACCGTAGGCCAGACCAATGGAACTGGTGCCGAAGTCGAAGGCGAGGGCGGTGATGGCTTTCATTGCGTAAAACGTAACCCTAAGCGTGACCGGACTGGGTGCCGATCCCGCTCAGGTCAATCCCGTGGCGCGCGGCGGCGGCCTGCCAGCGTTTTTCCCACGGGGTGGCAAATAGAATTTCGGCAGAGGCCGGCAGTGTCAGCCAGGCGTTTTCGGCAATTTCTTCTTCCAGTTGCCCGGGACCCCAGCCGGCATAGCCGAGTGCCAGTAGCACATCGTCGGGGCCGCGGCCGGCGGCGAGGGATTCAATGATGTCTTTGGAGGCGGTCAGGCTGATGTCCTCAGAGACCTCGGCGGTCGAGGCGAACTGCATGCCGCGGCCGTGCAGCACAAACCCCTGTTCCTGGGCCACCGGGCCACCCACCAGTACTGGTTCATCACCGCGCAGACTGACGTCGTCGAGTTCGAGCTGGGAGAACACTTCTTTCCAGGTCACTTTACTCGGCGCATTGATGACCACGCCCATGGTGCCGTCGGCACTGTGCTCGCAAACAAATGCGACCGCATGCACGAAGCGCGGATCCTGCATGCCGGGCATGGCCAGAAGTAGTTGGCCGCGCAGGCTGTTGCTGGTGAGATCGCTGTCGAGCTTATCGGTATTTGTGGGTTGCATGGTGCTAGTTTAGAGGCTGTCAGCCGCGGCTGGGAGATTTACTGGCGGTGGTGGAGAAGCCAGTCATTTCAAAGCGCCAGGTGCGGATGATTTCCAGCCGGTCTGCCTGCTGGCGAATTTCGGCGGGGAAGGGTGCGAACGGCGCCGCCAGGCGCACAATCTGCTGTGCGGCATCGTCGAGGATGGGTTCGCCGGAGGACTCCAGGATGACCACTTCTTCGACCGCGCCGGTGGGCAACAGGCGCACCATCATACGCAGGTCGCCGGTGATCTGCCGGGCGAGGGCTTCTTCGGGGAAGTTGTCGTTGCCAACTGCTTCTACCTTCTGGCGCCAGTCGTGCAGGTAGGCCGCATCAGGGGAGGCCTTGGTGGCGACCGAGGTGAGGCGGCGTACCCGTGGGCGCTGGGCAATGGTCTGGCGAATCTTGTCGAGGCGCGCCTGCAGGCTGGCGATTTCCGGGTTGGTGGGCGGTAAATCTGACGGTGCGTCACCGCGCTTTTCTTCCGAGCGCTTGTCCTCGGCGGGAAGCTCCGGTGCCTGGGTGGGACTGTCGCCGATGGTGGTAATTAGCTGGCGCAGCTGGTCTGCCGGGCGCGCGGCCTGTTGTTGGGGCAGGGGGTTGACCTGCCGAATACTGGTGTCGGCAATCTCCGCGTGGCGGTCGGTAGACAGCTCTTTGGGTGTTTCCGCGGTGCCGCTGGCTTGCTGGTTGTGCTGTGCCAGGTAGTCGGCGTCTTCCGGCGCATCCATGGAGCGGTGTTGGGCCAGGGTTACTTCCAGTGTCGGCGGTGCCTCACTGGCTTCTGGTGCGGTAAACGCAACGCCGAATATCAACAGCGCATGCAGGGCGCAGGCCAGAAACAGGGCAAAGGTAAACCGATCACCCTGGGACGACTGGTTGTCCGGGGCGGGTGGCGGTGTCTGGCGCTTGGGCTGGCTGGGAGCTGCGGTCATTTTGGTTATTGTTTTTACTGCGGTTGCGGTTACTTCTGCTCGATTTCAGCATTCATCGGCCCGATCGGGTGTGTCGGGCCGGATGCTGGGCCATTCGCTGGGCAGTTTATCCCTTTTTTGCCAATCGGTCTGTGATCGCGCGCATCAGCATGCCGCCGATATCGGTACCGAAGGCAGCGTCAATTTCCCGTACACAGGTGGGGCTGGTCACGTTGACTTCGGTGAGATAGTCACCGATTACGTCGAGGCCGACAAACAGCAGTCCCTTATCTTTAAGGGTGGGGCCGACGCGGCGGGCAATTTCCAGGTCGCGTTCAGTGAGTGGGCGCGCTTCGCCGCGGCCACCTGCCGCCAGATTGCCGCGGGTTTCCCCTGCTTGTGGGATGCGCGCGAGGCTATAAGGCACCGGCTCGCCGTCCACAACCAAAATGCGCTTGTCGCCGTCCTTGATCTCGGGAATGTAGCGCTGCCCCATAATCTGGCACTGGCCGTCTTCGGTGAGAGTCTCGAGAATCGCACCAATATTGCTGCCATCCGGCTTGACGTGAAAGATGCCGGTGCCACCCATGCCGTCGAGGGGCTTGAAAATCACATCCTGGTGTTCGCTGTGGAAAGCGCGCAGTTGCTGCATGTCACGGCTCACGATTAGTGGCGGGATGCAGTCGGCAAAGTGGGTGGCGAAAATCTTTTCGTTGCAGTCGCGCAGGGACTGCGGCTTGTTGGCAACCAGGGTGCCGGCGCGCTCGGCGGCTTCGAGAATATAGGTCGCGTAGATGTACTCGTTATCGAACGGCGGGTCCACGCGCATCAGCAACACATCGAGGTCGCCCAAGTGCACCGGCTTGCGCTCGCCGAGTTTGAACCAGTTTTGCGGGTCTTCGAACACCTGCAGCGGCGCACCGTTGCCCATCGGCTTGGCGCCGTCGAGATACAGGTCTGCCTGTTCGAAATAGTACAACTCAAATCCTGCGCGCTCGGCCGCCAACAGGAGGGCGAGGGAGGTGTCTTTCTTGAAGTTGATATTGGCAATGGGGTCCATGACCACGCCGAGAGTCTGGCTCATAGAATGTCCGTCAAACTGAACTTGCTGGGTGGGGCGCGCCAAGAGTGGGTGGCCGCGCAACGGGTAAGGTAAGAGTAGTGTCCTCACTCTGCAAGCTGCCTGTGTAGAAGCGCTGGTGAGTAAAGTGCGGCACCGCTCACAAAATGATCATTGTGCGCTGCCACACTCGGACGTCGCTAGATTCACCAGGTCATCTGTGATACAAGTTTGCATCTGATCTGCGTCCGCCGGTCACTGGGTTTGCGAAAGTGCGCAAGCCCTCCCCAGGTGGCTGTTCGCAGCAACGATCGGACCCCGTAATGAGGTTGTAAAGACAGGCCCGGCGCTCACGGCCGAGATGCCTGAAAATAAGTAGAAGGGGATTTGGGAACACACTATGGAGCTCAACTGGGAAAGTCTCACCGTGATGGTGATTGACGACAGTAAAACCATTCGTCGCACAGCAGAAACGTTGCTGCAAAAAGCAGGTTGCGCGGTGGTTACCGCCACCGATGGTTTCGATGCGTTGGCGAAGATCGCCGATTCGCGTCCGGACATTATCTTTGTGGACATCATGATGCCGCGTCTCGACGGTTATCAGACCTGCGCGCTGATCAAAAACAACAGCGAATTCCGCAGTACACCTGTCGTAATGCTGTCCAGTAAGGATGGCCTGTTCGACAAGGCCAAGGGACGCGTGGTTGGTTGCGATCAATACCTGACCAAGCCGTTCAGTAAAAGCGAACTTCTGGGCGCAATTTCCGCCCATGCCAAACCGCATCACGCAGCCTGAGAATAACTTCTCATTCAAGGCGTGAAACCCTTGGCAGAAATGGCGTAGACTACTGCATCCAGCCACACTGGTGCCGGTCAACGATCTTAAAAGTGATCGAAAGTCATGAACGTCAGTGTCGTTTGCAATAAATAACAAAGCGTATGGTCACCCTCCTTAAAGTGAGAGTGATCAGTGCCAACAACATCCGCCCGGTAAAATTGCGATGGCCGGAGTGGACAACACTATCTCGGGGGACAAGATGGCCAGAGTGCTAATCGTCGATGACTCGCCAACCGAAACTCACAAACTGACCACCATTCTTGAAAAGAACGGTCACGCCGTGCTTACCGCCACCAATGGCGAGAGCGGTGTGGATGTGGCGCGTGAACAGCGCCCCGACGTTATCCTGATGGATATCGTGATGCCGGGCCTGAATGGTTTCCAGGCCACTCGTCAGCTGAGCAAGGGTGGCGAGACCGCTGGCATTCCCGTCGTGATTGTTACCACCAAAGATCAGGACACCGACCGTGTCTGGGGTATGCGCCAGGGTGCTAGCGCCTACCTGACCAAGCCGGTCGACGAGGGTAAGTTGCTCGGTACTATCGCGGAGGTGTTGGCCTGAGGCCGACGTTGAGTCTCCGTGCAATCAACGCTTACCCCCTATCTCGCGCTCGTCGATATCGCCAACCGCGCCAAGGCGCAGGCTAAGGGGCTGCCCGCCCGTCAGGAAATCAAACCCTACTGGACGGGCATCGGATTTTCTCTGCTGGGACAGCGCTTTGTCGCCGCCATGGAAGACGTGGTGGAACTGCTCGAGGTCCCTCAGTACACCTTCATCCCCGGGGTCCAGCCCTGGGTGCGCGGTGTGGCCAATGTACGTGGTCGCCTGCTGCCGCTGTTTGACCTGGCTGCTTTCTTTGGTGGCCATCTCGCAAATTCTCGCCAGAGCCGCCGCGTACTGGTGCTTGAGCATGAAAAACTCTACGCCGGGCTGATCGTGGACGAGCTGCATGGTATGCAGCACTTGGCGCTCGAATATGGGCAGATGCCACCGGCGGACCTTGCCGAACCCTTCGCGCCCATGGTGAGCGGCCAGTTTGTGCTGCAGCAGGGGCGCTGGTTTGTGTTCGATTTGCAGGCGCTAATGAACGATTTTCAATTTGCGGATGCCGCGGCTCACTAAGCCGCGGCATTCTGCGTTACAGGCGTAGGCACTCGTGTTTGCGCCGACTCGCACTGGCGGGTCAATGAGGTGCGGTAGCATCCGTACGTCATATCAGTGTCCGGCCCTGATACTGCTGCGGCAGAGGGTACCGGTCACGAACCGTAGTCGGCCGTGGCCGGTATTGGGGATGTCCGCATTGCGGGCAATTGGGGTTGTGAGGCCAGAGGGTCTCAAAAGTGGTGAAAACAAGAATTGGCCTGAGGCACAGGTCCGCCAGGAGTAAATTATGAAAACAGGCTCCCAGAATTCATTTTCCGCGTTGCGCAGTAACCCTGCCGCGCTGTTTATGTTTTTCTTGGTACTCGCCACACTGGCGGGGCTGATCGTCAGCATCTATTTGGTGCAGAGCCACGCTGACCGGGATCAGACATACCTGGAAGACGTTGCGGAAATGCGCGCTCTTTCTTACCAGCTGGTGTCCTACGCACCGGCTGCTACTGCAGGCGACGAGCAGGCGTTCGCGGATCTGGAGCAGGTTGTGAACCAGATGGCTGCGACCTGGAGTGGTTTGCAGGGCATGGATCAGGGCAGCCGCCGCGCGCTGGAGGCTGAGCTGGGTGGCTACGGCCAGGTTTGGCGCCAGATGCGTGAGCAGGCTGACACCATTATCGGTAACAAAGATTCCATTATCTTCCTGAACGACGTGGCGAGCACCCTGAACGACTCACTGCCGGAACTACAGGCAGAGCACAACAACATCGTGGAAATTCTGCTGGCCAACAATGCACCGGCCAACCAGGTAGAGCAGGCCCAGCTGCAGGTATGGCGTGCGGAGCGTATCGGTCGAAACATCGATAAGATGCTGCAGGGTGGTGACGACGCGGAAGCCGCGGCCGACCAGTTCAACACCGATGCCAGCTTGTTCGGTAAGGTGGTAGACGGCATGAAGGGCGGTGACGTGGTGATGGGAATCTCCCGCGTTACCGACAGCGAGGCCCGTGAGTCTCTGGAAGAAATTACCGAGCTGTTCGAATTCGTAAGTTCTTCCGTACGCGAAATCTTCGAAGCAACACCGGCACTGTTTGCGACCCGTCAGGCCGCTGACGGTATTGCTACTTCTTCTCCAGAGCTGCTGGAAGCCCTGTCCACACTGAACGACCGGATTGTTAGCCTGTCCAGTGAGCGTCAGCCGAACAACCAGACCATTGCCATTATTGCCGGTGTTTTCGTGCTGCTGATCTTCGGCATGATGGTCACCGCATTCTCCGGCGCACGTCGAAGCCTGAAAGAAGAGTCCGAAACCAACGAGCGTAACCAGCAGGCGATTATGCAGCTGCTGGACGAACTGGCCGACCTTGCAGACGGTGACCTGACCACCTCCGCAACGGTAACCGAGGCCTTCACCGGTGCGATCGCGGACTCCATCAACTACACCATTGACCAGCTGCGGGTACTGGTATCCCGAATCAACGGCACTGCGCAGGAAGTATCGTCCCTGTCGCAGGAAACCCAGCAGACCGCACTGCACCTCGCCGAGGCCTCTGAGCACCAGGCGCAGGAAATTGCCGGTGCATCTGCGGCGGTGAATGAAATGGCGGTGACCATTGACCAGGTATCTGCGAACGCCGCGGAATCTGCCCAGGTAGCAGAACGCTCGGTACAGATCGCAAGTAACGGTGCCAAGGTGGTACAGAACACCATCAAGGGCATGGATACCATCCGTGAACAGATTCAGGACACCTCCAAACGAATCAAGCGACTGGGTGAATCTTCCCAGGAGATTGGTGACATCGTAAGTCTGATTAACGACATTGCGGACCAGACCAACATCCTCGCACTGAACGCCGCGATCCAGGCCTCTATGGCCGGTGACGCAGGTCGAGGCTTCGCGGTGGTAGCGGACGAGGTACAGCGCCTCGCGGAACGTTCCGCTGCGGCAACCAAGCAGATTGAAGGCCTGGTAAAAGCGATTCAGTCGGACACCAACGAAGCGGTGGTTTCGATGGAATCCACCACCACCGAGGTGGTGCGCGGTGCTCGCCTGGCCCAGGACGCGGGTGTTGCTCTGGAGGAGATCGAAACGGTATCCACCAACCTCGCATCCTTGATTCAGAACATCTCCAACGCGGCACGCCAGCAGGCCTCGTCCGCGGGTCACATCTCCAACACGATGAACGTGATTCAGGAAATTACCTCGCAGACTTCTGCCGGTACCCAGGCTACCGCACAGTCCATTGGTAACCTGGCCCAGACCGCATCCAGCCTGCGTGACTCCGTTGCCGGCTTTAAGCTGCCGCAAGCGGACGACGTGGAAGGTGAAGGCGATCTGTACGATAGCGATCTGGCACAGTTGTCCGAAGAGTTTCCGATGCTGGATGACGAGTCTCTTGAGGGCGCGATGGCCGAAGAAGATGGCCTCGCCGCACTATCTCAAGAAGAGCGTGAAGACCGGGCTCTGGCCTGATTTACCGCACATTCTGATAACGACAAAGCGGACGCCCTCACTGTCGATTCTGTGAGGGTGTAAAGCAGCCCGCGACGGGTGACTCCCTGAGCCCCGTTGCCGGGCGGGCAAATTGAATTACCGAGGACTTGGCGTGAGTCACGACAATCCCAATTTTGTGGCCCTGGATTGGCTGATAGGCGAAATCAACGAGACGCTGGCTCAGGCGCGCCAGCAGCTGGAGACTTTTGCCTCGGATTCCGCCGCTTCCGACAATTCCAGTGATGTCTCTGATTCCGCAGATAGCCTGCTAAAGAATTGCCTTAGCCTGATTCATCAGGTCCACGGCAGTTTGCATATGGCGGAGCTGACCGGTGCCGCGATGCTCGCCGAAGAGATGGAGCAGCTGGTACAGGCACTCGCCAGCGGTGAAGTCGAGAACAGCGATGAAACGCGCGAATTCCTGATGCGCGCCCTGCTCGAGCTGCCCCTCTATCTGGAAAAAATTGCCTTCCAGCGCCGCGACAACGCGGTGCTGCTGCTGCCTTTGCTGAATGATTTGCGCGCGGTGCGCCGCGAGCGCCTGATCACCGAAGGTGCCCTGTTCTCCCCGGATTTGTCTGCGCTGGAACAAGTAAGTGGCCAGCGCCAGCCGTTGCTGGGTAATAAAGCAAAACTGCAGGAGCTGGTTACCAAGCTGCGCAAGATGTATCACGTCGCGGCCGCCAGCCTGATCCGCGACGTGAACAGCGGTGAAAGCCTTGCTTACCTGGGCAAGGTCAGTGAAAAAATGGCGCTGTTGTATAGCGGCAGCCAGCGTCAGCACCTGTGGGAAATTGTCCAGGGCCTACTCGAGGGCATCGCTGACCACCGGGTGAATGTCCTGCCCGCCCTGCGCCAGCTGCTTCGCCGTATCGATGTCGAATTCCGCCTGCTCGCGGGACAGGGTGCACGCGTTCTCGATGTGCGTCCGGACCGCGATCTCATCCGCAATCTGCTGTTTTACGTTTACCTGAGCGGCCCGAATGGCCCGCGCACCTCTGCGCTGTATCAGAAATTCGCGCTGGACCGCGCCGTGCCTGGCACGCCGCGTCCGGATACCGAAGATGCGCTGGCGATGGGGCCGGAGGCGATGGGTACCGCAGTGGCCGCACTGCGTGAAGAACTCGGCAGCGTGCGTGAAGCGCTGGACCCGAGTATCAGCACCGCCGAGCGTGCGCCGCTTTCCGACACCGCGATTGTTGCCAAGCGTATTGCCGATACCCTGGGTGTCATGGGGCTGGAGAATCAGCGTACCCGCGCCCGCAGTATTTACGAATATCTCCGTGATGCGTCTCGCGTTGCTGCACCCGACGATTTGTTAATGCAGGCCGCATCCGAACTGGTACAGCTCGACTCCGGTCTCGCCGCCGCTGCGGAGCGCGATCGCAAGGTCGATAGCGAATCGCCACTGATGGGTGAGGCCACCGAACAGGTACTCCGCGAAGCCCGCATTGGTCTGGAAACCGTGAAAGAGGCGGTGGTGGAGTACATCGCCAGCCACTGGGATGCCGGGCATCTCGCCCAGGTTCCCAAGCGTCTGCAGGAAGTCTGTGGTGGCCTGGAAATGGTGGGCTACGGCCGCGCTGCGGAAATTGTGGGTGCCTGCCGCGGGTATATCGAAGAGCGTTTGATCAATGCCGGCGATCAGCCGGACTGGAAGCTGCTGGATACCCTTGCGGATGCGGTTACCAGCGTCGAGTACTACCTCGAGCGCCG
This sequence comes from Microbulbifer agarilyticus, assembly GCF_019800665.1. Classification (GTDB taxonomy): domain Bacteria; phylum Pseudomonadota; class Gammaproteobacteria; order Pseudomonadales; family Cellvibrionaceae; genus Microbulbifer; species Microbulbifer agarilyticus_C. Next base: position 21,018 of record NZ_JAHVKO010000003.1, read on the forward strand.
TGCCGATGGCATCGAAGATGCCGACATGTTGCTGGCACTGGCGGAAGAAAGCGTGGCAACGCTGGGTTACGCGGTCGCCGAAGGCGATGTGTTCCCTGGGGCAACCGATGGCGCAGCTGCCGGTGCCATGAGCGGTCTCGAGCTGCCCGAAGAGCCCGTCAAAGAATCTGCTGAGACGGTCGTTGCAGCACCTGTTTCCGACGAGGAAGAGCAGGCACTGGATGGGTTTGAGCTTTCTCTCGAGCTGGAAGAGGATGTGCCCGTTGCCAAGCCGGAGGCTGAGGCCGATCCGCTGGCCGCACTAGCGGGAAGCCTGGTCGAGGAGCCCTCGGGTATCGACGACTCCGAGCCATCGATTGTTATTGAAGATGCGCCGTTTGCCGAGCAGGAAGAGCCTTCATTGGTTGAAGAAAGCTGGTTTGCGGAAGAGAGCGCTGCCGACCCGGCGCCCGTCGAGACTGTTACTGCGAGCGAGACCGCAGCCGCGGAACACCCCTCGGAGCTCATCGTGGAGCAAGTTACGCAGCAGCCTGCTGCCGTTCTGCCTCCGCTGGACGATGACGACGATACCAGCATTATCGACGATGAGATCGTCGAGATTTTCCTCGAGGAAGCCGGTGAGGTTCTCGAGACCATCAATCACTACTTCCCCCTGTGGGCAGCCAATTTTGGCGATCGCGAGTCGCTGGTGGAGTTCCGCCGCGGTTTCCACACCCTGAAAGGCTCCGGCCGCATGGTCGAAGCACTGGAAGTTGGTGAGCTGTCTTGGGCTGTGGAAAACATGCTCAACCGTGTGCTGGATGAAACCGTTTCACCGGCGCGCGCCCATGTCACATTGATCGAGATGGTGCTTGCCAAGTTGCCGTCCATGGTAGATGGCTTCCGCACCCGTACTGGTGACCCGGATCCGGCCCGCACGACCGAGCTGGAGGGTTGGGCGAAACAGCTTTCCCAGGGCCAGGTGCCCGATGCGCTGCTGGAGTCTGATGCTGCCGGCACTACCGAGGCTGCCGGCGCTACCGAGGCTGCCGCTGCTGCACCAGCCGTTGCCGACGAAGCGCAGCTTGAAGCGGATGAAAATGCCCAGTTGTGGGAAATCTTCGCCCAGGAGGCGGAAACCCACCTGGCGACGGTGGCGGAATACCTCGCTGAAATGCAGCGCCAGGCTCCGCTATATGACATTCCGTCTGATCCATTCCACCGCGCCCTGCACACCCTGAAAGGCTCTGCCCATATGGCAGAAGTCACCCAGGTAGCGGAGCTGATGGCACCGTTGGAGCGCTTTGCTAAAGAGCTGCGTACCTATCAGGTCGCGATTGATAGCGATACTTACGACCTCATTAGTGACGGCGCCAGCTATGTACGTGAGGTGCTGCAGCAGATTTACCGTCGCGAGCCACTGCATGTGGAGCGCAGCGATCAGTTCCTCGCGCGAGTGGCGGAACTGCAGGAGCGTGCCGTAGGCCACCTGATTCGCGAACGCGAAGCCAACGAGCCGAAGGCCGTGGATCCCCAACTGCTGGCGGTGATCATGGCCGACGGCATGAAGGTACTGCTGGACGCGGACGAGATGCTCAACCGCTGGCGCGCTGCGCCGGGTGATCGATCGATTATTTTGCCGGTTGCGGAAGAGCTTGATGTTCTGCAGCAGGCCGCAGGCCAGGCTCAGTTACCGACACTGCAGGAACTGGCCAACCTTTTGTTGGCCGTGTATCGCCAGGTGATCGATGGTCATCTGGAAGAGGAGCCAGCACTGTGGGCATCCCTTGAGCAGGGCCACAATGAATTGCTGGATCTGGTCGATGCGGTCGCTGCGTCAACCGATTTGCCGCAGGTCAGTGATGCGGTGGGCGAGGCCCTGCGCACTCTGGCGCAAGGGGACGACAGCGGCGAAGAGGAAGATATCGACCTCTCCGAGTTTGGCATCGATGCCAGCGAATTCGCTTTCGATGAGGCGGCTGTCCAGGAAGATGTACAGTCCACAGCGGAGATCGACGGGGTTTCAGCGATCGCCGCAGATGACCTCGGTGAATTGGGCTTCGATGACCTGGTTGCAGAACAGCAGGCGGCCGATGACAACGTAGTCGATGGTATTGTCGATGACGAACCTGCCGAGCTCGAGCTTGTTGCGGATGAGGTCATTGATGCAGCCGGCGTGGTTGAAGATGAGCCGGAACTGACCGTGGAATGGTTGGAGGCCGAGTTATCTGCCGGTGAGCAGGACGAATCCTCCGCGGATGCTCTCCTAAGCGATGTAACCCCGGCGATTGAGCCCGAAATCGTGGAACCGACAGTCTCCGAGCCTGTGACCCACGAACCTGAACTCGAAGCAAAATTTTCCGCGCCCGAGCGTGACGTCGTTGAGCGCCTGATGGCCGAGCCAACCGCGGCTCCGGTAGAGGCCGCAACCCCTGCGCCGAGTGCTGCGGTTGCAGCTCCGCAAGCGCCATCCGGTGAAATTACGGATGCGCAACGCGCGCTACTGGCCGATATCGATCCCGATGTCGTAGAGGTTTTCCTTGAGGAGGCCTCCGACTTGATGGACGAGCTGGAAGAGTTGGTCCAGAACTGGGAGCAGGCCCCCGACGACAATGCCATGCCTGAAGCCCTCAAGCGTGTGCTGCACACCTTCAAAGGTGGTGCACGCATGGCGGCTCTGATGGGGCTTGGTGAAGTCGCCCACCGCTTCGAGACCGTAATCGAAAACATGCAGAGCGGCAGCGTTCCGTCTGCGAATTTCTTTGCCGACGCACATGGTATTTACGACCGTCTCGCTGCCGGTGTGGAAACCGTGCAGGCGTGGATGGGCGGTGAAGAGTTGCCCGCATTCTGCGCGCTGCTGGAAACCCAGTGGGCCGATGCGCACGCCGTACCCAGTGAGGCGGCACAGGGTGTAGCGCCGACAGGGGGCACCGGCGAAGCGGGCCAAGAGAGCCAAGTTAGCCAAGTTAGCCAAGAGAGTATCGTTGTCGATACCACGGCGGTTGAAATAGAGCAGGCGCCCGTTGTAGAAGCGCCGGCCTCCCCGACCGTAGAGACTCCGCCAGCGATAGTTGAACCGGCACAAGTTGAGCCGGCACCTGCGGCAAGCAGCAATGTGCTGCCTTTTGTGCGCAAATCGAAAAATGTCGGTGAGCGCGATGGCGGTCAGCCGCGCAACCAGCCCCAGGAAATGGTACGGGTCGCATCCGAGCTGCTGGAAGAACTGGTGAACCTCGCCGGTGAGACCTCTATCTCCCGTGGCCGCCTGGAAGAGCAGGTTGGTGAGTTCGGCCTCGCGCTCGATGAAATGGACTCGACCCTGTTGCGCCTGAACGAGCAGCTGCGTCGCCTGGATAAAGAAACCGAAGCACAGATTCAGTTCCGCCAGGAGCAGGATGTAGATTTTGACCCGCTGGAAATGGACCGCTACTCGTCCTTCCAGCAATTGTCGCGCTCCCTGCTTGAGTCCACCTCAGACTTGCTTGATTTGCGTCAGACTCTGGGCAACAAGGCACGGGATACCGAGACCCTGTTGTTGCAGCAGTCGCGCGTAAATACCGAGCTGCAGGAAGGTCTGATGCGTAGCCGCATGGTACCTTTCTCACGCCTAGTGCCGCGCTTGCGCCGTATCGTGCGTCAGGTGAGTGCCGAGCTGGGTAAGCAAGTGGATCTGGTGTTCTCCAACGTGGAGGGCGAACTGGATCGTTCCATGCTGGAGCGCATGGTGGCGCCGCTCGAACATATGCTGCGTAACGCGGTCGACCACGGTATTGAATCTCCACAAGAGCGTCGCGACGCCGGTAAGCCAGAGCGCGGCCGTATCGCCGTTGCTGTCGCCCGTGAGGGCAGTGAGGTGGTACTGACCATCAGTGATGATGGTTCCGGTATCAACCTGATGCGGGTGCGTGAAAAGGCGATCGAAAGCGGCTTGATGCGCCCGGACGCCGAGTTGTCCAACAATGAAATCATGCAGTTTATTCTGCAGGCCGGTTTCAGTACCGCAGATCAGGTCACGCAGATTTCGGGACGCGGTGTGGGTATGGACGTTGTATCTGCCGAGATCAAGCAGATCGGTGGCTCGGTCACTATCGGCTCGCAGGCAGGCCAGGGGACCGAGTTTGTGGTACGCCTGCCATTTACGGTATCGGTAAACCGCGCGTTGATGGTTAAGGTGGGCGACGACCTGTTCGCCATGCCACTGAATACCATCGAGGGTATCGTGCGCCTGAGCCCATTCGAGCTGGAGCACTATTACCGCACACCGGAAGCCCGGTTTGAGTATGCCGGCGAGCCCTATCAGGTGAATTATTTCGGCAGCCTACTGCAGTCGTCCGCACAGCCGCGTCTGGCGGTAGAGGACATGCAGATGCCGGTGCTGCTGGTGCGCTCCGACAATACCGCGATGGCACTGCAGGTCGATGCAATCCTGGGCAGCCGCGAGATCGTGGTGAAGAGCCTCGGCCCGCAGTTTGCGGGGGTGCAGGGGGTATCCGGTGCGACGGTTACCGGTGACGGTACCGTGGTGGTGATTCTCGATGCGCACGCACTGCTGCGCAAACACTCCGCGCAACTGGCGCGCCCGGAAACACCGCTGCTGGAAGAAACACCAGCCGAAAGTGGGCGGGAGGAGCCGGAGACCCAGAAGCTGGTCATGGTGGTGGATGACTCGGTAACCGTACGCAAGGTGACCACGCGCTTCCTGGAGCGGGAGGGTTTCCAGGTGATTACTGCAAAAGACGGACAGGATGCAATTATCCAGCTGCAGGATGTTATTCCCGATGTGATGCTGCTGGATATTGAAATGCCGCGTATGGACGGCTTTGAGGTAGCGCGAAATATCCGCTCCAGCAGCCGCCTGCGGGATATTCCGATCATTATGATCACCTCCCGTACCGGTAAGAAACACCGTGATCACGCCTTGTCCCTCGGGGTAAACCACTATCTGGGTAAGCCGTATCAGGAAGAGATCCTGCTGGACGCTATTCGCGACTTTACCGAGGTAAAGGCAGATTCCTAATGACGGCGGGCCAAGAGAATTTTGATGCCACAGTGGGTGGTGGAGCGTACATAGCATGAGTGGAAATGGCGTAGATACCCTGCCTAACAGCGAGGTACCGACCGAGGTCAGCAGTCTGTTGTTGCCGCTGGCGGATGGTCAGTTGTTGGTGCCGGTGGATACACTTTCTGAAATTATCGCCCTGCAGAGCCCGGTATCGGCGTTTGATGCGCCGGACTGGTATATGGGTGAGCTGCACTGGCGTGAGTTGCGCTTGCCGTTGATTTCGTTTGAGGTGATGCGCGGCAACCCCATGCCGGTATTGCGCAGTAATTGCCGTATCGCGGTGCTGAGCAGTGGTAACCCCGACGGTGACCTGCCGTTTTTTGCGGTAGTGCTGCAGGGTACCCCGCGCCTGGTGCGGGTAACGCCCGCAGACCTGGCTGGCCGCGAGGGTGACTGCGCCATGGGTGAGTTGATGCATGTCTCGGTTACCGGCGAAGCGGCGGTGATCCCGGATCTGGGTACGCTGGAAGAGGCCTGCCTCGAATATCGCAGTTCGCGCTAGGGCCGCCTTGGACTGGTCCAGGACTGTAGTACTGTCAGGTATTAGTTCTGAGGCAGTAACCAATAAAGAACGTACCAATAAAAAAGCCGCCCCGAGGGGCGGCTTTTTTATTGGTCTGGTGTAACCCGTACTGTTAGAACAGCTCTTCCGGCACGGACTCCTGCGACTGGCTGTCACTGTTGGATGGGTTGCTCGGCCCATCCGAGTAAATTGACGGGTAGTTGCTGTACGTCTCGCGGCCGGGCACCCGGTTGGCGCGGAATATCTCGAAAATACCGCCGCGGGAGGTGCGCATACCGGTGCGCGGATTGATGCGCGTGGTCACGATGTCCTCGGGTTGCGGCAGGTGGCGCTCTGGCAGGCCATCGAGAGCGGCCGACATAAAGTCGATCCAGATGGGTAGTGCGGCCGAGCCACCATACTCATTGCGGCCGATTGGCGTGTTGTCATCAAAGCCTACCCAGGTGCTGGTGGCCAGATACGGGCTGTAGCCCGAGAACCAGGCATCACGGGGGCCGTTGGTGGTACCGGTTTTGCCGGCAATATCACCGCGCTTCATCGCCAGCGCCTTGCGGCCGGTGCCCAGCTTCACCACATCTTTCAACATGGAATCCATGATAAATGCGGTTTCCGCCGCCATCGCGCGCGGCGCGCGGGGGCGTGCCTGCTCATCAGCGCTCAGTGGTGCCACAGGCAGCGTGCGCAGCTCTAACGGCTCCTCCTCATTGGCGGCGGCTGCCGCCTCGTGCTGTACCGACTGCAGATCGATGGGTTCGGCCTCCGAGGTGGGTGCTTCACCTGGCAGCGGGCAGTCGCGACACACGGTCAGCGGCAGCGCCTGGTAGACCGTATCGCCATGTACGTCGAGTACCTGATCCAGCAGGTAGGGCTCCACGCGGAAGCCGCCGTTCGCGAAGGCCGCATAGCCGCGTACCATTTCGAGCGGGGTGAGCGCGGAGGTGCCCAGTGCGATCGAGAGGTTGCGGTCCAGCTTCGAGCGCTCAAACCCGAACCCTTCGGTGTAGGTCAGTGCGCGGTCCAGCCCCAGCGCCTGTAGCAGGCGAATGGATACCATGTTGCGCGACATATACAAGGCCTTGCGCAAGCGGGTCGGCCCCAGGAAGGTCCCACCGTCGTTCTCCGGGCGCCATACATCTTCGAGATTGGTTTGTTCGAAGATGATGGGGGCATCATTGATGATGCTGGCAGCGGTATAGCCATTTTCAACCGCGGCCGCATAGATAAAGGGTTTGAAACTGGATCCCGGCTGGCGCGCCGCCTGGGTGACCCGGTTAAAGTGGCTCTGGCGGAAATCGTAGCCACCTACCAAGGCGCGAATCGCTCCATCTTCCGGTTCCAGCGATACCAGCGCGCCCTGAGCCGCAGGTACCTGGCTCAGGTGCCACTCTTCACGGGCTTCTGGTGCCTCGGCCGGCTCTTCGCTCTCCAGTCCTTCCGGAGTGGAGAAGGGGTCTTCGGTAATATTGGTATCGGCAAGCGCCTCGGCCGCGGAAGCAAGCGCTGCCTCCTGAGCCGCTTTCTGCTCCGCCGCGACCTGCTCTGCGCTGATCACAATGCGGCGCAGGCGCACTACATCGCCAGCTGCGAACATTTCCTCTGCGGAGGTCAGTCGCGCACCGCGCGCATCTTCAGAGATATAAGGGCGAATGCTGCTGAGGCCGTTCTCCCAGGCAATTTTAACGACCCGGCGGTCGCGTAGCTGTACCATAAGGCTCTGGGGGTTGACCGCAGTTACTACTGCCGGCTCCAGGCCACCAAGTACCGGGATTTCCTTAAGCAGATCCACGAGTTGGTCATTGTCCGCCAGGAGCTCTATGTCCAGGCGCTGTTCGGGCCCGCGATAGCCATGGCGGCCATCGTAGGTCTCCAGACCGTGCTGTAGAGCCTTGCGCGCCGCGTCCTGAAGTCCGCTATCCACGGTGGTGATGATCTGGTAGCCATCGGTGTAGGCGGCATCACCAAACAGGTCCACGGCTTCTTTGCGAGCCATCTCCGCCACATACGGCGCACTCAGGTCCAGGTCGCGGCCGTGGAAGCGGGCGCTGACCGGCGCCGTAATGGAATTCTTGTACTCGTCCTGATCGATATGACCGAGATCGAGCATACGTTTGAGGATCCAGTTGCGGCGCACCAGTGCACGGGAGGGATTGGCAATGGGGTTGTAGGTGGAGGGGGCTTTGGGCAGGCCCGCCATCATGGCCCATTGCGCCAGGTTCAGATCGTTGATGTCTTTGCCGTAGTAGACCTGCGCCGCCGCCTGGAAACCGTAGGCGCGGTTGCCGAGGAAAATTTTGTTGATATAGAGCGCCAGAATCTCATCTTTGCTCAATTCCCGTTCAATTTGCAGGGAGAGCAGGATCTCGTTGAACTTGCGGATAAAGCGCTGTTCGCGGCTCAAGAAGAAATTTCGCGCCACCTGCATGGTCAGGGTGCTGCCGCCAGACTGAATCGAGCCGCTGGCAATCAGCTGGCGTGCGGCCCGCATCAGGCCCTTGATAGAAACGCCACTGTGGGAATAGAAGCCATCGTCCTCTGCCGCCAGAATGGCGTTGATGAACATATCCGGGGTCTGGTCGATGGTGATTGGGCTGCGGCGTTTTTCACCGAACTCGCCAATCAGCTTCATATCCCGGGAATAGATGCGTAGCGGGGTCTGCAGACGGATCTCGCGCAGGCTCTCCACGGACGGCAAGCCCGGTTTCAGGTACAGATAAATACTGGAAAACGCCATGGCGCCGGCTGCGGCGCCGGCCAGAGCCAGCCACAGCAGTGACAACAGGCGGTTGCGGGCTTTTTCGGTCATTGAAATGCTTCTGTATACGTCTTAATCAATTATATCGGCACTGTTCGACAATTATACGAATAATGTGCACTGATACCTATGCAAAAGGCGGTTGCGGGGGTAATTTAAAGTGCTATAACATCAAACCTCCATAACCCACGGAAAAGATAAGAAAAATGGGGATGCTCCCTTTTCTCAATAAGGGCCCGAAAGCCATGCTTGGGCTCGATATTAGCTCCACCTCGGTCAAGTTGCTCGAACTGAGTCGCAGTGGCGACAAATATCGGGTGGAAAGCTATGCAGCCGAGCCTCTGCCCCCGAATGCGGTAGTGGATAAGAACATCAATGACGTCGGCGCCATTGCTGAGGCCATCCGCAAGGTGGTGCGTCGGTCAAAGACCCGTCTGCGCCAGGCGGCTGTGGCTGTTTCCGGCTCTGCAGTCATTACCAAGACCCTGGATATGCCTGCGGACCTCTCCGACGATGCGCTGGAAGCCCAGATCGCACTGGAGGCGGATCAGTACATTCCCTATCCCCTGGATGAAGTGAACCTCGACTTTGAGGTGCAGGGGCCCTCGGACAAGGGGGAGGGGCAGGTTGAGGTTCTGCTGGCTGCGTGTCGTAGCGAGAATGTGGAGCAGCGGGTTTCTGCCCTGGGCGAAGCCGAGTTGCAGCCGGGCGTGGTGGATGTGGAAGCCTATGCCATCGAGCGCGCCTATACCCTGCTGGACAATCAGTTCCCGGCGCAAGAGCAGCTGGTGGTCGCGGTGATTGATATTGGAGCGACCATGAGCGCGCTGTCGGTCATGGTCGACGGTCGCACCGTCTATACCCGGGAGCAGCTGTTTGGTGGTCGTCAGTTGACCGATGAAATTCAGCGTCGTTATGGCCTGTCTGCCGAAGAGGCCACTCTGGCGAAGCGCCAGGGCGGCAGCGGCTTGCCCGACGATTACTACCCGGAAGTGCTCGAACCCTTCCGCGATGCGGTGGTGCAGCAAGTTATGCGCTCCCTGCAGTTCTTCTATTCCTCAACTTCCTACAGCGATGTCGACTACATCCTGCTGGGCGGCGGTGTTGCCGCCATGGAAGGGCTCGCCGAACTGGTGGGTGAAAAACTTAACAAGCCTACGCTCGTGGCCAACCCCTTCCGGGATATGAGTGTTGCGTCCCGGGTAAATCGTCAGGCTCTGGTGAGCGAAGCGCCGTCCCTGATGATCGCCGCAGGCCTCGCCATGCGCGAAAGGGAGTTCTGATCAATGGCAAAAATTAACTTACTCCCTTGGCGTCAGGAGTTCCGGGCGCAGAAGCAGAAAGAGTTCCAGCAGGTCGCGGTAGTGGTGGTGATTGCTGCTGTGGTTTCGGTGTTCATGTGGATGAAAACCGTTGATGCGCAGATTGCCAATCAGAATGAGCGCAATCAGTTGCTGAATACCGAGATTGCCGCGTTGAACAAGCAGGTGCGCGAAATCAAGGAGTTGAAGAAGCGTCGTCAGGAGCTGATTGACCGTATGCGTGTTATTCAGGAACTGCAGGGTAACCGTCCTTTGGCCGTGCGTTACTTTGATGAGATGGTGCGCGCAGCCCCTGAAGGTCTGTGGCTGACCGAGCTCAAACGCACGGGCAAGACGCTCCAGATATCCGGTATGGCAGAGTCCAACAACCGGGTTTCCTCATTTATGCGCAGCCTGGATCAGTCTGAGTGGTTCCAGTCGCCAAATCTGACGGATGTCACCGCCAAGCCGGAGTTTGGTGAGCAGGCAAGCGCGTTTGAAATGACGGTCAGTGTCAGCGGCCGCAAAAAAGAAGAAGGTGCCGATGATGGCGCCAATAGTGGAGCGTAATCGTGGCGCTTGAAGATACTTTAAAGCAGCTCAATGAGCTGGATATTAACGATATCGACTTTTCCCGCGTCGGTGTCTGGCCGCTCGCCGGGCGTGTTGCACTGTTGATCGTGATTTCCGCGGTGCTGATCGGCGGCGGTTACTTTTTCATGATCAAGGATCGCTACAGTCAGCTGGAGTTTGCCGAGAACAAAGAGCGCGAGCTGTTTACCCAGTTTGAGCGCAAGTCTTTCGAGGCTGCGAACCTTGACGCATATCGCGAGCAGCTGGCTGAGATGGAAGAAACTTTCGGCGCGCTATTGAAGCAGTTGCCAAAGGACACTGAAGTGCCGGGCCTGCTCGAAGATATCGACGAGTTTGGCCGCGGCAGCGGCTTGACCATTCAAAAGATTGCGCTCGAGGGTGAGCAGGTTGGAGAGTTCTACGTTGAGCTGCCGATTCGCATCGAGGTGCAGGGTGGATACCACGAGTTTGGTGCATTTATTTCCGGTATCGCCGGCATGCCCCGCATTGTTACTCTGCACGACTTTGAAATTGGTACCAGTAAAGATAGTTCAGCGCTGCTGAATATGGTGGTGCGAGCGAAGACCTATCGCTACAAGGATCAGGGAGAAGAGGGATGAAAAAATACTTCGCTCTGACCGCGGCAATCCTAGCGCTTGCCGGTTGTAGTCTCGACGGGAATCACAGTGACCTGCGTCAGAAGATGGCGGCGGTCAAGCACAAGCCCAAAGGCCAGATTGAGCCGATCCCTACTTTTACGCCCTACAGCCCATACGTGTACAGCGCGGCCGCAATGCGCAGTCCGTTTATTCGTCCGATGTTGGAAGCGGATCAGCGCCTAGTGGGGCGCAAGCTGGACGTGGCACCGGATCTGAACCGGCAGAAAGAGCTGCTGGAGCGCTATCCGTTTGATGCCCTGTCCATGGTGGGTACGCTCTCAAGAGCTGGGCAGCTTTGGGCGCTTGTGAATGATGGTGACGGCGGCATCCATCGCATCACTATCGGCAATTACATGGGTAAAAACCACGGGCGGGTGGTCAACGCCTCGTCGTCACAACTTGATGTACTCGAAATTGTGCCGGATGGCACCGGTGGCTGGATTGAGCGGCCACGGGCACTGACTTTGGAAGATAAGGACAATTAAAAATGATCATCAAGCAACTCGCCCGAGTATTGGCCTGGGGCGCCAATAAGCTGTCGCGCGCAAACGCGTTGCTGCTGGGCCTGCTGATTCTGCCTTTGGCGGTGCCGACCATGGCCAGCCAATTGAACGATATCCAGTTCTCCGAACTGCCGGGCAGTCGCCTGCAGTTGCGTCTCACCTTTAGTGATGTGCCGCCGGAGCCTACTGGCTACACCATTGAGCAGCCTGCGCGCATTGTGATGGATTTCGCAGGTGTGGAAAGCGTGCTGCCACAAAAGAAATACAGCATGGATATCGGCGCTGCGCGCAGCGCTGTTATCGTATCCGGTGAAGACCGCACCCGTCTGATTCTGAATTTGGACAGCCTGCCGGTATACACCAGTGAGCGTGTTGGCAACCAGGTTGTACTGGAAGTCGGTGCCGACAGTGCTACCACTGCCGCGGTAGCCGCTGCACCCGTACGCAGTACCACCAATGTCGGCGGTAGCCCGCAGTTCAAGGCCGCGAGCAACGTTGGTATCAACAATGTTGATTTTCGTCGCGGTGAGGGTGGCGAGGGCAAGGTAATTGTTAGCCTGAGTGATCCCGCAGTTAATATTGATGTGGAGCGTACCCGCGGTAAAATCGTACTGACTTTCCTGGGGGCAGAACTGCCGCCATCTTTGCGCCAACGTCTGGATGTGACGGATTTTGCGACGCCGGTAAATTCTATTAGCGTCGACTATGACGGCCGCAATACTGTAATTACCGTTGATCCCCACGATGGCGATTATGATTACCTGGCCTATCAGGCGGACAATGAATATGTGCTCAGCGTCAAGCCGCTGACCGTGGCGCAAGTGCGTGAAAAGCAGCAAGAGTTTGCGTTTACTGGTGAGAAGCTGTCGCTGAACTTCCAGGATATTGAAGTGCGCTCTGTACTGCAGCTCATTGCTGACTTTACCGACCTGAACCTTGTGGCAAGTGATACCGTTCAGGGGCGTATTACTCTTCGTCTCGATGGTGTGCCCTGGGACCAGGCGCTAGAGTTGATCCTGAAGGCCAAGGGCCTGGATAAGCGTCAGGAAGGTAACGTGATTATGGTGGCGCCGGCTGCCGAGATTGCCGAACGTGAACGCCGTGAGTTGGAGACTCGCAAGCAGTTGGAAGAGTTGGCGCCGCTGCGTACCGAATATATCCAGATTCGTTATGCTGATGCTCGTGAGTTGTTCACGCTGTTTGCTGGCGACCTTGGTGGAGCTCAGGGCGGTGGCTTTGGTCAGGGTAATTTCGCAGGCGGCGGCCGCGAGGATCAGGAAGGGCGTAGCATCCTGTCTACTCGAGGTAGCGCCATCGTAGATGAACGCACCAATACCATCATTCTTACCGACACCGAGGAAAAAATTTCACAATTCCGCGCCCTGATTAATGCGATCGATATTCCGATTCGCCAAGTAATGATTGAAGCGCGTATTGTTACCGCGAATACCGGCTTCTTGCGTGACATCGGCGTACGCTGGAGCTATATGGAAGACCACAATGTTGGCGATGACGGTCTAGGTATTGGTTCCGGCTCCCAGGTAGGTTTGATTTCCGATGGCGACGGTAGCGTCCCTGATCTCAGTTCGCCGCAGACGCTGCATGACCCGCTTCTGGTTGATTTGGGTGTGTCTAATTCTGTGGGCAGCGTAGCCTACGCCATTCTGAAGGATGATTTCCTACTTGGTCTGGAGTTGTCTGCGCTGGAAGACGTGGGTAAAGCGGAAATTGTTTCCCAGCCGAAAGTGGTGACCGGCGATAAACAGGAAGCAAGTATTCGCTCCGGTGTGGAGATTCCTTACCTGGAAGCCACTTCTTCAGGTGCCGCGTCGGTCACCTTTAAGGAAGCGGTTCTATTGCTGAATGTTATTCCGCAGATTACGCCGGATAACAACATCATCATGAACCTGAATATCGACCAGAACAGTGTCGGTGAGCTGTTCACCAACGTGATTACCGGTGCTCAAATCCCGGCAATTAACGTGAACTCACTGCAGACCAAGGTATTGGTCGCTAACGGTGAGACCATTGTGCTGGGTGGTATCTTTGAAGCGCAAACCCTCGAGGGTGAGACTAAAGTGCCGTTCCTGGGTGATATTCCCTTCCTCGGCCACCTGTTCAAGCGCACCAGTCGTGAAGAAGATAAGCGCGAACTGTTGATCTTCATTACGCCTCGCATCATGCAGGACGAGTTCCTGTCCTTTAGCAAGTGATCTCCGAGCCTATCTTTCTTGTCGGTCCCATGGGGGCCGGCAAGTCCACTATCGGCAAATTACTGGCAGCCCAGCTCGGGCTGCCTTTTGCCGATTCTGACAAGGTGTTGGAAGACCGTACCGGTGCCGACATTCCCTGGATCTTTGATGTGGAGGGAGAGGCCGGTTTCCGTCGCCGCGAAAGTGAGGTGTTGCGGGATCTGTGCAACGGTGTGGCACAGGTCATCGCGACTGGTGGCGGCATCGTTCTAAAGCAAGAAAACCGCGAGCTGCTCAAGCAAGGTGGTTTTATTGTGTACCTGCGAGCAAGCCTTGATCAGCTGGTGGAACGCACTTCGAAAAATAGCAATCGTCCCTTATTGCAGGTGGACGATCCGCGAGCGAAGCTCGCAGAGATTCTCGAGCAGCGCGGAGCCTATTACGCGGAGGTCGCGGATTTGGTCTGTGATACCGACAACTGTACGCCAAAACAGGCTGCACAACTTGTCGCCGATCGTCTCGCCGCGCAGTCCACCGCGTAAGTAATTCCCACAGACTTTCTCTGTCCCATCTCTTTATATCCAATTTGTGCGCGTTAGGGAGTAACCATGCACCGTCTTGATGTCGACCTGGGTGAGCGCAGTTATCCGATCTTGATTGGCTCGGGGTTGTTAACTGATTCCTCACAGTTTGAGCAATATATCCGTGGCAAACAGGTGCTTGTGGTTACCAATGAGACCATTGCGCCGCTGTACCTGCAGACCGTGCTCGACGGCTTGAAAGTATTTTCCAAGGTCGATGTTGTCGAGTTGCCCGATGGTGAGGCCTTCAAGACTTTGGATACCGTCAACCGGGTATTCGATTCCCTGTTGGAAAGCCGCCATGATCGTGGCACCACCATCGTTGCCTTGGGTGGCGGTGTTATCGGCGATATGAGCGGCTTTGCCGCCGCCTGTTATCAGCGCGGCGTCGATTTTGTACAGGTGCCAACTACCTTGCTGTCTCAGGTGGACTCTTCGGTTGGTGGTAAGACAGGCGTGAATCATCCGCTCGGGAAAAACATGATTGGCGCCTTTTATCAGCCGCAGCTGGTACTCATCGATATTGATACCCTCAACACACTACCCGATCGTGAACTCTCTGCTGGAATTGCAGAGGTCATCAAGTACGGGATGATCTGTGACCCAGCCTTCTTCGGCTGGCTCGAAGAAAATATGGATTTATTGCTCGCGCGGGATCCACAGGCGTTGGCCTATGCCGTGGAGCGCAGCTGTGCAGATAAGGCCGCGGTTGTGGCAGAGGACGAGAGAGAGTCTGGCCGGCGCGCCATCTTGAACTTCGGCCATACTTTTGGCCACGCAATTGAGGCGGTGCAGGGATACGGCAAGTGGTTGCACGGTGAGGCAGTGGCGGCTGGCATGGTGATGGCGGCAGAGCTGTCCTGTCTGCGCGGATGGATAAATAAAGCCGAAGTCGCGCGGTTGCGCGCACTGCTAACAAAGGCCAACTTGCCGCAACAATCTCCCGAAGATATGACAGTTGAAGACTATCTGAATGCAATGTCGGTGGATAAAAAGGTGCAAGACGGCAAATTGCGTCTGGTCCTTTTGCATGCGCTTGGTGATGCACAAATAATCAGCGACACGCCGAAAGATCAGCTGGTTGAGGCTTTGCGCGCCTGCGGCGCGCAGTGATGAATCTGTAGTTTTTTTACCAAACTGAGGATTCTTTGTCTGAACTTGCGCTAAAAAGAAGATAAATCGGTCGAACTGCCCGCTAACAGCGGAAAAAACTGCCAAATCTTGCAATTGCAGGGTCACGCGAGTAATATTGCGCGCCCCCCCGCTGAAAGCCGGGGAAAAGAGCCGATAACAATAAACGCAGGCTCGCAGCGAGCGAGCAACACCAAGCCCTTTATGTGGGCTTTTTTTGTCACTGGGGTTTCAAAAAATCAGTGGATTCTGCGGCACCTTTGGCTCGAGAGTAGATAAATATACCCCCGGGATCGGTCTCCGACTGTGACCTGATTGTCACTGTGCAGATGCAGTGATCTTCACCACCCGCGTGGTAGCGATAACACTTTGAGGAAATCTATGGGTAGCGGTCTGTATCGATTGGATGAGTTCAAAGATAACTGTGGCTTTGGACTGATTGCCCACCTGAAGGGCCAAACCAGCCATAAGTTATTGCAGACGGCGATTGAGTCGCTGACCTGTATGACTCACCGCGGAGGCATTGCCGCCGATGGCAAAACCGGTGATGGCTGTGGTCTGTTGCTGCAGAAGCCAGACAGCTTTTTGCGCGCCGTGGCCAAAGCGGAGCTTGGTCAGGACCTGAGTGACCTGTACGCGGTTGGCTCCATCATGTTGCCTCTGGATGAAACCGAGGCCGCCCGTGCGCGCGGAATTCTTGAGCGCGCGCTGCAGGAGCAAGGTCTGCAGGTGGCGGGCTGGCGCGTGGTGCCGACTGATGAAGAATGCCTGGGGCCGATTGCCCGTGAATCCCTGCCGCGCTTCGAGCACCTGTTGATCAACAACGCGGAAAAAGCGTTGCAACAGCAGCAGTTCAATGCGCGACTGTTTGTCGCCCGCCGCAAGGCTGAGCAGCAACTTACCCAAGATACCTATATAGGTAGCCTGTCCACCGCGGTACTGTCCTACAAGGGCCTGATGATGCCCGCGGACCTGCCCAAGTTCTTTCCGGATTTAGCCGATCCCCGTCTGGAAACCGCGATTTGCGTATTCCACCAGCGCTTTTCCACCAACACCATGCCGCGTTGGCCGCTGGCGCAGCCGTTCCGCATGCTCGCGCACAACGGTGAAATCAACACCATCACCGGCAACCGTAACTGGTCGGTGGCACGCACCAACAAGTTCATTACTGAACTGGTGCCGGAGCTCTCCGAGCTGACGCCGCTGGTAAACCGTGTTGGTTCCGACTCCTCCAGCCTCGACAATATGCTGGAGCTTCTGACCGTGGGCGGCATCGATATGCACCGCGCGATCCGCATGCTGGTGCCACCAGCGTGGCAGAACGTCGATACCATGGATTCCGATCTGCGCGCTTTCTATGAATACAACTCCATGCACATGGAGCCGTGGGACGGGCCTGCCGGCCTGGTGCTGACCGACGGCCGCTACGCGGTATGTACCCTGGACCGCAATGGCTTGCGCCCGTCGCGCTGGGTGATCACCAAGGACGACTTCATCACCGTTGCCTCGGAAGTGGGTACTTACCAGTACGACCCGGCGGACGTGGTGGCCAAGGGGCGCCTCGGACCTGGCCAGATCCTGTCTGTGGATACCTTGAAGGGTGAGCTGCGCCACACCGGTGAAGTGGATGGTGAGCTGAAAAAAGCCCACCCATACAAGAAGTGGCTGAAGGAAAAAGCCCGTCGCATCCGTTCCACGCTGGTGACGGCACCGGTGGATAACAATTTCTCCCTGGACCAGTTCAAGGTTTACCAGAAGCTGTTCAGTTCATCTCTGGAAGAGCGCGATCAGGTGATCCGTCCGCTGGCGGAATCTGGGCAGGAAGCGGTCGGGTCCATGGGTGACGATACCCCCATGGCGGTGCTGTCCGAAGGTAACCGCTGCCTGTACGACTATTTCCGCCAGCAGTTTGCGCAGGTCACCAACCCGCCGATCGATCCGCTGCGGGAAACCATCGTCATGTCCCTGGAAACCTGCCTGGGGCGTGAAAAATCCGTGTTCGAGGAAACCATCGAACACGCGGACCGCGTAATCCTTTCCTCGCCAGTGCTTTCTCACATGAAGTACACCGCGCTGCTGGATCTGGGGCGCGAAGAGTTCACCGCCAAGGTGTTCGACCTGAATTACGATCCCGCGCAACTGGATCTGAAGAGCGCGATCGAAAAGCTGTGTCGCGAAGTGGCAGACTCCGTGCGCGAAGACGGTACCGTAATTGTGGTGCTGTCTGATCGCGACATCGAAGAAGGCAAGCTGCTGATCGATGCGCTGATGGCCACCGGTGCCGTGCATCACCATCTGGTGCACGCCGGCCTGCGCTGTGACTCCAATATCGTTGTCGATACCGCCACCGCGCGCGATTCGCACCAGCTGGCGTGCCTGATTGGCGTTGGCGCTACCGCGGTGCACCCGTACTTCTCTTACAGCATCATCAATCACCTGATCGAAACCGGTGAACTGCTGCTGGACGCGGCTACCGCGCAGAAGCATTACCGTACTGGTATCTGCAAAGGCCTGCTGAAGATCCTGTCGAAGATGGGTATCTCCACCATTGCCTCTTATCGCGGCGCCCTGCTGTACGAGCTGGTGGGTTTGTCCCAGGAAGTGATCGACCTGTGCTTCCCGGAAGCCCCGGCACGGGTACTGGGTGCAGGCTTTGCCGAGCTGGAAGACGACATGCGCGCGCGCGCGCAGCTGGCGTGGAAGCCGCGCAAGAAGGTTTCCCCCGGCGGCCTGCACAAATTTGTCTACGGCGAGGAATACCACGCGTTTAACCCGGATGTGGTACAAGCGTTGCAGCAAGCAGTGCGCACCGGCGATTACGGCGCCTGGCGTGATTACGCCACGCTGATCAACCAACGCCCGGTCGCCACCCTGCGTGACCTGCTGGGCCTGAAAAAAGATGTACAGCCGGTTCCGCTGGAAGAAGTAGAGCCCGCGGAAAACATTCTGCGTCGTTTCGATTCTGCAGCCATGTCCCTCGGCGCACTGTCTCCAGAGGCCCACGAAGCACTGGCGCAGGCGATGAACCGCCTGGGTGGCCGCTCTAACAGTGGTGAGGGCGGTGAGGACCCGGCGCGTTTCGGTACCGATAAAGTATCCAAGATCAAGCAGATTGCCTCCGGTCGTTTCGGGGTCACCCCGCACTATCTGGTGAATGCCGAAGTACTGCAGATTAAGGTGGCTCAGGGCGCCAAGCCCGGTGAGGGTGGCCAGCTGCCTGGCGGCAAGGTGAACCAGTTGATCGCGCGTTTGCGCTACTCGGTGCCCGGTGTGACTCTGATTTCGCCGCCGCCGCACCACGATATCTATTCTATTGAGGATCTGGCGCAGCTCATTTACGACCTAAAACAGGTCAATCCGGATGCGCTGGTGTCGGTGAAACTGGTGTCGCGCCCCGGCGTCGGCACCATTGCCGCTGGTGTGGCCAAGGCCTATGCGGACCTGATTACCATTTCTGGTTACGACGGCGGTACCGCGGCAAGCCCGATTACCTCCATTCGTTACGCCGGTTCCCCGTGGGAGCTGGGCCTGGCGGAAACCCATCAGACTCTGCGTGCCAACGACCTGCGTGGCAATGTGCGCGTACAAACTGACGGTGGACTGAAGTCCGGTCTCGATGTGATCAAGGCGGCAATTCTGGGTGCCGAGAGCTTTGGCTTCGGTACCGCGCCGATGGTCGCGCTGGGTTGTAAGTACCTGCGTATCTGCCACCTGAACAACTGTGCCACCGGTGTCGCCACCCAGAACAAAGAGCTGCGTGACGAGCATTACATCGGCACCGTGGAAATGGCGATGAATTTCTTCAAGTTCGTGGCCGAGGAAACTCGCGAGTGGATGGCGAGCCTGGGCGTGCGCAGCATGGATGAGCTGGTAGGTCGCGTGGACCTGTTGGAAACCCTGGCTGGCGAAACCAGCAAGCAGAAAACCTTGGACCTGTCTCCGCTGTTACACACCGACGAGCTGCTCGACAGCAAGCCGCAGACCTGTCAGTTGGCCAAGAATGAGCCATGGGACAAGGGCCTGTTGGCGGAGCGCATGGTGAAAGAGACCCTGCCGGCGATTGAAAACCTTGCCGGTGGCGAGTTCAGCTTCGAGCTTACCAACTGCGACCGCTCCATTGGTGCGCGCCTGTCCGGTGAGATCGCCAAGCGCCACGGCAATCAGGGCATGGTGGATGCGCCAATCAAGTTGCGCCTCACCGGTGTTGCCGGTCAGTCCTTCGGTGTGTGGAATGCCGGTGGCCTGGAGATGTATCTCGAAGGCGATGCCAACGACTATGTTGGTAAAGGTATGGCCGGCGGTAAGCTGGTTATTCGTCCGCCGCGAGGCAGTGAATTCGCCTCGCAGGAAACCAGCATTGTTGGTAACACCTGTCTGTACGGCGCCACGGGCGGCAAGTTGTTCGCGTCCGGTTGCGCCGGTGAGCGCTTCGGTGTGCGTAACTCCGGTGCCTACGCCGTGGTTGAAGGTGCCGGCGATCACTGCTGTGAGTATATGACCGGCGGTATGGTTGCGGTGCTGGGGAAAACCGGGGTCAACTTCGGTGCAGGTATGACCGGTGGTTTTGCCTATGTATTGGATATGGATCGCGACTTCTTCGACAAGTGCAACCACGAGCTGATCGAGCTGCGCCGTATCAGCAGTGAGGCCCTGGAGGAATACCAGAGTCATCTGCGCGAAGTGATTGAAGAATTCGTGGCCGAGACCGGCAGTGCCTGGGGCGCGGAGTTGTTGGATAACTTCGACGATTACCTCAACAAATTCTGGTTGGTGAAGCCGAAGGCGGCCAGCCTCGCCGGACTGCTGTCCGATGTGCGCAAGCGCGGCGAATAAGGGGGAGATTTACTTATGTCAGAGCGTCTAAACAACGATTTTCAGTTTATCGACGTGGGCCGAGTGGACCCCGCCAAGAAAGATATCATTACCCGCACCAACCAGTTTGTGGAAATCTACCAGCCTTTCACCGAGAAGCAGGTGGCCAACCAGGCGCATCGCTGCCTGGATTGCGGCAACCCCTACTGCGAGTGGAAGTGCCCGGTGCACAACTACATTCCAAACTGGCTGCGCCTGATCAGTGAAGGCAACATCATGGAGGCGGCGGAGTTGAGTCACCAGACCAACTCCCTGCCGGAAGTGTGTGGCCGCGTGTGTCCGCAGGACCGTCTGTGTGAAGGGGCCTGTACCCTGAACGATGGTTTCGGTGCGGTCACCATTGGCAATGCGGAAAAGTACATTACCGATACCGCGTTTGCGTTGGGCTGGCGTCCGAATATGGACGCGGTGAAAAAGACCGACAAGCGTGTGGCAATCGTCGGTGCTGGCCCCGCGGGCCTCGCCTGCGCGGATGTGCTGGTGCGCAATGGTGTACAGCCGGTGGTATTCGACAAACACCCGGAAATCGGTGGCCTGCTGACCTTCGGTATTCCCGAGTTCAAGCTGGAAAAGTCTGTGATGCAGCAGCGTCGCGCCATCTTTACCGAGATGGGTGTGGAATTCTGCCTGGAAACCGAAATCGGCAAGGACATTACTTTCGATCAGCTGATGTCGGATTACGACGCCGTATTCCTGGGTATGGGTACCTACAACTACATGAAGGGTGGCTTCCCCGGTGAAGACCTGCCTGGTGTGTACGACGCATTGCCGTTCCTGATTTCCAATGTGAACCGCAACATGGGCTGGGAGAAGAACGCGGAAGACTTTATTTCCGTGGAAGGCCAGCGTGTCGTGGTGCTCGGTGGTGGTGATACCGCCATGGACTGTAACCGCACCTCAATTCGTCAGGGCGCCCAGCGTGTTAGCTGTGCCTACCGTCGTGATGAAGAGAATATGCCGGGCTCCCGCCGCGAAGTGGCCAACGCGAAAGAAGAGGGGGTTAACTTCCTGTTCAATCGCCAGCCCGTGGGTATTGTCGGTGATGGCAAGGTTGAGGGTGTCAAAGTTGTGACTACCCAGCTGGGCGAGCCCGATGAAAACGGGCGCCGCCGCCCGGAAGTGGTGCCCGGTTCCGAGGAAGTTATTCCGGCGGACATAGTGCTGGTTGCCTTCGGCTTCCGTCCAAGTCCGGCCGAGTGGTTTGGTGATCACAATATCGAAGTGGCCGACTGGGGTGGCGTGGTTGCCCCGGAGAAGCAGGAATACAAATTCCAGACTTCTAATGAGAAAGTGTTTGCCGGTGGCGATATGGTGCGCGGCTCCGACCTGGTGGTAACTGCTATCTGGGAAGGCCGTCAGGCTGCCGAGGGTATCCTGGACTTCCTCGAAGTCTGACCCTGTAGCCGTGATCTTTTCCGGTGGAACCGCCAGCAAGATATCTGGCGGTTCCACTTGTCAGCGACACTTCTGTATAAACTCTTTGCTCCGTCATTGGACTCCCTGTCCTAAATCCCACCCCGAGAGTACAATGGCCGCCCATTTATCCAGCCGTTGCCCTCATGTCTGACAATCAGTTCGCCCCCCTTCAAAACGATCGCTTCCTCCGTGCCCTTCTGCGCCAGCCCGTAGACCGCACCCCCATGTGGATGATGCGCCAGGCCGGTCGTTATTTGCCGGAGTACCGCGCCACCCGTGCCAAGGCCGGCACCTTTATGGATCTGTGCCGCAACACCGAACTGGCCTGTGAAGTGACCTTGCAGCCGCTGGAGCGCTACCCGCTGGATGCAGCGATTCTGTTTTCCGATATTCTCACTATTCCCGATGCCATGGGCCTGGGCTTGTATTTTGAAGAGGGCGAAGGGCCTAAATTCAAGAAACCTGTCCGCACCAGCGCGGATATCGCCGCGCTCGAAGTGGTAAACACGGCGAAGGATCTGGATTACGTCACCAATGCGGTAACTACCATCCGCCGTGAGCTGAATGGCCGCGTGCCGCTGATTGGTTTTTCCGGCAGCCCCTGGACCCTGGCTACCTACATGATTGAAGGTGGTTCCAGCCGCGACTTTGCCCGCGCCAAGGAGATGCTCTACAACCGCCCCGAGGACATGCACCAGCTGCTATCGGTGCTCGCGGATTCCGTAATTGATTACCTCAATGCGCAGATTCGCGCAGGTGCCCAGGCTGTGCAGATTTTTGACACCTGGGGCGGCGCCCTCAGCCACACTGCCTACCGGGAGTTCTCTCTCGCTTATATGGCGCGAATTGTGCAGGGATTGATCAAGGAGGCTGATGGCCGTCAGGTGCCAGTGATTTTGTTCACCAAAGGTGGTGGCCAGTGGCTGGAGGCGATGGCCGATACCGGCGCCAATGCGCTCGGCCTTGACTGGACCACTGATATTGCCCAGGCCAGGACCCGAGTGGGTGACAAGGTGGCATTGCAGGGCAATATGGATCCATCAATCCTGCTGGCCAAACCCGAGCGTATTCGTGAAGAGGTGGCGTCCATCCTGGCCAGTTATGGTCGCGGCAGTGGGCATATTTTCAACCTTGGCCATGGCGTAACGCCCAAGGTGGACCCGGCACATGCCGGGGCAATGTTTGATGCGGTGGTGGAGCTTTCCCCGCAGTATCACGATTGACGTGTATCGCGGCCAAGTGGCGTTAATTTGGTCGCGAGCCTGGGTTTTGGGTCCTAATGAGAAAAAAAGCGCCAATATGGCGGCTTTTTGATTAACAGGATCCCTTAGGACTGGCGTTTATCGTCAATTTTGTGATAATTATCACAAATTAGAGGGCTGCCTGTGGGTGCCCCTATGTGACAATCCGTTTCCTTGGCCTGTTTCCCCAGAATCAGGCCTGCTTGGGCGCCGGTTGTGCATAAAAATAATAGAACGAACAATTACACCAAAACGGTTAACGCGGCACTTATCTAGTGGAAATTCAGCAGGCGAAAGTATTCGTTGAGGACTTGCAGCGGGGCATGTTTGTGTCTCGCTTGGATCGCCCGTGGACGCGCACACCGTTTGCCCTGCAAGGCTTTTACATCCGCGATCTGGAAGAAATTCGCCAGTTACAGAAGTTTTGTCGCTTCGTTTACGTGGATGTTGCAAAAACCGTTGGTGATGTGGGCGTAAAGCTGCGCAAGCTTACCCGCACTGCGGCCGAAAGTGCCGCCAGAGAAAAGTCCGGCAAGGCCGCTTCCCGCCGTATTCCGGTGGCAATCAATTGCAAGCCGGTTCAGGTTACTCACAACAGCTATCCCGCTCCCGAGCCAGCGCGAAAAGAAGCGTCCAAGGCGCGCAAGCTGCATCAGCGAATGATCCAGGGCATGTACCAGGTGATGGTGCAGCTGGAGTCCAATCAGCCCTTGCCTACCGCACAGGTGACCCAGACTATTTCCCAGATGGTAGATAGTGTGCTGCGCAGCCCCGACGCCTTCTCCTGGCTGGCCCGAGTGCGGGCGAAAGATGAACACTCCTATAGCCATTCCGTGCGCGCTAGTATCTGGGCGGTGGTATTCGGTCGCCACATTGGCCTGCGCCGACATGACTTGGTGCACCTCGGCGTTGCCACCCTGCTGAAAGATGTAGGTAAGCTATACCTCTCGCAACAGATAGTGGCCGCGGAAAAGCGCAGCCCGCGCGCGGAGCTGGAATATCGCAAGTTTGTTGATTACAGCGTGCGGTTATTGTCCAGCGATCCGAATGTGGACCCCCAGGTGCTGAATATTGTCCGCTGTCACCGGGAACAGTTTGACGGCAGCGGATACCCGAAGGGATTGCGCGGTGGCCAGATTCCAGTACTGGCCCGTATGTGTGGCATCGTCACTTTTTATGATGAGGCCACCAATCCACGCGGTGCAGAATTTCCGGTGCCACCCTCAAACGCGGTGGCGCAGCTGTATGAGTTACGCAACGCAGCCTTCCAGGAACAGCTGGTGGTGGAGTTTATCCAGTCCATTGGCCTGTACCCAACAGGTACCCAGGTAGAACTCTCTACCGGCGAGCTGGCGGTTGTTGTAGAGCAAAACCATCAGCGCCGCCTGAAGCCCAAGGTGATGCTGGTTACCGATACCAAGCGACAGCTGCTGGAAAAACCCCGAGTTTTTGATATGGCGGCCGACGATGACCGCAAGCAAGCCCTGATCAAGCGAGGCAAAAAGTCTCTCGCCGACGCTGGCCTGATCACCATTACCCAGGATATGGACCCAAGCCGGCATCCGGGGATCAATGTGGCAAAGGTTCGTGATCAGTACCTGAGTCAGCCGCGCTTACCGGGCTTGCTCTCTCTCTTCCTGCCCAACCGTTAATCCCGCTGTTTTTCCTTAAGCAGAGTATTGCGGTATTTAGCCGGGCTATGTTGTTGTTTGTTGTGGTGTGAGCGAAGCTGTCAGTGTCAGCAGGCTCGCAAACAACACGACAGTTCCAAGTAGCAGCGAAATACCCGTGACGCTCACTCCCTGATCCAGCAGAAGCCCTATCAGCAGTGGTGATACCGCAGTGGAAAGCACCATGCTCGCCTGGGAAACCGAGCGGATGGCGCCGAGATGCGTGGTGCCGTATCGCTCCGGCCATAGCGCACTGCTTGCAGTACCCGTTCCGGCCTGGCCGATACCAATCAAGGTTAAGTAAACGTACGGTAGCCACCATGCATTGCTAAATGCGAGTAGTAGCAATGCCGTGAACATGGGTAGCAGGGCGACTGGCAGACTTCGCTGCGCACCAATTCGGTCCACGATGCTGCCCGCAAAAAACAATGCGAGCAGATGCCCACCGGCATAGCCCGCAAAAGCGCCTGCCAATACCGAAAGAGACCACCCGCGTTCGCCGGCGATGGCACCCTGATGGAACAGTATCGCGGTCACTACAAACGGGGTCATTAACGCCGCGGGAAGCAGGCAGTAAAAGCCACGATCGCGAAGCACTTGAGCACGCGTATAGTGGTTATTGTTGTGATGAGTTGCTTCGGCCGACTGCGCACCTTGTTCACCCGCATGCCCCGCCAGCCAGTACAAGGCCGGCAAAACGCCAAGTACTAACACACCAGCGGAGAGCAGCCACACGCTGCGCCATCCTTGCTGCTCGACAATCAGCGAACCAGTGGTGGGGAGCAATGCTTCGGCGATTGGGAACCCCAGGGCGGCCAGCGCAATCACTTTTCCCCGGTTTTCGGTGAAGTAGCGCCCGGCGGTGGTCATTCCCATGTGGGTCATAAATCCCTGGCCGGCAAACCGCAGCAGGAAAAATCCCGGCAACAGCATCCAGGCGCTGTGGGCAAGTCCCATTACCAGGCATCCAGCGGCCAACAGTAGGGAGCCGAGTATGGCCACGCGTCGTAGCGGCCAGTGATCAATCAGGGTGCCGGCGCCCAGTAGTACAAGCGCGGAGAGGAGGGTGGCGGCACTGTAGCCTGCGCCGTACAAAATGTTGCTCAGGTTGAACTCAGCGCGCAGCGCGCCGCCAAAAATGGCGATAAAAAATGTCTGCCCGAAGCCAGACGCAGCCACCGCCACCAGCGCAAAAAAAGCGAGTTTGGGGTTGCTGCGAATAAACTCTGGCAATGTGAGCATGTTGGTTAAGGGGTTAAATCAGGTCTCCAAAATGCTCGCCCATTTTTACCGGGGTCTCCGCCGCGAGGCTTTCGAGCCAGTTCACCTTGTCCGCACCGAACAGCAGTATCACGGTTGAGCCGAGTTTGAATCGGCCCATCTCGTCGCCTTTTTTCAGCGCGATCGGCTTCTGATCATCGTAGCGGGTGGTGCGGACCTGGCGCTTAATAGGCGCGACCTGCCCGGCCCAGACGGTTTCGATGGCGGCGACAATCATCGCGCCCACAAGAATCATGGCCATGGGGCCGGCGGCGGTGTCAAAGATACAGACCAGACGCTCGTTGCGCGCAAACAGGCGCGGTACGTTTTCGGCGGTGGTGGTGTTTACCGAGAACAGTTCACCGGGCACGTAGATCATGCGTTGTAGAACGCCATCCAGCGGCATATGAACGCGGTGATAATCTTTTGGAGAGAGGTATACGGTGGCGAACTTACCGCCGGTAAACTGTGCGGCGACCTCGGGATCGCCGCCGACCAGTTCGAGCAGGCTGTAGTCCTGGCCTTTGGCCTGGAAGATTCTGCCGTTGTGAATTTCACCCAGCTGGCTGATGGCGCCATCGGCACAGCCGGCGATGGTTTTCTCACCTTCTGCGATGGGGCGTGCGCCTTCTTTTAGGGCGCGGGTGAAGAAATCGTTGAAACAGGTGTACGCCGTGTAATCTTCTTCCAGTGCCTCGCTCATATCGACTTTGTATTTTTCCACGAACCACTTGGTGAACGGGTTTTTAATACCGCCGATGCGGGTTTCTGCCAGCCAGCCGGCGGCTCTCGAGAGCAGGTGCTGGGGGGTGATGTACTGCAGGAAGATGAATAATTTCGGGTGCATTTGGGTTTGGTGGTCCCGTTGGTTGTGGTTCTGTGGCGTCCGGGTAGCAGGTTCGGGTTTTCAGGACCGCTGTAAACCCATCCCTGGGCGCTGCGGCGCAAACCTCCTGTTTGCGACGCTCCTGAAAACCCGAACCCGCTACCCGGACTTAGCTTCAAAATTTGTGCTGGGTAAGTTTTCGAAAACCTTTTGTTTAATTTTCTATCGGCGTATCCGACAGATTGCCCCATTCGCTCCACGAGCCGGGGTAGGCTTTGATCGGCAATCCCAGGGATTTTCCTACCAGCCAGGTAAACGCTGAACGGTGGTGGCTCTGGCAGTGGGTGGCAATTTCTTTGCTGCCATCAATGCCCAGCGCCGCGAGAAATTCTTTGGCGTCTTCGCGAATACGCAGGTCGCGCTGTGGATCCATCAGTTGTGTCCACTCGCAATTGATCGCACCGGGGATATGGCCTCCGCGCATGGCCACCATGCGCTCGCCGCTGTATTCCAAGGGGGAGCGTGCGTCCCAGATTTGCAGGTCGTTTTGACCGAGGCGTTGCTGGATTTGTTCCGCATCAATCATGGGAGCGTCGTCGGCGATGCTGACTGTGATGCTGCTTGGGGTAACGGTGGCATCTTCGGTTGTCAGCGGCAGGCCGGCATTTTTCCACGCGGTCATGCCGCCATTTAAATAACTGTATTTTGTGTGACCGATGACTTCGAGTGTCCACAGCAGGCGTCCAGCCCAACCACCGCCTTCGTCATCGCAGGCGACGATGTGGGTATCCGGCGTGAGGCCGATGGCCTGCATTACCTGAGTGAGGCGCTCGATTGAGGGCAGCTTGCCCGGTGCCGGAGGGGTGCCGGCCATCAGGGCCTGAAAGGGTAGGCCTAGTGCGCCGGGAATGTGGCCCGCAAGGTAGTTTTGCGAGCTGCTCAGGTCGATCACACGGATTTCTTCGTGCTCGAGCAGCGAAGCCAGTTGTTCAGGTTCCAGTATCAGTGGGATATCACTCACGCAGGGTTCCTTGTTGCATTCCTTGTTGTGGGTAGCAAGTTGTGGGCAGTAAGTTGCCGCCGGTCTGTTGGGCTCAGTCATTTTCCAAGCTGTTGCGCAGGTGCAGGAAGCTGTCCATACGGCGTTGGCTGATGTCGCCGCGCTCGAGGGCCTCCTGAATGGCACAGCCGGGTTCGCTCTGGTGGCGGCAATCACGGAAGCGGCAGTGGCCGATAAACGGACGAAATTCCACATAACCTTCCAGCAGCGCTTGTTCGCTCATGTGCCAGATGCCGAACTCTCTAATGCCGGGGGAGTCTATCAGATCGCCACCACTGGGCAGGTGAAACAGTTCCGCCGCCGTGGTGGTGTGGGTACCCTTGCCCGTGGCTTCAGACAGGGCGCCGGTGCGGGCATCGGCGCTGGGGAGCAGGCCGTTGATCAGCGAGGATTTGCCGACCCCGGATTGGCCGACGAACACGCTGGTGCCCTCGGCCAGTGTTTCCAGTAGCTTGTCGAGTCCCTCGCCGGTTTTGGTAGAGAGTTTCAGTACCGGATAGCCCAGGTCTGGATAGGGCTGGAGCAGGTCTTCCAGGTGTTCCCGGTTGCTGTCGTCGATCAGGTCTATCTTGTTGAGCAGCAATAGAGGCTGAATACCGGTGGTCTCGGCTGCCACCAGATAGCGATCGATGGCGTTGGCAAAAGGTTCCGGATAGGGCGCGATGACGATCAGGATGCGATCGATATTGGCGGCCACGGTTTTCATGTCGCCATAGCGATCTGGGCGCTGCAATTCCGAATGGCGCGGCAGGCGCGCACCGACCACGCCGAGGCCGCCGGTGGCATCGCCGGTGGCCGGGTTCCAGGCGACCTTGTCACCGGTGACGAGAGTGTCGATATTGGCGCGCACATGGCAGCGTTGTCGCAACTGGCTATCGGTTTCACTCTCCACCAGTACCTGTGAGCCATAGTTGGCGATGACCATTCCGGTCTGCTCTGGGCCCAGGTCGCCTTCTTCCGCCGCCTGATCCAGGTTTTCTTCGCGTTTGCGTGCGCGGGCCTCCCGCTCCTGCTGGATCTTGGCGATGCGCCACTGCTGGCGGCGGTTGAGTTTGCGTTTGCTCATGAGGGCTCGGGTTGTGGAAAGCGGCGGATTATAACTTGCATCGCTAGGTGGTTGCGGTACCTTCCTCGCTATCGTCCAATTTAATGGCAACTGGCCGCGGGATGCGGCAGTTAAGGAGACTATTGTGGATCAGAATAATCTGATCTGGATCGATCTGGAAATGACTGGCCTGGATCCGGAGAAAGAGCGCATTATTGAAATCGCCACCGTGGTGACGGATTCGCGCCTGAACGTGCTGGCAGAAGGGCCGGTCATGGCGATTCACCAGAGCGATGCGCTGCTGGCGGCCATGGACGACTGGAATACCGAGCAGCACGGCGGTTCCGGGCTGGTGGCCCGGGTCAAGGATTCCAGTATCAGTGAGCATCAAGCGGAGCGGGAAACCATTGAATTCCTCCGTCACTGGGTACCAGAGGGGGCTTCCCCGATGTGCGGCAACTCTATCGGCCAGGATCGCCGCTTTCTGGTGAAGTATATGCCGCTACTGGAGCAGTACTTCCACTACCGGAATCTGGATGTAAGTTCGGTGAAGGAGCTGGCGCGACGCTGGCGCCCGGATGTGCTGGATGGGGTAAAGAAGACCTCGTCGCACCTGGCCATGGACGATATTCACGACTCCATTAACGAGTTGAAGCACTATCGCGAGCACTTTTTTCGCATGAGTTGATGCAGCCGCAGATTTAGCTGCGTTTAATTTTACGCTTCCTGCGCCGCCCACTGCGCAAACGTTGTAGCGCCCACTGGATGTGCTCGGCCACCAGCGGCGTCGCTGAATCGAGTTGCTCTTCGAGCGCGCTGATCACTTCCGGGGTGGCGTCGGCATTTCCCAGCGCTACCGCCAGGTTGCGCTGCCAGCGTTCAAATCCAATGCGGCGAATCGCCGATCCCTCGGTCTTTTTCAGGAATTCCTGCTCCGTCCAGCGAAACAGGTCTGTTAGTTCGCCGCTGTCGAGGCCGTGGCGCGGGTGAAAGTCCTGTTCCGAGGTGGGTTTGGCGAACTTGTTCCAGGGGCAGATGATCTGGCAGTCGTCGCAACCAAATACGCGGTTACCCATGGGTTCGCGAAATTCCTCGGGGATCGGGCCTTTGTTTTCAATGGTGAGATAGGAAATGCAGCGGCGTGCGTCCAGGGTGTAGGCATCGATAAACGCATCGGTGGGGCACACCTTGAGGCAGGCGGTGCATTCGCCGCATTGATTGGGCTCGTCACTTACATCCACCGGTAGTGGCAGATTGGTGTAGATCTCACCGAGAAAAAACCAGCTGCCGGCCTCGCTGTTGATCACCATGCAGTTCTTGCCGATCCAGCCGAGCCCGGCCTTTTCCGCCAGTGCCCGCTCCATCACCGGTGCGCTGTCGGTAAAAGCGCGGCCCTGGGCGGGGATGCCGCGCTCTTCACAATACCGGTCGATCTGTTGCGCCAGTTGTGCCAGTCGCTTGCGGATTAACTTGTGGTAATCGCGGCCGTTGGCGTAGCGGGAAACATAGGCCTTGCCGGGGTCTTTCAGCACCTGCACCGGCTGGGTATCCGGAGGCAAATAGTCCAAGCGCACGCTGATCACCCGCAACGTGCCCTCTTCGAGTAAGCCCGGCCGCCAGCGTTTGTCGCCATGGGCGCCCATCCACTCCATATCGCCGTTGTAACCCGCATCCAGCCAGTGTTGCAGGCGCTCGCCGTGTTTTTCCAGCCGACAATCGGTAATTCCAACCTGCTGGAAACCCAGCTCCCGCCCCCACACGCGAATCTGTGTGGCGAGTTCTGCCATGGTCTGAGAGTCGGGGGTATTGCTCATTCGTCAGTATTGGGGAAATTGGCACTGGCCGCGTGCGGCGGTTCGCTGGTTGAGGCGGTATAATTGCCGGTATTTTGCCACAGTTTAAAAATTGACCACAGCAGGAATGCAGTACTCGCTTATGTCGGACACCATGGAACGTCAGAATTTTGCCCCAACCCCCGCTGCTGAGCCGCAAATACTCTACAGTGCTGCAGCCGTGCGCCAGCTCGACCAACTGGTGATTAACCAGCAGAAAATCCCCGGGCTCGCGTTGATGAAGCGCGCCGGACGCGCGGCATTTGGCTGCCTGCGTCATCGCTGGCCTGAGGTGGCCGAAATTCAGGTTTTCTGTGGTGGTGGCAACAATGGCGGTGATGGCTATGTGATTGCCGGCCTCGCCGCCCAGCGCCAGATTCCGGTGACGGTGTTTATGGGGGTGCCGGTAGAGAAGCTGAAGGGGGAAGCGCTGGAGGCATACGGCTTTGCCGAGCGTGAGGGTGCCGAGTTGGTGTCGACCATTGACGCCATGCCGGCGGTGGGGAAAAACACCGTACTGGTGGATGCCTTGCTGGGTACCGGATTCAGCGGTGCGCTGCGCAGCCCGGTGGATGCAGCGGTGGCGCATATCAATGGCGCAGGTGTTCCGGTATTGGCCGTGGATCTGCCGTCGGGCCTCAATGCCGATAGCGGCTTTGCCGAGCAGGCGGTCTCTGCGGATGTAACCGTGACATTTATTGGGCGCAAGGCTGGTTTGTTTCTGGGGCGGGGGCCCGCGCTTACCGGTGATGTTGTATTCGACGATCTGGGTGCGGCTGCCGAGATTTATCCACAGGTGCAGGGTATGTTACTGCGCCATACTGCAGAGAGCCTTGCGCGACTGCCGGCGCGCACGGCGGACAGTTACAAGAACCAATTTGGTCATGTGATGATCGTCGGCGGAGACCACGGTTTTGGGGGCGCTGCCATGATGGCTGCAGAGGCTGCGGCGCGCACCGGGAGTGGCCTGATCTCGCTCGCCACCCGCCCGGAGCATGTAGTGGCGTCACTGACCCGCCGCCCGGAGGTGATGGCACATCCGGTGGTTTCCGGGCAGGAGCTGGAGCCTTTGCTGGAGATGCCCAGTGTTATTGCAGTGGGGCCGGGGCTGGGCCGGTCGCCGTGGAGTGAACAATTACTGGCCCGCGCGGGCCGCGCACAGGCGGCGCTGGTGCTGGACGCGGATGCGCTGAACATTCTGGCCGGTGGGCGGGTTCTCGCCGGTATCAAGCGTGATGACTGGGTGCTGACACCCCACATTGGGGAAGCGGCGCGCCTGTTGCAGGTTTCCAACGCGGAGGTGAACGCAGACCCGGTGGCCGCAGCGCGCGCGATTCAGGAAAAATTCAGTGGCGTGGTGATATTAAAGGGCGCAGGTACTGTGATTGCCCACCGCGAAGGCGCCGATGTGATCAATACCGGCAACCCGGGTATGGCCTCCGGAGGCATGGGAGACCTGCTTACCGGGGTAATCGCATCCCTTATCGGGCAGGGTATGGCACTGCCGCAGGCGGCGCGCCTTGGGGTGTGGCTGCACGGCGAAGCGGGTAATCGCGCGGCCGCCGATGGCCAGCGCGGCCTGTTAGCTACGGACTTGTTGCCGCATATCCGCGCACTTGTGGACTGAAGCCTGAGTTGAAGCGTTAATAGGGGCTAGTAATCTTGGACGGTAAGCTTGTGGAAAAAGTGCTGTATTTGCCGGATGAGTCTGCCACCGTGGCGGCCGGCGAGACGCTCGGTGAAGCGTGCCGCGTCTCTGGTATGAGCGCCGGCCTGGTGTTTTTTCTCGGCGGTCAGTTGGGTGCCGGCAAAACCACATTCAGCCGCGGTGTGTTACGTGCATTTGGGCATCGCGGTGCGGTAAAAAGCCCCACATACACCCTGGTGGAACCTTATGAGTTTCCCTCAGAACGGGTATACCACTTTGACCTGTATCGTCTCGGCGATGCAGAGGAGTTGGAGTATATGGGGGTGCGGGATTATTTTGGCCCCGGTAGCCTGAGCCTGGTGGAGTGGTCCGAGCGGGGCGCTGGCATTTTGCCGACTCCGGACCTGCAGATTGAATTGCAGCTGCAGGGAGAAGGGCGCAGTCTAAAATTAACCGCAGCCAGTGACGCCGGTACCGAGGTGCTGGGCAGGGCGCTTTTTGACCCAGGCTGACTCGGCTTGCAGGGTACAGTTCGAGCACGCGGACGATAAACAGGGCAATAATAATGATTGGAGCAGGGTTGCCGGTGCGATTTCTAACGAGCATTGTTTTTCTCCTCGCAACACTGGTTGCGTTACCCGTATCCAGTGCGGATGTGGAGGGGGTGCGCTTGTGGCGTGCGCCGGACCACACGCGTCTGGTATTCGATCTCGACGGCCCTGCCGAACACAAGCTGTTTACCCTGAAGAATCCTGACCGTGTGGTGATCGACGTAAGTGGGGCGAAACTTACCGCGGCAATCGACAACCTGCCGCTTGCCGATACCCCCATTGCCGGCGTGCGTCATGCGACCCAGAACCAGCGGGATTTACGCGTGGTGCTGGATCTCAAGCAGCCGGTTAATCCACGCAGTTTCGCCCTGCGCCGTCACGAGCAGCTGCCCGATCGTCTGGTGATCGATTTGCACGACCGTGGCAAGGTTGAAGAAAAAACCATCCAGCAGGTGCAGGTCAGCGGCCAGAAAGACATTGTTATCGCCATCGATGCAGGTCACGGTGGTGAAGACCCCGGCGCGCTCGGCCCGGGCGGGCTGCGGGAAAAGGATGTGGTGCTGGCCATTTCCCGCTACCTGAAAAAATCCCTGGACAAAAAACGCGGCTTCTCCGCAAAACTTGTGCGCACCGGGGATTACTATATTGCCCTGCGTGACCGGGTGAAGAAGGGGCGCCAGTTGCGCGCAGACCTGTTCGTATCCATTCACGCCGATGCCTTTACCCGCAAGGACGCCCGCGGCGCCGGCGTCTATGCAGTGTCCTCTCGTGGTGCCACCAGTGAAACCGCGCGTTTTCTCGCGCAGCGGGAAAATGAGTCCGACCTGATTGGGGGTGCCGGTGATCTCAGTCTCAGCGACAAGGACGATACCCTTGCCGGTGTGCTGCTGGATCTGGCGATGACCGCTACCATGAATGCCAGCCTGGACATTGGCAGCAGTGTGCTGAGTTCCCTGGGCAGCTTTACCCATCTGCACAAAAAGAAAGTGGAGCAGGCCAACTTCTCGGTGCTGCGCAATCCGGATGTACCTTCGATTCTGGTGGAGACCGGGTTTATTACCAACCCCCAGGAGGCGCGCCGCTTGCGTGACCCATCGTTCCAGAAGCGCATGGCAGAAAAACTCAGTGAAGGTATAGTGGCTCACTTCAGTTCCCGCCCACCCGCGGGCACCTGGCTCGCGGCAAATGCCAGTCGCGTTGACCGCAAACACACGATTAGCCGGGGTGATACCCTGTCGGCGATCGCTGCGCGCTATAACATTTCCGTGGCGGCCCTGAAAAAGGCGAATGGAATGCGCAATTCCATGATTCGAGTGGGGCAGACACTGACGATCCCCTCCGGTTGACGCTTAAAGCCCGAAGCGCTCCGGTTGCTTGCGGGCCCGCCCGATACATAGAGCCCCCTTAGTGGGGCGGCACAGACTACACACAGCTTTCAAACCTCCATGCCAGAAAATATCCAACTACTCTCCCCCAGACTTGCCAACCAGATCGCCGCCGGTGAGGTGGTCGAGCGTCCGGCTTCCGTGATCAAAGAGTTGCTGGAAAATAGTCTCGATGCCGGCGCTACGCGACTGGAAATCGACCTGGATGCGGGGGGCGTGAAGCGCATCATGGTGCGCGACAATGGCAAGGGGATCGAGAAAGAAGATCTGCACTTGGCGCTGGCCCGTCACGCCACCTCGAAAATCCATGCGCTGGAAGACCTGGAAGCGGTGGCTACGCTCGGTTTTCGCGGCGAAGCGCTTGCCAGTATTTCCTCCGTTGCCCGCCTGACCATGACCAGCAGCCGCGATGAATCCGGCAAGGGCTGGATGGTGACCGCGGAAGGGCGTGAAATGGAAACCCAGCTGGCGCCGGCGGCACATCCGCGCGGTACCACCGTTGAGGTGCGGGACCTGTTTTTTAATACCCCCGCGCGGCGAAAGTTTTTGCGCACGGAAAAAACCGAATTTAACCGCGTCGACGAAACCATCAAGCGCCTCGCGCTCGCCCGTTTCGATGTGTCTTTCAGTCTGCGTCACAACGGCAAGGGCGTGCACAACCTTCGTGGTGGCACCTCAAGGGCAGAAATGGAGCGGCGGGTGGCGCAGTTGTGCGGCCCGGCGTTTATGCAAAACGCCCTGCATATCGAAATGGAGCGCAGTGGCCTGCGTCTGTGGGGGTGGGTGGCGGAGCCCGCGTTTTCGCGCTCCCAGGCTGACTTGCAGTTTTTCTACGTGAATGGCCGAGCTATTCGCGACCGGGTGGTGAGTCACGCGGTGCGCCGTGCCTTTGCCGATGTGCTGTACCACGGCCGCCACCCCGCGTTTGTGTTGTACCTTGAGCTGGACCCTGCGGCGGTGGACGTCAACGTGCACCCCACCAAGCACGAAGTGCGCTTCCGCGACAGCCGTCTGGTGCACGACTTCCTCTTTGGTTCTTTGCACCGGGCATTGGCGGATGTGCGCCCGGGAGCGCGCGAGGAGGGCGATGAATCGCAATCCTCTGCGCCTCAGGTTTCCGGTGTTACCGCCGGCGAGTTTTCCGGCCAGGAGCGTATGGCGCTGTCTTCCGCACCGGCGCAAGCGACTACTCCCGCGTTTGGCGGGGTGGGTGGTGTCGGTGCTCAGCCATCAGCGGACAGAATTCAGCAGCAAATGCAGAGCTACGGCGAGCTGCACAAGCCGCTGGACACTGGTGTGCAGGAAGCGCCGGCCGTAACGGCAGGCCCGGCATCGACCGCCGCCTGGTCGCAGCAAGTACCCGCCGAGGCCGAAGGTGAGACTCCACCCCTCGGCTTTGCCATCGCCCAGCTCCACGGCATCTATATTTTGTCGCAGAACGAGCACGGTATGGTGGTGGTGGATATGCACGCGGCACACGAGCGTATTGTTTACGAGCAGATGAAAGCTGCCCATGCCGCCGGCGGTATTCGGGCCCAGCCCCTGCTGGTGCCGGTGAGCCTGGCGGTGAGTGAGCGCGAGGCAGACTGTTTTGAAGAGCGTGAGGAAGTATTCACTGCGCTCGGCTTTGTGTTGCAGCGCGCGGGGCCGGAGACCTTAATGGTGCGGCAGGTGCCCACTATGTTGCACAGTGCTCCGGTAGAGCAGCTGGTGCGCGATGTGCTGAGCGATCTGCTGGCCGAGGGCAGCAGTGATCGCATCGGCAATCAGATCAACGAAATCCTCTCCACCATGGCCTGTCACGGTTCCGTGCGCGCCAACCGCAAGTTAACCATTCCCGAAATGAATGGCCTGTTGCGGGACATGGAGCGCACCGAGCGCAGCGGTCAGTGTAATCACGGAAGGCCTACATGGACTCAAGTAAAACTCTCGGACATGGATAAATGGTTTATGCGAGGTCAGTAAGTTGAACGCTTCGGCTGAAGGCCGTCCCCGCGCCATTTTCCTGATGGGCCCCACGGCTTCGGGTAAAACCGATTTGGCCATGGCGATCAGTGATCGGCTGCCGGTGGAGTTGATCAGCGTGGATTCTGCGCTGGTCTATCGCGGGCTGGATATCGGCTCTGCCAAGCCGACGCCGGAGGAGCAGGCGCGCTACCCGCATCGACTGATCGATATCTGCGATCCGGCGGAGAGCTATTCCGCCGGGCGTTTTCGCACTGACGCGCTGACGGCGATGGAAGAGATCAGCGGGCGCGGCAGGATTCCACTGTTGGTTGGCGGAACCATGCTCTATTTCAAGGCTCTATTACAGGGAATGGCAGAGATGCCTGAGGCGGATCCCGAATTCCGCGCGCAGATAGAGGCGCGGGCGGAAAAGGAAGGTTGGCCGGCGTTGCATCAGGAGCTGCAGAAGATCGATCCGGAGCTGGCGGCAGAGTTGCACCCGAATCACTCGGTGCGCATCGAGCGTGCACTGGAGGTGTTCCACCTCTCCGGCAAGACCATGACCCAGTTGCGTGCCGAGCAGGAGCGGGAGTCGCCACTGGCGTACTACGCAGTGCAGCAGCTGGCGATCGTGCCCGAAGACCGCAGTATTCTGCATCGGCGGATTGCCGAGCGTTTTGAGAGGATGCTGCAAAACGGGTTCATTGAAGAGGTGCAGGCGCTGCGCGCGCGCGGTGATTTGCACAAGGATCTGCCGGCAATTCGCGCGGTGGGATACCGCCAGGTATGGGAATACCTGGATGGCGATACTGATTACGAACAGATGGTGGCTGCCGGAATCGCTGCCACCCGCCAACTGGCCAAGCGCCAGCTCACCTGGTTGCGACGCTGGCCCGACCTTATTCGAATCGGCGCACAAGAGCCTGGCGGGAAAGTCCGCAAAATCGAGGAAATGTTGCCAGAGGCCTTGAAATTTCTCGGTTGAGCAGCCATAACGTGAGTGGGCCGGTGTGTCCGTCCCAAATCAGTCAGTTATTCACAGAGCCCTGTCTATTTTTTGGCTCTTTTTTATACGCCGCATCACCATGGCCGTTTTTTAGTCCGCGGAATTCGCGGGCGCGATCGTGCGTCATCTGGCGACCTATCTTTTGGCAAGGAGAACAATGATGTCAAAAGGGCACAGCTTACAAGACCCTTACCTGAACGTTTTGCGTAAAGAGCGTATCCCTGTTTCTATCTATCTGGTGAACGGCATCAAATTGCAGGGCCAGATTGAATCTTTCGACCAGTTTGTCGTGCTGTTGAAAAACACCGTTAGCCAGATGGTTTATAAGCACGCGATTTCCACCGTAGTACCGTCCCGTGCCGTGCGTGTACCGCTGATGAATCCGGCTGGCCCGGGTGGTGAAGGTGGCGCACCGGAAGGCGGTGAGCGCGATAGCTTCGGCGGCTAAGCCGGAGCGGGTGTTTCAGGTGCTGAATTAATGCTGGGTTTAGTCCCGTTTTTGTTCAGCACCGGCCTCCAGAAAGTTGTATTCAGCGCCCCGGCCCGTCCGGGGCGTCTGTTGTTCGGCGTCAGTGCATTGAATAACACAGTGTGCGGCGCAACTATTGAGTTCAAGAGAATAATCCTTGTTTTTTGATCGTCCGGAATCCGGTGAGCTTGCCGTCCTGGTCCACCTGGAACTTTCCGCCATCGACAGCCCCGATGACCCTAGGGAATTTGAGGAGCTGGCGCTCTCAGCCGGTGCCGACCCGGTGGCTTTTATCTTTGGCCAGCGCGCCACCCCAGATCCCAAGACTTTTGTCGGCCGCGGTAAGCTGGAGGAAATTCAGGAAACCGTCACCAAGCACGGTGCGGAACTGGTGATCTTTGATCACACCCTCTCCCCGAGTCAGGAGCGCAATATTGAGCGCGAGCTGAAATGCCGGGTGCTCGATCGCACAGGATTGATTCTTGATATTTTTGCGCAGCGCGCGCGGACCCACGAGGGCAAGCTGCAGGTGGAGCTGGCGCAGCTGCGCCACATGTCTACCCGCCTGGTGCGCGGCTGGACCCACCTCGAGCGTCAGAAGGGTGGTATTGGCCTGCGCGGTCCCGGTGAGACCCAGTTGGAAACCGACCGTCGCTTATTGCGCGCGCGCATCGACTCCATTGAAAAGCGTCTGGACAAGGTCCGTCGCCAGCGCGAGCAGGGTAGACGCGGGCGTTCGCGCGCGGAAGTCGCGACGGTTTCCCTGGTGGGGTACACCAACGCCGGCAAGTCGACGCTGTTCAACCGAATTACCAGTTCCGACGTATATGTGCAGGATCAGTTGTTCGCGACACTCGATCCCACCATGCGCCGGGTGGAATTGCCCAATGTCGGCGCGATGGTCCTGGCCGACACCGTGGGTTTCGTATCCCACCTGCCGCACCGACTGGTAGAGGCGTTTCGCGCGACCCTGGAAGAGGCAGCTAATGCCTCCCTGTTACTGCATGTGGTGGACGCCGCAGCAGAGAATCGCCTGCACCTGATTGAAGAGGTGCAGACGGTACTCGAGGAAATTGGCGCGGCGGATTTGCCCCAGTTGCTCGTGTACAACAAACTGGACCTGCTGGCCGATGCGGAACCGCGCATCGACCGC
Source organism: Microbulbifer agarilyticus (assembly GCF_019800665.1). Classification (GTDB taxonomy): domain Bacteria; phylum Pseudomonadota; class Gammaproteobacteria; order Pseudomonadales; family Cellvibrionaceae; genus Microbulbifer; species Microbulbifer agarilyticus_C. Next base: position 59,658 of record NZ_JAHVKO010000003.1, read on the forward strand.
GACGATCAGGGCGTGCCCCGTGCGGTATGGTTGTCGGCGGTCACTGGCGCCGGTTGCGACCTGCTGGTGGAGGCAATCGCCGAACGCATCGGTGAGCAAATGGTGAGCGGTGCCTTGGTTATCCCCCCGCAGCATGCGCGTTTGCGTGCCCAGTTGTTTGCGGGGAACGCGGTACAGAATGAAAGCTATCGCGACAATGGCGACGTCGAACTGCAGGTTTTGTTGCCGCGCGCTGAATTGCAGCGCTTGATGGCACCCTTCCGCGAAGTCGGTAACCCACCGCAGTGGTTGCCGGAGAAGCCGGAAGAAGAACCCCGTCCTGAAGACTGGGAAATCGATTAACGGTTACCCGAGGCGCGGCGCAGCCCAGGCATTCAATGCTAGAATTTGCGTCAGCTAATGATTAATAAGTTGCACAGTTGGAGTGAATAAATGGCCTGGAACGAACCGGGTGGTAATAACAAAGACCCATGGGGTGGCGGCAATCGCAACAACGATGGCCCACCGGATCTAGATGAAGTGCTGCGTAAAATGCAGCAGAAACTGAATGGCCTGTTTGGTGGTAAACCTTCCGGCGGTGACGACGGTCGCCCCGGTGGCAATGCCAGCTTCCCCTGGTCGCTGGTATTGATCGTGCTCGCCGTGGTTTACGGCCTGTGGGGCTTTTACCAGGTGGATGCGAACGAATCCGCCGTGGTCCTGCGCCTCGGCAAATACCACAGCACCGAGACCGCCGGTCTGCACTGGAATCCGCCGCTGGTCGATCATGTCACCAAGGTGAATATGACCGAGGTGCGTACCGAGCGCACCACCGGTCAGATGCTCACCGAGGACGCGAGCATTGTGGACGTGGTGCTGCAGGTGCAGTGGCATATCGACGATGCCGAGTCTTTCGTGCTGCGCGTGGCCGACCCGCTGAAGAGTCTGCAGGAAGCCACCGACAGTGCCCTGCGCCACGTCGTCGGTTCGCAGACGTTGAATGGGGTTATCTCCCAGAATCGTACCCAGGTTGCCGCTGACACCCAGGAGCGCCTGCAGGAATATCTTGACCTCTACCTGACCGGTATCCGTGTCGACGTGGTCAACCTCACCGACGCCAAGGCGCCGCGCGAAGTACAGGACGCGTTCGATGACGTAGTACGTGCTCGTGAGGACGAGGTGCGTCTGCAGAACGAAGCCCAGGCCTATGCCAACCAGGTAATCCCGGTGGCCCGTGGTCAGGCGCAGCGGATGATCGAAGAAGCGGAAGGCTACAAGTCACGCATTGTCGAGAGCGCCCGTGGTGAAGCGGTGCGTTTTGAGAAGCTGCTGACCGAATACACCCGCGCGCCGGAAGTAACCCGCGAGCGCCTGTATCTGGATGCGGTACAGGAAGTGATGCAAAACACTTCCAAGGTGATGGTCGATGTGGAAGGCGGCAATAACATGATGTACCTGCCGCTGGATAAACTGGCCGAGAATAGTGCGAGCAGCGCAAGCCAGCGCCCGCAGATCTCACCTCAGGTAGTCGATGAGATTTCTCAGCGCGTCATCAACCAGCTGCGTACCGAAGTGGCCAACAGCCGCCGCAGTCGCGACGTACGATAAGGAGAGAAGCAATGAACAGTAACAAATCTCTTTTTGTCATCGCCCTGGTTTTGCTCGCGTTACTCGCGGTATCCAGCAGCGCCTTTGTGGTGAAAGAAACCGAAAAAGCGGTACTGCTGCGCTTCGGTGAAGTGGTGCGCACCGACTACACGCCGGGCCTGTACTTCAAGATTCCGCTGGTACATGAGTTGCGCAAATTCGATGCTCGTATCCAGACCGTGGACTCGCAGCCGGTGCGGATGCTGAACAGCGAAAACAAGTTCATGATGGTGGACTCCTACGCGAAGTTCCGCATTTTCGACGTGGGCCGCTTCTACGTGGCGACCCGCGGCGATGAGCGCAACGCTGTGCGCCTGCTGGCAGAACAGATCAATAACCGCCTGCGTAACCAGTTTGGTGTGCGCGACCTGCACGAGGTGGTGAGTGGTCAGCGCGATGAGCTGATGGCGGAAATCACCACTAACCTGAACGAGACTGCGCAGACGGACCTCGGGGTTGAGATCGTGGACGTGCGTGTGAAGCGTATCGACCTGCCACCGGAAGTATCCGAATCGGTGTTCCAGCGTATGCGTGCCGGCCGTGAGCTGGAAGCCCGTGACCACCGCGCAAAGGGTCAGGAGGCCAGTGAGCGTATCCGCGCCAGCGCCGATCGACAAAAGGTGGTTATCGAATCCGAGGCGTATCGCAAGGCGGAAGAGGTGCGCGGTGAGGCTGATGCCGAGGCCGCTCAGATTTACGCCGAGGCTTTCAGCAAGAACCCGGAGTTCTATCGCTTCTCCCGCAGCTTGACGGCCTATAAAGAGTCCTTCAAGAGCAAGAGCGATATGCTGCTGATGGAGCCAGACAGTCAGTTCTTCCGTTACCTGAAGGATCCTTCCGGAGAATAACGACGGTAGTTATGACTATTTCGTGGCCACTTCAGTGGCCACACCTCCACAATTTAGTGGTAAAATCCCCAAAACCGGGCCGGCGCCCGGTTTTTTTGTGCCGGCCCGTTTGACGAATCTCTTGCTGTACCTCTTTGCGGAATACTCCTGAGGAACGACCAACGTGTGGGACGAGCTGGTCCGGGCCATCGGCCTGGTGCTGATCATCGAGGGCATTTTGCCTTTTCTCTACCCCAGACGCTGGCGCGCACTGGTACAGCAGTTGGCATCTGTGGATAATCGCAGCCTGCGCACGGCGGGGCTGGTTTGTATGCTCGCCGGCACGGCCCTGCTGATGCTGTTTGACTGAGCTTCAGGACCGAGATTCTCCCGGCCGAGAAGGCCGCACCGCTAATTATCGAACGCCCACATCATGACCCAAGCCGAACGCTGGATGCTACCGGATGGCATCGCCGAGATTTTGCCCGCGGACGCCAAGCGGGTGGAAACCCTGCGCAGAGACCTGTTGGATCTCTATCACCGCTGGGGGTACGAAATGATCATTCCGCCGATGGTGGAATTTACCGATTCACTGCTGATCGGTATGGGGCGCGATGTGGACTTGAGTACCTTCCGGGTGACCGATCAGTTGTCCGGTCGCAGCCTGGGTATCCGCGCGGATATCACGCCGCAGGCCGCGCGCATCGACTCCCACAGCTTCCCCAGAAGTGGCGCCAACCGTCTGTGTTACGCCGGTCAGGTGTTATACACCCGCCCGCGCTCGCCGATGGGCCCGCGTGCGCCGATTCAGATCGGTGCCGAGCTGTATGGCGTCGAGAGCCTGCAGGGCGACATCGAAGTTATCAGCCTGATGGTAGAGACCCTGCGTACCGCGGGTATCCGCGAGATCCATCTGGATCTGGGGCACGTGGCGATCTTCCGCAGTCTTGCAGATGCCGCCCAGCTGGATGAAGCCCAGCAGGGCGCCCTGACTTCACTGCTGCAGAGCAAGGCGGTGGCGGATATCGAGCGCTGGGTGGAAGAGAATATTGCCAGTGAGCAGGCAGCGAAGTGGCTGCGCAACCTGCCTCGCCTTGCCGGCGGCAGCGAGTGCTTGGCGCGCGCCAGTGAACTGTTTGCCGATGGCCCAGAGGCCCTGCGCAATGCACTGGATGAATTGCAGCAGGTCGCGGACGCGGTGGCGCGTCGTTATCCACAGGTAGAGCTGTTTTTTGACCTAGGCGAAATGCGCGGCTACGACTACGAGACCGGCCTGGTATTTGCCGCCTACTCCCCGGGGCACGGGCAGGCGCTGGCCAACGGTGGCCGCTACAACGGTATCGGCGCCGTGTTTGGTCGCGACCGTGCAGCCACCGGTTTCAGTACTGATCTGGTGGCCATCAATACCCTGGGACAGAACGGCGGAGCCGAAGCCGCTGCGATTCTCGCCCCCGCCAGCGATTGCGCGCAGTTGTGGCAAACCATCGGTGCTCTGCGCGCCGACGGCGAGATTGTCATCAGCACCATGCCTGGCGAAGGCAGTGGCGACACCGAAACCCTGGCCCGCTGCGACCGCGAATTGGTACGCGAAGGCGACGACTGGGTGGTGAAACCACGGGGCTGAAGCCTAAGCTATTCGATTGAGTCGAACTTTTTATTGCACTTTCTGGCCGCTAGACGGGCGCGGCCGACAGTTATTTTCCGCCCGTCTAACGTTGAACTGACGACACGAGATATACACACATGGGCAAGAATGTAGTGGTGCTGGGCACCCAGTGGGGCGACGAAGGCAAAGGCAAGATCGTCGATTTGCTGACCGAAAAAGTCGCACTGGTAGTCCGCTTTCAGGGCGGTCACAACGCCGGCCACACCCTGGTGATCAACGGTGAGAAAACTGTTCTGCACCTGATTCCCTCCGGTATTCTGCGCACCGACGTTACCTGCCTGATCGGCAATGGCGTGGTGCTGTCTCCGGAAGCCCTGCTGAAAGAAATGGGCGGCCTCGAGTCTGCCGGCGTACCGGTGCGCCAGCGCCTGCGCCTGTCTCCTGCCTGTCCGCTGATCCTGCCGGTACACGTGGCCCTGGACCAGGCCCGAGAAAAAGCCCGCGGTGCCAAGGCAATCGGCACCACCGGCCGCGGCATTGGCCCGGCTTATGAAGACAAGGTAGCCCGTCGCGGCCTGCGCCTCGGCGATCTGTGCAACTGGGACAACTTCTGTGCCCAGCTGAAAGAGCTGCTCGAATACCACAACTTCGCCCTGACCCAGTACTACAAGGCGGAGCCGGTCAGCTACGAGGAAACCCTCAAGCTGGCGGAAACCTGGCGTGAAGAGCTGGTACCGATGATTGCCGATGTGGCGGATATGCTGCACAAGGCACGCGAGAACGGTGAACACATCCTGTTTGAGGGTGCCCAGGGCTCCCTGCTGGATATAGACCACGGCACCTACCCGTTTGTAACTTCCTCCAATACCACCGCAGGCGGCACCGCCACCGGTTCCGGTTTTGGCCCGCTGTACCTGGATTACGTACTGGGTATCACCAAGGCGTACACCACGCGCGTGGGCGGTGGTCCATTCCCCACCGAGTTGGATTGTGAAGTGGGTCGTCACCTGGGTGAAAAGGGCCACGAGTTTGGCGCTACCACCGGCCGTCAGCGCCGTACCGGCTGGTTCGATGCCGTTGCCGTGCGCCATGCGATCCGCATCAACAGCATCTCCGGCCTGTGCCTGACCAAGCTGGACGTACTCGACGGCCTGAAAGAAGTGAAAATCTGTGTGGGCTACCGCAACGCCGCCGGCGAAGAAGTGCCGGTACCGTTCGATGCCGCTGGTTGGGAAGGCGTGGAGCCGGTCTACGAATCCATGCCGGGCTGGAGCGAGACCACCTATGGTGTGCAGCGCGAAAAAGAACTGCCGCAGGCCGCGCGTGACTACATCGCCCGCATTGAAGAGCTGGTGGGCGCGCCTATCGATATCATCTCTACCGGTCCGGACCGCGTACAGACCATCGTGCGTGAATCCTCCGCCCTGTGCGAGATGGGCATCCATAACCCCAGCGTGTAATTCCGCGGGTCAATCGACCCGTCAGGAACCCTCCTGTTTGAGGCCGGCGATACTCGCCGGTCTCAAACTTTGCTTGCCTCCCGCCGTACAAATCCTGATCATGGGACTGTAATTCAATTTGTAGTCACATTTTTCTGCCATCCTGAACCGCTTGTTCAACCTGTGCAGATTCGGTAACCCAACGGGTAAGCGCCATGTCCAATAGCATGACCGCCAAGGTCGCCACTCGCTACACCTTTGCCGAGGAGATCGCCAATAGCGTCACCCACGGTGTAGGCGCCTTGCTGGCCATTGCCGGTCTCGGTGTTCTGTGCGCCTTTGCCGCTCTGCGTGGGGATGCCTGGCATATCGTCAGCAGCAGTATTTATGCCGCGACCCTGATATTGTGCTTCTCTGCCTCGACGCTTTACCACAGTGTTACCCACGCCGGTGCCAAGCAAATTTTGCGCACCCTGGACCACTCCGCCATCTTCCTGCTGATCGCCGGAACCTATACGCCATTTACCCTGGTAACCCTGCGTGGCCCCTGGGGTTGGACAATATTTGGCGTAATCTGGGGGCTCGCTCTGCTGGGCCTGATTATCCAGTTCTCGCCGCTGAAGAAGATCCGCGCCCTGTCCATTACCCTGAGTGCGCTGATGGGTTGGGTGATCGTTGCAGCGGTTAAACCGCTGATGGACAACCTGGCCCCGGGTGGCCTGCTGCTGCTGGTACTGGGTGGCCTCTGCTACACCGGCGGCATTGCGTTTTATCTGTGGCGTAGCCTCCGCTTCCACCATGCCATATGGCACCTGTTTGTACTGGCAGGCGGCGTACTGCATTTCTTTGCCGTGCTGTTCTATGTAATTCCGCCGGCCTCCTGATTTCCCTGAGCCCTCGGCTCGCGGTTCGCGGGTCGAGTATGTGGAAAAAAGTGTCGTTCCAGTCTCACCCTGAATGACTGGCGTCAATCCTCCCTTTCCGTTGCCAGCCTTCCGTTCTACCCTTGTGCGAGCTGTTATTGCCAAGGAGCTGTTATGGGCCAGGTTGCCTCTTTACCGGCGCGCCGCACCGGTAGCCACTATTTCTTCCTGTTCGCACTTTTATCCCTTTGTGCCCTGTTGCTTGTAGGGCCCCAAGTGGCGGCCGCTGCTGCCGACCCGGGATTTGAAAAGTGGAAAAAGGAGTTTCGTAAGCAGGCGCTGAAAGAGGGGATTACACCAGAAACCTTCGACCGCGCCTTCAAGGGTATCGACTCCCCTGACCAGTGGGTGCTGGATAAGGCGAGCTTCCAGCCAGAGTTCAAGGCGCCGGTGTGGCAGTACTTTGATAACCGTGTAACCAAATACGCGGTGCAGCGCGGCAAAGCCAAGAAAAAGGAGCTGAAGCCCTGGCTCGACAAGATTGAGAAGCAGTCCGGCGTTAACCCGAATATCCTGTTGGCGATCTGGTCCATGGAGTCCAGCTTTGGCGCCATTTTGGATAACAAAACCGTCATGCGCAGTGTGATTCGCTCGCTGGCCACACTTGCCTATGCCGATCCAAAGCGCAAAAAGTTTGGTACCAGCCAGCTCCTGGCAGCGCTGCAGATTTTGCAGAGCGGCAAAATCGACGAAAGTAATCTCACTGGGTCATGGGCCGGCGCAATGGGACACACCCAGTTCATCCCAACCAGCTACCAGGCTTATGCGGTAGATATGGATGGCGATGGCAAAAAAGACATCTGGAATTCCGTGCCCGATGCGCTGGCGACCGCGGCCAATCTACTGAAAAAGAATGGCTGGGTATCTGGGCAAACCTGGGGCTACGAAGTCACCATCCCGGATCGCAAATTACCCGCCGGTAAGCTGAAGATTTCCGAGTGGGAGAAGCTTGGCGTAAAACGTGTGCGCGGCAAGGAGTTCCCCCGCCCGAATGACGTCGCCGAGTTGAAGCTTCCCGCTGGCCGCAAAGGCCCAGCGTTCCTGATGCTGAAGAACTTCTTCGTCATCAAACGCTACAACAACTCCGACCGCTATGCCGCGGCGGTGGGCATCCTGGCCGACCAAATCGGTGGTGCACCCCCGCTCAGCAAGGACTGGAAGCGTCCCTTCACCAAACTGGATCGCGATGAAATCATTGAGCTGCAAACCAAGCTCAAGGAGAAAGGCTTCTACGATGGTGAGATCGATGGCAAAGCCGGCGGCGGTACGCGCAAAGCCATCCTCAAGTTTGAAGAGAGTGTCGGCGTTGATCTGCAGGGCTTCCCCAGTAAAGAGGTTCTGGAGCTGATCCGTAAGAACTGACACATTCTTTTACGAATAAACGGTGCCATGAGAGTCGATTACTGACTGACATGCCACCGTTTTTTATTTGTGTATTAATAACTGCAGAGGCCCAAGCGGTTCGGAAAGTGAAATCAATCCGATGACATTTGGCCTGCTTTGGACTTACCGCAAGGGCTGATAGACTCACCAAAGGTTCGGACGCACGCTGGTCCGGTGGTTGTACCGGAAGTGCTTCCGAAAATAAGTCCCAGCTTGATGAAATCTGATTTTGTAAAAATGGCGCTGATCTTGGGCCTGCTCAGTTGTGTGGGCCCTTTTGCCATTGATATGTACCTCCCCGCCATGCCGGCGATGGCGGAAGACTTTGGTGTCTCCGCGACCAAGTCCCAGTACACTCTGGTGTCTTTTTTTATCGCCTTTGGTGTATGTCAGCTCTTCTACGGCCCCGCCGCGGATATGTTTGGCCGCAAACCTCCGCTGTATTCCGGGCTGGCGATATTTCTCCTGGCATCCCTCGGCTGTGCGCTTTCCCCCACAATCGAATGGCTAATCACTATGCGCTTTGTTCAGGGCGTTGGCGCGGCCTCGGTGATGTCGATCCCTCGTGCGATTATCCGCGACCGCTATACCGGTACTGACGCCACACGTTTGATGGCCTTGGTGATGCTGGTGATATCAATCTCACCGATGCTGGCGCCGCTTGTGGGCAGCTTGCTGATGAATCCATTTGGGTGGCCGATCGTTTTCTATGCGGTGGCCGCGGCAACCGTGGTGAGTCTTCTGTTGATCCGCTTTGCCTTACCCGAAACTCTGCCGGTAGCGGAACGGGTGCCAGTAAAAATTTCTGCGATGTTCGCTGCGTTCAAGGTCTTGTTTCGCGATCCGATCTTCATGGGAATGACGCTGATTGGCGGTATGGGAACCGCCAGCTTTTTCTCATTCCTCGCGATTGCCGCATTTCTCTATACCGAGTACTACGGCCTTACCCCCACCCAATTCAGTCTGGCCTTTGCCTTGAATGCGCTTGGGTTCTTTACTTCAAGCCAGTTCGCGGCAAGTCTTGGCGAGCGCTTCGGTGGTGTTGCCGTGGTGAAGTGGGCGGTAAATGGGTTTGCGCTGACCGCACTTGTACATTTGCTACTGAATATTTCCGGCGTGGACAATTTTGTCGTACTGGTGACGTTATTGCTCTTATCGAATGCCTTTCTCGGCTTGATTGTGCCAACAACCATGGTGCTGTCTCTGGATGAGCATGGGCCAATCGCCGGCACCGCTGCGGCTCTGGGCGGAACTCTGCAGATGGTATTGGGCGCAATTGCAATTGTTATTGTCAGTGCGGTGTTTGACGGATCACCGTTCACGTTGGTTGCATCCATTGCTGTATGCGGTATGTCTTCGGTAATCCTGTTTTTTCTTACCTTGCGCCGCCCTGCGCATCCCGTTAATGGCTGAGCCGCTGCGTCGCCTCTTCAGCTTGGCTTGGCGGGATGTCGCAGGCCGAATTTAGAGTGCGATGTTATTTTTGTTTGGTTTAGTTGCCGCTGTGCTGATTTTTTCGCACCGTTACATCGTGTTTTTGTGCAGGCTTTAGCGTGATCGCGTTGCCGTCGAACTCTGCTATCGCACCCGCTCTCTGGCAAAACTCTATAATTCCCACACTAATATTGTCTCGGCCGCCATCAGTATTGGCAAAGTCAATAAAGTGATCCACGGAATCCAGCGCGGGGCGGTGGGTGGCGAGTATCCGCTCAATCACATGATCATCCGCATACTCGGTCAAGCCGTCACTACAGAGTAATAATAGGGCGCTCTCTTTTAGATTCCAGCTATTTATACACGCCTCGACCGGCTCAGCGATTCCTAGTGCGCGGGTTATATGATTGCGAACCTGGGACGACTGTGCCTGTTCTGAAGTCATTTGCCCTGCATCAATCATTTCCTGCACGACACTATGGTCTTTGGTGAGGCGCTGAAGACCATAAGGGTTCCACAAATATGCGCGCGAATCACCTACATGGGCGACGATCAAAAAGTTTTGCCAAATTACCGCCGCAACCAGTGTAGTGCCCATTTGCGAAAACTCCGGGCGTGTTTGCTTCGTGTCGATAATTTCACGATTAGCTTGTTCTACGCCCTCGAGTAGCGTGGCCTGGAGTAATAATTGCTGTTCAGCAAGTGAGGCTGAGAGAAAGTTGGGGCTAAGCAGCCCATCCAAATTCGCTGCCAGTGCTTTAGTCGCGATACCACTCGCAGTGGCGCCACCCGTGTAACCCCCCATGCCATCGGCGACAATAATAAACGCAAACGGTTTTTCCTCATCACAGTGACAGTAGATGCTGTCTTCATTTTCTTGCCGCACCTGACCAATGTCGGTGCGACCATTGACTGTCAGCCTCGTTGGCTCCATGCCACTCACGACTCCATAAATATTCTTAAAAATAAACGGATTGAAGCGCAAACAGGTACGAACGTTTCACAAAAATTTTTCCGTCATGAAGCCGTAATGTTAACGCGCTCGAGCTTTTGGTTTGAAATTTTTTTAAATCATTTGCAATAATGCGAATCCACTGCGAGTAATGGATGTGCAGCTGGTACGGCTGTACAAATTAAAAAGGATTTTTTGGCACGATGCCCCGTCTTCCGAGACTTAACCTCATCGATATTCCTCAGCACATTGTGCAGGTGGGACACAATAATCTTCCGTGCTTTTTTGATGAAGAGGATTATCAGTTCTACCTAGACAGCTTGCGCAATGCTTCTGATCAGTATCAGGTGGACATTCATGCCTACGTGTTACTTCCGAATATGATCCAAATAATTGCTACTCCGAGGGTGCCTGATGGTATTTCTTCGATGATGCAGTCTCTTGGTCGTCGTTATGTTCAGTTTATAAATCACCGCTATCGCAGGTCGGGAACACTTTGGGCTGGACGCTATAAGTCCAGCTTGATCGATTCCGATGCTTACCTTCTTACTTGTTACCGTTATGTTGAATCTCGCCCCATTTATCTCGGCTTGTCAGATTCAATGAGTGATTACTGCTGGTCGAGTTTTCTGTATCACGCCAACCTCGTGCGTAACAATGTCATCAAAGATCACCGTCTATACATGGAGCTTGGGAGTAACCCAGCTGCGCGTGCAGATGCCTATCGCGAGCTCTTTCGCTATCGATTCGATCGGCGTCTTTTGGAATACATTGCTGAAACAATAAAGCTCGGGCAGATCCTCGGGGGCGATGTCTTCAAAGATAAGATTGAGCAGATTTCCAATCAGCGAGTGAGGCCCCTGAAACGCGGTAGGCCGAGGAAATCAGTGGCAAAAGCAGTGTCCGACGAGTCGATAATGGATGAGCCAGAAAAAGACGGGCAGCACGCAGAGACCGCAGCGGATAGCAGCGAAGTGGTAGAGGATGGTGTAAGTCGGAAAGGATCCATATCTCTGGAGGCGGGACTTTGACTCGGGCGACGATACGAACAAGTGACGCAATATTTCGATCTTCTGAAGACTCAGGAAATTCCTCTAGTGGGTACGGCTGTGCCAGATTTAAGGTGGCGGTCGTTGGCGATTTTAGTGGGCGTAGTAGCCGATCATTGTGCGAGCCGGAGTCTCTGCACACGCGTCCAGCGTATCGGGTAACGAAGGACAACTTCGAGCAACTCTTCGAGAGGCTTCAGGTCCGCGTAAAAATTCCTGCTTTTGACGCCCCATTACCACTACTCGAGTTTGACGATTTACATCCGGACTACCTCTATCAGAGAGTGCCACTTTTTGAAAAGTTTGCCGAACTTGAGCAGCAACTATTAAACCCAGGTCAATTCTCTCGTGCCGCGAAGGAAATTCGCAACTGGCATTCGGATATCGTAGAAAGGACTCAGCCGTGCAGAAAAGCACACATATCACAGCACAAAGAACAAAGAGAACAATCCATTCTCGACAGGATTCTAACCGGTGAGCCCTATCAACCATTGCAAGAAAACTATGCCAACGACACGACTTTGGGGCAAATAGATCTTCTTATAAAAGATATCGTCGCTCCTTACGTTCAGCAAAAGCCAGACGTTAACCAGACTGCGTATCTCGATGCGGTAACCGAAGCGAGCTCAGAGGCGATGCGAAAAATCATGCATCATAGCGATTTCCGCCAACTCGAAGCGAGCTGGCGGAGCTTGCATATGTTGCTTCGTCGACTGGGGGAACACCCTGGTTTGGAAGTACACCTGCTGGATATTAGCAAGGCGGAAATACTTGCGGACCTTGCACATGCAAACGACGATCTTGAAGAATCGAAGTTATTCAAGTGCCTGGTTGAGCGAAATACCACGGCTGGTGATGCGCCATATAATCTGATTGTCGGCGATTTTTATGTTGCCGACGACGAACGCGATCTACATATGCTGATCGACCTGGCCACTATGGTGGAGGCTACAAGTAGCACGCTGATCCTCGGTGGGGATTGTCGGCTAGGGGGCTGCCCGAGTATGGCAGGGTCGATGGATCCGGACGATTGGTGCTCCCCACTCGATGCTTCTTTTACGCAAGGCTGGCAGGCATTGCAGAGATACGAGGCCTGCCAGCATGTTGCCCTGGCCACACCACGATTTCTCCTGCGTTTGCCTTTTGGCAATGATGCGTCGCGGACGGACAACTTCAAATTTGAGGAGCTCACGCCAGAATTAGGTCATCGATACTACTTATGGGGAAATAGCGCATATTTACTGGCGTTATCGATCTGTTCCGCTTTCATTTCTTCTGGCAAACCATCTCTTGTGCAAGCGGATCACTACAGGGACCTACCATTACATTTGCGTAAGTTCCCCCACGGCGACTGGCTAACCCCCTGTGCGGAAGCATGGATGACAGATCGTGCCGCCGCACGTTTCTATGATGCGGGCTTAAGTACATTGCGCTCGGTTCAGGGCCGTGACGAAATTGTCTTGCCGAACTTACAGTCGATTGCGGGCTCAGAATTGCGTGGCTCCTGGTCATGATCTACAGGTCCGAACAACAAGGTTGCGAGTGCGCTCTTCTACGTTGCGGGACATCCAATTCAATATCGCGAAAGGTATCGTTGCCACGCGTGATTAGTATGCGAGCCTGACCATTATGGATCTATTGCTTTCAGTCATCGCGGACCCCGAAGGGTCAAATATGCAAAAGCACACCAAGCTTTTCACTCCGCAGGGCGGGAGTTTTGGCCGCGCTGACAGCAATGACTGGGTGCTTGTTGACCCTCAGCGAGTAGTATCGTCGCGTCATGGTGAGATTATTTTTTCTGATGGTCGCTATTTTTTAAAAGACCTGAGTACTAACGGCACTTACCACAACCAATCGAGCAGTCCGGTTGGCAATGGTAATCAGATCCCGTTGGCGGACGGCGACGTCCTCGCGCTGGGAGACTATAGGCTCAAGGTTTCGGTACGTAAGCCAAAACCCGATAGTGCGTTACCCAAGGGGGTGGGTGGCGCAGATTTCCTTGATAGTGCTGATCGCACCACGTTTAGTGCCGAAGCTGCGGCAAAGATGCAAAGTAATAAAGAGGCGCAAGAGCTCGATAGTTGGTTGGAGCCCGGTGCCGCTGCCGCAACAAATCATAGCGGTGAGTGGGGCTACTTGGTCAGCGAAAACGAGAGTAAGACAAATAATTCATTAGAGGGCTTGCTCGGACAAGAGAAACCTACTGATCCATTGCAGGTGATGGGGGCTGGGAGGTCCGCACAGGACGGTTTGTTTGGCGGTTCCTTAGGCAACAGTGATTTCGACCCACTTGCGGATCTAGGTGGTAGCTCGTCTCCTGAATCTGTTTCCTCACCTGCATTGGCTAACAGTTGGGGCGATAACGACGCCTGGTGGAAAGATGGCAGTGAACAGGATCATGCGCCTGCCCACAGTCATTCCATGCAGATCCGTCCGCAGCAGTCCTCACCGGCGCCTTCCCCTGAACGTGCCTTTGCAAGACGCCCGGCCGCTGGGCCGGAATTTGACGCGCACTCAGTACCTGCGCCGAAAGCCAAGTGCAATCCCGACAATCTCCATTCACAGGTGTCGAACACCCCGTGCGTTAATCCGCAAGAGAACCCTTTTGCCGAATCATTCTCAGAAGTGGCTGGTAATCAAATTGCTGGCGCCCCGGTACTTGGGGAAGGAGACGCGGGGAGCAATGGCGGCGTTGGAGGCGATGGAAGCGAAAGCGCTGATATCGCGCTGTCATCATTACACAGGGGCGCTGTGCCTGCCTCAGGTCAGCCCGCGCCCGAAAGCTTCCCAGGCATGGAGAATGCTGGTTTGGGCTCTGTATCTAACATAGGGGCGAGTGTCGCTCAGGGATCCCAGCAATTCAGTACTCCGTCGATGGCCACGACGATGCGTCCTTCGCCGGAGGTCGCGCCACAGAAAACCTCTACGGCAGACAGTTTGCCGTTTCTGGCGCAGAAGCTCGGAGTGGCGTTACAGGGCGATCAACTGACACAGTTTGACAGACAGACTGCTGCGATTGTCGAAGAGAGCGTGGGGCGGCTGATCGACCTGCTACGTGCACGAACCAGTATCAAAAATGAATTGCGGGTGCAGCGCACCATGATCCAGACGGAGGCAAATAATCCGCTCAAGTTTAGCGCTACCGCAAGGGATGCATTGAGCGCGATGTTTGCCGGCAATAGTGCCTTTATGACTCCGGTGGATGCGGTACGAGATAGTTTCGATGATCTTTCGGATCATCAGGTGGCGGTCTTGTCGGGAATGCGCGCCGGTTACGAGGCAATGTTACGTTATTTCAATCCGGACAATATAGAACGGCGTGGCGGTGCCCAAAGCGGCGTATTTTCCAGTAAAAGTGCACGAAATTGGGACAACTATGTTGAGGCATACCGTGAGTTGGTGAGTGATCCTGATAGCTGCTATCGGCGTCTGTTTGGTGAAGAATTTGCTTCCACCTATGAAAGCCAGCTTTCAGAGTTGAAAAATTCACGAGCTTTTAACAAGTGAGCAGGAATCGAAATCGAATATTTTTTACAGAAGATAGGTATCAAGAGCCATAAATATCCGAAAACTTCTGTAGACCTAAATACGGAGAATATTGTGAAAACTGAACAAATTCTGAAGCTGGTATTGGTCCTTTTGCTAGCGTTAACTCTTGCCGCGTGTCAGACCACTCGTCGAACACTGAATTTTGATACCAGTGTTGCCCTGAACCTGGAAATAGAACAGGACGTAAACCCGGATAATGACGGGCGCGCGTCGCCCGTGGTGGTACGGGTTTTTATGTTGGCCGATGACCGCCAGTTTTCTCGCGAAGAGTTCCTGAACTTGTACGAGAACGCAGAATCTCGCCTGGGTAAAGACTTAATTGATACTGTCATTCTGAAAGAATTCGCACCCGGTGAGCAGAGGCTGGAAGAATTGGTTCTCTCTCCTGAGGTCGAATATATAGGCTTGCTCGCTGAGTTTGTTCAGTACCAACGCGCGGAAGCCCTGATGCTATTGCCCATCACCGATCATCGTAAGAACGACTATGCGATAACCCTAGAGGGCACACGTATGTTATCCGCAGAGGCATTGTCAATGCGTAACCGAAATGCCAGTGCGCGGAATAAAAGACGCAGCAATGAAGAGAAGAATGTCACGATTTCCAGTGCAGAGTACGAGCGTCTGCGGGAACTAAAACAGCCGAACAAGCGTTGATTCCTTATCAATCATTGATCTGCCATTCAAGCGAAGCAAGCGCTTCGCGCCGCAACAGGGAATACGTATGTCGGCGAACAACAAAGTAATCTGGAGCGAAGGTATGTTCCTTCGCCCTCAGCATTTCCAGCAGCAGGACCGCTATCTGGAGCAGGTACTGGAAGCGCGTACCGGTGCCCTCGGTCCATATACCTGGGGGCTGATTGAGCTTGCGATTGACAGTGAACCAATGGCGATGGGCAAGTTGTCTCTGTCGCGTATCAGTGCAATTTTCCCCGATGGTACGCCGATGCTGTCGCCGGAGAACGAAAACTTGCCGGACGTCTTGGACGTGCCGGTCAATACCCGTGATGAAGTCGTCTACTTGTGTATTCCAATGAAGCGACCCGGCAGCCAGGAATCAGTGCGGGATCAGGAAGATTTTTCCCAAGCGCGCTATCAGGCATTTAATTTCGATGCGCGTAATAGTGCGTCCTCTTCCGGCGAAGCCGCGCGTATTCAGGTAGGCAAGTTGCGCACCTGTCTCAAGTTGGGTAGCGAAGACTTGAGTGGTTATGCCGCAATCGGGATTGCGAGAGTCCGCGAGCGGCAGCCGGAGAAGCCTATAGAGCTCGATACAGACTATATCCCGCCTTTACTAAATGCCGATACGTCTTCCGTAATAAAGGCCTACATTGAGGAAGTAAAGGGCTTGCTCGACCATCGAGGTAGCGCCCTTGGCCATCGCCTGAGTGATAGCGGCCGCAGTGGATCTGCTGAAATCGCTGACTATCTATTACTGCAGGTTGTCAACCGATTTGAGCCAATGCTCAAACAGATCACCGCTCAACCGCGGCTGCATCCGCACACCTTGTTTATCGAATTGTTACAGCTAGCGGGTGAGCTTTCCACATTTACAACTGCTAACAAGCGCCCACCCGAAATCCCGCATTACATGCATGAAAACTTGCAGCAAAGTTTTTCCGGGCTGTATTCGGCGTTGCGCCAGTCGTTGTCAACGGTACTGGAGCAGACAGCAATCCCGATGGATCTGGTCGAGCGCAAGTTCGGAATCTACGTTGCGCCGATTACGGACCCATCGCTAGTAAAAACAGCGAGCTTTGTCCTCGCCGCAAAAGCCGATATGCCGGGGGACTTATTGCGCAGCCGCTTCCCAGGGCAAGCAAAGGTTGCACCGGTTGAGGCTATTCGCGAATTGATCTCTGCACAGTTGCCGGGACTCAGTGTGCGCCCACTGCCGGTTGCACCACGTCAGATTCCATACCACGCTGGTTTCACCTACTTCGAGTTGGAGCGTACCGGAGAGCTCTGGCAGGCCATGCAGCGCTCCGGTGGCTTTGCTGTTCATCTCGGGGCAGAGTTTCCCGGATTGGCTATGGAGCTTTGGGCCATAAGGAACAACTGAGATGAGTAATGACACCTATTCCGCACCCGGTGCAGCAGATCGCACCGTCATGGTCCCAACACCAGGCGCCGCACCGGCACAGGGCGCTCAGCTACGCGCGCAGAACTTTACGGCCGGCGAGCAATCTGCAGACTTGCATATTCGCAACAGCTTGAACCCGCTGATATCAGCAGCATCGAAGTTACTGGGTGCGATCATCAAATTGCGCACCACCATGAACCACAGCAACGTCCCGGACCTCCACAAACGCCTCACTCGGGAGATCCAATCCTTTGAGCGCAACGCAAAGCAGTTGTCATTGCCACAGGAAACGGTGCTGACAGCGCGTTACCTCTTGTGCACTGTTGTCGATGAAGTGGTGCTATCTACTCCATGGGGTAGTGCGAGTGGCTGGAGCCAGCATTCGCTATTGAGTTTGTTCCACAAAGAGACGTTCGGTGGTGAAAAATGTTTTCTTATTTTACAGCGTACCTTGGAAACACCAGGATCACATATTGAACTACTGGAATTGTTCTACTTGTGCCTGAGCCTCGGATTCCAGGGAAAGTATCGCTTGGCCTCGCGTGGTTATGAGCAGCTGGAACAAATTCGTGACAACCTTTATCGCACAATCGAAAGTCACAGACCACCGATGGACCGCGATCTGTCACCGCGCTGGCAAGGCTGTGTCCAAAGAAAGACACGTTTAATTCAATACGTGCCCCTGTGGGTTGTCGCCAGTGTCGTATTCGGCGTGCTAGTGGCAACGTTTAGCGGCTACCGTTGGTGGCTATACCAAAGTGCAACCCCCGTTGCCGCAAAAATTCAGGCGTTAACAGCGGATAACACAAGATCCGCGGAGCGCAAGCCATATCAGAACATAGAGCAACAGTAGGGGCTGGAAAGCACAATGAAACGTCTGGCCAATTTCTTTTCAAATAAATGGGTGCTCGGCCTGATTGGGCTGAGCGCACTTTCACTGTTGATCTGGTTCGGTGCAGGGTACATCAAGTTCGGTAGTGATAACGCAACCCTATCCAAGGGGCCGCGCCTGGTGATCATTGTATTTTTGTTTACCATTTGGTTTGTGTGGAACTTAGCGCAATGGCTCGTTGAGCGTCGACAGAACCAAGCGCTGATTGAGAGTATTGAATCTTCAAGAGAAGATCCGGCCAAAGATCCCGATCAGGCACGTAGTGAGGAAGAACTACATGCATTATCGGACCGTTTTCGCGACGCGATGAAAGTGTTGCGCAAAGCCCGTTTTCACTCAGAGCGAGGGCAGGTCTCACTTTACCAGTTACCCTGGTACATCATTATCGGTCCTCCTGGGTCGGGAAAAACTACTGCACTTGCTAACTCTGGCTTGGAATTTCCGTTGGAGAAGAGTCATGGGAAAGAGGCGCTCGGTGGCGTGGGAGGTACACGAAACTGTGATTGGTGGTTTACCAATGATGCGGTAATGATTGATACGGCAGGTCGGTACACGACACAAGATAGCCACCGCGTGCATGATAATAGTGCCTGGAAGGCGTTTCTCTCATTGCTACAGAAATACCGCCGCCGTCGTCCCATCAATGGTGTGCTTGTGGCCATCAGCCTGCAAGACTTGATGGTGCAGTCGACCGAACAGCGTATGCATCAGGCGAAAACTATCCGCGCACGGGTGAACGAACTGCAGCAACAGCTGGGTATTCGTTTTCCGATTTACCTCACTTTCACCAAGTGCGACCTTGTTGCAGGGTTCTGTGAGTTTTTTGATAACCTTTCGCAAGCCGAGCGCGGGCAGGTCTGGGGAATCAGCTTTCCCGAAGAAAGTAGCCCTGGTGATGGAGCCCCATTGGATGAATTCGCTGGCGAGTTCAGATCGTTGATCGGCCGCCTTAACCAACGTGTTCTGTGGCGAGTTAACCAAGAGCGAAATATCGAGAAACGCGCTTTGCTGCAAGGTTTTCCGGCGCGAATGGAGAGCCTACAAAACGTTCTTTCCGATTTCCTGCGTCAGGCATTTAGTTCGAATCGCTACGATACTGTGCCATTGCTGCGAGGCGTCTATTTTAGCAGTGGTACGCAAGAGGGTAGTCCGATCGATCGCATGATGGCGTCGGTGAGCGCGGACTTCAATCTAGAGCGGGAGGTCGCTCCGAAATTCCAGGGGGCCGGAAAAAGTTACTTTCTGAACCGACTGTTAAAAGACGTGGTATTTCCTGAGGCTGAGTTGGTCGGAGTAAATCGAAATCTAGAACGCGTGACCCGTTGGTTACGCAGCGCTGTATATGCCGCTTCAGCTGCGGTTTTTGTCGGCGCAATGTTCTTATGGACGGGAAGCCTTGCCCAGAACAAACTGTACATGGGAGAAGTCGCGGACAACATTCAAGACTTTGAAAAGCTCCAGTCAGAATCACTTGGGCGACCCGTCTCGCCGATAGTGACCCTACCGCAGCTGGATCATTTGTACACTGCAGCACAGGTTTACCAGAAAGAAGAGCATCCTTGGTTAAATAATCTGGGCCTCTATGATGATCGAGTAGATCGGGCGGCGGATGCGCTGTATCGAGAGCAATTGAACTCGCTATTCCTACCAGCGCTACAAACGACAATTGAGCGCGATCTTGTGCAAATGGGAAGTGCTGACCCAGCTTTGGTCCCAACCCTAAAAACCTATCTCATGCTCTTCGACGATGAAAAGCGAGATCTCGATGTGCTACAGACATATTTTGCGGAGGTGTGGACAAAACAACTGAGCGGACAGGCGATAAAGCAGGAGTCATTGCGCGGACATTTACGCCGTCTCCTGACCGGTGCTATGCCTGCAGGTCGTATGCCAGATGACCAGGTAGTTGCCGGTGCACGTCAACAATTGCGTCGCATACCAGTGCCTCAGCGTCTCTATGGACAACTACAGCGCAGTGAAATTGGCCAGACCTATATTGATTTGTATAGTGATGTAGGTGGCGATACGCAACAGCTTTTCGGTATCGACGCAACCAGTGCGCGCTTTCAGATTCCGTACCTGTACACCAAAGCAGGATACAAGGAACTCGATTTCGGAGCAGACTCAGAACTACTGCAGCAACTCGCGCAAGAGCGCTGGATTTATGGAAGTGGCGTTGATGGTGAAGACTTCAGCGAGGCCGATAGAGAGAAGCTTGGTGACGAAGTTAAGCGTATATATCTTGCGGAGTATCATCAGCGTTGGCGGGATTTTCTCGACGGTTTTTCGCTGACCCGTTTTAGCTCAACGACGGATGCGCTCGCGGTGCTATCGAAATTGGCAGACCCGGTCTATTCCCCATTACTTGCTATCGCTGAAATTACGTCAGACAACACCCAATTGACCGCTCGCCCTGCAGTACCGCTGGATGCGAATGGTGTTCCCTTACCAGTTTCAAGTACCACGCGACGCTTGGGAGCAGCCGCTGTGGCGGGCGCTGCAAACGCGCTTACAGACCAGTACTCGCCAAACCTCGTTGACGTTCGTTTCGAAGAGTTACATCGCTTGACCAAGAGCGAGAAGGGGCGGCCCGCACGCGTACAGGAATATCTTATAGCTATAGCGCAGGTGCATGACTACCTTACGGAAATCGATGGCGGTGTTGATGCGAGCGAAGCTGCGTTCAATAAAGCCAAGGCACGATTTTCGGGCGCTAGTGATGCGATCAAGCAGCTGCATATCAAGGCCAGCAAGGCTCCTGCACCTTTCGACAACTGGTTGAAGCAGGTCGCGGACAACAGTTGGGCATTGGTTATGGCGAAAGCAAAAGGCCATGTGGATAGAGCCTGGCGAGAACAAGTATATAGCGTCTACAGCCGGAGCCTGGCTAACCGATTCCCACTACAGAGCCGTAGCGAGCTGGAAACTCCGGTAATGCTATTCAATGAATACTTCAAGCCCGGAGGAGTGGAGCAGCAGTTTGTAAACGAATATTTGAAGCCATTCATCGATACGCGTAGCTGGAAGCCTCGATCGTTGGAAGGACGCAGTCTTGGAATTTCATCAAGCTCACTGACGCAATTGCAGCGGGCCGAAATCATCCGTAAGACGCTCTTTGCGCAAGGAGAAGAAGCTGGTTATGGCTTCCGTATAGAACCCACAAAGCTAGATTCTGGTGTACGGTTGTTCACGCTCGAGCTGGGAAATCAGCGTGTGCCATATTCCCATGGCCCCCGTACCACAAGTAATCTAGATTGGCGCGGCGGTCAGTCCAATCGAGCGCGCATCATTTTCGAAGACCTTAACCAGACGGTGCATCGCCAGCATTTTGAAGGTGATTGGGCCTGGTATCGCTTACTAGGTAATACGGAAATGCAGCGTGGGCGCAGTAATAACGAATATCTACTTACATTCCGCGAAGAGGGCCGTTCCGCGCAGTTTCGCGTTCGTTCTTCCAGCGCTTATAACCCGTTCGATTGGAACCTGTTGGCAGCATACCGCTGTCCGCAAGTCTTATAGCGAGCGGGTAAATGCTGATGTACAACAACGGTATATTTGGAAAGCTGCCCGCACATGGGGATTTTGTTCAGCGAAATTTTCCGGGTAGCTTCCTTACACCCTGGGATGAGTGGCTCCAACGAGCGGTGCACGGGGCGAGAGAAATGATTGGTGAGGGGTGGTTGGATTATTACCTGACCAGCCCGATCTGGCGCTTCGCATTTTCACCAGGGGTTTTGGATGAGCAGGGCTGGGCAGGTGTTCTTGTACCGAGCGTGGATAGTGTAGGGCGCTATTACCCACTCACCTTTGCCGCATCGCAACCGGAAGACGTGAATATATTTTCCATAATGGCGAACCAAAAAAAATGGTACGAGGAACTATCCGATCTTGCGATCGAATCGCTACAGAACACGCTTCTGGTGGACCAAGTTCTAGGAAAATTTCCCGCCGCAACGGCTGCCGGTGCTGCTGAGATTTCCGGTAGCTGTCAGGGCGGACTCATAACCGTTAATGGTGCTAAGGAAATAGAACACAGTTATCCGTTCTTGGTTGAAAAAATGCTTAACGGTAATGCGGGCAGCCACAGTCTATGGTGGTGTTCAGGTTCCCAATTTCTCCCGCCGACTACTATGCTGTGTAGTTCTTTGCCAGATCCATCGGTCTATTGTGCCATGCTGGGAGCAGGCCATCGCAGCTGGTAGTGGATTGGGTGAGCCTACCTGACGACACAAATTTTAATTGATCGCCGTACTGCTTGGTTTTTTTTGTCAAAAAACTCGCTTCATTTTTAACTTAGTTGGTATGCCCGTGCCAATAAAAATAATGAATTGCAAGTATTAGTGATGTAAGAGATCTTTTTTGATCAGTTTATTTCGATAAAATGTTGTATCTACGCGAAGATTAATCGGTACAAATGTACCTATTATATACGGCGAAATTGGAATGTTGGTTTATTCGAAGTGCGCCAGTTGTGTTGTCATCTAACCCCCAATGGATGGTGGGGTTATATTTTTAGGGAAAAAAATGTCTGTGAGAGGTTTTCGTGTCGTATTTACCGGGAATCTTTGTGACGGCATAAGCCGACGAGAGGGTATCTCGCGCCTGTCGAAAATGCTCGGCCTCAAATTCGACGACATTAATCGCTTGCTCTCCGCCCACAATCCGACGGTGAAGCGCTTTGGAATGAAAGCTGAAGCAGATCGCCTTGTGAAGCTATTTAGAGGTGCGGGTTGGAGTGCAGAAGTTATTCAGTCATCCAGCGGATCGACATGCGGAAATTCAGAAGATAAGACACCGCAGTACACCGATTCAACGAAGGTATTAAAAAACGAAACAAGTCAGATAGCAGCAAGTGACGGCAGCTGTAGCCTGAAGGTTCCTTCCCCGTGGCAACGTCTATGTGGTCTAAACCGACGGGCGGTGATTCAGGTAGGCAACTTGAATGAAAATATATTCCATGTGGTTTTATCGCAGCCGGTACAGAGTATTGATTCATCTGCCGCATTGGAAAATTACTGCTGCCGTCAGTTAATGCAGTGTGTTGATCAAGTTCATTGCGGAGAAATCAGGCGCGCGGTCACATCGCTACGACGGGCGGGTTTCAACGGGTTTGTTGGGGAACTGACCGCTGAAATTGACCAGGTCAGAGTTAGGTACCTGGTCGCCTGCAGTAGTGAAGGCGGGCGAGTATTTACGCAGGTTGCTTGGAGTGAATCCGAGGACTTCGATAGAAATCGCGAACGGCTCCTTGGCGTTGTCTCAAGCCTGGATGTCATCAATACGCAAGCCCCGCGCGATGTAAATCTGCGGCCTATGTCGCGGCCTATGTCGCGGCCTATGTCGCGGCCTACATCGCAGACCGTGTTGCAACATAGGCGCCGTATGCGGGCCTGACCTGTCAATAATCGATAGTGCGCTGCTTTGCAGAGATGCAGCGATAAAGACTAGAAAAGGAATTTCTATGGCCTTTGCCAGCGTGGTTGATGTTGATGCCCTACTACACGATGTAGCGGGAGACAGTGCTCAAGGGGAGGATATCCGTAACGATCGATCTCCTACATCTGACTATTACACAATCAAAGACGCGCGCAATAATGCCCGTGCCGCCGAGCGCTCGGCCATGTTTGATGAAAGCGATATCGATTTGCTTGCACCCTGGCGTGATGTTGCGGCAACCGCCGAAAAGATCCTGCGTGAAAAAAGCAAAGATCTAGAAGTGGCAAGCTGGTATACAGAGGCACTAATTCGCCTCCACGGCTTTGCTGGCTTGCGCGATGGAATTTTATTGATCAATGGCCTGATTGAGAAATTCTGGGAAGGCCTGTATCCAGAGCCAGACGAAGATGGCATGGAAACCAAAGTCGCCCCGCTTACTGGTCTAAATGGCGATGGCGCGGACGGCACCTTGCTTTTGCCGATTAGAAGCGCAGAAATTACGCCTCATGGGGATTATGGTGGATTTTCATTCTTCCAATACCAACAGGCCCGGGACGCAGACAAGATTGCAGATCCAGATGGAAAATCTGCCCGGATAGAAACCTTAGGCTACGATATCGGCGAGTTTGAACAGTGTTCAAATAGCGCCGCTCCGCAATGGGCAGACGATCTGGTGGGCACTCTTGAGGAGGCCCTCTCAACCTATAAGAAAATCAATGAGGCGTTGCGAGAGCGCTGTGGACATGATGCACCACCTTTCTCGAATATAACCAGTCTCCTGGACGAAGTCTTACGCACAACTCGATTTATTTATAGTTTGCAGCTTGAGTCGCTGAGTTCGGACCCTGAGGTGGCAGAAACCTCGGGAGGTGACGACGTGCAAGAGCCAGGAATGCAGCAAGTCGCCGCAATGATGCAGCAAGTATCTGTGCCCAGCGGTGCTATCACTTCACGTGAAGAGGCTTTGGTGTTGCTGGAAAAAGCAGCGCGTTATTTCCGCACTTATGAGCCCCATACACCGTTGGCGCCAGGTCTTGAGAGGTTAATCAGCTGGGGCCGAATGACGGTTGCAGAACTAATGACGGAATTGTTGCCCGACGACCAAGCCCGAGCAATTTATTCGCAGTTGACAGGTGTTCTTCTGGATGGGAGCGACAGTCAGCGGTATGTAGCTGCCCCGAAGGTAAATGCATCTAGTCCCTCCCAGGCAGCCGAGTTATCGGCTGCGCCAATATCCGAAGACAGTGACGGAGGCTGGTCGGATCAGCCGGAAACACCGTCCACCTCGTCCGCCGAACCCAGTTGGTAAACCCAAGAAAATCATCACCATCCCCGAATTGAGGAAAGGAGAGCCCGATGTCCGAGAGTATTCATAACAAACTGAAGCGTGTGCGTAAGCCGCGGGTACATATCACTTATGACGTGGAAACGAATGGTGCGGAGGTAAAAAAAGAGCTGCCTTTCGTGACAGGAGTGATGGGGGATTACTCCGGTGACAACACCGAAAATCGACGTCCATTGAAAGAGCGAAAATTTGTTCAGATCGACCGCGACAACTTCAATGATGTGATGGCCAAGGTCAATCCAAAGCTCAATTTACAAGTGGAAAATACGCTTGCCGATGACGGTAGCAAGATGGCCGTGGATCTTGATTTCAATCACATGGATGATTTCACTCCCGAACAAATTGTTGATCAGGTAGAGCCGCTGAAGCAACTTCTTGAAGCTCGCAGTAAATTGCGCGATCTATTGAGCAAGGCTGACCGCTCCGAAGAATTGGAGAAGGTGCTCGAGGATATTCTCAAGAGCACGGAAAATGTAAGTGCAATTTCGGAACAGTTAGGGCTTGGTGAAGATAAGGGAGAGGACGCGTAATGAGTACCGAAGTTGAAAATGTAGCGGAACAGGAAGCAGAAGAGCAGTCGGTTAACCTGCTTGAACAAGCAATCAGCGCGACCAAGCAGACCCAGCCCGATGAGGCGCAGGATTTGATTGCCAACCTGACCACCCAGGCGCTGCAGGGTACGTTGACTTGGGATCGTAACTTGACCCAAACCATAAACAAGGCTGTCGAGGCAATCGACCAGGCAATGTCGCGTCAACTGTCGGCAATTTTGCACGACGAAAAGTTCCAGAAATTGGAGGGATCCTGGCGTGGACTAAACCACCTGGTTATGAATTCGGAAACTGGTGCGACACTTAAAATTCGCATGATGAACCTCTCCAAGCGCGAGTTGTTCCGCGACCTGGACAAGGCGGTGGAGTTTGATCAGAGCCAGACCTTCAAGAAGATTTATGAAGAGGAGTTTGGTACCGCAGGTGGTGAGCCTTTTGGATGCATGATTGGTGATTTCGAATTCACCAGTCATCCGGAAGATATCGAGCTGCTCAGTAAGATGTCGAACGTCGCTGCAGCGGGATTCTGTCCGTTTATCTCCGCTGCCGGTGCTGGCATGTTCGGCTTCAATGATTTTACCGAACTTTCCAAGCCCCGTGACCTCGGTGGTATCTTCGAATCTGGCGAATACATCAAGTGGCGTAGCTTCCGCGACAGTGACGATTCTCGCTTCGTGACATTGGTTATGCCGCGTACGCTTGCGCGGACTCCCTATGGTGCGAATACCAAGCCAGTGGAGTCATTCAATTTTGAAGAGTTTGAAGTCGATGAGTCTGGCGTTTCCAAGCCCGCGGAGCACGATCAGTACTGCTGGATGAATGCCTCCTACGTCATGGGCACAACCATGACTCAGGCATTTGCTGAAAACTCCTGGTGCACAGCCATTCGTGGTGCTGAAGGCGGCGGTAAAGTGGAAGGCCTCCCCACCCACGTCTTCAAAAGTGATGACGGTGACCTCGATCAGAAGTGTCCCACTGAGATAGGGATTACTGACCGCCGTGAAGCAGAACTCAGTGCACAGGGCTTTTTGCCCCTGTGTCACTATAAGAACACCGATTACTCTGTGTTCTTTGGTTCCCAAAGTGCGCAGAAACCTAAGGCATTTGATAATCCTGATGCGACTGCCAATGCATCTATCTCAGCGCGATTGCCCTATCTGATGGCGACCTCCCGTATTGCGCATTATCTCAAGGTGATGGCACGGGATAAAGTGGGCTCCTTTATGGAGGCCGGTGATTGCGAACGCTGGCTAAACAAGTGGATTTCGCAATACACCAATTCGAACCCTGAAGCGAGCGCGGAAATGAAGGCCAAGTATCCGCTCGCAGAAGCCCGTGTCGAGGTGAAGGAGATTCCTGGACAGCCTGGCTGCTACAGTGCGGTGGCCTACCTTAAGCCGTGGCTGCAAATGGAAGAACTCACGACCTCCATGCGCATGGTTGCCAATATTCCGTCTGCGGGTTAACGATTACGGGGCCGGTAACGGCCCCAATCACTCTTCTCCGAGCTTGCGCTCAATGCCATTTTTGATCCAAGGACTTTGGGAGTTCTATCTTGCCTGCCGTTTCTAACAGTTCATATTGTGACAGTGATGTATCGAATAACGATATATCCTGCGCAAATTGGCTGCGGGCATTTCTAGAAGAGCCCGATGATTTACGTGCTTTTGAATCTCTGGTCAGAGCCAAGAACGATTGCGACACAACTTATGGCGCCTGCGCTCGTCAGTGGATAAGCGGTTTGGTTGTTGAGCTAGATACATTAGTCAGCGAGCAGCTTAACAAAATTCTCCATACTCCAAAGTTTCAGCGTCTAGAGGCGAGCTGGCGCGGACTGTATCTTCTGGTCCAGGAGGCACCTAGTGCTCAAAATATCAAAACAAAGCTCCTCGACTTGAGTTGGCGTGATCTGGCGCGTGATATAGAGCGCGCACCTGATTTTGATCAGTCTGGTTTTTTTCATCTCATTTATAACGAAGAATTTGGAACACCTGGTGGTGAGCCCTACGGTCTACTTCTTGGTGATTACTACATTTCCCACCGACCATATGAGGGGCACCCCTACGACGATGTCTTTACCCTAAAAGGGATAGCGCATACAGCAGCGGCCGCATTTGCGCCTTTCGTCTGTAGTGCGGCGCCCCAACTCTTTGGTGTGGATCACTACAACGATCTCGCCAAGCCGATGGACTACAGTGAAATTTTCCGCGAAAAACACTATATCCGTTGGAATAGCTTACGCGAGCTTGAAGATAGCCGGTTTATCGGAATTACCTTACCGCAAGTACTGATGCGAGAGCCGTACACAAAGGGCTTTACCGGGTACAAAGGGCTGCGATTTCAGGAGCAGGTTACAGGCTCCGATGGCGGTAAGTACCTGTGGGGAAACAGCGTATTTGCGCTTGGAACAGTCCTGATGCGCGAATTCGACGAAGTGGGTTGGTTTTCTCATATTCGCGGGGTGGCGAGGGATCACCTAGGCGGCGGCCTGGTTACCCAGCTACCGGCGCTGGGGTATCACATAGATAGCACTCCACAGTTTAAGAGGATGTCGACCTCCATTCTAATTACCGATTTTGTGGAGCGAGAACTCAGCGATCTTGGCTTTATTAGCCTTAGTCATTGCTACGATACCCCGTACAGTGCCTTTAACAGTGTCCCTTCGCTACAGAAAATAAAACAGTACCGCTCAAAGGCTGCTCAGGCGAATGCTCGAATTAGCGGCATGCTACAACAGATACTGTGTGCATCCCGCTTTGCGCACTACATAAAAGTGATGATTCGAGACAAAGTTGGAGCCTATATCAATGCGGCCGACTGCGAGCGCCAGTTACAGCACTGGATGGATCGCTATACCACAGGCCGTGAAGACCTCTCCTGGGAAATGCTTGCACGATACCCACTGCGGGAAGCCCGAGTAAGAGTTGTCGATGAACCGGGCAAAGTGGGGAGTTACCAGAGTGTTATCCACCTGAAAACGCACTACACAGTAGACCACCTGGTGTCGGAACTAAAGCTCACTACGGCATTATCACAAATTGGTGTAGGGGCAACGAACTAATGGCCCGGGAAAAGCGACTTATCGCACCGTTGCTAGATCGGCTTTTGGAGTCATCTGGCCAGATTGACTTGCAGCGTCCGCATCAGGTCTTGCGACAGTTGCGAGAAGGTGTAAGGCGTGATCTCGAATACCTGTTTAACACACGCTATCGCTGTATCTCCCCGCCTGAGGCACATCAAAACCTGGAGGGCTCAAATATCAATTTTGGCCTCCCGGACCTGTCTACCATCAACCTGACATCGGCGGATAGCCGCATTCGATTCTGTCGTGATATTGAACAAACGATTCTTGAATTTGAGCCACGAATACGCTCAGTAAAAGTATCCACGCAAGAAAAGGTTGATGTAGAGGACCCCAGCATACGCTTCCGTGTAGAAGCTGTTCTGCATGTAAACCCAGCGTCCGAAGTCATTGTTTTTGACTCAACGCTTAATCCAGTCACTCAACTCGTAGATGTTTCGGAGATTCTATAATGAGTGAAAAACTGATTGATCTTTATGAGCGCGAGTTGGCCTTCGTACAGCAGAGCGCGGGCGAATTCGCGCGCTTGCACCCAGCTGCCGCGTCCCGCCTGCAGCTTGATGCGGAAACCGTAGATGACCCGCTAGTTGGTCGACTGTTGTCTGGCTTCGCGTATATGAATGCCCGGGTACAGCAGAAGTTAAGCGATGACTTTCCTGAACTCACCGACGCGATTTTGGAAACCCTATATCCACACTACCTGCGGCCAATACCTGCTTGTGCGATTGTGCAATTTGAGCCTGAAGTGGACCTGGATGGGGTTGTTCGACTTGAATCAAATCTTATGCTCGAGTCACAAAGCTTCCAGGGTCAGACGTGTCGTTTTCGCAGCTGCTATCCCGTCGATGTTGCTCCATTCAAAGTAGAGTCTGCTAGCCTGATGGCACGGCCATTTATCGCACCTGCATGCAATGATATTCAAGGCGCCAATGGGGTTCTAAAGCTGTCCCTCAAGACTCTTAGCAGTGAGGTGAACTTTTCCGATCTTTCCCTGAACAAATTGCGATTTTATCTGCGAGGTTTACCAAGCCATATTTGTGAGCTCTATGACCTTTTGCTGACCAAGTGCGTAAAAGTGGTTGTTGCAACCAGTGAAGGTGACTCGGCGCCGGTTGTTTTGGATCCGGAGTGCGTTCAACAAGTCGGGCTTGGCAGCAATGAGGGCATACTTCCCTATCCGGATACCGCATTCTTGGGTTATCGGTTGTTGACTGAATATTTCTCCTTTCCCGAAAAGTTTCAGTTTATCGATATCGCCGAGATTGAGGAGGCCGTAGATGCCCGCTATGGCGACACGTTGAATCTGTATTTCTATCTCTCAGAAACTCATGAAGAGCTTGAAAAGCAGATAAACCCGGATATGTTTGCACTCGGATGTACACCGGTGGTCAACCTGTTCTCCCAGAGTGCGGACCCAATTCCTGTGGACTATCGCCAATACCAGTATCACGTGGTACCGGATGTTCGCCGCGGCGATGGGCTTGAGGTCTATTCAGTCGACCAGGTAAATGGCACAGACACGGGCGGTAACACGACACGCTATCGTCCCTTCTACGGTTTACAGCATAGCCAATCAGGTAGTATGCAGAATGCATTCTGGTACGCCCGTCGTCGCGAGATAACGGAAGGCGAGCACGGTAATGAACAGGCATCGGAAGTAGATATCAGCCTGGTGGACCTAGGTTTCCAGCCGCTCGAGGCGACAGGTCAGACACTGGATCTCAAACTTACTTGTAGTAATCGCAACTTGCCAAAGAAACTGCCTACCGGTAATGCACAGCCGTATCTATCGATTGTTGACGGCGATGCTCCCGCGCAGCGTATTTGCTGTGTGGTTCCACCTACAGAAACGCTACGTCCTCCCCGCCGCGCCCGTGGTTACTGGCGCCTGGTTTCCCATCTCAATTTGAATCACCTCTCTCTCAGTGGTGAAGGTGGAACGGAAGCCTTTAAGGAAATCTTGCGTTTATACGACTTTCGTAATTCCGGAAGCACCCGGAACCTCATTGAGGCATTGCTCAAGCTTGAGACGCGCCCGATCACTGCGCCGATCCAGATCGATGGCAGTGTAGTACTTTGCCGAGGAACGGAAGTTACTGTTGTGTTGGATTCGATGATGATCAAGGGCACAAGTGCACTGTTATTCGCAAGCGTGATAGAGCGTTTTCTGGGAATGTACTGTTCGATTAATTCATTTACCCGGTTGATCGCAAAGTTGAGCGGCCGAGATGGAGAGCTGAAGCGATGGCCACCACGGGCAGGCGACAAAGCGCTAGTGTAATCGCACAACTCCAGGCATCACCGTACCAGTTTGAATTCTTTCAGGCGGTACGTCTACTGGAGTCCAGCATACTCACTCCTGGAGACAGTTCGCCCTATGCGAATAGCCGCCTTGGCAGCGCGACCCAACCTTGCAACGAATTTGTTCGGTTTAAATCGCAAACCTCACTGGCTTTCGTTAGTGCAGATGTACTCAGCTTGCAGAAATCCGAAGATAACTGTACCCCTGATACGAGTGAGGGCGGCACCGATAGATGGGAAATGGAAGTAGGATTCTCCGGACTGGCCGGCAGTCAGGGTGTTCTCCCATATTTCATGACCGAAGTTGTACAACAGGAGTTAAAGGAAAAAAATTCTGCGCTAAAGGATTTTCTAGACCTATTTAATCATCGGCATATCTCTCTGCTATATCGCGCATGGCAAAAATATCAGCTGCCGGTGAACTATGAACAATCACATTTACGCTTGGAAAAAGAGCCAGATCTCTTTACAGAAGTACTTGCTTCCATTGCTGGAATGGGAACCAGTGAGCTCCGTTACCGATTGCCGGTACCGGATGATGCAGTGTTTGGGCTTGCGGGACACCTTGGCCGGCAACAGTGCTCTGCGACTGGTCTCGCACAGATGATCAGGCAGTTTTTCGGGCTTACAGTTTCCATCGATCAATTTCAGGGGCAGTGGGATGAACTGCCCACAGATGTATTGACGCGTCTCCCTTGCACGGAAAAACCAAAGGGAGTGAACAACCGCCTGGGCATGGATACCATTATTGGGACTCACTGTTTCCAGGCACAAAACAAGTTCCGCGTGGTTATTGAGCCGATGGGCTACGACGATCACATGTCTATGGCGCCGGGTGGACGCAAATTGGAAGCCTTGAAAGCATTTGTACAGCTTTGCGCTGGTGTGGAAATGGATTTTGAGATATCGGCGACCCTAGTTACTGATCAAGTTGAACCGGTACAGCTTTGCCACCAGGGCGCGACGAAGCCCCTGCTCGGTTGGAATACACATATGTCTTGCGAGCAAAAATGTGATGACCAGGTATATATCAGTTTGAGTGCGGATCAAATGTCACCAGATGAAGCATTACCGTCGGCATAAGTCGAGTTGGGATAAGCAAGCGGACCAAATGCCCGTCAACTACAACATGGAAGCCATCGAAATTTGTTTCGATGTGCGGCATATAAAAGGGAATCTTTTCTATGATCAATATCGATCTCAAGCGCCTCGTAGAAACCATGACACCGCATATGCGGGAGTCTCTGGAGGGCGCGGCAGGAATTTGCCTGGCACAA
This sequence comes from Microbulbifer agarilyticus, assembly GCF_019800665.1. Taxonomy (GTDB): domain Bacteria; phylum Pseudomonadota; class Gammaproteobacteria; order Pseudomonadales; family Cellvibrionaceae; genus Microbulbifer; species Microbulbifer agarilyticus_C. Next base: position 91,410 of record NZ_JAHVKO010000003.1, read on the forward strand.
AACCAATACAACGTGGAAATCGAGCATTGGCTACTGAAGCTATTGGATAAGTCTGATACAGACTTGTTTCACTTGCTAGAAAAGCATGACATTAATCCGTCTCACTTTGCCAAGGAACTTGCGAGGTCTATTGCCGCATTCAAAGCGGGTAGCAGTCGTCCACCAGCGCTATCGCCCGGCATTGTGGAAGCCGGCAAGAATTGCTGGATGCTGGCTTCAATTGATTTCGGCCATCGTTTGGTTAGTTCTGGTCACTTGCTAGCGGCCTTGTTGTTGGACGAGACCTCTCGCCGGCAGATATTCGATAGTACGCCCGTTTTACGGACTATTGCTCCGGAGTCAATTCGCGAAACCGCACGTGTCATGTTTGGACAGACGGCGGAATCACACCACTTGACGTCCAGCGAAGCGAGCGAAGGTTCAGTGGCTGCAGCGGTCGTGGCCAGTAACGCTCCCGCGTTGGACAAATACACGGTAAATCTGACAGAACGGGCGCGCAACGGGGAGATTGATCCGGTATTGGGGCGCGACGAGGAGATTCGCCAGTGCGTCGATATTCTTACTCGCCGTCGGCAGAATAACCCCATTCTCACGGGAGAAGCGGGGGTCGGGAAAACAGCAGTTGTGGAAGGGTTTGCCCTGCGCATTGCTAACGGTGATGTTCCGGAACCTTTGCGGGATGTTACGGTGCGTACTCTCGACTTGGGGTTGTTACAGGCTGGAGCGAGCGTCAAAGGTGAGTTCGAAAATCGCCTGAAGTCTGTTATCGAGGAAGTGCGGGGATCAGCCACCCCGATAATTTTATTTATTGATGAAGCCCACACCATGATTGGTGCCGGTGGCAAGGAAGGGCAGGGGGACGCGGCCAATCTGCTTAAACCTGCGCTCGCGCGTGGCGAGTTGCGGACAATTGCCGCAACAACCTGGGCCGAATACAAAAAATATTTCGAGCGTGATCCAGCGCTGACTCGCCGGTTTCAGGTCGTCAAGGTCGAAGAGCCGGATGAGGAAAAAGCAATCGACATGATGCGTGGAATATCCCCTAGCCTCGAATCACATCATCGTGTGCGCGTTCTCGATGAGGCCATCGTCGCCTCCGTAAAGCTTTCCCACCGATACATACCCGGTCGCCAGCTACCGGATAAGTCCGTGAGTCTCCTGGATACTGCGTGTGCGCGTGTCGCACTGAGTCTGTCGGCCACGCCTGGTCCCATCGAAGATGTACAGCGAATTATTGCTGGCCGCACACAGACGATGGAGAAACTGCGCCGTGAGAATGCCGCTACAGGCGCTCACGAAGATACGCTTGTTACGCTACAAGCCGAAAAAGAAGATGCAGAAATTCGTTTGGAGAAACTTCGCGCGCAGTATCAGCAGGAGACCGCGCTCATCGATCAGATTCGCGACTTGCGCGACCAGATTGATGAGCTATTCAGCGTTACGCAAAATACCGAATCGGCTGACATTACAGAGGGGGCAGGTATCAAGGATAAGTCACAGTTGGTTGACCTGAAACAACAACTTCTGGGCTTGAATGAAGAGCTGCAGCAGATCCAGGGTGATTCCCCTTTGATGCAACCGACTGTGGATGAGCAAGCAATTGCTGCGGTGGTCGCCAATTGGACCGGTATTCCCGTCGGCAAAATGGTATCGGATGAAATCCTCGCCGTTCAGGGCCTCGCCGGTTTACTCAATAAGCGAGTGATCGGTCAGCCGCACGCTCTGGAAGCCGTAGCTCAGGCAATTCAGACGTCCCGTGCCGGCCTCACCGATCCTCGTAAGCCCGTGGGTGTGTTCTTGTTTTGTGGTACCAGCGGTGTAGGTAAAACGGAAACGGCGCTTGCCTTGGCAGACACATTGTTTGGTGGCGAGCAGAACATAACAACAATTAACATGTCGGAGTTCAAGGAGGAGCACAAGGTATCAATGCTGCTCGGTTCGCCTCCGGGCTATGTGGGCTATGGCGAAGGGGGTGTGCTGACCGAAGCTGCTCGGCGTAAGCCCTACTCCGTGATACTGCTGGATGAAATGGAGAAAGCGCATCCAGGCGTACAGGATATTTTCTATAACCTGTTTGATAAGGGCACGATCAAAGACGGTGAAGGAAGGGATATCGATTTCAAGAATACGGTGATCATCATGACTTCAAATGCGGGCGAAGATGCGATTCGAGCTATCTTTGACCAGGTGGAGGATAAACCCGAACCTGAGGTACTACTTGATAATATTCGGCCGCAGCTATTGAAGAAATTTAAACCGGCATTTCTCGGGCGTACCAATGTCATTGCTTATTACCCACTCGATGATGAAGATCTGGTTGAGATTTGTAAAATCAACATGCACCGCATAAGCAAGCGTGTCAGAGAGCACTACGGCGCAGAGTTTACCTATGAACCCGATGTACTAATTAACATTGTTGCACGCTGTCAGGAAGCAGACACTGGTGCCCGGAATATTGAAATCATTCTCAACCGGTCGATACTGCCGTCGTTGGCCAGCGAATGTCTCAATCGAATGGCCCGTGGTGAGGAAATCCAGACGGTACATATTGGTGCGGGAGAGGATGGTGGCTTTACCTACCGGTTAGGCTAGTTGGCTATAAAATAGGCCGCGAATTTCGCGGCCTATTTTCTGGCTTGGTTGTAGAGATATAGAATACCGGCCGCGGTTAGCCCCCAACTAAAACCGTCGGGTATCCGATAATTATTTTGCCACCGTGGGCGGTACTGTCGCCCATTCGAGCGGCCGGCTTATTTGAAATCAATACGGTAGTACTGCCCATTACGATGGAATCAGGCGGGCCGACACATGTACAGGTACTTCCGGCAGTTGCTGCAGGAATATTTCCAATTAATACAGTTGGCCCACCTGGTGACACTATAGGGCCACCGACATGCGGTACTGTACCGGTTACCATTGGGCACACGTGCATATCCGTGATGCGTGAGGCAGGTTTACCCATGAGTTACTCTTCTTATGACATAGCTGGTTGTAAAATTTACCGCGTGTAGAGTTGGTTGAACATCACAACTTACTCGGATTTACCACTGCCGCCACGTGCGAGGTTAAGGCCCTGGTGCAAATATCGCTTAAATGCGCCGGAGGGTGTCACCGGGTCGCTGAGTACCGCGGCGAGTGAGACACTGCCGGCAACCGCATGTGCATAGAGGTGCGAGGGTGGTTCAATTACCGGATCATTCGGCCCCGCAAGGCTACCGTGACACCAAGATGCTGCTGTAGCTGCCCAGCTTGCAGGGCTTTTATGCTTCGTTACTTCACCCATCTGTTTGCAGATCAAACGGCGCTCTTCAGATGGGCTTTTTACCCAGTTTTCAGCTGCAACTAGCGCCTTCACATTGTTTTCGTCAGTTTCAGGGCTGTGTATATCGCGGGCACTTAAGCACGCCCACCAAACAGCTTCACGTTTGGGTAGACCCGCTGCGAGTAGCTTTACCGCGTCTCCAAAGCAGCATGCATCCATCAAGCGGAGAATACTCACCTCAGGGGCGGTATCTCCCACCAAATGCGGTTGCCCCTCTTCACTGATCTCTATATGCGCGAGTAGCTCGTCAGCGGTCGTTGCCTCAACTTTCACAAGATCTGTCATTGTGGTATCCGTCAGTTAATCTTGGTGATGCCACCGTTAAGAGTAAGCATGCCACTGGCTTTCAACTCAGCAGTAGCGTCGCCCTTACACGACAGCATTACGCCTTTGATCTCGATACCAGTCTGTTTGATTGAAATGCTATTGCCGCCGACTTTCAGGTCGATTGACGTATTTGAGGTTATCTTGATTGCACCCATCACATCGATGGTTTGTTTCCCGGTCTTGACGCTGAGGGACTGGTTTCCACTTTTAAGCGTAACCGATTGATTACCCTTAATATCAACCGTCTGGTTACCCTTGGCAAGCGTTATGCTTTCGTTGCCCTCTGCAATGGTAACGGAACGGTTCTTCTTGATTTCTAGCGACTGATTGTTGTCGATCTTTCCGGTTTGGTCATTGTGGATCATATAGTTGTGATCCTTACCGGCTTCCATGTAGATTTCTTCGCTATTTTTCTTGTCATCGAAGCGAAGTTCATTGAATTTGCTACCCGAAATCTGGGTTTTCCAGCCACTTTGGGTTGCTGTGTACTGGGGTCCAGGATTGTCTGTGTTAAATACAGCGCCTGTCACCAATGGACGGTCTGGATTCCCATTTATGTAACTCACAACGACTTCCTGGTCGACGCGAGGAACAAAGCTCGCGCCCCAGTTTTTACCAGAGAACGACTGCATTACGCGGATCCAGCAACTATTCTGCTTGGAATTCCAGGGAAACTGCACTTTAAGCTGGGTATATTTGTCTTCTGAACCAGAGCTTTCCGTGGCCTTCACTTCCTGAACCTTCGCTACCTGTGGATAGAGAATTTTGTGTGGGGAAGTTGGGTACTGGGGGCGTGGCATTACCTTGTCGGGAATGCATTTGAAAGCGTTGTGAAAGGTGGATTCATCGCTGTTACTGTCAGAAGCGGTTAATCTAAGCGAGGTGACTAAATAGGTACCTTTTTCGGTTTTGAGCGTGTGTGCCAGGTCAAATCGTCCTCCTGCAGCAAGCTCGCCGCAGTCGCTGGTCCCATGCGCGGTATCAAAACCTGCTTCTAACGATTCCACGGCCCGCTCGGTTATTGTCTTGTGATGGTTGTCCTGAAATAGGTGGGTCCCATCAGTCTTGCCCTCGAAATGATTGCGGCCATATGCACTCTGGGTATATGTATCAACGCTATTAAGCTTGCTAGTGGTACTTATATTCTGCACATTATCTTTGGATGGCGTGTATTCGTTGTAATCTTTAAATTCGAAACCGCCCCCATGATAGTTAAATTCTCTACGCCAACTATGTACCGAGTACTTGCTCGGTTGTGTGCCGCCGCCGTCGTACTCGAGTGCGTCTCCACGGCAGTCATAGAAGTGTTTATGATCATCACAGATGACCATTTCGTGATTATTGCTGGTCTGAAGGAAGTAATATGCAATGCCTTCTTCCGCCATAAGCCGAGTGATGAACTGGTAATCACTTTCATTGAACTGAACGCAGTATTCCCGCTTCAGGTAGTTTGAACTGAGGTTCTCAGTAAATTTTACAACGCCTGAATATTCCTTTAGTACTTCCTCGATGATCGTAATAACCGATTTGTTTTCGAAAATTCTATTTTTTCCGGCCAGATGGGTAAACCATAGCCCTGGTTGAATTGTTGCCGTGTACTCACGAAGTCCTTCGCTGTTCACATCGTGCATCGAAAAATTGGTAACAAATCCGTCTATGTGCTTTTCTGCATCGCCATTATGTATTGATATAAAAAATGGCTTCCCAACAATCATATTTTGGGTGATGTCATGCTTGTCGGAAAGTAAGCGCAATTGATAGCAGTAGAGTGAGGATATGTGCTCTTCCCCTGAGATCGCCGTTGCGATAAATATATCTTTTCCGATCGGACACTGTGTCCGAATCATTCGCTTATCTTGATTGAGTCCAGTCATGAGAGTACCAAATCCCTTTGGATTCCAGACTTCGGATCAAGTCCAGGATTTCCGTGTCCTACGCAGTGCGCACAAATTTACTAAAACCAATAAATATAAATCTAACATAGCGAAAAGCCGAGCCCCACAGAGTCGTCTGCGAAGCCCGGCGAGCACGCAATGCGTGAGTTTTACAGCGGTGTGGCTGTAGTGAGATCGTAACCCACACGCATGTTTTTCGGGTTCTTGTTGGTTTTATCAGCGTGATTGAGGTCTGCCTCGATCTTGGCAAAACTCAGGGAAATTGATTCCATGGGCGCACCACCGGCAGACGCGGCAATGCTGTATGAAGAAATGAGTACATCCTCAAGTGAATAAACTGCAAACTTCTCAACCGAATTTGCACCAGTTTGGACAACGTGAATTTCGACCTTTACACCTTCATCCCCGGTAACGGAGGTTTTGAATAGGCCGCCGGATGCTGCATCAATACGCTTGGTAACGGTCACTTCACTGAGGCTTGGGCGGGTAGCTTCGCGGTTTGCCACGGCACCAGCTTCCATGGTGATTCCACGGCCTACGCCAAAGTTGAAACTGTCTACTTCAATCCAGTCTTCGTAGCCTTTTGCGGTGACGTTACCGGCCGGGGTTTTGTTATTGAAGTTCATGTAGATAGCCATGCTAAATCCTTTTGTTTGATTTCTGTGGGTGGTTAATCCTTTGCCACCGCGACGGCGGAAGTTCAGGGTGCCATATTGGGGGTCGAGAAGAATTTAAGCAGACGAAATAGCGAAAAAAAACTGATTTTTATAATTATTAAATCGACTCTGGCACTAATTCTAAACAACCAGAATCCTGGTTAAGCATTTAAATACTGAATAGAAAAATGACTCTGGCACGAATTATTATCAATATATGTGCGGACAGTTCATTCATTCGTTTCTCATTGTGGCGCAATTTTGGAGCGACTGTACCAAGAGCTATTTCTCTTGGTGAAAAAATGGTACGAAAGTATAAATTCGAAGAATAAATATTCAAAAAGTAGTGCTGTAAGAAAATGTAATCCAATGGTTAGTATGAATTGGCGCTAATTAATTGTTGCCTAAGTTGGCGTTCGATATACTCCGCGACCTTCGAGTATGTTTTCACGGGGCAGTCAGCGAAGTCGTGTGTAACCGAATGTTTTAATTCTGGAAGCCTTACGCTCACTAGTACCTTCTCGGCGATTGGATGCGCCGGTAAATTTGCGCCAGGGAGATGGTTGTGAATGACAAGACCCGCATAGTAAAAAGGGCGGCAGAGAATTTTTCCGCTTGTGGTGATTCTGATGTGACTGTATTCGTTGGCAATGACAATACCGGTGCCAATGATCATCCCCAAGTGAACCATAATCCCGGCCTTGAGAGGGCTATCCCGGGACAATCTTCCAGTGTGCAAGCCAGCTCATCGTCGTTGGTTGAAAGTGCTGGCTCCAAAAGTTTTGATGCCACTCGTGTCGTAGATGGATTGGCCATTAGTGATGGTTTACCCCGTCCACATGAAGCGGTCCATTTCGAGCCCTCTAGTTCCCGCGAAGGCGCAGTCACCAAGACAGTAATCAAAGGCCGGTTTGAGCTTGATAAGTTGCTCGGAGTCGGTGGTATGGGCGCGGTCTACAAAGCGCTTGATCGCCGCAAACTTGAGGCGAGCGACAGCGACCCGTATGTGGCGATCAAGCTGCTGAACGAAGACTTTCAGCAGCACCCTGATGCATTTATTTCCTTGCAGCGTGAAGCGCGAAAGTCTCAAACCTTGGCACACCCGAATATTGTTACGGTGTATGACTTCGACAGGGAAGGTGACCGTGTATTCATGACAATGGAGTTCCTTGAAGGGGCTCCTCTCGATCAGCTCTTGCGTAAAAGCGCTGGAGTCGGTGTGGGTAAACAAAAGGCAGCATTGCTACTTAAGGATGTATCTAACGCCTTGATTTACGCACACTCTCATCGAATTGTGCATTCGGACTTTAAGCCTGGAAATATCTTTGTCACGGAGAAGAAGGGTGCAAAGGTTATTGATTTTGGCATTGCGCGTGCTGTTTCAGAAGGTGGTGTTGCGAGTAAGGCGGGAGAAAAAACCGTATTTGACGCGGGAACCCTGGGCGCGCTGACTCCGGCGTATGCAAGTCTGGAGATGCTCAAGGGTGGCGAGCCGCAGCCGAGTGATGATGTTTTCGCGCTCGGTTGTGTGGCTTATGAACTTTTTAGTGGGCGCCATCCATACGATAAGGTTCCCGCCGATAAAGCTTTTGAGAAGAAGCTCAAACCGAAGCGCATTAAAACACTTAGTCGGCGTCAATGGCGGGCTTTGGATTCGGCGCTTGCACTGCGTCGGCAGGAGCGTACGGAATCGGTTGAGCGTTTTGTCCAAGGTTTCTTTGGGAAAACCGGTTGGAAGTGGGCTTTTGGTAGTTTGTTTGCAGCAACTCTAATTGCTGGTGGTATGGGATATACACATCTCGAACAAGAAAATGCGGAAGAGCAGCGGCGTGTAAAGGCAGAGCTGGAAGAGAAGCTTCAAAACGAATTAGTTCAGCGCCGCATCGCTGATAAAAAAGAAACCATCGGTCGCCTTTTAGAGCTCAGTGTTCTAAATCAGGCCTGGGAGCGGGATCTACGCATAGAGCTTCAGGAATATTCCGCACTTAATCCTACCGATGCAGCTTTTGCAGAATCGACTAAGCGTAGTGTCTCGGGCCTGTTTATCGCTGCGGCCACTGGTCAGCTTAACCTGGGTAATCTCGAGCCCGCTGAGCGGATGCTGTCACGTGCTGTGCAGTGGAATGAGGGGGTTCCGGGCGCTGAAGAAATTCGCAGTCAGCTTGAGACGGAGAGGGAAGCCCTGCTGGTGAGATTGGAGCAGGAGCGGATAGCGGCTGAGCGCGAAGCTGAGCGGATGAGGCGCGAGGTGGCTCGTGCAGAGCAGTTGAGAGTTGCGCAAGAAAAGCAGAAAAAAATCAATCTTGTGATTGATGATCTTGAGTCAATGTTGAAGTGTGATTTCAACATTAGCGTAGACCGGATCGGCTACGCGCTCAGTGCTCTGCAGCAAGTTGATGCGACGAAAGCAAAATTACTGCGCCCAGTCATTGGTGAAGAGCTAGCGGGCTGTTTTGGTAAGCTGGCATTGCGTAATCCCACGAATACACAACCCCTACTGGATAGCGCTAGAAACCTACTCCCGCAAGATGCATTGCTGGTTAATCTTGATATTGACTACTGTGCCCATCTAGCCCCTGGCAGCGGTGGCCGCGGAGATCGGTATTCCTGTTCAGATCCACTTATGTCGGGTGGCCTAGGACCCGAGATGGTCGTTGTGAATGGGGGGGCGGGCCGTCCGCTTGCGGTCGGTAAATATGAAGTCAGTACTGGTGAAGTCTCGCAATTTTGTCGTGTGACTGGCGATTGCTCTTCTACCGAAGAAGAGAATGTCTCCTTACCCGCTCGGAATTTGAGTCTTGCACAGGCCCAAGCCTACATCCATTGGCTGAATGGGGAGACTGGGCGTGAGTACCGTCTTCCCAGTGAGCGTGAGTGGTTTGCGGCGGCGAGCGCGAACGGACAGCCAGAAGTCGCAGACAGAAACTGCTACTTACGCTATGGCGGAGTTGAGAAAGGGGTGGAACTTGTTGCCGCGCGATCAGGTAGTGCAAATCCATTCGGCATTGTCAATGCGGTAGGTAATGTTCAGGAATGGGTCTTTGATGTGGACAACAATCTTCTGGCGGCCGGTGGTAGTCGGCAAGATCCAATGAGCCGTTGCTTGGCAACGTCGAAGATATTCCATGATGGATCCGCAGATGGATTGACTGGTTTTCGACTCGTACGTGATTTAGTTCGTTAGGGTGCGTGCGTACAGATCAGGTGAATAAGGTCTAGCGCCAGTGACAGACTACTTGGCTCATGGATTGCGACCGCGTGGGATCCCGCGGAAGTAGAGCCAGTATCAAATGAAGGTGGAGGGAATCAGTGTCTTGTTTGGTTAAGAACTTTTTTTGCATCGTAATTGCGTGTGTGTTGGTCGCGGGATTGCCCGCTGAAGCGCAGCAATCCGATTCTGGATTTCGCAGTCGCGTGCAACAGGCCTTTGAACAGGACGTGCCTAACGTCAATGATGAGGATGTGGCTAGGGAGTTTGAGCGGCGGGCACGCGAAGCACGTGATCCAAACCTGGATGCTGATATCCCCGAGGTGTCTGGGCGCGACCTGGGGCCGCGTATTTCGGTAAAGGCGTTTCGCTTTCATCGTTTGGAGGAGTATCCGGAATATGGTATCGAGCGTTCGGTAATAGAGGAAAAGGCAGAAGCTCTGCGTGTGAAATACATGCAAGAGGACCAAATGGTGGCCGGTGGCTTTACCATAGATGAACTAAAAGAACTCGCGCTGTTACTCGAGGGGATCGGGGCTCGGTTTGAACCACAAAACCTCGGGCCACGCGAACTACGCCGTCTGGTCAGTGTTGTCGAGCGACAGAACGCAGAGCGCGGTCTCACGTACGGTGACTTGGAAGATATTGCCGCTGAGCTCACGCGATTCTATCGCCAACAGGGGCTGTTTCTCGCGCAGGTACAGATTCCTGCACAGGAGGTTAAGGATGGCGTGGTGGTGTTCAGTATCCAGGAGGGCGTGCTGGGCCAGGTTTCCGTGCACGATAACCGGCGCTATGGCAGCGAGCAACTTGCTGCAGCGTTTTCTAGTCAGAAAGGTGCGCTGGTAAATCACAAAAATGTCGAGGAATCCCTTTATCTATTGAATGACCTTCCCGCGCTTAATGTAACCGGCTATTTTACTGCGGGAGACAACCCCGGAGAAACCCGCCTGAACCTGAAAGTGCGGGATGAGAGCGGTTGGCGCCTTGTAACACGCATGGATAACCATGGCTCTACATTTACTGGTGACAACCGGATATTCACTTCTGTCGACGTATTCAATCCCATCGGTATCGGGGATGAACTTACCGTAGGTTATCTCCGCTCAGTGGGCAGTGGTAGTTTCGACTCGGAGTTCGGCTCTAACCTGGGGCAGTTCAAGTACAGTTTGCCGTTGTTTGGCCCGCGTACGCGACTGGAAGTCTCCGCAGATTACAATGAGTTTGTTCTCCATGATGCGGAAGATCCAAATAACTTTATCAATTTGTTGGACATTAATGGTGTCAATGAAAGTTATGCCTTAACCGTAGACCACAAATTCCGTCGCTCGCGCGATTTTAATCTCAGCGGATCTATAGCCGCTACAGAAAAGAAATCGGATATCAGTGCCGTTATTGCGTTACCGGATGAGGGTGAACATGTAATTGGTGCCGAGGCAGGATTTTACATGGATACACTGTCCGGTGGACGTGTGCCCATGCTGAATGTAATCAATGCGAAAGCGCAGTTCGGAGAGTTTCAGACCCTTGTTGATCCCGCCCGCGGCAATGATTTTGTTAAGTTTGCAGCTGAAACAAGCTCATTGCTGTTTTTACCCACACCATTTACCGATGTTCAATCCCGCCTAATTTTTAAAAGCCGCTGGCAGTATAGTGAGACAGCGTTGCCGGCCTTCGAGCAATTTTCCCTGGGTGGCGCTAACGGCGTCCGGGCTTTCGATGTGCGTGATTTTTCTGCGGACCAAGCCGGTCTCTTGACGATGGAGTGGTATCCAGGATTTCCCAACGCGATCAATCCCATTGTTTTCGGGAATCGGCTGAGCGATATGTTGCAGGTTGCGCTGATTGCTGATGGCGGCTACGGCGTGGTCGAGAATTATGAACCATTCGTAAAAAACGACTGGGCAGGCTTATCCGGTGCCGGTGTGTTGGTCAAATTCAGTTGGAATGAAAATTGGGCGAGTCAATTCTCGCTTGCCTGGCCGACCATGTCGAGGTCGTCCATTGACGGTACTGGCGATGATGCCGATGGGCCAAGACTCTACGCCGACTTCTCATACTTTCTTCAGTGAACAATCGATAGCTGCTATCCGTCGAGTACGGAGGCTTTCCGCACCATAGTGAATGACATTATGAATACCAAGAAGAATATTCTTTCCAATGCCATAAAAATCGTCTGCCTGGGATTGTATGCTGGTCAGGGCGCTTTTGCCGCTTCAGGTACGGCGGATGTTATTGCTCATACGGAATCGGTGACGGTCGAAGATAACGTCGATCCATATGACACGAAGGTCACTATTTCAACTAGGTACGGCGAAATTGACTGGGATAATTTTGATATTGGTAATGGGGAGAGTATCCATTTCGATTTTTCACAAGTGGGTGACGGCGAGTTCAGTAGTTCTCATCTAGTTATCAATCGTGTTCTGAATGTAGAAAGCTCGATTCTCGGGACAATGTCTTCTGATGGACACGTGGTGCTTATAAATCCGCGCGGCGTGATGTTCTCTGAATCATCCACTGTAAATGTAGCGGCGTTAACGGTCTCTGGTCTCGCCAGTACCGTGAGTTATGTTGATGGCGATGGTGTTCTACAACAGTCCAGCGATGTTGATTATGGAACTGTGTTGGAGAATGGCTCCGTATCGAACCTGGGTAACATAACGGCTCAATCAGGGGGCGTAACGCTAATCGGAAATAGCGTGCACAATCTGAAAGATACGATAGGCGATACGGAATATACCGGATCGATAACCGCCACAAGGGGGACGATCAATATGATCGGAGCCGGCCAGGCGAGTATTTCTATCGGTCAGGACGGCTTGGTTTCTGTGGCGGTTGAATCTCAGGCGCTCGAGTCAGAGTTGGGGCTTGATGCTGCTGTTCTCAATGACGGAATTCTTCAAGGCGCAAATGTAATCATAGAGGCAAGAGTTGCCGATGATCTGTTCACCCATGCAGTCAATAATACCGGTACTATTACCGCCAGTGGTATTGATGTGGCGGGTGGCACTATCAAGCTTTCCGCGTCATCAGCCAGTGATGGCGTAAGCGGCAGTATTCTCAATGACGGTCGTCTCGAGTCGGCGACAGGCGCTGTATCGTCGGATCATATCAGTATTTCCGGTGATACTGTTACGCTCGGGGCGTCCAGTGAGCTGGTTGCCGACGCGACGCTGAACGAAGATGGCGGTAGGGTATTTGTTTCGGCAACCAATGCTTTGAACCTGGGCGGGAGTATTAGTGCTATAGGCAATGGGACCGGTTTTTCCGGCGGTTCTGTTAGCACGCGAGTGGACGGGCAGCTTGGTATCGCGGACGGAGATATTGCAGTTGCCACCGCTGGACAGGAGACTACTGGTGGTGGCTGGAGAATTGGCGCCTCCGCTATCACAGTAGAAAATAATTCGGCAGATAACATAGATGGCGCTGTTGTTGAGGCTGCTCTAGGTAGTAACGCAGAGCTCATCCTGGATGCGGAGAACGGCAGTGTTGTTATCGATGATGATGTTGTCTGGACCACAAATTCTGAATTGATACTTGAGGCCAGCCAGTCAGTATCGGTTGCTCAAAAGAGCAACGGACAATCCAACCATGTTATTGGTGGTGATGCGGCAGGTATTCTGAGCGTGTCGGCAGTCGACGGTTTTACTAATGCCGGCAGCGTTGATGTGACAGAATTCGAACTTTCGCTCGGTGTTACGAGTGATACGGGAGGAGTAGCACCGCAGGATCTGGTGACTGCCGATCTGGGTGAGATCAGCTCTGACAATACGATAATGGTTGAAGTGGTTAATGGCACTTATGGCATTGATGTTACCCAGATTCAGGGAGTAGCGCTTTTCGAAATCGATGACCAGATTCCCGCCGATGATCCGGTAACCTTCATCGGCTCGGATGGTGCTGTCGTTAATGCGGTTGAAAGCGTCAGCATTCAGGGGGCGAGTAGAATTGTCGCGACGGATTTTTCGCTCCATGGTTCTGACGGTGACGACTCGTTTGCCTTGACCGGCGATGGCGTGGTTTACGAAAACGTCACTTTCGATGGTGTAACCGCTGTCGATGCCCTTGGTGGTACGGATGCCATGGTCGGCAGTGGTAGTGACTGGGCCATCCAAGATGCCAGTACCCTGACAAGCGAAGGCATCAGTTTTACCGGATTAACGTCGCTGGACGCGAACGGTGCTGATTTACTCGGAACGACAGGTAATGAAAGCTTTATCCTGAATGTCGATGGCAGTGTCGACTTTGCTGGAACCACGATTAGCGCGCTCACGCGCGTGGATGGTAATGGTGGTACAGATAGCCTGACCGCGACTGCCTATGTAGATGGCCTTGCCTTATCCGACACGGCCGGCGAGTTGACCGCAGGCACCCTGACTTTCGTTGACATTACCAATGCCGCAGTCGCAACACTGACAGGCACCAGCGGTGTTGAGCAGTTTACACTGGATAATTCGGGCAACCTGACTCTGGATAGTGCTAGTTTCGTCTTCACCGATGTCACCAGCCTGGTCGGTGGCGGCGGTGCGGATACCTTTGCCAGTACCGCGAGTGCCAGCTGGGCGCTTACTGACAGCGCCAGCATCGTGAATCACGGCGCTATGGCCGTTCAGGATATTAATATTCTGTCTGGCGGCAACGGTACCCTCACCGGCCACAGTGACGGTCATAGTTTTACCATTACCGGCGACAATGCACTGGATGTTGGCAGCCTGCAATTCTCCGGTATCAGTAGTGTCAACGCGGATACCGTAGCAGCGGACTCCATCGCTGCGATTACCGCAGTGACACTCGGCGACAGTGATGGTGCACTCTCTACAAATGAAATTGCCTTTACCGGCATCGACAGCGCGAGTGCCACCACATTGAATGGCGCAGACTCCGGGAACACTTACGCGCTTGCCGGAAGTGGTGCGCTCGATGTGGCCGGTATCAGCTTTACCGGACTGGCTGCGGTCAATGCCGGCAGCGGCGGTGATATCGTCAACTCTCGCGCAAACCAAGATTATGTGTTGAACGCTGGCGGCAGTATTCAACATGAAGATATTGCATTCAGCGGTGTCGAGTCGTTTGCAGGCACCAATGCAGACCTGAATGCAAGTAACCTGGGTGGAGACCTGCAGCTTACCGGTAACGCCGGCGAGGTCAGCACGGGTAGTGCCACCTTTAGTGGCTTGGATTCCGCCACGGCGAGCAGTCTGCTCGGGGATGTCGATGGCAACACGGTAGCGGTGATCGACAGCGATACCGTCGATGTTCTCTCCATGTCGATCAACGGCGTTGCCGATGTCACGGTCACCAACGGCGGTACTGTCAATGGCGCCGATGGGCTCGCCTGGCTGTTGGTCGATAACGATACGGCCACGAATAACGGGATTGCCTTCCACGGATTCACCAACCTGGTTGCCGAAAATGCCGGCCTTACCGGGACCACGGGTGACGACACCTTTGTTCTGACCGGTGATGCCGACAATCTTTCCGTTGGCTACAGCGCAATGACGTTCACCGGGCTCAATGCCGTGGATGGAAACGGAGCCACCACTGTCGACCTGGTTAATGCTACTGGCTTCGCGGATGGCCTCGCACTATCCGGAATGGACGGTGAAGTTGTTGCGGGTAGCGTTACTTTTTCCAATATTGATCAGGCAAGCACTGCTGTATTGGCCGGTAGTAATTCTGGCAATACCTATGTGTTAGCTGGCGCTGGTGCACTCGAAGTCGCGGGGATCGATGTCACTGGGCTGACCACGGTGAATACCGGTAGCGGTAGTGATGTAGTTGAGTCTCGTGCGGGCCAAGATTATGTCGTGAATGCTGGCGGCAGTATCCAGCATGAAGATATCGCATTTAGCGGCGTCGAGTCGTTTGTTGGAACCAATGCAGACCTGGATGCAAGTAACCTGAGTGGCGATCTGCAGCTTACCGGTAACGCCGGCGAGGCCCGTACGGGTACTGCCACCTTTAGTGGCTTGGATTCCGCCACGGCGACTAGTTTGCGCGGGGACCTTGGTAACAATGAGGTGTCTGTGATCAACAGTACTACCGTCAATGTTCTCTCCATGTCAATTGACGGCGTTGCCGATGTCACGGCCACGAGCGGTGGTACTGTCAATGGCGCCGATGGGCTCGCATGGCTTTTGGTAGACTCCGATTCGGCCAGCAACAACGGAATTGAATTCCACGGATTTACCGATCTTGTTGCTGTAAATGCGGGGCTTGTTGGTACCACGGGCGACGATACGTTTAGCCTGAGTGGCGATGCGGACAATATCGCCGTTGGCTCAAATTCAATGGTATTTACCGGCGTGACATCAGTGGACGGTAATGGGGCGCTCAACGGTGATCAACTGGACGCCAGTAGTTTTTCCGATGCGCTCACGCTTACCGGTATTGCCAATACCATACAGGCTGGAAACGGTTTCATCTTCAGCAATATCAATTCAGCTACCGCTGGTAGCCTGATCGGCAGCGGTAGTGACTGGGCCATCCAAGATGCCAGTACCCTGGCAAGCGATGGCATCAGTTTTACCGGATTAACGTCGCTGGACGCGAACGGTGCGGATCTGCTGGGAACGACGGGTAATGAAAGCTTTACCCTGAATGTCGATGACAGTGTCGACTTTGCCGGAACCACGATTAGCGCGCTCACGCGCGTGGATGGTAATGGTGGTACAGATAGCCTGACCGCGACTGCCTATGTAGATGGCCTTGCCTTATCCGACACGGCCGGCGAGTTGACTGCAGGCACCCTGACTTTCGTTGACATTACCAATGCCGCAGTCGCAACACTGACAGGCACCAGCGGTGTTGAGCAGTTTGCACTGGATAATTCGGGCAACCTGACTCTGGATAGTGCTAGCTTCGTCTTCACCGATGTCACCAGCCTGGTCGGTGGCGGCGGTGCGGATACCTTTGCCAGTACCGCGAGTGCCAGCTGGGCGCTTACTGACAGCGCCAGCATCGTGAATCACGGCGCTATGGCCGTTCAGGATATTAATATTCTGTCTGGCGGCAACGGTACCCTCACCGGCCACAGTGACGGTCATAGTTTTACCATTACCGGCGACAATGCACTGGATGTTGGCAGCCTGCAATTCTCCGGTATCAGTAGTGTCAACGCGGATACCGTAGCAGCGGACTCCATCGCTGCGATTACCGCAGTGACACTCGGCGACAGTGATGGTGCACTCTCTACAAATGAAATTGCCTTTACCGGCATCGACAGCGCGAGTGCCACCACATTAAATGGCGCAGACTCCGGGAACACTTACGCGCTTGCCGGAAGTGGTGCGCTCGATGTGGCCGGTATCAGCTTTACCGGACTGACTGCGGTCAATGCCGGCAGCGGCGGTGATATCGTCAACTCTCGCGCAAACCAAGATTATGTGTTGAACGCTGGCGGCAGTATTCAACATGAAGATATTGCATTCAGCGGTGTCGAGTCGTTTGCAGGCACCAATGCAGACCTGAATGCAAGTAACCTGGGTGGAGACCTGCAGCTTACCGGTAACGCCGGCGAGGTCAGCACGGGTAGTGCCACCTTTAGTGGCTTGGATTCCGCCACGGCGAGCAGTCTGCTCGGGGATGTCGATGGCAACACGGTAGCGGTGATCGACAGCGATACCGTCGATGTTCTCTCCATGTCGATCAACGGCGTTGCCGATGTCACGGTCACCAACGGCGGTACTGTCAATGGCGCCGATGGGCTCGCCTGGCTGTTGGTCGATAACGATACGGCCACGAATAACGGGATTGCCTTCCACGGATTCACCAACCTGGTTGCCGAAAATGCCGGCCTTACCGGGACCACGGGTGACGACACCTTTGTTCTGACCGGTGATGCCGACAATCTTTCCGTTGGCTACAGCGCAATGACGTTTACCGGGCTCGATGCGGTGGATGGCAATGGAGCGACTAGTGGCGAGCATCTAGATGCCAGTGGCTTTGGCGACGCACTTTTGCTTACCGGTACCGATAATACGCTGCAGGTCGCAACAGGTTTCACCTTTAGCGATATCGCTACCGTTTCTGTTACCGAGCTTATTGGTCATGGAGGTAACGATACGTTTACGGTAACCGGCAGTGGAACGATCACCACTGCCGGCATGTCGGTCTCCGGCCTTGTTTCAGTTAGCGGAGCCGGCACAGACATTAATGGAGTTAATACGCTAGTAGCGGATGGCACTACGCAATTACTGGAAGAGGGCAATGGTGCAAACACCGTCAGCTATGCCCTCACTGGCGACATCAGATTCTACGACATAGGAAGAATTCTCGCCGAACTAGTAGAGGCCACAGACGGTGATGACCTGCTGGCGTTTACCGATGCGGGTAACGTGACGGTCAATGGGGTGGAAGTTGGCTCTTCTACTTTTGTTGATGCACGGGCTGGCAACGATACTGTCACAGGCCTGAGTGGTCAGGACTGGTTGTTGCTAAGCGAAAGCAGCGCAGTAAATAACGGGGTCACATTCGACAATGTCGAAATATTGCTGACTCAGGATGCCAACTTGGTAGGGAGCGACTTTGCCGATACATTCACTCTGAACAGTGATGGCAGTTTGAGTGTAGGCCTGTTGACTGTCAGCGGCATGTTGCAGGTACTGGGTGAGGCGGGTAGCGATACCCTCGATGCTACAGAATTTGCCAGCGGCCTCACGTTGACATCCACCGCAGACGTATTGAGTGCCGATGGTTTACTTTTTAGCGGCATAGAATCTGTCGAGGTAGCCAGTCTCACCGGTACCGACGGTGCGGAACAATTTAGCCTTGAGGGTGACGGTACTGTGACTGCAGACACTGTGCGTTTTAGCGGTGTCACTTCACTGGACGGTGCCGGGGGGGAGGATAGTTTCAACAGCGCAGCGGCTGAGGACTGGTTGCTCACTTCCGATGTTGCCCAAGTTAATCATGGTGGCCTATCACTAACACGGGTAGAGAATCTGGCCGGCGGCAGTGGCCGGGTTCAAGGTGATGCTTCCGGCCATGCTTTCTCGGTAATGGCTGACAATGCTCTCAGCGTAGGTGATCTGAGTTTCACCGGAGTCAGCAGTGTGGACGCGGCCTCGGGCGAGGATAGTGTTGAAGCGCTGAATGCAATTACTTTGACCGGTAATAGCGGGGCTTTTAACACCAGCGAAATCGCATTTACCGGTATTGAGTCCGCAGTCGCCCAATCGCTTATCGGCAGTGCCGGCGCTGACACCTTTGAATTGTCCGGTAGCGGGGCTCTATCCATTTTCGAAATCACCTTCAGTGGGCTTTCCAGTGTTGATGCCAGTGGCGGCAATGATGAAGTCATCTCACGATCTGGTTTGGGTTATGCATTGGGCGGAGACAATCATGTACAGCATGAAGGCATTGTTTTTACCGGCGCCGAACAATTCACCGGCACATCCGCTGCACTTGATATCACCGGCCAAGCGAGTGCGGAAATCGTCGGGGAAGGCGCGGTGTTTACGGGAGGCGTGTCCTTTAGCGGTATAGGCGCCCTGAGTCTGCAAGATCCCGATACCGACCTGCAAGTTTGGAATGGCGCCTCCCTAGTTGGAAGCGGTTCTGTTGTTAGTGGTGGTGTTGATGTGTCCGGGGTAACGACGGTCTCAGGCACGGATGTGCTTACTGGAACCAGTGGTGATGATACGTTCACCGTGCAGGCAAACAATTCCCTTTCTGCCAGCGGTATTCTTTTTAGTGATGTAAACACCATTAGTGCAGGTGCCGGTGAAGATACGGTTGTCGGGCTCTCTGATAGCGACTGGGAGTTGTTGGGAAGCTCTGGTTCCCTGTCCCACAGCTCAATGACATTTGATGCTGTCGAGCTGGCACAAAATGGTAGCGGGCATGTGATCGGCGCTGACTCCGGCAATCTCTTCGCGGTAGCGGCGGATGGAACGCTGCGGGTCGACAGTATTGCGTTTAGTGGTGTTAACAGTGTTGTCGCCGGAACCGGAGCCGACAGTGTGAGTAGTGCGTCCGCAGGCAACTGGGTATTGGGTGATGCCGATGGCAGTGCGGCGATTTCCGATATCGCGTTTTCCGGGATCGAAGTGGTGGCCACAGAATCTGCGCTGGTAGATGGTTCCCAGAACAGCATTGTCGAAACTTATGAATTAAGTGCCGACGGTAATACGCTCAGTGTGCTGGACATCCTGTTTGAAAGTGTTTCTGAGGTTATTTCTGGTAACGAAGCGGGCGACCAGATCGCCAGTGCCACCAGCAATTGGCAGGTGGATGCTTCGGGCTCGGTAACAGCCAATGGTGTTCTCTTTGCTGGTGTCGATCAGGTTGTGGCGCAAAACGCCGGCCTGGGCGGTACCGGCGGTGATGAAGAGTTTGTCCTGACCGGGCTGGATGGCGGCGTGCAGGTTGGAGGTGTCGAATTTAGTGGTATTGAATCCGTCGCCGGAAGTGGCGGTAACGATACCCTTGTGGGCACCGACGGCAGTGAGAAGCTTGTTCTGAATGCTTCCGGTGATATGACGGTGGCAGGAACCGTGTTTACCGGTATTAGCCGTGTGGACACCGCAGGAGGTGAGGACATCGTCACCGGTGGCAATGGACGTTGGACCTCCGCTACGCAGGATTCTGCTGTGATCGAAAATTCTGCGGTGGCGCAGCTCGATAGCATCTCAGTAATCTTCGAAAATCTGGAGCAGGTTAGCGATACCGGCATCTATAGCGGTCCGGACCTTTCTGCGGGGTATGCATTGTCCGGCCCCGCACGCCTGACCATGGGGGGAGTGAGCTTCACAGGTGTGGAGTCGATAGTCGCAGGCAGTGGCAGTGACACTCTTTACGGTATGGACGCAATACTCTCGTGGACGCTTGGTGATGGCGGCAACACGGTTTCTAACGAGCAGTTTGCCGTTGCTTTCAGTGGCTTCGAGCATGTTGTGGCTGGTGCCGCAGCAGATACTTTCCATCTTGAAGGCGGTGCCTTTACCACGGTAAGTACCGGCGCGGGCAATGATGTTGTTTATATGAGCGGCACTTTGCTGGATAGCTTGGTACTGGGCGCCGGCGATGACCTGGTACAGCTGCTCAGCGGCAGCGAACCTACCGTGTTGTCCGCAGGTGCTGGCAGTGACCGCTTGGAAGTGTTTCTCACCGAGCAAAGCTGGCAGATCAATGGCGAATCCACAGCGCAAAATGCCGTTGGCAATTTCTTATTCAGCGGTTTTGAGCAGCTGGCAGATACCGCCGGTGGCCTGAGCCTTGTGTCCAATCAGCAGTTGGATTTCACCGTAGCTGATTCGGGGGCAGGCATTAACTTTGGTGCCGCAGGTATGACACTGGAGTATGACCCGGCAGGTGACTTGTCTCTGACCAGTGCGAGTCGCGAAACCATCGGCGGTTCGTTGCTGGCGGAGAATGTCGAATTTAACCTTGCGGGGGATCTGGACATCGAGGCCGATGTGCAGTCGCTGTACCTTAGTTCTGGCGGTACCGATATCAATGTGTCAATCGTCGCCAATGAAGACCTGCTGATCGACCAGGTTGACGTCGGTCGCGGCAGCGTTTCACTGACCAGTGCAAACTTTGGCTCACTGACTGCGGAAACCTTCGGCGACACACATATTACGGCCGCGACCATTCAACTGGGTAGCGACCTACAGCGCTGGGGCAGCATCGGTACCGAGATTAATCCGCTGCGTATGGATGCCAGCCAGTCGGTGGATATTGTTGCACTGAGTTATTTTGAGCCGGCCTTTGTTGGCAGCCAGCCAGAGTTCACCGCCACCGGGGACCAATTGGAGTCTGTTGCCGGTGCGCAGACTGCGCAGGGCTTGAAGTCGGCTATTCAAAACCCCGTGGATGATATTGCCCAGTTGGATCCGGGGATTTTCAGCGAGGTAACCCCTTACAGTCTTGGCATCGATGCATTGAACCTGCCGGAAGTGCGTTTGCATGGCGGTGAGCTTTTGCCAATGGGCGATCCTGAAGAGGATGACGAGCAACGTGAGAAGCGTGAACAGCGTGAGAGGGGCGCGGCGTTAAATCGGAAAATTGGCGCTCCGGATGCTGCGCAGCAGGAGAATGCCATGCTGCCACCTCCGTTGCTGGAGAGTGCAATGGCTGCGGGTAGCGCCAGTGTGGTAGGTGGTCGCTAGTCGTTACCCGCTTCCCGAAGCGCAAAACAAGGAGCAGAAAACAAAAAGGGGCCGACTCTTGCGAGTCGGCCCCTTTTTTAAAGATGGTGCCCAGGAGAAGACTTGAACTTCCACGACCTTGCGGTCACTAGCACCTGAAGCTAGCGCGTCTACCAATTCCGCCACCTGGGCAAACAGCGCTATGCGCCGTTGAGGCTGCGCACTATAGCCGTTTTTGGCGGGGTGTCAATTGTCAGGTGTGACCGGTGAATCCTGTGATGCCTACCTGAAGGCGGGGTTTGTTGTATTTTCTTGTAGTTAAATTACAAGAATTTAGTCCGCGGCATCAAAATCTGGGCGGAAGTATGGGAGAATGCATTCCAGAAAGTAATCCGTCAGGGGGAGATATTCCATGGATCAAGATCAAAATGCACCGTTGCGGGAAGATGTTCGCCTTCTCGGCGAAGAGCTGGGAACCGTATTGCGCGGCCAGGCTGGCGAAGCATTGTTCGATACCGTGGAGACCATTCGCCAGGTCGCGGTAGAGAGTCGCGGCCAGGGTGAAATGCCTGTAGGTAAATTACGAGAGCTGCTGGATCCATTGGATGATGAGACCCTGCTGGAAGTGGCTCGCGCCTTTAGCCAGTTCCTGAACCTCGCCAATATTGCCGAGTTGCGCCACCGCGAGCGCCTGCGTCGCCAGCACGAACGCTTCCCCGGTGATCCGGATACCGACCGCGGCCTGCGTCAGGTATTGGAAGAGCTGAAGAAGTCCAACGTAGCCCCCGACCAGGTTCGCCAGGTGCTGTCAGATTTGTCCGTGGAGCTGGTACTAACCGCGCACCCGACCGAGGTAACGCGCCGTACCCTGATTCGTAAATACGACCAGATGGCGGACCTGTTGACCGGCCTCGATCGCCCGGATTGCACGCCGGAGGAGGCCGAGCGCCTGCGTCGCCTGTTGGGCGAGCAGATGTTGTCTGCCTGGTGCACCGATGAAATCCGCCGCGAGCGCCCGACGCCGGTCGATGAGGCCAAGTGGGGCTTCGCCACCATCGAGCAGTCCCTGTGGCAGGCCGTCCCCCAGGGCATGCGCGAAATTGAAGACGAACTGGCGCTCGCCGGTATTGAGCCGTTGCCCGCAGATTGGGTTCCCATTCGCTTTGCATCCTGGATGGGGGGTGACCGAGACGGTAACCCCAATGTCACCGCCAAGGTTACGCGCCGGGTCCTGAACCTGGCGCGCTGGATGGCGGCCGATCTGTATCTGCGCGATGTGGAAAACCTGCTCGCGGACCTCTCCATGCACCGCGCCAGTGAAGAGCTGCTGGCACACACCGGACCGAGCCATGAGCCGTACCGGCTGCTGTTGCGTGCGGTGCGCGATCGCCTGCGCAACACCCGTGAATTGATGGAAGCGCGTGTAAACGGTGCGGCGGAGCCGAAAGGGGAGGTGTATACCTCAAGCGACGAGCTGTATGAGCCTTTAAGCCTGATCGACCGCTCGCTGCGCGAAGTGGGGCTGGCGGCCATCGCCGATGGGCAGCTGAAAGATACGCTGCGTCGCCTCAACGGTTTTGGCATCACCCTGTTGAAGCTGGATATTCGCCAGGAGTCCACCCGCCATGCCATGGCGATTGATGCCATCACCCGCTTTCTCGATCTCGGCAGTTACGCCGAATGGGGCGAGAAGGTAAAGCAGAAGTTCCTGCTGGAAGAATTGGAAAGTCGCCGCCCGCTGATCAACGGCGCCTTCTACCAAAGTGAGTTCTGTACCGATGAGGTGCGCGAGGTACTCGATACCTGCAAGGTAATTGCGGAGCAGGGTTCAGAGGGGCTGGGTGCCTACGTCATTTCCATGGCTCGCACTTCCTCCGATGTGCTCGCGGTTATGTTGCTGCAAAAAATAGCCGGCGTGCGTGAGCCCATGCGTGTGGTGCCGCTGTTCGAGACACTGGACGACTTGAACAATGCGTTCGACACCATGCATGCGCTGTTGGAAATCCCTTTCTACCGCGAGCGGGTTAAGGCGGGCCAGGAAGTGATGATCGGCTATTCCGATTCCGCCAAGGATGCGGGCTTCCTAGGTGCCGCCTGGGCGCAGTTCCGTGCGCAGGAAGCGCTCACCCGTATATTCAAGGAGCACGGGATTCCGTTGACCCTGTTCCACGGTCGCGGCGGCTCCATATCCCGCGGTGGCTCCCCCACCCGCATGGCGCTGATGTCGCAGCCGCCGGGCTCTGTTGCCGGGCGCATTCGCGTGACCGAGCAGGGAGAAATGATTCGCTTCAAATACGGGCGCCCATCGGTTGCCGCCTACAACCTGGAGCAATATATCGCTGCAACTTTGGAGGCGACGCTGCTGCCGCCGGCAGAGCCGCGCCCGGAATGGCGCGCGGAGATGGATCGGCTGACTCAGGCCTCGGTGGGGGCGTATCGCGAAGTGGTGCGCGACGATCCGGCACTGGTGTCCTATCTGCGTACCGTTACTCCGGAAACCGAGCTCAGCCGTCTGGCGCTGGGCAGTCGCCCGGCGCGCCGCAAGCCCGGGGGTGGGGTGGAAACCCTGCGCGCAATTCCGTGGGTATTTGCCTGGACCCAGATGCGCCTGATGCTGCCGGCCTGGCTGGGTACTGGCGCGGCACTGGAAACCGGCCTGGAAAATGCACCGGATACGCTGCGTACCATGAGCGAGCAGTGGCCCTTCTTCCAGACCGTGGTGGATATGCTGGAAATGGTACTGGCCAAGTCCGACACCCGCGTGGCCCTGTGGTACGAAGAGCGCCTTACCGACGACCCTGAGCTGCAGCGCCTCGGTGTCGAGCTGCGCAGCCGTCTGGCGCGCACCGTCGCGGCCCTGAGTGAATTAACTGGCCGCGAAAGTTTGCTGGATAACAACCCGGTGATGCGCTGGTCCATCCGCGTGCGCGACCCTTATACCGATCCGCTGCACTTGCTGCAGGCAGAATTGATGGCGCGTCTGCGTACCCGTGAGGAAGATCCGGTGTTGGAAAGCGCACTGATGGTGACGATTGCGGGTATTGCGGCAGGTATGCGTAATACCGGTTAATTGTGTGGCTGTTGTGGAGTTGCTGCCGCTAGCGGCAACTCCACTGGTCTTCGAGTCGACAGTGATGTGATTTCGAAGTGGCGGAAAACAAAAAGGGGCCAACTCTTGCGAGTTGGCCCCTTTTTTAAAGATGGTGCCCAGGAGAAGACTTGAACTTCCACGACCTTGCGGTCACTAGCACCTGAAGCTAGCGCGTCTACCAATTCCGCCACCTGGGCAATTCAACGGTGTGCTCCGTTGAGGACGCGCACTATAGTGATTTGCCTTGGGGGTGTCAACGCTTTTTGCGGCGCGGTTTGTGCCCTTTTTTGTCCACTCAGTCTCTCTCGGTACACACATCCGGACGGATATTCCAAATCAACGGGGGAATTGGTCCGCAAATCGCTTATAATCGCGGCAATGTGCAACGATTTCAGTGGCCCTGTGCCGCTTCCGGCATTCGCCACTCCAAATGCTCACCTTGGACTCTTGCCCGTGAACCTCATGCCTGGGAGTAAATCCCCGGCAGGCCTCCACCGAGACCTGGCAGTTGCACCCACTTACCTTCCTGCGCCGGACGATTCCGGGGCCGCGCAGAGCGCGTGCTTAAATGCAGAACATTGGAAGCAGATTTGAATCAAGACAAAACCAACCCCTCTGCCATCTCGGATGATCCTTATGCCGAGCGCGAGGCGGAGAAATACGAAAAACCCGTTCCCAGCCGCGAGTTTCTTCTCGATGTGCTGGAGCAGCAGCCGGGCCCGGTAGCCTGGGAAACGGTAGCGGACCTGCTCTCGATCGACGATGAAGATCGCCGCGAGGGTGTGCGTCGTCGTTTGATTGCCATGAGTCGCGACGGACAGATCGCCAGCAACCGCGCTGGGGACTTCGGCGTGCTCGATAAAATGAGCTTGGTGCGCGGTCGCGTAATCGGTCACCGCGACGGTTTCGGCTTTGTGTCCGCGGGCGACGGCAGCGACGACCTGTTCCTGTCCCACCGTCAGATGCGCAAAGTTTTTGATGGCGACGAAGTGCTGGCACGAGAAACCCCCGGAGGTTTCCGTGGCAAGCGCGAAGGCGCGGTGGTGCGGGTAATCAAGCACAACACCCAGCAGCTGGCCGGACGCCTGTACCGCGAAGACGGCGTTTGCTTTGTGCGCCCGGATAACCCGCGCATGACCCTCGACGTACTTGTAGCGGAAGGCAAGTGTGCCGATGCGCAAAGTGGTCAGTATGTGGTGGTGAATATCACCACCCAGCCGGGCCGCAATAATTTGCCGCAGGGTGAGGTTGCGGAAATCCTCGGCGACCATCTTGCCCCGGGGATGGAAATCGACGTTGCCATTCGTAACTACGGTATTCCCCATAGCTGGCCCGCGGCGGTGCTGACGCAAACCGACACCATCGCCGACGAGGTACGGGAAGAAGACAAGGCGGCGCGCATCGATCTGCGCCAGCTGCCGCTGGTCACCATCGACGGTGAAGACGCGCGGGATTTTGACGATGCCGTCTACTGTGAATTGTTGCCAGATGGCAATTGGAAACTGCTGGTTGCCATTGCCGATGTATCCCATTACGTGCAGATCAATACTGCGCTGGACCAGGAAGCCCATCAGCGCGGCAACTCGGTGTATTTCCCCGACTTTGTTGTGCCGATGTTGCCGGAGAAACTCTCCAACGGTTTGTGCTCACTGAATCCGCATGTGGATCGCCTGTGTATGGTGTGCGAAATGCACATCGATCCGTCGGGCAATATCCTCAACTTCCAGTTCTTCGAAGGCCTGATGCGCAGCCACGCGCGCTTTACCTATACCCAGGTTGGAGAAATGGTTGAGGAGCGGGATAACCGCGACAGTGGTATTCGCAAGCAGTTTGCCGCGCTTACGCCACACATCGACAACCTGCACGACCTGTACGGCGCGCTGCGCGGTGCGCGCGATCGCCGCGGTGCCATCGATTTCGAAACCACAGAAACGCGGATTATTTTCGACCCAGCGCGCAAGATCGAGCGCATTGTGCCGGTGCAGCGCAACGACGCACACAAGATGATCGAAGAGTGCATGCTCGCCGCCAACGTGTGTGCGGCCGAGCTGATGGAGCTGGCGGAGTTGCCCGCGCTGTACCGCGTGCACGACATTCCCAAACAGGAGCGGCTGGAAAACCTGCGCGAATACCTGGGCGAGCTGGGCTTGCGTCTTGAAGGAGGGAGCGAGCCCCAGCCAAGCCACTATCAGGAATTGCTTTCGCAGGCAGATGGTCGCCCGGATTTCCACATTATCCAGACCATGTTGCTGCGCTCGATGAACCAGGCGGTGTATCAGCCGGAGAATCGCGGTCACTTCGGGCTCGATTATCGCGCTTACGCACATTTCACCTCGCCGATTCGTCGTTACCCGGATCTGCTGCTGCACCGCGGGCTGCGCTGGCTGGTGCGCAATGGCAGCGCCAATCCGGCAGCGGTGGCAAAGAAAGTGCGCCAGGCACCCGGTGCCCAGGTAATGGAGCGCGAGCAGATTTTGCCGTATACCGCCGTTGCCATGGTGGAATTGGGTGAGCACTGCTCGATGACCGAGCGCCGTGCCGACGACGCAACTCGCGACGTGGTCAGCTGGCTCAAGTGTGAATATTTACAGGATCATGTGGGTGAGGTGTATCGCGGTGTAATCAGTGCGGTAACCGGCTTTGGCCTGTTCGTGGAACTGGAAGACCTGTATGTGGAAGGTCTGATCCATGTCACCGCACTGCCAAAGGACTACTACCACTTCGAACAAGCGCAACAGCGCCTTGTTGGTGAGCGTAGCGGAACCCGTTTCCACCTGGGTGATGGGGTCACGGTGCAGGTGGCGCGTGTGGATCTTGAGGAGCGCAAGGTCGATTTTACCTTTGTCGAATTGCACCCGCGTCCCAGCTACCAGACCCCCAAGTATCGCAAGCCTAAAGCCGATAAAAAGGCCGATAAGAAGGCGGGCAAAATGTCCGACAAAAAATCCCGCAAGCAAGATGACAGTAAGGTTGATAAGCAGTCCGTGAAGTACAGTGTTACCGATGAGCCGACATCGGCGCCAAGTGTGAAAAGCAAGGCGAAGAAAGCGGTGAAAAAGTCCCGTTTCGGAGAGGAGTCCACCCAGGTCAGTGGCCGCGCCATGGAAATGGCCGTGGAGTTTCAGGCCGAGCGCCAACGTCGTGGTAAACACGACTTCAGCAAAGAGGCGGAAAAGGCGAGCCCCTGGGGCGGTGGGCTGAAATCCAAGCGTACCGAAAACGTTGAAGATGAGCCGCGCCCGATTCGCAAGCGCAAGGTGGGCAGCGACGACGCCGAGGTAGTGCCGCCATCAAAAGAAATCGCTACCGAAACGGAAGCCGGCGAAGAGGCTGCGCCGAAGAAGCGTCGCCCGAAGAAAACACCACCCCGTAAAGGTGGCAAGCGTCCGGCGGTAGCGGCGCGTAAAGCCGCGCAGAAGGCGGAAAAGGCCGAGTCGGCACAGCGTGCGGCCAAGAAGGCAGCGAAAAAGAAGCTGAAGAAAAAACTGGCGAAGAAATCAGGCGGGAAGAAATAAGTCGTGGCTCAGCAATTGGTTTATGGCCTGCACGCGGTGCAGGCTCTGTTAAAAAGCTCGCCCCAGCAGGTGCAGGAGCTACTGCTGTTGCGCGGCCGTCGCGATCAAAAACTGCAGAAAATTATTCGTCAGGCGGAACAGAACGAAATCGTAATTCGCTTCGTGGATCGCCGTGCGCTGGATGAAAAAGTTGCCGATGAAGGTAATCACCAGGGCGCGGTGGCCATCTGTGTGGGTGATACCAAGATTTATGATGAGCAGTTCCTGAAGTCTTTGCTGAAAGACCTGGACACCAATGGCGAAGCGCCTTTCCTGTTGATCCTCGATGGGGTTACCGACCCGCACAATCTGGGCGCCTGCCTGCGCTCCGCGGATGCGGCCGGCGTGCATGCCGTCATTGCGCCCAAGGATAAAGCCGCGGGACTCACGCCGACGGCGCGCAAGGTGGCCTGCGGTGCCGCCGAAGTGTTGCCGTTTGTTACCGTTACCAACCTGGCGCGCACACTGCAAATGTTGCAGCAAGCCGGTGTGTGGATCTACGGCGCTGCCGGTGAGGCAGAGCAGGATGTGTACCAGTCTTCTCTGACCGGGCCGTTAGCGCTGGTGATGGGTGCCGAAGGCCCTGGCTTGCGTCGTTTGACGCGGGAAAACTGCGATCACCTGATCAAAATCCCCATGGCGGGTGAGGTCAGCAGCCTGAACGTTTCCGTTGCCACAGGTGTTTGCCTGTTTGAGGCCGTTCGACAGCGTCGGGCAAATTAAGGTTGTCACCGATATTTTCATTGGCGGGGAGGTTGTTGCTTTGGTCTCCTCGCTATTCCCTGCTTCTGATCACTTCTGATGCGTACTCTCGCGCCTGTGGGTAGAAACCTGTCGCTTCTTCGCGCATCGCCCTGAGGTTTTGAGACCTGCTTTGCGCAGTTTTTCCGCTCTTTGCGCAAATAGCCTGCTTTAATTTCCTTGTCTTTCCGCTCCATTGATTGCTTTTGATGACGCGAGGTAAAGGATTATGTCAGCAAAACAAACACGCCGTTTTTCTCAAAGCAGCCCCTCTGTATTTACACGTCATGTCGTTTCTGCCGGCTTGGCTGGCTTGGCGATAGCCGCTCTGTCTGTGTCTAATTTTGCCATTGCGCAGCAAGAGGTGGCCGTACCTGATGATGGTCCAATGCTCGATGTGCAGACTGATGTGATTGACCCGGATGTGACCCTGCAGGTGGTCGAAGAGGCGCAAAGCGTCGAAGACCTGCTCAACAGCATTGAATTGCCCGAAGAGGTGCGAGAGCTCGCGGAGCAGCGGCTCGCTGCGGCGCTTGCGGCGATTAAGGCTGCGCGCGAAGCATCCCCATCTAATTCGGACGAGATGCCCAGCGATGTTGCCGAGCGCAGGGAAGCCATGCTGGCCGAGATGGCCGAACGGCGCGGTGAAATGATGGCAGATGCGCAGAATGCTGCGCTCGCCGCAAATGAACAGGCGCAGCAGGCGGTGGAGTCTGCCCGTGAGGCGGTCGAAGAAGCATTGAAAAATGGCCTCACCAGCGACGAGATGCAGGGCATGATCGAGCAGATGGTGCAGGACATTCTCGGCAGTCTGCCCGCCGGCGCGGGTGTAGACATGAGTGAAGTGGATGCACTGCTGGAATCCTTGCGAGGGGATGTGGCGACTGAGCCGGTTGATGTGAGCGACGCTACCGGTAGCTGAGTCCTTAGTTCCTTCGAATAAAACCCCGCAGGTTCACGAGGCAAGGAATGCGCGAGTTTATTAAGTTGTTTGTGCTGATCACTATGTTGGTGCTGGTGTCGGTGTTTGGTCCCGCGCGGCTGGCCGCGGCGGAGTCATCCAGCGCTGCAGGTGCGTTTAAACGTGGTGACTACCCTCGTGCGCTGGCCCTGTTCCAGCAAATGGAGCAGACCGGCGATAAAAGTGCACGGCTGAAGTTCAATCTCGGGGTCACCCTCTACAAACTGGGTCGCTACGCTGAGGCCTCCGAATATTTTTGGTTATTGGTGTCTGAGCCCAAGTGGCGTGATCTGGCGGAATATAATCTTGGCCTGGTGGCGAGCAGGCAGGGCGATCCAGCGCTTGCTGCACGCTACTTTCGCCGGGTGAGTGAACACGCGGATTCGCCCAAGCTGCAACGCCTTGCGGCGCTCCAGCTGGGGGCAAGTACGGAGCGCACATCAGTGCCGCGTCCCTGGCTTGCCATGGCCAGTGCCAACGGCGGCTTCGACAACAACCCTTACGCGGTGAAGACCGAATTACTGGGCGAAGACGCGGTCGGGGATGATAACTTTCTCGAGCTGTTTGCCTGGGGGCAGTACCGCCTTGCCGGAAATGACATCGATGGCTGGCGATTACAGGGTTACGGTTTTACCCGGCGCTACAGTGAGCTGGATAGCCTGAACCTGGGAAGTCTAAGTGCTTCGTTGATTCGCGACAGCCGTTGGCGAGGATGGCAGCTGGAGACCGGCGGTGGCGCCGAGCAGGTTTCCCTCGGCGGTGAGCAGGTGAGCCGGCAGTTGCAGCTGACCGCGCGGGCAGCGCGGGAATTCGGCGCAGTGCGGGTACAGTTGTCTTATATTCCTGCCTACTACTCAGGTGGCGAGAGTTACGCCTATCTCGATGGCTGGCGGCAGCGCTTCTCGGCGCGCGCGCGTCGCAATACGTTCGGCGCGGACCTCGGTATCTACTACCTGTATGACACCAATGATCGCGAGGATTTACAGCAGACGGCCGGGGACTATTACAGTTACTCGCCCGCGCGCCACGCTTTTGGCAGCGATGTACGCTGGCGCTTTCTCAGCCGCTGGGAGTTGCGCGCTGGCCTGGAGTATCGCTACAGCGTGTATGGCGGAACCAATCGGGTCAGTGACAGCAGCGGTGAGTTGCTCGAATACGAACGCGAGTCGGATCGTGTGAAATCCTGGGTGTCGACCCGCTATCGGCTGACGCCGCGTTTGAGCCTCGATGGCAAGCTACTGCGCATCGACAATCGGGAGAATCGTGAGATTTACGACTACGACAAGACGGAACTGAGCCTTGGTGTCAGTTACGTGTTCTGAGGGGGCATAAAGGGGTAAAAAATGAAGGGGCACAAGTGCCCCCCTACGGTGTTGTCCCGCTTGTTATTCTTCGGTCCTTGCTCGTTATTGTTATTGTTTAGAATTATTTTCGCGACCTATGCCTGTATGACGTCTGGCGCGCCAACCCCCTCAATCCATTGTTCAATTATTTCTACCACCGGCTCCGGGTTCTTGATCCAGCTCAGGTGCGGGTTGCCGTGCGGGAAGGTGGGGGCGACTTCGCGGACTTCCCCTTGAACCAGGGCCGCTAGCCGGCGAGTGGCGCCAACCGGGGCGAAGGGATCTCCTTTTATGCACAGGTGCAGCGGCTGGTGGGTTAGCGCAGCCTGCTTGGGGATACGTGCCTCCGGGGCAAAGCGGCCCCGCAGGATGCCGCTGCCCCAGTCGCGCATCAGTGTTGCCGCCTCACGGCCGCCAAAGCGCATCTGTCGCCCAGGAAAATAGCCGAGCAGGCGAGTGCTGGTGTGTGCTGCCAGTGCCGCGCCCATAATCGCCAGACGGGTAGGGCCGCGCCAGCTGCGACAGTCCAGATGACCCGCCGCCACGCTCACCACCCGCGCATCCCCGGTCAACCCGGCCCGGGCGGCCAGGGTCATGGTCTGCCCGCCGATGCTGTGGCCCAGCATCAGTGCCGGCCCGTGGCCGAGCGTGCTCTTCAGTGCCTGCAAAACCTCGGGGATCAGCTCGAAAACCAGATCGCTGTAGCCGTAATCGTTGCCCCGTCTGGGGTGCGGGGTACTTTTGCCGGTGCCCGGCATCTCGTAGATCGCGGTCTGGTACCCGCGCTCACCCAGAGTGGCGAGCAGTTGCTGGTACTTGATCGCCGGCACGCCGAGTGCCGGGGCCACCAGTACCAGTGGCCGGGCGTATGACTGGTCGGGCGGACTACTTAGTGTCAGCGGCACATTGAACCCGTGGAAGGGCAGGTTGATGGTATGGGGCTGCACCGACACAAATACCTCCGGTATAGACATGGAAAGCTGGGACCAGGAGTCAAACTATAGTCACGTTTTCTCCCGTTCCCCTTGACCGAACCACCCCACTTGCTGGGCTATTTTTCTGTCGCTAGTGACGCTTGCAGGGTGGTTGCCGCGCAGTAAGTGAGTGCTCGCAAATACCTGACTCCCGATTTGCGGCGGCCGCCGCATTGTTCAACTTGCAACCACTCCGGCAGGGGCATAGAATACGCCGCCCGCAATAGCCCCATCCCGGTGCTGTTGCGTACTCCTTGCCTCACTGGGCGGTTGCTGCACTTTTCTACTTATTAGACAGGGCGGCGGCAAGCCGGGAGGCTGTGTTAACCCGTAAGGAGCGAAAATGCGTCATTACGAAATTGTATTCCTGGTTCACCCGGACCAGAGCGAGCAGGTACCCGGCATGGTCGAGCGTTACACTGCGACCATCAAAGAAAGCGGTGGCGACGTTCACCGTCTGGAAGACTGGGGCCGCCGTCGTCTGGCTTACCCGATCAACAAGATCCACAAGGCTCACTACATTCTGATGAATGTTGAGTGTACTGAAGAAGCGCTGGCCGAACTGACCACCAACTTCAAGTACAACGACGCCGTGCTGCGCAACCTGGTAATCCGCGAAGATGAAGCGGTTACCGAAGAAAGCCCGATCATGAAGGCTGAAAAAGAGTCCCGCGAGCGCAAAGCTGCGCGCGCAGAACGCTCTGAGCGTCGCGAGCGCGCCGAACGTGAAGAATCTTCTTCCGAAGGCGCCCAGGAAGCTAAGTCTTCCGACACCACTGAAGACGAAGAGTAAGGGGATAGTCAGATGGCACGTTTTTTCCGTCGTCGTAAGTTCTGCCGTTTCACCGCTGAAGGCGTAAAGCGTATCGACTACAAAGATCTCGATACCCTGAAAGCCTACGTTTCTGAAACTGGCAAAATCGTACCGAGCCGTATCACTGGCACCAAAGCCAAGTATCAGCGTCAGCTGGCCACCGCGGTCAAGCGCGCGCGTTACATTGCGCTGCTGCCGTACACGGACAGCCACGAAGCCTAAGCATCGCTTTGCTTCGTATTGATTGTTATAGAGAAGCTATCTAGTGCGCGCTATCGCTGAATTTGCCATGCGATCGCGCGTGCGCGCGGTGATCCTCACCATGGTGGGCATCCCGCTGATCAGCCCCGCAGTGCTTGCACTGGCGGGGTTACGCCGCGGCAGTGGCGACGGCCTGTTTGTACTGGCCTGGGGTCTACTGCCGATTGTTGCCGCAGCCGGCGCGGGCTATATGTCCCCGCTGATGGCTGGCATGGCGATCACGCACTTTGTGGCTGTGTTGGCGAGTGCCCTGGTCCTGCGCGAAACCCGCGCCTGGAGCTGGACACTGGTGACGCTGACCGCAGTGACCGCCGCGGGCATCTTGGTGACCTCGCAGGTGACTGGCGGTGTACTGGGCAACCTGCTCGAGGCGGTCAATGAGGCCGCGGGCGGTGCCAGCACACCAGAAGCGCAACAGCTGGGTAAGGCATTTACCAGCGAAGCGCAGGCTACCGGTTACCTGACCTGGGTCTCGGTAATTAGCGCCATGTTGGCTCTGTTACTGGGGCGCTGGTGGCAGGCCCTGTTGTACAACCCAGGTGGTTTACAGCAGGAAATGCACAACCTGCGTATGCCGTTGCCGCTCGCAGCTGCCGGCATGCTGTTGTGGATTTACTGCCTGGTCAGTGAACACTTTGTGTTCTGGGGTGCGGTTGCCGCTTTCCCGATCATGGTGGCAGGTATCTGCTTGATCCACTGGCTGGTAGCCCAGAGGGGCTGGGGACGCGGTCCGCTGGTTGCCCTGTATGTGATGCTGGTAATTGCGGCACTGCCGCTGGCTGGTTTCCTGTGCGGACTGGCACTGATCGATAGCTGGATTGATATTCGCGCACGCGCAAGCGACAAACGCTGAGCGGCGCACAAGAACTGAAACTGAGGGTTCCGAGATGGAAGTTATTCTGCTCGACAAAGTAGGCAAACTGGGCAACGTGGGCGACCGCGTTGAAGTAAAAGCCGGTTACGGCCGCAACTTCCTGCTGCCTACCGGTAAAGCCGTACTGGCCAACGCAGCAAACGTTGCTGAGTTCGAAGCCAAGCGCGCTGAACTGGAAGCAGCTGCTGCTGCGAAAGTAGGCGAAGCTGAAGGCCGCGCTGCCCAGCTGGTTGAACTGGTTGTTACCATCGCCGCTAACGCTGGCGACGAAGGCAAGCTGTTCGGCTCCATCGGCACTCGCGATATCGCGGAAGCGATTACCGCTGCCGGTGTTGCAGTAAGCAAGGCTGAAGTGAAGCTGCCGGAAGGCGCTCTGCGTGAACTGGGCGAGTACGACGTAGACGTACAGCTGCACGCCGACGTAATCAGCAGCGTGAAGGTTGTTGTAGAAGCCGAATAAGGCTCTGCAGTTACCGAATCGCCATAGCGAGGCCTGTGGGGAACGGAATTGCCCGTTCTCCGTCTAGCCGCGCTACAATCAGGCGCTGGATTCTCCCAGCCGGTTTTCTGCCGGTGATGGAGGGTGCAGCGCCTGACTTGTTTGTGAGTCCGGCAAATGGTTTCAGCCCCCGGCGCACTTGGCTTGTGAGCCCGTGGTGGGGTAGGCCTGAAACCAATGGCCGCAACGACCGGTAGTAACACAGAGCAGCGAACAGCAGCGAACATGAACGAATACGCTCCGCAAGAAGAAGAGGCCCAGGAAGCCACCGCCAGCTCCCCGCTGCCACACTCGGTCGAGGCCGAGCAGTCGGTACTGGGTGGACTGATGCTCGACGCCAGCCGCCTGGATGCGGTTGCCGAGCAGCTGAGTGCGGAAGATTTCTTCGTCGCCAGCCACCGGGTTATTTTCGGTGTCATGCTCGAGTTGTCCGGTGGCGAGCAGCCGCTGGATATCGTTACCCTCGCGGAAGGGTTGGCCAATCGCGACCTGCTGGCCGACATTGGCGGCCCGGCGTACCTGGCCGAACTCGCGGAAAACACCCCGTCTGCCGCCAACATCGTCGCCTACGCGAAAATCGTGCGCGAGCGCTCCATGTTGCGTCAGCTGATTGCCGCCGCCGGCGAAATCAGCCGTACCAGTTTCAATCCCGGCGGACTCGGCTCCATCGATCTGCTACAGATGGCCGAGCGCCGCGTGGCCGAGATTGCCGAAGGCCGCGCCAAAGAGGGCGGCTTTGTCGGTGTCGACTCGCTGCTCAAGAAAACCGTCGAGCGTATCGACGAACTATTCAAGTCCGAGGGTGACCTCACCGGCCTCAGTACCGGCCTCACCGAACTCGATGAGCGCACCTCCGGCTGGCAGCCCGGTGAACTCATCATCCTTGCCGCCCGTCCTTCCATGGGTAAGACCGCACTGGCGCTGAACTTCGTCGAAGCCGCCATGCTCAGCCAGGAAAAGCCGACCCTGGTGTTCAGTATGGAGATGCCGTCGGACAGCCTGGTCATGCGTATGCTGTCTTCCATCGGCAAGATCGACCAGGGGCGTATCCGTAACGGCAAGCTGCAGGAAGAGGATTGGCCCAAGCTCTCCAGTGCCGTGCAGAAGATGAAGGGCAAGGGGCTCTATATCGATGATACCCCGGGCCTGTCGCCGTCAGAGGTGCGCGCGCGCGTGAAGCGCACGGTGCGCGACCACACCAACAAGCTGATGCAGGCAGACCCCAAGCTGAGCCGTGAAGATGCGGAACAGCGCGCGCTGCCGGCGATGGTGATGGTGGACTACCTGCAGCTGATGCAGGTTAAGGGCAGCACCGAAGGGCGTACTCAGGAGATCTCGGAAATCTCCCGCTCCTTGAAGGCGCTGGCCAAAGAATACGAATGCCCGGTGATTGCGCTGTCGCAGTTGAACCGGGGAGTGGAACAGCGCCCGAACAAGCGCCCGATGAACTCGGACCTGCGGGAATCCGGTGCGATCGAGCAGGATGCGGACGTGATCCTGTTTATCTACCGCGATGAGTATTACAACGAGGACAGCCCGGACAAGGGGTTGGCGGAGTTGATCATCGGTAAGCAACGTAACGGTGAGATCGGTACCTGCCGCGCGGCGTTTGTGGGTAAATTCACCCGCTTTGATGATCTGGCGCCAGAGTACTACCAAGAAGAGCACTAAAGGTTTTCGCGATCTTTATTGGTTCTTAGCACAGAAGCACAAATTGAAGGCGAAGTGCTGGGGGCGGGTTTTCAGGATCGTCGCAAACAGGATGTTTGCGCCGAAGCGCCCAGGGATGGGTTCACAGCGGTCCTGAAAACCCGCCCCCAGTGCTTTGCCGCCACGGCCCTCAATTCGGGCCTGGCGTACGGGTCTTAGGGGAAAATCTCAATCGGCGTACCGGTATCCACCATCGCCCAGATCTCGTCCATCTCCGGGTTGGTTACCGCAATACAGCCGTCGGTCCAGTTCATGCGGGTCAGGTACTGTTCAATACCTTTCCAGTGCGGTTTCTGACCGTGGATCATGATGGCGCCACCTGGGCTGCGGCCCATTTTTTTCGCCCGTGCACGGTCCGTCGCATTGGGGTAGGAAACCTGGATAGCGCGATAGTAGGTGCTGTTTTTCTTTTTCCAGTTCAGGGTATAGCGGCCTTCCGGCGTACGGGAGTCGCCCTCGTACTGCTTGTGCCCAATTGGGTTTTTACCAAATACCACCTTGTAGCTTTTAACAACCTTGCCGTTGCGTTTCAGCTGCATCAGGTGCTTGGATTTGTATACGACCACCTCATCTACGGTTTTAATCTTGGCCATAGCCAGGGTGGGGATCATTAACAGGGCAATCAGACTCAGTTTCAGGTATCGCATGGCTCTCGTCGGTAGTAATGGCATTGTTGGTGTCATTCCGGGGCTGAACAATCAGCTTCCGTGCTCTCGCACTTCCACATCCCTGACTTATGCGGGGAGTCTCTGCGGGTTGGCAGAATCGAGCTGCCGGGCGGAGAAATGTGGTTGCGCGGTGCGACTTGGTGACGCAATAGCGTTATGACAGCGCTGTCCCTGACTGTCACCCCAGACCAGGTCCGGGAACTTTTTTAGGCAATTATCCTAACCCGGGCCTCGATTGGCGAAATGGGTTGTATGAATACCGCTCTAAGTGATCAATTTATCAGCAAGTAGATCACGTTTAAAGAGCCGTCAAACAAAAAAACCAAAGAATGAGGAAGAATTTGTGACCGAGACTTTGTTTGTGACCGGAACGAATACAGAGGTCGGTAAAACCTATGCCACTGCCGCGCTATTGCACGCAGCAGGCGAGCAGGGCCTGAAAACCGCGGCGGTGAAACCGATAGCGTCTGGCTGCGAGCAGACCGCCGAAGGCTTGCGCAACAGCGATGCGCTGACCCTGATAGAGGCGATGAACCAGGACATGCCCTACGAGCAGGTCAACCCGGTGGCGCTGGAGCCGGCCATCGCCCCGCATATCGCGGCGATGGAAGCAGGGCGCAGGCTGGATGTTTCCCGTCTTGAGGGCATCTGCCGCGGCGTCATGAGTAGTGGCGCCGATCTGGTACTGATCGAGGGCGCCGGTGGCTGGCGGGTGCCCCTGGCCCCCCGTCAGTTCCTGTCGGATCTGCCACGTGCGCTGGAATTGCCGGTCATTCTGGTGGTGAGTATCGAACTGGGCTGCATCAATCACGCATTGCTGACCGCTGAAGCTATTCGCCGCGACGGCCTGCCGCTGGCCGGCTGGGTGGCAAACTTTGTGCGCGGCCCGCAGGAAGATATGGCCCGCGCTGAGGAAAACCTGATGACCCTGCGGGCAATTCTTCCCGCGCCATGCCTCGGTACCCTGCCGCACGACGAATCTGGCGACTACCGCAATGGCGCCGCCCACCTCGACCTCTCCCCGCTGCTATCTTCTTCCAACTGACCAAATTTGGTTGATTCCCCAGGCCGGACCATGGGTCCGGCTTGACTTGGGAGGCCCTTCGGCCTAGATTTCAAACATGCGTTTGAAACAAACGATTGAGTGACTCCGGCTTGCACATCGCAGAGCCACCTCCAGACACACCAAAAAATCGATTCTAAGAGGCGACACCATGGCCGATTACAAGGCGCCACTGCGCGAGATGAACTTCCTGCTGCACGAAGTATTCGAGGCAGACAAACTGTGGGCGCGCCTGCCCGCACTGGCGGAAACCGCGGACCGCGAGACTGCCGACGCCATTCTAGAAGAGATGGGCAAGCTGGCCGCAAACACCCTCGACCCGATTAACCGCAGCGGCGACGAAGAAGGCTGCTCCTGGAACGATGGCGTAGTAACCACGCCGAAAGGTTTCCCTGAAGCCTACGCCACCTTCTGTGAGGGCGGCTGGGGCGCGCTGGTGGGTAACCCGGAATTTGGTGGCATGGGCATGCCCAAGATGCTGGGTGCCCAAGTCGAGGAAATGCTGAACGCGTCGAATATCTCCTTCGCCCTGTACCCGGTACTGACCAACGGTGCCTGCCTGGCGATCGATGCCCACGGCAGCCAAGAGCTGAAAGAAAAGTACCTGCCGAACATGTACGCCGGCACCTGGTCCGGAGCCATGGACCTCACGGAGCCGCATGCCGGTACCGACCTCGGCATTATCCGCACCAAGGCGGAACCGCAGGAAGACGGCAGCTACTCCATTACCGGCAGCAAGATCTTTATTACCGGCGGCGACCAGGACCTGTCCGAAAACGTGATTCACCTGGTACTGGCCAAGCTGCCGGATGCGCCGAAAGGGCCCAAGGGTATCTCCCTGTTCCTGGTGCCCAAGATTCTGGTGAACGAAGACGGCAGCCTGGGCGAGCGCAATGCGGTCAACTGTGGCTCCATCGAACACAAGATGGGTATCAAGGCCTCTTCCACCTGTGCGATGAACTTTGACGGTGCCAAGGGTTGGCTGGTTGGTGAGCTGAACAAGGGCCTCGCGGCCATGTTCACCATGATGAACTACGAGCGCCTGGGTGTGGGTATCCAGGGCCTGGGTGCTTCCGAGCGCTCCTACCAGAATGCGATTGAATACGCCCGTGACCGCGTGCAGAGCCGCTCCCCGTCCGGTGCCAAGCAGCCGGAAAAGGCCGCTGACCCGATCATCGTGCACCCGGACGTGCGCCGCATGCTGCTCACCCAGAAAGCCTACATTGGTGGCGCCCGCGCACTGTCTACCTATGTCGCCAAGTGGCTGGACCTGGCCAAGTACGGCGAGGGTGAGGAAAAGCAGCAGGCGGAAGCCATGGTTGCACTGCTCACCCCGGTGGCCAAAGCCTTCTTTACCGACCGTGGCCTCGACTGCACCGTAATTGGCCAGCAGGTATTTGGTGGCCACGGCTATATCCGCGAGTGGGGTCAGGAGCAGCTGGTGCGCGATGTGCGTATTACCCAGATTTACGAAGGCACCAACGGTATTCAGGCGCTCGACCTGATCGGCCGTAAGACCGTCGCCAACGGTGGCGCCCTGTTTGAGCTGTTTGCCGCCGACGTGCAGCAGTTTATCGACGACAATGCCGGCAATGCCGAGCTGGCCGAATTTATCCAGCCGCTGACCGTTGAGTTGCAGCGTTTGAAAGACGCGACCGCAGCGGTTATCGAGGCCACCAAAACCGATCCGAATGCACCGGGCGCAGCCTCCGTCGACTA
Source organism: Microbulbifer agarilyticus (assembly GCF_019800665.1). Lineage (GTDB taxonomy): Bacteria > Pseudomonadota > Gammaproteobacteria > Pseudomonadales > Cellvibrionaceae > Microbulbifer > Microbulbifer agarilyticus_C. Next base: position 131,185 of record NZ_JAHVKO010000003.1, read on the forward strand.
CCTGGATCTGTTTGGCTATGTGGCTTACGCCTATATGTGGGCCAAGATCGCCAGCGTTGCCAACGGTAAAGACGAGGACTTCTACCGTTCGCAGATCAAGACCGCGCGTTTCTACTTCGCGCGTCTGCTGCCCAAGTCTCAGGCCCTGGCAGCCAGTGTTGTGGCCGGCAGCGACACCCTGATGGACCTGGAAGAAGAACTGTTCTGATCTTCTGTTCCCGGTTCACAAAAAAGCCCCGCACTCGCGGGGCTTTTTTCATTGCGGCGAATCTCCTACACTCGGGGCATCACAATAAAAATACCGGGTTGCTTATGTCCAAATTTGAGTCCAATCCAGAACAGGGCGAGGATCTCTCGGTTCCGCCGAAAAAACTCTCCGACGAAGACCAGGCAAAGGTCGACCGCTATCTGGCCCGCGGCTACAACCGGGTCGAACGCAAGCCATTCCGACCACTTCTGTTACTCGGCATTATTCTGATTGTGCTGACCCTGCTGTCCCTGCTCAGCCTGTTTATCGCGGGCACTAAAGGCGTTGTGTAACGTGGCATTGTATAAAGCGGGTTTTGTGCAACAAGCGCCAGATTCGAAATAGGAATTGACTGTCATGGCTGAAGCCGAAGAATTTATCCCGCTGCAATTTGAGCAGCTTGACGATGCGACCAAGGCCGCGCGGGCCAAAGCATTTTATGAGCAGATGAAGCAGCGACGCTCGGTGCGCAATTTTTCCAGTGCACCGGTGCCGCGCGCGGTGATTGAAGACGCGGTGCGTACCGCTGGCAGTGCACCCAGCGGGGCCAATATGCAGCCCTGGCACTTCTGTGTGGTGGAGTCAGAAGCGGTAAAGAAAGAAATTCGTATCGCTGCTGAAGCGGAAGAGCGCGAGTTTTACGAACGGCGCGCCTCGGAAGAGTGGCTGGACGCGCTGGCGCCGCTGGGGACCGATGCACACAAGCCATTTCTGGAAACGGCACCCTACCTGATCGTGATCTTCCTGAAGAAGTTTTCCCAAGGTGAGGCGGGTGAGCAGCTGAAGAATTACTACACCTCGGAATCCGTGGGCATCGCCACCGGTATGCTGCTGGCAGCATTGCACAACGCCGGTGTTGCCACTTTGACCCATACCCCGAGCCCAATGAAGTTTCTCAACCAGATCCTCGTTCGCCCCAGCGATGAGCGCCCCTATATGATCGTGGTAGCAGGGCTGCCGGAAGACGGCGCCGAAGTGCCGGCGATCCAGAAGAAGCCGCTTGAAGAAATCGCCGAATTTATCTAATGCACCGCTAGTGCAACTTAGAGGGTCGGCGCGATATTTTAGCCGGCCTCTCCTAGTTTCTCGATGAGACGCCACTCCGTCGCTTTTACCGGCTGAATAGAAAGCCGCCCCTGCTTCACCAGCACCATCTCTTCCAGGGCCGGGTTCTGCTTGACGTCTTTTAGCGGCACTGGCCGCGCAAAGGCGCTCTGCCAGCGGATATCCACGCAGTACCAGCGGGGCTGCTCTGCGGTCGCCTTGGGGTCGAAGTATTTGCTCTCCGGGTCGAACTGGGCCGGGTCCGGGTAGGCACCGCGCACCACACTGGCGGTACCGACAATTGCCGGGACCTTGCAGGCGCTGTGGTAGAACAGCACGCCGTCGCCCTCCTGTACCGAGTCGCGCAGGAAGTTGCGCGCCTGGTAGTTGCGGATGCCATCCCAGCGGCCTGTATGACCGGGCTCTCGCTTCAGGTCATCCAGGCTGTATTCATCCGGTTCCGACTTAAACAGCCAGTAATTCATCGTTATCCCCCAAATCTGCGCGATTTCTGCGGCAACCTGTCAGATTGCTGCGGTTGGTGGTATTTCGTTCACCGCGTTCCTCATTTAGGCTATTTTCCCAGATTGGCGCAATACGTGCGCACTTTTGGAGAAATATGGGTACTTCTGTTTTTAATTGGCTTTCCGACAAGTTGGCAAGTGAGCGCCACCAGTACTGGGCGCTGCAGTGCAGCGGCTGGGCGGGCTATACGCTGCTGACGTTTATCGGCGGCTTCTTCTGGGTGGAGAATCACCTGCTGTACTGCGGCTACCTCGCCGTGGCCACGGCATCGGGTATTGCTCTGTCGGAAGGCATGCGCCGTGGATTCCAGCGTCTGTGGGACAAGCCGCCGGCTACGCGCCTGATCGGTTCCCTCGGAGTCATCATCCTGGCGGCAGCGTTGTGGGCGGCGATAAAGTTTGGGGGCAACCTGTGGCTGTACGGTAAGGAGAGCGACGAGCACCCGCTGGTGATGTCGGTCTACTGGTTCTCCTACTCGTTCCTGATCTACATGACCTGGACCGCGCTCTACTACGGCATCAAGTACTACCAGACATCTCAGCAGCAGCAGGAAAAGGCACTGAAAGCGGAGTCCATCGCGCACCAGTCACAGCTCAAGATGCTGCGCTATCAGCTGAACCCGCACTTCCTGTTCAATACCCTGAATGCGATTTCTACCCTGATCCTGGATCAGGATGGCAAGACCGCCAACAGCATGGTTACCCGCCTGTCGCAGTTTTTGCGCCACTCGCTGGATAACGACCCCATGCAAAAGGTGACGCTAGCGAAGGAAGTCGAGGCGCTGATGCTTTATCTCGACATTGAAAAGGTGCGCTTCGCCGACCGCCTGCAGATCAATATCGACCTCGAAGGTGATGCACCCCGCGCACTGGTGCCGAGCCTGCTGTTGCAACCGATTGTGGAAAACGCGATTAAATACGGTATTTCCCAGCGCGAGTGGGGCGGGGAGATAACCATCAAGGCGCGGGTGTTTGCCGGCGAGCTGCTGATCGAAGTCAGCGACAATGGCCCGGGCGTGTCCGAGAAAGAGCTGGCAGGTTTGGGGCAGGGTAGCGGTGTTGGTATTCGCAATACCTGTGAGCGCTTGCGTGCGCTCTATGGTGACGAGCAGAAGACCCGCTTCTGCAACCGCCCGGAAGGCGGGCTGAGTGTGCATCTGCGCATTCCGTTTGAACAGGAATAACAGGATTATCTGGAGAGGGCGTACTGGTGAGTAGTGATATTCTGAAAGTCATCATTGTGGACGATGAACCCCTGGCCCGGCGCGGTTTGCGCCTGCGCCTGGAAAACCTCGGCGGTATAGAAGTGGTGGCCGAGTGCGGCAATGGCCGCGAGGCGCGCGAACAAATCCTGGCATTAAAACCGGATGTCGCCTTCCTGGATATCCAGATGCCTGGGGTTAGCGGTCTGGACCTGGTACAGCTGCTTCCTGCCGATGGCATGCCGCAGATTGTATTTGTTACGGCATACGATCAATACGCGGTGGAAGCGTTTGAAGTGAACGCGGTCGACTACGTGCTGAAACCCATCGAAGAAGATCGCCTGGCGATGGCGTTGCAGCGGGTACGGGAGAAGCGCGGTAGCGAAAATCTCGTGGCCCAGCGTGAGCAATTGCTGGAGGCGGTCGCGGACCTGACCCACGAATCGCCGGAAGCGCTGGAAGAAAAACTGGCGGCGGGCGAGCTGGGTGGCAGCCGCTACCCGGAAAAAATTGCCATTAAAGATTCCGGGAAAATTTCACTGGTACCGGCGCGGGATATCGACTGGATCGATGCTGCCGGTGATTACATGTGTGTGCATGCCAACGGTGAGACACACGTTATGCGCATCACCATGAAAGAGTTGGAGCAGCAGCTGGACCCCAAAGTGTTCCAGCGTATTCACCGCTCAACCATCGTCAACCTGAAACGGGTGCGCGAGATCTGCGCGCATATCAACGGCGAGTATCACCTGGTGCTGAACAACGGTGAACGATTGAAGATGAGCCGCAGTTATAAGAACAAGGTTCAACATTTTATCTAGTTTTCGACAGCGTTTTTTCTAGTGTTATTTGAAAGCGGAGCAGTGTGCTCCGCTTTCTCATTGCACGCTTCAACTTCGTAAACCGATCGTCTTATTTTTTCTCCGGCTCGCCCGCAAAATCCTTCCCTCTATCGCAACCGCGTTGCCTTGCTGCCCTCAGCAGATATTCTCAACCTCAAAAGTATTTTGATAAAAACAATCAAACGTTGATGGGGTCGCGAGCATGTCGCTCACCAATACCGCGCTAAAGAATCCTGCCGCCACGGCGGTCGCCGTAGTGCTTGCCGTGCTGCTGGGCGCGTTTCTCGCCAGCAAACTGCCGGTGCAATTATTTCCCGATATCGAAAACCCCCAGATCACCATCCAGGCCGGATGGCGAGCGGCTTCGCCCAAGGAAGTAGAGGCGGAAATTGTTGAGCCGATCGAGTCGGTGCTGCAGGGAGTGACCGGGCTGAAGATGATGCAGGTAAACGCCGGTCGCGGTGGCGCCTGGGTGAATCTCGAGTTTGCCATGGGCACGGATATGGACAAGGTGCTCATCGATGTGATCAGCCGTATGAGCAGTCTGCCGCCGTTGCCGCGGGATGCAGAGCCGCCGCGGGTGATGCTGGGCGGCTGGGGTGGCAATACGTCGCCGCTGACGTATTTCTTCCTGCAGTTGTTGCCGGGCAACCCGAACACCATGCGCGACTACACAGGTCTGATTGAGGATGTGTTGCGCCCGGAGCTGGAGGCGGTGCCCGGGGTGGCCAGTGTAGAGGCGCAGAATGGTGTGGCTGCGCGGGAAGAGCTGCAGGTGGTGTTCGATCCGTGGAAGGCGGCGGAGCTGGGGATTCAGTTACCGCTGGTTACGCAGCAGTTGGCGTCGGCACGGGATGTGTCCGGCGGCTTTACCGATGTGGGGCGCCGTCGCTATACCTTGCGTTTTGCCGGTGAGTACCGTCCGGATGAGCTTGCGCAACTGGTTCTGGAGTGGCGTGATGGCCGCGCGGTGCGACTGGGTGATATCGCCAGTGTGCAAGTGGCGCCGTCGGAATCCAATGGCACTGCTACACAAAATGGCAACCCGGCGGTTTCTATCCGTATTAATCGCGCCAACGGCGCCAATATGCTGGCGACGCTGGAGCGGGTTAAAGCGCGGGTTGCGGAGTTGAATGACACCATGCTGGCGGATCAGAAACTGGTGCTGGTGCAGTCCTTTGATGCTTCGATTTTTGTTTACCGTGCGTTGAATTTACTCGGTGGAAACCTGCTGCTTGGCATGCTGCTGGCGGTGGGGGTGTTGTGGTGGTTTATGCGGCGTATGCGCGCCACCCTGATCGTAGCCGCGGCGATTCCAATTTCCCTGCTTGCCACCTTTGTGGTGCTGTCTGCCGCGGGGCGCAGTGTGAATGTAATTTCGCTGGCGGGGCTCGCGTTCGCTACCGGTATGGTGTTGGACGCCGCCATTGTGGTGCTGGAAAACATTATTCGCCTGCGGGAAAAGGGTAAGAGTCCCGACGAGGCTTCCGCGCAGGGCGCCGGGCAGGTGTGGGGTGCATTGCTGGCGAGCACGGCAACCACGGTAGCCATTTTCCTGCCGGTATTTTTTCTCAACAGCGTGGAAGGACAGATTTTCGGTGACCTGGCACTCACCATTGCCGTGGCGGTGGTGTTCTCGCTGCTGGTTGCGGTGGCGGTAGTGCCAGTCGCGGCAAAGCTGTGGTTGCCGGAAGTTTCTGCTCGCGACCGACTGGCGCCGCTGTGGGACAAAATCAGCAGCCGGGTGATGCGGCTTACTGCGACCACCACGCGACGCTGGCGAGTCATTGCTGTGTTTCTGGTGCTGCCGCTGGCCGCGACCTGGTTGCTGTTGCCCAAGCTCGATTATCTGCCGCCGGTAAAGCGGGACGCTGTGGATGTGTGGCTGAATTTCCCCGCAGCCACCAACAATAAAACCATTGCGAAAGAAGTGGTGGCAGAACTCGATCGGCGTATGGGCCCATATATGCGCGGCGAAAAAGAGCCGGCGTTAAAAAACTATTACATCCTCACCTGGCCGAATGGCGGCACCATGGGTGTGCGGGTGAAGGACATGAGTAAGGCCGCAGATATGGAACGCATCCTGCGGCAGGAAGTGCTCAAGGATATTCCAGATTTTCAGGGCTTTGCTGCGCGGGGCAACTTGTTCGGCCAGTTCGGCGGCGACCGGCAGATCGAGCTGCATCTGCAATCCAAAGACGCAGAGGGGCTGATGAAAGCCGCCGCGGCCGGCGTGGAAATTATCGGCGAACAGATGCCGGGTGTACCCGTGCAGCCTAACCCGGGCCTGTCACTGGCAGAGCCGGAACTCACCGTGCATCCGGACGACCGCGCCATCTACGAGCAGGGCTGGAACCGCCAGGATATGGGCAGCCTGATTCGCGCGCTCGGCAATGGCCTCTACGTGGGTGAGTACTTTAACGGTGAAAAACGCCTGGATGTGATCTTCAAGGCGCAGGAGTGGGGTACGCCGGAGCAGTTGGAAAACACCCCGCTGGTTACCCCCCGCGGCCAGATTACTTCGCTCTCGCAGTTGGCCAGTGTGGAGCGCACGGTGGGGCCGGGCAGCCTGCGTCGAGTGGACGGGCGCCGCACAATCAGCTTGCGTATCGTGCCGCCGGACAATGTTTCCCTGGAGGAAGTGCGTGCGCAAATTGAGGCGGATATTTTGCCGAAAATTCAGGCCGCGATGCCTGCCGACGGCAGCATTCTGGTGGGCGGTAATGCCAGTGATCTGGATAACGCGATCCAATCCCTGTCGCAGAATTTCGTCCTGGCACTGGTGATCCTGTTCCTGCTGATGAGTGCGCTGTTCCGCTCTCTGAAAGACGCAGCTCTGGTTTTACTGACTGTGCCGCTTGCGACGGTGGGCGGGGTGCTGGCACTTCGCTTGATTAATCTATTTGGTTTCCAGCCGCTGGACCTTCTGACCATGATCGGTTTTGTGATCCTGCTCGGTCTGGTAGTTAACAATGCAATCCTGCTAGTGCATCAGACCCGCGCCGCGGAGCTGGAAGGCCTCGAGCGTTCTGCTGCCGTAGAGCAGGCACTGAAGCTGCGGCTGCGGCCGATCTTTATGAGCACCCTCACCAGCGTGTTTGGCATGTTGCCGCTGCTGGTGGCGCCCGGTGAAGGCAGTGTGATTTATCGCGGCCTGGCCGCGGTAATTGTTGGCGGCATGGCGGTAAGCACCCTGTTTACGCTGGTTCTGCTGCCCGCGCTGCTGCAAACCGGCAAACTGCCCTTACCGGGTCTAAACAAAATTCAACACAAACTCCACGCCGACCACGCAGGGAGCGAGTCATGATGCAGACGAAAAATATTTCTCGAAATCGAATTTCCCATTGGATCAACGCACTGCTGATCGCAGGCAGTATTTTTTCCCTACCTGTTTTCGGTCAGGGAGCGCAGGATGGCGTGGCGGTCTCCACCAGCCGCGCACAACTGCGCGATCTTTCCCCAAGTCAGTGGGCTGCGGGGCGCGTGGTGAGTCGGCGCGATATTCGCGTGTCATCGCAGCTGGATGGCCTGCTGGAATATGTTGCAGAGCCGGGTACACAGGTGAAGCAAGGCCAGCGCCTCGCCGAGCTGGATGCAACCCCGTGGAAGTTGCAGTTGAGCGACGCGGAAAGTCAGATCAAACAACTGCAGGCTCGCCTGACCTATATGGACGCGCAACTGAATCGCCTGCAATCCCTCGCCGAGCGCAACAGCACATCGCGCGCAGTACTGGAAGAGCAGCAGGCAGAGCGGGAGGCATTGGCCCAGCAATTGGCCGCGGCAAAAATTGCCCGTGATCGCAGCCAGTACGAACTGGGTAAAACCCGCATCAATGCGCCCTTTGATACCCTGGTGGTCAGCCGTGAACTACAGGCCGGCGAATACGTGCGCACCGGTGATGAGCTGGTGCGCGCGCTGGATATGGGGCAGCTGGAAGTGGAAGCAGATATTCCCCTGGGGGCATTGCCCTTATTACAACAGGGCGACGCCCTGACCTTGCGCAGCGATGTACTGGGCAACCGCGCCCAGCGCGAGTCCGCCGCGACAGTTGTGCAGGGACAGGTACGGCAATTAGTACCGGTGGCCGATGCCGGTTCCCGCCGGGTGAAAATGCTGGTCAGTTTGCCCACCGAAGTTGCTGCCGGATGGATCGCCGGGCTTCCGGTACAGGTAGCAGTGCCATTGCGTGCGGCGGAACAGACCATAGCCATTCCCCGCGATGCCTTGATCCTGCGTGATGGCAATGCCTACGTATTCCGGGTGGATGGCGAAGGCAAGGCGCAGCGCCTCGCCGTTACCGCCGGCAGTGGCGACGGCGACTGGATAGCCGTGGAAGGCGATGTGCGCGATGGTGATCAGGTCATCGTGCGCGGCGCCGAGCGCCTGCAGCCGGGGCAGGCAGTCAAGGTCCTGCGTGAAATCGCGGTGGGCGAGGCAGTTAATACCAAGTTGCGCGACTCATAACGGGGCTTCGTCACGTATACATTTAATGTCCATACCTGCGGTACATTGCGAGGCGTGATCCTGAGGTAGCGCCTGCCTGGATCGTGTCGGGTTCAATTTTCACGGAGTAGGACTCCAGCGGTCGGTGAGGAATTTCGAGGTGGGTTGTTATGCCCGGGCCATATTGGCTGGATCGGGTGTTGTCCTGTCTCGCGGGTTAGTAGGAAAAGTGGTGAGTTCATTACCTCCACCTTATAACGCACTGACTCAATATCCTTGCTTAGGGAGTCTTACCGTGTCCTCAGAAACTCCAATTCGCAAAAATGATTCCGCTAGCGGGGGCGACCTCGCCAACAGCCCGCTGTTGCGCGCCATGGTCGACAACTGGTGGGTGGCGCTGGTGCGCGGGTTGCTCGCCATACTGTTTGGTGTACTCACCTTTGTCTGGCCGGGTATATCCCTTCTTAGCCTGGTCCTCCTGTTCGGTGCCTACACCCTGGTGGACGGCGTCATTGCCCTGTACGGAGCCATCAAGGGCCGCGGTTCTGCCGAGCGCTCTTCACTCTGGTGGCTGCTGTTTGTCGGGATCACCGGTATTGCGGCCGGTATCATCACCTTTGTATATCCGCAGGTGACTGCATTGGTACTGGTGATTTTTATCGGTGCCTGGGCGCTGGTGCGCGGTATCTTTGAGATCATCGGCGCGATCCGCCTGCGCAAGGAAATAGACCACGAGTGGCTGCTGATACTGGCCGGTATCCTGTCGGTCATTGTTGGATTATTTCTCCTGATCAAACCCGGAGCCGGCGCGCTGGCGTTGCTGTGGTTGATCGGCGGCTATGCAATCGCATTCGGCATTATTCTGGTGTGGTTGGCCTTCCGTCTGAAGAAGGTTGGCACGCAATCCGCATGAAATTAACCGGGCCCCAATCGCCGGGGCCGGCAATAACCCCGGGGGCCCGTGCTTGAAACTGCGCGGGCCCCCGTGCACACTGTGGATGACTTTTGACTCGTGGTAGTCATGCTTAAGTCGTGTGCGGTGTGCATCAGGCCAGAACAAATATAACGAGCCGAACATGAGCGAAGCGCTGATCATTCTCGATCCTGCGGCAGAAAAAAGCCTGCAGCAGCAAATCCGTGAAAAGCTAATCCAGGGCATTTTGTCCGGGAGCATTCCCGCCAGTCATAAAATGCCTTCCTCGCGGCGTATGGCCGAGCAGCTGGGGGTGGCACGTAATACCGTGGTGCTCGCCTACCAGCAACTGGTGGATGACGGCTTTCTGGTAACCCGTGAGCGCAGTGGTTTCTATGTCAGCGATACCGTTTCCCAGCAGGGCGTAATCAGCCATAGTGCCGGCGAACCGCAGCGGGATGAGGATGATCGCAGCTTCTGGCGCACGCATTGCAATGCGGTCTCGGTCAATCGTCGTGCGCTACAGGCACGCCCTGCCAATTGGTTGCAATACCCCTTTCCCTTTGTCAGTAACGAATACGACCCGCGCTTGTACCCGGGAGCCGAATGGCGAGAGTGCACACGGGATATTTTTACCGCGCGGGAAGTTGCGCAGTGGGCGACACTTGGCAGCAATGAAGACGATCGCCATCTGGTGGAGCAGATCTGTACCCGGTTGCTGCCCCGTCGCGGTATCTACGTAGAGCCGGGGCAAATCCTGCTCACCTGCGGCGTGGAGCAGGCCTGCCATTTGCTTGGTGAGCTATTGCTGGGGGATCAGCGCAAACTTGCACTCGTGCAACCGGCCGCCGGTGAGACCGGCGAGATCTTCCGCCGTACCGGTGCGCAGATATTGCCGTTAAAGCAAGATGCAGACGGCCCATTGCTGGATGAGAATCTCCAACAAGCCGACTGTATTTATCTGCAGCCCAATGTGCACAATCCCACTGCGGTTACCTGCAGTCTTGAGCGCCGTCGCTTGCTGCTGAAGCAGGCGCGCGAGCAGAAAACGGTGATTATCGAGAACGACTGCGATCACGATTTCTGTTACCACGGCAATCCATTGCCGCCGCTGAAAGGTATGGATGGCGGCGGCTCGGTTATCTACCTCTATCAGTTCCCCAAAATCATCGACCCCGGTATGCAGCTGGCATTTGTGGTTGCCCCCAAGCCGGTGATCCAGCGTTTGCGTGCGCTGCGTTATACCCTGCGAGAGCGCGTGCCCGCACTCAACCAGCGCCTGCTGGCAAAGTTTGTCGCCGCCGGCTATCTCGATGCGGCACTGTTTAAAATTACCCAGCAGTTGAAAGAGCGCTGGACGGCGCTGGGTGAAGCGCTGATGTATCACCTGCCGAAATTAAACGTCCGGCGCGCAAGCTGCGGTACCGCCTGTTGGCTGGAACTGCCACAGCATATGGACGGTGCACAGTTACAAATTAGCGCTGAGAAAAATGGCCTGCTACTGGAAGCCGTCAGCGATGGCAGTGCGGTGCGCCTGGGCTTTTCCGCAATCGATGCGGATAAAATTGAAGGCGGCGTGCGGGTACTCGCGCAGCTGATTAATGGCGAATTGCAGGCGGAAGAAGAATCGCTGGCCAATACGGCAGGTAGACGCCTGAGTGCCCAGGATCTGCAGAAGGAAATGCCGGGAGCGGTTTTCCTTGGCACCAACACCCTGGGCGAATCCTATCGTATCGAGTTGAAACCCGACGGCACCATGTTGGGCTATTCGCGCAATGATGTGGAAATGGATGAGACGGATACCGGGCGCTGGTGGCTTGATGGCGGCCAGTGGGTGCGCCAGTGGCGCACATGGTCATACGGCCGCAAGGCCAGCTTTCACGTGGTAACCGATGGCCACCGTATCAAATGGTTTAACGAGAGCGGAAAACTGATTGATACGGCAGTTGTTGCCAACGAGTAGCCAGGTCGAGATTAGCTATATCGAGAGTAACCAGGTCGATTAATACGGTTAGCCCTGCTGGTTTGAGTGATCCAGCCGGCTTGCCGCTGGAATGGCAATCAAACAGATACCAAGAATCACCGTGGCCAGAATGATCAGCTGCGCATAGCTGCCGCCACCGGTAATGAAGTACCCTGCAAATAGTGGCCCACAGGCCAATCCCAGCTTGGAGGCAAACCCCGCAAAGGCGCCCATCTGGCCCGCGCTATCAAAACGCGAGGCGATGGTCAGGAAATAGGGCACACAGAATGCCCAGGTAATACCCGTTACCACATTGGCCATAATAAACATCGCGCGTACATCGCTGAGCAAGAAAAGCAGCAACCCAACCAGCGTAATGACCAATGCCGCAGCAAGCGGTTTCGCAAGCGGATATTTCTGCCCGGTCACTGCCGCGAGCATGGCCCCACTGATGGCAATCAGGTTTGCCCAGAACAACGTCTGGCTGATAAATCCGAGCGGTAGCGTATAGGTTTTCCCCAGATCAAAAATAAACGCGAACAGGGCCATGTTGGCAAACTGAAAGCAGAACAGCGCGAACAGTGTAATTGCAATTGGAAGGAGAGAGCGCGATGCCTTTGTCTGTTCGTGAGCGGCACTCGGTGATTGGGTGGGCGATTCGGACGACGGTTTACTCGGCAAAGGATAGTCCGCGATCAACGGAAGCATCACCAAGGTAATTGCGCTAAAGGTAATCAGGGCATAGAAAGGTACGTAGGTGCCATGCTCAACCACCAAGGCCGGCAGGAATCCCATACCGATAGCGCCGCCGGTGTATTGCACCAGCAGCACCATGCTGTAGCTGCGACCCGCGATACCACTGCGTGCGATGACCGCAAATCCCAGCCCTACCAGTGCACCGCCGAGAATACCGTGCACCAGGCGCAGCGGGATCAACAAATCCAGGTTGGCCAGTTGGATGGTCAATACATCCATGCCGATCGAGCAGCACAGCAGAATCGCCGCCGCACGTTTCCAGCGCGGGATATGGCGAATCAGCCAGGAAACCCCGAAGGCGCCGATAACCGCGCCGATGGTGTTGGCAAAGGTAATCTGCCCGGCCTGTTCGGCACTCAGCCCAGCGCCGGCCATCAATGCATCCACAATGACCGGAAAGATATTGACGTAATAGAGCCCCGCCGAAGAGAGAAACGCGAGGAATACGCTCGCGGCCCAGCCATTACTCGCAAACCGGCCACTGGCCAGCGGCCGTTGCGCTGAACTGCTATCGGGCAGCACGCCGCCGCCATTGGAAACGTCTGTCGCTGCGCTGTTTACTGGATTTTGCATGGCTGCTCCGGTGCATCGTTTTTGCTGTGGCTGTTTTTACATCTACCTGCCCCGCGGTAGTCGGCCAGGCTCCGGATCAAAACTAACTTATTACATCATCATCCATAGTGCCAGATTGGTCCTGTCGTTGGAGCCAAAAGTCCGTTTTCGCTGAGAAATGGGGTTTGGACTCATGTCATGCGGTCATCTGGCCCTATAGCGGTGCTTTCACATGGGCCAGTATGGTCCCAGGCAATATGAACAAGACTGCACAATCAGGAACCGGTGTAATGAGTAGCAAACCCAATACGTTCGGGATAGCCGCGCTGCAACTGAAGCTTGAGGAAGTGGATAATCTCGAGCTACTGCTGCAGAAAATCCAGCGAACCAAGCTGCGTTACCCCTGGGTGAAAATGATTGTGTTGAGCGAGCTGGCACTGCGTGGCGTCGGTGCGCAGCACGCCCGTGAGCTGCCCTCCGCAGAAGAAGAAGCCTTTTGTCGCGCCGCTCGTGAGCTGGGTATCTGGTTGATCCCTGGCTCCATGTACGAGAAATGCGGCACTGCTGTATTCAATACCACACCGGTGATCAATCCCGCGGGTGAAGTGATTGCCCGCTACCGCAAAATGTACCCCTTCCTCCCCTATGAAAAGGGCGTGACCGCTGGCGACCAGTTTGTCGTGTTCGATATACCGGATGTGGGCTGTTTCGGTGTGTCGATTTGCTACGACATGTGGTTTCCAGAGACCACCCGCGCCATGGTGTGGCTGGGCGCCGAGGTCATTATCCACCCTACCAAAACCGACACCATTGATCGTCAGGATGAATTGTCCATCGTCCGCGCCAGCGCCACCATGAACCAGTGCTATATCGTCGATGTGAATTCGGCCGGCGCCCAGGGGGTAGGGCGGTCCATCATTGTTGGGCCGGAAGGTGAGACTATTCACGAGGCTTCTGTAGAGGAAGAGGTTGTCGCATTTGAAGTTAATCTAGACAAAGTTACTCAAGTGCGTGAGCGCGGCATGAAAGGGCTGGGCCAGACGCTGAAGAGTTTCCGCGATGGTCGGGTGCAGTACCCTCAGTATGAAGCGGGCGCAGTATCGCCCACGTTGCAACGCCTTGGTGAACTGAAAGTACCTGAGTGATTACTTGCGTAACAAATGTCGGGGTGAGCCCCGAATAAACCGAACCCATTCTCACAGGATGAGTAAAAACTGGACCAGTCGTTATAGACTAACTGGCCCTAGGTTAGGGTCAGGGTCCGGATATAAAAAATAACCACAACAATAGCCGGCGCTGTTTGGCCAGCAAAGACAATTCAAAGAGAGTTTCAAACCTAGCAGAGGGCACCATGAAACAAGCAAACAAGCAGAGGTTTACCCAATCCACACTGGCCAGTGCGGTCGCGGCCGTATCTGCGGGTACGTTATTCGCGGTTCCGCAAATCTCCCTGGCGCAAGGTGCTGAAACGGTTGAAGAAATCATCGTTACCGCAACCCGTCGCGCGCAGAGCGTACAGGACATTCCCTACAATATTTCTGCGGTTTCCGGTGACGAGCTGGAAGCGAGCCAGATTACCGATGCTGCAGAAATGATGCGCAGTGTTCCCGGGTTGACCGTTGTGGATCGCGGATACCGCAACTCCGGCACCGTGAACGGGGTAATGATTCGTGGTGTGAACGTCGATAGCGGCTCCAATGGTGATGTGCCGCTCTCCGCCGTACCGACCGTAGCAACCTACGTAGACGACACGCCGCTGTATGCCAACTTCGTACTGAAAGACATTGAGCGCGTGGAAGTATTGCGTGGCCCACAGGGTACCCTGTATGGCTCCGGCTCCTTGGCGGGCACCGTGCGCTACATTATGAACAAGCCGAAGCTCGGCGAGTATGAAGCGACTGTGGGTAGCAGTTTCAGTCAGACAGAAGGTTCCGACGGCTTTAACATGAACAGCGATGTGCTGATCAATGTCCCGCTCGGTGACACGATGGCACTGCGTGCGAACGTGGGCATGATTGATAACGACGGCATAGTCGATTACACCAATGTGTATGAGCTTGATGCTCAGGGTGCCCCCGTGGCAGCCGGCGGCGACATCGCCAATGGTGCGCCGGTATTCCGCAGCGTGGAAGACGCAGACACGGTGGAAATTAGCTACGCACGCGCTGCACTGCTGATCGAGCCCAATGACCAGCTGAGCGTACAGCTGTCGCATCAGATGCAGAGTGATGAAATTGGCGGGCGTCGTCAGGTTACCCGCGGCACCAACTGGGTCAGCGGCGAAGAAGAATTCTACGATGACTATGAAAACGGTGCGGTAACCCTGGAACCCTCCGAGCGCGACGTCTCCCTGACCTCACTGGAAATTTCTCTGGATATGGGCTTCGCCACCTTTACCTCCAGTACCTCCAGTTACTCCCACGATGGCATTGCCATCAGTGACAACTCTGGCTTCTACGCGCAGAACAACTGGTTCGCAAACTACTACGGCGGTTCACCTCGTCCTCTGGCTCAGGCCGAACGCTTCTACGATGACAGTGCGCTGGTGCAGGAAATTCGTCTGGTTTCCAATGGCGATAACTTCGTGGACTGGGTTGCCGGCTTCTTCTATATGGACCAGGACAGTAAGGCGGGGCAAAACAGCTATATGCCGGGTTGGGCGGCGTGGACGGCGGTTGCGCCGGCTGTATGGACCCCGGGCATTTCGTTTGCTGAAGAGTTCACCGGTTGGGGTGCTAATGTTCAGGATCAGGACTTCTACTTCCGCCGTAATCAGAACTTTACCGATGCGGCTATTTTCGGCGAAACCACATTTAACTTCTCCGATACCCTGCGCATGACTCTGGGTCTCCGTCATTTCGATAACAAGCTGACCAACGATTCGGTGCTGCAGCTGCCGATCTGGCCGGCACCGGAAGAGGATACCCGAGCGAGCTTTACCACCAAGGATGACGATACGTTGCTGAAAGCAAATGTATCCTGGGATATGAGCGAAAGCACCATGCTCTATGCGACTATCTCCGAAGGTTATCGCCGCGGAGGCGCCAACGCGGTGCCGCTGATGGGCGGCTTCGCAGAAAGTCCGGAATACCTGCAGTACGGCGCCGACCAGGTGTTGAACTACGAGTTGGGTGTTAAGGGCACGACCGATGCAATGCGTTACACCGTGTCCCTGTTCCGCATGGATTGGACCGATCCCCAGCTCAACACGGCCACTTCCAACTGGGGCTTCTTCGCGGCGGTTAACGGCGATGAAGCGCGTACCCAGGGACTCGAAGTCGAGTTGAATGGCGACCTGAGCGAAAGCATCAGCTATAACTTCGGTTATGCCTTTGTCGATGCGGAACTGACCAAGGATTTCTACCAGCCCAGTGGTAACTGGCAGGGTAGCGGTGTCTTGGGTGAGTTTATGGTTGCCGAGTCTGGCACCACTCTGCCCGGTACTGCCGAGCACACCATGTCACTCTCTCTGGATCACACCACCACGGTTGCGACGGATCTTACGCTGGTATCGCGTCTGAGTGGTTACTATCAATCTGAAACCACCAACGCGATCGGCAGCGGTAGAACCTTTACCGAGTTCGATGGCTTCCAGCTGTGGAATGCGAGTAGCACACTGGTGGCGGACGATTGGGATGTCACACTGTTTGCGAAGAACCTCTTCAATGAAGATGGTGTAACGGGTGCCCTGACCGAAGCGCACATGGGTACCGATCCGGCGGAAAACTTCTATGGCAATGCGTCAAAAGACTATATCAGTCTGCCGCGCACCCTGGGTGTTTCCGGACGCTACCACTTCTAAGACTCATCGTTGTCTCACCGTGTGACAGTTTAGCCGGCCTTCGAGGCCGGCTTTTTTATGGCGCAAAAGCGGGTACACTGGGTAGATAACGTTAAAAATCTTCAAAGACTAT
The DNA here is from genome assembly GCF_019800665.1 of Microbulbifer agarilyticus. Lineage (GTDB taxonomy): Bacteria > Pseudomonadota > Gammaproteobacteria > Pseudomonadales > Cellvibrionaceae > Microbulbifer > Microbulbifer agarilyticus_C. The sequence goes on from NZ_JAHVKO010000003.1 coordinate 147,585, forward strand.
GCAGACAGCGGTTGAACCCAACAGCGAAGCCAAGCAGGCGTATATCCGCGCCCGCCAGTATTTTCGTTCTGGTAACCTGAGTGCAGCGCAGAGCGCGGCTGACGAGGTGATCCGTCATTCCCCCGGGTTTGCCAGTGGCCGCCGCTTATACGCGGACATATTAATCGGGTGTAATCAATTTGCGGCCGCGCGCGATCAGCTCGATAGTGCACTAAAGCTGTTTCCCGATCAGGTTGATCGTCGGCGCCCCATCCTGCTGCACAAAGCGACCTGCTTTATACGCGAGGGTGATCTGGCCGGTGCACTCGGCGTCGCCACATCTGCCGACCTGAAGCCGGTGGAAGCCTTGGATGCCGCCATGCTCTCCCAGCTCGGTTATCTGCTGACCCTGTGTGAGTCTCATGAGGCCGCACTACGGGTATTTGAACATACACTGACTCTGCAACCGGACGATCCGTTATTCTTATTCAACTGCGCTGCGGCAAACCGCGCTATGGGTAACCTTGAACGTGCGGAACAACTCTACGATCGCGTATTGGCGTTAAACCCGCAAGACTGGGAGGCGTACAAGAATCGCTCCGATTTGCGCAAACAGAACGCCCGGCGCAACCACATTCTGGAATTGCAGCAGCAACTTGCCCAGCGCGATTTGCCTGAAGTGGCCAAGGTGCAACTGCAATTTGCCCTGGCCAAAGAATATGAAGATCAGGACCGCTACACGGACAGTTTCGCGGCACTGCAACAGGGCTGCGAGGTAAGAAGGAAATCGATGGACTACCAGATTGATGGTGATCTATCGGTTATGTCGGATATCGCCGCGCACTTTACTTCCGAGTTTCTGGCCGGTTGTGATATCCCATCGGATTTCGGTAAAGAAATTATTTTTGTGCTCGGTATGCCGCGTACCGGATCCACGCTGCTGGATCGGATACTGTGTGCATCGGGCGATGTGGTTTCTGCCGGTGAACCGGATACCTTTGCGCGACTACTGGTGCGCGAGGCTGCGAAAGTGCAAGGCACTGAAGGCGGAAGTAATCGGAATATCATTTTGCAGGCCGGTGAAGCCCTCGATGTAACTGCGGTGGGCAAAGCATATCTCCAGCAGCTGTATGCGCGTGCTCAGCTTGCTGGAGGAAAGCGGATTGTTGATAAGAATCCCATGAACTTTCTCTACCTTGGCTGGATTGCCCGCGCACTGCCGGGCGCCAAGATTGTCCACCTGTGTCGAAACCCTATGGATACCTGCTATGCGGTGTACAAGACGCTGTTTAAAACCGCGTATCCGTTTTCCTACAGCCAGTCGGAGATGGCGCAGTACTACGGCGCCTACCATCGATTGATGCAGCACTGGCGCGCTGTGTTTGCCGATCGGGTGATCGATGTGGATTACGAGAGCCTGGTGATGGATTTGCTAAATACCGGGCAGGAACTTTATCGTCGCTGTGAGCTGCCTTGGGATGACGCTGTTGCGACCGGCTACTATAAATCGAATAAAGGCACCGCAACTGCGAGTGCAGCGCAGGTGCATCAGCCGGTATACCAGACGTCACTTAATAAGTGGCGTAATTACGCGGAGCAGCTGCAGCCCATGCAGGATATCCTCATGCGCGAGGGCATAGAGTTCGCCTGATACCAAATAAAAATGGCAGCCGAGGCTGCCATTTTTATTTGCTTGTTTATCTAAGGCTATCGACCATCTCGGTACCCTTATCCTTCAAGGCGATACACAATTGTATGCTCTCCTCGGTCTGTGCCAGGGCGCGCTCGAAGCCGGGTATGATCTCGTGGTGATCGGCGAACAAGATTTTCACCTCACGCAATTCCTGCGGGTCACAGAATTTAGTTGAAAAACGCGGTGTGTTACGTCGCCACTGCCCTGGAATCTTTTCTACTATGGCGGCAAGGTTTTCTTGCAGCCATAGCCAGTTGAGTGCCTGAACTTTAGAACTGCCCATGGAATTCATAACCAGCCCGAAAGCTTCCCGTGGACCCAGGTCATCGCTCAGTGCAAGGTCGTGAATAATATGCAGCTGTGATGGGTCTGTAACACGGCCCATGGCGTTGGCGCTGGCGTTTTCGAATAGCGGATCGTCGATTTGTTTGCGTACTTGGATCAGGTGCTCGAGGAAGCTCTTGTCCGAGTCTTGAATTGCAACAGTCAGTGCGCTTTCGTAGAGATCAGAATCCAGTGCCTTGGGGTCTCGCGCTACGCCAAAGCCGGTGAATCGCTCGGCCTTTTCTTGCAGCTGCTTGCGTACTTCTTTGTCTTTTGCCTCCAGCGCCAGGAAACCGAGCAGGCGGCTATTCAACAATTTGCTTTCCGCATCATCCTTACCCGACAGTTCCTTTACTTTTTCACTGTACAATTTTCTCAGGAACGCGTGCCAGCTGTCCGCATGATTGCGATCAACATAATGGTCGCTGTATTTGCTGAGGTATGCCAGCGGGGCTTCCACTACCTGGCGCTTATCGGAGGTGGCGGACAGGCGCACCACTTCAAACAGAGTGGCGGGTGTTAGTTGCCCCGCTTCGAATGCGGCAAATGCGCTATCGATCAGAGACAAGCGTTCGGTTGCGTTAAGGGAGTTAAAGGCACCAAGTAACTGCTCCCACTGTTTTTCATCCATGTTGAAGCGGTAGTAACCACTGCCGTTGGCATTCGGCATGACCCATTTCGGGCAGGCGCCACCGGAAAGCGCGAGCGTCTGCTTGCTATCTGTGAGGAATTCGCACTGTGCAACGCCAGAGCTGCCGCGCATACAGAATGGAATGCTCCACTGCTGCCCTGCGTCGGTAATGGGGGAACCGAGCGGCTTGTAGCGCTCCTGAGTAATATGCACCTGCGCGTTGCCTTCGGTGTTGCAATCTACGGTCAGCGTGAGCAGCGGCACACCTTTCTGTTCGACAAAGGTGCGGAAAGTTTCGGTGAGCTGCGGGCTGTCGGTCTCGTCGCCGATTACCCGGTAGAAATCCGGCGAGTCGGCGACGCCGTCGGCAAACTTTTCCACATAGCGGCCCAGTGCGGGACGGAAGACATCGGCACCGAAGTACTCATCCACCATGTGGATAACCCCGAGACTCTTCAAATAGGTAATCGCATCGTAGGCGTTGCGAATGTTGTTGTTGTCGGTAATGGGTTCACGGATGGCTCGGGTGCTGGCGAGCGAATCCATCTTCATCGCGCTGATTGCACGAGCGGCTGCGTTCAGATCGTGGCCACCGTCTGGTTCCATGATGGTCAGTGCCAGTGGTGTGCCCCAGGTGGCGAAGCCCTCTTTCAGCCACAGGTCGTCCCACCAGGGGGGCGTAACCAGGTTGCCGAACCACATGTGTGCAATTTCATGGGCGTGAATCCCCAGCAGCGCCAGGCGCTGACCCGGTGCCGGCTCGTCGCCATCGACCAGAATGCGCTGCTCCCGGTAGGTGATCGCCGCGGAAAGTTCGGTGGCGCCGCTGGGCCACTGGGGTGCGGCAATGATGTCGAGTTTGCGGAAGGGGTAGGGGCGTCGGATCTGCTCTTCAAACACACGCAGCATTTGCGGGGTGATATCGAGTACGTATTGCAGGTCTTTGCCGCGGCCCTTGCGCGCAAAGCCGCGCAGTGGCAATGGCTCTTTGCGGTACTGGTTGGCGGGGATGGCCGGGCGCTCCACTACATCGAACGGACCTACCGCAAGGGAGAGCAGGTAAGTGGGCATGGGCGGAGACTGGGCGAAGGTAACTTTCTGCATCCCGTTGCCGGCGTCGTTGCGCGCGGTTTCCGGTTCATTGCTGATGGCCTCGTATCCCTCGGGCACGGTCAGGCTGATGTCATAGGTTGCCTTGAGGCCGGGCTCGTCGAAGCCGGGGAGGAAGCGGCGTGCCTGGATGGATTCCGACTTTGCCAGGGCGTAGGCGTCGCCCTTTTCCTCGACCTTGAACAGGCCGGCGAGGTTTTTGTCGAACGGTGCGCTGTATTGAATGCGCAGGGTGATTTTGCCGGCGGGTATCTCTTCGCCAAAGTCGACACGGACGACGCCACTGTCGAGCACCTGTTTGTATTCTGCCGGTACAACCTTTTCGCCTTCGGCATTGGCCGCTGCGTTTTCATTTACGGCGTATACCACGGCATTGATATCGGACACATTAATGTTGTTGCCGTGTATCCAGATATGGTCGGAGGCCTTATCCAGCTCGATGTCGATATCCACCTGACCGTAGAAGGTATCTTGGCGCGGGTCGAGGGTAAGGTCGAGCCGGTAAGCGGTTGGGCGCACGTCGTCGGGCAGCCGGCCCGCGGGCGCCTGCTCGCGTGGATTTGTGCTGGCCTGGGGCTGGCTGGCGGACTTTTCTGATGCCTCGGGCGCAGCGCCTTGTTCACTCTTGGCTGCAGGCTCCGTTGATGGAGTGTCTTCGGTGTTCTTTTTGTCGGATCCGCATGCGGTAAGCAGGATCAGCCCGGCCAACAGGGCGGGTAAGGCAAATTTTTGCATTGGAAATCTTTGCGTAAATTTTTGGATTGGAAAATAGGGGAAAGGTTTTCCCTATTGTAGTGGGCTCTATTGTAGCGGGTCGCGCGCTTTGCTTTACAGGGGAAGGGTGCTGATTTTGGTGTCAGCTAACAGGAGGGCGTTGTGGACTAGGTAGCGTCCAGGTGTCAGATATCCAGGTGCCAGGTATTGGATTCAAAAATGTTTCTGAAAACCAATACCCGGCACCTGACCTTTATATAAGACTTCTGAATTTGTCCTTTTTCGGTATTACAGGTGCGGAATCGTCAGCACCGACTGCTGGCTCCTGCGATAGGGCACGGTAATTTCGTAACGGGTATCGGCAGGCTTCTGATAAATCAGTCCCTCGGTGTCGATGGCGAGGGTTACTACATGCCCGGCGGGTACATCGTAGGAGGTGGTGAACAGGTCCAGGGAGATCTTCTGGCTCTGGCCCACTGCAGCATTACGCACGGTGATGGGTGCGTGGGTGATCAGGCGGCCGAGGCCCAAGGGGCCGGTGTCGTAGAGGTGGACGTGCAGCTGCACTTCCGGCTTGCTGGGTTTTATCCACATTTCCAGGCTGGGGGTACCGCGAATCTTGAACGTACTGCCGAATACCGGCGAGTTGTATTCGATGGCGTGGTAGCCGTTGATACCGGTCATGTTTGTATACACCGGGATACCGAACCCTTCGAGCGCGTCGGAGATCACCGGGATGCCGGTGCCCGCTTTGGTGTCGGCGCCACCGTGGAAGTCGTTGCTCCAGCCCCAGCCGTTGTAGCTGCTGGTTTTCATGCTGGCGTTATTGAAGTAGCTGAAGCGCGGGTGTAGGTAGTAGCGGGTGGACTTGTCGGTGACCGGAAAATCGTCGAACTGCTCCAGCTTGTTGCTGATGCGCACAGTCATGTCGACCTTGGGCTCGGTGTCGATGCCGTTGGCTTCCTCTTTCAGGTAGCGGTCGAACCAGCGGAAGGTGGTTGCCCAGATATGCCCGTTGTTACCGCCAAGGGTCTCGGTCACCGCGTGAGTGCCGGGGTTCAGCAGCAGTTTCTTGGGGCCGTCCAGCAGGGTGTACAGCTGGGTCATGCTGTTGGGTTTGAACAGGTAGTCGGCGAAGTTGTTCGACATCAATACCGCGGTGCCATTGCTGTTGAGTTCCGGCACATAGGAGAGGGCGGAGCGCGGTGCGGCGAAGGTTTCGACGCCGGCAATGTCTTCGGTGGCGCGCAGGTTGGCCCAGATGGTGTCTACTTCCGGATCCAGGTTGAGCGCGGTGGTAGTGAGGATGGTGCCCCACACCAGGTTAACGGTGTTGTTCGGGTACAGGCCCTCGATCACATCCGACCAACCCGAAAGCGCCGCTACGGCGGTAACCCGCGGGTCCTGGGCGGCGGTGACCAGGGAAATACCGGCTCCGTAAGAAATACCGGCCATGCCGAGTTTGCCCACCGGGTAATTTGCCTGCAGCCAGTCGATCAGCACGCTGGCGTCGTTGATGGAGTTATCCCCAGCCACGTCGACCAGGCCCTCAGAGATACCAAAGCCACGGGTGGAATAGCTCATCACCAGATAGCCGTTTTCGGCGAGCTCTTTGGCCTGCAGCAGGTACTGATGCTTGTCGAGCATCCAGCTGTTGGTAAAGAGCACCGTGGGGTAGCCGCCGGCAGGGGCTGCGGTTTCCGGTACATAGAGGTTGGCGTCCAGCTCGGTGCCGTCGAAGGTGGTGATGTCGAGGTCTGGAATAAAGGTGGGGGCGGCCTGGCTGCTTGCGGTAAATCCGGCGCACAGGGCACCGGCCAGCAGCGCCGGCAGGGCAAATGTCTTCATGGTTTTCTCTCGGAAATTATTATCGTTTTACTGCTTCATCGCTCCGCCCGCGGTACGGGACCGGGGCGGATCCAAGAAGTCTATGGAGCCCAGTGAAAATGGGGAGAGGGTAAGTTTTGTGACTGTGAACCAATTATCAGTCAGTGGCGCGCGGCTAAACCCAGAACTTTTCGGTCATTTTGTGACTGAATAGTTCGTACCGTTCGTGACCGCCTTTATGCCAAAGATGAATTATGGGTTCTCGTTTAAGATTGTTCTTTTTTTAACCAATGAAAACGGTTATTGTGGCTTTTCACGCAGCGCTGTTCAAAAAACGGACAGCTGCACCATTGGCGAAAAACCCGGATGGTCAGAATATGTTTTCACGAATGCTCGCGTATTTAGTTGTTTTTTCCGGCGCTTGGCTGTCGACCAGTGATGTCATGGCAGAAAGTCTCGCGGAAGACACTTGGTACGAAATTGACAGCGCTAACTTTCACATCGTCACCAACGGTGAACCCAGCTCCGTACGCCGTCTGGCGGAGGATTTGGAACGTTATCGCGCGGTGGCTTTGAGCCTGCTGGGTGCCAAAGATGATGGTGCCAAGCTGACCATCTATGCTGCCGCTGACCGTGAGAGCTATGCCGGTCTGGTAGGTGATGACCTCTCCGAGCTGACCAATGGTCTGTTTGATACCACTGCTGAGGGCAGCTACGCGCTGGTGAACCTCGACGGCCGTACCGGTGAGCGTCAGTTGGAGGCTCGTGAGTTCCTGTTCCACGAGTACACCCACTTCCTGAGCTACAACGGCACCACTACCCACTACCCGTACTGGTACAGTGAAGGCTTCGCCGAGTTCATGTCCACCATGACCTTTGGCCCGGGCAATACCTACGACATCGGTGCTATCCCCGGTGAGCGTGCCATGACCCTGCTGTACACCAGCCCGGTACCGCTGCAGGAACTGTTGCGCGCGACCGTGCACAACACTCCGGATGAGGAAAAAGGCCGCGTGTATGCCAGTGGCTGGATGCTGGCCCACTGGATCATCATGAAGAGTGGCAAGGCCGAGGAATTCAAGCAGTTCGTTAAGGACTACAACAACGGTGCCGACCCGGTACGTGCGCTGAGCAAGAACCTGGGTATGTCCATCGCTGAGATCGAAGAAGCGTATAACGCGCAGTTCCTGGAAGGTCGCTTCCAGTTGGCTCGCGGCAAGGTGCCGGCGAACTTCAAGTCTGAGCGTCCGAAGCTGCGCGTAATGACTGGTCAGGAGACCGTGGTTGAACTGGCGCGCTTCCTGGTGAAGTCTGGCTATAACCAGCAGGGTATCCGCGATCTGGCTGCCTATGCAGAAAGTGCCGACGTTTACTCTGCGGAGTTGACTGCGGTGCGTGCAGACGCTGCGACGCGCGAAGGTGACTTTGACCGTGCTGCCCGCTTGCTGGCACAGGTTGCCCCTTCCGACCGGGATGAGTTCTGGTACCAGAAAGCCCAGGCCTGGTTGTGGCTGAACCGTGAGATCGGCAGCATGGGTAACGAGCGCAGCAAGGAGAACCTGAAAGGTGCCCGCGACAAGTTCGTAAAGCTGGTTAACAACCAGTCTGGCCAGGCGATGAACTGGTACGGCCTGGCGATCACCATGCAGATGCTGGGTTACCCGAAGAAGCAGTATGTGGAGATGCTTGAGCAGGCTTACCTGCGTGCTCCGCGCGAACTGCACATCGCTCAGTGGATGGCTCAGGAGCTGTACGATCGCAAAGACGCGGCGTACTTCACCGAAGTTGCGCAGCCGCTGATGCTGGAGCTCACCAATGAGCACGAGTACAACCAGATGAAGATGATGTTGGCTGAGATGAAGCCGGAAGCAGGTCGTTCTACCGCCCATGCTCACGCGCACAGCCATAACCATAACCACGGCAAGGCATCGGCGAAAAACAAAAATGCGATGGCCGCAGGCGGCAGCAACAAAGCTACCCCCTGATCCCATAACAACATCTTTCCCTTCCTTTACTGGGTATCCGATAGAAGCGGCAGGCATTAGCCGCTACTATCGGACCCAGTTTTTCGTTTCAGTGGCCTGCTTTTTACTGGCGGGAAGATAACAATAAATCCTGAATCGGCTGGAGGGAGCCTTGAGCCTTCTGATATCTATCGTGTGCCCGATGTACAACGAAAGTGCGGGACTCGATCATTACTTCAAAGAAATTACCCGGCATTTGGACCAGCTCGAGTATCCCTATGAGCTGATTTGCATCAATGACGGCAGCACCGACGACACGCTGGAAGCGCTGTATGCCAAACAGCAGGAAGTTAAGGCACTGCGGGTGGTCAACCTGTCGCGCAACTTCGGCAAGGAACGCGCCCTGTCCGCAGGCTTGAGCGTCGCCGCTGGCGATGTGGTGATCCCGATAGATGCGGACCTGCAAGATCCGCCGGAACTGATTCCGAAGATGCTCGAGCAGTACCACCAGGGCTTCGATGTGGTGCTTGCACGGCGCACCTCGCGTAAAACCGATTCGCTGGCCAAGCGCTGGACTGCCGGCATGTTCTACCGCCTGCTGAAGCGCCTGTCCAAGGTGCAGATACCGGAGAACGTCGGCGACTACCGCCTGATGTCGCGCCGGGTGGTGACCGTGCTCAACAACTTGCCGGAATCCCAGCGCTTTATGAAAGGCCTGTTTGCCTGGTGCGGGTTCCCCACCACCTATGTGGATTACGAGCGCCCCGAGCGGGTGGCCGGCGAGAGCAGTTTCAGTGGCTGGAAGCTGTGGAATCTGGCGTGGGAGGGAATTACCAGCTTCAGTACCGTGCCGCTGCGGGTGTGGACTTATATTGGCGGGATGGTCTCTTTCGTGTCCTTCCTCTACGGGGCCTGGATTATTTTGCGCACGCTGGTGTTTGGCGTGGACACCCCGGGTTACGCTTCCACCATTGTGGTGGTGTTGTTTCTCGGCGGCATCCAGCTGGTTGGCATCGGTGTGGTGGGCGAGTACGTGGGGCGCATTTATATGGAATCCAAGCGGCGCCCGGTGTTTGTCATTGAAAGTGTCAAATAGCGCCTTGCGTCGCGCTAGCTTTCATACAGCTCGAGCGGCAGTCCGTCGGGATCGCTGAAAAAGGTGAAGCGCTTGCCGGTGTACTCATCCACGCGCACCGGTTCCACTTCTACTCCGCGGGCTTCCAGCTGCGCCTTGGCCGCCTCCACCGAATCCACACAAAACGCCAGGTGACGTAACCCCTGTGCTTCCGGATAACTTGGCCGCGGTGGCGCATCCGGAAAAGAAAACAGTTCCACTTGGGCGCCATCCGGCAGTTGCAAATCCAGCTTCCAAGAATCCCGTGCCTCGCGGTAATTCTCCGCGCGAATTTTGAGCCCCAGTATGTTTACGTAGAAATCTTTCGCACGCGGGTAATCGGAACAAATGATCGCCGCGTGATGGATGGACTTCAACATGGTTTTTTAGTCTTACTCTTCGAGTCAGTCTTCGGTTTCGGTGCGGTAAATCTGCATGCCGCGCGACTGATAGTTGGCCAGCGCGCTCTCGTGATCGAGAGTGCAGGTGTGCACCCACACGCGTTTGCATGGGGCCCAGTTCCACGCCTCTTCCAGTGCCCGGCTCAGCAGGTGTCCGCCAAAGCCACGGCCGATAAAGCGCGGTGCCAGGCCGAAATAGGCGATCTGTACCGTATCGTCCGCCTGTTTCTCCAGTTCGAAGTAGCCGGCAATGGTACCGCGGTAGTAGGCCGCCCAGGTGCGCAACGTGTCGCGCTCCGCATAGTCCTGCCATTGCGCATCTGATTGCTTGAGTTTGTCCGTCCACTCCCAGGGTTCTCCCACCAGCTGGTAGAGGTAGCGGTTAAAGCGGAATTCTTTCTCTTCCGCCTCCACAATCGACAGCCCGTCCGGGCATGGTTTGCTGTTCAGTTGCCCTGGATTGGTCATTTCCAGGTAGTAGGTGGTTACGCTCACGGTTTGCTCCAAAGTTTGATCGCGCGTTGGCGGCCGCAATATTACTGATTGCGCACATAGGCTGGAGTTTCGTAGGGACTGTAGTCGATCTCTTCAAATACCCAGGCGTGTGGCGCCTCTGCCTTGTGTTCGGCGATGGTCTTGCCGAATACTTCGATGTGAATCTCTTCCATCAAATTGGCCAGTTCGGCCTTGCTGTTAAGACCGAGATAGATACCGGCCTGCATAAAGCCTTCCAGGCGGTGGCGCTCGACCACGGGGATCTGCATGCCGAGTTTGGAATTGGCAAACAACTGGCGCAGTCGGCGCGCAACTTCCTGGGTGAATTTCTCCTGCTGCATCTCAGGCTTTCCTCCAGCTCGCGGTCAGGGCAAGGGGTGGATTGTGCGGGCTTTCGGCGAGGTCACCACAGTAGTTGCCTACGTCTTCGGCAATTTCTTCAAAGGTCTCCAGTGCCAGGTTGCTGGCGATAGCCGCAGTGAGGATGTCCCCCAGGGTATGCTGGAAGTTGTAATTCGGCTCAGACGCATACTTTTCGCCAGAGAAGTAATCCAAGCCGCTGTTGTCGACTTGGGGCGCGCGGTCGAAGTAGGAGTAGGCGATATGTGACGGCGTGCCTTCGGCGTACATATTCAGTACCGGGTGTAGTTCTTCCATCAACAGGCGGCCACCGGGTTTTAATAGCTTGCTGCAGATGTCGAAAAAAGCACGTAGGTCCGGCATCCAGTTGAGCACACCGATGGTAATGACGGCGAAGTCGAAGCGCCCGTAATGGTGCTGAGGAATTTCGTACACGTTGTGGGTTTCGAATGCCACATCCGAGAAGTTGCCGCTCTGGGCCAGGGTGTTCGCCTGCTCGACAAACTTGCTGGAACCGTCGATGCCCAGGCAGTAACCCGCCCCCTTGTTTTTGATCGACAGCAGGTCTTTGCCATTATTGCAGCACACCTGAACCACTGAAGCGCCGGTAAGTTCCTGTGCATCCACCAGCCGATTGAAATCCGCTTCCAGTGCGTTGAAGCCTGGTTCGGCAACGCGCTCGGCCAGGTCCGGGTTGCGCTGGTGGTGAATGGCGGCCGCCTCGTCCCAGGATTTCAGGGTTTGTTCGGTATATTTTTTTGTGGTGTTTTCGGACTTATCTTTGATATCGGAAGCCATGGTTACATCCCGAGTTGTCTCTACATTTCCGCATTGTTAGGCGTGCTATTTTTCTGGGTTTGCTCGTGCATCGGCTAGCTAAACTTCACTCGCCGGCATCTGTAGCGACTCGATAAACAACTGTACCGCAGGTTGCTCCAATGCACTGCTTTTGCAGGTAATCGCATTCTGGATCTGGTAGCAGAAGCGCTCCGGGCGCAGCGCATTCAGGGAGCCATTTCTAACATATTCATCCGCCAGGTAGGCGGGTAAAAAGCCGATAAATTTTCCAGACAGGATCATCGCCAAACGCGCGGCCATATGGTTGGCGATGCTTTTGTGCGGAAACAGTCGATACAAATGCGCGGCGCCGGACAAAACAGCGTGGTCCGGGGCGGCGAGTTCCTGCTGGGTGATCAGCTCCTCGTCAATACCGACATCCGCTTGCTCGGCGCAAGGGTGGTTGGCGGCACAGTACAGCAGCGACTGGTGGCTGAACAGTGGCTGGTAGCTGAGGCCGGGGCGGCGGGAGTGCAGCGGGTTGATGCCCACATCGGCGCGCCCGGCGAGAATTTCTAGCTCGAGCTCGTGGGGGGCGGCCAGCTGGATATCCAGCTGCAGCTGCGGCGCGCGCTCGCGCAGTTGCGCAATGGTGCCTGGCAGGTCCAGCTGCGGCATGGCAAGGGCATCGTCCGGCAGAATTAATCGCAGCTTGCCAGTCAGTTGCGATTGGATGGCGTTGACCTGGCTTTTGAAGGTGGCAAGGTGACCATCCAGTTCCAAAATCGCCTGGTACAGGGATTCCCCCTCCGGGGTGAGCTTGAAGTCGGCGCGGCCGCGCGAGCGCAGACACAGCTGCATACCCAAGCGGGTCTCCAGATCGGACAGGTGCACGCTGATGGTGGAGCGGCTGATATTGAGGGTCACCTCGGCAGGTGCCAGACCACCGGCCTGCACCACTTCGCGGAATACCCGCAGCAGGCGCAGGTCCATATCGCTGAGGCGGCCGGAAAGCGCAGTTTTCGCCGATTTTTGGCTGCTTTTCATGGTTTTTGGCCTCCATTTGCCTGTCTGGATTGCGTGCAGGCGTCGCGTCTCTGGCACAGCCTAATCTAAAGTTAGATAAACATAAATTTTAGTTTTAAATTTCTTACTTTTCGCCACCAGACTTCCCCGCCACTATTGCTCCAATACTGATAAATAAAGGGATCAGGGAGTATTCGATGAATTTGAACAATAGCCAGTTGCTGCAGACCAAGAACTATATCGACGGTCAGTGGTGCGAGGGCGCCGGTAAGTTGGCGGTCACTGACCCGGCCACAGGCGAGCTGTTGGCGGAAATTGCCGATGGCAGCGTTGCCGATGCCGAACGCGCGGTTGCCGCGGCGCACCGTGTTTTCCCTGAGTGGCGCAGCAAAACCGCAGCCGAGCGCGCGGCGGTGTTGAAGCGCTGGTATCAGCTGATTGTGGAAAATCGCGAAGACCTGGCGCGCATGCTGACCCTGGAGCAGGGCAAGCCGCTGGCAGAGGCCCTGGGTGAGATCGACTACGGTGCCTCTTATATCGAGTGGTATGCGGAAGAGTGTCGTCGCGCGTACGGCCAGACGATCCCGACCCACAACCCGGCCATGCGTCTGCACACCATTCGCCAGCCGGTGGGTGTGGTGACCTGTATTACGCCGTGGAACTTCCCCAACGCGATGATTACCCGCAAGGCGGCACCGGCGCTGGCGGCGGGCTGCACTGTGGTCATCAAGCCGGCGAGCGAAACGCCGCTGTCGGCACTGGCGCTGTGTGCGCTGGCCGAGGAAGCGGGTATTCCAGCGGGCGCACTGAATGTGGTGGCGAGCAAGGATTCCCGCGGCGTTGGCAAGGTGCTGACCCAGGATGCGCGGGTGGCCAAGTTCACCTTTACCGGTTCCACGCCGGTGGGCAAGTTGCTGATGGAGCAATGCGCGAGCACCGTGAAGAAGATGTCTATGGAGCTCGGTGGCAATGCGCCGTTTATCGTGTTTGACGATGCGGACATCGATGTGGCGGTCACTGCGTGTATGGCTACCAAGATGCGTAACGCGGGCCAGACCTGTGTGTCGACCAACCGCATTTATGTGCACGAGTCGGTACACGATGAGTTTGTATCCAAGCTGCAAGCGCAGATGGAAACCTTGCAGCCAGGTCACGGCCTGGAAGAGGGCACTAATTTTGGCCCGCTGATTTACCGCCGCGCGGTGGATCAGGTGCACGGTCTGGTGGAAGAGGCGGTTGCCAATGGTGCGCGTCTGTTGCTGGGCGGTGATTTCCTGCCGCACGGTGAAAATTACTATGCGCCGACTTTGCTGGTGGATGTGCACGATGAGATGCGCGTTGCGCGGGAAGAGATTTTTGGGCCGCTGGCGGTGGTGCAGAAGTTCCGCGATGAAGACGATGTGATTCGTCGTGCGAACGATACGCCTTATGGTCTGGCGGCGTATGTGATGAGTGAAAACATTCACCGCGCGAACCGTGTGGTGGAGGCACTGGAGTACGGCATGGTGGCGTGTAACGCAGGTGTTTTCTCCACCACTGTGGCGCCGTTCGGTGGCTGTAAAGAATCCGGCATCGGTCGCGAAGGCGGCGTTGAAGGCATGGCCGAATTCTATGAGACCAAATATTGCTGTTACGGGGCTTGATCTCCGTAGCCGTCACTGAAGTTTTTCTGTGGCGGCAGAACACCGGGTACAGGTTTTCAGGACCGCTGTGAATACGTCCCTGTACGCTGCGTCGGCAACATCCTTGTTGCCGACGCTCCTGAAAACCTGTACCCGGTGCTCTGCCTTCGCATCGAAGTTGTTTACTACGTTTTTAATGCGTTTGCAAAACGCACGAAATTACCTCGGAGAACATCATGTCCGAATTGAATACCGACGCATTTTGGATGCCGTTTACCCCCAACCGCAGCTACAAGGCAGCGCCGCGTATTGTCGAGCGTGCGGAAGGCATTTACCTGTTTGAAAAATCTGGCCGCAAAATTATCGATGCGACCGCAGGCCTGTGGTGTTCCAACGCCGGTCACTGCCGCAGTGAGATTGCCCAGGCGATTCAGCAGCAGGCGATGAAGCTGGATTACAGCTCCATTTTTAACTTCGGCCACGAGCTGGGTTTTGAATACTCCGAGCGTCTGGTTAAGCACACGCCAGAAGGTATTAACCGTGTGTTCTTCGGTAACTCCGGTTCCGAGGCGGTGGAATCCGCACTGAAGATTGCATTGCAGTACCAGCGTGCCCGCGGTAAGGGTTCGCGCACCATGTTTATCGGCCGTGAGAAGGGTTACCACGGGGTGAACTTCGGTGGTATTTCTGTGGGCGGTATTGCGCCGAACTACCAGAGCTTTGGCCAGCCGGTGAAGGCGAACCATATGCGCCATACGCTGGATATCGAGCGCAATGCGTTCAGCAAGGGCCTGCCGGAGCACGGTGTGGAGCTGGCGGAAGACCTGGAGCGTCTGGTGGCGTTCCACGGTGCGGATCAGATTGCGGCGGTGATTGTAGAGCCGTTCTCTGGTGCCGGTGGTGTGGTGCTGCCGCCGAAGGGTTACCTGCAGCGCCTGCGCGAAATCTGCGATAAGCACGATCTGCTGCTGATCTTTGATGAAGTGATTTCCGGTTGGGGCCGTACCGGTTCGCCGTTCGCTTCTCAGGAATTTGGTGTCACCCCAGACATGATCACTTCCGCCAAGGGTATTACCAACGCGGCGGTACCGCTGGGTGCGGTGTTTGTCAGCGACAAGATTTACAACACCGTGATGGATGCGGCGGCCGAAGGTATGGTGGAATTCTTCCACGGCTATACCTACTCCGCTCACCCGGTAGCCTGTGCTGCGGGTATGGCGACGCTGGATATTTACGAGCGCGAAGGCCTGCTCACCCGTGCTGCTGGTGATATCGGCAAGCACTGGGAAAATGCCCTGCACAGCCTGGCGGACCTGGATAACGTCATCGACGTGCGTAACTACGGTTTGGTCGGCGCGATCGAGCTGCGTGCGCCGGAGCAGCTGAAAGGTAAGTTTGGTGCCAAGGCTTCCGCACTGGCCTGGGAAGCAGGTGTGATGGCGCGTGGTATTGGCGATGCACTGTGCATGTCGCCGCCGCTGATCATTGAGGCCCATGAAATTGATGAGATCGTGGGCAAGTTGCGTGAGGTGATCACCACCCTGGCCTGATCTTTCATCGGGTTATGGCGCTCATCAAGGTAGTAAACACTATCGTAAGAGCGCCGCGAGAAGGCGTGAATCCTGGGGTTCACGCCTTTTTTGTGTTTGTTACTTTCAACGCGTCATTTTCTGTGTGTCATTTTGTGCCGATTTGACCTGCGCAAAATTTCTTTCGATTTCCTGTCAACCTTTATGCCCACTCCCCGTTTTATACAGGCGACCTGGTCAGTTACCTGATTTTCCGTGAGCAGGCTCCCGAGTTGTTTCCCGGGGCCTGCTTGCAAAATAAATAACGAGGAACCAAGGATGTGGGCAATACCCAATTCAATGCGCCTGCAAGGGCGATCTAATCTGCATTCCGCACGCTGGTTAAGCGGCGTGCTGTTGAGTGCGCTATTGGCTGGTTGCGGTGGCGGCAGTGAGACAACCGAAGTAATCCCGGACCCGATTAACCCGATCCCGCCGAGCAGCAGTAATTGCGAAACCTCCGATAGCGGCAGTAACTCTGATTCTTGCGGCACGGTGCTGATCGGCATGACCGATGCCGACGGCGACTTCTTGCAGTACGAAGTGGCAGTGGTGTCACTGTCGCTGGAGCGGGCAAACGGCGCGCGCGTGGATGTATTACCGTCCAGCAACATCGTGGACTTCGCCCAGTATGTGGATGTGACCGAGCTGGTTACCGCGGCAACGGTGCCCGTGGGTACTTATGTGCGCGGGGAAATCACGCTCGATTACACCGAGGCAAATATTTACATCGAAAAAGATGGTGAAGCGCACCTGGCCACGGTGGTGGACGAGTCTGGCGAGGCCGTGGAAGAGGTTACCCTGGCGCTCACCATCGATAACCGCAATCAGCTGGTAATCGCGCCGGGTGTGCCGGCCATGCTTACCGCCGACTTTGATCTCGCGGCCTCGCATACGGTGAACCTGGAAGGGGATGCGCCTGTCGCCGAGCTGTATCCAGTGCTGGTCGCCGAGGTGAATGCATACGAGCAAAAAGACTTCCGCATGCGCGGCCCGCTGATCGAGGTGGACGAGACCGAAGGCGATTACCGTATTGCCCTGCGTCCGTTCCAGCACAAGCAAGGACGCTTGGGTGGAATTGATATCGTTACCGACAGTGAAACCTCCTGGGAAATCGATGGTGAGGCCTATGTCGGCGCTACCGGTCTGACCGCGCTGGCAGAGCTCGAAGCCGGCACCGCGACCTTGGCTATGGGAGTGTTCAACCGCTCATCCCGCGAATTTACTGCGGATTCGGTACTGGCGGGCTCCAGTGTGCCCGGTGCTGATCTGGATGCGGTTTCCGGGCATGTGATTGCGCGCGATGGCGATCGCCTTACCGTGCGCGGCGCGAACCTGGTGCGGGTGGATGGTGAAGTTCAGTTCAACCAGACCATGGACGTGCAGCTGGGCGAAATGACCCAGGTGAGCAAGCCTCGCCGACAGCACGAGATGCTCGGCCTGCAGGATATATCCGTCGGCCAGCGCATTCGTTTACTGGGTAGCTGGGATGCCGAGAGCGCATTGTTTGATGCGCGGGAAGGTCATGCCCACCTGCTGCTGACGCGCCTGTCGGCAACCGCTTCTGCGCAGACCGACAACACTTTGGAAACGGTGGCGCTGAGCTTCGGTGGACGTGAGGTTGCCATGTTTGATTTTGCTGGCACCGGTGTATCGGTGGAACAGGATGCGAATCCCGCGGCTTACGAGGTCGATATTGCCGGTCTGGGGCTGGGCACTCTTGGTATGGGTTCTCCGCTGCAGTTGCGCGGTTATGTGGCGCCTTTCGGCACCGCACCCGCTGACTTCAACGCCCTCTCGATCACCGATTTCAGTGATGCCCGCGCGCGTCTGCTGGTGGGTTGGGCACATGGGAATGAAGAGGAAACAGAAGCGGGAGAGGTCGGAGAGGCAGTGGTGGTAGGAGAAGTAAGTGCAATCGCGAGTCTTTCCGCCACCGGCCTCACCCTGTCCGCTGACAGCACCTTTGGCGCCAAACACCATATCCTGCGCGGCTCGCACCGCACCGACCTGCTGGAGCTGGACGGGCTGCCCGCCATTGAGCCTGCCGACTCTATGTTCTTCGGCCGCGGCATCTACACCATCGCCCAGCGCGGTAGTGACTCCGGTGATCTGGTTTTCTTCTCCGACTTTGAAAGCTTTGCCACCGAACTCGATAGTCGACTGATGGCCGGTGCCATGGTCAAGCGGCTGCATGCCCGCGGTCACTACGATGACGCCGAGAACCGCTTCGGTGCGGTGGCCCTGAGCGTGGTGCTGCGCGAAGCAGTGTCTGTGGAGTAAGACGCAAGCTACCTCCTTTGCGGGTACCTTTTTTGAAGGATTCTTTGAAGCACTCTTTGAAGCACTTTTTGGGGGTTGCCCCAAGCGAAACTACACTGAATATGTAGTCGGCCGTACGGCAGAAAGTGCGGAGCTGAAAAGTTCGAGCGCCCTGCCGCTACCGCCGGTCTCTAGTAGAGCGGCGCCTCCGGCTACTATGCGCGCGCGGCCTCTCGTTGCCTTGCCTTTTGCGGCGTCGGGAGACCGTGCGTTGCTGTGTGTGGTTGTCATGGTCAAGGCCATGTAAAGCGCGAGGTAGTTGTGTGAAGTTGCTTCCCCCACAGTTAAATCGGTTGCGCAGCTGTGCAGTAGTTTGTGCCATGGCGTGTGCGGCCAGCCTTCCCTCTACGGCGGGGGCGCAAACCACCCTGCCGCCGCCGGACACCGCGAGCGGCGAATCCACAGAAGATTACCAGCGTGACCCCAACCGCCAGCGGCAGCTCTCCTCCGATGCCGTCCAGCTTACCTTGAGCGGCAATATCTATTACTACCAGGGCGGTTACTTCTATCGGCGTGAGGACGATGGCTTCCTGCGCGTGGAACCGCCACTGGGGGCCGAGCTCAAGTTTGTGCCCTATGGCAGTCGCGGTTTCGAGATTGACGGCCGCCAGTTTTTCCTGAGCGGCACCGGCACCTTTTATCGTTTTGACCCCCGTCGCGATCGCTACGTGGTAACCCAGCCGCCGTATGCCTGGCGGCGCTACTACAACGGCGATTTTGCCGGCAAGTATGAAGAGCGCCTGTACGGCTATCCCGATAAGGACCTCGGGACCCTGCGCGACCGCTCGGGCATTCCCCAGGCCTATCCACCGGATGCGCTGGACCCGGACGGGGTCGATGACGAGGGCATGACCCTGTTTGAGGCGGAAGGTTACCGCGACCCGCGTCGCCGCCAGCCTCGCCCCTACGCCAATATTCGCCCCCCCTATGACGCCAGTGGCGAGCGCTACGACAACCGGGTCATTGCCGAGTCCCTGTGTCGCCAGGATGCCTCTACCGCCGCGCAGCGCGGCAGTACCTTGGATCGCCAGCGTATGCGTATTTATCAACGGGTATATCGCGACTGTATTCAACGCTACGACCGGCGCCGCTGAGCAGGGATATAGCGCGAAAATTTACCTGACACTGCTCATCTACACTGAAACAGACGCGCTGTGTATAAGGGGTATATGCCATCGGTGATAGCCGACGAGTACTCGCGGTCAGAACAGGGAATGTAGTTGGGGAGTGTGGTATAGGGATGGTTTCGGCATGTTAGCCAGCAACGCCCACCCAAAGGGCTTCCCGCCACCGCGGCCATACCCATGGCGGCGGTCTCTGCTTCTCTGTGTTTGCACGTTTTTGCTGCTGTTCTCTACCCTGGCCAGTGCACAACTTCCCTCCGTTAAACCCAAAGAATTTTCCCCGGTTATTCCCGATTTCACCGCGCTGTCCGCGGACTGGTGGACGCTGTGGCCGGATGTTACCCGCGAGCAAAAAGAGCAGTGGCTAGCCGATGTCGAAAAGGCCTGGTTGGACTGGAAAAAAACATTGCCGGAAGAGGCTGAGCTGGACGAGCGGGTCCTGCAAATTGATAAGCGTCTTGAGGGTATTCGCAAGACCTGGCAGAAAAGTGAGAACCTAAAATCTGTCAAGATTTTGCCGGAGGTGACCTTTCCGGAATCTCCCACGGTGTTGGAGTGGGCGGCATCCGACGCGGCAGTAGCGCGAGGCCAGCAACGCTATCAGGGAGTGCAATTAGAAAAAAGCCAGATGGACGACGGCGTCGCACACTCGCTTAGCCGGCTGCGGGAAAAGGTGGCGGTACTGCGGGATACTAATCGCAACGACCCGAAACATTTGAGTGCGATGCTGGATGTGTTTTTTGGCCAGATAAATCATTTGCAGGTGCTGGAAGAGCAGCAACTGCTGAGGGATCAGCTTGCGCTGTGGGATGAAGAGTTGACCTACGGCCGTGCGCAACTGCAGAGGATGCTGACCGAGCTGCGCTTTAGTCAGGAGGTTGCAGATGAATTGGCCTCGGCGCGCACCGAAGAGAAAACCGGCCTGGAGGAGCTGGCGCGGGAGCGCAGCGATTCCCGCCACCAGGTTTTTGAGAGCGCCGACAGCGAGGTCACGCTGGAGCAACAGATCAGCCTGATGAATTACAGTGTGGAAACACTGCAAAATCGCCTGCAGCTGCGCAAGCAGGAACTGCTGCTGGCGATGAACAGCGTGCTGGATCCAGACGGTGAGGCGGAGAAACTCACCATCAGTAAAACGCTGGTGGAAAACGCGGAAAAAGCCCAGGCGGATCTGGTGCGCCAGCTGAATGTGCGCCAGCGGCAGGTGGTGGCCTGGATCGGTGAAGACCCGAAGGCAATGCAGCGCTGGTGGCAGCGCTTCGAGAAGATCAACAGCGCTCTCGGCCATGCCGGCGACCTGATTGACGACGTAAAGCGTTACGAAGTCGCCCAGTTGTTTGTGTATCAGCGGCAGCAGGGGTGGTGGCGCACACTTGGCGACCGGATTGTCCTGCAGCTGCAGCAATTGCGCAGCGGCTGGCGCAACCTGGCAAATTACGAACTGTTCGCCATCAGCCAGCAGCCCATCACCCTCAGAGATATTGCCCAGATGATCCTGGTGATCATCGGCGCCTGGGGTTGTTCGCGGCTGTTGAGTTTGATCCTGCGTCGCATGGAGCGCAGAAAACGCACCAGCGAGCAGGCCGCGTACGCATTGTGGCGGGTGCTGAATTACTGCATCGTTTTCATCACGATCATTATCCTGCTGACCATGGTGGGGCTGGATACCTCGAAACTTACCCTGATCGCCGGTGCCCTGTCGGTGGGTATCGGTTTTGGTATGCAGGCGATTTTTTCCAACTTCATCTCCGGGATTATTCTGCTGTTCGAGCAGCCGCTGCGGGTCGGTGACCTGGTGGAACTGGAGTCCGGGGTATTTGGGCGCATCCGCGATATCAACGTGCGCTCTACCCGCATCACCACTCGCGACAATGTGGATATCCTGGTACCGAATTCCGAGTTCGTGACCGGGCGCGTCACCAACCACACCCTGGAAGACCCGGTGCGACGTATTCACGTGCTGTTTGGTGTGGCCTACGGCACTGACCCGGAAGAAGTGCGCGAGGCGGCAATGGCCGCGGCGGAGCGGGTGCCGGTGACCTTTTCCAACTGGCAGCGCAAAACGGAATTGTGGCTGACGTCCTTCGGCGACAGTTCTCTCGACTTCAAACTGGTGGTGTGGGTAAACAGCAATGCGGTGTCGTCGCTGGGTGACCTGCACGCACTGTATAACCTCGAGCTGCTGCGGGAGTTCAATCAGCGCGGCATCGAGATTCCCTTCCCCCAGCGCGACCTGCATGTGCGCAGCTGGGGTGAAACCGCTCCGCCCGCGCCGCAGGCATCGGATAGTGAGCCGCCCAAGCCCATCGAGCGGCGCGGCTCCAGCGGTTCCGAAGATTGGCCCGGTGCCGGCGACACCGATGGTGGTGCAGAGGGTGGCGACAGTGGTGACGGCGGCGATGGCCCGTGACGTCTAAGTCAGCCTGAGCACCCGCGTTTCGCCGCAATTCGCCGCAGCTGGCCGCAAAGGCGGTAAAAAGCTGCCGAAAAGGCCCGCATTGGGACTGGTCTTATTTTGTCACCTCTGTATTCTGGGTGACCTGAACATTTTCCAATCAATGCCAAACCTGTAGCGGACCCACCTTGCTGATCATCCCCATCCAGAACAAACCCGACTGGCGCCGGCCACCACTGGTGTGTTTTGCGCTGATCTTGGCGAACCTGCTGGTGTATGTGCTCTACCAGAGCGGCGACGAGGCCCGTTGGCAGGCGGCCGAGGAGTACTACTTCTCCAGCACCCTGCCGGAACTGGATGAGGCGCGCTTCTACGAGTTTGTGGATACCGAGAAGCCCGAGTGGCGCACCCTGGCTCAGGGCGCCGGGGAAGACTTCATGTATGAGCAGCTGTTGTGGAGCCGCGAGTTCCACGACTGGCTGGTGCCGCAGCTGCAGCAGGAAGGCGGGGAGGCCCAGCAGTGGCTGTCCCAGCGGCAGGAGTTCGCCCAGCTGCGCGACAGCCTGTCCAGCTTTGCCTACGGCCTGACCCCGGCAGATCCCACCCTGAAAGGCCTGTTCGGGCATATGTTCCTGCACGGTGGCTGGGACCACCTGCTGGGGAATATGGTGTTCCTGTTGCTGTTTGGCCTGTCGGTTGAATTGGCCCTGGGCGCTGCCTGGTTCCTGGGCTTGTACCTGCTTGGTGGCCTGGCTGCCGCCGGTCTGCATATGGGGGTGGAAGCGGGCAGCCTGATGCCGATGATCGGCGCATCCGGTGCCGTGTCTGCGGTGATGGGGATGTTTGTCGCCGTATACGGGATCCGGCGGCTGCGCTTCTTCTATACCCTCGGTTTTGCCTTCGGAGAATTTTCCGCGCCGGCCCTGATGGTGTTGCCGCTGTGGTTGGGCAAAGAGGTATTCGGCTACTTCTTCGGTAGCGAAAACATTGCCTACTGGGCGCACTTTGGCGGTCTGGTGGCGGGCTTTGTCTGCACCATGGTGCTGATCCGGGTGCGCCCCAGTCGCGATATTCACGTGGAGGAGGATCTGCCACCCACGCCGGAACAGCTGGCACTGGCGCGCATCGAATCTCTGCAAAATCACGGTAAGTTACTGGAGGCGGGGCAGGCGGCCAGCAGTGCGCTAAAGCAGCACCCGGAGTCACTGCCGCTGATTGAAAAATCCATCGAACTCACCGGTCTCGCGCCGAAGAGTGAGGCCCATCACCGGGCCTGGCTCGCGCTGTTTGCCCTCGCCAAGCTCCCGCAACAGGACTTTGCGCAAATAGCCGCAGGCGTCGAAACCTATCGGAACAAAGTGCAGGAACCGCGCGCACTGACACCGCGGGTGTGTCTGGTTCTGGCGCAACGCGCCGCGCGGGAGAAACAGTGGGCACTGGTGGAGGTTTTATTGCAGCGCTTGCAGCAAAAGCAGCAGCGCCATCCACTGATGGCGCGCCTGGCTAATGGCGTTGTCGAACACTACCGCCGCTGTGGCGACGAAGAGCGGGCGCGCCAGGCGCTCGACTTTGCGCGCGCCCTGCAACCCAGCGCGTTTTAGGCCGGCTGCGAGCTTTTTTTGTTCTGCTGTTCGGCAGCCAGAATGGATTCGAGCTGTTCTACCTCACCAAGCACCGCGCTCTTCGGAAACTTACTGCGTACAAACGCCAGCAGCTTGCGGCTGTTGTCGGTGCGGTTAAACCCATCCATATAAATTTTCGCCAGCAGTAGATAGGCACTGTCCAGACGGGTGTAGTGCGGGTCTTCCTTGTGCAGGTTGTTGACTAGTGCCAGTGCCGGCTTGAACTGACGCTGGCGATACAGTGCCTCGGCAATCTGGTGGCGCAACAGTGACTTGTCGATGGCCGGTGTGCCGTGGGACTGCGCGGTGGCCATATATAGTTCTGCGGCCTTGTGTGGCTGGTTCATGCTGATAAAGCGTTCCAGCAGATGCGGGCCGAGTTCGCGCAGGGCTTTCTTGTCGTCGGTAGCGAGCAGCAGGCGATAGTAACGCTCGTTCAGGGAGACATCATTGGGCTGCTGACGCAACACGCCGACCAAGGTTTTACGGGCTTCTTCGTGGCGCCCTTCACGCAGAAAAATGCTGGAGTCCGCCATGGCTTTGCGCCGTTCGAACTCGCGCTCTTCGAGAAACTCCTCATCGCCCACCTGAGATGCCACGCCCAGCTTCTGCTGCCGCGTCAGGCAGATGTAGCCCATCATGGCACTGGTGACGATGGAGAAATAGCTGGTGACAAAGGCCAGTAGCGGCAACAGCATCCACACCGGCAGCTTGTCAGCGACCACCGGCAGCAGGACGGTAGGTGCAGCGGAAACCGCGCTGGTGGAGAGCCACAGCAGCCAGTAGGGCCAGCCAATAATCAGGGTGAAGTGCAGCAACTTGAGCGGGTTTACCGCCGCACGCATGCTGTGCTCCAGTGCCAGCACGATCATGGCTGCTGGCCCCAGTAGCGAAAGCACAATGGAGTACACTTGCGCAGCGCCCAGACCGAAGGTGGTCGCAATCAATGCGCCACCGCCACCGGCTACCAGAATCATACCGATGACTCGTGCAAACACCGCCGCACTGCGACCGTCCTGGGCGTCGCCAAAGGTGGGCGCCTGCAGATCGCCACTGGCCAGCTTTTCGATCACCAGCAGGTTGTAACGCAATACCACTGCCAGCATGGCCACCAGGATAAAGATCGAGAATATTCCCATCCCGGTGATCGCCAGTGCCGCCACCGCGCAAATCGTGGATACGGTTAACGGCCCAGCGTTAAGCGCATAGCGGAAATAGAAGGGGGCCATTTGCCAGAAGGGCTTGGCCTTGTTGCTCGCCCCGACATGTTGCAGTCGGTTGTTACACAGAATGCATTTGGGGGTGGAGCGGTAATAGTTATCCACCGAGCCGGGAACACAGTCGCCGCAGTAGTCCTTACTGCAACCGCTGCACTGCCATATGGCATCGGCGTTGGAGTGATAGTGGCAAGCATTGCCCATGGTCTACATCCTTGTGGTTATTGTGCTTTGCTGCTGTGCAACTCTGAGTGTGAACTCGTCCAGTGTATCGGCTCCGTCCCGGGCGGCGCAATCCACCCCCCTTGCAGGCTGCTAGACTGACCCAATATTCTAGGAAGTGACGATTTACACTGGCGCAGTAGCGCAGAACAACACCCAATAAATGAGGTTCAGATGAGTAAAGCGATGCAGGTACGGCTGGAATCCTCCGCGGCGGCGGAGCACTGGGGCAAGAATGCCCTGTTAAGTTTCGCCGATACAGAAGCGCGCATTCACGCTACCGACGCCACCGGCGGTCCGCTGGTTGCCACCCAGCGCGCGGCCCGCAGTCTCGATGGTATGGGTATAACCGACACCAGCCTTGTCGGTGACAACTGGGACCTGGAGAGCCGCTGGGCCTTCTGGGCGGGTTTCTACAATCCGAACCGCAGCAGCAATCTGGACTGGGGAAGTGCAGAAGGCAACGAGCTGGCGGAATTGGAAGCGCGCAAGGCCGCCGCTTTATGGGTTCGCCAGATCACCAATGGCTCGCCGGAAGATATTTCCCCACGCGTCCTCGCCGAAAGTGCTGCGGAAATGTTGCAAAAGCTCGCCCCGGATGCGGTGAGCTTCCGCATCGTCGAAGGCGATGCGCTGCGCGATGAGGGCTACATGGGTATCTACAACGTGGGCCGTGGCAGCGTGCGTGGCGGTGCCATGCTACAGCTCGACTATAACCCCACGGGTAGCGACGCTACCGATGTGGATATTTGTCTGGTGGGCAAGGGTATTACCTTCGACTCCGGTGGTTACAGCATTAAACCCTCCGCCGGCATGGCTCATATGAAGTCTGACATGGGTGGTGCGGCGATGGTTGCCGGCGGCCTGGCGCTGGCAATCGCGCGCGGTTTGCAGAAGCGAGTGAAGCTGTATTTATGCTGCGCGGAAAACCTGATCTCGGGTCACGCGTTCAAACTGGGCGATGTGATTCGCTACAAAAATGGTGTAACCGCAGAAATCCTGAATACCGATGCGGAAGGGCGCTTGGTCCTGGCAGATGGCCTACTGGAGGCGAGCGAACAGAACCCGCGTTACATCCTCGATGCGGCCACGCTGACCGGTGCTGCGAAGATGGCGGTCGGACGGGATTACAATTCGGTGCTGAGCCTGGAAGATGGTATGGCGGACAAGGTGCTGAGTGCGGCCAAGTCCGAGCACGAAAAGGCCTGGCGTTTGCCGCTGGAAAAATTCCACCTGGAACAAATCCCGTCCGGTTTTGCAGACATCGCCAATATCGGTCGTGAGGGCACTCCCGGCGCTTCCACGGCGGCGGCATTCCTGGCCAAGTTTGTGCGCGATGAGGGGCGCGGCTGGGTGCATATGGATCTTTCCGGTTCCTATTTGCCCGCGCCAAATGATCAGTGGGCGCAGGGCGCCAAGGGGCATGGGTTCCGTACCATTGCCCGTTTCTTGCTGGATAACTAATAGGAATCAACACGATGGAAGAGTATCAAGTAATGATTCAGTCGCGGGAGTGGCTGGTGGGTTGGGGCACACTTTCCCTGATTAACGCAGGCTTGGCCCAGGGAAAGAATCGCAGTGGCCTGATCTGGTGGATTTTGAGTTTGATCTTCGGTCCGCTGGCGACACTGGTGCTCGTTTTGCTGAGTAAAGCTCCGGCAACCCCGCACGACTAATCATCGGTTTTGATTGCGTGTTTTTGTGCGGTGGCGAAATTAAGCCACCGCACAAGCTTACTTCCGCTCCATTCGATAGTATTCCCCATCTATCTACTTTCCCGCCTCAATTCATATCCCTACCTTTCGGTGCCGCGATAACAACTGGCTTGACGCTTTCCGTGCCGGGGGTGGATTGCCCGGAAATGCATGTCTGGTAAGACTTGAAACTGAAAACTGCTCATTTTTGGTCAGGCCAAAGGTCTGGGGTTGGTTGAGCCTGCCAAAACCCTTCTGCTAGAATCCCGCCACAATTTTTTAGCCTGACGGCCTGTGTGAGTGCAGCAGTGTTCGCCATAAGTGTGAATGAGCATTCTAGTGACGCTGTCATTGTGGCATGGGTCAGGCCAGGCTGGCCGTTCTGCTGCCAAGTGGGATGACCACAGAAGCCATTCAAGTCTATTTTTGCTGCCACAGTGGTCAGATAGGCGTGGCATAAAAAGCAAAATGGCAGATGCCGTAGATATTGGAGAGTGAGGAATGCGGGGCGCGAGACTTTACCAGCAGGTGGCGGAAAAGCTGGCGGCCGCTATTGGCGCGGGGGATTACCCGGCCGGCACTCGCCTTCCGGCGGAGCGCAAGCTGGCGGAGCGCTTTGAGGTCAGTCGCCCAACCGTGCGTGAGGCGATCATTGCCCTTGAGCTTGGCGGCTACGTCGAAGTAAAAGGTGGTTCCGGTGTGTACGTCACCGACGCACAACCCAGCGGCTTTTCCGGTGGTGATAACGACATCGGCGCATTTGAAGTCTTGCAGGCGCGCATGATGTTTGAAGGTGAGGCCGCGGGCCTTGCCGCGCGCGAGATGTCCGATAGCGAAATCACGCAACTGGAAGTATTGCTTGAAGAGATGGTTGCGGAGAACGCCGCCGAGTCCGGCGCTGAGATCGTGGACGAAAAATTCCACTTACATATTGCCCGCTGTACCCATAACGATGCCGTGGTTTCCGTGTGTGAGCACCTATGGAAACTGCGCAATAGCTCCTCTATTTCCGTGCGTATTCTAGAACGCGCACGACAGGCCGGCAGCAAACCGCGCATTGAAGAACACCGTCGTATCCTGCAAGCGATCAAGGCGCGCGATCCGGAAGCCGCGCGCAATGCCATGCGTGATCATTTACAACGCGTAGTTCAACAGTTGCTGGACGCTACCGAAGCGGAAGCGCTGGAGCAGGCGCGCCGAGAAATGAGCGCAGCCCGTCAGCGTTTTGCATTGCCTTGATACCTTTCCCGTAAGCGAGAATTTCAGATAAACCGGCCATGGGCCGGTTTTTTTGTGTCGCGCATTTATTCTCGACAAATCTCAAGTCCCGATGGCAGCAAT
Organism: Microbulbifer agarilyticus; assembly: GCF_019800665.1. Taxonomy (GTDB): domain Bacteria; phylum Pseudomonadota; class Gammaproteobacteria; order Pseudomonadales; family Cellvibrionaceae; genus Microbulbifer; species Microbulbifer agarilyticus_C. The sequence goes on from NZ_JAHVKO010000003.1 coordinate 175,127, forward strand.
TTCTTGCCGTCGCCGAAACCCTTTCTAGACTCAAGGTATGTGCTGAATTTTCCCGCCAGTGTAAAGCTGCGTGGCAATTGCGCATCGAAAGGAACCAGTCAGTTCTTTTTCATACTCGGTACGGCTCTTATTTCATTCGGTAATGAGCGGGTGACTTCCTTGGCGGAGCAAAAATCTGCAGACACGGCGGCGCAGCGTAAACGCGAAGGGCGGCTGGTGCTGTTTATCTTGGTTTTCCTGTTTCCGATTCTGGCGGTGATTATCGTCGGCAGTTACGGCTTTGTGGTTTGGATTCTGCAAATGATTTTTGGCCCACCGGGGCCTCCGATGTCTTAGTTGAACTAGAGGGAAAAATTCCGAGTGAAGTCATCGATAGCCGCTATTAAATCAAGCTCTTTAAGCTCGCCCTTGAGAGAAATCGCATGGAAAAACAAGGCCCCAGGTCACCGCTAAGCCAAGCTGCGACGCCAGCCAGTTTGCACATCGCGAGCCTGATTGTGCATGTGCGCCCGCATCTAGAAGGAGTCCTGGTCAGCTGGCTTGAAAGTCAGAGGGCATTGGAGATGCGCCTGTCGAATGACGCGGGGAAGCTCATTGTCTTGGTCGAGACCGAGCACCACCTGCAAATCAATCCGATGATCGAAGACATCCGCAACCAGCCCGGCGTACTGAATGTCGCCTTGGTGTATCACGAAGAATTGAGCCTCGCAGAGGCCGACGATGTGCTGCAAGAGGACGCCGATGTGCCGCAGCCGGTAAATATTGTGGGAGAGGGGTGATATGACGATCACACGACGGGAATTTGCCAAAGCCAGTGCGGTCGTTGCCGCTGCGACTGCCGCGGGTCTGGCCATTCCGGCAAAGGCGCAAAACCTAGTGAGCAAGGGTGGTGCCAATGAATTGCGCTGGGCCAAGGCACCCTGTCGGTTCTGCGGTACTGGTTGCAGCGTGATGGTGGCCACCAAGGACAATCGAGTAGTCGCCACCCATGGGGATATCAAATCTGAGGTAAACCGCGGCCTGAACTGCGTGAAAGGTTACTTTCTGTCAAAAATCATGTACGGCAGTGACCGGCTGATGAAGCCACTGCTGCGTATGAAAGATGGCAAGTACGATAAAAATGGCGATTTTGTTGAGGTGTCCTGGGACCAGGCCCTCGATGTGATGGAGCAGAAGACCAAGGATGCGCTGAAAAACCACGGCCCAGATTCCGTGGGTATGTTTGGTTCCGGCCAGTGGACCGTGTGGGAGGGCTACGCGGCCAGTAAATTGATGAAGGCGGGTTTCCGCACCAACAATATTGACCCCAATGCACGTCACTGTATGGCATCGGCGGTGATGGGTTTTATGCGTACCTTTGGCATTGATGAGCCCATGGGTTGCTATGACGATATGGAAGCCGCCGACGTATTTGTATTGTGGGGCTCCAATATGGCGGAGATGCACCCCATTCTGTGGTCGCGGGTCACCGATCGTCGACTTTCACATCCGGGATGCAAAGTCGCCGTCTTGTCCACCTTTGAGCACCGCAGTTTTGAGCTGGCGGATCTCCCGATCATATTCAACCCACACGCCGACCTTTTGGTTCTGAATTACATCGCCAACTACATCATTCAGAACAACAAGGTAAACAAAAATTTTGTGCAAAAGCATACGCGCTTTGTGCGTGGGCAAACGGATATTGGTTACGGTTTGCGCCCCGACGATCCGTTACAGAAAAAGGCCACCGGTAGTGACAAGGCGAACAGCTGGACGGACATGACCTTTGAGGAATATGCGGAGTTTCTCAAACCCTATTCGCTCAATCGCGTGTCCAAGGAAAGCGGCGTATCCAAGGAGCACCTGAAAGAACTGGCGGGGCTGTACGCAGATCCGAAAACCAAGGTGATGTCATTCTGGACCATGGGCTTCAACCAGCACACCCGCGGTGTCTGGGCGAACAATATGATCTATAACATACACCTGTTGACCGGGAAGATCTCCAGTCCCGGCAATAGTCCATTTTCACTCACCGGTCAGCCCTCTGCCTGTGGCACAGCGCGCGAAGTGGGTACCTTTGCCCATCGGTTGCCGGCAGACATGTTGGTGGAAAACGCTGAGCACCGCGCACGCACCGAAAAAATCTGGCGAATTCCAGTAGGTACTATTCCACCGAAGCCGGGATTTGATGCGGTGGCCCAAAGTCGCGCGCTGAAAGACGGCAAGCTGCGGGTGTACTGGACCCAGGTTACGAACAATGCCCAGGCGGGCCCTAACCTGATGCAGGAGTTGCTGCCCGGTTGGCGTAACCCAGACACATTTATCATCGTCTCCGATGTATACCCGACCACCTCTGCACAGGCTGCCGACCTGATCCTGCCCACCGCCATGTGGGTGGAAAAGGAGGGCGCTTACGGTAATGCCGAGCGCCGCACCCAGTTCTGGCATCAGCAGGTCAGGGCGCCGGGGGAGAGTAAGTCAGACTTGTGGCAGCTGGTGGAATTTTCCAAGCGCTTTAAAACAGACGAAGTGTGGCCGCGGGAACTGCTGGACCAAAACCCAACATTCAAAGGCAAGACTTTGTTTGAGGTATTGTTTGCCAATGGCCACGCCAATCGGTTTCCCAATTCCGATCGCGACAAGCGGTTTGAAAATGATGAGGCGGAAGCGTTTGGATTTTATATCCAGAAAGGGTTGTTCGAGGAGTACGCGGAATTCGGCCGTGGCCATGCCCACGACCTGGCGCCCTTTGATGTCTATCACAAAGGACGCGGTCTGCGCTGGCCGGTAGTGGATGGGCGCGAAACCCGCTGGCGTTTTCGCGAGGGATACGACCCCTACGTCAAGCCGGGAACGCGGGTACAGTTTTATGGCAATGAGGATGGCCGCGCGCGAATCTTCGCGTTGCCCTATGAGCCACCGGCGGAATCGCCGGATGAAGAATATCCGTTCTGGCTGTGTACCGGTCGTGTGCTTGAACACTGGCATACCGGTTCCATGACCCAGAGGGTACCGGAGCTGTTCAGTGCCGTGCCCTATGCGCTGGTATATATGCACCCCGATGACGCCAAGGCACAGGGCTTTCGCCGCGGCAGCGAGGTCAAGTTGGTCAGCCGCCGTGGCGAAATGATTGCGCGGGTGGAAACAAGAGACCGGGTGCAAGTGCCGAAAGGATTGGTCTATGTACCTTTCTTTGACGCCGAGCGCTTGATCAACAAGCTCACTCTGGATGCCACCGATCCCATCTCTAAGCAGACCGACTTCAAAAAGTGTGCGGTGCGGCTGGAGCTGGTGTCTTTGGCGTAACCCGAGGGCGCAGTGTAATGAAGCTTTTGTTTAGTGTAACCGCCGCCTGCATAGTACTGGTATATGCATTGGTGGCGATTGCGGCAGAGGTCATCGAACCATCCGGGCCAAATGGTATCCGCAAGGGGGGCACCTTGTTGGAAACCCTGCCAGCGCCACCTATCGCCGATCCTGTTGATGCGGAAAGCAAGCGGATGCGTGCCTACCCAGAGCAGCCCCCGACGATTCCCCACACTATCCGCGATTACCATATCAATAAAAACAACAATCGCTGCCTTGAATGCCATAACCGTATTCAAACCGCCGTCAGCGGTGCGCCAATGATCAGTATTACCCATTTTATGGACCGGGACTTTCAGGTGCTGGCAGATGTCGCGCCCCGGCGTTACTTCTGCCTGCAATGCCATGTGCCGCAGACCAAGGTTAAACCACCAGTAGGGAACACCTTTAAAGATATCGACATCCTGCTGCGCGACCAGAAGCAGCAGCCCACGCCATGACCGCCCCGGACTTTAGTAATGAAACAGTGGATTAAGAATTACTGGCAGACCCTGCGCAGCCCGGCAACCGCCTTCAGTTTGGGGTTCCTGTTATTAAGTGGTTTTGTCGGTGGCATCATTTTCTGGGGTGGTTTCAACACGGCCCTGGAGGCAACCAACACCGAAAAATTTTGCATCAGCTGCCATGAAATGCGCGATAACGTGTACGAGGAACTGAAAGGCACCATCCACTGGACTAACCGCTCCGGTGTGCGGGCAACCTGCCCGGACTGCCATGTGCCCCACGAATGGACACACAAGATCGCGCGTAAGATGCAGGCCTCAAAAGAAGTGTGGGGTAAGGTCTTTGGCACCATCAATACACGGCAGAAGTTTCTCGATAAACGTTTGGAGCTCGCACGTCACGAGTGGGCAAGGCTCAAGGCCAACGACTCACTGGAATGCCGGAACTGCCACAACTTCGAATACATGGACTTGAGTGTGCAGAGCCCGCGGGCGCGCGAGATGCACGCTACCCAGCTTGCCACTGGTAAGGCAACCTGTATCGATTGCCACCGGGGCATCGCCCACCACTTGCCAAATATGCAAAATGAAGATGCATGGGGACCGAAAAATCCGGCCCACGATGCCAGCCGCTTTGGTGATGAAAATCCGCTCAAGATTGAAAAGGAGAAACAGAACACGTCAGAGTAGCGTGTTGTAAGCATCGCAGGGTACGTGTGCACTTCACGTCAATTAGTCTTCGAGGAAGCTTGCTGTGATTTTTTCAATTATAAAGTTCATCTTTATTGCGGGTTTAATACTCTCTATGCCGGTTACAGCAAAAACCGCTAATGAAGATGGCACAAACGCGCCGATCTTTATTCTCGTTCACGGAACATTTCAATGGGGAGGTCAGTGGATTCCTCTTGCCTCAATACTTGAAGAAAAGGGTTACACAGTCCATATGCCAACGCTTTCTGGGCTGGGAGAGCGGAACAATCTGGTGTCTAAGCAAATCGGCTTGTCGACCCATATTGAGGATGTGAAGAATTACATCCAATGGTACGACGTCAAAAACGTTATCTTGGTCGGGCACAGCTACGGAGGTGCCGTCATTACCGGTGTCGCCGATGCGGTACCGGATCGAATTGCGCATGTTGTCTACGTGGATGCGACGGTGTTAAACCAAGGGGAGAACTTGGCGGGTGATTTTTTCACCGCTGAAGTTTCAAAAGGCATCAAGGGCGCTGTGGATAAGCTGGGAGATGGTTGGTTAATTCCTCCGGAATTTCTACGCAATCCACCACCAAAAACCATGAGTAAGCAGCCGTTTAAAACGTATACTGACCGTATTGATCTACAAGGCCCCTCTCCCAAATCTGGCACCGTCATCAATGCTACTGAGAATCCGGAAATCTTCGGCGTGATTCGCGAGAAGGGTAGCAAAAGGGCAAAAGAGCGCGGTTGGGCCTTGCACGTTGTTGAAGGACCTCATCCGCTTCAAGAGAAGAATCCCTCCAAACAGAAAGTTGCGGAGATTCTTCTGGATATTGCGCAAGACAATAAGTAAAAATAGATGTGTCGCAAGAATATTAATCCCGCAGCTTCGCGGTAGGCTTTGATATTCGCAGCTTCAACGACTATTTCGACAGGTCTTTGAGGTGCGGCCTCTTTTCACATTGATGGGCCTGGGAAATCACATGAGTGATCAAAAAGAAAGCAAAGGCAGTTCTTCAAACCTGACGGGAGTAGGTATCGCAATAGGTACTGCGATCGGTGCTGGTATTGGCGCGGCAATCGATAATCTCGCTCTCGGTATTGGCGTTGGTATAGCGATCGGTGCGGCAATCGGAGCAAGCAGGGCGGCGAAGAAAGAGGGTTCTGGCAAGTAGCGTTGTTGGTCGTATTGACGCGGTATGCTCTCTGCGCCGGGTAACTTAGATATGGATGTAGCGCAAGCAAAGCAATTCTGTCGATCCTTTCCCGGAGTGCACGAGGTGGAAAGTGGTCATCCAGCCAATGTGTTGTCCTATAAAGTCCGGGATAAACTCTTTGCATACTTCAAAACTAGTGAGCCGGAACGATGGCGATTTAGCTTTCGGGTAACGCCAGAGCGGTTTTTGGCGTTAACCGACCAGGCGGGGATCAAGCCTGCTCGGTATATGCATCGATATCATTGGGTTACCGTTGTCGACGTGAGTCGTTTTGACGATGAGTACCTGAAAGAGTTGGTGGCTTGGTCATTTAATAAAGCAGTTAGCCGTTTACCAAAGAAAGTGCAGGCAGAAATACGCGACATGACGTAGCGGGGGTGCTAGCTGACGCTGACTAGTCAGGCTGCTGGCTTGTTTGAAATCGGATTTCTTAGGGCGATACCCTTTTCAGCTGGCGAGAACCAAATGCGAGAGAGAATATGAAGATTCTTAACGAATCAAAAATCATGTATCTACTTTTGTTCGCCACGCTTCTATGTTCATTCTTCGGCCTTAGGGGGCTGTCGTTTCTTCTGATGTCGGTAACGGTCCCCATATTTGTAAGCTGGGCGTTAAATCACCGTGACTTCAGATATCGAATACAGGCATTTATCTACTTTGTTGTAATCATTATTATTGAGATCGCTGGATTTGCTGCGCTTTATGAGCGAGAAGGTATCGTGTGTGAAGGTAGTTTGGTTAAGGATACTTATACAAGTTTATATTTTAGTGTTGTCACATGGACAACCTTGGGGTACGGCGACTGTATACCCGCGCCACATATTCGACACTGGGCCGCGCTGCAGGCCATCCTGGGATACGTCATGATGGCCATTTTCACCGCGCTGATACTAAATTTCCTTAACGGCCGAATCCCTGTGAAAAGCGATAGGGAAAACTGATGTACGTATATGGGCAGCAGGTGGCTTTCTGCGCGAGGCGATTTTCTCAGATATATGTTTAGTGTCTCTGAGCATATTTTCAATAATTTTCAGTTATGAACTTTGATTTCGAAACGTCGCGGCTTGTGGTGACTGAGTTAACGGCTGATGGCGCTGTATCAGATCGAACGGGATTGCTTTTAGAAATACCGGAAATTCTGACACCTGCGGTTGTGGCTTATCTGCCACCACACTTTTCCGGGATTTGTTCTTCCCAAGATGCGGAGGCATGGCTAGATCGCATGTATTCTGAGAGCCATCTTCTATTGGTTACAGCACGGGTCGATAAAACGCCCGTCGGCTTTCTGTTTGTCCATGTGGGTCAGGAGCGCGATGCGCATATCGGTTTCTTGCTCCGAGAATCACACTGGGGGCAAGGGCTGGCGAGTGAATTGTTACGCGGCTTTATTGATGAGGTGCGTGAGAGTAGGACTCTTCGCACGCTAATTGGTGGTGTCAGTTTGGAAAATACCCAGTCTCAGCGACTTTTTGAGAAGCTCGACTTCTCTAAAAGGATTGATAGTCAAATGGATACTCTATTTTATGAAATCGCACTTGAGAAAAGTGACGTATAGGCAATTGTGCGGTCTGGCCTGATTTAGTGATTCTAGTGTTTTCGATTTTAAGGGTTGTGCGATGGGGAAGGTGATATTGAATGGGTACATTCTTGTCCCTGAAGCTGAGCTTGATAGCGTCAAACGAGAACTCATCGAGCATACTCGTCTTACCTGCGCGGAACCGGGGTGTCTAAAATTTGTGGTCGAACAGGATGGTGAAGAGCCGACACGTTTCAATGTGCAAGAGGAATTTATTGATCGTGACGCATTTGAACATCACCAAGAGCGTGTAAAAAACTCACGCTGGGGTAGCTTAACCACGAACGTTTCGCGTCACTATACGGTTGTTGGATAGCAGTTGTTTATTGTTTAGGGGACCTGCCCGTCTGATGTCTGTCTAACTGTGATAGCGTCATTTTCCACCTCATGGCCTATGCTTATTGCGATGATTCTCCACGATATATTCTTAATTGAGATATAGATATGGCTACTTCTACCAAACTGAGAGCAGGTGACACCTTTCCTTCTCTGGAGGCGGTCAAGCTGGATGGTTCGAGCGTTACGCTCGGTAAGCCACAAGGAGGCGCGACCTGGCAGGCAGTGTTTGTTTATCGTGGCAAACACTGCCCCCTGTGTACCAAGTACCTGAATGAACTGGAGACGTTTAAGCAGGCCTTTCAGGATGCTGATGTGGACATTCTGGCGGTGTCCGCTGATTCAAAAGAACAGTTGGAGCAGCACCTAGAAAAAGTGCAGGTTAGCTTCCCCGTTGCCTACGGGCTGACGGAAGAGCAGATGAAGGCTCTGGGCCTGTACATCTCCATCCCCCGCTCGGAACAAGAGACGGACCACAATTTTGCTGAGCCCGGACTGTTTGTGGTGAACGAGGAGGGCAATCTGCATGTTGTGGATATCTCGAACAATCCGTTTGTACGCCCGGAGCTGGGTGCGCTGACCCGGGGCCTCGCGTGGATTCGCGATCCGGACAACCATTACCCGATTCGCGGGACACTGAAGTACTAATACCAAGAAGAATTCGTCCCAGAAGTAATCATTCCGGCTTCACAATTCACCGGCTACTGGTGCTGTTATGGCGACACATTCCTTCGCGGTTTCTCCCGAGGACTATCCTCGCCCGCTAAATGTGATGGGTGATACGGTGAGCGTACTGGCGCGGCTCGCGCAGACCGGCTCATATGCAGTCACCATCGTTCACGGCAAGGCAGGGGATGGGCCGCCCCCGCACCGGCACGACTGGAACGAAACGTTTTTTGTGGTGCGGGGTAGTGTCGATTTTTCGTTTCGTGGTTGTGAGGCCTGTGCGGAGGCCGGGAGCTTGGTGCACTTCCCCGCAGGGGAGATTCACTCTTTCACCTTTGGTGCCAACGGTGCCGAACTACTCGAGATCACCGGGCCGGGGAGCCGGGCGGTGGAGATGTTCGAAGCGTTGGACCGCGAAATTCCTGCTGGTGCGAACGACGGGACACGTATCGCAGAGGTCCTTGCGCAGAACGGGGTGGAGGTGGTTTCGGGTACACCTTCCCACGACTAAGCGGTCCGGTGCGAAGTCATAGGGTCTTATTGGTCATCTCTATCAAACTGGAAAGTACAAACAATTTTTACAAATAGGAATTGTTCTCGATAATCGGCATATTGTTCGCGGCTGTACAAAATATGAACAGTGCAGCTGCGACCCGATACCGGTGCAACTGAGGATGATTCGCTATGAAGAAGACCTGTAGTTTTGCGTTAGTTCACATGGCCGTTGCGTTTACCGTGGGCTTTGTGATGACCGGGGATTTCTTGGTCGGAAGTGCGCTGGCACTTGTAGAGCCCGCGTGTAACACGGTCGCTTACTATTTTCATGAGAAGTGGTGGGGTGGTGCTGCGGTTGCCTAATACGCAGTGTCATCAGCGTCGGGACTTAGTCTGAATTCTTTTCGATGGTCAGTTAGTTTGCCCTAGCTTTTTAATGGCCTCCAATTAACTGCTTCGTTATTGAGATTCCCAAAAGAAAAGGCCGCGGATCGATTGCAATCCGCGGCCTTTTCTTTCTATCTGCCTGTTACTCCAGTCTCGCTGGAGCTGTTGAGGCGCAATTACTCAGTTATTACCAAGCACGAAACAACGTTCCAGTTCCTTCGGATATCGCAGGCTCAAATTATCGCTGGTCTTACCCAGCTTGGTTTGTGACTGAGGTTGCGTCTTGGTGTCTTTCTGCCGTGTGGCGAGAAAGGCTGCTTTGCTTTGGTTGTGGGGTTTTAGCGGCAAGTGCGTATTCATTTGGAAACCTCTACTGCATATACGCTGCGGTGAATGCCTTTGCTGCTTTCGCGGTCGTTCTCTCGTGAGCGTGTTGACCAGGGAAAAGATACGGAAAGTCTGCGCGGCCACGTTTTAACTGTAGTGTAAAAAACGAGGGACCAGCCGCCACATGCCCAATGTGCGCACAAATGCCATTTTCCCTGAGACTCACCGCAAATTCCCGTCGCCTGAAAGCAGGTTCACCGATTTACCAGCAATCGCTAGCGCATTGATATAGTCTTCGGCAATCACCGCCAAAGCTATATTTGATTATCGCTATGGTGACTTTGGGTCTATTCTTAGTCTTAGTTTCGCGAATACACGACAAACAGATTAAGAAATAGCGAGAGCAAAAATGAAAAATTTCACGACAACCTGGCTACTTACAGAGTTACCTGCAGCCGCTGAGGCCGAGTGCAACGTTGAATGCAATTATGGTGATAACTATTACGGTGACCAGGTATGTATCTTGAAAAAGTAGTGGCGGACTGGGTAACGGGTATTCTGCTGCGGGCACTGGAGACGCAGCTGCAAAGCTTGGACAAGGATGACAGCCTGTAAATGGCACTCAGTAATTTGCGTGCTGTTTTCCCGACTTGATATACCAGACCTGATTTTACGAAAGTAATCCCAAAAGTTCTTCGCCACTTTTTGGCAGCTGCTGTGCCTGCGTGGCATCAAACAGAGCATCCGCCAGCGCTTGCTTGTGCTGCTGCATTTTCTGGATGCGTTCCTCTACCGTATCGGCCGCAATGAGTTTGTACACAAACACCGGCTTGTCCTGACCGATGCGGTGAGCTCGATCTGTAGCCTGGTTTTCTACCGCGGGATTCCACCAGGGGTCCATATGGATCACTACATCCGCTGCGGTCAGGTTTAGTCCTGCACCTCCAGCCTTGAGACTGATTAAAAATACCCGTACGTCACCATTTTGAAAACGATCTATTGCCTGCTGGCGGTTGCGAGTCTGGCCGGTAAGTTTCGCGTATTCGACCTGTTGTTCGTCGAGCTGTTGCTCGATCAGCTTTAGCACCTGGGTAAACTGGGAGAAGATCAGAATACTGCGGCCTTCTTCTAGCAACTGCGGCAGGTTCTCTTCCAGCCAGTTGAGCTTGGCACTCTCCTGAATACCCGCCGCCATTTCCAGCTTGACCAGTCGAGGGTCGATGCAAGTCTGGCGAAGTTTTAGCAGGGCATCGAGAAACTCGATCTGGCTTTTTCCGAGCCCCTGGCTTGCGACCAGATCGCGGATACGCTTTTCCATACTGATGCGCACACTTTCATACAGGCTGCGCTGTTTGCTCCCGAGCTCAACGTATTGCATGGATTCCGTTTTCGGCGGCAGGTCAGCGACTACTTCGGATTTTGTGCGCCGCAGCATAAACGGGCGCACCTTGCGGGCGAGTTCTTGTTGCCGCTCGTGGTCGCCATGATTTTCGATGGGATTGCGGTATGCCTGTTGAAATGCCTTGGCGCCACCGAGCAATCCAGGCAGGGAAAAATCCATCAGTGCCCAGAGTTCGCCGAGGTGGTTTTCCAGCGGCGTGCCGGACAGGCACAGGCGGGTGGCACTGCGGATGCGGCGTACATGCTCGGCAACCTTGGTGTTGGGGTTTTTGATGGCCTGGGCTTCGTCCAGCACCAGCACGCTAAATGCGTGGTCTCGGTAGTGTTCGTAATCGCGGGCCAGCAGGGGGTAGGTAGTGATGACCAGATCGCTGTGGGCGATCTGGGTAAAGGCGGTTTCACGGTGGGGGCCGTGAATCAGCGTTACCTGTAACTCTGGGGTAAACTTCGCCGCTTCATGCACCCAGTTGCCGGTGAGGCTGGTTGGGGCGATGACCAGTGCCGGCGCGGTGAGGCTACCGCTTTCCTTCATGTGCTGAATCAGTGCCAGGGTTTGCAGGGTTTTACCCAGCCCCATATCGTCCGCAAGAATACCGCCGAAACCGTAGCTCTGCAGGAATGCCAGCCAGTTCAGGCCATCGTGCTGGTAGGGCCGCAGCGTTGCATGCAGATGTTGTGGCTTGGGTATATTGGGCAGCCCGGAAAAGTCCCGCAGGGTTTCTTTTAGCTGGTGAATGTTCGGCGCGTGCGCGTCGTCCAGTTTGTCGATATCCGCGAACTGCACTGCCTGGAAGGCGGGCAGCGGGATGGGTTTATCCAGCTTTTTTTCCTTCAGTAAATCGAACAGCAGGCTGCGAATACTTTGCAATGGCCGCGTATTTACGCTCACCCAGTCACCATCGACAATCAGGCTCAGTTCATTCGGTGCGTCCTGTTCCAGCCATTGCTCCACCAAATCGACGATGGGCCACTGTTGCCCGTTGGGCAGTGTCAGGTCCAGCCCCATATCAAACCAGTTGTTGTCGCGATCGGTCAGTTCGATGGCGATTTCAGCGCGGGCGATATCAAACCGGTAGCTGCTGTCGGTACCGATTACCCAGCCCAGTTTTCGCCATTCGGGCAATTGTTCCCGCAGTAGCGCGCTCCAGCGCTGGAAAATTTTCTCGGGCTTGGTGGCATCCAGTATCCAGACTTCTTCCTGGCCACCGAGGTTTTCCTGAATCAGGTAGAGGCCCTGCTCGTGTATTCGATCGCGGCAGCGCTGTTCGGCCTCTTCGTCGCGAATAATTCGAATGTAGTCACCACCTTGCTCTTGGGTAATTTCCTGGCCCGCATAGTGCCGGCTGTAGCTTGGGGCGAGGGCAAAGCCACCGTAGTCGAAGTGCAGTTTCAGGGCCGGGAGCTTGTAGTGGTCGAAGTCACACCCGACAAGGGTGATGTGGGGGGTAAAGGTGCGCACCACAGTGAGCGAGGGCTCTACCGGCAGTGGCAATTGTTCCAGTGGCACGCGCTGGCGCAGCTCCACGGACATTAGGCCGACGTCGCTCGCGGGCACCGCGGGCATCGCCAGCAGGTGTAGTAATTGGGCAGTTGGCAGCGGTGTGGCGATATCGCCTAGACGCGCGCGCTCTGTATCCAGATAGCAGGGTGGGTTGGTCGGGATTATGTCCCAGTTACCCTTGTCCAGCCCGTCGAGGCTTGCGGTCAGTTGCAGCTTGCCATCTTGCTCTGGCTGCCACGCCCATTGCAGTGCACGGGCTGGCCCCTGCTGAATCCGCTCTTCTTCAAAATAAAAGCGTTTGCTGTCGAGCAGGTAGGGCAGGGCGCGGCGGCCGGGCTCGCCAGAGAGTTCGAGCCTGCCGCTGGCGCTAACGCGGGGTAGCAACTGCAGGATGGTGACGTCTTCGTCCAGCAGGTGGCTGGGGCGGTTCCAGCCAAGGCGGTTGGTTTCCTGAGTGAAATAGCGCAACTGGCTCCAGCTGCCGTCTTTCTTCAGATAGCCTTTCTTGGTGGATAACTGCAGCTGCCCCTGGGTGTTCTGTTCCAGTACATACAACAAGTAGTGCTGGCCATGCTCGAGCGGCTGCACCTCGGTGCGCGGTGCACCGGGCAGGTCGGACAGCCACTGCTGCCAGGGGGCTGCGCCTGCTTCAGCTGCGGCACTTTCGCTATTCGAGCCGCCCTCTGTCGAATCTACCTGCTGTTCCTTGTTCAGCAGTTCCAGCGCAACAGCGACGGCATGCTTGCAATTAAGTGCCACCGGGCAGGAGCAGAGCCCTACCAAACGGCCGCGCTCCACATCCAGCTCAACCCGGTAAACAAAACGCGCCGAGCCTTTGACGCGACCGCGGTAGATTTCGGCGTCCTGGTCCCAGTAGGCCTCCTGTACCCGCCCGCGCTGGAAGTATTCCTCACCGCGCTCGAATGCGCGCGGGTCCACCATATTGCGAACGTTATTGAGGGTGAAACGGACCAAGTTGGGCTCTCCGGTACGGTTTTTTCTGCCGGTACTTAGGGTTAAACCTGCCACTTTAGCATGAGTTACTGGTGGGCAGGTTGAATACGGCGCAGTGCGACCTATACCTCTGTTTCGATAGTGTTTGTGATATTGGCTTTGGTATATTCGACCCGGTTTAGCGGAAGGATTTTTGTCGCCAAGGTGTGGTGCACTACCCGGGTATGGAAGTACTGATGTATGAATGATGTAACCGAACAGGTGGGGCAGGCGGGCGACGCGCCCGCGCATGACCCCTCGCAACTGAGTGAGCGCGAACAACGCGGCAATATTTGGCGATTAACCATCGCCCAGGCCCTGGCGGGAGCCAACTCGGTGGTGGCCTATGCCACCGGCGCGATCGTAGGTGCCGAGCTGGCACCGGTATCCTGGCTGGCAACCTTGCCTCTGTCGGTCTTTGTGGTGGGCATGGCGCTGTGCATCTTGCCAGTGGGTGCGATTGCCGGGCGCTACGGGCGACGCGCAGCATTCCTGGTGGGCGCCGGTGCCGGTGTGCTCGCGGGTTTGCTCGGCACCTATGCAATCCTGGTTGGCGGTGTCACCGGTTTTTGGCTGTTCTGTGGCTCGACAATGTTTGGTGGAGCCTACGCGGCGGTTGTCTTGCAATTCCGCTTTGCCGCGGCGGATGCGGTAGCACCCAGCCGCAAGGCGCGGGCACTATCCATGGTGATGGCGGGCGGTGTTGCCGCCGGTGTGGTTGGTCCACAGCTGGTGACCTGGACCATGGATATATGGGCCGGCCACGTATTTGCCGTTACCTTTCTTGCGCAGGCTCTGGTCGCGGCGCTGTCGGCGGTCATCCTGTTCGGTGTGCGTTTGCCCATGCCGTCTGCAAATGCCGCCAGCGGTGGCCGGCCTCTCTCGCTGATCGCGCGCCAGCCACGCTTTATTGCCGCTGCCGCGTGTGGAGCCATCTCTTATACGCTGATGAATTTCTTGATGACCGCGGCTCCGCTCGCCATGCACATGCATGGGCATTCCACCGAATCCTCCAACCTCGGACTGCAGTGGCATGTGATCGCCATGTTTGGCCCGAGCTTTTTTACCGGTAGCTTGATCGCGCGCTTTGGCGCGGAGCGGGTGATGATGGTGGGCCTGCTGCTGATCGGTGTCTCCGCCGCGGTGGGGCTGGCGGGAGTCGAGGTGATGCACTTCTGGGTAACGCTGGTTTTGCTGGGGCTGGGGTGGAACTTCGGTTTTCTCGGCGCCTCGGCGCTGGTGCTCGAATGCCACAGCGATAGCGAGAAAACCCGTGTGCAATCCCTCAACGACTTTATTGTGTTTGGGCTGATGGCATTGGGCTCGTTTGCTTCAGGCGGACTGCTCAGCGCCTACGATTGGAATACCGTACTGTGGGTATCGTTTGCGCCCTTGCTGGTGACCGTGGTTGCGCTGGGGGTATTAATTTTGCGTAAAAAGCCTGAAGTGATTCAGGCCGCTTGATGTGGCTGAATTTTTTGCAGAGAGTTTCGCTGCTGCAATGCAAAACCTGCACTGAAGCCGCAATGTTATTTGGGAATTAAGAGACGGGAATAAAGTAAAAATGGTGGGCCTTCCGGGACTTGAACCCAGGACCTGCCGATTATGAGTCGGATGCTCTAACCAACTGAGCTAAAGGCCCCCACAGGCGCTCGCAGGGACCTGCGAACGGGTTGGCAAAGTACTCGATTTTCTTCGTTAAATCAACGCTCTGGGGCAGTTTCCACATGCTGCCCCGATTCTTACCATGCCCAGTTGAAGCCGAGGCTGGCATTGCCCCCGGACCAGTTCAGGCCGTCCAGTGAAGTCTGGTAGCCCACGTTAATAAAGGCGCTGCCGTACTGGCCCTCGAGTAGTACTGCGCCACCGCCAAACTCGCCCCAGGTGGCCTCGCGCTCAAGATCGGTTTGCTGGTCCAGGTTGTACACCAACTGATCGTTGCCGCCGAGGGTGTGCCACAGGTTGCCGAACAGGTAGAGCCGCAAATTGCCATCGAGCCACTGGCTGTCGACATTGTAACCGCGGATGCCGGCGCGAAAATTGGCTTCCGGGGTCTTGTCCGGATCCACCCACGAAATACCGTCTTCATACGCTGAGAAATTGGTGTAATTTACTACCGCCTGCAGTTGCGGCTCCAGATTCAGCGATTCGCTGACCTGCCAGGTAAAGCCCTTTTCCATAGAGAGGGTGAGCTGTGGGCCGGTAACGGTGTCCCCGATGCCGCGTGTGGACTGGCTGTGCAGCTTCACGTAGGCGACTTTGGCGGTGAAGTCGAAATAGCCCATGTTGGGGCGATAGTCGTTGAAGTAGTAGCCGAAGTGGTGACTGGTGAGCTGGTTGCGGCCGGCGTCGTAGTTGTTGAAGCCGCGGGCGAAGCCCGTGACATCACCGCTGGTGCGGGTGCTGCCGACAAACAGCCCCATTTCCCGTGCGCCACCGGTACAGGTGGGGGCCGCCCAGAAATTCTTGCCTACCTGAAAGCCGGAGATGTTGCCGTCGAAGCGGTTATCCACATCGCCACGCCAGTTATAGTCTGTGCGGGTGTGGTGCACACGCACCCACTCTTGATTGATCCCATCGAACCAGCTGCGTTGCTCGCCACGCCGTTTGTGATAGCTGCCGATCTCCTGCAACGACGTTAGGCGTGCAAGGGATTTTGCCTGAGCGTACAGTGGCACTTCCGGGCGATAGAGGGGCAGTGGCTCAGTGATCGTATTGGCTGCGGCAAGATTCAACAGGGGAGCAGCGGCAGAGGGTGCGCTGGTATCGATTCCCCCTGTGCCGGAACTCGCTACCAGGTTAAATGAATCTGATTCGTTGCTCCCGGCATCGCCGGGAAGCAGGTTGGAGCGCAGAAACCAGTTGTCGCTGTCTTCGGCGCTGCGTGCGCCGCGAAACAGAAAGTACTCATAGGGCCCGGCAGATATGGGACTGTCCATGTAAAACGCGCCACTCCCGGTGGTGGCGCCATTGGTGACTTCCACGACGAGAATGCCATCGATGGTATCCGCGCCATTTCCGGAAAAGCGATCGAAAACCAGTTGCGTACTGCCGCTGATGTGGCCACCGCTCACGATGAGGCGGTCGGCGAGGCTGTCGTCACCACCGGCAATCATGTCCATGTGGATGATACCTGTGCCGCTGTAATCACCCTGCACCAGCAGCTGATTGGCGGTGGAGCCGCGCATGTCGATGACGCCGTGGTTAATGAGGCTGAGACGCTGGCCGCGGTAGGGGACGATTGCCGCGCTCAGATGTGGTAAAGCGAGGCTGCTGTTACTGCCGATGCGCAGCCGACCGGGCTGGCCGCCGTTGTCGCCAAGGACCAGCGTGGTGTCGAGTGTCAGCTGGCTGGCGCCGTCGAGCGCAATGGATTCCCAGCGCTGCAGGCGCGCGGGGTTGCTGATAACGACATCGCGCAGGGTCAGGGTGTCGAAGCCGCTGCCGCCATCAATCAGCAGCGCGTTGTTGCGCGCGGCACTTTCATCAGATTCGAGAATGTATTGATTGTCGCCGTCGTCTAACTGAATCTGGGCGTATGCACTAAGTGGCATGAGCGGGAGTGTTGTGAGAAGTGGTGCCAGCAAAGCCGCCGCTGTGCCCGCGCCAACACCGCGGGTCACCCGAAAATACAACATGGTTCCATCCCTGAACTTATTACTGGGCGCAAATCCTTTGCGCTTTATTTAGGGGGTACCAATTAGGTACGTCAGTGCAGGGAGTTTAGGTCGGGGCGGGAAGGGTTGCCGGGCTTGGCGCCCGGCGGTCACGAATTTTGTCGGGCTATTTCGCCCGGTCATCTTTTGGCAATGGTTCAGCCAAGCCAGCGTGGCAACAGGATGCAGGCCCAGGTGCTGACCCACAATAGCAGGGAGATGGAAACCGCGGCGGAGCCTGTATCTTTGGCGATTTTGGACAGCGGGTGCTTCTCCGGGCCAATCCGGTCGACCACGGCCTCCACTGCGCTGTTCATCAGCTCGACGATCATCACCAGCAGGGTCACGCCGATCAGCAGGGCGCGCTCGACACCGGATTCACCGAGCCACAGGGCGGCGGGAATCAGGATTACCGCGAGAGAGACTTCCTGGCGAAAGGCCGCTTCGTTGCGCCAGGTGGCGAGCAGCCCCTGACGGGAATACTCGGTGGCGTCGATAAGGCGGGAGATACCGGTTTTTCCGGGTTTGTTCACGAACTGCTCTTCCATTGTTTTTCTGTTGCTCCGTTGCCGTGGATGTTCATCCGTTTGCAATAAAATCGTGGCCCACAAAAAAGCCCGGCGAGCCGGGCTTTTTCAAGTATGGACAACATTTCCGCGATGGAAAGTTACTCGTCCAAGAAGCTGCGCAGGTGCTCGGAGCGCGAAGGGTGGCGCAGTTTGCGCAGTGCCTTGGCTTCGATCTGACGGATACGCTCACGGGTAACGTCGAACTGCTTGCCCACTTCCTCAAGGGTGTGGTCGGTGTTCATGTCGATACCAAAGCGCATGCGCAGTACCTTCGCTTCCCGCGCGGTCAGGCCGCCCAGTACAGAGCGGGTCGCATCGTGCAGGCCCGTGGAGGTCGCGGTGTCCACCGGGGAAGACTGGTTCTGGTCTTCGATAAAGTCGCCCAGATGGGAGTCTTCATCATCACCGATCGGCGTCTCCATGGAGATCGGCTCTTTGGCGATCTTCAGGACTTTACGCACCTTGTCTTCCGGCATATCCATGCGCTCGCCCAGCTCTTCCGGAGTTGGCTCGCGGCCCATCTCCTGCAGCATCTGACGGCTGATACGATTGAGCTTGTTAATGGTCTCAATCATATGCACCGGAATACGGATGGTGCGCGCCTGGTCGGCAATGGAGCGGGTGATCGCCTGGCGAATCCACCAGGTTGCATAGGTGGAGAACTTGTAACCGCGACGGTATTCGAACTTGTCTACCGCCTTCATCAGGCCGATGTTGCCTTCCTGGATCAGGTCCAGGAACTGCAGGCCGCGGTTGGTGTATTTCTTCGCGATAGAAATTACCAGACGCAGGTTGGCCTCAACCATTTCTTTCTTGGCGCGGCGAGAGCGAGCCTCACCGATGGACATGCGACGGTTGATCTCTTTGATCTGGCCTACGTCCAGTTGCGCCTTGTCCTGAGCGTGTTGCAGCTTGCGCTGGGCACGCTGGATTTCTTCGGCTACCTGGCGCAGCGCGTCGGAGTAGTCGCGCTTCTTCTTGATGATCGCCGGGATCCAATCTTCATTGGTCTCGTTGCCGGGGAATTCCTTGATAAAGGTCTTGCGCGGCATGCGGGCACGCTTGATACACAGGTTCATCACCAGACGTTCCTGAGCGCGCACTTCGTCGAGAATATCGCGGACTGCGGTGTACAGCGGATCGAACTGGCGCGGGGCCAGTTTGAAGAAGCGGAATACTTCGCCCACGGCTTCCATGGCGGCGCCGGCTTCTTTGGAGTCGCGGCCGTGCTTTTTGATCGCTGCGTCAGCTTTCTTCTGCGCGGCGATCAGCGCGTTCATGCGCTCGGCGAGCTCTTCCGGGTCGATACCACCGGGGTTCTCTTCTTCTTCCTCTTCCTCGGAGTCGTCGTCCGAATCGTCGTCGCCGTCCTCGGATTTGGCTTGCGCAGCCTGGCCGGCCTGGGCACCCGGAGGTACGTCTTCGGCAGGGTCGAGCCAGCCGGCGATCACGTCGGGGACGCGGCGCTCTTCTTTCTCGATCAGCGCGTACTCGTCGATGATCTGCTGTACGGCACCCGGCCAGTAGGCGAGGGCGGCCATCAGTTCACGCAGGCCTTCTTCGATGCGCTTGGCGATGGCGATTTCGCCTTCGCGGGTAAGCAGTTCCACGGTACCCATCTCGCGCATGTACATGCGCACCGGGTCGGTGGTACGGCCTACGTCGGATTCTACGGCGGCGAGTGCAGCGGCGGCTTCGGCGGCGGCGATTTCATCAGCGGAGCTGTCGCCTTCGGCCATCAACAGTTCTTCGGCATCCGGTGCTTGTTCAAACACCTTGATGCCCATGTCGTTGATCATGCCGATGATGTCTTCCACCTGATCGGGATCAGAGATGTCCTCTGGCAGGTGGTCATTCACTTCCGCATAGGTGAGATAGCCCTGCTCTTTACCGCGGGCAATCAGTTCTCGAATGCGGGAGGTGGTTTTTTGCTGTTGGGTTTTGTCGGTCATGCACAACCCTGAATTCTGGGGATTGATAGTCTGGACTTTTGTCTGGACAAAGACGCGGGATTATAGCGTATTTGCGATAGCAATAACCACTATGACTGTCAAGGCAGATGGCGTGGTTCAGGGTGTCCGAGCGCGCTTGTCTTTGGTTTCCCGCCGGCTAATGACGGCGGGCCTGTGTATATGGTGTTGGCTGGAGGGAATTCAAGGGGGAGAGACCGAAAACCTTGGGGGCGGCCGTCGTCAGTCTTGCTTGCGGCGAAATTGCGCCAATAGTGCCAGCTGGTCGGCACTTAGCTGGTTGCCGTTGCTCTTCAGCTGGTCCAGCAGGCCTCGTTTACGCTCGCGTTCGGCGGCGAGATCCAGGGTGCGCAGGCAATCGCTGAATTCGGTGTTCGGGTCATATTCCATCGCCTGGCCTTGGCCGCCGACAATGGGGTGGCTCATGGCGAGGCGCGGCAGCAGCTCGCGGGCTTCCTTGCTTTCCAGGTTCAGCAGGCGGCCGAACAACTGGTTGCTGTTGAGGCCGGGATTTTTGTGTAAAACCTGAAGAATTTCGCCGAACAGCTGCAAATCGGCGTCATTACTGGCGCTAAATCGGCTGCTGTCCTCAATCGTCTCCGCCAGCTGCGGGTGGTGCAGTAGCAGCGCGATCAGCATGCGCTCGGCGGGCAGCCGGTACTGGCCGCTGCGGCGGCGCGGACCGCCCTGTGCTGCCGGGGTTTCTTCCGGATAGTCTTGAGGGCCCTGAGGTATTCCGCTTTCGTCGTAGTCGGGCGGTGGTCCGTCGTAAGCCTCTGCGGGTGGCGCTTCGTCACCGTAGGGTGGCGGAGCTGCTTCTTCGGCAGGGGGGGGCGCCCAGGATTCTGTCGAGGGCGCCGCAGAGGGGGCCGATGCTGGCTTCGGTGCAGGTTTATGCGCGGGCTTGGCCGCGGGCTGGGACTGGCGGGCGAGTTCGGCGCTGCGGGCTTTTTCCGCGGCGATAATCTCTTCCAGCATGTCCTGTTCGAGGCCGGTGCGTCGTGCAAGTTGCTGGAACATGAGTTGGCGGTAAACGCCGGCGGGCAGTCGGTCGAGCAGGGGGGCGGCGGCCTTCGACAGGCGCGCGCGACCGTCCATTGTCTGTATGTTGATGCCCTCGCCGAGCAGGTCGAACAGGAGGTCTTCCAGTGGGCGGCCCTGCTCGTCGATCAGCTGGTCGAAGCGTTCGCCGCCGATCTGGCGCACCAGGGTGTCCGGGTCTTCCCCTTCCGGCAGCAGCAGGAAGCGCAGGCTGCGGCCGTCCTGCATGTGCGGCAGGCCGGCTTCCAGTGCCCGGCGGGCGGCGGTGCGGCCGGCCTTGTCGCCATCGAAACAGAAAACGATTTCTTGGGTGTGGCGGAATGCCAGTTGGATATGGTCTTCACCGCAGGCGGTGCCGAGGGTGGCCACGGCGCAGCGGATGTCGAACTGGGCCAGTGCCACCACATCCATATAGCCTTCCACCACAATCAGCCGCTTGAGCTCGCGGTTAGCCTGGCGCGCTTCCCACAGGCCGTAGAGTTCGCGGCCTTTGTGGAATATCGGGGTTTCTGGTGAATTCAGGTATTTGGGCTTGTCGTCCCCCAGCACCCGGCCGCCGAAGGCAATGGTGCGCCCGCGCTGGTCGCGGATCGGGAACATGATGCGGTTGCGAAAGCGGTCGTAGTGGTGCCGCTTGCCGGGCTCGGTTTTACCCGCGTTGCCATCGCTATCTTGGCGGCGGATTGCCAGGCCGGCAAGTTCTAACTGGGCGGACTTTTCCGAGCTGGTACCCAGCTGGTTCAGCAGGTTGTCCCACCCGGGCGGCGCCAGGCCGATACCGAATTCCTTGCAGATGGCTCCGGAAAGCCCGCGATTCTTCAGGTAGGTGATGGCGGGCGTGGAGACCTTGTGGTCCCGCAGTTTCTCGCGATAGAACTCCGCGGCCTTTTCGGTGAGCTGGTAGAGGGACTGGCTTTCCTGCTGGCGTTTGAGCTGGCCGGCATCGAGTTTTTCCCGCGGGACTTCCAGGCCCAGGCTGGCGGCGAGCTTTTCCACTGCCTCCGGGAATGGCAGGCGGTCGTATTCCATCAGGAAGCCAACGGCATTGCCGCTGGCACCGCAGCCGAAGCAGTAATAGAACTGCTTGTCGGGGCTTACGGTAAAGGATGGGGTTTTTTCGTCGTGAAACGGGCAGCAGGCGGAATAGTTTTTCCCGGTTTTGCGCAGCTTAACGCGGCTATCGACGACCGGAACAATGTCGGCGCGGGCCAACAGGTCGTCGATAAAATACTGCGGGATCTTGCCTGCCATAGGTCGTTAATCTAACTGCCCGGCAGGCGTTAGAAGGAGGCCTTTACCAGCTTGCTCACTGCGCCCATGTCGGCGCGGCCCTGTACCTGCGGCTTCACTAGTGCCATCACCTTGCCCATGTCGGCCATGCTGGCGGCGCCGGTTTCCTTGACCGCCGCGGCGACGATTTCCTGGATTTCCGCCTCGCTCAGCTGCTCCGGCAGGAAGTCCTGGATCACGTTGATTTCCTGCTGCTCCACTTCGGCAAGCTCCGGGCGGCCGGCCTTTTCATACTGGGCGATGGAGTCGCGGCGCTGCTTGGTCATTTTGTCCAGCAGGGCCAGGATGCGAGCGTCGTCCAGCTCGATACGCTCATCCACTTCTACGCGCTTAATCTCTGCATTGATCAGGCGCAGGGTCGCCAGACGTGCCTTTTCGCGGGCCTTCATGGCGTCTTTGGTAGCGGTAGCGAGGGTTTCCTTGAGTGTGCTCATTGGGCGTTGTCCGGTTCTGGTTGCGGAAGATGGTAGTAAGGCGGCTAAGCATAGCGCCTAGGGGGGAGCGGCTGAAGTGCCGCGCTTCGATAAATAAGCGCAAGAAATAGAAAACGGCGCGCGAGTGACCTCGGGCGCCGTTTCAGATCGCGAACCGAGTTCGCGTCAGCGTGCTGTGAGCGAGAGACCGGGCTCAGGCCCGGCAAAACTCAGTAGAGACGCTGGAACTTGCGGTTTTCGCGCTGCATTTTCTTGGCGTGGCGCTTAACAGCAGCCGCAGCCTTGCGCTTGCGAACAGAAGTTGGCTTCTCGTAAAACTCGCGACGACGTACTTCGGAGAGTACACCGGCTTTTTCGCAGGAGCGCTTGAAGCGGCGCAGAGCGATGTCAAATGGCTCGTTGTCTTTGATGCGTACTGAGGGCATTAGATTACCTGTAAAATTCGTTTCTCTCGGCCAGAATCCCTAAAGCAATACTTACTAGTAATACTACTGGTAACGCGCACAGGGACTGGCGGGGCCTATCCGGCAAAATGTCTATCTCGCAGATACAAGCCGGAGGCCGGTTCACAGCGAGGGCGCAAATTCTATACAGATGATTTGGCCTTCGCAAGCCTTGTGGATGCAATCGCGCCAACCCGGTGCCAGCCGGCGCCATACGGGCTTTGCGACTGGATAGACGGTTTCTACGCTGGCTCGGTTACACCCCACCCGGGCCGGTAAATATAGTCGCCTTAACCAAAGGGGACTGACTTCGGTGCGGTGCGGCGGATTTCTGGCCCACGTGAGAGTATGATAGCGCCCCCGCACGGGGGTTAACGCCGGTAGTTTGACCGGTTTTGATGCTTTTTTGGTTAATTTGTCACTATTGAAGGAAAGTCGGGCACTGTGCGAGTACTCGGAATAGAAACGTCCTGCGATGAAACTGGAGTGGCCCTGTACGACAACGAACAGGGGCTGCTTGGTCACACGCTCTACAGTCAGGTAAAACTGCACGCGGACTACGGTGGTGTGGTGCCCGAGCTTGCCAGCCGCGACCATGTGCGCAAACTGTTGCCGCTGGTGCGCGAAGTGATGGCGCAGAGCAATACTCGCGCCGAAGATATCGACGGTGTGGCCTACACCGCGGGCCCGGGCCTGATTGGCGCGCTGATGGTGGGCGCCTGTGCTGGCCGGGCCATTGCTTACGGCTGGGATGTCCCGGCGATCGGTGTGCACCATATGGAGGGGCATTTGCTAGCCCCGATGCTGGAGGAAAACCCGCCGGAATTCCCGTTTGTGGCACTGCTGGTTTCCGGCGGCCATACCCAGCTGGTGGACGTGCAGGGGTTGGGGCAATACGAGTTGCTGGGCGAATCCCTCGACGACGCCGCCGGTGAGGCCTTCGATAAGGCGGCCAAAATGCTGGACCTGGATTACCCGGGTGGTCCGCGCCTCGCGGCGCTGGCGGAAAAAGGCGACCCGCTGCGCTTTACCTTCCCGCGCCCGATGACCGACCGCCCCGGGCTCAACTTCAGCTTCTCCGGCTTGAAAACGTTCACTCTTACCACCGTGCAAAAGCATGCACTGGAAGACGGCTTGCCGGATGAGCAGACCTGTGCGGATATTGCCGCAGCCTTCCAGGAAGCGGTGGTGGATACCCTGGTCATCAAGTGTCGCCGCGCGCTCAAACAGGCGAAGCGCAAGACTCTGGTGATTGCTGGCGGGGTTTCTGCAAATACCCTGTTGCGTCAGCGGCTGGAAGCGCGGCTCGCGGAAGATGGCTGCAGTGTGTATTACCCGCGCCAGGAATTCTGTACCGACAACGGTGCGATGATCGCTTATGCCGGTTGCCTGCGCCTGCAGGCCGGGCAGCGTGCCGATCTCGAAATCGAAGTGCGCCCGCGCTGGCCGCTGACCGAATTGACCGGTGCGCTCGGTTCCCCTTAGCGGGCAAGCGCAGAATAAAAAGTAAGAATGAAAGGAGACGAGCGTTGGATATCGTTTACATCCGTGATTTGAAAGTCGAAACCATTATTGGCATTTACGACTGGGAGCGGGAAGTGCGCCAGACCGTGAGTCTCGATATCGAAATGGCGTTCGATATTCGTGAGGCCGCACGCACGGACAATATCGAACACACCCTGAACTACAAAGCCGTTGCCAAACGTCTGATCGCATTTATCGAAGGCAGCGAGTTTCTGCTGGTGGAAACCATGGCGGAACAGGCTGCCGAGATTGTGCGTAGCGAATTCAATGTGAGCTGGCTGCGCCTGCGTCTTTCCAAGCCGGGCGCCGTGCGCGGCGCGCGCGATGTGGGTGTCATCATAGAACGTGGTAAAAAACAGGCTGTGGAGGTCTGATCAATGGCAATCGTCTACCTGAGTCTCGGTAGTAACATTGACCGTGAAAAACACTTGTGTGCCGCAATGGATGCATTGGTGGAAGCCTTTGGTGACCTGAAAATGTCACAGGTTTACGAAAGCGAAGCGGTGGGCTTCGAGGGCGATAATTTTTACAATCTGGTGGCGGCGATCGATACAGATTTATCGGTCGGCGAGCTGGCCCTGCGCCTGCGCGATATCGAAGATGCAAACGGCCGCGTGCGCAGTGGGCCGAAGTTCAGCGCGCGAACACTGGATATCGATATCCTCACCTACGATGATGTGGCTGGAGACGTCGACGGTGTCGCACTGCCACGCGATGAAATCCTGAAGAATGCGTTCGTATTGCTGCCGCTGTCCGAGGTGGCGCCAACGGAAGTGCACCCGGTTCAGGGCAAAACCTACCAGCAGTTGTGGGAAGAGTACGACCAGACATCGCAGAAATTGTGGGCTGTGGAGTTTGATTGGCCCTGATATTGGCCTTGATATGGGCGCATAGATATATTGTAGACAATTAACATTTGGGTCATCCTTCGGCTATCGCATTCGCGAGCACCTAAAAAGCCGATAAAGGAAATAAAATGGCCCTCAAGTCCCTCTCCTATGCTGTGGCGGTTGCCGTCACCTTAGCCTGCGCCGGCGGTGCGCAGGCCAGCGACGCGGTGGAAAATCCCGCCAAACCCTCCATGCCTGCCGCCCCAGGCGCACTAAAACAGCTGCCTGCCACCATCGTAGACTTTGTGCATGCAAGCGAGCGTGGGTGGCTGGTGGCTGACCGGGCGGAGCTCAAACTGCCTGAAAAAGGCAGTGCGCAGGGCCTCGGCATGCGCTTTCCGGCAGCGTCCCACACGCCGGTTCTGAGCATAGTGCCGGATACTCCCTGGGACCTTTCCAGCCTCGACGATTACAACCTCGCTTTCGATGTGACCAATCTGGCGCCAGCCTCCACACACTTTTATGTGGAGCTGTTCGATGCCCATGGGGGTAGCCAGTCCCGGGAATTGAGTGTGCCCGAGGGGTATGAGGGCACAGTGTTTTTCCCGCTGGCAGGTGAAAAGGCGGCGATGGACAAGGGGATGTGGGCCAACCCGATGCCGTGGGTAACCGATGAGCTGAAGATGGTTTGGCGCTCCTGGCACGGCGCGCTGGACTTGGCGCAGATCACCAAAATATCGTTCTTCACCATTGGTGTGCTGCAAGACCGCGAACTGCAGGTGGGCAATATTCAGTTGAGACCCAACCCCGATGCTGGGCAGGACTGGACCGAAAAACTGGTGGACCGCTTCGGACAGGCCGCCAAAAAAGACACACCACTGAAGGTGGCATCGGAAGCCGAGCTCAAGGCCCTGGCGGAGAAGGAGTTGGCGTCGCTTGCACAAAATACCGGCCCGGAGGACCGCTCGCGCTTTGGTGGCTACAAAGATGGCCCTCGGTTGGAAGCCACGGGTTACTTTCGCACCGAGAAGGTGGATGGCAAATGGTGGATGGTAGACCCCGAGGGCTACATGTTCTTCTCTCATGGCCCTGCCAATGTGCGCATGTCGAACCTCACCACGCTGACTGGGGTAGACTTCAAGGACCCGTCGGTGCGGGTTGTGCATGCGGATGAAGTCACTCCGGAAGATTCCATGGGTATTGTGAAGGTCTCGGATAAGGTGCGCGCCTCCCGCTACATCATCAATGACACGCGCCATGACATGTTTGCCTGGCTACCCGAGTACGATCACCCGCTGGCCGATCATTACAGCTATCGCCGCTCTACCCATAAAGGGCCGGTTCCCCATGGGGAAACCTACAGTTTTTACCGCGCGAACCTGGAGCGCCGCTACGGCGAAACGGCACCTGAGTCGTATGTGAAACAATGGGAAGAGGTCACTCTGCAGCGTATGAATAGCTGGGGATTTACCTCCTTCGGTAACTGGGTA
Organism: Microbulbifer agarilyticus; assembly: GCF_019800665.1. Classification (GTDB taxonomy): domain Bacteria; phylum Pseudomonadota; class Gammaproteobacteria; order Pseudomonadales; family Cellvibrionaceae; genus Microbulbifer; species Microbulbifer agarilyticus_C. The sequence goes on from NZ_JAHVKO010000003.1 coordinate 201,757, forward strand.
GATCCAGCGTTTTACCCCAATGAAAAAGTACCTTACTTTGCCAATGGCTGGATCATTGGTGATTACCAGACGCTATCCGGTGACACCAATCACTGGGGGCTAATGCCGGACTTCTTCGACCCGGTGTTTGCCGAGCGCGCCCGCGCCACCATTGAAGTCATCGCCAACGATGTGCAGGCCTCGCCCTGGTGTGTGGGGGTGTTTATCGATAACGAAAAAAGTTGGGGTGAGCGCGAAGGAACGGTGGCCGAACGCTACGGCGTGATCCTGGATGCATTGAGTAAAGATGCGGCCAACAGTCCCGCCAAGCATGCTTTTACCCGTCGCTTGCAGGCGCAATATGGGACTGTGGCTGCGCTTAACCGCGCCTGGGGTAGCCAGTTTGAAAGTTGGGAAGCGTTTGCCGCGGGTGCCAGCCTGAACGAGCACACCGAGGCACAAGTGGCGGATCTGTCTTCGCTGCTGGAAGCGCTGGGCGAGCAGTACTTTAAAGTGGTACACGGCACCCTGAAGGAATACTTGCCGGATCATCTCTACATGGGCGCGCGTATGGCCAACTGGGGCATGCCGGATGAAATCATCAAGGCCTCGGTGAAGTATTCGGACGTGCTCAGCTTCAATATCTATGAAGAGGGTATGCAAACGCACCAATGGGATTTTTTGGAAGACATTGATTTACCGGTGGTGATTGGCGAGTTTCATATTGGCGCCACCAGCGATTCGGACAACTACCATCCGGGGATTGTCAGTGCAGCCAGCCAGAAAGATCGGGCGCGCATGTACAAAGCCTATATGCGCAGCGTACTGGAGAAGGACTATATGGTAGGCGCGCACTGGTTCCAGTATGTCGATGAGCCGGTAACCGGGCGCGCCTTTGATGGTGAGAATGCTAATATCGGCTTTGTCACTGTGACCGATATTCCCTATCCGGAAATGGTGGAAGCGGCGAAAGAAATTACATTCGACCTCTATCGCGAACGGTACGGTAAATAATCGATACCAGAACTATCCGTCTGGCACTTTCCCCTGCAAGCAGTGGATCTGCTTGCAGGAGTTTTGCTTGAAGGGAATTCTCTTGCGAGAAAAACTGTCAGAAATTCTCATGCGTGCCTTTCAATGGCTTGAAAGGCGTGTATCGTTTGTGGCGGATTTGGCGCTCGCTAGCAGTCGCACGATATCCAGAAATTTTTTCATCTCTCCTTTCATGGCCGCGACAATGCCGTGCATGGCCAGCAGGCGCCGGTCGATCACTTCTCCCTCTCCACCTGCGTGCTGCAAGAAACTCTGTAGTGTTTCACTGGCAGCGCCATGGCCGTTGTTTTCATAAGCCAACAGTACTTCCACGGTTTTTTCGGTTGCGGTGATTGTGCGAGGTACTGGTTCATAGCCAAGTGCGCGTACCATTGCTTCGGTCACGTTCCATGATGACCAGGGGTTTTGTCCTGTAACCAGGCCATCATCGGTGGTGACCTGATTCAGATAGAGCGGGCCCTTTTCAAAGATGGCGCCATTGTCACGCAAGCGGGTTTCCAGCAAGAAAGGGAACACCTGCTCGGCATCTGGAATCAGGAACAGTTCTTCTTCGTTGGTAAAGCTGCTGATGCGGCGTCCGTCGAGGAACGAAGTTCCGGAATCGAACCTGATATCCGCCAGTGCAGCAGGGCCGTGGCAGACAGCGCCGATCACGCCATCGTTCTGGTGCAGCGCAATAACCAGGTTCTGGATCGCCTGGTTACCGGGGAAATCAAACATGGCGCCTTTGCCACCGGCAAAGAAGATGCCTTCATACTGGTCCGCGATGACGTTTTTCAGGGGAATACTGTTGCGCAGCTTTTCCATCGCGTCGTCATCGTTGAGAAAGGCGTATTCGAATGGCCCCATATCATCTTTGTCCATCACCGCGGGTGGTTCGCCTCCCTGTGGGCTGGCGATATCCACGGTAAAGCCATTGGCGCTGAATACATAGTAGGGGCGCGTTAGTTCGGTGAATTCATAGCCGGTTTTTTTGCCGGTGTCGCCGAATTCGGCGGCGCTGCTCACGACGGCGAGAATACGTCCGCGCTCTTTTTCAGTGGGAATCTGCTTGAGGTAGGGAACGTCTGCGGTAGTGGTGCGCGCCAGCGCGTCATGATCGGGCGCTGGGGGTATCAGGCTTTTTAGCCAGAAGGCGGTGCCGAACAAAATTGCGGCGGTGCAAAGGATGGTTGCCAGTATCTTCTTAAGCATGGTGGATCTCCTGTATGTAGTAGGGAGATCTTGCCGGGCAGAAGGTGAAGTACGGGTGAAATAATCCAGCTAACTTGGTCAAAACAGGTGTTACTGGCCGGCGCTCTTCGAATCAGGATACACGGCGAGAGAAAATCTACCATTTTCACAGGTAGACGAAAAACGCCAGCCGAGTGCGGAAAAAATTCTACCGGCCAGGTAGAGCCCCTGCCCAAAACCCTCGCTGTTCGGCCCGCGTGTGCCGGCGTTAAACAGTGATGCAGTGCTGAATTCCTTCAGGACGGGGTTTTCGAAAATGAGTGCGCCGTCCTCGTGGCGAATCGTCAACGCCGGTTGCGACGCGTGCTGGAGGGCGTTGTCGAACAGGATATCAAGCAGCGATGCGGCAAGGTGTGGATGCCCTTCTACCGGTAAGGTGTCCGGTAACGTTACGCCCAGTTGGAAGTCTGGGTGCATGACAATCTCGCGGCGAGCAAGCAGGCGTTCTTCCACAAGTGGGCGCAGGTCGAAACGGGAGTGTTCGAAGGATTCGAATCGTGCCAGTGCCAGCAGCGTACAGACGGTTCTATTCATGCTCGCCAGTATGTCGCTGAGCTCGCGAGATTCTTCCACACCCAGACCCTGGTCGCGCGCAAGGGCTAGGGTGTTGCTGGCGATGGCCAGGTTGGTGCGCAGTTCGTGACTGACATCGTGGGTGAATTCCGCCTCTCTCTGCCGCGCCTGTTTGAGTTCGTGCACGTTGCGCTGCAGGGTGCGTGCTAGAAAGCCGATCTCGTCGTGGCGACTGCTGGTGCTCAGTGCCAGCGGCGACTGGCTTGTTGCCTGCAGCTCAACTTCCCGGGCAAGGTTGAGAATAGGGCGAATCGCGCTCGTTACCAGCCGGTAGGCGAGCCACAGCGCCAGAACTGTGGTGGTTAGAAAGGCAGCCAATGGCAGCCAGATCAGGCGGCCCGACTGGCTGGAAACGGTGAGTAGGTTGCCAACCTCGGCGGCGAGTATTGCACCGGTGTCGGGGGGAAGTTCACGCAAGTGAAAATGCTGGTCCCCTTCGACAAAGTATTCGGCTCTGCGCTGCTCTCCCGCTAGCGCGGTGAGGAATTCTGGTGGGGTATCGGCAGGTGAAGTGTATAGGGTAAACATCGGCAGCCGCGGGCGGGGCAGGGTGCCGTCATCACGGAACGATTGCTCAATGTAATGCGCTTCTTCATTGATCAGGTTATCGAGCAGCTGGTCCTCGATCACGTAGGCGGTGAGTAGCCCAATACCGGAGTAAATCAGGCAGAGCAGTAGGGTAAAGCCACCGAACAGGGTGAAGACTTTGCGTTGCAGATTACTGCGGGGTGTTTCAGCTTGCACTTGGTAATTCCAGCTGGAAGCCGATGCTGCTGATGGTGCGCAGCATGGGTTCGGGAAACGGTCGGTCCAGCTGGCGCCGCAGACTGTAGATGTGTGATTTCAGGGCGTCGCTGTCGGGCGGGTTATCGCCCCATATGCGATGCACGATTTCCCCGCGGCTGAGTGGCTCGGGGTAGGCGCAGGCAAGCTCCCAAAGGATATTGAAGGCGATGGTGGTGAGCTTGAGAACTTGCCCGTCTCTGACCGCTTCGCGGCGGCGACGGTGGACGTGCAGGGGGCCGATACTGATTTCATCATTGCGGTGCAGTTCCCAGCGTCGCGCCAGGGCGCGGCAGCGCAAGGCCAGTTCGCGTGGGTCGAACGGTTTGCACAGGTAGTCATCTGCGCCGGAGTCAAACCCCTCTGCCTTATCGGTAAAGGCATCGCGCGCGGTTAGCATAAGAATTGGGGCAGAAAACTGGGCTTTTTTGCGCAGTTGTCGACAGACTTCAAGGCCGTCCATATCCGGCAGATTGAGGTCCAGCAGGATCAGGTCGTAGATCTCCTGTAGAGCCAGTTGCAGGCCAAGTTGCCCGTTGCTGGCAAAGTCCACATGCCAGCCATGTCCTTCCAGAAATTGACCGGTCTGGCGGGCGAGGGTGGGGTTGTCTTCAACCAGAAGGATCTTGAGGGTGTTCACCGGCAGTGTCTGTCCACGAGTTAGATGAGTAGACATTGTGACAAGCTGCCGGTGAAATTGAAGTGAAATTTGGCGGGCAGATGAGCGGAGGGCTCGGCAAGCGAGAGCCCTGGCCTATAACTTCGTTCAGGCTTGCCAGTACTTCTTAGGCAAGCTGCACATGTTCACAGCCGTTTCCGGCTGTCGGGCTCCCCTATACGATCGTTAGTGACAGGATTCCTATGGGTAGCTAGCCGTTTTTCTTTAGCGCACGCAGTTTGTCTTCGTGCTTACGCAGCTCCTGCTTGTTTTCGAGAATCTCATCCATGCTCAGGCCTTTCAGTTCATGGGGGAAGACCAGCCACTTGTCAGTTTCGTGCAGGTAGTAGTCCGGTTCCATGTCGGTCTGATTGCGGCTGGGTTTGAAGTAAGGGCAGGCAACACGGATTTCCGGGGTGTTTTTCTTCGCCGCCTTGCGCATGTCGCTGATGGCTTGCTGAATGCTCAGTCCGGTGTCGTAAACGTCGTCGACGATCAACATTTTTTCATGGGACTCCACCTGTTTGATCAGGTAGGTGAGGCCGTGCACTTTTACTTCTTTCTGGCGCTGGTTAACGCCGCTGTACGAGGAGGTGCGAATGGCAATGTGATCCGCATGGAAGCCGAGGAAATCAAACATTTCCTGTACCGCGATACCGATGGGAGCGCCGCCGCGCCAAACCCCTACGATGTAGTCTGGCTGGAAGCCGCTCTCTACGACCTTCAGGGCCAATGTGTAGGAATCGTCCAGCAGGGACTGGGCGGAAATATATTGCTTTTCGCTCACTGCGTTACCTCAAGCTTTAAGTGAAATAATGGCATTACATATTCAGGCTGCGGCCACCATCGACCGCGATAATCTGGCCGGTGATATAGGGTGCGTCACAGGCCAGGAAGCGCACAGTACGGGCGATGTCCGATGGGTCACCGCTACGCTGCATGGGGATGCGCTCCAGTATCTGCTCCTTGTTATAGCCTTCGCTGACCTGTTCCGGCCATAGAATCGCACCGGGAGCCACGGCATTGACCCGAACCCGCGGTGCCAGCTCACGGGCCAGGCTCTTGGTCATCATTACCAGTCCCGCCTTGGCCGCACTGTAGATGGTGTGGCTGGGCATGGGTTTGTCTGCGTGAATATCGGCAAGGTTGACGATACAGCCGTTCGCATCCGCAAGGGCCGGCGTCAGGGCCTGGCTGAGAAAAAACGGTGCCTTCAGGTTGCTGCCCATCAGTTCGCCCCACTGCTGCTCGCTGGCACTGCCAATGGGGGTGGGGTAGAAGGCGGAAGCGTTGTTCACCAGTACCGACACTTCGCCGAAGCAGGCCAGGGCGGACTCGGCCAGCTGCTGGCAGTCGTCGGCGCTGGCGAGTTCGCTCTGCACTGCGGCCGCAGAGCCGGGGCGACGCTGATTCAGGGTCTCCACCAGTGCCTGCGCTGCCTGACTGGAGTGACGGTAATGCACAATGACCCGATGATCGCGGTGGAGTTCTTCTGCGATTGCGCGCCCGAGACGCGCGGCGGCGCCGGTGATCAGAGCTGTGGCCATGGTTGGGTTTCCGTCGGCTATTGGAATGCTTGCAGGTGGTGCGCTTGCCGCTCAGTCTTGAGCGGGCGCCCCGTAGGTGTTTTTCAGCTTGGTCAGGGCTTGCAGGCGTGCCCGGTCCAGTGCTTTACCGAGCTCTGCACCGGCAAAGCCCTGCGCGATAAGCGCCTGCGGGTCTACCTGTGCGGCGGCGTCGCGTGCGGCGCGCAGGTAGTCGACTTGCGGATATTCGCGGTCTTCCAGCCCCAGGCGCCCACGGGCGTCGGCCTCGCAACTCTCGAGAAACTGCTCAAAACGCTCCGGCTTACGCAGCGCATCGAGCGCGCGCAGTAGTTTCAGTAGCGTCTGCGGGCGCAGCTCAAACGCTTTATGGCTGTGCAGATGGTATTCGCACACGCCGAGTGACAGCGCGGTAATTGGATTTGGCACGCGCAGGCGTTTGCACACCGCCTTTACCAGCGGCAGGCCGGCCGCTTCGTGGCCGCGGTGGCTCGGCAGAACCTCCTGCGGGGTAACGCCTTTGCCCAGATCGTGTACCAGTACCGCAAAGCGCACAGGGAGTTCCGGTGGCGCCTGACGCAATGCGCGCAGAACATGGTCGCCAGTGTCAATTTCCGGGTGATGTAGCGGTGGTTGTGGGATGCCAAACAGGCAATCTACTTCCGGCAGCAGTACCTTGAGGGCGCCACATTCGCGCAACGTGCTGATAAAAATATCTGGCCGCGGCTCGGTGAGTGCGCGACTCACCTCTTTCCATACCCGTTCGGCAACCAGGTGCTCGACCTCTCCCGCATCCACCATCGAGCGCATCAGCGTCATCGTCTCATCGGCGATGGTAAAGCCCAATGGTGCGTAACGTGCGGCAAAGCGGGCCACGCGCAATATGCGCAGGGGGTCTTCGCTAAATGCTGGCGATACATGGCGTAGCGTGCGTGCTTCCAGATCGGCGCGGCCGCCATAGGGGTCGATGATGGCGCCACCCTCGGTTTCAGCCATGGCGTTGACCGTTAGGTCTCGCCGCTGCAGGTCCTGTTCCAGGGTGACGTCAGGGCTGGCAAATACCGTAAAGCCGCCGTAGCCATGGCCGCTTTTACGCTCGGTGCGGGCCAGTGCGTATTCCTCGCCGGTATCCGGGTGCAGGAAAACCGGGAAGTCCTTGCCCACCGGGCGGAAGCCTCGGTTGCGCATGTCGTCCTCGGTGGCGCCCACTACCACCCAGTCACGCTCGTGCACCGGGCGCTGCAGCAGTTTGTCGCGGACAGCGCCGCCGACCAGATAGACATTCATTGGTTAAAGCCCGGCGTCCGTGGAAACGCAGCACCCGCGGAGTGGGAGGTAACCAACAAAATGTGAGAAAAGGCGAAAACTGCCATAAATGCCGCTGTACCTGAGATAAACCACGCCAAAAAACCCGCGCATCCAGGTAAATATTAGGAAAAAGAAGGATCGGGAAGATAAAAAAAAGGCCCCGAAAAAACAAGGGGGCCCAGGGTCTTAGGGTATTCGTGAAGAGAGAATCCCAACAAGCTCGTGTGCGCTGAAGAGGTCTGCAGGACGCCAAATAGCAACCATTTTGTGACTTTTTGCTACAAAAGGCTGCAGGGTCAGGCTAGATAGCGCGTGTATTGTCGACATAATGAGTCGACGTCAACATGTCCCCCATTCTATTTAACCTGTCTTAACTGTCAACCGTGGCTTTCAAACTTTAATTGAGGGATATGTCGGTTGGTTCGTTAAACATATATAGGCATAGAATTAACGCCTGCTTTTTTGATTTAATTCAGCACAATTAATAACAAGATGCGCGATTCGTGGGGGAAAGTAATAAGATGAGCGAAGTGCATGTACTTACGACCGGGGAAGCCGCCCGGTATTGCGGGGTCAATTTCCGTACCGTTATCCGCTGGATTGAGCGTGGGCAACTCAAGGCATACAAGCTTCCAGGCCGCGGTGATCACCGTATCTGCGTGGAAGACTTCGTCAGCTTCCTGCGGGATAACGCCATGCCAGTACCAGCCGAACTGGGTGCTGCTACGCGCAAAGTGCTGGTGGTGTCTGATTCCCCCGAAATGATTGCGGGGCGCCAGTTGTTGCAACAGGCTGGTTGTGAAGTGGATCTGGCGAGCGATTCCTTTAGTGCGGGTACCATGCTGGCCAGCGGTAAGCCGGCTATGTTGGTGCTGGACAGCAACCTTGAAGGGGTAAACGGCTTTCAGGTATTGGACATGCTGCGCTCACGCAGCGAGTTTTCGTCCCTGAATGTGGTGTTGGTTGCCCCTCAGGACGAAGACAACCAGCAGCGCTGGTTGGATGCCGGTGCGGATGCGGTGGTTGCTGCCGGTTGCGACCGCAACGAGCTGGTAGGCCGCATTAACCTGCTGCTGGACGCCTGATCTACCGGTCTGGATGCCTCGCCGATATCAGATCGGCTTTGGCACCAGCATGGACTCTTCCAATTCTGATCGGTCTCTTCCCTGCTCTGGACAATGATAGCTCGCGGTGATTTCATCGCCGTTGAGGCTATGCAGATGCACGTCGAATCCCCACAGCCGATGCAAATGCTTGAGTACCTCGAGTGTGTCTTTACCCAGAGGTCGGCGCTGATGCTGTGTGTGGTGCAGGGTGATCGATCGGTCGCCGCGGGTATCGACGGAGTACACCTGGATGTTTGGCTCGCGATTGCCCAGGTTGTATTGCCCGGCAAGCTTCGCTCTCAGCTCCCGATAGCCATCCTCATTGTGGATGGCTCCCACCTCAATTTCTTTCTCGCGATCGTCATCGGAGATGCAGAACAACTTCATGTCCCGCATCACCTTCGGTGACAGGAACTGCAGGATAAAGCTTTCGTCCTTGAAGTCGCGCATTGCGAACTGCAGGGTTTCTTTCCAGTTACTACCGGCAATGTCCGGGAACCAGGCACGATCCTCGTCGGTGGGGTTCTCACAGATGCGGCGCAGGTCGGTAAAAATACTGAAACCCAGCGCGTAAGGATTGATGCCGTTGTAGTAGGGGCTGTCATACGGTGGCTGGTAGATCACACTGGTGTGGCTGCTCAGGAACTCCATCATAAAGCCATCGGTGACCTTACCCTTGGCGTGCAACTCGTTAAGCAGGGTGTAGTGCCAGAAGGTTGCCCAGCCTTCGTTCATTACCTGGGTCTGGCGCTGTGGGTAAAAGTACTGCGCCATTTTGCGCACGATGCGTATCAGTTCGCGCTGCCAGTTTTCCAGTAGCGGTGCATTTTTTTCGATAAAGTAGAGCAGGTTTTCCTGCGGTTCATCGGGGAAGCGCTGTACCGTCGCTTCTTCTTCGCCGCCCCCCAGTTTGGGGATGGTTCGCCACAGATCATTTAACTGGCGCTGCCGATATTCTTCGCGTTCTTTCTGACGGCGCTCCTCTTCGTGGGCGGAAATCGGGTAGGGGCGCTTGTAGCGGTCTACGCCGTAATTCATCAGCGCGTGACAGCTGTCCAGCAACGCCTCTACTTCATCAACGCCATAGCGCTCTTCGCAGCGGGCAATATAGTTTTTTGCAAACAGCAGGTAATCGATGATGCTGCTGGCATCGGTCCAGGTGCGGAACAGGTAGTTGCCCTTGAAGAAAGAGTTGTGCCCGTAGCAGGCATGCGCGATGACCAGCGCCTGCATGGTCATAGTGTTTTCTTCCATCAGGTAGGCGATACACGGATTGGAATTGATCACAATCTCGTAGGCCAGGCCCATACGTCCGCGCTGGTAGTTGTTCTCCACACTGATGAACTGCTTACCGAAGGACCAGTGGTTGTAGCCCACTGGCATGCCCACGGACGAGTACGCATCCATCATCTGCTCGGAGCTGATCACCTCAATCTGGTTGGGGTAGGTGTCGAGGCCAAATTCTTTGGCCAGCAGCGCGATTTCCCGGTCGTACTCTTGAATGAGTTCGAAGGTCCACTCTGAGGTGGTGGAGATGGGCTGCTTGTTATTGAGTGCTGTATCAAGCATCAGGCGGCAACCTTCTGGGTAAATAGCTGGCGGAATACCGGGTAGATATCGCCGACATCAATGATCTGTTCCATGGCGAAGTGCTCCGGGAACACATCCGCCACGCTTTGGTATTCATCCCACAGGGCTTGGTGGTCTCGCGGCGTAATTTCCACATAGGAGTAGTACTGCACGTGCGGCATGATGTCGTCGATGAGAATTTTGTGGCAGGTGCTGGAGTCGTCGTTCCAGTTGTCGCCATCGGATGCCTGGGCACCGTAAATATTCCACTCACTGGCGGGATAGCGTTCCCGCATGATGTTGCGCATCATCTTCAGCGCGCTGGATACGATGGTGCCGCCGGTTTCGCGAGAGTAGAAAAATTCCTGTTCGTCCACTTCCTTGGCACTGGTGTGATGGCGAATAAACACGATCTCGGTGTATTCATAGCTGCGCTGCAGGAACAGGTAGAGCAGCAAGAAAAACCGCTTGGCCATATCCTTCGTGGCCTGGTTCATGGAGCCGGATACATCCATCAAACAGAACATCACCGCCTTGGAGCTGGGGCGAGGCTGTTTCACCAGCAGGTTGTACTTGAGGTCAAAGTCGTCAAGGAAAGGGATGCGACCCACGCGGGCACGCAGATCTTCAATCTTTACGCGCAGCTCATCCAGCTTGCGCTGGTCGCGCAGCGCCGGATCCTTTTCTTCTTCTGCCAGTAACTCCTGTTCCAGCAGTTTCAGGTTGCGACGCTTGCCGCCGCTCAGCGCAATGCGGCGTGCATTTGCCGCGCGCATGGAGCGAACTACATTCAGCCGTCCGGGCGTTCCCTCGTTGCAAATGCCTGCGCGCACGACGTGAAAGGCATCGTTGCCGGCAAGCTTGCGCTTGACCATGTTCGGAAGCTCGAGGCCTTCGAACATGAACTCAAGGAATTCATCTTGTGAAATTTGGAAGGCGAACTCATCCATTCCCTCGCCACTATCACTGGCGCCACTGCCGCCACTGCCCTGACCCTGCCCCTGTCCGGGACGTGGGATCCGGTCGCCGGTGACAAACTCTTTATTGCCCGGCAAAACCTGTTCCATATGGCCACCGCGTCCATTGGAGAAGATCGGCTCATTGAGGTCGCGGGTGGGGATGCTGATCTTTTCACCTTTACCTAAATCGGTGATCGATCGGCTATTCATAGCTTCGCCGACAGCTTTCTTGATGTGCGCCTTGTAACGCCGTAAAAAACGCTGGCGATTCACGGTGCTTTTCTTTTTGCCATTCAGGCGACGGTCGATGATGTAGCTCATAGTACTGCCTTATATTGCTGACCTAGGCCGCTGCAAATTCGGCATATGCCAAGCAATCAATACCAACTACGCTGCCTACGGAGCTGGATGGGTTGTCTGAAGGCCCTGACACCGGTGGAGCTCTTCGAGACTGTCCGTCGGAGGGACCCGACGGACAAGCCCCCAGGGATGGGTTCACGGCGTGTCTCGGAGAGCTCCACCGGTGGCAGGGCCGCCACCGTCGGACTTCAAGACACAAACCCCGATTGATTACTGAGACTTGCGCACCCGCAGATACCACTCGGAGAGCAGTCGCACCTGCTTCTCGGTATAGCCGCGTTCCACCATCCGTGCGACAAAGTCCGCGTGTTTCTTCTGGTCGTCCGCAGACGCCTTGGTGTTAAACGAAATGACCGGCAGCAGATCCTCGGTGTTCGAGAACATTTTTTTCTCGATGACTGCTTTAAGCTTCTCGTAGGATCTCCAGTCCGGATTCTTGCCCTGGTTGCCGGCACGGGCGCGCAGGACAAAGTTGACGATTTCGTTGCGGAAATCCTTCGGATTGGAAATGCCCGCGGGCTTCTCGGTTTTTTCCAGTTCCTCATTCAGTGCCGCGCGATCCAGAATCTCACCGGTTTCCGGGTCGCGGTATTCCTGATCCTGAATCCAGAAGTCGGCGTAAGTCACGTAGCGATCGAACAGGTTCTGGCCGTACTCGGCATAGGATTCCAGGTATGCGGTCTGGATTTCCTTGCCGATAAAGTCCACATAGCGCGGCGCCAGGTATTCCTTGATAAAACCCAGATAATTTTCCTGAATCTCCGGAGGGAACTGCTCCTGCTCAATCTGCTGTTCCAGCACATACAACAGATGCACCGGGTTGGCGGCCACTTCGGTCGCGTCGAAGTTGAACACCTTGGACAGGATCTTGAACGCGAACCGGGTAGAGAGGCCGTTCATTCCCTCATCGACACCGGAATTGTCGCGGTACTCCTGAATGGTCTTCGCCTTGGGATCTGTGTCTTTCAGATTCTCGCCGTCATAGACCCGCATCTTGGAAAACACACTGGAGTTTTCCGGGTTCTTGATGCGTGACAGCACCGAGAATTGTGCCAGCATGCGCAGGGTGTCGGGCGCACAGGGCGCTTTCGACAGCGAACTGTTTTCCAGCAGCTTGTCGTAGATACGGATCTCTTCCTGAACCCGCAGGCAATAGGGCACCTTGACGATATAGATGCGGTCGAGGAAGGCCTCGTTATTGCGATTGTTGCGGAACGACTGCCACTCAGACTCGTTGGAGTGCGCCAGGATCACGCCGTTGAATGGAATGGCACCCAGCCCTTCGGTACTGTTGTAGTTGCCTTCCTGGGTTGCGGTCAGCAGTGGGTGCAGCACCTTGATTGGCGCCTTGAACATCTCCACAAATTCCATCAGGCCCTGGTTCGACCGGCACAGGCTGCCGGAGAAACTGTAGGCATCCGGGTCGTTCTGCGGGAAATCTTCCAGCTTGCGGATATCGACCTTGCCCACCAGGGCAGAAATATCCTGGTTGTTCTCGTCCCCAGGCTCCGTTTTGGCAATTGCCTGCTGATCCAGGATCGATGGGCGGATTTTGACCACCTTGAATTTGGTGATGTCGCCGTTGTATTCGTGCAGGCGCTTGACGGCCCAGGGGGACATAATGGTGTTTACATAGCGGCGCGGGATGCCGTAGTCCTCTTCCAGGATCTGGCCGTCCTCGGTGGGCGAGAAGAGTGCTAGTGGTGATTCAAACACCGGGGACCCTTTAATGGCATAAATGGGGATCTGCTCCATCAGCGCCTTGAGTCGTTCGGCCAGAGATGACTTGCCGCCACCCACCGGACCCAGCAGGTACAAAATCTGTTTCTTCTCTTCCAGCCCCTGGGCCGCATGGCGGAAGAAGGAAACGATCTGCTCGATCGCTTCTTCCATGCCATAGAATTCGCTGAACGCCTTGTAGCGCTTGATGACCTTGTTGGAGAAGATACGTGAGAGTCGTGGGTCGCGGGAGGTATCCACCAGCTCGGCTTCACCGATGGCCATCAGCATGCGCTCTGCCGGGGAGGCATAGGCGCTGCGGTCGTTTTTGCACAGCTCCAGGTACTCCTGGATGGTGAGTTCTTCCTCCTGAATCGACTCATAGCGTTCCAGGTAGTGATTGAATATCGACATGGTTTACGACTCCCTGTAGCGTACCGCGTCAGTAATCGGCCTCCTGCCGTGGAGTGCCAACTGCGCTGCAGCGTGTGATGACCGCGAATACATCCCGCAAACTATTTCCGGTGAGACTGGAAGAGCGGGAACGCTATCGTTATTACCTATTGAGTGCGCGACGATGCTGCTGTCGCAACAGGGGCCTGCTAACAGGTCCCGCACTTTCAGGATAGTCAGCGCTGTGGCCTTGAAAGGTGGATAGTGACAAGATGCGTCGATTGGCGCGTCAGTTTTGCGAAGCGGATTGACGACGTAAAATCCGTCACAGGTAATCGGGTGCAATAACACCCTGGTTGTATTTGGCCCGAATAATGGCTCTTGCGCGGGCAGAGGCCAGAAGAATGGAAGAGGAATTGGGGGACAGATGAAGATTTTGGTGACCGGAGGCGCGGGGTATATCGGCAGTCACACCTGCGTGGAGCTGATTGAGGCCGGCTTTGAGCCAATAGTGGTGGATAACCTGTATAACAGCAGTGAGGAAGCCCTGCAGCGCGTCGAAGCGATCACCGGCCACTCGGTACCGCTCCACAAGGTGGATATTACCGATGCGGCAGCGTTGCGTCGTGTATTCGCGCAATACGAGATACAGGCGGTGATTCACTTTGCCGGGCTCAAGGCGGTGGGAGAATCTGTTGCTCAACCACTGCGTTATTATCAGAACAATGTCGCCGGTACCCTGACCCTGTGTGAGGTGATGGAAGAAGCGGGCGTCCGCCAGTTAATCTTCAGTTCCTCCGCCACCGTTTATGGAGACCCGGAGACTGTGCCCATTCGCGAAGACTTCCCTACTGGGGCTACTAATCCATATGGAGCCAGCAAACTGATTGTTGAGGATATGCTGCGCGACCTGTGCAAGGCGCCGGGCAACCAGTGGAAAGTTACCTTGCTGCGTTATTTCAATCCGATCGGTGCCCATGTAAGCGGCACCATTGGCGAAGATCCGGCGGGTATTCCGAACAACCTGCTACCTTACGTAGCTCAGGTCGCGGTCGGACGTCTGCCGCAGTTACAGGTCTTCGGCGATGATTATGACACACAGGATGGCACCGGGGTGCGCGACTATATTCATGTGGTAGATCTGGCGCGCGGCCACCTGGCAGCGCTTACCAAGCTTGAGGATGGAGCTACAGAGGCAGGTTGCTATACTTATAACCTCGGCACCGGCCGTGGCAGCTCGGTGCTGGAAATCGTGCAGGCCTTTGCCGAAACGGCTGGCAAAGAAATTCCCTATGCGATTGTTCCGCGTCGCGCAGGTGACATTGCCGAGTGTTACGCCGACCCAGCGTTTGCCGAGCGAGAGCTGAAGTGGAAAGCTGAGTTTGATTTGAAGCGTATGGTGGAAGATACCTGGCGCTGGCAGTCGCAGAACCCACAGGGATATGGCAAGTAGCTCTTGACGGTAAGTCGCTCTTGGCAAGGAAGCGCCTAAAAGACGGCAATAAAAAACCCGGCATATAGCCGGGTTTTTTATTGCCTGATAACGGGTCGCTAATTAGAAGAAGCGGCGACGCAGCAGAGCAGCGGCGAGCAGAGCGAGGAGGGCGAAGCCGGTGGCGCCGCCACTGGAGTCGTTGTCCTCATCCTCACCTTGGTCATCTTCCAGCTCTTCCTCATCTTCGGGGATAGAGCTGTCGTCTTCACGGGCCAGGGTGAACACCGCAGTGGTACGTGCTGGAACAGTGAACACGCCAGCGTCTGCGGTTGCATCGGCCAGTGCCTCATCTGCGGATGCCTGCTGCACTTCGTGCAGGGCAAACGGCAATTCCGCGGCGGATGCGAGGGTAAACTCCTGCGCTTCCGCACCGCCGTTGAACAGCACCAGGATCTGCGAGGTCTCTTCATCAAAGTCGCCGGCTGGATCGTTCAAATGCATGGCGATCAGCCCGGGGATCTGCTCGGGACCAGTGTTGGCAAAGGACACCACAGAATCAATCGCTTCCTTGGTGGGCAGACGGAACAGTTTGCTGCTGCCGCGGATCTGCAGTTGCTCTTTGAATACCGCTAGCGCAAATTCGCGATCGGACTGCTGTGGTGCAATATCCGGGTTCGCCAGCAGCGGTGCCATTAGCTCCCACTTGTCTTCATTCTTGTCAGCGATCGGCAGGCCGGCGGCCCAATTGTCGGTGGCAAGGGAGTAGTCGATGGCGTTGAACCAGTCACCGGAGTTATAACTGTCGCGGTCCATGGACTTGGAGCGCAGGATTTCCTGGCCCGCATGGATGAACGGAACACCCTGGGCGAACATCACCAGCGAGGTGCTGAAGTTCTGCAGACGCACACGGTCCGCCAGGCTGGTGGTGCTATTGGCCTTGATCTGGATGCCGTCAAACAGCGTCTCGTTGTCGTGCGCGGCGACGTAGTTGATCGACTCCTGTGGGTCCGCGGTATAGCCCGTAGCCTGACCATTGTACTCCAGTTGGGCGCCGGTCATGGTGGTGCCGTTTGAAGTTTCCAACTCGTAACCTGCCAGGTTACCGGCGAGGGTGATACGTACTTTGTCTGCTAGGGTCAAAAGAGTAGCACGCTCATCATCACCGCCGAATTTACCATTGCTATCGGTAAACAGGCCGGTACTGAAGCCCTGTTCCTCAAAGCCACCGAACGGGTTGCCACCACGCGCGGAATCGCGAATGCGATCGTTGAAGGTGCCGACGCCGGTGCCTGCCATATTGCCCTGACGTGCCTGCTCAAAGCGTGCATCATCAACAACTTCACCAAAGTTCCAGCCTTCGCCGTACAGGTAAATGGACGAGCCATCTACGCCGTCTGTTTCGGTGGTGAGCGCTTCCATATCCGCTGCCACATTGAGGATGTTTTGCTTGGTGTGATGCCCCATCAGGTCAAAGCGGAATCCATCCACCTTGTAGGCGGTGGCCCAGACCTTCATGGAGTCGCGCATCAGCTTCTCCATCATGGCGTGCTCACTGGCGGTATTCGCGCAGCAGCTACTCATTTCCACAAAGCCTTCACCGTTGCGGCGGTGGTAATAGCCTGGAACGATTTTGTCGAGAATGGACTTGTCGTACTGAGCAAACGAGCTGGTGTGGTTGTACACCACATCCATCACCACGCGCAGGCCAACGTCGCTCAGCGATTGCACCATCTCGCGGAATTCGATAATGCGCTGTACACCGTTGGGATCGGTGGAGTAGCTACCTTCGGGCACGGTGAAGTGCAGTGGGTCATATCCCCAGTTGAAGCCATCCTCATCACGGATCGCGTTCACCGCTGCCTGCTGCTCACTGCTGTCCGCCATGTAGACGCTGAGGTCTTCGGTGGTTTTCTGTGCGGAGCGATCTTCATTCACCGTGGCGAAATCGAATGCCGGCAACAGGTGTACATGGGTCAGGCCCGCTGCCGCCAGTTCTGCCAGGTGCAGGCTACCGCGACCGTCTTCAGCAAATGCTGCGAAGGTGCCGCGAGCCGCTTCACTCACCATGTCGTCCGCAATACTAAAATCGCGCACGTGCAGTTCATAAATGGAGATATCTTCCGCCGCATCGAGAGACGGTTTCATTACCGAGTCCCAACCTTCAGGCTTCAGGTCATCATCATTCAGATTGACGATCTGGGTCTTGTAGGAGTTGGTGGACAGGCTCAGAGAGTAGGGGTCGGAAACCCAGTTGTTTTCGATTGCTCGTGTCGCGTAGGAATAGACTTCCACTTCGTACATATAGAACTTGCGGTCCCAGTCGATGCTGGTGGAAGCCGTCCACACGCCGTTGCTTTCCGTCATCACTACATTGCTGCTGGGTTCTAACTGATCGCCACTGTCGAACAGGTGTACCTTGACGGATTTTGCGGTTGGCGCCCACAGTGCGAATTCGACGGCGTTCTCGCCAACGGTGGCTCCGAGAGTACCTTCATACGCAAAAGCGTCATCTAGCAGACCCGGCATTTGAATACCGGTGGCATCCACAATTGCGCCTTCTGCATCAAAAATGGCAACCGCCAGCTGGCCTTTTACCAGCGCGGACAAATCCGCAGTTTCGGGCACGGTAAGGGCTGTTGAATTCGCAAGGTGTGGGAATTTAGCGAGGGCTTCTTCGGACGCGCCATTTGCATTTACTGTCAGCGCAATTTCGCTATCACCGGAAACGCCGTCAGGACCCAGGGTAAGTGCGGCGCTGTCGCTGACAACCAGTTTGGCGCTGCCGCCTTCTGGCATGGTAACCGGCCACAGTATAGTGCTGGCATCTACCCAGTGTGCCTTGTCGGTGGTCAGGTCGCCACGGGGAACGCCGTCGGTGCTGACTACGACTTTCTTGGTATTGCTGTCGAAAGCGAAGTAGATTTCTTTGCCCGCTTCTACGGTAAATGCGATGTCGGCACCGTTGTCGCCGTAGCTCTCGTCCCACCCTTCATGAAGTGCTGCTTTCATGAGGTAGTCACCGGCCGGAATTTCGTCGGTAATAAACTCGTAAATACCGTCGCCGTCTACATCCTGCAATAAAGTCTGCAGGCATTGTGGCTGCCAATCGCCTGGACAGCCCAATGCACTTTGGAAATTGCCTGCAGCAGTCACAATAGTGTGTCTAACGTTGTCAGTAATCCAGTTAGTCTCGTGGTCGTAGATGAATTTAACGGACTGCTCTGCGGTAATGTTCAGCGGGATATCTGGGCCATTAGCATCGGCGTTGCCACCATAGTTTTCATCCCAGCTGCCGTTGATCGCGACTTTATATTTGTACTCGCCCGCAGGAAGGGTGAAGGTGCCCTGCCATAGGTCATCTTCTGCGTCATAGGTAAGCTGTGATTCAGGGCAGGCTTGCTGCCACTCACCGCTGCAGCCAATTGCAGGCTGGATGGTGCCAGGAATATTGACCATGGAAAGTTCAGAGTTTGTACTCGCCTGAGCGGTACTGTGGGTGGCGGCGGCGACCGCCATGGCCAGCAGCGAACTTAATTGTACGCGGCGGGCACTCCCCCGGGAGTGTGAGGATGCTTGCATGCTCTTTGACCTTATTTTTTCTATTGTCGATTCTCTGCCAGCCACGGCTTTTATGTGTTGCCGCAGGCTGCTTCACCATCGTTACACGAGCCCCCTCAAACCGACGGGCGACTGAAATCATGTACAAAAACGGAAGATCGATTAGAGGTCAGGTGTCTGCAAGCGGCATCCCACCCGAGGGGGGCGGAGAAAAAAGTAGTCAGGGATGATTCAGAAAAGCAGAGGGGGATACGGGGGGGGAGGAAAGTGAGGTGTGAATCACATTTGTGTGAAATTTGTTCGCTAGAAGTCCGTCCCGGTACAATATTAATCGTACTTACAGCGGGCAATCGGCGCAATAAAACGATTCGTCTTCCATTTTCATCGCAGTAAGGTAGCCGCCCCAAACACAGCCGGTGTCGAGTGCGTAAACATTTTTGGTGTTGGCCTCTCCTTCCAGTGCTGCCCAGTGGCCAAAAATAATTCGGTCGTTTTTTGTTTTGCGGTTTTTGAAGCTGAACCATGGATGGTAGTCGTGGTGTGCGGCCAGCGGCCCCTGTTTTGTGACCAAGTCCAAAGTTCCGTCTTCTTTGCAGAAGCGCATACGTGTGAAGTAGTTGGTAATCGAGCGCAGTCGCTCGACCCCAATTAGGTGGTCACTCCACTTGTGTGGTTCATTGCCATACATTCCAAAGAAATAGGCTTCGGCCATTGCCGGATCCTGCAGCGCTTTGTGTACTTCGCCGGCGAGCTCCAGAGCCTTGCTCATACTCCAGATGGGCGGTATGCCCGCGTGCACCATAGAAAAGTATTTGCCATTTACTTTTTTATGCACCATCAGCGGCTGCTTTTGCAGCCAGCCCAGTAATGTATCCGCATCTTTGGCCCGCAGGATCTTCGCAAGGTCGTGCTCTTTATCGGTGAGGCGCTTGGCACCGTGGGCGATGGCGAGCAAATGCAGATCGTGGTTGCCGAGTACGGCAGTCACCTGGCTGCGGTGCTCGTACAGAAAGCGCAGAGTGCCGAGGCTGTCATGCCCACGGTGCACCATGTCACCGGCCAGCCACAATTTATCCTGATGCGGATTAAAGTCGACTTTTTTTAGAAGTCGCTGTAAGGGCTCGAAGCAGCCTTGAATATCGCCAATTGCGTAAGTAGCCAAGGTATTTCTCGTTTACTGCGCTTGGGTTTGCGGTGGAGTCAGGTTATCGCAGAAGTTTGCCAGCTCTACATACTCTTTCACGCTCAGGGTTTCCGCGCGACGGCTGGTATCCACCGGTAGTTGTTCTGGGTCTAGGTCAGGGAACAGGGGCTTCAGTGCGTTGCGCAGGGTTTTACGGCGTTGCTGGAAAGCCACACTGACAATGCGCTCCAGTAGCGCTTCGTTCTCTGCCGGATATGGCAGTGTTTGGTGGGGTACGAGGCGGACAATGGCGGAGTCTACTTTGGGGGCCGGACGGAAAGACTGCGGCGGTACCGGAAACAACCCCTGCACGCGACAGTAGTATTGGGTCATCACACTCAGTCGGCCGTAGGCTTTTACTCCGGGTACTGCGCTGAGGCGATCCACCACCTCCTTCTGCAGCATAAAGTGCATGTCTTTTACCTTGCCGCGAAAGCTCAGCAGGTGGAACAGCAGAGGGGTGGAGATGTTGTAGGGCAGGTTGCCGACGATGCGCAGCTGTTCGCCTTCTTTCACCATGCTGCCGAAATCAAATTTCAGTGCATCTTTCTCAATAATAGTGAAATCCGGGTAGTCGCGGAATTTGAACTCCAGCATGGGGATTAGATCGCGGTCCAGCTCTACTGCGGTCAGCGACGGACATTTGTCGATCAGCAGGGAAGTAATGGCGCCCTGGCCCGGGCCGATTTCCACCAGTTTGTCGGTTTCTTTGGGGCCGATGGCGCGCACAATACGCTCGATAATGTTTTCGTCGACAAGAAAGTTCTGGCCGAAGCGCTTGCGCGCCTTATGTTG
Source organism: Microbulbifer agarilyticus (assembly GCF_019800665.1). Taxonomy (GTDB): domain Bacteria; phylum Pseudomonadota; class Gammaproteobacteria; order Pseudomonadales; family Cellvibrionaceae; genus Microbulbifer; species Microbulbifer agarilyticus_C. Next base: position 221,965 of record NZ_JAHVKO010000003.1, read on the forward strand.
GAAAAAGTTGTCCATGGAATCGTTCGTGTGGATAAGAGTTTGCGCGCCGGTCAAAAAGGCGCGCCTAAACAGCCGGCCTAAAAAGCCTGGCGTAGTTGGGCCAGTTCGATGGCCTGGTCCAGTGCCGCAATCAGGCTGCCTGTGTCAGCGATACCCTGGCCGGCAATATTGAGGGCGGTACCGTGATCCACCGAGGTGCGGATAAACGGCAGCCCGAGAGTGATATTGATTGCGCGCCCAAATCCCTTGAATTTTAACACTGGCAGGCCCTGATCGTGGTACATGGCAAGTACCGCGTCACAGCGCGCCAGTTGTGGCGGGGTAAACAGGGTGTCGGCGGGCAGCGGACCGATCAGGTTGATACCAAGTGAGCGTAGGGTATTCAGCGTGGGTTCGATTACATCGATTTCTTCCCGGCCCAGGTGCCCGCCTTCGCCGGCATGGGGGTTGAGGCCACATACGCCAATGCGCGGCTGTTCGATACGGAACTGGTCGCGCAGACTCCGGTGCAGAATCGTGAGTACCTGCTGCAGGGATTGTCCGGTAACCGCGGAGCTGACGTCTTTTAACGGCAGGTGGGTAGTCGCAAGGGCAACGCGCAGGTCATCGGCAGCGAGCATCATCACGACCTTTTCCACGCCGGCTTTTTCGGCGAAGTATTCGGTGTGCCCGCTGAAGGAGACGCCGGCCTCGTTAATGACGCCTTTGTGCACCGGCCCGGTTACCACCGCGTCAAAAGTGCGTTGTAAGCAGCCCTCCGCGGCAATGCGCAGGGTTTCCAGAACGTAGGCGCCGTTGGCAGAGTTCAATTGCCCGGGCAGGGCGGGTTCCGCCAGCGCCACCGGGACTATGTGCAGGCTAGCTGGGGGCGTTGGTTCCGCATCACGGTTACTGTCGAAGGGGATCAGTTGCAGGGGCTTACCCTGGCGCGCGGCCTCCTGCTGCAGCAGGTCCGGATCGGCGATGGCGATGATTTGTGCGCGAGTTGCGGAGGCAGGGCGCTCAGAGCTGGCAATTTTGATCGCCAGCTCCGGGCCTATCCCGGCAGGTTCGCCGGGGGTGAAGGCAATGCGAGGGACCATAAAGCGTTACTGGGGATCGTTGGCGCCCTCGGCGCTTTGCTCGGAGTCGCTGGATTCAGCATCCGGCAGTTTGATTTCCACATAGGCCTGGTCGCGAATCTCCTGGCGCCAGTTCTGCAGTTCTTCCTCGTAACGGCGGTTGCGCAGCAGGTTGGCGGCCTGGTTGCGGATGTATTGGTCTGTCATGTCCTGCTGACGGCGCTCATCCACGCGCAGGATGTGCCAGCCGAACTGGCTGCGGAAGGGCATGCTGATTTCACCGACCGGGGTGTTGTTCATGGCCTGAGTAAATTCAGGGACGAACTGACCAGGCATGGACCAGCCCAGATCGCCACCCTGCAGCATGGTGCCGATATCTTCGGAGTTGTCCTTGGCGGCATCTTCAAACTTCAGCTCACCGGCTTCGATCTTGCTGCGCAGATCGGTGAGCAGGTTGTAGGCAGCGTCGTCATCACGGATGGCTGAGGTTTTTACCAGAATATGGCGCACCTTGGTCTGTTCCACCACCTGCTCGGTAGCGCCGCGCTGCTGATGGATCTTCAGCATGTGGAAACCGGCATCGCTGCGGAAGGGCTTCGTGGTTTCACCCACCTTCACGCCGTCCAGCGCATCCGCAAACAGGGTCGGCAGCTCAACGGGTTTACGCCAACCCAGATCACCGCCTTGCAGGGCGTTCTGGCCGGAGGAGTTGGAAATAGCGAGGGCGCGGAAATCTTCGCCGCCAGTGGCCTTCTCATAAACTGCATCAGCTTTTTCACGCGCTGCCGTGACTTCTTCGGCAGGGGCGCTGGAACTTACCGCGATCAGGATATGACCAAGTTCATATTGGGGAGACTTCCAGAACTCGCCTTCTTTGGAGCGCAGGAAGTTATTGATGTCCTGATCGGTGATCTGAATACGGCGGCTCACGCTGCCTTGCTCCACCCGGCGAATGATCAGTTCCTGGCGAATTTGCTGGCGGAAGGCATTGTTGGAGATACCGTCCACTTCAAGCTTTTGCTGAAACTGGGCCGGAGACAGGTTCATGTTCTGCTGTACCCGCGCGATCGCCTGATCGAGTTCTTCTTCGGAAATGGTGACACCGGCGCGTGCACCCATCTGCAGCTGCAGGCGTTCGACGATAAGCTGCTCCAGTACCTGGCGACGCAGCACGTCCATTGGCGGCGCCTGTACATTTTGCGCGGCGATCTGCTGACTGATGGTGTTGATGCGCTGTTGCAGCTCACTGGCCATGACCACGTCGTCGTCCACTACGGCTACCACACCGTCCAGTTGTTGAACCTGGGCCCAGGTGGGAAGCGCGATCGCGCTGGCGGCGGCTGCTGCCAGCAGGCCGCGGCGAAGAGAGGTGAACATCTGCATTATTGTCATCACTGTTTCAGTACTTCTCGTTGTTCAAAGTTGGCAATGCCCTGGGACAGAATACGGCTGACTGAGCCGCCCAGGCCCGCTAGGCCCTTCAGCTGCAGTTCAATATAGACACCTTCGTCGAACTCCAGCTCTTCCGGCGGTACGACGTCGGCCAGGTCATTGTCCAGTTCGCGGCGCCACAGCACCCGGGTGCGGTAGCAGCATGTGTCATATTCGAGTCCCGCCAGGTATTCCAGTTCCCTGTCGAAGGTGAAATCGTAGTTGGCGCGAGCCAGGACCGAAAGGCGATCATTTATTGGCCAGGCTGCAGAAATGTCGGCCTGGCGTACCGGTCCCTGCACCAGGAAGGTGTCGGTCGGATCGAGGCGCTCTTCCTTGCGCAGGTAGCGGTAGCTTACGTTAAACAGGCGAAAATCGTTATCCAGGTAGCGCAGGGTAACGTTGCCGCGGTTAATCGTGTTATCGCTGTCGTGGTAGATCAGCTCACTGCTGATGCGCAGGTCGCCCGTGGGGCGGCTCTCCAGACGCGCGGCAAACTCGGAGCGCGGCACGTCCTCGATAAACCCTGCCAGCTCAATGCGGCTGTCATTGGAGTAGAAGATCTGCCCCACACTGGCGGCAAACAGGTCGCGGCCGCTGCGCGGGTCGATAAACCGGGTGGTCAGGCCAAGGGCGGCGCGGTCGGCATCATCGATTCGATCGTTGCCGTTAAAGCGGCTGTCGCGGAACAGTTGGTCGTAGCTAAAGGTAAACAGCGACGTGTCGTACAGCAGGTCGTTGCCACCGTCTACGGGACTGGTGCTGACATTCAGGAAATCTGATTGATCCGCGTTAGAGCTTGCGAGCAGGAACAGGCGCGGCTCCAGAGTTTGCACGTACTCCCGCGAAAACAGGTTGCCATCGCGTTCGAAGAACAGGCCGCTATCAATAGACAGTTGCGCCGCCGCGGCCTCGGGGGTGTCCATGTCTGGATTTTCGAGGAAGGTGTCGGACAGCTCGTAACCGAGATAGATACCGGCCACCTGCGGGTTGAAAAAACCCCACAACCATTGCTTGTCCCAGCCGTAGCTGTAGTCCACCCGCGCACGGCGCGCATTTACGAAATTGCGGGTGCTGGTGGTAACGCTGCCCGGATCATTGACGTCGGCAATGAATTGGATGGTCTGGGTATCCTGATGGTCGAAGCTGGTGATCTCATGGTCGAGCATCAGGTGCCAGTCGTTCCACTTGTAGTTGCCATTCACATTGATGCGCGGCAGCTGGCTATAGGTATCGAAGCGGTCTTTGGACAGCTGCTGATATTCCTGCACACGCACGCTGGCGTTCCAGTGCTCCAGGGTCAGGCTGGCTTCCGCCGTCTGATTGAGGTTGGTAAGCGCTCGCGAACTCACGTTGGCCGGTGCTTTCAACTCGGCGGTGTCGAGGTCGCGGAAATAGTCTGGGTCACTGACCTTGGAGAAATCGATGCGGGTGCGCCACGGTCCCCCGTTACCGCCTACCTGGTCTAAATTCACATACCAGCGGTCTTCGCCTTTGGCGGGTAATACCAGCTCTTCCGGGAAGCCTTCATTAATCAGGCGTCGCGCGTCGTCGTCGTCGCCACCCTTGTCGTCGGGCAGGCCAGCGAGGCGTGCCTCGGTGCTGAACCATTCGCTGAGATGGCGGGCTTCCACTTCCAGGCCGGTGCCGCGGTGCTGGATATAGCGCGGAGCAATGGTGGCATCCATTTGCGGAGCGATGTTCCAGTAGTAGGGCACCGCGATGTCCCAGCCGTTGTCATCGCTAGTGCTGATACTGGGGAACAGGAAGCCAGACATGCGCTCATCCCCTACCGGGAAGCGCATGTAGGGAAAATAGAATACGGGGATATCGGCAATTTCCAGGCGCACGTTACGCGCGGTGCCTTGGCGCTCAACATTGTCGATGGTGATTTCACCACCGATCATGCGCCAGAAAACGTCGTCCGGTTCACAGCGCGTATAGTTACCTTGCGTCAGAATCAGCTCCCCGCTGGCCTCGCGGGAGGCAAAACGCGCGGAACCGTGCACGGATTCTTCGTGGACCACATAGGTCGCGTCTTCAATGGAGGCCGCCTTGCTGTCGGTGTGTACCTCGGCGGCCTTGCCGCGCACCAGCATGCCGGGCTCGCGCATTTCGATGGCGCCACTCAGGTAGGCGGTGTTTTCTGCGCGGTTGACGTTTACCTGATCGGCAAACAGCTGACGGTAGCCCTGGGTGATGTGCACATTGCCGCGCAATTGCGCCGTGCCGTCTTCCAGCCAGTCGGAGCTGTCGGCGGTGGCGCGCAGTGGCGCGCCTTCCGGCAGCTCGTCGGCATTGGGGTAGTCGCGTGCGGGCTCGATAAACATACCGCCGCAGATCGGTGAGATCTGGTTGCGCAGGTAAGGCTCCAGCTGGCCTCTGGGAAACCAGTCCAGATAGAGGTACGGATTTTCTTCGAGCTGAGTTGAAGCGACGTCGCTGTCCGCGGCAGCAGCGAGCGGCCACAGGGCATGGGCAGCGAGCAGGCCGAAAGCGAGGGGGCGGGGGCGTGATAATTGTCCAATGGCCAGCGCAAGGCTGCGCCAGCGGGAAGCTTCCAGCATCGAGTGATTGGTTCCAGCTATCTTTAGAGTCTGTCTTGGATTCTGGCCGTTGGCGAGAGTTGCGCGAATGGCGTCAAAAAGTACGAATCGGCGAAGTTTGAACCGGTCCGCAAAATCAGCGGTCGATTCTACTTGAATGGTTGCGGCCATGGAAACCGGCCGCGCAAAGATTAGCGGGTGAACCGCGTGGCGGGTGTCGTTACAATGCCGGGTTTTCGGGCGGCATCGGTACCATTCAGGGCCATTCGAGTGGCCAATCCCGTGGTGGCGTGTTGAAGTGAACAAGCAGGTAGTGGATGAACGAGTGTGTAACCCAGGCCCCAGATGAGCGCAAAGAACAGCTGCGCCAGTGGGCTGCCCGTGCCCTGCAGTCAGGCCATGAGTCCTTGCGGGTGCCGCCGCTGGAGGCGACCCTGCACCTGCAGGCGCTGTCCGGTGATGCCGGGTTCCGCCGCTACTTTCGCACCGATACCGCCCCCACCCTGATCGCGGTGGATTCTCCCCCGAGTAAGACCAACGTCAATCGATTTGTCGCGCTCGCAGACTACCTGCGCCGCAATGGCATCCATACCCCGCTCGTGATCGCCGCCGATGTCGAGCATGGCTATATGCTGCTCGAAGACCTCGGTGACACGCAGTTACTGCGGGACCTCAATCCGGACAGCGTCTCCGGCCTGTATGCCGAAGTGATGAACGAGCTACTGTGCCTGCAGCAAATCCCGCGTCAGGAAGGCCTGTTCCCGCCCTACAACCGCGAGCTGCTGCACATGGAAATGCGCCTGCTGCCCGAATGGTTAATCGGCAAGCTGCTGCAGCGGGAGCTGAGCGAAGAAGAAAACCAGCTGATAGAGCACACCTTTGCCCACCTGCTCGACAGCGCCAGTAGTCAGCCGCAGGTGCTGGTGCACCGGGACTACCATAGCCGCAACCTGATGATTCGCGATGGCGAGCGGCCGGGAGTGGTGGACTTCCAGGACGCGGTGTGGGGCCCTGTCACCTACGACCTCGCCTCATTGCTGCGTGACTGCTATATCCGCTGGCCGCAGGAACAGGTGGAAAACTGGGCCCTGGCTTACGCCACTACCGCGGTCGATGCGGGCGTAATTCCCGAAGTGGCGCCGGAAACTTTCTTGCGTTGGTTTGATTGGATCGGTCTGCAACGCCACTTCAAGGTGCTTGGGCTCTTCCCTCGGCTGTATTTGCGGGATGGCAAGCACGGTTACCTGCCTGATTTGCCGTTGGTCATTCGCTATACCCTTGAAGTGTGCGATAAATACGCAGAGCTTCAGCCCTTCGCCCGCTGGTTCCGGGCTGAAATAATGCCGTTGATTGAGCAGCAGGACTGGTATCGCGACTACCGCACTGCCGGCGAGCGGCAGCCGGCCGATACCACCGTTACTCCGTAACGCGAGCTCTTTCATAACGAACGTTGCCCGCTAGCTGCCCAATAACGCAGCCCAATAAAGCCCAATAAAAAGGACCGCATGACATCGCAACCGCCCAAGGCGTCTAAGTCGCCTACCGCCATGCTACTTGCCGCCGGGTTCGGCAAGCGTATGCGCCCGCTTACCGATTTCACGCCCAAGCCGTTGATCCCCGTGCTGGGCAAGCCGCTGATCGAATACGCCATCGAGCGCCTCGCGGCCGCAGGTGTTAAGAACCTTGTGATCAACCTCGCACACCTGGGCGGCCAGATCCGAGAGCATCTGGGTAGCGGCGAGCGTTTTGGTGTGCAGATTCAGTATTCGGAAGAGAGTGAGCCACTGGAAACCGCCGGAGGTATCTGCAAGGCATTACCGCTGCTGGGCGAAGAGCCCTTCTTTGTGGTGAATGGCGATGTCTGGTGTGACTTTGATTTTTCCACGTGGGTCGCCACCCCATTGCCGGAAAGCTGCCCCGGTCGCCTGCTGATGGTGCCCAACCCGCCGCACAACCCGGAGGGGGACTTCGGCATCGATGACGGCCTGCTCTCTGGCAGCACCAAGCCTCGCTTCACCTTCGCCGGCATTAGCTACCTGCGCCCGCAAATCCTCACCGAATACCCCAATGCCCGTGAATGCTATGGCCTTGGTGAAGTCTTCGCACATAACGAAGACAAGATGCAGGCGGAAGTCTACACGGGGGACTGGTGTGACGTGGGTACGCCTGAGCGTCTGAATAACCTTGAAGAAAGGTTACGAGCGGGATAACAAAAACGGTTACATAGTAGAAAGTTCAAATCGAAGGCTGGGTGCCGGGTGGAGCTTTTCAGGATCGTCGGCAACAGGGATGTTGCCGACGAAGTATACAGGGATGTATTCACAGCGGTCCTGAAAAGCTCCACCCGGTGCCCAGCCGCCACCGGGCCAAAACAGAGCGCCGGGGAGCAACTCCAAGCACCGAGACGAAAAAATGCCAGACTACAAAATTGCACCTTCCATCCTCTCCGCCAACTTCGCTCGCCTGGGTGAGGAAGTGGATAATGTCCTCGCCGCTGGCGCCGACTGGGTGCACTTCGACGTAATGGACAACCATTACGTCCCCAACCTCACCATTGGGCCCATGGTGTGCAAAGCCCTGCGCAACCATGGTGTGGAAGCACCGATCGACGTGCACCTGATGGTCGAGCCCGTCGACGACATGATCCGCATGTTCGCCGATGCCGGTGCCACCTACATCACCTTCCACCCGGAGGCGAGCAAGCACGTCGACCGCTCCCTGCAGCTGATCAGGTCTCTCGGCTGTAAGGCGGGCCTGGTATTCAACCCCGCCTCCAGCCTCGACGCCGCCAAATACGTCATGGACAAGCTCGACATGATCCTGCTGATGTCCGTAAACCCCGGCTTCGGCGGCCAGAAATTCATTCCTGCCACCCTCGATAAGCTCAAGGAAGCTCGCAAGCTGATCGACGACTGTGGCCTCGACATCCGCCTGGAGATTGATGGCGGCGTGACCCGCGACAACATCCGCGAAATCGCCCAAGCCGGTGCCGACAGCTTCGTGGCGGGCTCAGCGATCTTCAATCAGGATGACTACGCAGAGGTCATAAACGCCATGCGCGCCGAGCTGGCCCAGGTCTGAGAACTGACTTGGGACTGGCAGAGAGCTGCTGGTCACCAGGGCAGGCGCCCGCGAAGCGGCGCTTGCCCACCCCAAGAGACCTTTGTACACTTGCTCGCCGGAATACAGGGAAGCAACTCGACGCTGCGAGATTCTGACATTGAACTGCACTGCCCACCTCAACAACAGCTGGCGATGGCGCCGCTGATCCGCTGAAGCCTGAAGACCTAACTCGATGAAGAGTCACACAACTAGGTCCGACGGGCGCCTTCCCCGCGGGTTGGATTCCACAACGATGGGAAATCCAGGCCCCGATAGAACAAACAAAGCATTGCACAGACCGGAGTCGCCATGACCCCCAGCGAATATACCCAGCTTGCGTCTGCAGGATACAACCGCATACCGCTCGTACGTCGCGTGCTGGCCGATATCGAAACCCCGCTCACCACCTATATGAAACTCGCTGCCCGCGATGGCGGCCGCTACAGCTACCTGCTGGAGTCGGTACAGGGCGGGGAAAAGTGGGGCCGCTACTCCATTATCGGCCTGCCGGCGCGCACCGTACTGAAAGTGACCGGCCATGAGATAACGGTTGAACGCGACGGCAAAGTGATCGAGCAGAAGCAGGTTGATGACCCGCTGGCGTTCGTCGAAGAGTTCCGCGGCCGCTATAAAGTGCCAGAAATCGACGGGCTGCCGCGCTTCAATGGTGGCTTGGTCGGTTATTTCGGCTATGACGTGGTGCGCTATATCGAACCGAAACTGGCCGACAGCTGCCCGCCGGACACCCTGGGGAACCCGGATATCCTGCTGATGGTGAGCGACGAACTGGTAGTGTTCGACAACTTGGCCGGTGCCGTGCTGTTTATCGTGCACGCCGACCCGCAGCAGGAAAATGCCTTTGAATCGGCGCAGCGTCGCCTGGATGAGCTGGTCGGCCAGCTGTCCCAGCCCCTCGACAGCGTCGAGCCGCTCGGGATTGACGGGGAGCACACCGCCGAAGACACCTTTGTTTCCCATTTCGGCGAAGATGCCTTCAAGCAGGGCGTACACAAGGTGAAAGACTACATCCTCGCCGGTGATGTCATGCAGGTAGTGCCGTCCCAGCGCCTGTCCGCGCCGTTTACCGTGCCACCGCTGAATCTCTACCGCGCGTTGCGCAGCCTGAACCCCTCTCCCTATATGTATTTCCTCGACCTGGGTGATCACCAGGTGGTCGGCTCCAGCCCGGAAATCCTGGTGCATTTGGAAGATGGGGATATGACCGTGCGCCCGATTGCCGGCACCCGTCGCCGCGGTGTCACCGAAGAACAGGATCTGGCGCTGGAACAGGATTTGCTGGCGGACCCGAAAGAAATCGCCGAGCACCTGATGCTGATTGATCTCGGCCGCAATGATGTCGGGCGGGTTGCGCAGACCGGCACCGTGCAGGTAACGGAAAAGATGGTGGTAGAGCGTTACTCTCACGTGATGCACATTGTGTCGAATGTGACCGGCAAGATTAAACCGGGGCTCAATGCCATCGACGCCCTGCGTGCGGCGCATCCGGCGGGTACGCTTTCCGGTGCGCCCAAGATCCGCGCCATGGAAATTATTGATGAGCTGGAGCCAGAAAAACGCGGCGTTTACGGCGGTGCCGTGGGCTATCTGGCGTGGAACGGCAATATGGATACCGCCATCGCGATCCGCACCGCGGTGATCAAGGATGGAAAAGTATTTGTACAGGCCGGCGCCGGTCTGGTGGCGGACTCCGATCCGCAGTCCGAGTGGGATGAGACCATGAACAAGGCGCGGGCACTGTTCCGCGCCGTGGCCATCGCCACCGGTGAATAACTCAATCGTATTGAAACCCGTATTGAAACATTGGAAGACGTATTACCGATGAGTGAAATATCAGTACAACAGAGGCGCGGCTTTGCCGAGAGTTGCCGTCGCCTCGTAGAAGCGCCGATCTTCAACCAGGTAATTATTGGCCTGATTATGGTCAACGCGGTTGCTGTGGGCCTGGAAACCTCCACCTGGGTGGTTGAGCGTTTCAACGGCATGTTGCAGGGCGTGAACCAGTTGATCCTGCTGGCATTTATGGTGGAAGCGGCAATCAAGATTGCCGCCGAAGGTCGTCGCCCGTGGCGCTATTTTGCCAACGGTTGGAACTGCTTTGATTTCTCCATCATCGTGCTCAGCCTGATTCCGGCGGCGGGCCCAATGGCCACGCTGGCGCGCCTAGTGCGGGTGTTGCGGGTCTTACGTTTGGTATCCGCTTTCCCAGAGCTGCGCTTGCTGGTGGATACACTGTTACGCAGCCTGCCCAGCATGTTCCATATCAGTTTGTTGATGGGGATTATTTTTTACATTTACGGTGTGGCAGGTTATTTCCTGTTTCATGAAATCGACCCCACCCACTGGCGCACGCTGCCCATCGCACTGCTGAGCCTGTTCCGTATCGTCACCTTTGAGGACTGGACAGACATTATGTACACCGCGATGGATGCCATGCCCTACGCCTGGATCTATTTCATCAGCTTCGTGGTGATGGGCGCGTTTGTGATGATCAACCTGTTTATCGGCGTGGTGCTGAACAACTTGGAAGAGGCCAAGTTGCGCCGCCTGGACGAGCTTTCCATGCCGCCGAGCCAGACCGAAATTTTGCGCGAACTGCGTGCCACCCAGGAATCCCTTGCCCGCTTACAGAAGCGGCTGGGCGAGGCGGCACAGGATAAAGGAACCGAATCATGATCCTGATGATCGATAACTACGATTCATTCACGTTCAATATTGTGCAGTACCTGGCGGAGCTGGGTGCGGATGTGGTGGTGAAGCGCAATGACGAGATCAGCGTTGCCGATATTGAGCAGCTGAACCCGGAAAAGATTGTGATTTCCCCGGGGCCCTGTACGCCGAACGAAGCCGGTATCTCCATGGATACTATTCGCGCCTATGCGGGCAAGCTGCCGATTCTCGGCATCTGCCTCGGTCACCAGAGTATTGGTCAGGTGTTCGGTGGACGTGTGGTGCGTGCCGGTGAAGTGATGCACGGCAAGACGTCGCCTATTATCCACAACAACCTGGGCGTGTTTAACGGCCTGTCGAACCCGTTTGAGGCGACCCGTTATCACTCGTTGGTGGTGGAGAAGGGCAGTTTGCCGGACTGTCTTGAGGTCACTGCGTGGACCGAGACGGAAGATGGCGAGATGGATGAAATTATGGGGCTGCGCCATCGCGAGCTGTCGATCGAGGGGGTGCAGTTCCACCCGGAATCGATTTTGACTCAGCACGGGCACGATATGCTGAGGAATTTTTTGGAGTCTTGAGGTTTACTTGTGCGCTTCGAAGCGGATTTGGTGGCGGCACTGCTACCGGGATCCGTTTGCGAGACACGCCGTAAACCCATCCATGGGGGCTCTTCTAAAACATCCCTGTTTTAGAAGGTCTCACAAACGGATCCCGGCATCAGTACCTTCACGTAGAAGACCTGAGCTTTATCGGAGATCTGCTATCCAACCTGATTAGGGATTTGGGGGAGGAGTAAAAATAATGAATATCCAGCAGGCCATTGCCAAATTGGTGGAAGGCGAACATCTCACCCGCGAAGAGATGCGCGGGGCCATGGGGCAGATTATGCGCGGCGAAGCGGAAGACGCGCAGATCGGTGCGTTTCTGGTCGCCCTGCGTATGGCGGGAGAAACCGTTGACGAGATTACCGGCGCGGTGGAAGTGATGCGTGAGCTGGCCACTAAGGTTGAGCTCGACCCCACTTATGCAGTCGACATTGTGGGTACCGGTGGTGACGGGGCAAACTTGTTCAACGTCTCCAGTGCGTCCAGCTTTGTTGCAGCCGCTGCCGGCGCACGGGTGGCCAAGCACGGCAACCGCTCGGTTTCCTCTTCTTCCGGTTCTGCAGATCTGCTGGAAAAAGCGGGCATTTATTTGCCACTAACCCCGGAGCAGGTGGCGCGTTGCGTGGATGGTGTTGGTGTGGGCTTTATGTTCGCGCCGAGCTATCACAGTGCCATGCGTCACGCGATTGGACCGCGCAAGGCGCTGGGCCTGCGCACTATTTTCAACCTGCTAGGACCACTGACCAATCCGGCCGGCGTAAAGCGCCAGGTAATCGGCGTGTTTGACCCGCACTACTGCCGCATGCTGGCAGAAGTTTTACAGACGCTGGGTTCCGAGCACGTGCTGGTACTTCACAGCGACGATGGGCTGGATGAAGTGAGCCTCGCCGCCGAGACCCGCGGTTGGGAATTAAAAGATGGTGAGTTAACCGAAGTCGTCATCAAGCCCGCGGATTTCGATATCGAACCGAGAGCCATGGACGACCTATGTGTGGATGGCTCCGAGGCCTCCCTCGCACTGATTCACGATGCCTTGGGCAAGCGCGAAACACCTGCGGGCAACAAGGCTGCCGACATTATTGCCCTCAACGCCGGCATGGCTATTTATGTCAGTGGCGTAGCGGCGAGCCCCGCGGAAGGGGTGAGTATGGCGCAGGACGCGATTTATAGCGGACTGGCCGGGGAAAAAATCAACGAGCTGGCTGCCTTTACCAGCGCATTCAAAGAGTGAAGTCATGAGTACGCCAACAATTCTGAAGACCATTGTCGAGCGCAAGTGGGAAGAAGTCGCCGAGCGCAAGAAGCTGGTTAGCCAGGATGAAATGCAGCAGCGTGCGTTGCAGCAGCCGCCCTGTCGCGGTTTTGTGAAGGCGATTGAAGCCAAGCGCAATGCCGGTGAGGCAGCGGTGATTGCGGAGATTAAAAAGGCTTCGCCAAGCAAGGGTGTTATTCGTGAAGATTTTATTCCCGCGGAGATTGCCACCAGTTATGAAAAGGGCGGTGCGGCCTGCCTGTCGGTGCTGACCGATGTGGACTTCTTCCAAGGGGCGGATGAATACCTGCAGCAGGCGCGCAGTGCGGTGCGTCTGCCGGTTATTCGCAAGGATTTTATTGTCGACCCGTATCAGGTGTATGAGGCCCGCGCCATGGGTGCCGACTGCATCCTGCTGATTGCTGCCTGCCTGGATGATAAGCAGCTCACCAGTCTGAATGATCTTGCGCAGGAGTTGGGCCTGGATGTGCTGGTGGAAGTACATGATCGCGAGGAGCTGGAACGCGCGCTAAAACTGCCGAACCGACTAATCGGGATCAACAATCGCAACCTGCACACCTTTGATGTGCAATTGGAAACCACCTTCAGCCTGCTGGGCATGATTCCGGACGACCGTATCGTGGTTACCGAGAGTGGTATCCACACCACCGATGATGTGGCCGCCATGCGTGGCCACAATGTAGATACCTTCCTGGTGGGCGAAGCGTTTATGCGCGAGGAAGAGCCCGGCCGTCGCCTGATGGAGTTGTTTAACTAAGAGTTAGCCTGGCAATCTCCTTTCCTAAATCAGCCCGGCCTCGGCAAAGATTTCCGCGGCCGGTTGTAACTCCTTCTCATACTTGCGCCAGCGTTCCACTGCACTGCGGTAAATAGGCTGGCGTACCTGCACACTACTGGCCGTAGATACGGCGGCACCTGAACGATAAAATTCGAGACACTCTGCTTCCCATGGCAACGCTAAATATTGCATCAGCGCGCGCGCTTCCTGCTCCGGATTCTCGGTGAGCTTTTCGTAATTCAGCGTATAGATTCTGTCCCCGAACAGGCTGTTCCAGTGCGCCATTAAATCTTTGTAGGCGCAGATATAGCGTGCCGTATCGGCAAGGCTGTAGTGGTAGTGGTAGTAGCGGAAGTTGAAGGAAAACAGCTGGCGGTAATTGCTCAGACATACATCCAGTGGGTTTCGGTCGAGCACCACGATTTTGGCCTTGGGCAGGCTGCGCAGGATAAATCCCAGATAAAGGAAATTCATCGGTAGCTTGTCGATCAGACGTGTGGCGGTTTTGCCGCGCTCGCCGCAGCGTGCTACATAATCCCTGCCAATAGATTCCGCGTCCGCGGCGAGTGCCCCAGCGATTACTTCCAGATCCAGTGTTTGTGCTGAACGGCTTTGTGAGTGGTGCTTGATTGCCAGCGGAATCTCGTGCAGTTCACCGAGAGTCTCGATCTGCGAATGGCTCGCAAGAATACGCTCTACCAGTGTTGTGCCGGAGCGGGGCATGCCCAGGATAAACAGGCAATTTTCCCCAAGGCTTGCGCTCGCACTCTCTGATATGGGCGAGTCACCGGGAAACGCAGATTTAATTGCCTCAAACAGTTCCGCGTCCTGGGAAAAATCGTAGCCAATCTTCTCACGGTAGCGTGCTTTCGCCTGGGCCAGGTAGCGGAATGACTGGGTGTAATCGCCGGCGCGCTCCAGATCCCGTGCCAGTGCATGGCTCAGGTAGAGCTGGTCTTCGGCGGCAAGGCCGTGCTGCGCTAACAGCTTCTCAAGCTCGCCGCTCGTTGCGGTCTGCGTGTCATTTTTTTCCAGCTCAGAGAGTGCCCAGCGTGCGCGACTGAAGCCTGGCTGCAGTGAGATTGCTTTTTCGTAAGCAGCGCGGGCCGCTTCCTGGTTGCCAAGAAACTGCTCGGCAGACGCCAGGTTAAACTGGAACTGCGCATTGTCTGGTGCGAGTGCCACGGCACGTCGCAGTGGGATCACCGCTTTCGCGTGTTCATCAAACTTCGCATACACCACGCCGAGGGTGTCGAGAATCAGTGGGCGCTCGGGGCTTTCCGCCATGGCGGCGTCTGCCGCCTGTAGTGCTTTGGTATACAGGTTCAGCTGCGCACAGTAGCGGGCCTTCTGGCTCAAATATTCTGCGTTGCGCGGTGCCGTTGCCAGTGCGCGCTCGATCATTTCCAGCGCCTTGTTGACCTGCCCGGCCGCAGCGGCCGCGATACTGATCAGAAACCAGGCGTCACTGTGCGCGGGCTCCAGCTGCAAAATCTGTCGGCAGCACTGGTGCAGCGTGCGCATATCGCCCCGGTTAAGGGCCTGTTCGGCAGCAGCGTGGAGTTGTGGAATCGAGGGGTTTTGCATGAATAGCAACCAATAAAAAAGCCGGCCGGGATAGTGTATCCCAGGCCGGCTTCCAGTGAAGTTCTGAAGCTAAGTCAGCATCAGAATTCGTAGGTGAAGCGGGCACCGATGGTGCGCGGCGTACCTACGTACTGGCCGTAAGAGCGCTGGGTGAAGCCATTGCCCCACTCGATGCCCGGGCCATTGTTTTCGTCCTGCAGATTGCGACGGCTGGAGCGGGTGCCGGTGATGTAGTACTTGTCCCACAGGTTGTCGGCGAATGCCTGAACGGTCCACTTGTCCAAACGCAGAGTTGCGGACATATGGTGTACTGCGTAACCGGGGATCGCTTCACCACCGCGGTCGCCATCGATAATGGTGATGGTGCCGTCTTCTTCTGTTTCGAGCGTATAAAGCGGGTCTTCCGGCCCGCCGACCATGTTGTATACATCACTGGCGAACACCAGGCCGTAGTTCAGGTCCAGGTCGTAGCCGTTCAGTACCGTGGTGGTGTAGTTCAGGTTCAGAGAGCCCTGGTGTTCCGCATGTCCGGGCAGGCGCGCGCTGGAGTATACGTCGTATGGGCCAACCAGGCCGGGAGCGTCTTCGCTTAGCGCTGCATCGGTATAGGCATAGGTGAATGCAAGGTCCAGGTTGTCGCTGATTAACCAGCTACCCTGCAGCTCAAAGCCCTGGCTGATCGCGGCACTGCCGTTGCCGGTAATCGGCAGGGAGCCGTTGGTGGTGGTGGTGGCCACCTGCAGGTCGGTCCAGTCGATGTAATAGAGCGCGGTGCTCACAGACAGGCGGTCGCCAACCAGGCCCTTGTAGCCCACTTCGTAGTTGTCGATCTTGTCCGGGTCGATCAGTACTTCACCCGACAGTGCACACAGCTGCTGGTTGTCACTGGCGATCTGCTCGGCGGTACACTCCGGTACGGAGTTAACGCCACCGTTGCGGTAGCCCTGCGAGTAGGTGAAATACACCATGCCGTTGGCAGTGGCATCCCAGGCGACGTTGAACTTGAACAGGTCGCCCTCGTCTTCACCCTGGTTTCTGCCCAGGTCTACGTTGATCGCGTCCTGGGGCTCGCCCAGGAATACGGTTTCAAACAGCGGCAGGCCGAAACCGCCGGTAATGTCGGTTTCAAACTTGTAGCGACGGTAGCCACCGGTAACCGACAGGGTGTCGGTGATGTCGTAGGTCAGCTCGCCGTAGAAAGCGGATTCCTTTTCGTCGATGTCGGTCAGCTGGATGTATTCCAGGTTGTCCGGACGCAGCTGCACACCGCCCCAGTTGTCCACAACGAACTGGTCGAAGAAGGGGGTGAATTCTTCACTGATGGCATCGGATTGGTATTCGTTCTGGAAGTAGCCGGCTACCCACTTGAACGGGCCTTCGTGCTGGGAAGACATGCGCAGTTCGAAAGTGTCGGCCTTGTCCTTCACTTCCTCACGGGTATAGGCGGAGAAAGAGGGGAAGGAGTCATAGCCGTAGTCCAGGTCCAACAACAGGTCGGTCTGGTCACGTTGACCCAGCTCATCGTATTCGGACTGGCCGTAAACCATAGTGGCCTGGGCGAAGCCCAGATCGCCGATCAGCTCGATGCTGGTGAGTTTGTTGGTGTAGTGGTTAGGTTCTTCGTAGCGCATACCGGACTCGTAAGGGCCGGTATTGAAGGACAGCTGGTGAGCCAGCTGGCGACCTTCCGCCTTGGTGTCCTGGTAGTAGTGCCACAGGTTGGCTTCCAGCCAGTCGGTGGCCAGCCAGCGCACGTTGATACGGCCAGACTTGGTGTCTTCACCGTTGGCATCTTTTACCCGGCGCAGGTTCGCGGCAACGTCGTCGGGGTTGCTGAAATCCGGGTCGGGGTTAGATACACCGGATTCACGTACGACATAGTTGTAGTCGATAAAGCCGGGGTCCTGGATGCTGTCCGCGTTTACGCGCACGGCCAGGTTATCGGTGATCGCAAAGTTCAGGGTCGCACCGTATTCAGAGCCGAGGCCGGAGCTCTCCGCGTTGCTGCTGGCGCTACTGCGCACGGTTGCGGTGAACCCAGAAGGGTCCGCTTTAGCGGGGATATAGCGGATAGCACCACCCATAGTGCCCTGACCATACAGGGTGCCCTGAGGACCGATCAGTACTTCCACACGCTCCAGATCGATGGGCTTCAGGTCCACCTGCAGCGGGATGTCGCCCAGGTAAGTGGCAACGGTGCTGCTGCTGAAGCCCGGGCCGAGGCCGCCGGTGTTCAGGCCGCGCACCAGAATGTCCGGGTTCTCGTCACGCGGGCCGCGATCGACCACGGTCAGGCCGGGGGTGTAGTAGGCAATCTTGGCGATGCTGTCGAGGCGCAGGTCTTCGATCTTCTCGCCACCCACCGCAGAAATATTGATGGGGATATCCATCACGTTTTCTTCGCGGCGGGAGCCGGTTACCACCACTTCCTCAAATACAGGTTTGTTTTCGGTGTCCGCAGCCTGCGCGGTGGCTAGGTGCGGCATGGGCAGGGCGGCACAGGAAATCGCCAGTGCCAGATGGGACTTTTTCAGCCCAAGATAGTTGTTGTGTCTCACGTGGTTCCCCTAGAGCTTTTTGTTGTGTGTTATTTGTCTGCAACCAACGTACCAGTGCGGAAAAGAATATGTTGCTAAATTTCCCCGCAGTACGGTGAATTATTTTGCGAAAATGCAACAATTTGGTGCAAGCTTTGGCGGGGCTGAAAATACAGGCTCTCTATTGGTGCGGATGCTCAATCTTGGGGCGCTGCTCAAATTTTGCCCACAAAAAAGCCGGGCGATTGCCCGGCTTTTGATTGGTGATATCGGCAGCTTAGCGGGTGCCGTACACCACCATGGTTTTACCCTTCACCGATACCAGTCCCTGTTCTTCCAGGGTTTTCAGTACCCGGCCTACCATCTCGCGGGAGCAGCCAACGATTCGGCCGATTTCCTGACGGGTAATCTTGATCTGCATGCCTTCCGGGTGGGTCATGGCATCTGGCTCGTTACACAGATCCAGCAGGGTGCGGGCTACGCGGCCGGTGACGTCGAGGAACGCCAGGTCGCCCACCTTGCGGGTGGTGTTGCGCAGGCGCAGTGCCATCTGGGTAGCCAGATTGAACAGGAACTCCGGATGCTGACGGGTCAGCTCCTGGAATTTGGTGTAGGAGATTTCCGCTACTTCACACTCGGTCTTGGTGCGAACCCAGGCGCTGCGGGTATCCTGGTCGAACAGGCCCATTTCGCCGAAGAAATCGCCATCGTTCAGGTAGGCAACGATCATTTCGCGGCCTTCGTCGTCTTCGATCAGAACGGTGACGGAACCACGCATAATGAAGTACAGAGACTCACAGCGGTCGCCGGCGTAAATAATGGTGCTCTTGGCTGGGTAGCGGCGGCGGTGGCAGTGGGCGAGGAAGTCTTCGATGTTGCCACTAGTCAGAGTGTCTTCGGTAGAGACCGTCACGGATCTACTCCTTTTTTTGAAATATTTGTGCCTGATCCCGGTTAAGGGGACGATTATCCCGCTAAAACCCTAGTGCAAACAGGGCCTTTACGAGCCAATCTTTCGCAATGTGATCTGGGCCACTTTTTGTATGGGGCATAGGCAGCGTTTGTTTATAGCGGTTGAGCGCAGCGCTGACAACCACCGTAAGTTAAGGCTTACTCAGATGGTAGGGTGGGACTGCACGTCCGTACCAATTACCGGGTGTGCTGTTCTGCGGATTCGCGGGGTTGTTGTGATAAGCTCCCGGCCCCCATCCAATATGAAGGAGAGAGTTCCATGGCGGGCGTAATGCAGGGTCAGGTGACCTGGGTAAATGGTGTCACTTTTGTCGGTGAAGCGGGCAGTGGTAATTCCGTAGTGATGGAAGGTGGCCAGAAAAACAATGGTATCCGCCCCATGGAAATGATTCTGTTGGGTGTAGGTGGCTGCGCATCCTACGACGTGGTGGGCATCCTGCAAAAGACCCGTCAGGACGTGGCCAGCTGTCACGTGGAACTGAAAGGTCATCGCCCGGACGCGGTGCCGGCGCCGTTCGAGAAAATCGAGATGGAATTTGTGGTGCGTGGACGCAACATCAAGGAATCACAGGTGGCGCGTGCGGTAGAGCTGTCTGCGGAGAAGTATTGCTCGGCATCCATCATGCTCGGCAAGGCCGGTGTGGAAATCGTGCACTCTTACCGTATTGAAGAAGTCTAAGCCCTTCTTTCCCCAATCTTCCCCTGACCTGCCGGTGGTATCACGCCACGGGCAGGCTCCTATCCCGCAACTCATGAATTGCGTTGCGGGACACTAGAATTGTCTCGTTCTCTCTAGCCCACTAAGATGCGCACATTTGTACTCACTCAGCGGGAAAAACGATGACAGATCTCAACCAAAAGACCAGTGTCCGCATTCTCACTACCGGTGGCACCATTGAGAAGAGCTACTGCGAATCCGAAGGCACCCTGAAAAACCGCGCCTCGATTATTCGCGAGGGCCTGATCAGTAGCCTGCGCCTGCCCTATACCCACCTCGAGCTAGAGAGCATCCTCAACAAAGACTCCCTGGAGATGGACGATAGCGACCGCGACCAGATTTGTGCGGCCATTGCGCGCACCGCCGAAAAGGGCGACCCCATCGTGATTCTGCACGGAACCGACACCATGTCGGTCACCGCCGAATACTGCTTCGAAAAGATGGGTACGCCCGCGGTACCAGTGGTGTTCACCGGTGCCATGCGTCCCATGGGCTTTATCGATTCCGATGCCCGCCAGAACGTCACCGAAGCGTTGCTCGCCGCGCGCCTGCTGTCGCCGGGGTTCTATATCGCGTTCCACAACCGGGTATTCGCGATTCCCGGTGCACGCAAGAATCTTGAGACCGGTACCTTCGAGGCCGTGTAAGCGGATTTCACCGATTTGCAGCGGTAGCTTCCGTGCAGCAAAATACAGACTCGTTGATTTGTGATCACATTTTAGATATAAACTGAATAATCCTTCAGTTTTTAGCTGATAGCCAACTTTTCGTGTGCCAAACCGAGGTGACCATGACTGACAACCGGAACCCACAGCCAACGCCGCAAACCCTGCAGGAGTGGCTCGCCCGGGCCGACGAACTCACTATTGAGGGGCGCGCCTTTATCAACGGCGCCTACGTGGACGCGATCAGCGGCCAGACCCGCCCGTGTACCAGCCCGGCAGATGGCCGCGAGCTGGCGCAGATTGCCAATTGTGGCCCGGAAGACGCCGAGGTAGCGGTTAAGGTTGCCCGTGAGACTTTCGAATCCGGTATCTGGTCCGACATGCCACCCATGGATCGCAAGAAGATCCTGGTGCGTTTTGCGGAGCTGATCGAAGAAAACCGCGAAGAAATCGCCCTGCTGGAAAGCCTCGACGCGGGCAAGCCCATCAGCGACACCATGAATGTGGATGTGCCCAGTGCGGTCACCACCATTCGCTGGAATGCGGAAGCGATCGACAAGATTTACGACGAGATTGCCCCCACCGGCCCCGCCGAGATCGGCCTGATTACCCGTATGCCGCTGGGCGTTGTGGCGGCGATCGTACCGTGGAACTTCCCGCTCTCCACCACCGCGTGGAAGCTGGGCCCGGCGCTTGCCACCGGCAACAGTGTGATCCTGAAACCGGCATCCAACACACCACTCACCGCAATCAAACTGGCGGGGCTGGCGAAGCAGGCGGGTCTGCCGGATGGCGTACTGAACGTGCTGCCCGGACCTGGTAGCAGCCTGGGCAAGGCCCTGGGCCTGCACATGGATATCGATGGTCTGACCTTCACCGGTTCCACCGAAGTGGGCAAGACCCTGACCGAATACTCCGGTCAATCCAACCTGAAGCGTACCTTCCTCGAGCTCGGCGGCAAAAGCCCGAACATCGTGTTTGCCGACGCCGACCTGGACAAGGCCGCGGAAGCGGCCGCACTGGCGGTGTTCTACAACCAGGGTGAGACCTGTACCGCTGGTACCCGTCTGCTGGTGGAGAAAGGCATCGCCGACACCTTTATCGAAAAGGTCAAGAAAGCTTCTGAGCGCTTCCAGCCGGGCCACCCGCAGGATCCCAACACCGTGATGGGTGCCCTGATTGACCAGAGCCAGTACGACACCGTGGAGTTCTACGTGGCCAAAGGCCTCGAGCAGGGCGCGAACCTGGTGTGCGGCGGCAAGCCGGCGGCAGCTGTGGAGGGCGGTCACTACTACGAGCCGACCATCTTCCGCGGTGTGAGCGGTGACATGACCATTGCCCGCGAGGAAATCTTTGGCCCGGTACTGTCGATCATCGAATTCGAGACCGAAGAGGAAGCGCTGCAAATTGCCAACGACTCCATCTACGGCCTGGCCTCCGGCGTGTGGACCAAAGATCTCGCCCGCGCCCACCGCATGGCGCGTGATATTCGCGCGGGCTCGGTATGGGTCAACAACTACTTCGGTGGTGACATCACCGTGCCCTTCGGTGGTTTCAAGCAGTCCGGCAACGGTCGTGACAAGTCGCTGCACGCGCTGGACAAGTACTGCGAGCTGAAGTCCACCTGGATCGATATCAGTTAATCATCCCTACGTTATCCCGTCTAAATTGACTCCTTTGGGCTGCTTTTGCAGCCCTTTTTTTATTCAGGGTGGAGTCATTTTCACAAGGTTATGCTGAAACTGTGATCTACCGCGAAGGTGAACGGCCGTGTGCGGTTTAGCATGGTGTCCATACCGATCTGTACAAGATATCCAGCAAGGAAAATATTATGTTCAAGCATATCGCCACCACTCTGGTTGTTTCGGCTCTGGCAATGGGCGGTACCAGCGCCATGGCGAAACCCGACAAGCACAACAGCGATCTACCCCCGGGCCTGCAAAAGAAAGTGACACGTGGTGGTGAATTGCCTCCCGGCTGGAAGAAAAAGCTTGCGCCCGGTTATGTCCTGGAAGACGAAATTTATCGTCATGCAGTGATCGTACAGCCGGTGGATTCTCGCGGTTTGGTGACCGTGCGTATTGAAGGCGAGCTGGTTCGTCTGATCCATGCGACCCATGAAATTGTTGACGTGCTGTCACACTAAAACCATTACCCGCCGAGTTTGTTGTTTGGCCGAATTTGTCCTTTGAAAGTATCTGGCCTATACCTGTGTGCTTAAACTGTACGCAGGTATAGGAGCGAACATGCACGAATATCATCATGGCTTTTCCGTCAGTGTGGAGCGTGTTGCAGATGAAAAAGTTCTGCTGACCATGCATGCGCGCGGAAAATTGCGGCACGAAGACTACCAGATCATGGTGCCCATGCTGGAAACTGCGATTGCGGGTATGGAAAGCCCGAAAATCGACGTGATGATGGATGCCCGGGAAATGGACGGCTGGGAAATGCATGCAGCCTGGGATGACTTAAAGCTCGGCTTAAAGCACGGCCGCCAGTTCAGCAAGGTGGCCATGGTCGGCAGCAAGTCCTGGCAGGAGACCGCGGCCAAGATCGGCAGCTGGTTTATCGGCGGCGAAGCCCGCTTCTTCGAAGACAAAGCGCCCGCCTTGGCGTGGTTGATGGAAACCGCCTAAACTCCTTTCCTGTTTCTCCCCGTCGCGGTCCGCCTCCCTGAGGCCGCTGGCTACCAATTACAATAAATTGACAGGAACGTTCACATGTTCGAATGGATCGCCAGCCCCGAGGCGTGGGTTGCCCTGGCAACGTTAGCCGCGCTGGAAATCGTGCTGGGCATCGACAACATTATCTTTATTTCCATTCTGGTTGGGCGCTTGCCGGAAAAACAGCGGGAGTCGGCGCGATTTATCGGTTTGGCGCTGGCCATGATTACCCGCCTCGCCCTGCTATTTTCCATCGCCTGGATTATGGGCCTTACCGAACCCTGGTTTACCGTATTGGGTGAAGAGATTTCCGGCCGGGATGTGATTCTGATTGGCGGCGGCCTGTTCCTGCTGTTTAAAGCGACCCATGAAATCCACAACAGCCTGGAAGGTGTCGACGGCGAAGCCTCCAGTGTAAAAACTGCAACCTACGGTATGGTGCTGGCACAAATAGCGGTGCTGGATATTGTGTTCTCGCTGGACTCGGTTATTACCGCGGTAGGTCTGGTGGACCATATTTCGATTATGGCGATTGCCATTATCCTCGTCGTGGTGGTCATGTTGATTGCGGCCAAGCCCATTGGTGATTTTGTTGACCGCCATCCCACCATCAAGATGCTGGCGTTGTCTTTCCTGATTCTGGTCGGCGTCACCCTGATTATCGAAGGCTTCGAAATACATGTGCCGAAAGGCTACATCTACTTTGCGATGGCTTTCTCGGTGGCCGTGGAAATGCTCAATATTCGGATGCGCAGCAAGAAAGCGACCGCGGTTAAACTGCACAAGCCCATTCGGGCAGCAGAAGATGCATAAATAAAAAAGGGGCGGTTAACCGCCCCTTTTTTATTGTGGTATGTGATGTGCCTGTTATTGGCACAAGCTGCGAATGCTGTGCGACTCTTGAGCCGCATCCATCCACAAGAACACATCGTCGTCACTGAAGTAGTAGTACACCGAGTTGTTGGGCAGGATCAGCACACTGATTCCGCCGTAGCCAGACATAAACGGCAGCCACAGCGGGTTGCTACAGCCGCTCATGTTGCTACTTACCTCGTGCGCCCATAAACCGTTGTTGTACTTGTAGTCATTGAGCGGTTCCAAGCCGCGGTCGGCGCTGTTGCGCTGTAGCGCTGCATCCAGTTCTCCCTGATGCAATACAGATTGGCTGCCGCCCGCGAGGAAAGCGCCGATCTTCGCCACATCATCGCGCAGCCATATCAGCCCCCAACCGGTAAATGGTTGCTGCACGCTGTCGTAGGTACGACGGGTAAATTCTGCAGTGGGGCTGACACCCAGCGGTGCGAGAATTTCCTCTACCACAATGTCAGTGAAAATATCACTGCTGCCGCCTTCAATACCGCGCAGGTAGGCGTTCATCGCGGTGCCGAGAATATAGGTATCGGATGTGTGATATACCCACTTGGTACCGGGTGCTGCCTTGCGCGAGTACTCGGTACAGCTGTAATTGATCTTGCTGGCGTGATCCTCCGGCAGGAATAGATCGTTGGTGTGGCTCGCACCCTCGTCACTCATATAACCGGCCAAATTGTAATTGCCCGTTCCCATATCCAGCGCGTTGCCAAAGGTCACATCATTCCAGTTGCCGTTGGTATTGCACTCGCTGATATAGCTGCCAATGGCCTGATTAAAGGTCCCGGGATACTTCTTTTCCAGACGCATCATCGCACCACCGGCAAACACCGATTTGGCACTGGAATAAGAGGGTACTACCAGTGATTCACAGTAGGGATAGTCACCGCGGCGGGAACCACAACCCCCCATGTAATGGGTGCCGTCAATGACAAAACCCGCGAGCGAAATGTCCAGGGGGGCTTTGCCATTCGGTGCGGCGAAAGCGGTGTAGTCGGTGCCGGGATAATCCTGGGCCAGTGCGCTGAGCGGTTTGCTGGGCATGCGATCGTTGACTTCGGCCTGGTAATCGCTAATCAACTGGTCGCTGTTCGCAACGCTGTGGGGCGTGTAGCTAGCTGCGAGTTGTCCCCACATATCCACCTGGAAGTAAAGGCAGGTTTCACCGGCGATCTGATAGGCCACATCGGAGACAGAACCGTCGTCCTTGAACAGGAATGTCATCATGCCATTGTGCACACAGTTGGCATTTTTCTGCTGCAGCGCAAATGGCAGGGCTACGCGGCTGTAACCGGCATCCCCATTTTCATTCCATACCCGCCCCGGTGTCAGGATGTACTCCCACTCGGGGTGGGCACTGGCAATGGAGCCACGCTCTACCGGAAAAATATGGCTACCGCTCTGAACGAATTCAAAATCGAATTCCGGCAGGTGCTTGCGGGTGGTGTCGCGAGAGCCGGTATAACGGAAACTGTCCTTGTGTTCGTCAAAGTCGCCACCGGTGGCTTCGCCGAATAATTCCAGAGAGCCTTCAAACTGGTTGCCGGGCATGGCAGCATCGGCAGGGAGCGCGTAGTTACTGTAATCCACTAAGCTGCCCGGATCACTGCCGTTAATTAGCGTATTTATGGTCAGTGCACTGCGAGAAACATTGCCGCTACCGCTCAGTGGGTCGAAATCGTCCACGCTGCCGCCGCCTGTGGAGGCGCTGCCGCTGAGGCTGACCGAAACGCTCGCCTCGTCTGGATCGTTCGAGGAAATACTGAGGCTGCCGTTAAAGTTGCCATCTGCTTGTGGTGTAAATGCTACGTCGATATCGCAACTTGCGCCGGCACTTACATTGCCACAATTGTTACTGGCTACCGAAAAAGGTGATGCCGGGTTGCTTACATTGCTGATAACAAGAGCGGCAGAGCCTTCGTTGGAAATGGTGATGGTGCGGGTGGAGCTGGTGCCTGTGCCGATGGCACCAAAACTGATACTTGCCGGTACGCTAATGTCCGGCTCGGTCGGTGCGCCACCAGTACCGGTGACCAGTGCGCGGTATCCATAACAGTAGTCGCCGGTGGTGGCGCCGGTACCACGAAAGCGCAACTGCACCGCAACGTTATTATCGATACCGGATGGTGAACTGTTGCCGGAGAATTGACTGCCGTTGTCATCACCGTTGGCAATAGTTAACGCCGTTGTCCAGTTGCTGCCGCCGTCTGTGGAAATTTCGCCGTAACAGAACTCGCCGTTTTCCAGTGAACTCGCTGACATCATGAGTTCAACGGAGACCGCGGAGTAGCCCGCGGTAGAAAGTGCCTGCGTTGCGGTAGACGTGCCCCGCAGGCGAATACTGCTTCCATTGTACGCATCAACGGTACCGGTGGTGGTCCATCCGCTAATATCCCCGTTGGCAAAATTGTCCTGGTAAATGGTATCTGCTGTTGCGCTGGTAGATGCCCAGGCACCAATCAATATTGCCGCCGTCGTTAATTTAAATCCCGTCAAAATTCCGGAGGATTGCATGATGTGTCCTCGATAGTTTTTTATTTGTGACCAAAGATTCTTCTGATCAAACGTTTTTTGGGAAGCTTGCCAAGGCATAACATGCGGGGTTTTCGAAATTCCCTATAGAACCAGCTGGGTGGTTGCACAGGGGCCAGTCTGAATGGGTGGTCTATTTTGGCGCCAGGCGGAAAGTGTTAAATGGTTTGCTTTATTGAGTTAGCGACCGGCTGGCGGGCATCGCGGGTCAGCGGACAGGGTGGTATGGTTGTACAAAATTCGTGCGAAATCGAAATTTCATGCGCTTTGTGAGACAGTTCACGTTCGATGCCGAAAACAGGAGATGTACGCGGTATGACCGGGTTGGTAGGAAAACGGACACAAGAAAAGGATCGCTTGGGGGCTGTAAGAGCGGGATGGGTAGTGGCAGTAGCCCTGCTCGGCATTCTGTTGGCCGCCTGTGGCGATACCAGTAGGGAAAAGGCTGCGCAGGTTCTCGAGAATGACCGCGCGGCAGAGTTGACTGAGAAGGCGACTGAAGAGGGGACTGAAGAAAGAGCCTCGCAGGCCAGCGAACCCGAGGTGCCCGCATTTACCAACTATATCAATCAGGGTGACCTCGCAGAGATTCACCAGCAAGGTACCCTGCGGCTGCTTGCGCCCAAGGGGCTGGAAGAGGAGTCTTTACCGCGAGACGGCCTGCCCACGGCGGAATGGCGAGCCCTGGCCGAGAAGTTTGCCGAGCAGCGCGGGCTCGCCGTGCAGTGGATTTATGTGGATAACTTTGCCGACCTGATTCCCGCGTTGCGGGAAGGGCGCGGTGATGTGATTGCGGTGAACTTTACTCGTACCGAACAGCGTGCTGAACAGGTCCTGTATATACGCCCATTGAAGTATGTTCAGGAACAGCTGATCACTCGACGCAAGCAAGGTTCCGCTCCCGAGCAGGTTACCGAAGCTGAACCCGTCAAGGTTGCGGTGCGCAAGGGCAGTGCTTTCGAGGAAACCATTTCCGAGTTGGCCGAATCCTCCTCAAATAAGTTGCAGGTATCCCTGCAAGCCCAGATTCTCGATGAACCGATTAGTCAGGATGAATTGCTGGGCGGCGTCGCCGATGGCACTTTTGCCGCAACGATTATCGATAGCAATTTATCCGCAGTATTGCTGGAAGATTTTCCCACGCTAAAGGCGGAAAACCTTAGCGATCGCCGCCGCGCCATCGCCTGGGCCGTGCGCAGTAATGCGGTAGCGCTGGGGCAGGCATTAAATGAATTCTTGACCGAAGAACACCTGGTCGCGGCACAGCAACGCAACAGCGCTCGTCGCGATTGGGCGCAAATCAA
Organism: Microbulbifer agarilyticus; assembly: GCF_019800665.1. Taxonomy (GTDB): domain Bacteria; phylum Pseudomonadota; class Gammaproteobacteria; order Pseudomonadales; family Cellvibrionaceae; genus Microbulbifer; species Microbulbifer agarilyticus_C. Next base: position 249,300 of record NZ_JAHVKO010000003.1, read on the forward strand.
AGAAAGTAAAACCCTGCGCGTACTGACCCGCAATCACCCCGCCTCCTACTTTATGTGGCGCGGCGAACTGATGGGTTTTGATTACGATTTGTTGAAGCGCTTTGCCAAAGACCATGGCTTGCGCCTGAGCATGGTGGTGCCCGGCCACGATGTGGATCTGGCGGAGGCGCTGGCAGAGGGCATGGGGGATGTGATCGCCGCATCCATGACCGTCACCGACCCGCGCAAACAGCAGGGGTTGGTATTTACCCGCCCATACATGCAGGTCACCGAACAATTGATCGCTGCTGTAGACAATACGCAGGAACTGGCAGTCCCCGTCGCCGAGCGATTAATCGGCCAGTCCGTCGCGGTAAACCCTCTCAACAGCTATTACTCCAGTCTCGAGGCGCTGGCGGCACTGCAGTCTGGCGTTGCGGAAGGTGAGGGTAGTAAGCCGGTTAATATTTTGCCGATTCAGGGCGCTACCACCGAGCAGCTGATCGATGCGGTTGCGGAGGGACGCTACGACTACACGGTAGCAGATTCGCACCTGGTGCAAATCGAGCAAACCTATCGCGATGACTTTGTTGTGGTGGGTGACCTTTCCGAAGAGCAGGCTATTGCCTGGGCGGTACGTGACGATCAGCCGGAGTTGTTGGGCAAACTGAATGACTTTCTGAATAAGTACTACCGCGGCCTATTTTTCAATGTGACCTACAACAAGTATTTCAAGGAAGAAAAGTTCATCAAGGGCAAGCAGGGCCAGCGCCTGCGGGATACCACCGAGCTGTCACCTTACGACCCGCTGGTGCGCAAACATGCGGTACCCGCCGATCTGGACTGGCGCATGGTCGTGTCGCAGATGTATCAGGAAAGTCGCTTCAATCCCAAGGCGCGCTCCTTTGCCGGCGCTCGCGGCTTGATGCAGGTGATGCCGCGCACCGGCAAGCAGCTCGGCATCTCTGATTTGTACCACCCGGAAAACAGTATTCGTGCGGGGGTGTCTTATCTTGGCTGGCTGGAAGAGCGCTTCCCCTCATCGCTGCCGTTTGACCAGAAGATTTATTTTTCCCTGGCCGCCTATAACGCCGGACACGGGCATGTAAGAGACGCGCGGGTGCTGGCGAAAAAGCTGGGTAAAGATCCGAATCGCTGGTTCGACAATGTGGAAGAGGCCATGCTACTGCTGTCAAAACCGCAGTACTACAAGAAGGCGCGCTTCGGTTACGTGCGAGGGCGGGAACCGGTGAATTATGTACGTGAAATTCGCGATCGCTATTTTGGCTATCTGTCGGTGGCGAAGAAAGAGCGGCTGGGAGAAAACCTATTAGAACAACTTGGCGAGCTGCCAGGAGAGAAAGCGGCAGAGCAGCTTTGATTTGCGTCGCACAGGGGTTAGGGAAGATCAGGATTAACTGACCTTCCCTGACGGGGCAAACGAGATTACCCCAAAGTGTGCGTTAAACGCGCGTGGTCACCTGAATCTCAATTTTCATCGCGTCGTCCAGCAGGCGCGCTTCAAACATGGTGGCTGCGGGGCGTACCTCCCCCAGCCACTTTTCAAATACCGGCCAGCAGGGCTCGAAGTCATCGCGGTTGGGCAGAATGTAGGTCACCCGCACAATCTGTGCGATGCTGCTGCCCGCTTCTTTCAGTGCCTGTTCAATGTTCGCAAAACACTGGTCCGCCTGTTCCGCGGCATCGTCACTGATGCTGTTGGTGGCGTAGTTGTAGCCGGTGGTGCCGGAGACGAAAACGTAATCGCCATCCACAACCGCGCGGGAATATCCGATCTTGGTTTCAAATTCCGATCCGCTGGAAATCAGCTTTCTGCTCATTGTGCGCACTCCTTGAATTGCAGTGAATCCGCAGCTTGGCGGACTGTTGGGGGCGCGGATAATGACACAATGCGAACAATTCTGCTAAATATCTCCTCTTAACCAATAAATATTGCACGGTGGTTCATAAATAAAAACGCCCGCAGATTTTTCTGCGGGCGTTTTTCGTAGATAGCGAGTGGAGGGGATCAGTTACTCGGGAAAGAGAACTGCGCACCTTCGCGCACGCCGCTGGATGGCCAGCGCTGGGTGATGGTCTTGCGCTTGGTGTAGAAGCGCACACCGTCCGGGCCGTAGGCACCCAGGTCGCCGAACAGGGAGCGCTTCCAGCCGCCGAAGCTGTGGTAGGCCACCGGTACCGGCAGTGGTACGTTGATGCCGACCATGCCCACCAGGATGTTGTCGCTGAAGTAGCGCGCCGCTTCGCCATCGCGGGTGAAGATGCAGGTACCGTTGCCGTACTCGTGATCGTTGATCAGCTGCATGGCTTGCTCCATGGATTCGGCGCGCACTACCAGTAGTACTGGGCCAAAGATTTCCTCTTCGTAGCAGGTCATGCCCTGCTTCACCTTGTCGATCAGCGTGCCGCCGACAAAGAAGCCATTTTCATAACCGGCCACTTTCGGATCGCGACCGTCGACCACAATGGTCGCACCCTGTTCGGCGGCGCTGGCGATATAGCCGTCCACCTTGTTTTTGTGTGCTTCGGTGATGACCGGGCCAAAGTCGTTGCTGCTGTCGGTGTAGGCACCCACTTTGAGGTCTTTCATGGCGTGGGACATCTTGTCGATAAAGGTATCCGCGGCTTCGTCGCCCACACACACGGCCACCGAAAGTGCCATGCAGCGCTCACCGGAGGAACCGAAGGCCGCACCGGTCAGTGCGGCGACGGCATTATCCATGTCCGCATCCGGCATGATGATCGCGTGGTTCTTGGCACCGCCCAGTGCCTGGCAGCGTTTGCCGTTGGCGCTGGCCGTGGCGTAAACGTATTCGGCGATCGGGGTGGAACCAACGAAGCTCACCGCTTCCACACGCGGGTCGGTCAGCAGGGTATCTACCGCAACCTTATCGCCATTCACCACATTGAATACGCCGTCGGGCAGACCAGCTTCCTGCAGCAGTTGTGCCAGCAGCAGGGCGCAGGACGGGTCGCGCTCAGAGGGCTTCAGTACAAAGGTGTTGCCGCACACGATGGCCAGCGGGAACATCCACAGCGGTACCATGGCGGGGAAGTTGAACGGGGTAATACCGGCAACCACGCCCAGCGGCTGCATTTCGCTCCAGGAGTCGATGTCCGGGCCAACGTTGCGGCTGTGTTCGCCTTTGAGCATCTGCGGAGCAGTGCAGGCAAACTCCACATTCTCGATACCGCGAGTCAGTTCGCCCATGGCGTCGTGGGAAATCTTGCCGTGTTCTTCGCCGATCAGCGCGCAGATTTTTTCTGCGTTGTCTTCCAGCAGCTGCTTGAACTTGAACATGATGCGCGCACGTTTGATCGGCTGGGTATTGCGCCAGGTCTTGTACGCTTCTGACGCCGCCGCGACCGCTTCTTCCACGGTGTCTTTTGCGGCGATCGCTACCTGCTTGGAAACCTCACCGGTTGCCGGGTTGAATACGTCCTGGGTGCGCTCGGCGGCGTCGACGGTTTTGCCGTTAATAAAATGGCCAACAATGCTCATGCTATTTCCTTGGTTAACTCTCTAAATTTTTTGTGTTCATGGTACGTTTGGTTTGTGTGCTTTATTAGCCTGTATCAGCCGGCAGCGACGCTGGTGATGGCATCGCCCAGGGCGTTGACCAGGGTGTCGACTTCTTCCGCCTCGGCCACAAAGGGCAGGCCCAGCTGGATGGTGTCGCCCCCGTAGCGCACGTAAAAACCCTTTTCCCACATCTTCATTGCGATCTGGTACGGACGCAGCAGCGGTTCACCCGGTGCGGCCTCGATGGTGAGACCCGCGGCAACACCACAGTTGCGGATGTCGGTCACCAGCGGTGTGCCTTTCAATTGATGCACACGGTCTTCCAGTACCACTGCCAGTTCGGCGGCGCGGGAGAAGAGGTTTTCCTTCTCCAGAATATCCAGTGACGCCAGCGCTGCCGCGCAGGACACCGGGTGGGCGGAATAGGTGTAACCGTGGGGCAGTTCCAGCAGGTACTCGGGGCCGCCCTGGTCCATAAAGGTATCGTAAATTTCCTGCTTGGCGATGACCGCGCCCATGGGTACGGCGCCATTGGTCAGCTGCTTGGCCGTGTTGATGATGTCCGGGGTAACACCGAAGGCCTCGGCGCCGGTGGCGGCACCCATACGGCCGAAGGCGGTGATCACCTCGTCGAAAATCAGCAGGATGTTGTGCTGGTCGCAAATCTCGCGCAGGCGCTGCAGGTAGCCTACGGGCGGCGGCAGTACACCGGCGGAGCCGGCCATGGGCTCGACGATGACCGCGGCGATGTTGGAAGCATCGTGCAGGGCGATCATTTCCAGCAGGTCGTCTGCCAGGTGGGCACCTTCCTCGGGCATACCCTTGCAGAACTTGTTCTGCGGCAGCACGGTGTGCGGCAGGTGGTCGGCATCTACAGCGGTGCCATACAGGGCGCGGTTGGCGCCGATACCGCCGACACTGATGCCGCCAAAGTTCACCCCGTGGTAACCCTTGGCGCGGCCGATCAGCTTGGTTTTCGATGGCATGCCCTTTTTGCGCCAGTAGGCGCGGGCGATCTTCAGGGAGGTTTCTGCAGACTCGGAACCGGAGCCGGTGAAGAACACCCGGTTCAGGCCTTCCGGCATAAACTGGGTGATGCGCTCTGCCAGCTGGAAGGCCTTGGGGTGGCCAAACTGGAACGCCGGCGCGTAGTCCAGGGTGCGCAACTGCTCACTCACTGCGTCGGCAATTTCCACGCGGTTGTGGCCGGCACCGCAGGTCCACAGGCCGGAGAGGCCGTCGAAGATGCGGCGGCCATCGGCACTGGTGTAGTAGCAGCCTTCGGCGCCTTTGATGATGCGTGGGTCCTGCTTGAACTGGCGGTTGCCGGTGTAGGCCATCCAGTGGGCGTCCAGCTGGTCCTGGCTCAGGCCGGCAAACTTGTCGCTCACGCTCATGTCCATTGCTCTGCTCCCCTTTGTTCTTGTCTCTTGCTTCTTATCGATAGCAGCTTGTTTGGTTTGGTTTAGTTGGTTTGGTTTAGTTGGTTTGGTTGCAGCCAATGTAGAAGAGCTTTAATGTTGCATAAACTGTTATTTATCGATGTTCAGTTTCACTTCTATGCAACTAAGCATCTGAAGAGACTGGGTAAGACGGATAGGAAGGTACTGTGGGGCGCAAACAGACGGCGCTGCTGGGGCAGCTGAGTGATATCGACCTGCGCTTGCTGCGGGTATTCCGCGCGGTGGCGGAGGCAGGGGGCTTCTCGGCGGCGGAGCTGGAGCTCAACGTGGGGCGCTCCACCATCAGTCGCCATATCAAGGACCTGGAGGTGCGCCTCGGCGTGACCCTGTGCCAGCGCGGGCGCAGCGGCTTTGCCCTCACCAGCGAGGGGCGCCAGATCTACCAGGCCACCCTGCGCCTGCTCAGCTCCCTGGACGCCTTCCGCGGTGAGGTGGCGGATGTGCACAAGCGCATGACCGGGCATATTTCCCTGGCCCTGTTCGACAAGATGGTCACCAACCCCGCGGCACACATCGACGCCGCCCTGCGCCAGTTTGACGATCTGGCCCCGGAAGTCAGCCTGGATATCCACATCGAGCCGATCAATGAAATCGAGCGCGGGGTGATGGAGGGGCGCTTTCAGCTGGGGGTGATCCCCGCCCACCGCGAGTCTCCCAGTCTCGATTACCAGCACCTGTTTTATGAGCAGATGTATCTCTACTGCGGCTATCGCCACCCGCTTTTCGGTACCGCGGATATCTCCATCGACGACGATGCCATCCGCGCGTGCAAATACGCCGGCCTCGGCTATCACTCACCGAATATGGAAGTGGGTAACCGGCTAGGGTTGCAGCGGGACATTACCGTCAACGACCAGGAAGCGATCGTGCACTGCCTGCAATCCGGGCGCTATATCGGTTACCTGCCGGACCACTATGCGGAGACGTTTTTGAAGAAGGGGGAGATTCGGGCCATCTGTCCACAGCGCTATCACTACGAATGTGACTTTATGGCGATTCAGCGGCGCTCACCCAAGGCATCGCGCATCGTGCAGACCCTGTGGGAGTGTCTGGCCAGCGCGCACGGCTGATCGTTTTATCAGAGAGGGAAAGGAAGCGAAGGGTAAGAAAGGAAAAGAACGGAAGGAGAGGGGAGAAAGGGAGAATCGGCGCGCACCCGCAACAGGCACGCGCCGCACAAGCGCATCAGAAGAAGATGAACTTGGCCACAAACAGTGCCGCCAGTGCGTACACCGCAATGCTCACATCTTTGGAGCGGCCACTCAGGGTCTTGATCGCCGCGTAAGCGATAAAGCCCAGCGCAATGCCGTTGGCGATGGAGAACGACAGCGGCATCATCACCGCGGCGATTACCGCAGGCGCAGCCTCGGTAATGTCATCCCAGTCGATAGTGGACAGGCCGGAGGTCATCAGTACCGCAACGTACATCAGTGCACCGGCAGTCGCGTAGGCCGGAACCATACCCACCAGCGGCGAGAAGAACAGCGCCAGCAGGAACAGGCCCGCACATACTACCGCGGTCAAACCGGTACGGCCGCCAGCGGCAACACCCGCGGTGCTTTCCACGTAGGTAGTGGTGGTGGAGGAACCCATCAGGGAGCCCACCGCAGACGCGGAGCTGTCTGCCATCAGTGCCTTGCCCATACCCGGCAGCTGGCCTTTTTTGTCCAGCAGCTTGGCGCGGTCGGCGGTGCTCAGCAGGGTGCCTGCAGTGTCGAACAGGTCCACAAACAGGAACGCGAAGATTACGCTGATCATGCCCACGTTAAACGCACCTGCAATATCCAGCTGCATAAAGGTCGGCGCCATGCTCGGCGGCGCGGAAACCAGGCCACCGTATTGCACCTTGCCCAGGGCCAGCGCAATACCGGTCACGATCAGGATGCCGATCATCACCGCGCCCAGCATACGGCGGTAAGCCAGCGCTGCAATCAGTACAAAGCTCAGTGCGGCCAGTACCGCCTCTGTGGAAGTGACATCACCCAGGGTTACCAGAGTGGCCGGGCTTGCGGTCACGATGCCCGCGCTCTTCAGCGCGATGATCGCCAGGAACAGGCCCACACCGGCCGCCAGCGCCTGACGCAGGGACATGGGAATGCTGTCGATCACCCACTGGCGCACCTTGAAGATGCTGAGCAGCAGGAACACGACACCGGAGATAAATACCGCACCCAGTGCCACCTTCCAGCTGTAGCCCATTTCACCCACAACCACGTAGCTGAAGAAGGCGTTCAGGCCCATGCCCGGTGCCAGCGCAAACGGATAGTTGGCGTACAGCCCCATGATCAAACAGCCTACGGCCGCGGCGAGACAGGTCGCGGTAAAGACCGCGCCCTGATCCATGCCGGCAGCAGACATGATGTTCGGGTTGACGAAAATGATGTAGGCCATGGTCAGGAAGGTGGTGAGACCGGCAATGACTTCCTGGCGCACAGTGGTCTGGCGCTCGGAGAGTTTGAACAGGCGCTCGAGGATATTCGCTTGCGGGGCCGCGCTGTTGGCGGCCGCGGTAGATTTCGACTGGCTCATGATATTACGCACCTATTATTTAGAAGTGGTACTTCAGCAGCAGGTTGATGTTGCGCTCGTTGGAATCGATACCGAAGGTACCGTCCTTGATGCCGAACTTGTCGTTCCAGTGCACGTACTCAACACCGGCGTACAGCTTCTTCGGGTTGCCGCTGCGCGCGCCAATGTCCCATTTCAGCTGGGAGGTGAAGTTCAGGCTGGCGTGTACATCGCGGGAAGCGCTGGCCCAGTCGATAAAACCGTCGTACAGGAAGGATTCGCTACCGATGGTGAACGGCAGGCCCCAAACCAGGGTCAGCTGCTCGTTGTCCGCACGCTTTTCGTTGTTACGGTGGTAAACATTGGCCTGCAGGTAGGCAAAGCCAGGCGCGTCCAGGTCAAAACCCACACCCGCCAACTTGTTGACGAAGCGCTCGCCGGTTACCAGCAGGTTGTCCGGGTCATCGGTATTGCCCAGTTCCAGCTGGCCAGCCAGCAGCACGTCTTTTACCGGGCCAAATGCCACATCGTTGCCCAGCTTGCCCAGGCTCAGGCGCGGGGAAATTTCACCGTACAGTTCGGCAGAACCGTCGGTGGACTTGAGGTAGTCGCCAAACATGAACAGGTCGCCCCAGGTGTGGCCGCTCACGTGTTCGAAGGTCAGGACGTTACGGGTGCTGTCGTCGGTGGACAGGCCGTAGTTCACTTCGTAGTTCTTACCGTGCAGCGCGGTCAGGCTGTTGTCGCTCCACAGGGTTTTGGCCTGGGTGCCAGCGGCGAACAGGCCGGTCAGCAGGGAGAGGGATAGGACGGGCAGGGACTGGGTCAGCTTCATGGTTACCTCAATTAAGCTGCGGAATCCTTCCCGACTGAGTGAGCGACTAGACGCAACGGGCGACTAAAAAGTCACGCTCTGGCTGAAAAATAAGCGCGCAATTTACCGGAACTGGTGGGGCACTTTCAAGGCTTCCGGCGCCAGACTGAAAGGTCAGTAACAAGATGGTTGAGTTCGCCAGTTAATATGGGCGGGACTGAAAACATGGCGCGTCTGCTACGCTGCTATTGCAATTGGATCGGCGCATTCCCGGAGGCTCAGTGGGGTAGCGGTGGCGCTAGATATAGCCCCTGGTGAAGGCATTAGAGAGGGAGTTTGGTGAAAGCATCGGATCTGTTTGTGCGCGCACTGGAAGCGGAAGGCGTCGAGTTCGTCTTTGGCATCCCTGGAGAAGAAAACCTGGACCTGCTGGAATCCCTGCGCGGTTCCAAGATCCGGCTGGTGATTGGCCGCCATGAGCAGGCGGCCGGTTTTATGGCGGCCACCTACGGGCGGCTGACCGGTAACGCCGGCGTGTGCCTCTCTACCCTCGGCCCTGGCGCCACCAACCTGGTGACGGCAGCCGCCTACGCGCAGCTCGGTGCCATGCCCATGGTCATGGTCACCGGGCAGAAGCCGATCAAAAGCTCGAAGCAGGGGCGTTTCCAGATTATCGATATCGTCGACATGATGCAGCCGCTGACCAAGTTCACCAAGGTGATCGTCAGTGGCGACAATGTGCCGGCGCATGTGCGCGAGGCATTTCGGCAGGCGGAGGAAGAGCGGCCCGGTGCGACGCATCTGGAGCTGCCGGAAGATATCGCCCGCGAACACTCCACCATGCCGGTGCTGGAACCCAGCTATACCCGCCGGCCGATCGCCGAGAATAAAGCCGTGTGCCAGGCGGTGCAGGCCATCGCCGCCGCGCGCAAGCCTCTGTTGTTAATCGGTGCCGGTGCCAACCGCAAACTCACTGCAAAAATGCTGCGGGAATTTGTGGAAAAGTTTGGCATCCCCGCAGTGACCACGCAGATGGGTAAAGGCGTGATCGACGAAGCGAGTTCGCATTTTATCGGCAACACCGCCTTGTCTGACGGCGACTTTGTGCACCGTGCTATTGATCAGGCCGATCTCATCATCAACGTCGGTCACGACGTTGTGGAAAAACCCCCATTCTTCATGCGCCCGGGCGGGCCGGAAGTGGTGCATATCAACTTCAGTTCCGCACAGGTCGACCCGGTGTATTTCCCGCAGATTGAAGTGGTCGGGGATATCGCCAACAGCCTGTGGCAGATAAAAGAAAAGCTTGAGCCGCAAAGCCACTGGAGCTTCACCGACGCGCACCGGATTCGCGATGCGCTGCGCAAGCATATTGTGGACGGCGCACAGGACGCGAGCTTCCCGGTAAAGACGCAGCGTCTGGTAAAAGAAGTGCGCGAGGCGGTGCCGGATAACGGCATCATCGCGCTGGACAATGGCATGTACAAAATCTGGTTTGCGCGCAATTACCAAGCGCACAAACCGAATACCGTGTTGCTGGATAATGCACTCGCAACCATGGGCGCCGGGCTGCCCTCCGCCATGGCCGCCAAGCTGGTGCACCCGGATCGGAGTGTGGTGGCCATCTGCGGCGACGGCGGGTTTATGATGAATTCCCAAGAGCTGGAAACCGCGGTGCGCCTGAAACTCGACCTGGTGATTTTAATTTTGCGTGACGACGGTTACGGCATGATCAAGTGGAAGCAGTCGCAGATGGATTTCCACGACTTTGGCCTGGATTTCGGCAACCCGGATTTTGTTGCTTACGCAGGGTCCTATGGGGCCAGCGGTCACCGTATCGAACGCACAGAAGATGTTCGCCCCACCATCGAACGCTGTATGCAGGAAGGGGGGATACACCTGATCGATATCCCCATGGACTACAGCGATAACGACCGTATCTTAAACCGCGAGATTCGCGAGCTCTCCGCCAAGCTGTAAACGCGAAACGACTATTCAGGAGTTGAGCTTTTGGGTCTGGTGTGAACTCGGGTAACGGCATACTATCGCCGATTGATTTACACAGAAGACCTTCTTTATGCCGGACTCCCGTGCGCCCTCAGCAACTGACATCGCCCCATCGCAATCTCCAAAATCTGCGAGCTTAAGCGCAACTTCCATGGCCAGGGCGCTGTGGCCATTCGTGCGGCCCTACAAACTGGTGCTGGTGTGCGCGGCGGTGGCATTGGTATTTACCGCGGGTATCACCCTGTCCATCGGCCAGGGCGTACGATTGCTGGTGGACGAGGGCCTAACCGGTGATTCAACCCAGGCGCTGTCCCACGCGGTGTTTATTATTATGGTGCTCGCGGTGCTGATGGCCCTGGGTACTTACACCCGGCACTATCTGGTTTCCTGGCTGGGCGAACGGGTCGTGGCGGACCTGCGCAAAGCGGTGTTCGATCATATCGTCACCCTGCATCCGAGTTATTTCGAAACCAACCGCAGCGGCGAGATTATGTCTCGCCTCACCACCGATACCACCTTGCTGCAGCAGATTATCGGTACCTCATTTTCCATGGCGCTGCGCAGTGCACTGATGTTTGTCGGTGCGTTGATTCTTCTATTGTTTACTAATTTGAAGTTGAGCCTGATGGTGCTGATTGGCGTACCACTGGTACTGCTGCCGATTACCCTTTACGGGCGCCGGGTGCGTAAACTCTCCAAGGCAAGCCAGGACTCCATTGCCGATGTGGGCAGCTACGCCGGAGAAATTATTCAGCACATTAAAACCGTGCAGAGCTACACGCGCGAGCGCCATGAAATGCAGGCGTTTTCCGGTGAAGTGGAAGTCGCGTTTGGCGTTGCCAAGCGACGTGTGCGCCAGCGCTCGCTGCTTATTGCGGTAGTGATATTGATGATGTTCGGTGCGGTCAGCGGCCTGATCTGGGTCGGCGGCAACGACATGATTGCCGGGCGCATCACCAGCGGTGACCTCGCGGCTTTCGTTTTCTATGCAGTGATGATGGGCTCAGCGGTGGCCACAATTTCCGAGGTCTACAGCGAGCTGCAGCGTGCCACCGGTGCCACCGAACGGCTGATTGATCTGCTAAATGTAAAAGCGGAAATCCCGGTCAGTGAAACCGTTTCGTCCCAAACCGCTGGGCAAGATACAGACAGCAAGGTAGATGGCGCGCAAGGTGAAGCCCAGCTCGCCTTCGAGTCCGTCACCTTCCACTACCCCTCACGACCAGGTAAACCCGCATTGGAAGAGCTGAGCCTGGATGTGCCCGCGGGCAAAAGCCTGGCTCTCGTCGGCCCATCCGGCGCAGGTAAATCCACCATGATGGATTTGCTGCAGCGCTTTTACGATCCACAAAATGGGCGCATTACCTTAAACGGAACCGATATTCGCGGCCTTGATACCGCGGTGTTGCGCAGCCAGATGGCGGTAGTGCCGCAGCAGCCCGCACTGTTTACTGCGGATGTCTGGTACAACCTGCGCTACGGCAAGCCCGATGCCAGCGACGAAGAAGTCATTGCCGCAGCCAAGGCCGCCCACGCGCATGAATTTATTGAGCAACTTCCAGACGGCTACAACAGTCATCTGGGCGAGCAGGGCGCAAGGCTCTCCGGTGGGCAGCGGCAGCGTCTCGCCATTGCCCGGGCCATTCTAAAAGACCCCAAGATTTTGTTGCTGGACGAAGCTACCAGTGCGCTCGACGCCGAGAGTGAACACCATGTGCAGCGTGCGCTAGAAACGCTGATGAAAGATCGCACCACAATTATTATTGCCCACCGCCTTGCCACTATCCTGCACGCGGACAATATCGCCGTGCTGGAAAACGGCCGTCTGGTTGCTCAAGGCCGACATCGGCAATTGGTGGAAAGCTCCGCGCTGTACAAGCGCCTCGCCGAGCTGCAATTTCGCGAGGCGCAAACTCAGGAATCCTGATCGGTAATCGGTGACGACTCCGCCGCTTGCAGCAGCTCGCGCCGGCTTTGCAGTTGGTACACGCGCTGCAGGTTTCTCTTGGCGGAGACATTCTTATCGTCAAGAGAAATGGCGCGGGTGTAACTCAACTCCGCTAATTCCAGGCTGCCTTGACGTCGGTACAAATAACCGAGGGTGTTCCATGCTACGGACGATTTTGGTGAGAGTGTCAGCGCCTCGCGAGCAATACCAATTGCCGCGTCGAAATTTTCGTCCCGGGCTTCACTCAAAGCCAGATTATTCAGGTACAACACCTGCACGGCCTCATCCGAAAGTTTCTCGTGGCGGTAGTGCGAGCGCGGCTCAAAATTCATTTCCACAATTCGCGTATTCCAGCCGTAGGAAATTTCCGCATTGATATGCAGGACGTTCTCTACCAGTACCCGTCCACTGTCGCTGCGCGTGGCGCGCCGCTCCTTCGGCGCATGCACCCGGTTAAAGTGAGCGGGTACGCCCACCTCCCGCGCCAGCGCCACAATCATTGCCGCAAACGAAATGCAGTTTCCCCGCTGCTGCGAGAAGGCCTCGGCGGCGGTGGCGGTGGTATCCAGGTCGTACTCCATGAAAAACCGCTGCTGGCGCAGCGTGCGCAGAATCCGTCGCATGCGCTGGTTCGGCGAAAGGGATGGATCGATCGAATCCACAAACGCTTTCATCTCTGGCGATACCGCCAGCAGGTCCGGTGCCAGTGTTTGCAGGTCCGCCTGCGGGGGTTGCTGCCCTTCCATTTCCCAGGGTAAAGGGGACAGAGGCGTGCTCGCCAGTGGTAGGCCACTGCCGGTTTGTGCGCTGTGGACAAGTGGCGCAGCGTGCGCACTGAACCCTCCACTCCCGGCAGCAGTATTCTCGGGCAGCATCGTCGAGCTGCTACATGCAGCCAGCGTCGCACTGGCTAAAATTGCAATCCATCGCATAAGTCAATTCTCCTAAAAGTTGGAGTATTGATGCACATAAATATCGATTCAGATGCGCTGGATCGACGAAATTGCTGAAAATGGGGGTAAAACGAAGATCTACGCAGATGCACGTCGGCAAGCCGAGTGACAGCTGCGGCCGGCCGAGTGGAAGAAAGGTGACTGGGAGTGAGTGATTGGTGTCAGCTTTTGGCTGGTCGAAACAACGGGTGCTGGAATACGGAAAATGCTGCGGAGCAATTAGCGGAAAGAAACACACACCGGGCTGCGCACCCGCAGTACCGACTCCTGCTGAAAGCGCCGCTTGTAGATATCCACAAGCTCGCCAATGGCGGTATCAGACTCCGCTGTTTCCCGATGCACCAGTAACAAAACCTTACTGCGCTCACGCACAATCTCGCCGCTACTACCACGCCACTGCCCCCTGCCAGAAAGCACCGTAAATCCGTTGGGGAAGCGCGGCGACACCGCATTGGCAAGGAAGTCCCGCCACTCGGCGTCTGATACCTCACCGGTGAATGTTTCTGTGCCAAAGAAAAGCTGGTCGTGAATTTCCAGTTGTTCGCCCGGCTTACAGTTTGAATTAGGCGCAGCCACGCAGCCGTAAATACTTAGGAACGTCAAAGTCGCTAGCCCGCGAACAGTATGAAAAAAAAAGGCTAGAATTTTGGCCGGAATAAACTTTCTTTCTTTACTGGACCGGTACGTTGGCATGGTATTCATTCTTTGCCCGGCGGTCTATGTCGGAGCCCGGGCTTTAGGTATGTAGTTCAATAGCTTCAGCTAAATCCTAGTAGATGAGTACCAATAAGTATTTGGATCGGTCAAGGTAGACACACAAATGCATAAACTCGGAAAGAGTCGATAATGAATTTTGCAAAATGGGTGACACTGCTCGCGTCATTATTTGTTGGCTCGTGCCACTCCAATTCAATTATAAGATCAGGAAGTGGATATGTGATTTTTGACTTCTATCACATAGACGAAGAGGTAAGAAAAGATTATTGGTTGGCCGTGTCTAATGGCTGGAAAACTTGGCATTTGTCCTCAAGCATACCGGTACATGCACTCCGAGCAGACACTTATACGATTACACATCTCGACCGATCGACAAACCTGAATAGGTCGCCAGATGATTTAGAGATACCGGTGAAGCAGCGAATCGACTTTGACGTGGGGGATGGTGAGGTCGTTTATTTGGGTATATTTACCCTGAAAAGTATACCCAGCAAGAAGGGTTATGAAATTGGAGTCTCGACGGGATTGGGCTTAATGCAGCGAGCGTGTATGCATGCGCCAAATATATTTGACAAAGGGAAGGTCACGCTAGGAATTCTCGAGCCTGAAGAAGGGAGTCACGTCAAATTTCAGTGCATTTTTAGTTGATAAGTGGATTAATCAAAAAGGTCATGTGTGAGGCGGTGTTTCATATATTGACAATTATCCTGAACAGGAAGTGTGGCTATTAATGTATTGGAAAATAATATTAATTACCTTGTGCTTATCAGCATGTGCCTCATTTGAGGACATTAACTCCGGTACTGGCTATGTAGTGTTCGATTTCTATTTGATGGACGATAATCAGAGAAAAGACTGCAAGCTCGCATTGCATAATCGTGGGCGTATAAGACATTTTTCGTCGATAAAATCGATTCATTCACTCCGTTCGGGTAGTTACAAAATATTACATTTTGATTGCAGTGATATACAGAGCGGTCTTGTCGGGGGATTGAATGTCTCACTTGAGAATCCACTCGAGTTTGAAGTGAAGAATGAGGAAGTTACTTATTTGGGAACATTCATACTTAAGAAAGCTAAACAAGCTGGCGCATTTGAGGTAGGGCTATCGGCAGGGATGGGGTTGCTGGATAGGGTGTGTGAGCATTCGCCAGAAGTCTTGGCGCCGGGAAACATAAATATGGGGCTAATCAATTGGAGCGGTAAGGCTGAGTTTGAATATCAGTGTAAAAAAAGTAAAAAAGCAATCTGAGCAAAGTTTAACTAGTGCAAGTACCTATAGTGCCCCTATAAGAAGATTTTCAATTTTCGCTATTGATAGCTTTAGCCACTTAGCCAGTAATTACCCCTTTGCCAACTCGATCGTTTTTAGTGGGGCATTGAAACTCCATCGCTTAACCTCACACACCTGCTATCTTCCTTTACATAACAATGCACAGGAATGCCCAATGCTCCGCAATATCACCGCCACATTGGCGCTCTTTACTGCAGTATCCCTACCTGCTCTGTTCCTTATCGGCTGCGACCGCTCACAGACCGAGTCTACACCCAAGCCCCTAACCGACACTGCGCCAAAAGAGCAGACACAGGAGGGCGCCAAACCCGACTTCTCCATCGAATACGAGCAATTCCAGCTGGATAACGGCCTCAACGTGGTGTTCCACATTGACCGTTCGGATCCGGTGGTAGCGGTATCACTTACCGCCCATGTGGGTTCGGCGCGTGAGGTAGAGGGGCGCACCGGCTTCGCGCATTTGTTCGAGCACCTGCTGTTTTTGGAGTCTGAGAACCTGGGCAAGGGCGGGCTGGATGCGATGAGTGCGCGCATCGGCGGTTCCGGTGCCAATGGTTCTACTTCCCGGGATGTCACCAATTACTACCAGACGGTGCCGAAAGACGCGCTGGAAAAAATGCTGTGGGCAGAGGCGGACAAGCTGGGCTGGTTTATCAATACGGTGACCGATCCGGTGCTGGCGAAAGAAAAGCAAGTGGTAAAGAACGAGAAGCGTCAGGGTGTGGATAACCGCCCTTACGGCCATACCCAGTACGTGATCGACAACAACCTCTACCCGGAAGGGCACCCTTACAGTTGGCAGGTAATAGGTTCGCTGGAAGATGTGGGCAATGCCACGCTGGATGATGTAAAGACGTTTTTCCGCCGCTGGTATGTGCCGAACAATGTGACCCTTGTGGTATCCGGGGACTTTGACCCGGAGCAGGCCCGCAAATTGGTGCATAAGTACTTCGATGAGATTCCCAAGGGTGAGCCGGTGGAACGCGCAGCCAAGCAGCCGGTGACTCTGAAGGAAACCAAGCGCCTGTATTACGAAGACAACTTTGCCCGCCAGCCACAACTCACCATGGCCTGGCCCACCGTGCCCCGCTATAACGCCGACAGTTATCCACTGGCGGTACTCGCGAATTACCTTTCTGTGGGCAAGCGTGCGCCTCTGTACCGGGTGCTGGTGGAAGAAGAGCAGTTAACCCCGGGTGTTTCCATGTACGCCTATGAATCGGAACTGGCAGGGCAGATGCAACTCAAGACACAGGCGTTTGCCGGTGGTGCGCTGGACCCGATTTATGCGGGCATCGAAAAGAGTTTCGCCCTGTTTGAAAAAGAAGGTATATCTGAGGAAGACCTGGAACGTATCAAGGCGGGCCAGGAGGTGGCTTTCTACAACAGTCTTTCCAGCGTGGTGGGTAAGGCCTTCCAGCTGGCGCAGTACCAGATTTACGCCAACGACCCGGGTTATGTGGGGCAGGACATTGCACGTCTGCTGGCGGTGACTGCGGAAGATGTTGTCCGCGTGTACGAGAAATACATCAAAGGTAAGCCCTATATTGCAACGAGCTTCGTGCCACGTGGTGAAAAGGATTTGGCACTGGCGGGCTCTGTCGCCGCACAAGTAGTGGAAGAGGAGGTGGTCGCCGGTGCGGAGGCTCAGTTTGATGCCTCCGGCAGTGCGGAATACGAGAAAACTCCTTCGACTTTTGACCGCTCCAAGGAGCCCGAATACGGCGAACCGGCGGAGCCAGTGGTGCCGGATGTCTGGCGCGGCAAGCTGGGTAATGGCATCGAAGTACTGGGCATCGAAAACAGTGAAGTACCCACCGTGCGCTTCAGCCTGGTGATGGACGGTGGCCAGTTGCAGGAGAGCATTGATAAAACCGGTGTGGCGCACCTCACCTCGATACTGATGGGCCGCGGTACCAAAAACCGTACGCCGGAAGAACTGGAAACCGCCATCCAGAAACTCGGTGCCGGCATCGGCATTTATTCCGGGCAGGATACCTTCCGTTTTGATGTGACGACCCTGGCGCGCAACTTCAATGAGGTGTTCGCGCTGTTGCAGGAAATGCTGCTGGAACCGCGCTGGGATGAAAAGGAGTTGGTGCTGGCGAAGAAGGGCGTCATCAGCCAGATCAAGCAGGCGGAAGGCGAGCCCAACGCCATCGCCGGTAAGAACTTTGCCCGCCTGCTGCACGGCAAAGACAATATCCGTGGTTACAGTGGCCTGGGTACCGAGGAATCCGTGAATGCAATTACCATGGATGACCTCAAGGCCTACTACAACAACTACCTGTCGCCGTCGGTGGCCCGTGCCCATGTTGTGGGGGATATCCAGCAGGCGGACTTTATGGCCACCGCGGAGCAGCTGGCCAAGCAGTGGCCGGCAAAAGCGGTAGATGTGCCCAATCCGAAATCCGAACCCGCCGAGCCCGGTATTTATTTTATCGATGTGCCCGGCTCCAAGCAGTCGGTACTGCGCATTGGTCGCATGGCGATGCCGGTGGTATCGGAAGATTATTATCCGGCGGTATTCACCAATTACATCCTCGGTGGCGGTGGCTTCGCCTCGCGCCTGACCCAATTATTGCGCGAGGGTAAGGGCTACACCTACGGCATCAGCTCCAGTATTTCTGGTAACAAACATGAGGGGCAGTTCACCATTGGCAGTGGTGTGCGCGCCAATATCACCGCGGAATCGGTACAGTTGATTAACGAGGTACTCAAGGAGTACGGGCCTACCTATACCGAGGAGGATCTGCAGACCTCGAAATCCTTCCTTATTCGCAGTAATGCCCGCGCCTTCGAAACCGCGGGCGCCAAGCTTGGTGTACTGGAGAGCATGAGCGAGTTCGGCTGGCCGGCGGATTTCGTGCGCGAGCGCGAGGCGGTGGCCAAGGCGATGACGATTCCCAAGGTGCAGAAAATTGCCGAAACCTACATGCTGCCGGATTCGATGATCTGGGTTGTGGTGGGGGATGAGGCGACGCAACTGCAGCGGCTGGAAGATCTCAAGCTGTTTAACGTAAAGCTGCTGAAGAAGGAAGAGCTCGCCAAATTGCACTCGCCTCCACAAGACTGACCGGCGTGCAGTAAAAAGGAGAACGTCAGTCCACGTCTATACTTGCCGCACGCAAAAAATTTCCTCATGGAGTAATGCGGCAGCGCAGTTCGGTAACAATCTGCGCCGCTGACATGGATGTCGTAAAGAAGTGATGGATACGGAGGTGCACTCCGGCGACCAGCCGCCTACAGGATGGGGCGAACGCATTTGGTCGCTGGCGCTACTGGCTTTTCCCCTCGGGGTCACGCTCTGGCTGCTGTCATTGATCGGCCCAGTGCGGGAGCACGCGCCACTGGTGTTCGGCGTCAGTTGGATTCCAAGTCTCGGTGTCGAGCTGAATTTCCTGATTGACGGACTAAGCCTGCTGTTCGGTCTACTGGTCAGCGGGGTCGGCTTTTTTGTAGCGCTGTACGCCAAGTTTTATCTCCGTGGCCACCCGCTGATCCAGCGATTTTTCTTTTATCTCTTCCTGTTTATGCTCGGCATGCTGGGGCTGGTGCTCGCCGGCAATCTCATTACGCTGTTTGTGTTTTGGGAAATCACCACCATCGCCAGTTACCTGCTGATCGGTTTCAACCACGAAAAAGCCAGCGCACGGCGCTCGGCGCTGCAGGCACTGCTGATTACCGCGGTCGGCGGACTGGCCTTGCTGGCCGGCTTGCTCCTGCTGGGGATGATTGTCGGCAGTTACAACTTTGTCGAAGTGCTGGCGGCGAAAGACAAGGTGCACAGCCACGCGCTGTACCTGCCGATTTTGATCCTGGTGCTGATCGGCGCCTTTACCAAATCTGCGCAATTACCTTTCCATTTCTGGCTGCCTAACGCCATGGCTGCGCCTACCCCGGTCAGCGCCTACCTGCATTCCGCCACCATGGTAAAGGCCGGTATCTACCTACTCGCGCGCATGTATCCGGTGCTGGGGGGCAGTGAAGCCTGGCTGCTGACACTCAATATCGTCGGCGCGGTGACGGCGGTGATTGCTGCAATTCTCGCCATGCGACAGACGGATCTGAAGCTCGCACTCGCCTACACCACGGTGGTGGCGCTGGGCATCCTGATTATGTTCCTCGGCTCCGAGGCCAGCGTGGCCATTGCCGCAGCGATCACCTTTATTCTGGTGCACTCTTTCTACAAGGCGGCGCTGTTTATGGTGGTGGGAATTATCGACCACCAGACCGGCACCCGTGAATTAACCGCGCTCGGCGGTTTGGGCAGGCGCCTGCCAATTACCTTTGCAATTGCCGCCGCCGCCGGCTTTTCCATGGCGGGGTTCCCGCCATTTCTCGGTTTTATTGGCAAGGAATTGAAATACGAGGGTGCGCTGGCGATCGCCGAGGAGCCCACCTTTGTAGCCTGGGCAGCAGTGTTTGCCAATGCATTAATGGTCGCCATTGCCGCAACGGTTGCGTTGCGGCCTTTCTGGGGGCGCCTGCCGGAAAAACTGCAGTCGGTACGCGAGGCGCCACCGGGGTTATGGATCAGCCCGCTGGTGATGGCGTTACTGGGTTTGACCTTTGGTCTGGCGCCCGCATTGATTGCCGACACTCTGGTCGGGCCTGCGGTGACTGCCACCATGGGTCGGGAAGAGAGTGTGTCGTTAAAGCTCTGGCATGGCATCAATCTTCCGCTGGTAATGAGTATTACCACCTTTGCCCTGGGCGCGCTGGCGTTCTATCTGCAGCCGCAAATTCGCACCCTGCTCAACAGGATTGCCAACTGGCTGCCGGCCAATTCGGACACCCAGTGGGACCGCGGCCTGGATTTATTCAAACGCGGCGCTGCGCTACATACCCGACACATTCAACACGGCATTCTCAAACACTATCTGGCGGCGGTATTTGCTGTTGCCTCGGTACTGTTGTTGTGGGGGCTGATGCGCAGTGGCGGTTTTGATATGGCCGTGAACTGGGAGCGCCTGACGGTGAAGGAGTGGGCGGCGATGGCGCTGGTGTTTGCCGGCTCTCTGGTGGCGATATGCACTCGTACGCCGCTGACCGCCATTTGTAGCCTCGGTGGCATGGGCGTCGGAATTGCGCTGATCTTTTTGTTTTTCGGTGCACCGGATGTGGCCATCACCCAGCTGTTGGTGGAGACGCTGTTTTTAGTGCTGGTTGCGCTGACGCTACACCGTTTGCCGCACGCTACCGAGGTGAGTGGGACTGGGTTTCGTTTTGTGGATGCGCTACTCGCGGTATCGGTCGGTACTACGGTGTCTTTGACCATATTGGCGGTGCTGCAGCAGCCACTGATCAGTCCAACTAAGGAATACTTTGAACTCGCCGCCGTACCCGAGGCGTTCGGGCGCAATATCGTCAATGTGATTCTGGTGGACTTCCGCGCGCTGGATACCTTTGGTGAGGTGGTGGTGGTGCTGGTAGCTGCGGTCGGTGCCGCCGCTTTGTTGCGGCGTAAACTCAAGCCGAGTGTGCCGCATGGAGATACGCAAGAGGAGCAGACATGAGTTCCGTCATCCTCCAGGGCGCCACGCGTTTGCTGGTTGCTCTGATTCTATTGTTTTCCGTGTATATGTTGATGCGCGGGCATAACTTGCCCGGCGGTGGGTTTATTGCCGGGTTAATCGCCTCCGCCGCATTCGTGCTGTATGCGCTTGCCTGGAGTCTGCAGGAAGCGCGTGCGGCGTTGCGTGTTTCACCGGTGAAGCTGGCGGCCATCGGCGCGTTGCTTTCCCTGGCATCTGCGGTGCCGGGCCTGCTCAAGGGCTTTCCGCCGTTTACCGGCCTGTGGCTATTTATCGGCGGTGGTGAGGGAGACAAGGGCATTCCGATCAGCACGGTATTGCTGTTCGACGTTGGTATTTACCTGGCGGTACTCGGCGCGGTGCTGGCTCTGTTTTTCACCATAGAGGTGGACTGACATGGAATCGGCATTGGTACTGGTGATTGGCGTGATGGTGGCCGCGGGTGTGTACCTGATGCTGGCGGCCAACCTGCTGTGTTATCTGTTCGGCCTGATATTGCTGAGCAATGCCGCCAACCTGGTGATTTTTGTCGCCGGTCGCTTGACCCGGGCGGTGCCGCCACTGATTCCCAAGGGTCAGGAAGCGCCGCTAGAGCCGGTCGCCAATGCACTGCCACAGGCGATGATTCTTACCGCGATCGTGATCGGTTTTGGGCTGTTGGCATTTACCCTGGCATTGGTCGTGGCCTGCTATCGCGAGCTCGGAACCATTGATTCCGACCATATGCGCCTGGCGGAACCCCCGCCAAAAAGTGGGGAGCATTGATGGGCTGGCTACTGGCACTACCATTCCTGCTGCCGATTGCGACCGGGCTTTTCGCCCTGGGCGCCCGGCGCAAACCGCGGCGCGCACGCACGATCAGCCTGTTGGGGTGTGTTGGCCTGTTTGTCATTGTGGTGATTATCTTTGTGCGGGTAATAGACGAGGGCACCATTGCCGCGCAAATGGGCAATTGGCCGGCGCCTTTCGGTATTACGCTGGTGGCGGATCGCCTGAGCGCAATCATGCTGCTGTTGGCCGGGCTGGTGGGATTGGCGGTCGCCATTTTTGCCCAGGCAGATGTGGATTTACGCCGCGAAGTCTTGGGGTTTCAGGGGTTTTATCAATTGTTGCTTGCCGGGGTGTGCGGCAGCTTTGTCACCGGTGACCTGTTCAACCTGTATGTGTGGTTTGAGGTGATGTTGATTGCCTCTTTTGCGTTGCTGATTCTGGGCGGCGAGCGTGCGCAGCTGGACGGTGGTATTAAATATGTCGCGCTGAATCTGGTGTCGACGCTGTTTATGCTGATGGCCATCGGCATGGTATATGGCCTGACCGGGACCTTGAACCTTGCCGCACTGCACACGGCGCTTGCACAGGTGGAGCAGCCTGCCGCACTGCATATGCTCGCGGTATTGTTGATTGTGGCCTTCGGCATCAAGGCGGCATTGTTTCCACTCTACTTCTGGTTGCCGGCCTCTTATCACGTGCCGCCAGTGGCGGTGACGGCAGTATTTGCCGGGCTGCTCACCAAGGTGGGGGTCTACGCGCTGATCCGTACCTTTACCCTGATATTTCCCGCCGACTTTAGCTTTGCCCACGATCTTTTACTGATTGCCGCGCTGCTTACCATGTTAAGCGGGGTCATTGGCGCGGCCTCGCAATACGAGTTTCGCAAGATCCTCGCTTTTCACATCATCAGCCAGATTGGCTTTCTGGTGCTGGGGCTTGCGCTGTTCAGTCCGTTGGCGCTGGCCGGCTCGATTTTTTACATGGTGCATAACATCGTCGCCAAGACCAACCTGCTGCTGATCAGTGGCACGGCGCGGCGTATGACCGGCAGTTTCAACCTCGCGGAAATTGGTGGGCTGTATCGCGTGAGTCCGGTACTGGCAGCCGTGTTTTTTATTGCCGCGTTCAGTCTTGCCGGCTTCCCGCCGTTGTCTGGTTTCTGGGCCAAGTTGATGCTGGTTTCTGCGAGCCTGGAGCAGGCGGCTTACTGGGTTGCCGCCATTGCGCTGATAACTGGGGCGCTCACCCTGTTTTCCATGAGCAAGATTTGGAGCGAGGCGTTCTGGAAACCGCACCCAACCGGGGAGGCGCGCTCTCTCACCAGTCTCACGGTTACCGAACGCATACAGCGTATGTTGCCAGCGCTACTGTTGGTGGCGATTACGCTGGGCTTGGGGTTGTTCCCCCAGCCGCTGATCCAGTTTTGCGAAACCGCGGCGAAGGAGCTGTTAGATCCGGCGGGTTACGTGGCAACAGTGTTGCCTTCGCGCGGTGGTTGATGTGATTTCCGAGTAGTCGATGGAGGCGTCATGCAATTATTTTTGATGAATATCCTGCTGGCGATTAGTTGGTGTGCGCTCACCAGTGACGCCACCCTGGATAATGTCGTAGTCGGGATGATCATCGGCTTCCTGGCGATGGCACTGTCACCGGTGCGCAAATTTAACGATGGCTATTTTCGGCGCCTGCCCAAGGTGTTGGCGCTGATCGGTTACTTCCTGAAGGAACTGCTGGTTTCTGGGTTGCGCGCTACCTGGGAAGTGCTGGCCCCCTCACCGAATCGACACCCTTGTGTGGTGGAAGTGCCCACGTCGTATCCGGATGAAAATGAGTTACTGCTGTTGTCGCAACTCCTCTCGCTGACCCCGGGGACTCTGGTGGTGGATATCGACGACGAAAACAAAACCTTGTACGTGCACAGTATGTTTGTCTCCGACGGGGCGCAATTTCGCAAGGAGTTGCACGACGGGCTGGAGAAAAAAATTCGCGAGGCGTTTGAATAATGTTGCAGGCGATTCTCGATGGCAGCTCGCCGATCCTTGCTCTGGCGATCGCACTGGCTTCCTGGTTGTTGTTGCTGGCGCTCGGTTTGTGCTTTTACCGTATTGCGCGCGGGCCGACATTGGCAGACCGTGTGGTAGCGTTGGATGTATTGAACATCCTGGCGGTTGCCTACTGTGCGCTGCTGGCGATTTCTTCCGGGCGTGATGTGTATCTGGATGCAGCGATCGCTCTGGCACTGGTCGCGTTCCTGGTTACGGTGGCGTTCGGTCGCTTTGTAGAGCGGCTTGCGGAGGAAGAAGTATTGGGGAAAACCGAGAGCGAGGGCACAGATGATTCAAGCCATTCTTGAATGGGCGCTCGCGTTGCTCATTATCAGTGGGAGCTTTTTCGGTTTTACCGCGGCACTGGGCTTGGTGCGCATGCGGGATATTTATTTGCGCATGAGTACCTCCGGCAAGGGCGCCACGCTGTGTTGTGGCTTGTTATTGATTGGTGTGGCGCTGTTGTTTCAGGATACCGGGGTAACGGCGCGCGCGGTGGCGGCCATCCTTTTCTTGCTGCTCACGGTACCGGTGGGTGCACACATGATTGCGCGCGCGGCATTTCGTACAGGTACACCCATGTGGGATGGTGAATCGTTAAATTCACCGCGCAAAGGCCTGCCGAATGATATCGATAAGCGCGGGTCTGACTAGCGTCAACCTTTTGGGAGAGCACAATGGATTATCGACTTTACTACTGGAACATTCCCTTTCGCGGTGTATTTGTCGAACTGCTGTTGCATGAGGTCGGGGCGAGTTATCAACGCCTGGGTGCCAGTGAAATCTATCCCGAAAAAAGCCTGCAGATTGACAATCCTGGTATGGCACCGCCGTATTTGTACGATTATGGTATGCAGAAAACCATCGCGCAGTTACCGGCGATTATGCTGCACCTGGCGCACAAGTATGACTATCTGCCGCGCTCTGTAGAGGAGCAAACCATGGCACTGAAGGCGATTCTGGATTGCGGGGACGTGTTGATGGAGGTTACCCGTTTCTATGGCCTGCAGATGTGGGACAAGGCGGCATGGGAAACGTTTCGCGAGCGGCGCCTGTCGCGCTGGATGCAGTTATTTGAAAAGACCGGGCGTGAGTATGGATTGCAGCAAGACCGTGGATTTATGCTCGGCAACTCGATTTCCGTGGCAGACATTGCGGTAACGGCACTATTCGGAACGCTCACACATTGCTATCCCGCGCTGGCGGCAGACCTCAATCGGCAGGCCCCTTCTCTTGCCGCTTTAATTCAGCGTATTGAGCAGCGGCCGGCGCTGGCAGACTTCCTGGCCCAGCAGCGGCAGCACTATGGGCGCGCGTATTGCGGCGGTGACATCGAGCGGTCGCTGCAGCAGGTGCTTGGCTAAGCCCGCTGCCGCAGTGCGCGCTTAACTATTGTCGATCTGCTCGCGAATTTTGCCGAATACATTGCGGATCAGTCGCTTTGCTCTGGGCATTTTCTCGTCCACTTCCTTACGCAGGGCCAGCAGTTCTTCGTCGTCGGGCTGGACCTTAAGGCCGCGCTTCACGTTGCGGTCGGCGCCCTTGATATCGCCTTCCAGCAAATCGGTACGGGCACGGCGGGTGTATTCGTCCACAACCTGTCCCATACCTGCGAGCGCGTGGCTGTTTTCGGCATCCAGTGCCAGCGCCTCGCGGTAGAAGTACAGGGCATTGTTCCCTTTCGGGCGGTTGAGGTCGCCCCGCTCCAGCGCTTCGGTGCCCTGTGTTACATACCGCTGTACCAGCCGCGCAGTTACTTCGGCCAGGCCGTCTTCCGCGGCACTGTTGTCGTCGTCCAGCATCAACACCTGACGAAAGTAATAACGGGCGTTGTCCTGCTCCGGGAAGATGTAGCGTTCTTCCTCCAGGCCCAGTTCCGCCTGCTCCAGCAGCCGGTTTATTTCCTTGTCGGTCTCACTTTCATAGGTCAGTGCCGCTATGAGCAGTGTGGCACTGGCAATTCCGGCCAGCGCAAGCGCTGGGCGAGATTGTAGAAATGCGGGCTTCGCAAAATCGCTTTGGCGGGCCGGGGCAGATGTGGCCACAGTGGTCGCGGACGGCTGGTGTACAGATTGAATCGCCTTTACCAGTGCCTCACAGCTCTGGAAGCGCTTGGCCGGTGTCTTGGCCAGCATGCGTTTCAGCAGAGGCGCAAGGTAAGCCAGTTCTGTGGGGAGCTCTGGTACCGGCTGCTGAATGTGGTTGATGGCGGTGCCCGTGTGGCTGTCGCCCTTAAACGGGTTATAGCCGAGTAACAGTTCCAGCAGGATAACGCCGAGACTGTAGATATCGCTGGTGATATCCAGCGGTTGCCCCTGAGCCTGTTCCGGGCTGCTGTAAGACGGGCTGCCCAGGCTGAAACCAGCTTGGGTCAGGTCGGAGTTGTTATCCACTTCCTTGGCGATGCCAAAGTCGGTGAGCACAACCGTCTTGTCTTTACGAAACAGAATATTCGCGGGCTTTACGTCCCGGTGAATGATGCCTTGCTGGTGCACCACCGCCAGCCCCTGGGCGATCTCACGGATCAAGCCCAGTGCGGCCTGTGGCTCACGGAACCGCTCCAGGTTCTCATCCAGGTCACCGCCACTGACAAATTCCATGGCGATGTAGTGGTCGCCATTCGCCAGGGTGGCGATGTCGTGAATGGTGATGATGTGCGGGTTGTTGAGGCTCGCAATAAAGTGGGCCTCATTGATAAAGCGCGCATTCAGCTTGGCACTGGCGCTATCGCGCTCGACGTTGCGCAGTACCTTGATGGCCACTTTGCGATTGAGAGACTCCTGGGTGGCCAGATAGACCGATGCCATACCGCCCTGGCCAATGGGGCCATGCACGGTGTAACCGGGGATTATGAGGTCGGAGGGTGTCATAAGAATCGTGCGCCAAATGTCAGCGGGCAAGAATACCCTTGCCGCAGATTGAGATAAACCGACCAGATCCAGTTTGCCGCTCTTCGAGCACATTCGGAAAGCTGATGCGCGCTACGAGCCTTATTCTGAATCGACCTAACCCGTCGATTCTACTGCCGTACACTGATGAGAGTGATTCGTTTGAATGCACGCCGCCGACACCGATGACGCCTGTCTGGCTGTTCGCGCGGTCGATCTAGGTAACCAGCAATGGCCTGACGGTGTGGGCCTGTTAGCAAGGTCTGAAGAGGTAACTAAATGGCTGACAATATATTGGATATGGCGGTACGCCACCTGGGTTCGGCGGGAATGGGTGCGCTGGGCAGTGCCCTGGGCTTGCCGGCGGACAAGTCGGAAGGTGCCTTTTCAACCGGTGTGGCCTCGGTGCTCGCCGGCATGATGGGTAAGGCCGGCAGCGAAAGTGGTCTGGGCTCCCTGCTGAATATGGCCACCAAGAGTACCGAAATGGACCTGTCCTCTCCGGGGGATATCTTTGCCGATGCCGGCCGCATGACCAGCCTGCAGGATGTCGGGGGCAATATCCTTGGTTCTCTGTTTGGGAGCAAGGAGTCTGGCGTATTCAATGTGATTTCCAGTGCGCTGGGGCTCGACAGCACCAAGAGTGGTAGCCTGCTCAAAGTCGCTGCGCCCGTGGTGATGTCCATTATCGGCAAGCTGGTGAAGAGCAAGGGCCTGAACATGCAGGGCCTGGCGTCACTACTGATGGGGCAAAAAGACAGTATCAAAGATTACGTGCCCGCCGGCTTGATGAACGAGCTGGGGGTGAAGAGTCTGGACGACTTTACCGGCCCGGCGGCAGAGGCGGCCCCACGCCAGGCCGCCGCTACACCACCAGTGGAGCGCAAAAGCGGTTTCGGCAAGTGGCTGTGGCCGTTGCTGATTGCGCTCGCGGTCCTGTGGGCACTGAATATGTGTGCCAAGAAAGAGAAAATGGATGATGGCACCGGTGGTGTGGTGATAGAGCAGCAGGAAGAAGTGGTGGTTGACGATGCTACTCCGCCACCGGCAGATACCACGACGACCACGCCAGACACGGGAACCGAAACCCCGGTCGGTACGATCGTGGGTACCGAAGACTTTGCCAGTAGCTTCCGTGCCTACCTGGCCGAAGCAGCACGGGATCCAAACAAGGAATTCCTGCTGAAAATCGTGTTCCCGACGGATGGCACTATGCCCACTGCGGCATCGCTGCCGGACGTACAGGCACTGATCAAAATTATGCAGGAAAACCCGGGACTCTCGGTGATCATTGAAGGGCATACTGACAGTGATGGTGATGCCGCGGCGAACGAAGAGTTGTCGAAAACCCGCGCGGAAGCGGTGAAGAAAATGCTCGCTGATGCCGGTGTGCAGGCGGTTCGCGTGACCGCGGTGGGTGTTGGTGCGGCCAAGCCGGTTGCCGACAACAATACCGAAGAAGGTAAGCAGAAAAACCGTCGCATTGCGGTCAAGGTGGACAAATACACCGAGTAAGCAGATGCATTGACGGAAATAAAAAAAACCGCGGTTCGCCGCGGTTTTTTTATGGGGTCTACTGCTTGTTCTGTCGCGCTGCACTTAGCCGCGGAATTTTTCCCGATAGGCACCCGGTGCCAATCCGGTCCATTTCTTGAACGCGCGGTTGAATGCGCTGGGCTCGGAAAAGCCCAGACGCTCGGCAATTTCGGCAACCGCGGTTTCCTGGCCCTTCAGCTGGTACATGGCCATATCGCGGCGCACGGAATCCTTGATGTCTTGCCAACTGTTGCCCTCGTCCTTCAGGCGCCGGCGCAGGGTCTGCGGCGAAGTGAACAGTCGCTCGGCCACGTCGTCGAGGGACAGGTTTTCAATACTGTTGTCGCTTTGCAGCATACGGCGAATACGGCCGGTAAAACTGTTGTCGGACTTGTACTGGGTCAGCAGGCATTCCGGCGCACGGGCGAGGAATTCACTCAGCTGTTGGGCATCGCGCACCAGCGGCATGCTCAGGTAGCGGGTATTAAATACCAGGCAGGTTTCCTGCTGATCAAAGTAGTGCCGGCAGGGGAACATGTCTGCGTACTCTTCGTCGTAATCCGGCGGCGGGAAGGCCAGGTGCACTCGCTCCAGCAAAATCGTGCGGTCGATTAGCCAGCTGAAAAAGCGCAGCCAGATTACCGCAAGGGATTCGACAAAGTTCTGGTTGGGCAGCTGTTTGCGGTTTTCGTGATGGAAAATAAGGCGCGCTTCCTCGCCGTCTTCCACCAGCTTGATGTGCAGGTCGTCGCTGACCATGGCAACAAAACGCGCGGAACGCAGCAGGGCGCGGCGCAGGCTGGGGCAGGTGATGGTGGCGTGGCCCATCATGGCGAAGGTGCCGGGCAGCCAGGGGCGGGACAGATAGCCGCTGGACTCATCGCCAAGCTCGTCCCACAGGCGGCGCAGTAACAGAGAAAGCTGCTCGCGGCCAATACGCGCGTCCGGTGCCTGGACTTTCGCGAGGTCAACGCCGGAGTCCACCAGCAGGCGCTCGCAGTCGATGCCTTGCGCGCGGGCAGCGGCCAGGTGGGCAAATACCGCAGCGGCCAGAATGCCGGATTCCCGATACTGCAAGGATTCTTGAGGCTTCTCTTCTGTCTCCACGGTCACTTTCCCGCTGTGCGCTTATTGAATATTTGTGACCGGATTATGCAAAAAGGTGCGTGAAAAGTCGCGCTTTGCGGCGATTCATTCCGCGGCTGATTCGGCGGACGCCGGCAACTTGTGATCTGCCGGGGGTTGTTTGCGGCTCTCTATGTGCTACAAAGGGCGCAGCTTAACTCGCAAACAAGGAAGTAGCATGTCCCAAGCCCTGAATTCGGGTCTCAACCCAACTATCTGTCGCCGCCTGTTGATTGCCTACCTGATTGAGCGACTGCCGCGCCCGAATAACCCCGCACTGGAAGAGGCCACCGGCTGGCCGCGTCGCACCATTCAGGATGTGATTGCTAAGGGCCTGCCGGGCCACGGTACCCTGGTGGAGTTTGTCCAGCAGGGGGTGCGCAATAACGACGGTTATTACGAGATGAAAGATTGGGGATCCATTGATCGAAAGTGGGTGCAGGAAAATCTGGCGGCGATTATCGAGGAGCTACA
This sequence comes from Microbulbifer agarilyticus, assembly GCF_019800665.1. Taxonomy (GTDB): domain Bacteria; phylum Pseudomonadota; class Gammaproteobacteria; order Pseudomonadales; family Cellvibrionaceae; genus Microbulbifer; species Microbulbifer agarilyticus_C. The sequence goes on from NZ_JAHVKO010000003.1 coordinate 278,903, forward strand.
AGTGGCGCCGGAACTGATTCCGGCGCCCCAGTAAGCATAAGCGTTAAGAACAGGCCGTACCGATTACTGCTGTGGCGCGGCGGCCTTTTGCAAGATGGCGTTGACCTTCTTCAGCAGTTCCGGATTCTCGCGCAGCTGGGTGGCAATGCCCTGATACTCTTCCTTGCTTAGGCCCGCGCTTTTCACTGCGGCGAGCATTTTTCCCTGCGCTTCCACATTGATGGCTTCCGCGGCAGCGGCATCGGCTGCGGCTTTGATTTTCGGCGCGTATTCCTGGCTCAGGGTCACGATTGAGCGGTAGGCATCGGCAAATTTCTGCAGCTGTGCGTCGGACACCGCGGTTTCCGCAAAGGCGCTGGAAACGGCGAGTGCCAGGGCGAGGGCAAGGGAATAAATGGCGGACGGCTTCATAAGCACCTCTGGTTTTCGAATGCTATGGGTTTTCGAATGCAATGGGTTATCGAACGCAACGCATCTGTGCGGGTTCGCACGCCCAGCGTCGGGTGAGGGCGACAGAGCCTTGATCAGACGGTAGCAAAAGCGCAGACACAGGGGCAACCAAAGGGGCAAAGCACTGTCTGCAAAGGGTAGTTGCTATTCGGGCGCTCTCAGCAAATCCGGCGCCACTTAGTGTGCGGCCTACCGAATTTGTCGACGCGTCGAATGATTGGCTCAGAACAGGCCGAGGAATTTTTTCCGCTTCTTCAACGAGGCTTCGCAGCTATTGAGTTGTCGCTGATAGGTTTGTGAGCGCGCAGATACCTTTTGCGCCACATTTTTTAGCCATTGCTTGTTGCGGTAGGTGCGGCGGTTAAACCCGCCCTGACCCTCGTGGTAGGCGAGGTACAGGTGGTAGGTATCGTTGGAGCGGATGTTGCACTGGCGCTGGCTGGTATTGTGGTACCAGCCGACAAAATCGATGGCATCGCCAAAGTCGTCGCGGTCTGCGCCATAGCTACCGGTGGCGCGCTGGTAGCCGCGCCAGGTAGTTCCCAACGCCTGTGAATATCCATAGGCATCCGAGGGGCGCGGGCCGGGAATGATCCACAGGATTTTGCTGCGCGGCGGTTTGGCATCGTGCACAAAGCGCGATTCCTGGTGCAGTGTTGCCATCATGGTGGCGATGGGCGTGTTCCACTTGCGCGCGGATTTCGCGGCATCCTGATACCAGCCGTCTTTCTCACGGAAAATCTCACACAGATTGTCGGTGTTACTGGGCGGGGTGGTGGCACAGCCGGTTGCCAGCAGGGCTGGCAGCACGAGCAGTGCCAATGCACGTTTCTTATTCTTGTGGGTCATTGCTGTCGATCGCGGGCTCGTTAATACGAATTTAGACTTTGGACTTCACCGTCTTCACGCCGTCGGCAGTCCCTAAAAGCAGGATATCGGCCGGGCGCGCAGCGAACAAGCCGTTGGTTACAACGCCGGTGATGTTGTTGAGGGCGTCTTCCAGTGCCAGGGGTTTGGCAATCTGCATATTGTGTACGTCGAGGATGACATTGCCGTTGTCGGTGGTCACACCCTCGCGGTAAACGGGATCACCGCCCAGCTTGACGATTTCCCGCGCGACATAAGAGCGCGCCATGGGGATCACTTCCACCGGCAGCGGGAAGTTGCCCAGCACCTCCACCCATTTGCTCTCGTCGGCTATACATACGAATTCCTCGGAGCAGGCGGCGACAATTTTTTCGCGGGTCAGGGCCGCGCCACCACCCTTGATCAGTTGCAGCAGCGGGTTGGTTTCATCGGCGCCGTCCACGTAGACCCGGATGCCGTCCACCGCGTTCAGGTCGTACACCGGAATACCGTGGGACTGCAGTCGCTCGGCGGAGGCCTCGGAGCTGGCCACGGTGCCGTCGAACAGGCCCTTTTTCTCCGCCAGATAGTCGATGAAGTAGTTGGCAGTGGAGCCGGTACCCACGCCGACGATGGTGTCGGAGTCGAGCATGGGGGTGATGTATTCCACGGCGGCGCGCGCGACGGCCTGTTTCAGTTGATCCTGATTCATGAGGAATTATGCGTCCTTGTGCAATTATTGCCATCCATGCGCCTGAAAATGAAAATTTCCGTGCGCAAAAATGGCTTTTTGGTGGCTTTGCTGCTGTATAGAGATTAGACTGGCGGGCTTGCAAACACCTACTGGCTGCCGATTTCTGTCATGCCCAAGTCCTATATCAAGCGCATTTTAGACGCGCGTATTTACGATGTCGCCATCGAAACTCCACTGGAGCCGATGCGTCAGCTCTCTCATCGCCTTGGCAACCGTGTTCTGCTGAAGCGCGAAGACCTGCAACCGGTGTTCTCGTTCAAGATCCGCGGCGCCTATAACAAACTGCTGCAGCTGCCTGCGGAGCAACGCGCCAAGGGCGTGATTTGCGCGTCGGCCGGCAACCACGCACAGGGGCTGGCGCTGGGTGCGCAGCAGTTGGGGGTGCGCGCCACCATTGTGATGCCGTCCACCACGCCGGCGATTAAGGTCAACGCGGTGCGTATGCGCGGCGCGGAAGTCGTGCTGCACGGGGATACCTTTGACGAGGCGGCCGCCCACGCCAGGGCGCTGGTAGACGAGCGCGGACTGGTGTTTATCCACCCTTACGACGACCCTGACGTCATTGCCGGCCAGGGCACCGTGGCGATGGAGTTGTTGCGCCAGCGCCCGGGTAATCTGGATGCGGTGTTTATCCCGGTGGGTGGGGGTGGCCTTGCGGCGGGCATGGCGGCCTACATCAAGTATGTGCGCCCGGAGATCAAGGTCTATGCGGTGGAGCCGGAAGATGCGGCCTGCTTGAAGCTGGCCATGGACGAGGGCCATCGCGAGGGACGCCTGCCGCAGGTGGGTTTGTTCGCCGATGGTGTGGCGGTTGCCCAGATCGGTGAGGAAACCTACCGGGTGCTGCGCGAGACCATCGATGGCGTCATCACTGTATCTACCGACGAGATCTGTGCGGCGATCAAGGATATCTTCGAAGACACCCGCTCGATTGCCGAGCCCGCCGGTGCCGTCGGCCTTGCGGGGCTGAAGAAGTACGCGGAGCAGAGTGGCGAGCAAAACCAGGCACTTGCCACCGTGTGCAGTGGCGCCAATACCAATTTCGACCGACTGCGCTATATCAGCGAGCGCACCGAAATCGGAGAGAAGCGCGAAGCGGTACTGGCGGTGACTATCCCGGAAAAGGCCGGCAGTTACCTGCAGTTCTGTCGCGATCTGGGCGACCGTTCGATCACTGAATTTAACTATCGCTACGCCAACTCCGGCGAGGCGCATATCTTTGTGGGCATCCAGGTATCCACCGACGCGGATCGCGCGCAGCTGGTGGCTAATCTGGAGAAATCTGGCTATCAGGTCACCGACCTTACCGACAACGAGATGGCCAAGCTGCATATTCGCCATCTGGTGGGTGGGCGAGCGCCCGGTGTCAGCAACGAGGTGGTATATCGCTTCGAGTTCCCCGAGCGCCCCGGTGCCCTGCGCAACTTCCTCGAGCAGCTGGCGGGCCGCTGGAACATCACCCTGTTCCACTACCGCAACCACGGCGCGGCCTATGGTCGCGTGCTGGTGGGGCTGGAGGTTGCCGAGGCCGAGCGTCCGGAACTGAATGCCCTGTTGGATCAGCTGCACTATCCCTTCTGGGACGAAACTGAGAACCCGGCCTACCGCTTCTTCCTGGCACAGCGGGATTGAGCAATAACGGGCTTTGTAGGCAAATCTTGCGGCGAGTAGTGCACAGATTCGGATCTGTCGAACTTGCAATTTGCAAACTGTGAGGGGAATCTCAAAAAAAAGTTGTTGACGGGTTACTATTTGGCCACTGATCGAGTATCTTTTGATCGGTATTTGGCACCGCTGGCTGGGTTTTTCTCACCTTAGCGGGCCGGATAACCACTGGCGGCGGAGATCGCCAGATGTAAAAAGATAGCGAAAACAACAAAAAATTTAGATCTTACAGGATGGTCCCCATGAAACCCGACGCAATGACACTCGCGGTAGTTGTCTTTGTTGCGGGCGTACTGCTGAGCAGCAGCGGTCTGACCGAGGTGTTCTCTTCCGATGAAGAGGAAGCACAAGCCCCGGCAGCCCTTCAGCAAGGTGTGGTCACTCGCTGACCCTTGCGTCCGCAGGCTAGATGCCCAAAAAAGCCGGGCCCCGTTTCGGGGCCCGGCTTTTTTTATGTCCTCAGCATCTGGGCGCGCTAGCCGCAGCGATACAGCCGAGCATCGGTCGCCACCAGGGCGAGCGGAATATCCCAGCTTTCCATTGTCAGCTTTTCTACGCATTGCAGCTGGTGCGCCACGCCCACCAGCTGTGGGCCACTGCCCGGTCGTACATGCTTGAACGCAAAAGTTCGGTCGTAATAGCCCGCGCCCATACCGAGGCGCGCACCGCTGGGATCAAAAGCCACCAGTGGCACCAACACGATATCCAGCTTCTGCGGCTTGCGCACTTCGCTGCGACTGAAGGCCGGTTCCGGAATACCGTAGCGGTTGCGGTAGCGTAACGAGGCTCCGTGCCAGCGCAGAAACGTCATGGTATTGCGCCCGGGGCGCGGCAGGGCGGGCAGGTAAAACTGTTTATCCGGGAAGCGTACTTGCAGCGCGCGCGGGTCTATCTCGCCGTCCATCGGCCAGTAGATGCCGATATGCCGTGCGCGCTTTAGCTCCGGGCTGCGTGCCAGTCGCAGGCACAAGTGCCGGCTGGCGAGTCGCTGCTGGTTGGGGTTGAGTGCGCGGCGCGCAGCTCGTATCCGTTTGCGCAGTTGGTGCTTGTTTGGAGGCGCGGGAGAATTTGGCATGGACTGGCTGGTATGCGTCTTCCACTACCTTTCGCAGCGAAAGCGCGAGATGGGAATTAAGAGCCCCGAAATGCGGCTGAAGACATAGCCTTGAACCGTAAGGCTCAAGGTGGCGGTCCCCGGGATGTATAAGGCTTTCCGCTACGTGGCGGACTTGCACACCAACACCCGCTGGAAACCTCCAGGGTAGAATTATCGGCTCAGGACATAGTCAACTGGCCAACACTTCAGGGCGTGTAAGCAGTATACCTCTTGTGGGTGGTCTTGGCTAAACGCACTTTCGCGCCAAAACGGTCTTTTTTGCGCTAGTCAAGTTTGTGCGGGAAGAAAGGGCGGGGGAATAAATAAAACGTTAATTATTGTCGAACTTGTTCAGTGCGGCCTGAACTTTTTCGTGCAACCGGTCGAGCATCTGCTCTTCCACTGGCTGACGGGCGAGACCGGCTTTGGCCTGAAGCAATTCGTGCGCAATGTTGAGTGCGGCCATCACCGCAATGCGCTCGGCGCCGATCACAGAGCCGCTGTTGCGAATTTTTGCCATGCGCTCATTGAGCAGTTTCGCAGACGCCTGCAAGCCAGCCTGCTCTTCTTCGGAGCAGGCAACCCGGTACTCTTTGTCGAGTATGGTTACTGCGACTGTGGCGGATTGGTTGGTATTACTGCTCATGGATCATCAGGGCTCGGGCGATTTGACTCTTGCTGCCAGTATTCTGGTCTCAGCCATCAGGGTTAATACCCTTCAGGCGGTTGATAATGGTTTCAACACGGCTGCGGGCAATTTCGTTGTTCTTAATTAACCGTTGGCGCTCTTGTTGCCACAGGCCTTCCTGCTCGCGCAGGACCTGATTATCGGCCGCCAGCTGCTGATACTGTTGAATCAGCGTATCCAGCTTGAGTTCTAACGCCTGTACTTTGTCCATAATTCCTGCGTATCGTGTGCGCCGCCTGCTCCAATGACCTGCGCAAGCCGGGGTATTCCGCTACTATATTGCCGGTATATTTTAGGGTCAATTACCTGCAATAGCCGTGTGCCCGCACGATTGTCCGCCGGGGTAGTGAATTAGCTATTATTTCGCCAGATTGGCGATTTATTCGCACATTTGAATTTCTGTCGAAGATTATTTCACGTGCGGTCGGTCAATTCCCGGCGCTAGCGCAAATTTTTTACTCTCCGTGGCCGGCATTGGCTAAGCAAGCGCGGCGGGGGAGGAAGGTGGCACATCCGCTTTGTGGTGGCCGCAGGCCCACGCGTAATGTCTTTGTTTTTGGAGAATGTATGTCCGCAAAAAAGTTGTCGTTTGATGACCTGGCCAATCAGATTGTCGCGGCGGGAGGCAAGGTAGGCCCGAGTGAGTTACACGGGTTTATCTGCGGGTTGCTCGCCGCCGGGGCGCGCCCTGATGCGGCGCGTTGGCAGAAAGAAGCCGGTGTTTTTCTTGATCTGGAAGCGGTACCTGCAGAGCTGAACAGTGACGTACAGGCATTGGCGAAGAAAAGTCTCGACGATTTTTCCGAAAAGGATTTTACGTTTGAGCCACTGCTCAGTGACAGCGACGAACTGGCGGAGCGTGGCCAGACCCTGTGTCTTTGGTGTGAAGGTTTTCTGCATGGCTTTGGGGTGGGCAAGTACAGCGAAAAGCTCTTACCTACCAGCAGTGAAGCATTGAAAGATATGGCAGAAATTGCCCAGCTGGATGCCGAAGGGATGGAAAATGATATGGAGCAGGAGCGTCAGCTGTTTGAAGTGCAGGAATATGTGCGTATGGCTGCGCTGAATATTTTTGTGGAATGTAATAATGCAGCGGGGGCTGATTCCGCAGCGGCGGCGAAAAAGCCTGCCGGCCCAACCCTGCATTGATATCTGACCGTTCGCATCTTCAATGAATATCTCGAAAGCCGAATACGCCCGTCGCCGCCAGCGTTTGGTGGATGCGCTGCCGGAAAACAGTGTCGCCATTGTGCCTGCTGCACGGGAACAGCTGCGCTCCCGCGATACCTACTTCCCGTTTCGTCAGGACAGTGATTTTCTCTATCTGAGTGGTTTTAGCGAGCCGGAATCACTGCTGGTTTTGGTGCCGGGGCGTGCGCAGGGTGAGTCTGTGCTGTTCTGTCGCGAGCGCGATGCGGACAAGGAAATGTGGGATGGCCCGCGTCTTGGGCCGGAGCAGGCGGCGGAGCACTGCGGCCTGTGCGATGCATTCCCGATCGGCGATCTCGACGATATTCTTCCCGGCCTACTCGAGGGGCGCGAGTTTATCTGTTACACCATGGGGCGTTATCCGCAGCTGGACCGGCGCTTGCAGACTTATCTGCAGGCGATCGACGAAGCGCCTGGCAGTAGTGGCGCGCCACAGATGGTCAGCCTCGACCCACTACTGCACGATTTGCGCCTGTTCAAAAGCGCTGCGGAGATTCGCCTGATGACGCGCGCGGCCGAGATCAGCGCTGCAGGGCACCGTCGAGCGATGCAGGCCTGCCGCCCCGGGATTTACGAGTACCAGCTGGAGGCGGAATTACTGCATACCTTTGCCACCGAAGGCGCCCGGGAACCGGCCTATCCGAGTATTGTGGGCGGCGGTCGCAATGCCCTGGTGATGCATTACATCGCCAATAACGCGCAGTTGAAAAAAGGCGATCTGGTATTGATTGATGCCGGCTGTGAGTATCGCGGCTATGCCGCCGATATTACCCGCACCATTCCGGTCAGTGGCCGTTTCAGCGGTCCGCAAAAAGCGGTGTATGAAATTGTGCTCGCGAGCCAGGAGGCGGCGATTGAAAAAATTCGCCCGGGACATGATTGGGATCAACCGCACCTCGCCAGTGTCGAAGTTATTGTGCAGGGATTAAAAGACCTGGGGCTGTTGCGGGGCGATATTGACGGACTGATTGAGTCCGGAGCTTACCGAAAATTTTACATGCATAGGGTCGGCCATTGGCTGGGCATGGACGTGCACGATGTGGGTGACTACAAGGTGCACGGACAGTGGCGACAGCTGGAAGTCGGGATGGCGATGACGGTGGAGCCCGGTATTTACATCGGTGCGGACGAAACGTCGGTGGCGGAAAAATTCCGCGGCATTGGTATTCGCATTGAAGACGACGTAGCGCTGACGAAAGAGGGCTGCAAAATTCTGTCTGCCGGTGCGCCAAAAGCCATTGCCGATATCGAACACCTTATGGGCGCCGGTGATTTGATTCAGGAGGCCCTGCTATGACCGAAAAACAAATGGCCAACAAGCAAATGACCGACGTTGCCATTGTCGGTGGCGGCATGGCCGGGGCCAGCCTGGCATTGCTGTTGGCACAGCATTGCCCGGGACTCAAAGTTACTTTGCTCGAGCGCCAGTCGATCGCTATCGAAGCGGGCGAGCTCAAATTACCCAGCTTCGATACCCGCGCTACCGCCATTGCCGCGGGTAGCTTGCGAATTTTTGACGAGCTGGGACTTTGGTCTGAACTGCAGAAGTTCGCCGCGCCGATCCACCGGGTTCAGGTGTCAGATCGTGGGCACAGCCTGGGCGCCAGTTTGCAGGCGCAGCGGGAGGCGGATGCAAGCTTTGCTGGCATGCTCGGCGCGGTAATAGAAAACGCGGCCCTGGGGCCGATGCTGTATCGCGCCCTGGCAGAATCCGCGGTAGATGTGTGGGCGCCGGCCGAGGTTGCAAAGGTGGAGATGCATCCGCAGGGGGCCCACCTTGAGGTGCAATGTGAAACGCAGCTGGTCTACCTGGATACCCGCCTGCTGGTGGTGGCCGACGGCGCGGATTCAGCGTTGTGCCGCCAGTTGGGTATTGCCACCGAGAAGGTCGATTACCAGCAGCATGCGCTGGTTACTACTGTGGGGCTGCAGCGTGATCATAACGGGGTGGCCTATGAGCGCTTCACCGACCGCGGTCCCATGGCCTTGCTGCCGCTGCCCAAGCGCGATGGTATGCATCGCGCAGCGTTGGTGTGGACTTGTGAAAATGGCAGTGAGCAGGAGCTTGCGGGCCTGCCTGAAGCCGAGTTTTTGCAGCGTCTGCAAGATAGTTTTGGCTGGCGCGCGGGGCGTATCGTGCGTGCGGGCAAGGTGCACAGTTATCCGCTGACCCTATCGCTGGCGCGTGAACAGGTGCGCCGCGGGGTGGCGCTGGTGGGCAATAGCGCGCATTTTCTGCACCCGGTTGCGGGGCAGGGCTTCAATCTCACCCTGCGCGACTGTGACAGCCTGGCGCGAATTATTGGGCGGGAAATGGCGGCAAAAGGCGCGAACTTCGCGCAAAGTGGCCCTGGCGAGCTAGAATTAATGCAGCATTTTTGGCGTGAGCGCCAACAGGATCAGATGCTTACCATCGGTTTCAGCGACAAGGTCCCGTCATTATTTGCATCCCGTAACCTGTTGGTCAGTGGTTTGCGCCAGCTGGGCTTGCTGGGACTGGCCCTGGCTCCGACCGCTCGGGCTGCTTTTGCCCGGCAAGCGGCTGGGATTGCACGATAAGCACACTATAACAGTTCGGATTTCTGCGGCGGTCCCGCAACGTATCGGGTCGCCCACTCCTCTCAAAAATTCTTGTCCGGAGACACACTGCCTATGAACAGACAGCGAATGGATGTGACCATCGTTGGTGGCGGTATGGTGGGGATGGCGCAGGCGGCTCTGCTGGCTGTGCGCTGCCCGCAATTGCGCATTTCGCTGTTGGAGGCGTCAACCGTGGAGCCGCCGGTACGCCCGGATGCCTACGATGCACGGGTAGTGGCATTGACCGAGGCTTCCCGCAAGCTCCTGGAAGAGACCGGTGCCTGGCAGCGCATCGAAGGTGAGCGCGAATGCCCTTACACCCAGATGCGGGTGTGGGATGCAGAGGGTACCGGCTCGGTCTATTTCGATTGCCGGGATGTGAAACTGCCCAACCTCGGGCACATTGTGGAAAACAATGTGATCCTGGCAGCGTTGCGCGCGCGCATTGAAGAGTTGCCTAACGTGAGTATGGAAACCGGCTTTAAATTGGAAAGCTGGTGGCGGGATTGCGGTTTGTGGCACTTACAGGCGCGCAGTCCCAATCGCGAAATGATCGATGGTCTGGATGAGCAGGCCCCGGTGTACACCACGCGCTTGTTGGTTGGCGCCGACGGTGCCCGTTCGCGCGTGCGTGACCTGTTGCGTATCCGCACGCGGGATGTAGATTATCGTCAGACCGCATTGGTCTGTGTGGCGCGCTGTGAACAGTCTCACCAACACACTGCCTGGCAACGTTTTCTGGATACCGGTCCGGTGGCAATGTTGCCGCTTGCGGGCCTGGGCGACGATAAGCACTGTGCGGTGGTCTGGTCTGCGGACGATGATCTCGCGCGCGAGCTGGTGATGCTGGATGACAAAGCGTTTGCGTTAAATCTTGAGAAGGCCATTGAAAGTCGTCTCGGTGCTATTGAGTCGGTGAGTGAGCGCTTTTCTTTTGCACTGCGTGCGCGCCACGCCGAGTCCTACTTCGGTCCAGGCGCCGCGCTGATAGGCGACGCCGCACACAGTATTCACCCGCTGGCCGGGCAGGGGGCTAATCTCGGGCTGATGGATGCGCAGGTGCTGGCGGAAGAAGTCGAGCGCGCGCTGAAGCGGGGCATCTCCCCCGCACATACATCAGTGTTGTCGCGCTATCAGCGTCGTCGTCGCGGTGAAAATGCATCGACTCTCAAGGCCATGAGTGCATTTAAATCGCTGTTTGGTGCGGGCGATCTGCACTGGCGCTGGTTGCGCAATACCGGACTCAGTATGGTCGATGCCAGCCCGATGCTGAAAAAGCGTATTATTATGCGCGCAATGTCGGTTTAGGATGTGCACAACAGCACGGAGCACAGTAACAAAACGCGGCAAATTTGCCGCGTTTTTTATTGGACCTTAATGCACGTTGATTGAATAAGGATTGCCGTTTGAATCAGTGGATTACCATTTGTGAGTTCCCTTTGGGCAGAGACCTTTCTCCGCTCGCGGAATTTATTCGTCGCCACGACTTACCTGTGCGTATCAGTGAAGAAAATAATGCGCAGGTGGTCGCCAGTCTGGTGCCGCAGTTGGTGGAGCCACTGCGTGAATTATTCGCGCGCTGGCAGGAGGGTAGTGTGGACCTGGCTCGGATTGAGGTGCAGGTTCACGATCCTTCTGAAGTGCAGAGTGAAACAGGCGGTGTGAATAGTGATGTAGATGGTGAGGCTGCGGTCGCACAATCTGCCACCGAGGCAAGTGCGAAAAAATCGGAAAGAGCTGAACCTGTATCGGCGATTCCGCAGTGGCCGCTGCAGCAGACGCCGGTATCTCTGTTGCTGATCGCCCTGTGTTTTATCGGTTGGTTTATGCGGTACAAAGGCTTGGAGGCCCCTCTGGCGATATACCCGGAGCAGCAGGGCGACTTTAATTTGCCGGGTTCGATATTGAGCCAGCAGTTGTCCCAGGGCGAATTCTGGCGATTGTGGACGCCGGCGATGATTCATTTTTCCCTGCTTCATGCATTATTTAATAGTCTGGGTGTCTGGATCGTCGGGCGTTCGCTGGAGGCGCGTGCGGGATCACTGTGGTTTGCATTACTCGTGTTGATCAGTGCTCCCGCGGCAAATATTGCCCAGTATGCCTGGTCGCCTAATGTTTTGTTCGGCGGCATGTCCGGAGTGGTTTACGCCCTGATCGGTGCGACGCTGGTGATCCAGCGCTGGCAGCCCCAGTGGCGCGATGTGCCTGCGGCTTTAATCTGGTTGGCGGTGGTGTGGTTGCTGGTGTGTATGACAGGGCTGGTGGATTATTTTATCCCCGGTGGCATTGCCAATGCGGCGCACGCAGGGGGATTTGCCGCGGGCCTTTTGCTTGGGATACTGTTTTGTCTGGGCGGTGGCGCGCAGCGGTATTTTGCAAAGCCCGCGCAATCACAAAGCCCCCAAATAAATACAAGTCGAAAGTCTTTCTGATCGCTTATGTTATTACTGATAGTTTATGTTCTCGTCGCGCTGGGATTCTCTTTTCTGTGCTCCATTGCAGAGTCGGTAATTCTCAGTGTGACCCGCCCTTATATCCGCCTGTTGGAGCGAGAGGGGCACCGCTCCGGCAAATTACTGGGGCAGCTGAAAGACGATATCAACGCGCCCCTCGCGGCGATTCTTACTTTGAATACCGTTGCGCACACGGTGGGTGCGGCGGGCGCCGGTGCCCAGGCGGCGGCAGTATTCGGCAACCAGTATCTGGCTATCGCCTCGGCGATCCTTACCCTGCTGATTCTGGTGTTTTCTGAAATTATCCCGAAAACCCTTGGTGCGGTGTACTGGCGTAAGCTTGCTCCGACTACGGCGTATGTACTGCGTTATCTGGTGATTCTGCTGAAGCCGTTTGTGTGGCTCTCCGAATGGCTTACCAAAGGGTTGGCACATGGCACTACGTTGACCGGTTTCAGCCGCGAAGAGTTTGCGGTAATGGCGGAAATTGGTGAGGCGGAAGGGCAGTTGGAGCGACAAGAGTCCAGCATCTTGCACAACCTGTTTTTTACCCTGCGTGATCACACCGTGCGTGAGGTTATGACGCCACGTACCGTGGTGTTTTCCCTTTCCCAGGATATGACGGTGGCGGAAGCTTACGAGCAGGTAGAGAAGAGCCGCTTCTCCCGTATTCCCGTGTATGAACAGGATGATGCGGATTTTGTGGTGGGCTTTGTGCTCAAGCAGGACCTGCTGCTGGCCTATGCGCGAGACGAAGGCGATACCCCGTTGCGCAGCCTGCGCCGGGATTTGTTGATGGTGCCGGAGACTGCGGCCATCTATCAGGTTTTCCACAAGATGCTGTCGCGCCGGGTGCAGATTAGCGCGGTGGTGGATGAATACGGCAGTCTCGAGGGGCTGGTCGCTCTGGAAGATATTCTCGAGACCTTGCTGGGTGAAGAGATTGTTGATGAGGCAGACAAAACCCCGGACCGTCAGGAGGTGGCAAAACGCTTGTGGCGCATCCGTGCCAAGCGACACGGCCTGCGTGTGGATGAGGACGCGAGCCGGCAACAGGAAGGCCCCGATCCACAAGACAAGCTCCGCGAGCAGGTGAAGTCCGACGTGGATGAGCTGCTGGAGAAAAAAGAGGGAACCGCGGGCGAGGATGAGGCTGCGGGGAAGGAAGACGGCAAATAGCCGTCTTAACCTAGTACCAGATTCCAGTTGGTCAGCAGAATGAGGATAGTTACGGTACCCACCAGCAAGTTCATGGGGATGCCCACTTTCAGGTAGTCGGAGAAGCGGTAACCCCCGGGGCCGTACACCATCAGGTTGGTCTGGTAGCCCAGTGGCGTGGCGAAACTCGCAGAGGCCGCCATCATCACCGCAAACATAAATGGTTCCGGATTCAGGCCGGCGCTGGCGGTAATCTGCAGCACGATCGGTACCATGATGATCGCCGCCGCATTATTGGTCACCATTTCCGTAAGCAGGGATACGCACAGGTACACCAGGATCAGCATCAGCCAGGGGTGACCATAAGAGAGCGAAATCACCCCTTCCGCTAATACCGCGGCAACGCCGGTTTTCTGCAGTGCGACGCCCAGGGCGAAGGAAGCGGCAATGGTGATCAGTACCGGTAAATCGAGACTTTTTTGCGCCTGGTTTACCGAGCAGCAGCGGGTGATGAGCATGGCACCGGCGCCGATCAAAGAGGCGTTCAGCATGCTGATCAGGCCCGAGCCGGCCGCCAGCACGATGGCGATCAGTATCAGCCAGGCGGTGAGCCCTTTTTCATGCCGGGGGCTTTCCGCTTCCAGATCGTTGATCAGCAGGAAGTCTTTGCTGTAGCGCTGGCGCAACACAAAGCCCGGGCGGGCCTCCAATAGTAGGGTGTCACCGGCCATCAACTTAGTGCTACCCAGGTTGCCGGACACGCGCTCCCCCTGTCGCGCTACCGCGAGCACGGCGGCGCCGTAACGCTTGCGGAACTGGGCATCGCGGATACTGGTACCAACCACATCACAGTGCGGCGATACTACCACTTCCACCAGCCGGCGCTCTTCGAAACCGGTGTCCAGTGCGGCCTCTTCGTGATCGTGATCGGAAGGCACGATACCGCGCATACGCAGCAGGTCGGAAATGGCCTCGGTATCACCGGCAAATACCAGGCGATCACCGCCGCGGAGCTTTTCTTCCGAGCGCACCGGGGTAATCACATGGTTGTCCCGCTCAATTTCTACCAGGTATACCCGGCGCAATCCGCGCAGACCCGCATCTTCCACTGTCTGGCCTACCAGCGGTCCATTGCTATCGATCGCAACTTCCAGGGTGAATTCGCGCAAGTTGCCGAACGGGGTTTTTTCGCGGCGGTCCGGCAGCCAGCGGGGAAAAAAGATCAGCATAAATGCCACGCCAACCAGCGCAGCCGGCAGACCCACCGCGGCGATGGAAAATAGCGAGAAGCCTTCGTTGCCGGTGATTGCCTGGTATTGGCCGTTAACCACCAGATTGGTGCTGGTGCCGATCAGGGTGAGGGTGCCGCCGAGGATGGCGCCGTAACTGAGCGGGATCATCAGTTTGGAAGGCGCGATATCAATACGTTTGGCCCAGGCGTTCAGGGCCGGGATCATGGTGGCGACCACCGGGGTATTGTTCAAATAGCCGGAAAGCGCCACCACCGGTGCGAATACGCGCAGCATGGCAGAGCGCGTGCCTTTGGGGCGTCCAAGCACGTGTTTCACCAGCATATCGATACCGCCGGAGGCGTGGATGCCGGTGGCGACGACGAACATGGCAGCTACGGTGATCAGGCCGCTATTGCTGAACCCGGACAGGGCCTCGATGGGGGTGAGAATGCCGCTGGCACTCAACAGGGTGAGCGCTGCCATCATCACCAGATACGCGTGCACGCGGGTGAAGATGAGGGTGGCCAATACGGCAAACACAAGAAAAAGGGAAAACCAGCCGGACCAATCCATAGCGGAGACGTGTTGTTCTAATCAGATGACGGGTAAAACTACTGCAAACGACTTAGTACCAAAAGTTCTTTTTTCGCATATTTATATAGCGTGCCGCCTATTGTGGTGTCGCTCGCATCCTGGCTGCCGGACTTTTCACAGATGGACGCTGGCTTAAACGCACGCAACCTCCTGGCAATACCCTCCAACGGCGTTGGCAAATAATATTTTTCACTGCGGCTGCTAGTCTTTGCAGAGTATTGGCATCTGGTATCTGCCGCTCTGCCGCCGGTAGAATACGCCGCTTTATCGATTGCCCGCGTCAGTCCTTCCGGAAAACGGCACCGCTACCGGGTTTGCCCGGTGCCAGCTGGCAATCATTTGCAAGGCAAACACTCGATTGGGGATTCTGCACAGAATGGGAAATAAAACCGCGCTCTACGATGCCCACGTCGCCATGGGCGGCAAAATGGTGGACTTTGGTGGCTGGGACATGCCGCTGCACTATGGCTCGCAGCTGGAAGAGCACCACAAGGTGCGTCAAGACGCGGGCATGTTTGATGTCTCCCATATGACCGTCGTAGATGTGGATGGTGCCGGTGCCCGCGACTACCTGCGTAGCTTGCTCGCCAATGATGTGGCCAAGCTGGACGGCAACCCCGGCAAGGCTCTCTATACCGGCATGCTTAACCCGAAGGGTGGGGTAGTGGACGATCTGATCGTATACCTGCGTGACCCCGGTTATCGCGTGGTGGTTAATTGCGCCACTCGGGAAAAAGACCTGGCGTGGATGAATGAGCAGGCCAAGGCATTTGATGTCACCCTGACCGAGCGCCCGCACCTGGCGATGGTGGCCATCCAGGGCCCGCAGGCAATCGAGAAGGTCAAAGAGGTGATGGGGATTGACTGGACCGCAGCCATCTCCGGCCTGAAGGTATTCAACAGTTTCGCCCGTGGCGACTGGTTTATCGCCCGCACCGGCTACACCGGTGAGGACGGCCTCGAGATCATGCTCAATAACGAAGATGCGCCCGGTTTCTGGCAGGCGCTGGCAGATGCGGGGGTTGCCCCCTGCGGTCTCGGTGCCCGGGATACCCTGCGTCTCGAGGCGGGTATGAACCTGTACGGTAACGAGATGGATGACAACACCTCGCCGCTGCAGGCCAACATGGCCTGGACCATTGTGTGGGAGCCGGAAGACCGCCAGTTTATCGGCCGTGAAGCCCTGGCGCAGGAAAAAGCCGCGGGCGTGGAACATAAACTGGTTGGCCTGGTGCTCGATGGCCGTGGTGTTTTGCGT
Organism: Microbulbifer agarilyticus; assembly: GCF_019800665.1. Taxonomy (GTDB): domain Bacteria; phylum Pseudomonadota; class Gammaproteobacteria; order Pseudomonadales; family Cellvibrionaceae; genus Microbulbifer; species Microbulbifer agarilyticus_C. The sequence continues at coordinate 294,886 of NZ_JAHVKO010000003.1, forward strand.
GCCGGACAGAAGGTTGTGGTGGACGATTCGGATCGCCGCGGTATCATCACCAGCGGAACTTTCTCACCCACTCTGGGCTTCTCAATCGCCATGGCCCGCGTACCGGTGAGTGTTGGCGATACCGCGCAGGTAGAAATCCGTAACAAGCTGGTGCCGGTGCGGGTAGTGAAGCCGAGTTTTGTGCGCAACGGCAAACCGCTGGTATAAGCGTGTCGGGCGCCGATGCAATATTTGATGAATACACTGTTTATCGCTTTTTTTGAGCTTATTTGAGGGAAGAACCCATGAGCGAGATTCGCAACGAACTGAAGTACGCCTCCAGCCACGAGTGGGCGCGGTTGGAAGAAGACGGCACCGTAACCGTCGGTATTAGCGATCACGCCCAGGATGCGCTGGGTGATGTGGTCTACGTAGAAACCCCGGAAGTTGGCCAGACCCTGTCTGCCGGCGAAGAGGCGGGCGTGGTTGAGTCTGTGAAAGCGGCCAGCGATATCTACGCACCGATTTCCGGTGAAGTTGTGGCGATCAACGAAGCACTGGAAGATGAGCCGGAGACGGTTAACTCCAGCCCCTACGACGATGGCTGGTTCTTTAAAGTGAAGCCCAGCGACGAAGGCGAGCTGGAAAAACTGCTGGATGCGGATGCATATAAGGCAGAAAGCGAAGAGGGCTAATTGCCTGTTTGCTGATGCGAAAACGCCGGGCATTGCCCGGCGTTTTTGTTTGTCCTGTTCGCTAGCCTTTGCAAGGGTAGGGTGGGTGGCAGAGCAGGTCAGGAGTCGGAGCTGGTTTCCGTCTGCTGTGGCTGCATCAATCCACCAATGCCAAGATCCTGCAAATAGCCTTGAAGCTTTTCTTCGATCTGCTCCGGGCTCTCCATTTTCAGTACCTGCTGCAGCAAGCGGTCCAGATCGGATTTGTTGACCTCGCGCAGGGCGGCCTTGACCCGTGGCAAGTTGGTCGCATTCATCGACAGCACATCGTAGCCCATGGCCACCAACAGCAGCGCACCGCCCGGCGATCCCGCCAGCTCACCACAAATGCCCACCTTGGTACTCGTCTCGTGACAGGCGGTAACCACCTGTAGCAGTGCCTGCAGTACCGAGGGGTGCAGACTGTGATAGATACTCGCCACCCGGCTATTGTTGCGATCCACCGCCAGCAGGTACTGGGTCAGGTCGTTGCTGCCCACCGACATAAAGTCGACCCGCTTGGACAGCTCGCGGCACTGGTAAACCGCCGAGGGGACTTCAATCATGATCCCCAGTGGGGGCCGCTTGATGGCGTAGCCCTCGTCCAGCAGCTCATCGTAGGCGCGGTCCACCAGCTTGCGTGCCGCTTCCACTTCGCTGACCCCGGTCACCATGGGCAACATGATGCGCAGGTTATCCAGCCCGAGGCTCGCCTTCATCATGGCGCGCACCTGCCCGAGGAAAATTTCCGGGTGGTCCAGCGTTACCCGAATACCGCGCCAGCCGAGGAAGGGGTTGGTCTCCTCGATCGGGAAGTAGGTGAGGGCCTTGTCGCCGCCGATATCCAGGGTGCGCATGGTCACCGGGCGCGGGGCGAAGGCTTCCAGCTGCTCCCGGTATATCTCGCGCTGTTCTTCTTCGGATGGGAAGCGGTCCCGCAGCAGGAAGGGCACCTCGGTGCGGTACAGGCCGACACCCTCGGCGCCGCGTTCCAGTGAGCGCACCACATCGGCCATCAGGCCGGTGTTTACCCACAGGCGTATCCGGTGTCCGTCGGCGGTTTCTCCCGGCAGTTGTGCCAGGTGGTCCAGGTTGCGCGCCAGCTCCCGCTCTTCCGCTACGATAGCCTCGTAGTGGCGGCGCAATTCGGGGCCCGGTTGCAGGTGCAGACTGCCGCGGTAGCCGTCGACGATCATATCCACGCCATCGATCTGCTCCCACGGCAAATCCTGTGCCCCCATCACCGCGGGGACTCCCATGGCGCGAGCGAGGATTGCCACATGGCTGTTGCCGGAGCCTTTGACCGACACCAGCCCGGCGAGTTTTTCACGCGGTACGTCCGCAAGCACCGAGGCGGTCAATTCCTCGCCGATCAGAATGGTGTTGTTCGGGTAGTCGCGCTGACTCTGCTCCTGCTGGCGCAAGTGCATCAATACCCGCGCGCCCAGATCGCGCACGTCGGCGGCTCGGTCGCGGAAATACGAGTCGGACATGGCCTCAAAGCGGCGTACATGCTCCAGCATCACTTCCGCCCAGGCGCGGCTGGCGGTCAGCTTCTGGCGAATGCGCTCGCACACCTCCACCGCGATGGAACTGTCGTCGAGCATGCTGATATAGGCATCGAACAGGGCCCGCTCTTCCTTGTTCAGCTCGCCCTTGAGGCGCTCGCCGACCTCGCGAATTTCGCTGCGGGCGGCAGATAATGCCTGCTGGAACAGGGCCAGTTCCGCATCCACATCCATGGCACAGGCGAAGGGCACGGTTGCCAGGTTGGCCGGTGGTGCGACGATATGCGCGCGGCCAATGGCAATGCCCGGGGAGGCGGCAAGGCCGCTGAATTTCGCTTCATTGCGCTGCTGGCCCATGGTGGCGAGGGCGCCAGTGGCTTCCGCGTGGGCGATAACGCCGGCGAGCTGTGCGGACAGGGTAACAAGAAAGGCCTCTTCGCCTTCGTCAAAGCGGCGGCGCTCGGCCTGCTGCACCACGAGCACACCGAGAACAGAGCGGTGGTGAATAATAGGGGTGCCAAGGAAGGCGGAGAATCGCTCCTCGCCGGTGGCGGGGAAGTACTGGAACGCCGGGTGTGCTTCCGCGTGTTCCAGGTTAATCGGCTCCTCGCGGGTGGCCACGTTGCCCACCAGGCCTTCACCGGGCGCCATGTGCACCTGGCCCACCGCGTCTTGATTCAGGCCCTGGGTGGCCATCAGTACGTAGTTACCAGAGTGTTTATCACGCAGGTACACCGAGCACACGCGCGTTTGCATAACGTCGCGCACGCGGCGGACGATAATGTCCAGCGCCGAGGGCAAGTCTCGGGCGGTATTAACTTGCTGAACGATACTGCGTAATGATCCGAGCAAAATGGCTTTCCTCGCCGTATTGTGGAGTCAGCCTGGGCTGTCTCCATAGCTGGCTTGCGCGTTCATGGCGCGGTGCCCGCTTGTCCTTGGGGCCCCGCAGCGGCAGGGTTACTGGTCGCGCTTGAGCCAGCGTCTTTCCAATTGTATTTGCGTGGGCGCCAGCTCCGTAAGAGCGCGCCGGTAAACCTCACGTTTGAAGGTCACCACTTTGGTCAATGGGTGCCAGTAACTCACCCACCGCCAATGATCGAACTCCGGTTTGTAACCGTTGTTGAAGCTGATGTTGCTTTCGTCTGCGTTGATTTGCAGCAAAAACCACTTTTGCTTTTGGCCGATACACAGGGGTTCCGAGCGGCGCCGCACCAAGCGCTGCGGCAGGCGGTAGCGCAGCCAGCCACGAGTACAGCCGAGCATGGTGACCTGACTGCGGGTCAGACCAATCTCCTCGTAAAGCTCCCGATACAGTGCCTGCTCCGGGGATTCGCCCGGATTGATGCCGCCCTGCGGAAATTGCCACGCGTCCTTGCCGCCTACCCTGCGTGCCCAGAGAGCCTGGCCACGCGCATTCAGAACAATGATGCCAACATTCGGGCGGAAGCCCTCGCTGTCGATATTGCTACTGTTGTCCGAAGTCGCACCAGTATCTGCCGCCGGTTTGCGCTGGGTCTTGTTGCCGCCAGAGCGGTCGTTGCGCGCGGAAGACCTGGTGGGTTTGCGGCGGTTTTTTCGCCCGGCGGGTGTGTGCTTGCCGTCGCCCAAAATACCGTCCTCAATCTTTGCGGTGCGGAAATCGGCCGCCGAACTCATCTCGACCAACCGTCCGGGCGTAACACACCCAGCGCACCATAATGTTCTGCATTGTTCCACAGCGGTCGAATTACGGCAATTCAGTGACGGCGGTCGATGTATCCCGACAGTCGGCAGGGTAAACTCTCCCGCCCCCGCACAGGGAAGGCCACACAAGGTGTTGGTACCGCTGTTTGGCCCTGGTCGCGATTGAATTGGCGCGAAAATATTGCGTCAGGGCGCCCTGGGCGCCAGTAGTGCCCTATAGTCAATAAAGGAGAATTTTGTGCAGTTGGCGATTTTTGACCTCGACAACACATTGATTGGTGGCGACAGCGACCACGCCTGGGGCGAGTTCCTGGTGGAGCGTGAATGTGTGGACGGGGAGCGCTTCCGCAGCGAGAACGACCGCTTTTACCGGGACTACCAGCAGGGTGCCCTGGACATTTTTGCGTATCTTTCCTTTGCACTGGAGCCGTTGGCCCAGCTGTCGCGCGGACAACTGCAGAACCTGCAGCACGAGTTTATGCAGGAAGTCATTGGTGACATCTGGCTACCGCACGCGGAAACCCTGATTCAGCGGCACCGCGCAGCCGGTCACCACATCATGATTATCACTGCCACCAACCGCTTTGTGGTGGAGCCGATTGTCGCGCGCCTGGGGGTGGATACCCTGCTGGCCACCGAGCCCGAAGAAGTGGATGGTAAGTTCACTGGCCAGGTGGCGGGGCAACCCTGTTTCCAGGAGGGCAAGGTGTTGCGTCTGCAGCAGTGGCTCGACGCTTATCCCCAGTATGCCAAGGGACAAAAGTGGTTTTATAGTGATTCCATCAACGATTTGCCCCTGCTAAAGCAGGTAGAGTTCCCCGTCGCGGTGGATCCCGATAGCCGGCTGCGTGAGGAAGCACTTACCCGCGGCTGGAAAGTGATCAGCCTGCGCGGTGACTACGAAGATTTTGCCAGTGCAATGGACTGGTGAAACGCATCGCACCGAATTGTTCAATTTCACAGTAAACACAGGGTCTTAGGGTTTGTTTGTGCAGATAAAAAACGCAGTACCCGGGATATGTTTTTGTCAGGGAATGTTTGCAAAGAATCTTTCAAGTGGCGTAAAGCGGCTGTCTCAGGCGCTAATGCTCGGTGGCTTGTTACTGGCGACGAGCGGGTGTGAACGCAAGCCGGAAGCAGGCGCCGCGCAGGAGGATGTTTCTGCCGCACCGGTGCAGGCGGTGAATGCCGCCGCCGCCAATGCCTACTCCGAGGAATACTGGCAGGCTGGCCAGGCCCAGGTCATTGATGCGCAAGCCGCAACGCAGGCCCTGGATCGTGCGGTCACCCAGTTACTGATGGTACCCACGGAGGATCACCTGGAATCCGCCAAGCTGGCCTGGCTGGATGCGCACCGTGAATTTTCCGCTGCGCTGCCGTTTATCAAGGTGGCCTTTGCTCCTTCACCACTGCAACAGCAGGGCCAGGACTTGCTGATGGCGCTGAACAGTTGGCCGGTACAGGCTGGTTATCTGGATACGGTACCCGGCTACTCTACCAGTGGCATTGTGAATGACACTGCCATTGAGCTGACGCTGGCCAATTTACGCAAGCAGCATCGACTTACCGCCCACGAGGAAGCCAGTACCGGCTTTCACGCCCTGGAAATTATGCTGTGGGGGCCCACTGGCGAGCGCTCCGCAGATCAGTTTGCCGAGTCCAGCGGGGGCGAGGAACCCAAGGCGCAGGCGTCGAATCGACGTCGTGAATTGACTCGACTGATTACTCAGGGCATCAGCGAAGATATGTCGCAACTGGCCAATCGCTGGCCGGTCACTGCCAACGACCTGTCCCGCTATTATTTGGCCCGTGAACCCGTTGCGCGACTGCAGTGGATTCGCAGTGCCCATGTAGATCTCCTGCGGGATGAAATTTTGCCACGGGTGCCAGAGAGCTCCGAAAGTGATGTGGAAAGTGGCCTGGCGGCAAACTCCAAACAGGCGCTGCTGGCCATATTGCGCAATCTACAGGTGGCCTGGCTGCCGGGGGAGGGCTCCGGACTGGCAGACATGTTGCTGGACCAGCATCAGGCTGCGGCGCTGGCGGAGACCTTTGGGTTACTGGAAGCGCGGCTGTTGAAAATGGAAGATCCCATCGAGCTGGCGGAGCCGGCAGAATTGCAGCGCAGCCGTCAGCAAGTGGAAAAACTGCTCGGGCTGATTTCCGGGGATACCAAGGTGCCAGCACGGGAAGAAGACATGACCCCGGTGAGTGTGACCCTGCCGGAGGAGTGAAGGCGAAAGAATTGCTCGACACGAAACGCAAAAAACCCAGGCAAAGCCTGGGTTTTTTGTTTCCCGGTCAGTTCCGGGGGTGGGCGCGGTCAGCCGCTTACCAGCGACGAACCGGGCCGGTGTCTACGTGTACGAAGTTACTCTTCGGATAGTAACCCACGCCACCTGCTTTCAGGTCGAGCGCCGCTTTGCGCACTTTAGACAGGGCGACACCCGGCATGCGGATATCCAGTGCCATGCCTCGGGTGTGGTAGCTGCGTCGCGCCACACCACGGCCAGCTGCGCGGAGCTTGGCGTTGGTCTTGGGAGAGCGGTATCCGGAGATAATCTCGATCTCACCGTTGTAGTTCAGTTTTTCCTTGATCTTGTACACGATGTCGAACAGTTTCGGGTCCATACGTGTTACTTCATTGGCGCGGTGATCGCGCAGCAGTCGGTTGAATTGCTTCAGGCCGCTACCGTCGTAGTCGCCATTTGCCCAGAATGCTGTGTTCAGGCGCTCACCGGTGTGCAAATTACGCATTTTCAGGTTGCGCGACTTGCCCACTTTTGCCATTGCGGGGCCGGCTGAAACCGCCGCCGCGGTTGCTGCAGAAACTGCTAAAAACCTGCGTCTGGAAAGTTCTTTCATACCCTGTTACCGCCTTTGGTGTCGTAGTGAGTTGTGCTTTCAATAAGCCTCTAGTCTTCGAGAAGCGTCCGGTGCTTTTCGGTATGGGTGCACTGTACAAAAAATAACCTTTGGTTACAAATCGATCAGCGGTAATGAGGAAATGGTTGGAAAACGGACTGGCGATTTTTTTCTACCACGCTAGGTACTTCGGATTTTTTTTGCTGTGTGCAGGTTGGTGACCCTCAAATTTTCGGTGACAACGTTGTCATTTGTGGGAAATTATTTTTCTGTGACCTGCAAGTTTCAAATAAAGGGTTCCTCAGGAGTATGGGCAGGGAGTACGTGAAGCCTGCCCTGTTCCTATAGTTGAGCGCGCCTTTTAGAGGTGGGCGTTGGGGGTAGAGGTGGGCGTTGGGGGTGGGAGGCTAATCCCCCGCCCCTCAAGAGAGCCAGTTATTCGCCATCAGAACCAATTCGGTGCAGTCCGTCGAGCAAGGGGGCCCAGAAAAAGGTGAAGTTCAGGCTGAAAGTACTCATCTTGATGTCTCCTGGCGCATCGTCGTTAAGCGTTGATTGGTACCCGAAACTAGCCACCATGTTTCGTGTGATCTGTGTGCTAATCGTCGCGCCAACACTTGAAAAACTTTGGCCATCGCTCTCTACCGGTCCCACTTCCGAATCCCCCAGCTGCAAGTAGGTGTAGTCCAGTGATATCCAGATATCATCGTTGAGGTCATGGGTAAAATGCATGGCCAGGCTAGAGCCGGGGTCAGTACTTTGGGTCAAATCACCATTGGGGCCGAAATCGTCATTGTCCCCATACAAGATTACCGCTGGAATGACTTCTAGTGAGGTGCGATGGCCTGGAGCCCAAACGTCGCCAATCTGGAGGATCATGGGGAATCCAACGCGTCCCCAGACGCGGTTCATCCCCATGTTTATTGCCTCTCCCTCATTGTATTCACCGATCGGGACACTGAGATCTATCAAGATATCCATGGAAAAGCCGGGGTTATACCGGAGAGCGTCAGGCAAAGTGCGCTGGGGATCGGGGCCGATAAGGTTCATATTGAATTCGAAGAACGGATCGCCAAAGCCATTCGCCGATGCGTCTGTGGGTTGCTCGGCTCCAGCCGTACTGCGAATGGACAGATCCCCCATGGGTTGCAAGTACGCCAATTGGGCCGACCGACCGAAAAAGGAGAAGTTTCTGGCATAGCCCGCCATTACCAGATTGCCGTCGATTTGCGCATCAGCATTGACCGTATAAGACGGATCCAGCGGATTTACATTGCCATCGATACTTATCCCGAGGATGGGGATGAAATTCGTACCTACCAGTGTCTTGTGGTAGAAGCGAGGTGGCAGTGAAACAGCATTCGCAGAGACGGAAACCAGCATACAAATCAGCGCGGCGATGAACAGGCCTGGAAGTTTGTCAGCTTTGATTAGTCTTCGATTCATAGTGTTTATCCTCGCTCCTATTCTTTCGGCTCTGCGAGCATTTCAGGCGGTGGGTGATACTGTTGTCGATACAGGCCCGGCGGATAGTTGTCGAACTGGGGGAATCTCAGGGGTTTGTTCCACCATAGGCTTTCAGAGATTGCACGGTTCGGTAAGATAATGTTGTTGTTGGGCATGTATTGATTTTCATAGAGCGATATCAGCTCTTTGAGTATTTCAGGATGAACGGCTGCAAGGTCGTGACGTTCTGCCCAGTCTGATTTGAGATCGTAAAGCTGCCAACTCCCTGTACCGTAGGGTGGCCAGTTGTTCAGTATTTTCCAGTCTCCTTTGCGCAGGGCCATGGCGCCCATGATTTCCCAGCCTATCCAATCGTCCTCGTCTCGAACATGTTGTGCAGGATCTCGAAGCATCCCCAGCCAACTCTTTCCAGCGGTGTCGCCATTTGGAAATTCTTGCCCTGTGAGCTCCGTCAATGTCGGCATTATGTCACTGACATGCATGAAATCGGTTCGAATGGTGCCGCCGACATGCTTGCTGTCTGGCATTTTCACAATCAGTGCATTGCGAATGCCACCTTCTGATGGAAAAGATTTGTGCCCGTAAAATGGGGTGGCTGAGACTTGCGCCCAACCAGCGCCGTATTCTGGGTAGGAATTGGGCGTGCCTAGGACATTAATATGGTGCTCTTGAGACCAGTGTTTCGCACGAAAGATATTATTACTCAGGCCGGAAGCTGTAATTGCTTCGAAAGTGTTGTTTCCTTCCGGTCCATTATCGCCAAAGAAAATAATAACGGTATTTTCATACTGGCCGATCTCTTTCAGGTACTCAAGGAGTCGACCAATGTGGTAATCCATATTGTTCATCATTGCCGCATACAGTTCCATGTGCCTGCCGAGAGTAGCGAGCGTGATGGGGGCGAGAACTTCAGAATCTGGTAAATACCAATAGCGTTCGGCCAGTTCGGAATTTTCGGGTAGCAGGCCTAGCGCTTGCTGTTTTGAATAACGAGCCCGATGAAAATAAGTCCAGCCTTTGTCGTATATGCCCTGATACTTGCTTCGCCACGGTTCATCTACATGGTGAGGATCATGAGGTGCTTGGTATGCTAGATAAGCAAAAAATGGTTTGCCATTACTACGGCCTTCTTCGATGAAGGAGATCATCTTGTCCGTATAAGTTTTGCTGGAATAATAGTCCTTTGGCAGACGCGTCAAGTATTTACCATCTTCGGTAAACATGAGCTTTGGATTATCCGTGTACAGATTTGTCATGTCGTAGTGACTGCCGTGGCTGTCCAACAGAACGAAGTCTCTATCGAATCCTCTTGATCTGGGAATTAATTCGGGAAAGCGGCCCAGGTCCCATTTTCCCGAAACATAGGTGTTATAACCGGACTCCTGCATAATGTTTGCGAGGGTTTTGTAATCGGGCAGAAGCCACCCCTCATAGCCACGCTTGCCCTGCTGGTTAGGCGCCGTGAACAGTGTCATAGTGCCGGCGCCGGCTATGTGATGATCCAGTCCTGACATCAGCGTAACCCGCGTGGGAGTACACATCGGATTGGTGTAGAAGTTTACGAAGCGCACACCCTCTCTAGCGATTTGATCGATGTTAGGTGTCTCGATCTCGCCGCCGAAAGCTCCCGTATCGGCCCATCCCATATCGTCCGACAGTATGATCAGAATATTCGGTTGCTGTTCCTCCGCAAAGCTGGATAAAGGTAATAAGAGTATGAGCAGTGAGGTGACAAGTATCTGTCGAAAGGCCGGTTTGTGGCAGAAACTCATTTGTAATCTCCGGGCTCAATCGGGCGTTACTGTTCGGTGCAGAGAAATAAATTAATTTTGGTGATTTTTTCAGTCATGTTTGCGAATCCAGTCGATGACCATCGCGGTAAATTCTTCGGCTCTATCTTGGTAGCAAAAATGCCCGCAGCGCTCGAAAATATGCAATTTTGCATTGGGCATTCTCTTCTGGATTCGCACGGCATTGTCAGGAAGGAGGATTGCGTCCTCATCTCCCCAGAACAGCAGTGTGGGTGACGCGATACTCTCAAGGAGCGGGTCGACGGTTGCCAGGCTTTCAGGATAGTTCTTAAACCAATGTAGCGCGGCGCTAACCCTTCCTGAATAGGATTTCTTGTAATCCGAAAGTTCAATATCGTTGGGGCAATAATTTACGTAGCAGATTCGGCGTCCGGCTTCCACGAGCGCTCCTGCTCCGGCAATACGGAAAATCAGCCGCCAGAAGGGTGACTCGACCATCTTATGGATAATGCTGGCATTGGACGAAGGACTGATGGCGGGGCCATCCCCAACGATAATGCTAGCGATTTTTTCATCGTATGTGCCTGCGTAATAGAGAATTGCTGGCATACCTACATCAGGCCCGAGAAGATGTGGGTTCTCGATGTTGAAGTGTTGAATCAGGCTGTTGAGGAAGTCGCCCTGTGCGCTAAAACTCATGAATTCCTTCCCGCCTTCACTGTGGCCGAAACCGGGCATGTCAAAGGCGTAAAGATGGAACTCTTTTGCTAAGAGTGGCCATATTGGCGCGTAGGCAATTATGCTCTGCGGAAACGGAGCGAGCATTACGAGTGTTGGTTTTTCGCTGGAACCGATGTGTGCATATCGTATTTTCACATCGTGAACGACTTCGTATTGCAGAGGCATAGCGGGTGGCGCGGAAAATGTTGGACGTTCGCTGTAATCATTTTCTTTGCGAACTTTGTTCAGCCGCGGGATTTCCGGGGTTACCAGTGCCAATATGTTGGCGTTGGTTCGATCGAGAAAATTGATCGTTGATAGCGCGTCGGATTTCTTCATCTAAATGCTTTCTTCGTTGGCGCCGAGAGCCCCGGATAATCACTTCAGTACATATGAGGTGATAGTACTCCTTAGGTGCTTATATTAGCGTTTTCCGAAAGTGTGCCTCCCCATTTCCCTAAATGTAACGCGACAAATTGTTTAGGGAGGGTAGTAACGTGCGATTGGTCATTTTGTTTTTCAGGGTTTTACCTGACTTGATTGGATAAGTTGAATGCGTTCAAGTAGGGCAGCTCTACAGCTAGAGCTGTGTCGTTATTAAATATGTGCACTATAAGGCCGCCAGGATGTTAGGCGGGAAGCTTGCCGCGTACATTTCCTGATAGTAGAGCCCGTGCAAAGTTTGGATCGAAACACGAGGGCGCTGGAAACTACTGCGAAAAAGGAACCGTCGAAGCAGGGTGTTTTGCAAGTTTACTAGCGGTCCCGGTGATAAATATCCGGGCGGAACTGGACCTGGCCCAGATGATCGACCCAAGCCGTGAGGTAGGTAATGAAGAGCTTGGGCGGGTTTTTCACCTTGATTGTGAGTGATTCATCCCCCGTGGTTGCCTGTGCAACGCGGGTTCTGTCCCATCCCTGTTTGCCGAGCAGGGCATATGCCAGCTCTTCCGGCTGCTGAAGTCGGATGCAGCCGTGGCTGAAGGCGCGGTGGCGCTGGTCGAACAGGCTCTGCGCCTGGGTATCGTGCAGAAAAATGGCCTGCTTATTGGGGATAACAAATTTGACGCGCCCCAGTGTGTTGCCGGGGCCGGCGATCTGGCGCAGGGTCGCTTTACCACGGGCGGCGCTCTCGATGCTTTTTTCGCTGATCGGGGTCGTGGTATTGGTGCCGTAGCGGATTACCCGATAGCCGCGTTTGTGCATGGCCTCGGGGAAATTCCGCGCCTTGGGTAGCAGGTCGGTCAGCAGGATGCTGCGTGGCACCGTCCAGGTGGGGTTGAATACCACCGATACCACCCGGGTGTTCAGGTCCGGGGTACGCTTGCTGCTTTTACCCACCACGGTTTTCATGGTGAGTACTACCTGCTGGTCATCGATGAGCTGCAGCTGAAAGTCCGGCACATTGACAAAGATGTAACGGTTACCCGGTTTGGCGGGTAGCTTGTCCCAGCGCTCCGCATTGATCTCGAGAATTTCCGCCAGTTCTTGCGGTGGTCGTGACAGTGCCTCCAGCGTGGTGCGGTTGGCAGTGCCGGTCACTTCGATCCCGTGGCGGCGCTGATAAGACTCCACCGCGCGTTGCAGGCCCGCATCAAAACGATCGTCGGCCGACTTGGCGGATGCGAGCGGCCCCAGTGGGCCTTGATAGTCCCCGTATAGTTTCAAGATGGCGCGCAGTTGCGCCACTCTTGGCCCCTGGTCACCGGCGCGCAGGGGTGTGCCGGCATCGATAGGCTGCCAGTGCTGCGCCAGGGTCCGGTAGCGCACCGCTTCTTCGCGCAGCGCATTGCCGGCGGAGGCGAAATTGATGGCTCTGTTTGCCGCGGCCACTGTTGGCGGTGTGTTTTGTTGCTCGGCTTGTGCCCCCGGTAATTCGATATCGGGCGCGATAGTGTTTGCGCTAGCCGTTTCTTGTTGCGCAAGCGCACTGAGGGGGAGCAGGGCACAAAAACCCACGACCGCCAGCGCGTGCCACTCACACATGCTGAGATTGGGCGGCTTGGTATTTTTCAGGCGTTTGTTAATGCACATCGAACTCCCCCACTGTCACTCTGCGGTGTTCTTGTCGAGCTGGTAAATGTCCGGGCGAAAGTTCAGTAAGCCTTCCTCATCGACCCACGCCGTCCAGTAGACAATATGTACTGGGATTGGCTGGTCCAGTTCTACGGAGCGAGTGCGGCTACCGGTGGTGAATCTTGCCAGCCGCTCCTGATCCCACTTGCCCGGTCTGCCTTGATCCGCGAGCACAATCTGAGCCAATTCCCGCGGTTTTTGCAGGCGCACACAACCGTGGCTAAAGGCGCGCTGGTTGCGCCCGAAGAGTTCTTTCTTCTGCGTGTCATGCAGGAAAATGGCTTGCTGATTAGGAATGATGAATTTGAAGCGTCCGAGGGCGTTTCCCTCGCCGCCCCGCTGTCGCAGGGCTACGCCACCCAGGCGCAGGGCGCGCAGGTTGGCGCCGCTGAAGGGCACAGCTTTGCCGCGATTGTTGACTAGCCGGTAGCCCCGGGACGTTAAAGTGCCGGCACCTTTGGGTAATAGTTCCTTGAGAGCGATACTGCGCGGCACCGTCCAGGTGGGGTTGAATACCACTCGGGTCATGCGGGTGCTCAACCGCGGTGTCTGGTGCTTGGTTTTACCCACCACTACGCGCATTTGGTACTGCTCTTGCTCGTTCTGCATCAGGCGCAGGGTGTATTCGGGAATATTCACTACCAGGTAGCGTGGCCCCAAATCTTTGGGGGTTTGCTGCCAGCGCGCGAGGTTGGCTTCGAGGGTCTGAAGGCGTTTTTTGGGGGGAGTATTCAGTGCGTCACGGGTACGTTTGTCGACGACGCCATCGGCGCGCAGTCCGTGCCGGCGCTGGAAGCGCTCAACCCCCTTGCGCAGTTGTTGATCGTAGAGGTCGGCCGTGGACTTTGTTTTGTCGGTTGCCCCCGCGGTGTTTTGCGCGGTCACTGCTGCCATGTCGGATGACAACGTCAAATCGCCGTATTGCATCAGCAGGCTGCGCAGTGCCTTGACCCGTTCGTCACGCACCCCGGGTCCCAGCGGTTGCCCCGCAGGCAGCGGCTGCCAGTTGCCGGTGTTGCTAAGAGATTGGTAGCGCGCCAATTCTTCGCGCATCAACGCGTACTGGCGGCCGTAAGGCGTATAGGGACTGTAAGAGGTGCTTTGGTCAGAGGTTGCGGAATCTTCCGCGCGTGAACGCTTCTGGGGATTTTGTCGGGCCGCCGGGGTTGTCTGTCCTGTCTGGTTTTGTTGGTTTGGCGTCGTTTGTGCAGGCTGTTCCAGCGCAATCGTATCAATGGTTAGCGACAACAGCATTGCCGCACTGAAAGTGACCGGATATCCCAACTTGTTGCCCATCGCTGACCCCTGTCTGTGCCGGGGCAGCTGGCTCGGCCCCTATTACCAATCAAACACAGCGCGCGAAGTGCGAGCGCTGTGCATTAATTGGTAATTTGTGACCGGAATGGCGGCAAATACGATTGGGGTATGCGGATTGAGGATGTCCGGTGGTTTAGGAATATAGGGAGCCTGAATCGGCCGGGTGGTTCCTTCACCCGGCGCTTTCATGGGCAGTGAGAGAAGTATCAGAACTGGTTTGCGGCGAGACCGTCCTTACCGTAAATGTCCGGGCGGAAGTGCATGCGCCCTTGGCCATCGACCCAAGCGGTCCAGTAGGTCAGGTACACCTTCACATTCTTGCTCATGCGTACCTCGGTGGTGTCGTCACCGGTGGTCAGCTGCTCAATGCGGTAGCGGCTCCAGTCACCGGGCTCGCCCTGCAGCAGTACCTCAGCCAGCTGGCGGGGTTTTTCTAGGCGAACACAGCCGTGGCTGTAGTCACGATCGGTCAGGCTGAACAGGCTCTTGGCGCGGGTGTCGTGCAGATAGATGTCGTCGGAGTTCGGGATCTCGAACTTGATCCGACCCAGAATATTCTGCTCGCCGCCCTTCTGGCGCATCAGGAAGCCACCGGCAGCCGCGCGTTTGAGGTTCTGCGAGTTGAGCGGTAGGTATTCGCCACTACCATTCACCACGCGGTAGCCCAGGTTTTCCATGCCGTGCGGGTTGGCCCGCGCCTTGGGCAGAATCTCGCTCACCAGAATACTGCGCGGTACCGTCCAGGTGGGATTGAACACAACGCGGGCTACGCGGGTGTTGATTTCCGGGGTCTGGTGGACCTTCTTGCCCACCACCACATTCATCGACAGCTTGATGCGGTCCTGCTCCACATAGTTCAGGCGGTACCCCGGGATATTGACCTGAATAAAGCGGTTGCCCAGGTTGGCCGGCAGTTTCTCGCGGCGACGAATATTGGTTTCAATAATGCGCGCACGGGCGGAGGGCGAGATGTTCATGCGCTGACGAGTTTGTTTGCCAACGATGCCATCGGGTTTCAGACCGTGACGTACCTGGAAGCGTACCACTGCATTGTGCAGGCGCTGGTCAAACTTCTTGCTGTTGATGTCGTCACCGAAACCGTAATAGTCCCCGTACACCGTCAACATATTGCGCAGGTGAATAACATTTGCGTGCTTGGCGCCGAGGGTCATCGCCGGTCCTGCGGGCAGCGGACGCCAGCGACCGGATGCGGCCATATTGCGGTAGCGGGCGAGCTGCTCGCGCAAGGCCTGGGCATCGTTGCCAAACGGGGTGTTTTCCTCGACATACAAGCCTTCGCCATGGGATGGGGTCAGGCCTGAGCCTTCATCCGCCAGGCTGCGGAAGCGGGGCATTACCCGGGGGTAAGAGCGGTTTGCGGAATAGGGGCGCGGATAGCTGCGGGTGGAATAGCGAGCGCTGTGACTGGTGCCATAGCGGGAGCTGCTGCTGTAAACCTGGCGGCCCTGAGAGGAGCGCTGGGTGTAATAGCGTGAGCGATTTACCGTCTTGCTGCCGCGGTTGTAGCCTCGGAAGTACTCGCGCCCGGAATGGTTGCCGTAGCTGTTGTTGGCGAGTTGCAGGCCGTCGAGCAGCGCCTCTGTATCACTGCGCTGGCTTACCATTTGGAAGCCGCCCTCGGTGGCGTTGACCGGGGTGATGTGTTTATCGCGCATGCGTAAACGTGGATGGTGCTTTGGCGCCTTGGGACGCAACTTATCCAGCTGGGTGTCCTGCGCATAAGAGATAAATGCGTCGGTCAGTAAGACGTCGAGTACCGCGGCCATTTGCAACCGTTGCGGGGTGTCGCGCAGTGTGCGGTCGAAGTAACCCAGGTGATAGCGGTAATCCACCATACTGCTGGGGTTGCCAGAGCTTGATGCCGTCAGCTGCTTGAGCAGGTCGTTCGCCGTATCGCTGAGACTGTAGTTATCAAACCACAGCAGGCGGTAATCCGTGCGACGGTAGATGCGGCGCACGGCAATCGGATTAAAAATGGGATCCTGAGCAGGCCACGCATCCGGATTGTTCTCCAGCCAGTTCACCAGGTGCGGACGCACGGCATTCTCCGGCAGTACCGGGACCGTTTTCTGATTGGCAGTGAAAGCGTAATAGAGGGCAAACACGCACAAGCTGCCGAGGAAAATAAGCGGCAGGATCGATTTGCGTTTGCGACGCTCTGGAATGAAATATGACATGGTACCTCAGCGATACTGCAGGGCGCCGGATTACAGTGCGGAAGCCGGGGCCCGATCGTTCATACCTTCCCAACCTTCGGCGCGCCTCTCCTCGAAAAACCGGTGAAAGCGTTCACCGTCAGCGCACCTTAGTCGAGCATCCCGCGCGACCTTCCTTTTATTAAAGCGAATCGAGAGAACGACTTGCGCGTATCTCAACGTCCGCCTGCCTGTGCACTTAAGTATGGCAACAAATGCGAAATTTGCTTGGCGTTAGATTCATTTAATCTTGTGTTGCTGGCGCGATGCGGATTGTGGCCTTAGCCGGCGGGTGGATTCAGGCGAAAATGGCGCGGGGCGCCACTGCGCTGACCATTTTCGTACCCCTGTTCCCAAAACTGTATACCGCCGTCCCGATCCACCGCGACCAGCGAGCTGACGCGAGTACCGTAGCCCGTCGACAGCGGTGTCCCGGGTGGTGCATCGCCATCGAGAATGCGCACGAAAATTGACGACAGCGCACTTTCCAGAGCTTCGCCCACACCGGTATCGGGTAATTCATCAACTGGCGCCCGGCGCGTGTCGGCCAGCAGATCAAGCGCCGGGGTCACAAAGCTGTTTTCATCCAGCCTGTTGGGCAGGCCCGCGGTGAGTTTGGACAGCGCAGTACAACCGTGAATGACCTTGGGCCAGGGGGAATCTGGTGCCCCATTAGAGATTCCGTGCACACCCGCTGTAATCGCAAAGGGCTGATGGCGATTGCCGGCGCACACCAGAGCCGGGTTATGGTCGTCGCTGAGCAGGTGGGCATCGAACAACAGGGTGTTGAAGCCCCGGTAGCGCGGCCCTTCAATGCCCTGAGCGAAGGCGCTGGGTGTCTGTTCACCGGTAAGAAAATTGACCGGAATCTCCCCGCGAGACAGCACGTCGGCTGGCTCTGGCATCTGGGGCTCGCGCATATTGGTGACTGCGGCGACCCTTCCGTTCGGTGCGACCCCGAGCCAGGTCCCTCCGGCCTCCAGATCGCGACCGGCGGTGATTGGCTGGTCATGCCAGGGCCCCGCTACTTGCGTGGCGCGGGCATAGAATTCGTCCCGGTTGGCCAGCACAATGAATGGAAACTGGGGGTGTTGGCGGTAGGCAATCAGCAGTAGGCACATGGAATTTCTTCTCCGGGGCAATCCCGGGCTTTTACTGGCAATGGGTTTCCAACCATAATAACGCCCACTTTCCATAACCGCGGTTTCAGCATGCTGACGTACCCCGAGATAGATCCCGTTGCGGTGGCTATTGGGCCACTCAAGATTCACTGGTATGGCCTGATGTACCTGGCTGGCTTCGTTGCCGCCTGGTGGCTGGCCATGCGTCGGGCGCAGAAGCCCTGGTCGCCGGTGATCAAGTCTGAGGTTGAGGATCTGATCCTGTTCTGCGCCATTGGTGTGGTGGTAGGTGGTCGCCTCGGGTACATGTTCTTTTACAACTTCAGCGAGTTGCTGGCCCATCCGCTCAGCCTGTTCAAGGTGTGGGAAGGGGGTATGAGCTTCCACGGGGGGCTGATCGGCGTGATGCTCGCAGCCACCATTTATGCACGCAAGATCGGCACCACCTTCCCGGCGCTAATCGATTTTGTCGCCCCGCTGGTGCCGATAGGCCTTGGTCTGGGGCGTCTTGGCAACTTTATCGGCCAGGAACTGTGGGGGCGCGAAACCGACGGGCCCTGGGGGATGGTGTTCCCCCGCGATCCGGAATTGCTGGTGCGCCACCCGTCTCAGCTGTACCAGGCCTTCCTCGAGGGCTTGGTGCTATTTGTGGTGTTGTGGATCTATTCCAGCAAGCCGCGTCCGCGCCTGGCGGTCGGCGGCCTGTTTATCCTGCTGTATGGCGTTTTCCGCTTCCTGGTGGAGTTCGTGCGCCAGCCGGATGTCGGCATCGAGGTAATGTTCGGTTGGATGACGCGCGGCCAGCTGCTGTGCCTGCCGATGATCGCAGCCGGTATCATCATCCTGGTGTGGAGCTACCGCACCCAGCCGCTGCCGGAAGGGCGCGGTCAGGACGAGGGTGCTGGTGACAAGGCGTCCGGTGATAACGCAAAGAGTAAAGGCGGCGCAAAACTGAAAAGAAGCGCCGCCAAGTAAGTGATTTCAAGAATACGCAAATAGATGAAACAATATCTCGAATTGATGCGCCATGTGCGCGACAACGGCACGCTGAAGAGCGACCGCACCGGTACAGGCACCCGCAGTGTTTTCGGTTATCAGATGCGCTTTGACCTGTCGGAAGGCTTTCCGCTGGTCACCACTAAAAAGTGCCACCTACGCTCCATCATTCATGAGCTGCTGTGGTTCCTGAAAGGCGATACCAATATCGGCTATTTGAAGGACAACGGGGTGCGTATTTGGGATGAATGGGCCACCGATGAGGGTGATCTGGGGCCGGTATACGGCTACCAGTGGCGCTCCTGGCCTACGGCGGACGGGCGGCATATCGACCAGATCAAGGATCTGGTGCAGCAACTAAAGACCCGTCCGGACTCCCGTCGCCTGATCGTCAGCGCCTGGAACCCCTCCGATTTGCCGGATGAGGGCGTGTCACCCAGCGCGAATGCGGCGGCCGGAAAAATGGCGCTGGCACCCTGTCACGCCCTGTTCCAGTTCTATGTGGCGGACGGCAAATTGTCCTGTCAGCTGTACCAGCGCAGTGCCGATATTTTCCTCGGAGTACCGTTCAATATCGCCTCCTACAGCCTGCTTACGCTGATGCTGGCACAGGTTTGTGGCCTGCAGCCCGGTGACTTTGTTCACACTTTTGGCGATGCGCACCTGTATTCCAATCATATGGAACAGGTGGAGGAGCAGCTTTCGCGTCAGCCCCTGGCCAAGCCGCAAATGGTGCTGAATCCAGAGGTGAAGGACTTGTTCGAGTTCCGTTTTGAGGACTTTGCGCTGAAGGGCTACGAGGCCTATCCGCATATTCCCGCGCCGGTGGCTGTGTGATGGGGGCATCCAAGACCCCCATTGCCATGATCGTGGCAATGGCGCGCAATGGCGCTATCGGTCGCGAGAACACCCTGCCGTGGCGCATCTCCGGGGACCTGCAGTTTTTCAAGCGCACCACCCTGGGCAAGCCCGTGGTGATGGGGCGCAAGACCTTTGAATCCATCGGGCGCCCGCTGCCCGGTCGGCAGAATATCGTTATCACCCGCAATAGCGCGTGGCGCGCTGACGGTGTGGAGGTGGTTTCCTCGCTGGAAGCTGCGATCACCCTCGCGGATGCCGCCGCGCAGCAGGCGGGGGTGGCTGAACTGATGGTCATCGGTGGGGCTGAGATTTACCGCCAGGCCCTGCCGCTTGCCCAACGCCTGTATGTGACGGAAGTGGATGCTGACGTCGACGGGGACGCATTTTTCCCGGACATCGACAAAACCTGGAAAGAGGTCTCTCGGGACTGTTACCCGGCCTCGGAACGGGATGAATACAACTACTGCTTAGTCCAGTACGACAGGTTTATTTAAATACAATTTGACCAAAAAACACTCTTTCAGGTAGATTTGGTCAAATGTTGTACAGTGTGAATGGCTGCAAATGTGTGCATCAGACTCGTAGGTGTTACCTATGTGTTACTGAGTTACACAGGCGGCTCGACGTAGTCAATCGGCATTTGAATAATCAAATCGGCTGTTTACAATGTGCGGCTCTTAGCTGTCTTCAAACCAATAAACTACCGCGTTGTGGCAGCTAATCCATCGCGACCATGTTGTGAAATATTGAACCCACTGGGGGGTCTAATGAAAACCAAGCGATTCATGGCTGTGGCGCTGACCACTGCGCTGTCTGCCGGCGCACTGTACGGTAGCGTAGCCACTGCGGATACAATCGACACCGTTCTTAAGGTTGGCCAGCAGAAAACTGCCGCCGCAACTGCATCTCAAAAGCGCATCGACAAGATCGCTCAGGAAACCTCTGACCTGCTTCAGCAGTTCAAAGTTGTGAACAAAGAGATTGACGGTCTGCGTGTATACAACCGTCAGCTCGAAAAGCAGCTGGCTAACCAGCTGACCGTGATCAAGGACCTCGACGAGTCCATCGATCAGGTAACCGTTATTGAGCGTCAGATCCAGCCTCTGATCCTGCGTATGCTGGACGGCCTGGAGCAGTTCATCGAACTGGACGCACCGTTCAAGCTGGCTGATCGTAAAGCCAACCTGGCAGCGGTTAAGAACAATATGGACCGTTCCGATATCACTGTAGCGGAGAAATTCCGTCAGGTGCTGGAACTGTACAACTTCGAATCCGAATACGCGCGTAAGATCGACAGCTACGGCGACACCCTGAACGTGAACGGTCAGGACCGCGAAGTAAACGTACTGCAGATCGGTCGTATTGCTCTGGTCGCTCAGACTACCGACTCCAAAATCTCCCTGGCCTACGACAAAGAGCAGAAAGCTTGGGTTGAGATCGATTCCGGCGATTACCGCCGCGCGATCATGGAAGGTCTGAAGATCGCCAAGAAGCAGGCCACTCAAGCAATCATGACTATGCCGATCCCGGCTCCGGAGGCTGCACAATGAAAATCTCTATCGCCAAGCGCGTACTAGCGGTTGCAGCCGCTGGCCTGTTCAGTGTTTCTGCTGTTGCACAGGACAAAGCTTCTAACCTGGACCAGCTGCTGAAGATGGTACAGAGCTCCAAGGTTGCTGAATCTGCCGAGCACAAAAAACGCGAAGCCGACTTCCGTCGCCAGAAAGCCAACCAGGGCTCTCTGCTGCGTCAGGCCGAGAACACCCGTACTTCTGAAGAAGCCCGCTCTGCGGCGCTGGAAAAGAAGTATGAAGAGCAGGAACTGCTGGTTCAGCAGAAGCGCCAGCAGCTGGACGAGCGTCTGGGCTCTCTGAAAGAGCTGTTCGGTCACCTGACCTCTACCGCGGGCGACCTGCGCGCGAATATGGATACCTCTCTGGTTTCTGCGCAGTACCCGGGCCGTGCCGAGTTCCTCGATCAGCTGATCGACAAAATGAACTCCGCGACCAAACTGCCGACCATCCAGGAAATCGAGCGTCTGTGGTACGAAATGCAGCGTGAGACCGTGGAAGCGGGCAAGGTTGTTAAGTTCAATACCACCGTAATCCTGCCTGACGGCGAGCAGGTTGATCAGGAAGTTGTCCGTGTAGGTAACTTCAACATCGTTTCCAACGGCAAGTACCTGGAAATGAACGACAGCCAGAAGCTGGCCGAGCTGATCCGTCAGCCAGAAGGCAAGTTCCAGAGCATGGCGGCTGACCTGCAAAACGCGAGCAGCGGTTTCTCCCCGTTCGGTGTTGACCCCACTGGTCCTACTGGCGGTTCCCTGCTGAAAGCGCTGATTGCAAGCCCGAGCCTGGGTGAGCGCTGGCACCAAGGTGGCATCGTTGGCTACATCATCACCGGTGTTGGTGTCGTTGCTGTGCTGCTGGCTATCTGGCGTCTGATCGTGCTGTCTGGCGTAAACGCTAAGGTTAACGCTCAGCTGCGCTCCTCTACCCCGAACACCAATAACCCGCTGGGTCGTGTTCTGTCCGTAGCGGAAGAGAACAAAGGTGTTGACGGTGAAACTCTGGAACTGAAGATGGAAGAAGCAGTGCTGAAAGAGCGCCCGGCCATCGAGTCCGGTCTGAACCTGCTGAAGATCATCGCCATGGTAGCCCCGCTGCTGGGTCTGCTGGGTACCGTTACCGGTATGATCATCACCTTCCAGGCGATCACCATCTTCGGTGCAGGCGATCCTAAAGCAATGGCTGGCGGTATTTCCTCTGCATTGATTACCACCGTTCTGGGTCTGTGTGTTGCGATCCCGACTGTACTGCTGCACACCATCGTGAATGGTCGCGCCAAGCGTATCCTGCACATCCTGGACGAGCGTAGTGCCGGTATCGTGGCAGAAAACGCTGAGCGTAAGTAAGAGGAGGCGGCAACATGCACGCATTGAATGACGCATGGGCCGCCGTTGTCGCCTTTATGGCGTCGGGCGGGCCAGTACTACTCCTGATCGCCGGCCTGACCTTCTTTATGTGGACGCTGATTTTCGAGCGGTTCTTCTACTTCAAGGGTGGCCTGAAGCACGATGTTCAGGGCGCCGTGGACACCTGGGAAGCACGCCCCGAGCGTAAATCCTGGAATGCCCACCAGATCCGCTACGCACTGGTTTCCCGGGTATCCGAGAAGATTCAGAGCAATATGGACATGATCCAAACCTGTGTTGCCCTGGCGCCGTTGTTCGGCCTGCTGGGTACCGTTTGGGGCATGATCAACGTGTTCGAAGTTCTCGCGATTACCGGCGGTGGTGATGCAAAGCAAATGGCCAGTGGTGTATCCATGGCGACCATCCCGACGATGGCCGGTATGGTGACCGCACTGTCTGGGGTATTTGCTAACACTTACATTACCCGTACCGCGGAACGTGAAACCCAGCTGCTGGAAGACCATCTGACGATGGATCACTAAGGCACCACAATAGCGTTGCCAGGGTGGTGTAAGCCGTTCTGGTGGCCGAGAAGGTTTAGCCAACAAGTGAGCTTTCATCCGTACCCAGTGCGATGAAAGCTCCGGGCCAAATCTCGCTATTAGCATTTCGCTAGAGAGAGTTGCAATGAGCAGAAAAAAGAATACGGCTGAAGAAGAAGGACAAGCGATTGACCTCACGCCCATGCTGGACGTGGTGTTCATTATGCTGATCTTCTTCATCGTCACCGCGACCTTTATCAAGGAGCCGGGTGTCGATGTAATTAAGCCGGAAGCGACAACCGCTGATCTCAGAGCCGCCTCGATTCTGGTAGCGATTAACGACAACAACGAAATCTGGATTGCCAAAGAGAAGGTAGATGACCGCCTGGTGAAAAACACCTTGGAGCGGCTCTACGCGGAAAACCCCAAGGGGTGGTTGGTAATTCAGCCCGATAAAAAGGCGAGTATCGAGAAGGTTGCCCTGATCGCGGATGCGGCCAGAAAAATCGGAATCGATAAAGTGTCGGTCGCTACAGAGAAGAGTTAACAGCTATGAACCCGGTAAGACTATTAGGGGCGGGTGCGTTGGCAGTAGTCACCACCGTTGCCCTGATCTTCACCATGCATGCGCTGATCGAAGCAAACATGAAGGCTCCCGATGAGGAAGAGCCGATCAAGGTTGCGGACGTCGTCATGCCGGATACCCAGATCGAAACCCAATACGACACCAGCAAGCCGGATAAGCCCGACGAGCCGGAGCAGCCGCCGCCCGATATGCCGGAGCCGGAGTTTGACCAGCCGGACGTAGACAATGCCCTGAACATGTCTGCACCAGCGGCCAACGCCAACCTGAAGGTGGGTGGTATCGGAGGCTTCGCTTCAGAGGGTGACTACCTGCCGATCGTAAAGGTACAGCCGCAGTACCCGCGTCGCGCGCTTCAGCGTGGCATCGAGGGCTGGGTGGTTGTCGAGTACACGGTAACCAAGAACGGTTCTGTACGTGATCCACGGGTTGTGGAAGCTTTCACCCTGGACGGCAAACCCACCACGATTTTCAATCGTGCTGCGGTTAAGTCTGCGCTGAAGTACAAGTACAAGCCGCGGGTTGTTGATGGCGAGCCAATTGAAGTGCCTGGTGTAAAAACCAAAATCAGCTTCAACCTGGCCAAAAACTAATAGGGGACGCATATGAATATGACGACCGTGACAAAGAGCCTTTCCCGGCTTGTCCTGCGCACGTCCGTAGCGCTGCCCCTGGTCCTGGCGCCTGCGGTTAGCGTAACCGTGCTGGAGGCTGTGGGTGTATCTGCTTCTTTCGCCCAGGCGGAAGCACAGAGCGAGAAAAAAACCCGCAAGACTCCGGCGATGCGTGAGAGCGCGTTCAAGTACCTAGGCAAGGCACAGGAAGCGGCGGATGCGCAGAACTGGCCGGCAGCCCTGGCCGCCCTGCGTGAGATGGAGGCGGGCAAGTCCAAGCTGAACGGATACGAAGCCGCGCAGATGTATTACTTCTACGGCTTTGTTTACTACAGCATGGAGAAGTACCCGCAAGCGATTTCCTACTACAAGAAAGTGCTGGAGCAGGGTGAAGAAAACCTGCCGGTAGCACTGGAAGTAGGCACTTTGCTGACCATTGCCCAGCTGTACTTCGTAACCGAGGACTACAAGCAGGCAATCAACTACCTGAACCGCTGGTTCAAGGTGGCTGATAACGTCAACGCGGACTCTTACGCGCTGCGCTCCCAGGCTTACTACCAGCTGGGTGACAACGCCAAGGCGCTGTCTGATATCAATCAGGCTGTGTCCATGTACAAAAAAGAAGGCAAGGTGCCCAAGGAAAACTGGTACGGCCTGCAGCGTTTCTTGTACTACGACAAGAACGACTATAAGCAGGTAGCCAATATCCTGGAAGAGCTGGTTAAGCACTACCCGAAGGGTGAGTACTACAAGCAGCTGGCGGGCATGTATGGTGAGCTGAAGCGTGAAGACGATATGCTTCACATGATGGAAGCTGCCTACCTTGCTGGTGCCCTGCAGAAAGAGAAAGAGCTGTTGAACATGGCTTATCTCTTTATGGGTGCCGAGATGCCGTACAAGGGCGCGAAGGTAATCGACAAGGGGATGCGTGAGAAAAAAATCGCGCGCAACTCGAAGAACCTTGAAACTCTGGCCCAGGCCTACCAGATGGCTCAGGAACTGCAGAAGTCAATTCCAGAACTGGAAGCGGCAGCCAGCTTGTCCGACAAGGGTGATATCTACTCGCGTCTCGCGGGTATTTACCTGGACCTGGACAAGAATGAGCAAGCGCTGGATATGGGTGCTAAAGCACTGAAGAAGGGCAGTATTAAACGCCCGGATCAGCTGTATATCGTACTGGGTATGGCTAACGCTAACCTAGGGAAATACGACGCATCCCTGACCAACTTCAAGAAAGCTGTGAAAGACAAGCGCTCCGAGAAGTTTGCCAAGCAGTGGATTACTTTCGTTGAGAAAGAGCAGGAGCGGGAAAAGCAGCTGGCTATGTAATACTTGTTACATGCCGGAGGTTTTCTCCGACCGAAAAGGCCGCACTTTGTGCGGCCTTTTTTTATGCGTCTATCTAACAAGATGCGCAGGCTAAAAGACGTGGACTAAGAGACCTGGACTAAGAGACCTGGACTAAGAGGGATCAGCGTATTTTGTGACCAATAAATGCGAATTATTTGCAATATCGTCAGATTCAACTAAACCTGTAAATAGCTGATCAGCTTTTTCCATCGCCGCGCCTGTCGTGATTTGGCGCTGCACTTTAAACAACACC
Source organism: Microbulbifer agarilyticus (assembly GCF_019800665.1). Classification (GTDB taxonomy): domain Bacteria; phylum Pseudomonadota; class Gammaproteobacteria; order Pseudomonadales; family Cellvibrionaceae; genus Microbulbifer; species Microbulbifer agarilyticus_C. Next base: position 320,421 of record NZ_JAHVKO010000003.1, read on the forward strand.
CGAAAATAAAAAGGAGAGGTGTTATGGAACTGGCTTATCCGCTTAATTCCACGTCCCTTCAATCGATACCGATTCGTTCTGCGACCATGTCAATAGTCTTGCTGCGTAACGGCGCAATGGCCCTGGGGGTTACTGGCCTATTGCTGTTCGGCATGTCGCAGCTGATTGCTACCGACCTGCAAGAACCACCGGTAGAGGAATCGCCAACAATCGCGCCCATTCATTTGCCGGAGCTGAAACCGACGGTTATTCGCGAAACGCGTGTGGCCAAGCCGCAGGAGTTACCACCGCCGATAACGCCAACCACGGTTGAGCACACGCTTGATCCGGGCGATATGCCGATCATTTTTCAGCCGCCAACAACAACCGGCACAAAAGTCGATACTTCCATTGTGACTGCGGACCCGATGCCAATCTACAAGCCAGCACCGCGCTATCCGCGCAGAGCGATGGCAAAAGGGATTGAGGGCTATGTGGTAGTGGAGTTCACCATTAGCAAAAATGGCTCGGTGAAAAATCCATCTGTAGTCGGAGGCTACGATGCCTCGGGCACGCCAACGGATGTGTTCAATCGTTCAGCGCTAAAGGCGGTAGAACGGTTCAAATATCGTCCCACGGTAGTGGATGGTAAACCGGTGGAAAAACACGGTGTTCGCAACCGAATTTCGTACAAGCTTGCGGACTAATTTAAAGGAGTAACGAAAGCGCCTCCCGCTACTCAGGTAGCGGGAGGTTACGTTGATTGTCGAATTGACTATCTGTTTAACTTTTCAGTAGTTTAACCATCGCCTGCCCGACGCCACCGGCGGATGCCGGGTTTTGCCCGGTTACCAAGCGCTCCTGTACCAGTACGTTTTCGCCCCAGGGATCCACTTCGTGGAACTGCCCGGCCTTGCTGCTGATTGCATCCTGCAGCACAAATGGAATCTGGTCGATGGTGCCGAATTCTTCCTCTTCGCGGCGGGTAAAGCAGGTTACCGTTTTACCGCTCATGATGTTGTTGCCGTTGGCCAGGGTCACTTCCAGCAAGCCTGCGGGTCCGTGGCACACGGCGCCTACTACCGCGCCACTGTCATACCGTGCTGCGGTGATCGCGGCTGCTGCCTTGTCGTGAGCGAGGTCGTTAAGCAAGCCGAAACCGCCCGGATAGAAGATACCCTGGTAATCGTCTGCGTTGACGTCCGCCAGCCGCTTGGTATTGGCCATTGCTGACAACAGACCACCGTCGGCCAGCATGGTTTTGTTCACCGGGTCATCGATGTCAGTGCCATAGACAGGCGCATCCCCACCCTGGATAGACGCCAGATCGTAGGAGAAGCCCGCATCGTTAAACTCGCGCAGCGCATGGGTGAGTTCTGGTGCGTAGGTGCCGTTATCTTCCGCATCACCTAATTTCGCACTGTTGGTCACAATCACCAGGATTTTCGTCATCAGTTTCACTCCTCTGTTAGATTGGCTGCATGTTAGGCTTTTCACTGGAGTGGGATAATCCTGTAAATTTGGAAATCTTTATTGCTGAGGTGCAACAATGGCGCAGTTGGATGGCTTAGCGGAGTTCCTCGCGGTGGCAGATACCCGGGGGTTCTCTTCGGCCGCACGCCAGCTGGGCGTATCTACCTCGCATGTGTCGCGCAGGGTTAAGGCGCTGGAGACCCGACTCGGGGTGTCGCTGGTGGCACGCAGTACCCGTATCGTGCGTCTAACCGAAGCTGGTCAGCAGTATTACAACGAGTGTCGCGACCTGATGAATGGCCTTGAGGCCGTTGAAGAGCAGATCGGGCGCGAGCGCGGTGCCTTGGAGGGGCGTTTGCGTGTGTCTGCGGCCGGTGAGTTTGCAGAACGCTACGTTGCGCCGGCGCTTATGCGATTTGCGTTAGCGCACCCCGCATTACAGATAGAGATCGACTTCAACAGCCGGCTGGTGAACTTCGTTGAAGAGGGCTTTGATCTGGCCGTGCGTTACGGCGATATGCAGGACTCGCAACTCATCGCGCGCCCCTTGGTTGCGCGCGCTTTAGTGTGCATGGCCAGCCCGGAATATCTGGCGGCGCACGGCACCCCCCAGCGACCGCAGGACCTGACCTACCATCACTGCATTATTGCCAACAACGATCGCTGGCGTTTTCGTGAGGGCGCAGAAGATACCGAGGTGCGTGTGTCGGGACGCTGGCGCTCCAACAGTGGGCGTAGCGTGGTGGCCGCCTGCCAGGCAGGGCTGGGTATCGCCTATTTACCTGGCTCGAGTTTTGGCGACGCCGCACATGATGGCACCCTGAAGCCGGTGCTGGAGGGTTACTGGGCGCAAGGTCCCAATACCTGGTTGGTGTACCGCGATCACCGACACCTTTCGGTGCGGGTGCGCGCCGCGATCGATTTTTTGTTGGAAACGTTTGCAGGCTGGCGGGAGGAAGAGAGCTTGAAATCAGCCGGTTGAGGTGAAAAATAAAAAGGGGCGCTGTGCGCCCCTTTTTATTTGCGGTGTCATTAAATTCCGCTTTTGCAATCAGTCGATTTCGCGCACCGCGCCCTTGTCGGCACTGGTGGCCAACAGCGCATAGGCTTTCAATGCACGGCTGACTTTACGCGGGCGTTGCTGCACGGGTTTCCAGCCCTGTGCACCTTTGGCATTCATGGCCTCGCGACGGCGATGCAATTCCGCTTCCGGAATATCCACTTCAATCAGGCGCTTTGGAATGTCGATGCGCACCAGGTCGCCGTCCTGCACCAGCCCGATATTGCCACCGCCTGCTGCTTCCGGGGAAACATGGCCAATCGACAGGCCGGAGGTGCCGCCGGAGAAACGGCCGTCGGTAATCAGTGCGCAGGATTTACCCAGTCCTTTGGATTTCAGGTAACTGGTGGGGTACAGCATCTCCTGCATACCCGGGCCCCCTTTCGGGCCCTCGTAGCGCACGATTACCGCTTCGCCTTCTTTCACTTTGCCTTCCAAAATATGCGCGACCGCATCTTCCTGGCTTTCCACCACGTGTGCGGGACCTTCAAACTGCCACAGTTCCTCTTCTACGCCGGAAGTCTTTACCACGCAGCCATCCGGGGCGAGGTTGCCAAAAAGTACGGCCAGGCCACCTTCGGAAGAGTAGGCGTGCTCGACAGAGCGGATACAGCCCTGTTCGCGGTCGCCGTCCAGGTTGTTCCAGCGGCAGTCCTGACTGAATGCTTGCTGAGTCGGGATACCTGCCGGGCCTGCGCGGAAGAATTTGTGCACGTCCGGGTTATCGGTGCGGCGGATGTCCCATTCTTCCAGTGCGTCCTTGAAGGAATTGCTGTGCACGGTCGGCAGGCTGGCATCGATCAATCCGCCGGCTTCCAATTCGCCGAGAATCGACATGACGCCACCGGCGCGGTGCACGTCTTCGATATGGTACTTCTGGGTGTTGGGGGCGACTTTACACAGCTGCGGGATCTTGCGGGACAGACGATCGATGTCTGCCAGGGTAAAGTCGACTTCGCCTTCCAGCGCCGCGGCCAGCAGGTGCAAAATGGTGTTGGTGGAACCGCCCATGGCGATATCCAGGGCCATCGCATTGGTAAACGCGGCGCGATTGGCAATGGAGCGCGGCAGGGCGGATTCATCGTCCTGCTCGTAATAGCGTTTGGCCAGGCTGACGATTTCGCGGCCGGCACGCAGGAACAGCTGCTCGCGGTCGGCATGAGTGGCCAATGTAGTGCCATTGCCGGGCAGGGACAGGCCCAGAGCCTCGGTCAGGCAGTTCATGGAGTTGGCGGTAAACATACCGGAGCAGGAGCCGCAGGTAGGGCAGGCGGAGCGCTCGTACTCTGCAACTTCCTCGTCGGTGGCGGAATCGGTGGCTGCGATAACCATCGCATCAACAAGATCCAGCTTGTGATCGGCGAGCTTGGTTTTGCCGGCTTCCATCGGGCCGCCGGAAACGAAAATCACCGGAATATTCAGGCGCATGGCCGCCATCAGCATCCCCGGGGTGATCTTGTCGCAGTTTGAGATGCACACCAGGGCGTCGGCACAGTGCGCGTTGACCATGTACTCTACGGAATCGGCGATGATTTCGCGGCTGGGCAAGCTGTAGAGCATGCCGTCGTGGCCCATGGCGATACCGTCATCCACCGCAATGGTGTTGAATTCCTTGGCGACGCCGCCGGCCTTCTCAATCTCCCGCGCGACGAGCTGCCCCATATCCTTCAGGTGCACATGCCCAGGCACGAACTGGGTGAAGGAGTTGGCCACGGCAATAATGGGCTTGTGGAAATCTTCATCCTTCATGCCGGTGGCGCGCCACAGGGCGCGGGCGCCGGCCATATTGCGGCCAGCGGTGGAAGTGCGTGAGCGGTACTGAGGCATAGCGGTACTTTTACGTGACGGTTAAACGTGATCGTTTGTGGATAGATTGCGTGACGCGCGGGCCGGACTGGCCTGCCCGGCAGCGCCACAGGTTAGCAAAATGAAAGGCGTTGTGCGCGCCTGGTAAAAACGCAGCAAGCGAGCGAAAGAGCCATCCGTTGAAGTGGGGTCGGCAGGCAAATTTATTGCGTACCGAGCCGCTTGCATAAGACGCGTGAATTTCGCTGTATGTTGTACAGCGATTTACGACTGGTGGGCAGCTGGGAAACGTCCACCTGGGTAAACCCGCGCTCGATAAACCAGTGCTCGGTTTGTGTGGTGAGTACGTAGATTTCCGACAGATCCAGTGCGCGCGCCTGCCGCTCGAGATGCTGCATTAGCTTGGCGCCGCGGCCACCGCCGCGGAATTCTGGGTGAATGGCCACACAAGCGACTTCCGCGGCGATGGTGTCGCCCTCGTCGTCGAGGATGGGGTACAAGGCGGCACAGGCCACCGGCGTGCCGTCCACCTCGACCAGGGTGAAATGGTCGATCTCCGCTTCCAGCTTTTCCCGCGAGCGCCGTACCAGTACACCCTGCTTTTCCAGTGGCCGGATCAGTCCGAGAATACCGCCGACGTCGTGGATACGTGCACGCCGGATGACTTCGTAACTGTCCCGGTAAATCATGGTGCCAGTACCTTCGCGACTGAATAGCTCTTGCAGCAAGGCGCCGTTGTCGGCATAGCTCAGCAGGTGTACCCGCTGTGTGCCGGCACTGCATGCGGCAATCGCGCAGGTTAGGGTCTCACTACTGGCCTTGTCGGCGACATCCTCGGCCTGGTGAATGCTGAGGTCGTGCACCGGCGCACCATCAATTTTCAATTGTGGAAGGTCGCGGAACAGGATCAGCTTTTCCGCCTCCAGGGCCTTGGCTGCCTCCGCGGCGAGGTCCAGATAGTTCAGGTTGAACAGTTCACCGGTGAGGGATGTACCGAAGGGGGAGAGCAGTACCAGGGAGTTGTCCTGGAGTACACGCCCGATGGCCTGCTCGTCGATACGCCGGACCTGTCCGGTCCAGCGCATGTCGGTGCCATCAATTACTCCTACCGGACGCGCGGTGACAAAGTTTCCGGAAATGACTTTTAGCGCGGCACCTGCCATGGGCGAATCGGGCAGCCCCTGGGAAAAAGCGGCCTCGATTTCGAGTCGCAGTTTGCCGACGGCGGCTTTGATAACCTCGAGGGTTTCTCGGTCGGTAATGCGCGTATTGCCCAGAAAGCGACTTTCGATCCCCGCTTTTTGCAGCGCACTATTTACCTGGACGCGTGCGCCGTGCACCAGTACCAGTTTCACCCCGAGGCTGATCAGCAGCGTCAGGTCATGTACCAGATTGCGAAAATTTTCGTCGGCAAACCCTTCGCCGGGAATCGCGACCACCAGGGTTCGTCCGCGCAAGTCATTGATATAGGGCGCGGCGTTTCTGAACCAATTGAGGGTGGTAGTTTCGGTATTCACGAGCGTTGGTTTTCAGCGGTTAAGTGGGTATCGGGCACAATATACCGCATTTTCTGCATCTATATCGTTTGGCATGCTACAGGCAGAACCTTCCGATCATCCCTTTCAGTGTCTCCACCATCGGGTCGATACGTTCCAGGCCAAGATACTCATCCGGCTGGTGGGCCTGGTCGATATCGCCGGGGCCAAGCACAATGGTCTGCATGCCGAGCTGCTGTAAAAAGGGCGCCTCGGTGGCAAACGCCACGCTTTCCGAACTGTGGCCAGTGAGCTGTTCTGCGATCTTGACGAGTTCAGAATCGGTGGGCTCTTCAAATGCGTCGACACCGCCGATCAGTGAGTCCATTTGCAGCTGGATTTTTTCGTCCGTCATTGCGCCTTTAAGGCGCTGGTGCAGCTCGCCGCGCAGTGCGTCCATGGACATGCCCGGCAGGGGGCGCAAATCAAACTGCAATTCGGTGTGCCCACAAATTCGATTCGGATTATCGCCGCCGTGAATACAGCCCAAGTTGAGCGTGGGGACTTCCACCGCAAACCCCGGGTTCTGGTAGCGCTGCTGCATCTCATTGCGGAACCTGATTACCTCCCCCATCGCCGTGTGCATGGCTTCCAGTGCGCTGGCGCCATAGGCCGGGTTGGATGAGTGGCCGGCCTGGCCGGTGATACGCAGCCGCTCCATCATCATACCCTTGTGCATGCGAATGGGCTTGAGGCCAGTGGGCTCGCCGACAATCGCGTAGCGCGCCTTGGGCAGGCCGGCCTTTACCAGCGCGCGGGCGCCGGCCATGGAGGTTTCCTCATCCGCGGTGGCGAGAATAATCAGTGGCTGCTGTAACGGCTTGTCGACAAAGGCCTTGGCGGCTTCGATCGCCAGTGGAAAGAAGCCTTTCATATCGGTGCTGCCGAGGCCGTAAAAACGGTTGTCGCGCTCTTGCAGCTTGAATGGGTCCGACTGCCAGCGGTTGTCGTCGTATGGCACGGTGTCGGTATGCCCGGCGAGGACCAGTCCGCCGTCGCCCTGTCCGAGGGTGGCGATCAGGTTGGCTTTGTGGGGTTGGTCTTCCAGCGGCATGATTTCAACGGCAAAGCCGAGGGTTTCCAGCCAGGCAGCCAGCAAGTCGATTACGCCGCGATTGCCCATGTCGAGTTTGGGATTGGTGGCGCTGACACTGGGGCTGGCAACCAACTGCTGCAGCTGGCGGTGTAAATTCGGCAGCGAGCGGATACTCATGGTGGCCTTCCTTGTGCGTTATCTGGGGTGCGTCCTGGTGTATTTATTTGGCCCCGGTGTTTTTTCCGCTGACACGCGAGGTTCTTTCAGCGTAACAGGTTTGCCGCGCAGACGGTGACTTGTCTGAAATTGCATAAACTGCTCTTAGGTACCTTGCCTGGTGTTGTCGCACCGGGCGACAGAAATGTGGTTATGCACAGGGCAGCAGCTTCGTGGGTCAGGGTGTGGATTCAGAGAGTGTGGATAAACTTGGGCTCGTCGCACTGGCAAAGCTTTGTGCCCGTTTAGCGAAGGTGCGCAGTTTCAGTTTCAATGCGAGCAACGGTCCGGGCTCGGCCACCAACTGGCGTGGCCACGGGCGCGGGGATGTTGCTGTGAAAAACTTTGGCGCACATACCGTGTTTAACGAGCAGGCGAAATTTACCGATGTTGATGGGCACAAGGTCGCGCTAAACAATTGTTACCGGTGGACCCGCTGTGTTGATTTTGTGCGGCTGGAGCATGTACAGGACGAGCAGTCGATGCTGCTGTTTAACTTCGTGCCACTTACTGCGCATGGATTTCGCCATCAGAACGCCCATCGGTGTGGCGCGGATACCTACACCGCTGATTTGATTTTGCACACCGATGAAATCGAGCTGATCTGGCAAATTCACGGGCCGCAAAAAAATGAGCGGCTGCACTACCACTACTGGTGAGCTTTCGGGAGTACCCCTTGTCCGTTAGTCACGCGGGCCCATTTGGAGCCCACGCTACCGCTTACACGGCGATCTGGCCGCGCAGGTAGGTCACCGCATGGCCACGCATGATTACCCGGTCACCTATCAGTTCGCAGTCCAGTTCCCCACCGCGTGCTGAGATCTGCTTTGCGCTCAATGTAGTTTTATCAAGCTTTTGCGCCCAAAAAGGCACCAGTCGCGTGTGTGCGGAACCGGTGACCGGGTCTTCATCGATACCAATGGCCGGTGCGAAAAAGCGGCTAACGAAGTCGCAAGCATAACTGTCGCCAGGGGCGGTACAGATCAGGCCCTTATACGGGAGCTGGGCAACTGCGCGCATATCCGGGGATAGCGCGGCGACCTGCTTAGCCGCAGTGAACTCCAGCAGCAACTGGTCATCGGAGCCGGCAACTTCAAAGGCGTTGATTGGGCTTATGCCGAGTGCCTGGGTGAACGCATCGTTCAGTGAGATGGGCTGATTTATCTGGGCGGGAAAATCGAGTGCCAAACGTTCTCCATCCCGGCGCACGATCAATTCGCCGCTTTGCGTGAAGAAATGAATCTCATCATCGGTGCAGCCCAGCTCTGTCCACAGCAGGTGGGCGGTGACCAGAGTGGCGTGACCGCACAGGGGTACTTCCTCTCCTGGTGTGAACCAGCGCAGCTCAAAGCCGTTGCCGGCCGGGACGGTGAAGGCAGTTTCGGCGAGATTATTTTCTGCGGCGATCTGCTGCATCAGCTGGTCATCGAGCCAGCGGGTGAGCGGGACGTACGCGGCAGGATTGCCTTGGAAGAGCTTCGAGGTAAAGGCGTCGGCCTGATAGATGGGCAGTTGCATGGGGCGCTGCATAGAGGGATCCTTCTCACATTGCCAGCATAAAAAAGGGGGAGCCAATTGGCTCCCCCTTTTTTATCAAACGTTACCGGTAAATTCTATTACCAGTCGGCTTATACAAACGACTAGCTATCAGCCGAATACGCCTTTGAAGAAGAAGAAGAACAGGATCGCCAGACCGGCGCCCGCCGGCAGGGTGATTACCCAGGAGGCGGCGATGGTGGTGATCATACGCAGGTTCAGTGCACCGATGCCGCGCGCCAGGCCAACCCCGAGTACCGCCCCCACGAGGGTGTGGGTGGTGGAAATGGGCAGGCCGGTACCGGAAGCAAGTACCACGGTTGCGGCAGCGCCCAGCTCGGCGGCGAAGCCGCGGCTCGGGGTCAGCTCGGTGATCTTGCGGCCAATAGTCGCCATAACCTTGAAGCCGTACGTAGCGAGGCCGACCACGATACCGGCACCACCCAGCAGTAGGATCCAGGGCGGCATGACCGCCTTCGCAGTGACCGCGCCTTGCTGAACCGTGTTCACTACCGCGGCCAGCGGGCCGACGGCGTTAGCCACGTCGTTGGAGCCGTGGGCAAACGCCATGGCACAGGCGGTGAAGATCATCAAGATGGCGAAGACGCGCTCAACACTGGCAAAGCGGTTGTCCTTCTCGGCTTGCGGGTCGCGCTTCACACGCTTTAGCATGACCACACCAATACCCATTACGATCAGACCCATAACCGCGGCAATCAGGGCATCCTGCCAGAAGGCCAGGCTGATATTCGCATCTTTGAATACGTGCTTGAGACCCTTGGTGAGGGTCACCATGGAGATCATCCAGCCCACGGCAAACATGTAGATGGGGATATAGCGCTTGGCGTTGTTGAATGGGTCTTCGGTATTGAGGATCAGGCGCTGCACACTGCGGAACAGCATGAACGAAATAGTGCCCGCCAGTACCGGGGATACCACCCAGCTGGCAACGATGCTGCCCACCTTGCCCCAGGCCACTGCATCCACAGAGATACCCACTGCGGAGAAGCCGACGATGGCGCCGACAATGGAGTGAGTGGTGGAAACCGGCCAACCCAGGATACTGGCGATCAGCAGCCAGGTGCCGGCGGCCAGCAGTGCGGAGAGCATGCCGTACACCAGCAGTTCCGGGGTGTCGTTAAACAAGTCCGGGGCGATGATCCCTTTGCGAATTGTCGAGGTCACTTCACCGCCAGCCAAGTAAGCACCGGCAAATTCAAAGATCATGGCGATGATGATCGCCTGCTTGATGGTCAGCGCGCGGGAGCCTACGGAGGTACCCATGGCGTTGGCCACGTCGTTCGCGCCCACACCCCAGGCCATGAAAAATCCGAATACACAGGCCATTATCAGAAAGATATGGCCGTATTGAGCGATAATTTCCACGTTTTCTCTCCCCGTTATCGCGCCAGCAACAGCTGCAATCGGTTGCCCACGCCGTGGGCTTCATCTGCCAGCTCACCAACTTCTTCGATCACCCGATACAGGAAAATCACGTCTACTGGCGGCAGGTCTTTTTCAATGTCGAAAAGTGCAGCGCGCACTTCTACTTCTAATTTGTCGGACTTGCGCTCCAGCTCATCCAGTTCTTCGATCATGCGCTGGGCAATGTCGACTTCGCGGCCGGAAAAGCCGGATTCCAGCAGCTCGTCCAGCTCGTTGATGGCGGTCAGGGCCTGGGCGGATGCAGCCACGGCACTTTCCACGAAGGTGCACATCAACGTCTTCAGTGGTGCAGGAATCTGCATTTGGCGGCCAATGGCTAGGCCGGCAATGTCCTGGGCGGTGTTGGCTACCTTGTCCTGCACATGCAGCAGCTCCAGCAGGTCGCTGCGAGATACCGGCATAAACAGGCTGTCTGGCAGGTGCAGGCGCAGGTCTCTCTTGATGTCATCGGCGCGGCTCTCGCTGGCGGAGATACGCTCCTGGACGGTTTTGGCGGTCGCCAAGTCCTCGTTCACGAGGGCTTCAAAGAAGGGCACCAGATCCGCTGACGCCTCATGGGCGGTCGCCATATGCTCTTTGATCGGTTTGATCGGCGAGCGGCCGAACAAGTTGCCGATGTTGGACAGGGGCATGGTTTGTTCCTTTTTCCGGTCCTGACAGGTTGTTTAACAGCCCAGAACGGGCCAAATCGGGCGGCATGGTACCCCAACCTGTGCGCAGGGCACAGTGACGTGGCGGTTTCCGTATCAATTCGACCAACCGGCGCACTGTTGCAGCTCGCCAATAGAGCTACAATGCGCCTTCTAACAATAAGCGTAGACGGGTAACAAGGTATGGCTGCAAGCGCTGGGGTAAGAGGTGCGGACCGGATTCTCGACCTGCCGGGGTTGCTGGAGGACCTGGTCGGTGACGGGTATGTGGCGCGCATGGATGCCAACCGGCTGATCGGCACGCCACGAACCGCCGAGCAGGCGCAGATGCACCCGCTAACCTATATCGCCACTTGCGAACTGGAAAATCAGAAGAAACCCGGGCGCACTCTGGATGCGCAGGTACTGACCCAGTGGCTCGCAGATACCTCCTCCCACGGTCTCTACCATATCGATCCGCTCAAGGTGAATGTGGCGGCGGTGACCGAAGTCATGAGCTTCCAGTTTGCCAAGCGCCACCAGATCCTGTGTGTGGAAGCCAGCCCGGAGATGCTGTTGGTGGCCACCGCGCAGCCTTATACGTCTGGCTGGGAAGAGCAGCTGGAGCACACCAGCGGCCGCACCGTGCAGCGGGTGGTGGCCGACCCGGCGGATATCCTGCGCTACGGCACCGAGTTTTACTCCCTGGCCAATTCGATTTCTGGTGCCAGCGGGCTTAAGGGCAGCTCCGCGGCGGGCAACTTCGAGCAGTTGCTGGAGCTGGGTAACCTCAAGGACCCCGAGGCCAACGACCAGCACATCGTCAATATCGTGGACTGGCTGTTGCAGCACGCCTTCGATCAGCGCGCCAGTGATATCCACATCGAGCCCCGTCGTGGCATTGGCCGCATCCGCTTCCGTATCGACGGTGTGCTGCACCCGATCCACGAGCTGCCGGATCAGGTCAACGCGGCGGTGACCAGCCGCCTCAAGATTCTCGGGCGCATGAATGTAGCGGAGAAGCGCAAGCCCCAGGATGGCCGCATCAAGACCAAGCGCCCCGATGGCAGCGAGGTAGAACTGCGTCTGTCGACCCTGCCCACAGCGTTCGGTGAAAAGCTGGTGATGCGGATTTTCGATCCGGAAGTACTGGCGCGCTCCTATCACGACCTGGGCCTGGCCGGTGACGACCTGGCGCGCTGGCAAAACATGCTCGGGCGCCCCAACGGCATTGTGCTGGTTACCGGCCCCACCGGTTCCGGTAAGACCACCACGCTGTATACCGCGCTCAAGCAGCTGGCCTCCAGCGAGGTGAATGTTTCGACTATCGAAGATCCTATCGAAATGGTCGAAGACAGCTTCAACCAGACCCAGGTGCACCACAGTATCGGCCTGGATTTTGCCGCCGGCATTCGCACCCTGATGCGTCAGGACCCGGATATCATCATGGTGGGGGAGATTCGCGACCTGGAAACCGCGCAGATGGCGGTGCAGGCGGCGCTCACCGGCCACCTGGTGATTTCCACCCTGCATACCAACGACGCGCCCACTGCAGTGACCCGCCTGCTGGACCTGGGATTGCCGCACTACCTGCTGAAGTCCACCGTGCTCGGGGTGATGGCCCAGCGCCTGGTGCGTACCTTATGCCCCAGTTGCAAGCGCAAGGCGGAGGTCAGTGATGAAGACTGGCAGGCGCTGGTGAAGCCCTGGAAAGCGCCCAAGCCCGAAGTGGTGTATCAGCCGGAGGGGTGCCTGGATTGCCGCAATACCGGTTATCGCGGGCGTCAGGGTATCTACGAGATTCTTCCGTTCAGTGAGGCGATACAGGGGCTGGTTACTGCCGACTGCGACCTGCAGCAGGTGCGCCATCAGGGCATGCGCGAAGGCATGAGCAGTCTGCGGCTGTCCGGGGCCAAAAAAGTCGCGGCAGGAATCACCACGGTGCAGGAAGTGTTGCGGGTAGCGCCACCGCCGGATATCGCGTTCTAACTATCCGCCTCCCAATCCGGCCGGGCGCTCGTGCCCGGCCAATTTATACTTGAGTCAGCTTCATTCGCGCAAAAGGACCCTGCCGTGTATCACTTCCCCGAATCTATTTGCTCCGCACCGCTGCAAGCCCGGCTGCAGTCGCAGTGGCAAAGCTGGTGTGAGCAGGTGGGGGAGGGCGAGGTCGCTGCGCTGGAAGCGCAGTTGCAAGCGGATGCATCACTGCCCTTGTTGGTCGCGAGAGGGCTGCTTGGGTCTGACTTTCTTTTGCAGCAGTGCGCACGAACCCCGGGGTTACTCGGTGAATTACTCGCCAGTGAGGACCTGGGGCTGGCGCCGCCAGATCTCACTACGCTGGAGACCGACGAGGATCTTGAGCGAACCCTGCGCCTGTTGCGCAACCGGGTGAATACGGAGGCCATCTGGCGGGACTTTGCCGGGCAGTGGGATATTCCCACAGTCTGCGCTCGTTTGACCGAGCTGGCCGAGATTTGTATTCAGGCGGCGCTCGACTGGCACTGGCAGAAAATGGTCGAGCGCCACGGTGAGCCCCGCAGTCGCGACGGCCAGGTGCAGCCGATGATCGTGCTGGGCATGGGCAAGCTGGGCGCGCGTGAGCTCAACCTGTCGTCGGATATCGATCTGATTTTTGCCTATCCGGAGCCGGGGCAAAGTGGCGGTGACTCATCGGAGATCAAACCACTGGAGAACCAGGCGTTTTTCCAGCGCCTTGGCCAGCGCCTGATTAAATCCCTGGATGCGGTAACCGCCGACGGTTTTGTGTTTCGTGTGGATATGCGCCTTCGGCCATACGGTGACAGCGGCCCGCTGGTAAGTCATTTCGCTGCACTGGAAGACTACTACCAGACCCAGGGGCGTGAGTGGGAACGTTACGCCATGATCAAGGCGCGGCCGGTGGCTTTTTCCAGCCTGCCGGGCGGTGCACAGGCCGCGGAAGAGTTAATGGAGCTGCTGCGCCCATTTACCTACCGGCGCTATATCGACTTCAGTGTGATCGAAGCACTGCGGGAAATGAAAACCCTGATCCAGCGGCAGGTACGCGCGCGCGGCCTCACCGATAATGTGAAGTTAGGGCGCGGCGGCATCCGCGAGGTGGAATTTATTGCCCAGGCTTTCCAGCTTATTCGCGGCGGCCGAGAGCCCGACCTGCGCGTGCGCAATATCCTGAAGGTCCTACCGCTGCTGGAGCAGGACGGGCATTTACCGCAGGGTGCGGCCGATCAGTTGCGCGATGCCTATCTTTTGCTGCGTCGCGTCGAACACGGTTTGCAGGCGGAAAAAGATCAGCAGACACAGACGATACCGGTGGAGAGCGAGCGGCGCGAGCAGCTGGCCTTTGCCCTGGGCTATGCAGGCTGGGAGTCCCTCGAGGAAGAGCTGCTGCTGGCGCAGACGGTAATCGAGCGTGAATTCGACCAGGTGATCGCGCCACCGGAAGAAAGCGATGAGATCTCCGAGAGCGATCGCTGGGAATTGCTGTGGAGTGGTTGCGAGCGCGACAGTGATCGCGACACCTGGCTCACGCAATTGCAGGACGCAGGCTTCTCGCCGGCAGATAAAGCGCTGGAGGTTATTAGCGCGTTGCATGGCGATCGCATTGTCACGGCGTTGCCGGTGGCCGGGCGCCAGCGTCTGGATCAAACCATGCCATTGCTGCTCGCCGCTGCCGCGGAAGTTGGCGAGCCGCTGTTGGCGCTGGAGCGGGTACTGCCGCTATTGCGCTCAATTCTGCGGCGCAGCGCGTATCTGGTGCTGATCAACGAAAACCCCCCGATACTGCAGCAGCTGCTGCGTCTGTGCAGTGCCTCGCCGTGGATTGCCGATCAGTTGGCGCGACATCCGGTGTTGCTGGATGAAATGCTCGACCAGCGGCGCCTGTTACAGCCATCGACGGCACAGGATATTGCTGATGAGCTGCGCCAACATATGCTGCGAGTGGATACCGACGACCTTGAGGCGCAAATGGAAGCGCTGCGTCATTTCAAGCAGGGGCAGAGCCTGCGCATCGCGGCGCAGGAAGTTACCGGTGCCCTGCCGCTGATGAAGGTAAGTGATTCCCTTACCTGGCTGGCGGAAGCAATTTTACAGCAGTCGTTGGTGCTGGCGTGGCAGCAGGTGACGGAAAAGCACGGTACGCCAAAGGGTGCCAGTGCTGACGATATGCGGTTTTCGATTGTTGCCTACGGCAAGCTCGGCGGTTTGGAGTTGGGACACGGCTCGGACCTGGATATTGTGTTTGTGCACGATGTCGATGGTGCTGGTTACACCGATGGCGAGCGGTCGCTCGACGCGCAGAGCTTTTACACGCGCCTTGCCCAGCGCCTGATTCATATCTTGCAAACTCGCACACTGAGCGGCGCGCTCTACGAGGTGGACACACGCCTGCGTCCCTCTGGCAACTCGGGCCTGCTGGTAACCTCGCTGGCCGCATTTGAAAAGTACCAGCGTGAGAGCGCCTGGACATGGGAGCATCAGGCGTTGGTGCGTACCCGGCCTGTGGCGGGCAGTGAGCGCCTCGGACAAGCTTTCAAAGCTCTGCGCACGCAGTTGCTATGTGACGCGCGTGATGAGCAGAAATTGCGTGAAGAGGTGGTGGCTATGCGCAATAAGATGCGTGCACACCTCGATAAGAGCAATGATCGGCAATTCGATCTCAAGCACGGCTCGGGCGGTATTGTAGATATCGAATTTATGGTTCAATATGCCGCATTGGCCTGGGCGCAGCGCGCCCCATCAATCGTGCGGTATACCGATAATATTCGCATCCTTGAGAGCCTCACCGAGGCAGGCCTGATGCCGGCCCATCAAGCCGCGCATTTGATCGACGCCTACAAAGCCTACCGATCTGAAGGTCATCGCCTGGCATTACAACAGCTGCCGGGGGTTGTATCCGGTGACCAATTCGAAGCGGAAAGAAAGACCGTTACAACAACTTGGCAGCAGATGCTGGGCTAAGCGAGTGAAGTCTCGCCTGCTACCCAGTAGTTGTTCGCTGCCCGATTAAACTGTTTTTCATCAGGCTCTGTGCTGTAGGAGCCTGCCTGCAGGCGAATTGGCTCGACCCGGCTCAGACCGTTCCGCTCCCCCTCCAGGCCGCTCCTACAGAGTGCGTATTTAGAATTTTGTAGGAGATCCCCATGTCTTTTGCCGATAGAGACGGCGTTATCTGGTTTGACGGTGAACTGGTTCCCTGGCGCGATGCGCGGGTGCACGTGCTCACCCACACATTGCATTATGGAATGGGTGTATTTGAAGGTGTGCGCGCCTATCAAACCGCCGATGGTGGCACCAGTATTTTCCGCCTGCAGGAGCACACCCGCCGCCTGTTCCGCTCCGCCAAGATCATGAACATGAGCATGCCTTACGACGCGGAACAGCTGAATGAAGCGCAGCGTCTGGTGGTGCGTGAAAATGGCTTGGAAGAAGCTTACCTGCGCCCGATGGTGTTTTACGGATCGGAAGGTATGGGGCTGCGCGCCGACGCGCTGAAAACCCACGTGATCGTCGCTGCGTGGGAGTGGCCTAGCTATATGACGCCCGAAGCGCGTGAACTGGGGATCAAGGTGAACACCTCTTCCTATACACGTCACCACGTCAATATCGCCATGTGTAAGGCCAAGGCCAATGGTAACTACATCAACTCCATGCTGGCGTTGCAGGAAGCCCTGCGTAACGGCTGTGAAGAGGCCCTGCTGCTGGACCCAGAGGGCTACGTAGCGGAAGGCAGTGGCGAAAACTTCTTCCTGGTTAGCGATGGTGTGATTTACACCCCGGAGCTCACCTCATGTCTCGACGGCATTACCCGCGCTTCTGTTATCCAGCTGGCCAATGAGTGCGGCTATAAGGTGGTGGAAAAGCGCATTACCCGCGACGAGGTCTATATCGCGGATGAGGCCTTCTTTACCGGTACCGCAGCAGAAGTGCTGCCGATTCGCATGCTGGATGGGCGCACCATCGGCGCGGGTCGCCGTGGTCCGATTACCAAGCGCCTGCAGCAGTTGTACTTCGATGTGGTGCAGGGCCGCAGTCAGGCGCATATGGGCTGGCTGAGCGATGTGCATGAAGGTTGCGAGGAAGTAGCGGCGTCTGCTTGATACTTTCACACCGCGTACAAAAAAGGGCGGGCATCTCACGATGCCCGCCCTTTTTTGTTTTGGCTTCGCCGCTTAGCGCGCCGCCTGCTTCGGGCGTCCTACACAATAGTATTCGAAGCCCGCTTCCACCATATCCAGTGGGTGGTAGAGGTTGCGTCCGTCGAATACCACGGGATCCTTGAGGCTGCTGCTGACGGTGGCGAAATCCAGGGTTTTGAATTGCTGCCATTCGGTGGCGACAATCAGTGCGTCGGCGCCGGCCAGCGCGCTGTCGCGGGTGCCGCACAGCTGCAGGTTGTCGCGGTTGCCGTAGATGCGCTCGCACTCGTGCATGGCTTCCGGGTCAAACGCACGCACACTGGCACCCATCTCCCACAGGTTTTCCATCAGTACACGGGCTGGAGCTTCACGCATATCGTCGGTATTGGGCTTGAACGACAGGCCCCACAGGGCGAACGTCTTACCAGTCAGGTCCTTGCCGTAGCGCTCGACAATTTTTTCCAGCAGGTAGTGCTTCTGGCTGTGGTTACGCTCTTCGACTGCGTTCAGGATTTTGGGCTCGATACCCAGCTGTGCCGCGGTGGTTTTTAGGGCCTGCACGTCTTTGGGGAAGCAGGAGCCACCGTAACCAATACCCGGGTAAATAAAGTGATAGCCGATGCGCGGGTCGGAACCGATACCCTGGCGCACGGATTCAATGTCGGCACCTACGCGATCGGCGATCACCGCCATTTCGTTCATAAAGCTGATCTTGGTAGCGAGCATGCAGTTGGCCGCGTACTTGGCCAGCTCGGCACTGCGCACATCCATCACGATGACCTTGTCGTGATTGCGGTTAAACGGTGCGTACAGTTGGCGCATTTTCTGTTCGGACGCCTGCTCGGAAGTGCCGATGATAATCCGGTCGGGCTTCATGCAGTCCGCCACCGCGGAGCCCTCCTTGAGGAATTCCGGGTTGGAAATAACATCGAACTCCAGATTCAGTGCATTGCGTTCCTGCAGGGTGCGGGTTACTTCCTCACGTACCTTGTCCGCGGTGCCAACGGGCACGGTGGACTTGTTGATGATGTATTTCTTGCCATTCATGTGCTCGGCAATGGTGCGGGCCACGGTGAGTACGTAGCGCAGGTCCGCAGAGCCGTCTTCATCGGGTGGGGTGCCAACCGCAATAAAGATCAGCTCGCCGTGGGCCACACCCTCGGCAGCATCGGTGGAGAAACTCAGGTTGCCGGATTCGTTGTTGCGTTTGACCAGTGGTTCGAGGCCTGGCTCGAAGATGGGAATGTGTCCCTGGCGCAGGCGCTCGATCTTGTTTTCATCGATATCGATACAGGTAACCCGGTGACCGGCTTCCGCCAGTACTGCAGCCTGCACCAGGCCAACGTAGCCAGTACCAAAAACGGTGACATTCATCTTCTTGGAAATCCTTTGAGTAGATTTGTGTCCCGCGGGTCCGCCAATCCGGGTTGCGGGGCCTGTTAGCAACAGTGTAGGTGGCCAAGTTTACCGTTTATGGGCGGCACTCGCCATGAACACCGCGGGCGGGTTAGATGTGTCTGACTGTGCACCCTGCAGGTGCAAATTCAACACGCTGCAGGTAAGGTAAGCGGCGAAATTCATCGCCGTTGTGGTTAAGTGCCGGCTGGTGCCTGCGCTCGGTGCGTATGTGTTGGTAATTGGAGAGAAGTATTTGATCACAGTCTGGCGGTTTGTTGATGGCAATAAGGCCCACGAAAAGCAGAGTGCAGCGCTGCTGACAGGCTTGCGTGAGCGCATGGGAGCCGCTCGGGTGCAGAGCTGTGATGTGGACTGCAGTCAGTTGCGCTTCTGGCTACCGGGCTCACTGCAAATGGCTCTGGATGCCGCTGGAGCGATTGCCCTGGGACAACCGGATTTATTAATCGGTGCTGGGCACCGTTGCCACCTGCCACTGCTCGCGGCGCGCAAGCGCTTTGGTGGTCGCAGTGTGGTCCTGATGCGCCCGTCACTTCCCATCCACTGGTTCGATTTTGCCCTGATACCCGAACACGATCGCCCGCCCGCACTGCCAAATGTTCTGACCACCCGCGGTGCACTCACCCTGCCACTGCCGCAACAGCCAACGCGTGCGGGCACTGGGCTTATCCTGCTCGGAGGGCCGAGCCGGCACTTTGCCTGGGATAGCGTCACCCTTGAGCGTGATATCGGGCAGCTGGCGGCAAGCTCGCTGCAGTGGACCCTGGCGGACAGCCGTCGCACCCCTGAATTTGCCCTGCAGCAGTTGGCGCGGCCGGGCTTTACTCTGGCTCCCTGGCGAGAGTGCAGTGACGGTTGGCTGGAGCAACAGTTGGCGTCTGTGGAGCAGGTGTGGGTAACCCGGGATAGTATTTCCATGGTATTCGAGGCCCTGCAAAGCCGTGCGCACGTGGGCGTATTGGCTCTGCCTTCACGCAATCGCGAAAATAAGGTGCGTGCAGCGGTACAGCGGCTGATTGACGAAGGGTTGGTCAGTGAGCAGCTTGCAGATGCTAAGCGGTCACCCGGTGTCCAGCGCGAGCCGCTCAATCAATATCAGCGTCTCGCGGCCGCGCTGCTTCGTCGCTGCAATCTGGAATTTGCCTGATGTCAAAACCTTCACCTCGAAATATCTGCCACTTGTTTATGAGTAGTGAGTTCGGCGGCTTGGAAAAACATGTGATGGAGTTGGCCGGGTGGCAAGCTTCCCATATGGATTGCAAGGTTTCTATTATTGCCCACCCGCGCTACCAGTCGCAGTGCCCACAGGGTGTTGTATTTTTACCTGTGAATACCGATTTGAGTCGGCGCAATCCGCTGCTGCTTGTTGCGCTGGTGCGGAGCTGTCGTCGCCACGGATTCGACCTGATACATGGGCACGGGGGGAAGGCCGCGGGAGTACTTGCAAGTCTGCGTCGCTTTATTCCTGCCACCAAGGTCATTACCCGGCACAACATCGTGCACCCCAAAGATGCGGTGGCGAGACATTTTCCTGGGCGTATCGCGGTAAGTCGCAAGGCGGTAGCGAACTCCGCGCTGGATTGGTCGGTGATTCCCAACGGCACACACGCACCGGAAAAAGAACTTTCGCCCCCGCAGCAGTGCGCGGATGAGCGTCGCGTCGTGCTCTCGGTTGCGCGCCTGGTGCCGGCCAAAGGAATCGATTTGTTGTTACAAGCGTGGGCCGAGTTGCGCCCGGCAGATGCCAGTTTGTATCTGGTGGGCGACGGCCCGGAGCGGAACAAGCTGGAAGCCCTGGCCCAGAATTTATCGCTCGAGGGTAGCGTGCGCTTTGTCGGTTATTCGAAGAATGTCGCTGCATGGATGCAGGCAGCGGAGTTTATGGTGGTGTCTTCTCACAAAGAAGGTGCGCCCTATACCGTAGTGGAAGCCTTGCTGAGTGGTTGCCCGGTAATCTCCACAGATGTTGGGAGCAATCGGGAAATTTTACCGGCAGAATTTATCGCTGAAGACATTTCGGTTTCGGCAATTGCCGAATTGTTGCAGACTGCTTTGCAAGATAATGCCGCACTGAAACGTGCATTTGCGCCGGTATTTGAGTACGCGACAAAGCGTCTCACTGTTGATGCCATGGCGCAGGCGACTGTCGAGGTATATTGCCGGGCGTTGCCAGCCAATTAATCACGATATTTTTCCAGCGCCGGAATTAGCTGCACAAGTTTATCCACAGTATTCTGGCGTGACGATGCTACCTGCGAGGCAAATGCATCGGGATCGGTAGATACCCAGTTGAAACCTCCAAGTTCCGATATGAGCGCTCTTTGCAAATAGCCCCGTTGTGCGAATTTTTCGATGGCCTGCTGATAGCGCGGCGGTGATGCAACTTGCCCCGGGCGCAAACTCAGTAATGGCCGAGGTAAGTTAATTGCTTCGCACAGCATGCTCATGCTGTCTTCGGTGCAAACTATCTGTTTTGCCTTAGGCAGGCGCTCTGCCAGCGGCTTTCCTCTATCCTCAGGCCAGCAGTGTTGATGGCCGTGAGTCTCGCTCAATATCTTTTTGCTCAATTCACGCAAGGCGGGCGGGCTGCGGCGAGACCCAGCTACCAGCCACCGAATCCGATTTTTCTTCGCACAGTTTTGCGCCCACTGCAAAATCGCTTGCCAATCCTGTTGCTCGTATTGATAGCCGCTACCGTTACCTCCAAGCAGCAGTGCCCAGGTGTTGGCGGAAGGTCTCGTGTTGCTGATTCGTGCGGGCGCAAAGTCCACAACCAGGTTGTTGTGGAAAAAGCCGGGGGTTGGCTCCAGGGTCAGCAGGGCAGATACCGTATGGGGGGCGAGCTTGCGCGGCGAACCGAGAAATACGTTTGGGCACCTCCAGAATTGTGCGAGTGCAGTACTGGCAAATCGGGTGTTGCCGCCGGCCGAAAGGATTAGCTGAGGCTTTTGTGGGAATGGCTGCAGTCGGTGTGAGGCGAGAATGGTGTGCGTAATTACCCCAGAGCCTGTTGCGATATTGCTGGCGCTTGCAAGCAGGGGGCGCAGCCATTTTGCCTTAGGCGTGCACTCGATGACTTGGACCTGGGGGTGAAACCCTGCTTCGCGCAGCCAGTCGACAAATCCATGGGCCTGATTAACGTGGCCGGGGATGCCGTCACTGAGCAGGCAGATATTTAGGCGAGAAGGGGTGGTGACCATTTCAGGGGGGCGCCCCTTCAGCATGTTTTGTTTGCCCACACCCCATTAATCAGTCGTAGAAGGGCTCGGAGGGGTTCTGGTAGTAAATCTGCATAAGCGAACGGCGCTCATTGGCGCATTCGATCTGTGGGCGGCCGTGCCAGCTGTGTTTGCCGACAACAAAGGCGTAGGCACTGTTGGGAACGAAAGGAAAACGGCGCACTTCCTTGAAACCATCCTTGCTACCCAACCCCAGCTTGCGGAATTCATACTGCAGGCGTCCGACAAAGCCGCGCTCGTACAGACTGGTGCCCATGGTTTCCTGGCTGTTGTCACCGGGCAAGTACACCTGCATGGTAACAACCTTGCGTGCAACGTCCCGGTGAGGCGAAATCTGGTAACCACTGTGATCGCAGAAGTAGCCCGTTTTCGGGTAGGCCTCAATCGCGGGGACTTGCTGACCAGGCACTTTGAAACGGCGGGTTAGGTCGGTGCCGAGACACTCGAACAGGGCCTGCTTGACCTCATCGGCCTGCATTCCCTCGGTTACGCCCTGCCAAAGGGCCTGTGTATCCCCTTCAAGGCGTGCGAGGTTTTTATCATTGAACGGGAAGACCTGGCGGGTACTGCTGCCATCACTGCGCATGGCCTCTTTGTGGTTCAGTCCCTTGCATAAGTCTGCCGAGGGTGCGCTCTGCAAAATGCGCTGATAGATATCATCAGGGAAAAAATTTTCCAGATACAGGTGCGAGAACGGTTGATCCTGCGGCTCTACAGATCGCAGCCTTGCTACCAGGTGGTTGCGCACGCGCTCGGCAATTTGCGTTGCACTGGAAGCGCTTGTTTGCGCAGCAACGCTGCCGGATTTTTCTGTGATAATTTCGTTTGTGGTATCCATGGTACTTCCCTGTGCCAATCGTATATTCGAATGTGTTACAGCGAGTCAGTAATCAGTTAGTTTGTGCTGCTGGCGGAGTTCGCAAGGTTCAAGCGCGCAATCACCAGTGCCATAGAAAGCCATGTTAGCACCATCATTTCAGAACTGAACAGCTCGCGATGGGTGTTGAGCGGAAACCAAACACAAACAAGGATAAGCAGCGGGGCTACCGGCAGCTGACTCTCGTCGCGTGTCGTAGCAGACTTGGAAAAGAGTGCGCGCCAAACAAGCGTAAGAAATATCGCTGCAATGGTGAAGTACAGCAGGCTGCCGATCGCGCCGGTACCGGCGAGAATCTCAAGGACAACCTGGTGGGTATAGGGCTGGAACAGGCTGGTGCCGGTCCAGCTATCCGGTAAATACAGGCTGTAATTGCCGGCACCAGTGCCAAACCAGGGGTTTGCCAGAAACTGCTCCCAGGCCTGCCCCCACAGCTGCGCGCGGATCGGGATAACCGCGGCAATCCCTGCGATATCAAAGCTTTGCGGAATGGTGGCAGTAATACGTTTGCTCACCTGTGGGTCCTGCAGAATCCACCAGCCGGCCGCGCCAACCGCAGCGGCAATCAGGCCCAAGAGCCAGGGCGCGGTGCGCAGCGCAGCGCGTATCTGCGCGCGGCTCATATACAACCAAACCGCACTGATCAGCATGAAACTGACCCAGCCCGCGCGCGTGTTACCAAAAAAGGTAACCGCCAGGCACAACAAATACGCCATTCCCTGTAGTGGTAGAGACCAGCGGCGTACAACCGGCGCAAACAGAACCCAGACGCACAGAAATGAAATATAGAAACCAAATTTATCCGGGTGGCTGAAGTAGCCCCCGAGGCGCTCACTGCGCGGCACGCCGAACAGATCGAAGCCGACGAGGGCCTGGAACAGCCCGTCAACCAGCCAAAAGCCGATAATCGCAAACAAGCACCACTGCAGTCGTTTCCAGATCTGGTCATTGCGCGCCCAGTACAAGACTGCCATTCCCGCCAGCAATAGAAACAGTTGGAACCCCATCAATTTGAGGGGCTTATCGGGATATTCGGTATTCAAGGCCGAGAGACCCAAAGCCAGTGCCGCACACAGGTTCATGGCACACCAGCTGGCAGCGCCAGGCGTCCACCATTCGCGACGCTGGCGAATCAGTAGGGTGATTGAGGCGATGGCCAGAATCAGTACCGACAGCTGGAAGGTCCGCGACCAGGGCAGCACCCAGATGGAACTGCACAGAAGCAGCGCAATCGAGGTATTGCGATCCAGAATTCTGGCCGCAAGGGATGGGTTGCTGGGAGCGGTAGAGATACTAGACATACAGCGTGTCGCCTGAGTTCTGTCGGCATTATTGGTCGAGTAACCAATATTGTACGTTGCCACCCCTCGAAAGAGCTATAGACCAGATCTCGCTTTTGGACTTGACCGATCTGCTCTTGGTGCTGGTGCGATGGGAGGGTTGTCAGCCGCTATTGATAAGGGATTGGTAGAGTGACAGGGTACTTTGTACCTGAGCTTCTAGAGTAAAGGAAACCGGTAACCGAGGTTTATCTTGGCTGTTAAGCAGGGTGAGGGTTGTATTTAGCAATTGTTCTGGCTGATTAAATTCCACCAACCCTTGCGGGAAGCTGGCGTGCAGGGATTCTGCCGGGCCGCCCAGGTTGTAGCCGATTACCGGCGTGCCGATGGCCGCAGCTTCGATGACCGTGCGCCCAAAGGGCTCCGGTCGCTGGGAAAGGTTAAATACCAGCTCAGATGCACGATACCAGTAGCGAATATCTGCACGCTGCCCGGTAAAGGTCACTCTGGACGCGATACCAAGCTCGCGGGCCTTTGCCATCAGCTCGTCCGCGTAGTGTTCCTTGTTCGGTTCGGCGCCACCGACGATCACGCCCTGTAGATCCGTCTCTTTTTCAACCAGTTGTGCCATGAGCTCGAGGAAGGCCTGGTGCCCTTTCCAGCGCGTCAGTCGGCCAGGAAGCAGAAGCCAGCGCTTGCCTTTGAGAGCCGGGAATTCGTTTTCGACTTGGGACCGCCACCCTGTGGGCAAAGACAGGTCGCGGTGGAACTCGTCGGTATTGACTCCGCGATAGATCAGCTCAGGCGGTGACTGCAGGTAGTGCGCGTAATTGTCGTTGAGGTAATCCCGCACGCATTCACTGATCGCGATGACACGCTCGGCGCGGGCCATAATCGCGCTGTAGCGATTAATCGAGTACAGGCCATGGGCAGTGCTGACGAGGCGTGGACGAGCATCGCGCGGCAGTTTCTTCCATGCCAGGTAGGTCAGCCATGCGGGCATACGCGAGCGCACGTGTAAAATATCTGGCTGCAACGCTTGGATCTGCGCGCGCAAAGGGCGAACCTGACGCAAGCTGGACAGGGATTTTTTGTGGATGGGTAGGGCAATGTGCTGGCTTCCCTCCCTTTCCAGCTGCTCAACAAGTCGCCCACCGTTTGAAATGACAATAGATTCGTGCCCGGCCTCGGTAAGTGCCCGGGCCAGGTCCAGTGTGCCTCTCTCCACACCGCCGGAATTGAGCGCGGGCAATAGCTGTACGACTTTCACGAGGTGCTCCTAATCACGGATTCCTTTACGGGCAGGGCGGCGACATGTAACGGATGACGTCCCGGCGTGCGTTGCACCAGTATGGCGCGAGAATGGGGTAGAATAGAGCCTCAACAAGCGGGATTCCATGCTCGCGTTTGCCAAAATTCACCAAAACGATTACTGGTTAGCAAAACCTGATTTTGACTTGATGCGCCATCTGTACACCTGGTTTTTCCGACTCACCTTGCCACTGATGCTGCTGCACCTCTGGTGGCGGGGGCGCGCCGACCCTGCGTATCGCAAACGCTGGAGTGAGCGTTTTGGTCTGGTGCCCTCGCGACCGGGGGCTCGCCGCCGCTGGCGCGAGCGTTTTGGTCTGGTGCCGGACCGGGCCAGTCGTGCCCCCTTGATCTGGATTCACTCGGTATCCGTAGGGGAGACCCTGGCGGCAATACCCTTAATCAAGGAGTTGGCGGCGCGGCACCATCAATGGCAGTGGTTGGTGACCACTACCACGCCCACCGGATCACAGCGTGTACACGATGCCCTTGAACCCATTCTCAATGGTCGGCTTCTGCACTACTACCTGCCGTTTGATTTACCTGAATGCCTCACTCCGTTTCTCGATGCGCTGCGCCCTAACGTACTGGTGAGCATGGAAACCGAGCTGTGGCCGAATATGCTGGCGCTGTGTGACAGGCGTAATATCCCGGTGGCGCTGGTCAATGGTCGGCTGAGCGAAAAGTCTGCGCGGGGCTACCGACGGTTCCCTCGTTTGAGCCAGGAAATGATGAGCCATATTACCCGGGTATTGGCGCAATACCCTGCCGATGCATACCGCTTCTCTGAGCTTGGAGTAGAGCCCGAGCGGGTATCTGCGGTGGGTAACATCAAGTTCGATTTGTATATCGGATCCGGTTTGATCAGCGAGGCTCAGGCACTCTCCCATCAGTGGGGGCACTCCGGTGGTCAGGCTGATGAGGATGGGCGCATCGGACAGCAGGGGCGTCCGGTATGGCTGGCCGCCAGTACTCATGCGGGTGAAGATGAAGTGGTGCTGGACGCGTTTGAGCGGCTGCGGGTTAGCTTCCCGGACCTGCTCTTGGTGCTGGTCCCGCGACACCCGGTACGCTTTGATAGTGTGGCGCGCATGTGCCGTGAGCGTGGTTTGCGTACGGTGCGGCGCAGTGATGGCGGTGTGCCGGCGGCGTCTGACCAGGTATTGCTGGGCGACACCATGGGAGAATTGCTGCGTTTCTATGGCGCGAGTGATGTCGCATTTGTCGGTGGCAGTCTGGTGCCTGTTGGTGGACACAATATGATTGAACCAGCTGCGTGGGGGGTGCCGGTGGTGTGTGGCCCGCATCTGCACAACTTTAGTGTGGTCTCCGACCTGCTGAGGGAAACTGGTGGCCTCAGGGTTGTGGATGATGCAGAGCAGATGGCACAGCAGGTGGCAAGTTGGTTGGAGGATTCGGCAGGCCGTTTCGAAGCGGGTATCCGTGCGCGGGAGGTCGCGGCGCAGAATAGCGGTGCATTGGAGCGCACCGTCGAGGCAGTAGAGTCTCTGATGCGCATGAATAAGCGTTAATCATATTCGATACAAAAAAGGCCGGATGAGTATTCATTCGGCCTTTTTCTTTTGCGCATCACACTTTCGAAGTGATCAGTGCTTGTCGGTCGCCTGCCGCACACTGCTGCGAATCTGGGTATTCAGTTTGCTGCCGGTATAGCGGCCCTTGCTGATATGGCGAATGCGATACACCGAGGGGATATCCAGCGGCGTCCCCTGGGTGCCCAGTAACCAGCGGAAGGCGCGGTCTTCGTGGGCCTTGCACCAGCGCTCAGCTGGTTTCTGGTAGTAGCTGAGCGCGTCGCAGTAGCCACCGGCACGTGCCATATCCCCGTGTGCGATCTGCAGGGGACCCGTCGCGCGGTCGCGGGTTTGTTCGACAAACCGGGAGTCGTCGATGTCTGCGAGTTGTACGTCATTTGGGTCGAAGTTCAGCATGGGGTCGTCGTCTTCCAGCAGCGAGGTAATGCGCTCGCGCTCGGGGAATACCAGGCTGTCGGTGCGGCCCTGTAGCAGTTCCGCCAGCTGATCCAGGCAGTTTTCCCGAAACATCAGATCGCAATCGGTAAACCAGATCCAGTCCGCTTTGGTGGCGAGCGCCGCCTGGTTGCGGCCGATAGCACGGCGGTACAGGGACTCCTTGGGCAGTTCGCACCAGTTCCAGGTGATACCCGGAATCTGTTGCTTGCCGAAAAAGGCCAACACCGCTGCAGTGCGGGTATCTTCGCTGTTGTAGTACACGGTCATGGTTACCGTGGCCTTGGTCGGCGGGAACAGTACCAGCGAACTCAACTGATAAATCAGAAAATGTGAGTACTGCCAGCAATGGCTGACAATTTCGATATTCAACACGCCGGTACGCGCGGCGCGCTCACTGCTGCCCGGCAACGGTTTCTGAAACAGGGAAGGTGGCACCAGGCCGCTGGCGGCCAGCCGCAGGAAGCGGCTGACGATGGGATCGGACCAGTGTTTGTTAACTTGCGATGCACTCATGGGCGTCTTTCAACTGTAAAAAATGGGATGTCGGAGTCGCTATGCGCTATTCCGCGCGGTAGCCGGCTTCGGTGAGCTGGCGAATACCCTGCGGGGTCTCAATGATGCCTTCTTTGGCCACGTGCAGACGCAGGGCCTTGTTGCGCGCGACAATTTCCGGGTCGGCATAGCCGCGCGGGTGATCCAGGTGGATGCAGATCGCATCAAAGCGCACATGGCGCGGCTTGATACCGGCGTTCTCCAGGCGCACGCCAAATTCACGATCCAGGCCGCCCCAGGCCATGCGCTCGTCAAACCCATTTACCTTGAGGATGTCTTCTCGCCATGCGGAGGCATTGGAGCCTTTCAGGTTGCAGGCGGTAGGGGTCATCCGGTTGAGTAGCGGCGCCCAGCGTCGCGTGGCGCGCAGCTTAAGGGTTTTGCGGCGGTGCTTGAGACCGTTGGCACGCAGCCACTGGTAGTCGAAGCAGCGTCCGGACTCGATATCGTCGCGGGTAATGGCCTCGCTGGTACTCATAGGCAGCTTGAAATAGCTGCCTGACAGGAAATAGCCGGGTTCGGCGCGGTCTTTGTGCACTGCGAGGAAGTCTTGGCGCGGGATACAGTCGCCGTCGGTGAACACGACGTAATCACCGCGGGCACTGAGGATCGCCTTGTTGAGAATGCGGCACTTGCGGAAGCCGTCATCTTTTTGCCAGATGTGACGAATATTCAGGCCAGTATCTTCCCGTACCCGCTCGATCAGGGCGGCGGTTTCCGGGGTGGAACCGTCGTCGGCGACGATGACCTCGTGAGGTTGCTCGCTCTGGCAGTTGTAGCCCCACAGTACCTTCTCCAGCCACTCGGGTGAGTTATATGTGGTCATGATGACTGACTGGTTCATGGGGTCTCCACAGAAAAACGTCAAATAATGTGTGCGAATTGTATAGAAAAGTGCTTGATTCGGGCGCTCAGTTAGGCCCTAAAGCGTGCTCTTCGATTTGGAGTGCTCAGGCCGGCCACAGTCGGTGATGGCGGAACGTTGGGTCATAAAGGCTCCAAGTGAAATTCGCGGAGCCGGATCCCTAGCTTAAAAGCGGGCAATTCTAAGGAGTTGGGGCAAGATTTGCACTTCGGAATGTTGAAAGTCCGACGTGCCACACACTTATTTTTGCGTTGGAGGGCTTAGCGATTGTGTGCGGAGGCTGGTAATCTAGCGTGAGGCGACAGGAGTTAGTTCGCCGCTGAAGATGATTCCCACGGAATATTAGGGGGCAGAACATGCATATCTTCGTATTTTCTTACAATCGCAGCGCCCAGCTGGAGAACTGTATTCGCTCCATCGAGGCCTGCGCACCTCACTGCCAATTGACCATTATCGATGACGGTAGTGGTGATCCCGCGACGCAAGCGGTGCTGCGGAAGGCGGCTCAGCGCCATCAGGTGATTGACCGTACATCCGAGTCTGGACACAAGTTGGGCGGCCTGTATGCCAATATGCAGGCGGCCTATGAGATGGCCCATGCGGATGAGCTGATGTGCTTCCTGCAGGACGACACCCAGATGGTCAGGCCGCTGACCCGAGAGGATATTGAGGTGCTGCGGACCAGTTTCGCCAGTCAGCCGGACCTCGGTTTTATCTCCCCCGCTTTCGTGCGCGGTATTTCCCTCCGGAAAAAGGTGGATCGGGATTTCCGCTTTGATGCCGAGCGCAATTTCTGGTTCTGGTACCCGCGTAAGCGTTCCACCGGGACCTGGTTCTCCGCACTGTTGATTGCCGACCCCAAGCGCCTGCGTGAACACAACTGGCAGTTTGAAGTGGGTGAGTCGGTCAATAACCGTCGTGCAGCCAAGATGTTTTGCCGTATGGCTCGCATGCGCGTGCCCTTCGCCATGTGGTTGCCGAACGGTGGGGCGTATCGCGGCAAGCAGAAGTCCCTGGCATTGCGGTTTGGCGAGTGGGCGCGCAACTGCGGTCTCTATCCGCTGCAGGTGATGTCCGCAAACGAAGTCGATAGCCTCGCTCAGTCTTCTCCTGTGCGTCTGCCGGTGGCCGAAGAATTCCTCAAAACCGATGAGAAGGTGAAACAGCCTTGGGCTTATGATCCGATGCAGGGGGCCGGCTGGCTGAAACTGCTGGATCGCATTGAGCGCAAGGTGCGGAATTTATTTGCCTGATCCGCACCTTAGCGGGATAACGGCACTGGGGTGCTGGCTGTGCAACGGTTAGAATGGGCAAAACATGGTTAGGTTGTGCTTCGGGCTGGGCCGGTAAGCACGTTTAGGGAGTCCCCCGTGGGGTATCAGCAATTCACGCACCAGCGCGCCACCGTCATTTATGACGATGAGATGCTTGGTGCCGACTGTGAAAAAATATTTCGGGCTGATTGGCTCGCGGCGAATTGCGGAAGTGCTGAGGTAGAACGCGGCAAGGCGGTGATGTTCTCCTATGCCGGCCACGATCTGGTATTTAAGCAGTATCACCGCGGCGGGCTGGTCGGGCGTGTGGTGGAAAAATCCTACCTGTATAGCCGCCTGCCCAATACCCGGGTATGGCGGGAATTCCATATGCTGCGTGAAATGCGCGATCTTGGGCTACCGGTGCCGCGCCCGGTCGCCGCACGCTGTGTGAGTGTGCCGCCTCTGGCCTATCGCGGTGCCTTGATTACCGAGCGAGTACCTAACTCTGAGACATTGGCCCAGGTGTTATGTAAGGGACCTATGGGTGAACCTCTATGGCAGTCACTGGGCCAATTGATCGCGCGTTTTCATCAGCAAAACGTGTATCACGCGGATCTCAATGTTCATAATATTTTGTTGGCTGGCGCTGATGGCAGGGAGCCGAGCTGGTACTTGATCGACTTCGACAAGGGAGCGATTCGCAATCCCCTTTCGCGGCAGGATGCGGACAGTAATGTGGCACGCCTGCGGCGCTCGCTGGACAAAGAGCTGGGGCGGTTGCCGGGGTTCCAGTTCAGTGAGCAAGACTGGCAGGCGTTGGAAGGCGCATATCGCAACGCCCGCTTAGAGCAAGGTCAGAATAAATAAGGCGGGCTGGTGGCCCTCGCCGTAACGGGAGCCGCCATTGTCTACTTGTTAAACCGCGTAGTACTCCCGGTACCAATCCACGAATCGCTGCACGCCATCCACCACGCTGGTGTCCGGGCGATAGCCCACCGCATGCTCCAACTTGCCGGTATCCGCATGGGTATCGGGAATGTCTCCCGGCTGCATCGGCAGCATTTCGCGAATCGCCTTTTTCCCCAGCGCTTGTTCCAGCGCATCGATATAGTCCGACAGCTGCGCGGGATTGCCGTTGCCGATATTGAATACCCGGAAGGGGGCGTTGCTGGTGGCTGGCTCCGGCTGTGCGCTGGACCAGTTTGTATCCGGCGCCGCAACTTGATCACTGGACTTGATGACACCCTGCACGATGTCGTCGATATAGGTGAAGTCACGGGTGTGGTGGCCGTGGTTAAACACCGGGATCGGCTTGCCTTCGAGGATCAGGCGGGTGAACTTGAATAGGGCCATGTCCGGGCGCCCCCAGGGGCCGTATACGGTAAAGAAGCGCAGACCGGTGGTGGGCAGGCGGAATAGGTGGCTGTAGCTGTGCGCCATTAGTTCGTTGGCGCGTTTGGTGGCGGCGTAAAACTGCAGCGGGTGGTCCACGCCGTGATCTTCACTAAACGGCATGGTGGTATTGCCGCCGTAAACACTGCTGGTGCTGGCGTAGCTCAGGTGCGGCGTTTTGGCCTGACGGCAGACTTCCAGCAGGTTGGCGAAACCCACCAGATTGCTCTCCACATAGGACTCCGGGTGCTCGATAGAGTGGCGCACCCCGGCCTGAGCGGCCAGATGGATTACCCGGTCGAACTCGTGCTCGGCAAAGCAGCGATCCAGCGCCGCGCGATCAGCGATATTGGCGCGCACAAACTGGTAGGCAGCCCCGTGTTGCTGGGCGGTGCTTTCCAGCTTCCGCAGGCGGTCTTCCTTGAGGCTGGTTTCGTAGTAATCATTGACGTTGTCGATGCCTACGATTTCATCGCCGCGGGCCATCAGAGTGCGGGCAACGTGGAAGCCAATAAAGCCGGCGTTGCCGGTGATCAGATACTTCATGGATGTCTTGAGCGCAGTTCAGGGTGGTAAACGGGCATTTGGCTAGTGTAGTCAGTGGCGCGCAGAAACCGGCAATTTCCGATCGAACCGCGGGCCAGCGCATTTTGCCCAGGCCGAAAAAAGGCCGGCACTATAGCAGTACCGGCCCTGTATTTCTGCGCGCAGTGCGCAATATCGGCTTTTATCCAGCCTTTATTCGACTTACTTGCTAAAGCCCGGGGCGCCGCTATCGAGGATATGCGCGCGGGATACCGGAATGCTCGGGTTCAGGCTGGCGTCCAGCTCCTGCAGGTCGTCCGGACCCAGCAGGCCCGCAACCAGTTTCAGGTTCAGGGTGTTCAGGATGTAGTCGTACAGCGCATTGGCGTAATCGGTCTGGGAGAGTGCCAGGGTACGCTGCGCCAGCAGCACATCGACAATGTTACGGGTGCCAACCTCATAGCCCGCCTGAGTGGCATCCAGTGCACTTTTCGCGGAGATCACCGCTTGCTCACGGGCTTCAACACGGCTGGTGTCGGTGGTCACCGCGCGGTGCAGGGTGCGGGTATCCTGAATGGTGTTGCGCTCGGTCAGGTTGCGCAGGTCCTGGGCCTGAAATGCCTGGTTGCGCGCTTCGCGACGGCTCGCGCTCAAGCGGCCGCCAGAGTAGATCGGCATTTCCAGGGTGATCGCTGCAACCTTGGTCTCGATTTCTTCGTCGACGGGAAGCTCCGAGGTGAAGGGGTCGAAATCCGGGAAGCGGGTGGCGCCGGAGCTTTTGCCGTCGCGATGAAGCTTGTCGTACGCCAGTGAGCCGTACAGCGTCGGCAGGTGGTCGGCTGCTGCAGCGCGGGCATTGTAGCGTGAAGCATCCGCCTGCAGGCGCGCGGCCTTCAGGGTGAAGTTGTTGGTCAGTGCGAACTCCACCCAGGCGGCGCGATCAACGGGGTTGGGTGGCGCGACGGTAAAGGTGTCTTGCAGGGGGGCCACATCATCGTGGTCCTTGCCGGTGAGCACCGACAGCGCATCGAAGCGGCTCAGCAGGTCATCCTGTGCGGTGAGGCGGCGGGCCACAGAGCTGTCATAGGCAGAGCGGGAGTCGTAGACGTCGGTGATCGCCGTCAGTCCCACTTCAAAGCGCTGCTGGGTTTGCTCCAGCTGTTTGGCAAGGGCCTCTTCCTCGGCAATGGCCGCATCCAGTACGTCGTGGGCGCGCAGCACGTCGAAGTAGGCGCTGGCCACACGCAGCATCATGTCCTGCTGGTTGGCACTAAACTCTGCTGCCGCCTGTTCGCTCACTGTTTTGCCTTGCTTGTAACCAAACCAGGCAGGCAGGTCGAAGATGGCCTGGTCCAGACGCGCACCGTAGTTAAAGCTATCGATGTTGGTGTCGCCAGAGGCGGTACCGTCGATCAAGTCCGGTTGCGGACACAGGCGTGTACCGTCGGGGCAGGTTTGTGTCAGGGAGTCCGAATTGGTGCTGATCGTACGGTAGTCTGCACTGGCATTGATTTGTGGGAGCAGTGCCGAGCGGCCCAGGTTCTGCGCTTCCAGACCGGCGCGGTAGGCGGCGCGGTCGGCAGCCAGCTGCGGATCGTTGTCCAGGGACTGCAGGTAAATTTCCCACAGGGTATCGGCCTGCGCCTGCACGGCACTGAGGCCAGCCCCCAAACCTAATACGGTCGCGGCGAGCAGAGATTTCATCGGGCGGCTCAGTTTGCGAGCGATGGGCCCTTTTGCACTTCTTGTCATTACGTTTGCTTTCCTATGACAGCTGCGGTCTTCAAGTTTTCGGTGGCGTCTTGGGTGACGACATGGGCAGCCCGCTCCTGCGGTGCTGCGTTATACCCCGCTCCACCTTTTGCGCGAGCGTTGCTGTATACGCGCAAAAATCGGTTTTGGAGCCAGTCTGTTGTGTGCTCTGAAGGCAGCGCTGGCTTCGCCCGTATTACTCAATGTTTCCGTTAGGGACGGCGTTCGAGTCTGCGGTCGCGAGAGTGTACCGTCCGCCTGCGGGAGCGTCGAGGCGACGCCTTGGGCAAATTGGTATATCTTCGTTAAACGGACGCGAATGTGCGTCCAGTGACCAATTTCGAGCCTTTCAGCGGGCTTTACGTCGTTTCCGCTCCATCTGACGCGACAATGTCGCCAATTGGATGCAGGGAGTACATAAACCGCCCGTATACCGGTGAAAATGTATCTCCGGTTAGGGCGGGGCCGAGTGTGAGGAATCAGTAAAGGCGGGACATGGAGCAGTTTTCTCGGCACGAAGAGCAGCCTGAATTGCACGAGGTGGTCTGGAAGCGGGCCTGCCATCAGTGCGACCTGTTGCTGACGCGCTCCCACGCGCCAGTGGGCCAGCGGCTGCAGTGCCCCTGTTGTGGCGCAGTGCTGCATCGCAACATGTATCGCAGTGTGGCGCATACGGCTGCGCTGAGCCTGACGGGGTTGTTGCTGTTTATTCCCACCGCAACACTGCCTCTCATTGAATTTTCGTTATTTTCATTTGGCGCCGAAAACACCCTGATGAATGGGGTTATGGCCCTATTTGCGGCGGGTTATATCTGGCTTGCCTCTATCGTGCTGTTTTGCAGTGTGCTGGCACCGTTAGCCAAGTTTTTACTATTGGGATTTATTTGTTGGGGCAGCGCCTGGGGCAGCATGGCGAAGCCAGTGGCAAAAGCGCTGCGCTGGTACCACCATTTGCAGGAATGGGGGATGCTCGATGTGTATATGTTGGGCATCCTGGTGGCCTTGGTGAAGATGTCGGACCTGGGAAAGATGACGATTGAGCCAGGTCTCTACTGTTTTGCGGCGATGATGGTCATTTCCAGCGCGACGACGGTATCGTTCGATGCCGAAACTGTGTGGGCGCGACTTGCCCGCCACGCCCAGATTCCGCGCAAGCCGGTGGTGGAGCCGGAGGACGATGCAGACGACGATCCTGAGCAGGGCTCGGGGGAGGGGGTCGCGTGAACCGACCCGCCCGCGCACTGTCTCATGGTTTCTGGACGTGTCTGGGGTGTCGCCAGCTGGTGCGCGTGAAACCCGCTACCCACACCTGCTTTTGTCCCCGCTGTGGGGCGCGCATGCACGGCCGGGTAGAAGCGAGTCTGATGTTGACCTGGGCGCTGACCATCACCGGCGCGCTGTTGCTAATTCCGGCCAATGTGCTGCCGGTGATGACGGTGATTTACCTCGGCGCCGGCGACCCCAGCACGATAATCTCTGGCGTGTTCGAGTTATACCACGCAGGTTTTTGGGGTATTGCGCTGATTGTGTTTATCGCGAGTATCGCAGTGCCGGTGATGAAACTGGTAGGGCTGGTGATTTTATGCCTGGTGGTGCAGTTGCGCCTCAATGTGCCGCCGCGCCAGTCCATGCGTATTTACCGGGTGGTGAGCGCCATTGGCCGCTGGTCACTGCTGGATCTATTTATGATCTCGATTCTGGTGGCGCTTGTGGATATGGGCGCGATTGCGGAAGTGGCAGCAGGGCCAGGCAGTACGGCATTCGCCACGGTGGTGATCGTCACCATGTTTGCGGTGCGCGCGTTTGATCCGCGGCTGGTGTGGGATGTGTACGAATCGAAAAAGACCGAGTCCGCCGCGCAGTCGGCGCCTTCGGGTCAGCAGCTTTAAACCCTATAGCTGGATAGCTACTTAGCAAGTACAGGGAGTTTGGATGAGCGAATCGCCGATGGATTACGACGTACCGCCCGCAGGGGTGGCGCGCCGCAGTCGCGGTATTTCGCTCGTGTGGCTGTTGCCGCTGATTGCCGCGGCGATCGCCGTCTGGCTTCTGTACGAAGATTTCACCCAGGGCGATATCAAAGCGACCATTCTGTTTTCCAGTGGTGATGGCCTGGTCAAGGGCAAAACCGTGGTGAAGTACTCCGGGGTGGAGATCGGTGTGGTGGAGGATTTCCGTCTGGTGCCCAGTGCCAAGGAGCTGGATGGACAGGACGGTGTGATTGCCGAAGTCCGCTTTAACCACAGCGCGGCCTACCTGCTTACCCGTGGCAGTAAATTCTGGCTGGTGAAGCCAGAGGTCTCCCTTACCGGGGTGCGCGGCCTTGAGGCGCTGGTGTCGGGCAATTTTATTGCGATCGAGCCGGGCAGTGGTCCCGCGCAGAAACACTTCGTTGCGGTGACGGAGCCGCCCACCTACGTGCGCGGTGACGGTCTCCGTGTCACTCTGAAATCTCCACGTCTCGCCTCGTTAAATCGCGGTTCGCCGGTGTACTACCGCCAGCTGGAGGTGGGCAAGGTTGAGAATTACCAGCTGACCGACGATGCCAGCGAGGTGGAGATCAGCCTGTTTATCCGCCGTCCATATGCACACCTGGTGCGTCGCGGCAGCCGCTTCTGGAATACCTCGGGGATTTCGATTCAGGGTGGTATTGGCGGCGTGAACGTGGAGCTGGAATCCCTCGCTTCACTTATTGCCGGCGGCGTCAGCTTTTATACCCCGGATGCCCAGCGTCACTCGCCAGAGGCGGTGGATGGCAATGCCTTCAAACTCTATAAAAACTTTGCCGCGGCCGATGCAGGTATTCCCGTTACTCTGAATTTTGATCGCGGGGTGAGCCTGTCGGAGGGTGCCACCGAAGTAATTTACGAGGGTATCAAGGTCGGTGAAGTGAGCCGGGTAAAGGCCAAGCCCGATATCGAGGGGATGTCGGTGGAGGTACTGATGGACCCGATTACCGATGACCTGCTTAGCGAAAACACCCGCTTCTGGCTGGCACCGCCTACCCTGGATTTTACGTCCGGGGTCAACGACCTGTTGAAAGGCAATCGCATCGAAGTGGACCTGCGCAAGGGCAAGCGCTCGGTGCGTACCTTCAGCGCGGCGTCAAAACCGCCACAGCGCGACCCTCGTGTGCCCGGGTTGCATCTCACCCTGACCGCGCGCAGCACCGGTTCGCTGCAGCGAGGCGCAGCGGTGTATTACCGCCATGTGGAAGTGGGCAAGGTGCAGGGTATGTCGCTGATGCCCGACGGCTCCGGGGTCGAGGTATACATCGTGATCGACCCGCCCTATGCGCACCTGGTGAATAGCGATAGTCGTTTCTGGAATGTCAGCGGGGTGCGCGCCAGTGCCAGCCTGCAGGAAGGGATCGAGGTGGAAACCGACTCCCTGCTGTCCGTGGTGCGCGGCGGCATTGCCTTTGGCACCGGCCCCCACCACAGTAAAAATGCCGAGCGTGCCCGCAATGGTGATAACTTCCGCCTCTATCGCAGCCGCGATGACGCACAGGAGGAGGGGATTAATATCTACATCGATCTGCAAGGTGATGAGGGCCTGAAGGTCGGTGCGCCACTGCGCTACCGAGGGATTCAGGTAGGAGAAATAACCCGTATGCGCCTGACGCTGGAAATGGATGGCGTGCGTGCGCGGGCGCGTTTGTACCGCCGCGCAGAGCGCTTCGCGCGTACGGGCACCCGGGTGTGGGTAGTGGGGCCGAAGCTGGGACTCGACGGGGTGAGCAATTTGGAAACCCTGGTGACCGGCCCCTACCTCGAATTAGACCCGGGTAACGGCAACGACCCGCAGACCGAGTTTGTTGCGATGTCCGCCAAGCCAGAGCCCGACCTCGCGGATACTATGATGATGCCGGGCCTGGCTCTGATCCTGAACGCGCCGCGGCGAGGCTCGCTCAATCGTGGCAGCCCAGTGTATTACCGCCAGGTGAAGGTCGGGCAGGTAACTGGCTATCAGCTCGGGGAACTGGCGGACCGGGTTTACATCTATGTTTATATTGAGCCTCATTTCCGTACGCTGGTGCGCGAGCACTCAAGGTTCTGGAATGCCAGCGGCGTAGACGTGAATTTTGGCCTGAAGACCGGGCTCGATGTGCACACGGAATCCACGCAGTCCCTGCTGGCGGGTGGAATAGCCTTTGCTACCCCCAATAACCCGGAAATGGGGCGTGAGGTAGAATCCGGCAGTCACTATCCGTTATACGGTAAGCCGGAAGATGAGTGGCTGCTGTGGAGCCCGAAAATCGAGCTCTACCCAGCTCTGGAAGACAGCTTCAAATAGCCGGGTTTGCGATCGAAACGCTGAAAACGGATCCAAGCCCGGGTCTGGCAACGTATTTAAGAACGTATCCAAGGAAGAATCGATGCGCAAAACCATTTCCACCCTTCTGATCGGGCTGTTCCTGCTGGTTGGACTCGCAGGGTGTGGCACGCCCACCAAGATCGAGCGTATCCAGCCGCAAGCGGCACCGGTGAGTTTTCAAACCTACGCCTGGGGTACCGAGGCATTGAGTGCCGACTCTGGCGCACCGGCACAGCTGGTTGAGCTGGATACCGAGCTGCGCCAGGCGGTGAGCGCGTTGATGTTGTCGAAAGGCTACATGCAGGTAGCGAGGCCCGAAGATGCGCAAATGGTGGTGGACTACCAGGTAGCGGTAGTGGAAGAAGAGTTTGCCAGCGACGATAAGAATGAAAGCTGGGATGCCCAGTTCGACAGCAACGCCCAGCGCGGTGTGGTCGAGTTGCCGGATCGCAGCGGCGCGCCGCGCGTGACCTTGTCTGTGGGTATTGGCCCACAAAACGGCATGCCGATCTGGGGCGGCAGTGCTACCAAGCTGATGGCGCGTCCGGAAGACAAGAATGAGCGCCAGCGGATTTTGAACAATGCGGTGGGCGAGCTGCTCAGGGACCTGCCGCCAGCGGCCTGATTGGGGATAAACTCCAGCCGTTTGCGGTAGCATTTGCTCATACCCAATTCCAATAACGTTTCGGCAAGGACGCCGGTACTCTCACTGAACGATCGGGAGAAAACATGGCTTTTTTGCGAAAATCTCTTACCACAGTCACTTTGGGGCTGATTGCGGCCCTAATTCTCGGTGGCTGTGCTGCGCCAAACCCAGTGGCGGTGGATTACGACCCCAATTTCAAGTTTGCCAACCTGCGCAGCTACCACCTGTTGGATACCCTCGCCAATGGCCCTGTGTCTCCGTTTGAAAGCAAGCGCGCCAGTCAGGCGGTGGACGAAGTTCTAAAAGGGCGTTACCAGCCCGCCGATAGCCGTGAGAGCGCGGATTTCCTGGTGCGGGTGCAGTTATTTAGCGCCGATAAGGTCGCGGTACACGAAGATCCCTTTTCCCTCTATGGCGGCTATGGCTACTTTGGTTTCGGCTGGCGTCCGCCGCTGAGAGTGCGTGAATACCGCGAGACCACCCTGATTGTGGATGTGTTGTCTCCAGAAAATGCGCCGCTGTGGCGCGGATCCATGCCCTCGAGCGCCGCTCGACACCAGGCGCCGGAACAGCAACTGTTCCGCCTGCGTGAAGAAGCTAACCAGATTCTGGCGCGTTTTCCTCCCTACACAGATGTAGGTTACGACTGATCCAGGTCGTAAGATTTTCCAAGGAATGAAGTGAATGAGTGATAACAAGGACCTGCGCCCGCAATTTACCCGGGGCGCGGTGGATATTGTTGAGCGTAAAAGTGTTTACGACGGCTTTTTCAAACTGGACAAACTGCGTCTGCGCCACCGCCTCTTTCGTGGTGGCTGGGGTGCAGAGATGGAGCGGGAACTGTTTGTGCGTGGCGACGCGGTTGGCGTGCTGCTGTATGACCCCGAGCACCAGTTGGTGGCGCTGACTGAGCAGTTCCGCATCGGCGCGCTGGAGCGCGAAACCGGCCCCTGGTGCTTGGAAGTGGTTGCCGGCATGGTGGAAGAGGGTGAGTCACTGGAAGATGTGGCCCGCCGCGAGTTGCAGGAAGAGGCTGGTGTCACTGCACAGGAACTGCACTTTATCCGCAGTTACCTGCCCAGTCCCGGCGGCACCTGTGAGCGCATGCACCTGTTTTGCGCCTGCGTAGACCTGCGCGACCGTGAGGGGCTGTTC
Source organism: Microbulbifer agarilyticus (assembly GCF_019800665.1). Taxonomy (GTDB): domain Bacteria; phylum Pseudomonadota; class Gammaproteobacteria; order Pseudomonadales; family Cellvibrionaceae; genus Microbulbifer; species Microbulbifer agarilyticus_C. The sequence goes on from NZ_JAHVKO010000003.1 coordinate 359,854, forward strand.
GGGTTGGCCGACGAGCATGAGGATATTCGTCTGCGGGTATTCCCGCTGGCGACAGTGATGACGGCCGTGGATAGCGGTGACAGTGCCATCGACAATGCGGCCAGCATCATTAGTCTGCAGTGGCTGCAACTGAACCGGGAACGGTTGCGTTGAGCTATGGGAACCGTTCCGGACTTTAAGTCACGTTTGAGTCTGCTCAGGTCGATAGCGAATCTCAAATAGCCAGGTGTGGCGTATGGTGCCAAGCTAGTGAATGGTCACTTTTTCGTTTCGAATGTGATGGAAACTACACGTACAGGCCGTGTCTTGGGTGGTTTTTGCCCAGGCTGTGGGTGCGGTAGCCGCAATTTACATTTGTCGCAGACAAATTGAGAGCTGAGTCACGGCGAGAACACAACAGGAGTGTCGATAATGGCAGTACCGGCAGACACAGGCCGACGGCAAACTGTGGCGCCCACAGGCAAGGCCCGGGGGGCTCAAGTAGGCGGTGGTCGAGAGCGCTATCGCGTGGACCTGACCACTTATCACGCAGATTGCGATGCGAACTATCTGCGCCTGTGCAAGTTAATGCCGGAGCTCGCGACCAATCAACACTGGCGCTACCAGATGCCCCAGGGGACCCTGGAAATGGCGGTGCTGGAGCGCAGTCGCTACACCACCGAGGTCAGCTTGCGTGCCTCGATGGCGGCTTCGAGCGATCGAGGTGATGGTTGGCTGACTCCGCCCCCGATTACCGTGCGTCTATATCACGATGCGCGTATGGCGGAAGTGGTTGCGGTGAATGGACAAGGGCCCGTTGGGGGTGACGGATTGAACTTCCGCTACCCGAACCCGGCCATGCATAACGAAGATGAACGCCAACAGGTCAACCGTTATTTAAGTGAATGGTTGGCCCACTGCCTGGCAAATGCCCGTGCGGAGTTTACGCTTCCGGCTGGTATTAACGGCAAGTCCGAGTAAGCCGGGCTGCCGTATAGCAAAAAGGAATAGCAGGCAGACACGGACGTATCGGCAAGGTGAGATAGTGAGTAACCATCCAGAAACAGTACATCGACTGATCCAGATTACCGACCCCCATATTGGCGGCCGGCCTGATTATCAGTTGCTCGGTCTGGATACCGGCCACACCCTGGACGAAGTTCTCTCGGTCCTCGAGGGCGGCGCTGTGCCACCCGAAGTAATGGTGGTGACCGGCGACGTGTCTGCCAACAGCTCCGAGGCCGCTTACCGCCGCTTTTTGCACAAGATGCAGCGGGTGACCTCGCCCTGGTACTGGATTCCTGGTAATCACGACAACCCGCAACGTATGGATCAACTGGCGCCCCAGCGCCGCCCGGAAGTTGTTGAGCTTGGTAACTGGCGGTTACTGTTGCTGGATACCAGTGTGCCCGGACAAATCTGCGGCGGCTTCAGCACCGAGGAACTCGCCCGTATCGAACAGCTGATCGCCAGCCACAGCGACTCCCACCTGCTGCTGATGATGCACCATCAGCCGGTGCCGGTGGGCAGCCATTGGATTGACGGCCATATGCTGCGGGAAGGCTGCGAAGCCTTTATCGAGCTGGTGCGCCGCGCGCCAAACGTGCGTGCGATCACCTGGGGGCACGTACATCAGCAGTACGACAACCGCCTCGGCAGCACCGGCCTGCATGCAACCCCTTCCACTTCGGTGCAGTTCACCCCGGGCAGTGGCCCGTTTGCGGTGGATGACCAGATGCCCGGTTACCGCTGGTTCGACCTGCACCAGGATGGCAGTTATGAAACCGGCGTGGAGCGGGTGGCCATCGCAGAATACAGCGTTGATCTGGCCTCCTCAGGATACTGATCCGGCTTCTCTCTCGCGCACAGAGTAATCTCCCCTTTGCGCTTCTTAACTTGTCGTTGATGACTACACGGCCGGCTGTCTATTATAAAATGGCACCTGAATTCGCGGTTTGGTGGTACCGGATTCGAGCGGAGAAGCTATTGGTCTGCTATAAGGCGACGACTGGCGGTCCCGCAGCCCTAACGCATTCATCAGGAAGTGAGGTCACCATGCAGAAACGTTATTCATACATTCTCTCCCTGTTGGTCGCCGCGGTATTGGTAGCCGGTTGTGTGCAAACCCCGGTTGCGTCGCAGGCGGATGAGCAGGACGGTCTTCTCCCCCGCAAAACCGGTCTCGATAGTGTCAGTGCGGCGTTTGCCTTCGATCTCAGTGGCGCCAAGGTTTACCTCGAACCGGTTGCGGTGGAGTACACCAAGCGTCACCCCAGCACGACCTCGCCTCTGCGCGCCAAGGACTACGAGCTGCGCGATAAAGACATGCTCAGGCTGCAGGAGTTGCTGGGTGAAACCCTGAGCGAGCGCTTCCTGCAGCCCCGCCAGAGCCAGCTGGTTGCCGACCGCGCAGAAGCGGATTATGTGATGCAGCTGGACCTGAGCCGCTTTGCCCTCGGTGCGCCCATCGACCCCCTGGTATCGCCCTGGCGTACCTACACCACCCAGAGTGCCCACGGTGTACTGTCTGGCGAGTTGACCGACAGTAACGGCAACCCCGTAATGCGTTTCAGCGACCGCCGCGACATCGGCGAAAACTTTGGCAGCCTCGGCCCCAGTGGCCGCCTCGAGCGCTTCAATAACGTGACCTTCTGGCACGATATGCGAGTGGACCTGCGCCGCGCCTTTGCCAGCCTGGATGAATCCCTGCGCTAAGAGATCTGATGACTGCCGCCGGTACATCTGCCGGCGGCATCGTTATAATCCCCTGCATGTCGCAATCTGATACCCAAACCAGCCAAGATCGCCCCTTGCTTGTTTACCTGCACGGGTTCCTGTCTTCACCGCAGTCGTTCAAATGTCAGCAACTGAAACAGTGGCTGCAGGCTACCCGCCCGGATATTGTGTTCTACGCGCCGTTGATTTCGCCCTATCCGGCCCAGGCCGCCACAGCGTTGGGCAAGGCACTGGCAGATTTCACCGCACAGCACCAGGGGCCTATTGGACTGGTGGGTAGCTCTATGGGTGGTTTCTGGAGCACCTGGCTGGCGGAACAGCACAAGCTGCCGGCGGTGGTGGTGAACCCTGCGGTGACGCCTTCGCGCTTTATGCCGAACTATATCGGCCAGGACCTGAAGCCTTATAGTGGTGAGGATTTTACCTACCGCTTGCAGTGCGAAGATGTGGATAATATGCAGCGTCTGGAGGCGGAAATCCCCGGCACATTGGGTGGCCGCTACTGGCTGCTAGCCCAGCGCGGTGATGAGACCCTGGATTGCCGCGAAGCCGAGCAGTTTTATCTGGGCCAGCGCCAGACCGTCGAGGACGGTGGCGATCACAGCTTTCAGGGATTTGATCGCTATATGGCACCGCTGTTAGATTTCCTGTTTGCAGATAGCTGACGACACCCATTTAGAACCTGTAACAAGACCCATAACAACACCCAAGCAGTAGGCGCCGGCCACGGCGAACAAAATCTATGGCCAATTACTCCGCAGAAGATATCGAGGTATTGACGGGACTCGACCCGGTGAAAAAGCGCCCGGGGATGTATACCGAAACCACCCGTCCCAACCACCTCGCCCAGGAAGTGATCGACAACAGTGTCGATGAAGCCCTCGCCGGGCACGCGAAAAAGATTGAAGTGGTGTTGCACAAGGACCACTCTATCTCGGTGAGTGATGATGGCCGCGGTATGCCGGTGGATATCCACCCGGAACAGGGGCGCCCCGGTGTCGAGGTGATCCTGTCGACGCTGCACGCCGGTGGTAAGTTCTCCAACAACAACTACCAGTTCTCCGGCGGCCTGCACGGGGTGGGTGTGTCCGTGGTGAATGCCCTGTCCAAAGTGCTCGAGGTTACTATCCAGCGCGACGGCAAGATTCACCGAATTGGTTTCCAGGACGGTGAAAAAGCGTCTGATCTGGAAGTGGTGGGCGAGTGTGGTAAGCGCACCACCGGCACCAGCGTACGTTTCCTGCCAGATCCGAAGTATTTCGACTCCTTCAAATTCTCGGTACCGCGCCTGCGTCACCTGTTGCGTGCCAAAGCGGTACTGTGTCCCGGTCTAAGCGTCACCTTTATCAACGAGCAGGACGGTGAGTCCGACCAGTGGTTTTATGAAGATGGCCTCAAGGATTACCTTGCTGCCGCAAACCAGGGTTGGGAAGTACTGCCGGCGGAACCGTTCGTGGGCAACTTCGCGGCGGAAACCGAAGCGGCCGATTGGGCGGTGCAGTGGCTGCCGGAAGGTGGCGAAGTTACCGCCGAATCCTATGTAAACCTGATTCCCACCGCGCAGGGTGGTACCCACGTAAATGGCCTGCGTGCAGGCCTGCTCGATGCCATGCGCGAGTACTGCGAAATCCGCAACTTGTTACCCCGCGGGGTAAAGCTGGGGCCGGAAGATATCTGGAACCAGTGCTCTTACGTACTTTCCGCCAAGCTGGCCGACCCGCAGTTTTCCGGGCAGACCAAGGAGCGGTTGAGCTCCCGTGAAGCCACCGCATTTATCTCCGGTGTGGCCAAAGATGCGTTCGGCCTGTGGCTGAACCAGCACACCGAAGAAGGCGACAAACTCGCCGAGCTGTGTATCAGTAATGCACAAAAGCGTTTGCGCTCGGCGAAAAAGGTTGCGCGCAAGAAAGTCACCCAGGGCCCAGCACTGCCAGGCAAGCTCGCCGACTGCTCCAGTGGCGACGCCAGTCGCTCCGAACTTTTCCTGGTGGAGGGGGATTCCGCGGGTGGTTCCGCCAAGCAGGCGCGGGATCGCGAGTTCCAGGCGATCATGCCGCTGCGCGGTAAGATCCTGAATACCTGGGAAGTGGACTCCAGTGAAATCCTCGCCAGCCAGGAAGTGCACGATATTGCCGTGGCGCTGGGCGTGGACCCGGGTAGCGACAACCTGGAAGGCCTGCGCTACAACAAAATCTGCATCCTCGCGGATGCGGACTCCGATGGTCTGCACATTGCCACCCTGTTGTGCGCACTGTTCCTGCGTCACTTCCGCCCGCTGATTACTGCCGGCCATGTGTACGTTGCTATGCCGCCTCTGTTCCGTATCGATATTGGCAAGGACGTCTACTACGCCCTCGACGATGCCGAGCGCCAAGGCATTCTCGACCGCATTGCGGCAGAGAAAAAGAAAGGCAAGATTCAGGTGACGCGATTCAAAGGGCTGGGTGAAATGAACCCGCTGCAGCTGCGCGAAACCACCATGGACCCGAACACCCGTCGTCTGGTGCAGCTGTATATTGAGTCTGGTGACGACAGCAACCAGTTGCTGGATATGCTGCTGGCGAAAAAGCGTGCGAGCGATCGCAAGCAGTGGCTGGAAAGCAAAGGTAACCTCGCCGAGGTCGGTTAAATTACCGGTCAAGAAAAAGCCCCGCTCTGCGGGGCTTTTTTATTTGCATAAATAAAAAAGAAAACGTGCGCGATGTCTTTCGCAACAAGTAGCTTAATGCTTTTCTACATCCGCCAGCGCAGGCCAAACCAGACCCAAGCGTATACCTGCCAATAGGATGACAAAGGAAGTTTCCAAGGCGAGAAAGGTGCCGATGGGATGCCCGGGCACGCCGCGGATCATCAGGTAAATTAAATACACTGCTGCAATCAGGTTGGCGGCGAGCGTCAGATTGATTGCGTACTCCCGCCGCTGCCAGAGCGATTTGCACAGTAGTAAATTTAGTGCGGCGGTACCGGCGAGCATCACGCCGGGTAATATCAGCAGCAAGCGTCGGGAAATGCCAATTGTGTCGTCGGATAGCAGTGGCCAGACGGCGACAAAATGTCCGCGGGCGCCGAGAACCAGCAGCAAACCGAGAAGCACGGCACCGACTGCGGCGAGGTTATACAGCGCGTTGCGCTGAGAATCGCGCGTTGCGCTAAAAGCCGACATCGTGCTCCCCCGGGGTCGCCAAGCCACATTCGTAAGCGAAGACTACTGCCTGGGCACGATCACGTAGCCCCAGCTTTGACAGTAAGCTGGAGACATGACTTTTTACCGTGGCCGCACCAATAAACAGGGTTTCGGCAATCTCGGCATTACTTTTACCCGCGGCGATTGCCGTCAGTACTTCGCGTTCGCGGGATGTCAGCCGCTGCAGGCGTTCGGCCAGGTCGCGTTCGCTTCCCAACTTTTGCGCGAACTGGCTGATTAGGCGCTGGGTGATGCCGGGGGCAAGCATGGCACCGCCCTCGGCAACCGTGCGTACCGCGTCGACGAGTGCTTCCGGCGGGATGTCTTTTAGTACAAAGCCACTGGCGCCCGCGCGCAGTGCGCGAAACACGTATTCGTCGGGATCGAAAGTGGTGAGGATGATGACTCGGCAAGCTGTGTCGCCGGCTTCCAGGATGCGCGCGGTGGCTTCCAGGCCATCCATCTCTGGCATACGGATATCCATCAAAATAACATCCGGTTGCTGAGTGCGTGCGGCCTCGATCGCCTCCACACCGGTGCCGGCCTCGGCGACCACTTCAATGTCGGGCTCGTTGTCCAATACCAGGGCAAAACCACGCCGCACCAGGGCCTGATCATCCACCACCATGACTCGCAACATTATCTTCTCCCTGTCGCAGTGGGTAATTGCGCGACTACTTCAAATCCGCCTTGAGCAAGTACATCGGCGTGCAAATGGCCGCCGAGCAATTCTGCGCGCTCACGCATACCGGTAACACCATGTCCGGTGCTAGGTCCGTCGCCAAATTTAGTGTCGCCGCTTGGCTCAGCGGGGCTGTGTCCATCGTCGCAGACGCGGATGGATAGACATTCTTTTTCAGCCTTTACGCTCACGTACACACTGGCCTTCGAGCCGACATGCTTAACCACGTTGGTCAAAGACTCCTGAATAATGCGGTAGGCGGCAAGCGAAACACTGGTGGGTACCGATTCCAGATCACCCTGCCTGTCGTATTCCACCTTGGGTACTACCAAGCGTACTTTTTCGATCAAGGCCGTCAGATCATCCAGGCTCGGTTGTGGCGTGAGGACGGCTGCATCGCTGGCGGGGCGCAACACACCGAGTAAATCCCGCATTTCTGCCATGGCCTGGCGACCTGCCGTTTCCACCGCGGCCAACGCCTCACTCGCAGCTTCCGGGTTGTTGCGACTGATCGCTCTGGCAGCGCCGGCCTGAATCGTCATCAGACTGACCTGATGCGCCACCACGTCGTGCATCTCGCGCGCGATACGCGTGCGTTCCGCGGCCACCGCGCGTTCGGCCTCGGCGTTGCGCTCGCGTTCCAGGTAATCCGCTCTCTCTTCCAGTAAACGCAGGTACTCGCCGCGAAAACGCAGTCGGCGACCGATATACCACAGCGCCCAAACCAACATCACCGTCACAGTGCCGCCAGCTGTGGGTTGCACCACGGTGTTCTGGTCGATCGCCACAAACACGATGGCGGCAATGACCCCAATGAAACTGGCCCGAGTATTCGCCTCATAGCGGCCGAGTGCGTAGAGAGAAAATGCCAGGGCGACGACGCCATCGGCGGGCAAGCCCAGCTCCAGCATCAGCATGGCGGCAAGCACAACCGCATGCACCTGCCAGGGGTGCGTGCGGCGCCACAGCAGGGCGAAGCAGCCTATGAAGCCGCACTGGAAAGCCGTCACGTCCCACAGGCTTTGTAGCGCGAGCACATCGCCAGTGCGCGACCACAACAGCAAGGTTAATAACAAGGCGAGTATGGCGAGCAACAGATCGGTTAAATACGGCCAGCGCTCGAAGGGCCCACGGATTGGCTGCCATACCGGCCGTTTGGGCAATTCTGTATGGGTGTGAGAGGTGTCAGGGGTGTCCGACGCTGGTGTGTTGGGGCGCGATCTCATTTGTGCATGCTAAACCAGGCGTGGGGAGCTGTCATGAGCCTTGCGGTGGTGTCGGCAACGGGTGCGTCTCCTCCTTTTGGGGGAGATCAAAATCCCGCTTTTGGCGGATGTGTGGCGACCTGCAGAAGAGGATCATGCTCGCAGTCACATTCAGTCCCAACCCAGATGTAAACACCTGGAGAATCCCCATGAACGAAGCTGTGCTCAGCCCCTCCTTGCCCAAACCCTTTGATGCCCGGCGGGCGGTCACCCTGACGGTAAAAAGCTGGTTTACTGCCGCAGCGATCGGCCACGCGATTTTTGTAGTGTACATTCTGGCAGTCTTTTATCCGCCCATTGCCCAGTCCGGGTTGCACGGCCTCGAGGGACTGCATCTGCCGGGAGGGTTTCGCGAGGGGGACACGCTGGGCAATCTGGCAGCGGTAAGTCACGTGCTTTTGGCGGTCATCGTGATTGGCGGCGGACCTCTGCAGTTGATTCCCGCAGTACGCCGCTCTGCGCCGAATTTCCACCGTTGGTTGGGGCGCAGTTACTTGTTCGCCGCGGTTATTAGCAGTATTGCCGGCCTGTACATGACCTGGACCCGGCACACCATCGGTAACCTCATGTCGCAGATCACCATATCGATTGATGGTGTGCTGATACTCGTGTTTGCCTTTCTGGCATTGCGCACGGCAATGGCTGGCCGGTTCAACGAACATCGCCGCTGGGCATTGCGGCTGTTTATGGCGGCCAGTGCGGTATGGTTCTTCCGTGTGGCGCTGATGGGGTGGGCGATGCTCACCGGTGGCTGGGGTATCGACTGGAAATCTTTCACCGGGCCTTTCCTGTACTTTCTGGGGTTTGCGCAGTACCTACTGCCGCTGGCCATGCTGGAATGGTATTTCCATTGCCAAAAGCCTGTTGCCCGGCAGCATACCCAGGTTGCTTTCGTGGGCGCCTTGGTACCACTGACCATCTTTATGGCCATTGGCATCTTTGCTGCGACCATGGGGATGTGGTTGCCACGGATGTAAGCCGATTGAGCTATAGCGGAGTGTTTTGAGGTGGCGGGAATTCGCAGGGAAACTACTATTGGCCCAGCAATCGCAAACGTATTGCCAGTGCCAATTGAGAGTTAGCCTATGAAATGCTCCGTGTTTATTGCGACCAGTGCCGACGGCTACATTGCCACAGAAGATGGTGGCGTCGATTGGCTGCAGGAGGCTGGCAATCAGGCCGCTGATATGAGCGACAACCCGGACGCGGGGTTCAGTGCCTTTATGGTCTCGGTTGATTGCATGATCATGGGACGCAAATGCATGGAAGTCATTTCCAGCATGAACCTGTCTGCCGAACAGTGGCCCTATGGTGACATTCCGATCGTTGTTTTAAGCAAGACATTACCCGAGCCGCCAGTGAATTTACGCGGCAAAGTCGAAATGTTTTCGGGTGAAATTGATCAGCTGATCCAGGAACTCGAAGAGAGAGGGTTGCAGCATGCCTATGTCGATGGTGGCACCACAATTACCGCATTTCTTAACAAGCAATTAATTAACGAGATGATCATCTCGGTAGCCCCGGTGTTACTCGGCGCCGGTATTCCATTGTTTGGTCGGTTGGATCGGCGGATAGATTTATCCGACGCGGGAGCGACTGTTCTCGCAAATGGATTTGTGCAGGTCTCTTACACAGTGAATTACGGATAATTGGAGCAGGCTTGCAATAGCCCTTTTGCGGCGATAGACAGCGGAGGGGGCTGCCAGCTCCGCCACCGTTAGGTGGCCAGGAGCTGGGCTGAACTTCTCTTTCTTGAAGTACAAGTTATTGCGGCGAAAGCGTCAGTGTGTGAATCACCGCTCCCGGAAGTAGCGGAGTATTTTCTGCATTCACCCAGTCGGCGTGGCCAGCGGTATAGAAATCGGAAAGTGGGTGGCCACTCTGTCCGCCGGGCATAATCAGGAAGCCGTCTTGTTCTTTACCCGGGCTTACTACAAAGCGCATCGACTGGCCGTGCTTGGGGCGCTGTGCCAGCGGCATGTAGCTGTCACCGGCCTGTTCGCTCGCCGGCATATTCAGGTGGTCGCCGAGGAACGCGGGTAGCGCCGAGGAAAGTGGGTGGCGCATTTGCAGCGCGTTGTGTTTGCCCCAGTTTGCCTGCGCTAAGGCATCGTGTTTCTCAACCAGTTCGGACAGTACCGATTGCAATACCGAGCGCTGGAACGCGAGCCAGTTGTCAAAGCCCTCAGGTAGCCAGTGTGCTGGTTGCTGGTCGCGGATCTTGGCCAGCGCGCCCTCACTGTTACTGTTGAACAGCCATACCTCATCGTGTTCCGCAGAAATCACTTCGTTGTTTACCAGCGTTTCCTGCAGCGCGCGGTTCATTGCGCGGGTGAATTCGCGCTGGTATTCGCGCGCCACGGTGTAGCCGACATCGTCAACGGCTGCCCGTGCGGTCCAATCAGTGAGGGCTGTTAGTGCGCCGTGCTCTTCTGCGGACAGGTCTTGCAGCGGCTCCATCCAGTTCAGCAGGTGGTCGCGCCAACCGGTGACGGTTTCCGCCCGGTTGTTCTGCAGCATTTCGGTCATGCGCAGTTCGTCGAAGCGCTCGGTGGCAATCAGATCCTGCTCGATCAACCAGCCGCGGGTGCCCAAGGCATAGGTGCCGCGTCCGATCTGGTCGCGCATCTTGTCCCCGACAATGCGGTTGTTGGCGGTCCAGATGTAATCCAGTTGTTCGCTGGTAATCATCGGGTAGTCCGCAGGCTGCAACCAGCCGCGCCAGGTATCGTCCACCTGCTGCCAGGGCACCAGACGCTCGCTCGGCACGCTGCCGCGCTCGGGAATACGGCCGAGAATCGTCCACAGGATTTCCCCTGCGCTGTCCGCGACCACAAAGTTAAACGGGCTGATACCGGAGCGGTGGGCGATGTCCGCAGCCTCTGCTGCGGTCACCGCATCGTCCAGGTTCAGGAACGGCAGCGGGTTCAATGCTTCCGCGTGATGTACCAGCCAGCGGTAGGCCGCGCGCTGTCCATCTTCCAGTGAGACGGCAGGGCCCCAGATGGTGTTGTCGATCTCCAGTGTCAGCGGCTCTTCGCCTTTGACAAGGATGGTTTCGGTCTGGCGATCGAATGCTAGGCGGCCCTGGGGGGCTTTGTAGTGGGTTTCATCGTGGTCCAGCACGATGTAGTCGGCCCAGTCACCCGCCGAGTTGGTCATGCTCCAGGCGACGTTGCCATTGGTGCCGATGGCCATGGCCGGCATACCGGGAAAGCTCACGCCGTTCATGTGCACCGCATTGCCCGCGGCATTGGTGTAATTGAGCTGCACGCGGTACCAGATATGGGGAATGGCCATACCCAGGTGTGGGTCGTTGGATAGCAGCGCACCACCGTGGCTGGTCTTGGCGCCACTGATGGCCCAGCTGTTGGAGCCGTTCATGGGGCCAGGTTCGGGGGATACGGCGGCCAGCTCGTTGGTCTCGCTGGGCTCACTCGTACCGTTAATCGCAAAGGTGGCCTCAGACGGGATTGCCGGCGTTGCATACTTGGTGCCATCAATCGCGGTATCCCATTGGGTACCCTGGGGCTGGATGAATTCCAGTAAGGTTTCACCGCCGGCGCGCAGCAGCAGGTCCCGGGCGTAATCCGATTGCGCCAGCTTGCCGGTCATCTGGATGAACATCGACATGGATACCAGCATGGACTCGGTGGGAGACCACTGTTTGGGCTCGACACGCAGCAAGTGATACTCGAAAGGCTTGCTGCCGAGACTGGCGAGTCCCGCATTCACACCCTCGGCGTAGATATCCAGGATGGCGCGATCCACAGCGGGGATCTGCGCGAGCGCTTCATCGGCGCGGCGACGCAGCTGGTGCACGCGATATTTCATGTCGGCTTCAACCGCGATGTTGCCAAACAGCTCTGCGAGCTCACCGCTGGCGAGACGGGATGCCAGGTCCATTTGGAAGAAACGGTCCTGCCCGTGGGCAAAGCCCATCGCATAGGCGGCATCCAGTCGGTTGGCCGCGGTAATCACCGCGATGCCCTTGTCGTCACGCGCCAATGTCGCCGGGGCGCCGAGACCTGAGCTCACCGTAATCTCGCCGTCGAGTGTTGGCAGGCTCGCGCGCAGGGTAAAGGTGACGAAGGTGCCGATCGCAAGCACCAAAATGAATACTGCAGCGGCAAGCTGCTTCAACCAACGTGGCATGTTGAAACCTAATTATTTGTTTTGTGCGCGGTGATCATATCACCATTTTTTTATTGGCTACTGTCGACTATATGTCCACAAGCGATGTCTTCGATTAGCCAATAGATTTACGTTGATTGGCGGTCATCAGCCTGCCGAAATTTATATTTTCCGTATGTATATTTGACTGATTGGTCAGTCTTGGCGCAGGTGATCAGGATCTATATTGGTTTCAGATGAGTGTGTGGGCCAGCGCCAGATGCTCGCTAAGATTCTGTGTAAATTGCCAATAGCGAGTTGAAACGCATTGTGGGCATATCGGGAGACGCGGCTGAATGGAAAGATTATTTATTTATGGTTCTCTGGGGCCGGGAAGAAAGAATCATCACGTGGTCGAGGTCATACCCGGAATCTGGGAGGCGGCTACTGCAAAGGGGAAGTTGCAATACGAGGGTTGGGGTGCCGAGCTGGGCTTTCCCGGATTTGTGCCCGTTCAGGACGGTGAAGATGGCGAGGAGGTTCAGGGGTTCTTATTGTCGTCCGAAGAGCTATCTGCGTATTGGATAATGCTAGATGAGTTTGAAGGCAGCGAGTACGAGCGCATTGAGATTACGGTAAAAACAGAAAACGGAGAGATAGTAACGGCCAGTATCTATTCTCTCCGCCAGCTGAATACTTGAAGCAAGAAAACCAATGCGAACGTTTTTAACCAGTTAAGTTTTTACTGCTTATGACGGTAAGTGCCCAGTCTTCACATAGATCAGCGCGCCATCCTCTTTCGTAAACGGGGTATGCCGGCTGAAGTGCGGGCTTCGCAACCAGGAGCCTGCCGGATAGCTGCCGTGCTCGTCGTGAAAGGTGCCCTCAATTACGAAAATTTCTTCACCACCCCAGTGTTGGTGGCTGTTGAATTGCGTATTGGGAGCCCACTTTACCAGCGCAACACGCTCGGTACCGTATTCGTGCAGGGGCATAACTTGCAGTCCGCCTACCAGCCCCGGAAGCCAGGGTTGCGTACTGGTTTCGATTACCTTCTGTTCTTTATCGGCTTCGTCGAATTGATGCAGCTTGACGAAAATGGTCGCGCCGTCTGCGCCAATTTTCGGTGTATGGGAGGTGCCGATTGGGTTGCGTACGTAACTGCCTTTGCCATAGTCCCGGTGTTCATCGGAAAAGACGCCTTCCAGCACCAGGAATTCTTCACCACCCGAGTGGATGTGGGGTGAGAATGCACTGTTTGGTGCGTAGCGAACAATCGAGGTAGCTCTCGCAACCTCGTCTCCAATCCGGTCCAGCATCATGCGTTCAACACCGGGCATCGGTGAGGCTACCCACTCATACTGCTCCGGGCGGACTACCACTCTTTGGGTAAAATCGGCGTTGATACGGGTTGTCATAATAGGTGCCTGAATACTCAAGTTTGCTCAATCTAACGCAGGTTATAGGCGGAAGGCTGCAAGTTATGCGTTGATGCCTTTCCGTATAACTAATCGAGGTTTCATTATATATTAATCAGCAATTAGCAAGATGGTCCCGCTGTTGCTGTGCGTGATGAAAACGATACGGGTGCTTGGCGAGTTGGTTGTACGAATTTGGTGAATCAGATGGACTTAACGAAAACACTTCAGGATCCGGTGGTTGAGATATCCAAACTGCAGGTGACGGACTTCGATGGTTTATTCCGTGTCGCTAACGACAAGGCGCTATGGGCAGACCATCCAGCAAAAGACCGCTATAAGCGTAGTGAGTTTGAAAAATGGTTTGAGTCCGCGATGGAGTATGGTTCTACGCTGAAGATTGTCGATCGGACTACCGGCGAGATAATTGGCAGTACGCGATATTACGATTATCAGCCGGGGCAGGAAGTGGCGATCGGCTATACCTTTTTGTCGCGCAAACACTGGGGCGGGGAAACGAACGGCCGGGTAAAGAAGCTTATGTTTGGCTATGCATTCCAGCATGTGGAACACATCTGGTTGCATATCGGTCCGGATAACATCCGTTCACAGAAAGCGGCGGAAAAGGTCGGTGCGGTGTTTTCACATGTGGAAACCAAAGAGCTGGCGGGAAGCTCGTTGGAGTACTGTTGTTACCGCGTCGACAAGCCTGCTTGATGTTGCGGTCGATGGGTGGTGGAATACACAGGGGCCGGCATAAGCCGGCCCCTGTTCTTTCGTGGTGTTAGGTGGGATTGAGCCGATCTTCGTAGGTGCCAGTTGCCTCACCCTGCTTAACCACGCGGCGCCCATAGGCCACCAGCATAAAGCCAATCGGGAACATGATGACCCCGTAGATCGCCGACGGCACAGACATCTCATTGGAGTGCATCAGCGTCAGCGTCACCATCAGGCCGAGAGTGCCATTTTTAATTCCCAGCTCGGTGGCAATCGCCAATCCTTCACGTTTGCCGAGCCCCACCAGTTTCGCGCTCAGGAAGCCCAGCGCTATGCCGAGCAGGTTCAGGGCAATGGTGGCGGGGCCGGCCTGCGCCATCAGGTCAAAGATGCGGTCGCGCACGCCGTAAACGATACCCACAACCAGTAACACAAGCACCAGCCCGCCGAAGATACTCACAAAGCCCTCTGCGCGCTCCGCGAATGCGGGGCGCAATGCCTTTACGGTCATACCGATGGCAACCGGTAGCAGCACGATTACGGACAGCATCAGTACTGTGCGCACGAACGGTAGAGCAATCTCCTGTTGTGCACCGTAATACAGTTGCAGCGCGTAGTTGGCGAACACTGGCAACGTCATGATGGTAATCAGGCTGGCCGAGATGGTAAGCACAATGGACAGGGCGACATTGCCGCGTGCCAGCATGGTAAACAGGTTGGAAGTGGTGCCGCCGGGGCAGGCTGCGATGATCACGAGGCCCACCGCCATGGCCGGTGGCAGGGCCAGTGCCCACGCCAGCGCAAAGGCAATGGCTGGCATCAAAAGGATCTGGGTGATGCTGCCGAGGATCAGTCCGGCCGGCTTGACGGTGACCTGGTGGAAATCCCGGGCCGTCAGGGTCATGCCAATACCGATCATGATGATAAACAGTGAGATCGGCAGGCCGATAGAGATTAGGGGGCTCGATTCCATGGGAAACTCCGGAAATTATTATTAGCTGTTGTTATATATAGCCCAGAACAGCGTTCTTTATCGCTTGGCGTACCCTAGAAAACCCTCTGGCGGCGACAATGTCAACGGTTTCTCGCCTTGCCGGGGTGCTGTTGCCGGTGACGAGAAATCGGGCCCTGTGCTCCTCCTGGCTACGGGGCCCGTACGGTGTGTAAGTACAGATTGTAAGTACAGTGTGTTGGCCGGATTACAGCGTTAGTGGAGGTTCAGGCTATAGCGGACCATGGTGTAGTCGCGGGGGTCGGACTTACAGGTGAAGCCCAGCTCCCGAGCCAAATGATCGATAGCGGAGTTGCTGGCGGAATCCACTGAGTAGATCTCGTCGAGTCCGTCCAGTTTGGCCGCCTCTACCAGGTCCTGTAACAGATATTTGCCCAACCCCGAACGCTGCCAATCATCTGCGACAACAACGGCGCATTCGCAGCGGCTGCCGTCCGGGTCACAGGCGAAGTTCGCCACACCGACAGCCTGCTGGGTGCCATCGGGAGCGGTGGTAAGGGCGATAAAGGCCTCGTGCTGGGCGTCGTTGTCACTGAGAATTTGCAACAGTTGGCGAGATACCTGACCGATACCACCGAGAAAGCGCATGCGACTGCTGTCGGCAGACAAGTGCTCAATCAACTCCCGTTCAAGCTCGCCATCCGACGCCCGGACAGGGCGAATCAAAACTTCGCGTCCGTCGCTCAGCGTGTAGTGGTTTTCGTTCCAAATAGACTCCGGCTCGACCTGCTTGAGCGGCGCGGGCTGCGAGTGCCCATTACTTTTACTGACGGTCATAAACCAAACCCTCCCCATCGCATAACAATTTGATCAATAGCCACCTGGCCACGATCACCGCGCGGTGTGAGGTACAGACTACGCTCTGTACTTGTGGGCTCAAAGGTTCCACGGGTTAGAGTCTCGAGTCACGGGTCAGATAGTGCAAAGCGGACGAGCGTGAATTTAAAACTAGGCAGTCTGCCGCGCTGTGGTATAGTGCCGCGGCTGGCGATATTGCCAGATGCGTCATCTGTAGGCCGGACCATTTCCCGGCTCATTTCTAGAACACTGTTCTCATCAGTGTGCCTGAACTCTTCCTACTGAATGCCGCACCCAGCCGAATACGAATTTTCGGCCTACGCCTAAGGCGGCAACTCGAAACCGACTGTGGAACATTGCAAATTTTTGCGGTTTCAGTACGAGTTTCACGAATTTACCTCTGGTCGACCCGGTGCTGAACTGCGGTCGCCTGCAAGAAGATACATTATGTTGTTTGAAGATCTCGGCCTTGTGCCGGAAATTGCCCGCGCCGTGGCGGAGCAGGGCTATACCCAACCTACCCCTATCCAGCAGCAAGCCATTCCGGTGGTGATGCGTGGTGGCGACGTTATGGCGGCCGCACAGACCGGTACTGGTAAAACGGCCGGTTTTACCCTGCCACTGCTGCACCGGCTGAGCGCCGGCCCGCGCGCGCGCAACAATCAGGTGCGTGCGCTGGTACTGACCCCGACGCGCGAGCTCGCTGCGCAGGTGTTCGATAATGTACAGAGCTACAGTGAACACTTGCCCATGCGCCACTCCGTGGTGTTCGGTGGAGTAAAAATCAATCCACAAATGATGCGCCTGCGCGGTGGTGCGGACATCTTGGTGGCCACCCCTGGCCGCCTGTTGGATCTTTACAATCAGCGCGCGATCAAATTCGATCGCCTGGAAACGCTGGTGCTGGATGAAGCCGATCGCATGCTCGATATGGGCTTTATTCACGACATCAAAAAAATTCTGCGCGTATTGCCAGCGAAGCGTCAGAACCTGCTGTTCTCCGCGACCTTCTCACCGGAAATTCGCAGCCTGGCCAAAGGCCTGGTGAACGACCCGGTTGAAATCGATGTGGCGCCGCGTAACAGCACCACCAAGACCGTAAGGCAAAAACTGCATCCGGTGGATAAGTCCCGCAAGGCATCTTTGCTGTGTCACCTGATCAAGGAAAATGACTGGCACCAGGCACTGGTCTTTAGCCGCACCAAGCACGGTGCCAACCGTCTGGCCAAGCAACTGGAACAGCACCGTATTCCGGCGGCCGCGATTCACGGCAACAAAAGTCAGAATGCGCGCACCAAAGCACTGGCAGATTTCAAAAATGGCAAGGTGCAGATCCTGGTGGCGACAGATATTGCCGCGCGCGGTATCGACATCGACCAACTGCCGCAAGTAGTGAACTTCGATTTGCCCAATGTGCCGGAAGATTATGTGCACCGTATCGGCCGTACCGGTCGTGCCGGCGCATCCGGGCACGCGGTATCCCTGGTGTCTGCCGACGAAATCAAGCAATTGCGAGATATCGAAAGGCTGATCCAGAAGCCGATCGAGCGCGAAGAAATTGAGGGCTTTGAGCCGGACCACGTGGTGCCGGAATCCGGTGGCAAAATCGGCAAAGGCTCGCAGGTTCGCCGCGGCGGTGGTGGTCGCAGCAAGCCGGGCAACGGCAAGGCTGGCGGTAACAAACCTTCCGGCAATAAGTCTGGTGGAAACAAGCCATCTGGGAATCGTAGTTCTTCCGGCAATCGTGCCAATGGCAACCGTTCGGAAGGTCGCAACGGCAACGAGCGCAACGGCAATGGCCGCAGTGGCAACAGCCGTTCAGGTAATCGTGCTGCCAATGGTAATAGCAATGGCAATACCGCGGCCAAGCCGGGGCAGCGCCGTCGCCGCCCGCAACGTCGTACCGAGTCGGCGTAAGCGTTGAGTTTTTTGCTCAGGCGCTATAAATAAAAAAGGCGATCATAAGATCGCCTTTTTTATTGCCAAGCATTACTGGTTTTGTTGCCTGTCCAGATAATCGATGGCCAGTTGGGTAATCGCCTTGGTGCCAATTTTCAGGGCGCTCTCATCCACGTAGAACTGCGGTGAGTGGTTGCTGGCAGCGGTGGAAGGATCGGTACCCTTGGGGGTAACCCCAAGAAAATAGTAGAAGCCCGGAATTTCATTGGCGAAGAAGGAGAAATCTTCGGCGCCGGTGATTTTCGGAATCACCATTACCTTGTCGTCGCCGGCGGCGGCTTTCAGTGCAGGTATGGCTTCCTCGGTGAGTGCCGGATTGTTGACGGTTACCGGGTAACCCTCAAGAATTTCCACTTTTGCCTCGGCGCCACTGGCTTCGGCAATTTTTTCCGCAGTGATCTTCAAGCGTTTGAAAATTTCCTGGCGGTTATCCATATCGAAATTACGAATGGTGCCGTTCATGTACACGCTGTCGGGAATAATATTGTTGCGCACACCACCGTCGATAATGCCGAAGGAAACCACGGCGGGTTCTTTGGTGATATCAATCTGACGGCTAACCAGTGTTTGCGTACCCATCACGATCTGTGCTGAAGCGGTAATCGGGTCGACGCCGCCCCAGGGGCGGGAGCCGTGCGTCTGGCGGCCATGCACGTGAATTTTGAACTGATCGGAGCTCGCCATCAGCGGCCCGGAACGGTAGCCGATGACACCGGAGGGCAGGCCCGAAGTCACATGCTGGCCGAACGCCACGGCGGGTTTGTACTTCTTGAACAGCCCCTCTTTAAGCATTAATTCGGCACCACCTTCTTCGCCCTCCGGCGCACCCTCTTCGGCGGGCTGGAAGATAAACAGGATGTTGCCGGCCAGTTCGTCGCGCATGCCGGATAGAACCTCGGCAGCACCCATCAACATGGCCACATGGGTGTCGTGCCCGCAGGCGTGCATCACACCAACTTCTTCACCGTTGTACTGGGTTGTTGCCTTTGACGCGAAGGGCAGGTCCACCTGCTCGGTTACCGGCAGCGCGTCCATGTCCGCGCGCAGCGCCACGGTGGGTCCGGGTTGGCCACCCTTGAGGAAACCAATCACCCCGGTGTGGGCGATACCGGTTTCCACTTCCATACCGAGGTCTTTCAGGTGTCGAGTAATGTACTTGGCAGTTTCAAATTCACGATTGCCCAGTTCCGGGTTCTGGTGAATATGGCGTCGCCACTCGATCACGTTGGGCTCGGCCTTCTTGAGGGCAGTGTCGAGATTGTTTGATTGTGCTTGGGCGAGAGCGCCGTGGCTAACAAACGCCAGGGCGGAAAGAGAGAGGGCAATTAGGGGCTTTTTCACAAGAACATTCCTGTTTTGCGGTGCATGGCTCCAGTGAAGCAAACCATGCACCGCGGCAGGAATCAATCTTTGTGACTCTTTGTTCTTACTTGTGTCCTTACTGTGTGCGCTTGGCGATATCCACGCAGAGGCTGCTTTACGCCAGTCTTACATAGTGAAGTAAGTCGCCGCGCCCGGTCCTACCGGCATGCCCGCAACAAATACCCACAGGAAGAACAGTGCGGTCCAGCCAACGAAGAAGAAGATAGAGTAGGGGATCATCGTTGCGATCAGTGTACCCATGCCCAGGTCTTTCTTGTAACGCGTAGCGAAGGATACGATTAGGCCGAAGTAGCTCATCATCGGGGTAATGATGTTGGTGACCGAGTCGCCGATCCGGTAGGCCGCCTGAATGACTTCCGGTGCGTAGCCCAGCAGCATCAGCATGGGCACGAAGATCGGTGCAGTCACAGCCCACTGGGCCGAGGCGCTGCCAAGGCTCAGGTTCACCACACCACACATCATGATAAAGAACAGGAACAGAATCGGGCCGGTCAGGCCGATACTCTGCAGGGCCTCGGCACCCAGTACCGCAAAAATGGTGCCCAGGTTGGTCATTTTGAAGAAGGCCACAAACTGTGCGGCGAAGAACACCAGCACGATGTACATGCCCATGGTGCCCATGCTCCGTGACATGGCGTCGATCACATCGCGATCATTCTTCATGGTGCCCACGGTCTTGCCGTACACAAAGCCCGGAACCGCAAAGAACACCACGATCAGTGCCACAATGCCTTTCAGGAACGGGGAACCCGCCACGGCACCGGTTTCCTGATTGCGCAGCACGCCCCACTCGGGAACGATGGTGAGCGCCAGCAAACCGCACACGCCCAGCACTGCCAGGCCTGCGTATTTGAGGCCGCGCTTCTCATCACTGGTGAGCTCGGTCATCTTGTCCTGGGACAGGTCGACAGAGGCCTCGCTGTTATCGTATTTGCCCAGCTTGGGCTCCACAATCGCCAGGGTTACCCAGCTGCCCACAATGGTGATCAGGAAGGTACTGATAATCATGAAGTACCAGTTTACTTCCGGGCCGACCACATAGTTGGGGTCGATCATATGTGCGGCGGATTCGGTGATGCCTGAAAGCAGTGGGTCAACGGTGCCCAGCAACAGGTTGGCGCTGTAACCGCCGGAGACACCGGCAAACGCGGCGGCCAGGCCCGCCAGCGGGTGACGGCCGAGGGAGTGGAAGATCATTGCGGCCAGCGGGATCAGCACCACGTAACCGAGTTCAGACGCGGTATTGGAGATGATGCCAGCAAACACCACGATTACGGTCACGGTGCGTTTGGAGGCCTTCAATACCATGCCGCGCACGGCCGCGGAGAGCAGGCCGGAATGTTCGGCGATACCCACACCCAGCAGGGCCACCAGCACCGTGCCCAGTGGGGCGAAGCCGGTAAAGTTGGTGACCAGGGTGGTAACAATTGTCCTGAGTCCTTCACCGGACAGCAGGTTCACCACGTGGATAACGCCGTCGGCAGAGCGGCCCGCGGCGCCTTCCGGGCGCGGATCGATCACAGAAAGCCCGAAGAAGGATGCCACACCACTCAGCACGATCACGCCGAGGGCAAATATGGCAAACAGGGTAATGGGGTGGGGCAGCAGGTTACCCAGCCATTCCACGGTATCGAGGAAGCGGGTAAAGGCGGTTTTTTTGCCGGAGGCTCCGGGTTGGATCTCGCTGGGGGAGGTGGATGTCGTCATTATGTCTCCTCTGGTTCACCTGCCGGCTAAAAAATAGTCAGTTGGCGCGCAATCATACATGAAAATGGCAGCGATGACTTCGTGGGTGCTGATATGGATGCGTATTCTGCCACTTCATCTGCGGTCGGTTATATGGCGTCGACGCCGTGGTGCCCAATTATCGGCATATAAAAGCAGAGGCTGCCAGAGGAGTGGCGCTGAATCCAATGTTTGTCTGCGGTGATGTTGGGGCGGGGAGGGGCTAAATAGAGGAGGTAAAGCAGGGATAAGAGAGATGCGCGGGCGCTATCGCGCCCGCGCGAACAGCCTAGAACTTGTAGCCGATACCAATCGAGTAAACAAAGGGGTCGATATCCACATCGGCGGTGATGCGGGTAAAGGTATCGCCGCGGCTGCGGAAGTCGATTTTGGCCTCGGTGTCGATATCCAGGTACCAGACGGCCGCATTGAACAGCCAGTTGCTGTCTGGCCCGAACATCACATCCACACCGATTTCGCCGGCGAGCCCCCAGGAATCGTCGAGCCGGAGGTTCGCACGGCTAACGGCTCCGAGTACATCCGCGAAGTAGTCATTGGCAACGGTGCTGATGCTTTCGTCGGAGAAGGTGGTGAAATTCACCCCGAGGCCGAAATACGGCTGTACCCAGGACTCTTTGCACGTGGGAAACCACTGCACGGTAAGCGTGGGCGGCAGATGCTCGATACTGCCCAGGTCCACCTTGCCGAGTCGGGCGTTGAGGTTGTCGGGGTTGGGCAGGCCGACGACATCCAGGTCGTGCTCAAACGGCAGCGCCGCCAGCAACCCGAGGCCGAAGTGGTCTGCGAACATCCAGGTGCCGGTAAAGGTCGCGCTATCGCCATCGTCCACAAGGACCCGGGTGTTGGTTAGTTCGACGGTGTTGTCGATCAGCAGCGGGTCGGAATCATCATCCGGATCCACCAATCCCCAGCCAATGCGGACAATAAAGTCGCCTTGCTCCAGATCGGCCAGACACTGGCTGCTGGCGAGGGTGGCGGCGAGAAATGCGGCGGCCAGACTGAGTTTCTTCATAAGATCGCTCCTTGAACTTCCTAGCGGTGCGACAATGCAGTCCGGCATTGCCATTTTGCACGACACTTTCAGTCTAGCTGTCTGTCGAATGGAGAAACTTTCTTGCGTTTGATTGGGTGACATTCGGATCTGGGCTTGTGGCCTGCGTGTACTGCGGCAATAATGTGATCACAAAAATGATCCTTGTTGGTAATAGGCCTGTATATGGGTGAAGTAATGAAGATTGGTGTTCTTAAAACGGACGATGTGCGCCCGCAGCTGGTGGCCGAATTCGGTGAGTACCCGGAGATGTTTGCGGCGCTGCTGAAGCGTGAGGATGACGCGCTGGAGTTTGTCACCTACGAGGTGCAGCACGGTGAATACCCGGCAGATATCGACGAAGTGGATGCCTACCTGATTACCGGCAGTAAGACCGGGGTCTATGACGACCAGCCGTGGATTGCGCCGCTGATGGAGTTTGTGCGCGAGCTGCGCCGCAGCGAGAAGCCGACTTTGGGCATCTGCTTTGGTCACCAGATCATTGCCCACGCCCTGGGTGGTGAGGCGCGCAAATCAGAGAAGGGTTGGGGTGTCGGGGTGCACAGCTACGAAGTGCAGGAGACGCCAGCGTGGATGGTGGAACCGCAGCCGCAATTCAGCCTGCTGGTCAGTCACCAGGACCAGGTGGTGGCACTGCCGCCCCAGACCAAGGTGATTGCTTCCAGTGACTTCTGCCCCTATGCAATGCTGCAGGTCGGTGAGCACATGCTTACCATGCAGGCACACCCGGAGTTCACCAAGCCTTACTCCAAGGGCTTGATGGAATTGCGCAAAGAAGTATTCGGCGAAGATATGGTCGAGAAGGGCAAGGAATCTCTGCACAACGACATTCATGAGAGCGCGGTAGCGCGCTGGATGCTGGCGTTCCTGAAGAGCGCCGCCTAGCACTGGAATGCGTCTTTGAATGTTCCCGGTGCCATTATCGGGGCAATACCGGGAACATTCTGTCACCAATTACTTCCACTTAATGTTGCAGCCAATCGACGCCACCTGATCGTCTGCAGGTTTCTCCCCCGCCAACACCGCATTCACCGCGGCATGTAAATCCTTACCGTTGACCGGCGCATCGTTACCCGGGCGACTGTCATCAAACTGCCCGCGGTATGCGAGCTTCCCGTCTCTATCAAACAGGAAAAAGTCCGGTGTACAGGCCGCATCAAATGCCTTGGCCACGGACTGGTCCTCGTCTACCAGATATTCAAATTCATATCCCCGCAGCGCGATTTCCTCGCGCATTTTGGCCGGGCTGTCCGCAGGGTAGTTGGCGAAGTCATTACTGTTGATCGCCACAACGTTAACGCCCTTGGCCACCGTGTCCTTGCCAAACGCAGCCAGCCCATCGGCGATGTGCTTTACGAACGGGCAGTGGTTGCAGATAAACATCACTACCAGCGGCTTTCCACTAAGTGCATTGCTGTTGACCGCCTTTCCATCCGCATTGGGTAGCGCGAATGCCGGCATGGGGGTGCCGAGGGGAATCATGGTGGATGGGGTCAGGGCCATGGAGTGCTCCTTGCAAGGTGGGTGGGCATCAAAGTGTATCGAATTTACCGGAGTTTGGGGTTACCGGAGTCGGCGGCACTCAACTACGTCAATTGACGCATACCGTCATCCCACAATTCTTGCTTCCATTGTCCTCTAATCCAACCGATTGACGGCAGTCGTGGGCTGCCTTTTATGTACGTCTTTGATGAATCAGCTCGCCACCTCACAAAGTTCTGAAGGCCTTGGTTGTTCCGAAAGCGCGAGCAGTAGTGCGGGTCGCTGGTTGGCAGGACTGGAACTGGTATTTGAGCATGATACGCGGGGCTGTCGCCTGGCAAAAAATCATCATCGGGGGCCGCTGTATGTACAGAAACCATTCTTTCCCGAAGGGCGGGATTTGGCTCACATATATCTGTTGCATCCCCCGGGTGGCCTGGTTTCCGGGGATCAACTGGATATCCGCATAACCGTCGCAGAGTACGCACGGGCATTGGTCACAACAACCGGTGCCGGGCGTGTGTACAGGGCCCGCGGTGACGGACTATTGCAGCGGCAAAACACCCTGTTGCAAATTGCCGCTGGCGCGAGTCTTGAGTGGTTGCCTCTGGAGAACATCGCTTATCCCGGTGCCAATGGCTCCATGCACACCCGAGTGAACCTGGAACCGGGAGCGCTATTTGCGGGGTGGGAGGTGACATCACTGGGGTTACCTGCCCGAGGAGAGTCATTTCACAAAAGTCGATTGCATCAACGTCTGGAAATTTTTCTGGATGGTGTGCCGTTGCTGCTGGACTCGCTGCGTTTGGGGGACCCCGCGGTTGACATGCTGCGCTCAAAAGCCGGACTGAGCAATTTTCCGGTAAACGGGATGATGGTAATGGGGCCATTTGCGGAGTCGGTTTGTGATGACGCGATGGCCGAGTGCCGCCAGATTTTAGCGCGTGGCAATACGCACTGCCTCGGCGGCGTCACCCTTGTGGCCAATATGCTGGTAGTGCGCGTGCTGGGGCGTTGTGCATTTGAAGTACGTGAATTGTTGAGCCAAACGTGGTGCTACTTGCGTCCACAGTTACTCGGACGCAGTGCATGTGCGCCGAGGATTTGGCGCACATGAATTCAACAAAATAATTGCGGGTTTCCCATGGAATTATTGCCCAGAGAAAAAGATAAGTTGCTGGTCTTTACCGCCGCACTATTGGCCGAGCGACGTCTCGCCCGTGGCTTGAAATTGAATTATCCGGAAGCGGTAGCGTTGATCTCGATGGAAATTATTGAAGGCGCGCGCGATGGAAAAAGTGTTGCTGAGCTAATGGGTTTTGGCCGCGAAATCCTGCGCGCAGACCAGGTGATGGAAGGCGTGGCCGATCTGGTACACGAGGTACAGGTAGAAGCCACCTTCCCCGATGGAACCAAACTCGTGACGGTGCATAACCCCATCAGCTAACGCGGAGGCAGCAAGATGATTCCCGGAGAAGTTCAGGTCGCCGAAGACAGGGGCGATATTCAGCTTAACCGAGGGCGTGAAACACGGACCCTGCGTGTAGAAAACACCGGTGACAGGCCTGTGCAGGTTGGCTCTCACTATCACTTTTACGAGGTAAACCCCGCGCTGCGATTCGAGCGCGAACGTGCCCGTGGTTTTCACTTGAATATTGCATCGGGGACGGCGGTACGGTTTGAACCCGGCCAGGGGCGCGAAGTGGAGCTGGTGGCGTACGCCGGTGCACGCAAAGTGTTTGGATTCCGCGGTGAGGTCATGGGTGTGCTCGATGCTGTGGAGGTATGCGAGCCATGAGCCAGATGGATCGGGAAAGTTATGCACAGATGTTCGGCCCAACCACTGGCGATCGCGTTCGTCTTGGCGACACCGAGTTGTGGCTGCAGGTGGAAAAAGATTTCACTCGCTACGGAGACGAGGTCAAGTTTGGTGGCGGCAAAGTTATTCGTGACGGAATGGGGCAGAGTCAGCGTTCATGCGCAGAGACGCCCGATCTGGTGATTACCAATGCCCTGATACTCGACCACTGGGGTGTGGTAAAGGCCGATGTATCGGTGAAAAACGGGCGAATTACCGGTGTTGGTAAAGCCGGTAATCCCGATGTGCAGGAGGCGGTCGATATTGTCATTGGCCCTGGTACGGAAATTATTGCCGGCGAGGGTTCAATCCTTACCGCAGGTGCCATCGACGCGCACATTCACTTTATTTGTCCACAGCAGGTGGAGGAAGCGTTGATGTCGGGTGTCACCACCATGATTGGCGGGGGTACCGGTCCCGCTACTGGCACCAATGCCACAACGTGCACGCCCGGCCCTTGGAATATAGGAAAAATGCTGCAGGCCACCGATAGCCTACCAATGAATTTTGGCTTCCTCGGCAAAGGCAATGGCAGTTTGCCAAAGGCCATCGAAGAGCAAGTCGAAGCCGGGGCTTGTGGGCTCAAGTTGCACGAAGACTGGGGGACTACCCCGGCGGCGATCGACTGTTGTCTGACCGTTGCCGAAAAATACGATGTGCAGGTGGCAATACACACCGACACCCTGAATGAATCCGGCTTTGTTGATGACACGCTCGAGGCGTTCAAGGGTCGCGCGATTCACACCTACCACACGGAGGGCGCCGGTGGTGGTCATGCGCCGGATATCATCAAGGCCTGTGCTTCGGCCAATGTCCTGCCCTCGTCGACCAACCCTACACGGCCATACACGATTAATACCGTCGATGAGCATCTGGATATGCTGATGGTTTGCCACCACCTGGATACCAGCATTCCGGAAGACATCGCTTTTGCGGATTCGCGTATTCGCAAGGAAACCATCGCCGCGGAAGACCTGTTCCACGACCTTGGTGCTTTCAGCATGATTGCGTCCGACTCACAGGCGATGGGGCGTGTGGGCGAGGTGATTACGCGCACCTGGCAAACCGCACACAAAATGAAAGTCCAGCGGGGAACGCTGCAGGAAGACCGTGCCGGCGATGCCGCTGGTGCAGATAATTTTCGCGCGCGCCGTTACATTGCCAAATACACCATCAATCCCGCCATTACCCATGGCATTGCCCATGAAGTGGGTTCCGTCGAAGAGGGAAAACTGGCGGATCTGGTGCTGTGGAAGCCGGCCTTTTTCGGCATCAAGCCATCCATGATTATCAAAGGTGGCATGATCGCCGCAGCCCCAATGGGGGATCCAAACGCGTCAATCCCTACACCACAGCCGGTGCACTACCGTCCGATGTTCGGTGCGTACGGTATTGCTGCAGCAAAGACCTCTCTGACGTTTGTTTCACAAATTGCGATGGAGCGCGACCTCGGGAAAAAGCTCGGGCTCGCGCGCACGCTTGCTCCGTGTAAAAACACCCGCAGCGTACGCAAGAAAGATATGTTGCTAAACAACTGGCAGCCAGATGTGAGTGTGGACCCGCAAACCTATGAAGTGCGTGCCGATGGCGAGTTACTTACCTGCGAACCCGCCACAGAGCTCCCCCTTGCACAACGCTATTGCCTGTTCTGATTCCAAAGGAGATCTGTGTGAAATTGGATGTATATCAACGGCTCGGAAGTCGAGCCGACGTGGCGGCAACGGAGCAGGTTGTTCTCGACCATTTGCAGCGTGACAGAGGGCGGCTGCGTGCTACTACACTAGGCGGTCACGAAATTCGAATTTTTTTGGAGCGTGGCAAGCCGCTGTTGGTGGGGGAAATCTTGCAGAGTGAATGTGGCAAGAGCATCCAAGTGGTGGGTGCGGACGAACCCGTAACCACCGCCTACGCAGCGGACTGGCAAACGTTTAGCCGCGCTTGCTACCACCTGGGCAATCGTCACGTAAAGCTACAGATTGCCAATGCAGATGGTGAGCGTTGGTTGCGTTTTACCCCGGATCATGTGTTGGAAGAGATGCTCGGACTACTGGGGCTGACGTTGAAGAAAGAGCGCGCGGTATTCGTACCCGAATCCGGCGCCTACAGTGGTGGCCACGGTCACGGTCACGCCAGCTCTCACAGCCATTCCCACGAACATTCCCACGAACATTCCCAAAGCCACTCGAATAATGCTGGCGCAGCCCATGAGCATCACCACCACTGATACGGCTTTACTGCGTCTACTGCAGCTATCCAGTGCCAGCTTGCCGGTAGGTGGCTATGCGTTTTCACAAGGATTGGAGTTTGCCGTAGAGGCTGGTTGGGTAACCGACCTCGCGAGTGCCCGTGAATGGCTGTCGGTGCAGCTGCTGGAGTCCATCGCCGGCGTAGATTGCCCGCTGTTACTGCGCTGCCATCGAGCGTTACAGGTGGATGGCGCAGCAGTGGGAGCAAACCGTGAACTCGCGTATTGGAATCAGTACACCCTGGCATGTCGTGAAACCCGCGAATTGCGACTCACGGATACTGCAACAGGTGCGGCGTTGATGCGCCTGCTGACACAGCTGGATATTGTGCCGGTGCATTTGGATGGTGATGTCAGCTTTGTCGTGGCCTTTGCCGTTGCGGCGCATCACTGGCAACTCAACGAGGAGGCGGCCATGCTGGGGTTTGTGTGGTCCTGGCTTGAAAACCAGGTCGCCGCCGCTACCAAGCTGGTGCCTCTTGGTCAGACTCAGGCGCAACAGTTGATTGGCGAGCTGCAGCGGGAAGTTCCGATAGCGATACAACGAGCGCGACAACTTGAGGACCATGACCTTGGTGCCGGTCTGCCAATGCTGGCCATTGCCAGTGCCCGTCATGAAACCCAATACAGCCGCCTGTTCCGGTCTTAAAAAACCTCAAAAGTAAATCGGGGATAACGATGACTTCACAAAAAAAACAAACCCTGCGCGTTGGTATTGGCGGGCCGGTAGGCTCGGGTAAAACCGCGTTATTGCGGGAATTGTGTGCCGCGATGCGCAACCACTACCAGATTGCGGTAGTAACCAATGATATTTACACAAAGGAAGATGCACAGTTTCTCACTCGGCATGAAGCGCTGGACGCGGACCGAATTATTGGTGTGGAAACTGGTGGTTGCCCACATACAGCTATCCGGGAAGATGCTTCCATGAACCTCGCCGCAATTGATGAGTTGATTGCCCGTCATGGCGCATTGGATGTCGTATTTGTGGAGAGCGGTGGCGATAACCTCAGCGCTACGTTTAGCCCGGAGTTGTCGGATCTCACTATTTACGTCATCGATGTTTCCGCCGGGGACAAGATTCCTCGCAAGGGTGGTCCCGGTATTACCCGCTCGGACCTACTGATGATCAATAAGATTGATCTCGCACCGTTAGTGGGCGCGTCGCTGGAGGTAATGGATCGGGATGCCAAAAAAATGCGTGGCGAGCGCCCGTTTGTGTTTTCGAACCTGAAAGCGCAGCAAGGGTTAAAGGATATTATTCAGTTTATTGTGCGTGAGGGAATGTTGGAGGAAAAACCGATTCCAGCGATTGCTTAGTTAAGTAAGCGCCAAAAATCCAGAAGGGTCCCGACACAGAAGTTGGGTTAAGAAAATACTGTTTAGTTAACGAGTTGATGGAACTGTTAGGAAGGAAGTCGTATGAAAATGCAGTTAATTTTAAAGTTGGTGGCGATATGGATAGCTATGTCCGTAAGTCTTGTTGTGCATGCCCATGAAGGGCATGCTTCAGCTGGTGTGGTGCACGAACTGCATCATGCGTTATGGGTTGTGATGGCAATGGCAGTTAGCGCCGTAGCAGTGTTCTTGTTAAGAAAAAGTAGTAACACGCAGGAAGAGTCAGAAGACTAACCGGCTGCGATTACGAGTCCGGATTCAAGGTGCGTATGGCAATGCCTGCCGCGGCGGTCCGGTTTTCAACCCCCAGTTTTGAAAATACGCCCTCCAGATGCTTGTTGACGGTGCGTGGGCTAACTTCAAGGATTTCACCGATCTCCCGGTTGGTTTTTCCATTGGCAATCCAGAACAAGACTTCTGACTCGCGCTTGGTAAGGGTAAGCTTTTCGCGCAGGATTTCTTCTCCTGCCGGTCCATCATCGTCCACTAGCTTCAGCAGGCAAGTCGTAGCATCCCGGCGTTCGACAAAAACCACCGCCAGCGTCTTTTTGAATCCATCCAGCTTTAGTTTGTTGCCAACGGCCGGGTCGCGTTGTAGCCATATTTGCAGCGTTGCGAGGAGTTTCTGCCTTGTGCCATCTTGCAACGCTCCGGCGTTTTCCAAGAGCGTGTAGGTTTGCGGCGTCGCCCACTGCAGTTGTCCCGCCAGATCTACGGTAAACAAGTATTGCCCAGTGGAGTCAAGTGCCTGATGAGCACTGGATGTCAGCCGCGCATTGCTTAAATGCACTTTTATGCGGGCAATTAATTCGGCGGGTTGTATGGGTTTGGTCAGGTAATCCACTCCACCACTTTCCAGGCCTCGCACAATATCAGCGGAATCGGTGAGCCCGGTCATAAAAATGACAGGGATGGCCGCAAGAGTCGGATCTGCCTTGAGTCTACGGCAGGTCTCAAATCCGTCCAGTCCTGGCATGACCGCATCAAGTAGAATCATATCCGGCCGTAACCGCTGGGCAATATTCAATGCTTGGCTGCCATCCAATGCCACCAACGCATCGATCCCTGCTTGCTCTAGAGTGTCATTAATCAGGCTCAAGGTGTCCGGGGAATCATCGACCACCAGTACGATATCCCCCGAGCGGCGCACAGGTCTTGTTGATTTTGCTGGCGAAGTCTCGACATCGTCGCAGGTGGTCATGGGTATTCCTCTGATGCGTGTGTCGTGGGTTCACGCGAATGGTTTGCAAGCGACTCGCTCAAACGTTCAAAGCGCATACTGTTCGCCAGTTCGCGGAACTCGTCCAGCTGCTGCTCGCTGACGATGCCTGCAGCGGCAACTTTGTCCAAGATTCGTTGCACGCCACTACGGTAGCCGATCCGTGCGTAGGCCAGTAGCTCGACCAGTAGAGGGTGCTTGGGAAGTATGTCTGTTTGTGTATCTTCTGGGCAGGATATGTCGGACTCTGAACTAACGATGATGTCTGCAGGAGAATCCAAGTCAGAATCAAAACGCCATTCCAGCGCCAACAGCTCCGCCATGGTGTCATAGAGCTTTTGGTTGACCAGGGGTTTAACCAGATAGGCGTCGTGGTGGGATTTAGGAGAGTCGCCCGGCCGTAGGTGATGCTCTTTTGCTTCCGCCGATAGCATGACAATCGGGCCATTAAACGCACGCTCACGCAAGGTCTTCGCCAGCGTTAGTCCATCCATACCGGGCATGCTTACGTCCAGCAAGAAGAGATCGGGATTGCCCTGTTCCAGCTGAGCCAGGCAATCTTCAGCGCTCTGGGCTTCATGAAGAGTAAACCCAAGTGGCGCGAGCAATTCGCTGATTAGACCGCGATGTACCGGTTCATCGTCCACCACCATGATGGTTTGCCGTGGCCCTTGGTAACCGGTGAGCTGTTGTGTTGGGATTTCACGTGGTAGCTCTGCGTCCACCCACGACAACAGCAATGAGACGGTGAAGCGACTCCCTCTGCCCGGCGTACTTTCCATTCGCAGTTCGCCGCCCATAATCTCCGCCAGTAAATAAGCAATGGTGAGGCCGAGGCCCGTACCGGTTACCGAAGGGCTGTCGCCATTACGCACTCGTTCGAAGGGTTTTAGAATGCGCGCCTGATGCTCGGGGTGAATACCGACGCCCGTATCGGCGATCGTGAATTCAGCTACCTGATTGCGATAGCGGATATGGAAATCGACTTTACCAATGCGTGTGTACTTGATTGCATTCGATAGCAAATTGATCAAGATCTGCCGCAGGCGCTTCTCATCGGCGATGACTGTAGAGGGTAGTGTGCTGTGAATGTGACAGTGCAGCTGAATTCCTTTGGCTTCAGCTTGCGGCCCAAACATGTCGACCATCTGTTCGATTAGTTCAGGTAGGCGCACCCGATTGCGGTAAATGTCCAGGCGTCCGGCCTCGATCTTGGAGATATCCAGCAGCCCTTCAATAAGGTCGGTCAGGTATTCTCCGCTGCGTTTAATAATTCGCAGCCCGTTACGGTGTTTTTCGGGGATATCGGTCTGCTGGTTGAGTAGCTGGGCATAACCGAGAATCGACTGCAGCGGCGTGCGCAGCTCATGGCTGATACCGGACAGGTAGCGACTTTTTGCACTGTTCGCGCTTTCCGCCTCTTCCTTGGCCAGCTGCAGGGCGCGGTCAGTTTCCTTGTGCGCTTCAATTTCGCTGATGAGCAAGCGGGTTTGTCGGTTGGATTCCAGCTGGGCCACGACGCGGCTGTCATGGGTGAGCAGGAACAGCCAACACAAAACACCGGCAATTAGCATCAGCACCACAAACAGCGTCCAGAACGTTTGCTGCAGTACATCGGCGGCCGCAGGCAGGGTTGGGGCTATTTGCCCATATATCAGCGATAGCATCCCCGCGATACAGGCACTGGTGCCGAACAGCAATACAGTAAAGCGCCCGAGCCGGGAGTCGATGCCATCGGCGACCTGATCGGGCACCAGCATTTTGATCAGCGCAAGTAACTGCTGAGAGAAGTGTGCGTCGGGCTTGCATGCATCCATGCAGCGGGAATCCAGCGAGCAACATAGTGAACAGATTGGCCCCTGATACGCGGGGCAAGAACTTACATCTGCCGGTTCGAAGTCGTTCTGGCAGATGCAACAGGTCTTGCTCGACTGGATTGTGCCGGGGTCGACTTGGAAATCGTCGTCAGGAATGTTGCGGCGCACCGCCAGGTAAAAATGCCCGCGGGTCACCACGCCGAAAAATGGCACCATCACAAAACAGATTGCCAGACTGATAAAACTGGCAAAATTCTTTGCTCCTTCACCAAAGTGGCCGAGATAACACAGGATGCCGGTGATAGACGCAAGCAACATCGAGCCCACGCCTACCGGATTAAAGTCATATAGATGCGAGCGTTTAAACTCAACGTAAGATGGACTAATTCCTAGTGGTTTATTGATCATCAAGTCCGCCGCCAGGCATCCCAGCCAGCTAATCGCGACGAGTGAAAAAATACCCAGTACACCTTCCAATGCACCGTAAATGCCCAGTTCCATCAGGATCAGTGCAATGCTCACATTGAACACCAGCCAAACTACTCGCCCGGGATGACTGCGGGTCAGGCGTGAGAAAAAGTTCGACCAGGCGATGGAGCCGGCATAGGCGTTGGTCACATTAATCTTCATCTGCGAGACCACTACCATAATCCCGGCAAGAATCAGTGCCATGGTGGGAGACTGGGTGATGTAGTTGAAGACCATTTGGTACATGTATACCGGGTCCGCCGCTTGCAGGCTGGAGGCACCACGGGTGATTGCCAGGTAAGCGAGGAAAGAGCCGAAGAGCATCTTGATCACGCCGATCAAAATCCAGCCCGGCCCGGCTAGGGTGAGCCAGAACCACCAGCGCTTACGGTTCTCGCGGGTTTTTTCGGGCATGAATCGCAGGTAATCCACCTGTTCACCGATTTGCGCCACCATTGCGAAAAAGACCGCACTGGCTGCACCAAATAGCATCCAGTTGAATTCGGCGCCTTGCGGGTTGTGTTGCGGTGCGTAGCGAGTCCAGTCCTCCACTCGAGATAGTTCAAACCAGGCGGCGATAGCGAGGGCGAGGCACTGCAAAAATAGCCATACCGGCTGTGTGCCAATCTGGAACTTGCTGATCGTTTGAATGCCGTGGGTGACGATAGGGATTACCGCAACGGCACAGAGTATGTAACCGATTGCCGGTGGAATCCCCAGTAGTGCGTGCAACGCCGAGGTGAGGATGGCCGCTTCAATTGCAAAGAAGATAAACGTAAATGAGGCGTAGATCAGCGACGTGATGGTGGAGCCGAGATAGCCGAAGCCGGCACCACGGGTAAGCAAGTCAATATCCAGCCCGTGTTTGGCTGCGTAGTAGCTAATGGGAAAGCCGGTAATAAAGATCACTGCGGCTACGGCGAGCATCGCCGCAACGGTATTGATAAAACCATAATTGAGCGTCACCGCCGCCGCAATTGCTTCAAGAGCCAGGAACGCGGTGGCTCCCAGTGCGGTCTTTGCCACTTGTTCGATGGTAAAACGGCGCCCGCGCACCGCGGTAAAGCGCAGTGCGAAGTCTTCGAGTGTCTCGTCTCCCACCCACTTGTTGTAGGTCCGCCTTACGCGGAAAACCTGTTGTGCGGGGCGCATAGCCTGTTGTTCGTTGTTGTTATCGTTGCCCGTAACTACGTTAACCACCGGGATTTGCCTGTCACTGCCAGAATATTCCCGTTTTTCATGCAAGTTTCATGCAACAAGAATACCGAATCGATCCTTTTTCTTACTTCTTTAGTGTATCCACCACGGATTTCCTGAGAACCGTCAAATGACGTAGTCCTGTGCCCTTATTCGCGTATAGCGCCTTTGGTTCGCCAATCGAATAATCGATAGCAGCAAAAAATAACCAATCGAGACCACAACGACGACTAAGGGGATATCAATGGAAACACCGACAGAGAGTACGCGACTGAACCATCAATCGCGGTCTAAGAAATTACTCGGCCGCGCAAGCTGTGCGGCGGCCATCTTGGCACTGAGCTCCGTGTCGCATCCCGCACTGGCCAAGCAGTATGAGTCTGAAGGGGGCCAGACCTTCAGTATCGGAGCAGGCTTCCGCTCACAGTTTCAAACGGTAGAAGGCGACAGTGATTTCGCCCTGCCGGATATACGCGTGTATACCTCAGGCCAACTGAACGATACCGTCAAGTTCACCTTCAACCTGCAACAGCGCGACGGAGATACCGTCGATGTTCTGGATGCTATTGCCCAATTTGAGTTCACACCTGAGTTCAATATCTGGGTTGGGCATATGCTGACACCGGCAGACCGTATCGAAATGAGCGGGCCTTACTATGCGCTCAGCTGGAATCAGTATCGCCAGCCCCTGTATGCCTCTGATCAGGGGGGGCAGGCCGGTCTGATTGGTCGTGACGAGGGTGTCACCTTCTGGGGTACTGCAGGCAAATTCCAGTATGCGGTGGGTACCTTCGCTGGCGTGGATGGTTTTAGTAACGAAGATGACAATCCGCTGTACGCGGCGCGTTTCGCCTACAACTTCCTGAACATGGAATCCAACCCGGGCTACTACACCAGTTCTACCTACTATGGTGGACTCGGCAATATCTTCACCCTTGCTCTTTCCATGCAAAGCCAGGAAGACGGTGTGGGTAGTGCATCTGAAGCCGGTGATTTCTCCGGTTGGACCATCGATATGTTGTCCGAAACCGTACTCGATGGCGGTGGTGTGGTGACCGTAGAGGGCGAATACAAAAGGTTCGATGCGGATTACACCCTGGCCTCGATGCCGGCGGCCGATGATTGCTTCTGCCTGTTCGACGGTGAGTCCGTTTTCGCCACGGCCGCCTACCTGTTTCCCACTGATGTGGGCCCAGGCAAGTTCCAACCTTACCTGAGACTGGTCGAAAACAGCCCGTCTGATGCCACCAGCAGCAGTTCCACTGAACTCGGTCTTAACTATGTGGTGAACGGCCACAACACGCGCCTGAATCTCAGTTTCGTATCCGGTGATGCCAATGCTTCTGGCTATGCGGGTGACGACGTCGACGTATTGAGCCTGGGTATGCAGGTCCAGCTGTAAGTGCTGATTAATGCTTCAAAATCAATAGAGGAATTAATTTATGAATGTAAAAAAGACAATTGCCAGCATTGCCTTGGCGGCGGGTACAAGCGTCATCAGTAGTGTGGCACTGGCTGCGGAAACCATCAAAGTCGGTGTGTTGCACTCCTTGTCCGGCACCATGGCGATCAGTGAGACCACGCTGAAGGACACCGTATTGATGATGGTCGACGAGCAAAACCGCAAGGGAGGCTTGCTGGGCAAAAAACTCGAAGCCGTTGTGGTGGATCCCGCATCTGACTGGCCACTGTTCGCGGAGAAAGCGCGCGAGCTGCTGACCAAAGAGGAAGTGGATGTGATCTTCGGTTGCTGGACATCTGTTTCCCGTAAGTCCGTACTGCCGGTGGTGGAAGAGCTGAACGGCCTTATGTTCTACCCGGTGCAGTATGAGGGCGAAGAGTCCTCCAAAAACGTGTTTTACACCGGTGCCTCTCCCAATCAGCAGGCGATTCCCGCGGTGGACTATCTGATGTCTGATCTGGAAGTGGAGCGCTGGGTACTGGCGGGCACCGACTATGTCTATCCGCGTACCACTAACAAGATTTTGGAAGCCTACCTGAAGGCTGCAGGTGTTGCCGAAGAAGACATCATGATCAGCTATACCCCGTTCGGCCATTCTGACTGGCAGGGTATTGTTTCCGACATCAAGAAATTCGGTGGTGCGGGTAAGAAAACCGCTGTGGTTTCCACCATCAATGGTGACGCCAACGTGCCTTTCTACAAGGAGCTGGGTAACCAGGGTGTGAGCTCAGAAGACATTCCCGTAGTGGCCTTCTCTGTGGGTGAAGAGGAGCTTTCCGGTATCGATACTGGCCCGCTGGTTGGTCATCTCGCCGCCTGGAACTACTTCCAGGGTATCGATAGTGAAGCCAATGAGTATTTCGTGGAGCAGTGGAAGGAGTTTATCGGCGACGAGAAGCGCGTAACCAATGACCCGATGGAAGCGACCTATATCGGCTTCAATATGTGGGCCAAGGCGGTAGAGAAAGCGGGTACTACTGAAGTTGACGCGGTCGAGCAGGCGATGATCGGAATTGAGTTCCCGAACCTCACGGGTGGCATTGCGAAGATGAACAAGAATCATCACCTGTCGAAGCCAGTGTTCATCGGTGAGATCCAGGATGACGGCCAGTTCGAAGTAGTTTGGGAAACCGACGGTGTCGTTGCCGGCGATGCCTGGTCCGATTTCCTGCCTGGTTCCAAGGATCTGATTGCTGATTGGACAGCGCCGATTAAGTGCGGCAACTACAACACCAAGTCCAAGGCATGTAGCGGTCAGGTTCAGTAAGTCGAACGGGATAGCGGAGAACGTAGTGAACGCATTACTACACAAGCTTTGGTCGGTTGCGATTGTGCTGTTGTTGTTGCCGACCGGCAGTCCGCTGGCACAGTCAGAGTCCGCAGGAACCTCTGCGGGCTCTGTACTCCAGCAGTTGACCGAGGCGAGCCTGAAAAGAACAGGCGAATTGATCGGGCAGCTGGAGCAAACTGGGGGCGCAGAAATGCGGCCCCTTTTTGAGGTTATGCTGGCTGGTGAACTCTACTTTATTAAAGAGAGTAAACAGATTATTGCTATTACCAAAACAGAACGCCGTACGTACATTGGCCGTGACGTGTTTGGTGAGGCTACCCTTGGCGAGTTTACATCACGGGAAATTAAGAAGATTCGTGTTAATAACCGGCTTCGCAGTCAGTTGCGCGAGACCCTAGCGCGCATTGATCTACTGCATGGCAGCAAATCTGCGCAAAAGCAGGCCGTACTGGCGATGCTGGATGATCTGAATGAACAGAACATGCGGCTGCTGACTGCGGCGCAGCAAGGCGGTGTTGACGGTGAGGTGGCTCGCCTGATCGATCTTGCCGCAGCGATGGTACAGTTGCGCGATAGCCGTGTTTCCGAGGAGCGACTAGAGGCTATAGGCGTCATGAGTGGGCAGCTGGAGCCCGCCGTACGTAACCAGTTACAGCGCTTGGTGGACGATGCGCAAGAACAGGACTTGGCAGTGCGAGCTGCGGCACAAAAAGCGCTGGATAAAATATCCGAGCGCATAGAATTTTTTGGCCAGTTAGAACAGCTGTTCTTTGGCCTAAGCTTGGGGTCGGTACTGTTGTTGGCAGCCATCGGCCTTGCCATCACATTTGGTGTGATGGGTGTGATCAATATGGCCCATGGTGAAATGATCATGCTGGGGGCTTACACCACCTATGTTATCCAGCAACTATTCCCCGGGGCCATTGCATACTCACTTTTGATTGCTGTACCTGCGGCGTTCCTGGTTTCCGGCAGTGTGGGAGTGCTGATCGAGCGAGGTGTTATTCGCCACTTACAGGGGCGCCCGTTAGAAACGCTCCTCGCTACTTTCGGTATCAGTCTGATACTGCAGCAGGCTGTGCGCAGTATCTTTTCGCCACTCAATATGCAGGTGGTCACGCCAAACTGGATGAGCGGCTCGCTGGTGATTAATCCAGTTTTTTCGGTTACCTATAACCGCTTGTATATATTGCTCTTTGCGCTGGCGATCTTTGCCGCCCTGGTCGTGGTACTGAAAAAGTCCTCGCTTGGCTTGAATGTACGTGCCGTATCGCAAAACCGCGATATGGCGAAGGCGATGGGTGTGCGCACCGAGATGGTAGATGCCATGACTTTTGGTCTTGGCTCCGGTATTGCCGGTGTGGCTGGGGTTGCCTTGTCACAGCTGACCAATGTTGGGCCAAACCTGGGCCAGTCTTACATTATTGATTCTTTTATGGTGGTGGTCTTCGGCGGGGTCGGGAACCTGTTGGGTACGCTGGTGGGAGGCTTTTCCCTTGGCGTAGCAAATAAATTCCTTGAGCCCTCCATGGGTGCGGTACTGGCGAATATTATTGTTCTTGTTGGCTTGATCCTGTTTATCCAGAAGCGACCGAAAGGGTTGTTTCCACAGCGCGGGAGGGCAGCGGAATGAATGTGCTCAATAGCCTCGCGCAGGCGTCGTACCGCCTTTTGGCTGCAATGCGTCAACCGGGGCGCGGTACCTCCTGGTTGGTGGGGATACTACTGGTGGTGACGCTGGCAATGTCTGCAGCGAACCTCCTGTTGCCGGCCGACTCTCCCTTTTATGTGAGTACCTACACCATTACGTTGATGGGCAAATATCTCTGTTTCGCCATGTTGGCGATGGCGGTGGATATTGTCTGGGGCTACTGCGGAATACTGAGTCTTGGCCATGGGGCTTTTTTTGCGCTCGGCGGCTATGGCATGGGTATGTACCTGATGCGTCAAATCGGTGATCGCGGTGTGTATGGAAATCCGAATCTGCCAGACTTTATGGTATTTCTGAATTGGCAAGAACTCCCCTGGTATTGGTTCGGTATGGACCAGTTCTGGTTCGCCATATTTATGGCACTGCTGGTGCCCGGCACTCTGGCCTTTGTATTTGGTTGGTTGGCATTTCGCTCGCGGGTAACAGGTGTTTACTTTTCGATTATGACACAGGCACTGACCTACGCTCTCATGCTCGCATTTTTTCGCAATGAGATGGGGTTTGGCGGTAACAACGGACTGACAGACTTCAAAGATATTCTTGGTTTTGATCTGCAGGCAGATGCCACTCGTGTAGCCTTGCTTCTAGTTACAACTTTTCTTGTGGTAGTTACCTTCTTGGTGAGCCGTACAATCGTGCAGTCGCGTCTGGGGCGGGTGATCGTCGCGGTAAGGGATGCGGAGGCCCGTACACGTTTCCTCGGCTATCGTACCGAGCATTACAAGGTATGGCTGTTTGTGTACTCGGCATTGATTGCTGCAGTAGCCGGTATGCTTTATGTGCCGCAGGTCGGCATTATCAATCCGGGGGAGTTTTCCCCACTCAATTCCATTGAAGTGGTGGTGTGGGTAGCTGTTGGCGGCCGCGGTACATTGTACGGTGCCATTGTCGGCGCGTTACTGGTGAATTACGCAAAAACGCGTTTTACCGCACTTATGCCAGATGCCTGGTTATTCGCACTCGGCGCTTTGTTTGTCATCGTGACCGTTTACCTGCCGCGTGGTTTAGCTGGCTTGTTCGGGCGTGTAATTGAGCTGGTACATCGTCGACCAGGCAGAGGCAAAGAGCAAACAACCAGAGATGATGGATTATCAGTAGCGGAGGTGGGCGCGTGAATCCAATCAATCACTTTGCCGGACAAGCGCGTGAACTGATGCGCAGGGATACTACCTGGCCGTTTCTTGTGACGCGTCGGCGGCCAGTAGATGTATCAAAGAATATTATTCTGTACCTCGAAGAGTTGAATGTGAGCTTTGATGGGTTCAAGGCGCTCAATAATTTAAACCTCTATGTAAATGATGGTGAGTTGCGCTGCCTGATTGGAGCCAATGGCGCCGGCAAGACCACCCTGATGGATGTGATTACCGGTAAAACAGCCTGCGATAGCGGCAGCGCGTGGTTTGGGCAAAACATCGATTTGCTAGCGCACGACGAGGCAGAAATTGCCGGGCTCGGGATCGGGCGCAAGTTCCAAAAGCCCACGGTGTTCGAGGCGCATACCGTATTCGGTAACCTGGAGCTGTCGCTCAAGGGGTACAGGGGCGTCTGGCGGGCATTGACCGCGAGGCTCTCAGGTACGGAGCGAGATCGCATTGAAGAAGTGCTATCGGTTATCGGTCTGGAGGATGTCCGCTACCAGCTGGCCGGCGCACTGTCCCACGGACAAAAGCAGTGGCTGGAAATCGGCATGCTGCTGGCCGCTGAGCCCAGGTTATTACTGGTGGATGAACCGGTTGCCGGTATGACCGCGGAGGAAACCGAGCGCACCGCAGAGCTACTGACGTCGTTAGCAGGTAAGCACACAGTTATAGTGGTGGAGCACGATATGGAGTTTGTGCGCAGCATTGCGCGAACTGTGACGGTATTGCACCAGGGGTCAGTGCTGGCAGAAGGCACCATGGATCAAGTGCAGAACAACCGAGATGTGATTGAGGTGTACCTGGGGGAAGACGCGTGATTCGTATTGAGAAATTGAATCAAAAATATGGTGGTACCCAGATTCTGTGGGACCTGGATCTGAATATCGAAAAAGGCTCCTGCACCTGCATTATGGGACGAAACGGTGCGGGCAAGACGACTCTGCTGAAATGTCTCATGGGATTGTTACCTGCGAGCAGTGGACAGATTCTTTTTGATGGAAAACCCATCCAGCAAGTGGCCGCGCAGCAGCGCGCCAAGATCGGTATCGGCTATGTGCCGCAAGGGCGGGATATCTTTCCCTTACTCACCGTGGAGGAAAACTTGCAAATTGGGCTCCCTGCCCGCAGCGACGGGTTGAAGAAAATACCTGGGCGGGTATTTGAGCTGTTTCCGGTACTCAAGGAAATGCTACAGCGGCGCGGAGGTGATTTATCCGGCGGACAACAGCAACAACTGGCCATTGCCCGCGCACTGGTGATTGACCCAAAGGTGCTGATTCTGGATGAGCCCAATGAGGGCATTCAGCCGAATATTGTGCGGCAGATCGGCGATGTGGTAACGCAGCTTAACCAGGAAGATGGTTTGACGGTAATTCTGGTGGAGCAGAAGCTGGGTTTTGCCCGCAGGGTAGGGCGGGAGTTCCGCCTGATGCAGAAAGGCGCAGTGATGGCGGTGGACAAAATGTCCAACCTGAATGACGAGTTAATTCGTCAGTACCTGGCCGTATAAGGCCGTTGTCGTGCCCTTTGTACAGATAGATCACTAAAGTGACTGTAGTAGTCAGCGAACTTCGACCTTATCGCCTGTGCATAGCACGACGTGTAGTTTATCGGCAGAGGCTGGCGCCAGATTCATACCAAAATAAATTTGCCCATCTTCCCACCTTCGGTACTTTGCCAGAGTTTTCAGAGGCTCTTTTTGTGCGCGGCCGGTGAGTGGGTCCAGCCCGGGAATTGCGCAGCGCGCGCAGGGGTGGGTGCAGTCGAATTCGATAGGGCCGTCAGCAGTGTGCACGGTTAGGGTATTCCAGCGATCCTCTGCAAAGGGTTCGCAATCGCTTACGACAAGGTTCGGGCGAAAGCGCAGCATGGATACAGGTTCTTCGAGGCGGTTATTCAGGTCGTCCAGTGATGCCTGACTGATGACCAGTAGCGGCGCGCCATCGGCGAAGCCAACCTGGCGATCGGAGCGAGGCGCTTTCAGTGGGCGACGGAATTCTTCACCCATGGCAACGAGGCGCACACTGGTATGCAATTGCTCGCTCAACCACCGAGCTGCTTTGTCACCAGCATCGCGGGCAGTAACATTGTCATGCCAAACGCGTACTTCTCTCAATTCGGCGTTGTCGTCAGGTTGCTGGACCTGCAGTGAATCACCCTGTGGGTTTTCCAGTAGGACACCGCTGTCGATTGCGGTGGCCTTCAGTTGCGCCATATCTCGCAGTCGCCGCTGGGTTACAAATTGGTTTTCTCCGTCCACCAGCATCCAGCGCCGATCGTTAATAGCGCCAAATTCATCTAACGGCAAGGTATTGCTTTTATGCCCCTGCAAGGATTTTACCGGGAAATGGTAAAGCTCAGAAATTTCCAACTGCGACTCCTGCATTGTTTTTTTTGCTGGCACGTCGCTAAGGATATCGATAACTAGAGCAATGCTGAAGCGCTTACTGTAAATGCCTTAAGGCAGCAAGCGCGGGCAACTTTATTTAATCATCAAATTACCATTTCTTGTGGAAGCCGATACGCGCCTCAAAGGCGTCGACCTCCCCGGAATCGATGTCCGTTGTGTAGTCAATAATGCCGAATAGACTGGTGGTGCCACTGAAGTCTGAGGTTAGCCCGATACCGGTTTCCAGTACCGTCTGACCACGCTCGACAAAGATCGGGGTCGTATTGAACCAGACCGCGTCTGAACCATTGTCTTCATACCAGACGTTCAGCTTAAAGTAGGGTCGCCAGATACGGTTGTTACGCTTGATGTCCGCAATGAATCGCCCACCAACCCGTGCGGTAAATGCATCTACATCGTCGTACGTTATCGACGAGAAAATATCCCGGGTATTTCTGGTGCGCTGGTGTTGCCAGATGATTTGTGCCTGCGGCTCTAGGTACCAGGTTCCATCCAATGGTATCGGTACGCCTGCCTCCACCGATGCGAGTAATTCGTCGCCGTCAATATCGGTATTGATATTCAGGTTTGAACGGCCTTCACCGTCAAAGCCAGCATACATAATGACGCTATCCACATAGGCGCCTCCCGCCCAGTGGTGTGTCCAGTAGCCGCCAATGTTGTACTGGTCGAGATCGATCTTACCGGTGGCGGCATTCTCTTTCCCTAGCGCAAAACCACGGGTATCTCCATGGGCGCCGCCAGTGCCCAGCATTATCCCAAAGATATCTTTTTGTCCGTTTGCATGGTCTTGTCCATAGAGCGGGAAGCCTATCTGCAGCCCCCAGAGAGTGCCGTCAAAGTCCGGGTTTACCAGTCCCCCGAAGGATTGCTGCATATTGTTGCCAAAGGCGCGTACCCATACGCCACTCAGGCCGTCGTTACGCTTGGACCAGGCCTGTTCACCCTCTCTTTCGTGGAAGGTGCCGAGTGATTCCCGTCCCAGAGCGCGGCTGACAGAGGGAAGCAGAATGTCGACTCCCACCTCTGGGCGAATCAGGGGAACGCTACCGCCACTGGAGCTGCTGCCAGACGAGGAGCTACTCGAACTTGAAGAACTGCTGCCACTGGAGCTGGAAGAGCCTGAGGAGCTGGATGAACTACTGCCGCTTGAAGTGGAAGACCCCGACGAGCTGGATGAGCTACTGCCACTCGATGTGGACGAGCCGGATGAGCTGGAAGAACTCGACGAACTGGAAGAACTCGATGAACTGGAAGAGCTCGATGAACTGGAAGAGCTCGATGAACTGGAAGAGCTCGATGAACTGGAAGAGCTCGACGAACTGGAAGAGCTCGACGAACTGGAAGAGCTCGATGAACTGGAAGAGCTCGACGAACTGGAAGAGCTCGACGAACTGGAAGAGCTCGATGAGCTGGAAGAACTCGATGAACTGGAAGAGCTCGATGAACTTGAAGAACTCGACGAACTGGATGAACTCGACGAACCAGAGGAACTCGAAGAGCCACTTGAGCTTGAGGAACTAGAGCTTGAGGAACTAGAGCTTGATGAGCTTGAGCCCGGCGGTGGGTTTACGAACTCTCGCGATCGCAGATACCAGTTGTTCTCTGTGCCGGGTGAAAAGCCGCCGCGGAACAGAAAATATTCATAAGGGCCCGCGCCTACCCGATTACCCAAAATGAACGCACTGGCGGTGCTGGTGCCGTTAATTACTTGATTGACCAGAATACCATCGCCCAGTGTTTCTGCGCCGGGACCATTGGTATTGTTGATGATTAGTAGGGTAAGACCACTTTCGTTGCCCGTGGTGCTCAGATAGTCCGACGGCGAACTGTCGTCACCGAGGAAGGTGTCCAGCGACATACGGCCGGCGTTACCGATGTAATTACCGCTTAGCGAGAGAATATCGGTGGGACTGTTGTTGCCGGTGAAATCCATCAGC
This sequence comes from Microbulbifer agarilyticus, assembly GCF_019800665.1. GTDB lineage: Bacteria > Pseudomonadota > Gammaproteobacteria > Pseudomonadales > Cellvibrionaceae > Microbulbifer > Microbulbifer agarilyticus_C. Next base: position 403,534 of record NZ_JAHVKO010000003.1, read on the forward strand.
CCGGCATTGACCAGGGTTGTCGGGTTTCCAGTAACGGCCGGACGAATACTACGACTTCCTTGATTGATAAACAGAGTGGCAGTGCGCGCGATTTCCAGACTGCCGGTAAGTGTGCCCGAGTCACCCAGAATCAAATCGCTATTCATGGTGAGCGAGGAGCCGTCTAGCAGACGGATTTCCTCCCAGTTGATCAGACGGTCGGGGCGGTCACCGATGGTGCCCTGCCAGCTCAGGCGGTCGAAACCAAACCCGCCACTAAACTGATTGGAAAGCAAGTTGCTGTTGCTCAGTCCGATAAAGCGCGCGACGTCATCACCATCCTGCATATCCAGTGCGCGGACTATTCCACCGCTCCAGGTCAGCGTGTCATTGCCGCTGCCGGCCAGGAAATTGGATAGCTCGCCGTCGAGTATTGTCGCCTGATCGCGCCCACTTTCCTGATCGACGGCGTCGGTAAAACCACCTTCCAGCAAAAATGTGTCGGCACCAGAGCCTTGTTCCACCAAAGTATTGATACGCGCGCCGTCGCGGTTGATAACGGTGTCGTCCGCGCTACCCAGAGACACCGCCTGCCCCTGAATAATGCCGCTATTGTCGACCACGGTTTCCACATTGCCGTTGATGCCAATGCCGCCATTGATGGTACCGTTCGGATCGTTGAGGATGTTCAGATTGCCGGTGCCGCTGGCCTCAATACCCTGATTTACGGTTGCGCGGTTAGTAAAATCCACCAGTCCATTGCTGATGAACTCCACGCTGCTGAGAATCCCCTCGTTATCGATGATCAGGTTGTCAATTTGGCGGGCTTCAAGTGGGCCATTGAAGGTGGCATCGGAGAGAATGTTGATCGTGAGATCATCAAGTTGCCTAACGGAGAAATCACTGGTCGCGCCGCTGCATGTGACGATATCACCGGAGCTTGGAGGGTCCGGTTGGCAGTCCGCATATCCGTGGAATGGGAATAGCGAGGCGAGGAATGTCACCGCAAGCGCTGCAAGGTGCCAGCCACAACGCGGAGTGGTATGACGACTGTCTACAAAATCCATTTTCTACAGGGCGTCCAGGGTACTTATTTTCCTGCTGGCCGGCTGGGAATTTTGTGCTCAGCAGAGCCGACCAATGCATTTTTTGAATAGGGGGTGAGGGCTATCGCAGTTTAGTCGAGGGGGCGTAGATGGCCATTACAGCGGAAGAGCTGTGGTAACATCCTGCGTCATAAATAGCGAGAAAAATTGGGGGCGCGGCGCGATGGGTATCGCACGGTGGATTTGCATTTTGGTGCTGCTTTGCGTGTCGCACGGGGCATACGCAACCACGCTAGTGGTGGCGGAAGAGCTGTCTTCACAAAGCCTTAACCCTCACCTTCGCCTGCTGGAAGACGAAACCGGCGACCTGGTGATGGATGATATTCTTGCGTCCGATATCCACTCCTGGTCTGTGCTCCCCGAGGGCGAGCAGGCTAATTTCGGTTTTAGTCCCGCAGCCTACTGGGTGACGGTGACCTTGAGTAATCCATCCGCCCAGCCCGTGGAGCTGGTGATACGGCAGGATTACCCCCTTATCGATCAGCTGGATTTCTGGCACGCAAATTCGGAAGGTGCCTGGCAGCAGGTCGCGACGGGCGATCTCCGGCCTTTCCATACGCGCCCTCTGAATCTGCGGGACTTTGTTTTCCCGGTTACCCTGGCTGCCCACGCCACGCAAACCTATTACCTTCGATATCAGACTGCCGGGTCGGTTAATATCGGTCTTAGCGTGAGTAGTAAAACAGCATTCCTTCCGCAGCTGGCAAAAGAGCAAATTTTACTGGGGGTCTATTACGGCGGATTCCTGGTGCTGGTGATTTATAACCTGTTCCTGTTTTTAGCGGTGCGGGATAGGGCCTATGCCTACTACATGGGGTATGCGGTTTGCTATGGGCTTTATTTCGGAGTGCACAATGGGGTTTCGTTCCAGTACTTGTGGCCCGGGAACCCGTGGCTCGCAAATCAGAGCCTGGTGTTTTTGCTTGGTCTTACCCTGATCTTCGGTACTCAATTTGTCCGCACGATTTGCTCCGGCGCGCAGCTGGCTCCACGTACCGATCGCGTTGCCCGCTGGCTGATGTTTTTCCTGGTGCCGCTGACCGCGATTTCCCCGTTTGTCAGCTACGGTCCAATGGTGTTGAGCCTGGCGATCCTGACGTTGGTGCTGACGCTGTTGTTCATGGTGATGGGCATTATCAGTGTCCTGCGAGGCTCGATTCCGGCCCGCTATTTTCTGGTGGGGTGGTCAGCACTACTGGTGTGTGTGGTTATCTATATGCTTAAGACCTTTGGGCTGGTGCCGCACAATGGCTTTACGCATAACGCATTCCAGGTCGGCGCATTGATCGAAATGGTCTTGCTGTCGCTTGCGCTCGGCGCACGGGTAGGTGAGATACAACGGCACGGCTACGTGGACCAGTTGACCGGTTTGCACAACCGTCGCTATTTCGATGAGCAGCTACCGCGGGAGTTCTCGTTCGCGCAGCGCAGCGGGACTCCCCTGGCACTGATGATCCTGGATCTCGATCACTTTAAAGGCATCAACGATCGGCTCGGACATGCGCGCGGTGACGAGGCGTTGCGTGCTGTGGGGCAACTGCTCAAAAAGCAGGTGCGTAAACCGGTAATCGCGTGTCGCTATGGTGGCGAGGAGTTTGCAGTACTTCTACCTCGGACAGACTTAAACGCCGCCCGAAAGGTTGCCAATCGCTTACTCAAGGGCGTAGCCGCGATGGATTTCGAGGGCGCGAAGCTCAGTGTCAGTATCGGCGTATCGGGCTTTGAACAAAATTGTTTTGATACGGCGATTGAGCTCTTCGAGACCGCGGACAAGTCGCTGTATCAGGCAAAAGCACAAGGCCGCAATCGGGTGGTTTTCGAATCTTCTGGTGAAGAAACTTTTTTGCCCAAAGGTTTGTAGCTTATCGTAATGTGCTACTGCATTTTCTATTGCAAGCTCTTGCGGATTGCTTCTGTGAGTTCGGGAAACGCTATCGGTTTTGATAGATAGTCGTTCATGCCGGCATCGCGGGCCGTATTTTGCTGGTCGCTGAATGCGGCCGCCGACAATCCAATAACCGGAGTGTCGCGAAGCACGGGATCATTTCGGATTTGTTTGGTCGCCTCAATGCCGCTGAGTCCCGGCAGCTGCACATCCATAAAGATCAAATCTGGGCGTATTGCCTGCGCTTTCTCAAGGCCGTCATACGCATCGTCGGCAAAGGTGGCCGTGATATTCAGGTCGTCGCAGAACGCCTGCATCAGTGCCTGATTGAGCATGTTATCCTCAAAGATAAGAACCTGAACGCCCTCGAATGAGTGTTCTGGAGCCGCGGTTTCTTCCCCTGTTGCCTGTACGGGCTGTCCTTCGCAGAGTGGCAGTACTACTTTGAAGCATGTCCCTGTATTTTTCGCGCTATTCAGCTCGATCTCGCCCCCAAGCAGTTCGACCAGTCTACGGGCAATCGGCAACCCGAGTCCGGTGCCCCTGGCTTGTCCGTCCAGAGTCTTGTCGACCTGCTCAAACGGTTCAAAAATGATGGCTTGTTGCTCCGGCGGTATACCGATGCCCTGGTCGCTTACCTCTATAACGATGTGTGTATTTGTGCGATTGAACAACTCGATCTTGACTTCACTGCGTTCCGGGGAAAACTTGATCGCGTTTGCGGTGAGGTTAATCAGTACCTGAGAAACCTTTCCGCGATCCATGAGAATATATTTTGGTAGTGTCGAATCGATATGCGAAGAAATCTTAAGACCTTTGCTGTATGCCTGAGGTTCACAGGAAGCCAAAATACAGTTAATGAGGTTTTGCAAGGCGAAGTCTTCTTCGACTACTTCAGTTTTGCCCGCCTCAATCCGCGAGATATCCAGCACATCGTTGACCAGGTCCGCCAGTCGCTGTCCGCTAATCGAGATTTTTTGCAGGAAGTCGTGAAAATCTTGGGTCGGAGAAAGGTGTGCTGTGCGGTTCTGAAGAATTTGACTGAAGCCGACTATCGCATTGAGTGGTGTGCGAATTTCATGGCTCATGTTGGTAAGGAATTGGGTTTTCGAGCGGCTGTAAAATTCGGCAGTCTCCTTCGCCTGTAGCAAGTCTCGCTCTAGCGCTTTGCGTTCGGAGATGTCGAGAATGACACCAATTAGCCCACCGAGGCGACCGTCTTCCAATTCATAGGCGGCCTTATTGAAGATCACATCATGCAGGGTGCCATCTGCATAGACCACCTGCGATTCGTAGGTCTGGTGCCCGCGTTGTCGCATTAACTCCAGATCTTTTTCGTGATACACCCTGGCCTGTGGGCCCGGCGAAACACCATATACCGAATGTCCGACAATTTGATCGCGCGGCTTTCCAAGAAAAGCCTCAAAGGCACGGTTGCAACCGCTGTATATACCTTCGCTGTCCTTGTAAAAGATGGGGGCGGGGATTGCGTCGATAAGGATCTGGAGAAATTCGAGCTGGTCAGAAAGTTTGTGTTGCGCAACTTCGCGCTCGCGCAGTTCCTGCTGGTTAAGCTTGTTCAGATTTTCCTGCTTCGCCAGTAGTCTAGCCAGTCGTCCATTCAGTTTTTTTTGGCGGCGAAAGTTGATGTGCCAGGCGAGTGCAACCAGCGCGGATGCTAAAAGTACGCGTCCTATGTGCACTACAGGTGGCGACCCCTGAGGAAACCAGCCAATGATGACCCACTCGCAAGTACCAAGACATACCATGGCCAAAAGTAAAATAGGCAGCGCTGGCAGTGCCGAGAGTGATTTGACGCCTGTATTATTTTCCATGGCGATTGGCTTTGTTGTTATGTTTGAGTGATCAAGATACTGAATTGTGTAGATGGCGACAATACATCAACCGATTGCGGCTAATTTTTCGCACAAGATTGGTGCTCCTGGACTATTTTTGTTGCTAATAGTGGGATTTTGTTTCATTGGCTGTGCCTAGATTCGCAAGTCTGTTTAGTCATCTTTCTACTGAGCGCGCTAGCTTAACGTTAGCCAATTCATGTTTTGTTAACTTGCTCAGCGCGGATTGATAAAAGTGCTATTTATCTGAGGGTAAAACCCAGGTAAGTGTGTTAAATATGCGCCCATTCAAAAGGCCCCTGCCGTGAGCGTTGGGTCATAAACTATTGAGTTGGATGGGGGCTGTAAGTGCAGTTGAAGTACAGGGCAGATATCGATGGTTTGAGAACCATCGCAGTGTTATCTGTCATTATTTATCATGCCGAGATCGTACTGTTTGGCGGAAAGCTGTTGCCCGGTGGCTATCTGGGAGTTGATATATTTTTTGTTATTTCCGGCTATTTGATCACGTCTTTAATGATCAAAGAGCTGAGGAATACAGACACTATCTCAATTTCTGATTTTTATGCGCGTAGAGCGAGAAGATTGTTGCCCGCATTATTTGCGGTGCTGACTTTCTGTTTGCCGATGGCCTGGTACTTACTGCTCTCCGACAGTTTGGTCGATTTCGTAAACTCTCTTGTTGCTTCCTTGCTTTTTGGTTCGAATATTTATTGGAACTACAGCTTGCAGGCTTATGGCGCGGAGTCGGCGTTACTGAAGCCGTTGATGCATACTTGGTCTCTGGCGGTTGAAGAACAGTACTACCTTATTTTTCCAATGCTGATGATATTAATGTATCGGTATTGTAAAGGTTGGATTCTGCATTTCTTCGTCGTTTCGATCGTTGCGAGCCTCTGTTTTGCCGAGTGGATGAGTGCGCGTGATTCATCATTTTCTTTTTATATGCTACCGAGCCGAATTTGGGAGTTGTTTGCCGGTGCGCTCGTTGCTTATTTGATTTCGAATAACTGGATCAACAAGGAGAAGACACCGTTTTACAAGGCATTTCCCTATATTGGTATCTTGCTGATTGCTTATTCTCTTGTGTATATCAGCTTTTCTTCGGCACATCCGGGGTTTATCACAATAATTCCCGTGCTTGGTGCGGTGATGGTGATTGCCTGTCCCGATAGCAGCAACCTTGTGACTCGGCTGTTATCGACCAGAGGTTTTGTTGGTGTTGGGCTAATTTCATATTCTCTGTATCTCTGGCACTATCCGTTATTCGCCTTTTTGCGCATATCCAATAGCTTCGAAACCCTAGCAATTAAGCTGTTGTCGATTGGTGCCGTATTTATACTCGCCTATGTGTCTTATCGCTGGATAGAAAAGCCCTTTCGCAAGCCCGGGCAGATACCCCTACGTAAAACCAATATGTTGGCATCATCGTTCGTTGCTGTATTCCTGGGTTTCTCCTTGGTGGTGATAAAGCATGATGGGTTTGACACGCGCTTGCCTACCATTGTGAAAGAGGCGCAAGTCGAAGTGAATCTGTGTGAGGATAATCTCCACTGCACATTTAATGAGGGTGGGGATAGGGCTCTCTACCTGTTGGGGGATTCACACATGATGACCCTGGAAAGCAGTTTGCTGGAGTATTCAAGTAATAATAATGTGAGCTTCCACGTATTGACCCAATCTGGCTGCATGTATGTGCCGAATATGGATAGGGTGCGCAAGGAAAACGGCAAGGCTACGCGTTGTACCTCGGCAGTTCAGGAACGCAGGAGGGAGATCTTGTTGTCCGGCGAGCCCGGTGTTGTGGTGGTTGGGGGAAGGTTGCCTTTGATCCTTTCCGAGGATCGTTTCGACAATCAAGAGGGTAAGTACGAGGGGGAAATGGAATATAGAATGCAGTATCCCTCTGAGCCTCTTGGATCGCGTGAACAACGCGCTGCGGCGATTAGCAGAGAATACGCCGCGGCCCTGCTCGAACTCGCTAAATTCGGCCACCAGGTCGTCCTCTTGTACCCAGTTCCAGAGGTGGGTTGGCATGTAGCAAAACAGCTAAAGAGCAAACTGTCTGGGAAAAGCGAAAACGAGATGAGGGCTGAGCTGGACAAGAACCCGATCTCTACCAGCTACGCTGTATTTCAGGAGCGAGTGCAAGCAAGCGCGCGTTTATTGGATAGCGTTCAGCACGAAAATATCGTGCGGGTTTATCCCCATAAGCTGTTTTGCAATACGAAGATTTCCGGCAGGTGTATCACGCATGATCTCGAGCAGTCCTTCTACCGGGACGATGACCATTTGAGTTTGATCGGCGCGGCCATGTTGCAGGCCGAAATTTTGCAGGCGGCAAATATCTAACCTTTTCCCCTCAGCACCGTTCAGGTTTTGACAGTTTGTGAAGTACAAAAAAGCCAGCCCAAATAGGGCTGGCTTTTTTGTGGCAGACTTTGCCGATATACGCCAGTGTCTGTCTGGTGGAAGGGTCAGGTCTTCAGCTTCTTGTACTGCATCCGGTGCGGCGTAGCGTTTTCACCGTTGCGCGCCACAAAGTCCTCGTGGTACTCGGTGTAGTTACCCTCGAAGAACACCACGTTGCTGTCGCCTTCGTAGGCCAGGATGTGGGTTGCCACACGGTCGAGGAACCAGCGATCGTGCGAGATCACCATGGCGCAGCCCGGGAAGCTCAACAGGGCTTCTTCCAGTGCACGCAGGGTTTCGATGTCGAGGTCATTGGACGGTTCGTCCAGCAGTAGCACGTTGGCGCCCTGCTTCAGGGTGTAGGCCAGGTGCAGACGGCCGCGCTCACCACCGGAGAGTTCACCGACACGTTTCTGCTGGTCACTGCCCTTGAAGTTGAAACGGCCAATGTAATTGCGCGAGCCGACTTCGTAGTTGTTGATCTTCAGCATGTCATGCCCGTCGGACACGGCCTCCCATACGGTCTTGCTGTCGTCGAGGCTCTCACGGCTCTGATCCACACTGGCAATCTGTACGGTTTCGCCGATATTGATTTCACCGGAGTCCGGTTGTTCGGTGCCGTTGATCATGCGGAACAGGGTGGACTTACCGGCGCCGTTACCGCCCACGATACCCACGATGGCACCTTTGGGTACACGGAACGACAGGTTGTCGATCAGCGCGCGATCACCAAAACCTTTGTTTACGTTTTTCAGCTCAATCACATTGTCACCGAGACGCTCACCCGGTGGAATGTAGATCTCGTTGGTTTCGTTACGGGACTGGAATTCCTGTGACTGCATTTCTTCCAGGCGGGACAGGCGGGCCTTGTTCTTGGACTGGCGGCCTTTGGGGTTCTGGCGGGCCCATTCCAGTTCTTTCTGCATGGCCTTGGCGCGGGCCTGCTCACCTTTCTGCTCCTGCTCCAGGCGCTTCTCTTTCTGTTCCAGCCAGGTGGTGTAGTTACCTTCCCAGGGAATACCGTGGCCGCGGTCCAGTTCCAGAATCCAGCCGGCTACGTTGTCGAGGAAGTAGCGGTCGTGGGTAATGGCTACCACGGTGCCTTCGAAGTCGTGCAGGAAGCGCTCCAGCCAAAATACGGATTCCGCATCCAGGTGGTTGGTGGGTTCGTCCAGCAGCAGCATGTCCGGGCGGGACAGCAGCAGGCGGCACAGGGCTACACGGCGCTTCTCACCGCCGGACAGCTTGGTGACGTCCGCATCCCACGGCGGCAGGCGCAGGGCGTCGGCGGCTACTTCCAGGCGATGCTCCAGGTTATGGGCATCCCAGGCCTGGATTACGTCTTCAAACTGCTGTTGCTTCTTGGCCAGGGCATCGAAGTCGGCATCCGGCTCGGCGTAGTCGGCGTAGACCTGCTCGAGGCCGGCGAGAGCGTCGATGGCTTCACGCACGCCGTCTTCGACGTTGCCGCGCACGTCTTTCTCTGGGTCCAGCTGAGGCTCCTGCGGCAGGTAGCCCACTTTGATGCCGGGCATGGCGCGGGCTTCACCGTTAAAGTCCTGATCGACACCCGCCATGATGCGCAGCAGGGTGGACTTACCGGCACCGTTCAAGCCCAGTACGCCGATTTTGGCGCCGGGGAAGAAGGACAGGGAAATATCTTTCAGAATCTCGCGCTTGGGCGGAACAACCTTGCCCACGCGGTTCATTGTGTATACGTATTCAGCCATTAGAGCTCTAATCCAGTCGGTCAGAATTTGCGCGCAAGTTATCAGGTTGGTGGGAAAGTTCAACCTGTGGCTTGGGGATAGTCGCGTGGTGGTTTGATCTAGTTCTGTGGCGGCACTGCTATCAGGAAACCCTATACGAGACACACCGTAAACCCATCCATGGGGGCTCCTCTAAAACATCCCTGTTTTAGAGGGGCTCGCATAGGGTTTCCTGATAGCAGCGCCTTCGCATTAGACATTTTGGCGGGCACAAGTAATGCCTCTCAACCACCATCTATGGTTAACTTTGCCACAAATAACACAACCGGGAACCAGTATGACCCAGGAACACCCCGTTATCGTTGAGCGCCAGGGTGCGCTCGGCAAATTGACGCTGAATCTTCCCAAGGCGCTCAACGCCCTTAACCTTGAGATGATCGACCTGATCGCCGACCAACTGGACGCATGGGAGCAGGACGACACCCTGGCCTGTATCTGGATCGAGGGGGCAGGGGAAAAGGCGCTGTGTGCCGGTGGTGATGTGGTGGCACTGCACCGGGAGTCGGGCAGTTATGGTGAGCAGGGTGCGGGCCAGTTTGTGCAGGACTTCTTCACCCGCGAATACCGTTTGGACTACCGCATTCACACGTATCCCAAACCTATTGTCGTGTGGGGCAGTGGCGTTGTCATGGGTGGTGGTATCGGCATTATGAGTGGCGCCAGCCATCGTATCGTTACAGAAACCACGCGCATGGCGATGCCGGAAATCACCATTGGTTTGTTCCCGGACGTGGGTGGCAGCTGGTTCCTCAATCGTATGCCGGGGCGCACGGGCCTGTTCCTCGGCCTCACCGGGGCCCAGTTCAACGGCACTGATGCGATCTACTGCGGCATGGCGGATCGCCTGTTGCCCTGCGAAAGTAAAGACGCATTGCTGAATGGCCTGGCGGCACTGGAGTTTTCTGGGGATATCGACCAGAACCATGTGCTGGTGAGCAAGCAGGTGCAGTCGCTGGAAATGGCGAGTGCCGAGCAGCCGGATTCCAACCTGCGGACCCACTACGATGCGATTCAGGAGCTGACCGACGGCGCGACCTTACCGGAAGTTTACGCGGACATTGCCGCCTACAGCGGTGATGACAAATGGCTGCAGCGTGCCTCGGCGACCATGCAGGCAGGTTGCCCGCTTACGGCTTGGATTGTGTGGGAGCAGCTGCGTCGCGGCCGCCATATGTCGCTGGCGGAGGTGCTGCGCATGGAGCTGGCTCTGGCCGTGAATATGTGTCGTTCCGGCCAGGTGAAGGAAGGGGTGCGGGCACTGCTGATCGACAAGGATCGCCAGCCACAATGGCAGCCGGCGACACTGGCAGAGGTTACCCGCGAAGATATCGAGCGCTGCTTTGCAGCGCCCTGGGAACAGAGCCCGCTGGCAGATCTGTAGCGGGCCTGTATTGTGGGGCTTGTATTACGGGCTATGGTTTAGTCGCGGTAGAGCACCGTCACGGCGGTGCCTTCCGCCACTACCGAACCGGAGACCACGCGCCCGTTGCCGGCAGCGGGGTCCGACTTCTCCATTGCCACCTTCCACTCGCCAGCCGGCAGGCTGTGGGTGTAATTATCGGCGCTGTTATAGATCACGAGTATTTCACTCCAGCTATCGCCCACTGCAGCACCGTTAATGTGATTGACCATTACTCCATAACGCGGACGGTTACTGGTCACGTGCTGGTTAACCGCATCCCAAGTGGTCAGGCGGAACGCGGGGTGCGCGCGGCGCAGCGCGATCACATCGCGGTAGTAGTCGTACACATCGGCGTTGTCGATTTTCCAGTTCCAGTAATACTGGTTGATGGCATCCGGTGATTTGTAGCTGTTGTGGTCTTCCTGTTTGTCGCGCATCAGTTCCACACCGCCGTGCAGGAATGGAATGCCCTGGCTGGTGAGTACGATGCCGTTAGCAAACATCTGGATACGTCGCAGGTAGCCGCTATCGCGACTGACGCCGTTCAGATCGGCCCACTGTAGGATTTTGTCGCGCAGGCTCAGGTTATCGTGGGCGGATACATAGTTGATGCTCTGCTCCGGGTCCATGGCGAACATCGGGTCCCACAAATCGATGTTGGTGTTGGCGTTATTGCTGTAGCGCAACGCGCCGCGGCTTCCGACTTCAATGCGCCAAGTGTCCGGATTGTTGTTAAACGCATAGCAGTCCCCGGGGTTACAGCCACCGTTATCGTTCTGGCCCTTGATTGCCTCGCGGAACTTGGGGTTGAACACGCCTACGCGCGCTTCATGAATACGGCCGATGGTACCTAGGCGTACCCGCTCCAGCTCGCGCGGATCGGAAGCGTAACCGTTCCAGGGTTCGCCGTAGATCAGCAGGTTTCTGTCGGGGAAGGTGGCGTTCAGGTGCGTGCCCCATTCTTCCACTTCGTCGTAATCGAAAATCCCGATCAGGTCGAAGCGGAATCCGTCGATGTTGTACTCCTCCACCCAGTACTCGAGCGAGTCGCGAATCATGCGGCTCACCATCGGCACATTGGCATCGATACTGTTGCCGGTACCGGACAGGTCTGTTGGGGTGTAGTAGCTGGTAGAAATGGGTTCGAACATTTCCTTGGCGTAGGTGTGGTTGTACACCACATCCATAATCACGCGGATGCCGGCCTTGTGGAATTCATCCACCATCTGCTTGAACTCGCGCACGCGGTTCTCGTAGTCGAACGGCGTCAGCGAATAGCGTTCTTCCGGGATGCTGTAGTTGCGCGGATCGTAGCCCCAGTTGTAGCAGCTGTTGTCCGTCACATCCGGGCAGGAACCGAAATCATAGGAAGGCAACAACTGCACGTGGGTTACGCCCAGTTCCTTCAAGTGATCGATACCGGTGGAGACGCCGTTGTAGGTGGTACCACTTTCCACCATGCCGAGGAACTTGCCGCGTTTGTTACTGCTTACCCCGGACTCCGGCGCGATGGTGAAATCGCGTACGTGCACCTCGTAAATAATTGCATCTTCACGCTCGCTCATGACCGGGCGTGCAGACCAGCCGCCGGGCAGGTCGGTACTGTCCAGATCTATCACGATGTTGTTATTGGTATTGGGTTCCACCATGCGGCCGTATGGGTCGCGCACTGAATTGCCGTTCACCACAAAGTAATAGGGCTTGAGCTTCCAGTCGCCGCTGACGGCAACCGAATATACGTCGGTCAGGCCGTTACTGTCGGGGACTTTATTCATCGGGTAACTCTGGCCATCGAGTACCAGCTGTACATCACTGTGGTCCGGGGACCAGAGCGAGAAGCGCGTTTCGGTTGCGCTGTAGACTGCGCCGAGGGCCTGTACTTCTCCGCCACAATTGCTGCTGCACGCGACGCTTTCCAGGGTGTAAGTCAGGTTTGCGTCGTTGACCGTAAGTAGGTAATCACCGGTGACCCCGGTAAAGATATCTGCACCGGTCCGCTCGAGGGTGCCGTCTGCACCGTTGTCACCATAGTTCCAGCTCCAGTCGCCGTTAACGTCGAGCTTGAAGCGCTGGTTTGCCTGGCCATCGAAATTGACCTGCACCTGCCAGGTGTTGTCGTCGACCAGCGTCAGCTCAGAGGTGCCCCAGCCATTGGGGGTGCCGCGGAAAAACAGGCTGGGCAGGTTGCTCTGGAAACCACCGGGGGTGTCATCGCAACTGGCAACTTCCGCAACCTGGATTGATTTGCTGTCGCTATAGAAGGTGATTGCATAGCTCTTACCTGCCGCCACACTGTAATCGGATGTCGGGTAGTTTTCCTGCCAGTTGCCGTAGCGATCAATTTTGAAACGCGGGCCGCCATTGGCATCCCCGGTAGCGAAACTCTGGCAGCTCTCGAACTCGGTGCTGCTGACGGCGGTCATGGCATCGGCTGACCAGCCGTTGGGGGTGCCGCGAAAATACCATTCTGCGGAAGCTTGCGCGGAGAAGAGGGTGATAAACAGACAGGAGAGTGCCGGCAGTCGGGTTCGACCACCACAAATGGGTTTGATCATCGCTGTGTACCGTTATTATTTTGTTGGAATTATTCGTCGAATTTCGTGACACATATATATGACGCATATATGACACAGCAGGGGCTTCGATCGGCCTTTACCGCAGCGTCCAGATTAGTTCTGGGGCGGAACAGGGCACATCCCCCTACGCAGGGGCGTAGCGCTGAAGGCCAATGGCCACGTGGCGTCACTTGGTTTTCCGTGTAGAGAAGGTGAATTTGCTGGCGACCCCGCGTATCTTTGCAAGTAATTAACCTGTCTTTTCCGTGCGAAGGTCACGCTTTCGCCTGGCGAAAGAGCAGCGATGGATAAAGCAAAAATAATGAAAAAGGATGTATGCGGATGAAGGATGTATGCGAATGAAAAAAGTAGCGTTTATTGGTCTCGGCAATATGGGTGGCCCCATGGCGGCGAACCTGGTCAAAGCGGGTTTTAGCGTAACCGCCTTTGACCTGTCCGAAACGATGTTGGAAAGCGCCGTCGCCAATGGCTGCGCCAAAGCCGATAGCGCGCTGGCGGCAATTGAAAATACCGATGTCGTGGTATCCATGCTGCCCAGTGGCGAAGCGGTGCGGGCGTTGTATCTCGGTGTGCATGGCCTGATCCAGGCCATGCGTCCGGAAGTACTGCTTATCGATTGCTCCACCATTGCCGCCAACGACGCGCGTCAGGTTATTGCCGCTGCAGGTGAACGGGGAATTGCTGCGGTGGACGCGCCGGTCTCTGGCGGTACTGCTGCAGCCGCCGCCGGCACTCTGTCGTTTATGTGTGGTGGGAAAGACGGCGCAGTTGCGTCTGCTCGCCCGGTGCTCGAAGCCATGGGGGCGAATATTTTTCACGCCGGCCCTGCCGGCAGCGGGCAGGTGGCAAAAATCTGCAATAACATGCTGCTGGCAATCCACATGATTGGTACCGCCGAAGCACTACAACTGGGGGTGGACAACGGGCTCGATCCCGCGGTGCTTTCCGAGATCATGTGCGCGAGCTCCGGCGGCAACTGGTCTCTGGAAAAGTACAATCCCTACCCCGGCGTGATGGAGGGCGTGCCGGCGAGCCGTGATTACACCGGCGGCTTTTCGGTGGCGCTGATGTTGAAGGATCTGGGGCTCGCCATGGATACCGCGGCGGGGAGTGCCTCATCGACCCCGCTTGGCGCGCTGGCAAAAAATCTTTATCAGCTGCATGGCGGCGATGCGGTCAACAGCGCGCTGGACTTCTCTTCTATTCAAAATCTGTTCCGGCGCCCGGTAGGTGACTGAGAGTAAAGCCCCCGGCGCTTGATCTAGGTCAATTGTTGGGGGCAGACCGGCGGGTACGCTGCCTGACTTTCCACCGCGTAAGTCAGGATCAGAGGTGCCCCTCAGATGGTCAACCACGTCGATGCCGCTGTTAGCGAAGGCCGTATTCCCCACGCCTGTGACCAACTCCTGTCGGCGGAGTTGCTGTCACGATACGCGGGCCCCTGTCCTCGCTATACCTCCTACCCCACCGCCGACCGCTTTGTTGCCCTGGAGGGAGGTGAGCGAGGAGGCGGACGAGATGGTGGCGAGATACAGCCGTGGCAAGCGTTGAAAGATGTAGAAACGTTGTCGCTTTACGTACACATCCCGTTTTGTCGCTCTCTCTGTTACTTCTGCGCCTGCAACAAGGTAATTACCCAGCAATATGGGCTGGCCTCGCATTACCTGGAGAATGTCTTGAAGGAGGCACAGTGGTACCGCGATCGGGTAGCGCGCGCGCCGGTGGTACAGCTGCATCTGGGCGGGGGCACGCCCACTTTCCTTAATGATGGCGATCTGCGCCGGTTAATGGAGGGGCTCGGAGAGATCTTCGACCTGCGTACTGATGACGATGTGGAATACAGCATCGAGGCGGACCCGCGTACGCTGGAAATTGAAACGCTGGATACCTTGCGCGAACTCGGGTTTAACCGCCTGAGCCTCGGGATTCAGGACTTTAACCCGGATGTGCAGCGCGCAATTAACCGGGTATGCAGTGTGGAGCAGGTCCGCGAGCTGACCGAGGGTGCGCGCGCTAAGGGTTTTGGGTCCATCTCCTATGACCTCATTTACGGCCTGCCCGGCCAGGATGTAGCGAGTCTGGAGAAGACCGTGGATGCGGTGCTCGACCTGGCGCCCGACCGCATTGCGCTATACCACTACGCGCACCTGCCAGAGCGCTTCAAGTCCCAGCGCCTGATCGATTCCGACCTGATGCCTGCGCCCTCCGAAAAAATTGCCATGCAGCTGGCGGCCACGCGCCGGCTGACAGACGCCGGCTACGTATTTCTCGGCATGGACCATTTTGCGCGTCCGCAGGATGCACTCTCGCAGGCCGCGGCAGAGGGCCGCCTCGCACGCAATTTCCAGGGCTATACACTGATGCCTGCGGATGCGCTGGTGGGGCTCGGAGCCTCCGCGATCAGCTACAGCAAGGATGGCTACTGGCAGAACCAGCACAGCCTAAAACAGTATGCGGCGGCTATCAGTGAACGCGGCGAGGCGATCTCGCGCGGCTGGCAGCTCTCCGAGGACGACCGTCTGCGCCAGTGGCTGATCATGGAATTGATGTGCCACCTGAGTATCGACAAGCGCGAGATTGAGCGGCGTACCGGGCTGCCGTTCGCAGCCGGTTTTGGTGCAGAGCTCACCCGCCTGCAACCGATGTTTGATGACGGTTTGTTGGGGCAAACGAAGGGTGACCTTTTCGTCACCGAGCGTGGGCGCTGGTTCCTGCGCAATGCGGCTGCCGCGTTTGATTCCTATCTGCATGGTGCCGAGACGGCTGCGCGCTATTCGCGGGTGCTTTAGGGGCGGTGAATGGATACAATTCAAACAATGACATGGATCAAACACGCGTTTGGTGAACCGGTAGTCCGATGAAAAAAACTTCCCCTGCTGTCAGCTGTAGCAATTGTTCCGTACGCCGGTTGTGCCTGCCGGTGGGCTTGAGCGATGGCGATATAGAGCGCCTGGAACAGGTCACCCGCAAGAAGAAAGTCGTGCGCGCTGGAGAAACCCTGTTCCGTGCCGGCGACCCCTTCGACAGCCTGTATGCGATCCGCTCCGGCAGCTTCAAGTCGGCGGTGATTGGTGCCGATGGCGATACCCAGGTCACGCACTTTGCCCTGCCCGGTGAGCTGCTCGGTTTGGATGCCTACAGTGGTGGCATGCACCCGGGGTATGCTGAGGCGCTTGAGGAAAGCAGCGTGTGCGTACTGCCGTTTACGCAACTGGAAGGGCTCGCCCAGCAAGTGCCGGCTTTGCAGAAGCAGATCTACAGTATTTTTTCTGAAGAACTAAAACAGGAAAATGAAGCGCTGTTGTTACTGGGTAAACGCTCGGCGGACAGTCGCCTGGCAGCATTGCTGGTGAATATCTCCAGTCGTTATTCACGACGCGGTTACTCCGCCAGTGACTTTGTGCTTTCCATGCAGCGGATTGATATCGCAAATTATCTTGGTCTTACCGCCGAGACGGTAAGCCGCCTGCTTTCCCGCTTCCAAAAGCAGGAATTGATTCGTGTGCAAGGGCGCTCCGTCACCATCTTGGATCCGATTGCCCTAAGTGAATTAGCGGGCACCCATTGCAGTTACGAAAGTTGATTGTTCGCGGCCGCTTTTATGCGGTTGTCTCCAATGGCACGGAGTTGGCTACATCCTTGTAAACTGCCTGGTAGAGTCGCTTTACTCCAGCGTTAAAGTGCGCACTCTGGCGCTGGTGGATCTTGTCCTGAATACAATCCCAGTCTTCCTGCGTCAGCAGGTCAGCCACCAGCGGCAGCAAGATTTCGTTTTCCCGCTGCATATGTTTTCGTTGCAGCACAATATATTCCTGCGCCGAATTGAATAGCTGCTCCCTTTCTACCGCCGCGTCATTTGCTACCGCATAAAATAGCTGTCCCATTTTGCGGGTCGCATCGGCGATCTGATTATGCTCACGCAGGGTTTTGTTGATCACGTCGCGCACATCCACGGATTTACCCAGCAGTTGCTCAAACACCAGGTCTTCGATTGGGTGATGCCACTGGTCGGGGTAGACAGAAAAGTAGTCCAGTGCCTCCAGAATAAGTGGCAGGGTGGCGGGGTCTCTATCCTGCTTGCCCAATTGCTCCAGTAAGCCCTCAAATGCATCGAGTAATTGCTGCATTTGTTTGTGATCGCAGCAGAGCTGCTGGTAGATCTTGTGCATCATGCATCTCCATAGCGCATGCCTTGGTTCTAATGGAAAGTTCCAATAGGACTATTGTTGCTCGCTACAGAAAATAGGATTTGATGTGGATCAAGTCGGTGCGTGGTGATGGAGGGATTTGCAGGGGGGGGGTGGAGGGAGTTTGGAGAGAGTATGGAGAAGGTCGGGTAGAGTAGTGCGCCCCGGAAAGCCCGAAGCGCGCCGCTTTGTGTGTTTTTTCGCCAGCCTCAGGCTGCGTCGCTTTTCTTCTCTTTGTGACCATCCTTCAGATGCAGGGCAACCTGCTTTTCCAGGCCTTCCAGAGCGTAGGCACGGCCAAAACCTTTTACGTAACGGCCGGCACTGGGCTTCAACTCGAACAGGTTGAAGTCTTCCAAGTCTTTCAGGTGATCCATTACCGGACCGAATTTTTCGCGCAGCTGCTCGATGCGGTTCTGGAAAGCTTCGCCGCCGCGCTCAATCATGCTCGCAGCTACGTTGAAGGTGACACGCAAGCGGGCGAAGGCCTGTTTGGTGTCGGCTTCATCCGCATTAAAAATGACGGATGCGTTGCTGTTAGCTTTCAGGTTTGCGGCATGCTCGGACAGGTCGGACACGTACAGGTAGAAGTTGCCATCGGCGGCGAGGAAAGGAGCGGTGCTCGCGTGCGGTTGGCCATCGTCTGCCAGGCTCGCGAGATTCAGCAGTTTGCGGGTGGCGATAAAGTCGCGTACTTCGGCTACCAGATCCGCGCCTTCGTCGGTTTTGGGTGCTTGGTTATTTTGTTCGGTCATATCCGTATCTCCCCTGAGAAAGTTAAGCGCTGACGCTGGCCAGCTGCTTCAATTGTTTGAATCGTTCCACTTGTTCCGGGATCAGCTTGCGCTCCGCGTCGCGGCCCAGAAACACTTTAAATACGCAGTTGCCGCTGGGTGCCAAAAACACCATGGAGTGGCTTTCGGCCCCGCGATGCGGTTTGCTGACAAACGCAATTTCTACAATGCCGTCTACCAACAAGTGGCCATGGAAGGGATTCTTGTGGTGCATAAAGTTGTAGTAGCCATGGGCAACACTGCCCTTGGGAAACTCACCCTTGAACTCGAACACCGATCCTTCGTTTTGCACAATCGCGGTCACCTTGCCCCAACTGGGCAATTCCTCGATCAGGCTCCACACATCTTCTCTGCCAGCCAGCGAAGCCATTTCCTGAGGAAGGTTGGCAATGACTTCCCGTACACTGGTTTCGAGTTTCTTCGCCATTTGCTCCAAAGTGAATCCAGCTTCACTAGCGAGCAGTTCTTGTACCTTTTCCTGCATAAATAACACCAAAAGTATCTCGTAATTACTGAACTAGCCGAAGCTGGGGTGGCCATTGCGCAAACGATTGCCGACAGGTTGTTTGCGCGGTGGCCACCGCAGATTCGGCGGGCCGCGAAGTCCCGGGCCAACGAGCTTCGTGAGTCGCGACCTCCACGGGTAATAACTTGTCAAACAACCTGTCGGCAATCGTTTGCCAAGTAATTACCCGCCGAGGTCGCTTGTTCGTGTTGGCCCTTGGCTTATTAGCCTTGCATTAGAAGCGGTAGCTTGCAGATAGCTTAATGTTGCGGCCCGGCATATACAGTTCCTGGAAGGCTACCCGGTATTCTTCGTCAGTCAGGTTATCCACAGCGAGGCCTAGCTTGAGGCCATTCAGGCTTCCGGTGGCTGGCTCCCAAGTGACGTAGGCGTCGGTCAGGTTGTACTTGCCAAACTCGCGAGTCTCTTCCTCTGGCAATTGCTCCTGCGCAGAAATGAACGCAGTACGGAAGCCCGCCTTCAGGTCGCGTTGCAGGAAGTAGTGGCCTACATCCAATACCACTTTATCTGCCGGGATGTTGCTCAAGTAGCTATCGTCAGACAGGTCCTTACCTTCGGTTTGACCATAGTTCATACCCAACTCAAGATCGCTCACCAGATAGTTCACACCCAGTTCGAAACCTTTCAGTTCGGCCTTATCCACATTCAGATAAGTCGTGTTCATGGGGAAGCCCAGCATGAAGTGCGGGTTGATCACTACCTGCTCGATAAAGTTATCTACCTTGTTGCGGAAAACAGCAGTGCTCACCGTCAGCTGGTCTTCGCTGGTGGCAAGGCCGCTGAACGCCATATCCGCACGCAATTCGACGTTCTTGGCTTCTTCCGCTTCCAGGTCCGGGTTGGGGATAAAAGTGTTGGCGAGGAAGCCCAGGCCCATAAAGCTGAAGTCGCCGTAGGCGAAGTGGGTGCCTTGGGTGTACATCTCTTCGACGCCAGGCGCGCGGAAGGCGGTTGCGTAGCTGGCGCTCAGGGACAACCATTCAGTTGCCTTGATTTCTGCAGCCAGCGACGGGGAGACCGCACTGTCGTCGCGAGCGGAGTCTTCCAGTTGTTGGCTCTTTGCTTCAAAACGGTCGTAACGAACACCCGGGGTCAGTGTGAAAATTTCGCCAAAGGTGAAGGCGGCCTGGGCATAAACACCCATTACGTCGGTGTCCGCATTCATGTTTTCCGGGCGGTTGTCACCGTCACGTACGGTAGTCACGTCGTCCTGATACCAGTCCAAGCCGTATACCCATTGCGCACCGAAACCTTCGGTAGCATTGTTGATGGCGATACCGGTTGTGGTGACTTCAGTATTGTCGTTTTGACCGTCCTCTCCCTGGGTCGGGCGGAACTCTTCAAATTGGGTGTCATTGCGGTAAACCGTGAATCTGGAGGTGTGCTTGCCTTCCAGTGCCTGTACCCAGTAGTTAGCGGTCACGTTCTGGTCGGTGATGTCGCGCTCAACCAGCGGGGAGCTAGTGCCGACATTTGCGTTCGGGTTGGATGGCACTGCTTCATCACGGTTGTTGTAACGGAACGAGATGTCGAGGCGCTGGTTGTCGCTGATTTTGAGGCCACCTCGGGCCAGCAGCGCGGTGTTCTCGCCGGCACTGTCTGTCAGCTCTTCACCGCCACCGATCTCCACATTGTCGTTTTCGGATACGGAAGCATTTACTAGATAGTCAAAGTCACCGGACAGGCCATAGGCGGCAACCGTGGTTTCGTTAGAGTTGCCGTTGGTGCCAAGCTCTTCTTTCACATAGCCACCGAAGGTGTCGTCACCGCTTAGCAGGTCGGACGCGCTCTTGGTGGACATCGCGACAACGCCGCCGATCGCGCCGGAGCCCCACAGGCTGGAAGCCGGGCCCTTCTTCACTTCTACCTGCTTCAACAGTTCCGGGTCCAGCTGGTAAGTGCCACGGTGGCCCGAGTTAAAGTTCTGGCGTGCGCCGTCAATGGTCTGCAGGACACGGGTTTCAGACAGGCCTCGAATATTGGGCGATTGGTTGGAATAGCGCGGGCCACCGACCACTTCGATATTGGGCTCGTACTTGAGTGCTTGGGCAATGGACTCGGGCTGCTGCTCTTCCAGCTGGGTGCGCTCAACCACAACGATGCTCTCGTCTTTTTCCTTGGCTGCCGGGTTGCGATCAGCAGCAACCAGCACTTCACCAAACTGGATTACCGGCTGACCTGAAGTGTCTTCCTGCGCCACCGCGGTACTTGCGCTCAAGGCCAGGACGGCCGCGGTGAGAGGGTGGATGCGAAGTGATTTGATGTGACCCATGAACATGCCCCTTGTATTTGACGTTCCCTGATAACTGCTACCGAGTGCCACACCGTAGGCGCTGTCCCCAAAATTCATTGGCTCGGTAAATGCGATTGCCGCGCATGGTAGTTGATGAAAGTGTGATTGTAAATGCGAACGATTTACATTTGATTAAACAGTCCCAAGTTGCTAACCTGCGCTGCAGTTACTGAGAGGGCGGAGATAAAAAGTGAAACAGCGCCTGCTGGTTATGGTGTCCTGCTCGTTTGCCCTGCATGCGTGGCTGCTGTGGGCTGCGCCCGCCGTTGATGTGGATCAGGCACCCTCAGGTACCACGGCGCTGAAGCTTGGCCAGCTCAAGCTCGCTGCTGCCCCGGCAGCACAGCAAGCGGTGGAGGCGCCAGTACCGGTAAAGCCCGAGCCGGCAAAACCGATGGCGGCTAAACCAGAACCTAAGCCAAAGCCTGTAAAACCTGAGCCGGTTGCCAAGCCCAAGCCAGTGAAAAAGCTAGCGCCGCAAAAGCCCACTACCAAACCGGTGCCGAAAAAGGCCGAGCCGATAGTTGCACAACCTCAGGCTGCAGCGGAAACGAAACCGCAGGATGAGGTGAGTGCCCCGAAAAGCACGCAACAGAGCGTGAGCGATGAGCCGGTATTGGTTGAGCGCCCGGCTTTCGCCAGCCCACCCGGTGCCCCGGTTTATCCAGAGCTGGCACGCAAGCGCCGACAACAGGGAACGGTGGTAGTGGAGGTGCAGCTGGATCAGGCTGGTGCCCAGGTGGTGCGTCGCTTACTGAAATCCTCCGGTGTGGACAGTCTGGACGAAGCGGCACTGAAAGCCGTTGCCGGATGGAATTTTCTTCCTTATCGGGAGGGCGGCCGCGCGCGTGTTTCCCGTGTTCAGCTGCCAATACGGTTTGCTCTCTAAATGCATGCCAGTTGTGAGAATTACTCTAGAAAGCACTTGTGAAAAAACACTGGTAAATAAACCGGTCCACGGAAATTTTTGAGATCGAAATGTTCGAGCACCTCTCCCTAGCGGATTTTTTTATTCAGCTCGGCCTTATGGGTTGGCCCTTGCTTGTGGTGTCTGCACTGGCTCTGGCGCTTCTTGGGGAGCGCCTGTGGTTTTTGCTGACAACTGGTCACCGAGGGATTAGTGGTTCTTTTAAACGTTTGCAGTGTTCCGATGAGAGTGGTCTCGACCGACTCGCGCTGGAATGTGAAACAGAACGGGCGCTGGCGAGCCAAGCAACCGCTCTGTTGTTACAGCATCGCAAGGTGGAAAAAAACCAGCGGGAAGAGATCGCCGCAGTCTGGCTGCAGGATCAACGTCGCCGCTTGCACAGCGGGCTTCGCCTGTTAATGGTGATCGGCATTATCAGTCCCCTGATGGGGCTGCTCGGTACCGTGCTCGGGCTGATCGGAATGTTTGCCGGCCTTTCCGGCAGCAGTGAACCTGTGACGCCAGCGCTACTGGCCGACGGTTTGGGTATGGCTCTCAGTACAACGGCCGCTGGCCTCATTGTCGCGCTGCCGGCGATTGCCGGCGCACACCTGCTGGCCATCTGGAGCGACCGGGTGGTGGCGGACCTCGAGCATTTGTTTAACCGCGGCAACCTGTGGCTAGAAGGGCTAGACCCGTGTTGCAAAACCCCGGAAGCCTGCGTGCGCGATGTGGTGAATATTGCGGAGCCGACCTCGTGATTCGTGTCAGCCCGGAAAATTCCCGGCAGTTTTCCATGGCCAATCTGGCACCTGACCTGACGCCGCTGCTGGATATTATTTTTATTGTTTTAGTGTTTTTACTGCTGACCGCAAATATGCGACTGGCATCGCTGCCAATGGATTTGCCGGCCAGCGAACACGCCGCTGCCGCCATGCCTGCACATCCGCTGACGATTTCCCTCTCCAATGATGGCCCCGAACTCTGGGGTATTGATGGCGAGGGTTTCCGCACACAAGCGGAATTCGAACGGTCGTTGATGACGTTGTTGGCTGCAGAGCCGGATCGGCCCGTTGCGCTGGCTTCGGACCGCAATGTTCCGGTGCAGCGGATGCTGGACCTGTTTGCGCTACTGCAGAAGCAGGGCGTGGAAGTGGCTGAGATTGCCTTGCAGCCACATACGGCGAACGCGCCGTAAATGCTCGCCTGGATACACGATTAATAAGATTTGTTCGACTGGATTTGCACTATGAATTTTCCGAAACCTTGTAATTGGAGATGGAAATGGAAGCGCTCACTCTCCCGTTTATTTGGGGCTTCCGCACTGATGCTCGTCAGCAGTGTTGCCCTGGCGGTGCCGGAGCGAGTGATCAGCGCGGGACACTCCATTACCGAACTGGTGCTTGCACTGGGTGGCGGTGACAGTCTCGTCGCAGTGGATTCCTCAACGCGTCTGCCCGCAGATTTTCGTGTGCTACCAGTCGTTGGTTATTACCGGCATCTACCGGCCGAGGGCTTGCTGGCACAGAACCCACAATTGCTGGTGGGGGGCAATCATATGGGGCCAGCAAATACGCTGACACTGCTGGAAAACTCCGGCGTGGGAATCGTGCAATTGCCCGAGGCGGAGAGTGGCGAACAACTGCTGGAAAATATTCAGCGACTGGGTGAGGTGCTGGGTAAGCCCGCGGAGGCGGTGAAGCAAAGTGTCGAGGAACAGTTGGCTTCTCTGGCACGTGCACGCGCGGCGCTGTCGCAACCACCACGCATCCTGTTTGTGCGCGCGCAAAGTGGCCGTGGCCTGAAGGCAGCTGGGGTTGGTACCAGTCCGGACAGTCTGATTCGGCTGGCCGGCGGTGTGAATGTGGTGACATTTGACGGTTACAAGCAGTTGTCCGATGAAGCTCTGGTCGAGCTGCGTCCGGACTGGATACTGTTTTCCGATGACCAGGCGGACCAGTTGCGCGATGGTGCTGAACTGCTGGTGTGGCAACCGCTGCTCAAGCTTACCCCGGCAGGAAAGCGAGCCGCATTTTTCGCGGTGGATGGCTATGCATTGCTGGGCGGTCTGGGGCTGGCTAGCCTGCGTGAGGCCAAAAAGCTGAACGATAAGATTGCTGTAGATCGGTAAGGTTGCTCCGGAGCGAGCGCAAGTCTGTTCTAAGGCCCGGGATAGGGTCCATGATAAGGCCTGATGGCAGGCTTGATAGAAGGTATAGTGGCGGTGCATCGGGCAGCGCCCGTGTGCGCGAAGATGATCGAATTGAGGTATCCGTCCTGTGGAGTTTCGCCTGAGTGATAAAAGCCTGCTGCCAGTGCTGATCGCACTGCTGTTGCTGGGGAGTGGCCTCTCTCTGGCGGTGGGTGCTATGCATATTACCTGGCAAGACGTGGTAGCAGGATTGCTGCACTGGAGCTGGCCGGGTGCTCTGGAACTGGATGTGCCGGATCAGTACGCCCTGGTACTCGGTGAAATCCGTCTGCCGAGATTGCTGCTGGGTCTGATCGTGGGCGGCACTCTGGGCATGTGTGGTGCGGTGTTGCAGGGCATGTTCCGCAACCCGCTGGCGGAGCCCGGCATTATCGGAGTTTCTTCTGGCGCCGCGGTGGGCGCGGGCACTGTGCTGGTATTTGGTAGTGTGCTCGCCGGTACTCTCGGTGCTTGGATGGGCACTTTGTTTGAGCAGGTGCAGTGGTTCCTGTTACCGGCTTTTGCCAGCGCGGGTGCGATCCTGGCTACTTGGCTGGTGTATGTCCTGGGTGACCGCGGGCGCTCGGTGGTAATGATGCTGCTCGCCGGTATTGCGGTTTCTGCCCTGGCTGGGGCTGTGCTTGGTATGTTCGCCTACGTGGCGACCGATACTGCGCTGCGAGACATGACCATGTGGCAGCTGGGCTCACTGGCGGGGGCCACCTGGACCTCGGTGCTGGTTACCGGATGTATCTTTATCGCCAGTAGCGCCCTGCTTTGGCTTCGAGCTGGCGACCTCAACGCCCTGTTGCTGGGGGAGTCTGAAGCCCGCCACCTGGGGGTGGATGTGCTCGGCCTGAAGCGCCAGATCATTGTGCTAAATGGCATCGCCGTGGGCGCCGTGGTCTCGGTATCCGGGATTATCGGGTTTGTCGGCTTAGTAGTTCCGCATATCGTGCGCCTGCTGCGTGGGCCGGACCACCGCTTTCTGATTCCCTACAGCGCACTGCTCGGCGGCTTGTTGCTGACTGTGGCAGATACCATTGCACGCAGTGTGTTTGCGCCGGCTGAATTACCGGTGGGAATCCTCACCGCCATTATCGGTGCGCCTTTCTTCCTGTTCCTGCTGTGGCAGCAGCGTCGCCAGATCTTTTAAGGGGGAGGAATCACCGTGTTATTAGAAATCTCTGATCTTTCGATTCGTTACCCGCGCGCGGAATCGCCGCTGCTGGAACATATCTCCCTGAGCTTTCAGTGCGGCGAAGTGACCGCGCTGCTTGGCCCCAATGGCTGTGGCAAGACGTCACTGTTACGCGCAATCAGCGGGGAACTGGATTACGCCGGGCACATTCAGCTGCTCGGCCGTCCTCAGACGGACTGGTACCGCTCGCAAAAGGCGCGCCGTGCCTTGGCTCGCCGCTACGGTTTGCTGGCGCAGCACTCCAATCTGAATTTTGCGTTTACCTGTCGCGAAGTCGTGCAGCTTGGCTTGGGGCCTGGCAGCCTGTCGCGGGCCGAGCAGGAAACCCGCATCCAGCACTATATGCAGTGCGCCGACGTGTGGCATCTGCGCGACCGCCTGTTTCCCAGTCTGTCTGGCGGCGAGAAGCAGCGGGTGCAGCTGGCCCGCGTGCTGTCGCAGCTCAGCCTCGCCGACCCCAACGATGAAAAGATCCTGCTGCTGGATGAACCCACCTCCGCCCTCGATCTCAAGCACCAGCACGAAGTGCTGACGCTGGCCCGGGAAGTGGCCGACGAGAAGACCGCGGTGATCGCAGTACTCCACGACCTCAACCTCGCCGCCCGCTACGCCGATCGCATGGTGATGCTGGCGCGCGGCCGTATCCAGGCCGATGGCACTCCCGCTAACCTACTGCAACCGGCACTGATCGAGCAGGTATACGGCTACCGTGGCCAGCTGGTGGATGTGGCCGGGTACAGCGCGCTGCTATAGCGCCAAAAGCACAGTCTGGGCTTTAGAGGATGCTGCATTAGCCCTCTTTATGGCTGCTTGAGCAAAACTGTGCCCTGAATTGAAATTGTTTCATGTGCACCCTTTGCGCCGCAGTGCCTCCCTTGGTGTACAATGCGCCGCTTTCTGGGGGCGGGCCGGTCAAAACGGGTCGGTATTTGCCCTTGTCGAGATTATGCTTGCGCGATTCGCGCCTTATCATCCGAGGGAATACCATGTTTGATAAATCAGTCACCCTTTCTTCATACGACCCGGATGTGTGGTCTGCCATCCAGGACGAAGACCGCCGCCAGGAAGAGCACATCGAGCTGATCGCCTCGGAGAACTACACCAGCCCGCAGGTGATGGAAGCTCAGGGTACCAAGTTGACCAACAAGTACGCCGAAGGTTATCCGGGCAAGCGCTACTACGGTGGCTGTGAGTACGTCGACAAGGTAGAAGCCCTGGCTATTGAGCGCGCTAAAGAGTTGTTCGGTGCCGACTACGCCAACGTGCAGCCGCACTCTGGCTCCCAGGCGAACGCCGCGGTATACCAGGCACTGTGTGCCCCGGGTGACACCGTACTGGGTATGAGCCTGGCCCACGGTGGCCACCTGACCCACGGCGCCAAAGTTAACTTCTCCGGCAAGATCTACAACGCGGTGCAGTACGGCCTGAACGCCGAAACCGGTGAAGTGGACTACGACGAAGTTGAGCGCCTGGCGCTCGAGCACAAGCCGAAGATGATCGTTGCCGGCTTCTCCGCCTACAGCCGTATCATGGACTGGGCACGTTTCCGCGAAATCGCCGACAAGGTAGGCGCCTACCTGATGGTCGACATGGCGCACGTAGCCGGTCTGGTTGCCGCGGGCGTGTACCCGTCTCCGGTTCCTCACGCAGACGTGGTGACCTCCACCACCCACAAAACCCTGCGCGGTCCGCGTGGCGGCATCATCATTGCCAAGGCCAATGAAGAGATCGAGAAGAAGCTGAACAGCGCGGTATTCCCGGGCGGCCAGGGTGGCCCTCTGATGCACGTGATCGCGGCCAAAGCGGTTTCCTTCAAGGAAGCCATGAGCCCCGAGTACAAGGACTACCAGCAGAAGGTTGTTGAAAACGCGCGCGCGATGGCAGAGACCTTCCTCGATCGCGGTATCAACATCGTTTCCGGCGGTACCGACGACCACCTGATGCTGGTGGACCTGATCGGCAAGGAGTACACCGGTAAGGATGCGGACGAAGCCTTGGGCAACGCCAACATTACTGTAAACAAGAACGCGGTACCGAACGACCCGCGCTCCCCGTTCATCACCAGTGGTCTGCGTGTCGGCACCCCGGCCATCACCACGCGCGGTTTCGGTGTGGAAGAGACCAAGCAGCTCACCAACTGGATCTGTGATGTGCTGGACGCGCTGGAGAAGGGCGATGCGGATGCAACCATTGCCGATGTGAAGGCGAAGGTGCTCAATATTTGCGCGAAGTTCCCAGTTTACAAAGGCTGATATCCAGCAGTTTCGTATCAAAAAGGCTCCTTTTAAGGGGCCTTTTTTCTTTGTATCGCAATCAGATTAAAAAATTGTCTCCTTGGGCTATAAAACAGACTACTGATTCTGTTTTAATACGCGCCCTCTAAAGCCGAAGTGAACTTCGGGTCTGTATTTTGGCGCCCTTCGGCGCAGTATTTGCTTAGTGTTTTGGCGGCATCAGGGAAGTGTTGCTGATTAACGGTCTGCGCAAGCGGCCGCTACTTTCGGGTCCGAGCGGTTTCAGGATTCGAGGCTTTGCACGTGTGGCGGGAGTGCCGCGGCAAAGCGCTGAAGCCACCGCGCAGCACGGCTGCGGAGCGAGAGTAAAGCATGCGTCCAGTATCCAATTTGTTGGTCACCCTGACCGCCGTTTTTGCCTTCAGCCTGGCTGCCCAGGCGCGCGAGTTGCACTTTGCCAACTGGTCGGAATCGATCGCCGAAGACACTATTGCCGATTTTGAGGCGGCTACCGGCATCAAGGTGCATTATTTTGAATTCGACGATATCGAAGAGCTCGAAGAGGTTTGGTTAAACCAAGGCCGCCGCTTTGATGTGATCGTTCCGGGTTCGGATAACCTTCCCAAATATATTGCCTCCGGCCAGCTGCAGAAATTAGACCGCGATCGTATCGACAATTGGTCGCAAAACGACCCCAAATTTATGCAGCGCCTGTCCCTGTTTGACCCGAGCAATGAATACGCGATGCCTTACCTGTGGGGCACCGTGGGTATCGGCTATAACGTGCAGGCAGTAGAGAAGGCTTTCGGTGGCACCCTGCCGGAAGATAGCTGGGACCTGCTGTTTGACCCGGAAAATCTCAGTAAGCTCGACCACTGTAATGCAACCCTGATGCGCTCACCGGAAGAGATCTTCGATGTTGCGCTCAAGTACCTGGAGAAAGACCCCAACTCCATGAGCATTGCCCACCAGTACATGGTGGCCAACCTGCTGTCCAAGGTGCGTTTGCACATCACCGATTTCGATTCCGGCGAATATGTGGAAGATCTGGCCAGTGGTGAGCGCTGCATTGCCCACGCTTGGAGTGGTGATGTTCTTGTGGCCCAGCAGATGGCGGAAGAAGCGGGTAAGGACTTTGATATTCGCTATGTGATGCCGAAAGAGGGCTTCCCGCTGTGGATCGATGTAGTTGCCATGCCGTCGGATGCGGCCAATGTTGACGCTGCTTACCAGCTTCTCAATTACCTGATGCAGCCCAGTGTCATCGCCAATATCAGTAACGAAACCCAGTATGCCAATGCGAACTTGGCTGCTCAGGATCTGGTAGACCCGGCATTGCTGAGCAATCCGGCAGTGTACCCACGCCCGCAGGAGTTGGAGCGTACCTGGATTCCGGCGGCTACTAAGTCCCGCGTGCTTACTCTGCGCCACAAGCTTTGGCAGCGTATTATCGAGCGCGAAAACCTCTAATTGAGGGCCACAGGCTCGATGGGCAGTTTTGCGTGGCTATGAGCGAGGAGGCGATTTTAGACCGAATGTCAGAGGTGCTAGAATCGTCTGCCTTGCAGAATGGAGCCTCGAATGAAGCTGACTCAGGTTAATAAGGTCATGCAGCGTGCCAGCGAGCGCTGCAGTGAAAATGGCGTGCGTTTTACCGAAAAGCGCCAGAGTATCCTGAGGTTGCTGCTGAAGTCGCCCGCTCCGCTTTCCGCCTACGAAATCGTCGACCTCTACCGGGAAGAAACCGGCGAGACCATCCAGGGAATGTCCGTCTACCGGATGCTGGATTTTCTGGTAGAGAATGCCCTGGCGCACAAGCT
Organism: Microbulbifer agarilyticus; assembly: GCF_019800665.1. GTDB lineage: Bacteria > Pseudomonadota > Gammaproteobacteria > Pseudomonadales > Cellvibrionaceae > Microbulbifer > Microbulbifer agarilyticus_C. The sequence goes on from NZ_JAHVKO010000003.1 coordinate 432,672, forward strand.
AGTTTCCGCCAACAAATTTGTCGCCTGCTCACATATCGCCTGCCACCATGAGCACGAGACTCCGCAGTTTTTGATTTGTGAAGGCTGTGGTGCGGTGAAAGAAATTGCGGTTAAAGGCGAGGTGGTAAAGACCCTGCGCAAGGGCGCCGCTGACGCGGGGTGGCAATTGTTGAGCCCGGCGCTGGAGCTGCCCTGTCTCTGCGATCGGTGCGCCGCCTAGCCGAACCTATCTCTGCCCCCGTAGATTTCTTTACCCAGAATTCGGCCCTGCACATGCCCCTCGTTGGGCCCGAATAGCGGGGAAATAGCACTTATGTGTTAAACTGCGGCCCACTTTTTCGAGGGCCCTCTCCCCATGCACTGTCCCTTCTGCAGCGCAGATGAAACCAAAGTCGTAGATTCCCGCCTGGTTGCCGATGGCGACCAGGTACGCCGCCGTCGTGAGTGCCTGCAGTGCCACGAGCGCTTCACCACCTTTGAGACTGCCGAACTGCTTCTGCCTCGGGTAGTGAAGCAAAACGGCCATCGCGAGCCCTTCAATGAAGACAAGTTGCGTGCCGGTATCCAGCGCGCGGTAGAAAAGCGCCCGGTAAGCACCGAGCGAGTGGAAGCTGCGGTCGCCCAGATCAAGCACTCCCTGCAGGCCACCGGCGAGCGCGAGCTGCCCGCGCGGCATATCGGCGAGCTGGTGATGGAGCAGCTGCGTGAGTTGGATCAGGTGGCTTTCGTACGGTTTGCCTCGGTATACCGCCGTTTCGAGGATGTCAGCGATTTCAGTGATGAGATTGAACGCCTGAACACGCCCCACGAGAAATCACCAGGGGAGGTCAAGTAATGGCCTTTAGCCCCAGAGAGTTGATGGCCCGCGCGGTTCAATTGGCGGAGCGCGGCCTCTACACCACCATGCCCAACCCCCGTGTGGGCTGTGTCATCGCGGATGCAGACGGCAATATTGTCGGTGAGGGCTGGCACAAGCGGGCCGGTGAGCCCCATGCGGAAATCGAAGCCCTGCGGGATGCCGGAGAGCGGGCGCGCGGCAAAATCGCCTACGTCACCCTGGAACCCTGCAGTCATACCGGTAAAACCGGCCCCTGCGCCGATGCCCTGATCGCCGCTGGCGTGGCCAAGGTGGTGTTCGGTATGGAAGACCCCAACCCCAGTGTCAGTGGCAACGGGTTACAAAAACTGCGCGATGCGGGCATTGAAGTGGAAGGCCCATTGCTGGAAGAATCCTGCCGGGCACTGAACCCCGGGTTCATCAAGCGCATGACCCTCGGATTGCCGCTGGTGCGCAGCAAATCTGCCATGAGCATCGACGGCCGCACCGCCATGGCCAGTGGCGAGTCCAAATGGGTCACCGGACCGGCGGCGCGAGCGGATGTGCAGGCGCTGCGTGCGCGCAGCTGTGCGGTGGTCACCGGCGTGGATACGGTGCGTTACGACAACCCGAATATGAATGTGCGCCCGGAAGAGATGGCGCTGCCGGCGGAGCTGGCCGCAGCTTCCGCAGAGAAGCAGCCGTTGCGGGTCATCGTCGATAGCCAGCTGCGTACCCCCGCCAAGGCCTTTATTTTGCAGGGGGATGCCCCCACATTGGTGGTCACAACCGATGCTGCGGACCCCGAGCGCCGCGCGCGCCTGGAGAAGGCCGGTGCCGAGGTACTGGTGCTGCCTGCCGATAAGGAAGGCCGTGTGCATCTGGGTGAATTGTTGCAAGAGCTCGCCCGACGCGAGTGCAATGAGGTGCTGGTCGAGAGTGGCGCGACCCTCTCTGGCGCCTTTATGTACCAGGGCCATGTGGACGAGATCATCGTCTACATGGCGCCCAAGATACTTGGCTCCAGCGCCCGGCCGCTGTTTGAGCTGCCAATCGAGCGTATGGGCTCCATGCTGCCCATCACCATTACCGATATGCGGGCGGTTGGCCACGACTGGCGGATTACCGCGACCACCGATATCGAGCGCTAACCGCCGGTTTGGGTTAGCAACAGGTAGTTAAAAGGTAACTGAATTGTTTACTGGAATCGTTGAAGCCGTAGGTGAGATCGTTGCCCTTCAGCCGAAGGACGGGGACCTGCGCCTGCGCGTAAAGACCGGCAAGCTTGACCTGTCTGACGTCAAACTGGGCGACAGTATCGCCACCAATGGTGTTTGCCTGACCGTGGTCGACCTGCCTGGCGATGGCTACTGGGCCGATGTGTCCGCAGAAACCCTCGCCGTCGCCACCCTGCAGGACTGGACGCTCGGTGACAAAGTGAACCTGGAAAAGGCGCTCACGCCACAGACCCGCCTCGGTGGGCATATGGTGAGCGGCCACGTTGACGGTATTGGTGAAGTAGTCTGGCGCAAGCCCGCTGCCCGCGCCGAGCAGTTCCGCCTGCGCGCACCGGCAGAGCTGGCCAAATACATTGCTCACAAGGGCTCAATCACCATCGATGGCACTAGCCTCACCGTAAACGCGGTGGATGGCGCGGAATTCGAACTCACCATCGTGCCACACACCATCGCGGAAACGGTGATTGGCGGTTATCAGGCGGGTACCAAGGTGAACCTGGAGGTCGACCTGATTGCGCGCTACCTGGAACGGCTACTCTTGGGGGATGCCGCGGCCGAGCCGAAGAGCGACGGTCTGACCATGGAATTCCTTGCCCAGCACGGTTTTTACAAGGCCTGAAGCGAAAAGACATAAACGTACGGGTCCCAAAGGCACCGACGACAATATTGAGAGAGTTATGGAACTGAATAGCGTTGAAGAACTGATCGACGATATCCGTCAGGGCAAAATGGTTATCCTGATGGACGACGAAGATCGCGAGAACGAGGGTGACCTCGTCATCGCCGCCGAACAGGTGCGCCCGGAAGACGTCAACTTTATGGCCACCCACGCCCGCGGCCTGATCTGCCTGACCTTGACCGGCGACCGTTGTGAGCAGCTCGACCTGCCGCTGATGTCCCGCGACAATGGCGCTCAGTTCAGCACCAACTTCACCGTCTCTATCGAAGCTGCCGAAGGCGTTACCACCGGTATCTCCGCCGCCGACCGCGCGCGCACTATTCGCGCGGCCGTTGCCCGCAACGCCAAGCCGTCCGATATCGTGCAGCCTGGCCACATCTTCCCGATCAAGGCCCAGCCCGGCGGCGTACTGAGCCGCGCCGGCCACACCGAAGCCGGCTGTGACCTGGCTCGCCTGGCCGGCTTCGAGCCCGCCGCCGCCATCGTCGAGATCATGAACGAAGACGGCACCATGGCCCGTCGCCCGGACCTGGAAAAGTTCGCCAAGCAGCACAACCTCAAGATCGGCACTATCGCCGACCTGATTAACTACCGCGCCCTCAATGAAAAAACCGTTGAGTGCGTGAACGAGCGTCGTGTACACACCGAGTTCGGTGAATTCAAACTGCGCACCTATCTCGACAAAGCGCGCCGCGAACGCCACTTCGCTTTCAGCCTCGGTGACTTCAATCCGGAAGAACCGACCCTGGTGCGGGTACACGTCGCCAGCACTCTGCGCGACGTATTCAGCCTGCGCCGCGGCGACGAAAAGTACGAACCGTGGACTTTCCGCAGTGCGCTGAAAAAGGTCAAGGAAGAGGGCAAGGGTGTCGTGGTGGTGATTTGCCACAACGAAACCACCGATGAAATTGAAGAGAGCATCGACTGGCTGATCAGCGGCAAGCAACAGCGCCCGAGTCAGGATCTGGTGTACAAGCAGGTAGGTACCGGCTCGCAAATTCTGCGCGATCTGAAAGTGCGCAAAATGCGTTTGATGAGTGCGCCGTTCAAGTTCAGCGCAATTTCCGGTTTCGATCTGGAAGTTGAAGAATATCTGAACGCGGAAGAAATTTAACGCTTCGCAAAGCAAACGAAGTAGAAATCGAAGGCGTGGTGCCACGCCGCCACTGCGATAGACCCTAAGTGCTAACAGGGCATGCAGTGAACTAGCAAAAAATGGAAAGAGACCATGAGCAAGATCAAAGTTATTGAAGGGGATTTCGTAGGTAGCACCGGAAAGTATGCGCTGCTGGTGAGCCGCTGGAACAGCTTCGTTGTAGAGAGCCTGAAAGACGGCGCGCTGGACACCCTGCGTCGCAAAGGCATTAAAGAAGAAGATATCACCATTTACTACGCCCCAGGTGCTTTCGAATTCCCGCTGGCCGCGCAAAAAATTGCCCAGAGCAAAAAGTTTGACGCCGTCATTGCACTGGGTGCAGTGATCCGCGGCGGTACCCCGCACTTCGAATACGTAGCTGGCGAATGTACCAAAGGCCTTGCCCAGGTATCCATGGACACCGGCATTCCTGTGACCTTCGGTGTCCTCACCGTAGACTCCATCGAGCAGGCCATCGAACGCTCCGGCACCAAAGCCGGCAACAAAGGCTGTGAAGCCGCGGAAACCGCCCTCGAAATGGTTTCCCTGCTGGGCAAAATCTAAACCGGACTGAATTGAAATGACCGTAACCGCATCTGCCCGCCGCAAGGCTCGCCATTACGCCATGCAGGCCCTGTATCAGTGGCAAATGGCTGGCTCCAATTTGAATGCTATCGAAGCCGAGTTTCGTACCGACAACGATATGAGCAAAACCGACGTGCCGTACTTTCACGAGTTGCTGCACGGCGTAGCGAAGAATCTCGACGAGGTTGAAGGTATCTATACCGAATACCTGGACCGAGACGTGGAAGAGCTCGACCCGGTGTCGCGCGCGCTGCTGCGCATGTCCACCTTCGAGCTGAAAAACCGTATCGACGTTCCCTACAAGGTCGTGATCAACGAAGCCGTTGCCCTGGCGAAAAAGTTCGGCCCTACCGATGCGTTCAAGTTTATTAACGGCATTCTCGACAAGGTTGCAGCGAAAGAGCGCAGTGTCGAAGTAAAGGCCGATAAGGGCTAAATTGCGCATGCCCGGCCCCGGTGAATTTGAACTGATTCGGGAGTACTTTTCCTCCCGCTTTCAAACCGAGGGCCAGCCCAATTCTGGCGCTCAGGGTTATGCAAACCAGAGTGTGGTGTTGGGTATTGGCGACGACTGCGCGCTGCTGAATCCCCCCACCGGTAAAATTCTCGCCACCAGTGTGGATACCCTGGTGGCGGATGTGCACTTTCCTGCAAGCGCCGATCCCTTCCGTATCGCCAGCCGCGCGCTGCGCGTCAATCTTTCGGATCTCGCTGGGATGAACGCGGAACCCCTGTGGTTTACGCTTGCGCTGACGTTACCCGAGAGTAACCCGGATTGGTTAGAGCCGTTCGCACGCGGACTTGCGGAGACGGCACACGCGTATGGAATAACGCTGATTGGTGGCGACACAACCAAGGGGCCGCTGTCGATCACCATTCAGGTCACCGGTGCCTGTGACGTGCCACTGCGGCGCGATGGCGCGAGTGCTGGCGATCACATTTTTGTTTCCAACACGCTGGGTGCCGGCGCCGCCGCATTGCCCATTGTGCTGGGTGATATCGAAGGCAGTCCCGAACAGCAACAGCAAACCGAGGCGGCCTATTATTTCCCGGAGCCGCAATTCGCGGTGGCCCGAGCCATTGGCAAATACGCCAGTGCCGCACTGGATATTTCAGACGGCTTGCTCGGGGATCTCGGGCATATCTGTGAGGCCAGTGGTCTCGGCGCCGAGCTGGATCTGGAGCGTTTGCCGATAGCGCCATTGGCGCAGAGTGTAAAAGGCGAGCGCGCCCTGCAAACCGCGCTTACCGGCGGAGATGACTACCAGCTCTGCTTTACTGTTCCCGAGCAGCATTTGCGTGCACTGGGTGCACTGCAGCTGCCGATTACTGCCATCGGCCGTATGAATACGGAAAGCGGCGTGCGTTGTCGATTGCATGGCGTGGACTGGCAGCCCAGCGGCACCAGTTTCCAACACTTTTAAGCGGTGGAGAATAACAAAAGTATGAGCACCAATTCGACGACAACACCGCCCCCTACACCGAAGCCCACGCCCACCATGGCTGAGCTCCTGCGCAGCCCGGTGCTGTTTCTCGCGTTTGGGTTTGGTTCCGGCCTCGCCAAAAAGGCGCCCGGGACTTTCGGGACCCTTGCCGCGGTTCCCCTCTGGTACGGCCTGCAGTTTCTATCGCCGCTGGCCTATCTGGCGGTGCTTGTTATCACCTTTGTCGTAGGTTGCTACCTGTGTGGCGCCGCGTCCAAGAAGCTCGGCGTGCACGACCACGGCGGTATCGTGTGGGACGAATTTGTCGGCTACTGGCTCACCATGTTCATGGCCCCGGCGGGCTGGCTGTGGGCCCTGTACGGATTTGTGCTGTTTAGAATTTTCGATATCGCCAAGCCGCCACCCATCGGCTGGGCCGACCGCCGTGTGCACGGTGGCTTGGGGATCATGCTGGACGATATACTGGCAGGAATTTACGCCGCGCTGGTGTTGCAGGGCACGGCTTATTTGATTCACACACTCTGAGGCGGGATGCCCATGAAGCTGCGCGGTTTATTCATACTCGCTGTCACGCTGTTAGTGCCAGCCATTGCCGGCGCACAGGATGTGCGTTTGCAGGCGATTTTCGGCACCAGCGCCATGTTTGAGGTGAACGGCAAACAGCGCCTGCTGAAATCCGGTAAAACCTCACCAGAGGGGGTGACACTGGTGTCGGTAACCAGTGAGTACGCGCTGGTGCGTATTGATGGGCGGGAGCAGAAGCTGACTCTGGCAGCGCCGGTAGCGGCAAACTATGCCGAGGCCCAGCGGGCCGAAGTGCGCCTTAATCCGGACAGCCGCGGTCATTACAGCACCACGGCATGGATTAATGGGCGTCGTGTGAATGTGATGGTGGATACCGGTGCCACAAGCATTGCGTTTAATTACCCCACGGCAAAAAGCCTGGGGCTGGACCTGTCGCGGGCAAAGCCCATGACGGTTTCTACCGCCAGCGGCGTGGAAAAAGCATACAGGCTGCAACTGGCGAGCGTCACCATTGGTGGCATCACTGTACACAACGTGGACGCTACCGTACTGGGTAGCGATTTTCCCAGCGTGACACTGCTGGGCAACAGTTTTTTGAGTCGCGTGGATATACAGCAGCAGGGTGGACTGTTACTGCTGCGCGCGCGCAATTGATGACGATTTTGATGGATCGCGAGGTATCAGCTTGACCATTCGCTATGTGGAGTCTTCCAAACTGCCAACGTCTTGGGGCATGTTTGAGATGCACGGTTTCGAGGAAGTGGAGAACGGCAAGGAACACGTTGTTCTGAGCATGGGAGATCTCGACACAGATGCACCGGTGCTGGCTCGTATCCACTCCGAGTGCCTGACCGGTGATGCGCTTTTCTCGCTGCGCTGCGACTGCGGTGCGCAGTTGCAGTATGCATTGCATCGCATTGCCACCGAGGGGCGGGGTGCGGTGTTTTACCTGCGTCAGGAAGGTCGCGGCATTGGTTTGTTGAATAAGATTCGTGCCTACCATCTGCAGGATGCGGGCGCCGACACCGTTGAAGCGAATGAGCAGCTCGGCTTCGGTGCGGATATGCGGGATTACTCGATCCTGAAGCCGATGATTGATCACCTGGGCATCAAGTCGATACGCCTGATGACAAACAACCCGCGCAAAGTAAAAGCGCTGCAGGATCTCGGCGTAGATGTGGCCGAGCGGCTTCCCCACCAGTCCGGGCGTAACCCGCACAACGTCAATTACCTCTCCACTAAGAAGGGCAAATTGGGGCACCTGTTTGACGGCGATGAAAACCCTGACAAGTGATCGCTCGCGCGGACTTTGCCAGATGGAAGCAGGTGACTGCGAGCGGTTTTCGTTGTCACAAACCTTTCATAAAAACGTCATGTTAAGGAAACGGGAAAACGCCAATCTATAGGCGAGCAAGATACTGATCCCGCGCAAAGCTCAGGAAGAGCAAGCGAAGCACCTAAGGACTGCGGGATCACCAAAGGTGTCTATACTCGTAGTTATCTGATCGCTGAAGGTCGAGAAAGGTGATGTACCGTCAGCGCTACGATATAGAAAGCCGGCTTTTGCCGGCTTTCGTTCGTTCTGTGGCTAGGAAAATATTTCTGGCGCCGGCATTACGTTTTTGGCGGGTAAACAAGGCTCACTTGTCCGCGGCTGTTGCAGTTACTTCCAAGGCCTGTTAGGTTGTACGAAATTTCACCAGTGGAGAATGGTTCATGAGTGTATCCAATTTCCGCCGGACCAGCTGCGACTGATATTTCCGTTTCCAGTCCTTCTGCCCGGCAAGTTCCTATTGTCGGGTTTCGTTTATTCCATCGAAACCCCAACTGATCGTGCCCAGACATTGTGTTCTGCGGCCAAATCATACGTGCCCGCAGCCTTTCTCAGAGTGAGGAAGGGTGATGTGACGGGCACCACTGAGGGTTTAGGACATTGAGTAAATCCCTGATTTCACGTCGCCCAACATTTCGGCGTGGCGCCTCTGCAGCTGGCGCAACAACACCTGCAATTAGCGTATCCCCACTCCAGCAGCTGGGTTGGAAGCCCTTTTTTCAGCAGCAGCTGAGTCTCGACGAGCTAAACGACTGCCAGCCGGTGAAGGTGATGGCGGTACATCGCAGCCAGATCGAAGTATCCGGCGAGTCGGGAGAGGAGACCGTATTGGTCAGTGGCGCACTGTTTGAAGATGCGGCAGAGCGTCCCACGGTTGGCGACTGGCTGCTGCTGGCACGCGACAGCCGCAAGCCTGTACGCCGGCTGGAGCGCAGTAGTCTGTTCAAGCGCATGGCACCGGGTGCCAAGCAGGTTCAGCTGATTGCGGCCAATGTGGATAACGTACTGATCGTTTCCTCCTGTAACCAGGACTTTAACCTTTCGCGGGTAGAGCGCTATCTGGCACTAGTGAAGGAAGCGGGTTGTCGCGCCTGTCTGGTGCTGACCAAGGCGGATCTGGATGAGAACCATGATCGGTTCCACGATGCGCTCAAGGGGCATGGCGACCTGCCTGTGGAGTTGATAAATGCTTTGGATAGCGCAAGTGTTGCGCCGCTGCGGGAGTATTGTCGGAGTGGCGAGACTCTGGCTTTGCTCGGTTCCTCCGGGGTGGGCAAGTCCACTCTGCTGAACAGCCTTGCGGGAACCGAATTGGCGGTAACTGCCGGCATTCGTGAAGACGACAGCAAGGGGCGCCATACCACTCGTCATCGTGCGCTTTACCCGATTGTGGATGGCGGTCTGATTCTGGACAGCCCGGGTATGCGCGAGCTGGCGCTCGCGGATATCCGTGAGGGGCTGGAGGAAACCTTTGCGGACATCACTGCGCTGTCGGATATGTGTCGTTTCGCGGACTGCGCTCACGAATCTGAGCCGGGCTGTGCGGTGCAGCGAGCGATCGAGGCCGGTGAACTGGATGCGCGCCGCCTGCACAACTGGCGCAAGCTGGAAAGGGAAGTGGCGCGCAATAGCAAAACGCTGGCGGAGTCGAGGGCGGCTGACCGCTCGTTGAGTCAGCTGTATCGCTCGGTGCAGAACCATGCGCGTGCGAATAAAAACCGCACATGAGGTTGCAACCGAATTCAGCCACACAAAAAAAGGGCCGCGTTTGTGGCCCTTTTTTTGTCTGAGAAATTAGTTGAGTGCTGCCTGCCCCGCCGAATCATCCGCAGGCGCGGCCTGACTCAGGCTGCCCCCCTGAGATTCGATCCAGCGATTCATACGCGCCTCAAGTAAATTGAGCGGCAGTGCACCGGCGCCCAACAGCGCGTCGTGGAACTGGCGAATATCAAAGTTGTTGCCGAGGGCTTCTTCCGAGCGTGCGCGGATTTCCAGAATCTTCAGCTGTCCCACCTTGTAGGCAAGCGCCTGTCCCGGCCATACAAGGTAGCGATCGATTTCCACCACCACATCATGCTCGGGCTTGGCACTGTTATCCATGAAGTAGCGAATGGCTTCGTCGCGGCTCCAACCCAGCTGATGCATACCGGTATCGACTACCAGGCGCACTGCGCGCCACATATCGTAGGTCAGCGCACCGAACTCACTGTAAGGGTCTTGATACAGGCCCAGGTCATAGCCGAGACTTTCGGAGTAGAGTCCCCAGCCTTCCACATAACCGGTGTACATCTTGGTGCGACGCAGCGGGTGAATATCCTGCTGTTCCTGCGCCAGTGCAATTTGCAGGTGGTGCCCGGGGACGGCCTCGTGCACGGTCAGCGCTTCCATTTCCCAGATGGGACGGCTTTTCAGGTTGTAGGTATTGGCGAAGAATACCCCGGCGCGCCCGGTTTCCATCGAGCCCGGCTGGTAATAGGCGGTGGTCTGGGATTTCTCCGAGTACTCCGGAATCCGTTTAATACCGTAGGGCAATCTTGGCAGCGTGCGGAACAGCACGGGGATTTCACCATCAATGCGCTTGGCGATATCCCGATATTGCTTCAGCAGATCTTCACGGGTTGCGTGATAGAACTGCGGGTCGTTGCGCAGGAAATCGGTGAACGCCTTGAAGTCACCGTCAAAGCCGGTCTTTTCAATAATCGCATCCATCTGTGCGCGAATGCGGCGCACCTCGTTGAGACCGATCTGGTGGATCTCTTCCGGGCTCAGGTCCGTGGTGGTCTGCTTACGCACCTTGTGCGCGTACCAGCGGATACCGTCGGCGTTTTTGGTGAAGGCCGTTTCGGTGCTCGCCTGCGGGATGTATTCCCGTTCCATAAATTCGGCGAGTCGCTGCCAGTTTGGCACCAGTGACTTGCGGTAAATATTATGTGCCCGTGCACGCAGTCTATTCTTGCGCGCCTCGGCAATGCTCGCAGGCATGTTATTAAATGCCTTGAGCAGTGGGCTCCGTGCCGGATCTTGCGGAATCAGTGCGCGAATCTGGCCGGGTAGATCACGCAGGGTGATTTGCGGTGGCGTGAGCTTCTGCTTCAGGCCAAGCTCCATCAAGATCTTGGTCTGTTCGATCAAGCCCGGCAGTTTGTCGAGTCGTGCGAGAATATTTTCATAGTCCGCAGCGGTGCGCTTGGGCATTGCATTCAAGACTGCTGGCACACTGCGCTGGATGCCACTCATATGATTGATCGGCAGCAGATGCTCGGGGAACTGGTAGCCGCGCACCTCTAACAACAGGTCTTGGTACAGCAGCTGATAGTCGAGCTTTTCGCTATCGCTGAGCTTGTCTTCGTTTAGCTGGCGACTGGTAGCCAACAGCTTGCGCGTCTGGCCCTTGCGGCGCTCAATACTCTTGAGGGATTGATCGGTCCAGTCGCGCTCCACGCCGGGGTAGCCCTGGTAGGTCGCATTCTCTGGATAGCTTTCCATGATCCAGCGGTACCGCAGGTCCTGCAGCGCGCTCAGCTTTTCGCTGGCGCCAGTTTTCGGCAGCGCCTTCATGGCTTTGTCGAAGTCGCGCTTCTCCATTGCTTGCGAGTTTGTGCTGGCAAGTATGATGGCAGCGGATAGTGCGACGAACTTAGGCTTTAAGATATTTTTGACTGCTTGGCTTAAGGACATTGTACTGCCTGTCTCTTATTGTCTTTGACGTGTTCCACGCGGTAGCTACAGCGCGAAAATATAAGAAGTTAAGACGGGATGCAGGGCAACTCTTTTCGGAAGCGTCGGCGACAGGGACGTCGCCGACGCAGCTTACAGGGATGTATGTACAGCGGTTCCGAAAAGAGTTGCCCTGTGGCCCGGTGCCACTGCGGTCGTGTCCGAAGCTCTTCATGGGAGCTTTGCTCGACATGCAGTGGCGGCCGAGTATCAGGTACGGATTTTCAGGACCGGGCTAGGCGCCCCCCTTAAACCCATCCGTGGGCGCTTCGGCGCAAACATCCTGTTTGCGACGATCCTGAAAATCCGTACCCGACCCTCGGCCTTCGTTTTGAAGTTCTTTGCTTCGTTAGCGATTAATGTTGTTGTAACTTTTAAATCGCAGCAGCTTGTCCGTTGGACTGCGCCCGATGCATTTGGCTCTGGCGTTCGCGAATTTGTTCTTCGATGCCTTTGGCGTCGAGACCAATTTCTTTGAGCAGTTTCGGGTGCTTACCGTGCTCAATAATTTTATCGGGCAAGCCCAGTTGCAGAAGCGGTACCGGGATGATGCGCTGATTCAGGTACTCCGATACCGCACTGCCGGCACCACCAGCGATGGTGTTTTCTTCCAGCGTGACCAGCAAATCGTGGCTGTCCGCCAGTCGGTCGATCAACTCCTCGTCCAGCGGTTTCACCCAGCGCATATCTACCAGGGTCGCGCCGAGTTTTTCTGCCGCTTCACGGGCCGGCGCCAACAATGTACCGAAACTCAGGATGGCCACATTGCTGCCTTCCTGAACAACGCGCCCTTTGCCAACAGGCAGAGCGGTCATGTCTTTTTCAATCTCGATGCCGGGGCCAGTACCGCGCGGGTAGCGCACGGCGGATGGGCCATTGTGCAGATAAGCGGTGTAGAGCAGCTGGCGGCACTCGTTCTCGTCGGACGGCGCTGCAATGACCAGGTTCGGCAGGCAGCGCATAAACGTCAGGTCGAAGCTGCCAGCGTGGGTCGGGCCGTCCTCACCGACGAGGCCGGCGCGATCGATGGCAAAGGTCACGTCCAGATCCTGGATCGCCACGTCGTGCACCATCTGGTCGTAACCGCGCTGCAGGAAGGTCGAGTAGATCGCCACCACCGGCTTCTGCTCTTCACAGGCGAGACCGGCGGCCAGGGTCACGGCATGTTGCTCGGCGATGGCCACATCGTGGTAGCGCTCCGGGAAGCGCTCGGCAAATTCCACCATGCCGGAGCCTTCACACATAGCCGGGGTGATAGCCACCAGCTTGTCGTCCTGCTCGGCCATATCACACAGCCACTGACCGAAGATGTCCTGGTACTTGGGTCCTTTCTTCTTCGCGGTTGCCGCCGCTTCGGGCGATACCGCGACCTGCACCTTGGGCTCCGGTTCCAGCTTGTTCAGCGCGTGGTAACCCACCGGGTCTTCTTCCGCGGGGCCAAAGCCCTTGCCCTTGGTGGTGACTACGTGCAGCAGTTGCGGCCCTGGTTGATTGCGCAGGTTACGCAGGGTGTGCACCAGGTCCTGCATATTGTGGCCGTCCAGCGGGCCCACATAGTTAAAGCCCAGCTCTTCAAACAGCGTGCCGGGCGTAATCATGCCTTTTACGTGCTCTTCGGTACGGCGTGCCAGCTGCCATGCCTTGGGGATAGCCGACAGGATCTTGCGGCTTCCCTCGCGCATGTTCAGGTACGTCTTACTGGCGAGAATACGCGCGAAGTAGGTGGCGAGGCCGCCCACGTTCTTGGAGATCGACATGCGGTTGTCATTCAGCACCACAAGCATGTCTTTGCCGGTGTGTGCGGCGTGGTTCAGCGCTTCAAATGCCATACCCGCGGTCATGGCGCCATCGCCAATCACGGCGACAACCTTGCGCTCATCCGGGGAGCCCAGCGCCATACCCAGTGCGGCACTGATGGAGGTGCTGGAGTGGCCGACGCCGAAGGTGTCGTAAGGGCTTTCGCTGCGCTTGGGGAAGCCGGACAGGCCGCCCTGCTGGCGCATGCTCAGCATCTGCTCGCGGCGGCCGGTAAGAATCTTGTGTGGATAAGTCTGATGGCCCACATCCCACACCACACGGTCTTCCGGGGTGTTGTAGATGTAGTGCAGGGCGACGGTGAGCTCGACCACGCCCAGACCTGCGCCAAAGTGGCCGCCAGTCTGGCCTACGCAGTAGAGCAGGTATTCACGTAATTCGGTTGCCAATTCTGGCAGTTGTTTTTCCGACAGGGCGCGCAACTGGGCTGGCTCGTCAATCTGGTCGAGCAGCGGAGTCTGCGGGCGCTGGCGGGGGATCTCGTCGAACATCAAGGGTCCTGAATCGGGCAGCCCCAGGCGCCGTACGCTTACGCGAAGTCGAATCGGCGGCCTAAGGTATCAATTGCAACTGATATAAGAAGGGAATTGTATGCCCCTCGCGGGGAGATTGCATCCTGCGCGGCGCACGGCTCCCCGGTCAATGCTCAACCCGTTGTCCCGCAGCGCCCGATAGCCCCTTCCATCTCGTTAAAGCCACCCCAGTATCAGGTAGATGCCCAGTAACAGCACCACACCGGCCACCATGCTACCGGTGAGCCAGTTGCGGGCCATGATGCCGTCGGCGCGGTGGTGGCTGGCAACGCCTTCCACCAGGCGCGCTACGCCGCCAACCGCGGCGCTGCGCAGGCGGTTGTCCAGCGCAAACAGACGGTTGAACAAACCGCGCAGGGCGTCCGGTACCAGCCGGCGGTAAATCCACTCCACGTCCAGGTTCACCGAGGGCAGCTCCGGTGGGTAAAGGTGGCGCAGGTTCAGCCACACGAATGCGAGTGCGGAGAAGAACAGCAGCTGTAGCTGGGTCAGTACATGGGTGACGTCGTAGGGGGTATACGAAATCTCGTAAGGCAGCAGGCTATACAGCGCCTGTGGGTAAATACCGATGACCAGGCACAGCGCCGCCGCAATGCTCATGGCAATCAACATGTTCACCGGCGGTTCGCGTGCCGGCAGCTTGGCGTCGTGAGCGAAGAAGGCGAAGTAGGGGATCTTGATACCCGCGTGGTGGAACACGCCCGCAGAGGCGAACAGCAGGATCAGCCAAACCCAGTCGTAGCCGTTCTTGATCGCCGCACTCATCACCATGGACTTGCTGACGAAACCGCTGAACAGAGGGAAGGCCGAGATGGAGGCAGCACCGATGATGCACAGCACCGTGGTTTTGGGCATCTTCTTGTAGAGGCCGCCCAGTTCCGAGCCGTTGATCTTGCCGGTGACATGCAGCACCGCACCCATGGACATAAACAACAGGCCCTTGAAGATCACATCGTTAAACGCGTGGGCCACGGCGCCATTGATCGCGAGCGAGGTGCCGATACCAATGCCCACCACCATAAAGCCCAGCTGGTTGATCAGGCTGTAGGCCAGTACCCGGCGCAGGTCGTTTTCGATCACCGCATAGAAAATCGGGAAGCAGGCCATGGTGGCGCCGATGTACACCAGCAGCTCGGTGCCAGGATAGGCGCGGGCCAGTGCATACACCGCCACCTTGGTGGTGAACGCGCTCAGGAATACGGTGCCGGTGGGGGTGGATTCGGGGTAGGCGTCGGTAAGCCAGTTGTGGAAAAACGGGAAGGCGCACTTGATGCCGAACGCGAGGAAGATCATCCAGCTCGCCGGGTTGTCGAGGACGTTGCCATCGAGCCCGATCTGACCGAACTCTAGGGTGCCATGAGTCTGGCCGTAAAAGATGATTCCGCCGAGTAGCAGCAACCCGGAGAGGATGTGCAGGGTGAAGTAGCGCAGCCCCGCTACATAGGCGCGGCCGCTGCGGCGCGCCCACACCAGGAATACCGAGGTCAGCGCCAGCAGTTCCCAGAAAATAAACAGGGTCAGCAGGTCGCCGGCAAACACGGCTCCGAGGGCACTGCCGGCATAAAGCATGCTGGCCACCTGTTGCAGGGTGTCGCGCACATGCAGGGCATAGATTACCGAGATAAGTGCGGCAATATGGAAGAGGTAACCAAATAGCAGGCTCAGCTTATCGGCTTTGAACAGCAGTAAATTGAAATCGAGAATGGCGTAGTGCCCAAACTCAATAGCTGCACCGCCGGCGCCCAGCAGCCACAAATTGGCGAGGCCAACTACAGGTACCGCGATAAACAGCACCGCGCGCATCCAGCCGCGCAGAAACAGCCCGAGCGCAGCAGCGATAAAGAACGGAATAAACGGGGCAACTTCAAACACGCTGATGCCCTCCGCTCACAGAGGTGTTGGTGTCTTCATGCGATAACGCATCAATGCCATCACTGTCATCGTTGTTGAGGTCGGTCAGTTCCCGCTTGTCGTAATAGTCTTCCGGGCGCATCAGGAAGGTACGCATCCATTTCGCTGCAAATACCAGAATCACACAGCCGACAAAGCCGTAGATGGGATAGAAGCCGGGCAGGCCCTCAAAGCGGAACTCTGTGTGGCGATGCACGACAAAATCCGCCGCAAACAGCAGGGCACAGATAACGTAGAACACCCGCAACATATTGTGGATGTTGTTTGGATTGTCGAAGAAATCCTGTTTTTCACCACTCATATCAGATTCCGGCTTTGATTAGCTGATAGAACGCATCGGGGAACAGCAGCAAGTAAATACAGCCCGCCGCAGTGATACCAAGGGCGATCAGGGAGGGCAGCGGAGCCTCCTTGATGGCGCTGGTTGCGGCTGCATCAGGGTCGCCAGTTACTTCCTGGTCACCACGGGAGAAAAATGCACGCAGCGGGATTGGCAACAAATAAGCGATACTGAGCAGCGAGCTGATCATCAGTAGCCCCATCAGAATCCATTGCTGCGCTTCAAAAGTCCCCAGCATCAGATACCACTTGCTCCAGGTACCGCCGGTGGGCGGAATGCCGATAATGCACAGGCTGGCTACCAAGAACGCGGTCATGGTTACCGGCATTTGCCGACCCAGTCCGCGCAGCTGGTGCACTTCGGTTTTGTGTGCCGCCACCAGAATCGCGCCCGCGCAGAAGAACAGAGTGATCTTGCCGAAGGCGTGCATCACGATATGCAGCGCACTGCCGGTCATCCCCGCACTGGTAGCGAGCAGAGCGCCCAGGGTGATGTAACCCAGCTGGCTCACGGTGGAATAGGCCAGGCGCTTTTTCAGGTTCTGCTGGCGCAGGGCAATGATCGACGCGAGCAGGATGGAAACGCCAGCCAGATACAGCAACCATTCGGTAGCGGGGATCGTCTTGAGCGTGTCAATCCCAAAAATCAGCAGGCAGATTTTAAGCAGTACAAACACACCGGCTTTTACCACGGCCACTGCGTGCAGCAGCGCACTTACCGGGGTCGGCGCCACCATGGCCGCGGGCAGCCAGCGATGGAACGGCATGATGGCCGCCTTGCCGACACCGAACACAAACAGCACTAGCAGTACGGATAGCAGCGTAAGCGAGGTGCCGGGTGAGAAAACACCACCCTCGGTGAACGAAAGGGTACCGGCCAGCAACCAGGTGGCGATGATCGCCAGCAGGAAAAAGCCCACCGAGGTGCCCAGCAAGATACCCAGGTAAACACGCCCCCCGGCACGAGCCTTGTCGGTGCCCGCATGGGTGACCAGCGGATAGGTGCACAGGGTCAGTACTTCATAAAAAATAAACAGGGTGAACAGGTTTTCCGCGAAGGCGATACCCATCACCGCGCCGATGGAAACCGCAAATAGGCTGAAAAAACGTGCCTGATTTTTTTCACCGTGCCCACGCATATAACCAATGGCATAGAGGGTGGTGATGATCCACAGGAAACTCGCCACCAACGCGAACATCAGGCCGAGTGGCTCCACCCGGAATGACAGCGCCAGCCCCGGCAGAACATCCAGCCAGTAGGCGGCAATTACCTGGCCGTCCAGCATGGGCTGATACAACTGGGTAACGGTGAAAAACAGGGTGCTTGCGGCAATTAATGAAATCGCTTCACGCACATTTTCCCAGCGGGCGGTGAGTTGAATGCCCACCAGTGCCAGTACCGGAATAAGCAGGGTCAGTTGCAGCAGGTTGGATGTATTCATTGCGCGCCACCTCCCAGCAGGAATTGTGAGGCTGCCGCACTCACTTCAACCGGCAGGCGGGTGTCGATGCCGAAATAGATATTTGCCGCGATCAATAGCCAGGCAGGGAGCAGAATGCCCAGGGGCGCTTCCCGTTTCGCCGTCGCACCGTCATTAATTTCGGGAGCCTGAAAATAGGCCGCTTCCACCAGTTTCCAGATATAGGCCACCGCCAGGAGCGAGCCGAGTATCACCAGTACCGCCACTCCCCAGAACTGCTGTTCGATGGCTGCGGCAATCAGGTACCACTTGCTGACAAAACCTACGGTTAATGGCATGCCGATCAGGCTGATACCACCGACCACGATGGCGGCCATAGTCCAGGGCATGGTGCGGCCAAGGCCGCGGAAGTGTTCAATGCGACAGCCGCCCAGTTGATAGACCAGCCCCGCCAGTGCCAAAAACAGTCCACCTTTCATCAATGCATGATTGAACAGGTGTAACAGTGTGGCCTGCAGCGCGGTGGCGGTACCGATGCCGATACCCACAACCATGTAGCCGATCTGGGCCACGCTGGAGAACGCCAGCATGCGTTTGATGTTGGCCTGATAGATGGCAACGATCGACGCGGCAAACACGCCCACCAGGCCGAGCCCAATCAGCAGGGTATCCAGCGGCAGGTGCGACAGTGAAAAGTCCACCCCGAACACGGTAAAGGTAAAGCGCAGTAACAGGTAAAGCGCGACCTTGGTGGCGGTTGCGGCGAGAAACGCGGTAACAATGGATGGTGCACAGCTGTAGGCGTTCGGCAGCCACAGGTGCAGCGGGAACAGCGCCAGCTTCAGGCAGATACCTACAAAAATAAATGCAAAGGCGGCGAGCACCGTGGTGGACTCACTGAGTGGCGGAATACGTGCAGCCAGATCCGCCATATTCAGGGTGCCGGTCATCATGTACAGGAAGCCGATACCGATCAGGATAAAGGTGGCCCCGATGGTACCCATGATCAGATACTGGAATGCCGCCCACAATGCGCGCCGGTCTTTGCCCAGCGCGATTAGCGCGTAGGTAGACAGGGAAGAAATTTCCAGGAAAACGAATACGTTAAATGCATCGCCGGTAGCCACAATGCCGAGCAGGCCGGCAAAACATAGCAGGTACAGTGCGTAAAAGACGGTCTGCTTGGTGGGCTCGAGTTCCTTTTGCACACTGGTGTGGGCTGCACTCAACACCACACTGCTGAGCGCGGTGACAATAAACAACACCCAGGCATTCAACAGGTCAATGCGGTATTCGATTCCCCAGGGGGCTTTCCAGCCGCCCAGCTCATAGGTGATCGGGCCAGTGGCATACACCTGTTGCAGCAGCAACACGCTTACCACCAGCGCCGCAACACTGACGGCCAGGGTAAACAGCCACACCAGTGTGGCCTTGCGAATCAGCAGGCAAGACGGTGCCGCCATTAGCGGCAGGATTACCTGCAAAATAGGAAGATGTGCCAGCATGGTTTACTTCTCCTTACCGGCTGGAGCTTGAGACGTGACTTCGGCCGAGGCCGGTTCCTGCAGTGCTTCCGCGGCCTGGATATCCCGTTCCTCGATGGAGCCATAGGCGCGCTTGATGCGAATGGTGAGCGCCAGCGCCAATGCCGTGGTAGCAATCCCCACCACAATGGCGGTGAGAATTAATACGTGGGGAAGCGGGTTAGAGTAGAGGGTTTCGCCCTCACTCAGAATCGGCGCGCCGCCGCCATCCACCTTGCCCACACTGATGTAAAAAATAAAAACCGAGGTCTGAAAAATATTCAGGCCAATGATCTTTTTCACCAGGTTGCCTTGGGCGATGACCATATACAGGCCGATCATCATCAATGCGATAACGATCCAGTAGTTGTAGTGCGATGCCAGTAACACCTTATCCGGCCCCCTGTTCCTGAGTTTGCAAAGAGGACAGCGCAACGCTGGCTTGCCCTTTTGGCGTGTTGCCTGTTGTTGGCTGGGTACCCTTTGCGGAAAGTTCTGTTTCCCGGTCGCGCAGCTGTGCGGTAAACAGATAGGAAATCATGATCATTACCGCGGCCACGGTAATGCCCACGCCCAGTTCGATCGCGATGATGCCGATGTGTTGTCCGGTCACCGCATCGCCTGCCAGTGCGCTGTAATCCAGAAAATTCTTGCCGTTGGCCAGGCTCAGCAAGCCGGTGCAGCCGAACACCAGAACGCCCACTGCCGACAGAAGTTGTACCAGTCCGTGGCTTGCGACCTTGCGCACCGCATCCAGGCCAAACACCAGGCCGTAGAGAATAAATCCGACGGCGAAGATCACTCCGGCCTGGAAACCTCCCCCGGGGCCATATTCACCATGAAATTGCACGTAGAGCGCGTACAGCATAATCGGAGCGATCAGTACCTTGGCCACCACGCGCAGTACGATATCCCGCGACTGCTGTTCCACCAGGGACTGGCCGGGAGCTTGCTGCGGCGCGGGCGCACTGCCCATTAGCAGTGACAGCACTCCGAGTCCTGCGGTAAAGATCACCACGACCTCACCAAACGTATCGAAGCCGCGGTAGCTGGCAAGCACCGAGGTGACGATGTTGGGGATACCGATTTCTTCCTGAGAATCTTCGATGTAGTGCGGGGCCACGTGCGCCTGTGCCGGCGCATTCGCGTCGCCGAATGAGGGCATGTCGACGGTGGCGGTGATTAGCAGTGCGCCCACAGTGACGACCAGCGCGACGGCCAGGCGTGCGCGGTCGCGGTCGGCGCGCTGGTAGCGTCCGCACAGCGCCAGGGTCAGCAGAATCAGTAGCGGTGATATGCCCGCACCCACCGCGGCCTCGGTAAAGGCGACGTCCACCGCGCCCATGGTCATGAAGAAGCCCGCAGACAGCAGACCGTAAATACCCGCGAGCATCGCCGCAGCAAACAGGTCCTTGATCCAGGCAATAGAAACGGCGGTAACCAGTAGCAGCGCCAATAATGCGATATCCAGCAACAGGTCCATCAAAATTTCCCCCTGACTGCTTTATGTATTTTTTTCATTGATGTTAAGTGCCCTCAGCGGCTTCCATCTTGGAAACCGGTGCGCTTGTCTCTGCCACCGGACGGGGGGCGTCTGCGGGGCCTTTCTCCACTGGTGTTTGCGTCAGGCGCAAAGCGCAGAGCTGAGCGGAACGCGCCAATGCATGACTGGCGGTGGGGCTGGTAAAGAAAATAAACAGCACGATCAGTGCCAGCTTGAACAGTGCCAGGCTCCAGCCGGCAATGAGCATCAGGCCCGCGATGATCAGAATGGTTGCGAGGGTGTCGGTAACGCCCGCCGCGTGCATGCGCGAGTAAAAATCGGGAAAACGCAGCAGGCCGATAGCGCCAGTCAGCATAAAAAAGCAGCCGAGAAAAAGCAGCAGGCCACTGGCATAGCTCAGCAACAAATCAATCACTTGCTAACTCCTCTGAAGAATTCTGGGTGCCGTTCTGGTTTCGGTTACGAAACTCGAAATAACGCAGCACCCCGATCACGCTAACAAAGTTGATCAGTGCATAAACCAGCGCAATATCCAGAAACTCCGGCTTGCCGAAGGTAAAGCAGATAACGGCGATCAGCAGTACGGTTTTTGTTCCAAACATATTCACCGCGAGAATGCGGTCGTGAATAGACGGGCCCTTGATTGCGCGCACCAATGCCAGAGACATCACCACGAGCAGGGCAATCAGAGTTGCATTCAACATTCGTTCTTCTGCCCCGTGGTAGTGCTTGAATCTGAATTTTTTTCTGTCAGTGCGAGGATCTGTTTTTCCATCTCTCCCTGCTTGAGTTCATCTAGTCCACTGCGGGTCAGTGCGTGGACCAGCACCGAATCATCATCCACATCGATGGCCACGGTACCGGGAGTCAGGGTGATGGAGTTGGCATAGAGGACCTTGCCAAGATCTGTATTTAGTTTGGTTGGAATACGTTCGCTGCAGGGTGAAATTGTTTCGTTGCGTGAAAACAAGCCACCCCATACACAAGCCGCGACTTCCAGGTTGCTGGCAACGATTTTTCGCCACAGCCACAGGTAATAGCCCGGTAAGGTCGCCCACAGCTCAAGCGGCAGTGATTCCCCATCCACAACTTTCATGCGCCTGGCTATCAGGATGACGAAAACAACGGAAATGAGTCCGAAGGAGAGCAGTAGAGGCGTGTACAGGCCGGAGTTGGTAAGCCAGATAAACGCGAGAACGGCAAAAAGACAAATGGTGTAACGCATGAATGATTTACGACAAAATCTTTATAAATACCTTCGCGGACGCTGCCGTCTAATGGGTGTGGCAGCGAAACCGGTTCAGGGGTTGAGTACATCTTTGCAGCGATAGTGATTTTCCAACACCGTCAGCATCGCGGATTCTGCCGTTGCATCCTTTGCAAACGGCTGCGGAATTTCTGCCACCTTGGCAATCAGGGTATCGAGGGTCGCGCTGGGCGGCAGACAGTAACGGCTGCTGAGGCGTTGTTCCGCTTCATCGGAAAGTCGACTGGCACGGGTTTTAATGGCCCGGGCCACAAATTCTGAGGGGCGCTCTTCTGCGGCGACTATATCTTTGCTCGCAGACAGATAGCCATGGATAAATGCGCGGCAGCTGGTCGCGGGCGCGCTTTCCTGATCGGCCTTGTAGGCCTTACAAGCTTCTATCAGCTTCGTTGCCGTTAGAGGTTCAGCAAGTACATCGGTTGTCAGGCCAATTGTCAATGCGACAACGGCCATCGGGACAATTACTGTGCGCTGTTTACGCTCCATACTCGTCACCTTTTATTCTTATCTATATGCGCAGGTCTGTATTGGCGAGGGCTCCGGTCCTTCTGATTGTTTCATCTACTCAATAAGGAGCGCTCTAATTCACCTGCGGCGGCTACTAAATCTTGCAGAGTTTTTGACTCTCGTCAAATGTGCACAAGTGTCAAAAGTATTGATGTTTCTGGCTGCTAATTCTGATTTATAAGGCTTTAGGCTAATTTTTTTGCTTGAGAGAGCCCTGGAGTGCAATGTTTCACAAGTTTTAAGTGAAAATCATCTACGTGTATTACCGGCAGCAGGAGGTATTCAGCCGGGGGCGGGTGGTGAAAAGTGATGCTGTATGAGGGGTGTGGGCCGCGAACCGGCAGGGGGTTCCGGTCACGGCGCGACGCGCGGCTAGTGGCGTCTCTAGCATCTTCTGGTCAGGCCGGTCGCCGACCGGTTCACCGAGTCGATTACCGGCGGCGACTGAAGGATTAATAGTCTCGATTGACGATGTAATCGGCCAGCTGCTGAAGGACACTGAAGTTGCGGTTGTCAGCCTGTGGGGAGACTTCCTGCAAGGCCTGGTGGGCTTCCCGATGCAATTCTTTCGCCTTGGCCTTGGCGCCCTCTAGTCCGAGCAGCGATACATAGGTGGGTTTGTTGCGGGCCGCATCGGCACCCTGAGTTTTCCCCAGCGTCTCGGTGTTCGCGGTCACATCCAAAATGTCATCCTGCACCTGGAACGCTAGGCCAATGGCTTCGGCATAGCGGGTGATTGCGGCCAGCTGCGCCTCGTCGGCACCGCCGATCAAGGCACCGATGCGCGCACTGGCGGTGATCAGGGCACCGGTTTTCAGGCGGTGCATATGCTTGAGCTGCTCCAGGGTCAGCGACTGGTCCACCGCGGCGAGGTCGATGGCCTGACCGGCCACCATGCCGCGGGCACCGGAGGCCTGGGCCAGCTCGGCAATCAGTTGTACTTTCAGCTCCGCCGCCAGCGGCGCTGCGGCGAGCAATTCGAACGCCTGGCACTGCAGGGCATCACCGGCGAGGATCGCGGTAGCCTCGTCAAACTGGATATGGCAGGTCGGGCGGCCGCGACGCAAAGCGTCGTCGTCCATCGCCGGCAAATCGTCGTGGACCAGGGAGTAAGCGTGTATGCATTCCAGTGCTGCCGCGGCCGCATGGCAGTTAGCTGCACAGGCCTCACCGCCGAGGGCGAGTGCCGAGGCGTAAACCAGCGCGGGGCGCAGGCGCTTACCGGGGCCGAGGGCCGCGTATTGCATGGCGGCGAACAGGGCTTCGGCTCGGCTCTCATCGGCCAGAGCCGTCTTCAGGGTCTGTTCGACCTGGAGGCTTGAGGTCTGCAGAAAGGCTTTCAGTTTGGCGGGCATGGGCGCCGGAGTGGGAACGGGGGCAGGGCTACTCACTTACTTGCTCACTTATTCCGGTTCTCCGGGGCGCTGGTCAGGGGCGTCAAACGGCAGCTCTTGTACCTGGCCGTTTTCTTCCATCAGTATTTTGACCTTCTGTTCGGCGCTGGCCAGCTTTTGCTGGCACTCGCGGGTGAGCTTCACACCGCGCTCAAAGTCCGCCAGGGCCTCGTCCAGTGGCAAATCGCCGCTTTCCAGGCGTTCCACCAGCTGTTCCAGTTCTTCCAATGCACTCTCGAAAGTAGCGGCTTTCTTTTTTGCGGCCATGGCGAATTCTCTGATAGGACTTGCAGGTGCGGGCAACCTTAGCGGCTCGTGATAACGCGGTCAACGCCACACCCCCTGCGACAATATGGCGCAGTTGCGCGCAGGGTATTTCCGATAGCATTCCCTTATTCATATATACCGCTACACAAGGAAATACCCGTGCGCGCCCCTGCTGCTTTTTTAGCCTGCCCTCTCGCCCTGGCCGTAAACTTCTCACCATGGTTGACCCCATCTGCTCAGGCGGAAATGGGCACTCTGTCAGACAGTGCCCTGGAACAGGTGGTTGTCACTGCGACGCGGGAAGCCAAGGCGCGCTCGGAGCTGGCGGAGTCTGTGGGTGTGGTGACCGAGGAGCAGCTGGCGCACATCGCACCCGCGCATCCCGCCGATGCCCTGAATCGGGTGGCCGGGGTGCATGTGAATAACCTGGGCGGGGAGGGGCACATGACCTCTATTCGCCAGCCTATCTCTACCGCCGGGGTCTACCTGTTTCTCGAAGATGGTATTCCCACCCGTCCTACCGGCTTCTTTAACCACAACGGACTCTACGAGATCAATGTGCCGCAAAGTGCGCAGCTGGAAGTCACCAAGGGGCCGGCTTCGGCGCTGTATGGCAGTGATGCCATCGGTGGGGTAATCAATGCGCTTACCAAGGCCGCGCCCGAAGAAGCCGAGATTTCCCTCAATGGCGAGCTGGGTGCGGACGGTTGGCAGCGGGCATTGATTTCCGGCGGCAATAAAGTTGGTGAAAGCAGCGCGTTTCACCTGGATTTGAACAGCACCGCCAGCGATGGCTTCCGCGAGGAAGCGGACTACACCCGCACTTCCATGAGTGGCCGGTTCGACAGTAAATTCGCCGAGGGCTGGGATAGCAAGACGGTGCTGTCCTATTCCACCATCGACCAGAGCGGTGTTTCGGGGCTAGAAGAGGCCGATTACCGCAACCATCTAGAGAAGAACCGCTACCACGGTGATATCGGTTACCGCGAGGTGGAGGCCCTGCGCCTGTCTTCCGAGCTGGCATACACCCCGGATGAATACAGCCTGTTGACGGTAACTCCCTTCTATCGTCACAACAGCACAGTAATGATGCCCAGCTGGATGGTGACCTACGATCCGAACATACGCGACACTGAGTTCAGCTCCTACGGCCTGCTGCTCAAGTACCGCCGCGATTTTGATCGCGGTGAGCTTATTGTGGGGGTGGATGCGGATTACACGCCGTCTGAATACCGCGAAGAGCGCATCACGGTAACCCGTGAGGGCGATATCTATAGCGACTATGCGCGCACCGGCGAGTTCACCTACAACTTTGATGCAGAGCAGACTTCCGTTTCTCCCTATGTGCACGCGGAGTATGCGCCCACTGCGCAATTGCGCTTGTCGGCGGGACTGCGCTACGACGTATTTGACGTGGATTATGCGGACCGGCTGGATACGCCCAACGAGGATCCATCGCACTTTCGCCCGGCATCGCAGGGTCGCGACTACGACAACCTGAGTCCGAAACTGGGGGCCGTATACAAGCTGAACGACGATCATCAGCTGTACGCCAGTTATCGCCATGCCTTCCGCGCTCCCACCGTGGGTACCCTGTTCCGCCCGGGCTCCTCTACCGGCACCACCGAGCTTGAGCCGGTGACCAGTGTCAGCCAGGAAGTCGGGTTGCGCGGTGTTGTTGCCGAGGCCGTGAACTATGAGCTGGCGGTTTACGACATGACCACCGAAAACGATATTGTCAGTTATATCGAGGGTGACATGCGCAAGACCACCAACGCGGGGGAAACCAGCCACAAGGGTGTGGAGCTGAGTGTGCAGGCACCCCTTGGCGAGGAGTGGCAGCTGGCGCTGTCTTACGCCGCGATGCAGCAGGAATACAAGGATTACTCCTACGTATTCAGCCAGTTCAGTTTCGCCTGCTTCTGCATGGTCAGTGAAAACCTGAACTTTGCCGGCAACGATATCGGCAAGGCGCCGCGTACCCTGGGCAACCTTGCGCTGGCCTATACCCCGGCGTGGCTGAGCGGCCTGCGGGTGGAGCTGGAGTGGTCCCACACCGGTGGCTATTACACCGATGAAACCAACACGCAGGAATATGCCGGTCACGACCTGCTGAACCTCCGCGCCACCCACGATTTCAGCAATGATCTCTCTGTGTACACGCGCCTGTCCAATGTCACCGATGAACGCTACTCCACCTACACGGCCAACCAGGTAGGCGATCCGGACCTGAGCTATCGCCCGGGCCTGCCGCGCTCCATGTTTGCCGGTGTGCGTTATCGCTTCTGACTTTCGCCGGAATAAGTGGAAAAAACAAAAGCGTAATTAACAGAAGTGCAATTAACAGAAGCTGTTCAGAAAAATTGATTTAAAAGAACCGACATAAAAGAACTGTTATGAATCTGAAAAAGCAGTGGCTCGCCTGGCACAACAAACTTGGTTGGTACGCGCTCGCCGGTATTCTGGTGTGGGCACTCTCGGGTATTAGCCATCCGATGATGGCCTGGTTTGGTCCCAAGGCCGTCAAATTTTTCCCGCCGTCGGTGAGCCTGCAGGCGGAAGACCTGGGCAACTTGCCACAATTGCTTGCCGATGAATCCCGGGTGCAGGGCGCGAGGGTGGTGAAGGTGGTGCCCTCTCAGAATGGGCCGCTGCTGCAGGTTACCGAGAGCGAGACGGCACCGCGCAACTACTATGCCCTGAATGACGGTCGCGAGATTGTGAATGGTGACCTAGCGCAGGCCCGCTGGCTCGCCGGTTACTACAGTGGCCGCAGCGACGAGCAGATCGCCGACGTGCAGCTACAGACCGAGTTCGACAACGCCTACCCCTCGGTAAACCGTCTGCTGCCGGTGTACCGGATTGAATACGCCGGCGACGATGGCCTGACCCTGTTTGTTCACACCGAAACCGCAGTGCTCGCCTCGCTCACCAATAACAGCAAATCGTTTATGCAGGGCATTTTTCGCCAGCTGCATACTTTTGCGTGGTTGGATGGACTGGAGTACGGGCGACTGATCCTGATCGGCTTGCTGATGCTGACCCTGTTTGCGTTCGCGGCCACCGGCATTGCCCTGGTATTCGCGTTGCGTCCGTCCAAGGGTAAGTCCCGCAAGATCAAAGATGGCAAGCGTCGCTACCATCGCTGGCTGGGTTATGCCCTCTGGCTGCCGCTATTGGGCTGGTCTGCCAGTGGCTTCTACCACCTGTTACAGCAGTCCCTGGTGGAGCAAGTGCAGGGACTGCGTCTTGGCGAAGTGGGGGAGTTTCGCAACCTGAATGCAGACTTCAGCTGGGCCAGTCAGCTGGATGGCCGTGCCATCAACAGCCTGTCGCTGATCAGTGGCGCCGGTGACGCACCGCTGTATCGCGTTGGCTTTGCCCCGCAGAAATCGTCCGCCCCCGGTAGTCGCAACCAGCGTTTTGACGGTCGACCTAGCGAGGCGGGCGCGCTGTTTGTGAATGCGCGCACCGGCGAGCCGCTGCAAACCTTTGCCGACCGTGAGCAGGCGCAACTACTGGCCGGGCGCATTGGCAATATTGAGCCACAGGACATCGCCGACATGCAGCTGGTGACCCGCTATGGCCCCGGTTACGACTTCCGCAACAAACGCCTGCCGGTGTGGCAGGTCACGGTAGCAGATGCAGACAAAACCACGCTGTTTGTGGACCCGGCCACCGGCGTGCTGGTGGACCAGTCCCGCGGTATTGACCGCGCAGAGCGCCTGTCATTTTCGCTGTTGCATAAATGGAGCCACCTGACCCCGCTCACCGGGCGTCAGGGTCGCGATCTGCTGATTGTATTTACCTTGCTGCTATTGCTGGTGAGCAGCGCCATCGGCGGGGTGATGCTGGTAAAACGCAAAAAGCGCGGGGCAAAAGCGCAGCCGCAGCCGGCTGCCGCTGGCTCTATCGGCGCGGTGGCGACACAATAGGCATGTATGCCTAACCGAGCCTGTTGACCGTGTCATCTGTCGCACCTGTAGCATCCGTAGTACCTCAGCCTCTGGGCGGGGATAAAACCATCATCGTCAACCTGCGGCGCCTGACAGCGCTGCGGGCCATCGCCCTGAGCGCCTACATCGGCGTCAGCCTGTGGTTAGCGGATGCCCTGAGTGCCGGTGCGCTGGTGTTTGTCCTGCTGGGGGTGGTGACTACCCTGATCAGCGGTTGGCGCGCCCGCGGCAGCGTTGCGGTAGGGCGCCTGGAGTTCTTCGGTCATTTGCTGATGGACTGGCTGTGGCTGCCACCCCTGCTCGCCCTGAGCGGCGGGGCCTCCAATCCGTTCGTGATTTATCTGCTGGTTCCCCTCACCATCGCCGCGGCAACCCAACCGCGGTTTTTCGCCTGGCTAATGGCGGCGATCAGCATTGCCACCTATACCGCGCTGATGGCGTTCTTCCCCGGTGTTGACGGTGGCCACAGTGCGCATATGGGGCACGGTGCAGGGCATGGTGTGGGACACGACATGGCCGCAAGCCAGAGTGGGGACTTTTATCGCCACCTTATCGGTATGTGGGCCACCTTTACCTTTTCTGCGGTGCTGATTGCCGGCTTTGTTAACAGCATGGCGGAAGGGCTGCGCAGTCGCGACCGCCACCTGCACCGGCTGCGGCAGGAGCAGGCGCGGCGGGACCAGGTACTGTCTCTCGGCACTTTGGCTGCCGGTACCGCCCACGAGCTTGCCTCACCGCTACAGACCATTGGTTTGCTGGTAGAAGAGTTGCAGGCACAGCAGGACCTGCCGGAGTTTGTCGAGGAGGATCTGGTACTGCTGCAGCAACAGGTGAATCTGTGCAAGCAGGCGCTGGAGCAGCTCAAAAGCCGCGCGCGCGATCCGGCGGGTAACGAGGAATACCAGTCGGTGGCGGGCTTCATCGACCGCAGTCTGGAGCGCTGGCAGTTACTGCGCCCGGAAGCGCGTTTCCAGATGCAGCAAAGTGGCCCGCAACAAATGCGCGCGCGCTTGCCGCTGACCCTCGAGCAGACGCTGATTAACGTATTGAACAATGCACTGGATGCTTCTCAGGCGAGCGGCTCACCGGAGCCAGTCGAGCTCAAAGTGGCATGGGGGGCGGAGCATTTGCGTATTGAGGTAGCGGACAACGGTCAGGGTTTTGGCGCTGATGCCGAAGCGGAAAATGAACAGCAATCAGGCGGCTTCGGTATCGGTTTGATTCTGAGTAAAACCACGCTGGCCCAACTTGGGGGCAGCCTGACACTTACAGCCCGGCGCGATTGCCCGGGGACCGTGGCCACCATTGAACTGCCTCTTGAAAGTGACATGGCGGAGGTCTCGTGAGTAGCTCCCCGTTGCGCCTGCTAATCGTCGACGATGAGACCGGCACCCGCAATATGCTGGAGCGGGCCATGTCCCGGCGTGGCTTTGATACGCGCGTGGCAGAGTCCGTTGATGAGGCGTTAGGGCTTATTGCGCGGGAACGGTTTGATTGCGCGCTGCTGGATTTAAAAATCCATCACGACAGCGGTTTGGAATTGATTGCGCCGCTGCGCGCAGAGAGCCCTCGCGCGCGCATTATTCTCCTTACCGGTTACTCGAGTATTCCCACCGCGGTCGCCGCGATCAAGCTGGGCGCCGACGACTACCTGTGCAAACCGGCCGGAGGCGAACAGCTGGTGGCGGCGCTCACCGGTGAACAAGCCAACTCCAGCGATGCTGCCGAATTACCAGAGATCTCCAGCGCCCCACCATCGGTGAACCGTTTGGCGTGGGAGCATATTCAGCGCGTGCTGGCGGAGAATGATGGCAATATCTCGGCCACGGCGCGGGCACTGGGAATGCACCGGCGCACGTTGCAGAGAAAGCTGCAGAAGCGGCCCAAGGGCCAGTGATCCCGTAAGCAGCTAAGACTCACGGCAACATTTTCTCCAGTTGCCCGCTTCCCTGAATTTCCCGTTCCATCAAATAATGTGCAAGCGCGCGTTTCTGGCCGCTGCTGAATCCGTAATTCGGCATAGGTGGCGTCGGCGTGTCGAAATAATCGGCCAGTTGTTTCAGCGTGTAGCGGCGGCTCAGGCCTTTCAGCGGAAGCTGCTGGTGGCAGCGCATACAGTCGCGGCGTACAAAAATTTGCTCCCCCTGGCGCGCGGCATCGCCATCGATGGCGAGGGGCTTTTTCGGCGCGCTGATGGGCGGACGTTTACTGGTTACCGTGCCGGTTGTGTCTCGATCGGCTGCTCCCGCCTGTATTCGGTACACCGCACCGGCGTAATCGTCGGAGACATAAATAGTCCCGCGGATATCTTCGGTTATATCCACAGGGCGACCGAAAACCGTTTCGCGGTCTTCAGAAAGAAATCCCCACAAGAAGTCTTCACTGCGAATACGGCCACTGGTGTCCCAGTGCAGGGCCACCACCTTGTAGCCGTCTTTTACATCCCGGTTCCACGACCCGTGCAGCGCAACCAACGCCGCCTCCCGGTACCCCAGAGATTGCTCCGGACTGGTTAAAAAGCGCATGCCAAGTGGGGCATTGTGCGCGGGGAAATCGAATACCGGGGGGATCGAGTCGCGAATAATCTGCTGCAGCGCAGCGTCGCCATTTACGCCAAAGTCCGGGTCGGGAATTCGGTTGCCGTTGGCGAACGGCCAGCCGTAAAAACCGTCCTGTTGAATTCGGTTTAGCTCGCAGGGAGGGAAGTCGTTACCGACCCAGTCGCGCCCGTTGTCGGTGGCATACAGTGCGCCATCCTTTGGTGACCAGTCGAAGCCAACGCTGTTACGCAGGCCGGTAGCATATACATGGAAATTGCTGCCGTCCGGGCGGAAGCGCATGATCGTTGCGCGTTGCGGGTCTTCTTCTATACACACATTGCAGGTCGAGCCGCTGGAGAGGTACATCCAGCCATCCGGACCCAGGCCGATGGTCTTGGTCCAATGATTGCCGGTGTCGCCGAGCCCGGTGACCACGCGCTGGTAGCTGCCGGCAATACGTCCATCGGAGTGATCAAATGGCACGCGCCCCACTGCGTCGCTCTCGGCGATATACAACCAGTCTTCAAACAGCGTCAATCCGTGTGGGCGCTTCAGCTGGTCTATGAGCACGCGCTGGCCATCGGACTCGCCGTCGCCATCGCGGTCGGCAAGCAACAAACTGACCTGACCAAGCTTCGGTTGCGACACCAGCAGATCACCATTGCGGGTAATTGCCATAAACCGCGCGTTGGGTACATCGTCATTAAACAGCGTTACGTGAAAGCCGTCGGCAACTTTGATTTGATGCTGCACGGTTTTTTCATCGGTGCTGACACCAAACATCTGCCCCCAGGGCACATTCACACCGGGT
Source organism: Microbulbifer agarilyticus (assembly GCF_019800665.1). Classification (GTDB taxonomy): domain Bacteria; phylum Pseudomonadota; class Gammaproteobacteria; order Pseudomonadales; family Cellvibrionaceae; genus Microbulbifer; species Microbulbifer agarilyticus_C. The sequence goes on from NZ_JAHVKO010000003.1 coordinate 463,934, forward strand.
ACCAGACCGAATGCCAGGGCGACGATGAGGGCTAGAACTGAAATTACGCCAGCTGTGGCAAACAGATAAAAAACTAGCGCCTTTTTCGACATGTGTCCCCCAACGTCCTTGATCTCGTAACAAAAGTAACTATAGTAAGCCGCTAAATGTCGCACAGCAGTACCAGTTGCGATACGCGCCAAGCCTTTTCAAGCAGCCTGTTCAGGTTAAATGTGACGACGGTCACGTGTGTGTAAGACATCTCTTACAACAAGTTCAGCACTTTCCCACTACCGCATCTTTCTGAAAAGACCATAATGTAATTGCAAGGACGGAGAACGGATTGCAACGGCGGCAAGGATAGATCCCCAAGGAATGGAGATCGCGCTGCCAGCCCGAAAGGATTTGGGCACCATCCTGTGAGACGCACCGCTTGGGCCGGATTGCTCAAGCGGTGTTTTACGTTTTGGGCCAGAATAAATTGTTTTCTCCCCGCCCTGGCGCCTCAGTTATCTTGAACTTCCCTTTTCCTGTCTATACAAGTTTGCCGCTCGGCTAGCCTGATCGTTCGCGTGCATACAATTTCTGCAGCAGTTTATTTGCTTCGTCTGGAAATCGTAACAAACCTCCGCTTTAATCAGGTCAAGCCGGTCAACTTTTTTTGACCGTGGAGGATGATGCATTCAGTAACCTAGTGCTTTACCCGTTTATCGTACAACCACCTTTTCACCACTGGTGGTCGAGCCTCCATCGCCTCCAAATTTCGCCCCTTTCCTCCGATTCGCCCGATTTACTCCGCGCACTCTCTTCAAGAATCGTCAAATTCCTCATCCTGCAACAAAGCCCCGTCGGTATGCCCGCGGGGCTTTGTTGCTTTTCAGGCTCGCAAAAACGGGAGGTGAACTCGTGCAAGCACAAATCCTGAGGTTGAATCTCGCCGGGCAACCCCTGGAATGGCTGAGCTGGGAGGAGGCCGCCTGCCTGTATGTACGGGAGCTGGTTACCTGGACCCTGGGTGGTGTCGTACAGACGGTGCACGGTGGTATTAACCGCCAGGGCGAGCGGTCCACGCTGGATCTGGCGGCCATTATTGCCTGCGGTGGTGATCGCATGGCGCGACCGCGCAATCGGCCGCCGTTGAATAATCGCGCGCTGTTCGCCCGCGATCAGCATACCTGCCTGTACTGCGGCAGCTGGTTTCCAATACGAGACCTCACCCGAGATCACGTTCACCCGGTTTCCAAAGGTGGCCGCGACACTTGGGAGAATGTGGTCACCGCCTGCCGTCGTTGTAATCAACATAAGGGCAACCGGCTGCTGGAGCATATCGATATGGAATTGCTGGCCCTGCCATTTGTGCCCAACGCCGCGGAGTATCTGGCGCTAACCAATAGCGCGCGGATTCGTGGTGACCAGATGGAGTTCCTGCGCGGGCAGTTTTCGCGCAAACGGCAGGATGGATGGTTGTTGGAAACGCTACAACAGGTGAGTTAACGAAAGCAGCTTCTACAAACTTCTAAACTTGCACTATGCACATCGACTGAATAAGTGAATCAGCTATGAGAGTCTATCTGGGTATGCTGTTCGCGGTTTTTGCATTAACCGTGTGTACAACAGAAGCTTCCGAAATATCAGCCAAGATCGCCGACACCATTTATACCGGCGGACCAATACTCACAATGGATGATAAGCACCCCAAAGCCGACGCGGTGGCGGTAAAAGACGGGCGTATTATCGCGGTAGGCAGTCTGGCAGATCTAAGGAAATACAAAGGCAGTACCACCAAGGAGTTCAATTTAAACGGCAGGGCGATGGTGCCCGGGTTTGTGGATAGTCACGGTCACGTTGTATTTGGCGGCCTACAGGCGCTTTCCGCAAACCTGCTTTCGCCGCCAGACGGTAAAGTGACAGATATTGCCTCGTTAAAGAGCACCCTCTCTCAATGGGCGAAAGACAATGCCGATGCTGTTGCCGCAACCAAGATGATCATCGGCTTCGGATATGACAACGCCCAGATGAAGGAGCTGCGCCACCCGACGCGAGAGGATCTCGATGAAGTCTCAAAGGATATCCCCGTGCTTATTGTGCATCAGTCGGGGCATCTCGGAGTGGCGAATTCCAAAGCACTGGAAATGGCGGGGATCAACAAGGATTCCAAAGCGCCCGCCGGTGGCGTTATCCAGCGCGATGAGAATGGTGAACCGAACGGTGTGCTGGAAGAATACGCCTTTTTCTCTGTGTTTGTGCCGCTTCTTGGTCAGCTCGGCGATGAGGGCCTGGTGACCTTTGCCCGCGCTGGTAGCAAGCTGTGGGCCAAGTTCGGCTATACCACGGGGCAGGACGGCCGTTCATCGGAGGCGGCGGTCAAAGCACTGAAGAAGGCGGCCGCGGATGGCGATATTTTGATTGATGTGGTGGCCTTTCCGGATGTTTTGGAGGGGCGTGATTTTATCAAGCAAAGTATGTCCAGAGATTACGTGGATAACGTGCGAGTAGGCGGCTGCAAGTTAACAATCGATGGGTCACCGCAAGGGTTTACCGCACTGCGAGATCGTCCTTACTACGACCCGGTAGGAAAATACCCCAAAGGTTACAAAGGCTACTCCGCAATTACCCAGGAGCAGCTGCAGGATGCGGTCAACTGGTGCTTTGAACACGGCCTGCAGATTCTGGTGCATTCCAATGGCGAAGGTGCATCAGATATGTTGATTGCCGCGTTTAAAAAAGCGCGCGAAAAATATGGTGATCCGGGTAATCGCCCCGTGCTGGTTCACGGTCAGTTTCAGCGCGAGGACCAGGTAGACAGCTTTCAGGAGCTGGGCGTCTTTCAGTCGGTATTTCCCATGCACACCTATTACTGGGGTGATTGGCATCGTGAGCATACGGTCGGCCCGAAAAAAGCAGAAAATATTTCCCCTACCGGGTGGATTCGCAAACGCGGCCTGATGTTTGGTACCCATCACGATGCGCCAGTGGCCTTCCCCGATAGCATGCGGGTACTCGATGCCACGGTGAATCGCCGCACACGCTCCGGTTATATTCTCGGCCCCGAGCAGCGGGTTGATGTGGATACCGCGCTGAAGGCCATGACGATCTGGCCCGCATGGCAGCACTTTGAAGAGGATGACAAAGGCTCAATCGAGGTGGGTAAGTTGGCGGACTTCGTTGTTCTGTCGGAAGACCCAACGGCTGTCGCGCCGGAGAAGCTTGCTGACCTCAAGGTGCTTAAGACGATCAAGAAAGATAAGGTTATTTTCGAGCGCAAACCGGGTGAGCCAAGCGCACGCCTGCAATATGCACCACTCTCCAATAGCCCCGAGGCCGCCCATCACGTATTGCACACTCTGTTCTCTGGACTGGCAGCAGATTAAGAAATAACGCAGTATTACCCGGGAGTCATGGTGAGATGGCCGCCCGGGTTAAAGTCGTAAGGGTGAAGTGAGTATAAGGCTTGCCGACTTAATGCACCGCCGCCTGGATTAGCGCAGCCAGGTATTCCGAAAAATCATGCCCCTGATTCTTCAGCATCTTCGGAAACATGGAGATCGAGGTCATACCGGGGAAGGTATTTACTTCGTTCAGGTAGATCTCGCCCTCGTCGGTGAGGAAGAAGTCGATGCGGGAAAGGTCTTTTAGCTGCAGGCCGACAAACGCGCGTCTCGATGCTTCGCGAATCCAGTTCAGTTGCCCTTCGGACAACCCTTCCGCTTCCACAAAGGTTTCTGCGCGGCTGTCTTCCGCATACTTTTCGTCGTAGCTGTAGAAGGTGTCCGACGGCGCGCGCACTTCGCCCGGTGGGGTTACCACCAGTTCGCCCTGGTATTCGTAGGACGCAACTTCCAGCTCGCGCACATTCAGGCACTTTTCTACCAGCACGTAGGGGGAGAGTTTGAATGCGTCCTTCAATGCTTCATTGAGAGCTTCCGGAGTACTTACCTGATAGCAGCCCACGGATGAGCCCTGATTGGAAGCTTTCACAAACACCGAGCCCCACTCGCTCAGCGCATCCTGGGCCTTGGCAAATTCCTCCGGGGTTTCTGCGCACAGGAACTGGTAGGGGGTATTGTCGATACCCAGTGCCGTCAGCCACAGTTTGGTGGTGACCTTGTTGAAGCAGTTTTTGCTGGCCTCCGGGCCACAGCCGTAATACGGCAGGCCGAGAATTTCCAATTGTGACTGCAGGTCGCCGGTTTCACCGGGGTAGCCGTGGATGGCCGGGATCACATAGTCCACCGGTTGCGCGCTGCCACCGGCGTTGTACAGCAGTTTGTCCGAGCGCAGTTCGCGCAGCTGGCCGTCCGCATCGATAAAGCGGCCATCCGCATCCATGGTCACCCGCGTCAGCTTTAGCGCTGGGGACTTGGCCAACTCCTGTTGAATAAAATCCGCGGTGCGCAGGGATACATCGTGTTCGCTGCTGCCGCCGCCGCAGATCAGCAGGACGTTGATGGGATTGGCAGACTCGTTTGTCATCGGTCTCTCATTTGTTTGTTGTCGTACGTTAGCGCTTACTTTCGCCAGCGGGTGCACTCAATACCTGGGCACACTGGGAGGGCATTGGCGGCTTCTCGGCCGGCTTTTCCGGCTCTTTGGAAGGCGGACGGTTAAGGATGGCGTAAAACTCATCACTAAACCACCAGTCCAGACCACCGCCACAAGGGTCGCCCTTAACCTTCGCCTGCGGTTTGCAACTGTTGTCCCCGGGCGGGCAATTCAGGCGCACATGAAAGTGATAGTTGTGTCCCCACCAGGGGCGCACCTTGCGCAGCCATTCGTTATCGCTCCCTGCAATATCGCACATTTTCCGCTTGATGGTGGGGTGTACGAAGATGCGCGCGACACGGGGGTCTTCCGAGGCGAGGCGCACGATGCCCGGGATGCGTTTATCCCAGTTTTTTTCCAGCAAAACATGCTTTTTGGCATCGGCCATGGGGATGGCGGCGATATTGTCGCGCTCCCAGGGAGACAGCGGACGCTCGGCAGCGCGGCGGTCCTGGGAAAACCAGATGTCGGCATCCAACCCCATCTGGTGGCTGGTATGGCCGCTACTGAAGGGCCCGCCGCGGGCCATGGACATATCCCCAATCTGCAGACGCCCGAGATTGTTCTTTTCCACACTACTGGAAAAGTCCTTGAGGAATTTCACCAGATACGGATTGCCGTAGTGGCGGTCGCGCCCCGTGCGCACCAGTTGAAAACCGTCGCCGCGCAGGGGCATCTGTTCGGCGCCACTCAGGCAGCCATTGGTGTAGGCGCCGATACTTTCCGGAGACTGCTTGGAAGGGGTTTTCACATCCTCCCACGGGTTTTGCGCGGATGCGTTCGTTGCTGCGAGCAGCAGGCTCAGGCTCAGGGGCAGGGCGGCGATAAGAAGTCGGGCGAAGAGTGATTTGGTCAGCGGCATAACAACGGCGGATGCGTCCGGTTGAGGCTCAAAGTGGGGCCGGTTTAGGCATTAGTGCTCGGGGAATTATAGAGGTTCCCCGAGCCGCTTCTGTGGGCGTATCCGCTATTGTGGAAAGTGGCGACGTGGGCGCTTACTGCAGAATTTCCTGGCAAGCGCTCACCAGTGCCTGCATCTCCTCATCGGTGCCGATGCTGATGCGCAAGTACTCACTAATCCGCGGCTTGTTGAAATAGCGCACGATGATATTGCGCTCGCGCAGGGCGAGAAACAGTGCCTCGGCAGAAGTCTTCGTCGGCTTGGCGAAGATAAAGTTCGCGGTGGATGGGACTATGTCGAAGCCCAGCTCAGACAACTGTTCACAGGTCCACTCGCGAGTGGCGATTACCTTGGCGCAGTTGTCGGTCAGCCACGCGCGGTCGGCGATCGCCGCGGTGGCCACCTTCTGTGCAATCCCGTCGATGGGGTAGGAATTGAAGGAATTCTTCGCCCGGTTCAGTCCCTCGATCAGGTGTGCCTGACCCATGCCATAGCCCAGGCGCAAACCGGCCAGTGCGTGGGATTTCGACAGGGTGTGGATAACCAGCAGGTTGGGGTAGCGGTCGATCAGGCTTACCGCGCTCTCGCCACCGAAATCGATATAGGCCTCGTCGATGACGACCACACGCTCCGGGTGCAGCTGCAGCAGCTTTTCGATCTCTGCCAGCGGCAGGTAGCGGCCGGTGGGCGCGTTGGGGTTGGGGATAATCACCCCGCCGGCATTCTCTACCGCGTAGTCCTCGACACCGATGGAGAAGTCCTCGCGCAGGGGCAGGGTGCGGGATTCAATACCGTAGAACTGGCAGTACACCGGGTAAAAGCTGTAGGTGATATCTGGAAACAGCAGTGGTTCCGGGCGCTGGAAGAAGCTGTAGAAGGCATGTGCCAGTACTTCGTCGGAACCGTTGCCGACGAATACCTGCTCGGGAGCAAGGTCGAACTCCGCGGCGATGGTTTCACGCAGCTGGGTAGATTCCGGGTCCGGGTACAGGCGCAGATGTGCGGCCAGGCCGTCTTCCTGCAGTACCGCCTGTGCCTTGGGCGAGGGCGGGTAGGGGCTCTCGTTGGTGTTGAGCTTGATCAGGCGCTCGTTGCTCTTGGGCTGTTCGCCGGGCACGTATGGCTTCAGCTGGGCAACAGCGGGGCTCCAGAATACGCTCTGTTCGGTGGTGGACTCGGTCATGGCATCTACTCCTGATTCGCGCCGCTACGGCGTCGGCGCGGGGAGATTTTATGCGTTCGCGGCACAGAGTTCGACCGTGTGGTGATAATTAGCCGTGGCCAATAACCTGTCTGCTCATTCGCCTTCGGCGCTCGCCGGTGTTTTTGACTCGGTGCTTTTCTCGGCCTTTTTATCGTCCTTATCCTTTTTGATGGGGATATCGAACAGGGCCGGAGTAGCCGCGAGGAACTCGTCCATGGGCACCGGCTTGCGCCACAGCAGGGTCTTTGACTTCAGTTCCTTGGACACTTCCGGCGAGCCACTGAACTCGTCCATGCGGCCAATTTCCACCGCGGCCAGAAAGCCGAGGAAACACCAGGGCAGCACAATGGAGGCCACCAGGCGCCAGTGCGGCGCAATATTCAGGGCCAGATAGGCCGCGCACCACAGCATCACCGGCAGGATCACCGCCAGCGCCAGGATGTTGAGCAACGGTATCGCATGGTGAATGGAATAGTTGAAATTGAGCAGCGAGCCGAACCACTGCCAGGCGGCGTACACCAGGGCCGCCGTAGCGGCGATGGAAAAGTGGGCGAGGAAGTGTGATTCGTGCTTCACCACCTTGCCGATAAATGCCCAAGCAGCGGCGTAGATCAGCAGGCCGAAGATCACATCGGTCAGTACCTCCACCACGCGGGTCCAGGGGAATTCGCTGGTGCTGCCGAGGAACGCGAGCCACAGGCTGATACCGGCGACCAGCAGGCACAGCAGTATGGCGACCAGTGGCGTCGCCAGGCGGTCGAACACGTTTTCTGCCGAATGCAGCGGAATGGCCGGCGACACGCTCATGGCCGAGTCAATAAAACGCACCCGGCTCTTGCCCAGCTGCACCTCATCGCCACACTGGATCTGGTAGGCATCCACATCCATCGGCTTTACCGACTTGTCGCGGAAGTTGCGCATCAGGCGCATGCCGTTGAGGCTCTTCAGGTCGTGCAGGACGTAACAGCCGTCGTCGTCCTTCAGTACTTCTGCGTGCACCGGGTCCACATGCGGGTCTTCCAGCATCACCTCGTTGCTGTAGCAGCGGCCGAGGGTCGCGCGGTCGCCCTCCATCCGGAAGCGGTTACACACCCGGTGGGCACGATCTATGGTCTCAATAATCAGTGCCATTGGATTTCGCTCACAAACTTCTGGGTAAAGGCGGTGGCCGACTTCTGGGTGAATCCGGACAGGGTGAAGTGGCTCACCAGCGCGCGGTTTTCATGGTCCACGGTGAGGCTCACAAAGAACACATCGAACAGGTCCGGGAAGTTCTTGTAGCGGCGCACGCAGTAGGTGGTGCGGGCAATCACCGGCTCATGGTTGCCATTGGCCTTGGGTGGTTTCTGTTCGTCACCGCTGGCTTCTTTGTTATCTTCCTTGTCCGCGCCATTGGTTTTGGCGGCATTGCCATTGCGCGGCTGGGTGGTGAACTGCTGCTTGCAGTTAAAGTCGGTGACATCCTCTTCACTGGCGCTGTTACCAGGGAAGAAGCCGCTCATATTTTCTTCATAGGCCGCGTAAAAGCGCGACGACAGGAAGTCGTCCTCGGATTCCAGCCAGAAGAATTCGTATTCCACCCGCCCGGTGTCGAAGTCTTCCGATAGGTACACCACATCCTGCCCGGTGCAGCCCTTGGCCACCTGCTTGATCATCTCGTCTTCGTCGTCGCTGGTGTTCCCCCAGCACTGGATCGACGGCACGATTTCGCCGACCACCATGGCGTCGCCCAGTGGGCGCAGCTTCCAGTCGGCGCCGAGTATTTCGTCGATAATGCGCTGCTGGTTTTTGTGCAGCTGACGGTCGATGATCGGCTGCAACTCCGGGGTGCCGTTGCCGTTCTTCAGGTCATTCTTGAAGTCTTCCAGCAGGTTGATGAGCTTGTCCACCGGCACCAGAAAGCTGATTTGGTTACCGGCGGTGGCCACATTGATGCCTACCACCTCGCCATTGCGATTGATCACCGGGCCGCCACTCATGCCGGGGTTGATGGAGCCGGAGAAGTGGATGCGGTCGTAAAAACTGCCGCTGGCGATCCCGTTATAGGTGCCGGGCACAATGGTCATACCCAGGTCCAGCGGGTTGCCCATAGAGACAATGGTTTCACCGCGGCTTGGCGGCTGCTGTGCTAGCCGCAGGTAATCTGGCCCCGGTTCACCTTTTTGCCGCAGGATGGCCAGGTCATTGATGACATCCACATCCAGCAATTCCAGGTCGCCTTCCTTGCCATCCACCGACAGATACTTGAGCGCGTACTTGTCTTCATCGTGCACCGCGGCGGATACCACGTGGTAGTTGGTGGCAATCAAGCCGTCACTGGAAATCTGGAAGCCGGAGCCGAGGCCGGATTTGGAATTGGAGGAGAGTTCGATCAGGCGGATCTGGTAAAGGCTGCCGCGGTAATCGCTGTACAGCTGTTCGTAACTTTGTGCCTGGCTGAAGCTGCCATATAGAAGCAGCGAGAAGACAGCCAGGTAGCTCAGAAGATTCAGGCGCGTAAACATTCTCGGCATTGTGGATAAATCAGCGCTGTTTAATTTGTGGGCGAAATGACCGCCGAGTTTACGGGAAGGCCCGGTGCCCAACAAGCAAGCAACAGGCGTCACACAGGGTACCCGTGAAGCGCGGGCACCGATTTCACAGTGTAGTGAATGGTTTCACATTACGCGGTGCTTCCATGTGCCCCAGTCGTCTACATAGTTTCAACAAGAGGCACAGAGTTCCACAGCCCGCATAATTGCTTAATTTGTAGTTTAAATACGCGCCAAATTGGCGTGACGCAATTGTCGTGTAATTTCGTGTAATGGCGTGTGATCGACCTGTAATAGAGAAATCCGTAAATTTCACTTCAAGGTTGAAGGGGACGCGATGCCCGGCCCTCACAGGAGCCGCGGCAAGGTGGATTGCAGACACCCTGTTTCCGGTGTCCGTTAAGGAAAACGGATCTACGGATAAGGATCATCGGGTTGCTCAGGATGAGCACCCGTCATCGGCAAGCAGTACAGCGCCTTTCAACCATTTCGCCAATGGATTGGTAGTTGACCGTCACCACAGAGCCCAATTGGGTGCGGTCAGCAATTCAGGAAGACTTCAGCGCAAGCTGAACCGTCAGGCCGGCCCGGCAACCACAGAGCCTAGGAAGCCGGGATTGTGGAAGGGCCTGACAGAGGCACGGATGCCTCATTTCGCTCTTGATAGTGTTGTTGTAACCGTAGATGGCTGGGACCATCTTTTTACTACCGGCAGTAAGCGTGCTTACTGCCGGTTTTTTTTGCTCAAAATTTGATGGAATTTCCTGCGCCGGTTGCATTAAGCTATGTGACTCAGTTCTCACTCTGAGTCTGTGTTTGTAATTCAATTATTTCAAGACCAACGATCACCCTGGGCGGTTTGCAGGGATACAGTCAAAACGTACAGGATAGAAAAATGACAGAAGCAGCTGAACTCGTTGAATCGACAGTTACAGTACCGGCGAAAGGTAAAACTACCGCGGAGTTTACTCTGGAGCCTACTGGTGCAGATCAGTTATGGATTCTCAAGGATGCTGAGGGCGTAGAATTCGATACTTTCCATGTTGTGTTTGAAGGGGTAAGTACTGGAGGTACCAGCAACTCCGGCAAGGCGACCCTGGTAGTTACATTGGTTAATACAGACTTAGAGTTTGCCAAGCAACCGGGCAAATATGACGGTATCGATACCTACGATAACGAAAATGACGGTCTCGGCGCGATCCAGAAGTGCAAGGTTAAGAATCAGGCCCCTCAAGTTCTAGAAATTGAACTGAAGGCAAACAAGCAATCTGAAAATGGTTTTTCTTTTAAGTGGGTGGCAGAAGATACGAGCGGTAATCCTGTGGTGTCTGCTGACCCAAATGCGCGACTTGAACCGCGCTAATCAGTTACAGATTGCTGTTCTCACTTGATCCGAAACCTGAGGTTGGGCGCAGAGTTGCTGGAATGCCGGCAGACTAAACCACTCTGTGCTCATACCTTGGTTTAGAAGTTCTTGCATATATAATCCAGCCGAAACCGACTGACCTGAAAGTGCGTAAACGTGCGCGGCGGTGTATTTCACATCAGTATCTGAAGGGGATAATCGTATTGCTTCCAGAGTTAGGCGAATCGCTTCAGGGTGTTGCTTTAGATTTGCTAAGGCGACAGCTCTGCTAAGAATAGACTCTAGACCCGATTCATTTTCAGTATATTCAAGAACGGAAGAAAAGCTTTCTTGCGCGGCGGTTATTTTTCCTAGAGCAAGCTGTGCTTCGCCTATTTGAGAAAATGTATATGCATCACTTGGGAATATCGATAATACTTTTTCGTATTCTTTGATGGCTTTTTCATACTCACCAGTAAGAAAGTAAACAATCCCCAAATTTGATTTTGTGCGCCAACCTCTTAAGTTTTCAGGAATTTTTTTGATTGCGATCTCTGCTTGAGAAAAGTTTCCGCTTTCCAGCTCAATAACCCCAAGCGCCGAATAGGAAGACCAGTGCTCGGGATAGTTCTCAGTAGTCTCGTTTAAGGTGATACGGGCATCATTATATTTCCCGCTAGAAATCTGATTTAGTGCCATCAAATAAAGATTGTCTGCTGACGGGTTTAACGCAGTAGCTTCTCTTGCGTATTTTAAGCCGGACTCATAGTTTCCTTGCGAAAACAGAAATCTTGAATACTGACCGAGCAGGTCAGCTTTTGGGAAGTCTCGCGCATTTAGCTCAGAAAAAGCTCTATCAAATGCATCCTCATCGGTATCAAATGAACGAAGAAGTAACTCAATAGCAAGGAGTTCTGTGTGGTCGTCAGATTGTGCTTTACCGAAGTTGATTAAGTTTAATGCTTGCTTCAGGCGTTCAATTTCCCCATCTTCCAAGAACAAGTAAGTAGTAATGTCCGCATAGGTGCGATAAAGGTTGTAGTTGGCTGAATAGGTTTCGATTAGTTGCTTAAGTGTGGCTAAGTCCGCACCTGAGGTGTTTCGACTTTCGGTACGAGCTGCAATCTCAATATATCGATCGTAGTGCTCGTCAGACATCGCAACAATAGAGGCGTTTTGGTGTCGATATTGTTTAGGGAAGAGAGCCGAACTGACGCTAGCAGTTCTGTCCCATGCAGCCTGCCGACTATTGGTCAAGAAGATGAAGTTGTCTTGCCGTTGAACTTGAGCATTCGAAGGGTTTATTCGTTGTAGCTCAGTATCACAGCGAACCTGTGTACACTCCAGACGTGCGAAAAGAGCATCCGTTACCCCTTTGTCATTGAGCTCTTGAAGCTGGGAGTCAAAGTCCTGTTCTTCTTTCGGTTCAAAGCTGACCAGCGCACTGGCCTTTAGCTGAGAAACCGAATTCATCAATGCCTGGCGCACCATAGTCTTGGTCAACGCCTTGGCACTCTCCTCTCCGTGAATTTCCCCATTTATCTCCACCGGCATCACCGCAATATACTGCGGTTCCAGTCGGGTAATTTCTTTCCAGCCCCAGTAGCTTCCCGTCCCCAGTACCAGAGTCGCGGCAACACCTGCAACCACTCGCTGCCAACGTCGGCGACTTTTAACTTTTTGCTGGGTAAACAGGTCGGTCAGAGTCGCGGTAAAATCTTCAGCTTCCGATTCCATTCCCTGTTTGTGCAGCAGGGCAAAACCCTGATACACAATCTGCGCACTTTCCGGGCGCTGCGCGGGCTCTTTGGCGAGAAGCTTGTCCAGTAGTATCGCCAGTGGCTCGGGAATACCCGCCCACGCCTGTTGCGGCAGGATATGCGGTTCACAGGTAATGCGGTTGGCCATGGCCAGGGCGCCGGCTTCGTGTTTTTCAAACGGACGGCTGCCGCAAAGCAGCTCAAACGCGATTGCGCCCAGGCTAAACAGGTCACTGCGCGCGGTGAGGGTTTTACCGAGAATCTGTTCCGGCGACATGGCGGTGATGGTGCCGGCCAGCTGGTTTTCCGCGGTGAGGGTTTTCTCGTCCAGCTGCTGGGATTTGGCGATGCCGAAATCGGTGATCTTGGCTACCGGCTCGCCCTTGGCGTTTTCCGCGATCAGGATGTTGTCGGCCTTGAGGTCGCGGTGGATGATGCCGAGTTCGTGGGCCTGCTGCAGGCCTAAGCAGATCTGCATCAGCAGGCTGAGCTTCTGCTGCAGGCTGGGGCTGCGCTCGCGCATCCACGCGCGCAGTGTGGTGCCCTCGATATATTCCATTACCAGGGCGACGCTGGTGTCACTGCCGGCGGTTTCCTCCAGCACATCGTGCAGGGCGACAATATTTGGGTGGTTGAGCTGGGCGAGCAGGCGGGCTTCCTGCTGGATGCGCTCGCGGGCATTTTGTGTGGCAACGTCTTCCCGGAGCTTTTTGATCGCGACCTGGCGGTGCAGCTTCAGGTCTTCGGCGAGGTAGACAATACCCATGCCGCCCGCACCTAGAGTGCTGTGGATGCGGTAGCGGTCGCTGCCTAACTCCGGTGTTTCCTGGGGAGCATCGGTTGCGTTGTTTTTCCGTACAACCTCGGGATCTGCAATATCCATCTGCGTCGCTTCATTGTGTGGTTGAGCCCGAACCCGTTACTCCTGGGTCCCATTGAGGGCAAGCTGGGAATTGCCCTCTTTTTTATTCTTCCCCTTGCCGCCGCATAGCCCTGGATATTGCTGCCGCAGGTCGTCGAAGCTGGGGATAGTGCAGATTTTGGCAAACCGCGGCGTGTAATACCAGATGGGGGATATCCCATGCTCCAGGGTTTTGCGCATATGCGCCTTGGCGGAGAGCAGGTCTCCGGTGGTGATGTATACCTGGGCCCGGGCGTAATTGGTGTACAGGTCGTCCGGGGCATCGCGACGGATCTTGATCAGGTTCTCTACCGCTTTTTCCGGCTGGCCGAGTTCGGCATAGGCGCGGGCCTGCATCAGCAGCCCCTCCCAGTCGTCGCGGTTCTGGGATGCACGCAGCGCGCGGCGGGCAAAGTTCAGTGCGGTTTTGTGTTCGTTGAGTTCGTAGGCAATCTCTGCCTGATACATATAGGCTTCGGCATCTTTGGGGGAGAGTTGGTTGACGCGGTCGAAGCAGCCGCGGGCCTCGCCGTACTGTTTTTCGATGTAGTAGGCCAGACACAGGTTATACAGGTCCAACGGGCCAATGCTGTCCACGCCGGCCTCGGACAGCAGGCGCACGGTTTCCCCGGTTTCCCCCAAATCCAGCTGGTTGCTGGCGAGCAGCGATACCGCCGCGATGTGGTCGCCATTCAGTGCGATGGCTTCGCGCAGGGTCTGGTTGGCTGAGGTCATATCGCCGCCGCGGGTCTCCGCCAGGGCTTTCTGGATCAGGTAGCCGTAACTGGTGCGCAGTTGCAGGGCCTTGTTGATTTCCTGCAGGGCCTGGTCGTAGTTGCCGCGCTGTTCCTGATACATGGCGCTCAGCTGGTAGTAGCTGGCCTTGTCCGGCAGGATCAGCTCCAGACGCGCGAGCAGCGCTTCCGCGCGGCCCGGATCATTAGCGTGGATGGCCAGGCGCAGTTCGCTGATCAGCAGCTGGGGCGTATTTGCCAATGATGCCGGCGCGCGCTGTAAAAAGCCCTGCAGGCGCTCGACGGCCTCGGCGGCGCGGCTATTGAGGTCGTGGTCAATTACGATATGCGCGTAGAGTTCATATAGAGGTGCAAAGTTGCTCGCCTTCTGCTGCAGCGCGTCCATTTCGTTCAGCAGCTCGGGCTGGTGCAGCTCATCGGCTCGGCGCTCGTAAATTTCCAGATAGCGCTGATAGTTTTCGGCACTGATTTGCAGAGCCTGTTCGGCACCACTGGAAGGGAAGTTGGGCAGCAGGTTGTTGAGCTGGTGCAGTGTCCGCGCGCGGCTTTCCAATCCCTCGTCCAGTGCCAGGCGCGTGCTGCGATTGCCGATCACTGCCAGCGATTTGCTGTCGAGCAGCTCCATGGATAGCTCGCAGCTGTGGCGGATGCAATCCAGGGTGGGGACCAGCAGCAGGTCGGCATTGAGGCTCTTTGCCTGTGCCGCAATGGGCTGGCCGTGCAACTTGTGGGATTCCGCAAAGGAAATCAGATTGAGCCCTGTGCGGTTAGACAGCCCCTGTTTGAGGGCGCTGTGCACATTGTTGAGCAGCAGGCGCTGTTCGCGCGAGATGCTGTCGTCATCGTGGTTGTCTTCAACCTCGAGAACGGCAATGTATTGGTTGTGCGCGGGCTCTTCTGTTGTGGGCAGCCAGTTCAGCTGTGATCCTGCAAACAGCGCGGCAACACCCAGGGCACCGCCCACCACAATACCAGTGGCAATTTGCAGGCGGCGCCAGAGCGAGGGTTTCTCTGCAGGGTACTGGTAAAAAGTATCCGCGGAGATAGTGGCGGTCAGGCTGTGGGTGCGGGTAAAGCTGGTATTGCTGCCGCGCAGTTGCGAGAGCAGGGCTTCCAGTTCGGTGGCAACCGCAGCCGCGTTGATCGGGCGCTGCTCGGGCTTCTTCGCCAGCAACAAGTCCAGCAGCTGGCACAGCTGCGGCGGCAGTTCGGGAGCCAGACGCGCGGGCGGCACATGCGGTTGCTTTACGATACGGTCGGCAACCACATAGGGGCTGCTGTTATCGCCAAACGGGCTCTGCCCACATAGCAGGCGGTAGGCGAGTACCCCGAGGGAGAAGAGGTCGCTGCGGTTGTCGAGGGGTTTACCCTGGGCCTGTTCCGGCGACATGGCGCCCCAGCTCCCGGCCACATGCTGTTCGCGGGTGAGGCCGCTGTCTTCCTGCCAGTTTTTGGCAATACCGAAGTCGGTAATCTTGATGGTGCCGCCGTTGTCCACCAGGATGTTTTCGGCTTTTAGGTCCCGGTGAATAATGCCGGCACTGTGCGCGCGGGTAAGGCCGCTGCAGATTTGCTTGATCAGTTGCAGTTTTTGAATCAGGTCTGGCGAGCGTTCCTTTTGCCAGCGGTCGAGGCTGCAGCCATCGACGTATTCCATCACCAGCGCGATGCCATTGTCTGTGTCTACCACATCGTAGAGCTGGACAATATTGCTGTGGTTGAGCTGGGCGAGTAGTAACGCCTCGCGGCGGATGCGTTCGTCGGCGTTGCTGCTGTTGGGGTTGCGGAGCAGTTTTTTGATCGCCACCTGGCGGTTGAGGCGTTCGTCGGTGGCTAGGTAAACCACGCCCATGCCGCCGGACCCGAGTCTGGCGGTGGCGTGGTAACGGCCGATATAAAACGGTAACTGCTCAGATTGCATGTGATGACTGCGGTAAACAAATCTACGGGAAAAACCGCCGTCCGTGGATTCCAACTTGCTCCTTGCAAAGGGGCCTCTGATCGAGGCTGGGCCGGCGATCAGGCCGGCGTCAGGTCGCTCTCCTGTGCAGGCTCTTTGGCAAGAGGGTATTCACCGGTAGAGGCTTCCAGTTCTTCCCTCTGAGAGCCTTTGAAGATATCCAGCTGGGTGCAGCCGAGGCGCATTTCATACGCGCGGCGCTCTACCAGCTGTGAGGTATCAATGGCATCGGGCAGGCTGTCGGCGATCTGTTTGCGTGCGCGGAAAATCTGCGTGTTCAGGTGGTTGATGGTGATGCCCAGCTCGCGGGTGGCGAGGTCCACCGCAACCCAGCCCTGGTCGGCGGGGTCGACACCGCGCTTGATGTCGCTGATGCGCGCACGGGCCAGGTAAAGCAGCAGGTAGTTGTGCGAGCGTGCCGGCAAATCCTGCTTCATGTCGTCCTTCAGCAGTTGCAGTTGCACGTGTTCCTCGTGATGGCTCACGGTATAGCGCAGGCGGAAGTCGGCGATGCACAGGTTCTTGAGGGAGAGCTCGGTGGTGGTGCCCTGGCTGTTGCCAAGGAACAGTTGCCAGCTGTTGCGCGCACAATCGACACGCGCACCGTGACTCACCACTTTAGCGTTATCGCTGTTTTCTTCGCAGTCGAGGAACTCGTAAATCCACACCCCATTGGTGGGGTTGAAGTGCAGGCTGGCAATGGGGTCGTGTTCGTCCGGCAGCAGATGGTAGGACTCGAGGGTGGTGGCTTCGCCGGTTTCCAGGTCGATCAGCAGGTTTTCCGGCGGGTCGAGGTTTTCTACCTTCCATTCGGGGTTGGTGGCGCGGCCAAAGGTAATCTTGTCACCCAGCTGTAATTGCTGGTTTTTGGCGGGGATAAGTTGCTGGCCATTGACCCAGGTACCGTTGCGGCTGACGTCGCGAATAATCCAGTGGCTGCCAGTCCATTGGATGGCAGCGTGAATACCGGAAATTTCCGGCAAGGTGATACGCGTGTCCGCGACTCCCTGGCGGCGGCCAACGGTGTGATGGGCCAACAGGTAGACGGGTTGATCCCGGTCCGGGTGCTGCAAGCAAGCCATGATTTGTCCTTTCCCCTAAGAGCTGCACAAAAAAACGGCGCGGTGCAGCTGTCAAAACGGCTGCAGTTGCCGAAAATCTGAACAGAAATTGCAAGACAGGGTGGCCGGAATTTGTTGTGCCGGGCACGGCCTTGTGCACGGTTGGGCGAATGGGTTTACCACTCTGTTTTTAGCCCCGGGTGCGGTCGCGGATATAGACAATCAGAACGATCTACGGAAAGGGTGCACCTGTCCGAAGCGTTGTCGTCTATCGATATACGAAAGTATTGCGGATTCGTTTGTTTTCGCCGCGACAGCTGTTCACCGCTGTCTTGTATTAGTGATCACAAGTCTGTTGCTGACTTCTTCCTAGTCAACAGACCTGCAGCCACTCTAGTGTTGCCCGTCCTTTATACCCGACTTCGCTTTGAATGCAACGACCTTGGGGGCAAATTAGGGGAAATAGCACCCTAATTGCACGGCCGTACAATTTGATGGCGAGTTTTTGCGTTTTTAGCGGAATTCGTGAGGTGGCTGGTTCGGCATAATTGCACTGATTTTGTGCTGGAGTGCCCGGCGATGTGTCGGGGCCCTTTAGCTTTCCTCAGAATTGCCGGGTGGTTTTGTTGCGTCTTGCGCGGGTAGTTTGCGGCTATCCTTGCGGTCGAGTTCTCCCACATCCAACACCGGGGAAGCATCGATATGCTCAGCGTCCATCATTAGTGCCACTCGTTGCAGAGAGGAGATGATCATGGATTGTTCCCATTCGCGCAGGTCGCGGAACTGTTTGACGAAGTGTTCCTGCAGTGGGGTTGGTGCATCGCGAATAATATCTGCGCCTTTGTCGGTGAGGTAGGCGTGCACTTTGCGCTTGTCTTCCTGTGAGCGCTCCCGGTACACCAGACCGCGCTTTTCCAGGCGGTCGAGTACCGTAGTAACCGTAGCCTGACTTAGGCTGATTTCTTTGGCCAGCGCGCCGATGGTGACCTGTCCCTGTTCTCGAATTGCCTGTAGCAGCAACAGTTGCGGCGCAGTGAGTCCGGCAGTTTTCACCAGTTGCTTGGAGTGTAGGTCGGTGGCGCGAATCAGGCGGCGCAGAGTGGTCAATACTTCTTCGATTTTATCCATCGGCAGCACATTCTCGGATTAGTGATGGGTTTCTACACGTGGCCGATTTTGAATTCTGCTGTCGGTTTGTCAATCGGTCAGTAAATCTATTGGTGTTTGGGCTGCCCGTAGAATGTGTATTCCACCGGTTAGGGCCGGGTTGGTGCGCGCTATTTGGGTGCGTCACAAGGCCGCTCATATGCCCTACTCCCTCGATTCTGTTCAAGATTTCACCTTGTCTACGCGATAATATTTAGAGTACTATTGATATAAATGTTTAGAGTCGTAAATATTTTTTTACGAAATTGAATGAATTTCAAGCGGAATCCCACCATTTTGGCTGGATTATGTTTTTTTTGATGTCATGCACATACTGCTCTAACAGTTTGATGACTAAATATTTATAGGGCGGTATTGGTTTGAGTACAGTAGATGGGTGCGACGTGGAACTGGGTGGTGGCAGCGCACCGCAAGAGGGCGTTGCTGTGCAAAACAAGGCCACTTCGGTTCAGTTGCGCCTCCCGCAGAGTCAAGATGGGGCCCGCGTACACTCGTTGGTCGCGAATTGTCCGCCGCTGGATACCAACTCCCTATACTGCAATTTGTTGCAGGCTACCCACTTTTCCCAGACCAGTGTTGCCGCGGAGCGCGATGGTGAGCTGGTTGGGTTCATCTCCGGTTACATCCTTCCTGACCGTTCTGACACCTTGTTTATTTGGCAGGTGGCGGTAGCAGAGCGCGGCCGCGGTGAAGGCCTAGCTGGCCGCATGCTCCGAGAAATCCTGTCGCGCACCGCCTGTGCTTCGGTCACTCACCTTGAAACCACCATTACGCCAGACAATGCCGCCTCTTGGGCGTTATTTCGTAGTCTCGCAGCCAAGCTGCAGGCGAGTTTGTGCGATTCAGTGATGTTTGACCGCGATCGCCACTTCAACGGTGCGCATGACAGTGAGCTGTTGGTACGCATCGGCCCCATTGCGCCAGCAGAATCCATGCGCTGAGTGCTCCGCCCGAATTTCTGTTCCAGTATTTAAAACCAACCACCAAATAAAGGTTGCCTTGTGAAAATCTTTGATGAGATTGAGTCCGAAGTCATGAGCTATGCCCGCGCTTTCCCGCGGGTGTTTAATAAGGCTCAAGGGGAGTACCTGTACGATGAGGAGGGCAATCAGTATCTGGACTTCCTCGCCGGTGCAGGCACCCTGAATTATGGCCACAACAATCCTGTGTTTAAGGAAGCACTGCTGGATTACATTCAGCAAGACGGTATTACTCACGGACTGGACCTGCATACCAAGGCCAAGCGTGAGTTTCTGGAGGTGTTCTCCGAGAAAATTTTGCAGCCACGTAACCTGAGCTATGTGGTGCAGTTCACTGGCCCTACTGGTACCAATGCGGTGGAAGCAGCGCTGAAGATTGCGCGCAAATACAAAGGCCGCGAAAATATAATCTCCTTTACCAACGGTTTTCACGGATGCAGTTTGGCTGCTCTGGCTGCTACCGGTAATTCCCATCATCGCGGCGCCTCGGGTGTGAGTATGAGCGGTGTTACCCGTATGCCTTACGAGGGCTATTTGGGTGACGGCATCGATACCACCGCATATCTGGATAAGGTCCTGAGTGACTCTTCTAGCGGTATTGACCACCCCGCAGCAGTACTGGTGGAGACGGTGCAGGGTGAGGGCGGCATCAATGCGGCCAGTATCGAGTGGCTGCGTAACCTGCAGTCTGTATGTACCAAGCACGATGTACTACTGATCGTTGATGACATTCAAGCGGGCTGTGGCCGTACTGGCAGTTACTTCAGTTTTGAAGAGGCCGGTATTGTCCCGGACATCGTCACCATGTCCAAATCGCTTAGTGGCTATGGCTTACCGTTTGCGGTTGTGTTGATGAAACCGGATCTGGATCAATGGAAGCCCGGTGAGCATAACGGTACATTTCGTGGCAACAACCTGGCCTTCGTTACTGCTGCGGCTGCCATCAATCATTACTGGAGTGACGATACTTTTGCGCGCGATGTGCTGCGTAAGGGTGAGTACATTGAGCAGCGCCTGGAGCGCATTGTCGATAAGTACGGTGATGGCAACATGACCACGCGCGGCCGCGGCATGTTCCGCGGACTGAACTGCGTCAGTGGCGACTTGGCGGACAAAATCACCTCGGAAGCCTTCCGCAACGGTCTGGTGATCGAAACCAGTGGCGCTGATGACCATGTGGTGAAAACCCTTTGCCCACTGACTATTACCGATGCCAACCTGACCCGAGCATTGGATATCATCGAGGCTGCCGTGTCCAAGGCCGTGAAAGGCGAAGGTGTGCCGGTAGAGCGTAATTTCTTTGCCACTGAGTTCGAAGAGCAAACACTGGCCGGTGCAGCTTAAATCCGAATATTAGATTCGATCAAAGAATTGAGACAGAGATAGAAATGATTGTAAGAAAGCTACAAGAAGCCGAACAGACAGACCGCCGCGTTGTATCTGAAGGTTGGGAAAGCACCCGCCTTCTACTGAAGAACGACAATATGGGTTTTTCTTTCCACATCACCACGATTTACGAAGGTGCGAACCTGAACCTGCATTACCAGAACCATCTGGAATCGGTTTACTGTATCTCCGGCGAGGGTTCGGTTATGGCGGAAGCCGATGGCGTGGTACATGAAATTACCCCGGGCACGATCTACATATTGGATAAGAATGACAAGCATGTGCTCAAGGCAAAGTCGGAGATGAAAATGGCCTGTGTGTTTAACCCGCCACTCAACGGCAAGGAAGTACACAATGCAGAAGGTGCATATGAGCTGCAAGCGGAAGAGGTGATGGACGTAAAATAGACGCCCTGTTATCCACTGGCTATGCAGAATACAGCAGCGGAGTTTTGGTGCGACGGCCGAGACGCCACCTTCGCAAATGACATTGGCTTAAATCGGAAGTTTGAACGCGGTAAAAGCAAGGAATCCATGAAGGCACATACGGTTGAAAAAATCGGTGGTACGTCCATGAGCGACTACCCCGCAGTACGTGACAACATCATTTTAAAAAACGGCAAGGCAGAAACGGAAGGTTTGTACGGGCGTGTGTTCGTGGTATCTGCGTACGGCGGTATTACCGATATGCTGCTGGAACATAAGAAATCCGGCCGCCCGGGAATTTTTGCGTTGTTTGCCGGCGCCGATGATGAGCGCGAATGGTCTGATGCGATAGCCGCCTTGCGCGTACATATGGAAGAGCTGAACGCTCAGCTGTTCACTGATGAAGTGACCCTGGCTAAGGCCAACGGGTTTATTGCTGAGCGTTTGAATGACACCGCCAATTGTCTTGGTGACCTGGAGCGAGTCTGCCAGCACGGCCACTTTGCCCTTGAGGGCCACCTGGATGTGGTTCGGGAAATGCTTGCCAGTTTGGGTGAGGCGCACAGTGCCTGGAACATGGCACAGCTGCTACGGCAGGAAGGTGTGAATGCCCGTTTTGTAGACCTGACCGGTTGGCGCGACGGCGAGCACCTGACTCTCGATCAGCGTATCGAGCGAGCCTTTGCGGGTGTGGACTTCGATAATGAACTTCCCATAGCGACTGGTTATGCACACACTGCTGAGGGGCTGATGAAAACCTTCGCCCGTGGCTATAGTGAAATGACCTTCAGCCGTATCGCGGCTATTACCGGTGCCAGTGAAGCAATTATCCACAAAGAGTATCACCTCAGTAGTGCCGACCCTCGTCTGGTCGGTGAAGAGCAGGCGGTACCCATTGGCCGCACCAATTACGATGTGGCCGATCAACTGGCCAACCTGGGAATGGAGGCCATCCACCCGCGCGCGGCCAAGGGGCTGCGCCAGAAGGAAATCCCGCTGCGCGTCATGAATACCTTTGAGCCGGAACACCGCGGCACGTTGGTGACCGGTGATTACGTTAGTGATACACCGCGGGTGGAAATCATCGCCGGGCGTAAAGGCATTTACGCGGTGGAGTGCTTCGACCAGGACATGATGGGTAGCCTCACTAGCTACGACGGTGTGATCAACGGCATTATCGCCCGGTTTAAGGGTGCAGTAGTGACCAAAGATACCAACGCCAACACCATCACATATTATCTGAGCAGTAACCTGAAGACCGTAAAGCGAATTAAAAAGGTGATTGGTGAACAATTCCCGGACTGCGATCTGCAGGTACGTAAAGTTGCAGTGGTTTCTGCCATCGGCAGTGACATGAAAGTGCCCGGCATGCTGTCCGGCGCCGTTGGTACATTGGCGCAATCCGGTATCAGCATTCTCGCGGTGCACCAGTCCATGCGTCAGGTTGATATGCAGTTCGTGATTGACGAGAGTCATTACGAGGTTGCGGTTAAGAGTTTGCACGCCGCACTGGTGGAAGTGCATGAGCATGGCGAAGCCATCTGCGCAGCCTGATTCTCTCGTTTTTGTTTGGCCGCCAGTGCTGCTGGCGGCGCTTTCCTAGAACGGCTTGTCCAAGCAGTGTTTAACAGCCGCAATAATAACCACTAGCGATCGTATTGCTGTTTTAAGAGGCTAGCCGTGCTAATCAGTTTTTTGTTCTTTCTTTCCCTGTTTGCCGCAGTGGGAATTAGCTCTTACCGGAAAAGTCGCGGTACCAAAAGTGACTATTATCTGGCAAGCCACGATGTGTCACCAATGCTGGTGGGGCTCTCAGCCGTGGCCACCAATAACAGCGGCTACATGTTTATCGGTGTCATCGGCTACACCTATGTCACCGGCCTTGCCTCTATTTGGTTAATGGTTGGCTGGATTCTCGGTGATTTCCTCGGCTCCCTATGGATACATCGCAACCTGCGTCAGGCGGCAAAGCGCAGTGGTGAATCAAGCTATGCCGGTGTGCTCGCTTGCTGGCAGGGTACACGCTTTGGCGCCTGGCAGAGACTGGCCGGCATACTTTCTCTGCTATTTCTGCTTGCCTATGCCAGTGCGCAGCTGGTGGCTGGTAGCAAGGCACTGTATGTGGTGCTGGACTTGCCTATCTGGAGTGGTGCGGTTATCGGCGGTGTGATTGTCGCGGCTTACTGTCTTGCCGGCGGCATCCGCGCGTCTATTTGGACTGACGTGGCCCAGTCGCTAGTGATGGTGCTGGCGATGGCCACAGTGCTGGTTGTGGCAACCCAATCCGTTGGCGGTGTTGGTGCCGCTTGGAGTGCCATGGGGCAGGTGCCGGGGTTCTTAAACTGGTACCCCAGCGACTTGTTAATACCCGGCATTGGGGGGGCTGCGTTGTTTGTAATGAGCTGGGTATTTGCGGGTATTTCTGTGGTGGGGCAACCTCATGTCATGGTGCGTTTTATGGCGTTGGATGATGTGGGTAACATGGTGCGCGCACGCTGTTGGTATTACCTGTGGTTCATCTTATTTTATGGGATGGCCACCGGTGTGGGCATGTTATCGCGAATTCTTCTCAGTGAGTCGGGTGCATTTGATGCGGAACTAGCGCTTCCGATGATGGCGATGGAATTACTGTCGCCGGTATTGGTTGGATTGATTCTGGCAGGTATTTTTGCTGCCACCATGTCCACCGCCGACTCACTTGTTCTGAGTTGCTCTGCAGCACTGACCCACGATCTCCTTCCTGAGCGCACGGAGAGCACCCGGATCCTTAAGTTGGCGACGGTCGCCATTACTTCGCTGGCGGTGGCTTGGGCGCTGTTAAACGAACAAAGTGTATTTAGCCTGGTGGTGATGAGCTGGTCTGCACTGTCTTCCGCTTTTGCACCGTTGTTGATGGTTCTGGCCGCCGGTGGTCGCCCTTCACAGAAGCTGGCCATCATAATGAGTTTATTGGGACTGGCGACGGCACTGGGTTGGCGTTGGCTTGGCTGGCACGCACACATCTATGAAGGGATGCCCGGAATTTTAATGGGTCTTGTCGTGTATGGGGTGGGCCAGCTGTTGGCCCGAGCGACGGTTGCACGCACAGTAAATGCATAAAGAAAAAGCCCGGCATTAAGCCGGGCTTTTTTGTATTTGGTTGAGGCGGGTGGTTAAAGGCGAATACCTTCAACATCCAGAATCATCTCTACGGTTTGAGACGCAGGGCCCAGGTCGTAGTCGATACCGAAGTCTTTCAGTTTGAATTCGGTGGTGCCGGTGAAGCCCTGACGGTAGCCGCCCCACGGGTCCTGGCCGCCGCCAATCTCGGTCACGTCGATGGTGATCGGCTTGGTAACACCGTGCAGGGTCAGGTCGCCCTTCAGCAGCGCCTTGCCTTCGCCATTGGGTTCAAAGCTGGTGCTCTTGAAGGTGGCGGTGGGGAAGTCCGCAACATTCAGAAAGTCTTTACCGCGCAAGTGCTTGTCGCGCTCGGCGTGGTTGCTGTTCAGGCTGGTGGTGTCCACGGTTACCTGCACGGTAGACGCTTCGGGCTTGGCTTCGTCGTAGACGAAGTTGCCGTCGAACTTGTCGAAACGGCCATACAGCCAGCTGTAACCCAGGTGCTTGATGCGGAACTGTACAAACGCATGAGCGCCCTTGGTGTCGAACTTGTACTCGGCGGCGTTAGCGGTGGTGCTGATGGAGCCGGCTACCAGCGCGGCAAACAAAAAGGTTGCGATTTTTTTCATTGAGCGGGTTTCCTGTTTCAGGGTTATTACTGGGTTAACTAGGTTCAAATGATGATTTAGCGGCTAAATTATCAAGGTGTTTGGGTCAGGTGCTTTCCGTTTGTCGCATGCTGCAGGGCATCTGTCTCGGCCTCGGCCTTGCTGGGTTGCTTCCCCAGCATCTTGCGCAGCGTGTTGTCTTTGTTCACAAAGTGGTGCTTGAACGCCGCCAGCGCATGCAGTGCGATCAGTCCAATCAGCGTCCAGGCCAGCCACTCGTGTACTACGCCGGCAATGTCTTCCTGGTTTTCTAATCCTTGAAGCGTGGCGGGAACGCTGAACCAGTTGAATACCTCGATGGCGCGGCCATCGGCGGTGGAAATCAGGTAGCCGGTAATACAAATGGCAATCAGCAGTAGATACAAAACACCGTGGGCAATGCTCGCCGCTTGCTGTTGCCAGCGGGGCGCGGGCTCTGGAGCCGGGGATACGTTCAGCCAGCGCCATACCAGGCGCGCCACCAGCAGAATCAGCAGCAGAATACCAATGGACTTGTGGATGCTCGGGCCCTGGCGGTACCAGGGGTCGTAATAGGAGAGGTCCACCATCCACCAGCCGAGCACAAACATGCCGATGATGGCCGGTGCCATCAGCCAGTGCAGGGTGACGGCCACCCAGCCGTAATGGGTTTTACTGTTGCGGGACTGCACGCTCCGACGCCTCCGTATGAGCAGGTTTGTATTCGTTAGGGAGGATTATAAAAAGCTGGCGTGCGGTGAATAGCGCAAAAACATGGCGCTAAGTTTCGAAAAAATCGCATTTGCCCGTTGGTGGTTTGTTTTTTGTACGATTTTCGTGCTCTTAGCGCTAACGGGCTGAGGGTAAAGGTGGGGGAGGTCTTCGATCAGTAATGCGTCGCGTGCTGGCGCTCGGCTGCATTCAAGACCTTGCCCAGCAGCCTGGGGTCGAGCTTGGTGCGGTCGCTCAGCTCGTCGGTTAGCCAGTTCAGATCATGGGGGTGTTCGTGGGCTTGGCCGTTTTCCATGGCCATCTGTTCCAGTTGCCAGATAACGTCCAGCAACAGGCCCGCCTCCAGAGGTTGCTCGTCCTCTTCCGCGAGCATCTGGCTTTCCAGGTTATCCAGATCCCGGCGTCTAACTACCAGCTCGGAATAATTGGGATACCAGCGGCCACTGAATGGCTCGGGACGATCGTGAAAGCCAAAGGTGATGCGCAGGCGGTTGCCTTCGGCATCCAGCAGGGTGGGGGTGTCGTTTTCCGTTGCTGGCAAGGCGGGCTGGTGGCGCAAGATACCGACAATCGCCCGCCAGTCCCCCCGGTTCTGGGGAGACAGACGCAGGGGTTCACTGAGCTCGATATTGCTCCAGCCGGTTTTGTCGATGAATTTGAGTTGCTGGCCCGGGCGGTACCAGTAAAGGTCGAGTTTCTGGTCTTCCGCGAGACGTGCCAGGTCGTCGCCGGTGAGTTGTTCTTCCGTTAGCACATTCAGGTGGTCGACGGCCTGTTGCGCGCTGAGCCAGCGTCGCAAGTGGAAAGGTTTGTGTGTGGATTGCTCCGAATTGTTACCGCCCGCCGTCGCCATTATCGTCCTGCTTCCCTGTTATGGCTTTCCAACGCATTAAGGTTAGCAGGTGGTGGCCTAGAGCCACCCTTTCTTTTTGAAATACAGGTAGGGTGCCATGCCCGCCAGCAGCATCAGCATGAGTGCCCAGGGGTAGCCCAGCAGCCACTCCAATTCCGGCATGTGTTCGAAGTTCATGCCGTAAATGCTCGCGACCATGGTCGGCGGTAGGAAAACCACCGCAGCGATGGAGAAAATCTTGATAATTTTGTTCTGCTCGATGCTGATAAAGCCCTGGGTGGAATCCATCAGGAAGTTGATCTTTTCGAACAGGAAGGTGGTGTGAGACATCAGGGTGTCGATGTCGCGCAAAATTCCCCAGCAATCTTCGCGCAGCTCCGGGTCGTCTTTCAGGTGGCGCTGCAGGAAAGCGATGGAGCGCTGGGTATCCATCAGGCACAGGCGGATTTTCCCGTTGGAATCTTCCAGCTTGGCCAGGTGATCGATCGCGTCTTCGAGATTGCCTTCCTCTTCTTCCAGCACCAGGTGGCTGACTTCCCCCAGTTTCAGGTAGTTGTCTTCCAGGGCGTCGGCGAGATTTTCCACCTTCTGCTCAAACAGCTGGATCAACAGCTCCTGAGCGTTGTGTGCCTCAACCTGATTGCGGCGCGCGCGCATACGCAGCAGGCGGAAGTCTGCCAGTTCGGTATCGCGTACGGTGATCAGGCGCTTGGGCTGCAGGATGAATGCGGCGGTCGCGGTGTCGTGCCGGCCCTCGCTCTGGGTGAGATACAGGGAGTGAACGTGGATGCCTGCGGAATCGATGAAGTAGCGCGCGGAAGACTCCAGTTCGTCGACGTCTTCGGATTCCGGCAGTTCGGTACGCAGCAGATGTTCCAGCAGGTCGCGCTCTTGTTCTTCCGGTTCCTGCAGGTCAATCCAGGCGGCGTCCTCAAGGGGCTGGCTGCGATAGTCGCTTCCGGAGTAGGTTTCTTTGATTTTGCCGTGCTGGATTTGAAACAGTCGTAGCATGCCGCTTCCTTGGAGGTGTGACTTGTGCGCGGGCCCTGGCCTCAGGCTGGTTGGGTGGCATGGTCTCAGGGTGGCGATAACAAATCAATTGCCGCCACCGGGCGTCTTGGCCCGGTGGTGGGTAAGGTTTTCCGTAACCATTTTAGGTGCTAGACGCTGCAGGAGCGAAAGCGAGGACCGCCCGTCTGCGGGCTGACGGCTATAGCCACATGGGCAGCTGCGCGCGAATTTCCTCGGTATCGCTCTTCGTCAGGTTTTTGCGCGCCTCGCCGGCAATACTTGCCAGGCAAGGGGAGCTCATGGAGAGGCGCAGGTTACCGGCCATCGAGGGTTCGGCGACGATGTAGAGGCGGTCAAAGCGGCCTTGCTGGCGGCCCTTTTCCAGGGTGTGGGCAATGTCTTTGGCGAAGCGCTTGGCGCCTTGCTTACGCACATTTGGCCCTTCCATGGCGTGGCGGCCATCGCCGCGGCTGTCGAAGGTACGCCCGGGTGCGTCACTGAGCAATTCGTGCCCCTTCATCCGCCCTTCCGGGTATACCAGTGTTTCTATCTCGTTGAGGGTCCCCGCGCGTTTTTCCGCCTCAAACAGGCGGGCGTGAGTATGATTGGCTACCAGAACCCAGGCTTTTGACATGGCGGTTACCTCTGTTTTTCTCGGTTTTACCGCTGAATATTAGGGCCGGTGGGGACGGGTTCCTAATGGACGATTGTCAGCTGCTGACTGCGCGCCCGCGGTACATCTTCACCGGGGTATCCGGCTTCTTGTCCTGCCCACCGTGTAGCGCCAGTTCATCGCCATAAATCATCTCGTAGATGTCTTGCTTTTTCTCCTCTTCAACCAGTACCTGGCGTCCCCGATACAGGCGCGGCGCTCCTTCATCATCGGTCTGGAAGGGGCTGCCGCGCAGGCCTTCCAGTTCGGCAACTAGCGCACGGCTCTGCTCGTCCTGAGTGCGGTGTTTTAATGCGGCGAGGTGTGATTCGAAGTCGAAATCGGAAAAGCGCAGGGTGATATCAAACTCTGCCTGAATACGCTTGCGCAGTTTGCGCAGGGTGTTCAGCGCCTGAGAGGTCATTAGCCACTGGTGGTCGGTCATCATCGTTAAGCCTTATTGGTTCTTGTTTTCATTGCACTTGCACCAGCAAGGAACGGGCCAAGTTAATTGTTAACGAATACTGCGCCATTCAGGCACTTTTGCGGGCTATCGGCACTGACCTGGTGCGCCAAATATGTGCGAGGAATAAGTTGGTGCGCACCTTTGCACTATTTGAATGCGTTGTGCGGCGCAGATTCTTTATTCAGATCTGATAAGCTGGATGCGATTGTCAGGACGATACACCCATAGCCCAGGAGAAAAGGTATGTCAGCAGAGCCCATAACGTGTAAGGCAGCGGTTGCGTGGAAGGCTGGAGAGCCGTTGTCGATTGAGGAAGTTGTGGTGGCGCCGCCCAAGGCGGGCGAGGTGCGTATTCGACTGTTGGCTACCGGGGTTTGTCATACCGACGCGTTTACGCTGTCTGGCGCTGATCCGGAGGGCGTGTTTCCGGCGATTCTTGGCCACGAGGGTGGTGGCATCGTCGAGTCTATTGGCGAGGGGGTTACCAGTGTGGCGGTGGGCGACCATGTTATTCCGCTGTATACCCCCGAGTGCGGCGAGTGCAAATTCTGCCTGTCGGGAAAAACCAATCTTTGCCAGAAGATCCGTGCCACCCAGGGTAAAGGCCTGATGCCGGATGGCACATCGCGTTTTACCGTCAACGGTAAGCCCGTGTTCCATTACATGGGAACTTCTACTTTTTCCGAATACACGGTGCTGCCGGAAATTTCCGTCGCCAAGGTCAATAAGAGTGCCCCGCTGGAGGAAATTTGCCTGCTGGGTTGTGGTGTTACCACCGGCATGGGCGCTGTGGCCAATACCGCAAAAGTGGAAGAGGGGGCGAGTGTTGCCGTATTTGGCCTGGGTGGTATTGGTCTGGCCACGATTATTGGTGCAAG
Source organism: Microbulbifer agarilyticus (assembly GCF_019800665.1). GTDB lineage: Bacteria > Pseudomonadota > Gammaproteobacteria > Pseudomonadales > Cellvibrionaceae > Microbulbifer > Microbulbifer agarilyticus_C. Next base: position 493,151 of record NZ_JAHVKO010000003.1, read on the forward strand.
GCTGGCAAAAGCCGGGCGGATTATTGCTATCGATATTAACGAAGGAAAATTTGAGCTGGCGAAAAAGCTCGGTGCCACCGACTGTATCAATCCAAAGAACTACGACAAGCCAATTCAGGATGTGATCGTTGAGCTTACCGATGGTGGTGTGGATTATTCCTTCGAGTGTATCGGTAATGTGGATGTGATGCGCTCGGCGCTGGAGTGCTGTCACAAGGGTTGGGGCGAATCAGTGATTATCGGTGTGGCCGGGGCTGGCAAGGAAATTTGCACCCGTCCGTTCCAGCTGGTTACCGGGCGCGTCTGGCGCGGCACGGCCTTTGGCGGTGTGAAGGGGCGCTCACAGTTGCCTGACTATGTGGAACGTTATCTGGCCGGTGAATTCAAGCTCGATGACTTTATTACCCACACCATGCCGCTGGAAAAAATTAACGAAGCTTTTGACCTGATGCATGAGGGTAAAAGTATCCGCAGTGTTATCCACTACGCGTGAGGATTGTCGATGACTCTAGAACTTGTCAGCAAGACGCAGTGTTTCGACGGCAGTCAGTGCCAGTACACGCATCGCTCTAGCGTGTTGGACTGTGCCATGCGCTTTTCGGTTTTTCTGCCCTCACAGGCGGAAAAGGATCAGCGCTTTCCGGTGCTGTACTGGTTGTCTGGCCTCACCTGTAGTGACGAAAACTTCTCTCAGAAGGCCGGTGCACAGCGTATGGCGGCGGAGCTCGGCATTGTGCTGGTGATTCCTGACACCAGCCCTCGTGGGGACGACGTGATGGATGACCCGGGTTACGACCTGGGGCAGGGCGCCGGGTTTTATGTGAACGCCACTGAGGAGCCCTGGCGCGCGCACTACCGCATGTACGACTATGTGGTGGATGAGTTGCCGGGCCTGATCGAGGCGCATTTCCCGGTAAGTGAGCGCCGTGCAATCTGCGGTCACTCCATGGGTGGGCATGGTGCACTGACCATCGCGCTGAAAAACCCCAAGCGCTACACCTCGGCATCCGCATTCAGTCCTATTTGCAACCCCATGGCGTGTCCTTGGGGTGAGAAGGCGTTGGGGGCGTACCTGGGGCCAGATAAATCCAAGTGGCAGGAATACGATACGACAGAGCTGCTGGCGCACGCGAGTGAGCAGCTGCCGATACTCGTGTCCCAGGGTGAAGATGATCAGTTTCTCGAAGAGCAGCTGAAGCCGGAGGCCCTGAAGGCTGCGGCAAGTGCGGCCCAGTACCCGCTGCGTCTGGAGTACCATGCGGGATACGACCACAGTTACTTTTTCATTGCGTCGTTTATCGAGCAGCACCTGCGTTTTCACGCGGATTTCTTGTTAGCCCACGAATAGTGGTGTTCGAGCTCTTGGTGCTTGCCAAGAGCTCTCGCCTGAGTTTCCCGCCTAGTCTTCTTATCTTGCCCGGCACTCTCCGCGGACTTCCACAGAACCCTGCAAGTTGGTTTGTTCAATCACAAACCAGCCGTGGGGGCAGTAGTGAGTCTCCGCGAGAATTTCCTCAAGCCGCTCGCGTGCTGCCTTCTCCGGATTCCCGCGCCCTTGCTGTTGCATTCCGCTGCTCGGCCCTCCCATTCCGCCACCACTCATGCCGCCCTTTCCGCCTCCTTTGCCCCCTCCTTTACCGCCGCGTCGACCATCGGCAGGACCACTTGGTCGGCGCTGTCTGTCGCCGGTATTTACCTCGGCGGTGTAGGTGAACATGCGGTTGCCCTGTTCGGTGATGTTGGTGATAAAGGCTTCCGAGAATACGGGTGGAGCTTTCGGTGTGGAGGTGCAGCCTGCAAGGGTGCCAAGTGCGGCCAGCGCGGCCACGGCGTAAGCGTGTTTCATGGTGTCTCCTGAATTGTGAGACCTTTATGACCATGAATGGGGGGAGAGAGTTGGCACCCGCCGGGTAAAGATGCGTAAACGAATGTTAACCCGAAGGGTGTGGAGTTTGGTTAGTTACCGGATTCTGCGAGCTGCTGCAGCTGGGCTTCAAATACACTGGTCTCCTCGGCTCCGCTGATGGCGTAGTCATGGTTGAACATGAACAGAGGAACACCACTAATACCCTGCATCAGTAATTGCTCTTCGCGGGCGAGTGTTTGTCGTTTGATGGCGGCGTCGTGCAGTGCAGCCGAGGCTTCTTCGCGGTTCAGTCCCACGCTGTCGACCGCATCCAGCAGTACACGTTCGTGATTGAGGTTTTTACCGTGGGTGAAGTAATCCTCAAACAGGCGCATTTGAAGCTCGGTTTGGCGCCCGGTTGGCTCGGCCCAATGCAGTAACCTGTGGGCATGGTTTGTGTTGTAGATCCGCATCTCGTCGGAGAAATTGAAGTCGAAACCGAGCGCCGAGCCAATTTCTTTCAGGCGCTCCCTGCTCTCGAGGCTTTCTTCCGGAGAAATCTGGTACTTGGCGACCATATGCTCGCGCAGGTTCTCACCGGCCTCTGGCATTTGTGGGTTCAGCTCGAATGGGTGCCAGACGAAGTTGGGTTCAAACTGCCCGGGGAACTTGGCAAGGGCCTGTTCCAGGCGCTTGAATCCGATGACACACCAGGGACAGACAACATCGGAGACTATGTCGATTCGCAGGTAAGTTTTTGCCATCACTGACGGTCTTCTTTTCGTTATGGTCTTATTTTTTCCAAATAATGACTAAGGATTCTTGGCATGTAAACGATCTTTGTCAAATGTCCAGTATGACTGATGCCTTCATCTGTGACTCAATTCAGGGTTGGCTGGCGCTTACACATCGTCCAGCGGCCCGGTACCCATGCTGGCCCAGTTACCTCAAAAATCCTTCGTCGGGAAGGCTGCCTGGCACAATTGCGAGTATAGAAGTGATTGCTGAGACCCATGAGGCATGGCTGGCAGTATGTGCTCAAAAGCTACAAATCACGCCGGTTTTGTGTCATTTTGCTGACACAAATTTGTTTATGTTGAAGTGGTTATGAAGCGTCTCGTCCTGTCTCTACTGATCGCCGGTTTCCCCGGATATTCGTCCGCGGAAAAGCTAACTATTGATCGAATATTCTCCGACCCCGCCTTGAGCGGAACCAGCCCCCGTGCCCTGCAGTATTCCCCGGACGGCAGCCGCGTGACGTTCCTGAAAGGCCGCGAGAACGACTACAACCGCTACGACCTGTGGGAGTACAGTCTGCAGGATGGCGAAACCCGTGTGCTGGTCGACTCCGATTCGCTGCATCAGGGTGAGGAAAAACTTTCCGACGAAGAAAAGGCCCGTCGTGAACGCCAGCGTATCTTTGGCAGTGGCATCATGGAGTACAGCTGGTCAAAAGATGGCAAGTCGCTGCTATTCCCGCTGGCCGGTGATGTTTTCTATTACGCATTGAACGACGGCAAGTCCAAGCGCCTGACCGAGACCGAGGCTTTTGAAACCGATGTGCGGGTTTCTCCCAAAGGCAACTTTGTTTCGTTTATTCGCGACCAGAATATTTATGTGGTTGACCTGGAAACCGGTAAAGAGCGCCAGCTAACCACTGACGGCAAGGGTCCGATCAAAAACGGCATGGCCGAATTTGTGGCGCAGGAAGAAATGGGCCGCATGACCGGCTACTGGTGGTCACCGGATGAAAAGCGCATTGCCTATTTGCAGGTGGACGAGAGCCCGGTCGACGAGGTAACCCGCAGCGAAATCTATGCGGACCGTATCGAAATGATCAGCCAGCGCTACCCTGCGGCCGGCCGCCCCAATGTGACCGTCAAGCTGGGGGTGCTGGACCTGGACAGTGGCAAGACCCAGTGGCTGGATCTTGGCAAGGACCAGGATATTTATATCCCACGGGTAAAGTGGGCCCGTGACAACCTGCTGTCTTACCAGTGGCAGAACCGTAGCCAGCAGCAACTAGCGCTGCGTTTTGTGAATATCCCCAGTGGCGAGACCCGCGACGTGCTGGTGGAGTCCAGCGATACCTGGGTGAACCTGTTTGATGACTTGCGCTTCCTGAAAGATAGTGAGCGTTTTATCTGGTCTTCGGAAAAGGATGGCTTCAAGCACCTTTACCTGTACGACTTTGATGGCAAGCAATTGGCCCAGCTGACCCGTGGTGAGTGGGCAATAGATGAGCTGGAAGCGCTGGATGAACAGTCCCGCCAGGTGTATTTCTCCGGTCGTAAAGATACGCCGCTGGAGCGTCACCTGTATGTGACCGATCTGGAAGGCAGCGGCAAGATCGAAAAGGTTTCTTCCCGCGCTGGCATGCACACGTTTGCGTTTGCCGGTGATGCGTCCGGTTACATCGACACCTATTCCAATCCGACCACGCCGCCTCAGGTGAGCCTGCACGGTACCGATGGCAAACGCGTGACCTGGCTGCAGGAAAACAAGGTTGAAAAGGGGCATCCGTTGCACCCGTATATGTCCGACTGGATCGAGCCCGAGTTTGGCGAAATTACCGCACCTGAAGGCCACACCCTGCACTACCGGATGTACAAGCCGGCGGACTTCGACCCGAAGAAAACCTACCCGACCATGGTGTTCCTGTATGGCGGCCCACACGCGCAGTTGGTAACCAACAGTTGGGACAGGCCGTTTAATCAGTTCATGGCGCAGCAGGGCTATGTGGTATTTACCCTGGATAACCGTGGCTCTGCTAATCGCGGCAAGAAATTTGAAGACCCGATCTTCCAGAAGATGGGTGGCGTGGAAGTGGAAGACCAGGTTACCGGTGTGAAGTTCCTGCGCACATTGCCGTTTATTGATGCTGAGCGCATCGGTGTGTTCGGCCACAGCTACGGTGGCTATATGGCTCTGATGACCATGTTCAAGGCCGGGGATTATTTCAAAGCGGGCATTTCCGGTGCGCCGGTAACCGACTGGGGGCTTTACGATACCCACTATACCGAGCGCTACATGGGTAACCCGAATCAGGTACCGGAAGCGTACGAGGCTTCTTCTGTATTCCCTTACGCGGAAAACCTGAAGGGCCCGCTGCTGATTTATCACGGTATGGCGGACGACAACGTCCTGTTCACCAACACCACCAAGCTGATCAAGCAGCTGCAGGATAATGGCCAGCAGTTTGAACTGATGACCTACCCGGGCAAAAAGCACAGCCTGCGTGGCAAGGAAACCCGCAAGCACTGGTACCAGATGATGAAGGACTTTTTTGATCGCACGCTTGCGGCTGGCAACTAAGCCTGTCAACCGCGGTAACGAAAAAGGGGCTTCCGGTTGGAAGCCCCTTTTTTATTTAGTGGTAATCCAACTGCGTCGCTTTACCTCTGAACACATGATAAGAAAAAGCGGTGTACAGCAAGATCAGCGGTATTACGATAAGCGCGCCGACGAGGATGAACTGCAGCGAGTTGCGCGCGCTAGCGGCTTCCCAAATGGTGAGCTCACCGGGCACGATATACGGATAAAAGCTGAAGCCGATACCACTGAAACACAGGGTGAAAATAATCGTGGTGATAAAAAACGGTAGCGCGCTGTGCCGGTCGTTGTCTTTCGGCAGGCGTTTCAGCAGGATATCGTTAAAGATAAAGCCCAGGAAACATATCGCCGGGATCAGCAGTACAAACATTACCAGTGGATAGTTAAACCAGCGGTCAAATACGCCGGGGTTAACCAGCGGGTTGATGATACTAACCGAGATAACCCCGAGCAGTGCGGCGCGGCCTGCGCGACGCGCCCAGCGTATTACACGCGTTTGCAGCTCTCCCTCGGTTTTCAATACCAGCCAGGTGGCGCCGATGTAGCTGTATGCCGCAGTAACCCCCAACGCTGACAACAGGCAGAACAGCAGCGAAGACACACTGTAGTCAAAGCCCATGACGTACTGCCCAAGCATATAGCCCTGGGTAAGGGTTGTGATCAGCGAGCCGATTTTGAAGGTGCGGTCCCAGGTGAGTTTGTGATCCACTGCGGCCTTGGCGCGGAAGTCGAACGCAACGCCGCGCATAATCAGCCCAACTAGCATCAACGCCACTGGAATATACAGGTGCATGAGAATAAGACTGTGGGCCGAAGGGAAGGCGATGAGCAGAATACCGACGGCGAGCACCAGCCAGGTTTCGTTGGCATCCCAGAACGGGCCGATGGATGCGATCATGGTGTCGCGTTCGGGTTCATCCTGCTCGCCCATCGGCAGCAGGATACCCACGCCGAGATCGTACCCGTCGAGAACCGCGTAAGCCAGCACCGCGAGTCCCATCAAGCCAATAAATACCACGGGTAGCCAGTCGCTCCCATTATTGATGATCTCGTTCATGCCACACCTCCGCTGGTGTCGACTTTTGCCTTTGGTACATTCGGCAGGTTGCCGTGCGCTCTGGGTTCAGCGGTTTCAAATTCTTCCACGGTGACCGCCTTGAGCGCCATGCGTTTCAGGGTGTGGATATACGCCCACATTAATACTGCGTAGGTGGTGAGATAGAGTGCGAGTGAGAGTGCAACGTTTTTTGGTGCAATTGGTGTGACTGCATCCGCCGTTCTTAATATGCCGGTGACCAGCCATGGCTGCCGCCCGATCTCGGTAACATACCAGCCCGCAAGGGTTGCCACCCAGCCGGCAAAGGTCATCACCACAAGCCACTTTAGATAGGCTGTCGGTAGCGTTTTTTTGCGGTATAGGAAGTAACAGCCTGTCCACGCGGTGATTAGCATAAGAACTCCCATGCCCACCATGATGCGGAAGCCAAAGAACATTGGCGCTACCGGAGGATGGTCGTTGGGGAACTCGTTGAGCCCAAGAATTTTGCCGTCGGGTTTGTGCGTGAGAATCAGGCTGGCTAGTTTCGGGATGCCAATGGCGAAGTCATTGCTGCGAGTTTCTTCGTTGGGGATGGCGAACAGCAATAATGGCGCGCCGTCTTCTGTCTCCCACACCCCTTCCATCGCGGCAATCTTTTGCGGCTGGTACTTGAAGGTGTTGAGTCCGTGGGCGTCGCCGACGAAAGCCTGAATCGGGGCCAGTATGGCGGCGACGATCAGGCCGGTTTTCAGTGCCAACCGCGGCGCCAGCTTTGGGTCACCTTTGAGGATACGGTAGGCAGAAATACCACAGACAAAAAAGGCGGCAGTAAGGCCCGAGGCCAGCAGCATATGCGTTAGTCGATAGGGGAAAGAGGGATTGAAGATGATCTCCATCCAACTAACGGCATGGGCAACACCGTCGCGCATCTCGTGCCCGGTGGGTGTTTGCATCCAGGAATTGAGTGCGAGGATCCAGAAGGCGGAGAGTGTGGTGCCTATTGCCACCATGAGTGCAGAAAATGTGTGGACTTTACTGGGCACGCGCTTGATGCCGAATAGCATGATGCCGAGAAATGTCGCTTCGAGGAAGAATGCGGTCAGTACTTCATAGCCCAATAGCGGTCCGGCAATGTTACCCACCGTTTCCATGTACCCTGGCCAGTTGGTGCCGAACTGGAACGACATGGTGATTCCGCTGACAACTCCAAGGGCAAAAGTAAGCGCGAAAACCTTTACCCAGAAGCGATATGCACGCATCCACACCGGATCACTGGTGAAATCGAAGCGAAGTTTAAAAAAGACCAGAATCCAACAGAGTGCGATGGTGATGGTGGGGAATAGAATGTGAAAGCTGATATTGGCAGCAAACTGTATTCGGGAGAGCAGCAGTGTATCCAGCATGGGCACCTCTAGAGAGCAGCCGCGACCGGGGTGGCCGCAGCCTGTAACAGCGTGCGGCGATGTTTAGCCCGGTGCCGCACGCCCGGGTTGTAAAACTGGCGAGCTTGGCAGTGACTATTTGCGTGTTGAATTTTTCTTTGCGCTGGACCCGGTGGCTTTGGATTTAAGGTCCAGCAACTTGTTCAGCCCAGAACCGAGTTTCATGAGCTTGAGCAGGTCTTTTTCATCCAGCTTGCTGAGTGTATTGGCAAACTGGTCGAGCATTTCCAGCAGGCTGTACACCTCCTGGATTTTTTCTTGTGCGACGCTTTCCTGTTCGTCCCGCGGTTCGGTGAGCAGCAGCTGGCGCAGGAGGGTGAGGGTCGGGTCCAGCTCCCGTTTGCGCCGCTCCTCGAAGACGGTGCGCGCCAGATCCCAGATACTGCCCGCTGCGGTAAAGTAGTCCTTCCGGTCACCGGGCTGATGATGCAGTTCAATCAGCCGCCAGGCCTGCAATTCCTTGAGGCCCATGCTCACGTTGCCACGGCTGATTTTCAGTGCCTCCGCCAACTGGTCGGCATTTACCGGCTCATTGTGGATGGTCAGCAGGGCGAACATCTGGCCGACTGTGCGATTGAATCCCCAGCGGCTTCCCATCTCACCAAAATGTAGTACAAAGGCCTGCGCTTGATTGGAAAGCTTCATCTGTTTTGATTTCTTCTTAACTTTCAGAAATTTCTGAAAATTGTAAATATAAATTGATCTGTGTCAAGCAAGATTGTGTGGGCGTGGCTGAACGATCGGGGGGTGGTGCGTTGCTTTGCGCGCGGCAGCGCTGCCGGGAGGGTTGCTATCAGGCTTGGCAGGGAATGGATGCCAGTGCACGCGCTTGCCAGTCTGCCGGCACCAGGAAGCCGCGGCTCAGTTTTCCCTCTGGCGCAGTACGCGCCACACAGATGGGGCCGCGGGATAGCAGCGCTTCGCTAAGTTCGGGCTCTGCCTCAGTACTGGCAGGTACGCCGTCAGCCATGCGCATCGGATAGGGGGCAAGCCAGCAGGACTTGGGCAGCTGGTACCAGGTATCGAGATTGTCCCCGCGAGCGGTGGGGAAATAGGCGCGAAAGGTGGCGAGGTCGGCCCACCAGTAATCTCCTGGCCGCGGATCCGGTGCGGGCAGCGACGCCAGGGGCCGGAACAGGCGGCCGGGCATTAGCGCCCACTGCCGGTCCAGCTGAATGCCCTGATTGCGCAAGATTGCGCTGGCTGTTTCGCCGAGAGCTACCGGCAACTGGTGGTCGCGCATGCGCTGCAGTTTGATATCCAGGCGATCCTTGAGGCCGGGACCCACCCAGTATTCGTCTATCTGCAGGTAGAACTTGAGTGCCAGCTCCCAGTGTTCCACTGCGTTATCGAGGTGGTGGCGTACCACGAAGTCGAGCTCACCCAGCGTTTTGCCCTCCGCGCGAATCGGCAGGTTGCGAGCGAGTAAGGTGTAGTCCGGGTGGTGAGTGAAAGCGAAGGCCCAGAGCTGTTCGAAGTAGATACCGAGGCGGTGGCTTGTGCACTGCTGCAGTGTTTCCAGCAGCGGAGCCTCAAGTTGCGCGCGGACTCCGGGTGCTGAAAAATATTCCGCCAGTGCCTGACGTCGCGTCTGTGGCAACCACGGCAGTGGATACTCCGGTGCGATGTCGGTGGTATTCAACATCCACAGGAAGTTATCCCAGTGATCCGGGGTAGCGATAGGCAGTTGGGCACTCATGGGGCGAGTATAGGGAATTCGGCTGGCGCTCGATACTTGCGAATATCCGAGCGATTCAGAGAGGGCAGATTACCACTTGTAGCGAAAACCGAAGGTCAGCTGCACGCTGTAACTATCCCCCAGGTTGTTCAGGCTGGTCGCGTAGTCCAGTTCACCATACACCGAGCATCCGTCACCGCACTCGTCGTAGGTAAAACCCGCACCAATTTGTCCCCACCACTGGTCCCGTTCCTGAAACAGCGAGGTACCGGATACCTTCACCTCAGTCTGGTCGTCAAAATAAAAGTAGGTGTTGGCGATGGCGTAAAAGCCGATGCGTTCCAGCAGCAGGTTGCCGTACATATTGCGGTTCACCCGCTGGCTGAGGCGTTGCTCGAAAGCGACGCCCATCCGGGCAAAGCCCCCCTGATTTTCCGCGTCCGTCATGCTGGCGCCGTAGGGGTCTTGGTTATCGTCGATGTCTTCAGCGGTGAACGCGAGTTGCAATTGCGGGGTGAGGGAGTAGAAGTCACACAGTTTGAGACTGTGCCCGCCTTCGACGGAAAAATTAAATCCGACAGCGTCATTGTCTTTGCCCAGGTACCAGAGTTCGCTGGAATACAGGTCTGAGTCGAACCAGTTGAACTGGGCCTGTATATCGGCATAACTGCCCTGACTGCCGTGCCAGGTCAGCGAAGCGCCGACACCGAAGTAATCGGTATCGATATCGCCGCGGCCAAAGAAACTGTCGAGCTCGGTGCTGCCACTGCCGTACTGGGCGAACACGCCGAGCATCATGCGGCCGTAGTACACCGCAGGATCGAAAGAAAAGTCGCTACCGATTTGTACCTGGCCGAAGTCCTGCTGCCACTCGGCGTGTGCGGTAGATCCCTCTGGCGCATTGTCGTTGTACTCGGTGTTCAAACGCATCCACCAGCCGCCGCCGTCGATGGTGCGTTCTACGGCCTCGCCGTAACAGCAGGTGCCGCGATCCCTGAAACTGGTGCCGGCCCAGAAACGATTACCCACGCGCTTGCGCAACGTGGTTGGTGTGTTCATGCGGCGAATGGACTGGGCATAGGTTTCGTAGAGCACGGCGCCTGGTTGCCAGCGCGGGATTAAGTTACCGCTGCCATTGAACGGATTGCTGATCGTGGAGCGAAGGAACCAGGTGTCATTGCTGCCGCCATCGATGCCGCCCCGGTGCAATGTGTAACCATAGGCGCCGCCGACAATCGCCGAGCGCCCATCAAAACCTGTGTAGTCTGGTGCGAGGGTAAAGGCACTCCGCGGGTTATTGCCTTCAACCTGGATGATGGGAATGCCATCGCCAACGGTGAGCGCGCCATTTCCACCTAGGTTGAAAATACCGACGAAGGTGCGCCCGCTCGCATTGCCGGCGATGGAGAGAAAATCGCTTGGTGCGTTGTCGCCTGCGAGTTGCGTATCCATCCACAGGCGTCCGTCGCGACCATGATAAGAGCCAAAACGTCCGTCGTCATGGGTGGCGATATTGAGCTGATTGAAGACGCCGTTTTCCAGGTCGAGGGTGCCGGCATTTTGCACGTCGCCAAAGATGGAAAACTCCGTATCGGTCGGTTCCAGAATGCCGCCGAAACGGATGTCCAGCCCAAGTGATTCGCCTCCGCTGCGCCCGCCACCGACGGTCAGATCGTTGAACATGCGCAGCTTGGAGCTGCCGTTGATAATCAGGTTCTCCCAATTCAACAGCTTGCTGCCATCAAGCAGGTGATCGAGTTTGAAGCGCAGCGTGTCGATATCACCGTCGTCTGCTGTGGCATCGTCGCCGCCGTCGAGTATGGTGTCTTCCTCGTCGAAGGCGCGGGCGTCAATCTCCAGGTAATCGGAGCCGCTGCCTCCCACAAAGTGGTTGATAATGCCCTCGTCGTAATAAAACGTGTCGTCGCCAGCGCCCATGTTCGCGATTTCGAATATGAAGCCGCCGTCGAGCAGCAGAGAATCGTCGCCAGCACCTGCGTTCAGGCGAAAGGTCAGGCCGTCGTATATCTCGATACGGTCGTCCCCATCGCCGGTATCCAAACCGCCGTTAAAGAAATTACCAATCTGCGAATCGCGGTTTTCCACAATCACCGTGTCGTTGCCATCTCCCGTGAACAGGTTGGTCTCGATCACTGCACCATTGACGTTGATCTGGTCATCACCAGTGCCCGCATTGGCGATACCAATGGTGCCGCCATCAAGGTTGAGTACATCGTCACCACCAAGTGCGTCTACGTCGGCACCGGCGGCATCATTGTCTGTGTCACAGAGGATGGTATCCGGGCCTTCGGTACCAATATTCCCCGGCGAGCAATCGGCCTTGGCTGGCGTTGGCAACAGCAGTAACGCAATAAGCCCGATTACCCAGGATGCGCCGACGGCCATTGCTGTAGGGCCGTGCGGCCGGGTGTCAGAACTCATAGGTGACGCCCAGGTTGAATGTCCATGGGTCGGTATTGAAGTCTGAATAAAGCCGCTCGTAACCGAGCGTTGTGGGGAAGGTAACCTCAGCATCGACACTGGAATCGACATAAATTACTGCGGCGTTGATGAGCCAGGAGCGCATCTTGCCCCACCCCAGTCGCCAGTCCACACCCAGTTGAGCCGTGACTCCCCAGGAGTGGCCCACACCGAAATGTCCCGGACCTGTCGCCATGCCGCTGTTAATCAGGTAGTTCTGGAATTCCGGGTACAGGTGGTCGTCATGGTAATCGGAATAATTCACGCCGATGCCCAGGTAAGGTTGCCCCAGGCAATCCAGGTCTGTCATATACCAGTTAACAAACAGATTGGTGGAGGAGAGGCTAAATCGCCCAAAGTGGATATTGTCCCGGCCCGGGCGTGCGCGAAAGTTTCCTAAAGAGAGCGGGTGGCCGGAGTCACCGACATGCATTAGCTCCACGCCAAGGTAAGGCAATGGCCGCCATACCCCAGAAATATTCCAGGTGGTGTCGTCATCGGTTTCCCAGGAAGTACGGTAAAGCTCCCAGTCCTGAAACAGGTAGTACTTCAGTGAGGTGTGGCTGTCGTCGGGGTGTACCGAGCTGGCGCCAATACGCAGGTAAAACCGGGTGAGGTCGACATCGGAAACAGGAATCTGGGCCGTTGCGAAAATCGGGAACAGAATTGCCAAGCAAGCGGTCAGCCTGAGTCTTTTCATGGTTAACTCCATGTCACACCGGTTGATGCAGGCGATCTGATTATCGTGATGGACCGCCAGCCGGATCTTGAGAAATCGCCGGACCTGTTTGTGTTTAGGTGGCCCGGAAAGCAGTGCGCGCAAGTTACCTCGTGAATAAAAAGGCCGCACGCGAGAGCAACACTAAAAGTAGCATGGCGTACGGAAGTTGCCGGGGTGTTTGTGACTCATTGCGGCGGGCCGTTTCAGGGGGCGCGGGGTAGGTTTTGTGGAGGGTGTATCGTAGGCTGGCTGCGACCTTCACCCCTGACCGGTGGGTAACAAATAGCGGTGGGACTTACGCCGATCCAATGTGTAAAATCTCGCCGTTTCTCGTTACGGAAAAGTGACAGCAATTCCGCTCACTGCGAAGTTTATGAATTCCAACAGCTATACCCGCCTGCGCGACCAGGAACTGGCAAAATCCACCAAACCTTTTCAGGCCAAAGGCAAAAGCGTGAAGCGCTGCCCGGACTGCCAGATGGGTGAGTTTGCCTGTATGTGTGCGTGGCGGCCGCAAGCGCAAAGTGCGCTGGACTTCGTATTGTTGATGCATCGCAAGGAGCTGTTCAAGCCCACCAATACCGGGCGGCTGATTGTGGATGTGTTTCCCGATACGCCGGCCTTTCTGTGGAACCGGCTGGAGGCGCCAGCAGAATTGAAGCAGCTGTTGCAAGATCCTGAGCGAAACTGCTTTGTGGTTTTCCCCGCTGATGGCACAGAAAACTGCTCCCGCGAGGTGGTACAGAGCGTGCCGGTGAGCGATAAAAAAACCACGCTCATCATCCTCGATGGCACCTGGAAACAGTGCAGCCGTATGATCGGTCTCAGCCGCTGGTTGGATGATGTACCCTGTTTGAGTTTGCCGGAAACCCTGGTGCGCTCTTACTCGGTGCGCGATTCAGGCAGAAGCCATCGCTTTTCCACCGCCGAAGCCGCCATCAGTTGCCTGTTACTGGCCGGTGAGGAACAGCCAGCGCTAACACTCCAGCATTACTTCAGGGTGTTCAACCAGCACTACCTGGCCACGCGCGGCTGTTGCTTGCCGGAGATTGGTGAGAGCCACCAGTTTTTAGACGCGACTACCTGAACATTGTGGCGCTCAAAGAGCGCCTACCGGGGCGCTAATCAGCCGTTAGGCAGCTGGCATTGCATCAGCTGCGCTTCCCACTCGTCTTCCAACTGTTGTGCAATGATTTCGATGCGGCTTTCGGCGCAGTCGTCCAGCTCTATCTCGGTAAGGGTGTCCGGAGTCAGGTTGTAGCCGAGTACACCTTCGTCGGTAATAAACACCGCTTTCATGCGTTCCACTGTCAGGCCGCTCAAGAAGTTGAACAGCTTTTTCTGGTCGAACACGATATCCGGAGCGAAGCGCCAGCCAACACTCTGATAACTTTCTCCCTGATTGACCGCCTTAACGAAGCCCGCTTGCGGAATTTCAGCTTCTTCCGGTGCCGAGGGTGCACCATGGCTTTCGTGATAATGCGGGGAGACGCGCGTGGCAGTTGGGCCCGATAGGATGGAAAAGTCTATCTGGCCCTGTTCGGCAAATAGCACTTCGGTTGCATTTGGACTGTGCTCTTTGACGTATTCCTGCAGTGCGGCTTTTTCCCGCTCACCGTAAAGATCCTGTTTGTTGCCCACGACGATATCGGCAATAGCGATTTGCTGATTAAAGGTCTTGTGGCTGGTGTAGCGTTCGTCCGCCAGCTTGCGCGCATCTACCAGGGTGAGAATCTTTTGAATGGAGAGTACGTCTTTGTAGTGCTCTGCTGAGAGTGTTTCCAAAACCTCAATCGGGTGGCCGAGGCCGGTGGGTTCGATCAGTAAGCGGTCGGGCTTGGCGCGGGTTAGCAACTGGTTTAATGCTATTTGCATGGGCAGACCGGCGGCGCAACACATGCAGCCTCCGGGTACTTCACGAATAAACACCCCATCTTCTTCGCGGTGTGTACCTTGAAACAGGCTGCCGTCGATACCAATTTCCCCGAACTCATTTACCAGCACCGCCCAGCGTTCATCGGCGGGCTTACTTTTTAGCAGGTGCAGAATGGTCGAGGTTTTACCGGCTCCCAGGAACCCGGTAATGATGTTGGTTGGAACGGCAGAAATCTTTGTCTTCTCGGCGCCCATGCAATATTCCTTCACAAAGTGCAGCGCGCCACCACTACCTGTAGTAGCTATGGGGGCTGTTCAAATGGGGAGCAAACCTATCGAGCGCGAACTCAGTGACAGTTACAGTTGCCGTGCTGCTGGCAGCGACGATAGTTCTGGAAGTGGGCAAGTGCCAGCAGCGCCGCGCCGGTCAGGGTGAGCCCCTTCTCTACAAATTCACCAGCATTCTCCCTCAGGACGATGGCGATAACCAGCAGTGCCAACCCGGCAACGCCCATTGCCGCAAAACGATACTGCTTGTGGGCCTTACAGCCCATGGCCAGTGCATAGATACTGGTTGGCAGTACGGCCGCGACCATCCACTGGTGGAATTGTTCGCCGGCAATGGTCAGCGTGGCAATACTCGGCACCAGCAGAATCAGCAGCGGTACCAAAAGGCAATGCGCGGTACAAAGAATCGACAAGCCGATGGCGGCTTTATCAGTGGAGTACTGAAGTGTTGTCATTTGTCAGCTTGAATTTGGTTGGGCCACATCGAGACGCGTGGGTCATAGATGTTGGGGCTGTTGCAATGCGGTGCTATCCAGTGTGCAGGCACTGCTGTACCTGAGGAAAGCCTGCGATGCTACCATAACGTTATGTTGCAGTGTAACTTTTGCGTGTTTTGATTGAGCTGGATCGTGGGCTGCGTATCGGTGGACATCCCGTTTGCGAGCAATCGCGGGGCCCGGAAAGAAACTAGACTGAAAGGCGATTTCCCAATTTTTCTGTCGTTTTGTGTAAAGGGACGCCGCGAAAATGCAGAGATTCCTGCCTGTCGCATTGAGTTTGTTCGCTTTTGGCCTGCTTTTCGCGGAGAGCAGTCACGCGGATAAAAGCGTATTCGACCTGAGCGTGGTGGAGCGCAAGAACTTCGAGCCGGCCATTCCCCGGCCTCATCAGGAAGAGCTGGCGGCGAAGAAGCTGGAAGAGTTCCAACAACGGGCTGGGCAGAAACCGAATATCCTTATATTCCTTGTGGATGATATGGGCTGGGGCGACCCGGGCGCGTTTGGCGGCGGAGTAGCCATTGGTGCGCCCACGCCGAATATCGACAAGCTGGCGCGCGAGGGTCTGAAGTTAACCTCGATGTACTCCCAGCCAACCTGCACTTCCTCACGGGCGGCGTTAATGACGGGGCGTTTGCCGGTGCGCAGTGGTCTGGTGCGCCCGATCCTCACTGGCGACGTGATCACCAAGAACCCGTGGCGAATCGAACAGTCCAGCGGCAAGATGCTCACCTCTGCCGGCTACAAGACCGCGGTGATCGGCAAGTGGCATATTGGTGAGGCGGAAGGGATGCTGCCCCACGAGGTGGGCTTCGATTATTTCTTTGGGTTGCCGTCGGTACAGTCGGATTACACCCAGTTCCTGTTAAAGCGCCAGTACTCCGACATGATCAATAACCCGGAGCTGCACGAATTGGCGTTTACCCTGCGTCCGGAAGGTCTGATCGAGGGTGAAAAGGGTGGCCGGCGCAAGGTCGCGTACCCGATCAATACCGTCGACGATATGCGCATGGTTGACCAGGTGTTACGGGATAAATCGCTCAAGTTTTTAAAAGATGCCAAAGCAAAAGGCACACCTTTCTACCTGGTCCACTCGTTCTCAAAAATCCACAACGATTCCTTGGTAGCACCCGCATATATCGGCAAAAGCCCGGCCGCCATGCCGGTGCGTGATGCGATGGTTGAGGTCGACGACATTGTTGGTGAGATCATGCAGGCGTTGGAGGAGAATGGGCAACTGGAAAATACCATTGTGTATTTCACCTCGGACAACGGCGCCAATGAGGACGTTTGGCCGGATTCTGGCTATCACCCATGGCGTGGCGGCAAAGGCACCACCTGGGAGGGCGGCGTCAGAGTGCCCGGCATTGTGTTCTGGAAAGGCATGATTGAACCCGGACAGGTAAGCAATGAGTTGGTGGACCTCACCGACCTCTATATGACGTCCCTGCGTATGGCCGGCGTGCTCGACAATTTACCCAATGATCTGTATTTCGATGGCATTGACCAGACTGCATTTTTCCTTGCGCCCAATGGGCACTCGCGGCGTCAGGTTGTGTATATGTGGAACCGTAATGAATTTTGCGCACTGCGCTGGCGTGACTATAAGGTGCACTTCAAAATTTTCGATGTGAAAGTGCCACGGCGTAATCTTGACGCCAGCGTATTGTCCGATGTGGGCACCGCGCTCTGGGTCTTTAACCTCAATGTCGATCCCAAAGAGATGTCCAGCACCGGACATCAATTTTTCGAGTGGGGTATGCCGCAGGCAATTAAATTTTCCAAGCAGCACCAGGCGACCATGAAAGAGTATCGCAACACAGATATCGGCCTCGGCTTATAAGCGCCTGTTTACTGCTCTTCCTGTTGCATTTTTTCAAACATTTTCGGGCGCCAATCTTCTTTCTGCAGATTGTTCTTTTCCATGTATTTATCGAGGGCCGGGTCCTGGGCCTCGAAACCGGGGCGCCAGCGCCCGGCGTTCATCGATTCGCTGAGCGGACTCGGCTGTCCTTTTTCCGGTGGAGGTTGCTGCGCGGTACCCGGTACCGACCAGGCGTCGTCGGTTGAAACTGCCATGCGCTCGACGATGCCATCTTTCGTCACATTCCACACCATCATATCGGTAGCCATGGACAGCGGCCCATCGTAGGTCTCGCGGATACTCTGGTAAATTTGATAGCGGGTATCCGGCTCATTAAAAAAGTGAAAGGCCACCGCGTGTCGCGGCTGGATGGTGCTCATGATCTTGCCGAATGCCTGCGGGGAAGTGTGAAATTCGCAACAGGTGCGCCAGCCCAATTGCGGTGGTTGGTTGTACAGGCGGACGAACTGCTCGGGGGTGTGCATGGCTTCGTGTATTGCCAGGTCTACATCTTTTCCGTGTTCGATAAACCAACGGTTGGGTACCGTGTCCCCGCTGAAGAATACACTCAGACCTGCATATTCGAGCTTGTAACTTACCGGTCCGTCGCCGGCATGCACCGCCGGATAGGAACGAATCGTTACCCCGTTTTGCTGGTACACCACCTGGTCCACCACCGCATAGTCAAACTCGGTCACGTCCAGTTGACCGGGAATCGGACTGATCTTGTACTCGCGGGTGACCTTGTCCCAGTTCACGAACTTCAGGAAATGCTCCATGGCATAGGCCGTGCCCATTTCTGGGTCTGCCCCACTTGGACCCCAAATACGCAATGCATTTGGCCGGCCCGCGGTCCAGCCGCCCGCCCACAAGCCGAGGAGGTCGCCCATATGATCGGTATGTAAATGGGAAAGGAAAACCTTGTCGAGATACTGATAGGGAATCATCAGACTGGCCACATTGGCCATGGAGCCGGTGCCAATATCAAACAGAAATTTGTCTCCGTTTCCCACTTCAATCAGAAAGCAGCTTGCGGCTTGCCCGCGCCGCGCTGCAGGCATACCAGTTCCACAAGCCACTACGCGAATTTCGTCCTTGGCCAGTGCTTCGGTGCCGGGGTAGTAGGCATAGCGATCCGGTGCGGTCCCCGTTGGTGATTTAACTTCGCACCCGCCGCTTCGGCCAAGGGAATCGTAGTCAATGAATAGATACTGCTCAGCCAGAAGGCGAGTGCGCCAAACGCGGCGCCCACCAGAAAAATGAGGGAGGCAGAACGAAGAGGAGCGCGAATAGGAGAAGGCTGTGCCATCCTGAAACCCTTTGCGAAGTTATGCAAACTAATTAGAAGGGTAGTGGAAAGCCAAGCAGCGCTCATCGCACGACAGATTAAATGCAGCAATCTCTACTTTATGTGTCGATCATGACGAATCGCATTCAATCATCTACTCCGTGCCGGATGAGCGCCGTTATGTATTCGACGGAATAATCTTACTCATTGGGGTTTCCTGCACCTGCATAGGCAACCCCGGAGAGTAGCGCCATATCCCGGTTCCAGGTCGTCAGGTCCGACGCGTTAAACCCACTTAGACTATCGTGGCCACATGCACGGGCCATGACCTGCATAAGTTCGACGGAAGCCTCGAAGAAGTTCTTCAGCTGCTGGGCAGACTTGTCGACATTCAGCCGTTGCCGCAAGTCTGCTTTTTGTGTGGCGATTCCGGCGGGGCAATTGTTGGTATTACAAATACGCGCAGCGACGCAGCCAATGGACTGCATGGCGCTGTTGGCAATGGCGACACCGTCGGCGCCCAGTGCCAGGGCTTTTACAAAGTCTATGGGTACGCGCAGGCCGCCGGTGATGATCAGCGTGACGTCACCGCTGGCTCCGTTGTCGTCGAGAAAGCGTCGCGCCCGTGCCAGGGCGGGAATCGTCGGCACACTAATATGGTCGCGAAACATAGCCGGGGCAGCGCCGGTACCGCCGCCACGTCCGTCGAGGATGATGTAATCGGCACCGGCATCCAGCGCGAACTGCATATCGTCTTCAATGTGGTTGGCACTCAGTTTGAACCCGATCGGAATGCCGTCGGTAATTTGTCGCACTCGATCGGCAAAGCGCTTGAAGTCATCGACCGTATGCAAATCTTCGAATGAGGGCGGCGACACGGCGGGCTCCCCTTCCGGAATACCGCGCACCTCGGAGATCTTGCCCACGTTTTTTGCCCCCGGAAGGTGACCGCCGGTACCCGTCTTGGCGCCCTGTCCGCCTTTAAAGTGGAAGGCCTGCACCTTGAGCAACTTGGATTCCTCAAACCCAAACTTGGCACTGGCGAGCTCGTAAAAGTAACGTGAGTTGGCCTCCTGCTCTTCCGGCAACATCCCGCCCTCGCCGGAGCAGATACCGGTGCCCGCCATCTCGGCACCTTTCGCCAGTGCGACCTTGGCCTCTTCAGAGAGTGCGCCAAAGCTCATATCCGATACAAACAGCGGTATTTTCAGTTTGAGTGGCTTGTTGGCGCGGGGGCCAATAACCAGCTCGGTGCCGACGGCGGCATCTTCCTGCAGCGGTTTTCTTGCCATCTGTGCGGCGAGCAACTGAATGTCGTCCCAGTGGGGCAACTGATGGCGCGGGATTCCCATCGCCGTCATGGGGCCGTGATGGCCCATTTGCGACAAACCTTCGCGCGCCAGCTGATGGATAAATTCTACGGTGGGTTCTTCTTTGGTGGCTTTTGCGGTCGGGGTGCCATCATTGTCCGCACGGATTCCCGGGCCTTCCTTGCCCAGCATTTCATCGGAAAACTGTTTGTGGGTTCCGTCGCAGTAAGGGATGTTCGCGGAATGCTTGCACTGGCAAAGATAGGCCTCACCGCTCTTCTCCGGCACAAAGAGTTTCGGTTCCAATCCCGTCCCCGCATGGGAGCCATCGCAAAATGGCTGGTTGCCGGATTTTCCGCAGACACAGAAGAAGTATTCTTTGCCCTGCTCAAGGTTCACTTTGCTGGGCTTATTATTGGCAATGATTGGATTCATCGGGCGCTCGATCCGGTTGCTTGCTGAAAGGCAGACTGTATTTATACACACAGTGGCTAGGCTTTGGATCGCTGGACGGATTGAAAGCGGTAGTTAGAGGGATTTACGCGTCATTTTTGTGCGCTATTACCGTGAAGCAAAAACGTAAGGGTTCGGCCAGCTTCTATCGAAACAACTACGCTTCAATTTTCCGACGTTGCGATATCGCTGTGATCGCGCAATAAGTCGTGCTCTTTGATCCAGCGGTGTTCAACGCGGGTTTTGGGGGCTGGTCCTATTTAAATAGGGAGACAAGGTGGGCATCGAATCATCCGTATCTGACGAGCATTCAAAGCGCGGCATGTGGATCGTCCTGGCAATGACCGCCATGTGTATGACCGTTGTTGCCTATAACACGACAGCGATTACCACGGTCATCCCAATGTTGCGCAAAGATCTGGACCTCACACCCAGTGAAGTGCAGGGCATCATGGCCGTTTACATGGTGGCGGCATCGTCGCTGATGCCGATCATGGGACGTTGCGCTGATCTGTTTGGGCGGGTACGTATCTTCGTGCTCGGCATGTTGACCTTTGCATGTGGTTCACTGTTTGTCGCCATTTCCACCGGCGGCACGGAAATGTTACTCGGGCGTATGTTGCAGGGTTTTGGCGCTTCATCCCTATTTGGTACCTCTCTTTCCCTACTGACATCCGCGACCCCGCCCAAAGACCGGCCGGTAGTGGTCGGTGTATGGGGTGCGATGATCGCACTGGGTATGAGTCTCGGCCCGATCATTGGCGGTGCGCTTGGGCAGTATCTGAGCTGGCGCTGGATCTTTTATATGGATCTTGCCGTACTCGGGTTGGCCCTGATCCTTGTGCGCATTGTTTCGCGCAATAATTATGTGCCGGCGACACAAAGGCTCAATAAATCACTGGATATTCTCGGCGGTATTCTATTGATATTGACTCTGGGGCCGGTTGCCTATGGACTTGCGAATAGCTCACTTGCCGGCTGGACAAACCCGGTCACACTCACTTCCATCGGTATCGGCATAGTCTCCGGTATCGCCTTTTGGTGGCGTGAGCAGCATTGCGAAAGTCCACTATTACATCTCGATTACTTTCGTCACCCGCGCTTCAAAATGGCGACGCTGGGAATCTTTATCGCCGGTTTTAACCTGCTCGGTTTCTTTATCTTCTACAACCTTTTCGTGCAGTCCCCAGCCGCGTTCGGGATGAGCCCGGTTGAAGCTGGTGCTGCGGTGCTGCCGATGACCGCGGTTATGTTGGTCTTCTCCATTTGGGGGCCGAAGATCCTCGGGCCTTATAGTTACCGCTGGCCGATTACCATCGGCATGCTGTGTTTGGCGCTCAGTGGGATTTTGCTATCTACGGTATCCAACGACTCTACTTACCGCGACACCTGGTGGATGTTGCTGGTGACCGGGGTTGGCTTTGGTCTCACCATTCCGCTCTTGCCGCGTATCGGCTTGCGTCTCTGTGCGGAGGAGCATACCGGCCAGGCATCGGGCATGGTTAATGCCTGCCTAACCTTCGGCGCATCCGTAGGTTCCGTCGTCGCCGGTGCGGCGCACGTAGCGTCAATTCGAAAGCATTTGGAAGCCGTATTGCACGCCTTGCCGATAAAGTCTGAGCAGCGACATGAGCTCGCCCAGGCGCTCGCCAATGGATCCAACAGCGACATACTGACCAAGCTCGGCACATTAAAGCCAGAGACCAGTCACGCATTGCAGCAGGCCCTGCGTGATGTGCAGGATGATGCATTTAGCGCGGCCATGTTGACCTGTTCCGTGGTTTCCATTGTCGGGGCGATTATCGCGGTGTATTTGATGCGCGGTCCGGTGCCGGAGGAGGGGAGTGCCAAGGCGCTACTGCGGCACTGATCGAATATGAGAGCGATACTTACCGTGGTTAATCACGATTTAATAAGAAGGCTCCCATCCGGGAGCCTTCTTATTACGAGTTGAAATCTATATATAGTTAGTCGAGATCCGCTACATCCGTTCGTTCAGCAGAAATTGCCCTCTTAAACTCTTCCGAATTGGCATTGCGCAGTGCGATGCACTGATCAATCATTTCTAGGCTTTGATTGGCGGCTCGCGTAATGCCGGGAATTTTTTCTTCGGCTCCAGCAAAGAAATTTGCTGCCTTTTGGCGCTGACTTTCGTTGCAGAATTGGTTGGCAGCCGATGCCGTGTAGTGCTTAAAAAGCCCGCCAATACCTTCCGTTACTAGATCGGTATTGTCTACTAGGAAGTCAAAGCTGCGATCTTGTAAATCTCGATTGTGTGGAAACATGAATACGATCATTCGTGCCCGATCGTGTCCGGATAGGCGTTCATCAAAAAGAAGTTCTGTGAACATATGCTCGATATATTTGGTATCTTTTGACTTTGATAAAGCGTAAAGCATCCGGTCGCGCAACATTTGATCCGATGTTGAGAGGGCCATGTCCTCCATGCGCACGAGTAGATCGTAGTCAGCATTTATCGCGGTTCCACGGAGTGCGACGTTAATCCAGTCGTCGGGCATAGAGTTTGCTTCGTCTCCTGCTTCGATAGCCGAAATGTGCTCACGGCCGAGTTTGCCAAGTATCTCAATGACACGCTCGGATTCTGCCTCCATCGCCATAAGGTCAATCGTATCGCGCCTATCCAAACGTGTCATTGGGGAGTCATCTGACGAATGCTCCATTCGCAATTCCGTTAGTCTTGGCGCATACATATCTTCAACGAAAATGCGGTAGTCTTCCGTCGCCTCTCCATCGAGCAAACTGAGGCGGAGTTTCTGTAAAACATCCCCTACAGAAGAAGCTACTTCATAGTTTTCGTGCTTAGCTAGTGCCCGAAGGATGTCAACATAGGCTCCCGACTTAAGTTTGCCTGCTTTAAATGCTGATGTTGAACTGTCAGAGAGATTAACCAGCTCAGAAACCGAGAGAGCGTCTCGATTCGCCAAGAGTTTGGCCCAGCTATCGGCATCGAGATTCCAACGGTAGTAACCGGCACTACGTGCATTGGGCATAAGATAATCGGGGCAGGATGCCAGCTCGATTTCGGTTTTCTCTTCGGAGATCAACTCGCAGGCTTCACTATCTTCTGTTTTGTAACAGAGCGGCAACTGCCAAATGGTATCAACAGGGAACTTGGCACCAAGTGGACGATAGCGACTTTGTGTGGCGGTGAGTTTTGCTCCGTCGTCGCTACAGCTGACTTCCACATCCACCGTCGGTGCTCCTACCTCTTCTACAAAACTTTGTAAAACCTGCTGTAGCCGCGGTTCATTGGATCCAGCGGCCATTGATTCGAAGAACTGAGAGGAAGTAGCAACGCTATGTTCAAAACGCTGGATGTGATGGCGTACTCCATCGCGAAAGCGGTCTTCTCCAACAAATGCTTCCACCATCGCCAATACTGCTGCTCCTTTGTTGTAGGTGACGCTGTCAAAGGTTTTCCCTATCTCGGCATTATCGCGGACTGGCTGCTGGATCTGACGCGATGCAGCGGTAGAGTCCTGATTGATGGCTCCCAGACTGAATTTTTGCTGAACGGTGTCGATGGCCAGGTCGGGGCGAACTGCGTGCGCAGCCTTCGCAGCTAGCCACGAAGCAAAAGATTCGTTTAGCCATATATCCTCCCACCAGTGTGGTGTAACCACATTGCCAAACCACATATGGGCTAGTTCGTGCGCGTGCACTCCGTAATACCACTGTAGGGTGGCGGGCGTGGAATCTTCGTCAACGAGCAATCCCTGTTCGCCGTAAACGATAGCTCCTGGATTTTCCATTGCGCCACCGAACTGCGGGTGCGCGATCAGGTCGATTTTTTCGTAGGGATACGGTGTGCCGAAGTAATTCTCGAGCTCTTCCAGCAGAGGCTGAGTATTGCGCAGTGCATACTCGGCCTTGTCGCGTTTGCCTTTAGTCACAATGGCGCGGAGTGGTACTTCGTAATCGCGTAACTCGGTCTTGGGAAGATTATCCCACTCGTAGATATCGAATGGGCCAACCGCGAAAGCCAGCAGGTAGGTTGGCAAAGGTTTGGTAGTGGCAAAGATATGTCGAATATTGTCTTCGTCTCCTGCTACCTCCTTCGTAACGGGAGTATTGAAGATAACCACATTTTTATCGGCAGAGGTTACCTCAACCGAATATGCTGTTTTGAATTGTGGATCATCAAACCCTGGGAATACTCGTCGCGCGTCGATGGCCTGCATCTGGGAGAAAACATAGTATTCTTCGTTTTCCTCAATGCTGTGGAGGGCTGAGGATGACTTGCTAAAGGGGGCGGTATAGCTGAACTGCAAATCACCACTGCCTGATACTGGAGTGGAAAAAGATACGCTGGAAACCCCTAGTCGATTGGCTTGCTCATAAGAGCCGATGAAAGTCTTCTCACCCTGCGTAAATGCAACTGAGTTCACCTGTAGGTCCTGGCCATGTAACCAGATTTTGGTCGTCGCCTTCTCGATGCTGATGGCAATCCGTGCCATGCCGGAGAATTCAGCTTGTTCCGGTTGGATATTTAATGACAGGGAATATTCGTGAGGTCGGACATTGGTGCCAAGGCTGCCTAACGGCATGGGTTCTTCGTAAACATCTCTATCGGAGTCGGAGCTGCAGCCGGCAAAGGTAAAAATGAGCACCAAAAGAAGTGCGATTCGGGTACGCATTGCGTCTCTCCCTGTTTTTTATGGTTTGTGATGTACCTCTCTACTTCTAAAAACAACGTTTCATTAACCCTTATTTTTTCAATGCGCGCAATTACACGGAGTTGCATATGTGTACCAGCGTGTAATTGCGCACATTGTCGTCACGGCACTCTTCACGTTTATCACTACTTGATGACTCATAAGGGCTAACGAGCGCCGTTGAAAACGAATGGTGCTCTGGGTGGTTTATGCTTTCTTTAGGCAGACGCGCGATGCGCGCGGGAATTGCAAAGAGTTGATTGAAGGGCGAGGGAGGTGTGCCATGTCTGCGAATCGAGAAATAGGTAAAACAGGACTGAAAGTACCGCCCATCTGTTTTGGCTCAACAGGCCTGGGCAGCATCCCTGACTTGTATGGCTATGAGGTGGACGAAGCCCGCGCACTGGATACCATACGCGCGATCCTCGAGCGGCCAGATGGCTTTATCGACACCGCACGTGTCTACGCGATGGGGCGCAGTGAGGAGCGTATTGGCAAGGTGGTCAGCGAACTGGGTGGCTGGCCTGAGGGCAGAGTGCTGGCGACCAAGCTGGATATGGATGGTGAAAGTCGTGTGTTTGATGGCCATCAGGCGCGCAAGTCGTTTGAACAGAGTCTCGAGGCGCTGTGTGTCGACCGCGTGGATATTCTGTATGTGCACGATGTGGAGTACGCCGCGAATCTAACGGATGTCACCCGCGAAGGCGGCGCGTTGGATGTATTGTTCGAGCTCAAGGAGGAAGGGCTGGCGACCGCCGTCGGCCTTGCGGCGGGCAATATTGATGTGATGATGCCGATCGTGCGCGACCGGGACTTCGATGCATTGCTCACCCATAACCGGCATACACTGGTGAACAACAACGCGGCGCCAATGATCGAGCTGGCCAAATCAAAGGGCATCTCGGTACTTAACGCGGCACCTTTTGGTGGCGGCATGTTGTCAAAAGGCAGTGCTGTTCAGAATCATTACGCTTATCGCGAAGCCGACGAGAAGACGCTGGCACTGGTGCGGGCGGTCGAAGAGATTTGTGTCCGTCACGATGTGCCACTAGGTGCGGTCGCCCTGCAATCCTCACTGCGGGATCCGGATATTACGTCCACCGTGTGCGGAGTGACCTGGCCTGAGCATGTGCGCCAGGCCTACGAGTGGGCCGACTGGCCTATCGACGATGCAGTCTGGCAGGAGCTTGCCAAGATCAAACCCTCCGCTGCCAACCCAGAGGCTGCCACAGGCTGATGTCGTGATACTGGAGGTTAGGTTTTGGCTTTCTTGGCGTATTGCTGCAGGAAGGTTGTGAGTGCGGTATCCACCACCCGCGATTCTTCATTGGGGTCTAGCCGCGGTGCCCCGGTCAGCAGCTGTGGCCAGAAGGCAAAAGTGTCCAGGATTCCCTGCATATGCCGACCGGCATACATCACATCCTTCTTCTCCAGGTGGCCGTCTGCGGCCGCCGCTTCCAACCAGTGCAGCAGAGGCCCCGGGGTGGCATTCAGTAACTCGGTCAGTTGCTGCGCGCGCTCCGGGTCGGCCAATACCTCGGGGATGCCGATACGCGCCAGTGTGACATAGGCCGGGTCTGCAAGGATCTCCAGCTTCGCGTGTAGCAGTGAACGCAGCTGCGGCTCCAGCGGTGTATCGGGCTGGTAAGTCTGGTTTACCTGCGCCACACATCGCTCCGCTAATCCTCCCAGCACGTGCGCAAACAGCACTTCTTTGGTGGGGAAGTGCCGGTACAGGGTTCGCTTGGATACTTCCGCTTGTTCCGCCACCTGGTGCATGGCCGTGGTGGCGAAGCCTTTCTCCAGGAACAGATCGCGGGCGGTGTCCAGAATCTGTTGTCGCTTCTGCTCAGAAACTTTCACTGTCTCGGTTCTTTTTCAATTCGCATTGGTTACGCCTGTGTATGGCAACGATGGCTTACACAGGCGTGGCGCAAGTATCCGACGGACCCTGCGGTATATCGCTAAGGGCGGAGGTTAGAGGGTTGCAAGTCAAAGGTAAACACCTGTGTTTACTTTTTCCCGGGCTTGACGCAATATGGCCTTAAGCTGAATTTGGGGCAGAATCGAGTCATGAAAAAGCGAATTGTAGGCCTGCTGGGGGCGGGCATTGTGCTGGTGGTGGCAATTGCCAGTGTCCGCGCGGTAATGGTCTATCCAGACCGACAACTGGTGATCGAAAATCCGCAACCGCCGCTTGTGTTGGATGCGGAGCAGGCTGCACAGCGCCTGGCCGATGTCATCCGCTTTCCAACCATTACCCAGGATGAAGCGCCATACCTGGAGCCGCAGCCATTTATCGATTTTCACAACTATCTCGAAGCGCAATACCCTGCGGTGACGGCATTCGCTACACGCCATGTCTTTAATAAATACTCTCTGGTGTATGAGTTCCCCGGTACCAATCCAGAGCTGAAGCCCATTCTGTTGATGGGACATATGGATGTGGTCTCTGTGGATGAGGACACCCTGTCCGACTGGACGCACCCACCGTTTGCCGGCGTGATCAGCGATGGCCAGATCTGGGGCCGCGGTGCCATCGACGATAAAGCCAGCGTGATGGCGTTGATGGAAGCCATGGAGCACCTGCTGCAAACCGGCGCACAGCCTGAGCGCAGTATCTTTTTCTCCTTCGGCCACGACGAAGAAATCGGTGGGGAAAACGGCGCTGCAGAAATTGCGCGCTACTTCGCCAGCCGCGATCTTAATTTCGAATTTGTGCTGGATGAGGGCGGTGCGATTACCGAGGGCCTGATGCCGGGCTTCGAGCAGCCGATTGCCGTTATTGGCGTGGCCGAGAAAGGTTTTGTGAATGTACGGCTGGTAGTGGAACAGCCCGGGGGCCATTCATCCAAGCCGCCCGCCAGCACCGGCGCCGGTATTCTGGCGCGCGCGATTGTGCAGCTTGAGGACAATCAATTCCCCACCACGCTCAAGTTTACCAACATGACATTTGATGCGGTTGGCCATTACGCAGGCTTTGGTGCCCGCTTTGGCATGGCAAACCAGTGGCTGACCGGCCCACTGGTGGAATCCGCGATCCTCGCTAACGAGAGCAGTGCCTCCGGCATTCGCACCTCGACCGCTGCCACCATGCTCAAAGGCAGCAGCAAGTCCAATATCCTGCCGACCCGCGCCAGTGCGGTGGTGAACTTCCGCATTATGCCCGGCGAAACAGCCGAGTCCGTCGTCACGCGAGTGCGTTCGGTCATCGACGATCCGCGCGTATCCATTGAGCCGTTCATGGCCAGTAACCCATCGCCGGTATCGAGCACCGATGCCTACGGCTACCAGCTGATCGAAAAGAACATCCGCGAGTTGGATCCGAATGTGCTGGTAGCACCGTATCTGGTACAGGGTGGTACCGACTCCAAACATTTCTATGGTTTGTCGGATGCGGTATACCGCTTCCTGATGGTGCGTGTTACCCCCGAGACGGTAAACACATTCCACGGCATCGATGAACGACTTGGCGTGGAAGATTTTGCCAACGGTATTCGCTTTTTTGTTATGTTGCTTGAGCAGTCGTCCTTTCCCGATAAAGACCAGCGCGGTGGCGAGGCCACGGCAAAAGCCCACTAAATAAAACCCAAAAAATAGAACGGATAACAGAGGTTATCGATTGTGAAAAAAATCCTAAAGTACACCGGTGGCACTTTGCTCGCCGCCATCGTCGCAGCCGGTGGTATTGCCACGCATGAAGTAATTGCCGAGAAACCCTTTTCCTTCCGTGTGTTTATCGATCGCCCGCTGGTGAGCATGGCGTTTGACAGCCCAGAGATGCTGACTTCCCTCGGCTTTCTCGAGTCCATGGGAATCAAGGGCCACAATGCTCGCCTGGACGAAACAGATCCCGAAAAAACCGCACAGATGTTTGCCGACTTTAAACAGTTCCGGGCGACTCTGGATCGCTATGAGGGGCTGGACGAAAACGAGGAGCTGACCCGCGATATCGCCACATACCTCGCAGATATGATCATTGCTGCGGAGCCATACCGCTACCACACCTACCCGGTGAATCAGTTGTTTGGTGTGCAGAATGGCTATCCAAGCTTTATGGAAGCGCAGCATCGTGTGGAAGACCTTGAAGACGCACAGAATTATCTGTCACGCCTGCAGGCGGTGGAGTCGAAATTCGGCGCGCAACTAGAAGATCTCAAGGTACGTGAAGAGCGTGGCATCGTTCCCCCGCGCTTTGTGATTGATCGGGTACTCGATGAGATGCGCGGTTTTGTGGAAACGCCGGCGCAAGAGAATATTCTGTATACCGCACTCGTGAAAAAGCTCGACGAAGCTGAAGACATTGACGCGGAAGCCGGCGCGCAGATTCTTGCCACTGCCGAGCAGCATATCGAGCAGTACGTGTACCCCGCCTATCAGGACATGATTGGTTACTTCTCCAACCTTTCCGACCGCGCTGGCAATGACCACGGCTATTGGCATCTGCCCGAGGGCGAAGAGGTCTACAAGCTCGCCCTGAAAATGTTTACCACTACCGACTACACCCCGGATCAAATCCATGAACTGGGCCTGTCTGAGGTGCAGCGTATTCAGTCGGAAATTCTCACCATCTTGAATGGAGAAGGTTTCGATACCTCCGTTGGCTTCACCGCGACCATGGCAGACCTCGCCGCGCGTCCAGAGTTTTATTATGAGGACACTGAGGAAGGCCGTGCGCAGATTCTGCAGGACTACCAGAAGATCCTCGACGAGATTGATGAGGGCATCGATGGTGCCTTCCGTGTGCGCCCGAAGGCCGGCATGGAAGTAGTGCGTATTCCTGAATTCAAGGAGAAGACCGCACCGGGTGCCTACTACGAACAGCCGGCACTGGATGGCAGCCGCCCCGGCCGTTTCTTTGCCAACCTGTACGATATCAAGGCTACTCCGAAATATGGTATGCGCACGCTTGCCTACCACGAGGGCATTCCCGGGCATCACTTCCAGATCGCCATCGCCATGGAGCTTGAAGGTATGCCATTTATGCGCCGCATGGCCCCGTTTACCGCCTATATCGAAGGCTGGGCCCTGTATGCGGAGCAGGTGGCGTGGGAACTCGGCTATCAGGATAACCCCTATGACAACGTGGGCCGTTTAGTCGGCGAGCTGTTCCGCGCGGTGCGCCTGGTTGTCGATACCGGCATTCACCACAAGCGCTGGACCCGCGAGCAGGGCATCGAATACATGCTGGCCAATACCGGTATGGCGGAGAGCGATGTAGTCTCCGAAATTGAGCGTTATATCGTCATGCCCGGCCAGGCGACCTCGTATAAGATCGGTATGATCAAGATTTTGGAGCTGCGTGAGAAAGCCATGCAAGAACTGGGCGACCAGTTTGATCTGCGCGACTTCCACGACGTGGTGCTGAAGAATGGTGCGGTGCCGCTGGATATTCTGGAGAAGATTGTTGACCGGTATATTGCAGACACCAAAAGCGGGTTCGAATATGTACCGGCTTCTTGATCAATAGTGTCAGTCTAGAAATTTTAACGCGTTGCTAGAAAACCCTGACAACTTAGGTGTCAGGGTTTTTCGAAAACAGTGTCCAAGGTAAACGGTTAGACTGAAAACCCATCTTTCACGTATTAAAGGCGCAGGCTCAAACCGAAGTATGGGCCCGTTGCCTCAAAATCCATGTTTAGCTCATCCAATTCAGTACTATCCATAAGAAGACCGCGATAGCCCGCTTCAAGTGCAAAATCCATCGTAGGCACGAAGTCCCAACGGACCTTTGCAGTCAATTCGCTTATTGTGTCACCGCGATAATTGGTTCCATTACCTTGAGCGATAATAGATAAGCCTGTGACGGGAAGCTCAAATTCGGCCATTAGATAAGCCATAGGTACTGTGCCAGCGAAGTCCAGGAGAATGCTTCTCGAGGGAATCAAATCCCACGAGCAGCTATCTGGACATCCGACAAGGCCAATCGGCGTCTTCTTTAATCGACCATCGTAGTTACGAGCGGTCAGGCCTAGATCGAGATTTAGCCAGTTATCTAAGACTTCATAATACAGCGTGGCGTCGGTATGGCTAAGGTCCATGTCATACGTGCCGTCCTCAAAAATCGTTTCGATATTGTTATGAGCCACTAGTATATTGGGCAGATAAGGTACGGGATGTTCCACTGCTATCTGTATGGTGATGTTACTCTCTTCTTGAAAAAAGTCTGCCGCGCGCAGGCCGTCGATCGAGCCCTCATAGGCTGTGGTCCAACTGCCGATTGTTGTATCAACGCCCAGAAGTGTGTCTGCGCTGGCGTGCGTAGACGCAAGGACTGCAAGTAAGGTTAATGTTGTCTTTTTCATCTTTAATATCCCTGCAAAAATTCAGCGATATTACAGATATTTTCAGCGGCAGTCATGATGGAGTTGGTCGGAGAGCTATTCTGAATAGTGCGCCTGGTTGTCGATACCGGCATTCACCACAAGCGCTGGACCCGCGAGCAGGGCGTCGAATACATGCTGGCCAATACCGGTATGGCGGAGAGGGATGTGGTCTCCGAAATCGAGCGCTATATTGTCATGCCCGGCCAGGCGACCTCGTACAAGATCGGTATGATCAAGATTCTGGAGCTGCGAGAAAAAGCCATGCAAGAACTGGGCGACCAGTTTGATCTTCGCGATTTCCACGATGTGGTATTGAAGAATAGTGCGGTGCCGCTGGATATTCTGGAGAAGATTGTTGACCGGTATATTGCTAATACACACGAAGGCTTAGGTAGCTGCGCAGAATCCTGATGGGATGTATCGGATAGTTCTAAGTAAAAAGCCCCGTTACCTTTTGGTGTCGGGGCTCCATTGTCCGAATTGGATTATTCTCCAATCAACGTTAAAGCTCGGCGGTCAATAGCACCGTGGCACCAGACTTCGGATCCATCGCAATCACTCTGCCTGTATAGAGATATACAAGTTCGCGTTCGCTGTCCCAAGTCAAACCATCGATACGGCTTTTAAGATTTGCGCCCGCGGTGTCTACAATTTCTCGCTCACCAGACTCCGGATCTATCGATATTAAGCGGTAGTAACCACCACTATCTCCGAGGGCATAGAGTTTTTGTATTTCCGGAACCCAGAGTAGCTTCCCGATAGTTGAAATTTCTGGTTGAAGGCCATCGTCATTGGAAGAAAGGACCGCCCTATCACCGCTAGCCAGGTCAACGGAAAGGATCTGTTCATCAATCGATATATAGGCGAGATTCTCGGTTTCATTTATCCCGATACCCGCTCCCCATACTGTATATGGTGATGGTCCTGTTCCCATGCCATCCTCAGGGCTGCTAATGAGGAGGCTATGTCCAGTCGATGTGTCGATAGAAACCAAATCAATATCATCAGACTTATCAATAATACCGATCAGGCGGCCATTAAACTCTTGTGACAGCCCCATATAGACTTCGCCGTAAGCGAGAGAGTGCCCGCTGCTTTCCGGGCTGTTTATTTCGCGCCGCACACCGTCGTCTAGTCCAACATAAGAAATATAATTGTCATTACTAAAATACAGCGCATTCTGGTTTCCTGCTGGAACAATGTTTCCGCCTTGCCAGCCCAGAAGAGCATCGCGATCATTTACCTTGACCTCTCTTTTACTGCCGCTATCGGGATCTACGGCGTACAGGTGATCATTGCCATATGCCAAGTAAATCGTGTCGGCGGCGCTGACATAGGCCATATCTTCAATAAGGCCGGAATTAGCGTCACCAAAGCGGGTAGTTCCAGTGACAATGCCTTGGTCAATGGCTAATTCCACAATGAATTCTTCGTAGCATTGCGCCAGATACAAATTGCCGGTTAGCGAATCCTTGTCCAATGTTGGGTTGTCGAGACTATAGACCTGAAAATTTCGCAGAATTTCACTGAAAGAAAACGCGATTTCCTGTGAGTTTCGGTCAACGGCAAACCCCGTATTGCTCCTAGCTCCCACGAAATAAAAATAGGTTTCGTCGACTACAAGTTGCGCCAGAGCGGCGTAGTGGTGGGTGTAAAGCTTGGTGCGTTCACCGGTGGTTAAATCAACCTGATAAACTTCACTTGATTCTGGTCTGTCAAAATTACCGCTGTCACCCACAAGCCAGTACAGCTGACCACTATGGAACCACACGTCAGCATATTGACCTGAAAGCAGTGGGCTTCCAGCAGAAGACTCCGTCGATAGGCGCTGGAGTGTACCGGACTCCAACGGATATACCCAAATAGCGGCAGCACTTCCAAAGTAGAGATTCTTTCCGCTTTCGTCGAAGGCCATTTCAATAACCGATCCATCGAACGTACTCAGGGTATCAATTTCGTTGATCTGTCCTGTGGTTAAATCATGCCTATAGAGCGTATGTTTAACCATTCCATATAAGGCATTCTCTATGGGAGAGTGTACAAAGCTATCAAACTTCAATTGCTGGTTGGCGGGTAAGAAATTCGCACTAGCACTGGCATAGTCGATGGTGAAGCCGGCGTGAGGCGTATACAAAAGACCATTGTGCGCGGCGACTCCCCCGCACCAGTCAAGTTCGGTTTCAGTTGTGACGTCGACCTCTAGCTCGACTGGCTCACTGACGTTTCCACTTATGTCAACTGCGACAGCTTTGACGGTATTTCTACGAAAGTCTGTTAGATTGATTTCTGCGACCCAGTAGCCGTCCTCGTCTATCGGGAAGCCCCCGATACCATTGACTTCGATTTCTGCAACTTCTTCATTATCAGTTGCATATCCGGCCAGGCGGAACCTTGTGGAATCAATCTTTACCGGGTTTTGGTGAGGAAAGCTGATCGATATTTCGGGGCTGACATCATCATTGATCACCGCGGGTGGTGGATCCTCGACGACGGGCTCTTGTGGTTGAGGTGTACTGTTGCCTCCACCTCCACCACATGCGGCGAGAGTGAATGCCATAGGCAGGAGCAGCCTTTTCGCGGAAAGGATCATTTTGAAACCCCTTATGATTATTAGACACGCAAGGTGGACATCTACAGCGGATGTAAGGCGTGTATTTAAACATAATGGTTTATAAAAAAGGAATCGCTTCTCAGGCGGGAATCGAAAGTTCTCACCCTCTTAAATCGCGAGGGTTTCGACACCTCCGTTGGCTTCACCGCGACCATGGCAGACCTCGCCGCGCGTCCAGAGTTTTATTATGAGGACACTGAGGAAGGCCGTGCGCAGATTCTGGAGGACTACCAGAAGATCCTCGACGAGATTGATGCGGGTATCGATGGTGCCTTCCGGGTGCGCCCGAAGGCGGGCATGGAAGTAGTGCGTATTCCTGAATTCAAGGAGAAGACCGCACCGGGCGCCTACTACGAACAGCCCGCATTGGATGGCAGCCGCCCCGGTCGCTTCTTTGCCAACCTGTACGATATCAAGGCCACTCCGAAATATGGCATGCGCACACTTGCCTACCATGAGGGTATCCCCGGACATCACTTCCAGATCGCCATCGCCATGGAGCTTGAAGGTATGCCATTCATGCGCCGCATGGCCCCGTTTACCGCTTACATCGAAGGCTGGGCCCTGTATGCGGAGCAGGTGGCGTGGGAGCTCGGCTATCAAGACAATCCCTATGACAACGTGGGTCGTTTAGTCGGCGAGCTGTTTCGCGCGGTGCGCCTGGTTGTCGATACCGGTATTCACCACAAGCGCTGGACCCGCGAGCAGGGCATCGAATACATGCTGGCCAATACCGGTATGGCGGAGAGCGATGTGATCTCCGAAATCGAGCGCTATATCGTCATGCCCGGCCAGGCGACCTCGTACAAGATCGGTATGATCAAGATTTTGGAGTTACGCGAAAAAGCCATGCAAGAACTGGGCGACCAGTTCGATCTGCGCGACTTCCACGATGTGGTGTTGAAGAATGGTGCGGTACCGCTGGATATTCTGGAAAAGATTGTTGACCGGTATATTGAGAGCAAAAAAGAAGGCATGGCGCTAGCTGCAGCCAGCTGATTCCACGTCCAAGCGACGTTTCAATTCTGTGCAAAAGAAGGCCCGGTATGACGCATATCGGGCCTTTTTAGTTTGGTCAGTCCTTCCCTAAAAGAGAGTAATCGGGGTTAGTTACCCGTTTTTTTAGTTCGGTGGAACCCATAGGTCACCACGTTTCTTACGTCGATTTAGTCATGTCTTGATTGCCACATTACCCTATCGTCTGATTCAAGTACCCTGCGCGCAATAATGGTTCTGCTGGCTGGGAGCAGAGGTTTGAGCGTATTCGTTGGAGAGTGGTATGAGCAGTTCCAGAACAGTCTGGGGTATTGGCACCGAGCGGACGATACGCCCTTTATGGGCTTTGGCTGAGCTCGGGCTGGACTATGAACATCAGAAAGTTCTGCCCCGGGGTGGTGGTATTGAGAACTCGGGATTACTCGAGCGTAGCCCACGTCACAAAGTACCATTTTTTGAGGATGATCGCGTCAGTATTGGCGAGAGCGCAGCGATCGTATGTTACCTGGCTGACCGCTATAGCGATCGGGGTCTACCTATGCCGGCTCTTGCTACCGCCGAGCGGGCGGTGCTGTTCGATCACATTTTCTACATCATGACCGAGATGGATGCGAGGCTGTATACGGTACGCATGCATTGTGATCCGCCCCAGGGCCTTTCGCAGACTTATGGTTCTGCCCCGGTGGCTGTCGATGCCGCAAAGAAATATGTCGGCCGCGGACTTAATGAGGCCGCGAGATGGTTCGAAGATGGGCGTGCATTTGTCATGGGCGAAGATTTCGGTGTCGCAGACTTGCTGCTTACCACCTGCCTGGACTGGGCCTTGGGCTATGAAATGGACATACCGGATGCGCTAACCACGTTTCGCGACAAGATTGCCAAACGCCAAGGTTATATCCAAGCAACGAATTGCAATGATGCCTCAAAGCTGTGAGCGGGCGCATGGCATATGTTGAGCCGATGCGTCGTCACCTTGCTGCTGTAATGAATCCTGCTACCTTGTTGTAACTCAGATATTTCGGAGAGATTTTTACGGAATAATTTGAGCTTAAGCGCGGTTACCAAGAAATCGATATTTTGAAACCGTTTGAATAAGCGATTGTGTGGCAAGTTGGCAACGAGTGTATGGATAAAATTGTTTCGTTCGATAGCGAACCATTAATTCTTGTTGATCATAATGGTAATGCTATTGGCCCAAAAGGCAAGAGTGACTGCCACGACGGGGAAGGTGTTTTGCACCGAGCCCTGTCTGTATTCGTATTCAATCCTGAGGGCGAAGTCCTCCTGCAACAGCGCAGCGGAGAGAAACGGCTTTGGCCAAACTTTTGGTCCAATAGTTGTTGTAGCCATCCACGTTGGGGTGAGAAATTGACTGCCGCAGCGCATCGTAGAGTCGATGAGGAGCTGGGGATGCGCGCGACATTAACATTCTGTTTTGATTTTGAGTATCACGCCAGATTCAGGGATCTCGGCTCGGAGCATGAGTACTGTGGTGTATTTGTTGGCACCTCAATTGATACACCGGAAATCAACAAGAACGAAATTTCAGACTGGCGCTGGATTAGCCAGTCTGAACTGACGGACGCATTAGCTGCCGACGCAAGTCATTTCACACCTTGGTTGGTCGCCGAGTGGAAAACGTTAACGACTAAATTCCCGCACCTTCTGCCCAAGAAACATTAGCGTCTAACTGGCGCACTTTTCTCATTACTGTCTGAATACTGTTAGCTCTGTCGGGCTTATTTCCCATTGCTTACTCGAGTGCTGGCGCGTGCAATGCTCGCATCAGACTTTGCGCGCCATGTTCCTTGCGTTTGAGTGGGCGCGGTCTAGATTTCTTGCAGCTAGTTCCAGCTGCACTCCGGTAGCTCGGTCATTGATTGTTCAATGAAACTGGGGTGTGAAAGACCGACCCACAAATAGTGCGTCACTTGTGACCACGATCCATATAACGTTAATAGGATCAGACACTGCTTCATGTCAATTGAACTCGGAAGCTTGTTGATGCCTTCTTTGGCTCCGGAAGTCTCGATAGCCGAAGGACAGCAGGCGGCATTAAATGAAATCGCGCTACTTGACTCGCTAGGCTTTTCCGAAGCTTGGATCGGGGAACATTTTACCGCGCCATGGGAACCATGCCCCGCACCAGACCTGCTGATTGCTCAGGCTTTACAGAAGACCCAGCAGATACGACTGGGCCCACTCGGGCATTTACTGCCTTATCACCACCCTATCGAGCTCGCACACCGTGCAGCCTATCTCGATCATATGGCACAGGGGCGTTATCAGCTCGGTGTGGGTATCAGTGCACTGCCCTCAGACCGAGAGCTGTTTGCGCTGGATTCGGCCCCGGATACCAATCGCGACATGACGTTTGAAAGTCTCGAGATGATGACGCGTCTTTGGGCCGAGGGCGATCAGGAGATGACGGGTAAATACTGGTCGTGCGGTAAGGTGCAAACCAATCTCGCGGGCCTTGGTTACCATTTAAAGCCTTACACCCAGCCTCACCCGCCAATCGCGATCGCAGGCCTTACGCCTGGCTCTCGCAACCACAAGCTTGCTGGTGAGCGGGGCTATATCCCTGTCAGTCTCAGTGTCAGTCCAGATCACCGAATAACCGCAGCGCACTGGTCAGCCGTCGAGGAGGGGGCCGCCAGAGTACAGCGAGTCCCTAACCGGAATGACTGGCGCATCGTGCGCGACATTTATGTCGCGCCTACTGATGAGGAGGCAAGAGAACTCGCGCTAAACGGAATGATGGGGCGTTGCTGGCAGGAGTTCTTACTGCCCGTATATCTGGGACTGGGTTTGGGGCCCTTCCTCAAAAAGAGCCCGGAGATGCATGAAGACCAGATTGATCTTGAATATGTGGCCGACAACCTCTGGTTTGTCGGTTCACCGGAAACGGTCGCGCAAAAAATTATGGATATGTACGGCGCAACAGGCGGCTTCGGCAAGCTTGTGATTCTGTCCTATCACTCTGAAAAGGAGCGGACTAACTGGGAGCGAAGTCTGCGGCTATTGACCGAAGATGTTCTGCCCCGTTGCAATGCCGCCATTGATGCGACAACGGCTGCGCAAAGGCTCCGTGAAAGCAGTGCCCAATTGACCGATTAACCCGCGTAAAGCGTTGCTGATATTTTTTATATTTACACAGGAAGTGAACCATGGCTTACACAGTGGATCGTGCCGCAATCCCTCGTACTTACCGCGAATACATCGAAAAGTTGGTTGAGATGGGCGAGGCGGTTGAAATCAATGACGAGGTGGACATAAAGCTGGAAATGGGTGCGATCTGTCGCCACTCATATGAAACCCGGGCCGAAGTCCCGGTGTTTAACAGCGTGTCTGGCACGCCGGAAGGAGAAGGTTTCCGCGCGTGCGATATCGGTTACACCAAGTCCGGTACACCGGGCAAAGAGTGGTGTCGGCTGGCAGTCATGCTCGGGCTGCCACCGGAAGCTGGCCTGATGGATATTCAAAAGGCCTATCTTGAAGCCCGTGACGGTACCGACGTGCATGATCCGGTGATTGTCGATGCTGCGGATGCCCCGTGTAAGGAAAACAAATGGACCGGTGATGAGGTAGACATCAACAAGATACCGGCACCGCTGGCGCATGATGGTGATGCTGGCCGTTACATTGGAACGGCCGGTGTAAACATCGTACGCACGCCAGACGAGAGCTGGACCAGTTGGTCGATCAACCGCGCAATGATCGTCAATAAGAACACCATGACGGGCCTGTGGTTGCCGTCTCAGCACAATGGCATGGTGCACGACGCCTGGGCGAAGGAAGGCAAAGATACCCCCTGGGCAATGGCCTTCGGTGTACCTCCGGTTGTGCTGTCCCAGGCTTCCGCCAAGGCACCGGACTATGAGAATGAATACGACTATGCCAGTCGCCTACTTGGCGAAGGCATTCGTATGGTTAAGTGCGAAACGAATGACCTACTGGTACCTGCGGACTCGGAAATTGTTCTCGAAGGCTATGTATCGAAAGATCAGGTTGAAAGCGAGGGCCCGTTTGGCGAATACCAGGGATACCTGCCTTTTGATTCCGTAAACCGGGCCCGCGTCACGGTGACCTGTGTCACCTATCGCAATAAGCCGCTCTTTCCGATTTCGATCCCGGGGAAACCCATCGACTCCTGTACGGTTGGTATGGGTTTCTTCATGTCTGGCGATGTTCTCGATGCACTGAAAAAAGAAGGGCTGCCGGTGGTCGATGCCATGCTCACTATGGAGTCGGCACTTGCGTGGCTGGTTGTACGTGTCTGTAATGACTGGCATGAAAAAACCGGCATGGCCATGGAAGAGTTTGTCAGAAAAATTGCCACCACCCTGTGGACCCAGCACTGCGGTAACGTCACGACCAAGCTGATCGTCGTCAATGAGGACATCGATCCGGACAATGTCAGTGAT
The DNA here is from genome assembly GCF_019800665.1 of Microbulbifer agarilyticus. Lineage (GTDB taxonomy): Bacteria > Pseudomonadota > Gammaproteobacteria > Pseudomonadales > Cellvibrionaceae > Microbulbifer > Microbulbifer agarilyticus_C. The sequence continues at coordinate 532,302 of NZ_JAHVKO010000003.1, forward strand.
CTGAGCTGGGCGTTTGCCACCCGTAACCACCCAACAAAGGGCACCTTCGGCTTTCCGGATATCACCAACGTGGTCGGTACCGGTCTCGAGGCCTATCACTGCCAGAGCGATTTCATCCATGGCAGTGGCCTGACGGCATACAGCTGCCTGCCTGCAGAGAGTAAAACTGGGCAGCCTCTCGAGCGCATTCTCACGTTTGAAGATAACTATCCGAGCAACTTGCAGAAAAAAGTGGTGGATAACTGGGATAAATGGGGATTTGGTAAGTCCTAAGGCGCTGTGTCTATTTTTGACTGAGCCGGCGGGCGCGCGTGACCTACCTGCGCCACCGGCTAGGAAAGCGTCTGTTATCTGAGTAACAGCAAATTCGGAGGTTGTACTTGAGCTTTATTGCACTGGCGACCAATCAGTTTGAGGCTGTTGCCGAATTTTATGAGGAGATGCTCGGCTTGCCGGTTGTCGATCAATGGGACCGTGCACGGGGCCGAGGGCGACGCTTTGATCTGGGTGGTATGCAGCTGGAGATATTAGACAATCAGCGTGTGCCAGAGCCGATGAATCTTGGGCCCTCACGCAATAGCGTGCATGTGGTGGTGGAAGTGTCGGATATCGATGACTCCCACACGCAACTGAGAGAAAGGGGCAATAAGCCTCCGGCAGTAGAAGATACATCTTGGGGCGCTCGTCTATTTCGTCTCAATGATCCGGATGGCGTCGCTGTCACCTTCCTCCAGTGGACGTGAGAGCAAATAGGTACAAGGAGTAGAAGTATGAAACGACTCATTATTGGGCTTTCGGGTGCCAGTGGTGTTATTTACGGTATTCGCCTGCTCGAAATGCTGCGTGATATTCCTGATGTAGAAACGCACCTGATTATGAGTCGCTATGCGAGGCTCAATATCGAGATTGAAACAGAGCTTTCGGCAAAGTATGTAGAAAGTCTCGCGGACGAGGTGCACAGTCATAGTAATCAGGCAGCGAGTATTTCCAGTGGTTCGTTTAAAACCGATGGGATGATCATTGCTCCATGTTCCATCAAGACGCTATCTGCGATTGCACACTCGTCTGCTGAAAGCCTGATGTCGCGCGCAGCAGATGTCGTGCTGAAGGAGAGTCGCCGGCTTGTGCTTATGCCACGTGAAGTTCCCTTGCACACCGGTCACTGCAAGCTTCTTTATGAGGTATCCATGTTGGGTGCTCTGATTGCGCCGCCAATGCCTGCCTTCTACAACCATCCCAAAACCATCGACGACATTGTTAATCACAGCGTTGGCCGGGTACTGGACTTATTCGATATCGAATATTCCGGAGTAAAGCGCTGGCACGGAACTTCATCTTCATCGCAGTCTGTCGACAGGGAGAAAGCGCCAGAAGTTTTGGTTGCCGATCCGGATCAGGCGACTTCGTAGACGGCCGTGTGATCGAATGGTATGAAAATGTCTAAGTTCTATACCTGCCAATATATTCAATGCGTTCAGTGGTGTCTGGTTGTCATTTTATGCGTGTCGTTTTCGGGCGGGATAAATGCAGAATCCGATTGGCGCTACGATGTAACCCTCTACGCCAATGTGCCCACCCTCGAGGTGGAAACCCAGGATGGAACCAAAACCACGATCAGTCGCGGTGATGTTATTTCGGACCTCGACCTGGTGTATCAGTCACGTTTACGCGCGATGAAGGGTAAGTGGTCGCTTACTGCGGATCTTTATTACTTCGATATATCCAACTCGGATAAAGTCCAGCTTGAACCGGGCGTGATTCGCGACAAGGTCAGTCTTCAGGGGTTTTTGGGCACGCCCAGTATTGGTTACCGGGTTCACGGTTCCGCCACTGATGATATGTCCACGCATACCGATCTTTACCTCGGCGCGCGCTACCTGTGGATCGATAATGATACGTGGACGACAGAAGAGGGGCCGCCTCCGGTAGCAACCACTACCTCTGTGTCCTTTCGAAATTGGGATGCGATTGTCGGCGTACGCGGTCGATATTTTTTCAATGATCGTTGGTATGCACCGTATTTCGCCGATATCGGATCTGGCGAGTCGGACTCACTGGGGCAGGCAGCACTCGGTATTGCATATCGCTTCAGGTGTTTCAGTATGAGCGGCGGTTGGCGTTACATTCGTTACAATTTAGGTGATAGCGGCGGGCCGGTAAAGGAGCTGGATGCTAGCGGGCCCTTCGTCGGCGTAACGCTGTTTTTTAATTAATTGAGTATTATTTCCGCACTGTTATCTAAGTTTGTGATCTCTTTTAAGATTACTTTTCACGCGCATCTTTTCTTTTTCAAACCTGGCTGTCCGTTTTTTCTCTCCGCATGAATAAGTTGCTGCTAGAGGCTTGTCACCTCTAAGTATCTGTTGGTAGGGAGAATATCTCTCTGCACTGCAGACAGTGCCCACTTCCCACTTTCGACCCAGGCGCCCACTTTTCCAGGCTTGCTCCAACTGGGACGCAAGCTGACAGTCATTTCTGGCAATGTCATTCTCGAGTAGTCCCAAGCTCAAACAAAACAATAACGAGTGGACCAACGCGATGATACGTTCCCCCCTCTTGTCGACAGTGGCTTCACTGTTGATTTGCTCGGCTGTGGCCGGGCAAGCCCATGCTCAGTCTCTAATCCATGTCGAGGCTGAAGACTATGACGCATATTACGATTCCGATCCTGGTGACAACGGCGGCGCAGGCAATGGTGACGACGTTGACATTGAAACAACGACCGACGATGGCGGCGGCCGCAATATTGCCTGGACCGAAACTGGTGAGTGGCTGGAGTACACCCTCAGACCCAAACCCGGCTTTTACTCGGTATTTGCCCGCGTAGCTTCCAATACTGGTGGAGGTGCATTCAGCCTGTCTCTGGATGGCGTTTCCATTGGCTCCGATACAGTGCCGTCCACCGGCGGCTGGCAGACCTTTGAAACCCGCTATGTCGGTTCTATTGATCTATCCAGCCGGGGGCGCAAGACATTCCGCATGGATGTCGATGCCGGCAATTTCAATGTGAACTGGTTTGAACTGGTTCCCGATGCCGACAGTGATGGCGACGGTATACCGGACCTTGTTGATCAGTGCGCGGCTACGCCTGCGGGTACCACGGTCGATGCGGTCGGCTGCCCTGTGACCACTGGTGGCGGCGACAGCGACAACGATGGCGTGAGCGACGCTCTCGACCAGTGCCCGGGTACTCCCGCCGGCACCACGGTTGATGCGAACGGTTGCCCAGTGTCGAGTGGCGAATACGGTTTGACGGAAACCGGTGTGGACAGTGTCCAGTTGTTCGTAAACAGCTCCTCGTGGGCCGATGCACACTACAGCGTAAACGGCGGCGGCCAGCAAAATGTGCGCATGACGCAAGCGAACAATCGTAATACCTACACCGTCACCGGCCTCGCGAACGGCGACGAGATCACCTACTACTTCACCTATTGGGATGACGCACTGCCCGGAGCGAAATCCACCTCGCCGGTTACCCATGTGTTCGGTGGTGGTGACCCGAGTGCGGACAGTGATGGCGATGGTGTCGTTAACGGTCAGGACCAGTGCCCGGCCACACCGCCCGGTGCAACCGTCGACGCAAACGGTTGCGAAGTAATTGTCGACAGTGATGGCGATGGTGTTGCCGATGGCAGCGACCTGTGCCCCGGCACCCCGGCTGGCACGCAAGTGGATGCGAATGGCTGTGAACTTGCGGCGGGCGACGCCGATGGTGATGGTGTTGAAGATGCGCAGGACTTGTGTCCCGGCACCGCGGCAGGCACACCGGTAGACGCTACAGGTTGCCCGTTACCCAGTGGACAGGTTGAGGTGTCCTTCGCAAATACCATGTTGGTGGGCGGTGCCGATAGTGCCCAGCCTGGCTACACCCTGTACGTGTTTGACAGTGACCTGAATGTGCCCGGCACCAGCCAGTGTAACGATGGCTGTGCCACTAACTGGCCACCGGTTCTGGTAACCGATGGCTTTGCTACCGGTGTGGTAAACCTGAGCACCATTCAACGTGCGGATGGTAGCTACCAGGCTGCCTATGAAGGCCGCCCGCTGTATTTCTACGCCGGTGACAATGTCGCTGGTGATACCAATGGCGATGGTGCCGGCGGTGTGTGGTGGACGGTGCCCTACGGCGTGCTCGGCGCGGTAACCCGGCTCTTCGATAATGCCACGGTGCTCGAGCCCGATACCCAGTATGAAACGGCTACCGCATTGGTTACGCGCTTCTCCGATCGTCCGCGTACGCGTCATGCCCGGGAAGATGAGTTCCAATCCTACGATCACTTCATCAAGTTCTACTTTGAGCACCGCTCCAGCAGCATTGAGATCATCGACGAAGTTGCCAAAGGCGGTGACACCGTAACGATGAATGTGCGCACTGTGTTCCCCCTCGATCCAAACCAGGCGGAAAACCGCTGGTGGTACACCGGCTTCACCACCGTTGCTTCCTATGCAAGTAACGTGATGATGGATTACCTGGGTACCGATGGCGAGTTCTACTACTACCGTAAGACCAGCAATTTCAACAATCGTCTGGGACGCGAAATACAGGTAGGCGACCGCATGGAATTTGAGATCAGCCAGTTCAGTGATCCGAGTATTCCGCGCGGTCAGACAAACTATTACGGCACCACATTCCTGTACGTTGTAGGCGAAGGCATCGTGCCCTGGTTTGCGGAGGCTCCCGGCGTCAGTCAGTTCCGCGAAGACAGTGCCAAGATTCCGGAGGAATACTGGTTGGGCGGCAAAACCAGTATGCACTATCAATACACCAACGAGCCGAACGACCATTTCATGCAGATGGCCACCAACCTTGGCTATGACAATGCGCAGAAGTTCCTCGAGGGGCGCCGCGTACACCACTCTTCCTTTATCGACGGTATGCACGATGAAGATCCGGAGAACGGGGTACTCGAATCCAACGTGGGGCTGACCGGAACACGCTACATCAACGAGCGCTGCTCCGACTGTCACGAGCGCAATGGCGGTGCACCGGTTGCTACGGATGGTGAACTGCTGGACCGCTGGGTATTTAAGATTGGTGACGCCACTGGTGCGCCTACCGCCGACCGCGGCGGCGTATTGCAGCCGAACGGATCGGGTGGTGAAGGCGACGTGTCGATTGCTTCCTGGACCGAAACACCAGAGGGCCTGCGCACGCCAAATTATCAGTTCACCGGTGGTACTCCGGAAACCTTCTCCGCGCGTATTGCTCCGCGTCTGGTAGGTCTCGGTCTGTTGGAGGCAATTCCTGAAGCGTCGATTCTTGCCCTTGAGGATGCCAATGATGCAGATGGCGATGGTATTTCCGGTCGCGCCAACCGCGTACTCGACCCGGAAAATCCGAGCCTGACACGCATTGGCCGGTTCGGCTGGAAAGCAACGGCGGCCAGCGTGCGTCACCAGGCGGCAGCAGCCCTGAATACCGACATGGGGGTACGCACCAGCGTAATGCCAGATCCGGATTGCGGTTCCGCACAGGCCAACTGCGGCCAGAATAGTCCGCTGATGCCGGAAGAAAATCTGGACAAGCTGGTTACCTACCTGTCCACCCTGGGTGTGCGCCCGCAGCGGGTTTGGAAAGCCGGTGTGGAAGACACCACCGTACTGCAGGGGCGCGATGTGTTCCGCCGCATTGGCTGTACCGGCTGTCATACCGAGTCATTCCAGACCAGCGAATTCCACCCGCTCGCCGAAGTGCGCAACCAGACCATCCACCCATACAGCGACATGTTGCTGCACGATATGGGGCCGGGTCTGGCCGATAGCCTCGGCGATGGTCAGGCGTCTGGCAGCGAATGGCGTACCACTCCGCTGTGGGGGCTTGGACTGGCCGCGTGTGTTACCGGCGGTGTAACCAACCCAACCGGCGCCGAGGGCGATGAAATCTGTACGCCACATCATGCCTATCTGCACGATGGTCGCGCGCGCACCGTGGATGAAGCAATTCGCTGGCACGGCGGTGAATCGCAAGACTCCAATGATGCCTATCAGGCCCTGAGCGATACCGATCGTCAGGCGCTGCTCCACTTCCTCAATAGTTTGTAATCCAGGCTAGATGTTGAGAGAGCCCGAAGCCCTCTGCGGCTTCGGGGTTTTCAAAAACCAAAAAAATATCCAGGAAGAGATAACAATGCATAAAACCAAAATAATGCGTCGTACCTTTAAAACCCTCGTGCTCAGTTCCGCAATCGGTGCCATATCCAGTGGCGCTTATGCGCAACAGTGTCAAACGCCGATTTTTGAAGATAATTTTGATCAGGCCAGCCTCGACACCAACGCCTGGGACATCATGATCGGTGATGGCTGTAGCTACGGGATTTGTGGCTGGGGTAACAGTGAGCTGCAAAGCTATCAGGCCGAAAATATCACCCTGAACAATGGTGTTATGACCATTGAAGCGCGCAAGGAGCGTATTCGCGGCTCGCAATACACCTCTGCGCGTATCCGCACTGCGAATATGCCGGGCTCTGGTGAATGGGCATTTGGGCGCTTTGAAGCGCGCATGAAATTCCCCGATGGCCAGGGCATGTGGCCGGCCTTCTGGATGTTGCCTACCGACCCGGTAAACGGGTGGCCCATGAGTGGTGAGATCGACATTTTTGAATCCGTCGGCCAAAGCGCAAATTTCGCCTACGGCACCATCCACTACGGGCAGCCGTGGCCGGATAATTCCCATCAGGGCAACGGCATTATGATGCAGCCCGGTAAGTGGTCGGACGATTACCACACCTATGCCATTGAATGGGAATCCCACGAAATACGCTGGTATGTGGATAACCTTCTGTACTCGGTAAAAACCCCGGCGGATGTCTCTCCGGAAGACTGGCCGTTTGATGGCCGGAACAAGTTCCACTTTCTGCTGAACCTCGCCGTCGGTGGTTCCTGGGGCGGTGAGGTGGATGATTCCGTAATGCCGCAGCAGCTGAATGTCGACTATGTACGCGTTTATCCGGGCAGCCAGCCGGCACTGAGCGGCAATCACTTGCCGCTGCCGGGCAGTACCGAAACCTATAGCGTACTGAATGGATCCGGCAGCCCAACCTGGTCGGTGACCGGCGGTACCATTTCTGGTTCCGGTTCCAGTATTCAGGTGACCTGGGATGAGGCGAGTGCGGCAACTACGCAGACACTTACCGTTAATAGCGGTGGTTGTGAGGTTTCCACCGGCATCTACGTCGGTAAAAATCTGAGCACCGAAACCGTACTGGAAGACTACGACGGCAACAGCCAGATGTCCGTAAGCTCTGCCAGCGGTACTTATAGTGCGGATAACGGTGTGCTCACTTACACCCGCGACGCGGGGTCTCAGTGGGATGTACTTGCTCACGCGACTTCGGCCATCCCCGATGCCGGTCCCTTTACCCTGGGCGACAAAGCCTTCCAGCTGGATGTGAATAACACCGATACCGCAATGGTCGGCAAAGAGATTCTTATTCAGCTGGAAAATAGTAACGTTGCTACCCCGAGTAACTATCCTAGCGGCCGTCACAGTGGCTATCGCGCCTATATTGAGCACGCCAATGGCTGGCAGACCCTACGCCTGCAAATGGCAGACCGTATCGATGGCGCCACCACGGACGCTGATGTAAATGCATTATTGGTGATGGTGGACCCGGGCAACTTTACCAGCGACACCTATGTGTTGGATAACATTGTGATCCTTGGGGAGGGCGGTACGACTCCTCCGGGTAACAACGCGCCGGTCGCAGTATTCTCTGAAAGTTGCACCGATCTCGCGTGTACGTTTGACGCCTCCGCAAGTAGCGACAGTGACGGCAGTATTGCCGGCTACAGCTGGGACTTCGGCGACGGCAATAGCGATATTGGTGTAACCGCAAGCAACAGCTATGCGGCGGCCGGTAGCTACACCGTAACCCTCACCGTCACCGATGATCAGGGCGCGAGCGATACCGCGAGCAAGGTTGTCAGTGTGAGTGATGGTTCGTCCGGTGGCGAAGCGACCAGTCTGGTGGTGAGTTCCGTGGTAACCGGAACCCAGGATGCCGGCCGCGGTGCAAAATCCGGTACCGCGACAGTGACCGTGCTCGACGACTTGGGCAATCCGGTTTCTGGTGCGACCGTTACCGGTGACTTTAGTGGCACCTGGAGCGAATCCGCTTCTGCTGTTACCGATGCGAACGGTGTGGCGACACTGGTGACATCAGGCACCGCAAAAGGTGGTGTTACCGTTAACTTCTGTGTCAGTGATGTAAGCGGTACTCTGGCATTTGATCCCGCATCAAGTGTTAACGTCTGTCAGTAACAGACACAGAGTTCTACTAAAAAACCCGGCCTTGGCCGGGTTTTTTAGTTTTTGAATTTCGCCTCTAGGGAGCATCGTGAGCCGATCGAGCCTGAACTAGAATTACTGAATATTCCCCAGTAATTAAAGGTCTCATAGTGAATCTTCTGAATCAATCTGGCGCGGGAAAGTTGTACGAGAAAAACGACTTTCTGATTCCGGTTCTCTCTGGCGACGCCCATGACATGGGAGTGCAATATGGCGCCCTGATGATCGACGCCATGCAAAAAACCTGGGACGTGCTGGTAAAGCCCCAGCTGGATTCCGGAATGCTCACGCAAGAGGAAATGCAGCGCTGGGCACGCCGGGCCTATATCTCCTGTTCAACACGTAACCGCCAGTGGTACGACGGCGTTGCGCAAGGTTCATCCTGGCCGACAGAGAATGTCTGTATGCTCGATCAGGTGATGGAATATGGCATCTTCCAGTCCAAGTGCCATTCCTTCGCCGGTTGCACCTCGATCCTGTCCTGGGGCAAGCACTCCGCCAATGGGAATATGGTTATCGGGCGCAACATGGACTGGAGCGAAACCTTCAATGAGTTTCCACAGGTGTTGACCGTACGCAAACCCACCGACGGCTCTTATCGCTTTGCCGCGTTCGGCTGGCCCGGCATGTATTGCCCGTTTACCGTGATTAACGAACATGGCGTATATCTGGATGTGCACGATGGCACGAGTATGGGCGGATCTGTGGTTTATGTGGAGCGGCCTTCAATCCTCAACGAGTTGACGGACATAATGAGTGAGGCGCACACACTGTCTAGTCTTATCACGCGGCTAAACGGCATCCTGACCAGCACCTCCATGATCCTGTCGATCGGCGATGAGCACCGCGGCGCGTCTATGGAGTGCTCTTCTCTCGGTGGCAACCGTCTGCGCTCACCCGACGATCATTCGCTGGTGGTGGTGAATTCCTTTATGGGGGAGCACTGGGGGCTGGGTAAGCGCGAGACGGTGAGTAATTCCCTGCGCCGTTTTGCGAATATGACCGAACGCCTGAAAGAGAATGCCGGCGCGGTAGACGCGGACAAGGTGCGCGAACTCATGGACCTGCGCCTGTTCAATGACGATGGCACTTTCGCGAACAATGGCGGATCAACCAAGCCCATCAAGCAGGATGCGGATTTAACCACCCACCAAATGGTCACCGATGTTGCCCAGCGCACCCTGTGGCTGAAGGTGCCAGTGCCCGATTACTTCAGCGATTGGACCGCCATCGACCTGAAGCAACTATGGAATTGAGCGTTTCAGGTCGGAGCGATGACTGTGTTTAGATAGGGTTACTCCCCGGGCAATTCGATCACTGCCTCGTAGGGATTTTGCTCCCGCTCCGGCACGGTTTCGGCACTGGGAATCATTGGGAAATTCGGCGTGAAGGTGACCAGAGCCTGGCCGAGCTGATACAGCAGTTGTACATTGCCATCCGCCTTGGCCGTGCCATCTTCAATCGCCGCTTTCAGCGTCTTCTTGCCCATCATGACCTGCTCGAGGTCGGAGCGATTGATACGCAAGGTCAGGTCTGGGTCATCAACTTCGAAGCCCTCGATGTTGGTCAGCGTGCCGTCGGACAATTCAATCGCATACTTCTCATCGTTATCCGGTGTTATCAGGGTCATGCGGAAGCCGAGATCTTCCACTTTTCCTGGGTCAAGACGCACGCCAAGAAAATCCAGAAACTGCCCGGTAGTCATCGCACGAATAACGTCGGGGCTGCTGGTGCTGGGCGGAGCACCCTTGGGCAAACCGTTGCGCAGTTCATAAGCGCCCTGCAAAAAGCTGTTGCGCAGGCCGGGGTTCTCCTGCTGGTAACCAATTTGCTCCCATACATCGGCCAGTAGTAGTCGCGCATCGCGATTGTTGGGTTCTGCCTGTACCAGCTTGTCGAGAATTTCCTGTGCAAGGAAGTAGTCGCCCGCGTCGTGCAGCTTTTGACCCTCGCGCAGAATTTTGTCCGAGCCGCCCATCATCTTCACATAGAGTGGAGCGGAGTCTGCGGGCGACAGTGGAATCAGGGTGGCGGGGTTGCCGTCCCAGTAACCCAGGTAGCGATTAATCACTGCGCGGCTGTTGTGCTCTGGTGAACCGTGATAGCCGCGGTTGTACCACTGCTTGGCGATTCCCTCGGGAGTTTCAAACACATTGTGAATTTGGTTAATGGTAACGCCCTGGTTTGCGTGGAACAGCGAGTAGTTGTTCATGTTGGCGTAGAGGTCGCGTTGCCCACGCAGCACTTCCTGTACGCGCTCATTACCCCAGCGTGGCCAGTGGTGAGAGGCCATCATCACATCGGCATTGCGCCCATAGCGGTACAGCGCGCGGTTGATATGTTGCGACCATACGTGCGGGTCGCGCACCAGCGCGCCGCGCAGGGTGTACACATTGTGGAAAACACCGGTGACGTCTTCCCCGGTCCAGTAGACTTTGTCCTTGGGGAACCAGATATGCGCTTGCGAGGGCGCTTCGCCGCCCGGCGTGTTCATGAACTCCATTTCCACGCCGTCCACCGTCAGCGTTTCAAAGTCGTCTTCGATGATCGTGGTGGGTTGGATCAGGCCGGTCGCGCCATTGGCGACGTTCATATTAAGGCCCTGGCCGGCGTGGCCAAACGGGCTGGCGGGGAGTTGGGTGCCGTACTGATACTGCACCCGTCGGTTCATGGCGTTGCCGGCGAAAACATTTTCCGACACCGCGTGTTCCATAAAGCCACGTGGTGCAATGATCTTCACCTTGCCGGCTTCCACGTCTTTCTCATCGACGATACCGCGCACGCCGCCCCAGTGGTCAACGTGGGAGTGGGAATACACCACCGCGACGATCGGGCGTTCTCCCAGCTCCGCATCCACCAGTGCCTTTGCTGCGGCCGCCACCTCCGGTGCCGTTAGCGGGTCCAATACGATCCAGCCAGTCTTACCGCGCACGAAGGTGATATTGGCAAGGTCGAAGCCGCGCACCTGGTAGAAACCGGGAATCACCTCGAACAGTCCGACCTTCATATTCAATCGGGATACCCGCTGTAGCGATGGATGGATGCTCGGGAAATCCTTGTCACTGCGGAAGAAGTCGTAGCGGTCGAGGTCCCACACCACATTGCCTTCCGGGCCAGTTACCTTCCAGTTGTCCGGCTTGGCGATAAACCCTTTATTGGCTTCGTCAAAGTCGCGCTTGTCGTCGAACGGCAGGTTGGCGCTGTCTTCGGCAATCACCTTGAGCGTGTGTTCTGACGGCGGCTTGCCCAGCGGGTCGAAGTGTTTCGGTGCGTCGTCTGCGGCGTGTAGCGGGTAAGTCGCCGAGAGGCCGAGAATTAAGAACAGGACAAAAAGCGGGCATCGGATATTGTGTGAATTATGCACAGGCGGCTCTTCCGGTAGCTTGCGGTACGTGGGGGGTTCAATTGTGACTGGAGTATAGACACCGTCCCCCGTATTCCGGCGCCAGGCAGGTTTCCGCAGGCGTTTTTGACAAACCGCATGGCAGCACCGTGCGCGCAATGGCTTGATAGATGTAATCGTGTCCGCCATCCAATCGGAGCAGACGGTCCCGGTGATATACCTAACCTGACAAATTATGTGTAAGTGAGCTGTGTTATGAGTGAGTCTGAGATCAAGTGGGATATGGCCGCGGAACTGTCGATGGACTTTGTCCCGGCGTTTGTACGCGGCACTGTAAAGAAGAAAGTGGAGGCCGCCGCGCGTGAACGGGGCATCGCAGAGATCACCGTCGATTTCATTGAGGAAATCCGCAAAGAAAAAGGCCGCTAAGTCACGGTTTTGGCCGCCCACTGCCTCTGCTTCCTTTATCCTAAGGGTGTCAATGTTGGCCTGAACTGGAAGCAATGCACACGGATAAGGATTCTGAAACGCTGTTTATCGGCTGGGATGTAGGCGGCTGGAACTGCGACAACAACGCTAACAGCCGCGACGCGCTGGTTGTTCTGGACCGCAGACGCAATGTCCTCGGTCATCCCTGGCGCGGTAACCTGCGAGCCATAATCAACGACGCCGGTTCCACCCAAGCGTGGTGCCGCGCGTTACTCGATTGCTGTGACGCGCAGCCGGCCGGCGACTTGCCTCCGGTCGTACTGGCAATCGATACCCCGCTTGGCTTCTCCCAAGCCTTCCAACAGCTGGTCACTGGTGGCCCCGCAGCCGGCGCAATAAATGAATCGGCCACAAACCCCTACCTGTTTCGCTATACGGAACAATTCCTCTTTCGACACGGCCTGCGCCCACTGTCTCCCGTCAAAGATATGATCGGCAGCCAAGCCACCAAAGGCATGCATGTACTCGCCCGCTTTGCCCCTGAGACCACCACTGCCGGCGTTTGGCAGGGTGGCTCTGCACTCACTGCGTTTGAAGCCTATCCATCCGCGTGCAAACCATCGCCATTGGTGCGCAAGCTACTAAGGGGTTACCGGAGCAGACCTACGGAGCCCGCTGTGGATGAGTGGCACATGGACGGCTATGAATTTGGTATCGACCATGAAGACAAGCGCGATGCGCTGTTGTGTGCACTCGTCGCCTGGTTGTTCCATTGCGAGCCGGATGCACTGTGCTTCCCGGATGCGGATACCCCCGCCGGCGAGGGCTGGATATTTGCGCCGCGGGATGGGCTCAAGTACCTCACAAGCTGAGTGCGGGCTCGGCGGATATACCCCACCTATTGAGGAAAGACACCGTATTCATCCTTGGCTGCGGCAGAGTGTCTAACTTTGGGGGAGTCTTATTCCGATTCATTCGATCCTCACTTTATGTTTTCACTGGGCACCCAATGACCTATCGGCATCAAATGCGTAGCGGATGGTACGTGTTGGCAATCGTGCTTCTTTTGGCCGGGATTGGCTCGCCCTCTATAACCAACGCAAACCCGCTCCCACGTTACGAAGTGTTTGGTGCCGGCCCTGAGGACCATTGGCTGTTTGGTGTAGAAATGTATCTATGGGGGGCGAGTGTCGGCGGAGAAACCGCATCCGGTGACGATATTGATATCGGCTTTGATGAACTGGTTGAAGATCTCAAGTTTGGCTTGATGGGGACCGTCGCTGCATCCCGTGCCCAGTGGACACTTTTTTCAGACGTTATTTATCTGGATGTCGAGGAGGATATTCGCCAAACGGTCGTGTTGGATGACATGTCACTGCGGGCGGCGGCGAGTATCGACCTGAAAGGATTTGTTTCCACCACCGGCGGCGCCGTGCGAGTTTTCGAAAACAATCACTCCCGCCTCAACGTTATGGCGGGGGCTCGTTATCTTTGGCTCGATGGCACAATCGATGTCGATCTCGAGTCATTCCCACGCGTCAAGATTACGGATACCGGTAAGTTCTGGGACGGCATTGTCGGACTTCGTGGTAAATCAGACATTTCGCCACGCTGGTACCTGACCTATGTTGCCGACATCGGCGCTGGCGATAGTGACTTCACTTGGCAGGCATTGGCGGCGCTGAACTACAAGTGCCGACGGTTCGACATTGTCGGCGGGTACCGTTACCTGGACTGGGACTTCGATAACAATCGTGTGTTTTCCGACGTCAACTTCAGCGGCGTATTTGCGGGCATCAAACTGGCGTTCTAGGTGGCGAGTAATTTCCGTCTTGGTTACAGCAAGAGTCAATAAATCACAAGATCCGATTGCAGGTATATATGAGTCAAAGTCCCGATATAAATCGTCAAATTACGCTGGCGTCCCGTCCCCATGGCGCGCCCACTCCCAACGATTTCAACTTTATTGAAGCGGCGGTGCCAACCCCAGGTGACGGAGAAATCCTGCTGCGCACCATTTACTTATCGCTCGATCCTTATATGCGCGGGCGCATGAGTGATGCGAAGTCCTATGCGGAACCTGTTGCGATTGGTGAGGTGATGGTAGGGGGCAGCATCTGCCGAGTGGAGGAATCGAAGCATCCCGGTTTTACGAAGGGCGACCTGGTGGTGGCCTTTGGCGGCTGGCAAGACTACAGCCTCTCGGATGGCGAGGGGGTAATCAAACTGGATAGTGCTATGCCCAACCCATCCTATGGTTTGGGTGTATTGGGTATGCCCGGGTTAACCGCGTATATGGGCCTGATGGATATCGGTCAGCCCAAAGCCGGAGAAACCCTCGTTGTTGCTGCAGCGACGGGCGCGGTGGGCAGCCTGGTGGGCCAGATTGGGAAAATTCAGGGCTGCAAAGTGGTAGGTATTGCCGGTAGCCAGGAGAAGTGCGACTACGCGGTGAATGAACTGGGTTTTGATGCCTGCCTGAATCACCATGCGGAGGATCTGGACGAGCAGCTTGCCAAGGCCTGTCCGGCCGGCATTGATGTGTATTATGAAAATGTTGGTGGCAAGGTGTTTGATGCGGTGCTGCCCTTAATTAACCCCAAAGCGCGTATTCCACTGTGTGGACTGATCGCCCAATACAATGCAACCGAGTTGCCTGCCGGCCCGGATCGCATGCCGATGCTGATGGGTAATCTATTGGTGAAGCGTGCCAAGATGCAGGGCTTTATCGTATTTGACGACTACGGGCACCGCTATGACGAATTTCAGCAGGCCATGGTGCCCTGGTTGATGTCGGGGAAAATCAAATACAGGGAAGACAAAGTGACGGGCCTTGAAAATGCTGTAGAAGCTTTCATTGGTTTACTGCAAGGTGAAAACTTCGGCAAGCTGGTGGTAGAGGTTGGCCCTGATCAGTTGGCTTAAAGCGCACCTCAGGTGCCAGAGGAGCGCTTAACGATGCCCGACGTCTCTGCAAGCCCCGCTCGTGTAACACTGTTCGCTACAGGCCTTGCGACGTTAGCGATTTCTGCGCTTTTCGTCGGCATGGTTCGAGACTTTCTTGTCGCGCTTTTACTTGCTGCAATCTTTAGCGCGATGGCGGCGCCCCTTCAGGCAAAAGTAAGCGCTGCCGTTGGGGGGCGACAGGGGATTGCCGCTGCCATCACCCTTATCATCTTATTGATAGGCGTGTTGGTGCCGACCCTCGCAATCGTGTTTATCGCCGCAACCCAAGCCAGCGATTTGGTCGCAGGAATTGGTGGTTTTATTCAGCGGCTGGACACGGACTGGACGACAATCCAGCTCCCCGACTGGGTTCCGTTTCGGGAAAAAATCGAAGCACTTGGTCCACAGATCGCAGCGAAGGCGGGTGAGCTTGCCAGTAGGTTGGCTTCACTCTTTTTGTCTATCGTTTCTGCGGCCACTAGAGGTACAGCACATTTCTTCCTGAACCTTTTTGTCATGGCGTATGCAATGGTGTTTTTTCTGCAGGAGAAGACGACCGTGCTGGCGCAGCTTGCCCGCTATACCGGGTTGACGATCGACGCGCAAAATCGCCTGGTCGATAGAGTGGTCTCCGTGAGCCGTGCGACCATAAAGGGGACATTGGTGATCGGGGTTGTGCAGGGTGCCTTGGGTGGCATTGCTTTTTCGGTCGTGGGCATCCAGGCGGCGGCATTTTGGGGCGTAGTGATGGCCTTCGCCTCGATTATCCCGGCCGTCGGCCCCTCCATCATATGGATTCCTGCGGTCGTCTATTTAGCATTTGCCGGCGAAACCGTTAGCGCAATCGGACTGGCGGCTTGGTGCGCTATCGTGGTTGGTTTGGCGGATAACCTGCTTCGTCCATGGTTAGTTGGTCGCGAAGCCAAACTGAGCGACCTGATGGTGCTGATCGGCACTTTTGGCGGTCTTGCCATGTTCGGCGCAGTCGGTTTGATCATTGGACCGGTCATCACCGGCGTATTTATTACCGTATGGGACATCTTTCACAAAGCGCTCGCGACCGCTCTCGCCGCTCCTGCACAGTCCTCAGTCGAGTCCAGTACAGACGGCGGACCATCGGCTGGAAAGCAGCCGGGTAGCGTTTAAATCATGAATTAACGACCAACTATCTGCTGGTCAATTCGCTCACTCTCCAAGCCATTTCGATCCACCGCGACAACCGCAATGGCTGTGATCTCATCCTGTTGCCTGAATTGATGGCTGAGGATGTCTTTGTTGAAAATCCTGTAGCGCCACTTGTTGCCCGCTTGGTAGTAAAGCAGCCAGCGTGCTGCCGCCTCATCACCGCGAGGTTGCCAGCTGACACTCAGCCCGTCGGTGTTTGACTGATAGCGCACCTCCGGTGGCAAAGGCGCTGCACTGTCCAGCCATGGCGAAGCGGGTACCAGTGCCTGGTGATAGAACACGGTATCTTTCAGCAACTGCGCGAACTTTGGATTTTCACTCACCGTTTTCACGTTCCAGAAAACCTGGCCGGTTTGCTCTTGCAGCAGTGCACGGGTAAACAGAATCTGGTTGATGATTTCGTCGGTGCCCCGATTCGTTTCCACTTTATTACTGCTTAAACCTGGCCATAGGTGGCGCTGTTGGTGGTTCTCACCCTGCCACCAGGCCAGCAGCATGGGGTAACTCTGTTGCACGCGGTTAATGTTCCAGTACAACTGCGGTGTGAAGTAATCCAGCCAACCCTCGTTCAACCAGAGGCGGGCATCGGCATAGAGCTGCTCGTGCTGGTCAAATCCGGCGATGGTCTCTGGGTATTTGGGGCGCCAGATACCGAAAGGGCTGATACCCACTTTTACATGGGGCTTGATGCGTTTTACTTCGCTGTAGATATCTTTGACAAAGCGGTTCACCGCTGCCCGGCGCCAGTCGGATACGCCAAGCTGACCACCCTGCTGCTGGTAGGCGGTGTAGCTTTCGCTGTCGGGGAAGGGCGCCCCTTCGTTGTAGGAAGGGTAGGGGTAGAAATAATCATCGTAGTGAATGCCATCGATATCGTAGCGCTGCACAATGTCTGTGATGACCGATAGCGAATGCGCGATGGTTTCTTCGCGTGTGGGTTCCATCCAGTACATGCCATTAGCCAGCTTTGCGATCAGCTCCGGCTTTGTGTTGACGATGGAATGCTCGGATACCGGGCCGCCCTGAGTGTGGTGCGCACGGTATGGGTTTACCCAGGCGTGTAGCTCAAGGCCGCGCTGGTGGGCCTGTTCTATCCAGAAGGCGAGCGGGTCATAGAGGGGCTCTGGGGCTTTGCCCTGTTCACCGGAGAGGTAGTAAGACCAGGGCTCCAACTCGCTGGTATACAGGGCATCGGCCTGCGGGCGGACCTGAAAAATCACTGCGTTCATGTTTGCCGCAGCAACCTTGTCCAGCAAAGAGATGGCCTCCTGTTGCTGCTGCTCTACCGGCAGGCCAGGCCTACTGGGCCAATCAATATTCGCCACCGTCGCAACCCAGGCCGCGCGGAATTCTCTCGCCACCGTTTCCCGTTGCGCCCTGCCGTAGTCTGGCAGCTCCTCTTGCTCCTCTTGCTCCATCGCGACCTGCTTCGGCGTTTCCTGGCCAAACCAGGCCGGGTATTGCCACAGTGCCAGCGCCATCACCGCAATGACGGCGGGGTAGACCCAGCGGTTAAGGAGCTTTGCCAGCGGGATTTTTTTCGGTAGCGTCATGATTGCCTTATGGGAGTTACATCTTGTTAGTGTTCTGGCCGACCGATGCGGCTAAGCCCTAGTATCCTAGACCCGCTGTGACGTCTCAATATGTGAGATGGGGGTGTCTAAATTGTGAGTGGGGTTGCGGGTTGGTGTCCACGGAGCCACACATCGGCGCAAACGATAGAAGGTCACTATCATTTGTGCGGGTATACCGTAACTTAGTCGTTAGATTTTGGATAAAAGCATCGTTGGTACAGGTATGGCTATGCAGTTAGCGCGCTTAAGCTCTTCATTTTTCATCGTATTGACCCTGTCTCTCCTTCAGGGCTGCGCGGATACGCCCACCGTTATTGAAGCAGATACCACAGTAGAAACCACGGTCGATATTGGCCCTGTGGTGAAAACGATGGAAGAGGTGGACGTACTGCTGGTGTCTGATCACACCTTGCCGGATCACCTCAACTTATCCAGCGGCGGGGCGAATGGCGAAGAGCGTTTATTTATTGACCCCACCCTGCAAAGCCTGAATCGCAAGCTGATTAAGCGCGGTCTTAAAACGTATATTCTCAACGTTGAAGATATGGTCGCCGGCAAAGATATTCAGAACAAAGGCACTTTTGATGCAGCGTATAACCAGTACGACCAGATATTAAAAGCCGCGGTAAAGCACGGAGTTACCATCGCTTCAATTCACTATGATGCAGATAAAATCCTTGCCGAGAATTATGGTGAAAATAAAGCCTATGCCAGCGCCGAAGAAGACGGAAAAAAGTATGGATATATTGGTGGAGTGCAATTAATTCTGGACGAACGGGCCACCAGCGATGCAACGCTCGCCTTGGCGGATCAGATTATTCACCGCGACAATATCCTGCAGCAGCTTAACGCGGTGGGGTTTCGTATCCGCCCGGGCTACGGAGATAAAGTGCGCTTCCAAAACAACCTGACATTGAATATCGCGGGCCACTCGGAAGGCGGGGCTTTCTTGCTGGAAATTGCACCGCAAGATCAGGCCGTTCGGCTCTATGGAAGCCCGCAGAAGATCGTCGAGGCGATCGAAACACCCATGGACTCCTTGGCAGATACGCTCTACGCGTTCAGAAACGAGACAAACTAACTTGAGCTGTGTGAGGTCAGGTAAGTAAAAAGGCCCGGTATCTTTCGATACCGGGCCTTTTTAATTTGGTGGAGATGGCGGGAGTCGAACCCGCGTCCGTCAGCACTCCGCCAGAGGCTCTACATGCTTAGTTCCGTCTATTGATTTAATCCACTACAGCCCAACGGGCAGGACGTAGCAGACGATTCTGAAAAAGTTTTAACCGATCTACCTCAGATAAGTGTCACGGCGATCCAGTTCTGTATAACAGCCAACAGCGCGGTACTGGAACCTTGCTGAGGGCCGCTAAGGGACGAACCCTTAGTTAGTGCTTCACAAGCTGCTTACGCAGCGAGTTGGGCACCGTAGTTGTCGTCGTTGGCAACTAATAAAATGCAGCTTTGGATTTACGTGATTCGCTACCCTCACGGCATGCACCCATGGTTTCGTCACCGGCGTCGAATCCAAGTCATCCCCGGAATCTGCCGCTACGAATATCGTAGGCGTATTAGTAATTATACCGGAAGCAGGATTGTCACAATAGGTGTGTTTGCAAAAAGATTGACCGCCGGTTCTGGGCTGTTCACGCGCTCATGGTGAACTGGCGGGCCTGACTGGGTCAGGCCTTTTCGAACAAAGCGATCGATTCCACGTGGGTGGTGTGGGGGAACATGTCCATGACCCCGGCCTTGCGCAGGACGTAGCCCTGTTGGATCAGTTCTGCGGTATCCCGCGCAAGGGTGGCGGGGTTGCAGGAGATGTACAGGATGGCTTTGGCGTTGAACTGGCCGATGTTGCGCACCACTTCCAGCGCGCCGTTGCGCGGCGGGTCCAGCAGGATGCGGTCGAAGCCGCCGCGCGCCCAGGGGCTGCGGGAGAAGTCTTCGGTCAGGTCGGCGGCCTGGAAGCGGACATTGTCGATGCCGTTGGCAGACGCATTTTCCCGCGCGCGCTCGGTGAGTGAAAACAGCCCCTCCACGCCAACCACTTCCCGCGCGCGGGTGGCCAGTGGCAGGGTGAAGTTGCCGAGGCCACAGAACAGGTCCAGCACGCGGTCTTCCTGTTGTACGTCGAGCAGTTCCAGCGCCAACGAAACCATCTGCCGGTTGATCTCGAAATTCACCTGAATGAAATCCTGCGGATGGAAGTTCAGGGTCAGGTCGAATGCGGGCAATACATAGTGCAAGCGCGCCGGGCCGGATTCGGGGCAGACCTTGTGCGTGTTGGCATCGCCCTGCTCACCCTGCAGGTAGAGGTGCAGCTGGTGTTGCTTGGCAAAGCCCAGCCAGCGCTCGCGGTCCTCTTCTGATAACGGCTGCAGGTGGCGGATGACTAATGCGGTGTGATCTTCGCCGGCGGCAATTTCGATATGCGAGATGTTGCGGCGGCCCTCGCACTGCAGGATGGTCTCGCGCAGCTGCGGAATCAGCGCAGAGGCTTCCGCAGGAAGTACCGGGCACTGCTCGACATCGGTGAGGTCGTTGGAGCCTTTCTCGCGGAAGCCCAGCACCAGGCTCGCCTTGCCGCCGCTTTTCGGTTTTACGAAACGCACACCGAGGCGTGCCTTGCGGCGGTAGCCGAGCGTGCTGCCGGTGAGTGGCGGTAACACCTGCTCGGGAGTGGCTTTGGCAAACCGGCTGAGCTGATCCAGCAGGATTTGTTGCTTGGCGTCGATCTGCGCGGCAGGAGTCATCTGTTGCAGCGCGCAGCCGCCGCAGACCTCTGCGTGGGGGCAGGGCGGTGTTTGCCGGTCTGGGGAGGCTATCAGCACCTCGGTGGCCACTGCTTCATCAAACTTGGCGCGGTTGGCGGTATAGCGGATGCGCACCGTCTCACCCGGCAGGGCGTTATCCACAAATACGGTTTTGCCCTGGTGGCGCGCAATACCGCGTACCTCGTGGCTAAACCGTTCGATCTCTACCTCGGGTGTCGCTTTCGATGGTTTCTTGCTGCCGCCCTGTGGTGGTTTACCGGCATTGCGGCGAGTGGAATTGCGGAAGATCGAAGGTGGTTTTCTGGATGGCATAAACGCGGCGTCGTTAGACGATAGGTTAGAACGATAACAGTGGGGGAAAGTTTGGGCTGCCGCGGCGGGCAGCCCAAGGGAATATCAGGAGTATTCTAGGTCAGATAATCCGGACAGGCGGTTACAGCACGGTCTGCGCGAAGGCCGCGAGGATCAGCAGCGGGCACACGATGCGCACGTACCAGGGCCAGACTTTCCAGAACAGGGTGTTCTCGATACCTTCGTGGCCTTCCTGCATTTCCATCAGCAACTGGTCGCGGCGCCAGATCCAGCCGGCAAAGATACACAGTGCCACACCCAGCAGCGGCTGACCGTATTCGGTGCTGATGGAAATCACCAGGCCGAACAGGCTGTCGAAATTAAAGATGATCACGGTACTGATCAGGAAAATAATCAGGCCCATCAACAGGGTGGCGGGCTTGCGCTTCAGGCCCAGACTCTCGATAGAGAAGGCGACCGGCACTTCCAGCATGGAGATGGAGGAGGTGAGGGACGCGATGCTCATCAGGGCAAAGAAGGCGATGGCCACAAACAGGCCGGTGGTGCCCATGCTGTCGAACAGGGCGGGCAGTACCTGCAGGATCAGGCCCGGGCCGGCAATCAGGTCGCCCGCTTCGGAGAAGATCTGGGTGCCTGCGGCCTGGGCCACATACATGGCCGGCAGGATCAGCAGGCCGGCGGTGAACGCGATACCCACGTCGATCAGGGTTACCAGCGCGCCCAGGCGCGGCAAACTTTCTTCCTTGCTCAGGTAGGAGCCGTAAATCAGCATGGTGCCCACACCCAGCGACAGGGAGAAGAACGCCTGGCCCATGGCCGACAGCAGCAGTTCCGGTGAGAGTTTGCTGAAGTCTGGGATCAGGTAGGCTTCGAGGCCCTGGAAGGCGCCGGGCTGCGCGAGCACGTACACGATCAGCATCAGCAACAACAGGATCAGTGACGGCATCAGCAGGGTGGACCAGCGCTCGATACCTTTCTCCACACCGCTGGCAATAATCAGCATGGTGAAGCCGCTGAAAATGGCGGTAAAGGTGAAGTTGCGCGCGGTGCTGTCACCGGTCATCCAGGCGGCAGCTTCCTTCGCGCCGGCGAGGGTGGCAACCGGGTCTGCCAGATGGGCAACCATCCAGCCGGCGACAATGGCGTAGAAGCTCAGGATCAGGGAGGCGACGAGAATCCCGCCGAGACCGGTGAGGGTACCGGCGGCGCGGCTGACGGGCCCCGGGGAAATTTCCCGCAACGCTTTGACCATGTTGCTGCGCGCGTAGCGGCCGATGGCGAGTTCCGCCATTAGCACCGGGTAGGCCAGCAGGAAGGCAAGTACCAGGTAGATCACCACAAACGCGGCACCACCATTGGCGGCGACGTTGGTGGGAAAGCCCCAGATATTACCGAGGCCAACGGCGGAGCCGGCGGCGGCCATCAGGAAGCCAAAGTTAGAACTGAACTGTCCTCGCGGTGCACTCATGCTAAATCTCGTCGTTATTGTTCTGTTGTTTTGGTGAGTTGCGGATTAACGGTGGTCGCTGCGCATCAGGCGCTGTTTCTGGCGGTTCCAGTCCCGTTCTCGCTCGGTCTCGCGCTTGTCGTGGCCTGCTTTACCCTTGGCCAGCGCGATCTCGCACTTGATCAGGTGCTGCTTCCAGTAGATTGCGGTGCACACACAGGCGTAGCCTTTCTGGTTGACTGCTGCCACCAGTTTGGCGATCTCGCGCTTGTTCAGCAGCAGCCGGCGGGTGCGGTCCGGTTCGGTAACGAAGTGGGTCGAGGCGCTGGGGAGCGGCTGAATGCGCGCACCCAGCAGCCACGCCTGGCCGTCTTTGAACAGCACGTAACTATCGGTGAGCTGGGCCTTGCCCTCGCGGCAGGACTTTACTTCCCAGCCCTGCAGCTCCATGCCCGCCTCAAACTTTTCCTCGATAAAGTAATCGTGCTTCGCCTTCTTGTTGAGGGCGATGGTGTTTGAGGACGGGGCCTTTTTCTTTTTGGCCATGAATACAACGTTGCCTGAGTTTAGAAGAAGCTATACCCGAAGTACTTCTCGGCCACCGTGTTGATGAATACCAGCAACAGGATCAGTGGGATAAAAGTACCGAGGGAAAAGTTCACATATTTCTGGGAGAGGGTGCCGGCAAAGCCACTGTCACCCTCCTGGAGTTCGGCATCAAAGTTGGACTTCTTCCATTTGTAGATCACAAACAGGCAGACCAGCAGGCCGTTCAGCGGCAGGATTGTAGAGTAGAAGATCAGTTCTACAAGATCAAAGAACGACTTATTTTCACCGGCGATCGATACGAACTGGGTCAGCCAGCCGGCCATGCCGAAAGACATGGCACAGGCGATAGCGAGTACCAGCTGTGCCGCGGCTACGGTGTAGATGGCTTTCTTGCGCTCCATGCCTCTTTCATCACACAGCGTGGCGACGGGCACTTCGATGATGGAAACCAGCGAGGTGATGGCGGCAACCAGTACCAGGAAGAAGAATACCGAGGCAAAGGCGCTCGCGCCGAAGTAGCCGATGTTTTCCTGCAGGGCGAAGAAGATCTTCGGCAGGAACAGGAAGATCATGCCCGCGGACGAGTCGCTCAATTCTGCCGGGTCGATCTGCGGGTTGAAGTGGAAAATCGTTGGTAGGATCAGCAGGCCCGCGGTGAACGCCACCATGGTGTCGGTGAGCGCGACGGCTTTCGCAGAACCGGGAATCGCGTCCCGCTTCTTCATGTAGGAGCCGTAGGTGATCATGATGCCCATACCCAGCGACAGCGAGAAGAAGGCCTGTGCCATCGCGTTGTTCACGACTTCCGCATTCAGCTTGGAGAGGTCTGGGGTCAGGTAGTATTTCACTCCCAACATGGCGTTTTCTTGTGAGAGAACGAAGATCACCAGGCCCACCAGCATCACGAATAGCATGGGCATCAGGGTCTTGGCTGCGCGCTCAATACCGTCTTTTACGCCCATTGCCAGGATGCCGTTAATGATCAGCATCATCACGATCAGATAAACGAACACGATCGGCGAGTTGATAAATTGGCCGAAGTATTCGCCGCTGGCCAGCTGATCCAGGTTGCCGGTCAGGGTGGCGAGCAGGTAGCCGAGGACCCACACGGTCACCACGATATAGAATACCGCGATCATGAACGGGGTGAGCAGGGCCAGCCAGCCCGGGATATGCCAGAGTCGGGAGCCGCCGGAAAGCTGGCGGTAAGCGCCCACCGGGTCCTTGTCGGTTTTGCGGCCGAGCGCCAGCTCCGCCATCATCACCGGCAGGCAAATCAGGAAAACGAAAAACGCGTACACCAACAGAAAGGCACCACCGCCACTTTTGGTTGCGGCCACGGGGAAGGCCACCAGGTTGCCAATACCGACGGCGGAGCCGGCGGCGGCCAGAATAAAACCGATTCGGGAGCCAAAATGTTCTCTAGCTGCGGACATAGATTTCTCGCTTGCCTGTTATTCTTGTCATCTGAGTGATTGCCGTGGCCGCGCTGGGCGCCCCTGAGCCGTACATAAAAAGTACAGGTCCCGCAGGGGCTGGTCTGGGCAAAAAACGGTCGAGTCTGCAGAGCAGATAAAGAACGAATTGTTGCAGGATTTATCCGCCTTGAGTAGCTTCGCGGGCGAAATTTGCCTTCTGTATCGCGAGATAGGTAAGAATCCGGTCTCTATGGCGCAAGCCGTGAGTGATGAAAAAGATACCCGATGACAAAAATTGAACGCAGTGCACTGGTGATGTTCAGTGCGGAACAGATGTTTGACCTGGTCAACGACGTGGCCAGTTACCCGCAGTTTTTGCCGGGATGCCGCGGTGCGGAGGTGCTGCACCAGGATGAAGAAACCCTGGAGGCGCGGCTCGATCTGTCGCGCGCGGGGATCAGCCAGAGCTTTACTACCCGCAATGGTTTACAGCGCCCCACACAGATGACACTGGAGTTGGTGGACGGGCCGTTTAGCGCCTTCAACGGTTGCTGGACCTTTACCCCGCTCGCAGAGGATGCCTGCAAAGTGGCTTTTACCCTGTCGTTTGATGTAGAAAGCCGCCTGTTGGGCGCCGCGGCGGGCAAGCTGTTCGGCGGTATTGCCAATCAGATGGTGGACGCCATGTGTGAACGGGCCAAGAAGATTTACGGAGAGAATGCATGAGCACCCAGAAAACGATTGCGGTGGAGGTGGTGTATGCGTTGCCCCACGAACAGCGTCTTATGAGTTTGCTGGTGGAGCCCGGTACTACTGCCCTGCAGGCGCTGGAGCAGTCCGGCATCCCGCGCGAGTACCCGGAAGTAGACCCGGCCACCGCCAAGCTGGGCATTTTTGGTCAGGCGCTGGGCACTAAAGGACTGGCGGTAGCCGCGGAATACGTATTACAGCCGGGAGATCGGGTGGAGGTTTACCGGCCGCTGATCGCGGACCCGAAAGAGGCGCGCAAGCAGCGGGCGGCAAAGGCGAAGCGTCAGGCCGAGGGCGGCTGACGTCGCTTCGCGGGGGCTGGTGAGGGCTTAAGGCCAGCCGACCGGCTGCCAGTCGCCGCTGGTGGCAATCAACAGGTCGCCATTGAAGTAGACGGTAAAGCGCTTCTGGCTTTCTTCGCCTTTGGGGCTGCGAATGCGGTTGATGTAGTCCCAGCGGTTGGGGTTGAAGGTGTCTTCAACCAGCGGGGTGCCCAGGACAAAGCGCACCTGGCGGCGGGTCATGCCCGGCTTCAGCTGGTCGACCATTTCCTGGGTAATGATATTGCCCTGCTGAACCTGAATCCGGTGTACCCCGGGGAATTTGAACAGGCTACAACCGGTAATCAGGCTAACCAGCCCGGCGATCAGCAGAATGCGTACAACTGATGGCATTGAATGCTCCATCTGAATTTTTATGGTTCCGTAATGGGGCCCATTGCTAGGCCTCTGGTGGATTCAGCGCCCTGCGCTGCCGCCCGACGGTATGATGCCGCCCTGACAGAGAATAGTCGCCTTTCCGGCGATTAAGTTCCCGGCCCTGTCGGCCCAAGCCGCATACTGGGTGCCAGCACCACGGATCATGAATCCGGGTGTCGGGGTTTCGCTGCCCACCTTGGGCGTGGATAATACCCGAACTATTCGCCCGTCGACAGGCGGACGATCAATAGAGCATAAAGATCCGGAACTTGAATACCCATGTCTAACGAAAACCAGGAACTGCGCAAGGCTGGCCTTAAGGTCACGCTGCCGCGTGTAAAAATTCTGCAGCTGCTTGAGAGCGCCAGTGAACAACATCTGAGTGCTGAAGATGTGTACAAAATGCTGCTGGAGGCCGGTGAAGATGTGGGCCTGGCGACCGTTTACCGGGTATTGACCCAGTTTGAGAGTGCCGGACTGGTTATGCGCCACAACTTCGATGGCGGCCACTCCGTGTTCGAACTGGACCGCGGCGATCACCACGATCATATGGTGTGCACCGATTCCGGCAAGGTCATCGAATTCCACAATGAGCAGATCGAAGAGCTGCAGCACAAGATTGCTGCCGAGCACGGTTACGAGCTGACCGGCCACAGTCTGGTGCTGTACGTGAAGAAGAAAGAGAGCTGATCGGCCAGTACTGATCACACAGCCCAGGCTTCAAGCTTTGGGCCAATAAAAAAGGGAGCAGAAGCTCCCTTTTTTGTTATCTGGTTTTATTGGCCGTTTACGCCGCGGTTTAGATGGGCGGGGTGTAATCGTTCTGATGCTTGCCCGCCTTGCCGGCGTAAAACGCACCCAGTCGCTTCAGGTCTGCTTCCAGGTCGTCGCTCATCTCCATCACCGGGCCGATGCCGGCCATCTTGTTGGGAAAGTCGACGAAGCCACAGGCAACCGGAATCGAGGCGCCGCGTGCGATATGGTAGAAGCCGGTCTTCCAGCGTTCGCCCTTGCCGCGGGTGCCTTCCGGCGGGATACCAATGATCAGTTCTTCGTGGGCGTTGTACTGGTTGATGGTGGCGTCTACCAGGTTGTTCGCCTTGCTGCGGTCGACGGGAATGCCGCCAAACCAGCGCACCACGCGACCCAGCGGGAAGGGGAACAGCTTGTCTTTACCCATCCAGTGCGGGTTTATCCCCAGTTTCAGCGCCGCCAGAATAAAGATGTAGCCATCCCAGTTGGAGGTGTGGGGGGCGGCAATGAGTACGTACTTTTTCAGTTTCATTGCCTGCTCGTCGGCGACGATGTTCCAGCCGTGTAGCTTCAGTAGCAGCTTGGCTATCAAACGCAGGAATGGCGTGATAATGGGGGTGTTGAAAATCGTGGTTTGCATGGTGAGACCGAATTGATTCCCGTCAGTGTAGTCGTATCCGCCGTAGCGGGCGCGGGAGTATAAAGTGAATTTCCCGCCACTTTCGGTCAATTTCGGTCCCGAAGGCCGCTTAATTGTGACTGCTTAGCCGAGTTTTCCCTCGGTCGAGGGCCCTCGATCAGGCCCGGGCCAGCATCTCTTCCGCGTGCGCCAGAGACTGCGCGGTAGCCTCACCGCCGAGCATGCGCGCCACTTCGGCACTGCGCTCGGCATCCTTCAGTTCCCGCAGGGCCACAAATGCCGCTTCGCCATCGCTGTGCTTCTCCACCAGATACTGGCGGTGCGCGCGCGCGGCGACCTGGGCAAGATGGGTCACGCAGATAACCTGGCCGCGCTCGCCCAGCTGGCGCAGCAGTTTGCCCACCACATCGCCGGTAGCACCGCCAATACCCACGTCCACTTCATCGAACACCAGCGTGGGGGTGCGCGAGGTTTGCGCGGTGACGACCTGAATGGCCAGGCTCACCCGCGACAGTTCACCACCGGAGGCAATTTTGCCCAGTGCCCGCGCCGGCTGGCCGGGGTTGGTGGCGATCAGGATTTCCACTTCTTCGAGGCCGGTAGCGGTGGGCTTTTCCAGCGCAGTGAGTGCCAACTCGACGCGGGCATGGGGCATGGCCAAATCGGCCAGTTGGCTGTTTACCGCGTCCGCCAGTTCTTTTGCTGCCGCGATGCGGAGCTTACTGAGCTTGCCGGCGGCCACCCGGAATGCCTGCTCCAGTTGCTCGCATTCCCCGGCCAGTTTATCGAGGGCGTCGGGTGCGCCGATCTCCTCCAGCTCCTGCTGCCACTGCTGTTGCAGCTCGGCGAGCTGGGTTGGCTGAATCCGGTGTTTGCGGGCAATGGAGTAGATGGCGGACAGGCGCTCTTCCACTTCCGTCAGGCGCTCGGGGTTCATCTCAAAGCTGTCGATATGCCGCGACAGGGTGCTGCCGGCTTCATCGATCTGGATGCGCGCGCTGTCGAGCATCTGTGCCACTTCGGCAAGTGCCGGGCTCTGCTCGGGCATGGCGCTGACCAGCTGCAGGGCGCGGTGTAGTTGTTCGGCAATGTCCCCTTCGCCACCGTTCAGCATGGCGGCCAGCTGATAGCTGCCGTTCAGGATGTCGCCGGCGTTGGCCAACTGGCGCTGCTCGCTCTCAAGCTCTTCCAGCTCGCCGGGTTTCAGGTCCAGTTGCGCCAGCTCTTCCAGCTGGTATTCCAGCAGGTCGCGGCGCGCCTGGGTTTCCTCGGCAGTGTCTGCCAGGCGGCGGTAGCGGCGGTACTGGTCCTGCCAGGTTTTGTAGTGAATGCGCACTTCGGCGCTGTGCCCCTCGGCATGGGCGTATTCGTCCAGCAGGCGACGGTGGGTGTCTTTCTTCAGCAGCGACTGGTGTTCGTGCTGGCTGTGGATATCGATAAGCTGCTCGCCCAGGGTGCGCAGCTGCATCAGGGTTACTGGCTGGCCATTGATATAGGCGCGGGAGCGGCCGTCGGCACTGATGGTGCGGCGCAGAATCACTTCGCGCTCGGCGTCCATTTCCTGCTCTTCCAGCCAGGTGCGGGCTTCCTCGTGGTTGCTGATATCGAAGGTGGCGTGGATATCGGCGCGCTTGGCACCGGCGCGCACCAGTTCGCCATTACCCCGGTCACCCAGCGCCAGACCGAGTGCATCCAGGGTGATGGATTTGCCCGCGCCGGTCTCGCCGGTGAGGGTGCTGGTGCCGTGACCGAACTCCAGCTCCAGCTGGTCGACCAGGGTGAACTGACTGATAGACAGGTGCAGCAACATGGGAATGCGTTCGTTGTTATTTCGATAGTGGTTGTTTATACAGTATTTTCACCAGGGGTTTCAATCTTCACGGGACCTAATTGGGTGCAGATCACATTCGTCGCCGGCCAATCGCCACATTACCCTGCTTTCCCAAGGGGCGCTTCTCTGCCAGCTCGCTGCCTGCGCTTTTGTATGCGGCCGGTGCCGTGGACCGTCGCTGCCGGTATCCATTAAGTGCGACTTGAAGTGTGCCTGGATGACCCCATATACCCTCCTCACCCGCGACGGACCGGTATCGAACGGCCCGGCACGACGGGTTCTTTCTTTTGAACACCCAACTGCGCCGTTGACGAACGGTCAGTTGAATGCAGGACACAGACGGAGAAAGCAGTGGCCAAAGAGCGCAGCGAAGAAGAGCAGATCGACACCGGCGATCAGGCGGCGGAACACGCCGTCGAAGTAGAAAACCCGAGCGCAGCAGAGCAGCACGCCGCCGAAGAGGCGCTGGCTGAAGAAAATGCGCACGACGATGAGATCGCTTCCCTCCATCAGCAGCTGGCGGACCACAAAGACATGGTGCTGCGCGCTCAGGCCGAGGTACAGAATGCCCGCCGTCGCGCCCAGCAGGACGTGGAAAAAGCCCACAAGTTTGGCCAGGAAAAACTGCTGAAGGACCTGCTGCCGGTTGTGGACAACCTGGAGCGCGCACTCGCCACCATCGACAAGGATGATGAGGCGCAAAAGGCAGTACGCGAAGGTATCGAACTGACCCAGAAGTCTTTTATCGACACCCTGACCAAGTCCGGTATGGAACTCATCGACCCGGCCGGCGAGCCCTTCGACCCGGAACTGCACCAGGCCATGACCCAGATCCCCAATGGCGATGTGGAGCCAAATACGGTGCTGGACGTGTTCCAGAAAGGCTATCGCCTGAACGGTCGCCTGTTGCGCCCGGCAATGGTCGTCGTCTCCAAGGCACCTTGATTTAACGGCCGCCCTTGAAATGTGAAAGGCGGCACCAATATAAGCAGCAACCGAATACAAACGTGCAGCGCCGGTGACTGAAAATCGCGTAAAACCGGCGCGCAGCAAAGTGAGGAATCAGATCCATGGGAAAAATTATCGGCATCGACCTGGGTACTACCAACAGCTGTGTGGCAGTCCTGGACGGCGACAAGGCCCGCGTTATTGAGAACGCCGAGGGCGATCGCACCACTCCTTCCATCGTTGCGTTCACCGACGACAACGAAGTACTGGTAGGCCAGTCTGCCAAGCGTCAGGCGGTAACCAACCCGACCAACACCCTGTTCGCGGTGAAGCGTCTGATCGGCCGTAAGTTCAAAGACGACGTTGTGCAGAAAGACATCAAAATGGTGCCTTACTCCATCGTTGAAGCCGAAAACGGCGATGCCTGGGTAGAAGCGAAGGGCGACAAGAAAGCGCCGCCGCAGATCTCTGCCGAAGTACTGAAGAAGATGAAGAAAACCGCCGAGGACTTCCTGGGCGAGACCGTCGATGCGGCAGTAATTACCGTACCGGCCTACTTCAACGACTCCCAGCGCCAGGCGACCAAAGACGCCGGCCGCATCGCGGGTCTGGACGTTAAGCGCATCATCAACGAGCCGACCGCAGCCGCACTGGCATACGGTATGGACAAAGCCGGTGGTGACCGCACCATCGCCGTATACGACCTGGGTGGTGGTACCTTCGATATCTCCATCATCGAAATCGCCGACGTCGACGGTGAAAAGCAGTTTGAAGTACTGTCCACCAACGGTGACACCTTCCTCGGCGGTGAAGACTTCGACCTGCGCCTGATCGACTACCTCGCGGAAGAGTTCAAGAAAGAGCAGGGCATCGACCTGAAAGGTGATCCCCTGGCCATGCAGCGTCTGAAAGAAGCTGCCGAAAAAGCCAAGATCGAGCTGTCTTCCAGCCAGCAGACCGAAGTGAACCTGCCATACATCACCGCAGACGCCACCGGTCCTAAGCACCTGGTTGTAAAACTGACCCGCGCCAAGCTGGAAAGCCTGGTAGAAGAACTGGTTGCGCGCTCCCTGGAGCCGGTTAAGACCGCACTGGCCGACGCCGACATGTCCGCATCCGGCATCGACGAAGTGATTCTGGTAGGCGGTCAGACCCGTATGCCACTGGTTCAGTCCAAGGTAACCGAGTTCTTCGGTAAAGAGCCGCGTAAAGACGTCAACCCGGATGAAGCCGTTGCCGTTGGCGCAGCGATTCAGGGTGCGGTACTGGGCGGCGACGTGAAAGACGTACTGCTGCTGGACGTAACCCCGCTGACCCTGGGTATCGAAACCATGGGTGGCGTGGCGACTCCGCTGATCGAAAAGAACACCACTATCCCGACCAAGAAGTCTCAGGTGTTCTCTACCGCCGACGACAACCAGACTGCAGTGACCATTCACGTAGTTCAGGGTGAGCGTAAGCAGGCGGCACAGAACAAGTCCCTGGGCCGTTTCGACCTGGCTGACATCCCGCCGGCGCCGCGCGGCATGCCGCAGATCGAAGTAACCTTCGATATCGATGCCAACGGCATTCTGCACGTGCACGCCAAAGACAAGGCGACTGGCAAAGAGCAGTCCATCGTGATCAAGGCCTCCTCCGGTCTGTCCGATGATGAGATCGAAAAAATGGTTCAGGACGCCGAGGCCAATGCCGAAGCGGATAAGCAGTTCGAAGAGCTGGTAACCGCGCGCAACACCCTCGACGGTCTGATCTCTGCCACCAAGAAGACTCTGGAAGAGGCCGGTGACAAGGTGACTGCGGACGAGAAGACCGCCATCGAAGCCGCGCTGACCGAAGCCGAAGAAGCCGTGAAAGGCAACGACAAGGCTGCCATGGAAGCGGCGACCACCAAGCTGACCGAAGCGTCTGGCCCGGTTGCACAGAAGATGTACGCGGAGCAGGCGCAGGCACAGGCCGGCGAAGCGGGTGCCGAACAGCCGCAGGGCGAGCAGGCCCAGTCCGGTGGTGACGACGCAGTGGACGCTGAGTTCGAAGAAGTAAAAGACGACAAGAAAGAAGACAAGTAAGATACAGCCGCCGCTGGGATTCCGGCGGCGTCCTGAAGCTTACGCCTTCAGAGGCGCGGACGTTCGGTCATCAGAACCGGGCTTCGCGCCTTGCGCCGTTTTAAGGCGTGCCTAAAAAGCAGTTGAAACAGAACACACAGAGCTATGTCCAAACGCGATTACTACGAAGTCCTCGGCGTCAGCAAAGGCGCCGATGATAAGGAGCTGAAAAAGGCTTACCGCCGGGTGGCGATGAAATTTCACCCGGACCGCAACCCCGACGATAAAGAGGCGGAAAACAAGTTCAAGGAGGCCAATGAGGCCTACGAGATCCTGTCCGACCCTCAGAAGAAGGCGGCCTATGACCAGTTCGGTCACGCCGGAGTCGATGGTCAGGCGGGCGCCGGTGCCGGTGGCTTCGGCGGCTTCTCCGATATCTTCGGTGATGTGTTTGGCGATATCTTTGGTGGCGCCGCCGGTGGTGGTGGCCGTCGTGGTCCGGCGCGCGGTTCCGACCTGCGCTACGACCTGGACCTGGACCTGGAAGACGCGGTGCGCGGCACCACCGTCAAGATCAAGGTCCCGACCCTGACCAACTGTGGCACCTGCCACGGTTCCGGTGCCAAGCCGGGTACCCAGCCCCAGACCTGTGGCACCTGTGGTGGCGCCGGTCAGGTGCGTATGCAGCAGGGCTTTTTCTCTGTACAGCAAACCTGCCCCAATTGTCGCGGACGCGGCACGGTCATTACCGACCCCTGCACCGACTGTCACGGTCGCGGCCGTATCGAAGAAACCAAAACCCTGTCGGTCAAGGTACCGCCGGGTGTGGATTCCGGTGATCGTATTCGCCTCGCCGGCGAGGGTGAAGCCGGGCCAGACGGCGGCCCTGCCGGTGACCTGTACGTACAGGTGATGGTACGTGAGCACGAACTGTTCCAGCGCGATGGCAAAAACCTGTACTGCGAAGTGCCGATTAGCTTCGCCACCGCCGCCCTCGGCGGTGAAATGGAAGTGCCAACTCTCGACGGCAAGGTTAAGCTGAAGATCCCGGCAGAAAGCCAGACCGGCAAGCTGTTCCGTCTGCGCGGCAAAGGGGTAACCCCGGTGCGCGGTGGTTCCCCGGGCGACCTGCTGTGTCGTGTGGTGGTGGAAACCCCGATTAACCTCACCGGCAAACAGAAGGAGTTGCTGGAAGAGTTTGCCGGTACCTTGAGCGAAAAGAAAAACTCCCCGCGTCAGACCGGCTGGTTTGAAGGGGTTAAGAATTTCTTCGGTGATATGAAGCTCTGATTTAACAATCGCTCTTTCTTCTTGTCGGTATTTATCCGGCAAAGCAAAAAGCCCGGGCAGAAATGTCCGGGCTTTTTTGTGGTGCTTTTTACCGGGCTATTCTTTGGTCTTTTTGTCCAGTCGCTTGCGGAATTCCTGGTGAAATTCCGTCTGCATTTTCTTGAGCTCTTCGAGCTGCTCTTTGTTCAATACTTTAACCATTTCTACGCGGGTGGCTGCGCGGGTTGCGATGATTTTTGCATCCAGCTCCTCGCGTTGTTCACGGGTCAGTTTGGGTAACTTGCCCTTACCAAACCCGTAGTCTTTGAGGATGGTCAGTTGTAGCTCAAAGTTGCGCTCTAAAATAGGCAATACCTTGTCTTCCTGTTCCGGGGTCAGGTTCAGGCGCAGGGTCGTCCAGTCGGCAATATCGTCATATTTCTCCCAGAAATCTGGGCCGAGTGTGTCGTCGTCTCCTGCTTTACCGGTATTTACCACGGCGAACAGCAGCAGCGCGACGAGCGCCGCACAGAGCGAAGACCAAAAGGGGTGGTGAGACTTGCGAGGCATGAGTGGCGCTCCAATCAACAGGTTACTAAAAGCCTAGTAGAGGAATGCCATGCCGCAAGGCGTACTTGGGAGTCAGTAGGTCAAAGTTGCTGTTAATGGTGGCGGCACAGATTATTCAGTATTGCCCGGAGGCTAAACCGGAGTAGAATCCGCGGTTTTCGCCCCGCCGTAAAAACAGGAGAGTTACAGGGATCATGTCAGCAGGTACCACAGTAAATATTGCGATTACAGGATTTGGCGGCCGGATGGGCCGGGTACTGGCGGAGGCGGTGTCATTTGCCGAACAGGAAGGCAAGGCCAAGTTGAGCGGCGCCATCGTGCGCCCGGGTTCCAGTCTGGTGGGCGCGGACGCGGGCGAGGTCGCAGGGCTCGGGCGCAATGGTCTGGCAATCGTCGACAGCCTGGAGAAGGCCGAGTTTGATGTACTGATCGATTTCACCTCTCCGCAAGCGACGCTGGATAACGCTGCCTACTGTGCCGAACACGGCAAGGCGATCGTGATCGGTACCACTGGGTTTACCGCGGAAGAACGCGCGCAGATGCTGAGTGCCGGAGATAAGACGCCACTGTGCTTCGCCACCAATTTTTCCACCGGTGTGAATCTGTGCTTTAACTTACTGGAAACCGCTGCGCGGGTACTGGGCGACGACGTAGATATCGAAATCGTCGAGGCGCACCATCGCCACAAGGTGGATGCACCCTCGGGTACCGCGCTCAGTATGGGCGAGGTGATTGCCGATACCCTCGGGCGCGATCTGTCCAAGGTGGCGGTGTACGGCCGCGAAGGGCAGACCGGCGCGCGCGAGCGCGAAACCATTGGCTTTGCTACGGTGCGCGGCGGCGATGTGGTGGGCGAGCACACGGTGTCTTTCCTCGCCGATGGTGAACGAATTGAGATTACCCACAAGGCAAGCAGCCGTCTGGCATTTGCTCGTGGTGCGGTCCGCGCGGCGATCTGGTTAATCGGACGCGACGCCGGGCAATACGATATGCGTGATGTATTGGCGCTCAAATAACTTGGGCGAATAGTAAGAGGCCTTTTACTTGGATCAGAAAATCATTGTCGGCAGTGAAGAGTGGTGTGGTTTCCCGGGGCTGGGTATTCCCGCTATCAAAGCTCGCGTAGATTCAGGCGCCAAAACCTCGAGTTTGCACGCGTACAACATTCAGCCATTCAATCGCGGCGGCGAACCGTGGGTGAGCTTTGAGGCGCATCCATTGCAAGGTCAACGACGTCCGAGCGTTCGTTGCGAGGCGCGGGTACTGGATAAACGCACGGTGCGCAGCTCTTCTGGCGACAGCGAGAAAAGGTTGGTGATTAAAACGCCTATCAGTATCGGTGGCAGTACTTGGGATGTGGAACTCACGCTGACTAACCGTGATTCCATGGGCTATCGCATGTTGCTCGGCCGCGAGGCGATGATGGGGCGTATGCTGGTGGACCCTGCAGCGAGCTTTTGTTTGGGTGAAATTCCGGGCAGCCAGTTGGAAGAGTACTACCACGACGAGCACCATATGGCGGGTACCGGCCTGCGTATAGGTGTGCTTGCATCCAACCCGGACCTCTACAGCAATCAGCGCATCATGGAGGCTGGTACGGAACGTGGTCACCGTATGACGTTTCTGAACATCCGCCAGTGCTACATGAAGTTGGATGCTGCCGAGCCTGAAGTGCATTACCGGGATGGTCGCATCCTGAATAACCTGGACGCCATTATTCCACGTATTCGCCCCAGCCAGACCTTTTACGGGTGTGCGCTTACCCGCCACTTTGAAAGCATGGGGGTATTTGCGCTCAATGGTGCCCAGTCGATCAGTCAGTCCCGCGACAAGCTCTATTCGTTGCAGTTGCTACAAGAGGGTGGGCTGAATATTCCAATCTCGGGTTTTGCCAATTCGCCCATCGATACCAATGAGTTGATCAATATGGTGGGCGGCGCGCCGTTGATCGTGAAATTGCTGGAGGGCAGTCAGGGGCGTGGCGTGGTGCTGGCGGAGACGCGCAAGGCGGCGGAGTCGGTGATCAATGCGTTCAAGTCGCTCAAGGCGAACCTGCTGGTGCAGGAATTTATCCGCGAGGCCGAGGGCAAGGACCTGCGCTTGTTTGTGGTCGACGGCAAGGTGATTGCGGCGATTCAGCGCGAGGCCGCTCCCGGGGAGTTTCGTGCCAATATCCACCAGGGTGGCACCGCGTCCGTGGTCAAGGTGCTGCCTGAGGAGCGCAGGCTGGCGATCAAAGCGGCCAAGGTATTGGGCTTGAAGGTGGCCGGCGTGGATATCATCCGCTCCAAGAAGGGGCCGCTGCTGCTGGAGGTAAACTCTTCGCCGGGCCTTGAAGGCATTGAAAGTGCCACCCGCAAGGATGTCGCGGGGTCGATGATTCTGTCGATTGAAAAGGCGCTGAAATGGAAGCCGGCCATTGTCGGGGCGTCCGATAACGCCTGATCCGGTATTTACCGCTAAGTACTTTTGGCGCTCACCTCGCGCTGCAACGATGGTGAGCGCTGGCTGCGGATACTACCCTTTGGGTGAGCCCGCGTTGTACATCCACAGTGTGGGGAAATCTTTATTTTGGTGACCCCCAGCCATGTTGAAGTCAGCCTTCCATTGCACGCGCCCGTCCAGGTCCATTGGATGTTGGCGTGGTTTTGTGGGTTTGTTGC
This sequence comes from Microbulbifer agarilyticus, assembly GCF_019800665.1. Lineage (GTDB taxonomy): Bacteria > Pseudomonadota > Gammaproteobacteria > Pseudomonadales > Cellvibrionaceae > Microbulbifer > Microbulbifer agarilyticus_C. The sequence continues at coordinate 568,733 of NZ_JAHVKO010000003.1, forward strand.
TGATTCTGGGGGTGAGTACGACGACGCCCTCCGCTGCCGAACAACTCTCCGACACCGATCTCGGGCGCAAGGTGATGGTCGACTATATCGTCCACTTCGCCCACCACTTCCAATGGCCTATCGAGGTCTTTAACGGCTCCAACGCGCCTTTCCGCATCTGTGTGATGGGCGATGAGGCGCTGGTACCTGCGCTGACTGCACGTTTTCATCGCCACCGTATCCAGGGGCGTATGGTTGCGCTGGAGACCGTTAACGACGGTGAGACCATGCGCGCACGGCGTTGCCAGATTATGGTGATGGGCAGTGAGCTGGGGCTCGAGCCGGTGGCCAAGGCCGTGGGGGCGCTGGAATTCTTCCCGGTGCTGACGGTGAGCGATGTCAGTCGCTTCAACCAGCTGGGGGGCATGGTGGAGTTTGCCGGCAGTGGCGCCAACATGTCGCTGCAGTTGAATAAGACGCGCCTCGACCGCGCCGAACTGAAGATGGGTAACAGCCTGTTTCGCCTGACCCGAGAGGTCAACTAATCTGCTTTGGGCTCCCGATTGGCCGTGAGTGCACAGTCCCGTGCGGTTTTTCATATCTGGCGTAAAATTGTACTAGCCGGCTAGGGCATTTTCCCGTAGAATCTGCGCCCGGCTTGGAGAGGCCCCACAGTAGTTGCTCGCGCCATAATGGCCGCTGAGCCCGTGGCTTTCCTGCCAAAAATTGCGCCGGTGTTGGCGGTTATTTCCCGCCCACCAAACCACCGAACTGGTTGCCGGCCAAACCGTGAGAGCCAAGGTGAAAGCCTCAGTGAGCGCCCGAAAAGAACTCTATAAATAAGCGAGATGAAGCAGAAGTTTCATCTCGCTTTTTTATAAAGGGCACAGGGTAAAAAGTTGCAGCTGAAACTTCGCCTGTTGTGGCACGTAAATGTGCGCCCTCTCACCCCGCCCGCAAGCTGTTCTGACGACTGGAGATTGAATTGAACAACGCTGTTCCCACGCCGGAATCCTTGATGCCCAGCACCACCCCGGCACTGCTGGTGCTCGCCGATGGCAGTGTCTTCCGCGGTCGCGCTATTGGCGCGGAAGGCTCAACTGTTGGTGAGGTAGTCTTCAATACCTCCATGACCGGTTATCAGGAAATCCTGACCGATCCATCCTACGCCCGCCAGATCGTTACCCTGACTTATCCGCACATCGGCAATACCGGTACCAACTCTGAAGACGAAGAGTGTGCCGAGATCTGGTCTGCCGGTCTGGTAATCCGCGACCTGCCGCTGCTGGCTTCCAGCTTCCGTAACGAACAGTCTCTGGAAGATTACCTGAAGGCGCGCAATATCGTCGGCATCGCTGATATCGATACCCGTCGCCTGACCCGTATCCTGCGCGACAAGGGTGCGCAGAGCGGCTGCATCATTGCGGGCGAGGGCATTGATGAGGCGGAAGCCCTTAAAAAGGCCCAGGAGTTTGCCGGCCTGAAAGGCATGGACCTGGCCAAGGTGGTTTCCACCAAAGAACAGTACGACTTCAACGAAGGCACCTGGGAGCTGGGCCAGGGTCACAAGCCGGCACCGGCGGCGCAGCCCTACAAGGTTGTGGCGTATGACTTCGGCGTGAAGCGCAACATCCTGCGCATGCTGGTGGATCGCGGCTGCAGCATCACCGTGGTGCCGGCAGAAACTCCTGCCTCCGAAGTGCTGGCGATGAATCCGGACGGTGTCTTCCTGTCCAACGGCCCTGGCGACCCCGAGCCGTGTGATTACGCGATCAAGGCGATCCAGGAAATCCTCGACACCAGCCTGCCGACTTACGGCATCTGCCTGGGTCACCAGCTGCTGGGCCTGGCGGTTGGCGCCAAGACCGCAAAAATGAAATTCGGCCACCACGGTGGTAACCACCCGGTGCAGGACCTGAACTCCACCAAGGTGATGATCACCGCGCAGAACCACGGTTTTGCGGTGGACATGGACTCCCTGCCGGACAACGTGGAAATCACCCACAAGTCCCTGTTCGACGGCACCCTGCAGGGTATTCGCCTGACCGACAAGCCGGCGTTCAGCTTCCAGGGCCACCCGGAAGCGAGCCCCGGCCCACACGATGTGGCGCCGCTGTTCGATCAGTTTATTGAGATGATGGAAGCGCGCCGCTAAGCGCCGCTCTCACGGCAGGGGCTTAAACGGGCCCCTGCGATGCAAGACCAGAATTTTATCCACCGGCTGCGGCCGGCTAGATTCGGAAGAAAGATGCCAAAACGCACAGACATTAAAAGCATTCTGATCATCGGCGCGGGCCCGATTGTTATCGGTCAGGCCTGTGAATTTGACTACTCCGGCGCCCAGGCCTGTAAGGCCCTGCGCGAAGAGGGTTACCGGGTGATCCTGGTGAACTCCAACCCGGCCACCATCATGACCGACCCGGCCATGGCGGATGCGACCTACATCGAGCCGGTCGAGTGGAAGACCGTAGCCAAGATCATTGAGAAAGAGCGCCCGGACGCGATCCTGCCCACCATGGGCGGCCAGACCGCACTGAACTGTGCACTGGCGCTGGACGAGAACGGCGTGCTGAAAGAATTTGGCTGTGAGCTGATCGGCGCCGACAAAAATGCCATCGAAAAAGCGGAAGACCGCAACCTGTTCGACAAGGCGATGAAGGCCATCGGCCTGGAAACCCCGCGCGCCAAGATCGTTCACAGCATGGACGAGGCCAAGAAGGTACCGGAAGAGTTTGGCTTCCCGGTGATCATTCGTCCGTCCTTCACCATGGGTGGTTCCGGCGGTGGTGTGGCCTACAACTGGCCGGAGTTCGAAGAGATCTGTAAGCGTGGTCTCGACCTGTCTCCCACCAGCGAGCTGCTGATCGACGAATCTCTGCTCGGCTGGAAAGAGTACGAGATGGAGGTTGTGCGTGACAAAAACGACAACTGCATCATCGTGTGTGCCATCGAAAACTTTGACGCGATGGGCGTACACACCGGTGACTCCATCACTGTAGCGCCGGCGCAAACCCTGACCGACAAGGAATACCAGCTGATGCGTAACGCATCCATCGCGGTATTGCGTGAGATCGGCGTGGAGACCGGCGGCTCCAACGTACAGTTCGGTATGGACCCGAAAACCGGCCGTATGGTGGTGATCGAGATGAACCCGCGGGTATCTCGCTCCTCTGCACTGGCTTCCAAGGCCACCGGCTTCCCGATCGCCAAGGTCGCGGCCAAGCTGGCGGTGGGTTACACCCTCGACGAGCTGCAGAACGACATTACCGGTGGTGCTACCCCGGCGTCCTTCGAGCCGTCCATCGACTACGTTGTGACCAAGATTCCGCGCTTCACCTTCGAGAAATTCGGTGAAGCAGATGCGCGCCTGACCACCCAGATGAAATCTGTGGGTGAAGTGATGGCGATTGGCCGTAACTTCCAAGAGTCCATGCAGAAAGCCCTGCGCGGCCTGGAAGTGGGTTCCTTCGGTTTTGAGCCGAAGATCGACCCGGCAGAAGTTGGCTCCATGGAACGCCTGCGCCGCGAACTGTCCGTACCGGGCGCCGAGCGCATCTGGTATGTGGGTGATGCCTTCCGTGTGGGCATGACCATCGAAGAGGTGTACGAACTCTCCGGTATCGACCCCTGGTTCCTGGTGCAGATCAAGGAACTGATGGATATCGAAGAGCCGCTGAAGTCCATGCCGACTTCCGCGCTCACCGCGGAAAGCATGCGCTTCCTGAAGCGCAAAGGCTTCTCCGACCGTCGTCTGGCAGACCTGCTAGGTGTGAGCCAGAAGACCGTGCGCGAGTTCCGCCACAAGATGGGCGTGTTCCCTGCGTACAAGCGTGTGGATACCTGTGCGGCGGAATTCGCCACCAGCACCGCGTACATGTATTCCACCTACGACGAAGAGTGCGAAGCGGCACCTTCGGACAAGAAGAAAATCATGGTGCTCGGCGGCGGTCCAAACCGTATCGGCCAGGGCATCGAGTTCGACTACTGCTGTGTACACGCAGCGCTGGCAATGCGCGAAGACGGTTACGAGACCATTATGGTCAACTGTAACCCGGAGACCGTATCCACCGACTACGACACTTCCGACCGTCTCTACTTTGAGCCGGTAACCCTGGAAGACGTGCTGGAAATCGTGCGCAAAGAAAAGCCGGTGGGCGTGATCGTTCAGTTTGGTGGCCAGACCCCGCTGAACCTGGCGCGCTACCTGGCTGCCGAAGGTGTGCCGATTATCGGTACCACTCCGGAGCAGATCGACCGCGCGGAAGACCGCGAGCGCTTCCAGCAGATGATCATGCGTCTGGGCCTCAAGCAGCCGCAGAACGCCATTGTGCGCTCCGAGTATGAAGCCATCCAGAAGGCGAAAGAAGTGGGCTACCCGCTGGTAGTGCGCCCTTCCTACGTACTGGGCGGCCGTGCGATGGAGATCGTCTACAAGGAAGACGAACTCAAGACCTACATGAAGGAAGCGGTAGAAGTATCCGACGATGCGCCGGTACTGCTGGACCACTTCCTGCACTCCGCCATTGAGGTGGACATCGATGCGGTTTCCGACGGCCAGGACGTGGTCATCGGCGCGATCATGCAGCACATCGAGCAGTGTGGTGTGCACTCCGGTGACTCCGCTTGCTCCCTGCCGCCGTACAGCCTGCCGGCCGACGTACAGGACAAGATGCGCGAGCAGGTGAAAGCCATGGCCCGCGAACTGGGCGTGGTTGGCCTGATGAACACCCAGCTGGCCTATCAGGATGGAGAGATCTACGTGATCGAGGTGAATCCGCGCGCATCCCGTACCGTGCCGTTTGTCTCCAAGTGCATCGGCACCTCCCTGGCCAAGATCGCCGCACGCTGTCAGGCGGGTATCAGCTTGGCAGACCAGGGCTTCACCCAGGAAATCGTGCCGGACTACTACTCCGTGAAAGAGTCAGTATTCCCGTTCAACAAGTTCCCGAAAGTGGACCCGATCCTCGGCCCGGAAATGAAATCTACCGGTGAGGTGATGGGTGTCGGCGAGAGCTTTGCCGAAGCCTTCGACAAGGGCCTTATCGGTGCCGGCGACGCACTGCCGGAGTCCGGCAAGGTATTCATCTCCGTACGCGATGTGGATAAGCAGGGTGTTGTCGAGGTGGCGCGCGAGCTGGCCAGCCTCAGCTTCGAACTGGTTGCTACTCGCGGTACCGCGAAGGTCTTGCAAGAAGCGGATATTCCCGTTAAAACTGTGAACAAGATGAGCGAAGGACGCCCGCATATCGTCGATATGATCAAAAATGACGAGATTGCGCTGGTAGTGAATACGACCGAAGGTCGTCAGGCCATCCGGGACTCCGCCGACATCCGTCGCAGTGCGGAAAACCACCAGGTTTGTTACACCACTACCTTGGCTGCGGCACGCGCCATGGCCATGGCTCTGCAAATTGCCGAACCACACAAGGTACGCAGCTTGCAGGAGCTGCACCAGCGTGTAGTGCGCCTGCAGGGCTGATCGACGAGCCAATAGCGCGCTTTAATGAGTGGCGCAAGTAAAAAGCTCTGCCATTTGGCGGAGCTTTTTCGTTCAAGAAATACCGTATAAAAACCATCGCGGTTGCTCCCCAAGCGCCGCGAAATATTGAGATTCTGGAGGTTCCCCATGAACCGCGTACCTATGACCGTTGAAGGCGCCGAAGCACTGCGCATCGAACTGGAAGACCTGAAGAAGGTGCAGCGCCCCGCCGTTGTGCAGGCGATCGCCGAAGCGCGCGAGCACGGCGACCTGAAAGAAAACGCCGAATACCACGCTGCCCGTGAGAAGCAGGGTTTCATCGAAGGTCGCATTCAGGAAATTGAAGCCAAGTTGTCCCTGGCACAGGTCATCGATGTCAAAGCCATCGAGCCGTCTGGCAAAGTGATCTTTGGCACCACCGTGACCATCATCCATATGGAAGATGACAGCGAAGTAACCTACAAAATCGTGGGTGACGATGAGGCGGATGTGAAGCAGAAGAAAATTTCTGTGAACTCACCGATTGCGCGCGCGCTGATCGGCAAGGAAGAGGGCGATATCGCTGTGGTGAACACGCCTTCTGGCGCGGTGGAGTACGAGATCGACTCCGTCGAACACATCTGATTTTTCCAGTTGTGGATAAAACAAGGCGGCCATCGGCCGCCTTGTTTGTTTTTGCTCTGCAGAAAGCGCTAGCGAGTACTACTGCAAAATCACCGCCTGATTGCCTACGCCAACCTGAGTGACAATGGCAGTCTCGGACAGCCCGCTCTGGATCACCATGGCGTTGTTCAGGCTACCGCTCTGGCTAATCATCGCGTTGTGCCCACCGAGCCCCTGCTGCAGGATACTGGCGTGGTTCAGGGCGCCATCCTGGGTGATGGATGCGCTGCTATACAGGCCAAACTGGGTAATGTAGGCATCATTTCCAAAGCCGTTCTGGGTCACTACGGCATCGTTGTAGAAACCTACCTGGGTAATGGTTGCATTGTTGGCTGCACCAGCCTGGTTGACCATTGCCGTGTGGCCAATGCCGCCCTGGAGAATTGCGGCATCGTTCCCGATACCCTCCTGATATACATAGGCCGTGGAGTCGGCACTAAAGAACTGACCGATGTACGCATTGTGCACCAGACCATTCTGCTGGATGATCGCGGTGTTATCCGTACCGGCCGCCTGATCAATACGCGCGTTATTACCGGTGCCCTGTTGCGAGATCACGGCGCTACTGTTGAAGGATCCCACTTGCAGGGTGTTTGCCGTATTGGCAAAGCCCTGCTGCTGAATATCGCTAAAGTTGTTTGCGCCATATGACTGCAGTGCGTAAGCATCATTCAGTGACCCTTCTTGGGTCTGATAAATGACGCTGCCGGTTTCACCAACCTGCATCGCATGAGCCTGATTGAAAAAGCCGGTTTGTGTCTGGTGAATGGTATTGCCCATTGCGGCCGCATCGGTCTGATCCACGCTTGCAGTATTGCCGACACCTGTCTGAGTCAGCCATGCCGTATTGGAATCGGCCAGCGCAGCGCCGCTTACTGCGAGCATCGCGACGGTGCTGATATGCGCTAGATGCTTCATCTGAACTCCCTCACTTCCCACATCGAAAGGAATTTTTTGAAATAGCGTGAGTGATTTTCTGTGTCGATAAATAACGAACGAGCGGCTGGTTTAGCCGCTCGCCGTTAAACACTGATCCGCAGAATTACTGGAAAATCACCGCGTTGTTACCGACACCCATCTGGGTCGCCATCGCGGTATCGCCAACAAGTCCGAACTGGCCTACCAGTGCGTTGTTGAACGCGCCAACCTGAGTGGTGGTTGCCATATGGCCTACACCAACCTGGCCGATGTAGCTGTCGTTGAAGAAACCAAACTGTGAGCTGCTACCTGAGTTTGCAGCGCCCAGCTGAGACACGTCAGCTTGGTTGCCGAGGCCGTCCTGCAGAATGTTTGCGTCATTAAACAGGCCAATCTGGCGGGTGTCCGCATCGTTACCGAGGCCTAATTGCGTAATGCTGGACGTTTGCATAATGCCCGATTGCCAGGAGTCTGCGTTGTTTAACGCACCGTTCTGACTAATTACCGAGGTGTTAGCCAGGCTAAGGAACTGTACGGCTTTGGCGCTGTTGCCAATGCCGTTCTGGCTGATGGAGGCCGAGCTCAGCAGGCTTACTGTTTGCGCTACTTTGGCCCAGTTCAGGAAGCCAGTTTGCACGATTGAGGCTGAAGATAAACCGGATGCGGTTTGCTTGGTTTTCGCGGTGTTAGCGATACCCACCTGCAGAACCGATGCAGTGTTGCTGAGGCCGAGGGTTTGGGTGGAGGACGCGTAGTTCAGCGCACCCAGCTGGACTTGCATGATGCTGCTGCCATTCTCGGCGGACTGAGAGGCATCGGCACTATTGAAGAAGCCGGTTTGCACCTGCATCACAGTGTTGTTGTTGGTGAGAAGACCCGTCTGGTTCACATTGGCGTTGTTGCCAACACCGGTCTGCAGCGTTGTAGCGGTATTGTTCCCTGCAAAAGCAGAACCGCTGACAGCGAGCAAGATTGCAGCGGCAATCGGGGTAAACGTCTTCATGAGTTGCTCCTTTACTTCGGACGTTAAATACAATCAGCCCTTGGAAGCTGATTAACGATGGCGCGACGGTATGCCGGCGCCATGTACCTCGGCACGAAGCCTCACGTTGAAACTTGTTCCACGTATTCATGAGGCGTCGCTGCCCAAGTTCTTGAAGTTCGGTGCCCGCGTATACAGCTCATTCCATTCGCTTGAGGAGAACTGGCGCGGCCCATAGCGTTGGCTACAGTCGGTCGATCTTTGCTTGATCGTTTTGATCAAAAAGTAATCGTTACGTACTTGAGTGTTGATGCTCGAAAGGGGGGGCGCTATAGGAGGGAAGTCATGAAAAACTAGGAAAAAAGTACAATTTTTAATCAGTAATAATTCTGGAAAATACGCACTCATAACTGAATAGCGTAGTTATGGCGCGAAAAGTATTTTAATGAAGGGATTATGTGCCAGAAGGGCGATTCGGGTGACCAAGGAAAACTCAGCGCCGCGTGCGCACTTCGTTGCTGATTCGTTGCGGGTTAGTTGCTGAGCGACACCGAATTACCCACACCGTACTGGGTCACTGTGGCACTGGAAGAACTACCGGTTTGGGTAACGGCGGTTGCATTAAGCGTACCCGACTGGCTTATGACCGTCTGGTGATTCCCCCCAAGGCCAATGGCGCCACGCTGTTCAATCATTAGCTGGTTGAAATTACCGCTCTGGCGGGCGCTGATTTGGTTGTCGTCACCTGCCTGTAATAGGGATGCCTGATTGGCCAGCCCATCTTGAAATACATCGGACGCATGCAGCGCACCAGACTGTTGAACTACGCTCTTGTTAAACGCTCCCTCCTGCACTGAGATTGACAGCTGCGCTACGCCGGTTTGCGTGACCGTGGTCGTGTTGTCATTGCCCCGCTGTTCGATAAAGCTTCTCGCATAAAACGCACCGGTTTGTTGAATCTCCGCGCGATTCTGTATGCCGACTTGTCGGATGCGCAAATCATTGAAATTCCCATCAAGTTGTTGCGCGTCGGCCTCGTTACCGAAGCCGCCTTGCTGTACCTGTGCGCGGCTGTTGTAGGAAACGGATTGCAGGCTGGTTACGCGATTCTCTGTGCCAACTTGCAGACTGTGCACTGTATTTCCAGTGCCGTATTGTTGCTGTGCATAGGATTCATTAAAAATGCCGTCCTGTTGCTGCTGAATGAGGCTGCCACTCTCCTGTTTCTGTGTCGCTTCGGCCGTGTTCTGCGAGCCTTGCTGATCCTGCTCCAGCTGGTTATCCACAGTATTAAAAAACTGCTGCTGGATAAGTGCAAAGTTATCCAGTCCCTCCTGGTACTGATACACGGTATTTTGTTCAGCGTGCACCTGGGGCGGATAAGCAGACAACATGGCCACGGCCACCAGGGCAATTGTAACCGCGGGGGTGATCGCGCTTGCTATTGAACTGTTATAGATACGCGAGAGGGCGTGACTAGTCATATTGATTAATCGTCGTGTTCATGGAAACACCGGTCTGGGTGACCGCAGTGCTCAGGCCGTTTCCGCGCTGGTTGATGGTGACGTTGTGATATAGCCCCACCTGCTCCACGGTGGCCGAGTTACGCACACCGTACTGTGTGATACCGGCAGTATGTGCATAACCCACTTGTTCCAGCAGAATCAAATTTTCATAGCCCGCCTGTAGTAGTGCAGCGATATTACCCTCGCCAGCTTGGCTGGTGATGCTGCTGTTGCCGTCACCGACTTGATTGGCGACCACTAAATTGTTGAAGCCCACCTGTTGCACAGAGAGGAAGTTCACCGTGCCTGTCTGCTTCGCGGAAACCTGATTGAAATTTCCTTCCTGATAGATATTGGCCATATTGGCGGCAGAAAAACCGAATGACACATCGAGTTCACTGAGCGTCGAAAGCTCGGAAGCGGTACCTTCAATTTCCTGCGCCACCAGTGAACCGGGAAATGCCAGCATGAAAATTGAAACATACCTCGAGTAAGGGCTAGCAAACTTGGCGTGCCAGAAGTCCATGGATATTTTCTCTTTGATTTTTCTAGCGACCGAACATCAGGTAAAACGCGATCTACAAGATCGCCGTGCCTTCGTTCAGGTAGTACTGCAGTACCGGGTTATTAATATCTTCGGGATTATCCAGGGCCCAGGAGTTAGCCACGATGCCCTGGCTGATCAGGTGGATCACCGCCGACTCCATCGCCGATAACATGGCAAGCTGGGCCGGTTCGTTGGTAGTGGTGCCCACTTCTATCTCCAGCAGACGCTTGAACTTCACGTAACGGAATACATCCGCACTAATGGCCTTTGAGTACACCGTCTTCGAAGTCAGCACCGAGTGAAGGACGCGGCCGGAACGAATGTCGACGGCGCGCAGGTTTACAGTCACCTGGTCTACCCGGTACTGCTCGTCGGCGCCGATACCGAAATAGCGGATACCGGCACCACCGGTACGGATATTGGTGTCATAAGCGACGATGCCGCCTTCGAGCAGAATATTGGCGGCTACCAGAGAGGGCAGCACCAGATTGTTTTCCGGCGCGTTCGGTTTGGCCAGTGCCGCACGTACAATCTTGCGCTCTGTCAGCAGGTTCTGAAGGCCCTCGCGCTCTAGCGGAATGAACCATCCGGATTCGTTCAGCACATTCATCAGCATCGATGCAGCGCCCTGGGTAACCGCGGTAGAGAAGCTACTGGAGGGGGCGGGTTTGTACTGACCGGTTTGGTCACGGAAATTGTATACCGCCGCGAGAATTTTCCCCCGCGGTTGAGGTAAGCCAAGCAGGTCACGGAAGGTGTTCTTACGCGGTGTCAGCTTCGCATCCTGAATGCCAGGTCCAAACAGGGCCTCGCCCGTTTGCTTCACCAGAACACAGCCACTCAAGGCGAGCACAAACGAAAGGGCGGCGACGAGTCTGAAACCTCTAGTAAACATCACGCTTGTCTCCAATATTATTCGCGATTATTCGGATTGCGGATCAGTCCAGGATGCATCTAGTTGGCGCTGATAGCTTTTTCCTATTTGTGATTGACGTCAGTAGGTTGGTTTATTCGTTCGTTAAACGGGGTATCAATTTGTCGGGTTTAACCCGCTCACTACAATTTCACTTTTGTCACCGGTGGATCGGTCGGTAATCAGTACCGTCAACACACCATCGTTATCCACAATCTGAACGATGAAGTCGTCGGTGATCAACTCTCCGCTATTGCCATCGCCGACATCGGTAAGCAATTGATTGAGCAGGCGCGTTTCCAGTGAGTCGGTAAAGCGGTCCAGTGCGCTGGGTTGCTGGTACAGGTCTGCCGGGCTATCCGGATCGTCGTGATCATCCTGGGATTGGGCATTCTGTAGCAGAAAGGTGCCGTTCAGTGGGTTGCCACCGAAGTTCGGGTTAGTCGGTTCATAGATCAATTCGGTAGCAAGTGCGCTGCCGCCCACTGCGATGCCCGCGATGAATGTCAGTTGACGCATTATTTTGATTTTCATCAGAGTTCGTCCTTGCCTAAATCAAAGTGATCGGTAAAGGCCGCCCGTACCTTTTCCTGTAATACCATTTCGTGAATCATCTGCGACGCTTCTTCTGCCAGCTGGCGGATATTGTTTGTACTGGGGCTGATAAAGCGCCGAAATACGGTTTTGTTGTTGTAGGTGATCCAAATCAGGTTGCCCCAGCGCGCGGAAGGGCGCTCCTGAATCGTGAGGTTGTAGTCGCTGTCTGGATAATTCAGGTTGCGGTACTCACTCATAAACCTTGCGAAATCATGCCCTGTGCGGGTAATTGTCTGGTCGATATTGAATCCGCTGATCTCGTCTTCGATGGCCGCGCTATCTTCTGCCACAACCTGGTCTTCCAGGGTGCCGTTATCCTCCTGAGAAATGGCAGGCAGCGGCGTCATTAGCAAAATGCAAAGCGCGACAGTGGTTCTCATATTCGTTCAACTTGCAGGTGCAATTTTGCCCAGTTGCTTGCCTGTAGCCGGTTCTTCACACCAATCTTGCGAAAGATGTTGTACATATGGTTTTTTACCGTGTGCTCACTCAAGTGCAGGCGCGAGGCAATGATACTGTTGGGCTCTCCGGTAGTGAGTTGAGCCAGGATCTCTTGCTCCCGTTTGGTTAACAGCAGCCTCGATCGTGAGTCGGAGTCATTTTGAAGTTGGGAACTCTGGATGCTGGCGGCCAGTTTGCTCACCAGTTCCTGTTGTCCGGTACGGTGATCACAGAGGAAAACAAACTTGCGCTCTTCCAGCGGTGTGGTGACGTGGGCAGGCAAATCATCGGGAAGGTTGATAAGTAGGACGCGCGAGTGTTCCAAACCCTTTAAATAGTGAAACTCTGTCCCGGGGATGGGTTGGGAGGCAAGGCCAAAACAATTTACGACGATTACATCGTAGTTTTGCAGGCAGTGCTTCTGCTTTCCAAATTCCGATTTTTCCCAGTTAAATGGCAGTGACTCTGAAATGAGAGAGAACAGCAAGTCCCCATGAAGGCCGGCATCGCTCAAAAAGAGAATCGGCATAGATGACCCCATAATTAACTCAAGGAGTCTCAGGAATATGAGCATGTGGGAAGGGATGCCTGGGGCGTTAAATCAGGCAAAAAATGCGTCTTCCTAAATTCCTCGCCGATGCGTCTTAATTTACTGCGCGTTGTGGTGCGAGCCCACTTCTTCGTGCCGGGAGGAAAATATGCCAATCCACTTAGGTGGAAAATCTCAATCCCTGAGAAATTTGTATGGAGTGTAGACGGATTTCCCGGAAAGTCGGCGCAATCCGATGACAGAAGCTGGATTATTTATCTTCGCTGTGCACTTCATCGATGTGTCAACCCGAGTATTCCCAAGTACCTATAGTTTTTAGGGAATATTTTTTGTGGGGGCGGTTTTGGTGAAATTTATTTTTTTAAAAATGTGGAGTTTTTTATGTGGCTGGCGATGATCTCTGTGTCACGGGATGGTTTTGGCTCCGGTTTCAGGTCGCCTGCTGGGCACTGAATATGTTTAGTGCGCCATCGGTTTGATGCTCACATGAAATTCACGGCGTTAATCTGTCGTCTGTGCGCTCTGGGCCTGATTCTGTGTGCGTGTGAAAAGCCGAAGGATGTCGTGCTGGGGACACTGGAGTGGGATCGTATCGCGCTGCCCGCACCACTGGCAGAAAAAATCGTCCAGGTTCATGTGCGCGAGGGGCAGCGAGTGGAGGCGGGGCAGCTACTGCTGGTGCTCGATCCTTCGACGACCCTGGCGCAATTGCGCGCATTGGAAGCGAGTGTGGCGCGCCAGCAAGCCGCGCTCGTGGAGCTGCGTGTCGGCCCCCGGGTAGAAGAAATTGAACGCGCCAGAGCCGATCTCTTCGCCGCGCGGGCGGACCTGGTAGACCGGGAAGCGGATTACCGGCGCCTGGTGGCGCTGGGCAAAAACAATTACGTCTCCCAGGCGGATATCGATGGCGCACTGGCGGCAACGCAAAATGCGCGGGCACAGGTGCGCTCCACACAAGAGCAGCTACTGGAACTGGAGCGCGGTAATCGGGTGGAAGACATAGAACAGGGAGAGGCCGCCCTCGCCGAAGCGCGGTCACAGGCGCGAGCCCAGCGCGTATTACTGGAGAAGCTCAACGTCCGCGCACCCCGTGCCGGTCTTGTGGATAGTATTCCCTTCAAGCTGGGGGATGAGGCTCCAATTGGCGGCTCACTGGTAGTGATGTTGGTTGGCGATACACCTTATGCCAGGGTTTACGTTCCGCAGTCACTGCGTCGCGATGTCGCCGTCGGTCGCCAGGCGCGCATCGTGCTGGATGAGAGTACGGCTTCAGCGAAGACCGACAAAGCCCTAAAACCTGTGGCGTATCCGGGGCGGGTGCGGGTGGTACGCGATGAGCCATCGTTCACGCCTTACTACGCATTGACCGGCAGCGATGCCGCCCGCCTCAGTTATGTCGCCGAGGTGCAGTTCGCGCCGGGGGAGGGGGTCGACCGCTTGCCTGCCGGGCTGCCGTTGCGAGTGGAATTTCAACCGGGATTTGACCCCGCTGCACCCGCACGCCAGCCCAGCGTATTGCCCGGGTTCGACCGGCTGGATTCCTCCACTACACATTCGCCAGGCCCCCTCGAGGAGTACGACAGCCGGCAAATACCCGATGCGTTGAAGTCCACTATCCAACCGCAAGAGCCTGCCGATGTCGGAAAGTGATGTCGCCATTCGCGCACGCGGACTCACTAAAACCTTCGGCTCTCTGGTGGCAGTGGATCATGTGGACCTCACGGCACCGCGGCAGCAAATATACGGTTTTCTTGGCCCCAACGGTTCTGGCAAGTCCACCAGTATTCGCATGTTGTGTGGCCTGCTGACGCCATCGGCGGGGGAAATCGAAGTGCTCGGGCTGAAGATTCCCGCTCAGGCCGAAGTACTGCGCCAGCGTATCGGCTATATGACACAGCAGTTTTCCCTGTTTTCCGATCTGACGGTGCGCGAGAACCTGGAGTTCCTCGCGGCGGTACAAAATGTGCCGACCAATAAGGCCCGCGCCCGTATTGACGATCTGCTTGAGGAGTACCATTTCGAAGGGCGCAGCGGGCAGTTGGCGGGGACCATGAGCGGCGGCCAGAAGCAGCGCCTGGCACTGGCAGGGGCGGTGATTCACGAACCGGAGTTGTTATTTCTGGATGAGCCGACCAGTGCGGTGGACCCGGAATCCCGGCGCGACTTTTGGGAAAAGCTGTTCGAACTGACCGACGCCGGCACCACCATTCTGGTTTCCACCCACTACATGGATGAAGCGGAGCGCTGTCATCGTTTGGCGATCCTGAATCGCGGTCGTCTCGTGGCCGACGGTACGCCGGGTGAATTGACCGGCGCACTGAAAGGCCGAACATTACTGGTGGAATCCGCGAATCAGCGACAGGCACGGGAATGCCTGCTGAAAGTACCCGGCGTAATCAGCGCCGCGCAGATTGGCAATAGCTTGCGCATTCTCACGGATGGTGAGGGGGAAGTGTCTGCGGTGCAGCAGCAGTTGCAGCAGGCTCTGAACAGCGCGGAGCCCGGTGCCCGCATCACGCCAATTGCCGCGAGCCTGGAAGATGTTTTTGTATCGGCCACCCATCGCGAGACTGGTGATAAAGCCACGTTAGATACCGCGGAGCCTCTTCGTTGAACTGGCGGCGCCTCTACGCGGTGTTGATCAAGGAGTTTCGTCAGATGCGACGAGATCGCATGACGCTGGCGATGATTGTTGGTATCCCCATCATGCAACTCGCGCTATTCGGTTACGCCATTAACCTCAACCTGCGTAACCTGCCGGCGGCGATCGCCGATCAATCCAAAACCAGTGCATCCCGTCAGTTTGTGATGGACATGATTGCTACGGAAGTCATTGAACCGGTCACGCCAGCACAAACCCCGGATCAGCTGATGGGCATGTTGCGCCGTGGGGAGATCAGCGTCGGGGTGGTGATCCCCTATGACTACGAACGCCGTTTGGCGCTCGGGCAGGAGGCGGTTCAGATACTGGTGGATGGCAGTGATACGGTGGTACAAAGTGCGGCTCAGCAGTTGGCGCAGATCCCGGTGGGTGAGCCGCCACCCGAGACCGACATCGCGTTGCCGAACCGGCAATCGACAGTCCCCTTGCCGGATGGCCCCATCAGCATTGTGGCCTTCTACAATCCGCAGCGCGTTTCCGCGATCAATATCGTTCCCGGCCTGATCGGCATTATTTTGACCATGACGATGGTGATGTTTACCTCGGTGGCGATCGTGCGCGAGCGCGAGCGGGGCAATATGGAGTTGCTGATTGCCACGCCCATCAGCCGTGCGGAATTGATGATCGGCAAGGTATTGCCCTATGGGCTGATTGGGCTGGTGCAAACCAGCCTGATCCTGTTGCTGGGGGTAGTGCTGTTCAGCGTGCCCATTCGCGGTAGCCTGTTGGATGTGTACATCGCCGCGTTACTCCTCATTCTGGCGAACCTGGCCATGGGGCTGCTGATCTCCACGCGCGCACAGTCCCAGTTTCAGGCCATGCAGATGACGTTCTTTGTCTTTCTGCCATCCATCCTGCTGTCCGGGTTTATGTTCCCTTTCGATGGTATGCCCAAGGCCGCGCAGTGGCTTGCGGAGATATTGCCGCTTACCCACTTTCTGCGCCTGATTCGCGGCATTATGTTGCGGGGCGCCGACATTCTGGAGCTGTGGCCGGATCTGGTCGCGTTGCTGGTGTTTGTGGTGGTGATGATGACCCTCGCCATTCTCCGCTTCCGCAAACGACTTGATTGATGACCCTGTTGCTCGGCTGATACCTGTTTCATGCCCGCCTCATACCGGCACACCACATTTTGGCGTATAAAACTTCTTCGTGGATGCTTCACGTCTCTGCCTCGGCGGATTAATCGCGCATATTCGCCTTTTGCCGCATTTGTGGCGTGGTGCACGAGAATCCTTTCGCGGCACTTGATAGCATGGGGTGTTACCCCGGCCCAAATTGAATAAAGCGAAGTTATCCATCAGGACTTAAACCAGGACTTAAACAGCAGTACTTAGGTCTGTGCATCCAACAAGCATTGCTGCCAGTCAGCAGGGAGGACGTTGTACCATGGCCGAGATATTCCAAAGTTTGCCGCCGTGGATGTGGTTTGTCATCGCACTGGTAGCGCTGTTTCTGGCGCGCAGACCGGCCCACCAGGGCATCTACGCATTGGCGCGTTTTTTTCACCAGTCCCTGCGGCTTGGGGCCAATGCCGTTGCGGCAGCGGAGGCACGCCTGCAACTGCGCAATCGTGAGGTTCTACTGGCCGCGGGACGCGAGGCAACCGAGCGGCAGCTTGAGCGGGACTTCGACCGCATTGAAGCGGCGATGAAAAAAGATCTCGCCCAGTATCCATCCCTGCACCGGCGTTTGTGCGAGCAGCTCACCACCATCGACGAAGATTATGTGCGCAGCGCCGAGGTCCCTCCCGAACCCACCAACTGGGCCAAAGCCATCAAGGCGGTTGCCGAAATTCCTTCCAAACACGACGGTGTGGTTGGCGATGTGCTGGAGACGATCCATGGTTCCATGCGCAAGGCGGAAGGCCGCGCGCTGGAAGCCTATCGGGAGTCTGCGCGTGAACGGCACCTGTTACTAAAGCGCATGATGCCGGGCTGGCGCGGCATTCTCACCAGTCTCGGTGATATGCACAAAACTGTGACCACGGTGCAGCAGCGCTCCAAAGCCATCGACGGACACATGGCGCGCTATGAGGAAATTCTGCAGGGCAGCGACCGCGCCCTGCGCATCCTGTCTTCCTCCTCACTGATTCAGTTTTTCATCGCGACACTGGTGCTGGCGATGGTCGCCGGCGGTGTCCTGGTGAACTTTCACCTGATTGCTCGCCCGATGGTAGAAATAGTCGGCAGCGCCAGTTCCCTTGGTGCCTTCAAGCTGGCCGATATTTCTGCGCTGGTGATTATCTTTATGCAGATCTCACTGGGGGTCCTGATTATGGAGAGCCTGCGGATTACCCGTATGTTCCCTGCGGTCGGTGCACTCGCCGACAAATTGCGCAATCGAATAAAGTCGGCGGCGCTTATCCTGCTGGTGCTTTTCGCCACCATGGAGTCGGGGCTCGCGTATATGCGGGATATCTTGTTACAACAGGATCTCGCGCAGAGTGCAGCGCCAGCCGGCGGCGATGTGGTGGGAAGCTCGGTGCACTGGATCACCGTGGCCGTGCAAATGGGGATGGGTTTTTTCTTGCCCTTTGCACTCGCGTTTATGGCGATTCCTCTGGAGCGATTCGTGCTGTCTTTGCGCACGGTGGTCGGCGTGGTTTCCACGTTTACCCTGCGCCTTGTGTCGATGACGCTGCGGCTGACCGGCGCGGCGGTTACCGGTTTAGGCGGCATGCTGGTGCGGGTTTACGACATTGTGATTTTCTTCCCGCTCTGGCTGGAAGCCCTGTTGTTGCGTTGGCGCGAACAGCGCGCTGCGCGCCTGGCTGCGAACCTGACTGCGAGTGAATTGTCCGAAAATGCTTAAACGCCTGTTGTTACTACTGGTTCTGGCTGCTTTGCTGTTTCTTGGCTGGCGGTTTCTGGCCGCACGCCCTGCGCCAGATACCGGTTTGCAGTTTCCCAGTTACCAGCAGGAGGGGTTCCGCCGACCGCTGGTGATTGCCCATGCGGACGATTCCGGCAAGGGGCTGTTCCCGGGCAATACGGCGATTTTCCTCGAGCAGATGGTCGCTCTGAAGGTCGACGTGCTGGAGATGGATGTACACCTGACGGCAGACGGTGCACTGGTGCTGATGCACGATGACACCGTGGACCGGACCACGGATGGACAGGGCGCGATTCGCGATAAGACCCTGGCGCAACTGCGCCAGTTGAACGTGGCTTATAACTGGACCAAGGATGGCAGTAGCTATCCCTACCGGGAGAACCCCCAAAGCATCCTTACGGTGGATCAGGTATTCAAGGCTTACCCGCGCTACCCGATGATTGTTGAGCTGAAAACACCGCAGGGGGAAGCCGCGCGTTTGCTGTGTCAAAAGCTGCAATCTTTCCAGAAAAGTAATTTGGTGATTGTTTCCTCCTTTCACCAGGAGGCGATAGACGCATTTCGCCGCGACTGTCCGCAGGTGGCCACTGGCGCAGGGGCTGACGAAGTGAAAGCCTTTGTCGCGACGAGTCAACTGCGCCTCTTTCGCCTGTTGAGTCCCCGCTATCAGGCACTGCATATTCCGGTGCGTTATTCTGGTATCACCCTGGTGGATCGTAGTAGTGTGCAGCAAGCACAGATCCGAGGCGTTCGTGTCGACGTATGGACCGTCAACGACGAGCCTGAAATGCGCCGTCTCATCGCACTGGGGGTGGATGGGATCATGACCGACAGGCCGGATCGTCTACAAAAAATAATTGAAGAACTACAGGAATTTGAGGAGATGAATCAATGAAGAAAGCGTTTTTGGTGAAACTGGCCGCGCTCGGTTTAAGCTTGAGTGCGGCCATGTCCGCGCAGGCGCAGCGCGACTTTTCCAAGGTGGAAATCAAATCCGAACCTGTAGCTGAAAACCTGTATATGCTGACCGGCCTCGGCGGCAATATCGGACTGTTCGTGGGGGAAGACGGTGCGTTTATGGTGGACGATCAGTTCGCCCCGCTGAGTGAAAAAATACTCGCGGAGGTGGCGAAGCTCACCGATAAACCCCTGCGCTTTGTGATCAACACCCACTGGCATGGCGACCACACCGGTGGTAACGAAAATATGGGCAAGGCGGGTGCGCTGATTGTTGCGCATGAGAATGTGCGCAAGCGCATGAGTACCGAACAGTTCACCAAGCTGTGGGACCGCACCACCCCGCCGGCCCCAGCGGATGCGCTACCGGTCATTACCTTCACCGACGCCACCACTTTCTACTGGAACGGCGATGAAGTCCGTGTACAACATGTGGGCCCGGCACACACCGATGGCGATTCGATTATCCATTTCAAAAATGCCAACGCGATCCATATGGGCGATACCTTTTTCAATGGTAGCTACCCCTATATCGATATTTCTGCGGGCGGTGTGTTGGACGGCGTGATCGAGAATGCGCGCAAGGTGATCGAAATGTCCGATGACAACACGCGCATTATTCCCGGCCATGGACCGCTCACGGATAAGAAAGGGCTGCAGAGCTACCATGACTTGCTGGTGAAATTGAAAGGTAACATCAAGGCGCTGGTGGACAAGGGCATGAGCAAAGAAGAAGTCATTGCGGCAAACCCCACCAAGGAGTTTGATGAAAAGTACGGCCAGGGCTTTATGAAGCCCGATGTGTGGACCGGAATTGTCTACGACTCGATTAAGCAGCAGTAATCGGGCTGCAGAAAAGGGTGATAAAAAAGGGCCAGGAATCGTAGATTCCTGGCCCTTTTTTTGTCTAGTCTTTTGTTTAGCCTGCCGGCTGGATTGATGGTGTCTCGGCTGGTGCTATAGACGCGGTATCGCTATTCGGTCGCTTGACCCGATACCATGCGGCGTAAAGCGCTGGTAAGAACAGCAGTGTCAGTGCCGTCGCCACGATGAGCCCGCCCATAATCGCAACCGCCATGGGACCAAAGAAGTCGCTGCGCGAAAGCGGAATCATCGCCAGCACCGCGGTCAGTCCGGTGAGCACGATTGGGCGGAAGCGGCGTACGGTGGACTCAACAATCGCGTCCCATACGGAGAGCCCCTGGCCTTTGTCCTGTTCGATCTGGTCCACCAGAATCACCGAGTTACGCATGATCATCCCTGCCAGCGCGATGGTGCCGAGCATCGCCACAAAGCCAAATGGTTTGTTAAACAGCAGCAGGAACAGGGTGACGCCAATAATGCCCAGCGGTGCGGTAAGGAATACCATTGTTGAGAGTGAGAAGCTGCGCAGCTGCAGCATCAGCAGGGTGAACACAACGAATACAAACAACGGCATTCCGGCATTCACCGATTTCTGACCCTGTGCGGATTCTTCTACGCTACCGCCGATTTCCAGCAGGTATCCTGCGGGCAGCGCGTCGCGCAAGTGCTGCAACTGTGGCCAGAGTTCGGCGACGACCGAGGCCGGTTGTTGGGTGCCGTAGATATCTGCGCGCACGGTAACGGTGGGCAGGCGGTCGCGACGCCAGATGATGCCTTCCTCAAAGCCATAATTCAGTGTGGCAATTTGATTTAGCGGCAGCGAGTTACCGGTGTTGGTTTGCACCGCCAGGTTACCCAGCTGTGCCAGTGCCTGTCGCTCGCGCTCTTCACCGCGTACCGCCACGGTGATCAATTCATTGTCTTCACGATACTGCCCCACCGCAGTACCTGACAGCGAGCCTTGTAGCGCCTGTGACAGTGATGAACTGCTGACACCCATCTGCCGTGCGCGGGCCTGGTCCACCGCCAGGTTGACCACCTTGCTCGGCTCTTCCCAATCCAGGTGCACATTGGTGACCGCTTCATTACCGCGCACCACGTTGGCGACTTCGCGGGCAATACGCCGCGCTTCACCAATATGCTCGCCTGATACCCGGAACTGAACCGGATAGCCTACCGGCGGGCCGTTTTCCAGACGCGAAACGCGGGTGCGCACTTCAGCGAACTGTTCACTCAACGTGGCAATCAGCCAGGCACGGACCTGCTCGCGCTCGTCAACACTGCGGGTGAGCACCACAAACTGCGCAAAGCTGGCAGCGGGCAGCTGTTGGTCCAGAGGCAGGTAAAACCTTGGCGACCCGGTACCTACATAAGCGACATAGTTTTCGATCTGCGGGTGCTGAGACAGTAACTCTTCCAAACGCAGCGCCTGTTCTTCGGTGGCATAGAGGGATGCTCCCTCATTCAGTTTCAGGTCAACGATCAGTTCCAAGCGTGCGGATGAAGGGAAAAACTGCTGCGGTACAAAACGGAACAGAAACATCGCGCCGAAGAAAATCAGTGCGGTGAGTAGCAGTACGGTTTTGCGATAGTACAGGCACCAGTTGAGAATTCGGCGAAAACGCTGATAAAACGGCTTGTTGTATGGATCAGCGTGACCGCTTCCGCCATGGCCGCCGCGCTCTGGCAGCAGGCGGTTCCCCAAGTAGGGAACAAAAATCACCGCGGCAACCCACGAAGCCAGCAGCGACAGGGTAACGACTTGGAAGATGGAGCGCGTGTATTCACCGGTGCCCGATTGCGCGGTGGCAATGGGCAGGAAGCCGGCCGCAGTAATCAGGGTGCCGGTCAGCATCGGGAACGCGGTTGTAGTCCACGCGTAGCCGGCGGCCTTGATACGGCTCAGCCCCTGTTCCATTTTAATCGCCATCATTTCTACGGCGATGATGGCATCATCCACCATCAGGCCAAGGCCGAGTACCAGCGCGCCGAGAGAAATCTTGTGCAGCCCGATACCGAAGTAGTTCATCAGTGCGAAAGTCATTGCCAGCACCAGCGGGATCGACAGCGCCACCACAAGCCCTGTACGGAAGCCCAGTGAGAAAAAGCTCACCAGCATCACGATCACCAGTGCTTCAATTAGCACTTTGACGAACTCGCCCACACCACTTTTCACCGCTGCCGGCTGGTCAGATACTTTCCTGAGCTCAAGCCCGAGGGGCAGGTCTTGTTGCAGCTCAATCACCGCGGCATCCAGGTGCTCGCCAAGCTGCAAAATATCGCCGCCTTCCTTCATTGAAACGGCAATGCCAATAGCGTCCTCTCCCATAAAGCGCATACGGGGTTGGGGTGGATCACTGAAGCCACGCTGTACTTTGGCGATATCACCCAGAGTCAGGGTGTGGCCGTTGGCGTAAATAGGGAACTGACGAATTTCCTCGACGCTGCGAAATTGCCCGCTGATTCGGATCCGCACACGGTCGCTGACCGCTTCCACAATACCTGCATCGGCCATCTGGTTTTGCGCCTGCAATACCGCCTGCACCTGAGAGAGGGAAATACCCAGTGATGCCAGTTTGGTATTGGAGATTTCTACCCAGATTTTTTCGTCCTGCAGTCCCAGCAGTTCGACCTTGCCGACATTGTCGATACGCTGCAGCGCCAGCTGCAAACGGTCGGCATAGTCTTTCATCAATGCATAATCGAAGCCTGCGCCGGTAAGTGCGTAGATGTTGCCGAAGGTGGTGCCGAACTCATCGTTGAAAAAGGGCCCCTGAATATCCGGTGGCAGGGTGTGGCGAATGTCACCCACCTTTTTCCGTACCTGATACCAGAGCTCCGGGATCTTGTCCGAGTGCAGGCTTTCCCGGGCGACAAACATCACCTGGGATTGCCCTGGGCGTGAGAAGGACGTGATGCGCTCGAAGTCCCCGGTCTCCATCAATTTCTTCTCGATGCGCTCGGTAACTTGGCGGGATACTTCCTCTGCACTGGCTCCCGGCCACTGGGTATTGACCACCATCACCTTGAAGGTAAACGGCGGGTCTTCACTTTGGCCGAGCTGGGTATAAGAGATGGTACCGATCACCCCGAGGATGATCATGGCGTAGAGCACCAGTGGCCGGTTATTGAGAGCCCACTCGGAAAGGTTGAATCGCATCTTAGGGTTTCCGGTCGTCCGCTACGGCGGAGGGTTAGCAGGGAATAAGGTTGCTTGCGCAAGCGGCTATTGCTGGTGGGCGATACGGTTATCCGCCTCGATAGGGCGGTTCTGTCGGTCGACAGGACGCACTCGCTGCCCCTCGCGTACCAGCTGAGTACCTGCGGCAAGGATCCAGTCCTGCGGGCTGAGCGTGGAAATAACTTCGGCATCTTCGTGGCCGTAGTTGGCAATGGTGACGGCCACCTTGTGCAGGGTGAAATGCTCCGGATCCATACGCCATACGTAGGGATCGGCGCCCTCCGCGGTAATTGCGGACATGGGCAGGCGCTGCGTCGGGCGTGCGCTGCTGGTGCGCGCGTAAACCCGCGCGCTCTGGCCGAGCTTGGGGGCAGGCTGATTTACCGCGCTGTCGGCGACCGGGACTAAAGTGACGCGTGCTTCGAAGGTGCGCAGCCCCGCTTCGGCGGCGGGGGACAGCTCGCGTACCGTGCCATTAATCGGCGCGCCGGGCGCTGACCACAACTCGATGGAGACGGGCTGACCAACCGCAAAGCGCGTTACCTCGTGCTCTGGCAAATCGATGCGCACCTCGCGCTCACCGTCTGCGGCCAGCACAAATACCGTTTGTCCGGCACTCACCACCTGTCCGGCATCGACACTGCGACGGGTGATTACGCCATCGCTGGGGGCCTTGAGCACCGCGTAGGCGGCCTGGTTTGCTGCCACCTGCAGCTGGGCACGGGCGCGTTCCAGCTGCGCAACACTGCTGTCGTGTCGGGTACTGACCGCATCGAACTGCGATTCACCAATGAGTTTGCGCTCCAGCAGGTCGCGATAGCGCTCGAGCTCGTTACTGGCGTTGCGGTTTTCGGTTTGCGCGGCCTGCAATTGCGCTTTGGCCGCATCCCGCTGCAGGTTCAAGTCCTGGGCGTCGAGCTCGGCGAGGGGCTGGCCCTGCTTTACCCGCTGCCCGGTTTCTACCAGTCGGCGGGTGACCGCTCCACCCACGCGAAACGCCAGTGCAGACTCATGCCGGGCGTGGACTTCTCCGGGGTAGACGGCCAGCTGGCTGCCGGACGCCTTAGGGTTTACCACGATCGCCGGGCGCGGCGGTGTGGCCTCGCCGCTTTCTGGCGTGGAGCAGGCGACCAGTATCAGCGAGCCCAGCAACAGGCTGGAGAGTTTGAGTGCGTGGCCCAGATGGCCCAGATGATTTCGGTATCCTGGGTGTGCAAAAGCGCGTCGCATGAGTACCTCATTCCTTGTGAATCACTGGGCGCACTAGTGACGGACAGTGGGGATCAAGGCGGATACTGGTACAGTTGTCTGCCACGTCACATCGGCGCCCATTGCTACCTATTAATATGTAGGAGCCTTTGATTTGAGCTTGAGAGGCCAAGTCTGTAGTAAACTGGCCTTTAATGAACTGAAGAGTATAGTAAGTATATTAAACTCGTGAGTCCACTAATTCGGTGGAGGCGAGCGCGTACTTCAACCTGAATGACCGATCCGGTTGCTCGATTGGCTGGAAGTGTGTGAGAACGACGGCGATGAACCAGAACCATGAGTGAACAGAATCTATCCAACACTAAAGACGCACCGGTCAGTCGCGGTCGCCCCAAGGATCCAGCCAAGCGGCTGGCGATCCTGAATGCGGCCAAGGACCTGTTTCTTGCCCTCGGCTTTACCGGCACCAGCATGGATGCCGTGGCGGCGAAGGCGGGTGTATCCAAGTTGACGGTGTACAGCCACTTCTCCGATAAGGAAACGCTGTTCTGTGCGGCGATAGAGGCCAAGTGCGGCAGTCAGATGCCGGAGGAGATGTTTACCCTGGACGCGGGCGCACCGCTGTCAGATAGGTTGCAGGCGATTGGCGAAGCGTTCCTGGATATGCTCTACCACGATGATTCACTGCAGCTTATGCGCCTGATCAGTGCGGTGGGGGCTCAGGACCAGACCATGGCCAACCTGTTCTACGAAGCGGGCCCAGTGCGCACACGCAGTGAGATGATTCGTTTCCTTGACCGGGCGGTGGACCTGGGGCTGATGCAGGTGCCGGACCCGGAGCGGGCATCGGAAGTGTTTTTTGGCATGTTGCAGGGCGGCTGCACCCATATCCAGATCATCATTGGTTGTGCCGAGCCGCCGTCGCGTGAGGAAATCGCCCAGCATGTGACGGAAGTCGTGCGCGTGTTTATGCGTGCCTATCAGTCGGCATAAGCAGTCTGCATAAGCAGTCCGTATCAGCAACCGGCAGAGACCAGAATGTAAAAAGCCCGCGAGAAAAACTCGCGGGCTTTTTTGTTGCTGCCTGTGGGATCAGGAGCGAATTTTGTAGCCGGTGCGGAAAATCCACCAGATTCCGGCCAGACAGGCGAACAGGAAAAACAGGGTCATCCCCAGGCTTATCCCCACATTGACATCGGACACTCCGTAGAACGCCCAGCGGAAACCGCTGATCAGGTACACCACGGGGTTAAACAGGGTTACCTTCTGCCAGAACTCCGGCAGCATATTGATGGAGTAAAAGGCTCCGCCCAAAAATGTCAGGGGAGTGATGACCATCAACGGGATAACTTGCAACTTCTGGAAGTCGTCGGCCCAAATGCCGATGATAAAACCGAACATGCTGAAGGTAACTGCGGTGAGGACCAGAAAGCCAAACATCCAGAACGGGTGAGCGATTTCATAGTCCACAAAAAAGCGCGCGGTGATCAAAATCAGGATGCCGATGACTACAGACTTGGTTGCCGCGGCACCCACATAGCCGGCAACAATTTCAAACGCGGACACCGGTGCCGACAGCACTTCATAGATGGTGCCGGAAAACTTCGGGAAAAAGATACCGAAGGAGGCGTTGGAAATACTCTCCGATAGCAGCGAGAGCATAATCAGCCCGGGAATAATAAATGCCCCGTAGCTGACGCCCTCGATTTCCCCCAGGCGACTGCCGATGGCCGTGCCGAACACGATAAAGTACAGGCAGGTGGAAATTACCGGCCAGGCGATACTCTGCATCAAGGTGCGGCCGGTACGGGCCATTTCGAACTGGTAGATGGCGCGGATGCCATAAATATTCACGATGTTACTTCCTCTTTCACCCAGCGGCTTTTACCCGGCTTTTTGGCGTTCATCCTGGTTCTGATGCACTAGGCTGACGAAAATTTCTTCCAGCGAGCTTTCACTGGAGTGCAGGTCCTTGAACTCCATCCCCTGTTGGTTCAAAGCGCGCAGCAGGGTGGCGATCCCGGTGTGCTCACGCTGCGTATCGAAGGTGTAAATCAGTTGATTACCTTCATCGGCGATATCCAGTTCAAACTCTTTTAGTTCTTCTGGCAGTTCGCTGATCGGGTTTTGCAGGTGGATGGTCAGTTGTTTCTTGCCGAGCTTTTGCATCAGCTCGTGCTTCTCTTCCACCAGCACCAGTTCGCCATGATTGATCACGCCGATACGGTCTGCCATTTCTTCGGCTTCTTCGATGTAGTGGGTCGTCAGTATGATGGTTACACCACTCTCGCGCAGGCCGCGCACCATTTCCCACATATCGCGACGCAATTCCACATCCACGCCGGCGGTTGGTTCGTCGAGGAACAAGATGGAGGGTTCGTGGGATAGTGCCTTGGCGATCATCACGCGGCGTTTCATGCCGCCGGACAGCGCCATGATTCTACTGTCCTTCTTATCCCACAAAGACAGTTGGCGCAGTATCTTTTCGATATGTTGTGGGTTTGGCGCCTTGCCAAACAGGCCGCGACTAAAGCTGACGGTATTCCACACGCTTTCGAAGGAGTCGGTGGAAAGCTCTTGGGGTACCAGGCCGATCTTGCTGCGCGCCGCGCGGAATTCCCGCTGGATATCGTAGCCGTCGGCGGTGACCCGCCCACTGGTTGGATTGACGATGCCGCAGATGATACTGATCAGCGTGGTTTTGCCGGCGCCATTGGGGCCGAGCAAAGCAAAGATTTCTCCGGAATTAATGTCGAGATCGACAGACTTGAGTGCGGTAAAACCACCGGCGTAGGTTTTACCCACACCGGCGATGGAAATGATGGGTTGCACGCTTCCCCCTTTGGAATGACTGGCAGTGCAGAATGCAGCCGCCCCAAGATGCTGCATAGGAAAGGGCGGGAGGCAATAATTACTGCTGGAAGATTTTGTTGTAGAAGTTTACGGCACCTTCGTAGGCGTCGTTGGCGGCTGCTTCATCGTATTTCAGCGGGATGCCAAATTTTTCACCGCGCGCGGTAGCCGCCGGGTTGGTGAAGCCGTGTTGCACACCGGGGTAGCTGGTTACGTCGAAGCGCACGCCGGCGGTTTGCATTTCCTGTACGAAATTGGCCACGTGCTCGGCGGGGATCATGGCGTCGTCGCCGCCGGTATAGACCTGCAGTTCGGCAGTGATGTCACCGGCTTTTACTTTGATATCGCTTTCCAGCGCACCGTGGAAGCTGACAACGCCTTTGAGTGGCAGGCCGAGGCGGGCCATGGTGAGGGCAACGGCGCCACCGAAGCAGTAACCCTGGGCGGCGACCTGGCCTGCTTGCACAGTTGGGTGGGCGTTGATGAGGTCGAGGGCGGCCTGGAAGCGTTTCAGTGGTGCGCCTTCGGTTTCGATGGTTTTGGTCATCAGGGCGCCGGCGTCGCTGGGGTTGTCGGCGCTTACGCCGGTGCCGTACATGTCGAGGGCAAAGGCGGTGAACCCTTCGGCGGCGAGGCGTTCGGCTTCTTCGCGGGTGAAGTCATTCATGCCCCACCATTCGTGCAACAGGAGGATAGCGGGGCGCTCACCTTCAATGCTGTCGTCGTAGGCCAGGTAGCCGGTAAAGGACTCGTCGTCGATATAGTATTCGATTGCTTCGGTATGCATTGCGTCCTCCCTGAGGAATGCTTGGTCTTGGAAATAGTGAGCCAAGGTTAGTTGGATAGGGGAGGGGGCGCAATGGGTCGAAGTAGCTTGGTGCTTATGTGGCGGCAAAGCGCCGGGTGTGAATTTTCAGGACCGCTGTGAACCCATCCCTGGGCGCTTCGGCGCAAACATCCTGTTTGCGACGATCCTGAAAATTCACACCCGGCGCTTTACCTTAGCGATTCGCTTTTGTTGTTACTTATTGGGCTGTCGGTATTTCGGATCTTTCGGTGGGATGATATCGCCGTCTTCATCCAGCTCCGGAAATGGCAAGTTGTGTTTCTCGCAGTACTTCACCATTTTCGGGTGCATCCAGCGGAACAGAATATCTTTAATGGCCGGATCTTCTTCATCCAGCACCTTATCCTCATACATGCCGGCTTTTTGGCGCTGATGCATCGCCTCTTGCAGAATGATCGCAGCGGCCACACTCACGTTGTAACTCTCGACCATACCGATAATCGGAATGGTGACATGGTCGTCGGCATGCTCTGCGGCGTAATCGCTCAGGCCGTGTTTTTCGGCTCCCATGATCAGTGCAAAGGGTTTGGTGTAGTCGGCTGCGCGAAAGTCGATGGCGCGGTCGGACCAGTGGGCGGCGTAGAGGTGCATGCCGCGATTTTTGAGTTCGACTATGCCGGATTCGATATCGGGGTAGACGGCATTGCCGGTGAAGCGGCCACTGCCACCGGCTGTGTTGTGATATAGCAGGTGGCCGTAGCTGGGTTGCACCATGTGGATTTCGGGGATACCGACAGCGTCGGCGGTGCGCAGCATGGCGGAGATGTTCTGGCCCTTGTGCACCTGATCGGTGAGCAGGGTCATGTCGTGCTGGCGCTGGCGGAGCACCTGTTTAAATTTCTCGTAGCGGCTGCGGCTCATGGTACTTCTTGTGGAGTTGTTTTAGACGGAGAGCATTTCAGGCCGCGGAGTATAGCACTGGCACCGTGGGTCTATTTTAGCGGCGCGTTGAACGGTTCTATGGTGACCCAGTCGCCGGTCTCACAATCACCTCCTTCACGGGGCAGCACCACAAAACAGTTGGCGCCGGCGAAGCCAGAGAGAATGTGGCTACCCTGAATGCCCCGGGTTTCCACCACCTGGATACCGTCGCCATCGCAATAGGTAAAGCCGCGTTGGTAGTCGGTGCGGCCGGGGCGCTTGCGGATGTTGTTGAGTAGGCGTGCGCGCGTCTGCAGTGGTGGGTGACGGTGTTCTGCGGAAGTACCGCGCAGTTTTTCCAGCGCCGGTACTACTAGCTGATCCAGCGTGACGATCGCAGAAACGGGGTTGCCGGGTAGGCCGAAGAATAGGGTTTCGCCCTGATCCTTGGGCAGGCGACCGAAGGCGAAGGGTTTGCCTGGTTTGATGGCGAGTTTCCAGAAGCCGATTTCGCCGAGTTCCTGTAATACGGTTTTGGTGAAGTCGGCTTCGCCCACGGATACGCCGCCGCTGGTAATCACGAAGTCGGCGTTGTCCCGGGCCTCGACAAATGCCTCGCGGATTTTTTCCGGTTGGTCTGGCCAGCAGCCGAGGTCGAGAATCTCGACACCCAGTTGTTCCAGTGCGGCGTGCAGGGCGATACGGTTGCTATCGTAAATGTCGCCGTCGCCGAGTTCAGATACCGGGGTGCCGATGGGCTTGAGTTCATCGCCGATGGAAAGCAGGGCGGCTTTCAGTTTGCGGTGTACGGTGATTTCCGCCACGCCGGTGCCGGCGAGCAGGGCGATGTGAGGCACTTTAATTTTTGCGCCCACCGGTACCAGACTTTGGCCGGTGTGGACGTCTTCACCTCGGCGGCGAATGTTTTCGCCGGGCCTGGCGGGGCGGCTCATGGTGAGTTGGTCGGCTTCGACGCTGCAATTTTCTTGCATCTGTACGCGATCGGCGCCTTCAGGTACCGCAGCGCCGGTGGTGATGCGGGTGGCTTGGCCGGGTTCGAGTGTACCGTCGAAGGGGTGCCCGGCGAGGCTTTTGCCGATCAGGATATAACTATGGTGGTCTCCGCACAGGGCGTAGCCGTCCATGGCGGAGTTGTCGCAAGGGGGTAGGTCTAGCGCTGCCAGTACCGGTTCGGCCAGTACCCGGCCACATGCCTGGACGAGGGGGATTGTCTCTGTTGCGGTAATGGGCTGGATGCTATCGATCAGCATCTGTTTGGCGGTTTCTACGGAACGCAGACCATCTTGTGCACAGACATCGGACATGAAGCTCGCCTTTTCTTTGTCGACTTGAGTTGCAAGATAGCTTTGTAAGGGCTGTTGGTTCAAGTGTTGGGGAGTTCGAGTATTGGTGGCGTGGGTTAGTTGTCTGGGGTAGGTGGTACTTACTTGACTGGTTGTGTGGCGGCAAAGCACCGGGGATGGGTTTTCGAAACCGCCACAAGTACATCCCTGTAGGCTGCGTCGGCGACGTCCGTGTCGCCGACGCTTTCGTAAACCCATCCCTGGCACTTTGCCTTCGTATTAAGTAGGTAGGTTGTCGACGGTTTCGGAGAAACCAGTCTAGCCGACGGCGACTGCGAGGTTGGTATTTAGCAGTGCGGAGATTTCTGGCTTACAGGAGCCGCAGTTGGTGCCGCAGCCCAGTAGCTCACCGAGTTCGTCTACCGAGGCGGCGCCTTCTGCGATAGCGGATTCGATTTCTTTACGGGAGACCTGTAGGCAGGTGCATACCATCTGTGCACCGGCAGGTACGTCGTGCAGAAGTTTTGCGGGTGCGTCGGGCAGTGGCTCCAGCAGCGCATTCTCGAGTGTCTTGCGGTCTGGCAGGGAATGCCATTCGGCGCTGGTGAATACCAGGAATTCCATTTGCTCGCTGTGCAGTAGCCAGCGTTCACCGCTGGGTAATTGCAGCTGCTTACGATTGAGTTGTTTGTCGCCGAGCTTAAACAGTTTGTCGGCGAGCGCTTGCCAGTCCGGTTGCTTTTTCAGTGTCAGTTCGAAGCGGTAGCCGCCTTCAACCGGTACCCGGTACCAGTGGAGAATGGTTTCAAACAGTTTGGCTTCGCCAACTTGCAGGCGGCTGTGTAGTTCTTCTGCGGCTTCGGTGCGCAGTAACAGGCATGCGTAACTGTGCGCGGTGAGCGGCTCCACCTTAACCGCGACTTGCTTCAACTCTGGCTGGCCGGAGAAGGGGTCGGTAAAGGGGATGGCCAGGGCGCTGACAGTGGCGTTGTGGGCTAGGCTGTCGCTCCAGTGAATGGGCGCGAACAGTTGGCCGGGTTTCTGGCTGGGGGTGACTCTGGCGCGGCCGAAGAACTGGCCTTTTTCGCTTTCCACACGCACCAGCTGCTCATCCTGGATACCAAATTTTTCTGCTTCCTGGGGATGCACGTGCAGCTCTGGGGCTTCGCTGTGGTCCAGCAATTGGCGTGCGCGGCCGGTGCGGGTCATGGTGTGCCACTGGTCGCGCAAACGGCCGCTATTTAATACCAGTGGGTATTCGTCGCGGGTTTCCTGCTTTGGGCTCTGTGGTTGTACGGCGACAAAACGGGCGCGGCCATTGGGGGTGTAGAAATTGCCATCGCTAAACAGGCGCGCGGTACCCTGTGGGTTATCTGCGTTTACTGGCCACTGTACCGGGGTGAAGAAGTCGTATTCGTGGTCGCTGATATTGGCCAGCGCGGAGATATCAAACGCGCGACGGGCCTGCTCGCGGTTGTTTTCAAAACCGGAAAGCGCGGCGTGTTCGCGGAAAATATCGGCGGGCGACTGGAAGTCGAAGGCTTCACCGAAGCCCAGGCGTTTTGCCACATCACAAATGATTTCCCAATCGTGGCGGGCTTCGCCGGGTTTGGGGAGGAAGCCTTTCTGGCGGGACACGCGGCGTTCGGAGTTGGTAACGGTACCGGTTTTCTCGCCCCAGGTTGTGGCGGGTAGGAGTAGGTCGGCACAGCGTGCGGTGTCGGTATCGCCAACACAGTCGGATACGATGACGGTGGGGCAGTTCTTCAGTGCATTTGCGACGCGGCGTGCGTCGGGCATGCTCACCGCCGGGTTGGTGGCCATAATCCATACGGCTTTGATCTGGCCGCTTTCCACCGCATTAAACAGCTCAACCGCTTTCAGGCCCGGCCCCTGGGCCATGTTACTGGCATTCCAGAAGCGACCGACACGGTCGATATTCTCTTCGGTAAAGTCCATGTGCGCGGCGAGCATGTTCGCCAGCCCGCCCACTTCACGTCCGCCCATGGCATTGGGCTGGCCGGTGATGGAGAAGGGGCCGCAGCCCGGCTTGCCAATACGGCCGGTGGCCAGGTGGCAATTGATAATGGTGTTGTTCTTGTCGGTGCCGGTGCTGGACTGGTTGACGCCCTGTGAATAAAAGCTGATGGTTTTTTCGGTGTTGCGGAACAGCTCGTAGAATTCGAGAAGCTGTCCCAGCTCGACGCTGCAGTGGTCTGCGACCTTTTCCGGAGTCCACTCTGCGGCGGCGTACAGAGTGTCGGAAAAGTTTTCGGCGTGGTTGTCGATAAACGCCTGATCAAGAGCGCCGAACTCGGTGAGGTAGTGGAGCAGTCCATTAAACAGAGCCGCATCACTGCCTGGGGAAATGGCCAGGTGCAAGTCTGCCATTTCGCTGGTGGCGCTACCGCGCGGGTCGACGACCACAAGTTTGGCATTGGCTGCCTGCATACGTTGGAACAGGATCGGGTGGGTCCAGGCGGCGTTGGAGCCGATCAATACCACGAGTTCCGCTTCGTCGAGATCTTCGTAATTACAGGGTACTGCGTCTGCGCCCAGTGAGCGCTTGTAGGCGGCAACCGCAGAAGACATGCACAGACGCGAATTGGTATCGACGTTGGCGGTGCCCACATAACCCTTCATCAGTTTGTTGGCTACGTAGTAGTCTTCGGTCAGCAGCTGGCCGGACAGGTAGAAGGCCACCGAGTCCGGGCCGTGCTCATCGATTGTCTCGCGCAGTTTCGTAGCGGCAAAATCCAGTGCGGTTTCCCAATCGCACTCTTCGCCATGGAGTTGTGGTTTTAACAGGCGCCCGTGGTTGCCCAGCGTGTCCGCAAGGGAAGAACCCTTTACACAAAGTTTACCTTTGTTGGCTGGATGCTGATCGTCCCCCTGGATTCGGATCACACCTTCTTCGCCACCTTGATTGCCAGGGGTGGTTTCCCTGGTTGCGGCGACTCCACATCCAACGCCGCAATAGGGGCAGGTGGTACAGGATCTATGGGCGCTAAACAGCTCTGTTAATGCCATCTTCGACTGCTTTTTTGTTGTTATTGATCGACCTGGATTAGTACGTCATCGCCATCGAAAGCGACAGGGTAAACCGCGAGCTGGATAGCTTCCTCTTCCAGGCACTGGCCATCGGTCAGTCGATAGTGCTGTTTGTACAGCGGTGATGCCACGGTGACTTCATCATCGATTTCCGCAACCAGACCGCGGCCAATAACACCGGCCTTGGCGATAGGATCCCAGTTATCGATCGCGAACAACTGCGGTTCCTGTTCGGGTAAAAAAAACAGGGCAATCTGTCGATCGCCCACAAGAGCGCACACTCCGGAATCGGCTACAAGATCTGATCGCTTGCAGACTTGCAGCCACTCGGTGCGGGTTATGGCAACTTCGCTCATTTCGGTTCTCCACAATGGTATGGAAAGAATAGGGTTATGAAATCTTCAACGCTGTTTGCTAATGCGAGCCGGCTTATGCCGGCTCTGCGATCTTGACGATCTCTTCTTCGGTAGCTGGACGACGCTGCTGGCGCTCTTCCACGAATACGATCTTTTCGTCTTTCTCATCGGTGTTAACGAACTGGCGGAAGCGCTTGAGCATTTCCGGGTCGTTGATCGCGGTTTTCCATTCACACTGGTAGGTGCCAACCACGTTGGTCATCTGACGCTCCAGCTCGTCGCAGATGCCCAGCTTGTCCTCGATCACAACTTCGCGCAGGTAATCGAGACCGCCTTCCAGGTTTTCCAGCCATACAGAGGTACGCTGCAGCTTGTCGGCAGTGCGCACGTAGAACATCAGCACGCGGTCGATGTACTTGATCAGGGTGACGTCATCCAGATCCGTCGCGAACAGGTCGGCGTGGCGCGGGCGCATACCGCCGTTACCACATACATACAGGTTCCAGCCGTTTTCGGTAGCGATCACACCGATGTCTTTGCTCTGTGCTTCCGCACACTCACGCGTACAGCCAGATACCGCCATTTTGATTTTGTGCGGAGAGCGCAATCCCTTGTAGCGGTTCTCAACGGTGAGGGCCATGCCCACACTGTCCTGGACACCAAAACGACACCAGGTGCTGCCCACACAGGACTTCACGGTACGCAGTGACTTGCCGTAGGCGTGGCCGGTTTCGAAGCCCGCGTCGGTCAGTTCGCGCCAGATCTCTGGCAGCTCTTCCAGGCGTGCGCCAAACAGGTCGATACGCTGGCCGCCGGTGATCTTGGTATAGAGGTCGTATTTCTTCGCCACTTCCCCGAGTACGATCAGCTTGTCCGGGGTAATTTCGCCACCGGCAATACGCGGAACAACGGAGTAGGTTCCGTTCTTCTGCATGTTGGCCATAAACGTATCGTTGGTATCCTGCAGGCCAACGTGCGGCTTCTCGTGAATGTGTTCATTCCACAGCGAAGCGAAGATTGAGGCTGCAGTGGGCTTACAGATTTCACAGCCTTTGCCGGTGCCGTGTTTTTCCAGCAGCTCGTCAAAGGTTTTGATTTCTTCCACCTGCACCATGTGGAATATTTCCTGGCGGGTGTAGGGGAAGTGCGCACACAGGTCGTTATTGACCTCGACACCCAGAGCGGCGAGTTCGGTATCCACAACATTTTTCAGCAGTGCAGCACAGCCGCCACAGCCAGTCGCCGCTTTGGTGCAGTCTTTCACTTCACCCACGGAGCAGCAGCCACCCTGAACGGCGCCGACGATGTCGCCTTTGCTGACGTTGTGGCAAGAACAGATAGTTGCGGTGTCCGGCAGCGCATCGGCACCCAGAGTTGGTGCAGCGCCATCCAGCGCTGGCAGGATCAGCTGTTCGGGATGCTCCGGCAGATCCATGTCATTCAGGTGGTACTGCAGCAGGGTGTCGTAGTCGCCGGTGTCGCCGACCAGTACTGCACCGCGCAGCTTTTTCCCTTCACTGTCAGTGATCATGCGCTTGTACACGCCGGTCTGTTCATCGACAAAGGTGATGGCTGCAGAGCCCTCTTTGCGGCCGTGGGCATCACCGATGGAACCTACTTCTACACCCAGCAGCTTCAGCTTGGTGCTCATGTCCGCGCCGTTGAATTCCGCTGCTTCACCGCACAACAGGGAAACCGCGGTGCGCGCCATGGTATAGCCCGGAGCTACTAGACCGAAGATGAAGTTATTGAACAGGGCGCATTCGCCGATGGCGAAGATATTTTTGTCAGAGGTACGGCAGTTATTGTCGATCACGATACCGCCGCGCTCGCCCAGTTCGATACCGGCGGACTTGGCCAGGCTGTCTTCAGGGCGAATACCTGCAGAGAACACAATCAGGTCGGTAACCAGCTCTTTGTCGCCCTTGAACTGCATGCGCAGGCGGCCGCCGTCCACTTCTTCGATCAGTTCGGTCGCGGTGCTGGTGTGAACGGTAACGCCCAGTTCTTCGATTTTTTCGCGCAGCAGGTTGGAGCCGCCTTCATCCAGCTGTACAGACATCAGGCCGGGAGCGAATTCCACCACGTGTGCTTCAAGGCCCAGCTGCTTGAGGGCGTTGGCCGCTTCCAGACCCAGCAGGCCACCACCTACAACAACACCAACCTTGCCGTGGTTTGCAGCTGCCTGGATCTTGTCGAGGTCTTCCAGGGTGCGGTAAACAAAACACTTACTGTGTTCATGACCGGGAATCGGCGGTACGAAAGGATAGGAGCCGGTGGCGAGCACCAGGTGATCATAGGCCTCACTGGCACCGCTGGCAGAGGTGACGATTTTGTTTTCGCGGTCGATGCTCACTGCGGCGTCGTTCAGGCGCAGGTCGTAGCCCCACTCGCGATACTGTTCGACCTTGCCCATCGCCAGATCGTCGGCGGTACGGCCACCGAAGTATTCGGAGAGGTGCACTCGGTCGTAGGCGGGGCGGGGTTCGGCACAAAATACCAGTACGTCGAACAGTTCCCGTTCGGGGCGATTCGCCAGTTGTTCCAGGAAGTGGTGGCCCACCATGCCGTTGCCGATGACGACGATTTTTTGCTTAACCATAATCTCTGCCGTGATTTACCAGGTTGTACCCGGAGTCTTACCGAGTATTGGTACCTGACATGTTCGACAGAAAATTGGGGAGCCACAGATGCAGGAAGATGCTAAGGCTGCACGGGCTTACCCTCTTCTGTCGAAGAGTGTCAGGCGCCGTTGCCTTGCTAAAAGAATTTCAGATTGTGACTAATGGTATTCAATCTCTGTGCCAACTTGGGTTGATCGCTGATGGCGTGGGGAAACCGCAAAGACCTTGTGGTTAATGGGGGATTCGAAATCCGCGGGCACTTAGTTTGATGCTGCAAATTGGTGCGATTAGTAGGTGTGCGCCCCAGATTGGGACGCGACTGTGCCTTTGGCTGCACTTTTGCAGTGTTTTGGAAAGCAGTATTAAAGGAAGTACAGCAAATGAGAAAGTAGCGCGAGCACCGCGACGGTCTGCCAGAACAGCAGTGGGTTGCGCTGGATCAGCGGAGGCTTCTCCGTCGTGTCGAACTTTTTATTCGGAGTGCTCAGGTCGTGCACAAGCTCTGATAGAGCGGGGTAGCGGTTCTTCGGGTCCGGCGCGCAGGCCTGGCGCAGGGCGCCATCGATCCATTCCGGGATGTCCTCCCGGTATTGCCGCGCGCTGATGTAGCGCAGACTTGCGTAAGTCTTCAATTGGTAGTGACTGCTGCCGAAGCGCTCTTTATACGGGTAGTGCCCCGTCAGCATCTCGTAGGCGATAACACCGAGGGAGAAGATATCGGAGCGATGGCTGGCCGCATCTTTAAAGAAATACTCCGGGGCACAGTAGTTTTTACTGCCGGGCGGTGCGCTGTCCTGGTAGCGCAACAGCTCCTGAAGGCCTGCAGCATTGGCTCCCCCCAGATCAATTAACTTCAGGCGCCCGCTGGTGTCCACCATGATGTTTTCGGGCTTGAGATCTCCATGCACGATTTCCAAGCGTTGCAAGCGTCTCAGAGCACTAACCAGTTGTTGTACCAGATTGCGTACCTGGTCCAGTGGTGGCTCCGGATTGAGCTGCATCCACTGGCGCAGGTTCTGCCCATCTACATATTCCATCACGTGGTATAGAAACTTACGTTCCTTGCGCGGTGGGAATATTTTGACGATGGCCGGATGATCCAGGCGGCGCCCCGTCCACTCTTCCGCGATAAAGCGTTCGATATACGCGGGATCATCACAGAAGTTCTCCGACGGCGCCTTCAGTGCACACAGCCGTTCCGGCTCGCCATTTTTTCCTGACTGCATATCTCTGACGAGATACAGGTAGCTGCGGCTACTTGCATGGAGTTCCTGCAATACCTCGTAACCATCAATCTTGTTGCCGGGTTGCAGTGGCGGCGGGAAGGGCAGTTGGCTGGTAGCTACCATCACATCGTCGGCCTGCACGGTGTCCACCACATTCACGCGACACAATGCCAGGCTCAGATTGTCTTTACTGCCATTGTCCAGCGCTGCCGCGGTCAACGCCTGGGCCGCGTCCAGTTGGTGTCTGGCGAGCAGCTCGGTGAATTGGCCTTTCGGCAGAAAATCGTGGATACCGTCGGTGGTGACACAGAAGAGATCGCCAGCTTCCAGCGGCTCGCGCCGATAGTCCACCTCTATATGCGCATCCATACCCAGCGCGCGACTTAAAAAGGTGCGCTCCGGGCCAAGTGCGCGACTGTGATCGCGGGTCAGACACTCCAGATTACCGTCGCGCAACCGATAAATTCGCGAGTCACCAATATGAATCAGGTGTGCGGTAGAGCCCTTGAGAATCACTGCCGAAAAGGTCGTCAGCCAACCACGCTGTACCTCGTCGGCTCCACCACTCTGCCGATACAGCCAGCTGTTTAGTGCATGCAGCACTCGCCCACTGGCCTGCTTTACCGACCAGGAGTCCGGTGTGCTGTAGTAATCGGAAATAAACCCGCTAATTGCCGCCCGTGCCGCCGCGCCACCCGCCTCGGCACTCCCAACACCATCGGCGATCGCCGCCATGGAGCCGCGATAGCGCAGATCGCTGCCGGTAGCCCGATATACGGCCACCGCATCGTCATTGTAGGCGCGTAGCCCACACTCGCTCGCAGTGGCGAACTCCAGATTTTCAGAATTAGAGGCTTTTTGATCCGAGTCTGACACAGTAGTGGTTTCGCAGGTGTGGTTCAAAGTGGTCCTCTCAGTATCGGCAGGGCTGAGATCTATGCGATAAGTGGTGTGCCGGAATCCGTTTTCGGGACTGTCTGCGAGAGGGATCTCGCGGACAAGCCCCCAGGGATGGGTTCACGGCGTGTCTCGAAAACGGATTCCGGCACGCCGCGCCACGTAACTATCTGAGTGGTTGCCCCATTATCTAGATTAGGCAACGTCGATCAGAGAAACGCTACCATCCGGCATAACCTCAGCCATTTGACCTTCCGGCTCTTCAAGGAACAGCAGAGTAACAAAGCCAAGTACTGCGGTACCAGCAATCACCAGGAAGAAGGTCTGGTAAGACACCATGCTCAGAACGGTCAGGTAGAACACCGCACCCACGTTGCCGTAAGCACCCGTCATACCGGCGATCTGGCCGGTCAGGCGACGCTTGATCAGCGGTACCACCGCAAACACTGCACCCTCACCGGACTGTACGAAGAAAGAACATGCCATCGCCGCAGCTACTGCCAGATACAGCGGCCATTCAGCGTCGATCATACTCATGGTCAGATAGCCCAGCGCCAGGCCCGCAGTCAAAATCAACAGCGTGCTCTTGCGTCCAAAGCGGTCACTGATCAGACCGCCCGCAGGGCGGGACATCAGGTTCATAAACGCGTAGGCGGAAGCCAGCAGGCCAGCTTTTACCGGATCCAGGGTAAAGGTTTCGGAGAAGAACAGCGGCAGCATGGAAACAACCGCAAGCTCGGAGCCGAAAGTCGCGAAGTACAGAATGTTCAGCACCGCAACCTGCTTGAACTGATAGCGATGAATCGGCTCCGGCAGTTTTACGAAAATCTCTTTGTTGATGTCGTAACACTTCTTCGCATCAAACGCATACAGAGCGGCGAGTGCCACGTAAATCATAACCGCGACGGACTGCGCCAGCATGCCAACACCGGCCGGGGACAATTTCCAGGTAAGCAGCGCCAGTGCCGCGTACATGGGTACTTTCATGATCAGCAACAGTACAAAATCCGCAGGGCTGGAAACTTCCATACCGCCGATTTTCTTCGGCTTGAAGTAGGTGCCGCCCTTCGGGGTGTCGGTCACGGAACGGTAGTAAATCACACTGTAAACCAGCGCAATCGCACCAGTCAGGCCCACCGCGTAACGCCAGCCGTCGTCGCCGCCGAACAGCAGGGCGATGGTCGGCAGGGTCATGGCACCCGCCGCAGAACCAAAGTTACCCCAGCCGCCGTAAATACCTTCCGCGGTGCCCAACTGCTTTGCCGGGAACCACTCGGAAACCATGCGAATACCGACTACGAAACCGGCGCCGATAAAGCCCAAAAGGAATCGACCGATTGCTGCAGCAGTAAAGCTGTCGGCCAGTGCGAAAATAAAGCAGGGGATACTGCCGACTGCCAGCAGCAGAGAATACGTCAGGCGCGGACCGTACTTGTCCGTCAACATGCCGATAATTACGCGCGCGGGAATGGTCAGCGCCACGTTCAAAATCAGCAGGGTTTTTACCTGTTCCGAAGTGAGCGACAGACTGTCGGCAATTGCCATCAATAGAGGTGCATGGTTGAACCAGGCAAAGAAGGTAATAAAGAAGGCAATCCAGGTGAGGTGCAGTACCCGGATTTTTCCTTTAAAGGAAAATAGGTTTAAGGAGTCACTGGACATAATGTTATCCCGTTAGTTTGTGTTCTGAATCTGTCGGCTTGCTCTGCAAGGCTCCAAACGGCGGGCATAAAAAAAGCCCACGGGGCACCCTGGCTGCCGCCGGTGGACTTCGCTGTCCTACTAATAAGTGTTGATAAGTACGAGTAAGCTTCACCTGCGAGGTTCTTTACCGTGCATGCGGTTCTGCTTGTGGCTAATTACGATTTAGCTACTCAATCACTATGTAATAGCTATTCAATAACTGTGCCATGGTTGTGCGAAAACAGGGCCGCAGGCCGAAACTGGTGCGTTGTGTTGCAAAAAAATGGCGCATCGGAGGTGAAACTTGCTCGATAACGCGCGGTAATGTTCCGCGGCCAATGAATCTTGAGCGGTTGCGGGGCGCAGCTAGATGTCAGTTGCGCCCCGTTTTGGTGTGCTTTGGTTGTGGCGGTGCACAATTGTGCACCGAGGGTGGGCGTGTGCGGATAGCGCTTCAGGGCTTAGTGGGCTGCAAGATGCTACTAACTTGTGTGTGACTTAGGTGTTCAGGACTTAGGTGTTCAGGACTTGGATGTATGCATCTCGCGCAGCCGGAGGTAGTCAAGGGTTTGCTGGTAAAGGTCGGGGTGGAATAGTTCCA
Organism: Microbulbifer agarilyticus; assembly: GCF_019800665.1. Lineage (GTDB taxonomy): Bacteria > Pseudomonadota > Gammaproteobacteria > Pseudomonadales > Cellvibrionaceae > Microbulbifer > Microbulbifer agarilyticus_C. The sequence continues at coordinate 609,318 of NZ_JAHVKO010000003.1, forward strand.
CAGTATCCGTATCGACCGGCGCGATTTCATTGCACAGGGCGAGCAACTCGCGTGCTTTTTGCGGGGAGGGGCGCCCGTGATCTGTCTGTGGGTGGGCAAACAAATGCCAGCCTGTATTCTGCTCGGGAGTCATGTCCTGTTTACGATACAGTTGATCGTTCAGGGAGGCTGCAACTACGTCATCAGGTAGGTTGAGATATTCCGGGCGCGCTAGAATTCCCGCTGCATCGCGACGGTTGGTGCGATCGCTCAGCCATCCACAAGCCTCGAGTAGTGCGGCGCGCAACGCCATATGGGTTGCCGGATTTGCTTCGTGCCAGCTGCGTGTAACCGCGAGTACTTTTTCTGGCATTGCAGGCATCAGGGCGTTGTTCGGCGTGGCGATAACTCCGATACCTTCCAGGGCGGCAAAGGTGTTCCAGGGTTCGCCAACGCAGAAACCATCAATATCCCCACGGCGCAGGTGGTCCACCATTTGCTCCGGGGGCAAGACCTGTAGGCGTACATCGGTGTCGGGGTTAATCCCTGCACTGCTTAACCAGTGGCGCAGCTGCAACGTGTGGCTGGCAAACGGGTACACGCTGGCAAACGTGAGCGGTGCTGTATCCGATGCTTGTCCGTCAATAAATTGCTTCAGCGCTTTACCGACGCCATCCGCGTCGTCAGATTGTGGGTTTAACTTGCCGTAGAGGTCGCTGGATAGGGTGATCCCGTTGCCATTGCAGCTCAGGATCAGGCCACTAAGCAGCTCCTCTTCGCAGTTTGGCAGGGTTTGCTTGAGAGTGAGCGGCATGGGCGCAAGCATCGCGGCTGCATCGGCAGCGCCGCCGATCAGCTTATCCCGCAGCGTGGCCCAGGAAGTTTCCCGCTTTAATGTCACTTGCAGTCCATGTTGCTCAAATAATCCGAGCTCATGGGCGATGATCAGTGGGGCGCTATCTGTCAGACGCAGATAGAGCAGTTTGAGTTTTGGCTTTTCGACTTGCAGGCTGCTCACGGTATTACTCTCGGCAATCTTTAAAATTCTGTGTCAAATCCCGCTATCTGGCCGGTGTTTGCAGATGCGTGACGATTTGTTCGGCGACATTGCGCATGGTGGAGTTGCTGTTCATCGCCAGGGTGCGCAGGGTCTGGTGGGCGGCCTGCTCACTGATATTTTTGCGGGCCATTAATAGCCCCTTGGCACGCTCAATGATTTTGCGTTCGTCCAGCTGTTGCTGGGTGCGCTCCAGGGACTGCCGCAGTTGCTGATAGCTGCGGAACTGTGCCATGGCGATTTCAATGGCCGGTGCGACGCGTTCCGCGGACAGGCCTTCCGCCATATAAGCACTGACACCGGCATCTACTGCGCTACTAATGAAATCTGCGCCACCGCGGGCAGAGAACATCGCTACTGGCGTAGGGTTGTGCTGGTTGATTACGGAGAGGCTTTCAAGAATGTCCCGATCGGGGGATTCGATATCGATTAACACGATATCGGGGCGGTGTTTTTCTACCTGATATAGAAGGCCTTCAGCGCTGGAAAGCTGCGCTAACAGGTTGTATCCGGCAGCGCTGAGCTGCTCGGACACCATGGCCGCGCGCTCGCTCTGGTCATCGACCAGTAAAATGCTGATAGGGTTAGTCGTCATCGCTTTGTCAAAACTTCAATTCGAACTGCAGCCAGAATTTGTCCGTATCGCTGCTGAAGGTGTCAGCGTCGTAGGTAGCGTATTTGGCGAGCAGGTCGATATTTTTTGTTATGGCATAGGTCGCTACCAGGTCGAGTTCGTTGCCGTACTCGCGGCTGAAGCGATCGCTATAGAATTTATGCAAAGTTGCTGCAAACTTAATGCCAGAAATAACCACTGAGCCGCCAGCGTAGTAGTCGCGGATGCCGTCGACGGGGGTGGTCAGGAATTTGTCCGCGTAGCCCTGGAACTTGTGCAGCGTGGCCAGTGGGGTTTGAAATGCCCACTGATCATCACCGGCGAGCCACTCGGTACCGACGAATCCGGCAAATTTGTATTTCTGTTCCGGCTTGGTGCCGAACTCCGCGTTGTAATACTCCGCGCGGTAATCGTAGGGGTTGCGCCCGGTATCGCTCTGCGTGGCGGCACGCAGGTGCCAGCGGAAGGTTTCGCAGTCCACGCTCCATTTGAAACCGGCGGTGACACTCGCGAGTTCGTCAAATTCGTGGAAATCGAGGCTGTAGAAAAAGCCGCTGAGGGTTTGGTTTGGGCGTACCTTGTATTTAAGGCGCAGCGCGTTTACCGGCCCGCCAATGTCTCCGTCGGCACCATCGGGGCCGAAGATCCGGTTGACGTTCCAGGAGTAGAAGTAGTCGCCGGTAAACCGGTCGTCGAATGCCCACTCACCGCGTAACGCATCGTATGTCTGTTCGTTCTGGCGCCAGCCAACGCCGCCGATAAAACGCTGGTCGTCAAAATTAATGCGTTGTCGGCCCAGGGTGAGCAGGTTCTTGTTGCGCTTGTAGCTCAGCTGAACCCGGTTTACCTCGCTGTATTCCGGGTCGGCAATGACCGGGTACTGGGTGCGTCCGTTCTCGGTGTTGTTGAACTTCTCGCTACTGATATAGGTGACGTTGTCACCTTCCAGCAAGAACTCCCAGCCATCCCAGCGCGCACTGGTCCAGGTGGCGCGGCTGCGCAGAGTGCCGGCAGTGGCATGATTGGGAAAAGAAACTTCGCGCACATGCTCGTAGCGAGGGCGAAAGTTGAGATCAAAGGTGCTGTTGCGAATCATGTCCCCGGCCATTTGCGCGATGTTTTCTTCCGCACCAACGGCACTTGTCGCACTAAACAGCAGCGCAGCCCCGAGAACCGCTTTGCTGAGCTGAAGGTATACGGCGGTAGTCTGGCCTGCACATGGGCTGGCAAACATGGACATCTCCCTGGATATTCGCGCGCAATAGAAAAGGCCCGGCGGCACGGATTGTGCGGCCGGGCCTCAATGCCACTAGCATTTGGACAATCAAAACTCGTACCAATGGGTGCAAATTTAGTAGAGCGTGTGCTTTATATGAGCGCTGCAGCGATGATTCGTCGTCTTCTGGCGGACGATTGCGCCCTAGCGGTGCAAAAAGGTCGTGGCGTGGAGCGAGAAAGCAGTTGGGTGCGCCGTTATATGGCGGTTGGTGGTGCGACATGGTGCAAAGACGGGTGGCTGCGCGGCAATATGGTGCAGTATTTGGCCGGGCCGGGAGCGTCCTTTTGGGCTACATTTTCCAAAGATGAAATATACGAAGCTAATTTGCCGTAATTTTGCTGTATGGTTTCGCCTCCCAGCGGACGTGGCAAGCTGGAGTCACGAGAATCAAGTGTCAGGATGCAGTAATAAATGACATCGCCATCAGGTAATCAATCAACGCCGGCAATTCGGGTGTGCCCGGTTGTGCTCGCTGGTGGACTCTCTAGTCGAATGGGGCAGGACAAGGCGCTGCTAAAATTATCCAATGGCAGCACGCTGCTCGAGCATGCGAAGCGCCAGCTGGAGCTGGTTGACGCGCCTCAAGGCATGGAGATGATGGCGCCACTGGTGAGCGGGCGCCGCCCAGGTGGCATTCCAGACCAAGTAGAAGCCGCAGGCCCTCTCGGGGGGCTCCAGGCCATCGACCAGCATTTGCGCCAGTGGGAACTCTCCTGCGACGCATTACTGGTGGTGCCGGTGGATATGCCGCTGCTGTCACCTGGCCTGCTGGAGCAGCTGTGTGTTGTCGGGCAGACCGTGGAGCAAGCGGTGTGTTTCGGTGACTACTTTATGCCGTGCTGGCTTCCACTGAACGCGCGCAGCCGCAAGTACCTGGGTGCCGCGGCCGCAGGGGACGCGATTGCGTCTGTGCGCGCCCTGTTTGGGTTTGTTGGCTGCGTGCAACTGCCGGTCCCGGAGGGCGATTGGCACCTGAACCTCAATCGCCCGGAGGATTTCAGCCGATTGCAGGGGTAGCACAAGGATTGGCACCACCTACAGAGTGGTGGCAGCGAGTGACGGGCAGTGGGGGTAGATTCGAATTGAGGTATTTGTATTCGAATGTTGTTACGAAACACGAGCTTTTCCCTCGCCGGTAAACTGCTTCGGCGCCTGTTTGCGACCATCTATATCGTTGTGGTCGCAGTTGCTCTGTCCAGTTGTGGCGAGCGCGCCCCGAAGGTGCTGCGTATCGCCGTAGATGCCAGTTTCCAGCCCGCGCTCGAGGCTTTGCGGCCGTCTTTCGAAGCGCACTGCCGCTGTCGCCTGGAGATCACCGCTGGGGCCAGTGGCCTGCTCTACAGTCAGATTCGTGCAAACGGCGCGGATCGTCCCTTCGACCTGTTTCTCTCTGCCGATATGGCACGCCCGGTATTGCTGGAAAAGGCTGGACTTACGGTTCCTGCCAGTCGCCAGACCTATGCACGCGGTCAGTTGGCGGTATGGGCCAGTGAGAAAATCTCCACCAACAAGTCTTCCGGATTCTCCACCCTTGCTGCGCTCGCGACACAGGGCGCCTCCGGCGCGACCCTCACCCCTCGCCAGCTCATCCTGTTATTGGGCCGCGGTAAACACAAATTGGTCGTGGCTGACCCGCAGCTCGCCCCGGATGGGGATGCGGCGGTCAAGATGTTAAAGAAGCTGCGCTTGTGGCCGAGGGTAAAGAATCGGGTGGTGTACGCGGGGCATTCGGGGCACGCGCAGATCATGTTGCACCAAGGGGAGGGAGACCTGGGATTGATTCCCTACGGCCAGGCTCTGGCTTCCGGGCGCCGAGCCCAGTTTATGCGTATCCCCTATCAGTTCCACCCACCACTGGAGCAGCAGCTGGTGATCCTGCGGGGTACCCGGCAGCGGGATCTGGCTATTCGCTTCCTACAATATTTGCGCTCAGACCCGGTACAGGCGCGTTTGCTCCCTTTAGGATTTTTACCTGCCAAAAGCCGGTAATACGCCATATAAAATATGGTTGCAGGGGAAATCGATTCGCCTAATGGGATTGATAAATGTTGTAAAAATTATCTAGATAATGGTTTTATTTGATACCTATTCCAATGCCGCATCAATTCCATTTCAAAGGGTTATTATTTAATTAAACGGTTTGGAATAGTTAATTAAATAATCCTTTATACGACTCGCCCTTAGGCATATAGCGCTTTTTCGCGCCACTTTTTTCATTGGCCTCTCGGTGTAACTTAAAGTGCGTTCTGTCACGATATACATGTCTATCTCTCGCTTTTTCGTTTCAGGTGTAACGTGATTTGCTGTTTTTTGAGCAAATTTCGATATTTTTAATAAATTTCCTTAAAGCGAGTAATAAGAATCCTCTATTTCCGTCGCCGAAATATATTTTCTTTAATGCAGCGACTTACCGAAAAGGTTTTAATTTCTCTGGAAACTGTTTTTTCCGGGGCAGGCCTGTCTTTGCCTTTTAATTTGTTGTTTCGGGGCGACCCGAATAAAAGGCTGCACTGGCGGAATTAAATTCGGCGGTAGTGTTTCGTCCTACAAAGGACAGCCCAAATGTTCGTATCAGGGCCTTGGGTTTATAACAACGACAAATCTTTTAACGGGAGCACAAACGGTGATTATTGCCATACCAAAAGAGACCGCGCCTGGAGAGTCGCGGGTCGCGGCAACGCCAGCCAGCGTAAAGCGTTTGCAGTCGCTGGGCTTTGACGTTGTCATCGAGCAGGGTGCCGGAGAAGGAGCTAACTTCCCCGACACAGAATATGAACAGGCCGGCGCCAAGCTGTGCGCTAATGCCACCGACTGTCTGAGTCAGGCCGGGATCGTACTGAAAGTTCAGCAGCCGAATGATGCGGAGCTGGATCTGATTCCCAGCGGCGCCACGCTGGTAGCCTTTCTGAAGCCGGCGCAGAACGAAGCGCTGCTGAAAAAGTTCGCAGACAAAAACATTAACGCGTTGGCGGTGGAATCTATTCCACGTATTTCCCGTGCGCAGAAAATGGACGCGTTGAGCTCCATGGCCAACATTGCCGGCTACCGTGCAGTGATTGAAGCCGCCCACGAGTTTGGCCGCTTCTTTACCGGCCAAATCACCGCCGCCGGTAAAATTCCACCGGCCAAGGTGCTGGTGATTGGTGCCGGTGTTGCGGGGCTGTCTGCAATTGGCACCGCCAAGAGCATGGGAGCCATCGTGCGCGCCTTCGATACTCGCCCGGAAGTACGTGAGCAGGTGGAATCCATGGGTGCGGAATTCCTCACCGTGGAAATCGAGGAAGATGGCTCCGGCACCGGCGGTTACGCCAAGCAGATGTCCAAGGAATTCATCGACGCCGAAATGGCGCTGTTCCGTGAGCAGGCCAAGGAAGTGGACATTGTTATTACCACCGCTCTGATCCCCGGCAAGCCGGCACCGAAACTGTGGCTGGCGGACATGGTGGAAACCATGGCTGACGGTTCCGTAGTGGTGGACCTGGCTGCGGAAATGGGCGGTAACTGTGACTTCACCGAAGCCGATAAAAAGGTGGTGAAGAGTGGTGTCACCATTTTGGGTTACACCAACCTGGCCAGCCGTGCGGCCACCCAGTCTTCCACCCTGTATGCCACCAATCTGTGTCATCTATTAACGGATATGACTCCGGAAAAGAATGGCGAGATCGAGATCAACTTCGAAGACGAAGCCATTCGCGGTGCCACCGTGGTGAAGGAAGGTGAAATCACCTGGCCGCCACCCCCGCCGAAAATTTCTGCCGCGCCCCAGCAAAAGCAACCGGAGCCGCAGATCGAAGTGGAGCCGAAGCCGGAGAAGAAATCTTCCCCACTTTCCCTGGTGGCCTTCTGGGCTGTCGCCGGCCTGTTGCTGCTGGCACTGGGTAAATCTGCTCCGGCAGACTTTGTTGCCCACTTTACAGTGTTTGTTCTGTCGATCTTTATCGGCTGGCAGGTGATCTGGAATGTGTCGCACGCGCTGCACACTCCGCTGATGAGTGTTACTAACGCTATCTCCGGCATTGTGATTATCGGTGCGTTATTGCAGGTAGGGGCCACTGGTTCCTTTGTTGTCACTGTCATGGCGTTTATCGCGGTACTGGTCGCCAGTATCAATATCTTCGGTGGATTCTTTGTTACCCACCGTATGCTCAAAATGTTCCGTCGCTAAGGAGAAAGAGACATGAATAGCGTAATTTCCATGGCTTATCTGTTCTCTGCGGTGATGTTTATTCTGAGCCTCGGCGGACTGTCCGCGCACGAGACCGCAAGACGTGGTAACTACTACGGCATGGTGGGAATGGCGGTTGCCATCATTGCCACCGTCGCCGGGATTACCTCTGGCGCCTACCTGCCGGTGGCGATCGCCATGGGCGTGGGTGCGGTGATTGGCATCCACCTCGCGCGCAAGGTGGAGATGGCGGCGATGCCGCAGCTGGTAGCGCTGCTGCACAGCTTTGTCGGTCTGGCCGCGGTGCTGATCGGCTGGGGCGGCTACCTGGACCCGCGCATCAATCTCGAAGGTGCCGCACACATTGTGCATAACTCCGAGATTTATATCGGCGTGTTCATCGGTGCCATCACCTTAACTGGCTCCATCGTTGCCTTCGGTAAACTGCAAGGCCTGATTTCCGGTAAACCACTGATGCTGCCGGCACGCCATTGGCTGAACCTGATCGCGTTGGTGATCTGCGTGGTGCTGGGTGCCCAGTTCATTCCGGCGGACGTGAGCAATGCCACCATCATTAACCTGCTGGTTATGACGGGTATTGCACTGTTGCTGGGTATCCACCTGATCGCTGCGATCGGTGGTGCGGATATGCCGGTAGTGATCTCCATGCTGAACAGCTACTCCGGTTGGGCCGCTGCGGCTACCGGCTTTATGCTGAGCAACGATCTGCTGATTGTTATCGGTGCCCTGGTCGGCTCCTCCGGTGCCATCCTCAGTTACATCATGTGTCGCGGTATGAACCGTTCCTTTATCAGCGTGATTCTGGGTGGTTTCGGTTCCGATGGTGAAGTGGCCGGTGGTGACAGTGAGGTCGAAGGCGAGGCGGTTGCTACTACGCACGACGAGTTGGCGGATGACCTGAAAGCGGCCAAGAACATCGTTATCGTTCCCGGTTTCGGCATGGCGGTAGCCCACGCGCAGCAAGCGGTAAGCGACCTTACCGACAAGCTGCGTAAAGCGGGCAAAACCGTGCGCTTCGGTATCCACCCGGTTGCGGGCCGTCTGCCCGGACACATGAACGTGTTGCTGGCGGAAGCCAATGTGCCTTACGACATCGTGCTGGAAATGGAAGAGATCAACGATGATTTTCCGGAAACCGATCTGGTACTGGTAATCGGTGCGAACGACACCGTGAACCCTGACGCGGTGGAAAAGCCCGGTTCACCCATCGCCGGCATGCCGGTACTGGAAGTGTGGAAGGCTGGAAAAGTTGTTGTGTTGAAGCGTTCCATGGCGTCCGGCTACGCCGGTGTTGCCAACCCGCTGTTCTACAAAGACAACTCGCGCATGCTGTTTGGTGATGCGAAGGAGAGTCTGCAGAGCGTACTGGGTAAGATGAATCCGGCCTGATTTTTCAGGCCCGGTTCGTACAAAAAACGGCCCCCCGCAAGGTGGGCCGTTTTTTTTCGTCTGAATGTTGACGAGGGTCACAGATAGCCGGGGTTTTACCCGGGGGTTAGCTGGGATAATCTAATCGCCTGTACCAATTATAAAAATCATCGCACGCACGGAGCCACCATGTCCGTAAACCATCCTTCAGCCCTCCCTGTTCGTTATTTACGCGCTCTGGGTAAGTCGCTGTGTATCCTGGGTACCGCTTCTCTTGTGGCCTGTGGTGGTGGCGGTGGGGGCAATGACGGCCCGCTGCCCCCCGATGCAGGTACTCCAGTGCCACCTTCGAGCTCGGTACTGACGCTCACAGGGGATATGAGTGCGGAAGTTGATAATGCCGTGGGTATAGTCGCGACCCTGTCGGAGCAAGGGTATACCCGCTTCCAGTGGGAGCAGTTGGCTGGGCCGGTGGTGACACCCCTAGCAGGCAATGGCACGGCGGGTATCAGTTTTGATACCGCGTTCAGTGGCGAATACAGTTTTCAGTTGACGGCCTCGAATGAAGACGGCGATCAGGTGCAGGGCACTTTTGATATGTCCGTAGCACCAAATAGCGACCACACCCGCGTTCAGTTGCGTGCGGACCGGGCGGTAAGCGAGGGGGCTGACTTTTCCCTGCGCCTGAATCTCACCGAATATTCCGGCTCGGTAAATTCGTGGAGATTTGTGCAGGAGTCGGGGCCGCAGGCGGATCTTGTGGAAGATGATTCCGGAGAGCCAGTAATTTTTGTGACCGCACCGAGGGTGAATAGTGATCAGGTAATGCGGTTCCGCGGTGAGGTGGAGACGTCTTTTGGGACCTACTCCGATGTGGCGTATGTGGTGGTGCAGGATCGTCCTGAGGTTACCAGTGAATTTTTCTGTGACGGCGATGGTGAATATTGCGCGAAAACGTCGCCATTAAATCCGGTGTACAGTTATCGCAGCGACAGCCCTTATCGCGATGCACTGGCTCAGTGTGTCTATTCCAACCAGTTGACTGAAGAGAGCCTGTGTAGCCTGCGCACTTTGCCGATAATTGGCTTAACCAGCAATGCACCTACCGTCGATCAGATTATGGATCATGTCGCGGTCTCTCACGACTGGATGGGAGAGCGCTTCGAACGCTTTATTCGCGAGCTGGACCCCTACGATGACTTTGCGCTGATGCTGCGTTCAGTTACCGCCATTGTGATTTCCAGTGACGTGCGGCCCTCCTTCTATTGGAGCCTTACCGGGGCAATCTACCTTGACCCTGATAGCCTGTGGCTAACACCCAGCGAACGTGACCTTATTAACGAGCAGCCAGATTTTCGTAGTGGCTTTGGTAGCGATCTGCAATACGTCACCCCTTGGCGTTACGTAAAAAACAACAGCTATGCCTTCCCCTTTTATCCGTCTTACTTGAGAGAGACTCGCTCTTTCTTCGATCTGGAAGTTGACCTAGGATCTCTGCTCTACCACGAGCTAGCGCATGCCAACGACGCTATGTCACAGGCGAAAATTCAGGGTGGACTGGCTCTCGACGATATTTTCTTTAACCAGGCATACAACAGTGATTTTGTGAATCCGTCCGTCACCGCGGTGAATGGGATGACATCCCAAGAACTCTACGATTTGGCCGGCGTGCGTTACCGCGGTGATCAAGCGACATTGGTGCAGCAAAGCTATACCCCGTTAGACGTCGCGAACTTCTTTTTCCCGGACAGCGCTAACGCCTTCTACAGCTATAGCTCTCCCTGGGAAGATACCGCCATGCTGTTCGAAGAAACCATGATGAGCCTGCGCTATGGCATCGAGCGCGATGTGGCGGTCACCAACAGTCCGTTCAATCCTACTTCCGCCGATGATTATGTGGTGGCGCAGGGGCAGCGAGGGCGCATTGGCTCGGAGCTGATTCGCCCGCGGGCCAGCACTGCGGTACAAGGGCTGTTGCCGGAAGCCTGGGCCGCTGCCGATGATCACCTGCGGGGCATTACCCCTGTCGCCCTGTGCGCTGGCGAGGGCTGGGGGCAAAACCTGAGTCCCGCTTGTGCCGGCTCATTCGGCGTACTGCGCTTTGAGGTCGAGGCGCCAAACGCCAGCGGGCGGATGCCCACGGATCGTCCGCGCAGCTTTATCCCGCCGACGCGTTTTTAAAGAGAAGCTTTTAAGGGCCGGCGCCAGGGCTGGCGCTGGCCAGAAAGGGAAGGGGGGCCTCAGGGGCGCAGCAGATTGGAAAGGCGTGCGTTGGGCTTTTCCGCCTTGCGGAAGATCAGCGCGATTTTGCCGATTTCCTGGACCAGTTCGGATTTGCTCTGCTCACACAGCTCGCCAATCAGTTCCCGGCGCACATCGCGGTCATTGACCGCCAGTTTCACCTTGATTAGCTCGTGATCTTCCAGCGCGCGATTCAACTCTTCCAGAACGCCTTCGGTCAGACCTTTGTCGGCAACGGTCACGATTGGCTTGAGGCTGTGGCCACGGGCGCGCAGCGCTTTTTTGCGGTCAGCGGTTAAAGGCATACAATACTCCATCCTTAAACCCATACTTGGGTATTCGACGTGTGGGCAACCCGCGTGGACAACCCCATAAATTAGCGATGTATTGTAACTGATGGGCCGATCAAAGAGCAGCCACCGTTGGCTGCGTGAACATTTTAACGACCACTACGTCAAACAATCCCAGAAAGAGGGCTACCGCTCCCGTGCCTCCTATAAGCTGCAGGAGTTACAGGAGAAGGACCGCCTGATCAAGCCGGGTATGACCGTGGTTGATCTGGGCGCCGCTCCCGGTGGCTGGTCTCAGGTGGCTGCAGAACTTGTTGGTCACAAGGGCCGGGTGCTGGCATCGGATATTCTGCCCATGGATGCGCTGGCGGGCGTGGACTTTGTGCAGGGCGATTTCACCGAGGAAGCCGTGTTCGAAGAGTTGCTGGAAAAGCTCGGAGAAGAGCGCGCCGACCTTGTGATTTCCGATATGGCCCCCAATATGAGTGGAGTGCGTGCCGTCGATCAGCCTGCGTCCATGTACCTGGTGGAGCTGGCAGTGGATATGGCGCGCCAGACCCTGAAGTCAGGCGGTGCCTTTGTGGCCAAGGTCTTCCAGGGGGAAGGATTCGATGAACTGATTCGCGACCTGCGCAGTCAGTATCAGACGGTAGTAACCCGCAAGCCCGGTGCATCCCGCCCGCGTTCCCGCGAAGTCTATGTGGTAGCGCGCGGCTTTAAGGGGTAAGACGGGGCGAGAAAGGCTGACTTGCGAGGCTTTAATGGCCGAGATTTGATAAAGTCCCCATGACCAGGGCGACAGGTTTACGATTTTCGCCACCTATACTGGGTGGGATGGAAGGAATGGATAAAGTTGCCAAGGCGCGAACCAAGGCACAGGCAAGAGGGCATACCCTTTGAACGATATGGCAAAGAATTTGGTGTTGTGGCTGATCATCGCCGCGGTGCTGCTGATGGTTTTCCAGAACTTCAAGCCGCAAACCCGGGATGAATCCCTCAACTATTCCGACTTTGTCCAGGATGTGCAGTCCGGCCAAATCAAAAATGTGCTGGTCGATGGCCTCGTCATTACCGGCGAGAAAGCCGACGGCAGCCGCTTCAAGACCATTCAGCCGCAAATTATCGACGACGAGCTCACCAATGAAATGGTGCGCGGCGGCGTTGAGTTCAACGGTCGCGAGCCCGAAAGCGCCAGCCTCTGGCAGCAGCTATTGGTTGCCAGTTTCCCGATCCTGATCATCATCGCTGTGTTTATGTTCTTTATGCGCCAGATGCAGGGTGGTGCCGGTGGTCGCTCCGGGCCCATGGCGTTCGGCAAGAGCAAGGCGCGCCTGTTAGGCGAAGACCAGATTAAAACCACCTTCGCCGATGTGGCGGGTGTGGATGAAGCGAAAGAAGACGTGCAGGAGCTGGTGGAGTTCCTGCGCGACCCGTCCAAATTCCAGCGCCTCGGCGGTGCCATCCCTCGCGGCGTGCTGATGGCGGGCCCTCCCGGTACCGGTAAAACCCTGCTGGCCAAGGCCATTGCCGGTGAAGCCAAGGTACCGTTCTTCTCGATTTCCGGTTCCGACTTCGTGGAAATGTTCGTCGGTGTGGGCGCCTCCCGTGTGCGCGACATGTTTGAACAGGCCAAGAAGCAGGCCCCGTGCATCATCTTTATCGATGAGATTGACGCCGTCGGCCGTCACCGTGGTGCCGGCGTAGGCGGTGGCCACGACGAGCGCGAACAGACCCTGAACCAGCTCTTGGTAGAGATGGACGGCTTTGAAGGCAATGAAGGCGTAATTGTGATCGCCGCCACCAACCGTCCGGACGTACTCGACTCCGCGCTGCTGCGCCCGGGCCGCTTCGACCGCCAGGTATTTGTCGGCCTGCCGGATATCCGCGGCCGCGAGCAGATCCTGAAAGTGCACATGCGCAAGGTGCCGCTGGACGAGAAAGTGGACCCGCAGACCATTGCCCGCGGTACCCCGGGCTTCTCCGGTGCGGATCTGGCCAACCTGGTGAACGAGGCTGCCCTGTTTGCCGCCCGCGCCAACCGCCGCATGGTGACCATGGACGAATTCGAGCGTGCCCGTGACAAGATCATGATGGGGGCGGAGCGCAAGTCCATGGTGATGAACGAGAAGGAAAAGACCAATACCGCGTACCACGAAGCGGGTCACGCCATTATTGGTCGCCTCGTGCCGGAGCACGATCCGGTGCACAAGGTCACCATCATTCCACGCGGCCGCGCACTGGGTGTTACCCAGTTTCTGCCGGAAGAAGACAAATACAGCCTGTCCAAGCGCGCGCTGGAATCCCAGCTGTGCTCCCTGTTCGGCGGCCGTATTGCTGAAGAAATGACCCTGGGGGTGGATGGTGTAACCACCGGTGCCTCCAACGATATCGAGCGCGCTACCGATATTGCCCGCAACATGGTTACCAAGTGGGGCCTGTCCGAGAAACTCGGCCCGCTGCACTATGGCGAAGACGAGAGCGGTCAGCCCGGGCAGGGCAATCCTGTGTCTGGCAAGACCTCGAACGAAATCGACGAGGAAGTGCGCCGTATTATCGATACGTGCTACGACCGCGCGCACAAGCTGCTGGAAGAGAATCGCGATATTCTCGAGGCGATGAAAGACGCGCTGATGGAGTACGAGACCCTGGATGCGGAACAGGTGGATGACCTGATGGCGCGCCGCAAGGTACGCCCGCCGAGAGACTGGCACGACAACGACTACACCGGTGGCGACTCTTCCGACGACATCAAGCCGGAAAGCAAGTCCGAGGACGGTGACAGCTCCGTGGGTGGCCCGGTTAACGGTCACTGATTTAGAGGCGGACTCTGTCGATACGCGTCCAGTATCGACCGCGAAGCGGGCCTGCTATGTACTAGCAGGCCCGCTTTGTATATCTAGCAATACCAAGTGACGTCTGTCGATTTTTTCCCTTGGCGCCGCTTGAGTTGCATCAAGCGATAAGAACAGTATGAAGTTACTCTGCGGTCAGCGCGCGCTGGACCTGTCCCGTCCCCAGGTGATGGGCATCCTCAACACCACACCAGACTCCTTTTCCGATGGCGGCAGCTATTACGGCGACGGCGGTTTGAATCTGGATCTGGTGCTACAGCGCGCCGAGCAGATGGTGCGGGATGGCGCCTCCATTCTCGATATTGGCGGCGAGTCTACCCGCCCCGGCGCTGCTCCGGTATCCGAACAGGAAGAGTTGTCGCGTGTGGTGCCGGTAGTGGAAGCTATCGCGGCACGTCTTGATGTTGTGATCTCTGTCGATACCAGCACCGCCTCGGTAATGCACAATGCCGCCGCAGCTGGCGCGGGCATCATTAACGATGTGCGCGCGCTGACCCGGTCAGGGGCACTGCAGGCTGCTGCCTCGACCGGCTTGCCGGTTTGCCTGATGCACATGCAGGGGCAGCCCGGCACCATGCAGGACAAGCCCGAATACGCGGATGTGGTGGCCGAAGTGCGCGCTTACCTCGATACGCGCCTGCAAGCCTGCGTCGACGCCGGCATCCCGCAGGAAAAGGTTATGTTCGACCCGGGCTTTGGTTTCGGTAAGAACGACGAGCACAATCTCGCGCTGCTGCGCCATTTGCCCGAGCTGGCGCCGGTAGGGGTGCCATTGCTGGTGGGGATGTCGCGCAAATCCATGATTGGGCGGCTGCTGGGTCGCGAGGTCGGTGAGCGCCTCGCCGGCAGCCTGGCGCTGGCCATGCTGGCCGCCCAGCGCGGTGCTGCGATTATTCGCGTGCACGACGTTGCCGCCACCGCAGATGTGCTGAAGTTACAACGATTAGTAGATTGCCCTTGAGATGGGTCGAAAATAAAAGAAGTGAGCTATTAGATGACTAGAAAGTACTTTGGCACAGATGGTATCCGCGGCCAGGTTGGAAAGGGCCCCATCACTCCGGATTTTATGCTGCGTCTTGGTTACGCGTCGGGTAAGGTTCTGGGCGCCAATCACGGTGGCAAAGGGCGTAGCCGCATCCTGATTGGCAAAGACACCCGCGTATCGGGCTACATGTTTGAGGCCGCACTGGAAGCTGGTCTGATTAACGCCGGTGTCGACGTCGGTCTGCTTGGCCCCATGCCCACCCCGGCCATTGCCTATCTCACGCGCACCTTTCATGCCCAGGCCGGCATTGTTATCAGTGCCTCGCACAACCCTTATCAAGACAATGGCATCAAATTCTTCAGTGCCGATGGCAGCAAGCTACCTGACGAGGTTGAAGCCGAAATCGAAGCGGCATTAGATCTGCCCATGGAAACCGCCAAGGACCTGGGTAAGGCCTGGCGTATTGATGATGCCGTGGGCCGCTACATCGAGTTCTGTAAGGCGAGCACCCCCTGGCGCTACTCTCTGCAGGGGCTGAATATCGTTCTGGACTGCTCCAACGGTGCCACCTACCACATAGCACCTAAGGTATTTAGCGAGCTGGGTGCTGAAGTGCACGCTATTGGTGTGCAGCCGGACGGCCTGAATATCAACCTGGACTGCGGTTCCACCAAGCCCGAGAAGCTGCAACAAGCGGTCGTAGAGCGTGGTGCCGATCTGGGGATCGCGTTTGACGGCGATGGCGACCGGGTGATGTTTGTGGATAAGAACGGCAAGCTGATTGACGGTGACCAGTTACTGTTCCTGATTGCCATCCATCGCCAGCAATTCCTTGGCGGTTGCAGCGGTGTCGTCGGCACGCAAATGAGCAACTATGGTTTCGAGCTGGCTCTGAAAGAGCGCGCGATACCCTTCGCCCGTGCCAAGGTTGGCGACCGCTATGTACTGGAGATGATGTACAAGAACGGCTGGACCCTGGGCGGCGAGTCCTCCGGGCATATTGTCTGCACCGATGTGACCACCACCGGTGACGGCATCATCTCCGCATTGCAGGTATTGCGTGCGGTCAGTGACTTCGGGGAGTCTCTGGACCAGCTGAGCGAGAAAATGGACATGTTGCCCCAGCATATGATCAATGTGCGCCTCGCCAGCCGCGACGGCGTGCTGGAGCATGCGGACGTACAGGCCGCCGTTGCCCAGGCCGAGTCCACCCTGGCGGATAGCGGCCGGGTGCTACTGCGTCCATCTGGCACCGAGCCACTGATTCGGGTAATGGTTGAGGGTAAGGATGCGCCGCTCGTTGAACAGTTAGCGGCTGACATCGCACAGGTGGTGGAGCGTGTGGGCAACGCCTGAGAGCGGTCCTGCGTCCGAGCCGGGTTGCAAGCGAGCCCAAAGCGTCGGAAGCCATTGAAAAATCAATAAATATCCGAAAACGCTGGTTGTATGTTACCGGCAATACCGCTAAGATTTGCGCCCCTTGGAGGAGCACCCATGCGTAAAACACTGGTTGCCGCCAACTGGAAAATGCACGGCAGCAAGACGTTTGCCGAGCAACTGTTGGCCGAGCTGAACAGCGGACTTGAGTCCGGTAAATGCTCCGCACAGGTAGTGATCTGCCCGCCATACCCCTATCTGGGCCTGGTCGGAGAGATTGCCAGCGGTCTGGCCCTTGGGGCACAGAACCTCAGCGAGCAAGCCTCTGGTGCTTTCACCGGCGAAGTCTCCGCTGAGATGCTGAAAGACTTCGGTGCCGATTACGTCATCGTTGGTCATTCAGAGCGCAGAAGCCTGTACGGTGAAACCAGCGCACTGGTGGCGGAGAAGTTCGCCGCGGCCAAGGCTTCAGGCCTCGTTCCCATGCTGTGTGTGGGCGAGTCGCTGGAAGAGCGTGAATCTGGCAAGGCCCTGGAAGTGGTTGCCGCGCAGATTCAAGCCGTGGTTGACCTTGGCCTGCCAGATACCTGGCAGAACGCGGTGATTGCCTATGAGCCTGTGTGGGCGATTGGCACCGGTAAAACGGCCACCCCGGAACAGGCGCAGGAAGTGCACCGCTTTATCCGCGAACAGCTGGGTGAAGCCGGAGAGCAGGTACAGATTCTCTACGGCGGTAGCGTAAAAGCTGGTAACGCCGCAGAACTGTTTGCCAAGCCCGATATTGACGGTGCCTTGGTAGGCGGGGCCTCATTAAAGGCCGAAGAATTTATTCAGATTTGCCGCGCCGCAGATTAAGCGCAGCAAAGAAATTTTGAGCAAGGGCAGATGCCCGACAGCAGGTTTTCTGGACAATGGAAAAACTGGTTTTAATCGTACACATCCTCACTGCGCTGAGCATCATCGCGCTGATTTTGCTGCAGCAGGGTAAGGGTGCTGAAGCGGGTGCATCTTTCGGTGCCGGCGCTTCTCAAACCGTATTCGGCAGCCAAGGCAGCGGAAATTTCTTTTCGCGCTTGACTGCAATTATGGCGACGGTATTCTTCGTCACCAGCTTTGGCCTGGCCTACCTCGCCAGCGTTAACAAAGCACCGGACATCGACGGTCTGCCGCAGGTACCTGCAGCAGTTGAGTCCCGCGAACAGCAGGACGACGTTCCAGCGGTCATCGAGAGCGACATCCCTGAAGTTCAGGAAGCCGCTCCGGCCGACGAACTGCCTTCCGCAGAAGAGGCCCCACAGGCTGAACTGCCGGAAGCAGACACTGAGGAGCAGCCTCAGTAAGCCGAAAGGCAAATCAAAAACTGAAAAGTTTTTGCCCAGGTGGTGGAATTGGTAGACACGCTATCTTGAGGGGGTAGTGAGCTATGCTCGTGCGGGTTCAAGTCCCGCCCTGGGCACCACATTGAAAACCGAGCTTCGCATGAGTTCGGTATCCTTCCAAAAGCCCCGCAGTGCGGGGCTTTTGTGTTTCTGGCTCAGTCAGAGTCCTTCCGTTTTTTTAACCCGTCTAAGAATTTTCTCTGAAGCAGCTGAAGCTTCGGCTCGATGTACTTCTGGCAAAATGGTCGCTGTGGGTCACTGGAATAATAATTTGTATGCTGTGGGTCTGAACTACGAAATGCGTGGCAGGGCAAGACCTCGGTAATCAGCGGATCGGCGAAGTCATTCTGAAATTTGCGCAAAGCCTCTTGGGCTATCTCCCTTTGTTGCTCGGTAAAAAAGTAGATCGCACTGCGGTAATTTTTACGCAATTGGTGAGTTGCTGTAGCGCTGTGGGTATACAGGTGCACCTCGATCAGCGTTTCCAGGGAAATTTCGTCGGGGTCAAAGTGTACGATCACAGCCTCTGAAAAGCCTGAATCCGGAGGCTGTGATGCGATGTACCCTTGGTCGACGCGCTCAACACCGCGCAACTGCTGAAATACAGCTTCTGTACACCAGTGGCAGCCGCCGCCAAACCCTATACATTCTGATTCAGTTTTATTGTTCTCCAGAGGCATATGAATACTATGTGGTCTCTTGGTATGTATTCGGTAAGTTTAGCGTGAGCGTCATCGTCTCCGAGGGTTCTTTAAATGTTGAGGGGTAGCGTGATAGGCCTCCTCGTGGGGAGTGTGTGGGCTTTCAACAGCAGCGACTATTCGCACTGAGCGTCAAAGTTCGTCTGATCCAGCCAAGCCTCTTTGTGGCTGCACGGGTCAAATTCATTGAAGAGTTGCTTAACCTCTTTAGACTCCGAAAACTCTATACAGCGAGTAATCGCGGCTTGAGATCCGTTTTTGGTTGTAAATTCGGTCGGCTTCCAGTTTTTTAGTTGAGCTCTCAAGGCTTCGTAAGCCGCCAGGTCGACATTTCCCATATATACGTTCGCAGAACGATTAGCGTCAGCCCTAATTGACTTTTCCGAAAATGAAGACCCTAGGCAAATAGCTGTTGCGTATTTTCGGAAATCCTTTTCTTCTTTAGTGATTTCACGCAGGTTTGATGCAGTGCTTTCGCCGCAGGCCGATAACAGAAAAAAGCTTAAAAAGGCGAGTGCTTGCTTTTGAGTTCCCATAAGAAGGCCTTTTTCGAAATTGGAAAATAACATTTGTCAGAGCAGGCGTTGCCGTTCCAGATGGTAGCGTGGCCGCTGGCATCACTCCATTGATCGACCTCAAACACTAAAATTCCCTTTTTGTCTGTGAACGAAATTTCATCTGGGTTTCGGAAGGTGTGTTCAGGAGTTCCAAAGGTTTTCTTAAGATAGGCGATCAGGGTTTTGACTTTGTAAATGTACCAGCGACCTTGGG
The DNA here is from genome assembly GCF_019800665.1 of Microbulbifer agarilyticus. Lineage (GTDB taxonomy): Bacteria > Pseudomonadota > Gammaproteobacteria > Pseudomonadales > Cellvibrionaceae > Microbulbifer > Microbulbifer agarilyticus_C. The sequence goes on from NZ_JAHVKO010000003.1 coordinate 628,396, forward strand.
CGCCGGATACTGTTTGTCCACTTAAATACGGTATATTGATGCCATTCTCGTTGAGCACATAGCTCATACGAATCGCACAGGCGTTTTCGAATCGACCTTGTCCTTGCGGTACTTTATTTATGTTGTAGTCGACTTTCCCGCCGAGCTTAGTGCCCACCGCAGATACAGATTTTCCAATATCCGCATAAACTTCCTGGAAAGATTGCCACGCATCCTCAATATTTGGGCGCTTCATAGAATAGTTTCTGCTTCGAAAAAGAGAGTAGGTAGAAAATACCACTCTTTGTCAGTATGCGTCCCTTTACGCCAGTACCAGTTAAACTGGAATGGCGCAAAATGAATCTTATTGCGATTAAAAACTATAACTAAGGAGGGAGGGGGGAGAGGTGGTTTTTGTGTGAGGGATAGGTGGGAGGTTGGCGCATCACAAACCGGATGCGCCAGTTTTTACTCGCCGCTGAAAATCAGGGGTTTTCCACATTGTGATAAACCGCCTGCACATCCTCCAGGTCTTCCAGCATGTTAATAAACTTCTCAAACAGCGCTACGTCGTCACCGCTGATCTGGGTGTAGGTCTGCGGCACAAACTGGATCTCATCCACGTCGAAATCGATCTCGCCAAAGGCTTCGATCAGTGCCTGTTTGGCCTTGAAGTATTCGGACTGTGGGGCGAATACGGAGAGCTTACCGTCTTCGTTTTCGATGTCCGTTACGTCCACATCCCCTTCCATCAGGGCTTCCAGTACGGCTTCTTCGTCATCGTGCTTGAAAACGAGAATCGCCAGGTGGTCGAAGCTGTGGCTTACGGAGCCCTCGGTGCCGATCTTGGTCTTGGTTTTGGTGAACGCCTGGCGTACATCACCAAAAGTCCGGTTCGGGTTGTCGGTCAGGCACTCGATGATGGCCATACAGCCACCGGGGCCGAATCCTTCGTAGCGGGCGCGGGAGAAGTCTTCACCGGCGCCGCCCTTGGCCTTGTCGATGGCTTTTTCAATCACATGGGTGGGCACTTGCTCTTTCTTGGCGCGGTCGATCAGGCTGCGCAGGGCCAGATTGCCGTTGGGGTCAACGCCACCAGACTTTGCGGTCACATAAATCTCACGGCCATAGCGGCTGTAGACTCTGGCCTTCATGTTCGAGGTCTTGGCCATCGACTCTTTGCGGTTCTGATAGGCTCTGCCCATGGGTATAGCTCCGGTATCTCGGGATAGTCGTAATTGGGTAAAGAGGGCGATTTTACTGGCCGGGGAGGCCAATGAGAAGTCGCTGCCGGCTGCTGGGGCTTGCGCAACTGGGCGCCAGGCCGTTCATTGTCCACACTGTCTAGAAGTGCCCCTTCCCGTTAATTAACCCACAGGTTGGAGATGTCGGTGCTGCAGTCGTCAAACAAGGTGGTCGAGCGTCTGTTTGCGTTGCGCGCGCACGGCACCACGGTGCGCGGCGAGCTGCTCGCAGGCCTCACCACCTTCGTCACCATGGCCTACGTCGTATTCGTGACGCCCAATATGCTCTCCGGTACCGGTATGGACCCCGGCGCCGTGTTTGTGGCGACCTGTCTGGGTAGTGCGGTGGCCTGCTTCCTGATGGGCTTCTACGCGAATTGGCCGGTTGGACTGGCGCCGGGGATCGGTTTGACCGCGTTCTTTGCGTATACGGTGGTGGGCGAGATGGGCTACAGCTGGCAGATAGCGCTGGGTGCGGTGTTTATTGCCGGCGTGCTGTTTGTGGCCATGAGCCTTTCGCGGGTGCGTGAGTGGATTATGAACAGTATCCCTATGTGCCTGCGCTACTCCATGGGGGCAGGGGTGGGGCTGTTTCTCGGTTTGATTGGGCTCAAGTCGGCGGGCATCGTGGTGCCCAGCGATGCCACTTTACTGTCCCTCGGATCCTTTCGGGAGCCACCAGCCATGCTCGGTGCACTGTGTTTTCTGCTGATTGCGGTGCTTAGCTTCTGGCGGGTGTTCGGGGCGATCCTGATCAGTATTCTGGTCGTCACCGGTATCGGGCTGGCGCTGGACTTGGTGGAATACGGTGGTCTGGTGTCCAAGCCGCCGAGCTTGGCAGCTACCTGGATGCAGGTGGATATTCGCGGGGCGCTGGATCTCAGTATGGTCAGCGTGATCCTAGCGTTTTTATTTATCAATATTTTCGATACCGCCGGTACTTTGATGGGAGTTGCTCACCGTGCCAAATTGATCGAACCGGATGGCAGTATCGAGAAACTCCCCCAAGCCTTGAAGGCAGATAGTACCTCGAGTGTGCTGGGCGCCTTTGTGGGCTGCCCACCGGTAACCAGTTTTGTGGAGAGTGCCGCGGGTGTGGCTGCCGGAGGGCGCACTGGGCTCACCGCCGTGACGGTAGGTGTGCTGTTTCTGTTGTGCGTGTTCTTTGCGCCGCTGGCCGGGATGATCCCGGCATATGCCACTGCTGGCGCATTGATTTATGTGGCGATGCTGATGATGGGCGGCATGTCGCATATCGACTGGGAGGATCTCACCGATGCGATTCCCGCGGTGGTTACCATGATTATGATGCCGCTGACATTTTCCATCGCCAATGGCATTGCACTTGGGTTTCTGACCTATACCGCGCTGAAATTATTTACTGGTCAGCATCGCCAGATCTCTTTAAGTCTGTATATTCTGAGTGCGATTTTTCTCGCGAAATTTGCTTTCCTCTAACCCGGCGAGTGCATAGCCGGGCTGTGGTGAGAGGCTATTCGCAGGGAAGGGAAAAGAGAAGGGAACAAAAGCGGAACTGTTTTTGCAGAGTTAATCTACCGCCGCACTGCTAAGGAGAAGCCACTTGCCACCGTTGCCACCGATCCGCACTGAAATGAGCCCCGAGAGCCTTAGCCAGTGGCTGCGTGATCTCGCGCAGCTCACTATTGCCTCGGTACACCCGGACAACCTGTTTGCGGAACAGCTTCCGGCCCCGGGGCGTAAAACGCTGGTAGTGGGTGCCGGTAAGGCCAGTGCAGCTATGGCAGCGGCACTAGAGCGCGCGTGGTACCAGCAGTATCCACAGGCAGATATCTCCGGGGTTGTAGTAACTCGCTACGGGCATGCTGCGCAGTGCGAGAAGATCGAGGTATTGGAAGCGGCGCACCCAATGCCGGATAACCTCGGAGAGCAGGCGGCCAAGCGGATGCTTGCCTCCGTTGAAGCGCTCGGGGAAGAGGACCTGGTTTTGGCTCTTGTTTCTGGCGGTGGCTCCGCGCTGATGAGCCTGCCGGCGCCGGGGCTCACCTTGCAACAGAAGCAATCGATTAATAAGGCGTTGTTGCGCAGCGGCGCGCCGATTTGTGAGATCAATACCGTGCGCCGTCACCTGTCGGCAATCAAGGGCGGGCGCTTGGCTGCCGCTGCACATCCTGCACGTGTAGTGACCTATCTAATTTCTGATGTCCCCGGGGATGATCCTACGCTGATTGCCTCGGGGCCCACCTTGCCGGATAACACCACCGCGGCCGACGCCCTGGAAATCCTGCTGCGCTATCAGATAAACCTCGAGCCCGAGGTACGCGCGCATCTCGAAGCTGCAACGGAATCCCCGCGTCCGGATGATGCTGGCTTTGCACGCGACCAATCCGTGATGCTTGCCAAAGCGGCGGACGCACTGGAAGCTGCACGCAGCGCGGCGCTGGCGGCGGGTGTCGAGGTGCGTGTGCTGGGTGATGACCTTGAAGGAGAGGCGCGGGAGCTGGGTGCCGAGCACGCCGCGATGGCGCTGGATGTGCAAGAAGAACTCCGCCAGCCTTTGCTGATATTGTCCAGCGGCGAAACTAGCGTCACGGTGACTGGCAATGGTCGCGGCGGGCGCAATGTGGAGTATCTGTTGGGGCTGTTCGATGGGTTAAAAGGGGCGCCGGGTATCTATGGCCTGGCCATCGACACCGATGGCATCGACGGCTCCGAAGACAACGCCGGCGCATCGTTTGCGCCAGACGACTGGGCCAAGATGCAGTCGCAAGGCCTGCAACCAACTACCTATCTCGCTAACAACGACGCTTACAGCTTCTTCGCGGAGCTGGGCAACCTGATTGTGACGGGGCCAACCCGTACTAATGTTAACGATTTTCGCGCAATTCTGGTGCTGCCAGCTGGGGATAACTAGAAAGCCAGGCCCGTCGGGGCAGGATTGCTGGCTAAGCTGAGTCTATAGACCCGGACTCGCTCGCAAGTTGCCAGAGAAACCTCCATGCCCCACATCCCCACGGTCCAACCGGCCACCTCGCCTTTTCGCCGCACCAAGATCGTTGCCACACTGGGCCCAGCCAGTGACAAGCCCGGTGTGCTGGAGAAGTTGATTGCTGCCGGTGTAGACGTGGTGCGCCTCAACTTTTCTCACGGCACTGCCGAAGACCACCGCCGCCGCTTGAAGCAGGTGCGCGAGATCGCCGAACACCAGGGGAAAACCGTGGCGGCGCTGGGTGACCTGCAGGGGCCCAAAATCCGTATCGCCCGTTTCCGCGAAAATCGCGTCATCCTGCATGAAGGGGAGCGCTTTCTGCTGGATATGGAGCTTGACGCCAATGCCGGTGACGAGACGCGTGTGGGCTGCGACTACAAAGAACTGGTCAGCGATGTAACGGCCGGCGATGTATTGCTGCTGGACGACGGGCGGGTAATCCTGAATGTGGAGCAGGTAACCGAGCGTCATGTGCTGACAACCGTGGTGGTTGGCGGCAGCCTCTCCAATAACAAGGGTATCAACAAGCAGGGCGGTGGGCTGTCTGCCGCAGCCCTCACCGACAAAGACAAGCGTGACCTCAAAACCGCCATCGATATTGGTGTCGATTACCTGGCGGTCTCCTTCCCGCGCAGCGCCGAGGACATGCTGGAAGCCCGGGAATTGTTGGGTGAGGAGGGCAAGCATATCGGGCTGGTGGCCAAGGTCGAGCGCGCCGAGGCCGTGGCGGATCACGACACCCTGGACGATATCATCCGCGCTTCAGAAGCGGTGATGGTGGCCCGCGGCGACCTGGGGGTGGAAATTGGGGATGCCGCCCTGATCGGGGTACAGAAGCGCATGATCAAGCGCGCCCGCCAGCTCAACCGCGCGGTGATTACCGCCACCCAGATGATGGAAACCATGATTACCGCACCGCTGCCCACCCGGGCGGAGGTCTTTGATGTGGCCAATGCAGTACTCGATGGCACTGATGCGGTGATGCTCTCGGCCGAAACCGCCGCCGGCGGCTTTCCCGTGGAGGCGGTGGAGGCCATGCACCGCCTGTGCCTGGGCGCGGAGCGCGAACGCTCGGCCCAGGAGTCCGGTCATCGCATGCATCAGGGGTTTACCCGCATCGACGAGACCATCTCCCTCTCCGCCATGTATGCTGCCAATCATCTGGAGCGGGTCACCGCCATCGCCTGTATGACTCAGACCGGCTACACGGCCCTAATTGCCTCACGTATTCGTTCCGGCCTGCCGATTGTTGGCCTTGCCCATGAGCCTGTCGCGCAGCGGCGGATGGCGCTGTACCGCGGGGTAATCTCCGTGCTGTTCGTGCCCGGCGACGACGAGGGCGACCGCGAGCTCAACCAGCGCGCCCTGGATACCCTGCGGGCCCGCGGCATTGTCGATGAGGGCGATCGGGTGATTTTGATTCGCGGTGATCTGATGCAGTCCCACGGTGGTACCAATACTCTGAAGATCCTCGACGTCTGCTGATTCAGCGAGGCGCGAGATTGGCGGTGAAATTGCATTTAGACAGGTGGATGTGGTTAGAATACGGATGGTAGTGCCGAAACTACCTGTAATTTGAAGCTAATCTTGAACAGAGGACTGTGCTGCAGATGGCCTGAATCGGGCCTCGATTTAAACACTGTCTAAACGAACGATATAAACAACACCGAGCCTGCATTCCTAAGTCATCGATGAGTGAGCGATACGGGATGTAGGCCGCGAGCGGCAACGCCGCACGCCAGGGTCGCAAGGGAAACCGAACGGCCTCCCGCATTTGGAAAGGTGATGAAGGAAAACCGCGTATTGGAAGACGGTCATGGCCGTCGTTTCTACTATCTGCGCCTGTCGGTGACAGATGTCTGCAACTTCCGTTGCGACTACTGCCTGCCCGACGGCTACCAGGCCAGCCCCAAGCAGCCCGACCTCAGCGTCGCGGAAGCCACCACCGTCATGCGCGCCTTCGCCCAGCTCGGCACCAGAAAGGTGCGCCTGACCGGCGGCGAACCCTCTTTACGCAAAGATCTCCCGCAACTCATCCAGGCCGCAAAGACCACCCCGGGCATCCGCCGCGTCGCCGTCACCAGCAACGGCTACAAGTTGCCTACTGCCATCGACACCTGGCACCACGCGGGCCTCGACCAGCTCAATATCAGTATCGACAGCCTCGACCCCAGTGAATTTGCCCACATAACCGGCCACGATTGCCTGCCTAAAATTCTCACCGGTATCGACCGCGCACTGGAATTGGGCGTGCAAACCAAGGTCAACGCTGTGCTGCTCAGCGACGGTGCGCGCAATCGGCTGCAGCAGTTTCTCGCCTGGCTCAAAACCACTCCAGTCACCCTCCGCTTTATTGAGCTGATGCAGACCGGTGACAATCGCGACTACTTCGCCAGCAACCACCTGCGCGGCGCCGAAATCGAGCAGCTATTGATCGAAACCGGCTGGCAAATACTCCCTCGCGCCATCGATGCCGGCCCCGCCCGTGAATACGTCCACCCCGACTACGCCGGCCGCATCGGCTTGATTACGCCCTACAGCAAAGACTTCTGCAGTAGCTGCAACCGCCTGCGCATCTCCGCCCAGGGCAAATTGCACCTGTGCCTGTTTTCCGATGCCGGCATTGATCTGCGCCACGCCATTCGCGATGGCGATGCCAGTGCGCTGGCGGAAAGCGTAAGAACCATGATCGGCAATAAAGAAGTCAGCCACTATTTGCAGCAGGGAAATACGGGAGGAACAGAAAACCTCTCGATAATTGGTGGCTAAGCCAAAAATTTAACGCTTACGAAGTAGTAAATCGGACTCGAAGCGGGTGCGCTAGGGGGCTGGTTTTCAGGATCGTCGCAAACAGGATGTTTGCGCCGAAACGCCCAGGGATGGGTTCACAGTGGTCCTGAAAACCAGCCCCCTAGCGCGCCAGCGCCACAAACCAACAACAAAGTACCCAACATCAAAGGCCGCGACGGAGCACAAAAATGTCCCACGCCCCACTAGACCCAAATCAAAAACTGAACATCGCCGTTCTCACCGTTTCCGACACCCGAACCGAAGAAAACGATACCTCTGGCAAATACCTGGTAGAAGCCCTGCAGGCAGACGGCCACAACCTGGCCGACAAAGCCATCGTCATCGACGACAAATACCTGCTGCGTGCCCAAGTCTCCGCCTGGATTGCCGACCCCGAAGTACAAGTAATTATTTCTACCGGCGGCACCGGTTTTGCCGGCCGCGACTCCACCCCAGAAGCGCTCGCCCCCCTATTCGATAAACATATCGACGGCTTCGGCGAAATGTTCCGCTCCATCAGTTACGAAGAAATTGGCTCCTCCACCATTCAGTCCCGCGCACTGGCCGGCATCGCCAACCGCACCCTGATCGCCTGCCTGCCCGGTTCCACCGGTGCGTGCAAAACCGGCTGGACCAAACTGCTGCAGGAACAGCTCACCGCAAGTCACAAGCCCTGTAACTTCGTTGGCTATCTAACCAAGTAATTTGCCCAAGGTTGCCCAATTCATGACCCTGACACACCTCAACCAGCAAGGCGAAGCCAGCATGGTCGATGTCACCGACAAAGACATCACCGACCGCTCCGCCCGCGCCGTCTCCGCCGTCGCCATGTCCGCAGAAGCCTTCGCGCAACTGCAAGCGGGTAACAACAAAAAGGGCGATGTGCTCGCCACCGCCCGCATCGCCGGCATCCAGGCCGCCAAGAAAACCGCCGACCTGATCCCGCTGTGCCACCCGCTGGCATTAACCAAGGTGAAGGTGGACTTTGAACTGGATGAGGCCAATTCCACCGTGAATATCGCCAGCTTCTGTCGCCTCGCCGGCCGCACCGGCGTGGAAATGGAAGCGCTGACCGCCGCCAGTGTGGCCGCGCTGACTATTTACGATATGTGCAAAGCCGTAGACCCGGCCATGGTGATCGGGCCCACCAAGCTTCAGGAAAAGATCGGTGGCAAGCGCGGGCACTGGACACCGGAAGCCGCGGAGGAAAAGCCGTGATCAACGTACTGTTTTTTGCCAGCCTACGGGAGCAGTTGGGCTGCGAAGGTCTGCGAGCAGAAGCGACAGGTATTACCGATATTGCAGGCCTGCGCACCAGCCTCGCGGCCAAGGGCAGTAAGTGGCAGGCGGCGCTGGCCAGTGATCAGCTGCAGGTGGCGTTGAACCAGAAACTGTCGAGCATGGACGCCGCGGTCAAAGATGGCGATGAGGTTGCCTTCTTCCCGCCGGTGACAGGAGGCTGACGTGCCGCTGGAAATTTCTATTTCCGTTCAGGCTGAAGGGTTTGACCCGGGCGCGGAGTACAACCTGTTACGCAGTGAAAACTATGTGGACGGTGCCACAGCGATGTTTGTGGGTAACGTGCGAGACTTTTCCCCTGCGGAGTCGGGTGAACAGCAATCGGTAGCGGTACTGGAGCTGGAGCACTACCCCGGTATGGCGGAATCCGCCCTGACCGATATCGCCCGGCAGGCAGCGCAGCGCTGGCCGCTGGGGCGCGTGCGAATTGTGCACCGCTATGGCCCGCTCGCTGCCGGCGACGAGATTGTGTTTGTGGGCGCGACCTCGGCCCACCGTCAGGCTGCACTGGATGCCTGCGCATTTATTATGGACTTCCTGAAAAGCCGAGCCCCCTTCTGGAAGAAGGAGTTCGCCAAAGGCTCGGAGGAAGGCGACTGGGTGCAGGCGCGCAACAGTGACGAAGAAGCATTGAAGAAATGGTGAACTGCTCGATCGGGTTTGTGAGTGCTTGCAAACCCCGCGGGTGTCATTTATTAATGCTTTAACAGGCTTGAGCCACAAAAATATGACCCGGTTCCGCGCTTAGCGGCGAAATTGTGACCTGGTGCGCAAGAATGCTTCGCTTGAGGCTCGTGATACCTGTCACAAAATCGAGCTTCTTTCTCTTGTCCTTTGAATTTTAAGAAAAAATTCTTATCGCACTCTCTGCGCGAGTTTTGAAACGCCTCACATCTCCCACCCACTTGCTTGCAATACAATCCCCCGCCTAAGAATGCGTATTCGACCTTCGTTGGAAAAGTGACGGGCGAGTCCGCAGCTAATAAAAAAGGTTGGGTTTGAGGTAAAAGGGATATGTGCAGAGTTCTGATGGCGACCGTTTTGCTGATGCTGGCGGTGGTGACCAATGCCCAGGGGGCCAACCAGGTAAGCCGCGAAGAGATCCGCGGGCTCGACGAGCAGATTCAGGATGTAAAGAAAGATGTGATCAGTCTTACGTCCGAGCTCAATCGCCTGGAAGAGAAGCTGCTGTTCCCGTCCAACACTCAGGTCGCCCTGTTTGTTTCCCTTCCCAACAGCTCAGAATTCAGTCTTGAATCTGTCGAGGTGAAGCTCGATAACCAGGTGGTCGCTCACCACCTATATACCTACCGCGAAATCGAAGCCCTGCAGTTGGGTGGGGTACAGCGTATCCATACCGCCAATGTGCAGACCGGCCCGCACCCGCTGGAAGTGACTTACTTCGGCAAGTCCAAGTCCGGCAAAGAGTACCGTGCGACAGCAAGTTACAGTGTGGAAAAAGCGGTGGGTCCCAAGTTTGTTGAGATCCAGATTGCCGGCAACCAGTCCGCCATCAACTTCAAGGACTGGTAAGCATGATCACCCGTCTGGCCAGCGTGATTGCTGGCGCAGCCTTGACTGCGCTATGCGTCCTGCCTGCGCAGGCAAAAGCGCCCGCGGATCCGTCTGCCCTGCACACGGACCAGCTGCGTGACCTGTTCTTTGGTGAGGCGCTGTTCCAGGCCCACCAGGATCGGTACTTTGATGCCATTACCGGCCTCGATACCGAGCTCGACCAGTTCCGTCTGCTGGACGATCCCGAATTAGATCCATTCAGCCTGCACTTTGGGCAGGCCGCATTCGCTGTTGGCGATCTCGAATTGTCCTATCGCATGCACCGGGAAGCCGGCCGTGCCATGGAGCAGGTGCTCAAGGGCGATGTGCCCCAGCCGATCAAAAATGAAGCGGCCTACCGCCTCGCGAAAATCCATTACCACAAGCAGCAGTTTGCCAATGCATTGCATGCCCTGGAGTTGATTGAGGGGCGGGTGCCCGAGCGGGTGCGCCCGGAAGAGCAGTTTCTGCGTGCACAGGTGTACATGCAGCTGGGCCGTTTTGAGGAAGCGGTTGCACTGCTGAAAGCGCTAAAGGGTGAAGAGTCTCATTCCGGGTTTGTGGAGTACAACCTGGGCATTGCGTTGCTGAAGGCCGGGGAAACGGAAAAAGGCCTGCTAGAGCTGGACCGCCTTGGCCGTGGTGCCGGCACCGGCGATGCCAAGAGCGCGCTGCAGGATAAAACTAACCTGCTGCTGGGTTTCCAGCTGATGGAGGCCGAGGAATACGAGCGCGCACGTACCTACTTTGATCGTGTGCAGTTGAGCGGGCCGTTTTCGAATCAGGCACTGCTCGCAGCGGGTTGGGTCGAGGCCAATGCGGGCCGCTATGATCGCGCGCTGGTGCCCTGGCAGTTGCTAACCCAGCGCAAGCCGACAAATTCGGCGGTGCAGGAAGCGATGCTTGCGGTGCCCTACAGTTACGGCAAACTTGAGGTGCACAGTACCGCTGCGGTGAATTACGGTCAGGCACTGGACCTGTTTGGTTCTCAGGTGGATGTGTTGACCCAGTCCATCAACAGTATTCGCGAAGGCAAACTGCTCGAAGCGCTGCGCCGCAAGGAAGCCCGTCAGGTGAAGAACTGGGTGGTGGAGCTGCGCAAGCTGCCCGATGCCCCAGAGACCCACTACCTTCTCGATTTGATGGCCTCCAATGACTATCAAGAGTTTCTGCGCAATTATCAGGATCTGAATGACCTGCTGGAGCGCAATGAAGACTGGTTGCAGAGCCTGGATGCGTTTGAGGAAATCATCGCGCTGCGTCGCAGCTATTACGAGCCCATTCTGCCTGCGCTGGATGTGCAGTTCCGCCAGATTGACGCGCGCATAAAGATGCGTCTCGAGCAGCGTCAGCGCCTCGCTGCGCGTATCGATAACCTGCTGGTGAATCGTCGCCCTGAACTGTTGGCGAAAAGCGATGAAACAGAATCCCGCCTGATACTCGAGCAGATTCGCGAGATCCTCGACTATAACCCCTCTCTGAAAAGTGAAGAAACAGAGGCGCGGATCGCGCGCCTCGAAGGTGTGCTCAAGTTCCACCTGTCCCGCGAGTTCGATCACCGCCTGACTGAAGCTTTCAAGCGTTTGCAGGAGCTGGATGTGGTGATTGCCACCTTGCAGGAAACCTATCAGCGCTACGTGCGCAGTCGCCAGGCAGCCACCCACAGTTACGAAGGCTATACGGATCAGATCGTCAGCTTGCGCGCGGGCTTGAATCGCGCACAACGACGTATTGATCAGTTGATGGCACGTCAGGGTCGAATGCTGGAGCAACTGGCGATTAACGAATTGGATCAGCGTCGTGCGCAGCTCGAGAGCTACCAGATCAAGGCCCGCTTCGCGCTGGCCGATAGCTATGACCGTGCCAATGAGTTGCAGGAGCAGCGCGCAGACGCGCGCAAAGTGGAGGCGTATCAGCAGCAGTTTGAACAAACCAAGCCTGCGGCCAACGACGCCGACGGCGAGGCTTTGCCTGTGGATAACCCACCGGAACTCGAGGCTCCGCAATCGCAGGGTGAAAAGGTAGAAGGAGCCGGCGATGAATAATTCCGGCGTGTTGAAGAAAGCCATGGCGTCGCATTATCGAAGCCTGGGTTTGGTCACTGCCGCTTCAGCGGCGCTGCTATTGAGTGCCTGTGCCAGTAACAGTGGCAAGACCATTGGTAGCCTGCAGAGCGTCGATATTGAAATTCGTGAAACCCATATTGATGGGAGTCTTGAAAAGGCCCTGGCGAGCTATCAGAAATACCTGCAGGAAACACCGGAAACCGCGCTGACGCCCGAGGCGATTCGCCGAATCGCGGACCTGAAAATCAAACAGGCACATCGCGCGGAAGCGGGCATTTTACCGAACAGCAACGAGACTCGCATCCTGTCCGAGGGCGAAGTGGCCGCGGCCAACCAGCATGCGAATACAAAAGTGGCGACTGCCAGTGCAGATCTGGATGCGCCTGAACTCGCGGGCGTTTCTGCAGCCGCTGCGAGCTCAGAAGTGGCGCTTGCTGGTGTTGCCCGCGGAAGCGATGAGGCGCAGTCCGACTTCGAGGCGCGAGCCAGTGGTTCCGTCGATTTGACCGGCCTCGCAAGCGATACCGAAGTATCGGTGCCGGGTGATGATCCCGATGCACTGCTCGCTGCGAATGCCCGCGAAGCCATCGCGCTGTATCAAAAATTGCTGGTGCAATACCCGCTCTACGAGCGCAATGACCAAGTGATGTACCAGCTGTCTCGCGCTTATGAGGAAACTGGCGAAATTGAGGAGGCTGTGACGGTACTGCGTCAGTTGGTGGCCAAGTATCCGGCATCGCGCCACCTGGATGAGTCCTATTTCCGTCTTGGTGAATATTACTTCACGCGTAAAAAGTATCTCGACGCAGAGGAATCTTACGGTCGCGTTGTGGCCATGGGTGAGGTTTCCAGTTTTTACGAACTTGCCATGTACAAACGTGGCTGGGCGCTATTCAAACAAGATATGTACGAAATGGCGCTCGACGATTTTGTTGGCATGCTCGATTACAAGGTGGCGGAAGGCTACGATTTTGAGCAGAAGGCCAACGAAACCGAACGCAAGCATATCGAAGATACCTTCCGTGTTATCAGCCTGAGCTTCTCGTATTTGGGCGGTGCGGAGTCGATCGTTGACTATTTTTCCCGTAAAGGCGCACGGGACTATGAGTCCTACGTATACAGCCACCTTGGCGAGTACTACCTGGACAAGCGCCGCTACCAGGACGCTGCCAAGTCCTACGATACTTTTGTGGAGCGCAATCCGTTGCACAAGGTCGCGCCTGATTTCTCTATTCGTGTGATCGAAATTTACCAGAAGGGTGGCTTCCCTCGTCTGGTACTGGAAGCGAAGAAAGACTTTGCCAACACCTACGCGCTGGACGCGCAGTACTGGACGGTGTTCGATATTGCAGAATACGCAGAGGTCATAGAATTCCAGCAGACCAACCTGATTGACCTGGCGAGCCACTATCATGCGGCTTACCAGAATGTGAAGCCGAAGGACAAAGAGTTCGCCAAGAAGCGCGGCGAAAATTATGCCGAGGCGATTCACTGGTACCGACGTTACCTCACGTCCTTCGCGGATAAGCCGAAGGCGCCGGAAATCAATTACCAGCTCGCCGGCTTGATGCTGGAAAACAAGGATTTCCTCAATGCTGCCCGCGAGTATGAGCGCACCGCGTATCACTACCCGAATCATGCCGTTAATGAGAATGCCAGTGAGGCGGGTTACGCCGCGGTGTTTGCTTACCGTGAGCACCTCAAGAACGGGCTGGCCAACGCTGGTCGCGCAGATAAGGTTGCGCTGCAGCGAGAAATCATTCGTTCGTCTCTGACGTTCTCCGAGACTTTCCCGCAGCACGCCAAGGCTCCACAAATTTTGCTCGGTGCTGTGGATGATTTGTACAAGCTAAAAAGTTTCCCGGAGGCTATTCAAAACGGTCGCCTGTTGCTGGAAAAATTCCCAGCGGCCGATCAGGCAATCAAGCGCTCTGCCTGGTTGCTGGTTGCCCACGCTTCCTTCGATACCGAGCTGTACGCAGATGCCGAAGCGGGTTATCGCGAAGCGCTTAGCCTGACCGCTGTGGATGCGAAAGATCGACAAGATCTTATCGAAAACCTGGCCGGGGCCATTTACCAACAGGGTGATCAGGCGCGCAAAGCGGAGCAGCACCTCGCGGCTGCGGAGCATTTCCTGCGTATTCGCCAGGCCGCACCGACGGCTTCCATCCTTGCCACCGCCGAGTACGATGCGGCGGCATCCCTGATTCAATTGCAGGACTGGGGACGCGCGGCCAGCGTACTGCAGGCTTTCCGTAGCAACCATCCGCAGCACGAGCTGCAGAAAGAAGTTACCAAAAAGCTTGCGGTGGTTTACCAGGAAAGTGGTCAGCTGCTGCTTGCCGGTGCGGAGTTTGAGCGTATTGAACGCGAATCTGACGATGAGGACGTGCGTCGCGAGGCCCTCACGCAGGCCGCGAGCTTGTATAGCGCCGCGAAGAATTTCGATAAAGCGCTGGCGGTTCTCAACCGCTACGTGAAGCTGTTCCCGCACCCAATGGAGCCAGCCCTGGAGACTCGCCAGAAGATTGCCGATATCTACTTGAACAGCGGCAATCAGCAGGCGTACCTCAACACTCTGGGTGACATAGTGCGCATCGAGCTGCGCGGTGGTAACGAGCGCAACGACCGCACGCGTTATCTGGGTGGCAGCGCAGCCTTGAAACTGGCGGAACCCAAGTTTGATGCCTTCGCGCAAATTGCGCTGGTCGCGCCACTGGAGCGTAACCTGAATGCCAAGCGCGAACGCATGCAAGCGGCAACCAAAGCGTTTAGTGACCTCATTGATTACCAGGTGGCTGATGTTACCGCCGCGGCCACCTTCTACCTCGGGGAAATCTACCTGCATTTCAGCCAGGCGCTGAAAGATTCAGAGCGGCCAACCAACCTCAGTGCGCTTGAGCTTGAGGAATATGAGTTGGCGTTGGAGGAGCAGATTTATCCCTTTGAGGAGCGAGCGATCTCGGTACACGAGAAAAATATCGACCTGATGGCTGCGGGCATTTACAACAACTGGGTGGCAAAAAGTATTGGTCAGCTCGCGGGTCTGGTGCCTGCCAGGTACGAACGCCAGGAAGATGCCGGCAATATTGTGATGACCATAGTCCCGCTACCTGAAACAGTCCCGGTACCGGAAACAGAAAATTCGACGACCGAAGTGATAACCGGCGCAGTAGTCTCGCAAGAACCTGTCACAGAAAGCGACGCGGTTATCGCGGATAATTCGACCCAGGAGGATCAGGGCTGATGCGTACTGTGTTGTCATTGTCATTGTCATTGCCGCGGGTCGCGCGACTGGGAAAATTGGGTCTGGTCCTGGTGTTGCTGCAACTGCTTGCCGCGTGTGCCAGCGGCCCGCAGACCGCCCGAGGTCCGGTAAATCCATTGGATGTAAAGGTTTCTGGTAGTGTCAATCGGGACTTCACGGCGGCAGTGGAGTATCTGCAGGGTGAACGTTATCCCGAAGCGATTGCCCTGCTGCAAACCGTGGTCGAACGAGAGCAGAGGCTTTCCGCACCCTACGTCAACCTCGGTATTGCCTACTACCGCACAGGCGATGAGAAGCATGCGGAAGAGTCTTTTCTGGAAGCTCTGCGCGCGGCACCGCTGGATCCTGTGGCCAGTAATGAACTTGGCGTTCTTTACCGGCGTCAGGGGCGCTTTGAAGAAGCCCGCGCGACTTATTCCAAGTCACTGCAGTTGCATCCGGACAACCTGCCGCTGATCAAGAACCTGGGTATTCTGTGTGACCTTTACCTGCAGGAGCCCAACTGTGCTCTGGCCCAGTTCGAGCGATATCTTCAATATCAGCCAGATGACGCCAAGGTCGCCATCTGGGTAACCGACCTCAAGCGGAGAGTGAACTGATGAACAGTGTTTTGCGTCCACTTGCGGTAATTTTCTTGTTGATGAGTAGCCTCACTGCGGTCGCGCAGGAAGAAGGCGAAGGTAAAGTCGACAAAGAAGTGAAAGAGCTTTCCGGTATTTCCATTATTGGTAACAAGGAAGCGCCAAAATCGCTCTACATCGTGCCGTGGAAGAGTTCGGAAGTCGGTGTGGAAAATGGACTCAACTCCAGCTTGCTGGACCCGAGCCTGCAGCCGTTGGACAAAGAGGTCTTTTCGCGAGAACTCGAGTTCTACCAGCTCAGCCTCACGGACGATTGATCACCCTGTTAACTAAA
The DNA here is from genome assembly GCF_019800665.1 of Microbulbifer agarilyticus. GTDB lineage: Bacteria > Pseudomonadota > Gammaproteobacteria > Pseudomonadales > Cellvibrionaceae > Microbulbifer > Microbulbifer agarilyticus_C. Next base: position 644,479 of record NZ_JAHVKO010000003.1, read on the forward strand.
ACACGACCCTAAGGGTCAAAACGAAGGCAAGGCGGAAGCAACCGCGGGCCCGAGAAAGAAAACCAAGAGGAAAAGTGATGGATTTCTTTAATAGCGTAATCGCGTTTTTTCAGACTGGTGGTGCATTCATGTACCCCATTCTGGTGGTATTCGCGCTCGGCGCCGCGGTAGCGATCGAACGCTATATTCGCCTGGTGTATGAGCGTCGCACCAACCGCAATGCCTGGGAAAAGCTTCAGCCGGTGTTGAAGTCCGGTGATTTTGATCGTGCGCGCAATCTGGTGAAGGAAGATAACACCGGTGTGGGTCGCCTGCTTGCCATGGGACTGGAGCGTCAGGGTGCGGTCCGTCGTCGCGAAGACATCGAAATCGCGATGGAAGAGAGCATCATGGAAACCATTCCGCAGCTGGAAAAGCGCACGCCTTATGTCGCGCTTGGTTCTAACATCGCCACGCTGCTCGGCCTCCTCGGTACCATCATGGGTCTGATTGAAGCCTTTACCGCGGTTGCTAACGCCAACCCGGCGGAGAAGGCCGACCTGCTGTCTGCCAGTATTTCCGTAGCGATGAACACCACCGCCTTCGGCCTGATGGTGGGTATTGCCCTGCTGATCGTACACGCGCTGCTGAACTCTCTGACCGGGCAGATCGTCGACAGCCTGGAAATGGTTTCGGTAAAAGCACTGAACATTATGTCTTCGAGCACTCGTCGCCGCAGCGATGTACCAAAGGAAGAAAAGGCTGAGAGCGCTGACAAGCCGCAGAATCGCGACGTCGAACAGACCCGCGCAGCCCAAAAGAAAACGACCGTAGCGAAACCTGAAGAAACATCCAACGCGGAATCAGTGTAATGAGAAGCAGGCGTCACAGCAGAGCCAAAGAGGCTCCGGAGCTGGACATCACCGCCTTTCTGAACCTGATGGTGGTGCTGGTGCCATTCCTGCTGGTATCCGCTGTATTTTCTCGGGTGACCATCCTCGAGCTGAATATGCCCAGTGGTGCCGGTGGTGCGACTGATGATCCGGGCGTAACCCTCGAAGTGGTGGTGCGCAAGGATGTGCTGGAACTGAGCGATGGCGACAAGGTTATTGCGCGCTTCCCCAATCTGAATCAGGGCGAAGCCGCAAGCGATACAGTGGCGGCCGAGGGCGAAGTGGAAATTCCGCTGGATGAGTTTGGTTTGCCAATCGTACTGCCCACAGAGGAAGTGTATGACCTGGCCAAGCTGCGCGAGTACCTGCTGCGGATTAAAGAGAGCTACCCGGACAAGACCGATTCCACATTATTGATGGAGCCGGAAGTGGCCTACGAGCACTTGGTAGGTGTGATGGATGTCGTGCGCAGCGCGGAGGTGATGCCTACGCCGGAAGAGGGCGGTGAGCCTGATCCCGATGCCAAGCCAGAAGTAATGGAACTCTTTCCCGATATTTCCCTGGGAGACGCGCCGTGAAACGTGAAAGTAGACGCATGAAGCGCATGGCGCGCAGCCGCAAGCGCAAGACACCGGGTATGAATCTGACGTCCCTGATGGATGTGTTCACGATTCTGGTGTTCTTCCTGCTGACCAATAGCGCGAGTGACGAAGCCATCGAGGCGCCCAAGGTCATTACCTTGCCGGACTCGGTTGTAGAGTCCAAGCCGCGGGAGACGGTCACCCTGATGGTCACCCACGATGAGGTGTTGATCGAGGCCAAGCCGGTGATGACCACCGCGGACCTGTTCCAGAGTGAAGAGCTGGTGATCGAGGCGATTCAGCAGGCCATGATCCAGGAAGTAGGCAAGGCTACGACCATGGCGGAGTCAGAGCTGGAAGAGGCCAAATTGGCGCTTGCCGAGCGTGCAGCGGCGGGTGAGGACGTAACGGAAGAGGCGGCAGCCTTGCTGGCGGAACCGCCGGAAGTGAATATCCTCGCGGATCGCACCGTACCGTTCAGCATTCTGAAAAAGGTCATGTCCAGCTGTACTAATGCCGGATACACGCGGATTTCCCTCGCGGTTATTCAAAAAGCATCTCAGAGTTAGTGAGCGTTTGTGAATAAATTTCATCAACAAAAACAGGCACTGACCGTCAGGCAGGAAGAGGTCCGTCAGCATCTGGCTGCACTCGAAGAAGAGTGTGGGCAAGTTGATGGCAAGCTCGAAGCCTTGCATCAGGATGAAGCCAAGCATCAGCTGCTGGATGAGATTTCCGATCGTCTCAACAAGCTGGAAGAGGCGGGCGCGGGTGATCTGTTTTGGGCGGAGCACTACAAGCAGGACGCGTCCAAGGCGTTGATACACCGCCTGCAGAAAACGGTTGGCATCTATCACGCCAATATTAATCTGCTGCACGAGCGCAAGAGCAAACTGCAGGAGCAGGTGGAAGATTGCCGGGACGAACTGTTCGACCTGGATGCGGAATTCCGTGAGATCCGCCAGGCAGAAGAAGAGGTGCACTACCAGTACGAGGTCACTCGTGAGCTGGAAGACTCCGCCTTCCGAGACGGCGTTATGCCGTGGAGTACCAACGGTGATGACGAGCGCCGTTTCCGCAGAAGTGTGTTGGCCTGTCTGTTGTTGGCCTTCTTCCTCGGGTTCGGCGTGCACATGTGGCAGCTGCCGGAGCCGGATGAAGATGAGGTTGTCGAGGTGCCAGAGCGTCTGGCCAAACTGGTATTGGAGAAGAAAAAGCCCAAACCGAAGCCGCAGCCGGTGGTGAAAAAGCCGGAAGAGAAAGTCAGGGATCTGGAGAAGCCCAAGCAGCAGGTGGCGAAGGAAGAGCCGAAGCCGTCTAATGTTGAGCGGAAGCAGGTGCGTAAGAAGGTTGAGCGCGCAGGTGTGTTGGCTTTCAAGGACAACTTCCAGGATCTTATTCAGGACGATCTCGACAATCGCCTGGGTAACCAGACGCAGCTCAGCACCGCGGGCAAGAAGGAAAACCGCAGTCAGCGCTCGCTGATTACCGCTGCGGCGACGTCCGGGTCTGATGGTATCAACACGTCAGCACTCAGCCGTAATTCTGGCGGTGTAGGTTCTGCGCTGGATGGGGTGAGCTTCTCGCGGGTGTCCAGTGGTATTGGCACCGAGGGTGATTTTGCCGGCGAAGACCGTCCGCTCAGCGATGGTGTGGGGCCATCCCGTACCGACGAAGAGATCCAGATCGTGTTCGACCGCTACAAGTCGGCCCTGTACCGGATCTACAACCGCGAGCTGCGTAACAACCCGGCGCTGCAGGGCAAAATGGTACTGCGTATTACCATTCTGCCGGATGGCTCCGTGTCACTGGCGGCGGTGGAGACCAGTGATATGGACTCTCCGGCGCTCGACAGCAAGATCGTGGCTCGGGTGAAGCGGTTTAACTTTGGTGAGAAGGCCGGCGTGCCGACCATCACCATCCTGTACCCGATCGACTTCCTGCCCGCAGCCTAGCGGTCGGGTTAAAAAATAACCACCCAGGTCTCCCCTGGGTGGTTCTGTCATTTCTTAAGAAGTTACCTGAGCTTTACTTGAGAACTATTTGGCAAACGTAGAAAAAGTTCTCCTCTGGCTACCGCAATTTTGACTTGCTTCACGCCCTCCTTTTCAGCATATCGGTAAAGTCGCATCACCGGGCAGTGTGTGTACGGTTTGCGTGCATGAGCGTCTTGTGCGCGGAGCTTAAAACCTGATTTGCGACGAAAAATAAACAATGAAGCCAGATGTGATTGGACCGAAAACCTCGAATTCTTGCCAGGAAGGCTGGGCTATATGCTCCGAATTCGGCCTGTCCCGAAATTGGGTGCGGGTGTTATTCGCATTTCTCCTGTCGTTCGCGTTTGCCCAGGTCGCGCTCGCAGCTTCCTTTAAGACCACCGACTTTGCCACCGACTCCGCTTTGCCCGGCACCCCGGGAACGCCCAGTGGCTGTTTGATCGATGGCCCTTACTACACCACTACCGATGGTACCGGCCGCACCATGGCGCCGGCCGACCAGCTGTCCATTGACCGCTCCTGTACCGTACAAAATTTCTCCTGTGACGTGCCCCTCGAGTCCACCCTGAACTTTGCCGGTGCCCCCGAAGGAACCCTGATTATTTTTGATAACGTCTGCTTCGGCGGTAACTTTGCCTGTGCGAATGTGGAAGGCAAGGCGTCGGTGTGGGCGGTGAATGGCTCCGACTTCAGCACCGTGCGCGAAGGCTGTCAGGACCTGATCATCCCGGTTGAAAAAATCGAGAAGCAGGCCACCGACTTGGCCGGCAACCCGATTGCATCGGTCTCGGTCGGTGTACCGTTTGTGTACACCCTGGACATCCCGGTACTGTTCGATCCGGTTACCGGCACTGTGCTGCAGGACTTCGGCTCCCTGAACGATATCCAGGGTATTCAGATTGAGGACGACCTCTCTGCCGCAGCGCTGGGTGTGGACCTGGACCTGCTGGATGTGCGGCTGTTTTACGAGGATACCAGCGGTGCAATTACCACGATGTCGCCCTCCGCCTACTCGTTCAGTAACAGCGGCCCAGCAAACAACCCTGGTTTGCTGACCTTCCGTATCAATGACCCCAGTGTTCTTCCTGCCGGTGCCCAGATTCATATTGAGCTCGAGGTGGTGCTGGATGACACGCCGCTAAACAGCATTGGCAAGTCGTTTACCAATGTCGCCGAATGGCGGTTCGGTCGCGTAATCGACGGCACCTTCTACGATCCGTTACCCGGTGAAAACGGCGTTGCCCAGCTGTTGAGTATTTCCGCACCGGATCTGGTGTTGAGCAAAACCACCGATGCCAGTGCGATCAACTTCGCCGACACGCCGACCTATACCATCAGTGTACAAAATGTGGGCGGATCACCGGCCTGGAATATTGAGGTTGAAGACCTGCTGCCGGTGGGTATGCGGGAGACAGACCCTGTTGTGCAGAGCGTTACCCTGGGTGGTGTGACGCTGACCGAAGGTGACGATTACACCCTGACCTACAACGCAAATGGCGCGAATGCGGGGTTGATGTCCATCGCGTTAACGGATGAGGCGGGTGGCCTCGCGGCCAACGCGGTACTGGAGATCGTGTATACCAGTCAGCTGGATGATGTGTCGTCGGCAACCGCCCCGGTAGATGGCGATGTGCTCACCAATGTGGCCGCGGCTACCGCCTGGTACAACGATAACAGCACGAACAACAATCGCATCCAGTACACCGGAGCTCGCTCGGATGGCACCATCGGAACCGACGACGAGCAGGATGCCGCCTCGGTAACCGCAGCGCTGTCCGGTTACTACTTCGAGAAGACCGTCAGCAACGTCACCACCGGCCAGTCCCCGACTGCTTCGGCGGCGCCGGGTGACCGTCTGCGCTATCGCCTGCGTCTGTTTAACCTCGATGAAAATATTTACAACGTGGTGATCACCGATCAGCTCAATGCGGCTAGCTTTGACTTGGCTTCCGCGGCGGTTGATGCGGCGACCTGCCCGGCGGGTGCCACCTGTACCTTTAACGGTGCCGGCCTGCTGACCATCAGCGGTGACTTGGATGTGCTCCCCGGTACGGCCCTCGCCTCGATAGCGGTGGAGTTCGAGGTAAATGTCCTGAATTCACTCAGCACCGGTGACGTGGTCAGTAACCAGGCGCGGATGGATGCGGACGATGACGATATTAGTGGTACGGCTTTCTCAGCGTTGAGTGATGACCCGAACGATGCCGATGGCGTGGTTAACCAGGCCGATCCCCAGGGACCGATTAACCCAACGGATGTGGTAATTATTTCGCCGGGGGCGCTGGATAAGCAAAACCCCACTGGCGTCAGCCAAGTGGCGATTGGTGAGGTTTTTGAATATCGCATTCTGGTGCCTGCCGCCACGGTACCGGCACCGCTTTACGATGTGCAGGTGAACGATCAGCTGCCGACCAACCTCGAACTGGTTGGCGCAACGGCGCTGGTAAACGGTATCAATTACACCCTGAGTAACACCGGCAGCGCCAACAGTCTCGTGCTGGTAGAAGGGGTGACCGGTATCGATATTCCGGCCAATCAGCAGGCGGAAGTTACCGTGCAGGTACGCCTGAAAAACCGTATGGAAAACCAGGACGCGGTCACCTTCACGAACACCGCCAGTTACACCTACAGCCGTACCCAGGGCGGTGCCCAGAGTAGCGATGCGGGAACTGCGGACACCACCGCAGCACTCACCGTAGTCGAGCCGAATATTGCTGCCACGACCAGCGTGGTGAACAATTCCCGCGGTGGCACCAGTGCCTTTGGTGGCGATGTACTGCAGTACACCATCGCACTGGCCAACAACGGTACCTCCACGGCCTACGATCTCGCGATTGAAAACACCCTCACCTCTAGCCAAACCCTGGTGGCGGGCAGCGCACAGATTACTGTGGGCGGCAACACAACTGCGCTGGCACCTTCGGTGAGTGGCGATGTGTTGAGCTGGGGGCGCAGCAGCGGGCAAGAGCTGGATATTGCGGTTGGTGACACGCTTACGCTGACCTATCAGGTGGCCGTAAATGGCGTGGATGGCAGCGACCTGAGCAACAGTATCGTTGCCGATTGGACCTCACTGGATGGCGCTGACGTGGAAGAGCGCACCGGCAATGATGCGCCGGATACTACCGCGCTGAATGATTATTTTATTGTCGACGAGCTGTTGATGACGAGCGTCGACAATTCGGCCATCACAAAGACGGTGCTGAGCGATACCTGGAGTAGTGGCATCGCCACCACCGCAGATACCAACGCCCGTGCCGGCGACACCGTGACCTATCAGCTGGAACTCACCTTGTCCGAAGGGCTGAATCGCGACGTCGTGGTGACCGATGTGTTGGACCCGGGTCTGGCGTTCGTGAATGTAGTGAGTATCCATGGTGCTACCAGCGCACCCTATACCGCGAGTGGAGTATTTTCCTACGCAGATATTCCCGCGGCTAACGTACCCAGCGCGGACCAGACCGGTACCCTGACCTGGACTCTAGGTGATATCACCAACACGGCGGACCGGAACCCGGCGAACGATACCCTCGTTATTGTTTACCGCGCGCGGGTGCAACACGGTGCCGGCGATAGCCCGGCAGCTACCCCCACATCCACCGTGCTAAACAACCAGGCCACCCTGGGTTACACCTACGCCACAGGCGTTGCCGCATCTACCACGCCCGATGCCGCCAGTGTGGAAGTACTGCAGCCGCAGATTACCGCGCTGACCAAAACCGGAACGGTATTGCCGGCCAGTGGCAGCATCGTGGGCGATGGCCAGTCTTCTGCCACCGCCTATCTGGTGGATATCGTCAACAACAGCATGCAGTTCGCGATCGAGGCCTGTAACGTCGGTGATGCGCCAGCTTACGGCGTGACCCTGAACGACGACCTCCCGGCAGAGCTGGATGAGGGCTCTATTAGCAACATCGCGGTTGCCATCGATGGCACCGCGCTGGGCGCAGCCGATTACAATTACACGGCACCTGCAGGGCGCGATGGCGAAATGGCGTTTTCTCTGAACGTTGCCCTCGACCCGGCCAGCTGCGTCACCGTGAATTATCAGATTGGTTTTTATACCGACGTCGCGCCGGACCAGACCTGGTCCAACGCCGCTTCGCTTGTTGCCTACTGGTCCCGGGAAACTCTGGATCCGGCGGATGCGCGAGAATATGTCGCGATTAACCCGGTAGCTGCCGACAGTGTCTGGATGACCAACAACTTCCAGGTTGAGGCGCCCACCAAAACTGTATCGAAAACCCAGGCCACCATTGGGGAAGAAGTGGTGTACACCATCACCGTACCGGGTGCACCGGTGAACGGTATTTTGAGTGGGGTGAGTGTTACCGATACGCTGGATCAGGCGCTGCAATACGTCGATGCTACGGTCGAATTGAATGGTGCCGCTCTCGCGCTCGCACCGGTGCAGAGCGGGCAGGACCTGAGCTGGGCCATCGGCGATATTCCTGCGGGTCAGCAGGCAGTGATCACCCTGACCACCTGGGTGGCTAACACGCAGAATGTCAGTGCCAGTGCCACACCGGTGGCAAACGTTGCCGCCTATAGCTATCAGGCGGGTGGCAGCGCTGTGGATGGCGGCAGCAGTGCGCCGGCCGAGTTCACTGTGGTTGAGCCAAACCTTACCGTAGTCAAAGATGTCGCCAACCTGACTGACCCCGGACAGCCTGCGGCCACTGGTGATGTATTGGAGTACACCCTCACCATTACCAACGATGGTGACGCTTCCGCGTTCGATACCAACATTGCCGACGTCCTGCCGGCGGAACTCAGTTACGTGGATGGCTCTGCGGTTGCGTTGCTGGATGGCGGCGCGCTTGCCGGGTTCAATGCGACACCTTCGGTCAGTGGCAATACCCTGAACTGGGGCCGCGATAACGGCGATAGTTCCGTGGAGATCCCGGCGGGTAGCGTGTTGGTCGTTACCTATCAGACCGATGTAAACAGCATCACCGCTACGGATATCGTTAACAGTGCGCTGGTGGACTGGACCTCGCTCACCGGCACTTATCCCGGTGACCGTGAACGTACCGGGGCCGGCTGTCCGAGCGTTACCCCGCCCAATACCTATTGCAGTGGCGATACCAGCGGTTTCGGTGTCGATTACGATATCGATCTGCAGAAGACCCGTCAGGCTGACAGCTGGAATGACGATGGCAATCTGCGGGTTGGTGACACCGTCGATTACCAGTTACAGGTTGACCTCGTTGAGGGCGACCACGATGGTGTCGTGCTGGAGGATACGCTGCCCCAGGGTATGGCATTTGTCGGCGTGCTGAGTGCAGAGTTCTTCGGTACCCCCGCTGCCACACCGCCCACTCCGACAGTCAGCGCCGATCAGCGCACCGTTACCTGGGATCTGGGTTCACTCAGCAACCCGGCGGATGGCAGCGATACCAACGACTTCCTGACGATTACTTATCGCGCCCGCGTGCTGAATGGTGACGCCCTGTCACAGCAGCCTGTTTCGCAGGCGTTGAACAACGTCGTAACCCTGAATTATCTGGTGGGGAGCGCACCGGGTGCGCCGCTGACCACCAGCGCCAGCGTAAATGCATTGCAGCCATTGCTCACTGTGAGTAAGTCTGCGGTGACTGCTATTAACGGCGATACCGAAATTCAAGCCGGTGAGACGGCCACTTACACCATCGATATTACCAATGCCGGCAACGCACCGGCCTACGATGTGGTGCTGGAAGATGTATTGCCCACTGGCCTGCGCGATGGCGGGGTTAGCATGCAAAGTGCGACGCTGGTCAACGCGGCGACCAGTATCACCCTGACGCCAACCTATGATCTGGCCAGTGGTACCGCGACCTGGGACTTCGATCCCGCTGCCAACGCTGCGATTCCGGCGGGCGAAACCTTGCGAGTGGTCTACCAAGTTACTGGTGATGCCGACCTCGGCGCCGGCCTGACCTTGACCAACAGCGCGCAAGTAACGCGTTATTACTCGTTCGACAATGATCAGGTGCCGGCCAACAGCGCGGTAGACTGGCGTGAAGAGTACGGCCCTTCTGATGTCGCCACGTTTAACCTGACCACGCCGGTAGCCGGCGTGCTGAGTAAAGCGACGTCGCAGACATCCGTGGCGATCGGTGAACAGCTGACCTACATCCTGACCGTGCCCGCGACACCAGTAAATGTTGCGCTGGAAGATGTGCGCATTATGGACAACCTGGCGGCGACGGGCGTGGATCTCGCATTTGTTTCCGCCAATGTTGTTGGTGGTAATACGCTGAGCAACAGTGGAACCGATGATGATCTGGTGCTTGCAGACACCAGTGGTGGGCTGAATGTTCCCGCCGGCGCGCAGGTCGAGGTCGAGGTAACGGTCGAGGTATTGAATACCGCAAACAATCAAAGCCGCACCGACCCCTTTGTTAACCGCGCCTGGTATGACTACAGCAACGGTGTGACGCGTCTCGGTGACGATACCACCACCGGTGGTGACGCCAACCCGGTGACCATCGTACATGCGGAACTGGAGGTGGAGAAAACCGGCCCGGCAACCATCCAGGTGGGCACGCCGGAAAACTTTACCCTGACCGTACGCAACAACAGTTCTGCCAGCGCGTGGAATGTGACACTGACCGACTGGCTGCCAAATCCGGAGCCGGGCGGTATGTGCGACGTGCAGCCGGTGATTCAGTCGGCGGCGATCCAGAAGGCCGATGGCTCCACGGTTGCTCTGGTGGCCAGTGATTTCGCGGTCACCTTTGTTGACGGTACACCTACTTGTGAATTCTCCGCGAGCTTGCAGACCGACGACGAACTCGCGGCCGGCGATGCGTTGACCCTGGTTTATCAGGTCGAGCTGGACGGCGATAACATCAACGACACCACTCTGACCAATATTGCCGGTGCTACCCAGTGGTACAGCGCCGCTGCAGCAGCGGCGGAGCGTTTCGCCTATCAGCGCGCACTGACAGACGGCACCCCCGGTGTGGTTGATCACGAGGACAGCCATACCTTCACCGTTCTGTCGGCGATCCTCGAAGTGCGTAAGTCGGTGCTCAACGTGACCACCGGTCAGTCCGGCGCAGAGGCCAGTCCCGGTGATCACCTGCGTTACAGCATTGAAATTCAGAATGTCAGCGATGTGCCTCTGGACGCGTTTGTACTGCGCGACGAACTGGATCGCCTGAATAGCAGCGCGATGTTCCAGGTTGATTCACTGCGCGATGTTTCCGCACCTGCGGGCGCGACGGTCAATATTGTCGCCGACGGCGGGGCGCAGGCCAGTGGTCTGCTTGAGGTAACCGATCTGGCAATTGCCAAGGCGGGAGAAGCGGGAGATACCATCACCGTCACGTTTGACGTGGATCTGGTGCCGGTGATTACCAGCGGCACTGTGGTGCTCAATCAGGCGCAGCTCAGCATGAGCGACGTGGTGTTTGCGTCCAGTGATGATCCGTCTGTGGGCGGCAGTGAAGACCCGACCGAAACTCTGATCAACTCCGCGCCCTGGCTGGTGATTCAGAAAACCTCCGAGGATCTGACCGGCGACCCTGATGTGTTGGCACCGGGCGACAGCCTACGTTACACACTCACCATCGAAAACACCGGTAGTGAAGACGCAATTAATACCATCCTGCGCGACCTGGTGCCGGGCAACACAACTTATGTAGCGAACTCCACCACGCTGAACGGTGCACAGGTTGCCGATGTCAGCGGATCTACTGCGCTGGCCGCCGGTATCAGCGTACAGACACCGGGTGAAGAGAGCGGTCTGGTGATTGCCGCAGCCAGCGGTGCGGCGCCGGCGGTGATTACGTTTGATGTTGTGATCAACGACGTAAACGACGGTACCGTGATTTCCAACCAGGCCTTCGCCAATGGTGACGGTGCCGGGAGCGGCGCCTTCGCGGAACGTCCGTCGGATGATCCGGCCACCACCACCGTGGATGACCCCACCATTGATATCGTCGGTGACGTGCCGTTGCTGGTTGTTACCAAAACCGTACAGCTGGTGGTCGACAACCTGTCTGCCGGCATTGTGGACCCGGAAGATGTGCTGCGCTACACCATCTCCGTCGCCAATATGGGCGGTAAAGATGCAACCGAAGCGCGGCTGGTTGACCTGGTCCCGGCCGGTACCAGCTACGTGGCGAACAGCACAACGCTGAACGGGTTTGATGTGGCGGATAACGGTGGCGAGTCGCCGCTGGAGACTGGACTCGCCATTAGCAGTGACGATCTGACACCGCCGTTGCCCGCTACCGGCGAAGGCATTATTACCAGTGCGCAAACTGCCGTGATTGAGTTTGATGTGATGGTCAACGCGGATACCGAACGCGGCACCATCATCAGCAACCAGGGCAGCGTGTACAGCGTCGAGATGCCGCTCACCCTCACCGATGCCGACGGCAACAGCAGTAACGGCGCCCAGCCCACCGAGGTTGTAGTAGGAGACGCTCAGCAGCTATCGATTACCAAAGAAGTTGCGGTCGTCGGCGGTGGCGATGCCGAGTCTGGCAAGATCCTGGAATATCTGGTGCGGGTAACCAATATCAGCAGTGTACCGGCCAGCCTTATCGTGATTCGCGATGACCTGCTTGCCGCGGGCGACGGCGTACTCACTTATGTGGCAGATTCTGCGCTGGTAAATGGTCAGCCCGGTGGTGTGACCGTCAACGGTTCCGTTATTACCGTGGATTACAGTACCAACTATGGTGACCTGCAACCGGACGAAGTGGCGACCCTGCGCTTCCAGGCGCGCCTGGGGCCAAATCTTGCGATTGGTACCTCGGTGGTGAACACCGCTCAGGTGCAGTGGAATGATCCGGCGATGTACAACGAGGCGATCGTCTCCATCGATATCGGTGGTACCCCGGGTATCGCCAACCTTTCCGGTTATCTGTGGCACGACGGCAACTTCAATGAAACGCTCGACGCGGATGAGTCGCTGCTCAGTAATTGGAATGTCGAGCTGTATTTCAACAATGCGCTGCTGGAAACCGTACAGAGCGATGAAAATGGCTTCTTCATATTTGATGGACTGGTGCCGAATATGGACGGCGCCAATGTGTCCGGTATCAGTTACGAGATTCGTTATCTCGCCCCGAATGCGAGTGGTTCTACGGCCTCTCTCGGTACCGCCAGTTCCGATTACACCAACGGAGCACAGCAGATCCTCAACATTTACGTCGAGTCCGGGGCGAATCCGCAGAACCTGAACCTGCCGATTACCCCCAACGGTGCAATTTACGATTCGGTACTGCGTGCGCCAGTCAACGGTGCCCGTGTGCGCTTGTTGAGTGCCGCCAGTGGTCAGCCGCTGCCGGACAGCTGTTTTGATGATGCCAAGCAGCAAAATCAGGTCACGCTCACCGGCGGTTTCTACAAGTTTGATGTCAACTTCAGTAGTGCCGCCTGTGCAATCAACGCGGACTACCTGATCGAAGTGGATGTGCCCAGCGACGACTACGTGTCTGGCCCATCGCAAATCATTCCACCACAAACCGGTGTGGATACCGGCAGCTTCGATGTGGCGGCATGTCTTGGCAGTGCGGCGGATATGAATCCGGCGACACCGGATCACTGTGAGGTTCAGTCTTCGGCGACGCCGCCGCCTGTGGACGTGGATGCACGCAGCAGTGAGACCGACTACTACCTGCGCCTGAACCTGGATGACAGTAATCAGCCCGGTAGCAGCCAGTTGTTTAACAACCACATTGCACTGGATCCGCAGCTGGACGGCGCTCTGGCGCTGACCAAAACTGCCGCCATGTTGAATGTGACACGCAGCCAGCTGGTGCCCTATACCATCTCCTTCAACAATTCTCTGCCCGTGGCACTAACGGACCTGCAACTGGTGGATTACTTCCCCGCAGGCTTCAAGTATGTGGCCGGATCCGCGAACCTGGACGGTGAGCCCATGGAGCCCGAGGTCAACGGGCTGCAGTTGCAGTGGTCGCAGTTGCGTGCAGAGCCCGAGCAAACCCACAGCATGAAATTGCTGCTGGTGGTCGGTTCCGGTGTTGGTGAAGGTGAGTACATCAACCGGGCGCGCATGTTCAATGAACTGTCTGCCCAGCAGCTTTCTGGCGAGGCGTCGGCGACCGTGCGTGTGGTTCCAGACCCGACCTTCGACTGTACCGATGTGATCGGTAAGGTGTTTGACGATAAAAACCTGAATGGTTACCAGGACGCCGGTGAGGGTGGTGTACCGGGTGCGCGCGTGGTCACCGCTAACGGTCTGAAAGCCACTGCGGACGCACACGGTCGCTTCCACATTACCTGTGCGGCGGTGCCGAACCCGGATCGCGGTTCCAACTTCGTATTGAAACTCGATGATCGCAGTCTGCCCAGTGGCTACCGCCTGACCACGGAAAATCCGCGGGTGCAGCGCGCCACGCGAGGCAAAATGCTGGAGTTTAATTTTGGTACCAGCTTGCATCGTGTGGTGCGTCTGGATCTCGCGGAAGCCGTATTCGAGCCGGGTACTACCGAGCTGCGTCCACAGTGGCATTCGCGTACCGGGCTGCTGCTGGAGCGCCTGCAGGAGGCACCGTCCCTGCTGCGCCTGTCATATCTTGCGGAAAACGAAGATCCGGCGCTGGTGCAGGCTCGCCTCGATACTATTAAGGCTCGTATCGCGGAAGACTGGGCGGCACTGGATTGCTGTTACCCGCTGAATATCGAAACCGAAGTTTTCTGGCGCCGTGGTGCGCCGCCCGAACGCGGCAATGTGCTGGACGGGCTCAAACGCAGTATTAATCGCATGATCGGAAGTGAAGATCAGGGAGGGGCCCGGTAATGTTCCGTCCTTCACAAAAAAAGCTGGCGATGATCATTGCCGCGCTAGCTGGTACCTCGGCTTTTGCTCAGGAGGCCAGTCAGCAAGATATTTCCTGGTGGCAGAAAATCCCCGGACTTTCGCCACAGATTGAAAGTACCGCTGACTACACCGATAAGCCCCTCGGCAGTAATACCGAGACCACCTTGATACCCGAGGTGGGCCAGCTGTGGGTACAGGACGCCGAGGTGTTTGTTGCCCCGGAAGAGGCGGTGTTGGAAAAAGACGCACTGCCGCCACTGGTTTACCGCGAGGTAGACGATGCGCTGCCGGAAGAATTTGTTGCGCAGCTGAAAGAGAAACTGGCGGCGCTGGAAAATGCCCATGAATTGCAGCTGATTTTTACCGGTCACACCGACAGCGCGCCGCTGAGCGATGCGCAGCAGGCGGAGTATGCGGATAAAACTGCCTTCGCGCTGGCGCGTGCTCAGCGGGTTGCGGAGTATTTTCAGACCGCGCTGGAGTTGCCGGACGATGCCATCGTGGTGGAAGCGCATGGGGATAGCGAACCGCTTACGGAAAATATCACCGCGCAGGGTCGCGAACTCAATCGCCGGGTTGATTTAACGCTGCGTTATTTCGAACTGGATCAACAGGCGCGTGATGCCCAGCGTCGCGCCCAGGCCTTGCAGTTGAACAGGGTGCAGGTCTGTCGCCAGGAAACCGTGTGTAAGCTGCGTTATAGCGACGGTTCTGATCAGCGCGCGCGCCTGAAAAACCTGGTTTTGCCACTGCGCCTGGAACCGGGGCAGGTGGACTTGCCGGCGGCCTTTGTGCGCCGTATTCAGGAGGTGCGCAGTACCTTACTGGATAAGCCCAATCTCACCATTCACTTTGTTGGCCATACCAATGCGGCGTCTTTCCCGGAAGGCCCGGCCGAGCTGTATGACGATCAGATGGCGTTGTCCCGCGCCGAGGCGCGGCGGGTGGCGCTGGCGGTTGCAGACCAACTGAATCTGCAGGGTTACATGGTGACCAGCAGTGGCAAGGGCGCAACCCAGCCGGTTGCCGCCAACGACACCGCGAAGGGGCGCTCCCTTAACCATCGGGTAGAGGTAGAATTCTGGTACGACGACCTGCTGGAAACCGCCGCTGATGGCGTGCAGGCCTGCCCGGAGTCCGCTACGGCAGAAACCATCACCATCGCCCATGAGTCGCCCACCGGCGAGGTACCGCCGATTTTCCTCAACAGCGGTGATCCCCAGATTTCCAGTGTCCAGCTGGCTCAAATGCAGCGGTTGATGGATGAGGTGGCAGGCAAGTCGAATGTGCGCCTGAGCTTTGTCGGTTACAGCGATAATCAGCGTATGGAGCGTCGTGAGGCCATGGTGTATGGCGACGACGTGGGCCTGTCTTCCGCGCGCGCCAAGAAAACCATGCAGGTCGTGCAGGAAAAACTCGGCCTTGAAGATAACCAGGTGGAGTTCCACGGGCGGGGCTATGTAGAGTCCAAGGATGTGGTGCAGACCGGATTTATCCACATGGATGGTGCCCGTGTGGAAGTGCAGGTGCTGTACGACGAGCTGGCGATTCTCGCCGAGCAGGACCGTCTGGAAATTGAACGCCTGCAACAGGAAGCCGTGGCGCATAACCCGTACGCACTGAACCTGATGCGCATTACCGTGGACGGCGCCCCGGAATACGATCCGCACAAGAACTCTGCGGACTTGCAGCGCTGTACCGATGTGGCACTGGAGCAGGCCAACATCCAGTTCCGTTTTGATAATCAGTCGATGCAGCCGCGCCTCAATGTCACCGCATTCCCGAATACCATCCGCTATGCGGATGACCCGGAAACCGAGCTGGTTGAAAGTCGCGTCCAATTCAAGCACTACACCAACTACCCCTCGTTTATTACCCGTGGGGAAGTGCGTATTTTTGAGGAAGAGCAGTCCCTGCGGGATACGCCGTTGGCCGTGGTTACGCTGGACCAGAATGGCGAGGGTGAATGGGATGCAGATTTGGAAAGCTTCCAGGCACCGCTGAAAAAACTGAAGTATGTGCTGCGGGTTTACGACTGGAAACAGCGCTTTGATGAAACGCGTCCGCAGACACTTTGGCTTGTGGACAACTTTGAGCCACAGCTGCAGGAAGCCACCACCGAGACCGAGCTGCTGGTAGGTTACGGGGAAAACCGTCTCGCCGAGCAGAATATTCCGGTGAGCGGCAATGCGGTGCTGGTGAACGGTGCGGAGATTCCGGCGAACCACAGTGTGTGGTTGGCGGGCAGGGAAGTGCCCGTGAGCAGCGAGGGCGCTTTTGTTGCCGAGGAAATTTTTGCCAAGGGGCTGCACACTGTGGAAGTGGCGGTGCTGGACGAGCACGGCAACGGTGAGCTGTTCCTGCGGGATCTGGAGTTCAACCAAAGCGACTGGTTCAGTGTGGGTATTGCCGATGTCACCATCGCCCATGACGATACCAATGGTCCGGCTGCCCTGGTGACCGGGGACCAAACCCACTACGACAATTCCGCAAGTTACGACGGCCGTCTGGCGTTTTACACCAGCGGCAGTTTTGGTGATGGCTGGCGCCTGTCTGCCAGTGCCGATACCGAAGAGGGCCCGATCGACGAGCTGTTTTCAAACTTTATGGAAAAGACGCCAGACGCACTTTTCCGTCGTCTGGACAGCGATCTGTACTACCCCACCTTTGGTGACGACTCCACCGTCGTGGAAGATGCGCCCACCTCAGGCAAGTTCTACATCAAGCTTGAGAATTACGATGACTACGGTCTGTGGGGCAACTTTAAAGCTTCGCACACCGATAATGAGCTGGCACATATTGACCGCGCGCTCTACGGGGCCAACTTCCATTTCGAAACCGATGACGTCACCGACTTTGGTGAGAAGCGTTTTGAGATCGATGCATTCAGCGCTGAACCGGGTACCATTGCCGGCCGCGACGAATTCCGCGGTACCGGCGGTTCACTGTATTACCTGCGCCACCAGGACATTCTTACCGGGTCTGAGCGCCTGCGCGTGGAAGTGCGGGATAAAAATTCCGGCCTGGTGCTGGGGGTGAAAAACCTCACACCGGTGATCGACTACGATGTGGATTACATTCAGGGTCGCGTGGTACTGAATCGTCCGCTGTCGGCGATCGCCGGGGACAACCTGATCATTCAGGATGGTTCCTATAACGGCAACCCCCAGTATCTGGTTGCCCGTTACGAATACACCCCGGGTTTCGAAGATCTGGACACGCTTGCCGTGGGCGGTAGTGCGCACTACTGGGCCGGTGACCATGTGCGTATTGGCCTCACTGCGAGCCAACAGGATGAAGAGGACAACGAATCCTCCCTGAATGGCGTCGACCTGACCTTGCGTAAATCGGCGGGCACCTGGGTCAAGCTGGAAACCGCAGAGAGCCAGGGCAACACCCTGGAAAGCCTTTCTTCACTGGATGGTGGTTACAGCTTCAGTTCGGAAGACCCGATCGATCCGATTGACCCGAATGCAAAAGCAGGTGCGAGCAAGGTCGAAGCGGCGATGCAGCTGGATGATTTTTTTGCCGGTGCGCGCGGCTCTGTGTCTGTGTACGCACAACAGCGTGACGCGGGCTTCTCGGCTCCGGGTCAGCTGGCTACCCGCGAGACCGACCAGTACGGTGGCGCAATCAATGTGCCAATTGGCGAGCGTTTCGATGTTGCGTTAAAAACCGATAGCAAGGAACAGCAGCAGGGTCTGCAGACTGCGGCTACCGATGTGGAACTGGGGTATCGCTTGAGTGATCGCTGGCGCCTCGCCGCAGCGGCGCATTCAGATTCCCGGGAAGACCTGTCACCGGTGGTGCCAATTACGCAGAAGCAGGGCGACCGTACCGATGTCGCGGTTCAGGCCGGCTACGATTCCGGTGCCAACTGGAGTGCGTTTGGTTTTGTGCAGCGCACCGCGGAGCTCTCCGGCAGCCGTGAAGAAAACAATCGCGTTGGCTTTGGCGGCGCCTACCGGGTCAGCGATCGCTTTACCGTGGACAGTGAGCTGTCCGGTGGTGATACCGGTACTGCCGCCAGTGTCGGTACCGATTTCCTGGTTACCGACCGCACCAATCTCTATCTGAACTACACCCTGGATAACGAGCGCACCGATACCGGCGTGCGTGCGCGGCGCGGTAATCTGAACAGTGGTTTCCGCAGTCGCTTCTCGGATACCACGAGTATTTATGGTGAGGAACGCTACACCCACGGTGATGTGTCCACCGGACTGACCCACGCATTGGGGGTAGACCTGGCGCCCAACGATAAATGGAATTACGGCACCAACCTCGAGGCTGGCACGCTGGAAGATCCGCGTACCGGTGCTGAAGCCGAGCGCCGCGCCATGGGTGCGAGCATGGGCTTTAACGACGGCGAATTGCGTTGGTCCAGTGCGGTGGAGTACCGGGTCGACAATATGCAAACGCTGACCGGGTCCGTGGTCAGCGATACCGGTGAGCCGTCCAATCAAACCGTGTTGGAAAACGAGCGCAAAACCTGGTTGCTGAAAAATGCCCTCAGCTATCAGCTGAGTGCCGACTGGCGTCTCGTCGGCAAGCTGAATTATTCCGACAGCGAGAGTTCTGCCGGGCAGTTCTATGACGGCAAGTTTACCGAGGGGGTCATGGGCTACGCCTATCGCCCGGTAGATAACGACCGCTGGAACACCTTGTTGAAGTACACCTATTTCTACAATGTGCCCACATCCGATCAGGTACTGGTGACTTCAAGCAGCCGCAGCAGCGCGATCGATTATGTGCAGAAGAGCCATATCTTCTCTGTGGACACCAACTACGACCTGACCCGTCGCTGGACCCTGGGAGCCAAGTACGCCTACCGTCTCGGCCAGTTGAGTATGGAGCGGGAAAATCCGGAGTTCTTCGATAGTACCGCACACCTGTACGTGCTGCGTGCCGACTGGCACTTCGTCAACCAGTGGGACCTGCTGATTGAAGGGCGGATGCTCGACCTGCCGGAAGCCGGTGACCGCCGAAGCGGCGCGCTACTCGCGCTCTACCGTCAGATGGGGCGTAACTTCAAGGCTGGCGTCGGTTATAACTTTACCGACTTCTCCGATGATCTGACCGATCTCGATTACGACAGTCAGGGCGTATTCATCAACATGGTGGGCAAGTTCTGATCGATCCTGGCTGGGCTGCGTAAGCGAGCCCTGGTTTGGATGATGCGTGACCGGAAGGGGGGGCTTGGTTCTGCTCGCCTGCTTGGCGCGATTCACTGCTATCTATATATAGGTATCTATGATGTATCGCGCAGCTGGTTCGCGTCCCGTGACTGACGGGAGTAATTTAATGCCAGAAGTGACTTGACTCCCAGTGGGTCGATCAATAGAATGCGCAGCCTCTGAGCGGTTGGGGTCACCCACCGCAGGAAGTCGAGACTTACCAGGTCGACTTCCGGGTCGTTGGTGCGGGGTGGAGCAGCCTGGTAGCTCGTCGGGCTCATAACCCGAAGGTCGTAGGTTCAAATCCTGCCCCCGCTACCAAATTTCCATTTATACTTCTTGAGGTTTAAGTGGTCGCCTAGCCCCAGAGTTGTTGTTGCGGGGTGGAGCAGCCTGGTAGCTCGTCGGGCTCATAACCCGAAGGTCGTAGGTTCAAATCCTGCCCCCGCTACCAAATTCTTGTAGTTACATGAATATTATGTGACTACGCAGTTGAAGCCCCTATTAGGGGCTTTTTCGTATCTGCGGCAAACGGGAATTTCCCGGTTTGCCATCCGAATGGGCCGGGAGTCGGCGCCGCGGTTTCTCATTCGGGCCGTGGGGTTAGCTCCGCTGCCCATTTTTTGTTTTTTGCGGTCGGCACAAGCGATCGCGCATCCGCCCCTCCGGGCAGTCGCACTGCGATTGGCGCGGGCCGGGGCCAAAGTGGTGATATGGCAAGCAAGCGCGAACTTTTGGAAGAGCTTCTGGCTCCGGTGGTTGAATCACTGGATTGCGAACTGTGGGGGATTGATTACCAGACCCACGGTCGCAACGCCCTGCTGCGAATTTATATCGACGCCGAGCGCGGTATCTCCGTGGACGACTGTGAAAAGGTCAGTCGCCAGGTCAGCGCGGTGATGGATGTAGAAGATCCCATCACCAGCAAGTACACCCTGGAAGTGTCCTCCCCCGGGATGGATCGCCCGCTGTACAAGCTGGAACAGTACCAGCGTTATATCGGTGCCCAGGTTGAATTGCGCCTGCGTATGCCACTGGACGGGCAGCGCAAATGGCGCGGTCTGTTGGCCGGTGTCGAGGGTGACGAGATCGTCCTGCGTATCGATAGCGAAAATGAATATTTGCTGCCCATCGACAGTATCGAGAAGGCAAACATCATTCCGCAATTTGATGACAGCAAATAAGCAGTAACAGAGTTTCAGGCCTGAATTTTGGGCCAGTGTCCGGTTTTCGGGCCAACAATAAAGGGCAATGCGGAAGTAGTGGGTGGGACACAGGTAACGGTTCCACCAAAGCATTGAATAGTCAGCACGTAGCGTTTTTGAAGAGGCAGCTGCATGAACAAAGAAATCTTGCTGGTAGCCGAAGCGGTTTCCAACGAGAAAGGCGTTGACCGGGATATTATTTTCCAGGCAATCGAAGTGGCCCTTGCGACGGCCACCAAGAAGCGCTACGACGAAGATTCCACTATCGAGGTGATCATCGATCGCCAGAGTGGTGACTATGAAACCTTCCGCAGCTGGGAAGTTGTCGACGACGACACTCTGGCGGAGCTGGGTACCCAGTTCACCCTGGAAGAAGCCCATGAAAAAGATCCCGAACTGAAAGCGGGCGACGTGTTCCGCGAGCAGGTGGAAAACGTAGGCTTCGGTCGTATCGCAGCACAAACTGCCAAGCAGGTTATCGTACAGAAGGTCCGAGAAGCCGAACGCGCCAAGATCGTCGATGAGTATCGCGATCGCGTTGGCGAAATGGTGAGCGGTACCGTAAAGAAAGTGACCCGCGACTTTATCGCGGTGGACTTGGGCAGCAATGCCGAAGCGCGCCTGCCGCGCGATCAGCTGGTTGGTCGTGAAATTTTCCGCCTCGGCGATCGTGTACGCGCCATCCTGCTGGAAATCCAACCGGAAGCCCGCGGCCCGCAGCTGATGCTGAGCCGTTCCTGCCCGCAGATGCTGATCGAGCTGTTCCGTATCGAAGTGCCGGAAATCTCCGAGCAAGTGATCGAAATCCGCGGCGCCGCTCGCGATCCGGGCCTGCGCGCCAAGATTGCGGTGAACACCAATGACGGTCGTATCGACCCGGTTGGTGCCTGTGTGGGTATGCGCGGTGCGCGTGTTCAGGCGGTTTCCAACGAATTGTCTGGTGAGCGTGTGGATATCGTCCTGTGGGATGAAAACCCGGCCCAGTTCGTGATTAACGCCATGGCACCTGCCGAAATCGAGTCCATCGTGGTCGACGAAGATGCGGGCTCCATGGACGTAGCGGTAGCGGAAGAAAACCTGGCCATGGCCATTGGCCGCAGCGGTCAGAACGTGCGTCTGGCTTCCGAGCTGACCGAGTGGCAGATCAACGTGATGGGCGTTGACGAGTGGCAGGCCAAGCAGGAAGCGGAATCTGGCAGCATCATGGAAACCTTCATGGAGCGTCTGGACATCGACGAAGATGTTGCCGGCGTTCTGGTTGAAGAAGGTTTCACCTCCCTCGAGGAAGTGGCCTACGTACCCATCGAGGAAATGCTCGACATCGAAGGCTTTGACGAAGAGATCGCCGAAGAATTGCGCGCCCGCGCCAAAGATGCCCTGCTGACCCAGGCACTGGCTTCCGAAGAGGAGCTGGAAGCGTCCGAGCCGCAGGAAGATCTGTTGAACATGGAAGGTATGGACCGTCAGCTGGCGTTCCAGCTTGCCAGCCGCGGTGTTGCTTCTATGGAAGACCTGGCAGAGCAGGCGGTTGACGACCTGCTGGAAATTGAAGGCATGGACCAGGAACGTGCCGCAGCCCTGATTATGAAAGCACGCGAGCCGTGGTTCGCCGACGACAGTGATCAAGAGGCTTAATGCCCAAGTGCCGGGTGTGAGCCCGGCCCAGCGCGCCACTAAGTTGGCGGCGCGCACGCCCCGAATAGCCTGCCCGGCAGGCCAAGGGCGGAGCGGAAAGATGAATTGATACCGCGCCGCCGCAATGCGAATTTTTAGGAGAGAGAATGGCCGAAGTAACAGTTAGCGAACTCGCCAAATCGGTTGGTGCCACCGAGGAGCGTCTGCTTAAGCAGATGCACGAAGCGGGTTTGCCCCACACTTCCGCAGATGCGAAGGTATCTGCAGAAGAGAAGCAGGTCCTGCTCAATTTCCTGAAAAGCAGCCACGGCAGCAGTAAAGGGGAAGAGGACGCCGCACCTCGCAAGATTACCCTCAAGCGTAAAACGACCACCACGCTGAAAACCGGCTCTGGCACCGGCCGCAAGACCGTGAATGTGGAAGTTCGCAAAAAACGCACCTACGTGAAGCGCGCAGAGTCCGACGCAGAACAGCCGCAGGAAGAAGTGGATACTTCCGCACTGAAGAAGGCGGAAGAGGAACTGGCTGCAGCGGAGAAGGCCGCAGCCGAGCGTGCTCAGGCTGAGAAGGAAGCTGCTGAAGCTGAAGCCCGCGCTAAAGCGGAAGCCGAAGCTCAAGCGAAAGAACAGGCTGAAAAAGAAGCCGCCGAGGCTGCCAAAGCGGAAGCTGAGGCCAAGGCTGAAGAGGCCGCCAAAGCCGAGAAGCCTGCAGCAGAGGCCAAATCCGAAGCCAAGCCTGCGCCGAAAGCCAAGCCTGCACCTGCGCCCGTTCGCTCCAGCTATGTGGACGATATTGAAGCCATGCGTATTGCCGCCATGGAGCGCCGCAAGAAAGAAGCGGAACGCGAAGCGGCAGAGCTGGAAGAGAAAAAGGCGCGCGTAGAAGCCGAGCGCAAGCGCGTTGAAGAAGAGCAGAAAGAGCGCGCCGAAAAGGCCAAGCAGAAAACCGCCGCGGATACCTCTGGTGGCGTCAAGCCATCCCTGCGTCGCAAGCAGGAAGCTGCCGTTGATAACAGCAGCACTGAAGACGATGAGCCGCGCAAACGTCGCAGCAGCCGTCGCGGTAAGTCCGGCCCGAAAAAATCCAGCAAAACCTCCCTGTACGATGCCGCATTGGAAGCATTTGACGGGGATGACGACGGCAAACGCGGTACCCGCTCATTGTCCCGTCCTACGCTGAAAGTGAAGAACACACACGGCTTCAAAAAGCCGACAGGAAAGCAAGTGTACGAAGTACAACTGGGCGAGACGATTACCGTTGGTGAACTCGCCAAGCAGTTGAATGTTAAGGCTGGTGAGCTGATCAAACGCCTGATGAAGATGGGCGAAATGGTCACCATCAACCAGAGCCTGGATCGCGATACCGCGACCCTGATTGTCGAAGAAATGGGCCACAAAGTGGTGCTGCTCTCCGAGAACGCTCTGGAAGAAGCGCTGGTTGCTGAATCTCAGCAGGAAGGCGGCGAAGACGTGAGCCGTGCCCCGGTTGTGACCGTAATGGGTCACGTTGACCACGGTAAAACCTCTCTGCTCGACTACATCCGTGAAACCAAGGTGGCGTCCGGTGAAGCCGGTGGTATTACCCAGCACATCGGTGCTTACCGGGTGAAGACCAGCCAGGGCGAGATTGCCTTCCTGGATACACCGGGACACGCCGCGTTTACCGCCATGCGTGCGCGTGGTGCTCAGGCGACCGACGTGGTTATCCTGGTTGTGGCCGCGGACGACGGTGTAATGCCGCAAACCGAAGAGGCCATCGCCCACGCCAAGGCTGCCGGTGTACCGCTGGTTGTGGCGATCAACAAATGTGATAAAGAAGCGGCTGACCCGGATCGTGTAAAGAACGAGCTGGCAGCGAAAGACGTGATTCCTGAAGACTGGGGCGGCGACACCCAGTTCATCGAAGTATCTGCCCACACTGGGCAGGGTATTGATGAGCTGCTGGAAGCAGTATCCCTGCAGTCCGAGATGCTGGAATTGAACGCCAAGGTCGGTGTACCGGCCACCGGTGTTGTGATCGAAGCGCGCCTGGAAAAAGGTCGCGGTGTGGTTGCCACCCTGCTGGTACAGAACGGCGAATTGCAGCGCGGTAATATCGTGTTGGCCGGTCAGAGCTACGGCCGCGTGCGTGCGATGACCAACGAACTGGGTAAATCCGTGAAAGAAGCGGGCCCATCCACACCGGTAGAGCTGCTGGGTCTGGATAGCACCCCGAATGCTGGTGACGAGTTCATGGTTGTGGCGGACGAGCGTAAAGCCCGTGAAGTTGCTGAACAGCGCGCCGACAAAGAGCGTACCGAGCGTATGCAACGTCAGCAGGCTGCCAAGCTGGAAAACATGTTCGCCAACATGGAAGCCGGTGAGAAGAAAGTACTGCCGGTTGTGGTTAAGGCCGACGTGCGCGGTTCCCTGGAAGCGATCCTGGCCGCACTGGCGGATATCGGTAACGAAGAAGTATCCGTTAACGTGGTATCCAGCGGTGTAGGTGGTATTGCAGAAAACGATATCAACCTGGCGCTGACCTCTGGCGCGATCGTCATCGGTTTTAACACCCGTGCCGACGCCGCTGCTCGCAAGCTGGCAGAAACCGAAAGTGTTGAAGTACGTTACTACAGCGTGATCTACAACCTGCTGGACGAAGTGAAGCAGGCCCTGTCTGGCATGCTGGACCCGGAAGAGCGCGAAGAAATCGTCGGTATCGCCGAAGTGCGCGACGTATTCCGCTCCCCGAAACTTGGTGCGATTGCCGGTTGTATGGTTACCGAGGGTACCGTGTACCGCAATAAGCCGATCCGTGTACTGCGTGACAACGTTGTGATCTACCAGGGCGACCTGGAATCCCTGCGTCGTTTCAAAGATGACGTGCAGGAAGTCCGCAACGGTATGGAATGTGGTATCGGCGTTAAAGACTACAATGACGTCAAGCCTGGCGATCAGATCGAAGTCTTCGACATCGTAAAAATTGCCCGCGAACTGTAACGTTCTCTTTCGCCGGCAGTTGGGCCACCGCGGTTTTACCGCGGGGCCTGGCTGTCGGCGAAATGCCATTTTTAATAGGTAAACAATGGCCAAAGAATTTCATCGAGCCGACCGGGTTGCCGACGCCATGCGTCGTGAGCTGGCACGGCTGATTCAGCACGAAGTACGCGACCCGCGTGTTGGCATGGTCAATGTCAACGACGTGGAAGTGAGCCGCGATCTCACCACTGCCAAAGTATTTGTCACTTTGGTGGGCGAAGATGATCGCAGCAAGATCGATATTTCCATGGATGCGCTGAACAAGGCCGCCGGCTTCCTGCGCAGCCAGCTCGCCAAGGAAATCCAGATCCGTACCATTCCCCGTCTGCAATTCCGCTACGACGAAACCTCTGTGCGTGGCCAGCACTTGTCGGCGCTGATCGACAAGGCGGTGAAGTCCGACCAGAAAAAGTCTGACGACGAACCGGAAGAACAGAACGACTGATGGGCCGCAGACCAAAATGGGGCCGGCAGGTAAATGGTGTGCTGTTGCTGAACAAGCCCACCGGTATTTCTGCCAACGACGCCCTGCAACGAGCCAAGCGCCTGTTTTTTGCCAATCGCGCCGGCCATACCGGCGCGCTGGACCCGCTGGCGACCGGCGTGCTTCCGGTATGCTTCGGTGAGGCAACCAAGTTTTCCCAGTACCTACTGGATGCCGACAAGCGCTATCGCAGTACCTTCTGCCTCGGCATGACCACCGAAACCGGTGATGCGGATGGCAATGTGGTGGCCACCAGCGATGCCTCGGCGATCACCGAGCAGCAGGTGCACGATGCCATGGCGGATTTCCGCGGCACCATCAGCCAGGTGCCATCCATGTATTCCGCGCTGAAGCACAATGGCCAGCCGCTGTACAAGCTCGCGCGTCAGGGCATTGAAGTAGAGCGCGAAGCGCGCCAGGTGGAGATCTTCTCTTACGAGCTGCTGAACTTTATCCCGGCCGTAGACTCCCCGGACAAGCTGCCCAGGGCAGAAGTTGAGGTGCACTGTTCCAAGGGCACCTATGTGCGCAGTCTCGCGGAAGATCTGGGTAAGGCGCTGGGTGTAGGGGCTTTTGTGGAAAAACTGCACCGCATTGCCGCAGGTCCCTACCATGAAGACGACTCGGTCACCTTGGATGAGCTGACCGAAGAGCGTGGGGAAGACCGCGCTGAAGTGCTCGATCACCACCTGTTGTCAGCTGATTCTCCCGCCTCTGGGCTGCCCAAGATGATCCTCGCGGATGACACGGGTTACTATCTGCGTCAGGGGCAGCCGGTTATGGATCTGCAGGTCTATCGCTTGGGCGATGAAGGTGATATGGTGCGCCTCTTCCTGGAAAGTGGTGAATTTCTGGGCGTTGGAGAGATTACTGATGACGGGCGGGTTGCTCCCCGCCGGTTGGTAAAATAACCCGCAGGAGCCGGTTTTCCGGCGAATTCGGGGGATAAGCGACTAGCTGGTCTGTAAACATGCACGGGCCAGCCGAATTTTCAAAGCATGTTACGAACGAGGTAATTCGTTATGGCACTGTCTGCAAACGAAAAAGCAGCCATCCTGAAAGAGCACGGCCAGTCTGAAGGTGATACCGGTTCTCCGGAAGTTCAGGTAGCCCTGCTGACTGCCAACATCAACAAGCTTCAGGGTCACTTTGCTTCTCACAAGCAAGACCACCACTCCCGTCGTGGTCTGATCCGCATGGTAAACCAGCGTCGTAAGCTGCTGGACTACCTGAAGCGCAAGGATCTGAACCGTTACGCTCAGCTGATCGCCAAGCTCGGCCTGCGTCGCTAAGACCCTGACAATGCCCGCCTCTGGCGGGCATTGTTCTTTTTAGTTCTTGTATAAATGCTGCTTTATACGCATTGCGGTGCAGGAACGAGTGAATATAAGAATTTCGGGGAGTCGGTTAAGCAGTTCCCCGGGATTGCCGGCATAAGTTACAGGCCGGCAACCATCGTCCGTTTGTTTGCGGGCGAACACTGTAGGGGCTGTTGGAATGGGCCAGCAGCCGTAAGGAAACAGGAAAGAAACTAGTGAATCCAGTAACCAAAACATTCCAGTACGGAAAAGATCAAGTCACCATTGAGACTGGCCGAGTTGCACGCCAGGCCACCGGCGCAGCGCTGGTCACCATCGGTGAAACCGTTGTTCTGTGTACCGTTGTAGGCGCCAAAGAAGCCAGACCAGATCAGGGCTTCTTCCCGCTGTCCGTACACTATGTAGAAAAAGCCTACGCGGCCGGCAAGATTCCCGGTGGCTTTTTCAAGCGTGAAGGCCGTCCGTCTGAGAAAGAAACTCTGACCTCCCGCCTGATCGACCGTCCGATCCGTCCGCTGTTCCCGAATGGCTTCATGAACGAAGTACAGGTGATGATCACTGTACTGTCCGCCGAGAAAGACGTAGATCCGGATATCGCCGGCATGATCGGCACCTCTGCTGCCCTGTCTGTTTCCGGTATTCCTTTCGCGGGCCCGATTGGTGCTGCCCGTGTTGGTTACACCGAGAAAGACGGTTACATCCTGAACCCTGGCTATGCCGCTCTGAAAGAGTCTGAGCTGGACATGGTTGTTGCCGGTACCAAAGACGCAGTACTGATGGTTGAGTCCGAAGCTGCGGAGCTGCCGGAAGACATCATGCTGGGTGCGGTACTGTACGCCCACCAGGAAATGCAGGCAGTTGTTAAAGTCTGTGAAGAACTGAAAGCCGAAGCGGGCAAGCCCACCTGGGATTGGCAGGCGGAAGCGGTTAACGAAGAACTGAAGTCTGCGCTGGAAGCACAGTTCGGTGAGAAAGTAGCAGAAGCCTACAAAATCACCGACAAGCAAGCGCGTACTACCCGTCTGGGCGAGCTGCGTAACGAAGCGGCTGAAGCTCTGGCGACTGAAGAGCTGGATGAAGGCACCGTTAAGAGCTACTTCGGCAAGCTGGAGAAGAAGACCGTACGTGGAGCTGTGGTACGTGGTGAGCCGCGTATCGACGGCCGCGACACCAAAACTGTACGCCCGATCTCCGTAGAAGTTGGCGTTCTGCCGAAGAGCCACGGTTCCTCGCTGTTCACCCGCGGTGAAACCCAGGCGCTGGTGGTTTCTACTCTGGGTGCGACCCGCGATGCACAGATCATCGACGCCCTGGAAGGCGAGCGTAAAGATTACTTCATGCTGCACTACAACTTCCCTCCCTACTCTGTAGGTGAAGCGGGTCGTGTTGGTGCTACTAGCCGTCGTGAAATTGGCCACGGCCGTCTGGCTCGCCGCGGTATCGCTGCGGTACTGCCGAACCCGGAAGAGTTCCCTTACACCCTGCGTGTGGTATCCGAGATCACCGAATCCAACGGTTCCAGCTCCATGGCATCTGTGTGTGGTTCCAGCCTGGCCCTGATGGACGCGGGTGTTCCGCTGAAGGCACCGGTTGCCGGTATCGCCATGGGCCTGGTGAAGGAAGACGAAGGCTTTGCCGTTCTGACCGATATCCTGGGTGACGAAGACCACCTCGGCGACATGGACTTCAAAGTAGCCGGTACCGCTTCTGGTGTGACCGCGCTGCAGATGGACATCAAGATCGAAGGCATTACCGAGGAGATCATGGAGACCGCACTGGAGCAAGCTCTGCACGCGCGTCTGCACATCCTCGCGGAAATGAACAAGGTCATCGGTGCTTCCCGCGAAGTGGTTAACGAAAACGCTCCGCGTTACGCCACCCTGAAGATCCATCCGGACAAGATCCGCGACGTGATTGGCAAAGGCGGTGCGACCATTCGCTCCATCACCGAAGATACTGGTGCAACCATCGACATCGAAGACGATGGTACCGTGAAGGTATTCGGTGAAGACGGCGAGAGCCTGGAAGCGGCGGTAACCCGCATCGAGGAAATCACCGCGGAAGCCGAAATCGGCGCGATCTACGAAGGTAAGGTTGTGCGCATCGTGGACTTCGGCGCGTTTGTTAACTTCCTGCCGGGTAAAGACGGTCTGGTACACATTTCCCAGATCGCGGAAGAGCGCGTAAATGCGGTTACCGATTACCTGAGCGAAGGCCAGATGGTGAAGGTCAAGGTACTGGACGTAGACCAGCGCGGCCGCATCAAACTGTCCATCAAGGAAGCCAAAGCCGATGAAGCCGAGCAGGCGGATGAGGCGACTGGCGAGGAGTAATCCCGCTGGTTTCCGGGCCCGCTTGCGGGCCGACAAAAACGGTGGCTATATGCCACCGTTTTTTTTGCATTTTTTTTGATGACCTTTCAATAAGGGACCGGGGGCACGCAGTGGAAGTTTTGTTGATTTACTTGCTGGTGGGG
The DNA here is from genome assembly GCF_019800665.1 of Microbulbifer agarilyticus. GTDB lineage: Bacteria > Pseudomonadota > Gammaproteobacteria > Pseudomonadales > Cellvibrionaceae > Microbulbifer > Microbulbifer agarilyticus_C. The sequence continues at coordinate 674,025 of NZ_JAHVKO010000003.1, forward strand.
ATGGGGGCGGGCACCATCGCCGGCCTGTTTGGTGTCGGTGGGGGCCTGATCATCGTGCCGGCACTGGTGTTGGTATTTGCCGCTCAGGGCATCGCACCAGAGATTCTCACCCATATGGCGGTGGGGACCTCTCTCGCCACCATCATCATCACTTCCATCAGCTCCATTCGCACCCACCATCTCAAAGGGGCGGTGGACTGGGCCATTGTGGCGGCCATGGCGCCGGGTATCTTGATTGGCTCCTGGATTGGCGGCATGACCGCCGATTGGCTGAGCGGCGCCTGGCTGCAGCTGCTGATTGGTATTTTTGCCGTTGGTATCGCACTCAAGATGTGGCGCGACGGCCTGCGCAAGGCGCAGCTCGTCAGCGACGGCAGCCGTGTACCGGGCAGGGTGGGGCTCTCGTTTGCCGGTGGCTTTATCGGTTGGGTCTCGGCGATTTTTGGTATTGGCGGAGGTTCTCTGACGGTGCCATTCCTTAGCCGCTGCCATGTGGTCATTCAGCGCGCGGTGGCGACGTCCGCTGCCTGCGGCCTGCCTATTGCCGTCGCCGGTGCGCTCAGTTTCGTAGTGCAGGGCTGGAACAATCCACAGCTACCGGAGTGGAGTAGCGGCTATATCTACTGGCCCGCGTTTCTCGGCATTGTGCTCGCCAGTACCTGGTTTGCCCGCCTCGGCGCGCTGCTCGCGCACAAGCTTTCACCCCAGTTGTTGAAAAACTGCTTTGCCGGCTTGTTGTTCCTGATCGGAGCGCGCTTTATTTGGTTGAACTATGGGGTGGTTCTCGGTTGATCTAGCTCTCGCCTGTGTCGAAAACAGTGCACATAAAAAAAGGCCGCTGCGGTTACCCGCAGCGGCCTTTTTATTAGGTTGTAATCGAGCGATTACACGGTCTTGGCAGTAGCTTCGGCCGGCTCAACAGGCTCGATATGGTCGCCACCCTGGGATTCCCAGGACTTGGACTTGAGGCTGATCAGCGCGATCACGGCACCGATACCAATGCTGAAGATGGCGATCTGCAGGTACAGGTTCGGCAGCTCGGAAACATTGTTCGGGTCGAAGTTACCAGCCAGCAGACCAGCGATGATGTTGCCGATGGAGTAGGTGAGTACGAACACACCCATCATCTGGCCAGCGAAGCGGCGCGGAGACAGCTTGCTCACTGCACTCAGTGCAACCGGACTCAGGCACAGCTCACCCACGGTGTGCAGGAAGTAAGTGGTTACCAGCCACATCGGCGCCACTTTCAGGCCTGCAGCGGCCTGCTGGGCAGCGAAGAACATGACGATGAAGCCGGTGGCCATGATGATCAGACCAACCGCACATTTCATGCCGTAGGACGGCGAGATCATGCGCTTGCCCAGGTTAATCCACAGCGCTGCGAAGAACGGCGACAGGATGATGATGAACATTGGGTTCACGTTCTGGAACCAGGATGCCGGGATCTCGAAAGAGCCGATCATGCGGTCGGTGAAGTCGCGGCCGAACAGGTTCAGGGAGGAACCCGCCTGCTCAAAACCAGACCAGAAACACGCGGAAGCCACACACACCAGGAACAGTGCCCACATACGCTTCTTCTCGGACGGGCTCAGCTGGCCGGCAAAGTAGATATAGGCGTAGTAGATAAAGAAGATCAGGGTGAAGGCAACGGCCACATACTTGGCCACGGAAACCGGATCAAACACGATCACCCCGCTCATGGTCAGCGCAGTGATTACCACAACGGCAGCCACAACCGCCCAGATGGTGCCCCAGGCCTTCTTGGCGCCGGCTTCGGTCATCGGGTGTTCCGGCTTCAGGCTGGCGTCGCCCAGGTTGCCGATGGTCTTGCGGTACTGGACCAGGCCGATCGCCATGCCCACGGCAGCGGCGCCGAAGCCCCAATGCCAACCCACTTTCTCACCGAAGTAGCCACAGATCATGTAGCCCAGTACGGAACCGATGTTGATACCCATGTAGTAGAGGGCATAGCCACTGTCGCGACGCACGTCGTCGTCGGCGTAGAGGTGGCCAACCAGGGCGCTGATATTTGGCTTCAGCAGACCGGTACCGGTGGCAACCAGAATCAGGCCGATAAAGAAGGTATTCTCACTGGGAATGGCCAGCACGATATGGCCGCACATAATGATGATACCGCCGTACCAGACGGTACGCTGGCCACCGAGCAGGCGGTCGGCAATCCAGCCACCTGGGAGGCCCAGGAAGTACACGGCACCGGTATACAGGCCGTAGATTGCGGTTGCAGCGGCAACGGTGAAGGCAAGGCCTTCCTGCTGCAGGCTGGCGGTCATGAACAGGACCAGCAGGGCCCGCATGCCGTAGTAACTCATCCGTTCCCACATCTCGGTAAAGAAGAGGGTGGAGAGCCCTTTGGGATGACCAAAGAAGCCATCGCTGTTGTGTTGTAGTTGTGACGACATATCAGCGTTTCCGATTGTTATAACGTTATAAGTTAATCCCCTGCGAGTGTAACAGCGGTGCCGGAAACTGGCGAATGGTTACAGCTGAAACAGGAAATGAACCTGCGAAAGGTATTCCTACACGACAAGAATTGTGGAAAATCAGAGATTCAGAAAACGATATGGGGAGAATAACCATGAAAACCCCGGAATATTCTGGAATGACAGGCAAAAATCGGTCACTGCTGGCTGCTTGGCGGAACAAGATCTGGTTTGCGGTTCTGGCGCTGCTGCTGAGTGGCTGCACCAGTGTCCCGGACGAGGTACACCAGCCAATCGATACCCATTGGTTGTTATCCGGCCAGTCCCTGTTTGCAGAACCTGTGCGCCTCTCGGAGCTACCGGAGGACGATATCCTGGGCCTGGCACCAGAGATGCGGGCTTACCTCGCGGAAATTGCACCGGACTCGGGCCCCCAGCACCGCCTGCAAATGCTGCTGAAGGGATTTGAGCGCCGCGATTACACGGTGCAATACCATGCGGACAAGACCCTCACCGCCAGCGAAACTTATTCCCGGCAGGTGGGCAACTGCATGGCGTTCACCGTGCTGATGGTAGCCATGGCCCGGGAACTCGGTGCTAATGCCTATTTCAATCAGGTGGAAGTGCCTCCGGTGTGGGGGCACGAGGAAGCTCAGACCTTTGTGGTGTACCGCCATATCAACATGGTGAGCCAGAGCCCGCGCGGACGGCGCGTGGTCGATTTCAACCTGCAGGCTTATGACCCTGTCTACGATCAGCGCAAGATTTCCGATACCGAGGCATTCGCCCAGTACTACAGCAACCGTGGTCTTGAGTTGATGCAGCAAGGTGAGATGCGCGATGCCTTCCGCTATCTGCGCAAGTCCCTGGAGTTGAGACCGCATCATGCGGATCTCTGGGCAAATCTCGGTGCTTTTTACAGCCGCAATCAGGAATTTGGTGCGGCCGAGGAAAGTTACAAGCGCGCACTGCAGTTAAAGGGCGATCACGCCATTGCGATGAGCAACCTGGAGCGCCTGCATCGCAAGCAGCAACAGTTTGAACTAGCCGATTACTACGCGAAACGGGCCCGCTACCATCGCGAGCGTAATCCGTATTATCTGTATTACCAGGCGCGGGCTGCGTATGAAGAGGGCGACTATAAGAGTGCGAAGAGCCAGCTGCGGCGCGCTATCTGGCGATACGAGGACGATCACAGGTTTCACTTTTTGATGGGGCTCACGCGCTTTCGCCTGGGTGAGCTCGATGACTCTCGCGTGCACTTTTCAGAAGCCTTTTCCTTGGCGGATAACCCTGGAACACAAAGGGCCTACAACAGAAAGCTGAATTATCTACTCAGCGACCGGAAAGAATAAAAAAAGGGGATGCCAGTGGCATCCCCTTTTTCGTTCGACACAATGTCTACAACATTAAACGCGCGACTTAGAACTGGTAAGAAGCACCAGCCCAGAAGTAGCGACCCTGGAAGTCGTAGAAGCTGTTCCAGTCGTTGTAGCCGGAGGTGTCTTCCGGTGCCTTGTCGGCCACGTTGTCGATACCGGCAGACAGACGCGTGCCTTCATTGATATCCCAGCCTGCACGCAGGTTCAGGTAAGTCATGGACTTAACCGGCTTGTACGGGCTGTAGCCATCGTCGAAGTACTGCATTTCCGCACCCATATCCCAGTCGTTGCCGTACCAGGTGGCGCTGGCCAGACCGCGCCATTTCACGTACAGGCCACCGGTAGTGCCTACATACTCGAGGTAGTCGGACTCGGTACCGGACTGCTCGTTGTACTCGTTGTACTCCAGCAGACGGGAAGCCTGAGCGCGCAGGCCCAGACGGCCGGCATCGAAGTGCAGGTTGTGTACGATGTCGACGTCTACGCCGCGGGTGTCAACCTGGCCGATGTTCATCTTCGCACCTTCCAGCGCAACGATCTGATCGCCAGCACCACGGGTAACAAATTGACACGCGCTTGCGATGCCATCGCGGAAGCAGTCATCCAGGATGCGCTGCAGATCCGGCGAGGTAATCGCGTCCTCGATGCTGATGTCGTAGTAGTCCAGGGTGATGGACAGATCATCTACGAAGCTTGGGGTCCACACGATACCTGCGGTGAAGGTTTTCGCTTCTTCAGGGGTCAGTTCTTCGTTACCACCGATGTTGGTGGGAACCTGGTTACCGGCTTGGGTGAAGCCTGCACCGACCATGCCACAGTTTTCACCCTGGCCGTCGGTGTTGGACGAGCTGGTGTCACACGGATCGATCAGGTACTCGTAGCTCTGCGCAGAACCGCTGAACAGTTCATAGATACCCGGTGCACGGAACGAAGTGGAGTAGCTGGTGCGGAAGCGCACATCTTCAACCGGCGCGTAAACCAGACCGACTTTGCCGGTGCTCTGGCCGCCAAAGGTGCTGAAGTCGGAGTAGCGCACCGCCACGTCAGCAGTCAGCTCTTCTGCGAATTTCGCACCCTGCAGGATCGGCAGATTGAATTCCGCAAATACCTCGGTAACGTCGTATTCTCCGCCGGTGGCGTCTTGTTGGTTACCAAAGGTCTCGCCGCTCTGGGTTTCCGGAGACGGGTTGAACTCACCGGATTCCTCGCGGTATTCCACACCCGCTGCAAAGCCCAGTGCACCGCCCTGGAATTCGATAGCATCGATATCGCCGGACAGGGACGCACCTGCATTCAGCAGCTCGTAGGAGTTGCTTTCACGGTCGTCGTAGCGGAAGTAATCCATGATTTCGGGGCTCATGCCACCAGCGAAATCAAAATCGAGGCCCGCTTCACCGCTGAAGATTTCATCCAGCTTGGTTTTGTTGTAGGAGTTCAGGGTGACGTTGTTACCTTCGTTTTTGCCGTAGCTTACGAAGGTGTCCCAGCTCCAACCGTTGGAGAAATCACCGCTCAGGCCAGTGGCGAGACGGTAGGTGTCGGTGGTCTGCTCGTAAGAGCGGGTGCCGCCGTCAACCGGACGAATACGGAAATCCGAGAAACCATCAACCCAGTCGGTGCCGTGGGCGGCAACCGGAGCAGTCGGCTCCAGGCCTTCCGGGCTGCCCTGCGCTTCCCACTCCGCTACTGCAGCGTTATACGCAGCCAGCTCGATCTGATAGGCATCGTCGGCTTGTTGCCAGGCATCCTGCAGCTGAGATTTGATGGCTTCAGGCAGGTGCGTTTCCGGATTCAGGTTAAAACCATTACCGGCATACATCGGCTGTGCGGCCAGCTGCTGGTTGGTGGTTTTGGTTGTGAAGCTTGCTTCACCCCACAGCTCAACGCTGTTGGTGATGGAGTACTTACCAGATGCGGTCGCGGAGGAGCGCTCCATGGCGCCAGACAGCCACATGTGCTGGCCAATGTCGTAGCCCGCGTAATCGCCCAGGGTTACACCGTCTTCCTGGATACTGAAGGCGCCGTAGCGAGTAAAGATATTGCCGTTCGGGCCCATGGAGCTGGTCAGGCCAGCCCAGTCGCGGTCGTTGTAAGTGATTTCGTCGCGCTGGCTGTGGCTGATGTTCGCGATGAAACTGCCGCGATCGCCTTCGCTACCGAAAGTGAAGGAGATGTCTCCGTTCTCACCACCGCCTTCGGAAGTTGCACCGGCGCGGGCATTGATACGCAGACCTTCAAAGGAATCTTTCATGACCACGTTGATCACGCCGGCAACGGCGTCGGAGCCGTAAACCGCGGACGCACCGTCGGTCAGCACTTCGATTCGATCGATCATCTCAACGGGGATGTTGTTCATGTCCACCGCAGAGCTCACGCCGGAAGCGGAGGATACGAAGCGACGACCGTTCACGAGCACCAAAGTGCGCGCGGAACCGAGGTTACGCAGGTCAACAAATGCCAGGCCCTGGCCACCGTTGTTGTCGTTTGCGTTGATACCGGTGGTACCCATGGACGGCAGCTGGTTCAGCAGTTCGTCAATGGTGCCAACACCGGAGCGGCTGATCGCCTCGGAATCTACGATGGTAATTGGGCCGGTGGTCGACAGTGGGTCACGCGCAATGCGGGAACCGGTAACGATCACTTCCTCAACGGCTGGGCCGGGGACGTTTTCCTGAGCGGAAACGCCTGCGGCAGCGATACTGCTGAAGGCCGCAATAGCGATACTCAACTTGGTCTTGATCATAGATGTGTCCTTTATGTTTTCAGAGGCACTTTTATCTGGTTGCTCTATATCGAGTGCGAGCTGACTTTAAAGGACAAAAATATTTTATGGAACTAACGTGACATTAGTGTATCTACGGTAATTAAGCTGTTTTGTTTGTTATATGTCCGCCTTGTTTAAAAAGTATCCCCCCTAGAAGTGTGTCTATCCTGATTTATTGGTCTTGATTGTTAGGGTTTATTAAATTTTTATAGAAATTAGGATGGAATGGGCTATCGGCTAATTCGAGTTGATTCGTTCAAATAATGGTCAGCGCCTGGGGTTGTATGATTTTTGGCCCATTTCCAGTCTTATGGGGCCTCGCTGGGGTTAAATTCTGTAGGATTTAGGCTGCGCAGTTGCAACCACTGGCAGGTGAACTTTTCGCGATGTGTATTCGGAATTGCGTTCGGTTATTGCTCTAGGAACAGTAGAAGCTGTAATGAGTAGGGTGGACTTACGGAGCGAGCAACCGGGCGCGATACCCGCGCCCAGAATTCAGTTGGATCAATTGAGGCTCTGTTTGATACCGTCGAGGAACAGCTGAACGGCGAGCATTACCAAGACCATCCCCATCAATCTTTCCACGGCAATCAGTCCCCGATTTCCCAACAGTTTCGCTAGAGGCGATGACGCTAACAGAATAACTGCCGATACACCCCAGGCGCCAAGTAGGGCGAGCGTCCAGTTCCAGAGTTGCTCTCCTTCACTATTTGTCATCAGCATCAAAATAGCCATGGTGGAAGGGCCGGCGACCAGGGGCACCGCCAGCGGTACAAAGAATGGCTCTCCTTCCAGTCGCTCCCCCATAATGCCGCCCTCAATCGGAAACACCATACGTATAGCAATCAGGAAAAGGATGATCGCGCCTGCGATACGGATGGCTTCTTGAGATAAACCGAGCCACGCAAGTACAAAACGGCCCGCATATAGGAACACCAGTAAAACGATCAGCGCGAAAATCAGCTCACGCATAATGACGTAAAGCTGGCGCTTTGGCGGCACATTTTTTAGTGCTGCGAGAAAGACTGGGATGTTGCCCAGTGGATCCATGACAAATAGAAGGGTAAGGAATGCGGTTAGAGTGTCCATAAAGGTTTTCAGTTGAAGTTGCTACGCAAATAAAAAAAGGGGCCCCTAAGGGCCCCTTTAATATACGCTTTTCTTCGGTATTAGAACTTAATGCTAGCACCGGTGAAGAAGCGACGGCCGATTACATCGTACATGCCCGGCTCGGTGTTGGCATTGAACGCACTATGGAAGCGCGGAGCATCTTCGTCGGTCACATTGTTGATACCGAAGGAGAAGTCAATATTTTGCCAAGTATAGGTGCCGATAAGGTCATGATAGACAATGCTTTCAGCAACAGCGTCATCGGTTACTGAGGCAGGGCGCAGTGCATCGGTAGTTTCATCGATGTAGCGCATATCCCAGTCCAAAGTCCAGTTGTCGCCGTAAACACCTACGGTGGTGTTCATGCGCCATTCTGGGAATACCGCAAAGCCGTTAGCCGTTCCAACCAATTCGCGGGTGCCTGCAAGCGGGTAGGCGCGCTCGTAGGTGTCCATCAGAGTACCCATCCAGCTTACAGAGTAGCCTTGCACAGGGCCAACACTTAGGTCGCCTTGGTATTGGGCTGCAAAGTCAAAGCCGCTGGTGGTAAGGGTGCCGAGGTTACCGAAGGACGCGTAGGCATCACCAGGGTAGGGGGCGGTACCATAGGCGGTCAGGTATGGATTGCCCTGCTCTGTACCATCACTGCCGTACAGTACAGTACAGGCCTGATGAGAGAGATCGACAGAGTTCATACATGCAAACATCAAATCGTTGATGTCTTCGGAGCCGATCACGTTTTCGATCTCAATGCTCCAGTAGTCAACACTGAGGGACAAACCGTCTACGAAGTTCGGGGTGTAAACGAAGCCTACGTTGAAGGATTCAGATTCTTCTGCTTCGAGAGGCTCGCTAGGAGCGGAAGTTTCGTAGTAAGACTGCCATGCAAAGCCCAGTTCACCTGCGTCACTAGTGTCGATGCCCAGAGCCTGACAGTTGTCGTAAATGGTCTGGGAAATGTCACCAGATGCCAGTCGACGATCACCAAACTCACACAAAGGCTCAACAATCGGGAAGCCACCAGCATCACCCTGATTTAGCTCAGAAATGTTCGGAGCGCGGAAACCTGTGGCGAAGCCAGCGCGAACACGCAAATCTTCCAGAGGCTGATAATCAGCACCAATTTTATAGGTGGTGGATTCACCGGCAGAGGTGTTGTAATCCGAATGGCGGACAGACGCATTCAAGCTCAGGTTGTCCAGAACCGGGAGCAGTGTTTCTGCGAACACTTCGTGGACAGAGAATCCGCCCTCGAGTGGGTCACCAGCACCGCCAGTGGTAAGGCCCTCGGAAACAAATTCGTCAGGTATATACTGGCCTTTTTCGTTGCGATTCTCGAATCCTACGGCCCAACCTGCAGTGCCGCCAGCCATCTCGAACAGGTCGCCACTAAACGCCAAAGAGGTCACTTCCATACGGGACTTATAGAAGTCTTTCAGGGAGTTGGCACTCAGGTAGGCCATCTGCTCAGGAGTAATGCTACCGAATTCGCCGAACGGGTTCAGTACGCCCGCATCAGCACATGCGCTATCCGCAGCACAAGCTTCGGGATCAACAATGATGGCCCAGCGATCGAAACGGCCATAGTTGGTAGTTTCGTCGAAAGTCTGGTTTTCAGAGAAGGTGTAGCTGAAGTCCCAGTCAACTTTATCCGCGATGTTGCCTTTGAAGCCCGCAACCATGCGGTAGGAATCCGCAACCTGGGTGAACAGACGACCGCCGGACTCTTGGAAGCGACGGTTTACGCGTACACCAATGTCTGAGATGCCCAGATCGTTCATGTCATCAGCGGTGCCAAGGATACCGTCTTCACCTGCGGCGTTTACACCGAAGGGGTTGTACGGGTTGCTGGCAGGAACCCAGTCATTCCACTGAGCACCGTTGTTTGGAGTTTCAACAGTCGAGCTTACAGCGAAAGATGCATCAGGCGCCAGGCGCTGGTGGGATGTACGGCGAGTGTAGATAGCTTCTACATAGCCTTCTACATCATCAGAGATTTCAATATTGCCAAGTACACCAAATTGCCAACGCTCGTTCGGGGTGATCAGGGCGTTTACCGGAGCATAGTTGTACACATCACCAGAGGCGAATTCGCGTGCCATACCGATCGAGGAGTCATAAATGTAGTTACCCTCACCCGGCACACGAATTTTCCGGCTGTTTGAAGAGCCTGAGCCCTGAGCCTCAAAAGAGCCGTCTTCCTGAAGGATCGGGTACAGGGCTTCAGTAGCCCATGGGCGTTCCGCCTGAACCATTTCTTCCTGTACGGAGTAACCGAGGGACATCATCATGTTGCCGCGGTCACCATTAATGCCTGCCAGCATGGAGAAGCCGCTGTTCTCGGCTTGTCCGTCTTCTGTACCCGCGCCCAGGTTGGCGTTGACTTCGAAACCTTCGAAATCATCTTTCAGGATAAAGTTAACAACGCCGGCAAGTGCGTCGGAGCCGTAAATGGTAGACGCGCCATCTTTCAAGACTTCGACGCGCTCAATCATGGCTTCAGGTACGTTGTTGATGTCAACAGCGCCGTCACCGGTTGCGTCGCCAGCCATGCGGCGGCCATTAACCAGCACCAGGGTACGGTTGAAACCCAGGCCACGCATGTCGATCTTTTTCTGACCAGTGGCGCTGCCGTTGTTGGTAGAGGTACCCATTTGGTAACCGGTAAATGCCGGGTCTTCTTTCAGGAATTCGTCAACACTGGCGAGGCCAGCTTTGCTCAATTCCTCAGTACCATAAGAGTTAATTGGGCTGGAAGAGCTGAAGTCGTCGCGAGCAATGCGCGAACCAGTAACAACAACCTCTTCAACCATGGTTGCATCTTCCTGCGCGAAGGCCGGCAGGGCTGGAACCATGATCGTAGCGGCAACCGCTACGGAAAGAAGGTTCTTTTTCATTGTAAATCCTCTCTTGATCGTTGGATTTATGTTTGTTTGCCAGATTTGGCGTGTGCGGAAACAACTACCCCCAAGTGGTCATTTCCTTCCCAACATGTATTTAACGGACGGGGTATAAGTTCCCTCAAAAAAAATATAAAAATTTTGAAAGTATCGTTATGGCAGGTTAGACAGGTGTCTAGTGGCGGGTAGTAAGTATGAAATTCTGGTGAGAGCCTGTGGGATGAATAGCGCCCGGATGAAGGAGGAGCTTTTAGTCGAGGTACAGATACAAAAATGGCGGCCCAAGAGCCGCCTTAAAGAGATGAAAACACCTAGAACCTAGAAGTTAAAGCAAACACCAATGTGGCCACTGCGGCCAATCGGGTTGTAGACCGCGGCGTTGGTGTCAGCACCGGTTACGTTACCTGGCACACCAGACAGGATGATCGGCGCTTCTTCGTCGAGGAGGTTGTTCACCCCGATGTTTGCGCTGATGTTATTGGTGAATTGGCAGGACGCGAACAGGTCGTGGCTCACATGCTCCCCGACTGAGCAGTCAAAATCCGTGCTGCTCAGATCTGGAGACGCATCGCTCAGGTAGGAAGTTTCCAGTTGAACGATCAAGCGGTCCATGGCGTAGTTGACGGTTGCCAGCCACTGGTGCTCGAAGAAGCCCACTTCACCTACCTGCTCATCTTCGTCGCCATACATGGTCAGGGTGTAATCCATGACGTGGCCGTAGTTCAGGCCAACGGGCAGCTGGCCCGGGCCCACATCTATGCCCCACTGCGCCTGGAGGTCAATACCGTCCATTTTAAGAGTGCCTTCATTTTGGGAGGAACGATGATCACGGCGTCAGTAAGGCTCAGGGCGCCTTTCACAGCTGCGGACAGAATGTTCTTTTCATGGGAAATCCTCTCGTAAGATCGTTGGAGTAATTTGGTGTGCCACTTGGTGCGGCGAAATGCGGAATCACTACCTCCAAGTGGTCATTTCCGTTCCAGCATATACGCGGGGGATAAAGAACAGGTTCCCTAAAAAATAACAAATAGTTCGATGTTTAACTTTACGCAGTTTAGATAGGTCGTTGGTTGGCACGTTCTTCGGGGGGGTACTTGCGTGCTTCACTTGGCAATAAAAAACCCAGCCTGTTACCAGGCTGGGTTTCATTTCGGGTCACTGCTTCAAATTAGAAGGCGGTGTTGAACCCAAGGGTATACGAAGTACCCCAAGTCCAGCGACCCACCGCGGTTTCTGCCGGAGTAGGCTCCCAACCTGTAGCGTTCTCTACGAAAAGACGAACGGTAGTTTGTTCGGTCAGTTCGTAGTTGGCGCCCAGGTTGACCAGAGTGCGGCTCGGCAGTTCATCAAACGGATTGCCTGATTGGTCGATGTACTGCAGCGGGTCCGCCTGGAACACATTGCGCTCGCCGCGCGCAGCGTAGTCGAGATCCACCAAAGTGGTCAGCCTACCCAGCTGGTGACGCATGGTCAGGCGACCGCGCCAGTCAGGGTTGTCGTGCTGGCCGGTAGTATCGTTGAAGTCGAATCCGGTGTTAGAGGTCTCGTTCTTCTTCAGGTTGTACAGACTCAAATCTGCGCTGAAGTAGCCGGCATCTATTTCACCCATCAGGTTGCCGATGAACGGCATGTCGTTGATGTTGGACTCGTACGTCGCGTTGTACTGCATAGCTCGCAGGCTACGTAGCGCTGCGTTGACATATCCGGAAGTGAACGCGTTGTTAGTAGGCAGCTGGAAGTTGGAGCCACGCACAAATGTGTTACAGAAGCTATTCGGGAAGTCCGAAGCGTCGTAACAAGCGTTCATCAGGTCGGTCAGCTCAAAGCTCACGATGGCATCGGCGATGTCGATCTCAATGTAGTCCGCTGAGATTGCGAAGCCCTCGAACCAGGACGGGGTGTAGACAATGCCAATGTTGGTGCTTTCGGCATTTTCCGTTTGCAGGTTCAGGTTACCGCCGTTAAAGCCGCGTCGAGAGGCGTTCTGCGCGATACTGCTGAAGTCCGTTGGGATACCCTCGGAGGCACAGTTAGCCTGACGAATCTCCGGATTCGGGCCGCTCGCCAAGTTGCGCTCATCACAGGGGTCGGTGGCGAACTGGGCGGATTCCACTTGTGGCAGGAACAATTCCTCTACCGCTGGCGCACGCACGGTCTCCTGTATGTTACCGCGGATCATCACGTCGGCGATTGGGCGGTAGTTGATGCCAACTGCCCAAGAGTCGTCCTCACCAGAGCGACTGTTCTCCATCACCCGGTAAGAGCCTTCCATCGACAGGGAGTACAGGCCCAGCAGGCCCATATCATCGGAGATGATTGGAACGTAAGCCTCTGCATACCCATCGAGGGTGTCGTACTCACCTTTCAGGCTCGCGTCAGACAGACCCTGCAGGGAGCTGGTTCCGTCGTCGGTGAAGCCGGCGGCCTCAGTGCGATATTCAACGCCCATGGCTACACCCAGTGCACCGGCCGGCAGTTGCATGGCGTCGCCGGAAAGGTATGCGCTGAAGATCTCCTGATCGATACGGGATTGGCCAATATTGCTGTAGGTTATGTAGTCATAGGCTTCAGGTGACACTTCGCCGAACGGATTCAGCGGTGCACAGCTGCCCACGCCGCCCAGCGGATTGTCGTCGGATACCAGTCCGGAGCCCTGTGGGGTCAGGTCATCGGCGTAACCCGCTTCGTAGTTGTAGCGGCAGTCGATTTCACCGGTATTGGGGTTGATGCCTGCATCCAGCGCGGCTACGAATTTGGCATCATCAAGGCCAATGGTGGAGGAGGTAATAGTGCTCCAGCCCTTCTGGGCGGCCACGTCCCAGCTCCAGTCCTGGCCCAAGAACGTGAAGTCGCCGTCGAGGCCGAAGCGGAAGCTGGTGGTTTCGGACTCATTGGTGATCTCACGTGCGCCCAGATTGGTCCAGCCCTTTTGCATATAGAAGGTGCCAGGGCCGCCCAGTAGGTCTTCCAGTTGCTGGCGTGAGGCGTCAGTCAGGAAGGGGTTGCTGGTGTCAAACTCCAGTGCGTAGCCGAGACCGCCGAAAACACCGGAATTGTACTGCAGCGCCTGGTAGCCCGGGTTGGCCGCGCTGGAGGCGTTGGAGAAAATCTGCGAACTGAAATTGATGCTGTCTGTCAGCTGATAGCTGCCGAGAGCAACGATATTCCAGCGCTCGTAGCCTTCCTGTGCAGTGTTGGTGGCACCGAGGTCGAGGCCGTCACCGCCAGAGGCCCAAACCGAGTTTCCGGTGGGTGCGCCCGGGTCATAATTGGTGATGGCACCGCTGCCGGACGGGTCGAATTGGTAGAAGTTGCCGTCGCTCCAGGAACCGAGCCCGACGTTGGTGACGGCTACTGGCCCCGGTGTGATCAGGCCGCTGAAGGAAAGGATGCCGGCGCGAGGCGCTTTGTAAAGGCGAACCTGACCGCCAAAGACGTCGCCATTTGCATCTGCAACTTCGTCACCCGGAGCGGGGGTGAAGGAGCCCCAGTCGTCGGTGCTCAGGGAATCGACGTCACGGGACAGGATGTTGTCCATCTTGTTGTACTCGACAGCGACGGCCAGGTTGCCGCGTCCATTGTCGAAGTTGCCGCCGAACAGGCCGCGGATAGAGGTGTCGTTGCCGAGGTCGCCGCCGATGGAGCGGTTGTCGATGGACAGCTCGGCGCCCTCATAGTCTTTTTTCAGCACGTAGTTAACCACGCCGGCAACGGCGTCGGCGCCATAGACAGCGGAACCACCCACCTTGACCACCTCGACACGGTCGATCAGGGATACGGGGATGTTGTTCACATCAACCTGGGAGCCGGGGTTGCCAGCGCCACCAAATGGGGAGTTGCTCGATACAAAACGGCCACCGTTGACCAGCGTCAGGGTCCGTTGAGAGCCCAAGTCAAACAGGCTGACGGTGCGTTGGCCCACGCCTTGGGAGTTGGCAGCCGTGTTGCTAGCGATGATTGGGTTGGCTGCCGCAAATACGCCCGGGATGTCTGCCACCGCCTGTTGGGCGTTGGTGATACCACGTTCTTTCAAGTATTCGGAGTCAACTGAAGTAATAGGACGGGTGGTAACCAAGTCTGGTTTTTTGATACGCGAACCGGTGACAACAACCTCTTCTACAAGCTCGGAGTCAATTTTTTGATCTTGCTCCGTATCTTGCTGGGCAATTGCAGGCAATGCTGGAACTGCAATTGCAGCAGTGATTGCCAAGGACAGTAAGTTTTTATTCATTGTAAATCCTCTCTGATCGTTGGATTCATATTTATTGCCGGGTTTGGCGTTTACAGAAATGACTACCCCCAAGTGGTCATTTCTCTCCCAACAAAGGCTTGACGGACGAGAGGTCAACCTCCTCAAGAAAAATAAAACAAAATTTCGCAAAATGGTGTTATGGCAGGAAAGTCGGTTTTGTTCAGGGGTGGGGTGGTGAGAAATATGGCTTGAAGTGAGGGCTTACCGGCATAAAAAACCCCGCCATGAGGGCGGGGCTTGGAGGAGAGGCTAGAGCCTTAGAACTGCAGGGTAATACCGCCGTAGAAGTAACGACCGACGGTGTCGTAGCTTCTCATCAGGGTGTTCATGTCATCGTAGTTGGTGACATAGGGAGGCTGCTGGTTCCAAAGGTTGCGGATACCGCCGGTGATAGTGACACCTTCCCACTGGAAGTAGTTGAAGTTCACATCCTGATACCAGGTGTTATCAATCTGGGTGGCCAGGTCGCGTGGAGATGGATCGAAGTCGTCCACTTCACCGATCATACGAATGGTGGTGAAGGCGCTCCAGCAATCCAACTCGTAGCCCACGGTGCCGTAGAACTTCCACTCGGGGAAGGCCACGATCGCGGTGGTTACCGGGTCGGCGTAGAAGTAACCCGCCAGATCGATGGTGGGATCTTCCGAGCTGCCGCGGTATTTCCACTCATGCAGGTAGGTGGCGGTGGCGTTTACGGTCACCACACCTGGGCCTACAGGCACGCTGTAATCGAAGCCCAGGTCAACACCTGAGGTTTCGAAGGTGGCCACGTTCTGGCTGTTCAACAACTGACCGGCGATGGTCAGGTCGGAGGCGCGTCGTGTGGGTGCGCCTGCGGATGGGCTGGTGCCTACTGCCGGTGCCCCGGTGATCAGGTCACACAGGGGTGAGCTGAAGTTGGGGCTTTCATAACAGCCTTGCACGATGGTATCGGTGGTCAGGGTACCGATGGCGTCGTCAATGCTGATGTCGAAGTAGTCCAGCGTGAAGCCCATGTCATCGGTCCAGGACGGGGTCCACACGATACCCAACGTCCAGCTATCGGATTTCTCCGCTGCCAGATCGGGGTTACCGCCGAAGAGACCGGTTGCCTGAGTGGACGAAATGGTGGTGCCGGGCGCAATGCCGTCTGCAGCACAGTTAGCCCGGACATTGGGATCATCTGCTGCACCATATTCATTACACGGATCAGCATAGGACTCTGCGGACACGGTAGGCGGCAGGAACAGATCGTCCAGGCCAGGTGCGCGGAAGCCCTCAGAGTAGGTGCCGCGGAAGCGCAGTTCGTCGAGCGGCGCATATTCCAGAACCGCACCGAAGGTGGTGTCGCTACCGATGGTGTTGTAATCGGAATAGCGGAAGGAGGCCTCTACTGCGAGGACTTCGACCCAGGGTTCGCCGTCCATGATAGGGAGTCGCACTTCCCCGTAGAACTCGTCGACGCTGTAGTTACCACCCCAGGAGTCGCCACTGACAAAGTAGATCTGGCCGATTTGCGCGGCACCATCTGCAACAATTTCCACGCGCTCGGCACGGTGCTCATAGCCCACTGCCCAGGCGGGTCCTTCACTGGCCAGAGACCAGTCACCGAAGTCACCTACCAGGTTCGCTTGCAGGCTACGCAAGGTGGAGCGCTCTACTGGTGAATTGGTTACCAGAGCGTAGTTTTGCATCTCCGGAGTTAGGGTGCCTTCGGCAAAGGGGTTCCAGGCGACCTCGCCAGATGCCCCCACGGCTGCGGCACAGTCCGGGTCTTCCGCACACAGGGCGGGATCAAGCAGATTGCCAAAGCGGACGGTGTTACCGCGGCCACGGTCAATCTGGGAGTCTACCCAGCGCGCATAATTGTAGGAAAGGTCCCAGGTCCATTCATTACAGAATTCACCTTCCAGGCCGAGAACGCCACGCCAGGTGTTCAGATCCTGGGTGAATGCGCGTCCGCCGGTTTCTTCCAGACGACGACCGATATTTACCGGTTCACCGATTGGATTGTAGGGGTTGCTAACGGGTACCAGTGGGCCCCAGAAGGTACCCTCTGCAGCCAGTAGCTGATCTGAGCGGCGGTTTACAAAAGAGAGCTCGGTAAACGCGTTGATGTCGGTGAAGTCTTTCCAGTCGTACAGCTCGTAGGTGCCGTAGCCATACATGGATGCAACTTCTTGCGGGGTGATCAGGTAGCTCACTTCCGCAAAGTTATAGGCATCGGTGGCTGCGTCGAAATCGCGCACCAGACCGGTAACCGGATCTACAATCAGCTGATCAGAATTCGCGGTTGGTGAGAAACGGGCTGGCGTGGTTGTCGAGCTGCCGCCGCAAAGAACGTCACCGCCAATTTCACGCCGCGGACAATCGGAGAAGCGACGGTCGCCCTGGCCGATTCGTTCACGCTTGGTGTATTGCGCGTTGATCATTACGTGCCCTTTGTCATTGGAGGCACCCAAAGTCATTGCTGCAAGATATTCGTCACCATCGCCGTGGGTAGAAGAGCCGTACTCCGCCGTGAGCTCCGCCCCTTCAAAACCTTTTTTGGTGATGATGTTGATTACACCAGCGATCGCGTCGGAACCGTAAATGGTGGAAGCACCGTCGCGTAGAATTTCCACGCGTTCAATAACTGAAACGGGGATGGTGTTAAGGTCCACCACGCCGGTAGCGCCCGCAGACGAGCTGAGCCGGCGACCGTTCATCAGAATGAGCGTGCGGTTTGAGCCCAAACCGCGCAGCGACACGGTTGAAAGACCGGCACTACCGTTGTTCACGGAAGAGCCCAATTGACCACCTGTCATGGATGGAATGTTTTGCAGGAAATCTTCCAGCGTTGTCTGGCCCGACTGCTCCAGTGCAGCCGCATCGAATACGGTGATGGGCGTGGCGCTATTGGCATCCGTCGCACGTTGAATGCGAGAACCGGTTACAACAATTTCCTCAACCTGCGCCTGAGCATCCTGAGCAAACGAAACGGTAGAAAAGCTGGATGCGACGGCTGCAGCTGCGATTGCGCCCTTGATTGCCCGAGAAAGACGGGTTTTGTCCATGGTATACCTCTCCTGATACCGGTAATGATCGCCGAATATGGCTACGCCCTCCCTGACAACTACATACATCTATCAACAAGAGGCTTGCTATCAACCCTAGAACAATTTTTCACCGTTCAAGTCGATTCGTGAATGAAATTGCGCCTTTGGTACAGGCGTGCCAAAAGCGGCGTCAGAAGCGGGGAAAATGGCGAACGAGGTGTGCGTTCGTTGCGTGAAAGTACGGATGAGAAACGTCAGTGCGCGTGGCGCATGGAGAGTGTTTGAGAAAAATATTCCGCGTCAGAAGTGTGCAGAAAAATGGGCGAAGGAAAAATCCGCGGAGAATTTTTTGCGACGTTTGCTTTACATGTTGAAGCTGAAGGTTGTGTACCAATAGCGACCGGCAATGTCGTAAGTGCGAGCGTCAAAATTATCGTTGAATGCGGAAGCTGCAAACGGCGGAGCTTTGTCCATCAGATTATCGACGCCGATCGCAAAACGAAATCCTACGGGTACCGCGTACGCGATTTGAACGTCGTGGGTTGTCCAGCTGTGAATATCCCGGCTAACGAATTCGTTGTCGAGGGTAAAGCTTTCTTCCAGACTGTCTACGTAATGAATGGTGTAGCCGCCTTCCCAGCGTCCCCGCTGCATGTAAACTCCGGTGTTGGCTTTCCATTCCGGGAGCGAGCCGGCACCGCCACTCGCGGCGTCTACGAAGGTGCCCGTCAGGTCCTCAACAGGGCTGCCCGGCGCCAGCTGATTCAGGTAGCGGTCAATGTGGCTGCCATTCATGGACCAGCGAATGAGCCCCAGTTCTTTTGATAAATGCTGGTAGCGCATGGAAGCGTCAATGCCGCGTACTTCTCGTGCACCGATATTGAGTCTTGTGGCGACGATACGCGTGATGTCACCGCCGGCGTCGCGTTGTACGCGATCACTGAAGAGCCCGTTGTTTGCATTTTCGTTGATCAGGTATTGTGGGCTGGTGTCGATCACATCGTTCTGACGGATATCGTACAGGTCGAGGCTGGCGTGGAAGCCGGTAAAGCTGCCCGGTGTCCACACGATGCCAAGGGAGCGGTTATCCGAAGTCTCCGGCTGCAGGCCAGGATTGCCGCCAAATTCTGTCAGGTACTGAATCCGGGACTGGTCCGCTTGCCCGTTGCAGCCGGGGAGGAGGGCCGCGTCGCTATTGGTACAGGGGTCAAACAGGAATTCCTGACTTTGGTAACCAGTCTGATTCATGTCCACCAGGGTCGGTGCCTTGAAGCCAGTGGCATAACTTGCACGCACCAGAAGAGATGGCCGGGGGCGCCAGCGCAAAGCAATCTTTGGATTGGCCGTGGTGCCGAAATCGCTGTAATCCGAGTAGCGCACTGCGCCATCCAACCAAAGTCGTTCAGCGGATAGTGGAATGGAAATTTCTGCGAAGCTTTCGCCAATCAGCCGGTATCCCTTGGCAGCGCCCGAGGAGGCACCACCGATGAACGAGGAGCCCGCGGCATCAATGGAGTGGAAGCTGATTTCCTCTCTGCGTAACTCGACGCCAGCCGCAGCGAGAATGTCACCCGACGCGATTTTGCCCAGCGGACCATCGGCAATGTAAGTTACCGACGCCATTCGGCTCACACCGTCCACGTAACTGGTTGCGCGGATGTAATCCAGTTGCTGCTCGTCAATGCTTCCGGTTGCGCCGAGCAGGTTAACGGGCACACAGTCGCTGTTTTCCGCACAGATGTCCGGCCCCTTGAGAGCGCGAGAAAGGCGGAGAGGGTCGATCAGGTTGGTAAGGCGCTCACGGGCTCGGGTGTAATGCGCGGCCGCAGTTAACTCCCACTGCCAGTCGTCCATCAATCCCTTCAGGCCGGTGTTAAAACGGAAGGTGTCCGTGCCATTGTGTTGCGCGCGCGGACCCAGCTCAATCACCCGCTTGCGCACATCGAGAATATCTTCGCCGAACGGGTTGTATATGTTGTCGCTGGAAATCGTCAGATCGCCATTGTCAAAGCGGGTAAACACCGGTGTAGGTGCCATCGCAGCCTGGGAGCGGGTGCGAACGGCCATGGCTTCCGCGAACGCTTGCGTGTCGCCCTGGAGACGATGGTTGAGCGCCAGATAAACAGATTGGCGTTCCGAGGGGACTAGTGCGGAGGTGTATTCGCGGAAGTTATACAGGTCCTCCATTGTCCAGGTACGGTAGCCGTCGGCGCTATTGGTGACGACCCCATCCTCGAGGGCAATGAATCCTTGTGGTGAAGCGGCGGAGCGCAAGTCGGTACCGCCACGATTACGGTTATCCGCAGAATCCGAAATGGCGCGATCGCGGCTCAAGACTTCACCCTGACGGTAGTCCGCGAGGCTCAGCATCAGGTGTGTATCTTCGTTGCCTCCACCCCAGGTGACGCTGTAGGAACTGGTTTCCTGATCCCCGCGTTCGGCCTGGCCGTAGTAACTGTTCACGGACAGGCCGTCAAAGTCTCTACGCAGCAAGATATTCACAACCCCGGCAATGGCATCAGATCCATACACCGCGGACGCGCCGTCCTTTAATACCTCGATCCGGTCTACCGCGGAGAGGGGAATAGTATTGAGGTCCGCGGCTTCCCCGCCAAAGCCGTTGCTGACGATGCGCCGGCCGTTGATCAGCACCAGGGTGTTGCTGGCAGGCAGGCCGCGTAGTGTGACGGTGGCAGTGCCGTTGCCACCGTTGGTCACCGAAGTGCTGGTGGAGTTGCCGGACACTGCCGGCAGAAATTTCAGCAGTTCGGAGACGGTCTGGGCACCGGTGATCTCAAGCTCCGGTTGCGCCAATACATCGATCGGCGCATAGCTATCGAGCTTCAGGTAGCGCAAATGGCTACCGGTCAGGCTGCGGCCGGTGACGATAACCTCTTCTTCGGGTAAGAGGGGGTCTTCGGCCTCTTGCTGTTCGGATTTCTTCGCTTTGGCCACCACTGCCACAGCATTGGTGCCTGTGTGGGTAAATGTGAGGCCGGTTTTTGCCAGCAGCTGCTTCAAAGCAGGAGCAATACTGCCGTCGGGGGTCTCAAGGTATTGTTTCGGGACTTGAATAGAAGAAGCGCTATCCGCCTGTACTACCAGTGAAATACGGCATTGGCGGCCCAGCGATATGAGTGCTTTGGAGAGGTTGCCGGAGGGGAGTTCAACACCGGATTTCGGGCAGGCGGCAAGGCTACTCTGCGAGAGTACAAGCAGACCCGTCAGCGACAGCGTTGCCCAATGCCGGAAATTCAATGCGACTCATCCCGCCCGTATCCGGCGCGATCGGCGACCAGAAAACACAGCTTATGTTTTAGTTGATGTCGTAAATGGGCGATCGTTTAGCTTATGGCTAAAAAAAGTACGATCACCAGGGCGGGATTTATATCTTACTTATGCTTGGGAGACAAGAGAGTCAGGTTGGGATTGCTCTGGTCCTGGTCGAGGTCCAGGGCGGTCGCAATCGCAGACAGGGTGCTCTCCGGGTCGGCGAGCTCGAAGGTCCCGGACAGGGTGCGGTCACCCACTTTGGCCGCCGCCGCAGCGGGCACATCCAGGTAGCGGTTCAATTCTTCCAGTGCTTCATTAAGTGGGGTGCGGTCGAAAACCAGCTGTCCACGGGTCCAGTCCAGCGCTTCATCGGTCGAGGTACGGCTGACATCGGAGAGGCCGCTACCGGATACGCTGACCTTTTGATTGCGGGTCAATTTCACCGTTTCGGGCTGCAGGCCGCTGGCGGTACGGGCTTCACTCACCGCTACCACACCACCAGTAACGGATACCCGGGTGTTGCTGCGGTTGCGCTCAACATTGAACTGGGTGCCCAGCACGCGAATGTTGGCCTCACCAGCAGCGACCGTGAACGGTCTGGCGGTCTGGCGTGCAACGTCGAAATAAGCCTCGCCGCGCAGCAGCTGGGTGCGGCGCTCATCGCGGCTGAAAGTGACCACCAGTTCAGAGTTTGTATTCAGTTGTACTTGCGAGCCATCCGCCAGTGACACGGTACGCGTCTCACCAACGGCAGTTGCATAAACCTGTTGCGATGCCGGGGCTTGCTGCAGCCACTGATTGCCCACCCAGAGTGCAACGGTCAGGCAGGCGGCAACTGCGCCACCACCGAGTAACCATTGGGGCAGGTTCCAGCCGCTCGTAGAGGCAGAGGCTGACTTGCGAGAGGATTGAGTGCTTGCGGCGGCGGACTGATTGGTCGGCACACTCTCCGGATAGAGTTCATTCAGTGGCATGTGTGAAAAGGCGCCGAGGTCGCCCCACAGCTCAGCCATTTCATCAAAGGCCTGACGGTTGGCGGAATCGTCGGACATCCAGCTGGCAAAGGCACGTCGATCAGCATCGCTGATCGAATCGGAACGCAAGCGAGCGATCCAGGCGCAAGCCTGATCGAGCTGATCTTCCGTTGGTCCTTTTTGTACTTCCTGGAGGTTCACCGCACTAATACCTTTTCCCCGATCTATGAATCGGGCTGACTGTCAGAGTTGTCTTTTGAGCAAATGGTGACTAATAAGTTCCATTTCCGTCTCGCCGCACCAATTTGGTGCTAAAGTTTGGCGCCCAAAGCAACGTGCCTGTTCGTTCTGCGCAATTTTTACGATAAAACGCCGCAAAATTTAGCATATTTTGAACGATTGGTCCGTTCTTTTTCACATGGATGCCCGTGTATACCAGTAAGACGGACTACAGCCCCTTGCCCTCAATACTTTTTTATGTTTTTGCTGCACGGCGGTGCGTTATTGCATGCCATGCTCCAAGCTTGTTCAAAGGTAGACCAAGTCGCAACCAATGTGCGATTAGTGGAGGGGGCATGTGCGATGAGTGGATAAAGTGCTCGGCCGGGGGCGCGCCCTCAGCCTCAGCGCATACCACCGGTCTTTTGTCGACAGACTTTCAGTGCCTGCAGAATGTACTTCTCCACACTGCTGACGGAGATGTTCATTTCCTGAGCAATGTCTGAGTAGGACAGGCCGCGATTGCGGTGCAGCAGGAATGCCTGGCGGCATTTGAGTGGCAGGCTGTCCATGGCCTGGTGGATCGCCTGTAGTTGCTGTCTTGCTGCCAGCACCCGCTCCGGCGATTGGTCAAAGCCGTACTCATCATCGGTGGGGGTGGCGCCCTCAGGGGGTAATTGCTGGCTTACATAGTCGATATGCAGTTTGCCGCGGCGCAGCTGGTCCACGGCCAGGTTGTTGGCAATCTGGAAGAGGTAGGCCCGGGGGTTGTCGAGATCTTTCTCGTCGCTGAGCTTCTGCAGCCGCAAGTAGGCGTTCTGGGCAATATCCTCGGCATCTTCGGTACTTCGCACAATACGCGTGACAAAGCGCACCAGCGCCTGGCCGTGATCGGCAAAAAGAGATTCCAGAAGTGTCTTCCGGGCTTTGCTCATTGGTGGACGGATTCCCCGTGTCGCGCTCGTTATGATTGTTATAAGGCCAACCATGTCAGTTATAACACAGCTGGATAACGATCGACGAGTGGTCGTTTTGGCAAGATAAAGTGACTGAACTTATCAAAATGGTTCTTTTTGGTGCGTCCAGTGGCCGGTTTGATCGTCTTCAGTGGACGCCAGATCGACAAATCGAGTGACCGCGGGCACATACCTATTCCTGCGCGTCGATGCCGGTATAATGGCGGACTTCTCAAATTTCAATGCCAGCTAGGCCGGGAGTACCCCGGATCAGTGGGCAGATATCGACTAAAAGGTGGCGCCCATGTCAACTGGGGCCACGGCGGAGAGCGAATGAGTTACCAAGTACTGGCACGAAAATGGCGGCCGCGGCTGTTTCGGGAAATGGTGGGCCAGGAGCACGTGCTTCAGGCGCTGATCAATGCCCTGGATAACAACCGCCTGCATCACGCCTACTTATTTGCCGGTACTCGCGGGGTGGGTAAAACTACCATTGCACGGATTCTTGCCAAATGTCTGAACTGCGAAACGGGCGTGAGCTCCGAGCCCTGCGGTCAGTGCTCTGTCTGTACCGAAATCGCCGACGGGCGCTTTGTCGACCTGATTGAGGTGGATGCCGCCTCCCGCACCAAGGTCGAGGACACCCGCGAGCTTCTGGAGAACGTGCAGTATGCGCCGACCCGGGGCCGCTACAAGGTGTACCTGATCGATGAGGTGCACATGTTGTCCAATAGCTCGTTTAACGCGCTGCTGAAAACCCTGGAAGAGCCGCCTCCCCACGTCAAATTCCTGCTCGCCACCACCGACCCGCAGAAACTGCCGGTGACGGTGCTATCGCGCTGTTTGCAGTTCAACCTCAAGAATATGAGCCCGGAGCGGGTGGTTGAGCACCTGCGCTTCGTACTGGAAAAAGAGCTGGTGCCGTTTGAAGAACAGGCACTGTGGCATTTGGGCCGGGCGGCCGATGGCAGTATGCGCGACGCCATGAGCCTGACCGATCAGGCCATTGCCTTCGGCGGCGGCAAGATCAGTGAAGCAGAAGTGCGAGCCATGCTCGGCACCCTCGACAGTACCCTGGTGTGGAAACTGGTGCAGGCTCTGTCCGACGAGAACCCGTCCGCATTGTTCGATACCGTTGGCGAGCTTTCCGAACAGGCACCGGATTACAGCGCAGCGCTGGCTGAGCTGGCCTCCATTCTGCACCGTATTGCCATTGCCCAGGTGCTGCCGGAATCCATCGACAACGCCCTTGGCGATGCCGAGTTGCTGCAGCATCACGCGGCGGCAATGGCCGGCGAAAATGTGCAGTTGTTTTATCAGATGGCGTTGCTCGCACGCCGGGACCTGCCTATGGCGCCGGACCCGCGCGGTGGCTTTGAAATGGCGCTGCTGCGAATGCTCGCATTCAAACCGCAGGGCGTTGCCCATATCCCGACCGCTCCGCTTGCAGGTGCAGGGGCCAGTGCGCAATCGGCACCCCAGCAGACTTCGGTTCAGCCTTCGCCACAGCCCATTGTTCCGACTCAGGAAGCGCCCGCAGAGCCAGCGCCGCAACCTTCTCAGCAACCACCGGTGGCAGAGAAGGTGCCGCCCGTTGTGCAATCACAACCAGAAGCGCCAGCGACTTCACCACAGCCCTTTGAGGCTGCAGCCGAAGCGCCCACTGCGCAGCCCCCGGTGGATGATGCTCCCCCCTGGGATGTGGAGCCCCAGTCGGCATCTGGTTCCGAGGAGGTAGTGAATGATGCGGGAAAAAAGCCCGCCCCTGAATTCACCCCGGAGCCTCAGACGAGTGCGCCGGTAACCGAACCTGCGCACCAACCGGCACCCGAGCCCGCGGTGCAGGTGTCGCAGCCACCGATCAACCAGGCAGTAGCCGAACTGCCAGCTCAGTCCAATGTGTCAGAAGCCATTGTAGCCGAGCAACCGGTTGCCGCAGCGACTCAGGCAATTCAGCCGGAAGCAGCGCCGGATGAGCGCACGGCAATGCGTGAGCGACTGCGTCAGCAGGTAGCGGAGGTGCAATCCGCGCCGCCCCAGCAAGTTGTGCAGTCAGAGACTCCGGACCCGGCGGCAACTGCAGGTGTGCCTGAGCAGCAAGCCTCGCAACAGGCGCAGACGCCCGCTGCACGCCTGGAGGCTCTGACTCCCGGTAGTTGGCCCGCCATGTACCCGCAAATGGGGGTGACCGGTATCCTGCACTCCATTGCCGCCAACCTGGAGTTACTGGGACGGCAGGACAATATACTTTCCTTTACCCTGGACCAGACGCGCAGCAGTTTGTACGACGAGGGCCATCAGCGCCGCCTCGCGGATGTACTGGGTGACTTTTTCGGTCAGCCAGTCACGGTGCAGATTCAGGTAGGCGATGTGTACGGTGGCACCCCCGCGCAATTGATTGCGGCAACCAAAGAAGCACAGCTGTTATCTGCCCGTGACTCGCTGAATCAGGATCCGCTGGTGCAGGAGCTTCAATCGGAGCTGGGTGCACAGCTGGTGCCAGACTCGGTCGAATATCTGGGTTAAATGCAGCTCGGTAAAAGTGACCGGGTTAGAAACGAATTAATGAAGTAAATGGAAAATAGGTAATTGCCATGATGAAAGGTTTCGGCGATTTAATGCAGCAGGCGCAGAAAATGCAGGCCGACATGCAGGAGCGCATGGAAAAAATGCAGAAAGATCTGGGCGACCTGCGGGTAACCGGGGAGTCCGGAGCCGGCATGATCAAGGTGACCATGAACGGCCGCCACGATGTGGTGGATGTGAATATCGATGCCAGCCTGATGAGCGAAGACAAGGAAATGCTCGAAGATCTGCTGGCGGCGGCGGTGAACGATACCGTTCGTCGTGTTGAAGAAGCGGTACAGAAAGTGCAGAAAGAGCAGATGGGTAACCTCGGTGCGGGCATGAATCTGCCGGAAGGTTTCAAGTTTCCATTTGGCTGATTGCGCAGGTTGACCACATATCTGGCCAAGTATTTAACACCGGTTTTCGTTTTCCCAAATTTTTGCGGGGCCCAGCGTGGGCCCTTTTTACGTTTAAACAAGAAATATGTTCAGTCCCCTGATTGAAGACCTGATTCGCGCACTACGCTGCCTGCCCGGGGTTGGACCCAAGTCCGCTCAGCGCATGGCTATGTATCTGCTGGAAAAAGACCGCGACGCGGCGGGTCTGCTCGCCAGTTCGTTACAGCAGGCGGTAGAAAAAGTCGGCCGCTGCAGCCGTTGTCGCACCCTGACCGAGCAGGAAATTTGTGCCCTGTGCAACAACACACGCCGCGACCATTCTCTGTTGTGTGTGGTGGAAACACCGGCGGATGTACTGGCAATTGAGCAGGCGGGCAACTATCACGGCCTGTACTTTGTATTGCACGGTCACCTGTCACCCATTGATGGCGTCGGTCCTGCGGATATTGGCTTGGATGTACTCGGCGAACGCCTGAGCGAAAAGCAAAGCAGTGACGAGGGCGCGGAGCAACCGAAGATTCGCGAACTGATTATTGCTACCAACCCAACCGTGGAAGGCGAGGCCACCGCGCAATTTATTGCGGAGCGTGCGCGGGCCAAAGGGGTGGCAGTCAGTCGCATCGCCCACGGTGTTCCCATTGGTGGTGAGCTGGAATACATCGATGGCGGCACTTTGGCGCACGCCTTCAACAGTCGGACGGTGCTGTAAATGGCGGATTTATTTAACGCTGAATCATTCACTGCGGAAAATAAGCAGCTGGTTGATGTCACTCCGATCTGGATTGACAGCGACGAGCAGTTGGCGGAATTGTGCGCGCGCTGGCGCACCCAGAGTGCTATTGCGCTGGATACCGAGTTCATGCGCAGCCGCACTTTTTATCCACAGCCGGCACTGGTGCAGGTGGGCGACGGTAAACACTGTTACCTGATCGATAATCTGGCCATTACCAATCTGGGGCCACTGAAGGAATTGCTGCAAGACACACGCGTGATCAAAATCATGCATTCCTGCAGCGAGGACCTGGAAACGCTGGAGCGTTTGCTCGGCGTTATTCCCGACCCGATTTTTGATACCCAAATCGCCGCGGCAATCAGCGGTATGGGCGCGGGGTTGGGGTATGCAGCAACCGTTAGCCAGCTGCTGCAGATCGATTTGCCGAAAAGTGAAACCCGCTCAGACTGGCTGCAGCGCCCGCTCAGCGATTCGCAAAAAAACTATGCCGCGCTGGATGTGGCCTGGTTGCCGCTGGTGTACGGCATATTGGTAAAACGCTTGCGCGAGCAGGAACGTATCGATTGGCTTTGGGAAGATTGCACGGCCATGGTAGCCGCGGCGCGCCAGCCTGAGTCTCCTGAACTTTACTACTGCAAGGTAAAGGGTGCTTGGCGGCTGCGCCAGAACCAGCTTGCGGTGTTGCAGGACCTTTGTGCCTGGCGTGAGCGTGAAGCGCGCGTGAGAGATATGCCGCGCAACCACCTGATCAAAGAAAATGTCTGCATGGCACTCGCCCAGCATATGCCCAAGTACCTGGCGACGCTGGCGCAACCGGGGCTCGAAGGAAAGACCTTGCGGCGTTATGGCGAGAAATTGCTGGAAATCATTGCTGGTGCGGCCGAACGCGAGGACCTTCCTGCTCGACTGCCGCAGCCTCTCAACCGCGAGCAGGGTGAAGTCCTGAAGCTGCTGCGTAAAAAGGTTACCGAGCTGGCGGAAATGGCGGGGCTGCCACCCGAAATTCTGGTGCGTAAAAAAGAACTGGAAGTACTAGTACAGGCCCAGCAGCCAACATTGGAAGGGCGCCTTGTAGGTTGGCGCCGCGCGGTAGTAGGCGAACCACTACTGCAAGAATTGAAAGAGTTAAAAGTATGAGTAAGCTCCTGTGTGATATTTACCGCAGCCCGCGGGAACAGGAAATGTATCTGTATGTGCAAAAGCAGGAGGGGCTGGCGCGTGTACCCGATAAGCTGCAGGAACTGTTCGGCGAGCCGGTGCATGTCACTACCCTGATTCTGACCCCGGAGCGCACCCTGGCGCGTGCTGAAGCAGAGACCGTTATCAAGCAGTTGCAGGAGCAAGGCTTCTATCTGCAAATGCCGCCGGTAGTGGACGATGAAATGCGGGCGATTGCTGCGCAAAACAGCAAACTGTCTCGCGGCTGATTATTTTTTAACGGTGGCGAGGTAGCGATTGTGGTAAGTCAGCGGCCGTTCTGGCAACGAAAGTCCCTGGCGGAAATGACCGACGCCGAGTGGGAGTCGTTGTGCGATGGTTGCGGGCGTTGCTGTCTCCATCGGCTGCAGGATGAAGAGACCGGCGAAGTTGCCACGACCTGTGTATCCTGCAAGTTGTTGGATAGCCACAGTTGTCGTTGCACTGATTATCCTAACCGCATGCAACAGGTGCCCGGCTGTACCCAGTTGACACCGCAGCGCGCGGTGGATTTTACCTGGTTGCCTGCAACCTGCGCCTACCGGATCCTCGCTGCAGGGGGCGATTTACCGGAGTGGCATCCGCTGGTTTCCGGTGATCCCGAGTCGGTACATCGCGCGGGTATCTCGGTGCGTGACAAAGTCATCAGCGAAACCGATGTAGATGTGGAAGACTACGAGGAATATATCGTTACCTGGGTCGGTGATGAGTAGGCCGGTAATGAATCGGCCAGATATGAAT
The DNA here is from genome assembly GCF_019800665.1 of Microbulbifer agarilyticus. GTDB lineage: Bacteria > Pseudomonadota > Gammaproteobacteria > Pseudomonadales > Cellvibrionaceae > Microbulbifer > Microbulbifer agarilyticus_C. The sequence goes on from NZ_JAHVKO010000003.1 coordinate 702,950, forward strand.
CGCGCGATCAAAAATTTTTAGCGTGTGCCTGTGACTGGGCGAACCAGTTTCGAGGCGCAACGTGTTGGAAGCAATAAAAAGAGCAGAGAAATAGTGGAAGAGTTCAAATTAGCCTGGGCCGTGTATACCGCAGGCGTCATTGTTTTACTGGCGGCGGGCTGGTGGTTTATGCGTAACTGGGGGTGGTCCTGGGTACGCAACCTGATTTTGCTGGAGGCGGCAACCGTGTTGTTGGTACCCGCCCGTGGTGCAATGGCAGATGGCCCGCTGGTGCCAGTATTGCCGCTGTTTGTTTATCAGACCCTATTTGAGGAAGAGGGCGCCACGCCGGAAGTTTCCGCCAGCCTGGTTTTTGCCGCCGCCGGTGCTTTCGCCGTGATGCTGATCGTCGGAATAATCAAGCTGATGTTGCGCCGTCGCAAAGATCGCCCCATGACGGAAAGTGACCAGTACTGACGTCGTATATCCAAATGCGTGCGCCAGTCCGCGACAAAGGCGGTTACTGGCGCACAGATCCTCTTTCCCTTTGGTTCGCCTGAGCCGTCCCCGCTGCTAGCTGCTATATCTACTTAAGCCCGTCGTAAAACAGCTAATCAAAACGTTCTTAACAATCACAAGAAGTGCCTGTCGTGGCGTTTACTGTGCATGGAATGAAGGGACAGGGATGCTCGATCACCTCCTTATATTGACCGCCGTTATGCTGGTCTCCGGAATCCTCGGGGGTCTGGTCAATTACTACCAGATGTTGTTCACAGAAGAGGATCCTGCGGGTCTGGCACGCTGCCTGATCATGGGCCTGTGCGGCGCATTAATGGTGCCGATTTTCCTGAAATTCACCCAGAGCGACCTGCTGATCGAAATTCAGGGTGACCCTTCCCGCCTGCTGATTTTTACCGGCTACTGCCTGCTCGCCGCCATCGCTTCGCGCATGTTTGTGTTCAATGCTGCACGGCGCCAGCTGCGGGATGCCAGTATTGCCCGTGCCCGTGTGGAAAACCTCGAGCAGGAAATTCGCGCCATGCAGCTCGAAATCATGCCACTGCTGGAGCATGAAATCGAAGGCGACCCGGATCAGGGGCCGACCCTGGACTTTAACCAGATTCGCAAGCTCGACGACAATGCGCTGCACGTGCTGAACCTGCTCAACAGCGGCGAGTGCGTATTCCGTTCGCTGGCGGGTATGGTGCAGGAGGGCAATATGGAGACCAATTCCGTCGCCCGCGCCCTGAACAGCCTGCTGGTGCTCGAAATGGTGGGCAAAATCCATAGCCATCTGGGCATTCGCTGGTATATCACCGACAAGGGGCGCCAGGTGGTGCGCCGACGTCGCACCGAGGCCGCCTGAATAGCCCGTTTCTGACTGGCTTCTTGATTCTGGTCGCGCTTTGCCCGGGCGCGGCCGCTGCTGTCATCCATTCTGACCGATTCCGCCTTTGGCCCCCTGTGGGCTTCCTTTACCATGGATACTTACGATTCTCAGGCTTTCGGAGTACACATGAAATTCACCGGTACCGATAACTACGTGGCCACAGACGACCTGCAGATGGCGGTCGATGCGGCGGTAACCCTGCAGCGCCCGCTGCTGATCAAGGGCGAGCCAGGCACCGGTAAGACCCTGCTGGCGGAAGAGGTGGCCAGCAGCCTGGGCCTCAAACTGATTCAGTGGCACATCAAGTCCACCACCAAGGCGCAGCAGGGCCTGTATGAATACGACGCGGTATCGCGTTTGCGGGACTCCCAGCTGGGCGTGGACCGGGTTCACGACATCGGCAACTACATCAAGAAGGGCAAGCTGTGGGAGGCCTTTGAGGCCGACGAGCGCGTGGTACTGCTGATTGATGAAATTGATAAAGCGGATATCGAATTCCCCAATGACCTGCTGGTGGAAATCGACCGTATGCAATTCTTTGTATACGAAACCGGCGAGACGATCACCGCCAAGCAACGCCCGATCGTCATTATTACCTCCAACAACGAGAAAGAACTGCCGGATGCATTTCTGCGCCGCTGCTTTTTCCACTACATCAGCTTTCCCGATCGCGCGACCATGCAAAAAATCGTGGATGTGCACTACCCGGATATCAAGCAGCAGCTGGTTGCCGAGGCAATGGATGTATTTTTCCAGATTCGCGACGTCCCGGGCCTGAAGAAAAAGCCTTCCACGTCCGAGCTGATCGACTGGCTGAAGCTGTTGATGGCCGACGATATTTCTGAAGATGTACTGAAAAACCGCGATGGCAGTTCGGCAATTCCGCCGTTGTACGGCGCGCTGCTTAAAAACGAGCAGGACGTGCATATGCTTGAACGGCTGGCATTTATGGCACGCCGCGAAGGGCGCTAGACCGCAACCATGCTCATCGGATTCTTTTTAAATCTCCGTCGCCACCAGCTCCCGGTGTCCATCACCGAGCTGCTTTCGCTGCTGGAAGCACTCCAGCAGCGTCTGGTGTATGCCAACCTCGATGATTTCTACTTTCTTGCCCGTACCTGTCTGGTAAAAGACGAAAAGCACTTCGACAAATTTGACCGCGCCTTTGCCGCCTACTTCAAAGATCTGGAGTCCCTCGACGATATTCTGGAACAGATGATTCCGGAGGACTGGCTGCGCGCGGAGTTTATGAAGCAGCTCAGCGACGAAGAAAAGGCCAAAATCGAGTCCATGGGTGGGCTCGAGAAGATGCTGGAAGAATTCAAGAAGCGCCTTGAAGAACAGAAAAAACGGCACAGCGGCGGTAACAAGTGGATAGGTACCGGTGGTACCAGTCCTTTTGGTAATAGCGGCTATCACCCGGGTGGCATTCGCGTGGGTGGTCAGAGTCGTAATAAGTCCGCATCCAAGGTGTGGGAAAAACGTCAGTTCCGCAATCTGGATGACAGTGTCAGCTTGGGCACGCGCAATATTCAGGTGGCGTTGCGCAAACTGCGCAAATTCGCCCGCAGTGGTGCCGCGGAAGAGCTGGACCTGGACAGCACCATTAGCTCAACCGCGCGCAATGCCGGCCTGCTGGATATTCAGATGGTGCCCGAGCGTCACAACGCGGTAAAGGTGCTGATCTTTTTTGATGTGGGGGGTTCTATGGATCCCTACGTCAAACAGTGCGAAGAACTTTTTTCAGCCTGCCGCAGTGAGTTCAAACATCTCGAATACTTTTATTTCCACAATTTTGTGTATGAACATGTGTGGAAAGACAATCAGCGCCGCTATTCAGAATCCACACCGCTGGTAGAAGTACTGCGTACTTACGGAAAGGATTACAAAGTGATTTTTGTGGGCGACGCGGCAATGGCCCCCTACGAGATCACCAGTCGTTACGGCAGCGTTGAGCATATGAACGAGGAACCCGGTGCGGCCTGGATGCAGCGGGTCACCGATACCTACGAAAAACTTGTATGGCTCAACCCCACCGGTGAGGAGTACTGGCAGTACACCGCCAGCACCGCTATGACCCAGAAACTGGTTAACGGCCAGATGTACCCGATGACCATTGAGGGTTTGGATAGGGCGATTGCCTATCTGGTAAAAGGGCGTTAATCGAAGTAATTACGGTTGACTGAAGGCGAAGTGCTGGGTGGAAGTTTTCGGGAGCGTCGGCGACAGGGATGTCGCCGACGCAGCGTACAGGGACGTATTTACAGCGGTCCCGAAAACTTCCACCCAGTGCTTTGCCGCCACCGTAGAAGTTTCCGGATTGAGGTTACTCACCAAACTTTTTTTGCGGCGCCACATCGTGGTCCGCAGTAATACCAATTTCTTCCTTGGTGGTCTCATTCACTTTCGTGTGCTCTTCTTCCGCACCGTGCATCCAGTCCACCAATTTTTCGCGGATAAAGAACAGTATGATCCCGGCGGTAATCGCCGCAATGGCGACGCCACCGAAGGTCGCCAGCGGGCCGGTTTCACCAACCAGCTTGCCGATCTCTGCCGCACCTTTGTTGGCAATGCCGATAAAGGCGAACCACAAACCCATCATCAGGCTCAGGTAGCGCAGTGGCGACAGCTTCGTCACCATGGACAAGCCGATGGGCGACAGGCACAACTCGCCAATGGTGTGGCAAATGTAGGCCACTACCAGCCACCAGGGGCTCGCTTTTGCAGTTTCTGAATCGCCGATCTGCAACGCCGCACCCACCATGGAAATGAAGCCGAGGCCGAGGAAGATAAGACCAAGGCTGAATTTTGCCGGCGAAGAGGGTTCGCGGGAGCCGAGCCCTACCCAGATACTTGCCACCACCGGTGCAAGGATGATGATAAACAGCGGGTTTACCATCTGCAGCCAACTTGCAGGGATTTCAAAACCGAAAATATGCAGGTCGGTATTGTATTTGGCGAACAGGTTCATCGAGCCGGCAGCCTGCTCAAAGCCGGCCCAGAAAATAACGGTGAATAGACCCAGAATTAGAATCACCTTGATACGGTCGCGCTCCTCCGGGGTGAGTGGGCGCTTCTTCTCTTCGTCATCCAAATTGGGCTTCAAGCCGAGCTTGGCGGAAGGCTGGTTACCGATTTCGCCGAGCAATTTATCCGACTGGGTGGCCTGCAGGATCAGGCCCAGCAGCATGCCGAGACCGGCGCAGAAGAAGGCCAGCTGGTAGTCCACTTTCTCGCCGATCCAGCCGATGACCAGATAGCCGAGGATAGAACCCAGGTTGATACCCATATAGAAAATGGTGAATGCGGTATCCCGGCGCTTGTCGCCTTCCTCGTAGAGGTCGCCCACCATGGTGGAAATGTTGGGCTTGAAGAAGCCGTTGCCGACGATCATCAGTGCCAGGCCGAGCCACAGCATATAGATCTCGGTGCCGTCCGGCAGCCAGCTGTGGGGGAAGCCCAGCGCAAATTGCCCGAGCATCATCAGCACACCGCCAAACATAATGCAGCGCCGCTGGCCCCATTTGTTGTCGGCCATCCAGCCGCCAATGATGGGGGTCAGGTACACCAGCATCGCGTACCAGCCCAGATAGCTGAGTGCCTTGGACTGCAACTCTGACTGTGACAGCGCTTCCCAGCCGAATACGGCCGCCGTGGTCGCCGAGGTCAGGTAAAACACGAAGATGCCACGCATACCGTAGTAGCTGAGGCGTTCCCACATCTCGGTGCCAAACAGAAGGTATAACCCCTTTGGGTGTCCCATCATCTCCCCGGCACTGGCTGGGGGTCTCGGCTTGAGGTCTTGCATGGAGGCTCCTCGAAGTGGCCGCGGGTGTGCGGCGAGCTTGTCTGCACAGTGATCGTGCGCGGTGGTATTACGCGCCTTTCGCTTGAGTATAGGACAGGCACAGCGGGCGCAATTCTAGGGAGAGCCTGTGGGAGCCCCCAGCGGGTATCCACGGGGTATAATGTCCCGCTTGCCAATCGGGCCGCCCTCAGGGCCTGAACCAACAGTCACTCTATTAAGCCGTTTCATGAGTTCTGAACCCCAAAACCAACCCAGTCCAGAGTCCGTTATCCAGCAGTGCGTGCAGTTGCTACCGCAGTGCATGGGGCGCGACCGCTATCGCCTGAAGCGCAGCCTGAACAATGCGCGGCGGCGCCTGAAAGAGGGCAAACCTGCGGATCGGATGCTGGCGCAACTGCAGGGGCAATTGACGGAGTCGGTGGCTTTGGTAGAGGCGCGCAAGCAGAATTTGCCCAAGGTCGAGTGGCCCGAAGGGCTGCCGGTGGTGGCGCGCCGCGAAGAAATTGCCGAGTTGATTGCGGCTAATCAGGTCGTGGTGGTGGCTGGTGAAACCGGCTCCGGTAAAACCACCCAGTTGCCGAAGATCTGCCTCGAACTGGGGCGCGGCATTGTCGGTCAGATTGGCCACACCCAGCCCCGGCGAATCGCCGCGCGCACCGTAGCCAATCGTATTGCCGAAGAACTCGGGCAGTCCCTCGGGGATTCCGTGGGTTATCAGGTGCGCTTTACCGACCAGAGTACCGAGCACACCCATATCAAATTGATGACCGACGGTATCCTGCTCGCGGAAATCCAGCGGGACCCGCTGCTCAACAATTACGATACGCTGATCATCGATGAGGCCCACGAGCGCAGCCTGAATATCGATTTTTTGTTGGGCTACTTGAAAACCATTCTGCCCAAGCGCCGGGACCTCAAGCTCATCATTACTTCGGCGACCATCGACCTGGAGAAATTCTCCCGGCATTTCGACGACGCACCGATTATCGAAGTATCCGGGCGTACCTACCCGGTGGATATCCACTACCGCCCACCCGCGGATAGTGATGCAGACCTGAACCAGCAGGTAATTGAAGCCGTTGAGGAATTACTGCAGGAGGAAAAATCCTCGCCCCGTCGCGGTGGCGACGTTCTGGTATTTATGAGTGGCGAGCGGGAAATTCGCGAATGTGCCAAGGCGCTGCGCGATGCGCAGCTTCCTCACATCGATGTACTACCACTGTATGCCCGCCTCAGCTTGGCCGAGCAGAGCCGGGTATTCGCACCGCACAAGGGTCGCAGAATTGTACTGGCCACTAATGTGGCAGAAACCTCGATTACCGTTCCCGGTATCCGCTATGTGATTGACCCGGGTACCGCGCGTATCAGCCGCTACAGCTATCGCAGCAAAATCCAGCGTTTGCCGGTGGAGGCTATTTCACAAGCCAGCGCCAACCAGCGTGCGGGCCGCTGTGGCCGGGTCAGTGCCGGTGTGTGTATTCGCCTGTACGAAGAATCTGACTTTGTGCAGCGCCCCGAGTTTACCGATGCCGAAATCCTGCGCACAAATCTGGCTGCGGTGATTTTGCAGATGCTGCAGTTACGCATCGGCGATATTCGTGAATTCCCATTCGTCGATCCTCCGGACCAGCGCCTGATCAACGACGGCTATAACCTGCTGCAGGAACTCAAAGCGGTTGATAGCAAAGGTGCGGTAACCAAAATGGGTCGCGCGCTGTCGCGCCTGCCGCTGGACCCACGCCTCGGGCGCATGTTGCTGGAATCCGGCCCCACCAAAAGCTTGCGTGAGCTGCTGATTATTGTCAGCGCGCTTGCAGTGCAGGACCCACGCGAACGCCCGGCAGAAAAACGCCAGGCTTCCGACGAGAAGCACAAGCAGTGGCTGCATGAGCAGTCCGACTTCCTCACCCTGGTGAATTTGTGGGATGGCTTTGAAACCCAGCGCCAGGAACTCAGCCAGAACCAGCTGCGCAAGTGGTGTCAGAAAAACTTCCTGTCCTGGCTGCGGCTGCGCGAATGGCGAGACATCCACCACCAGCTGCGGGTGGCCATTCGCGATCTGGATTTGAAAATGAATCCGGAGCCCGCGGATTACGCCAGTGTGCACAAGGCGATCCTGCCGGGGCTGCTCGGTAATATCGGTGTGCGCGATGAAAACAAGGAGTTCCTTGGCTGCCGCAATCGCCGCTTTCATGTATTCCCCGGGTCCGGGCAATTCAAGAAGCCGCCGCGCTGGCTGGTAGCTGCGCAGTTACTTGAAACCAGCCGTTTGTTTGCACACACCGTCGGCAAAATCGAGCCGGACTGGGTGCTGGGCTGCTCTGAGCACTTGGTTAAACGCAACTATTTCGAGCCCCACTACAACCCGCGTTCTGGCGCGGTAATGGCGTTTGAGAAGGTGACGCTGTACGGGCTGGTGTTAGTCGACAAACAGCGCATCCACTACGGCAAGCTCGACCCGGTGACCTCGCGAGAGGTATTCATTCGCGAAGCCTTGGTGGAGCAGCGCTATCGCGGCAAGGGCAAGTTTTTCCAGCACTTCAAGAAACTGCAGGAAGAGCTGGAAGACCTCGAAGCGAAGTCCCGTCGTCGGGATATCGTGGTCGACGATGAAGTGGTGTACCGCTTTTTCGACGAGCGCGTGCCTGCGGATATTGTGAATCTGGCGGGCTTTGAAAAATGGCGCAAACAGGCAGAGCAGAAAGATCCACAGCTGCTGTGTATTCCCCGGGACCTGATGATGCAGCAGGATGCGGGACATGTGGGCGAGGCGCAGTTCCCGGATTCCCTCACCAGTGGCGGTATCGAATATCCACTCAGCTATCACTTCGAACCGGGTAGCGTCGACGACGGTGTGAGTATTCAGGTACCGGTAGGCGCGTTGCACCAGGTGCCTGCGGCCCGCCTCCAGTGGGTGGTGCCGGGCATTTTGCGCGATAAATGCATCGCACTGGTGAAAAACCTGCCCAAGCAATACCGCAAACACTTCGTGCCGGTGCCGGCTGCTGTGGATAAAGCCTTGCCGCGTATGCAGCCGGACAACATCCCGCTGTGGCAGGCACTAGCCCATGAGCTGAAGCGCCAGACTGCGCAGGATCTCCCGGAAGACGCCTGGGCCTCTGCCGAGCAGGGTGTCGAAGATTTTTACCGTTTCAATATTCAGGTTCTGGATGAAAACGGCCGCCTGCTGGATCAGGGGCGAGACCTGCCGGAATTGCAGGCGCGTTATCGCGATCGTGTGCAGCAAGAGCTCGCCAGCGCCGGCGATGATTTTGAGCGCGAGGGAATTACCCGTTGGAATTTCGGCGACCTGCCGCATACCCATCAGCTGGATCAGGGTGGCCTGAAGGTGCGCGCTTATCCTGCGCTGATCGCCAACAAAGATAGCGTTGATCTTAAGCTGCTGGATAACCCGGGCGAAGCGGCGCTCTTCACCCGCGCCGGCATTTGCCGTCTCGCGTTGCTACACCTGCCGGAACCGGTGAAATATCTGCGCAAGGAACTGCTCAAGGGCAAAGAGCTGGGGTTGAGTGCCGCAGACCTGGGGCGCCGCGAAGAGGTTGCCGACGATATTCTGATGGCGGCAGCGCGTGAGTGTTTCTGGGTGGACGAGAACTGGCCCCGCAGTGAGAGCGAGTTTGTTCAGGCGCTGGAGAAGCGCGAACAGCTGATCGCCATCGCGCAGGAAATAGGCGAACTGCTGATCAAGGCGCTGGCGCAGTTGGTGCCCCTGCGTAAAAAAATTAAACAACAGAAAAACTTGGCCGTCGCCATGGCGGTGGGCGATATCAACAACCAGTTGGCCGGGCTCTTCCATCGCGGCTTTTTATTCCATACGCCGCTTGAGTGGCTGCGGCAGTACGGCCGCTATCTGAAAGGGATAGAGCTGCGTCTGGAAAAGGCGGCACTAGACCCGAACCGCGATCGCAAGCTCAGCGGCGAGTTCCAGCAGGCCAGCGAGCCCTATGAGGATTATGCCGCCGGGCGCGACCTGCAGCTGCTGTCTGGAGACCCGCGCATACTGCAGTACCGTTGGATGCTGGAGGAATTTCGCGTCTCCCTGTTTGCACAAACCCTGAAAACCCTGATGCCGGTTTCGATCAAGCGATTGCGTAAGACCTGGTCAGAAATTCAGGATTAAGCAGTACCTGAGCTGCTTTTTTGTGCACCGAAAATGGATGACAGCGTTATACCAAAAAAAGTTAGGCTCTTTGTGTAAGAACCACCATTGCCCCTCGACTATTGGGTAACCGCTCAGGAAATCGCGGTTTATTGGGCCAAGTTCACAGTTCTGGAAGCCTGAACACCGGGTATTGAACTCAGATTGTGAACCATTGGTCTGACTTTGAGGGCAACCCGTTCACGGGAAACTATAATCCGGGAGCGGCGGTGTTCGCGCCGCGAGCGTGAAGAGCCTTAAATTTTGGTATTTGATCAGGAGATCTGTCATGAACAAGAAGAATCTGCCTCTCGCAGCGGCCGTTGGTGCTGCTTTTATCGCCTCCGCGACCCTCAGCGTATCCACTGCTGCAAACCCGTTCACCGCGACCGAACTGACCGCGGGTTACAACCTGAAGCTTGCTGATGACCACGGCAAGAAAAAAGAAGGTAAATGCGGCGAAGGTAAGTGCGGCGAAGAAGGTAAAAAGAAAGAAGGTAAATGCGGCGAAGGGAAGTGCGGCGAAGGTAAAAAGAAAGAAGGTAAGTGCGGCGAAGGGAAGTGCGGCGAAGGTAAAAAGAAAGAAGGTAAATGTGGTGAAGGTAAGTGTGGCGGGTAATTCAGCCTGGCACATAAGCTGATAGTCATATGATGACCAATACGCAACGGCAATACCCGGTCCAAGGCGCAGGCCTTGGACTGCGGCGTTCGATGATGGGCGAAACGCTCAATCCCTCCGATGTCGACTTTCTTGAAGTGGCGCCGGAAAACTGGATTGGGGTAGGGGGCCGTTACGGCCGCTGGTTTCGCGAATTCACCGAGCGTTTTCCGTTCGTCACCCATGGACTCTCTCTGTCCATCGGGTCGCCGGCGCCTCTGGATGAGGCGCTGGTGCGTTCAATCAAAGATTTTATAAAGACACACAATATTCGCTGTTACAGCGAGCACTTGAGTTACTGCTCGGATCACGGGCACCTCTACGATTTGTTGCCGATTCCGTTTACCGAAGAAGCGGTGCGCTATGTGGCCGGCAGAATTCGCCGGGTGCAGGATATTCTCGAGCAGCGCATCGCCATGGAAAACGTTTCCTATTACGCCGCGCCCGGCCAAGAAATGGACGAACTCGAATTCCTGAATGCGGTACTGCAGGAAGCCGACTGCGACCTGTTGCTCGACGTCAACAATATTTATGTAAACGCCATTAATCATCGCTACGATCCCGAGCAGTTCCTGCTGGGACTACCTGCGGAGCGTATTCGCTACGTCCATGTGGCGGGGCACTTTGATGAGGCCGAAGACCTCAAGGTCGATACCCACGGCGCGCCGGTGATTGATCCGGTGTGGGCGCTACTGCAGAAAGCCTACGCCGCCTTCGGTCCGATGCCGACACTACTCGAGCGAGATTTCAATATTCCGCCATTGCCGGAATTGTGTGAAGAAGTTGACCAGATTCGCCAGTATCAGACAGCCGCCGGAGCGCACATGCACAGCGCCGAGCCTCCACGGGCGGAGGTCATCCATGGGCGATAGCAAGGTAATTGATGGCTCTGTAGTGGAAAAGGATGCCGGCTTTCAATTAATGCAGCGCTATTTTGCGGCACATCTGCGTGCGCCTGCAGAGGTGGCGGCGCCCGCGGGGATCGAAGATCGTCGTTTGGGCATCTATCGGGATCTGATTTACAACAACATTGAATCCTTTATTTCCGGTGGTTTTCCGGTTCTGCGCAGTATTATCGCGGATGATGTCTGGCATGCCATGGTGCGGGACTTCGTGCAGCGGCATTGCTCCCACAGTCCCTATTTCCTGCAGATCAGTGAAGAGTTTCTGCATTACCTGCAGAACGAGCGCGCGCAGACGCCCGCCAGTGAGCAGGACCCCGCATTTATGTTGGAGTTGGCACACTACGAATGGGTGGAGCTGGCGCTGGATGTGAGTCCTGAACAATTCCCGAAAGACGTGAACGTGGGCGTCTCGCCAGAAGAAATGTTGGATATGGCGCCAATTATGTCACCGCTTGCGTGGAGCCTGAGTTACCACTTTCCGGTGCATCAAATTGGCCCTGTATTCCAGCCTGCGGAGCCCGGCGCCGAGCCTACCTGCCTGGTGGTATATCGCAATCGCGAAGACGACGTTGGTTTTATGGAGGCCAACCCTGCAACCCTGCATTTATTGCAGCTTGTGGAACAGGCCCAGGCTGAAGCCAGTGCGCCACAGAGCACTCGCCAGCTGTTACTGCAGCTCGCGCAGGACATGCAGCACCCGGAGCCAGAGCAATTGCTGGGATTTGGGATGGAATTGGTACAAAAGTTACACCAGCTCGATATTATTGCCGGTTTCCGCGCAGCTTAAGCCCTTTCAGGTATACCGCTCAACGCAATTGACCAAAACTGCCAGCTGCTATGCTGGCATTAATGCCGGTGTTAAGATTGCGCAAACGGAAACAAGAACTCTGGTTTGAATAAACGTCATCTATTTGCGAGGAGCAGGGATTTGCTTAGCCGCACACATATGTCCGCGTGGACCCTGATTTTACTCCTGTCGGCTTCGCCGGTACTGGCGCAAGAATCATCCGATCCTTCCGCGGAAATTTCCAACGAGACCCCTGCAGCTGCACCGGCTACAGATACGCCGGACGCCAGTGATGCGTCTGCGGCAGATCCATTTGCCACCGACGGCGATGCAGCCGCCGCTGCAGGTGCGGGCGATACCGAGTCGACCACCGATGCTTCGGGTGAGTTTGGCGCGGAGTTTGAAGACGAATACGGTTTTGACCCGGCAGATGAGTTTGCCAGTGCGGAAGAGCCGCAAGATCGCGATCCCTGGGAAGGTTTTAACCGCGCCATGTTCCGCTTTAACGATACCGCGGATCGCTGGTTCCTGAAGCCGACCGCGGTCAGTTATCGCCAGATCACGCCGATCTTTATGCAGACCGGTGTCTCCAATTTTTTCTCCAACCTGCGTGAAATCAACAACGTGCTGAATGGCGTGTTGCAGTGGAAATGGGGGCAGGCAAGTAACGACACTGGCCGCTTCCTGATCAACAGCACCGTGGGTTTGGTGGGCCTACTGGATGTTGCCCAATATATGGGGCTGGAACCCAGTGATGGCGAAGACTTTGGGCAGACCCTGGCTGTGTGGGGCGTACCTTCCGGTCCTTATCTGGTGGTTCCTCTGCTCGGACCATCAACGGTACGTGATGTGCCCGGGGAAGTGGTAATGTGGTACACCAACCCGTTGACCTACGTCGATAACAGTTCGGTGGAGTATTCCCTCAAGTTATTGAACGTGGTGCAAACTCGCGCCAGCCTGCTGCAAGCGGAATCCCTGCTGCAGGGTGATCGCGACCGCTATGTGTTAATGCGCGATGCCTACCTGCAGCGCCGAGAGTACCTGATCAACGATGGTGAACAGGAAGACGACTTCGGCGGCGATATGGATGAATACGATTTCTGATACGGCATCGGACACAACCCGGTCCTCCTCTCTGACCGACGCACCCGCTGACGCCGCCGAAAGCGTCAGCGAGCGTCACTGCCTGCTGCTGATCGATCCCGATCAACCCTGCTGCGGCCAATTACAAAATTCTCTCTCGCGACTTGGTTACACGGTAACACTGGTGCATTGCGGCCTGGACGCGATTGCCAGTTTTGACCCGCATAAATTTGAGCTGGTGATCACCGACCTGCACCTGCCGGATATGGGTGGGCTCGAAGTACTGCGCAAGGTGAAGGGGCTGTGCGCCGAAACCCCGGTGGTGGTGGTCGCCTCCGACAGTGCGGTAAATGATGTGGTGCAGGCACTGCGCCTTGGCGCCAGCGACTACCTGTTAAAGCCCATTGCCGATGACGGGGTGATTGATCACGCGATTACTCGAGTTGCCGAATCGAGAAAACTCACCGAGCAGAACCGTGCCTACCGCGAAGAGCTGGAGGACCGTAACCGCGAAATGCAGGAGCATATTGAACTCCTGCAGCGGGATCACGAGGCGGGCCGTCAACTTCAGCAGCATCTGCTGCCACGCAGTCCCTACCAGTATCCTGCGGGAATCGAGGCGGCCTACCGTTTGCTGCCGTCGTTGTACCTGAGTGGTGACTTCGTCGACTACGGCCTATTCGGCGAGCGATTTGTTGCGTTTTACCTGGTGGATGTTTCGGGACACGGCGTGTCCTCGGCGCTGATCACCGCGCTGATCAAGCACAGCATCATGCACCTGTTGCGCGAGCGCCCATTGTTCAGCCAGCTCGACACCATCGATCAGGACATCACCGCCGTTCTGGAAATGATCAATGCGGAGCTGGTGGCCACCAGTCTCGACAAGCACGCGAGTATGTTTGTCGGTGTAGTGGATAGCCGTGCGCGCCAGCTGCACTATGCGGTTGCTGGTCAGGTGCCGATGCCGGCGCTGGTTACAGAAGAAGGGGCACACTGGTTGCCTGGTAAGGGCCGTCCGCTCGGGCTGTTCCACCGCGGAGGTTGGGAGGTGCGCCACCTTGCACTGCCAGCCTGCTGGCGACTGGTGACCTGCTCCGACGGCGTGCTGGAATTGCTGGAGGGCAACCTGCTGGAAAAAGAGGAGGCGCTGCTGAAGATGATCGACACAAGCCGCGGTGACCTCAACAGTCTGTGTGCGGCCCTCAAGGTGGATACCGCCGAATCGCTACCGGACGATATTGCCATTCTTACCATGCGACAGGACCCTGTCGCGGACTAAGCTTTTCTATTGGGTCATATGGCCTGCCGGTCACCACTCGGCCCGGTTATTGCTTCATACTTTCATACAGCCGTTGGTTCTCGGTTCATGTGAGGTTCAGCAGAGCTGTACGAGACTGATCTTGTGGCTTAAATCCCCTGAATAGCCTGATTTTCTGTGGTTACCCACAGGGGGAGTCACACTGGTCTTGTCAGCGCTGTCGGGCAGGAGTAAGCTCCGCCAAACTAAGGGCATTCAATCGGCACGGGCGCACCAAGCATTGGCACCCGTTCGCATTGTTTGCACCAGCGACGCACAAGGAAGCGTGCTGCGGTTAAAAGCCGCAACTTAACCGTCTCGCACCTTCGCCTGGGATCAAGGCAGGGTGTGCTTGAGGTCAACTATGCAGTCCGGGCAGATAATGGTTGGTGACCACCAGGGCATTTATGTCGTCAAACTGGTGGGTGATGTGCGCCTCAATCTGTGTACTTCTTTCGATAACTTTATCGACAAGATGTTTTCGCACAGTGACTTTCGCGGTGTGGTGTTTGATATGCACGACGCGGAAGGCGTCGACAGTACCACCCTGGGTTTGATGGCGAAAATTGCTTTCCGCTGCGAAGCGAGCAACGGCAACAAGCCGGTTGTGCTGTGTGAAGACCGCGGCCTGCTACACCTGTTGGATTCCATGGGCTTTGAGGAGCTGATGGAAATTTCCGGCGACGCCGATAATGATGCCTACCAGGCGAGCCCTGCACCTCTGCAATGCCACGCACCGGATGAGCACAGTGCCCGTGAAATGGTGCTGGAAGCGCATAAAGTGCTGATGAGCATGAACGAGCAGAACGAAGAGACTTTCCGCGATTTGGTGCATGCACTCGAGACCGAGCACGCCACCAAGTCTCATGCGGATACCGAGCAAAAGTCTGCCGCGAACCACTAACTCCTTTCTAATCCTTCTCGCCTCTCTTCGAGGGTAATCTCTTGGAGTTAATCTAATCCGCGTCCAGCTGCGACTCGTCCCGAGCTTCTGCGCGGGCGCGGGTAAACAGGCCATGGGGCAGGTAAATCAGCTCCGCCACCCGTCGAATCAGGTGCTCCTCGAACGCGTCAATTTCCCCGTCGGCAAAGGCCACGACCCACATCTGCTTTACCAGCAGGTACTTGTCCCGTTCACTGAAGTTGTCGTTCACCGTCTGGGTGAATTCGTACAGTGAGGTAGCCTCGTTGCGCTCGGTGAGCGCACGCTCCACCATGTCCTCGGCGGTGGCTTCATCCAGCTGATAGTGGTCCCGCAACAGTCGTACCAGGGCGCTGCGCTCGCGCGCATCTACCTTCTGGTCTGCGGTGGCAATCTCCGCCATGAGCGCAGCGCTGATCATGCGCACATTTTTTTCCGGGCGCACCTCCACACTTTCGCCAGCGCCAATCTGTTCGAACAGTTTGCGAAGCTGATGCAGCATGGTGGTGTGCTCCTGATTGTGTGTCTTGGTTGCAGGGTGCGCGGAAGGGCGCCATGAAGAGCGCGCTGAATTAACGCGCTTCCTCAAGCAGCGCTTCCAGCTTGAGCTGGTCCGCGACAAAGTTGCGGATACCCTCGGCAAGCTTCTCTGTGGCCATGGCATCGGCGTTCAGCTGGTAGCGGAATTCCGCTTCCGACAACGGCTGCTCCGGTTTTGCCTGCGGCACAACGTCTTCATTCAGGCCACTAGCCAGCTCGCCTTCATCGTCCTGCAGTTCCTGCAGCAACTGCGGGCTGATGGTGAGTCGGTCGCAGCCGGCCAAGGCTTCAATTTCTCCGGTGTTGCGGAAGCTGGCACCCATCACGATGGTGGGGTAACCGCGGGATTTGTAGTATTCGTAGATGCTGGCTACCGACAATACGCCGGGGTCATCCTCTGCAGTGTAGTCATCGCGCCCGGTACTGGCCTTGTACCAGTCGAGAATGCGGCCCACGAACGGGGAGATCAGGGTGACGCCGGCTTCGGCACAGGCCACCGCCTGGCACTGGCTGAACAGCAGCGTGAGGTTGCAGTGGATGCCTTCCTTCTCCAGCAGCGAGGCGGCGGCAATGCCTTCCCAGGTGGAGGCCAGCTTGATCAGCACGCGCTCGCGGCCCACGCCTTCCTGTTCGTACAGGGTGATCAGACGGCGGGCGTACTCCACGCTGGCGCGGGTATCAAAAGACAGGCGTGCGTCGACTTCGGTGGAAACCAAGCCGGGGACGATCTGCAGAATTTCCTTGCCGATGGACACTGCCAGCTTCATGGAAGCCTGAGCGATCACATCGCCACCCTGAGATTCCGCCCAGGCCAAGGCGTCTTTTACGTGCTGCTGATACTGTGGCAGTTGGGCGGCTTTCAAAAGCAGGGACGGGTTGGTGGTCGCATCCTGCGGCTGATAGCGGCGGATAGCTTCGATATCGCCGGTATCGGCAACCACCAGGCTGCGTTTCTTGAGTTGTTCCAGTTTGTTCATTTCGTCCCCACGTCCTTATCGTTAAAACCTGTATTCAAAATCGTTCTTGCGCTCAGGCGGCGCTGCTCACCAGGCCAAGCGCCTGCTCCAGTACTTCCGGTCCGGCGCCCGCCTTGTGGGCGCGCTCGCTCAAGTGGCGGCGGAAGCGGCGTGCGCCGGGCACACCCTGAAACAGACCCATCATATGGCGGGTAATGTGTTTCAGGTGCTGTCCTTTCGTCAGCTCCCGCTCAATATACGGCAACATCTGGTGCACGACTTGTGCCGGGGTTGGCCCCGGTTCGCCGCCAAACAGGGCTGCGTCCACATCAGCCAGCAGCGCTGGCGTCTGATACGCTGCGCGCCCGAGCATAACACCATCCAGCAGCTGTAGATGTTGCTGGCACTCTTCAATCGAGTTGATGCCACCGTTCAACACAATTTCCAGCTCCGGATAATCCTTCTTCAGCTGGTACACCATGTCGTATTTAAGCGGTGGTATCTCGCGGTTCTCCTTTGGACTCAGGCCATTCAGCCAAGCTTTGCGCGCGTGCACGATGAAGGTGGTGATTCCGGCCCGGGCCTGTGCTTCCACAAAGCGTGTCAGCCCCGGGTAGTCTTCCATATCGTCGATACCGATGCGGTGCTTTACCGTCACCGGGATCGAAACCGCTCCGCGCATGGCACCCAGGCATTCTGCCACCAGGTCCGGCTCTGCCATCAGGCAGGCACCGAAGCGGCCTTTTTTCACCCGGTCACTGGGGCAGCCGCAGTTCAGGTTCAGTTCGCTGTAGCCCCATTGCTCGGCAATTTCCGCGCAGCGCGCCAGGTCTTTCGGGTCGCTGCCACCGAGCTGCAGCGCAACCGGCTGCTCCTCCACGTTAAAGTCCAGGTGGCTCTGCTGGTCACCAAACAAGATCGCACCAGTGGTCACCATTTCCGTGTACAGCAGGGCATTTTTACCGAACAGGCGCCAGAAGTAGCGGCAGTGGCGGTCGCTCCAATCCATCAGCGGTGCGGTGCAAAAACGATGGGATACCGCAGTGGCGGTGCCGGAGGTCGGGCGCGAGGCCGGATCCGTTACCGTAGGCGAGGAAGATGGGGAAGAAGAGGGTGCGTCGGACATAAACAGCAAATCAGGGGGAAATTCTGCCCGCAGTATAACAGGCAGTAGGGCATCAAGTACCTAGTCAACTACCTAGAGGTTACGCTCCTTGGCTCCTTCCTTGCTGCTCTGTTCCGAGGCCATTGCCGCAGGGCTCCAGTCACGGTTTGACTCCAGTTGCGGTCGCAATTTCTTCAGTACGCTGCGCGCGGTCGCTCGGTAACTGGTGAGTTTGCCGCCTGCCACCGCGACGATGCGCGGGTGCTTGTCATCGTCGCAGCAAATCATGGTTTCGCGGCTGCGTGAAAAGGGGTTGTTATTGGCGCCTGGCAATACACGCAAGCCAGCCCAGCTGTCGCTGAGCTCACTTAACTGCAGCGGGCGGGTTTCCGGAAAGTACTGTTTCAGGGTCCGCAACAGGTACGCCTTTTCCTCGAGCGTCGGTTTTACCTCGGAAGGATTGCCATGGTAGGGGCGCTCGGTGGTGCCTATTAGGGTTTCGCCTTGCCAGGGCATCACAAACACCGCGCGACCGTCTTCTGCTTCCACATAAAAAATCTTATTGGAGATTTTCAGCGGTACCTGAATATGGGTGCCTGCCACCAGCTCCAGTGGCGGCAGCTTGGCGCCGGGGGAGCACTTGCTGTTGGTCTCACTAATCCACGGGCCGGTGCAATTCACCAGCACGCGACAGTGCAGGGTGTTTAACTGCCCCTGATGGAAATAATCCGCACGCACGAAGCGGTCGGTGACTTCCGCGCCGACCAGGCTTCCCGGGCAAATCAACTCCGCGCCACCGCGTTCCGCGGTGCGGATGACTTCCTGGGTTAGCGCTGCATCATCGGTCTGCGCATCGAAATAGCGGTACACCGCAATCAGGTCATCACTATTCAGTCCCGAGAGGGCCTGATGGTCGTGGATACTTATCTTGCGAAAGCGGGATTGCGAAGAAAACACCCCGGCCAGCAGTGCGTACAGGCTTAGCCCGAGTCTGATCTTCCAGGGTGCACGGCGGCTGTGCCGGTACACCGGGATCATAAACGGCACCATATGCACCAGGTCTGGCTTGTGGGTGAGCAGCCAGCGACGCTCGTTCAGGCATTCCCGCACCAGCGAGAGTTGGCCGCTTTCCAAATAGCGCAGTCCGCCGTGGATCAGTTTGGACGAGCGTGAAGACGTGCCACAGGCGATGGCCTCCTGTTCGAGGATGGCAACGCGGAAGCCCTCGGCCGTCAGCGCTTCGGCAACGCCCGCTCCCTGAATACCTGCCCCGACAACCAGAACATCATATTCCGTAGACATTGCTGGCCTCGCGCGAGCGCATTAGCAGCGGCAGGTTGCCGGTGAGAATATGGTGGGCACCCCGGTGGCGCCAGTGCACCGCACCTTGTGTGGTATTGATTTCATGCACCACCCATTGCCAGGGGCCGGGGGGCAGCTCCTGGCAATCCACCGCCGCCTGATCAATCAGCAAGTAATCCGGTGCCAGGGTAACCACTTCCGCAGACAGGCAATGGGACACGCTCGGCACCCGTAGTGCCACAACATCAAAACCCAGATTGCGCGCCAGTCGCAGACTGCGCAGGTCCGAAGTAAGTAGAACGAAATTGTCCGCAGGGCCGTGAATGTCTTCCAGCAGGCGCTCAATGGCCTTCTCTGCGCCGATCTGCGCCAAAGTGTCGGGATTCAGTTCCACAAACCACTCGAGATGGCGGTGGCGATTAGCCCAGTCCACCAGCTGCTGAAAGCTACTGAGAGGCAGAGTCCTGAGGTCTTTATCTTTCAGGCAGCCCAGCGGCGCCGAGATCGCGGCCTGAGGGAACTGCATGCCATCCCCGGTACAGCACCAGGGTGTCAGGTTCTTGCTGAACTGTACTTCGGTAGCGATGGCGCAGGCGCCAAGACCGTGGGCGGCCTCGAAGGCGGCAAGGGTATTTTCCGGATGGTGGATTTTGTCGCCCAAGTGCGCAATCAACATCGATAGGGGTTCCCGCCAGGCGTAGCCTTATTGTGTGGAAAAGGAGGGAGATACCGCAAAATCTCTAATTGAAAAATAGTTGCTGTGTGGCCGCTTGCAAGGAACCGGTGGCGCATGCTTTGACGCCAACTTTCCACTGCGTTATTCCACGATCAAATCGTTCGAGACACGCCGCCTACACTGAAAGAGGCTCGCATCGCTGTGTTAGAGGTATTGAAGTTGGCACTGGCATCTGAAGTCTCATTCGCGAAGGTTGTCCCGTGGAAGAAAACGGCGAAATTATGCTCGTGGCGTAGGGTACTGTTACTGCCTCTTGTAGTATTGGGGCTAGTACTGGGACAGGTATTGGGGGTGGCTGAGTTTGCGGTTGCCAGCAGTGTTGGAGAAACGGCCACAGGAACCGTTCGCATAAGCCTGACACTGCCTCCCAGCGTCACGCTCGAAGATTCAGACTCCCTTGCTGCCAATGCTGAGCGTACATCCGTTCAGTTTTCCGGACATCATGCCGCGACTTCCCCCACGCTGTGTTTACGCCACTTCCCCAGAGCTACCTTTCGGGTAATTTGGCTTGTGTCAGACTCCGAGTCGGCAATGCCAGAGGGCTACCATTCACATCGTTTTTCCGGTGGTAAAACCTGTATCCCTCTCCCCTCGTGGGATGGCGAGCAGCCTTCATCAAAACAAGTGCTTATCGCCGCTGAATAGAGCCTGAATAGCCCCTAAAAAATCCAAAATTTTTCTGGTTGTTTATCCGCACCAGCCCCTTAAAATGGCTAAAAATACGAAAGGATTTAGCTAGTAGCGGATTATGAAAAAGCTTTTGGCAGTTCTGCTTATCTGCGTGGCCGGCCCGGCATGGTCGGCGATGTCTCTGGATAAAATGATCGTCCACATGGACGCGATTCCCAATGCGCGGGAAGACATCGTTGTTTACAACCCCGATCAGGAAACTCTGTATGTCCAGACAGAAGTATTCCGCGTGGATAACCCGGGGACAGAAGATGAAAAGCTTGTCCCTGTTGTGAATCCCGAAGACTTTAAATTGTTGATTAGCCCCAGCAAGGCCGTGATTCCCGCAGGGGCACAAAAGCGTTTTCGCTTGATGAATGTCGAATCTGGAATCGAGCGGGAACGGGTCTATCGGGTGACCTTTAAGCCGGTGGTAGGAGAAATCACCACCGAGGCATCGGGCCTAAAAGTGCTGGTCGCATTTCAGGCGCTGATTTTTGTGCAGCCGGTCGGCGGAACCTATGCATTGCAGCTCGAACACTCTGGCGACCAGATCAAACTGAAAAACAACGGCGCCGTGAATGCGGAAATCATTGGCGTTCAGCACTGTGTATCTGAGCAGCAGTGTTCACCAGTCGAGCTGGCTGGAAGACTGTACCCGGGCGCGGAAAAGCTGATTCCTTTGGATAAAAAAGGTGGCTATTTGGAAGTCCGCGCGTTTGATGGCGATAAATCAGAAACCGTAAAACTGCCGCTGTAACGCGCCGGGCGTTACTCTGGCGTCACCGTAATGTGCAAGGTATCGGTATATTGCGTGTCGACGGCACTCGTCCAGTCAGAGGCCTGTACCGTGATAAAGATGGTCGCATTATCGAGATTGCAGGAAAGGTCGGTTGTGCGGGTGAAGGTACCCGGTACGGTGCCGTCACTCGCAGCGGACGTTCCGCTACCCGCTGAGACTGATCCTGCAAACGCGACCTCGTATGGCATCACATCCGCAGTATTGCTGCCATTGAGCTGAAACGGGTAACTTCCTCCGCCGGTCCCGGTCGTGCCATTTTCACTCAAGAATGACACGTTGTATTCACTGAACCCCGTTCCGCCAACACAAATATCCTCCCGCTGAAAGATCGGTTGGCTGGCACTGGAGGGGCGGGTAAGCGGAATATCATTCAGTCGCCTCACGACAATTTGTGAGGGAATGGTGACGTTTACGGTAAAAGCGATATCGTTGAATTCGGTGCAACCACTGCTGCCACAGCCGCCGGTTTGGCGGGCTGAGAATGTAAATGGTGCGCTGTAAGTGCCGGGAGCCAGTCCTTGAGTAGCGAGCGGATCCACCGTTACGGTAATCGCTACCGCTTGTAAGGTGTTAGTGCCGTTCATTTCCACCTCGCTGCCATCCGCGGGAATGGCAGCGCTGAAATTGGTCGCATCGGTATAAGTGATGGATACCGGCAGCGTAACATTACCGGGGCCTGTCAATAAGAAGTTCGTTCCGTCATTATCTGCGGTAATAGACACGAGATAGGCGAGGAAGTTGGATGGGTGGCAGGCACTCTTGTTGGACTGCCACTTACAGCTTTGCAGTTCAAAATTCAGGTCGGCGCTTTCCCCAGTACCGGTTGCGTACTGTTGATCCAGTGTCCCGCCATCCAGATTGCAAACCCTGAGCGCAAAGTCGACGGAGCAATAGTCATTGGCAAAGGCTTTATTGCCGGACAAGAGCGTTAGCGCTAATAACAGCAGAAATAGTTTAGTGAGTTGACGCAAGTGGCTGCCCCTCCTGGTCAAAATCACAACTTGCCTTGTTCAGATCGATCGTCCCCAGGTTCAGCCAGCTTCGGTCCCCGAGCAGTTTCTCGAGTGGCACTTCGCAATCGTTCCAGATGATATAGGTGAAGTTTCTTTTACCCGGAGCGGCATAATATTCAAGCTGGAAAATGCCATTGTCATCAGTTTTTGTCTTCTGGTCACCAATACGGAAGGTGGCACCCGCGACGGGCTTTTCGTCGCGGACGAGTTTGCCCAGCACCAGTACGAGCGTTTTGATCTCATATTGTGTGCTGGCCATGTTTCCTGGATAGACAGTAACGATCTCGGTGCTATCCAGATAGTCGTAAAAGCCATCGCCGAGTGGTTTTACTGAAATCTCGTAGCTCTCGAATGAGGGAACGCTAATAAGCGATTGCTCTCCACCTTTGGCATAGCCGCGTCGGCTTCCGTTCACCAGTACTTCGAAATTATCTTCCTCTGCGCCATCAATATCGACCAGGACGCTAGTGTTGTAGCTACTTTCTCCACCCCAGGAGAAGTAATCGCCATCGCTGGCAAATGTAGTATTGAAGCCGCCCGTATAGCTCAGTGTATCCGTGACTTCAGACAGGTAATTGATGTTTGAGGTTAAGCTTCCCCTGCGTCCAGAGATGCGAGTCAAACTACGCAGGACGCTGCTGTCTTTGCTGCCTTCAAGGTTTAATTGTTGTTGGACTTCCGCTGGCCATAAATCACCATCGTTCCAGTTACTACTCACGCCCGCAAAGTAACGGTCTTCATCGAACGCGTTGGATTCAGCACGAATATAACTATTGTTGTTCCAATGGCCGGTGTTATAGCGGAACTGGAAGCTCATACTCCAGAGTTCAGCTGCGTCACTTTCGCTGTAGCCAAGCCGAAAATCCCCATTCCAGTGACGATTGCGGAGGATGGGGTGATGAAACTCCAGGGTTTGCAAGCGGTTTCCAGTAAGCGCTCGATCAGGCAAGAGCAACTGCGGGTCGTCAATAGCGACACCTAAATCACGCTCGGTATAGCGGGCGTTAAAACGACCACGTCCAACAGGAACATTGAGCGACGCAGTTCGAAAGTTATTGGTTGAAATGAGCAGGTTGCTCGTATCCGCCCGCTCGGGATTATCTATGCGGGCTTCCTGATAATTCAATGTGGCCCATTGGCTGCGTAAGGTGAAATTTATCCTGGCCCCAGTATTGCCAGAACTGGTGGCTACAAGTTCAGGGGTTACCTCAAAATAGGGTGTAACCCAGCGCCCACCAAGTTCAAATACTTGCGCTTCTTCTGCCGCAGTCACGCCACCAAACAGTCCAAAGTTGTCGGCCAGTCGGCGGCCAAGACCAGCTTGCACGAGCACTTGCTCAGAGAGTTCGGGAATCTGCTGGTTCAGACTGCTTTCTGCAGGTGCGCCCGCCATCAAATTCCACTGCCACTCGCCTGCTGGGGGGAGTCGTGAGTCTTTGGCAAAAAACTGTTCGAACTCATCAAGTGCGCGCCCCTGCTCTGAATAGGTCACCACTCGAATATCGTATGCCCCGGAAGGGAAGCTCGTAGTACTAATGAGCTGGTTCCCCGCCTCTAGCATCTCACTGTGGATCAGGCGTTCTTCCCGGTAGACTTCGATCCTGCCGCGTACCGGCATATGAACTTCGATCGGCGTTCCAGAACTCAGATTTCCATCAAGCCGTGTATTGTCCGAACGATAGAATTCGACACCGTACAGGCTGCCGAATCCTGTAAAGCGGCTGCTGTTACCCATGGGACGAAATAGCCCAACAGAAACCGCCTTGCCACGATAGTCTCTTGTCCAGAACAGATCGGAAATCTGGAGTTGTGATTGCGAATCTGCAAAGTTGGGGTTGTCGCTGTAGGACCAGCTTCCACGCACAGAGGACTCGCCGAAACTGACAATTGAATCCGAGTACAGAGTGTAACTTTGTGTATCCAATCGATTGCTATTACTTGAACTTTGCGAGCCTGACCAATTTCCGGAAAATTGTTGGCTTACAGCAAAGCGATTGGATGCAGGTGGTAGATAAGGATCTTCCATTACCGCATTTGGTGTGAGGTAGTCAGCACCAATGAAAATATCGACCCGGAAAAGGTCTGAATCGTAAATAACTTCCAATACTTCCGCTGGCACTACGCCGCAGCGATCCCGGTTATAGTTTCGACATGCCAAATGACTATTGCTGGTGAGCGTTTGCTTCAAGCGTTGTAGTACGTTGCTTGGCTGGGAAGTTTCGGGGAGCAGTTGGAGAATTTGCTCTGGGTTCTGAAAGGTAATTGTAGAGGGGCTAACCATCGCCTTCTGGTTTTCGCTCAGAAGTCGACCGCCATAGTAAATGTCCACCACTAGCGGAGTGGGTTCAGTAAGATCTTCAAAACCCGATGGTGTAGCGGTTTCCATGGAAAATGTCGCAGCGGCGGCGCAGGCAGGTACAGCACATGCCAAAATCGCAGCGCTACAAACCAACTTCCACAGGACACTTTTCATTGAGGGCGTTGAGGCGCTAGCCTCAGAGCAAAGACTAGCGCACTTCAAAGTCTAATTATTTAGCTGCAACGGTGACAGTCAGGGTGTCGGTGTAGTCTGCTGCTGCATTGTTGGGAATATCAGAGGGCGCAACGCTGATCAAGATCTGGGCGTTGTTGGTATTGCCTGTTCCACCTGCGCCGGTGCAGCCCAAATCATTGAGGGTTACAGAGGTGTAGCTGATCGGGTCATTATGTGTGGCTACAGTGCCATCACTTGCGTCATTATCGTGATCGTAAGACACAGAGTAAGGCACAGGATCGCCACCGGATCCGCCATCGGTAAGTTCGAAGGTTGAGCCGCTACCTGCCAAGGTTACGTCGTAGTTGGTAGTGGCCAGGCCGCCAACGCAGAAGTCACTCACACCTGTGTACTGCAGGGTAGTGGGGTCTTGAGCGAGGACGATGTCATCTAGACCGCCAATGGAAATCAGCTGATCAATTTCCAGGGTGATAAGCAGGTCACCTTGCGAGGTCAGGCCGTTGCTTCCGTCATTAGCAGCAGATACCGAAGTTGAGGCTGCCAGAGCCGCGGCCGCAACGAGAGAGCGAAGCGCAAATTTTTTCATTGTAAATTTCCCTAAATCCCGAAGTGTTATCGTTGTGGGGCGCGCATTTTATGAGCTGGCCCTGGCGTCGGCTACAGCAAATTGGCGGTTTTTTCCCCAATTTCGTCGACTTAGAGGTAATCATACCTTTTTTGTGATCTCAGTCACGGAATTTTCGAGATGAATTTACCTTTAGTGACGCGTCAGTCCTCTTTTGGTCATAAATACGACAAAAAATCGGGCGGGGATCGCACTGTGCGCGTTACCGGCCCGGCGATATAATGCCGCGCCTCAAATGTCTTTCTTTCTTCCTTTATTAGTTATTTGTCCAACATCAGGTTACCAATGACCGTAAGAACCCGAATTGCACCTTCCCCCACCGGCGACCCCCACGTAGGTACGGCCTACATTGCCCTGTTCAACCAGTGCTTTGCCCACGCCCACGGTGGCCAGTTTGTACTGCGCATTGAAGATACCGACCAGGCGCGCAGTACCCCGGAATCTGAACAGGCGATTCTCGACAGCCTGCGCTGGCTGGGTTTGGACTGGCAGGAAGGTCCGGATGTCGGCGGCCCCAACGGTCCCTACCGCCAGAGCGAGCGCGGCGACATCTACAAGAAATATTGCGACGAGTTGGTAGCCAAGGGCCATGCGTTCCATTGCTACCGCACCGCGGAAGAGCTGGACGAGCTGCGTGCGCAGCTGCAGGAATCCGGCAAGGCGACCCTGAAGCCCAGCGACCTGGCACTGCCCGCAGAAGAAGTGGAAAAGCGTAAAGCCGCGGGTGAACCCTACGTGGTACGCATGAATGTGCCCGAGACCGGCACCTGCGTGGTCGAAGACCTGCTGCGCGGCACCATCGAGATTGACTGGGCACAGGTAGATGCTCAGATCCTGCTCAAGTCCGACGGCATGCCCACCTACCACCTCGCCAACGTGGTGGACGACCACCTGATGGAAATCACCCACGTTCTGCGCGGTGAGGAGTGGATCAACTCCGCACCCAAGCACAAGCTGCTGTACGAATACTTCGGTTGGGACATGCCGGTGTTATGCCACCTGCCGCTGCTGCGTAACCCGGACAAAACCAAACTGTCCAAGCGCAAAAACCCCACCTCCATCCTGTACTACAAGCGCGCCGGCTTTATGCCAGAAGCGCTGCTCAACTACCTCGGCCGCATGGGCTGGTCCATGCCGGACGAGAGCGAGAAGTTCACCCTGGACGAAATGCTCAAGCACTTCGACATCCAGCGCGTCTCCCTCGGCGGCCCGGTGTTCGATGTGGAGAAACTGAGCTGGCTGAATGGCCTGTGGATTCGCGAGCTGGAAGACGAGCAGTTGGCAGACCGCCTGCAGAAGTGGCTGCTGAACCGCGACAACCTGCTCAAGGTGCTGCCCCACGCCAAGGGCCGTATGGAAACCTTCGGTGACTTTATGCCGCTGGTCAGCTTCCTCGCCGCCGGCAACCTCGGCCTCACCGAAGAGAGCTTCGCCGGCAATAAGATGGAACTCGATGAGCAGAAGAAGCTGCTGCAATTCGCCCTGTGGCGCCTGGAAGCCCTGCGCACCTGGAACAAGGAAAACATCTTTGCCGCGGTCAAAGAGCTGTCTACCCAGATGGGCATCAAGCTCAAAGACTTCAACGCGCCGCTGTTTGTCGCCATTAGCGGAACCACCGCGTCCTTCTCTGTCATGGACGCCATGGACCTACTGGGCGCCGATCTCAGCCGCGCCCGCCTGCGCCAGGCCATCGACGTGCTTGGTGGTGCTGGTAAAAAGGTGCTGAAGCGCTGGGAGAAGGAATACAACAGCCTGGCCTAAATGTATTTCCTGAAAGGCAGTGGATAAAAAGTGCCGCTCTATGTACAGAGTGGCATTTTTTTTGCCTAACTAATTACTGGATGGCCTTGGTGCCAGAAGTAAAAGGTTCATATCAAAATGAAACATTGTGTGACAGCTGTCACATTTTGAGTGTAGAATCGCGCACGCTTAAGGGGCTAAGGATCTAGCCGAGAAGTAAATTAAAAACACAAGGACACGCTTATGACCGCAGTAAAAAAGGCCGTTATACCGGTTGCGGGTTTGGGGACCCGCATGTTGCCTGCAACTAAGGCAATTCCAAAAGAGATGTTGCCGATAGTGGATAAGCCACTTATCCAGTATGTAGTTAACGAGGCAGTAAAGGCTGGTGTAAAGGAGATTGTGCTGGTAACTCACGCCAGTAAAAACGCCATCACTAACCATTTCGATACTTCATTCGAGCTGGAAGCGCAGTTAGAAAATCGCCTGAAGCGACAACTTCTGGACGAGGTGCGCGCCATTATTCCGCGTGATGTCACGGTAATTTCTGTACGACAGGCCGAGGCAAAAGGTCTTGGCCATGCCATTGCCTGTGCGCGCCCGGTCGTGGGTGACAATCCATTTGCGGTTTTACTGCCAGATGTTCTTGTTGACGAATACGCTGCAGACCTCACTACCTCGAACCTTGCCGCCATGGTGCGTAATTTTGAGCAAACGGGTGCCAGCCAAATCATGGTTGAATCTGTGGAGTGGGAAGACGTCAGTAAATATGGCGTCGTGGACTGCCTGGGGGCCGACCTCAAAGTGGGTGGCGTAGCCAAGATCGACGGCATGGTGGAAAAGCCCAGTGTTGATGCTGCACCTTCCAATATGGCTGTTGTGGGGCGTTATGTCCTTCCTGCGGAAATCTGGACTCTGCTGGAAAAAACCCAGCCGGGCGCTGGCGGTGAGATTCAGTTAACCGATGCCATTGATGAGTTGTTGAAGGTACAAAATGTTGACGCCTACCGTATCGTTGGTCACAGCCATGATTGCGGCAATAAGCTCGGTTACATGAAAGCCCAGTTTGAATACGGCTTGCATCACCCTGAGATTGGTGTGGGGCTGCAGAAGTTTCTGGGGCAGCAGAAAACAAAGGCAGGGGCCGAGGCCTGAGCCGGTTAGGACCGGGCGGGTGTTGGGCCAGCGGCTGACCCAGCATCCATTGAGAGTGGTAGGAGAGTACTCCTCATTACGCTCTAACTAATTGATTGAAAAGTTGTTTTTCTGGTTGACACCCGAAGCGGCGCTGTTAAAATGCGCCTCGCTTTCAGGGGAAACCCAAGTAAGAGAGCAACTTTGGGGCTATAGCTCAGCTGGGAGAGCGCAACACTGGCAGTGTTGAGGTCAGCGGTTCGATCCCGCTTAGCTCCACCAAATTAAAAAGGCCGCATCCGTAAGGATGCGGCCTTTTTTCGTTTGGGTTCTTGAATGTAGTCAATAGGTCTTGTAGTTAAATTACAGGTGATTACACCTTCTTTTTCAGGTAGAGTTCTATGTCACAAAACTAGACGTGCGTCACATTATTTGATTTGTGACATGTAACTTTGAAGACTGTCGCAAGTCTTTACATTTTTCTTTTGGGGGTGGAGCTCCGTAGTGCTTTTTGTGCGGGTTTCCGGGACGAGTAAAACAATACTTAAAAATGCATCCAGCAGTTCAGCGCAGTCCGTGGCAAATTCAGCGGGACGTAATTCACGCGCTATTGATCCGTGAAATGAAGACCCGCTTTGGCAAGTGGCGCCTCGGCTATGCGTGGGTGTTGCTGGAGCCGGCCATGCATATCATGTTGCTGGCCACCATCTTTAGTTTTCTCGGGCGCGAATTCTACCCGGGTATCCCGACCGTACTGTTTATGTTGGCGGGCATCGCCCCGTTCATCTGCTTTAGTCACAGCTTTGGGAAGGGTGCTGTCGCCGTCGAATCCAATCGTGGCCTGTTCAACTACCGTCAGCTGCGCCCGTTTGATGCAGTGTTGACGCGGGTGTTACTTGAATTTGCCATTTATCTTTTCAGTCTCGTTTCTTTGCTCGCTATTTTGGCTTGGTTTGGAATCTCTGCACGCTTCGGGGGCTTCCTTTTGCTTGTCGGTATAAACCTGCTCTTCTTTGGGTTTTGCCTGGGTATCAGTTTAGTAATGTGCGTGGTTGGTACGCGGTTTCCTGAAGTTGCGAAGTTTGCACCGATGATTGTGCGACCGTTGTACTTTATATCCGGCGTGTTTTTCTCTTTGGAGCAAGTGCCGCAGGAATATCATAGGTATCTTTCTTGGAATCCGCTGCTGCATATGATTGAGCTGACCCGAGAGGGGCTCTTTGCAAGCTATCAGGGTATGTTTGCCGACCTGCCATATTTTGCAGCCAGTTGCCTGATGATGCTCGCGTTTGGTTTGCTTGTTTATCGCAGTCAGTGGCGTGATTTGGTACGCAGCCAATGATTGAGCTGCGAAACCTGACCAAATCATTCCGCACGCCTGCGGGGCGCAAGGTGTTATTCCAGAATGTGAATGCTGTTTTTCCTGAAGGTAAGAACATTGGCATTCTCGGCCGCAATGGTGTCGGCAAATCGACATTGCTGCGCATTATGGGCGGGATTGACTACCCGGATTCAGGGCGTGTAGTGACCGATCAGCGGATCTCATGGCCAATGGGGTTGTCCGGTGGCTTCCAGGGGAGTATGACCGGGCGTGAAAACGCGGCGTTTATTTGTGGCATTCATGGCATCTGGGGGGGCGCGAAGCGCAAAGTGCTAGATCGCGTGCAGGATTTTGCTGAGATCGGTGACTACTTTGATGCTCCGGTAAAAAGCTATTCGTCCGGGATGCGCTCTCGCTTGGCGTTTGGCCTCAGTATTTCGGTGGACTTCGACTATTACCTGGTAGATGAAGTGATGTCCGTGGGGGATGCGTACTTTAAGCACAAGTGTGAGCAGGTAATTGCGGAGAAGCGTAAAACAGCCAATTTCATTATTGTGGCGCACAGTATGCCGACGCTGAAGAAAAACTGTGATGTGGGTATTTATCTCGGCCCTTCTGGGTTGCAAATATTTGATACCGTGCAGCAGGCGATCGCACTTTATCAGCAAGGTGTACCCAAGCCCGAATAGGCTGCGGCGGGAAAGTTAATAGCAAGAATTATGGAAACAGCAGAAGAAAAAATGCCGGTAGCGGGTGGCATGAGAGCAAGATCCACCGCGAACAAAATTCTACGAAAGTTGTCTGCGGTGAGCGTTGCGGCTGCGCCAGTGCGCGCGTGGCGGTGGAGTGGTTTACTCTTATTTGTCTTGATGCCTATATTGCTTGTCAGTGGCTATTACCTCTTGTTGGTGTCCGACCGCTATGTCAGCGCCGCGCAATTGATTGTTAAGGACAACAGTAATAGCCAGGGCATGTCATCCTCATTAGGGTTTTTGATACCTGGAATGGGCGGTGACTCCCAAGACGCCTTTCTCGTCGTGAATTACATTCAGTCTCTGGACATGGCTCTGTTCTTGGATGATGAGCTCGGGCTATCGGAGTATTACAAAAGCGACAGTTACGATGTTTTCTCGCGTCTTCCGGCAGATGCTTCGCAGGAAGATTACCTTGAATACTATCGCGCCCATATTGGCGTGGGTTTTGATGAAGTCACTGGCATCATCAGCATCGAGATGCAAGCGTTCGAGCCTGCGTTTGCGAAGCAACTGGTGGAAACGGTTATTCGTAAATCGGAAGACTTTGTCAATGCGCTCAGTAATCAACTTGCGGATAAGCAAGTATCTTTTGTGCGCAGTGAACTAGAGTTGGCCCAAGGAAAATTGCGTGCCAGCAAGCAGGAAATTCTCGATTTTCAAAACCGTAATCAAGTGGTCAGTCCGGAAGAGCTAACGAAAGGTATTAGTGCCATTATTCATGGCTTGGAGACGAAGCTCGCGGAGTTGCGTGCCAAATTAACAGCGGCTGAGACATATTTGCATGCGGGCTCGTCACAGGTTATTTCATTGCGTGCAGAGATTGACTCGCTAGAGCAGCAAATTGATGCGGAGAGAGTGCGTCTGGTCGGAGTATCGGACGAAAACGGTGAGGAGCGGCTTAATAGTTTAAATGCTCACTTTCAGAATATGCAATTAGACCTACAGTTTGCGATGGATGCCTATCAAGCATCTCTCACTGCGTTGGAAACCGCGCGTATGGAGGCCTCTGGTAAGCTCAAACACCTGATGGTGATCAGTCAGCCTTCGGTTGCTGAAGACGCGGAATACCCTCACAAATTGTACAACCTGGTAAGTCTGGCCATCATTCTGTTGTTGCTATTTGGCATCGGAAAAATGCTGGTGGCGAGCATTCGTGACCACCGTGTATAAATCGAAGAATTTAATAAAATCGAGTTTGAAAAGAGTTATGGCCAATAAACCAATAGCAAATTGGATAATTGCACTGCTCGCTGCTGTGGGTATTTGCGGTGGTGCCCAAGCGCTTGATACCCAGCAGCTGGATAGAAAGCAAAAGGTAATGTCCGGTGGTGAGCATCTTCCGGTTTTTGGTGAGTCACTTTTCAAAGGTGCTTTTAAAGATCAACCTTTCCGGGGGTTCAACGGTGGTTATCGAGTTGCAGTAGGGGATCAGATCGCATTGCAACTTTGGGGTGCCTACAGCTTCAACGCCGTACTTACCGTCGATGCACAAGGTAATATTTTTGTCCCGGAAGTGGGGCCCGTACATGTCGCTGGTGTAGAAAATGGCGAGTTGAACACCTTTGTGCTGCGGCACGTAAAGCGGGTATTCAAGAGCAACGTACAAGCCTACGCAAACCTCGAGGCTAGTCAGCCAGTCAAGGTGTTCGTCACTGGGTTTGTGGCAAAGCCGGGCTTGTATCCCGGCTTCTCATCGGACTCCGTTTTGTACTACCTCGATAGCGCTGGCGGTATCAGTCGTCATAGTGGCAGTTATATCGATATCAAGGTCCTGCGCCGTGGTAAGGAATTGCAGCGTATCAATCTGTATCAATTCCTAGTGGAAGGTCAGATGCCGGCACTTCAGCTGCGCAATGGTGATTCCATCGTTGTTGGTCCACGCCAGGGTTTTGTCAGTATTGATGGCGCGGTGCAGGAGTCAGGTCAGGTTGAATTTGTTGGCCCCTCCACACATCTAGGTGAGATGTTGCTGGTTACCAAGCCCGACCCTCAGG
This sequence comes from Microbulbifer agarilyticus, assembly GCF_019800665.1. Lineage (GTDB taxonomy): Bacteria > Pseudomonadota > Gammaproteobacteria > Pseudomonadales > Cellvibrionaceae > Microbulbifer > Microbulbifer agarilyticus_C. The sequence goes on from NZ_JAHVKO010000003.1 coordinate 735,124, forward strand.
CCAACTTTGCACGGATCACACAAATCATCGATAACGAGCAGCAGGCGAGTTATTTGCCTCTGACTGAAGCATTGCGCACGACATTGCATCCAGGCGCACATGTGGAGCTAGTCAGTGAGAGTGACGTAGCCAGTATTTCAGTTCGCGTTACTGGAGAGGTTGATGGGCCGGCTGCACACGTACTGCCCTACGGTGCAACCCTTCAAGACCTGTTGGATAAGCTGCGCTATAGAGACAACGCAGATCCGTTTTCCCTCCAGTTGTACCGGAAAAGTGTGGCGAAAAAACAAAAGGTTGCGTTAGATCGCTCGCTGGATGCATTGGAAATGGAAGCGCTTACCCGTCAGCCAACCACAACGGCTGATCAGGCTTCCATCAAAGACACGGCATCCATGATTCAGAATTTCATTGCAAAGGCACGTTCCGCACAGCCGCGCGGCCAGGTGGTGCTGGCCAACAATGCAGATGCCGGGAAAATGCTACTGGAAGACGGTGATGCGCTGGTCGTGCCTTTGCGTGCATCCACAGTATCGGTGGTCGGTGAAGTTGTGTTTCCAACATCGCTTGTGTTCAACGAGCGCCACACCTTGGAAGATTACATCGAGTTGGCCGGTGGTTTTTCTAATAATGCAAATACCGATGAGTTGGTCGTTTTGCATTTGGATGGAACCATCAGCCGAATTAAATCACGGAAGTTCAATAATCGCTTAAAGGGTGTTTTACGTCCCGGTGATGAAATCATGATCATGCCAGAAATTCGGGCAAGTGAGCTGCAGGTTACCAAAGATGTAACCGAGATTTTGTACCGTATTGCAGTGGGTACTGCTGCAGTCTTGTCATTTTAATTAGTTAACGGTTTTGGCGGCCTGCTACTTCTGGGCGCCGAAGACCAAGGTTTCACGGAAGAAGCGCACTGCAAGTGGGGAGATAATTGGCCTCAAAATTGCAGTTGGATGTCGGCCAAATCTACATAAAGTTTATCGAGGAAGGTGTATGAAAACTGGAACTTCATCACGAAAGGGAATAATTCTGGCTGGAGGGTCAGGTACCCGTCTCTATCCGCTAACAAAAGGTGTTAGCAAGCAGCTGATGGCGGTGTACGACAAGCCGATGATTTACTATCCACTGACCACCCTGATGATGGCCGGCATCCGCGATATTCTCATTATCACCACACCGGATGAACAGTGCCTTTTCCAGAAGCTGCTGGAAGATGGTAGCCAGTGGGGAATCAATATCTCTTACGCCGTGCAGCCTTCTCCAGACGGTTTGGCGCAGGCATTTCTGATTGGTCGTGAGCATGTAGGCAATAACCCGAGTGCATTGGTGCTGGGTGACAACATTTACTATGCAGAGCGATTTGGCGAAGTGTTGAAAAATGCTGATGCACGCACAGAAGGCGCGACAGTGTTTGGATATCACGTCGCGGATGCCCGTGCTTATGGGGTCGCGGAGTTCGATAGTAATGGCAAGGTCATTAGTATCGAAGAGAAACCGGAAAACCCAAAGTCTAACTACGCCGTAACTGGTTTGTATTTTTATGACAACCAGGTGTGCGAATTGGCGAAGGAAATCAAGCCCAGTCCACGTGGTGAGCTGGAAATTACCGATCTCAATAGTATGTATTTGGAGCAAGGCAAGCTTAATGTCGAGTTGATGGGGCGCGGTGCCGCCTGGCTAGATACGGGTACCCATAGCAATCTACTTGAGGCTGCGCAATTTGTGCAAACCATAGAACGCCGCCAGGGTCTGAAGATTGCATGCCCTGAAGAGGTCGCGTTTCGCAAAGGGTTTATTGATGCGGAAACGCTTGAAAAGCAGGCGCAACCGCTGATCAAAAGTGGCTACGGCAAATACTTGATGCAGATTCTCGAAGAATCGAAAACCGACCACGTTTTCGCCCGTTGATTTTTTAAGACTTGATTTGAAGTACCTGGTCGCCAGAAAGATATTTATGAAAATAATTGAAACGAAGATTCCTGATGTAAAAATCATCGAGCCGAAGGTTTTTGGCGATGAGCGCGGTTTTTTTCTGGAAACTTTCCGTCAAGATTTCTTTAGTCGCGAATGCGCCGAGCGCACCTTTGTGCAAGATAACCACAGCAAGTCCAGCCAGGGAATCCTCCGCGGTTTGCACTACCAGACGCAAAGTACCCAAGGAAAACTGGTGCGTGTAACTGCCGGTGAGGTATTCGATGTGGCCGTAGACCTGCGCAGAAGCTCCCCAACCTTTGGTCAATGGGTTGGTGTATTTTTGAACGAAGAAAACAAGCGGCAGCTATGGGTCCCAGAAGGTTTCGCTCATGGCTTCTACGTCACTAGCGAATCCGCCGAGTTCGTTTACAAGTGCACCGACTACTATGCGCCGGAGCACGAACATTCCGTGCGTTGGGACGACCCCGAAATCGGTATCGAATGGCCCCTGATTGACGGTGAGAAACCTCAACTTTCCGCTAAAGACGCGGACGGGAAGCTGTTGAAAAATTCCGTCGTCTTTGATTAGGGGATGTAGAAATGAAAATTTTAATCACCGGCAAAAACGGTCAGCTAGGCCGGCAGTTACAAAAGCAGGCTCCCTCCGGCATAGAGATAGTCGCCCACGGTCGGGAGACCCTTAACATTGCTGATAAAGAACAAGTGTTCGTAGTGCTCAAGCATGAGAGGCCGGAGGTTGTGGTCAACGCTGCCGCTTATACCGCGGTAGACAAGGCTGAATCCGAGGTTGAGCAGGCCCACGCCGTTAATGCACAGGGGCCTGAAAACCTGGCCTTGGCTTGCCATGAGTTGGGGATACGGTTGATTCATGTGTCCACCGATTTTGTATTCGATGGCAAACAGTCGCGTCCATATCAGCCGAGAGCTACTCGCAACCCGGTGAGTGTATACGGTAAGAGTAAGGCCCTCGGGGAAAAAGCTATTGAAGCCATTTTGCCCGATGCCGTCATTGTGCGGACTGCCTGGGTCTATGACAGCGAGGGCGCCAATTTTGCGACTACCATGCTGCGTTTGATGCGTGAGCGGGATCAGCTCGGCATTGTTGCCGACCAGGTCGGTACACCGACGTGGGCCGGCAGCTTGGCTCGTGCGTTGTATGCGCTGGCTCAAAAATCAGATGCAAAGGGTATGTATCACTATACCGACGCCGGTGTCGCCAGTTGGTACGACTTCGCTGTAGCTATTTACGAAGAAGGTAAGGCTGCGGGCCTGTTACAGGAGGCGGCGTGCGTAAAGATATCTCCTATCGCCACCATCGATTATCCGACACCCGCGGCCCGACCTGCATACAGTGTGCTGGATAAAACGCGGCTGGCTAATGACGTCGGGGTTTTGACGGATCATTGGCGACAGGTGCTAAGAGCCGTCCTGGCAAACAACTGCGGTTGATGCGAGCTACTTAAAGCGGCGTTCACGAGAATTAAGAAATTAACCCTGATTATACCGGCGTGCGTCGGAATCAAGGCCAACGGAACTGAATAAAATGAGTAATCTACTCGTCACTGGTGGTGCCGGATTTATCGGTGCCAATTTTGTCCACTATTGGATGAAGGCTTACCCAGAAGATAACGTGATCGTTCTGGATGCTCTTACTTATGCCGGCAATAAGGCCAATCTGAATCCGGTTGCGGAGAACCCCAATTTCGTGTTCTGTCACGGTGATATCTGCGATACCGTATTAGTAGAAACTCTGCTTAGAGAGCATCAGGTCGATACCCTAGTACATTTCGCTGCAGAAAGTCATGTGGACCGTTCCATCACAGGTCCGGATGCTTTTATTGAAACAAATATCATCGGTACTCATAGCCTACTTAAAGCTGCGAAAAAAGTATGGCTCGATGAGAGTCTTCATAAAGAAAATCACCGCTTCCATCATGTTTCAACAGATGAGGTATACGGTACCCTCGAGCCGAATGACCCCGCATTTAGCGAAACGACACCTTACGCACCAAACAGCCCTTACTCCGCGAGTAAGGCCGCCTCGGACCACCTGGTGCGAGCCTATCACCATACTTACGGACTGAATGTAACCACCAGTAACTGCTCAAACAATTACGGGCCCTATCATTTTCCGGAAAAGCTTATTCCTTTGGTAATTACTAACATCCTCCATGACAAGCCGCTACCCATCTACGGCGACGGCCAGCAGATCCGCGACTGGCTCTATGTGGAAGACCATGCCCGCGGAATCGAGTCGGTGATCAAAAAGGGCAGGCTGGGCGAGTGCTACAACATCGGTGGTATTAATGAGTGGGCCAACATCGATATTGTGCAAGAAATCTGCGCAATGGTTGATGAAGAATTCTCCCGGGATCAAAAGCTCGCTGAGACGTACCCAGAAGCGAAAAGCGCAATCGCGGCTCAGTCAGATAGCCTGATTACTTTCGTGAAAGACCGGGCGGGCCATGATCGTCGCTATGCCATTGATCCGGTCAAATCCAATACGGAGCTCGGCTACTCGCCAAAAGAAACATTTGCTACCGGGCTGAGAAAGACTGTCGCTTGGTACCTGAATAATCAGGATTGGTGGCGGGCTGTGATGGATGGCAGCTATCAGAGCTGGGTCGAAGAACAATATCAAATTCCCGAAACCGACGTTGGGGTGTAAGCATGGGGGGTAAAGTGCGTCTGTTTTCTAAAGCATTTACGAATACTGCGGAAGTAGTACTGCCGGATCCGGTCAGGGTGTGGGTGGATGTCTGTGGGGTCGTCAATGAGCGCCATCTGCTGATTCAGGGGTGGGCCTTCCACCCTGGCCATGCAGAGGTGGACTTTGAACTCACACTAGCAGAAGAAAGTGAGTCCTCTCGCAAGCCTAAAGCCACGGCCTTGCCACACACAGTACTCCGTACCACTCGCCTGGATGTGAACAAGCATTTTGAGCTCGAGGGTGAGGGGAGTCAGTGGGGTTTTAGCCTGCTCACAGACTGGCCACATGATCAATTACCCAGCCCCGAGCAGCTCGCCCTTAATGTTGTCGCCGGTCAGGAGCGCTGCGTGGTGGAGCTGAAGCCCTTCTCCACCCTGAGCGGTGAAGAACTGTTCGGCCACTGCACCACCTGGCGCGGTGAAGAGAAGCTCCGGCTGAAGCGCGCTCTACACCGCCATATGGGTAACAAGGTATTCGAAATCCCGGGGCTGCGAAAGCTTTCGGAAGAGCAGCTGAAGCAGAAGGTCAACTGGCACTGGGAGAACCTGCTGAGCGTCCCCGGCAAAGGTCTGTTCCTCGCCGGCTGGTTGCTCGATGGCCAGCAGGAGTTGTCTGCCCTGGTTATCCGCACAGCGGACGGTACTTACAGTCGCAACCTGCTGGAAGATTCAGTTTGCTATCCTCGGCCGGACGTTCTCGAGGCTTTCTCAGGCAGCGTAGATGCCAGCTACCAGCCCGGGCTATACGTATGGGCGGACATGCCGCATTTGATGGAGCGTGCTCAGCTGGAGCTCGTCTTCGTGACTAGAGAAGGCGCGGTGTGCGAGCTGCCGATCCAGCAGAAAGTGGTCGGCCATGACATCACGCTGGCGAGCCAGCAGGTACTGGTGAACTTCCAGATCGGTGGGCGCGATTATGAGAACAACATGCAGCAGCATGTTGGCCCCGCCCTGGCGGCACTGTGGCAGCACCGAAATGCCAGCCTGGGTGAGCTGGAGGTCGAGCAGCTCCAGTTTGGCCCAAAGGTAGAAAGCCCCAAACGCAGTGTTATCGTGCCGCTCTATGGTCGTTACGACTTCCTGTTGCATCAGGTCGCACAGTTCACCAATGACAGTGATTTTGCCGAGACCGAGCTGATCTACGTGCTCGACGACCCTCGGTTGTATAACGAGTTTATCCCCTTCTGCCATGACACCAGCAAGCTGTTCCCTGTCAGTTTCCGGGTGATCTACGGTGGCCGTAACTTGGGCTATGCCGGTGCCAATAACCTCGGCGCACGATTTGCGCAGGCTAATAAGTTGGTCCTGCTGAACTCGGACGTGATACCCAGTGCCCCCGGCTGGCTGTCCCGTATCGAGGAGAAAGTAGAAGGGCTGGATGATGTGGGTGTTGTTGCCCCCAAACTCGTATTCGATGACGGCACCATCCAGCATGTGGGGATCAGCTTTGCCAAAGATCCCCGCTTCGGTGACCTGTGGTTGAATGAGCACCCCGGCAAGGGCAACCCGGAGTGGTTGCTAAAGCAAGAGGCGGTGACCGAGTCGCCAGCAGTAACCGGTGCCTGTATGTTCATCGATAAAGCCCTGTACGACCTGGTTGGCGGGCTGGATGAGACCTATGTGCTGGGCGACTTCGAGGACACTGACCTGTGCCTGAAGCTCCGCAAGGCGGGTTACCGGCACTATGTGCTCGGGGACGAAAAGCTCTATCACCTGGAACGCCAGTCGCAGGACCTGTTCGATAACCGGGACTGGAAGTTCAAGATCACCCTCTACAACGCCTGGCAGCATACCGAGCGCTGGGGTGACCTGATTGAAGAGCTGGTTGCGTAAATTTAATTAAAACAACTGATAACATGTAGTCGGCATAAGCAGTAGGCAGTAGCAATGTCAGAGCAAAGAATTTTGATCGTGTCACACGGTCACCCCGATCATAGTAAAGGTGGCGCAGAAGTGGCTGCCTATAATCTGTTTAAAGAGTTCGAACGCCAAGGGCTAGATACGGTATTCCTTGCGCGCACTGATCAGCCCTCCCATGGTGGCTCCGCATTTTCCACGATCAATACCGATCGTGAGATTCTGTTCCACACCCATATGTCCGATTTTTTCTTGTTCCAGTCGGGAAATAAGAAGCACATCTGGCAGGATTTTCGCGGCCTATTGGAAAAGTACCGCCCAACGGTAGTGCATTTTCATCACTATATTCACATGGGTCTGGAACTAATCCGCGAGGTCAAAAATACCCTGCCGGATGCCCGCATCGTGCTGACGCTGCATGAGTACCTGGCCATCTGTGCCAACAACGGCCAGATGGTCAAGCCCGGTAAGCAGATGAAGCTTTGCTACAAATCATCCCCAATAGATTGTGCCCGCTGTTTCCCGGAGCGTTCGGCGGCGGATTTCTTCCTGCGGGAGAAGTACATCAAATCGGTCTTTGATCTGGTGGATGTATTCGTCTCCCCGAGCCACTTTCTGATCGACCGTTACAAGAACTGGGGCATTCCAGAAGAGAAGATGGTCATGATCGAGAATGGTCAGCCGGAGGTGGAAGCTCCACCTCCGCGCATTCTCGCAGACAGTGAGGTACACGGGCGGTTCGCGTTCTTTGGTCAGATCAACCCTTTCAAGGGGGTTGATGTCCTCCTAGAGGCATTCAAGATTCTCCCGGAAGAGGTGAAGGAGAAAGTGCACCTGGATATCCACGGTGCAAATCTTGAAGGTCAGTCTGAAGAATTCCAGGAGAAAATCCACAAGTTGCTTGAGGAGTTGAGTGACCTGGTGACGCTACAGGGCCCTTATGAGTCCCATGAGGTGGGGCGGCTGATGGAGCAAACTGATTGGGCTGTTATTCCGTCAGTTTGGTGGGAAAATTCACCGATGGTTATTCAGGAAGCGTTCAACCATGGGGTGCCGATGATAGGGAGTGATATCGGAGGCATGAGTGAGAAAATTACTGCGGGGGAAACCGGGGAGACTTTTCGGGCGAGAAGTGCGCTTGATTTGTCTAAAAAGATACAGAAGCTGGTAAGCAATATCACACTCAGGGATGAATATGTGAAAAATTTAAAGGAGCCCCTGAAGATGTGGGATTGTGCCGGTAAGCATGTGGTAGAAATTTACTGAACATGAAGTTTAATGCCGAAATGTATGGTTTTTCCAAAGTTTAGATAATGCAAATGGTGTCAATTGGCATGAAAACTGAAATTGCTTTCGAAGTATTTGAAAATTTGGGTGTGTGGGGGTTGGACGGAACGCCTTTGGAGGTCGTTTGTGGTGAGAACCTTTCAGAACTGGAGCTGTATATAGACTCAGGCTCAAATGAGTTCTTAAATATGCAAGCTGTTGAGGTTATTGGTAGTGATGATCGAGATTTGATCCATTCTGATCTAATTTCAAGTGCGGAGTTGACGTCTAATTACTACCTGAAGTCGGATGGCTCCTGTTGTGTGAAGGCGCGTCTTATGGAACGGCGCCTGATACATAGTAAATTTCAAGTGCGGCCGACACTAAAAATCAAGTTTAAAGAGTGTGTAACCGTCAGATCGGTAAGGTTGTTTAATCGAGCTGATAGCTGCGGCTTGAGGTCCAGGTTTGTTGCTCTGGTTGGTCGTAGAGATGATGATGTGATTTTCACATTTGAAAATGTCTCCGAGTCTTTGAGGCGGGAATTGTATGAAGAGTTGATGTGTTTGCTATCAAAGTCCGAGGGTGAGTTGAGTCTCCCCCGTAATAGTACGTACGCTGCTAAGTACTTAAGGTCAAAGATCTATGATGCTATTAAATCAGGAGTGTTTGTTAGTGAAAAGCTACTCGCTGCGCTCCTTCCTGTGGCGGGTCCTATGCCAAGACTTGATAAACTTTCGGCTCACTATCTGACTAAAGTCATTCATGATCGCTTGAGTATCAAGTCTCATATCAATACCCGGGAGCTAAAAAAGTATAGCGGAATTCTTTGTGACGACGTTTCAATTGATTGTCTGAGTAAATATGCATCAAAGGCAATTAGCAATATAGCTGGCGAAGAAAATAAGGTTGTTATTGCGAAACATCGAGTGCACTACGATACTCTCATTTCAAAGAAAGCTGCGCACTTAGATTTTCTTGATAAGATATTGCTCTCACTTGAGGACGTCGCGGCAACTCCCCTGATAGCATATGGAACTTTGCTCGGTGCATACAGAGATGGTGGTTTTCTCCCGGCTGATGACGATATAGATATTATTCTGTATTGCCCGGATGTTGTGTCTGAGGAAGATAGGCAAGTTAATCAAAATGCGATTTTAAAGTATTTGCGGGATAAAGGGTTTTCAGCAAATGTCCAGGCAGGGTGTCCACATATTACTGTGAACTCTTCGACTGATTCCGTTGGTGTCGATATTTTTTTAGCGTGGGGGTCAGCTACTTCAGACAAAGCAGCTGTTGTAATGGAACGATTAGAGTACCGAGATATTAGATCTGATGTGCTCTTGCCGGCATCAGAAATATCACTTTATGGTAGAAGTTACCCTTGTCCGGCCGATGTCGAAGAGTTTCTTTTCGATAGATATGGCGAAGGATGGCGTCGCAGTAACCCTTATCATGAGTGGTCTTGGCCTATAGAGCGAAGGGTATACTTTAATAATGAGGCGGTCTCCGAGTTGTACGATGCACGTGAAGCTCGTAGAGGCTTGAGGTTTGGAAGCTCACGCACTCAGTTAGTGGCGTGGTCCCAGTGTGTCTTGAAAAATAATAGGCCGCCGAGCAATTCAATCCCTATGGTTTCCCAGGCATTAGATTACGGTTATGACGTTATAGAGCTAGATGTAAGAGTCACTAAAGATGGTGAGATCGTTTTAGCTCACGATGATGTTATTAAAAATGACGAAGGTGTAGCCATATGCCTGTCCGAGTCTACCCTGGCGGAGGCTGAGCAATTCAGGCTAGGTTCTTTTGAGGGCAATGATGTGCATATTGAGACATTGTCCAATGCTTTGTCGCTACTTATTGGGAAGCAAGTCTTATTAGACGCGCGCTTCAAACCGGAAGACTATGCGAACCTGAAGCAGTGCGTGGACTCTGTTGGCTTTGATCCCTCGATGCTTTTATTTTGTGTTTACAATGAGAAACAAGTGTTGGCATTGATGAAGCACTTCCCGGAGAGTTTGTGGTTTTGGAAGTTTTATACGCAGGCTTGGGAAATCGATGAGTTGGCTCTTGATCAGGTAAGGCAGTACGGTGTTGATGGGATTATGTTTATGTATCCGCATCACGATGAAGATATTAGTGAAAGTCTTTACCAAATTAAGCGCCGTAACCTGAAGTCGATGTGCTTTATTCATGGTCAGAAATGGACACATCCTAATTCCTGTGGGTTAAGCCCAGATAATACCGCCAGAGGGGTCGATATTCATGATGAATCTCTTAAGAAAATGGTGGCGGTGGGAATAGAGTACGTTACCACAACTGAGTGTCGATCAGGTGTTTTCTCTGAGCTGGTCTCTGGTGTGTGAGCTTGTAACTTTTAATTGATTGTTTGGGTAAGATATGAAAACTGTAATAACGTTTGGCACATTTGATGTTTTTCACGTTGGTCATGCGAATTTGCTCCAGAGAGCTGCAGCCCTAGGGGATCGGTTGATTGTGGGTGTCTCAACCGACGATTTGAATATTAAAAAGAAAGGGCGTGCACCAATTTATAAGCAAGAAGATAGAATGAAAATAATTAATAGCTTGCGTTACGTTAACTTCTGTTTCGAGGAGGAGACTCTTGAGAAGAAGGCCCATTATATATCGTTGTATGGCGCTGACGTTCTTGTTATGGGCGACGATTGGCTCGGGAAGTTCGATCACCTTAAGACATTGTGTGAAGTTGTATATCTTGCTCGTACTCCGTCAATTTCAACAACAGAGATTATTGAAGTTATCGGATCTGTTTAATCCTCGTTACCGTTGACGGTTCAAATTTTTGGTCTTTAAGGATTTGGTGTGTGGTGTAAATTTTCTGGAAATGTTGGCTGTTAGTGAGTGTCGTAATCTTTTTTAAAGGGTTTATTGCTGGGCGGTTGCGGATTCAATATTAGTGTGAAAAAAATTTACTTTTAGGTTGTTATGGATACAGTGCTAGTGGCGGGCGGCGCAGGGTATATAGGCTCACATACTTTGGTCGAGCTTATTTCAGCTGGGTTGAAAGTTATTGTAATTGACAACTTGTGTAATGGTTCCAAAGTCGCCTTGGATCAAGTGCGGCTTATTACTGGTCAAGAAGTGAGGTTTTATCATGGGGAAGTCCAAGATAGAGCGTTGCTCAATCGCGCTCTGATGGAGAATTCTGTTTCTGCGGTGATTCATTTTGCTGGACTGAAGGCAGTGGGTGAGTCATCGCAGAGGCCGATCGAATACTACCAGAATAATGTCACCGGCAGTCTCGTGTTACTGGATGCCATGCATGAGGCCGGAGTCAAGCGTCTGGTTTTTAGTTCTTCGGCCACAGTTTATGGTAGCGATTCACCGGTGCCTTATGTGGAAAGTCTGGAGACTGGTAATACCAGCAATCCATACGGCACCACCAAGTGGGTGGTGGAACAGGTGCTCAAAGATGCTGTCTATGCGGATCCGGAGCTTTCGGTAGCGCTGTTGCGGTATTTCAACCCTGTTGGAGCGCATCCATCTGGGCTAATTGGGGAAGATCCACATGGTATCCCGAATAACTTATTGCCCTACATCGCCCAGGTTGCTGTTGGCAAGCGCGCTGAGCTCTCGGTATTCGGCGATGATTACCCGACAGCGGATGGCACCTGCGAGAGGGATTATCTGCACGTGGTGGATCTGGCCAAGGGGCACGTCCGCGCACTCGAGTGGCTGGCACAGAACAGGGGGGCTGCCGCCTTTAACCTGGGAACCGGTAATGCCACGTCGGTACTTCAGATTATCCGGGCTTTTGAGGAGGCGTCTGGCGTAACTATCCCTTATCGGATTGCACCGCGACGTGCAGGAGATCTGCCCGCCTTTTGGGCTGATGCATCCAAGGCAGAGCGGATGCTCGGGTGGAAAGCTGAGCTGGGCTTGGCAGAAATGATGGCGGATACTTGGCGTTGGCAAAGCCGTAACCCAAATGGGTATCGTTCAGTGGAGCAAGGGCAGGGCCACCTGGCTATCGCATGACCGGGTCCTACCAGGGTTCTCCGGATAGGTTAAGGGGCTATACGCCAGTAGATACGGTTTGAGAAGTAAATGAATTGTGATGTATTGGTAAACAAAGGGGCAGCGGTTATTTCTGACCCTAGCGAAAGTGCTCCCCGTACAATCGTTGTGGTGGGCGTAGCCCGCGGTGGCACTTCTATTGTTGCGGGCGCATTGACCAAGTTGGGCTTGCCCATGGGCGAGCGCTGCCACGAGCCAGTGTTTGAGGATCTACGGCTGAGCCAAGCGTTTGAAGGTCAGTCTGAAGAAGCATTTGAAGATGTCGTTGCTGCTTACAATGCCGAATACGAAGCTTGGGGTTGGAAGCGGCCCTCGACGATTTCCCAACTAGACAAGTTGGAGCAGTCTCTGCGGAATCCGCATTTTATCTTTGTATTCCGGGACCTGTTTTCGATTGCTAATCGCAACGCTATTTCCATGAAGCAGGATGTGAAGGTTGGCCTGCAGAAGGCGCTGGATGATTATGGCAAGATCGTCGGTTTTCTTCAGCGTTCGCTGTCGCCGATTATGTTGGTTTCTTCTGACAAGGTGGTGCGCCATAAGCGGGGATTTATTGAGCAGTTGACTGGCTTTGCCGGCCTCGAGCCAGGTGGTGAAGAGGTCGAGGCGGCCCTAAAATTTATCTCCCCCGACCCAGCTGACTATCTGGACAAGACTCGCATCACCAAGGCTCGTGGCGCTGTGAACCTCGATGTGCTCCGCAAAGGTGTTCTGCGTGGGTGGGCGCGTGCAGTGCATCATGCTCTGCCCGTAGTGGTTGAAGTAGAAGTAAATGGGGAGGTTCTAGTTTCGACTGAGGCTAGTATCTATCGCGAGTACTTGAAAAAGCCGGGCATCCATCCAACAGGTGAATGCGGTTTTGAGTTGGATCTTAGAGCGCTGAATGTTATCCCATCCGATGTGATCAGTGTTCGTGCTGTAGATGACGTGAGGCCACTGCACGCTAACCCGATCCAGTTCCCGGAGCTGGATCGCTGGATGACCCCGGCCGAGTGGCGGGCGGCGAAGCTGAAGGATGCGTCCACTTGAGCCTGCAGGGTATGGCAACGCCCCAGCCTACCGTAAAGGCGACGCCGGGGCCCGACTTCCTGTGTATTGGTGCCCAGAAGGCGGGCACAACGTGGCTTTATGAAAAGCTCAATGCACACCCGCAGGTCGCCTTCCCTGGCAGGAAAGAGGTGCACTTCTGGGATCTATTTCACGAGAAGGGTAAGGGTTGGTACAGCAACCTTTATAGGGACCTGGCGGGAAATGTAGCGGGAGATATCACCCCGGCCTATGCCGTTCTGCCGCGGCGGATGATCCAGCAGGTGCGCGAGTTCTCTGGGGGCGCGCCGCTAATTTTCATCATGCGTAACCCGATCGAGAGAGCCTGGTCTCTGGCACTAATGAACCTGCGCCAGCTTCAGGAGACGCGGTTCGAGGGCGAAACACTCAAGCCACAGCATTTAACGGATGAGTTCTTCCGTTGGCAGATGAACCTGGAGGGTAATCGGGCAAGGAGCAACTACTTTGCTTGCCTGACGAAATGGTTTGAATTTTTCCCGCGGGAACAGTTTTTGCTGCTGGACTACGAGCGGCTGGTCAGCGAACCGAGAGACGCGCTGATATCTGTTAGCCGGCACATTGGCATTGACAGCCTGTTCTGGGACAACATGGATTCTGGTTTCTTTACAGAGCGCGTGTTTGCCGGTGAAAAATACCCGTTGAGAGAGAGCCTTAGGGAATTTGCAGTAAATACTTATCGCGAAGAGATCGACCAGCTGTCTGCGCTGTTGGGTAAGGATTACTCTGGCTGGTATCGAGCCTATATGGATTAAAGGTATTCGGCGCTGTGCAGATACCGTCCGCAATCTACCCGCTCTACATCTAAAAGCAATCCAAAAATAGTTAAGTAATCGCTTGTGATTGAAGTCTTAAAATCATTTTTTCGCGTGAACCTTATGTCGCGCCTGCGGCCGGCAGGTGACGTAAAAGCTGCCGATGGTGGAGAGGGCTACCAGTGGCGTTCTATGGGTATCGACCCGCAGTTTCAGCTGGCGCGCGGCCGGTTTCCCGCTGGGTGGTACATGCTGGAGGTTCAGCTCGAGTATGAGAGAAGTGACGGGGACGCCTGCCTGTATGTAGACAGTGGTAACGGCTACAGCGAGTCCGAAAAATATTCGCTGCCGCTGAGGGCCGGCAAGATTTCCAAGCGTCTTGTGTATTTACCAAAGGCCGCTCGCGCAGTTCGCTTTGATCCACTGGAGTCCTCAGGGCTGTTCTCGGTCAATCATCTTCGACTGGTCCGGCTGGCATCCTGGTTTGCCCGTGATCGGCTGTTACAGCGCCTGACGAATATGCACATCCGTTACCGCGAGATGAATCGTGGTGAAGTGCTGGCTGAGATAAAGCGGCAGGCTAGCGACGCAGGGCAGGAGTGGCTGCAGTTTGCCTGGGCGCGGTACTGCGAAACTTTCGAGCGCAGGAGACACGGGCGCGACTACCATGAGTGGATTGAGGAAGTAGAGTGTTCCCGCAGGAGCACTCTCGAAGGTTCCAAGGCTACCGGTCCGTTGTTTTCAATCATATTGCCTACTTATAACAGCGATGTTCGCTTGCTGCGCGAGTGTATTGAGTCTGTATTCGCGCAGTCGTACCAGAATTGGCAGCTCTGTATTGCGGATGATGCGTCGCCGAACGCTGACGTAAAGCAGTTTCTGAGAGAAACTGCCGACAAGGATGCGCGAGTCAAGGTTACTTTTCGCGAGGAGAATGGCCATATCTCGGCAGCCAGCAATAGCGCGCTGTCGCTTGCAGATGGAGACTACCTGGTTTTTCTGGACCATGATGATGCGCTGGTGCCGAGTGCCCTGGCGCGGGTGCATGAGGCGTTGGTCAGGAATCCTGATGCGCGTCTTATTTATTCTGATGAAGACAAGATCAATGAGCGTGGTGAGCGTTTTGATCCGCACTTCAAGCCCGCTTGGAATCCCGATCTGTTGCTCTCCCAGAACTATATCTGCCACCTGATGGTACTGAAGGCAGGCCTGGTTCGGCAGATCGCAGGTTTCCGCGAAGGGCTGGAAGGCAGCCAGGATCACGACCTGCTTTTACGTTGTTTACCCCACCTGAGTAGAAACACCGTGGTGCATATCCCCGAGGTGCTTTACCACTGGTGCGCGGCCGAGGGTTCTACGGCACTGACCGGGGCCAACAAGGGCTATGCGATGAAAGCTGGCCTGCGGGCCGTGGCGGATTACCTTGAGTGGGAACAGCTGCCGGCGAGGGTTGAACCGGGTGTTGCTCCGAATACCTACAGCGTGCGCTGGTCGGTTCCCGAGCCTGCCCCACTGGTAAGCCTGTTGGTGCCAACACGTGATCGTGTCGAGATCCTCAAGCCGTGTGTGGATGCGTTGCTTTCACGCACGGATTACCCCAACTTTGAGCTGTTAATTCTCGACAACCAGAGCAGTTGCCCGAAAACCCTCGCCTATCTGGAGCAGGTGAGTGAGGATCCCCGGGTGTCTGTGCACCGCTGGGATCACCCGTTCAACTACTCGGCCATCAATAACTTTGGTGCCCGGTTGGCGAAGGGCGAAATCCTGGGGCTGATCAATAACGATATCGAACCCATCAACGAAGACTGGTTGCGGGAAATGGTCGGCCAGGCCTGCAGGCCGGAGATCGGATGTGTGGGGGCCAAGCTCTACTACCCGAACGATACCGTTCAGCACGGCGGGGTGATTCTGGGGATTGGCGGCGTGGCTGGCCATGCCCACAAATATTTCCACCGCCACGACTATGGTTACTTCTCTCGCCTGCATTTGGTGCAGAATCTGTCAGCGGTCACTGCTGCCTGCCTGTTGGTGCGGAAATCGATTTTTGAACAAGTTGGCGGGTTGGATGAGGAGAACCTGGCGGTGGCCTTTAATGATGTCGACCTGTGCCTGAAGGTGCGCGAGGCGGGTTACCGAAACTTGTGGACGCCGAATGCCGAGCTGTACCACCATGAATCCGTCTCCCGCGGTGCGGATGACACCCAGGCCAAGCGTCGCCGTGCCCAGCGCGAGGCGGAGTATATGCGCCGGCGGTGGGGCCATGTGCTAGATTCTGACCCAGCCTATAACCCTAATCTCACTTTGATCCATGAAGATTTCTCACTGGCCTGATATGAGCAGATTGTAGGGAGTGTTATGAGTAGCCGCTATATTGTGGTGGAAGAAGTCGCAAACCCGTCGAGCGATTACTTTGTATTGCCATATCTTCAGGCGCAGGGAGCAACTGTCGAACGTTACAGATTTTCAGAGCTGCCGGATCCAGCTAGGTTGCACGGGGCTAATGTTCTATTTGTCCGCTATATTCCGGCTGTCTGGCGTGAGCTGATTGCTACGCACCATAATAGGTTGGCGGGTGTCTGGCTTTTTATGGATGATGACCTGTTCAGCTGGCGGTCTTTCGCTGGTATGCCACTCCGCTATCAATGGAAGCTATGGCGGTTGAGCCGGCGGCACCGTTCCTGGCTGCGCGCGATTGATGCAAAGCTCGCGGTATCTACCCCATACTTACAAGCGCGTTATGCAAGTTGGAACCCACATCTACTGACGCCTGAAGTTCCGGCTGCGCTCACCCCTCTTTTGAAACGTGGCGATTCCCCTGTTGAAAAATCCGAGCAAGTAACACTTTTCTATCACGGTTCTGCCTCTCACGGTGCGGATATTAAGTGGCTCCAGCCTGTTATCGCGGAGGTACTGTCCGCGGATAAGCGGATTGTATTTGAGGTAATTGGGAACGGCAGCGTAAATCGCCTTTTTAGAGGGTTGCCTCGTGTGCATGTGCTACACCCGATGAAGTGGCCAGCCTACCAATCATTGCTCCATCGTCCAGGGCGAACCATTGGCTTGGCGCCACTGCTGGACTCACGATTTAATCGCGCACGTGCTCACACTAAATTCCTAGATATTACCCTGGCAGGGGCGGTAGGTATTTATGCGGAAGGGGAAGTATACGGGAAGGTCGTATGCCACCAAAAAAATGGCCTTCTGCTGCCGATGGACCAGAATCGATGGGTAGAGAGTATTTTGCAATTGGCGGCCGATGAACCGACGCGGGCACAGATGCTAGGCGAGGCTCGCCAGTGCCTTTAATCGGATTTTGTTCCCGAGGGTTGAATCGGCTTCCTCATCTTGACATGTTACTGGAAGCGCAGTGCTATTGGTTTGCGCTGCGCCCAGCACAATCTACGACACATATTGCCGGCTGGGGACGCAAGCCCAGTGCAGCACGTGCGCGAAAGATAGCAGTCGAAGCTGGCTTGCCATTCGTGAGCCTGGAAGATGGCTTTCTGCGCTCCTTTGGCCTGGGTGTGCAGGGTGCGCTGCTGCACAGCCTGATCGTGGATTACACCGGTATCTATTACGACGCGACGGCACCCAGTGACCTGGAAAACTTTGTCCTTGCGGCAGATTTCTCGGACGAAGAGTTGGCGCGTGCGTGCAACGGTATTGAGCTACTGCGAGAGCTCCGCCTGTCGAAATATAACTGTGCGCCGGATGCCCCCGTCACCTGGCCGGATGGGCGCCGCAGGGTACTCGTGGTGGACCAGACGTTTGGCGATGCAGCGATTACCTATGGTGGCGCCGACGCGTCGAGTTTTACACAAATGCTGGAAACTGCCATTGCTGACAACCCGGATGCAGAGGTGGTGGTAAAGGTGCACCCGGATGTAATCGCGGGTAAAAAACGCGGTTATCTGCTGGACGCCGCACGTGAGCACGACTGTCGCGTGTGGTCAGAGGACATTTCTCCTTGGGCACTGCTCGATGCGGTGGACAAAGTGTATGTGGTCACCAGCCAGTTTGGATTCGATGCGCTGCTGGCAGGCAAGCCGGTGTGTTGTTTCGGGATGCCATTTTTTGCTGGCTGGGGGCTAACTGAAGATTTGCAGACGTGTGCGCGGCGCGGGCAACACCGCTCGTTGGAGCAAGTTTTCGCGGCGGCCTATCTGCGCTATTGCCGATATATCAACCCGTATACGGGCAAGCGTTGCACTTTCGAAGATACGGCTCGGCTGATTTCAGAGCAGGTACAGCGAAGCCAGCGCCTCGCCGGATCCTGGTTAGGTGTAGATTTTTCACCGTGGAAACGCGGGTTCGTGGCTGATTTTCTGGCCCGCCCTAAGCAGTGCCGGTTTGTGAGAAGGCATTCGAATGCTTTCAGCGAGGTGGAGGCAGAGACTAAGGTGGTGGCTTGGGCAAGTAGCTTGACGGAGCCGGTTGTAACCAAGTGCAGTAACTCCCGGTTACCGCTTTGGCGGCTTGAGGATGGATTCCTGCGGTCGGTGGGTTTGGGGTCCGATCTGGTGCGCCCGCTCTCGTTGGTTCTGGATAAGCAGGGAATTTATTATGACGCTTCCCGACCGTCTGACCTGGAATCTATTTTAAAGGACGCAGAGCTATCTCCATTGCTCTGTGCTCGTGCGGCAGTGCTGCGAGAGTCCCTTGTTAGTCGACAGTTGAGTAAATACAACGTAGGTGAGCAGGGTGTGGCTCTGGATTTGCCATCAGACCGGACCATTATATTGGTGCCCGGGCAGGTGGAGAGTGATGCATCGATCGCCAGCGGCTCCCCTTGGCTCAAAAGTAATCAGCAGTTATTGGAGCAGGTACGTAGAGCGAACCCCGATGCTTATATTATTTATAAACCGCACCCTGATGTAGTCGCGGGTGGACGCATTGGGAAGTTGGTTGACGATGCCGGTGTTCTTTACGATCAGCTGGTAATGG
Organism: Microbulbifer agarilyticus; assembly: GCF_019800665.1. Classification (GTDB taxonomy): domain Bacteria; phylum Pseudomonadota; class Gammaproteobacteria; order Pseudomonadales; family Cellvibrionaceae; genus Microbulbifer; species Microbulbifer agarilyticus_C. The sequence goes on from NZ_JAHVKO010000003.1 coordinate 753,711, forward strand.
ATGCACCAATGCCTGTAGTACTTGCACGAGTGGATGAGCTGCACACGCTTTGTTCTTTGAGTGGCTTCGAGGCGTTACTGCGGGGCGTTAAGGTCGTGACTTATGGCTTGCCGTTTTATGCCGGTTGGGGGCTGAGTGACGATCGTCTTCTTCGCGGGGGCAGTGACGAAATGCCCAATGCCCTCTCGGAGTTGGCAATGGTTCGCCGCTGCAAAAGAGCTCGAGGACGGAGCCGCACACTGGACGAGCTGGTAGCCGCAACGTTGATTCTATACCCCACCTATGTGGATCCGCACCGTGGCGACATCGTGGATGTCGAAACTGCGGTGCAGTTGTTGGAGTCCCAACGACAGGGCTCGTCTTATCTCAGCTGGTGGCGACGTGGGCTTTATCGCATCGTTCGCAACCAATTTTTCAAGAAGTAGTCGCGGGTCATTGCGCGTGAATTCCAGATTTCTCAAGAAAATTTATCTTCTGCCCAAATGGCTCCTCGAATTGGTTTCATGGGGTAAGAGCTTTAAGAACAATCCCATTATTGGCAGTTTCGGGCTCAATCGTTGTGGGCTTCACGTTGCCCGGGTAGTGATTGCGCACGGCTTATTCCGTTTTCGACTGCTCCTGTTGTCACCGCTGATTCCCGCAGAAGATCGCCGTCATTTCCGTAAATACGGCTTTGTCCTCAAACACAGCTTTCTCTCCAGTGACAATTTTGAAAAATTGGCGCATGAATTGCAGAGCTATGAAAACGGTGGCCGGGAGTTTGTTGAGGGCACCACGCTAACCCAGCGAGTGTTTCTTACTGGCGCAGAGCGAGAAAAAATGCCCTCAATTCGTGCGCTTATCGAGAATCCGAAGCTCGACCGATTAATGCGCTATTGCTCGTCCAAGAATCGTCGCCCGCTGTACTATGTGGAAAACCTGTGTAATCACGCGAATGTGGTGCCGCGTCCGGATCCGCAACGGGACATGCACGCAGATACCTTCCATCCCTGTGTAAAAGGGTGGCTGTATCTGGATGCAACTGACGACCTGAATGGGCCGTTTGTGTATGTACCGGGTTCCCACCGGTTGAGTTGGCGCCGCCTGAAGTGGGAGTACCGGCAGAGCCTGGAGGCGAGCAAGCGCGGTGAAGCGCGCGATCCGCAGAGATACTGGGATGGGTCTTTCCGAGTAACTACGGCAGATCTTGAGGAAATGGGATTTGAATCCAAAGCCCTCCATGTACCCGCGAATACGCTTTTGGTCGCGAATGTATACGGCTTTCATCGCCGTGGTGAGGCGCGAGAGCCGTCGCACCGTATGACGGTGTGGATGCAAGCCAGGGACAACCCATTCAATCCATTATTTACCTTGTGGCCGAGCTCGACGGCGGCAGTGTTTGAATGGGGGTGGTCGAAAGTGCTGCAAAAACTGGATAAGGCAAAACTCGCCAGCGGTGAACAGCGCAATTTTGTCGGTAAATTCACCCGTTAGAGTCTCGTTCTAGCTAGCTAAAACAAGACAATCGTCAAATATAAGAGTATAGTTTTGCGCCAGTTATGCGGTTTATATCGCAAATTTTGGCGTATTTTGCTTGTTTTTCGACTCTGCTTGGTCGTTCTTGTTGTTTTTAGGTGCGGGGGTTGCCCGCGCGTGTTTAGTGCCCCGGGGGGCGGCGAGTTTCGCCGTGGGGCTAAGTGGGGAAAATGTCAGGGGTTGTATTTTTGCAGGGGCCACATGGTCCTTTCTTTGCCCGTTGTGCCCGTTATTTCTCCGCACGGGGCATTGAAACTCATAAGATAAACTTCAACGGTGGGGACCGTTTATTCGGCTGGGCCGACCACCAGGTGGACTATGTGGGTGGGCAAGCTGGCTGGCCAGAGTTTTTTGCCGGTTACTTGCGGCGGAACGATATTCGTGCGGTGGTTGTGTACGGCGATTGCCGGTATTACCACCGTAAGGCACGAACAGTTTGCGATGAATTGGGCGTCAGCTTCTGGGCTTGTGAAGAGGGCTACTTGCGCCCTGACTTCGTCACCCTTGAGCAGGGAGGCGTAAACGCATTTTCTGGTGTCGACTGGTCCCGTGATGCCATTGAGCGGTATGTACCTCAAGGCCGCTCGCCCTCGTTAAAAGTCGGTAGGACTTTTTGGCAGAGGGCCCGCTATGCCATTTGTTATTACTTTGCCGTCATTGTCTATGGGTTGCGCTTTAACCATTACCGTCACCACCGCCCAAGGGCTTGGTGGCAGGAAGCTGGATGCTGGTTGCGGAGTTTTTATCGCAAAGGTCTCTACCGCATAACCGAGCGTAACTACACGGAAGCGCTGGTACAGCGTCATGGCGGAGAGTTCTTCCTTTTTCCCTTACAAACTGCGGATGACTTTCAGGTTCGCGAGCACTCTGATGTGCATTCGCTGGAAGATTCGATTAGAGATGTGATTGCGTCTTTCGCTCTTAATGCAGCGAATAAAGATATTCTGGTGATCAAGCACCATCCCATGGATCGAGGCTTTTGCCACTATGGCAAATTGATTCAGCGTGCTGCGCGCGATTCGGGTGTAGATGGACGTGTGGCATATTGCCATGATCTGCACTTACCTACGCTGTTGGACCACGCCAAAGGTGTGGTGACAATTAACAGCACGGTAGGAATCTCAGCACTGTTGCACCGGGTGCCGACGATCACGTTGGGGCGCGCTCTTTACGATATTCCGGGAATGACCCATCAAGGCGAGTTGTCGAATTTTTGGACGGAACCAGAGCCTGTAGATATGGTGCTGTTTCGTGCTTTCCGTACCTACCTGTATGAGCAGACCCAGCTGGACGGTAGCTTTTCCAAACATATCGATTTCACTGTTCCTCAGATGATGGCGCGTATGTTGCCATCACTTAAAGCCGCACAAGCATCTGTTGACGACGCTGTTTCTGTCGATGATGAAGTGCTCGCCGCTTGATTCACCGCAACCCTTGGGGTAGAAAATTGTAAACGGGGAGTGCTACAGCTAGCGCAGCTCAAGTATTCGGGGCGGCTCATTACCGCTCGATGGATGGTCACAAACGACTCCCAAGCGTGACATAATGGGGCTTAAATGCCGCCTCTTTTTATTAGAGTGGTGGGGGTGTCCGTTAGTGCTATTTCTGTAACAGAATAAATTTATGATTTTACCGGTAATAATGGCCGGCGGCTCAGGTTCTCGCTTATGGCCGCTTTCGCGCAAACTTCATCCGAAACAGTTCCTGCCGCTCACGGATGATGCGACTATGTTGCAAAACACCTGTGCGCGATTGGAGGGCATTGAATCGCAGCCACCATTGCTAATATGTGGCGATGATCACCGCTTTATCGTGGCCGAGCAGCTGCGCGAGGTAGGTCAGGCTCATAGTGGGATCTTACTCGAGCCTGCAGGCCGCAATACCGCTCCAGCGGTAGCGTTGGCAGCGCTAAGGGCCATGGCCGGGGGGGCGGAAGATCCGTTGCTGCTGGTATTGGCCGCAGATCACGCAATAAAAGACGTAGCCGCCTTCCAGGCTGCGGTGATGCGTGCGGTTCCTCACGCCGAGGCTGGCAAACTGGTGACCTTTGGTATTGTGCCCTCGGCTGCCGAAACCGGTTACGGCTATATCAACAAGGCAAGGGCCGTAGATGAGGCTGAGACCGCGTTTGTGGTTCAGCAGTTTGTAGAAAAGCCTGACCTAGCTACCGCAGAGAAATACGTGAGTTCTGGTGAATTTTACTGGAACAGCGGCCTGTTCCTGTTCCGTGCCAGTCGTTTCATCGAAGAATTGTCTAAATATTGCCCGGATATCCTTGAGGCTTGTGAGAAAGCCATGCAGGGTGCCACCTTTGATGTCGATTTCGTGCGCCCCGCAAGTGAGGCCTTTCTGGCCTGTACCGATGAGTCTATTGATTATGCCGTTATGGAGCATACCCGCGATGCAGTGGTCGTGCCGATGGATTGCGGTTGGAATGATCTGGGTTCTTGGTCTGCACTTTGGGAAGTGTCTGAGAAGGACGAGCAGGGTAATACGTCGAAGGGTGATGTTATCCTGGAAGATAGCCATAATTGCTATGTGCAGAGCGACAGTAAGCTAATTGCTACTGTTGGCCTGAATGATATTGTGGTGGTAGAAAGTGATGATGCGGTACTGGTTGCCGCTAAAGATCGCGTACAGGATATTAAGAAGGTGGTTGAACGCCTCAAGGCCGAAAATCGCTCGGAAGCGCAATTGCATCGTAAAGTCTACCGCCCGTGGGGCTATTACGACTCCGTTGATTTCGGTGAGCGTTTCCAAGTGAAGCGCATCGTAGTAAGCCCGGGAGCGCAACTTAGTCTGCAAATGCACCATCATCGTGCGGAACATTGGATCGTGGTGTCCGGTACCGCGAGCGTGACCTGTGGTGAAAAAGAGTTTTTGGTGACAGAAAACCAGAGCACGTATATCCCGCTTGGCGTAGTCCACCGTCTCGAAAACCCGGGGACAATTCCGCTGGAATTGATCGAGGTGCAGTCCGGCTCTTACCTGGGGGAGGACGATATCGTCCGCTTTGAGGATCGGTACGCGCGTACCTAATAAGCTCTTTTGTGCTGATTAAGTGCCTCGGTTCGGGTATGCCGGAGTTGTTCAGGTTTGTGTATATGCACACCTTGAATACGTAAAAGAGGACAGCGTAGAGCTCGCATGATCGATCTGCATTGCCACCTTCTCCCGGGTATCGACGACGGTGCCCGGGACCTCGACCAGGCGCTGGTGCTCGCCCGCGCCGCGGTTGCCGATGGCATTACTCACATCGTGGCCACACCGCATATTCACTCCGGCCGTTTTCCTAATACTCTGTCGACCATATCTAAAGCGCACCGCCAGCTGGTCTCCGCGCTGGATACAGCCGAGATCCCACTGCATGTGGGTATGGCGGCAGAAATTCGCCTGTCCGAAGAAATCCTGAATATGGTGATTCTGAAACAGGTACCTTTTTTGGGCGAATGGGGCGACGAAAAGGTCCTGCTGCTGGAACTGCCACACAGCCATATCCCGCCGGGTACCGAACAGTTGATCCGCTGGCTGCGCAAGCAAAAGGTCCGTCCGATGATTGCGCACCCGGAGCGCAACAAGGATGTGATCCGCGATTTCAATAAGGTGATGCCGCTGGCGGACGAGGGTTGCCTGTTCCAGGTAACTTCCGGCGCCGTATCTGGTCATTTTGGCGAGCCGGCACAAAAGCGTTCCATCGAGATGCTGGAGAATGAGCTGGTCACCATACTAGCCACCGATGCCCACCATGAAGTACGCCGTCCGCCAGCGCTGAAGGCAGGCCGAGAGGCTGCGGCTAAGGTAGTCGGTGAAGAGAAGGCCTGGCAGCTGGTGCGCGATAACCCGGGTAAGATCGCTGCGATGCACTTCGCCCATCACAAGACCTTTTGACCGCCACGTCGAGCGGAGATTGGTCGACCACCGGGTTCGCAAGCACGTGACCGACATGTTCAGGTTCTACGGTCTCGAACAAAATCTACCGGTTAAAAAATAAACTGGCCTTCTCGGGCTAAACTGTTAGACTGCGCAGCCTTTTAAAGGCCAATCCGGCCCCTCAAGTACCGGCGTTAGACGCCGCAAGTGATTCCCAAATATGACCGATACCCCCACGGCCACTGGCTTTGACCAGTTGGGCCTGCCTGCTGAAATCCTCGACGCTGTCACCAAACTTGGCTACGAAACCCCATCCCCGATTCAGGCAAAGACCATCCCGTCTCTGCTGGAAGGGCGCGATGTACTGGGCCAGGCACAGACAGGAACGGGCAAAACAGCGGCATTCGCGCTCCCTCTACTGGCGAGTCTGGATCTGAAGAGCAAACGCCCTCAGGCACTGGTGCTGGCACCTACCCGAGAACTGGCCATTCAGGTGGCCGAGGCCTGCCAGTCCTACGCGGCTAACCTCAAAGGTTTCCACGTTGCGCCTATTTATGGTGGCGCCGACTACCGCGGCCAAATCCAACAACTGAAGCGCGGTGTGCAGCTGGTAGTGGGCACCCCGGGCCGTGTGATGGATCACATGCGCAAAGGCACCCTGGATCTGTCTGGCCTGAAGACTCTGGTCCTCGACGAAGCCGACGAAATGCTGCGCATGGGCTTTATCGACGACGTGGAGTGGGTACTGGAGCAGATTCCAGAAGAGCGCCAGATCGCGCTGTTCTCCGCCACCATGCCTCGTGAGATCGCCAAGATTGCCCGCGACCACCTGGACAACCCGGCGGACGTGAAGATCAAGGTCAAGACCGAGACTGCAGAAACCATTCGCCAGCGCTACTGGCCGGTGGGCGGCCTGCACAAGCTGGACGCGCTGACCCGAATTCTCGAAGCCGAGCCGGTAGATGCCACCATCATCTTTGTGCGCACCAAGAACACCACCGTCGAGCTGGCCGACAAACTGGCCGCGCGCGGTTTTGCCTCTTCTGCCCTGAACGGCGATATGGCGCAGAACCTGCGTGAGCAGGTGATCGACAAGTTGAAGGCCGGCAAGCTGGATATCGTTGTGGCCACCGACGTGGCCGCCCGTGGCCTGGATGTGAAGCGCATCAGCCACGTGATCAACTACGACATCCCTTACGACACCGAAGCCTACATTCACCGTATTGGCCGCACCGGCCGTGCGGGCCGCGAAGGTGATGCGATTCTGTTTGTGGCCCCGCGCGAGCGCCGCATGCTGCGCATTATCGAGCGCGCAACCAAGAAGCCGATCGAGCGTCTGGAGCTGCCTACCGCGAAAGCGGTCAACGCGTCGCGTATGGAAAAATTCCGCCAGCGCATTAGCGATACCCTTGGTGGTGAAGGTGACCTGGCTCCGTTCCGCGATCTCGTGGATCAGTTCTTGGCAGACAATGAAGTGGACCCGCTGGATGTAGCTGCGGCACTGGCTGCCATGGCGCAGGGCGACCAGCCGCTGCTGCTGGACGAGCGCGAGCCTAAGCAGCGTGACTTTAATGATCGGAATGACCGCGACGACCGCCGCCGCGATCGTGATGGCGACCGCAAGCGCGAACGCAAAGGTGGTTACGAAAAGGACAAGCGTATGCCGCCGCCCGATGAAGGCAAAGAGCGTTTCCGCATTGATGTGGGCCGCGAGCACGGCGTGCGCCCGGGCAGTGTGGTTGGTGCCATTGCTAATGAAGTAGAGCTGGACAGCTCTTACATCGGCCGCATCGAAATCTACCCGGAATACACCACCGTCGACCTGCCGGAAGGTATGCCGAAAGAGATCTTCCAGCACCTGAAAAAGGTGCGGGTAAACGGCCGCCCGATGAACATTTCCAAGTACGACCCGAATGCGGCGGACAGCGGAAAACCGTTCAAGAAAAGCGGTTCTTTCAAGAAACGCAAGTTCGAAGGTAAGCCTGAAGGCAAACATGGTGGTAAACACGGCGGCAAGCACGGCGATAAGCCGCACCACAAGTCTGGCAAGCCAAAACAGCATCGCGACCGCGACTGATTCAGGCTTACAGGGCAAATAAAAAAGGGCACCAGATGGTGCCCTTTTTCTTTGCCTGCAATATGTCAGTTATTTGACCCTGTTGTTTGGCTGGGTTATTTCACTTTGCCGAACGGCAGCATCTGACGCAGGGTGTTGTCTTTGTTGTACAGGTGATGCCACAGCGCGCCGCCGATGTGCAGTACCAGCAATACCAGCAGGGCGTTCCACAGCAGTTCTTTGTGCAGGAAGGCAAACTGCTTGGCCACATCAATATTCTTTTCAAAGAAGGAAGGCAGGTCGAACAGCCAGAACAGCTTGGTGTCGCGGCCGGCGAACTGGCGCATCAGCAGGCCGGTGAGTGGCATACCGATGATCAGTATGTACATCAGGCTCTGGGTCAGCAGGGAAACTGGCTTCTGGAAGCTGCCGCCGTACAGGTTGGGACGACCGTGGGTAGCACGGTAGTAGAGACGGAACAGGCCCAGGAACAGAACCAGGAAGCCGAGGGAGAAGTGGACAACCATCCACCAACCGCGCATTGGGTCTTCTTTCGCGTACTGCTCGTGGAGTTCTACCGATGCCCAGGCGAACAGGATAAAAAACGCGATCATCCAGTGCAGAGTTTTGAGAGTCTTGCTCCAGCTATTGGGTGTGGAGGCCATACATATCCCCTTGTGTGTTTTATTACTTGTTTATGTTATCGGTCGCGGCAAGCACGCCATTCAGATTGGCGAAGCAGGTATCCCGTGCTGTAGTGAAGAAGTCCCTTAAAAAAGCCTGTTCCAGCATCTCCTCGCGCACCGCAGCGTAGAGTGTACTCCACACGCCGGATTTTCCTAGTCTCAATTGGTTTACCAGCCCCTTTTGTAAATATTCGTAAAGAGCCCAGTTGGGCAGGGCACAAACACCGCGACCACTGACCACCAGTTGTACCATCATCACGGTGAGTTCTGCGGTGCGCACCGCGGCGGGTTCGATACCGGCCGGGTCGAGGAACTTCTGGAAAATATCCAGCCGCTCTCGCTCTACCGGGTAGGTGATTTGCACTTCATTCGCGAGGTCTTGCGGGGCTATCGTCTTCTGTTTCGCCAGTGCGTGTTTGCGGCTGACCGCCAGGCACATCTCAAAACTGAACAGCGGCTCGTAGTGGATACCTTTGAGAGAGGTATCCGGGTTACTGGTAACCACCAGATCCAGGTCACCGCGTACCAGTGCCGGTAGCGGTGCGAAATGGAAACCACTGGATAGGTCCAGCTCGACCTCGGGCCAGTCGTCCCGGTAGGCATCGAGGGTTGGCATCAGCCACTGGTAACAGCTGTGGCATTCGATCGCGATATTCAGGCGACCTGCCTGTCCCGATGCCAGTCGCGCCAGGTCTCTTTGCGCCACCGCCACTCGCGGCAGCACATCGTCTGCCAGCTGCAACAGCCGCAGCCCGGCGCTGGTAAAGCGCAGGGGGCGCGACTTGCGCACAAACAGCGCCTGTGCGTGGCGGTCTTCCATCTCGCGGAACAGGTGGGAAAGCGCGGATTGGGTCAGGTGCAGGCGCTCGGACGCGCGCACCATGCTGCCGGTATCCCGCAGCACCGTCAGGGCGCGTAAGTGCCTCAGCTCAATCATTCTCTATTGCCATCTTTAATTAAATTCATGTTTTCGGCGAAAAATATGAAATTGATTGAACATGCTAAGAGCCCCAGAATCAACCCCGAATTTTACGGACCCAGGGGAAAGGGCATGGCAAAGACACATATTCTCGGATATCCGCGCATTGGCGCGCATCGCGAGCTTAAACGCGCGCAGGAAGCCTATTGGAAAGGTGAGATCGACCAGCAAGCACTTTTGGCCGCTGGCGCACAGGTGCGCAGCCAGAATTGGCAGGCCCAGCAGGCGGCGGGGTTGGCGCTCACTACCGTGGGGGACTTCGCCTGGTACGACCAGGTATTGAATCACTCGCTGCTGTTCGGTGTTATTCCCGAGCGCTTTCAGCATGGAGCGGCAGACAACAAACTGGATCAGTACTTCCGCCTTGCGCGCGGCCGAGCACCTTCCGGCGAGCCGGTGGCCGCCAGTGCCATGACCAAATGGTTTGATACCAATTATCACTACCTTGTGCCGGAGTTCTCGGAAGATCAGCCGTTCACGCTGGATGCGGAATGGTTGCTGGCAGAAATCAAGGATGCACAGAGCCTTGGCCACAATGTTAAGCCGGTAATTATTGGTCCGCTTACCTATCTTTGGTTAGGGCGCGGTGTAGATAACGCGCTCGATTTATTGCCGAGTCTGTTGGCCTGCTATGAGCAGTTACTGGCACAGCTGGCCGACGCCGCCGCGCAATGGGTGCAGATCGACGAGCCAATCCTGGGGCTCGATTTACCGGCCCAGTGGCGCGATGCATTTGCGCCTGTGTATAACACTCTGGCAAAAGCCAGTGGCAGCAAGTTGCTACTCGCAACCTACTTTTCCACATTGCGTGAAAACCTATCGCTGGTATTTGATCTGCCTGTGGATGGAATTCATATCGATGCGGTGCGAGGCGGTGAAGACCTACAGCCTGCGTTTGAGGCGTTGCGTGGAGACCAGACTCTCTCGGTCGGCGTGGTCAATGGTCGCAACGTGTGGAAAACCGATCTGGCCCAGTGGCAGCAGGTTCTAAGAGAAGAAGCGGAAGTGCTCGGCGACCGTTTGTGGATATCTGCCAGCTGTTCGCTACTCCATTCGCCCGTAGATCTGGAAACCGAAACGGGTTTGAGCGAAGAACACAAAAACAAACTGGCCTATAGCCGCCAGAAACTTGATGAATTGCAGAAGCTGCGATCGGCACTCGAACCAGGGGCTGAGACACTTGCAGCTTTCCCTCAAACCGATAGTCGTACTGAGGCGGATGTACGTCAGCAGCTGGAAAGTACCTGGCGCCCACAGAAGTTTTCCGAACGGGTTGAGGTTCAGCGCGAGCGCTGGCAGCTTCCACTACTGCCGACCACCACTATCGGTTCTTTTCCACAGACCGACGTTTTACGTCAGGTGCGTAAGCAGTTTCGCAACGCAGAAATTAGTCAAAAGGATTACCACGATCACTTGCGTGCAGAAATAGCCGAAGCGATTCGCCGTCAGGAAATCCTGGGGCTGGACGTATTGGTACACGGCGAAGCCGAGCGCAACGACATGGTGGAATACTTCGGCGAGCAACTGGACGGGTTTATCCACACAGGTAATGGCTGGGTACAGAGTTACGGTTCCCGCTGTGTAAAACCGCCGATTATTGCCGGTGATATCAGCCGACCCAATGCCATGACCGTACAGTGGAGCGAGTACGCTCAGAGCCTCAGTAAGCGTCCGGTAAAAGGTATGCTCACCGGTCCGGTTACTATTTTGAACTGGTCCTTTCCCCGCGAGGATATTCCGCGCGCGGCAAGCTGCCTGCAAATCGCCAAAGCACTGCGTGACGAGGTTCGGGATTTGGAGGCGGCGGGTATCGGTATTATTCAGGTCGACGAGCCGGCACTGCGCGAAGGTTTGCCGTTGCGCGAGGCGGAGCACAAGGCGTATTTCGATTGGGCGGTGGGCTGCTTCCGTTATACCTGCAGTGAGGTAAAGCCGGAAACCCAGATCCACACCCACATGTGTTACTCGAATTTCAACGCGATCATGGAGGCGATTGTGGCGTTGGATGCGGATGTGATTACCATCGAATCCGCACGTTCGGATCTACGTTTACTGGATGTCTTTGCCGGTGAAAATGGCGGTTATCCGAATGAAATCGGCCCAGGTATCTACGACATTCACTCGCCCAATGTGCCGGAACGTGAAGAGTTGAAAGAGCGATTGCAGCAACTACTCAAAGTAATCCCGAAGGAAAAGCTCTGGGTAAATCCAGACTGTGGATTAAAAACCCGTAATTGGGCAGAAGTAGGTTCGGCGTTGCTGAATATGGTGGAGGCGACGCGCACGGTACGCAGTGCGTTAGTTTGATTCCATTTCGCAGCCAATAAAAAAGGGCCTGTATTCACGCCCTTTTTTGTTTTGAGATTTAGTAGCAATCCCGCGTCATATTTTCCACGCGGTCTTTGTGCACGATCAGGTTGTCCTCGATACGTACACCACCGTAAGGCCGCAGCTTTTCTACCTTGTCCCAATTCACTTCATCCGCCAGCTGGGATTCTTTCAGGTCCGACAGCAGGCTGTGGATAAAGTACAGGCCCGGCTCGATGGTGAAGACCTGATTTTCTTCGATGGTACGGGTGGTACGCAGGAACGGGTACTCGGTTGGTGGTGGGGTGGTGCCACCTTCCGGTGCGGTCTGGTGGCCGCCCACATCGTGTACCTGCAGGCCGAGGAAGTGGCCCAGGCCGTGTGGCATAAAGGTACCGGTGAGGCCAGATTCCACCGCGCTTTCCGGCGAGGTTTTGATCACACCAAATTGCTGCAGGAGTTGGCCGATTTTGTGGTGGCAGTCTTTGTGTAATTCCACATAAGAGGCGCCGGGAAGCAGGCCCGCAACTAGCTCCTGTTCTTTCTCGTGCATCGCCGTTACCAGGTCGGCGAATTCGCCATCGCGGTAGGCATAGGAGCGGGTGATGTCGGCACAGTAGCCGTTGCAGTCGGCACCGGCATCGATCAGGAAGCTGCGACGCTCGCTCTCGGACAGGCGCTGTGTGGATAAGTGCGTGTAGTGCAGGATGGCCCCGTGCTCGTTAAGGCCGACAATATTGCCGTAGGGCATCTGGTTTTCACCCTGGCCGGCGGCGTTCAGGTAGGCCAGGTTAATTTCGAACTCGCTCGCGCCACTGCGGAAGGCTTCTTCCGCGGCCTGGTGGGCACGCACCGCAATGCGGTTGGCTTCGCGCAGGCAGGCGAATTCGTAAGGAGTTTTGTAGGCGCGGGCCCAGTGCAGCTGGTCGATCAGATGCTGCGGGTTGCGCTGGCCGATCTCCCAGCCCTCCAGTTTGCCGGTCTCACCGATAAAGGCCGCGTTCTCGCCGCTGAGGAAGGCTTTGGCTTCGTCCGGTTTGGACAGCAGCTCGATATCGTACTCGTCGCTCCAGAAGGTCTGCGGAGCGGGCGGCACGTAGTGCCAGAAGTCTACCGGGCGGTAGAACAGCAACTTGGGCTTCTGCCCGCGACGATAGATGACCCAGCTGTGTGGGTTGTCGGAGACCGGCACCAGGGCTTTGAACTGGGGGTTAACCCGGAACGGGTAGTAGTTGTCATCCAGGAACTGTACGGACGGCGAACCGCTATACACGTTGAGGGTCTCGAACCCACATTGCTCGAGGATCTCATCGTAACGCTTGCACAGGATGGCAAGGTGTTCACTGAAGAGTTGCTTGTCCATAACGCCCCTTAGTTAGGTAGATAGCTCTGGTAGATAGCTCTGGTAGATAGGTCTGCTAAATAAATGTCGGGTCAAAAGATAACTCGACGAATTGGTCGAAAACCAACCATTGTTGCAGGTGCACGAAAGCACATAGTGTATAGTCACTGTTCTGGATAAATAGTCTGATTTTGGACCATGGAAAAGAAGATACTGCTAACGGACTGCCCCGATGCCAAAGGGCTGATCGCGAAGATCACCAACATCTGCTACAAGCACCAACTAAATATCACCAAGAACGACGAGTTCGTTGACCGCGCGCAGGGCCGCTTTTTTATGCGCACCGCGCTGGAAGGCATCTTTAACGATGATACCTTCCTGGAAGATTTGGATATGACACTGCCCCGAGGGGCAGAGCGACGGCTGGTCGCCAGTGGCCGTAAGCGTGTGGTGCTGATGGTTACCAAGGAATCCCACTGCCTGGGTGATATCCTGATGAAGTGCTATTCCGGCGCTCTGGATGTGGAGATAGCTGCGGTAGTTGGCAATCACAAGGTGCTGCAGCCTCTTGTGGAAAAGTTCGACATCCCGTTCCATTGGGTACCCGCAGAAGACCTCGAGCGTGCCCAGCACGAGGAGCAGGTCATTGAGATCGTGGATCGTTATGAGCCCGATTATCTGATCCTCGCTAAATATATGCGGGTGCTCACACCGCAGTTTGTTGCCCACTTCAAAAACCGTATCATCAATATTCACCACTCCTTCCTACCGGCCTTTATAGGTGCCAAGCCTTACCTGCAGGCGTTTGAACGCGGGGTGAAAATTATTGGTGCCACCGCGCATTTTGTCACCGATGATCTGGACGAGGGGCCGATCATTGAGCAGGATGTGATTCATGTGGATCACTTCTATTCCGCTGACGATATGGCCAGTGCCGGTCGCGATGTGGAAAAACAGGTATTGAGCCGAGCGTTACAGCGGGTTCTCGAAGAGCGTGTGTTTATTCACGGTAACCGTACCGTGGTATTTAAGTAGCTCTCTAATAGCTATCTTTGGGGGAAAGATGAAACAAGCAATTGTTACCGGCGCAGCTCTGTTGCTGATGACGCAATTACTTGGCGGTTGCGCCAGCGAACCGGCGGCACCGAATCCAGGAATCAAAGAGTCTTTCCACACCGAGATTTCTGCCAACGGCTCCAAGCGTTTTACCTACGTGCTGGAAGTCGCCGCACCTGCGTTGCGCGGACCATATACGCAGAGTGCGAGCGAGCGCGCGCGTATGGGCAAGCAGTACGAAGGCTTCGGCCGACCGCGCCGGGTGAACTTCGACCACGCGTTACAGCTGAAACTCCAGGAAACGGGTTTCTGTCGCGACGGGTATTTTGTGATTGATCGGGTGGTTTCGCCGCAAGGTGGTGAACTGCGTGGTGAATGTCGGGAAGGGGCCGAGCGGTAGTGCCCTCTTGCACTACAGAAGGCTGATGAGAAGGCAAAGTGCCGGGTGATATTTTTCGAAAGCGTCGGCGACATGGACGTCGCCGACGCAGCGTACAGGGAAGTATTCACAGCGGTTTCGAAAAATATCACCCGGTGCTTTGCCGCCAGATGACTTTAGATTATCCAAAAAAAATGCCGGAGCATTGCTCCGGCATTTTTGTTTCTGGGCTACTTATTCCTGGCCTAATTAGTCCATGTAGCTCTCAACTGGCGGACAGGAACAGATCAGGTTCCGGTCGCCGTACACATTGTCGATACGATTGGACGCCGGCCACACCTTGTGGTGCTTCAGCCAGGCGGCCGGGCGACCGGCAATTTCGCGGCTGTACGGGTGGGTCCAATCGTCGGTCATCACGTCGTCTTGAGTGTGCGGCGCATTGTGCAGGGGGTTGTCGTCTGCACTGTATTTGCCGCTGGCCACGTCGTCTGCTTCCTGACGAATCGTCGCCATGGCTTGTACAAAGCGATCCAGTTCTTCCTGTGCTTCCGATTCGGTCGGCTCGATCATCAGGGTGCCGGCAACCGGGAAGGACATGGTCGGCGCGTGGAAGCCGAAGTCCATCAGGCGCTTGGCGATGTCTTCTTCGGTAATACCGCTCACTTCTTTCAGCGGGCGCAGGTCGATCAGACACTCGTGGGCGATAAAACCGTTGCTGCCTTTGTACAGCAGCGGGTAGTGTTCGCTCAGCTTCTTGGCCACGTAGTTGGCATTCAGGATCGCGGTTTCGGTGGCGAGCTTCATGCCTTTTTTACCCATCATGCGAATGTACATCCAGCTGATCGGCAGAATGCTGGCAGAGCCCCAGGGCGCAGCAGAAATGGTGCCGTTTACTGGATCGTTGCCCGGTACCTCGGTTACCGGGTGGCCTGCCAGATAAGGCTTCAGGTGTTCTCCAACCGCAATCGGGCCCATGCCCGGGCCGCCACCACCGTGGGGAATACAGAAAGTCTTGTGCAGGTTCAGGTGGGATACGTCACCACCGAATTTACCCGGTGCGGCCACGCCAATCAGGGCGTTCATGTTGGCGCCGTCGATGTACACCTGACCGCCGGCATTGTGGATAAGCTCGCAGATCTCGCGGATGCCTTCCTCGAATACACCGTGGGTGGAGGGGTAGGTCACCATCAGTGCCGCGACGCGGTCGCCGTGCTCTTCTACTTTTGCTTTCAGGTCGGCGATGTCCACGTTGCCGTTGTTGTCACAGGCAACCACCACAACCTTCATGCTTACCATCATCGCCGAGGCGGGGTTGGTGCCGTGGGCGGAGGCCGGGATCAGGCAGATATCGCGCTGGCCTTCACCTTTCGCTTCCAGGTATTTCTTGATTGCTACCAAGCCCGCGTACTCACCCTGTGAGCCGGCATTCGGCTGCAGGCTCACGGCGTCGTAACCGGTACATTCCGCCAGCATGGTTTCTAGTTGGGTGAACATCTCGCGGTAGCCCTGAGCCTGGTCGGCTGGGGCAAACGGGTGCAGCTTGCCGAACTCTGGCCAGGTCACCGGGATCATTTCGGCGGTGGCGTTCAGCTTCATGGTGCAGGAACCCAGCGGAATCATGCTGTGGTTCAGGGCGATATCTTTGGACTCCAGGGTCTTCAGGTAGCGCAGCATTTCGGTTTCGGAATGATGCGTGTTGAACACCGGGTGGGTCATGAATTCACTGGCGCGCTGCAGGCTTGCGGGTACGCCGGCGGGGCCTTTGGCGGCCAGCTCGGCATCCATCGCATTCAGGTCGAGGCCGTGCTCGGCGCCGGTGAAAATGTTCAGCAGCTCGGAAACATCTTCCAGCTTGGTGGTTTCGTTCAGGCTCACACCCAGCGCGTCTGCGCCCACTTTGCGCAGGTTGATCTCTGCGGCAATGGCGCGCTCGAAGATTTCAGACTGCTTGTCGCCCACAGAGACGGTGAGGGTATCGAACCAGCTGTCGTGGGTGAGGCTCAGGCCTTTTTCTTTCAGGCCGGAAGCGAGGATGTCGGTAAGGCGCTGGATACGCGCGGCGATGGTCTTCAGACCTTCCGGGCCGTGGTAAATCGCGTAGAAGGCGCTCATCACTGCCAGCAGTACCTGGGAGGTACAGATGTTGGAGTTGGCCTTTTCACGGCGGATATGCTGCTCACGCGTTTGCATGGCCATACGCAGGGCGCGCTTGCCCTTGCTGTCCACGGAAACACCGATGATGCGGCCGGGCGCGGAGCGCTTGTAGGCTTCGCGGAAGGCGAAGAAGCCGGCGTGCGGGCCACCGTAACCCATTGGGATACCGAAACGCTGGTTACAGCCAACCACCACGTCCGCTCCCATTTCACCCGGCGCTTTCAGGGCCACCAGGCTCATCAGGTCTGCGGCCACGGTTACCAGCGCATTGGTTTCGTGCACCTTGGCAATCAGGTCGGTGAGGTCGCGTACCACACCGGTAGAGCCCGGGTACTGGAACAGGGCGCCGAACAGTTCTTCCGGCAGGTCGGTTTCCGGGTTGCCCACAACCACTTCAAAGCCGAAGTGTTCTGCGCGGGTCTGTACTACCGCGATGGTTTGCGGGTGGCAGTCTGCATCGACAAAGAAGACGTTGGATTTGTTGCGTTTTACCTGGCGCTTACACATGGCCATGGCTTCCGCGGCGGCGGTGCCTTCGTCCAGCATGGAGGCGTTGGCCAGGTCCATACCGGTCAGGTCCATGATCATCTGCTGGAAGTTCAGCAGGCCTTCCAGGCGGCCCTGGGCAATTTCTGGCTGGTAGGGGGTGTAGGCGGTGTACCAACCCGGATTTTCCAGCACGTTGCGCAGGATCACGTTGGGGGTGATGGTGTCGTGGTAACCCATACCGATAAAGGTACGGAAAATCTTGTTGCGGCTCGCCAGCGCTTTCAGTTCCGCCAGCGCCTCCTGTTCGTCCACCGCATCTGCCAGGTTCAGGTCATTGGATTTACGGATGGCGGCAGGCACGGTCTTTTCAATCAGTTCGTCCAGGGTGGCGACACCGAGGGTGTCGAGCATGGCCTGGGTCTGCGCGGCGTCCGGGCCGATATGGCGGCGGATAAAGGCGTCGTGCTGTTCCAACTGCTTGAGGGAAGGCTGGGTCATGGTGGTCGGATTCCTGTAAACGCTGAGGGCACTCGGGGACAAATTCCCGGAATGCGTTAACGCTCAAAAATAGCAAAGTGGATCGGACGAACGGATCCGTATTCATTCTGGGGCGGCGTGGTGGATGACCAGCCGTTCCCGCGTTCGACGTTCAGTAATAATGGTGTGGCAAAGTGAACTTGCCCAATTGCCGGCGCGACACCGTCGTTGTGACCCCACCGAAAGATCGAGTCTGTGGGGGCGCCAGTCGGCGCGCATCTTAGCAACAGCAGTGTTTACGGGCAATTCGCGGGTTTGGGGGGCTAAATGTGCTGAGGTAACCACAAATTTGTGAGATATATCCTGTTTCAGGCAGCTTGGCGCTATTTTTTTCTGTGAGTTGGGCCGTCGGGCGGGCCAGATTGGGGATTTGCGCCATACTCGTTGAATAACTAAATAATGCGACAGGGCCCGAAGGATCGCGGCCGTGCGTATCCACTCCCAGGGAATAAGGGATTTCACCGTGTTGCCACAGGCAAATTTCAACTCGCTGCGCGTTAAGGCCTGCCTTTCCTCGGCAATGCTGGTGGTAGCCGTGTGCCTGTTTTTCATCCTGCTGGGTAACGGCAGCCTGCAGTCCCTGATGTCCAAAAACCGCGAGCAGCGGCACCTTAATTTTCAGTTTCAGGTATCCGGCCTGCTGCAGCAATCCCGCGAGGAGCTGGTGCGGCTCGCGGAGCTGATTGCGCTCAGCCCCCGTGGGCGTATCTCATCCCAGAGCGAATTAGGTAAGGCGCTGGACCGGCAGTGGGAGCTGCTGCAACAAACTTGGGTGCTGCACTCGCTCAAAGTCTATGACGCCGACAGCCAGCTGGTAGACAGCTGGGGCGCGCCGCAGCGCAAGTTGCGCCCGGGGCAGGTGGCGCAGGTTTTGCTGGGCGGGCAGCCATTGGAGCTGGTGCATTGTGACCCTGTGTGTGTGCAAAGCCTGGCGCTGCCTATGCGCGCACGTGCTGGTGACTATGTGTTGCAGTTGGAGCGGCCACTGGTCAAAGCCCTGCAGCGGTTTCGCGAAATGACTGGCACCGACATTGGTATTCTCTCGGCGGTGCGGGAGCAGGCGCCAGCCAATAGCGGCGGTATTTATCTGGCGAACTGGCAGCGTGAAATCCTGTCTCTGACTTCCCGCGAACGGGTACTACCGCTGCTCGATCGGGTTGCCGCGGATGTGCCGAACTTATCCGGACTGAAGCGGGCAAGGGTGTACGAGCTGGATGAGCGCCAGTTTGATATCCGCACCATGCGCATGGATGTGCACGATGAAGGCCCGCAGTTTGTGTTTATTGAAGATGTGTCAACTCAGGTGGAACACATCAGCGAGTCGGTAAAGGTCTTGTTCCTGTTCGCGGTGCTGGGGGCGCTGATTTTCAGTGCGGCGGTGGCGGGGATTTTGTGGGGCCCCATTGTCCGCTTGCGCCGGCTGGCACAGGCGCTGCCGCTACTGACCAACGGGCGCTTTGGCGATGCCCGTCAGTTAATTCGGCCGGTGAAAAAAAATCTGGAAAAGTTCGACGAGCTGGATGTGCTCGATACCACCGGCCATGCGGTGTGTGATCAGCTGGAAGATATGAACGACATGGTCACCCGTAAAACGGCCCAGCTCGAGCAGATCGCTATGCACGACAGCCTTACCGGGCTAGACAACCGGTACAGTTTGATCGAGCAACTGGAGTTCCACCTGGAGCTGGCGCGGCATCAACCGGGTGCCGTGCAACAGTTAGGGTATTTGTTTTTTATCGACCTGGATGACTTCAAACAGGTGAATGACACTTTGGGGCATCAGGGCGGCGATGAGCTATTGTGTGTGATTGCCCGCCGCCTGCTCAGCGTAATGCGCTCTGGCGATATAGTGGCGCGTCTCAGCGGCGACGAATTCTGTGTGTTTGTGCGCGATGCGGAGGGCGATAGTTACCGGATTCTTGCGGAAAAATTGCTGAATACGGTGGCCCAGCCGGTGAAGATTGGCGACAACCTGGTCACCGTCACCATGAGTATTGGCGTGGTCGCGGTCGAAGGTAAGGGGGAGACGCTCGAGGCCATTCTGCAAAAAGCCGACATGGCGATGTACCACGCCAAGCGTCATGGGAAAAACAAATTCCAAATCTACGATGTATCACTGCCAACGCTGGCCGCTGATGTGCAAGGCGATGCCAAAGGTGATGTAGTGCGTCCGCTGGAGCTGGTTAACTCCAATAAAAATTAAACGCAAAGAAAATTGCGTCAGCGCGTGATTAGTGCCACGTATTTCATCCTCCTCACGCGGCGCCTCCTCCCCCTCTAGTCTATCTTTTTATTATGCCATTCCGATTTGCACGCCGGTGCCAGAAAGGGACACTGGATTCCAGGCGAGGAATGGCAAATTCCACGAAATATCATTTCAGAATTTGGGGACGTCTCGTAGCCGGACCAAAAGTCCGCCGAGCAGGTATTGCAAGGTTACTCACTCGCATCATGGCGCGAAAAATTTACACCACGGACGATCAACTACTGGGCAGCTATCTGCAGAATCTTTTGCAGTCTGCCGGCTATTCGGTTTTGACGCAAAAAACCCGGGTGGAGTCAGCTCCGGGTGGGCAGGGATTTGGCGCGGGGAATTTGAATTGGAATTCCGAGCTCTGGCTGATCCGCGATGCGGACCTCGCCAGTGCCCAGCAGGTGTTGCAGCAGGCACTTTCCAGGGAAAGCGCCTGACGCGGTTCTTCTTTATCTTTTTCCTGAGTTACATTTTCTCGCGTTACATCTTCTCAAGAGTCTCGATGCCCAGCAGGCCCAGGCCGGTAGACAGGGTACGCGCCACCAGGTCGCACAACTGCAGGCGGCTCTGCTTCTCTTCTTCTGTCACACCTTCTTTCAGCACCGGGCAGGCCTCGTAAAAGGCCATGTAGGCGCTCGCCAGCTCATACAGGTAAGTACACAGCACGTGGGGGAAGGTGTCTTTCGCCACCTGATCCAGTACTTCACCAAACTGATTCAGTTTGATGGCCAGCGCGCGTTCCGCGTCGGTTCCCAGAGTAATAGCACCGGTCAGCGCGGATGGCTCAATGCCGGCGCGACGGAAGATGCTGCGTACACGGGTGTAGGCATACTGCAGGTAAGGCGCGGTGTTGCCTTCGAACGCCAGCATGGCATTCCAGTTGAATACGTAATCGTTGGTGCGGGTCTTGCTCAGGTCCGCGTACTTCACCGCGCCGATACCAACCACGCGGCCGATCTCGGCCTGCTCCTCGGCACTCAGCTCCGGATTTTTGCCGGCCACCAGTGCAGTGGCACGCTCCACCGCTTCGTCCAGCAGCGCGGCCAGTTTCACGGTGCCACCGCTACGGGTTTTGAAAGGCTTGCCGTCGTCGCCCATCATGGTGCCGAAGGCGCAGTGTTCCAAAGTCTGGCTGTCGGCGATGTAGCCCGCCTTGCGCGCCACGGTAAAGGCCTGCTGCAGGTGCAGGGACTGGCGCGCGTCGACCACGTACAGGATGCGGTTGGCCTTCAGGACGTTGGCGCGATAGCGAATAGCCGCCAGGTCGGTGGTGGCGTAGAGGTAGCCACCGCCTTTCTTCTGGATGATCACTACGCTCGGGTTGCCTTCCTTGTCGGCCATTTCCGGCAGGAAGGCCACAATCGCGCCCTGGTCTTCCACCGCGATACCGCGGTCCACCAGGTCTTTCACCAGTACCGGCAGGTCGTCGTTGTACTGGCTCTCGGCGTATACGTCTTCCCGCTTCAGGGTGACACCCAGCTTCTCGTAGATTTCTTCCGCGTGGCTGATGGAGATGTCGATAAAACGCTGCCACAGCTTCAGGCAGTCGGCGTCACCACCCTGCAGTTTCACCACATATTCGCGGGCGCGGTCGGCAAAGCCTTCCTCTTCATCGAAGCGCACCTTGGCTTCGCGGTAGAAGACTTCCAGGTCTGCCAGGGCTACTTCCGCGTCCTGGTTTTCCATCTGGTCTGCTAGGTGGGCCAGCAGCATACCGAACTGGGTGCCCCAGTCGCCCATATGGTTCTGGCGCACAACTTTGTGCCCCTGGAACTCCAGCAGGCGGGCGAGGGCGTCGCCGATGATGGTGGTGCGCAGGTGGCCCACGTGCATCTCTTTGGCGAGGTTGGGGTGGGAGTAATCCAGTACCACGGTCTCGGGGCTGGCGACGGCGGCGATGTTCAGGCGCTCATCGGCACGCGCAGCGGCCAGGGTTTCGCCCAGCCAGGCTTCCTTCAGATGAATATTGATAAAGCCGGGGCCCGCGACCTCGACCTTCTCGATCATGGGCTGCTCGCCCAGATTCTCGATGATCTTGGCGGCCAGCTCACGTGGGTTAGTGCCCACTTTCTTGGCCGCAGCCATGGCACCGTTGGCCTGATAGTCGCCAAAGCCCGCCTTCTTGGCAGGGGCAACCGCCGGGCTGCACCCCGCGGGAATACCCGCGTTGGTCATGGCGGTCTGGAAAATGTCGTTAAGCTGCTGGCGAATATTCATAAATGGGCGTTATCCCGTGGACGTTCTGGACAATATAGAAGAAGGCGGGATTTTAATGGGCAGCGGTGGCTTTGCAACCTGCGCGGTGCACTCCAGCTGGGGTAACATGGCGCCAATTGAAGGAATCAGGGGGAAGACATGTCCGGCAAACCGTCTGGCACCACGCTGTACTGGCACGATTACGAGACCTGGGGCGTAGACCCGGGTGCGGATAAACCCTCCCAGTTCGCCGGTATTCGCACCGATGAGGAGCTGAATATCGTCGGCGACCCGCTGATGATTTACGCCAAGCCCACCAGCGATTGCCTGCCCCAGCCCATGGCTGCACTGGTAACCGGGCTGGCGCCACAGAAGGCGTTTGCGGAAGGGCTGCCGGAAATTGAGTTTATCCAGAAGATCCTCGATGAGCTGGGTGCACCGGGTACTTGCGGGGTGGGATACAACAGCCTGCGCTTTGACGATGAGGTGACCCGCCACACCCTGTACCGCAATCTGCTCGACCCCTATGAGCGCGAGTGGAAGTCCGGCAACAGCCGCTGGGACATCATTGATATGGTGCGCCTCACCTATGCGCTGCGCCCCGAGGGTATCGTCTGGCCCGAGCGCGATGGTGCAGACGGTACCCGGGTACCTTCTTTCCGCTTGGAGGAGCTGACCGCCGCCAACGGCATCAGCCACGAGGGGGCGCACGACGCACTCTCCGATGTACGCGCCACCATCGATATGGCGCGCCTGATCCGCGACAAGCAGCCCAAGCTCTACGACTATGTGTACAAGCTGCGCCGCAAGCAGGAAGTGGCGAAGATCCTCAACCCGCGCGAGCGCAAGCCCTTGCTGCACATCTCCGGCAAGGTGCCCGCCAGCCACGGTCACCTGACCTACGTGCTGCCCCTGGCTATGCACCCGGTGAACCGCAACGCGGTCATTTGTGCCAACCTGGCCATGGATTCGCAACCGATTCTGGACCTGGATGCGGAGGCGCTGCGCGAGCGCCTGTACACCTCGCGGGATAAGCTCGCGGAAGGGGAGCTGCCCGCGGGCCTGAAGTTGATCCATATGAACCGCTGCCCGGTGCTGGCGCCGGCCAACATGCTGTCGGATGAACGCGCCGCCGAACTCAAGATCGACAAGGAGGCCTGTCGGGCCAACTGGCAGGCACTGCAGGGGCTGGATCTAACAGAAAAGCTTCATCAGGTGTTTCTCGATGGTGAGTTCCCGAAAAAAGATGTGGAGGCACGGCTCTACGACGGCTTTATGAACGATGCCGACCGCGATACCTGCCGGCAGCTGCACAATGCGCTGACCAGTCGAGGCCCGGAAGCGCTGGCGGCAGAGGTGCCATTTTCCGATCCGCGCCTGCCGGAGCTACTCTTCCGCCTGCGCGCGCGCAACTTCCCGCATACCCTGAATGAGGAAGAGCAGGAGCGCTGGGAAGAGTGGCGCTACCAGCGCCTGACGGACCCCCAGTTTGGCGCCAGTATTACCATGGAGCCGTACTTTGAGGAGATTGCGCGCCTGCGGGAGGAGTACCCGGAGCGCAATGCGCTGCTGGATCAACTGGAAGCTTGGGGCGACGCGCTGCTGGGCTAAGTTGTAGCTACTATTCAAGGCGTACTTGTCCAGACGTACTATTCCAAACAGGGCCCGCCGCGTAGAATACCGCCCGCTAAGCCGCCGGCGATCCCGGCGCAAACCTGTGCATAAAGTGGAGCATCAATGGACTTTATCGGCGCCAATATCCTTTCCGTCAGCCAGTTTGAGCGTGGCGACATCGACCGAATCTTTACCGTAGCGGACACCATGGTTCCCTACGCGCGCCGGGAAAAAGTGACCCGGGTTCTCGAGGGCGCGATCCTCGGCAATATGTTTCTCGAGCCCAGCACCCGCACCCGGGTAAGCTTCGGCTGCGCCTTCAACCTGCTCGGCGGCACCGTGCGCGAGACCGTGGGGGTTTCTGCCAGTGCGATGGCCAAGGGCGAGTCGCTGTACGACACCGCCCGGGTTCTGTCCGGCTATTCCGATGTGATCTGTATGCGTCACCCGCAGGCAGGCTCGGTTGCCGAGTTTGCCGCTGCCAGCCGGGTGCCGGTGGTGAATGGTGGTGACGGTGCCAATGAGCATCCCACCCAGGCGCTGCTGGACCTGTACACCATCCGCAAGGAGCTGGAAGGCAAGGGTGGTTCACTGGATAACTTCCGCATCGCCATGATCGGCGACCTCAAATACGGCCGTACGGTGCACTCCCTGTGCAAGCTGCTGTGCCTGTTTAAAAGTGTACAGCTGGTATTCGTTTCTCCGGAAGAGCTGGCGATGCCGCCGGCGGTGATCGAAAAACTGCGCGAGGCCGGCCACCAGGTGACGGTTTCCGACCAACTGGAGCAGTCCATCAAGGCGGTGGATATTGTGTATTCCACCCGCATCCAGGAAGAGCGCTTTGAGTCCCAGGAAGAGGCGGACCGCTATCGCGGGCGCTTCCGTTTGAACCGGGATATCTTCACCCGCCATGCGGAGCCCAATACGGTGATCATGCATCCGCTGCCGCGGGATTCCCGCGCGGAAGCCAATGAACTCGACCCGGATCTGAACGAGCACCCGAGCCTGGCTATTTTCCGCCAGACCGACAATGGTCTGCTGGTACGTATGGCTTTGTTTGCGATGCTGCTGGGGGTGGAAGACAAGGTGGATCAGTACGCGCGGCCGATTACCTGGCAGACGCGGCGGAACCAGATTTGACGTAACCAGATTTAATGCTTGCGTAGAAAATCAGACATAAAAAAACCGGCAATTTGCCGGTTTTTTTATTTTTTATGAAGGGTGCGTTGGGCGATCAAGCGTTGGTCAGCGCCTCGCGCACGGTGGCCAGTTTCACACACAGGGTGAATACCGCCATGGCGGTATCCAGCTCTTCCAGCGGCGGGAAGCTCGGGGCGATGCGGATATTGGTATTTTCCGGATCTTTGCCATACGGGAAAGTGGCGCCCGCTGGGGTCAGCTTCACGCCCGCTTCTGCGGACAGGCGAATCACTTCAGAGGCAACGCCCGGGCGGGTGTTGAAGGAAACAAAGTAACCGCCTTGCGGTTTTTCCCATTCGCCCAGATCGGTGTCGGTGAAGTTTTTGTCCAGGTGCTCGAGCACACAGGCAAACTTCGGACGCAGGATTTCTGCGTGCTTTTGCATGTGTTCTTTCAGCTGGGTCAGCTCCGGGAACAGGCGCGAGTGACGCAGCTGGTTCACCTTGTCCGGGCCGATGGTCATGGCAGACATCTGCTGCTTGATGGAGGCCAGGTTAGCGGGGCTTGCGCTTACAAAGGCCACACCAGCACCGGCGTGCGTTACCTTGGAGGTGGAGGCGAACTGCAGTACCGAATCTGCGGTGTCGTTGCTCAGTGCTGCTTCGCGGATATTTGGCAGGGTTACCTGGTGGTCCAGGTCGTGGATTGCGTACGCGTTGTCCCAGAAAATACGGAAACCCGGGTTGGCAATCTTACCCAGCTGCGCGAGGCGGTTCACGGTGTCTTCGTCGTAGGTTACGCCGGTGGGGTTAGAGAACTTGGGTACACACCACAGGCCGATGATCTGGTCGTCTTCGCGAATCTTCTGTTCCAGCACATCCATGTCCGGACCGGTGGCGGTCATGGGCACGGTGTCCATGGTGATACCCAGCTGCTCACAGATGGTGAAGTGGCGGTCGTAGCCGGGAACCGGGCACAGGAACTTGGGCGCACTCATGTCTTTCCACGGCTGGTTGCCGGCAAAGCCGAACAGGTAGCCGGTGAGCACGGCGTGGTACATCAGGGTCAGCGAGCTGTTGCCGCCGGCGAGCACTTCTTCAAACGGTACCTGCAGGATGTCCGCACCCAGTTCGCGGGATGCGGCAATACCTTCGAGGCCGCCATAATTGCGGGTATCGGTACCATCGGGGGCACGGTAATCACCGGTCAGAATGCCGTCGAGGCTGTCGGAAAGGGAAAGCTGATCTGCCGCCGGTTTACCGCGGGTCAGGTCCAGGCTCAGGTTGTGTTGGCAAATTCGCTGGTACTGTTGATCCAGGTCTTTTTCCCACTGTTGCAGCTGGTCGCGATGAGCGGTTTCGATACGCACGGACTTTCCCCTTCTCTTGCCAAAATATTTGGCGATTAAATTCGGAGCGGGAGCTTATCAGCAGTGGGTGGAAGCCGTCATGCTTTCTGTAATTTTTTTACAGAAAAAACGTCAAAATCCGCGGGGATTCGGCAGAAAATTTGTTGCAGTTGAAACGGACTGTAGCAATGTCCATTCAGTGCCGATTGGCGGAGTTTGGAGTCACTGCTGCCCGTCGCTGAGCAGCATTATTTCTCAGTGTTTCTGGGCTGCCAGATGGCGGAAATCGGAGGCAAATTCCAGCAGGGTTTCTTTCATATGGGCGCGCTGCTCGGGGGTGGTGCTTTCCAATACCTGGGTGGCCAGGGTTCTCGCCTGGTCGCGTAACGCATCCTGCATCTGACGGTAATCTTTTGGCCACAGGGCCTGAGGGTCGATCAGTAATTCACGCAGCGTCTTTTCGTAGCCCTGCGGTTTGGTGCGCAAAGTGTCGAGGAAGGTAGTGGTCCAGAGCTCGCGCTGAGCGATTCGGCGTGCGGGGTCAAACTTGGTATTGGCTACCTGTTCGTCAATCATGGCTTGCTGCCCGGCGGTGAGGTCACCCAGCCAGCGTTCCGCCTGTTTGCGAAACTGCTTCTCGCGTTTGCGCTGTGATTTATCCCATTTCTTTAGCGATTTCTCCCGCTCTTTGCGCGCGTTTTCCGATAGCTGGTTGATCTGACTCTCGTCCAGCTGCACCAGGATGGGCAGCAGCAGGTCGCTCAGCATTACCACGGAGGAATGCCAGAACTCATCGACCTGCTGCTCAATTTTTTCCAGGTTTTCCGGGCTGGCGTCGGGAGAATCAACCTCTGCCGCCAGTTGTTCCATGTAGTCGGCATAGCGCGGCAATTGCGTCTGGCGATGCCAGCGATGGAATTCGTCGACGCGCTGGGAGAGAAGCTCTTTTTGTGGGCCTTCCAGGTCTAGATATTTGTTCAGTGTGCGGTCCATCCACCAGTCGAGGTGACCGTACACCAGGCGCACACTGGAACATCCGGACAGCGACAACAGAAGCAGGGCAAGCAACAGGGTGGCGATGCGTGCGCAGTAGCGGGTTCTGTTTGGCAAAATCGCGGTGGTCATGGCGTTAAATATAGTTGCTGTAGCGTGCCACCGCATTGGCTATGTGCTAAAGGGCCGCCTAATTTATCCAAACTTCGACGCGGCTGTTTTTTACCGGACCCTGCTTACTGTCGGCGGTAAGCGGCGCGAAAGCACCTACCGACATGATCTGGCTGTCTCCCATCTGGTGGTCACGCAGTAATGCCCCCTGAACCTTGAGGGCGCGGAAGCGGGAGATGAGGTCGGAAATCGTTTCATTGGATTTGCGATCAGAAAAACCCACCAGTGTCAGGGAAAGGTCTCGATTTTCCTCTTGCGCCATGTAGTCCTGCAATCGGTGCAGGTCGCGTAATGCGCGATTGTCGAGCTCGGTACTGCCATTGGCAAAGCGGAACGAAATACTGAGGCGCGACCCGCTCTCCATCAGCGCGCGATAATTTTCCGGCGCATTGGCAAACGGTGCCATTTGCAGGGCAACTGGTGTCAAATTGATAAAGCCGATGTCCTCGACGATTTGCTGTCCGGCGTGGGATTCAGCGAAGTGCATGAAGGCGTCAACCTGCGGATTGTAGCGGCCCGGATTGCGGTACAGGTACAGCCGGCGGGTGAGGGGAAAGTCTTCGGTTGCGATGATGCCGCGGTCGGGCACCACCGCCGCCAGTTCCCCGGATTTGATCGCGACCTTGTGCAGGCCCGTGGCATCGGCAAATGGCAGGTAGCCGATGGCGGCTCTGTCCCGCAGTACCAGCCCGCGGGTCTCATGGTTGCCGGATACTTCGTATACAAACGTTTTGGCCGGCCGGCTGCCACCAAAAACTTCACTGTCAAACGTGGCGCGGGTACCGGATTCAATATCCCGGTGCAGCGGCCGAATCGGCAGGTCGTCACCGCCCAGTTGCGCCCAGTTGCGGATTTCGCCCCGGTAAATCTGTGCCAGTTGCGCGAGGCTCAGCCGCTTTATGGGGTTGTCCTTGTGTACCGCGATCACCAGCGCATCCAATCCGATAACATGCTCCGCCTGGGGGCCGGTAAAGTCGCCGAAGCGCGCCAGCATTTCGACCTCTTTCGTTTTAACCCGACGTGAGGCCATGCCGATGTCGGCGGTATCCCCGTTGAGTGCCTTGAAGCCGGTGCTGGAGCCCAGTGCAATAATCGGTACAACCACCCGCTCATTCTGCAGGCGGGCATCGATCCAGTGTTTTTCCCCTTGGGTGCGCTGATTGATATCGGTGGCGCCCAGAGAGCGCAAATACTGTTTTACCAGCGCCGGTGCCAGATCTGCGCCGACGGTGTTGGAGCCGGTCATGCGGAATAGAAGC
The DNA here is from genome assembly GCF_019800665.1 of Microbulbifer agarilyticus. Classification (GTDB taxonomy): domain Bacteria; phylum Pseudomonadota; class Gammaproteobacteria; order Pseudomonadales; family Cellvibrionaceae; genus Microbulbifer; species Microbulbifer agarilyticus_C. The sequence goes on from NZ_JAHVKO010000003.1 coordinate 782,056, forward strand.
CGAGCCTCGCTATTGTCAGCGGCTTCCACGAAGCAGGCGGCCAGCAGGCCGGCCAGAGCCGTGACAAACAGCAGCATTACCGCGGCAAAATTTCCCTTGCGTGTCTGACCGAGTTCCATCTTTTCTCCTATCACTTTATTTGGCTCGTCGAAAGACGTACCGCACGACCTACGGTTGCTTGTGGTGAGGTATGTGCGCGCGCTTTATCGCAAATAAATGTGACAGATTTGTTTCAGTCGGGTTGAACTGGAGCACATTTTTTTCTGGCTGGTTTTAGGGCGTTTGAGTGGCACGAAATAACACGGAGTTGTGGTTTTTATGCACCGATGTGCGGTTCTATCTAACGTTCAATCTAACCCTTTCGGGTGAATCAGCGGGTTTTATCACCAATCAGGTGGTAATACAGACATATAATGAAAAGAATCTTTGCAGTTTTTTTGAAAAAAGGCATGACAACGCTGTCATTTGTCTTGTACTATTTCTCCATACACATATTGGTACAGGCGTCACTGGCGTCTCACCGGAATCCCCTGGGGCGCAGAAGATGCGGTGGGGAGGTCCGGGAAGGAAACATAACAATAGAAATCTTAGGGGCCGGTTAGATGGTTGCTTTGAGAGACAGCAGGGACATACTCTTTATTGGCGTCGATGGCGGTGGCAGCAAATGCCGCGCATCCATCTTCGATGCTGACAATCGCCTGCTCGGTACCGGGATCTCCGGGCCTGCAAATCCCCTTCATGGTTACGCTCAAACCATTGATTCAATCGTGCGTTCTGCCGCCCTGGCGGTGACAGATGCTGGCCTGCCTGCCGAAACTCTTGGTGAGTTGGTGGCTGGTGTTGGCCTTGCCGGGCTCAATATGCCCCGTCTCTACAACGAGATGAATGCGTGGGCGCACCCGTTCAAACAGATGTTCCTCACCACCGATCAGCACTCCGCGTGCCTGGGCGCCCATCGCGGCGGCGACGGCGCGGTCATTATTGCTGGCACCGGCTCTGTCGGTTACTCCTGGGTCAATGGCCGCAGTGAGATTATCGGTGGCCACGGCTTCCCTCATGGCGATAAAGGCAGTGGTGCCTGGCTCGGTATGGAGGCGGTGAAGTACCTGCTGATGGCAATGGAAGGTCTCGCCGAAGACTCCATGCTCAAGCGCGAGTTGGAAGCTGCTCTCGACACCAGCGATCCCTACGACGTCATTGAGATGATGGCCGGCAAACCGTCCAGCCAGTACGCCAAGCTGGCCGTGCCTGTGGTGGAGTGCGCCGAGGCCGATTGCCCGGTTGCTGCGTCGATCATGCGCGATGGTGCGGCTTACATCAGTGATCTTGCAGATAAGTTGATGGAAGGCAAGTCGCCTCGCCTGGCCATGATTGGCGGCCTGGCACCGCGCTTGAAGCCCTGGCTGAAGCCACATGTAGCGGAGCAGGTTTCCGATCCGCTGGACCCGCCGGAACTGGGTTGCGTTTATTTTGCGCAGCACTCGCTCGCGGCCTTGGGTAGCGGCGATTCCGGCTCCGGTGATGAGGTTGAGGCCAAAGCGCTCTTTGGATGAGCGCTGTAAGTCGTTAGAACACACAGGTTGTCGGAAGGCTGCAGTGCGTCTGAAGACACGGTCAGATAAAAGTTACGGATAGATTTTATGAGTGCAGTGACCTCTGGTGAGGCCAACAAGGTGGATGCTTCTATGGCGATGACTGTAATGGAACGCGAGGCCCGTGAAGCCCCGAGCCGGGTTGCCGAGCAACTGAAAAACAATGCGCCCATCATGGAAGCGTTGGGTGAGCGTTTGCGTAGCAAGCCGCCGCGTTTTGTGATGATCGTCGGTCGTGGTTCTTCCGATCACGCCGGTGTTTTTGCCAAGTACCTGATCGAAATCGAAACTGGTACCCCGACTTTCGCCGCGGCGCCCTCAGTGTCCAGTGTGTATGGCAAAAAGCTGAAGCTGGAAGACGCACTGGTTATCGTCATTTCCCAGTCCGGCCGCAGCCCGGACATCCTCGCGCAGGCGCAAATGGCGAAAGACGCCGGTGCCTACACTATCGCGCTGGTAAATGATGAGTCTGCACCGATTAAAGATATCGTCGACCAGGTTGTACCGCTGAAAGCCGGTCCAGAACTGGCGGTTGCTGCAACCAAGAGCTACCTGTGCACCCTCTCTGCGGTGCTGCAGCTGGTCGCTAACTGGACGCAGGATGCCGAGCTGATGGCCGGTGTTGAGATGCTGCCGCAGACTCTCACCGATGCGGTTGAATCCGATGTGCAGCTACGCCCGGAAGACCTGGCCGCTGTGAAGAACTTGGTTGTACTCGGCCGCGGCCCTGGCTACGGCATTACCCGTGAACTGGCACTGAAGCTGAAGGAAGTGTGCAGTGTGCACGCAGAGTCTTTCTCCAGTGCGGAATTCCTGCACGGCCCGGTAACCCTGGTGGAGCAAAAGCTCACCGTGGTGAATGTGCCGATTGAAGATGAATCCTATCAGGCGCACAGCGAGCAGATCGCTGACATTATCCGTCGCGGCGGTACCCTGATTAATCTGCATGTGCCGAGTAAAGGTGTGCATCCGCGGGTTGCACCGCTGGCGTTGCTGCAGCGCTTCTATATCGATGTTGCCCACGTGGCGGTGAGCCGCGGTATCAACCCGGACGAGCCGGCAGGTCTGAAAAAAGTTACTCAGACCGTTTAATTGCAGTAATCCAGGACACGGGGCAAAACAGTGGCACAGGCATATATCGCCGAACAGCTTTTTGATGGCGAGCAGTTGCGCAAGGATGTGGCGCTTACCATCGACGGCGGCAAGATCACCTCGTTGGGCGGTGCGCCTGTTGCTGATGCAATCCGCCTGCGCGGATTGCTGGCACCGGGCCTGATTGATGTGCAGGTAAATGGCGGTGGTGGAGCCCTGTTTAACAACGACACCACCGTGAATGCTCTGGGCAAAATGTCGGCCGCCCACGCGCGCTTTGGCACTACCGGTTTTGTGCCCACCCTGATTACCGATCAGGTGGATGTGATGCAGAAGGCCGCAGACGCGGTCAGTGCCGCGCTGAAAGAAGGTGTGCCCGGCGTGCTGGGAGTGCACTTTGAAGGTCCACATTTGAGTGCGCCGAAAAAGGGCACGCACGAAGAGCGTTTCATTCGCCCGCTCAGCGACGAAGAGTTGGCAATTTACGCCCGTGAAGATCTCGGCCTGAAAGTGGTGACCCTGGCGCCGGAAAATGTTGCGCCGGAAGATATCGCCAAACTGGTATCGCTGGGTGTGAAGGTTTGTCTCGGGCATTCCAATGCCGACGGCAAGACCGCTGCGGCAGCTGTCGCCGCTGGCGCGACCGGATTTACCCATTTATACAACGCCATGTCGCCGTTGCATTCTCGTGACCCGGGCATGGTCGGCACCGCACTGATCAGTGATGGTTGCTGGTGTGGCTTGATTGCCGATGGCCACCACGTAAGTGCCGAAGCCATGACGCTGGCGTTGAAAGCCAAGCCGCGCGGCAAGATTATGCTGGTGACCGATGCGATGTCACTGGTTGGCAGTGACGAGATGAGTTTTCCGTTGTTCGATCGCGTGGTGACGCGCGATGGCGACAAGCTGACCTCCACCACCGGTGAGCTGGCGGGGTCCCACCTGGATATGATTGGTGCGGTGCGCAACATTCGTGACTGGTGTGGTGTCGAGCTGACTGAGGCCCTGCGTATGGCAGGATTGTATCCCGCCCAGTTCCTCGGTTTTGACGGCGGACGCATTGCGGAGGGGAGTGCGGCCGATATGATTTTACTGGACGGCGATGGCCAGGTGCGCAAAACCTGGATCAGCGGACAGGAAGTGTTTTCCGCAGGCTGACCACCTGCATACATACAAAAATTGATGACGAAATTTATTAACGCTAGATAACGATAATTAAAGGTGACTCTATGAATACCGCAGTTATTAGCCAGAGCGAAACGCGCAGTAGCGTTTTGCCGATGGTAATCATCGGCCTGCTATTTTTCATTTTTGGTTTTGTTACCTGGCTGAACGGTGCCCTGATCCCGTTCCTGCAAACCATTTGTGAGCTGAGTGCCTTTGAGGCCATGCTCGTGGCTTCCGCCTTTTATATCGCCTATACCGTGATGGCGTTGCCCATGGCTGCGATCATTGAACGCACGGGTTACAAAACCGGTATGGCACTGGGCCTTGCCCTGGTTGCGGTAGGTGCCCTGATCTTTATTCCGGCGGCTTACAGCCGTATGTTCGGTATCTTCCTGCTCGCGCAGTTTGTTGTGGGCTCTGGCCTCACCATCCTGCAGACTGCCTCTAACCCGTACGTAGTAAAAGTTGGCTCTCCGGATACTGCGGCGGTGCGCATTTGCATCATGGGCCTGCTGAACAAAGGTGCCGGTATTGTTGCGCCGCTGGTATTTACCGCGCTGGTGATGTCTGGCATCAGCGGTGTAAGCGACGCAGAACTGGCTGCGCTCGCCGCGACTGCGAAAGATGCCAAGCTGGACGAGCTGGCCGGTCAGCTGGTTACTCCGTACATCGGCATGGCAATTCTCGGATTTATCTTGGCCGTTGCGATGATGTTCGCACCGCTGCCGGATATTGAAGACGAAGCCATCGAAGGCCAGGAAGAGATGGCGGTAAACCTGCCTGCACTGCTGAAGTTCCCGCAGCTGATTCTTGGTTCCATAGCACTGTTCTTCTACGTGGGCGTTGAGGTGATTGCCGGCGATGCGATTGGTCTGCTGGGTAAGCAGGCGGGACTGGATACCGCGGTGGCTTCTGTGCTGACGTCTTACACCATGGTATTTATGGTGTTGGGCTACCTCTGGGGCACCGTTGCCATCCCGCGCTTTATCAGCCAGCAAACTGCGTTGTTGATCTCCGCCGTGCTGGGCATCCTGTTCACCATTGCGGTGATGACCGGTTCTCTTGAAAGCACCGTGATGTCCTCTGCAACCCTGGCCATCTTCGGCCTGCCTGAAATTCCCAACGCAGTTTACTTTGTAGCATTGCTGGGCTTTGCCAACGCCATGTGCTGGCCGGCAATCTGGCCGCTGGCGCTGGATGGTCTGGGCAAGTTCACCTCCAAGGGTGCGGCCCTGCTGATTATGGGTATCTCCGGTGGTGCGATTCTGCCGCCGCTGTACGGCCACTTTGCCGACACCGGTGACGGTCAGCTGGCCTACGCCATCGCCATTCCGGCTTACCTGTTTATTCTTTTCTACGCTCTGAAAGGGCACAAGATGCGCAGCTGGAAGTAACCCTTCCCGCTGTTGTCATCGCAACAGTCAGTTTTATGTTTTCTCTTTGGTTCTCGTCATCTTTGCCCTCCTTGTGAGGGCTTTTTTTTGACCCAAAAAAGCCCGCTCAATGAGCGGGCTGCATCAGGTCGTCAGCTTATTCCGTCAGAATTCGTAACGGGTGCGAAGGTAGTAGAAACCACCTTCAAAGCCGAAAGGCGAGAACTGGCTATAGCGGTTGCCTACACCGCCTGCCGCGCCTGGGTTTTCTTCGGGAGTTTGATCCAGAATATTTTGCGCACCCAAAATGACAGAGGCCTGTTCGTTGAATGCGTAAGATACTTCTGCATCAACAATGACTTCACCACTGTATTTCTGGTCATCTTCCGAATCGTACCAGTCATCGTAATAGCTGGCGCGGGCCAGCAAGCGCCAGTCGCCGACGAAGGTAGTACTGGAGAGATTCCAGCGAGTTTCTGGCAGGCCTTCTTCCAGCTCACGGATTCGTGTCGCATCGATAGTTTCAGGCGTAAAGCTATCTACCGCAGTTTGCGTTTGGTTAAAGGCCAGGCTGATGTCGGTGCTGTCGCCAATGGCATCGGTACCGTAGGTCGCAACAATATCGAAACCTTTGGTGGTGGTATCGAAGTCATTGGTAAAGAAGCGGAAGTTCTGCAGGTTAGCCGCGCTGGTTACACCAGAGGCGACCAGGGTGTCCACTTCCGTCTGGGTGAGTGAGTAAAGCTGCGAAGGTGCAATACGCCCTTCCAGTTCAATGTTGAAGTAGTCGACGGTCACGTCGATAGGACCGGCACTGAACACCGCACCAATAGTCCAGTTAGTGGACTCTTCCGGGTCCAGCGCCTCACCGCCACGCAGCTGCGCAACCGGGTTGGTTGAAGGGATGGTCCCGTTGTTCACAAGGTCATTGAGCGCAACATCAAACTCGGTGGAGACGTTGAATGCATTGGACTGCCCTGGAGTTGGTGCGCGGAATCCAGTGCTCCACGAGGCGCGCAGCGAAACCGCTTCGCTCAGTTCCAGATTGGTTGCCAGCTTTCCGTTGACGGTGGTACCGAAGTCTTCGAAATCCTCAAAGCGCAACGCACCCGCCATCAACCAGCCATCTACGATGTCGGCTTCCATATCGATATATGTCGCCAGGTTGGAGCGGCTCCACTGACCACCAGCGAGAGGACCAAAGCCTGGGAATCCGTTCGACGCCGCGCTAAAGCCTTGTGCGGCCAGAGGGCCAATCTCATAAGACGCCTGGTCGCCAGTGGTAATCTCGAAGGTTTCATCGCGCCATTCGAAACCGGTGGCAACACTCAGCTCAGAAGCGAGGCCAACTTCGAATCCTTTAATCAGGTCGATATTGAAGTTCTTTTCTAGTTGGGTGTAAGCGCCCGGATTGAAGCTCGTCGGGGACTGTGGGCCCAAGGACGCGTTAACGGTGTTGTAGATAAAGAAGTCGACATCGTTATAACCCAGGGAGGCACTTACGTCGTAAGCCCAGCCATTGTCGAGTTCGCCACGAATACCGGCGAGGCCGGACAAATCGGTGACGTCACCACCGAAGCGGGGGGTGAAGCCGCCCGGGAACATTTCCTGGAAGGAAAAGCATTCGTCGCTGGCGATGGCCTGGACGTGGGTGAAGCCGGCACAGCTGTCCAGGCCATTGTCTGGGTTCAGGTCGCCAATAAGCGGGCCTGATCCATCACTGAATACAGCGCTGCGAGTCTCGGGGTTACGGAAGTAGAAACCGCCATCAACAGTTTTGCTGCCATAGTTACCAAAGGCGTAGAACTCTTTGCCACCACCAAGCTCGAGTCCGAGATTAACAACTGACTTAAAGTCGTCTTTGATTTCTGGGCTGCCCCACACTTGTGCCGGCGTGGCTACCGCGGTGTTACCTGCAGCAATCAGCCCAGCGGCGTCATCCCTCTGTACGCTGCGATCGGTATCTTGCTTGCTGCCTGCTTCAAAGCTGACGTTCACAAAGCCCTGGTCGGTAAACGGCATACCGTAATTACCGGCGACGGTGAATTGGCGTCCGTCGCCTTCGTAGAACTGACCCGCTTTGACTTCGATGGCACCGCCGTCGCTGTCATCTTTTAGTTGAAAGTTGATCACCCCAGCAATCGCGTCAGAACCGTATTGTGCTGCTGCACCATCGCGTAGTACTTCAACCTGTTGTAGGGCGATAGAGGGAATCTGTGAGATATCCGGGCCCTGTGCACCGTCAGAAACACCGTTGCCCAGCCAGGCAATTACGGCAGCGCGGTGACGACGCTTGCCGTTGACCAGAACCAGAGTGTGGTCGGGCGCAAGGCCGCGCAGGTTGGCGGGGCGGACCAGGCTGGCAGCGTCACTGATGGGTTGGGTGTTGACGTTGTACGAGGGTACAACGTTGCGCAAAAGGGAATTCAGGTCCGAATCGCCCTGATTGACGAAGTCTTCTCCGGTAATAATGTCGATGGGCACGGCGGAGTCTGCGGCGGAACGGCCTTCGACCCGTGTACCAATGGTGATTACCTCTTCGATAATTTCACTTTCTTCCGCGACAACGGGCGTCGATGCAGCGGCAATAGCGATAGCCAGAAGCGATTGTTTTTTTAGTGTTTCGATCATCTTCAAATGCGTCCTTGAATTATTATTTTGGGCAACGGCCAAAGGGCCTTCCTGTTGCCCGAGAATTTGAATGTAAATCGTTGGTTGTCTCTCCTAGACGCCGATACACGGCGTAATTCCCCTCCCTGTGATCTTGAAAATTAGTGGAGTACTCGCCGGAGCAGTTTGTGTGACTGGCGAGGGGTTCATATTCTCGTAAATTCCGGGTTCAGGTGAGAACTGTGTCACATTGGGTGCGGGGCGACGTTGAAATCATTCTGATGTGACTTAGCTATCAAGGCGGGTGGAAGTTGGGTGGAGAAAGAGAGAAGAGAGGAAGAGGAAGAGGAAGGGGCTTAATAGCCCCAATAGAACTAAGGTAGGCAAGGCTGGGTGGCGTTAGCCTGCTGGTGAATCACCAGTAGAGTCTCGTACCAGCAGTTCCGGCACAAATACCTTGGTGATTCCAGCCTCTTTGTTTGCCGCTGCACTTTCCGCAGCGCCTTTGCTGCGCGCTTTATTCAGTACCAGCGCGGCTGCGCACTTGGCGATTTCATTGTTGGGCTGGTGGGCAGTGGTCAGCTTCGGCCAGGTCTGCCGGGAGAAGGGGCTATCCTCGAAGCCGACGATAGAGAGTTGCTCCGGGATCTCGATATGCATCAGGCGCGCGGCAAACAGTGCGCCCGCCGCCATTTCATCGTTACTGGCAAAGATGGCGGTGGGGGGGGTATCGCTTTCGAGTAGTGCCTTGGCGCCGGCCACACCGGAGTCAAATGAATACTCACCTGGGATGACCAGTTCCGGTGCCAGATTGATGCCAGCCTGCTGCAACGCCTGCTTGTAGCCGTCCAGGCGTCCGTGGGTGGAAACGTGCTCCTCACCGCCGGAGAGGAAGCCGATGCGTTTGTGGCCGTGTTCAATCAGGTGCTTGGTGATATCGAAGGCTGCCGCAGTATCATCCACCTGAATGCAGTTTTCTTCATCGCCCTCGGCTGCGCCGCTGGACACAATGCGCACATAGTCGAGGTCGAGCTTGTTCACTTCATCAATCACCGATTGGGTCTCGGAGAAGGGCGGGGTCAGTACCACCCCGGCGACCTTGGAGTGCTCCACCAGAGCGCGCAATTCGTCGTTGACTGTGTCGGACTTGGAGTTGCTCGGGTGGATCAGCAGCTCGTAACCACGCGCCTTACAGGCCTCGAGAATACCGTTCTGCATGTCGATCACGTAGTAGGCGTTCGGATTGTCGTAGATCAGTGCAATGGTGTAGCTGCGGGTGCCCGCCAGGTTGCGGGCGGCCAGGTTTGGTTGGTAGTGAAGCTCCTCAACCGCATCCATCACTTTCTTGCGGGTGGCGGGCCGTACCGAGGGTTCATTGTTGATTACCCGGGAAACGGTTTTGATCGACACCCCGGCTCGTGCGGCCACGTCGTTGATGGTGCTTTTCATGTCTGGCGTTTTCCTTGTCTTTGCCTAACCCGCAAGTTTAACCGGTTCCGGGCTGCGCGACGATGGCCTGACTGTCATTCACGCTTTTGTTGTGCCTGGCCTGATGTACACCGCTGCGATTACTGTGGAAAAAAACTACAAACCTAATTGACAGCCTTAGCCAACTGTGTGACTCTCTCGCCAATTTGACAGCGTTGTCATTTTGCTCGGTGGTTCTCGCTCAGGGGGTGTGAAAGTCGCGAGCTTAACGGGTAAATAACAATAACCGGTGCCCGCAACCCCAGTGCTGGCGCCACTTTCCGGGGGTCGCTATGCACTCTGACACTTCTTCATCTCAACCACTTGCGCATTCACCTATCTGGCAGGCGCTGCAGGCGCAGGCCGCCAAGTTCAAACAGGCGTCACTGAAGGGCCTGTTTGCCGCAGATCCTCAGCGGGCCGAGCGGTTTTCGCTCGAGCTGCCGGAGTTCTTGCTGGATTTCTCCAAAAATCTGCTCGACCAGGAAGTTTTTGTAAATTTATTACGCTTGGCAGAAGAGGCGGAGTTGCCCCGCTGGTGTGCAGATTTCTTTGCCGGCAAGCCTATTAATGCAACCGAGGGCCGGGCAGTGCTGCATCCCGCACTGCGTGGGGGTTTGAAGACAGATGTCGAGATCGACGGAGTTTCCGTCACGGCCCAAGTAGAGGCTGAATTAGAGCGCTTGAAAAAGTTTGTAGTTTTACTACATAATGGGGCCCTGACTGGCTATCGGGGTAAAAGGTTTACCGATGTAGTCAATCTTGGGGTAGGTGGCTCCCATCTCGGGCCGCAAACCACCATCGAAGCGCTGCGAGCCCATCGGAAGGGCGATGTCGCAGTGCATTTCGTTTCCAATGTGGATGGAGCCCAGCTCACGGATGTGCTGGCCGGCCTGGATGCCGATTCGACACTATTTATTGTCTCGTCGAAGACATTTACGACCAGCGAGACAATGACCAACGCCCGCAGTGCACTTGCATGGTTGCAGCAGGCGATGCCGGAAGTGGATGGAGAGGCGTTGCTGCAACAGCACTTTGCTGCGGTGACTTCCAGTCCCGATAAGGCGCAACAGTTTGGGGTATTGCCAGAGCGGACTTTCCGATTCTGGGATTGGGTTGGGGGGCGCTTTTCACTCTGGTCCTCCATCGGCTTGCCAATTGCGATCGCCTGCGGATTTGAGAACTTCCGCGCGCTACTGGATGGCGCTGCGAGCATGGATAAGCACTTCCGCGAGGCACCGCTGGAAGCCAATGCGCCGGTGATCATGGCGCTGCTGAGTGTCTGGTACTGCACCTTTATGGGTTATCCGGCACACGCCGTGCTGCCCTACGAGCAGGCACTGCATATGTTGCCTTCTTATCTGCAGCAGGCGGATATGGAGAGTAACGGCAAATCAACCACCCGCGCCGGGGTGGCGGTGGATTACCCCACCGGTCCTCTGATCTGGGGGCAAACGGGTATCAATGGGCAGCATGCGTTTTATCAGTATCTGCACCAGAGCCCGGAAGTGGTGCCGGCGGACTTTATTGGCAGCGTGGCACCCGGACACGACCTCGATGGTCACCACGAAATTCTACTGGCAAACATGTTTGCCCAGAGCCAGGCACTGATGAACGGTGTGGATGCCGAGTCAGTGGCTAGCGAGCTGGCAGCCAAGGGGCTGTCGCAAGAAGAGATAAAAAGGCTCACCCCATTCAAAGTACACAGGGGTGGAAAGCCAAGTAACACAATACTCTTGAAGGAGTTGGACCCCCGATCACTGGGAGCACTGATTGCACTCTATGAGCACAAAATTTTTGCGCAGGGTGTGATTTTGCAAATTTATTCTTTTGATCAGTGGGGAGTGGAACTGGGTAAGGGTCTGGCGAATAAACTGGAGCCGAAACTGGCTGCGGGAGATTTGTCCGACGAAGACAGTTCTACGACTCAACTGATCGAATACTACCGCCGGAAAAAGAACGGCGCGGTTACGCCCACGGAGCTACCGGAAGTTGCGGTAGCTGAGCTTGCTGGAGAACAGGCTTAACAACAACGTGTGGCGGGCCGATAAAAAAACGAAGAGTTGATCAAAAATGGCAAACCAAACAGTGGTAAACAGTCGCATACAGGCGGTGACCGACAGGATCATTCGCCGCAGTGAAGAAACCCGGGCCAAGTATCTGGCTCAGGTTGAGCGCGCGCAGGGCAAAGGCCGGGCGCGCCACAATCTCGCTTGCGGGAACCTGGCGCATGCGATGGCGGCTTCCAGCGATCACGATAAAAATCTGATCGCATCCGGACAGGGGCCAAACCTGGCGATCATTAATGCTTACAACGATATGTTGTCGGCGCACCAGCCATACGGCGCTTACCCGGAAATGTTGAAGGCCGAAGCGCTGCGCAATGGCGCAACCGCGCAGGTTGCCGGTGGTGTGCCGGCGATGTGTGACGGCGTGACCCAGGGGCAGCCGGGTATGGAGCTGTCACTGTTTTCCCGTGATGTCATTGCCATGGCCACGGCTATTTCTCTGTCCCACGACATGTTCGATGGTGGCCTGTACCTCGGTATCTGCGACAAGATTGTTCCAGGGCTGGTAATTGGCGCTCTGTCATTTGGTCACCTGCCTGCGGTATTTGTCCCCGCTGGTCCGATGCCTACCGGTCTGTCAAATTCGGAAAAAGTGCGCGTTCGCCAGTTGTATGCCGAAGGCAAGGTAGGTCGTAAGGAACTGTTGGAAGCGGAAAGCGCTTCTTATCACAGTGCCGGTACCTGCACCTTCTACGGCACCGCCAACAGTAACCAGATGCTAGTGGAAATCATGGGGCTGCAGTTGCCGGGCAGCTCCTTCGTGAATCCGGGTACGGAATTACGCGATGCGCTGAACCACTCTGCCGTGAAACAGCTGGTGCAGATTTCCGAGCCCAGCAACTACACCCCGATTGCCAAGATCCTTACCGAAAAAGCATTTGTGAACGGCATTGTCGGCCTGCATGCCACCGGTGGCTCCACCAACCACACCATGCACTTGATCGCGATGGCGCGCGCCGCCGGTATCCAGATTACCTGGCAGGATATGGCCGAGCTGTCTGAAGTCGTACCGCTGCTGTGCCACGTTTACCCGAATGGTACCGCCGACATCAACCACTTTGCGGCTGCAGGTGGTATGCAATTCCTGATTCGTGAATTACTGGGTGCCGGTTTGCTGCACAACGACGTTAGCACCGTGCTCGGGGATTCCGGTATGGAGTCTTATACCTACGACCCATTCCTGAATGATGACAAGACTGGCCTGGTATGGCGCCCGACCGCGGAAGAGTCTGGTAACCCTGACATTATCCGCCCGGCGAACGATCCGTTCTCAAGCCACGGTGGCCTGCAGTTGTTGAAAGGCAACTTGGGTAACAGTGTGATCAAGGTGTCTGCACTGAAATCACCGCAACTGAAAGTGACCGCTCCTGCTGTGGTGTTTAACAGCCAGGATGACCTTCTGGATGCGTTCAAAGCGGGCGAGTTGGAAAAGGACTTTGTGGCGGTCGTGCGCTTCCAGGGCCCGCAAGCGAATGGCATGCCGGAGCTGCATAAACTGACGCCGTCTCTCGGCGTTCTGCAAGATCGTGGCTTCAAGGTAGCGCTGGTTACCGACGGCCGCATGTCTGGTGCGTCTGGCAAGGTACCAGCGGCAATCCATCTGTCTCCAGAAGCTCTGGAAGGCGGCATGGTTGCCAAAATTCAAGATGGCGACCTCATCGAACTCGATGCGGAAGCCGGTGTTCTCAAAGTACATGTAAGTGATGAAGAGCTGGCGGCACGAGCGCCAGCGGAATGCGATTTGTCTGGTAATGACACAGGCATGGGTCGCGACCTGTTTGTCAATATGCGCAAGCTTGCGAGCGGCGCAGAAACCGGTGGCAGCATTCTTTTTTAACTGAAATTCACGCGGGGTCTGTAAAAACAGATGCCCGCGTCTTTGTTTGAGAGCAGAGCAATGGCAAAAGCATTCGACATGGTACTGTTTGGTGGCGGCGGAGATCTGTCACTGCGCAAATTAATTCCCGCGTTGTACCGCGCATTTATCGAAGGTGGCCTCGACAAGGGCACCCGCATTTTCCCGGTATGTCGTCGCGCGGAAGATGCCGATGCTTACATGAATACCGCACAGCAGGCGCTGAAAACCCACCTGCGTAACGGTGAGTACTCGGATAAGCAATGGAAAGCCTTCAGTCCGCTGCTGCGTGCGGTAGCGCTGGATATCTCCAAGCCCGACGAGCAGTGGGATGTATTGGTCGATCTGCTGGGCAACGATATAGAGCGCACCCGCCTGTTTTATCTGGCGATTCCGCCGGCCGTATTTGGTCCCTGCTGTGAAAACCTGTCTGTCAAAGGTTTGATTCACGAAAACTCCCGTGTCGTGGTAGAGAAGCCGCTGGGTTACAACGCCAAAACTTCCGACGAAATTAACAGCAAAATCGCAGAGTACTTCCGCGAAGAAAGTATTTTCCGCATCGACCACTACCTGGGTAAGGAAACGGTTCAGAACTTGCTGGCGCTGCGTTTTAGCAATGTGCTGTTTGAGCACCTGTGGGACGCCAAGACCATTGATCAGATCCAGATCAGCATTAATGAAACCGTGGGCCTCGAGGGGCGTGCCGGTTTTTACGATGATACTGGTGCAATGCGGGACATGGTGCAGAACCACCTGTTGCAGTTGCTGTGCCTGATTGCGATGGAATCGCCCAACAGCATGTCTGCCCGCAATATCCGCTCCGAAAAAATCAAGGTGCTGGAAGCCCTGCGTCCGCTGACCGGCGATGACGTAGATGAAAATATCGTGCGCGGTCAGTACGTTGCTGGCGGCTTGGGTAAAGAGCTGGTACCCGGCTATCTGGAAGAATTGAAGGCTCCGAATAGTACAACCGAAACGTTCGTTGCCATTCGCGCACACATCGACAACTGGCGTTGGACCGGCGTGCCGTTCTATTTGCGCACTGGTAAGCGTATGGAAAAGCGCTGCGCGGAAATCGTTATTCAATACAAGAACGTTTCCCACAGTGTGTATCAGCCGGAAGCCGGAGAGGTATTGCCAAACCGCCTGGTGATTCGCCTGCAGCCGGAGGAGAGCATCAAGATGGTGCTGATGGCGAAGAAGATGGACAGCCTCACCATGGAGCTGCAACCGGTTGAGTTGAACCTGTCACTGTCTGAAACCTACGACAGCTTCAAGAGTGATGCCTACAAGCGCCTGATGCTGGATGCTGCGGCGAATAACTCCGCGCTGTTTATCCATCGCGATGAGGTCGCTGCGGCGTGGGCGTGGGTCGATCCCATCATGGATCGCTGGCGCGAAACCAACAACCAGCCGCAGCTATACCGCGCGGGTACCTGGGGGCCACAGGCCTCCAACCAATTGCTGGCGGAAAATGGCCACCACTGGTTTAACCCTTAATCGAAATAGTTAGTGAAAGAGTTAATTTCAATATCGGTCATAAGACATGGTTGAAGAAAAGTTTTTTGCAGATAGAGAGCGCCTGACACTGGCGCTCGCCAATGAGTGCGCTGCCGCTCTGCACGAAGGTATCAAAGAAAATGGTCAGGCGACGTTCCTGGTGAGCGGCGGAAGTTCGCCCGAACCGGTTTATCGCGAACTGTCTCGTCGACCACTCCCGTGGGAGAAGGTCAACGTAGCCTTGGTGGATGAGCGCTGGGTCGAGAAGGACGAAGCGGGCAGCAACCTGGCATTTATTTCAAATACCCTGCTGCAAAACGAAGCGGCCAAGGCACCGTGTCTGGGTATGAAAAATGCCGCCGCCACGCCGGCCGCAGGTGAGGCAGATTGTGAACGCGCCTTCCAAGAATTGCCGCGTCCTTTCGACGTGTGTGTACTGGGCATGGGTAACGATGGCCATACCGCTTCCTTCTTTCCCTACGCGGAAGGACTGGAAGAAGCGCTCGACCCGAAAAGCGAAAAGCTGTGTAAAGCCATCACTGCCAAGCAAAGCGCGGTCACCGGTGTGCACACAGAACGCATGACGCTGACACTTGCCGCAATTTTGCAGGCAAAAGAAATCAAACTGCTGATCTCCGGTGAAGAGAAGCTGAAAGTATATCGCCAGGCACTGCTGGGCGATGACGTGCTGGAGATGCCAGTACGCAGCATTCTCAAGCAGGGATCGAAACCGGTCACAGTGTACTGGGCACCTTAATGTATCGGGCCCTGGGCCATTTAAATAACAACGAATTAGGCGAGTTTTAGGAATTGACCATGCAAGAGACTCTTGTACCCGTATTGGAACAGGCTGGCGTAGTGCCGGTAATCGTGATCGACAACGTCAGCGATGCACTGCCCCTGGCGCAGGCACTGGTAGAAGGTGGTCTGAACGTACTGGAAGTCACTCTGCGCACTGAAGCTGCGCTGGCTGCAGTAGAAGAAATTGCCAAGCATCTTCCTGATGCGCACGTAGGTACCGGCACCGTATTGAATGCTGGTGACATCCGCCGCTCTGTGGATGCCGGCGCGACCTTTATGGTGAGCCCGGGTGCCACCGACGCTCTGCTGGATGCCGCTGCCGATGTATCGGTACCCATGTTGCCGGGTGCTGCCAATCCTTCTGACGTTATGCGTCTGCTGGAGCGTGGTTATGGCTACCAGAAATTCTTCCCTGCGGAAGCTGCCGGTGGTGTGCCGATGCTGAAATCCATTGGCGGTCCTCTGGGCCAAGTGAAGTTCTGCCCCACCGGCGGCATTGGCCCCAAAAATGCGATGGATTACCTGAACCTGTCCAACGTTGTCTGTGTTGGCGGTTCCTGGATGGCGGCTCCGAAACTGGTAGCAGAAAAGAACTGGGCTGAGATCACACGTCTCGCGAAAGAGGCGTCCCAGTTGAAAGGCTGATTCAGTCTAAACGGATTCGAGAATTTCTAGATTAAGACAAAGCGCTGGGGGGGAATTTGCACTCAGCGTCGCGATACAAAATTCATAAACTTTACAAGACAAAGGGTGTAGCGATATGAAACTCAGAATTGCTATTAACGGATATGGACGTATTGGCCGCAATGTCACTCGTGCAATTTACGAGTCTGGCTATAACGACCGTATCCAGCTGGTTGCGATTAACGATCTGGCACCGGTGGAAGCCAATGCCCACCTGACTCGCTTCGATACCGTACATGGCCGCTTCAATACTGAAGTAGTGGTCGACGGTGAGAACCTGGTTATTGGCGGCGATACCGTGAAGGTTTGCCAGGAGCGCGACCCGGCCGCCTTGCCATGGGCGGAGCTGGAAGTGGATCTGGTACTTGAGTGTACCGGCCTGTTCACCGACAAGGCCGCAGCCTCCAAGCACATGGAAGCCGGTGCAAAAGCAGTACTGATTTCTGCTCCCTCCAAGGATGCCGATCTGACCGTGGTTTACGGTGTGAACGACGACAAACTGACTGCAGAGCACAAAGTTGTGTCCAACGCTTCCTGTACCACTAACTGCTTGGCCCCGGTTGCCAAGGTACTGAACGAAGCGATTGGTATCGAGCGTGGCTTTATGACCACTGTGCACGCCTATACCAACGATCAGAACACCCAGGATGCGGTGCACAAAGACATTTATCGTGCACGTGCAGCTGCAGACAACATGATTCCGACCAAGACCGGCGCGGCTGCCGCGGTAGGTCTGGTACTGCCGGAACTGCAGGGCAAGCTGGATGGCATGGCGGTACGTGTACCGGTGAACAATGTTTCCCTGGTCGACTGCCAGTTTATTGCTAGCCGCGAAACCACTGCAGATGAAATCAATGCGATTCTGCAGGACGCTGCCGGCACCATGAAAGGTGGTGTGCTGTCGTACTGCGATCAGCCTCTGGTTTCTGTGGACTTTAACCACACTGCAGCTTCCAGCCACTTTGACGCCAACCACACCCGTGTAAACGGTAATCTGGTGAAGGTGATGTCCTGGTACGACAACGAGTGGGGCTTCTCTCACCGTATGCTCGACACCAGCCTGGCCATGGCCAAAGCGCAAGGTCTGTAATTACTTCTGTAACAGCAGCCTGATAACGTTTTGTTATCCAGCCCGGGTGAGTGCAAGACTTACCCGGGCCTATTTTTGATCTTGCTAGCGGGTTTGCTAGCAAGGTAAGCGGTCAACGATGACTGCGACCACAATGAATCGGTCTCACTTCACATTCAAATACAAAAACCACCACTATGATTCGCCATACAAAAATTGTTGCCACACTCGGCCCGGGCACTGACAAGCCGCGTGTAATTGACGAGATTATCCGCGCCGGCGTAAATGTTGTGCGCCTGAACTTTTCCCACGGCAGTGCCGATGACCACCGCAAGCGTGTGGAAGAAGTGCGCCGCGCCGCAGCAGAGCAAAACAAATTGGTTGCTGTTCTGGGCGACCTGCAGGGCCCCAAAATTCGAATTGCCCGTTTCGCGGAAGGTAGTATCTTCCTGGAAAATAACGCCGAGTTCACCCTCGACGCCGATTGCCCGAAAGAGGGCGGTAACCAGCAGCGTGTGGGTGTCGATTACCCTTCGCTCATTGCAGACTGCAAGCCGGGTAATATTCTGCTGTTGGACGATGGCAAGATTCGTCTGGAAGTTACTGGTGGCACCAATAGCAAGCTGTTCTGTCGCGTACTGCAGGGTGGCAAGTTGTCCAACAACAAGGGCATTAACCTGCTCGGTGGTGGCCTGTCTGCGCCGGCGCTTACCGAAAAAGACTACGGTGATATCAAACTCGCCGCCGAGTTGGATGTGGATTTCCTCGCAGTGAGCTTCCCGCGCAGCGGGGAAGACCTGGAGATCGCTCGCAAGGCGATGCGTGAAGCGGGCAGTAACGCCGCGATCGTCGCCAAAGTGGAGCGCGCCGAAGCGGTCAACGATGACGAACAGATGGACGGTATTATCCTGGCGTCTGACGTAATCATGGTGGCCCGTGGTGACCTGGGTGTAGAAATCGGTGATTCAGCGCTGGTGGGTGTGCAGAAAAAACTGATCAACCGCGCCAATGAACTGAACCGCGGCGTGATTACTGCGACTCAAATGATGGAGTCCATGATCACCAATCCGACCCCGACCCGCGCTGAAGTGATGGACGTGGCCAACGCAGTTCTGGATGGTACCGACGCGGTGATGCTGTCCGCGGAAACCGCCGCTGGCGACTTCCCGGTAGCAGCAGTAGAGTCCATGGCGGAAGTGGTTGTAGGTGCTGAGCAGTACCTGGGCACTACCTCCCGCCCGGCTGCGGATCGCTCTTCTTCCGAGACCATCGATACCGTGATTGCTCAGGCAGCAATTGAGTCTGCGGCGCGCGTTGAGAACCTGTGTGCGGTAGCGGCACTGACCGAGTCCGGTCGTACCCCGCGTATCATGTCTCGTGCCACCAGCCAGCTGCCAATCTTTGCAATGACCCGTCACTCGCGTGTTGCCCGCCAGCTGGTACTGCTGCGTGGTGTGGAGCCGATCGAGTTTGACCCGGCGTCTGTGCCGCTCGGCCATCTGACCGATGCGATCGTTGAGGTGCTGGGCTCCCGTATCGACCTGGAAAAGGGCCAGCGTATCCTGATTACCCAGGGTGAGCGCCTGAACATGGGCGGCGGCACCAGCTCCATGCGCATCAAGGAAATCGAATAGGGTCGAGTTTGACCTGTCGTTTGAAAACCCCGGCACTGCCGGGGTTTTTTGTGGGTGGTTGCTCAAATTGATCTGTACAAATTTTGTACTGCGATGGCTCGAATTCCGAGTAAATCTCACTTGGAACTGTCACAAATGACAGTTAGTGAGCTTAGAAATACCACAATTACCCAGATATTTTCCCTCCCGAGCGGTAGCTTTTTCTTTTCAGAGTGTGTATTGTCGATCGTGAGAATGACAGCGCTATCAAAGCTATCAAATGACAGCGCTATCATTTGGCGGTACAAGGTGAATAAAAAATTTCTAACCAAACCTTTATATCTATAAAAAAGGAAGGGGAAATCGATGCTTAAGCGCAACAAACTCGCTCTCTCGATCAGTGCGGCTGTACTGAGCGGTGGCCTGATGGCTCCGCTGGCAGTTGCCCAGCAAACTGACGCTCTCGAAGAAGTTACCGTTACTGGTATTCGTGGAGCTCTGCAAGATGCAATCAGCACCAAACGCGACTCCTACTCTATTGTGGACGCGATCTCTGCTGAAGATATTGGCAAGTTCCCAGACAAAAACGTTGCAGAATCTCTGCAGCGCGTTCCTGGCGTAACTATCCAGCGCCAGTTCGGTGAAGGCGCAGCGGTATCTATCCGCGGTGCCGGGAATGACCTGACTCTTACCACGCTGAACGGCCAGAACGTTGCGTCTACCGGTTGGTTTGTACTGGAGCCCGCCAAGCGTAGCTTCAACTATGAACTGCTGCCTTCCGAGCTGGTTGGCAACATCGAAGTGTACAAGACCTCCCAAGCTGACATCGCTGAAGGCGGTGTGGGTGGTACCGTAGTTATCAATACCCGCAAGCCTCTGGATCTTGATCCTCTGACTCTCCAGGCTTCTGTAGAAGCTTCCCGTCAGTCCGATTCCGATTCCACCGATCCGCAGTTCTCTGGTCTGGCTAGCTGGAAAAATGATTCTGAGACCTTCGGTGTCCTGGTTTCTGCCGTTTCCCAAGAGCGTCTGCTGCAGCGTCAAGGTAACGAAGCGTTCTGGGAGTGGGGTGCCGGTCCAGTTGCGTTTGAGCAGGAGCGTAAGCGCTCTGCACTGAATGCTACTTTCCAGTACCAGCCTACTGAAAACCTGGATATCGTGCTGAATGCCATCGATATGCAGATGGAAGCCGATAACACCAACTACGCGCTGTGGCTGACTCAGGGTAACTGTGGCTGGTGTGGCGTTGACGTTGATCCCGCAGACCAGATCAATGGTACTACTGCGCGTGGTCCGTTGAACGTGGCTTACCTGCAAGCGCGTCCGCGTGAAGCGACCATGAATTCCGACGTGGTCGACCTGTCCGTGACTTACTCTGGTGAGGGTTACGAGGCGAGCTTCCAGGCGGGTTCTACTTCCTCTACCGGTGGTACCGATTTTGAAATGGTTGTAGACGACGGTTCCGGCGGCTTTGCACTGGACGGCGCTAGCTACGATTTCTTCGGTGGCGGCCAGTCTTGGGATCTGAACGGATTCGATATGGGCAGCTATGATCCGGGCTCCCTGGTAATGGGTACCGGTGCCAATTTCAATGCGACTCCGAAAACCGACGAAGAAAGCTACTTCCAGGCAGATGTTGAGTTTGATGTAGAGTTTGGTGCGGTCAATTCCATCAAAACCGGTATTAAGACAGCCGATCATAACTCCACCAGCCGTCGTTTTGTGTTCACTCAGGCCGATGGTTTCGATCCGGTAATCTCTACCGACGGTATCATCAACGGTGCTATCGATGCGGGTGCTGGCAGCTACCAGATTCCTCGCATGAACGCTGACGCACTGAAGGCATGGGCCAAATCCTCTATCACCGGCAAGGTTGAGGATCTGGGCTCCTACAGCGAGATTGACGAGACTAACTCTGCAATCTACGCCATGGCTACCTACGAGGTGGGTGATGTACGCGGTAACTTCGGTCTGCGCTATGTAACTACCGACGCTACCTCCACTTACTACATTGATGGTGTGCGCACTGAAACCGATGCTGACTACTCTGTTGTTTTGCCGAGCTTTAACCTGGCATACAACCTGAGTGACGATGTTATTGTTCGCGCTGCCGCCGCCAAAGTAATGGCTCGTCCGCAGTACGTAGACATGTACGTTAACCCGAGCCCCATCGGCGCTAATGACGAAATCGACAACAACCAGTTCTGGGTAGTCGGTAACGTTGGTCTGGAGCCTTTCCTAGCTAACCAGTTTGACCTGGGTGTCGAGTACTATTTTGCTGAAGGCTCCCTGATCTCTGGTGGTATCTTCTACAAAGACGTTAGCAACTTTGTAACCATCAGCGAGTACAGTGCTTCCGCCAGCGAGATTCCGTTCGAGCTGCCTGATAGTGAAGTGCCCTTCGGTTGGACTGTTCAGGAAAAAGACAACGGCGAAAGTGCTGAGATCACTGGTATCGAATTGGGTTACCAGCAAGACTTCGGTAACGGTTTTGGCGCTATCGTGAACTACACCTGGACAGATACGGATACCGATGAAGCAACCTTCACCGATGGTAATCCGTTCCTGAGTGATAGCTCTGAGAACGTGTATAACCTGACTGGTTACTACGAAAATGACATGTTCTCCGCTCGTGTTGCATACAACTGGCGCAGTGAGTATATGATTCGTGAGTCCGGTGCATACGGTAATCGTCTGCACGACGATTTCGGTAGCCTGGACCTGAGTGCTGTTTGGTATGCCACTGAGAACCTGGATGTTAAGCTCGACGTGAACAACCTGCTGGCAGAAGAATCTGTTCAGCTGGGTAACAATGCTGAGCCCGCTCCGGGAAGCGGTTTCACCGGCGGTTTCCCGCTGTATGAGTACGAAACTGCTCGCCGCATCAATATTGGAGCTTCCTACAAGTTCTAATAGCGAAGTAATTTCGTGATGTGACGGAAAAAGGGAAGTTTTTGCTTCCCTTTTTTCGTATGAAAAATATACTAGGCGGGCTTTTTAGAATAACTTCCAATTGAATAAGGTGTTGTATGGCCACTGTAGAAGCCCCAAAAATCGTACCACTGCGCAGTGATGTTCACGGTAAGCTGAAAGTTCGTGAATTGGGGACCTTTGAGCACGTAAAAGAGGCTCACATGGTGCCGGTAACTGCTCATGAGTTCTCTCGTCTGGGTGCTGAATACCCGATCGTTTTCGTGAAGAACTCCGATACTGGACAATTCCAATCTGTTGCGCTTCTGAGTCTGAAAGTAGGCGAAAACCTGTTTGTTGATGGGGAAAACTGGAAAGGTGTTTTCGTTCCGGGCGCCGTGCGCAACCATCCTTTCGTTCTGGCTCCTGCCGGCGAAGATAAAGAGAAACTGATGGTTGGCCTGGTTGAGAACAGCCCGGTTGTCGGCGAAGAAGAGGGTAATGCCCTGTTCGACGACGCAGGCGAAGAGTCTGAGTACCTGAAGGCGAAGAAAGAGTCTCTGGTGGGCTACCTGGAAAGTGATCAGATGACCAAGGCTTTCATTGCGATTCTGGCCGAGAAGGACCTGCTGACCACTCAGAACGTTGCCGTTAATGCTGGTGGTGAGAAGATCAACCTGACCGGTATCTACATGATCGATGAGAAGAAGCTGAACGAGCTGAGCGAAGAAGACTTTGCGGACTTCCGTAAGCGTGGCTTCCTGCCGCCGCTGTACGCGCAGCTGGGTTCTATGCATCAGTTCTCCCGACTGGCCAAAATGCAGGCTGGTGTTTAATTTTTGAACTTAGTTCAATAGCATGACTATCGATAGCAGTGAGCAAATCAAACGTGTATTGATAGTCGGAGGTGGCACAGCTGGCTGGTTGTCAGCTTGCCATCTTGCTAAAAAGCTAGCCTCCTCCTCTCCAGCTGGCGTTCAGGTTACGCTGGTTGAGTCTGAAAATATCCCCACGATTGGCGTTGGCGAAGGTACGGTCCCTGCGATTAGGGATTCTCTCCGTTACCTCGGTATCAGTGAAACCGAATTCGTGCGTGAGTGTGATGCCACATTCAAGCAGGGCATCAAGTTCGCGAATTGGGTCCGCCCCCCCGGCACCCCTGGTGCTGACTACTACCACCATGTTTTTGATTATCCGGATAATCAGTTTGGCGATTTGACACCTTACTGGTTGCAAGGTGCAGCAGACTGTAGCTACGTGGATGCCGTATCGGTGCAGGGTGCTGTCTGTGACAGTGGACTCGGCCCCAAAGATATGACGGTGCCCGAGTATGAGGGGCATACCAGTTACGCTTACCATCTAGATGCGGCGAAGTTCGCGCGCTTACTCACACGGCATGGTGTAGAGAGGCTGGGCGTAAAGCACTTACTTGCCGATGTGCAGAGTGTTTTACGCGAAGAATCTGGAAATATTACTGCGGTTAAAACTGCTGCGGGAGAGCTGCTGGAAGCAGATTTGTTTGTCGACTGTACCGGGTTTGCCTCGCTTTTACTTGGTCAGTCGCTAGGTGTGAAGTTTGTAGATAAGCGCGATGTATTGTTTGCGGACTATGCGTTGGCTGCGCAAATACCCCACCAGAGCATGGATGCCCCGATTCCAAGCTTTACTATATCCACCGCTCAAGAAAGTGGTTGGGTATGGGATATTGGTCTATCTGAGCGTCGGGGTACCGGGTATGTCTACTCTAGCGATCATACGAGTCACGATAGAGCGGAATCCGTTTTTCGGGGCTATCTGGGTGATCAAAAGGGTGATTTATCTATTCGAAAAATCCCGATGCGAGTGGGGTATCGCGAAACCTTTTGGCAAAACAATTGTGTAGCGATTGGTTTGTCCCAGGGGTTTGTCGAGCCTTTAGAGGCAACTGGCATACTCGTTTACGATGCCACTGCGCGTATGCTCGCGGATACTTTCCCGGCAAACAAATCGGTGATGCCGATAGTGGCGAAACAATTTAATCAGGCTGTCCAGTACTCATGGGATTGTGTAATTGACTTTATCAAATTGCACTATTGCATTAGTGGTCGCCGGGATCATGCGTTTTGGGTTGATAACTGCGACGCGCGCTCAATTCCTGATTCGCTTCAGGAAAAGTTAGCTCTCTGGAAGTTTCAGCCGCCTAGCGTATATGATTTTCCGAGTAAATTCGGGATTTTTAATCTGGCAAACTATCAGTACGTTCTATACGGAATGGAATTTGAGACGGCGCTGTCCACAGAATATTCTGGACGGTACTCGCATATGCCAGATGCTTTGAACAGGATTCAAGAAATTTCGATGTTCTCTAAGCAGTTACTAGGTGCGTTGCCGGAGCACCGAGTGCTTATTGAGCGTATTAAAAAATACGGTCTACAAAAAATTTAACACCTATGAAGTCTCGCGCGATCAAAACATTGAATATTGTAGGTGGTGGTAGTGCGGGATGGATGACCGCAATTTACCTCAATCGCTATTTTAATCGCGATATCAAGAACTATCAGATCAATGTCATAGAAAGCCCAGATATTGGAATTATCGGGGTTGGTGAAGCTACCGTTCACAGCATTCGTTTTTTCTTTGCTGCCATGGGGTTGGATGAACGTGAGTTAATGGCAGAGACGAATGCAACCATCAAGTCGGGGATCATGTTCCGTAACTGGATGAAGCCGGTTGATGGTAATACTCATGAATATTTTCATCCGTTTGACCAGCAGCAACCCGGTGGCTCGGTAGATATCTCTACGGCATGGTTCGTCGGCGGACGATCTGACCGGCAGCGCTATGATGAGGGTGTCAGCTTAAATTCTCACCTAATTAAATCGGAGCAGTGTCCTAAAAGTGGCTCCTCTCCCCAGTTTCAAGCCATTGCACCTTACGGCTACCATCTCGATGCAACGCTTTTGGCGCGTTTTCTTCGCCGAAAAGCGGTCGAGCAAGGCGTTTGCCATATTGAAGCAACCGTTCTCGATGCTGAGGTTGAGCAGGGGGAGATTCTTTCTGTAGCAACGGACCAGGGAAATTTTTCTGGGGATTTCTTTGTTGATTGCACAGGATTTCGCGGTTTATTAATCGATAAACTTCAGAAAGATAATTGGGAGTCATTCTCTGACGTTTTGCCTTGCGACAAGGCTGTCGCTATTCAGCGGGAGATGCCAGAAGGTGCGGCTCCGCGTCCGTATACGGTTGCTACAGCGCTATCCAGTGGTTGGGCTTGGCAAATCGATTTGGTTAATCGGCAGGGTAGTGGCTATGTCTATGACAGTAGCCGGCTGTCGCCGGAGCAGGCCGAAAGTGAGTTGCGCAGCTTTTTGGGGGCTGAGACTAGCGTAATCAAATGTACGCATTTGGATATGAAGGTTGGCTGCCGAAAGGATACTTGGGTTGGAAACTGTGTTGCAGTTGGGTTGTCGGGGGGCTTTATCGAGCCTTTGGAGTCTACAGGTCTGCACATGATTCACTTGGGCGTGAGTTTACTGGCAACACACCTGGCGGGCGATGACGGAAGTGCTGTGTTGCGCGCTTCATACAATGAAAAAATGCGGGGCTTCTACCAAGACCTAAAGCAGTTCATCGTCTTGCACTACTGCCTGTCTAATCGTGATGACTCTGAATTCTGGCGCAATGCTCCTGCGACCGTTGAGGGTTGTCACTGGTTGAACTCCAGGTTGCCTCTGTGGAAACACAAAATCTGTGAGTACCAGGATTTTGCGGGTAGCTATGCGAGTATCTTCACGGATACGAACTATCGTTATGTGCTCTACGGGATGCAGCATTATCCCTCTCCCCGTTTTTCCATGTCTGATACGGAAGTTGACACCATATTTGGGCGGTTTGATCAGCTTGTGGATCGTGCGAAAACTGCCTCAATGATGCATGACAAGTTTCTACAGCTTGTGCACGCCCAGCGCTGAGTGTGGGTCAAGTTTATGAAGTGCACCTTGTCTCGTTTTTTACCCTGGCTGCTGTGGCTCGGTGTGTTCTATTCGCTGTGGGCTGTTTACGTCTTCGGCAATGATCTCTGGCCTCTGGTCACCGAACACTGGCCCATGGCACTCTCAATGGCCGTTGGTAGCTACGCTGCCGGTTCTACCCCTATGGGTGGCGGTACAGTGGGATTTCCTGTGCTGGTGCTGCTGTTTGATATGCCCGCGAGTCTCGGGCGAGATTTCAGTTTTGCGGTGCAGTCCATCGGTATGGTCAGTGCCAGTATCTATATATTTTGTCGTCGGCAGGCGCTTGCCTGGGCGATGTTGCGCGGTGCCTTGCTCGGCAGTTTGATCGCTACGCCGCTCGGAATATTGTTCTTTGCTCCGCTGGTGCCGGACTTGTGGGTAAAGCTGACGTTTGCGGTGATCTGGGGAAGCTTTGGCTTGCTGCACCTCTATCGCCTGCGCGAGATTACCGCCCATGACCACCATGGCGATCCCCGCTGTCCCAAGGATTTTCGTATCGGCGTGCTACTGGGGGCGGCTTCTGGGTTTGTCGCTGTGTCGGTGACCGGTGTCGGCATTGATATGGTGGTGTATGCGGCGCTGGTGCTGTTATCCCGCGTGGATCTGAAAGTGGCCATTCCTACTTCTGTGGTCATCATGGCGTTTTCTTCCGTGGTCGGTGTTGCGGTCAAGAGTGTTGCCGGTGACTGGCAGCCCGGAGTGCTCGGCAATTGGCTCGCTGCGGCGCCTGTGGTGGCCCTTGGGGCGCCGTTAGGGGTATTTGTAGTGGGGTTGATAGGGCGCACGCCCACGCTGCTGGTGGTGGCGCTGTTGTGTGTGGTTCAGTTCGTATGGACCTGTGTGTCCGAATGGGGCTCTCTGGGCGCATCTGGGGTGGCGCTGGCGCTACTCGGAATGGTTGCGTGTCTGGCGGGCTTTGAGGCGCTCAGATCGCTCGGGCTGCGCCGCGAGCAGCTTCGCAAGCGCGACTTTACTGGATCTTCCGAGGCTGAGGGTGTTGTTGCTGCGACTTGATAGATGTGAGTCTGGCAGACTCAGATGAGCAGGGCGCAGGTCAGATAGATGACAAATAAAAAAGGCGATTCCCAAGGGAATCGCCTTTTTTATAAAGATGGCTGGGGTGGAAGGATTCGAACCTTCGCATGACGGGATCAAAACCCGCTGCCTTACCGCTTGGCTACACCCCAGTGGTGTTTCGTGGTGCTGGAACCACGAGAAGAAAATGGTAGCAAGGGGGAGACTTGAACTCCCGACCTCAGCATTATGAGTGCTGCGCTCTAACCAGCTGAGCTACCTTGCCACAAACAATCTCGGCTAACCGAGGGCGCGCATTATCGGGCGACCTAGGGGGGCTGTCAACACTTTTTTAGTAAATTAATCAGTAGCTTAGCGCGCAATGCGCTTTTGCCACGGTTTGCCCCGAGTGGATCAGCGGCCACGGCCAATGGCGGCCAGCAGCGAACCCAGCACAACCGTTATCGCGCCAACCCAGCTGATCCAGTTCATCGGCTCCATATCAATGTACCCCGGCCATATTGCGCCGATAATCGTGCTCAATCCGAGGGTCATTAACGGTACCAGCGCGAGCGTCGCGCTCACTCTGGAGGCCTCCCATACCTCCATGGCTTTGGCGAAAGCGCCATAGGCGATGAGGGTGTTGGCAGTGAGGAACAGGAGGAGCCCCCAGCCGAGCCAGTCCAGCTGTAGCGCGGTGCCCGGGTGGGAAATCGGCAGGAAGCAGAGGGTGCCTGCTACATAGATCAGCGTAAGAAGGTTCTGCGGGCGGGACTCGGCGACGATCTTTTTCTGGAAAAGCCCGTACACAGCCCAAGTAATCGCCGCGATTACCACCAGCCCCACGCCAATCAGGTATTCACGATCCTCGCCGGCCCAGAGCTCACCCAGGCGTTGGTTAAAGAACATGAGCAGGCCGGCACAAACCAGAATGACCCCCACCCACTGGCGCGGCGAAAAGCGCTCCCCGAGCCAGAACACGCTGAAGATCACCAGGAGTAGCGGCGCAAGCTGAATAAGGACCTGGAGTGCACCCGGGGTAATGTAATTTAGGCCGGTGGCATAGGTGATGTAGTTCGCGAGCAGGCCGCCAACGGCCAGCACCGTATAGGGGAGAAGCTTGCCGCTAAACAGGCTTTTCAGGTCCAGTTCCTGGCGCCATCCATACCAGACCCCGGCAAACAGTGCGGCACCGAAGAACCGGTACCAGGTGACCGTGGTGGAATCCATGTCCTCGATCAGCCCCTTCATGGCGATGGGCAGCAGGCCCCAGAGAAAGGCTGTGGTGAGGGCGAGTGGAAGACCAACTCTCCAGTTGGATTGGTGCATGGCAACCTTCGGTGTTGGTTATGCTGCAGCCATTGCAGTCGGGGCGCGGGTGGCGAGTTATCCCGGCAGGCGCTTGGGTTAAGTGGTCAAGCGCCCGCCGGAAATTGGCTAGCGGAAGTAGCCGAAGAGAGGGGCTTAAACGTTGAAGCGGAAATGGACTACGTCGCCGTCGGCAACGATATATTCCTTGCCCTCAAGGCGCCACTTGCCCGCTTCTTTGGCACCGGCCTCGCCGTTGTTGTCCACGAAATCGGTGTAGCTGACAACTTCTGCGCGAATGAAGCCCTTTTCGAAGTCGGTGTGGATCTTACCCGCGGCCTGCGGTGCGGTTGCACCGAGAGGAATAGTCCAGGCGCGCACTTCTTTTACTCCAGCGGTGAAGTAGGTGTGCAGGCCCAGCAGCTCGTAGCCCGCGCGGATTACACGGTTCAGGCCGGGTTCTTCCATGCCCAGTTCTTCGAGGAATTCCAGCTTTTCATCGTCGTCGAGTTCGGCGATCTCGGATTCTAGCTTGTTACAGATGGGCACCAGTACCGCGTTTTCTTCCGCGGCAATAGCGGCAACCGCATCCAGGTGTGCGTTACCTTCAAACCCGTCTTCATCCACGTTAGCGATGTACATGGTGGGCTTTACGGTAAGCAGGCTCAGCTCGCGCAGGTCCGCCAGTTCATCGTCGCTCAGGCTGAAGGAACGCAGCGGCTTGGCTTCGTCAAGATGTGGCTGAATTTTCTCCAGCAGCGCTTTCATTTTGATCGCGTGCTTGTCCTGGCCTTTGGCGGCGCGGGTGTAGCGCTGCAGCGCCTTTTCCACGGTATCCAGATCGGCCAGGGCCAGTTCGGTGTTGATCACTTCAATGTCAGCTACCGGGTTTACCTGGTTGGCTACGTGAATAACGTTGTCGTTGTCGAAGCAGCGCACCACATGGGCGATGGCGTCGGTCTCACGAATGTTGGCGAGGAACTTGTTGCCCAGACCTTCACCCTTGGAGGCACCGGCCACGAGACCCGCGATATCGGTGAATTCCATGGTGGTGGGAATTAACTTCTGCGGATTGACGATCTCCGCCAGTTTGTCCAGGCGCGTGTCCGGTACCGGCACGATCCCCGCGTTGGGTTCGATGGTGCAGAAGGGGAAGTTCTCTGCGTCGATGCCCGCTTTGGTCAGGGCATTGAACAGAGTGGATTTGCCCACATTGGGCAGGCCGACGATGCCGCAAGTAAAACCCATGGTCTGAATCCTGTTGGTGTGGCTGGTACGTCTGCGCGTGCCGCCTTTCGTTGAATACGTTTCGCAGCGAAGAGCCGCTACTTGGAGTTGGTGTGCAGTGTTTTCATTGCCCCGTTCCAGTCGCCAGTAGCGGCGGTGGGTAGTACATCCACCGCGCGATCGATGGCTTCCGCCAGCTGGTCCTGCTCGGTGCGGGGCGCGCGCTGCAAAACGTACTTGGCCACATCGCGGGCGTTACCCGGGTGGTCAATACCGAGGCGCAGGCGCATGAATTCACGGTTGTTTCCCAGTGCCGCGATGATATCGCGCAAGCCATTGTGGCCTCCGTGGCCGCCACCTTTTTTCAGGCGCGCGGTACCGCAGGGCAGGTCCAGCTCATCGTGAGCGACCAGAATAGCTTCGGCGGGAATCTTGAAGAAGTTCGCCAGTGGGCCCACTGCTTGGCCACTGCGATTCATATAGGTGGTGGGAATCAGCAGGCGGATATCCTGCCCGCCGATCCGCACGCGGCCGGAGTGGCCGTGATACTTGCTGTCTGGCGCGAGCTGGGTGCCGTGGATACGGGCCAGCTCGGAGACAAAGTCGGCTCCGGCGTTGTGTCGCGTCCGGTCGTATTCCGGGCCTGGGTTACCCAGGCCCACAATCAACTGGATGGGCGTGTCCGGAGCCTTGCTCAAGGTGCTTATCCTGAGAAGAAGTCGACTTGGAGAGTCGGCTTATTCTTCGCCGGACTCTTCGCCTTCTGCAGCTTCAGCGTCGGCTTCAACAGCGCCACGCGGCTTGTGTACAGAGGCAACTACCAGGTCGTGGGATGCACCGTGGGCCAGATCCACAGACTCAACGCCAGCCGGCAGTTTGATGTCGGAAATGTGGATAGTGCCGTCCAGTTCCAGGTCTGCCAGGTCTACTTCGATGAACTCAGGCAGCTTGGAAGCCGGTGCAGTGATGTCCAGCTCATTCAGGGTATGAGATACGATACCGCCAGCCTTAACGCCTTTGCTGCTGTCTTCGTTCAGGAAGTGCAGCGGTACTTTTACGTGTACTTTGGTGTTGGCAGATACGCGCTGGAAGTCAGCGTGCAGCAGGATCGCTTTGGCCGGGTGACGCTGCAGGTCACGCAGGATCACAGTTTCTTCTTTGCCTTCAACGCTCAGGGTGATTACGGAAGAGTAGAAAGATTCGCTTTCCAGGGCCTTGAACAGGTCTTTCTGCAGCAGAGAAACGGACTGCGGCTCAGCTTTGCCACCGTAGATGATGGCCGGTACTTTTGCTTCCAGGCGACGCAGGCGGCGGCTCGCACCTTTCCCTTCGTCGGAGCGGAGGCTGGCATTCAGTTTGAAATCAGACATGGGGTAAACCTCAGGTTGTCTGTCCAGAAGGACCTGCGACCGGAACCTTCTGGCGTTGCTATAAGTCAGGCGAAATCTATTGAAACGCCCAATAGTAAACGCCCGGCAGTGCCGGGCGGGCGCGTATTCTAAGTGTAAGCGCCAGCGAATGCCAGCGCTTATGGGGAGAAGATCGCGGGGAGTCGAGGTCGACTCTTAATAGGTGCTGTAAGGGGGAGTCTTTAGGAGCGGAGCCCTTAAGAGCGGAACCCTTAAGATCTAAACATCGCCGACAGCGATTCTTCGTTGCTGATGCGGCGCATGGATTCGGCCAGCATGGCGGACAGGGTGAGCTGGCGGATCTTGGGGGCTTTCTCCATTTTGTCGCCCAGCGGGATGGAGTCGGTGACTACCAGTTCATCCATTACCGAGTTGTTCAGGTTGTCGATGGCCTTGCCGGACAGTACCGGGTGGGTACAGTAGGCAACAACCTTCTTGGCGCCGTGATCTTTCAGGGCCTTGGCGGCGTTACACAGGGTGCCGGCGGTATCGACCATGTCGTCCACCAGCAGGCATGTACGGCCGCTGACCTCACCGATGATATTCATCACTTCCGCCACGTTGGCTGCCGGGCGACGTTTGTCGATGATCGCCAGTTCGCAGTCGAGGCTCTTGGCTACCGCACGCGCGCGCACAACGCCACCGATGTCCGGGGAAACAACCACCAGGTCTTCGTAGTTTTGGCGCTCGATATCGTCGAGCAGCACGGAGGAGCCGTAAACGTTATCCACAGGTACATCGAAGAAGCCCTGGATCTGCTCAGCGTGCAGGTCAACGGTCAGAACGCGGTCGATGCCCACGCTCACCATCATGTCGGCAACAACTTTGGCGGAAATCGGTACACGCTGGGAGCGAACCCGGCGATCCTGGCGGGCGTAACCGAAGTAGGGGACTACCGCGGTAATTCGGCCGGCCGAGGCGCGGCGCAGTGCGTCAACCAGCAGGATCAGTTCCATGATGTTGCGGTTGGTCGGCTGGCAGGTGGACTGAACGACGAATACGTCGCGGCCGCGCACGTTATCGGTGATCTCCACGGCAATCTCGCCGTCGGAGAAGCGCTTAACCACTGCTTCCCCCAGCGGAATCGCCATATGCTCAACAATCTTTTGTGCCAGTTCCGGGTTTGCGTTGCCGGTGAAGACCATTAAGTCAGCCACTGCGAGTACCTTTTTCGTCGGGATAGAAGATAGTAGTAAAAATTAGCTGGAATGCGGAGCGGGAACTGCTTGCAGGGTGTTGTATTGCCGATTCATTGGGCGACCGTTGTGCAAGTGTCGTGTTGTGGCTGGGTTGCCAATTTTTCCGGCCGGGCCGGAGGCTCCGTCTGTACCCCAAGGTGGTAGGGATACCTATAAATAAGGAAATGGCTGGGGTGGAAGGATTCGAACCTTCGCATGACGGGATCAAAACCCGCTGCCTTACCGCTTGGCTACACCCCAGCAAAGTTGCAGTTAGTCAATTTAGACAGTTGCTGCAAAATTCGCGAGTTGCCGGTGTGAGAGTGATTCATCAGCACCTTTGGCAACAAAACCTTCCCACCCATTCGGTCGTGCTGCAAGCACTTTTCGTGCAGCGGCTTCCGACTCAAATCCGGCAAAAACACAAGCGCCGGTTCCGGTCAAAAATGCGTCTGCATATTGCGCAAGCCACTCTCTGGCTTCGCGCACCTCTGGGTAGAGGTCTTCAACGAGCGGCTGAAAATCGTTACCGGCATATTGGTTTAGCCAGTCGCTGTTCAGCTGCCTGTCGCGAAGGGCCGCTAATGTAATTGCGGCGGAATCTCTTGTCAAACGTGGATTGGAAAAAAGCGCTGCGGTACTGACATGGCAGACGGGTTTGAGCACGAGATACCAGCGGGGCTCGATGGCTACTGGGGTGAGTTTTTCGCCAACGCCTTCGGCAAACGCGGAAGTGCCACGTACAAAGACGGGAACATCTGCGCCCAGTTGCCGCCCCAGTTCCGCCAGCGCCTCCAGGTCGAGTTCGCATTGCCACAGGTGGTTCAGGGCGAGCAGGGTTGTGGCGGCATCGCTGCTGCCCCCGCCGATACCGCCGCCCGCCGGTAGTACCTTATCCACGGTTATCTTTGCCCCGAAGTCTCGCCGGTTACTGAGCTGTTGCAGAGCTGCGGCCTGAAGCAAACGGGCCGCGCGCACGATCAGATTTTGTTCCGGTGGTACGTCGACGCCGGGGCAGTGGAGATGAATTTGCCCATCATTAGTTGGGCTGAATGTCATCGTGTCACCCACGTCCAGTAACTGAAATACCGTTTGCAGTTCGTGATAGCCGTCTTCGCGTCGCCCCAGAATGCGCAACATCAGGTTCAGTTTTGCGGGGGCAGTGAGGGTGAGGGAGGGCGTATTCATTTAGCTGGAGGCAATGTAGAAACCGGCGGCCAG
Organism: Microbulbifer agarilyticus; assembly: GCF_019800665.1. Lineage (GTDB taxonomy): Bacteria > Pseudomonadota > Gammaproteobacteria > Pseudomonadales > Cellvibrionaceae > Microbulbifer > Microbulbifer agarilyticus_C. The sequence continues at coordinate 815,207 of NZ_JAHVKO010000003.1, forward strand.
TTTACCAGCCGCCGGTTTTTTTAGCAGGGGCGAAAGTGAAGGTATCGATACCAGCGATTACTTTGGAATCCACTCCTTGACCACAACGGTAACGCTAACCGGGCCGGCGGGGTTCGAGCTGGCCGCTTTGATGCGGCTCGGCAGCTTGTAAGGACCCACTACCTGATAATCGCTGAAGTTCAATTGCCAGCCAGCCTGTTGCAGGCTTTGCAGTAGCCCCTCCGAGTTCTTCTGTTGGCCACTCACTGCACCGGGTGCCGCCAGGCCGCGCACCCAGTAGAACATTTCTGAGACGGGCAGCGGCCAGCCCATGATCTGTTCAGTAAGTTGCGCTGGATTGGATGCGAACACGGCTGGGTCGCTGCCTTTCTGCAGGCTTACACCGTTAGGCGCGCCGGTGATGGTGGTGGACCCGGCACCGAGCGGCCCGCTCAGGTGAATACGGTAATTGGTGTTGGCCTGCTGCCATACCAGATTTGCGCTGCCGTTTTCTCTTGGTGAGCGTACCCCCAGTTTTCCTTTTACTTCCCAGCGCTGAAGCGCCGCCGCCGATTGCTGCTGCGCGGAGTGGGAGGGGGGTTGCTGTGGTTGCGGCTTCTGCGCGCTACACGCGGCGAGAGTAAATAGCAAAGCTGCGCCCAAAAATTTCAGGGCGCGGCGTGCGGTTGCTTCGTATGAGGTGAAAGAGAGAACGTCAGCTTTCCGTAACATGCTGTTCCAGTCTTTGTTGATCCTGTAGCCGCTGCATGGTTTCAGGAATAAGTTTACTTTCCGGGTTTTGCTGCAATCCCTGCTCCCACACCTGCATGGCCTGTTGCCGTTCGCCCAGTGCCCAAAGGGCCTCCCCCAGGTGAGCGACAATTTCGTGGTCTTGCAGCAGACTCAGTGCTTTTCGCAAATAGGTGACCGCTTCGGCGTAGTTGCCAAGGCGATAATGCGCCCAGCCCATGCTGTCGATGATCGCAGGGTCATCCGGGCTGAGCTCAATGGCCTTGGAAATGAGCACCATTGCTTCTTCGACACGGTCGTCATAAGAAAGCAGTTTGTAACCCAACGTGTTAAGCAGGTTCGCATTATCCGGGTCGTGGGACAATAGCTTGCGTAAACCCTGTTCAAAGTTTTTTACATCGCCCAACTGTTCGCTAGCCATAGCGTGAGCATAAATCAGGCGCTTGCTGTCCTCATTTGCTTTTATCGCGTCAGCCAACAGAGTCTGGGCTTCTTCCAAATAGCCATTTTTTGTCAGCAGGTCGGTCTGCATCAGATAAAACTGTTCCTGCTGCTTGGGGTGGCGCTGGCGCAGTTCAGAGAACCATTCGTGCACCGCTTCGGTTTCTCCAAGCTTGCCGAGCAGGGCAGTGCCGCGGGTGATGGCCTGCACATAGTCACTTCCTGGGCGCACCAGGCGGTAGTGAATCACAGCTTGCTGTGGGTTATCTGTTTGTTCGGCAATTCCGCCCAGATAAAAGTGTGCGATGGATTCGTGGTCTTCCTGCTTGAGTAGCTGGTTGAGCAGCGGTATGGCCTTATCGAATTGCTTGGTTTCATAGTGAATAAGCGCCAGGGAGAGGATGAGGTTGCCATCGTTGGGGCGCTGCTTTACCAGCTCGGCAAACTGTTGCTGCGCCAGATCCAGATCCTGGCGAATCAGCAGCCGTGCGTATTGCAGGCGCAGCCGACTCTCTTTTGGGTAAAGCTCTACCAGGTTTTCCAGCAGCCGGCGGGCCTCATTCTCTCGCCCCATATCGATCAGGGCGTGAGACTCCAGCAGGGGCGCATCCAGATTTGATGGGTCGCGCTCCTGTACCTGACGGGTGATTTTTAAGGCCTCTTGCGGGCGCTTGTTTGCGCGCAGCAGCATGGCATAGGCCAGAGACACTTCAGAGTTACCTGGATGCTTCTGGTGGAGCCGTTCAAATTCCGGCAGTACTTTAGCCGCGAGTTCTTCATTGTCTACAGCGGTGGCGGCCACCGATTGCAGTGGCGCGTTGCCGCCAAGTGCCAGCGCCAGTTCCGCATGGTGCAGGGCCTCATCCAGCTTGCCGGCGAGTGTCAGCTCGGCGGTTACCGCCAGTTGTGCGTCGGCACTGTCCGGGGCCAGTTTTACCCACAACTGCGCCGAACGCAGCGCGGCGCGACGCGCGTTGAGATAACGGGCAATACGGGTAGCGCGGGCAGCAACACCCGCGTCCTTGGTGCGCTCGGCCTGAAAGTAGTAGTTGGCCAGGGCCAGGTCGTATTGCTCTCTATTGCCTGCAACCTCGGCTACCAGCAGGGTATAGAGCGTCTCAATGGGGAAGGGTTTGGCTTTCGATTCCGGAGTGGACTGGGCCGTGTCTGCCTGGTCGGAGGCGCCGGAGTTAGCAGAGACTTGCGCGGGCTTCGATGTATCGGTTTCTTCGTTGTCCTCAGTGCGAGTCTCAGCGTCGGCTTCGCTGACGGCTTCGGCCTCCCACTGGTCTCGCCAGTCCCCCTGTGCTTTGTTTTCAACCTGAGGTTGCTGTGCGCACGCGCAGAGAATCGCAAGTGAGGATGCCGTGGCGGCCCCACGCAGGGAGCGCCCAAGGCTTGCCCGCTGGCTGTGAGCAAGCGCGTTCTTGAGTGCCTTGTGGGGTTTGCGGCAGGCGAGCAGAAAGGGAAGGAGCAGATGCATAGAAACGTGTCCGTACGTTCGCGCCTCATGAATGGCGTGTTGCTCACGGTGTAGGTCTGGGCCGCGCGGGGAAAGCGGGGCGCCGCTGGTACTGGGGATTTGGCCAGATACGCGGCAAACCGTGGCAATTTGGCTAAGGAGGCGCCTATTGGCGTATTTTTCCGGGTTATCGCCGTATAATTCTAGTTCTGAATTTGCCCCCCGTAGCCGGCAGGCCGGGTCCGGTGGCAAAGTCAGCATCTATTTAAACTAGGAAGATTTTGTGCGTCGCCGGATTCCGCTTGCACCAGCCGCGGCGGGCCCGGACAATATGCGGCCATTTTTGCACCGCGCTCGCTTGTTGTGTTGGCGCGCGGAAGTAGTGACGAGAATCTATGCCAATCCTTGCCCTGGGAATCAATCATGACAGCGCGCCGGTCGCCGTGCGCGAGCGGGTGGCCTTTGCCCCCGAAGTGATGCCCAGTGCCCTGGCAGAGGCGCGAATTGCCCTTGAATGCCCGGAATTGGCCATTCTTTCCACCTGTAACCGCACCGAAATCTACGGCGAGGTGGCTCCGGAAGCCGTTTTGGCCTGGATTGCCGAGTACCACTCGGTCACTCTGGAGGAGCTGACCAGCTGTTACTACCAGTTTACGGATGAAGCCGCCGTGCGGCATATGATGCGGGTGGCCTGCGGACTGGATTCGCTGGTGCTGGGTGAGCCGCAGATCCTCGGGCAGATCAAGTCTGCCTACGCGGTGGCTCGTGAATCCGGCAGTGTGGGCCCCACATTGCACAATGTTTTCCAGCAGGTGTTCTCGGTGGCCAAGAAGGTGCGCACCGAGACTGCCATTGGTGAAAACCCTGTATCCGTTGCCTTTGCTGCGGTGTCGCTCGCTTCGCGCATCTTTACCGACCTGGCTGAACAGACCGCCCTATTGATCGGCGCCGGTGAGACGATCGAGCTGGTGGCCCGCCACTTGCTTGATAAAGGTGTCAAACGGTTGATTGTGGCAAACCGGACTCTGAAGCGGGCGCAGTCCCTCGCGGAAGACTTTGGTGCTGAAGCGATTTTACTTGCGGACATTCCCGAGTATTTGCCCCGTGCAGACATTGTTATCAGTTCCACCGCCAGTCAGTTGCCGATTCTCGGCAAAGGTGCGGTGGAAACTGCGCTGAAAGAGCGCCGCCATCGCCCCGTTTTCATGGTGGACATTGCGGTGCCGCGGGATATTGAGCCGCAAGTCGGTGAGCTCGACGATATCTACCTCTATACCGTGGACGATTTGTGCGGTGTGATCGATGAGGGCAAACGCCTGCGCGAGCAGGCGGCACAGGCCGCGGATGAGATCGTGAATGTGGCGGCCTCGGCATTTATGCGCGAGCACCGCAGCCTGCGCGCCGTGGATTCCATTCGCAGTTACCGCCAACAGGCGCAGGCGATCAGCAAAGATGAGCTGGAAAAAGCGCTGATTCAATTGCGCGCGGGCAGTGAGCCGGAGCAATTGCTGGAGCAGCTCGCGCGCACGTTAACCAATAAACTGATTCACGCTCCCACCGTGGCCTTGCGACAGGCCACCGCGGAGGGTGATCTGGAACGATTGCGTCTGGCCCGACAGATCATCGGGTTAAGCCCGGATGACGCAGGTTCGGACGCGTCCGCGGGAACCGAGGGTTCCGCGGACAAGCAGGACAAGAAGAAACTCAAGTAATGAAAGCTTCGGTACAAAGCAAACTCGACAATTTGGTGGAGCGTCACGAAGAAGTATCTGCCCTGTTGGGGGATGCGGAAATCATTAGTGACCAGGATAAATTCCGCGACCTTTCGCGCGAGTATTCTGAGCTCGAAGAAGTGGTCAGCTGTTACGGCCGCTACAAGACTCTGCTGGACGATATGGCCGGCGCGCGCGAAATGCTGGAAGAGAACGACGCAGAAATGCGCGAGATGGCCCAGGAAGAATTGCGCGAAGCAGAAGCACAACTGGAGCCGTTGGAAAAAGAGCTGCAGACGCTGTTGCTGCCCCGCGACCCCAACGATCGCAAGAATGTTTACCTAGAAATTCGCGCCGGTACCGGTGGTGACGAAGCGGCGATTTTCTCCGGCGACCTGTTCCGTATGTATTCCCGCTATGCGGAGAAGCAGGGCTGGCGTATTGAAATCATCAGTGAAAACGCCGGTGAACACGGCGGCTACAAGGAAATTATTACCCGCGTTGCGGGCGAAGATGTGTACGCAAAACTGAAGTTTGAATCCGGTGCGCACCGTGTGCAGCGGGTGCCGGAAACAGAGTCCCAGGGTCGTATTCACACCTCCGCGTGTACCGTGGCGGTAATGCCGGAGCCCGACGAGCGCGACGCGATCGAAATTAACAAAGCGGACCTGCGCGTGGATACCTACCGCGCCTCTGGTGCCGGTGGCCAGCACGTGAACAAGACGGATTCTGCGGTGCGTCTTACCCATATCCCCACCGGTATTGTGGTGGAATGTCAGGATGAGCGTTCCCAGCACAAGAACCGGGCCAAGGCGATGGCACTGCTACAGGCGAAGCTCAACAGCGCCCAGGAATCTGCCGCCGCCCAGGAAATCTCCGATGCCCGCCGCAACCTGGTGGGTAGTGGTGACCGCTCCGAGCGCATTCGCACCTATAACTTCCCGCAGGGGCGGGTGACCGATCACCGTATCGGCCTGACCCTGTACAAGCTTGATGAAGTGATGCAGGGCGCGGTGGATGAGGTCATTGGTCCGTTGCGCACCGAGTATCAGGCGGATCAGCTGGCGGCACTGGGGCAGAATTAATCCGTATGGCAACGGTTAAGGAAAACCTGCAACGCGCAATAGAGCTGACCGACAGTGATAGCCCGCGATTGGATCTCGAGGTATTGCTGTGCCACCTGTTAGGCAAGTCGCGGGCCTGGCTCTACACCTGGCCGGAACAACAGTTAAGCGACGACCAGCAAGCCGAGTTTGAGCAGTTACTTGAGCGACGTGTTGCCGGTGAGCCGGTGGCCCACCTGACCGGTAGCCGGGAATTCTGGTCGCTGCCCCTCAAAGTGAATCGCTCTACGCTGATTCCTCGCCCCGATACCGAAGTGCTTGTCGAAACGGTACTGGCCCTCTGCCCGCAGACTACGGCGAGATTGCTCGACCTGGGTACCGGCACCGGCGCCATCGCCCTGGCCCTGGCGAGCGAAAAAAAGCACTGGCAAATTACTGCGGTGGATACCATGCCAGCAGCGGTTGCGCTGGCTGAGGAAAACCGCGGTGCACTCGGCTTTGGCAACGTACAAATCCTGCAGAGTGACTGGTTTTCTACCCTGGGTGATGCCACCTTTGATGTTATCGTCAGTAATCCTCCCTATATTGATACCCAAGACCCCCATTTGCGCGAAGGGGATGTACGCTTTGAACCGGTGTCTGCGCTGGTAGCGGGCGAAAAGGGGCTTGCGGATATTCGCACCATCGCCGCTCAGGCATCTGGCCACCTTTCCGAGAATGGTTTGCTGTTGGTGGAACACGGCTGGGAGCAGGGCAAGGCGGTGCGCAATATTTTTTCCGAGTATGGGTACAAGGATGTGGAAACTCGTCTGGACTATGCCGGGCGGGAACGCATTACTCTCGGTCGAACATAGTCACAGCAGTAGGCCCCCTGTGTTATCGCTGTGGGGAGTGGCCAGTAAGGAAACCGGCTAGGACATCACGCATGCACGACCATGCCCATCATCATCACAGTAGCGGCCGCTTGAAGCCCCTTGTCTGGGGGCTGGTTATTACCTTTCTGTTCGCCATCGTCGAGGCCGTCGGTGGCTGGCTTTCCGGTTCTCTCGCCTTGCTGGGTGATGCGGGCCACATGATTACCGACTCGTTTTCTCTCGCCCTTGGCGCGGTGGCCGCACTGATTGCGCGCAAGCCGGCAAGCCGCGTGATGTCATTTGGTTGGGGGCGTGCGGAAGTGCTCGCAGCAATGGTCAACGCGCTACTGATGCTGCTGATCGTGGTGGGTATTTCAATGGCCGCGTTTGATCGCCTGCAAAACCCGCAGCCGGTTGCCGGTGGCGTGGTTATGCTGATCGCTGCGATTGGCCTACTGGTAAATGTTGCCGTGGCCTGGGTACTGCACCGGGGCGAACAGACCCTGAATATTCGCGGCGCGTTACTGCATGTTATGGGCGACCTGCTTGGTTCGGTGGCGGCGCTGGTGGCGGGTGGGGTGATTTATTTCACGGGCTGGACGCCAATCGACCCGTTGCTTTCCATGTTGATTTGCATCCTGATCCTGATTGCCAGCGCGCGGCTAATCAGAGATGCGGTCGATGTGTTGATGGCGCGTGTGCCCCGTGAATTGAGCTTGCCTATTGTGGCGGAAGCCATGGCGTTAGAGGAGGGCGTGCGCTCCGTGCACGACCTGCATATATGGCGCTTTGATAGCAGCACCATTCTGCTTTCTGCACATATCATCGTCGATGATTTGGTGGCCTGGCCCTCGGTGCTCGAGCGGCTGCGCAACACCTTGAATCAGCGGTTCGGTATTCACCACATTACATTGCAGCCCGAACCATTAAACCTTGATCCTGCCCCTGTGATCGATCGGGTGAGCGGCTCGCCAACGTCTTGATAGCTAGCCGCGGGGGAAATGGGTATCACTGCTGCGGCGGGTAGACGTTAGCGGAACTTTTCAGTTGCTCTTTTCATTCGCTCTTTTCACTCATCCTCTTCACTTTGCTCTTCCGGATCGACGGTTGGTTCGGACTCCGTAGTTTGTGCTGGCGGTTGCACGCTTGTTCCGGTGTCCTGTTGCGGTGTTTCACTGGCGCTTGTTTCCGATTCGGAGGACGCAGGTTCTGCTTCTGCCGTCACTTCCTGCGGGGCTGAAATCTGTTCCTCTGGAGCCTGAATACCAATGTGGTAAGCGGCAAAGCCTGGCTGCACCACCTGGTTCATGGCCATACCGAGAATGCGTCCGTTGTATTGGGAGCGAATTTCTTTGCGCACGTTGGTGATGGGGTTGGTGACCGTGCCGAGCAGGTCGCCTTTGCGCACGGTTGAGCCAAGCTTCACGTTACTGAAAATAATGCCGCCGGTGGTCGCACGCTGCCAGGTGGAGTTGTAATACACCGGCTCCGGGTCACCCCACAGGCTGAATTTACTCATCATGCCCAGCTGATTGAGCAGGGTACGAATACCTTTCACGCTGTGACTGACCGACAGCTCGTCCAGCACCATCGGAGCGCCGGCTTCCAGGGTAACCGTGGGAATGCCTGCCTCTACTGCGGCCCGTCGCAAGGTACCCTTGGCGCCATCGCTGTGTAGTACCACGGTGGAACCAAAACCTTTGGTCAACTTAACGACTTTGGGATCCTTGAGGTCGCCGCGCAGCTGGGGCAAGTTGGTGCGGTAAAACGACCCGGTATGCAGGTCGACGATGGCGTTACAGTGCACCACCACTTCATCAAAAAAGGAGCGCGCGATTCGCGAAGCCGAGGAGCCGCGGTTGTCTCCCGGGAAGTGGCGATTCAGATCGCGGCGGTCGGTCAGATAGCGAGAGCTGCGGTGAAATCCCTGCAGGTTCACGATGGGTACGCCGATGACCGCCCCCTTCAATGTTTCTTTGTCCAAGTTGTACATTACCCGGCGCACGGTTTCGATGCCGTTTAGCTCGTCCCCGTGAATCGCCGCGAATAGACACAGGGTCGGGCCCGTTTCCGCGCCGTTCACCACCAGTACCGGGGTAGCGCTGTAGACGCCTTCGAAATGTTGACGCGGTGACCAGGCCAGGCGCGTGGTGGTTGCCGGAGGCACTTCGGCGCCCAGTAACTGTAGCGGGCGACCGACAGGCTCTTGTTCCTCGACTGCCGGTGTCTCGGCGGGGGCTTCGGGCGGGGCGGTTTCTACCGTGGGGGCAGGCTCTTCACTGGTCGCGGGTGGCGCAACCAATTCGCTTTCGCTCACGGGTTTGTCGAGCTCGACGCTTTTTGCCTTGGGGATCGGCTTTTCCGGCTGGTCGCCGGTGCTGCGCTGCTCACTTTCCTGCAGCGCGCTGTCGGGTGACGGCTCTGCTGGCACGGCTTGCTGGGCTGATGGCTCCTGCTCTGGGGTCTTGTTGCTTTGGTTCGATTCGTCCAGTGCCAGCGAGGGTGCCGCCAGGCAATACAGGGCAAGCAGTAGGGTGGGGCGCAGAGCGCGATGACGCATGAAAAGCTCCGTTTTACTGGAAATCCCGTGTCGGCCAAAGCGATCTGGCCGCGCGCGATGATTCGGATGTCTGGAAACTGAGAGCGCGAGTATAGCCAATCGGTTCCCGGCGAATTGCGCGGCACTTGGCGATTCTACGATTCTGGCCGGTCAGCGCGCAGATCGGCTGGGAAATTAGGCAGACACGGCGGGTGGGGGTGGCAGCGCCTTGTTGCTGGTGCGCTGGAGTCGCCAGAGCAGTAGCAGGGATGCGGTGCCGAGGCCGATACAGATTCCTACCCAGTAGCCGTATACCCCCCAGAACTGCTCGCCCAGCCAGTAAGCGGAGGGCAGGCCAATTAACCAATAAGAAAACAGCTGTATGTACATTGGCACCCCCGTGTCCTTGTATCCGCGCAGTGCGCCCCAGGCCATGGCCTGGGCAACGTCTACCAGCTGGAAGGCGGCTGCCAGCAGCAGCAGATTGGTAGCCACCGCAATGATTTCCGTGTTGCTCGTGTAAGCGAGTACCAACAAATTGCGCAGGCTAATGAGCACCACGCCGGTACCCAGTGCATAGATCAGGCCGCTACCCACGCCAACCATACTGACAAAGCGCGCACGTTTCGGACGCTGCTGGCCCAGTACCTGGGCTGTGCGGATACTGACCGCCTGAGCCAGCGCCAGGGCCACCAGATAAAAAATGGAGCCGATGCTCATACCAATCTGGTGTGCCGATACGATGGTGGCGCCGTAGGAGGCCAGCAGCAAAGTAAGGCTGGCGAAGAAGGTGACTTCGCCGGCGGCGCCAACGCAGATCGGCATGCCGACCGCCAGCAGGTGCTTCAGGGTCGGCCAGTGTGGCCGCTCCGGCAATAACCGCAGTTTCAACGCCCGGTACGCGGGGTCGTTGCCTGCGTGCCAGTAGAGCGCGATGGCAATCGCCCAGCAAACCAAGCTGGTGGCCCAGCCACAGCCAGCGCCGCCCATGGCGGGTATCGGGCCCCAGCCAAACACAAACAGGATATCCAGCGGCACATTGAGCACCGCCGCGGCCAGATAAATACGCATCACCGGGCGCACCTGTGCCATCCCTTCACAGTAACCGCGCAGGGCACTGCCAAAGGCAAAGGGCAGGACCCCGGTGGCTAGGGCCAGCAGGTACTGCACCATGATTTTGCGCACCGGTTCCTCGGTCTGGATCCACTGGCTCCACAGCGGTGCCGCCAGCAATGCGCCCGCCACCAGCAATCCGCCCACCAGCGCAATCCACACCGACTGGCTCATCTGCCGCGCGCAACCCTGTTCGTCGCGGGCGCCGCGCAGATTGGCCACCACCGGTGACACTGCCGCGAGCATGCCGATCAGGGTGACGGCGCATACGGCCCAGATACTCGAACCCAGGGCGAGCCCAGCCAGATCCAGCTCGCCGGAGCGTCCAGCGACGATGGTGTCGGTAACCCCCATGCTCACCACCGCAAGGTTGCTCACTACCAGCGGCCCACCAAGATTGGTGAGGTGGCGTAGCTCGGTGGCTGTGGCGCGTTTATAGATTCGAAACATGGGGTTACGGCGAAGTCTGCTCGGCTTATGAGTTGGGGGCTAAACTGTTCGGGACCAAATTGGGGGGTGAAGTGTAAGCATTTCACGCCTTGCGCGACTACTGAACAGGTTGGATCAAATGGATTCAGTCGCAATACACCAAAACGGGAGCGGATTATGGATGGGGCGCACAGCGGGTTCAATCGATTCTATGAGGGTTTCTTGCGCTTTCTGCGACCGCTGGATGGCTTGGGGCCGCTGGCCTTGCGGCTGTTCCTCGGGCCGATCTTTATTCTTGCCGGCTGGAACAAGTTGATGGGCATTGGTGATGTTGCGGCCTGGTTCGGGAACCCGGACTGGGGATTAGGTTTGCCCGCCCCCATGCTGTTGGCCTGGCTGGCCGCACTCACCGAGTTTTTTGGCGGTATTGCCTTAGTGCTTGGCCTGGGTGTGCGCCTGGCTGCAATTCCCCTTATGTTCACCATGGTGGTCGCGGCGGTTGCGGCGCACTGGCAATATGGCTGGCATGCCCTGCCGGAGCAAACGCTCACCATGCCCTGGGAGTGGCGCAAGGATCTGATTGCGGAAGCCGCAGTGCGCAAGGAAAAGGCGGTCGAGCTGCTCAAGGAGTACGGGCACTACGAGTGGTTGACCGAGGCGGGGAACTTCACCGTGCTCAAAAACGGTATCGAGTTTGCGGCCACTTACTTCATTATGCTGTTGGCCCTGCTGTTTACCGGTGGCGGGCGCTTTGTGAGCCTCGACTACTGGATCGCACGTCGCCGCGGCATGCTGAAGGATTAAGCCGCGCCAGTTACCTGGCGCAGATTTGCGGTGCTCATACGCTGCTTCCCGCGCCCGTCACATATAGATGATATACTCGCCGATTATTTAACCCGTTCTTGTGGCCCAGTGGTCACAGGGGCTACCTGGGATGGCCGGTTTGCGGCTGTGCCGGTGCAATTGAGCGAGCAATCTTTTGATAGGCAAGTTTTTCCGTCGTTCCTCCGACAAATCTGAAAATGCATCCAAGCAGCCGGCTAAAGGCCAGAAGGCTGGCCCGGGTGCCGAAAAGCGTTCTGCGGAGGGCAAGTCCACTTCCGGAAAGGATGGCCGCTCCCGTGGACGTCAGCGCAACCGCCGCCGTGACCAGCGCACAGATGGCCGCAAGGATACTCGCACTAAGGCGCCACAGAAGCCGTGGACACTGGACGACTTCCAGGTGCCAGAGCAGGAAGGCAAGGTGCGCTTCCACGATCTGGATCTGCCTCTGCCGTTGATGCACGCCATTGCGGACCTCGGTTTCCAGTACGCATCCCCGATTCAGGGGCAGTCTCTCCCGCACACGCTCAATGGTCACGACCTGGTGGGTAAGGCGCAGACCGGTACCGGTAAAACAGCGGCCTTCCTGGTTACCGTAATCGATGATCTGCTCAAGCACCCGTTTGACGGCGAGCGCTATGCCGGTGAGGCCCGTGCATTGATCATTGCGCCGACCCGCGAACTGGTGATGCAGATTGCCGACGATGCCAAGAACCTGTGTAAGTACACGGATCTGGAAATCCACACCCTGGTTGGCGGTATGGATTACGAGAAACAGCAGCGGGCGCTGAACGAACGCCTGGTGGATATTCTGGTGGCAACGCCGGGCCGTCTGCTGGATTTCGTCAACAAGCGTGACTGTTACCTGGACCAGACCGAAATCCTGGTGATCGACGAAGCGGACCGCATGCTGGATATGGGCTTTATCCCCGATGTACGCCGTATTGTGCGTCAGACGCCGCGCAAGACCCATCGTCAAACCATGTTCTTCTCCGCCACCTTTACCCCCGAGGTAGACGACCTGGTGGAGCAGTGGACCACCGAGCCGACCATTGTGGAAATCGAGCCGGAGCGCGTGGCAACCGATACCGTTACCCAGCATGTGTATCTGGTTTCAAGTGATGAAAAGTACCCGCTGTTGTACAACATCGTGCAGCAGGATGATGTGGACAGTTTGATCGTGTTTGCCAACCGCCGCGACCAGTGTCGTCGCCTGCACGACCACCTGCTCGCGCATGGCATCAAGGCGGGTCTGCTTTCTGGAGAAGTGGCGCAGAACAAGCGCGTGCGTACCCTGGAAGATTTCAAAACCGGCAAATCCAAAGTGCTGGTGGCTACTGACGTTGCGGGCCGTGGTATTCACATCGACGGTATCAGCCACGTCGTGAATTACACCCTGCCGGAAGAGCCGGAAGATTACGTACACCGTATCGGCCGTACCGGACGTGCGGGCAAGAAGGGCACCTCCATCAGCTTCGCCTGTGAAGACGATGCGATGCGCCTGGAGCCGATCGAGACCTTGCTTGGCAGCAAACTGAAGTGCGAAGTACCGCCGGAAGAGCTGCTGGTTGCACCGCCCAAGGTGGAAGTGAAGCGCAGTAGTGGTGGCGATCGCAATGACCGTGGAGGTCATCGCGGTGGACGTCGAGGTGGTGGTGGCCGCTCTCGCCGCTGATTTTTCAGCGGTTTATTGCGCATAAAAAAACGCGGGAAATACCCGCGTTTTTTTATGCCTGCTTACTGGTCGTCTTTCGGACCCTCAATACCTTTCGGCCATTTCTTTGTTTTCGCAGTCGGTGCCGGGTCGACCGGGAAACTCCGCCCGTTTGGTCCCTTGCCCGGGTCGCCATCGGACCAGATGCGCTCCACCCATAACGCCGTGCCACCGGCAACCGCCGCCGGCATCACAAAAATATTCAAGATCGGCACCATCTTCGCCAGCATCACACTGCCACCAAAACCGAGGGTGGTGAATTTCTTGCGCAGCAGCACGCTCTTCAATTCGCTGAATGAACGCTGGTGGTTATCCAGCGGATAATCCACATACTGAATCGCCATACACCAAGCGCCCCAGAGTGCGCCGAGCAGGGCAGGAATAAATACGGTCCAGCTGGTGAGCAGGGCGATCACAAAGATCACGATACCCCAGCCAATAAAGTACATCAGCTTGCGCAGTTCCCGGCCGAGGGTGCGGAATACCATGCTGTGCAAGGCTTCCGGGGGCGGCGGGTGACCGGTCAACAGTTCTTCGACTTTCTCTGCCAGCAGACCGTTAAACGGGGCGGCAATGATGTTGGTGATAATCCCGAACAGGTAGCCGTACACGAAGAAGAACAGCAGCACGACAACAATGGCGATCAACCAGGCCAGCCACTGGAACACGCTCGCCGCCCAGTCTGCGCCGGTGGCGAGAATGGCGCGCCACCAGGACATGTTGGAGGTGTCTACCGGGGTGTCGGTGAGCAGGCTGCCGATGTAGCGGCCGAGGTCGTCGAACTGGCTGATCATCACGATACCCAGCGCGATAAACAGCACCAGGTTGATGAGCAGGGGGATAATGATGAACGGGCGCAGCTCTTTCCGGGTAAGCAGCTGCGCCCCCCGGATCAGTGCGTGTACGCCATGTGCCGGGTTGGAGGTCATGGGTTACTGCGCTCCCGCGGCCTTCAGGATTTCGCCGTACTCGGCACTCTGCTCGTGCTCGCCAATGCGTGCCAGCAGAGTCTGGCCTTCCGGGCTCTGGCTGTTCAGGTCGAGGCCCTCTTCCTTGAACAGTCGCACGAAGGTTTCAAAGTTTTCTGCTTTCATGCCGCGGTATGCGCGCTCTAGCAGGTAGAAGTCGCGGTTAAACCCTTCCGGGGCTTCACCTTCGAGAAAGCCGGCGATACGTGCATCGTCGAACACTTCACCGAGAACTTTTTGTTTGTCTTTTTTCAGGCTCACTTGTTAATTCCTTGCGTGGTCTGTTGTAACTCTTGTCCGGGCGCCACCGGAGGTGGGGTGATACCACCAATGCCTCCGGTTTCAGCCCCAGTCTTAACCTCAGAGCAGGGCGTCCAGTTTCTCTTTCAGGATCTTGTTGATCATCTGCGGGTTCGCCTGGCCTTTGGAGGCTTTCATGATCTGACCGACAAAGAAACCCATCATTTTGGGGCGCTTGTCCGGATCGGCATTGCGGTAGTTCTCTACCTGCGCCGTGGAGGCTGCAATCACATCGTCCACCAGCTTCTCGATGGCGCCGGTGTCGGAGACCTGCTTCAGCCCTTTGGCCTCAATCACCGCATCCGCGTCGCCATCGCCATTGGCCATCGCCTCAAACACCTGCTTGGCGATCTTTGAGGAAATGGTGCCGTCCTTGATGCGCGCAATCAGGCCCGCCAAATGCTCGGCGTTTACCGGGGACTGCTCAATGGATTTCTCTTCACGGTTCAACAGCGCTGCGAGTTCACCCATTACCCAGTTGGCCGCCAGTTTGGCTTCACCGCTTTTTGCCGCAACCTGCTCAAAGTAGTTTGCCGTGGGGCGCTCCTGAGTCAGCTGGTCTGCGTCGTAGGCAGACAGGCCGTATTCCTTTTCAAAGCGCGCGCACTTCGCGTCTGGCAGTTCCGGCAGGTCGCCACGTATCTGCTCAACGTATTCGTCCGACAGTACCACCGGCAGCAGGTCCGGGCAGGGGAAGTAGCGGTAGTCGTTGGCGACTTCCTTGCTGCGCATGGAGCGGGTTTCGTTCTTGTCCGCATCGTACAGGCGGGTTTCCTGTACCACCTTGCCGCCGTCTTCGATCAGGTCGATCTGACGCTGGGCCTCTACCTTGATTGCCTTCTCGATAAAGCGGAAGGAGTTCAGGTTTTTGATTTCGGTGCGGGTGCCCAATTCTTCCTCGCCCTTGAGGCGCACGGAAACGTTGGCGTCACAGCGCAGGGAGCCCTGGGACATGTCGCCGTCGGAAATACCCAGGTAAGTCACGATGCTGTGGATCTTTTTCAGATAGGCCACGGCCTCGGCGGCACTGCGCATATCCGGCTCGGACACGATCTCGATCAGTGGGGTGCCGGCGCGGTTCAGGTCGATGCCGGACATGCCGTGACCAGTATCAAAAACAGCATCGTGCAGGGATTTGCCCGCATCTTCTTCCAAGTGCGCGTGGTGCAGGCGCACGGTCTTGCTACTGCCATCTTCCAGGTGGATCTCGATCTGGCCTTTGCCGACGATTGGTTGCTCCAGCTGGGTGGTCTGGTAGCCCTTGGGCAGGTCCGGGTAAAAATAGTTTTTGCGCTCGAATACGGAGCGCTTGCCGATTTCCGCGTTCATGGCCAGGCCAAACATCACGGCGAAGCGGAAGGCTTCTTCATTAGGTACCGGTAGAGTACCGGGCATGGCCAGGTCTACCGCGCAGGCCTGGGTATTCGGGTCGGCACCAAACGCGGTGCTGGCGCCGGAGAAAATTTTTGATTGGGTGGCCAGTTGCACATGCACTTCCAACCCGATTACGACTTCCCATTCCATGTCGCGTCTCCTTATTCTGCTGCCGGGGCGGTTTGTTGATGCCAGTCACTGGCTTGCTGGAACTGGTGCGCCACATTCAGCATGCGCGCCTCGTCCAGATAGTTGCCAATGATCTGCAGGCCGACGGGCAGGCCGTGGGCGAAACCGCAGGGGATGGACATGCCGGGCAGGCCGGCCAGGTTGGTGGCGATGGTGTAAATGTCTTCCAGGTACATAGCCACCGGGTCGGCATTTTTCTCGCCCAGTTTGAATGCGGGGTTGGGAGCGGTTGGCCCCATGATGACGTCGACCTTGTCGAAGGCATCGACAAAGTCCTGCTTGATCAGGCGGCGTACCTGCTGGGCCTTGTTGTAGTAGGCATCGTAATAGCCGGCAGACAGGGCGTAGCTGCCGACTAAAATACGGCGTTTCACTTCTTCGCCGAAGCCTTCGCCGCGGGAGCGCATATACAGATCGCGCAGGTCCGCGGGGTTTTCGCAGCGGTAGCCGTAGCGCACGCCATCGAAACGCGACAGGTTGGCTGAGGCCTCTGCCGGTGCGATCACGTAATAGGCCGGTACCGCCAGCTTGCTGTGGGGCAGGCTGATTTCCACCAGCTCGGCACCGAGCTTTTCGTATTCCTTCAGTGCGTCCTGGACGCGCGCGCCCACTTCACTGTCGAGGCCTTCCCCGAAGTATTCGCTCGGCACACCGATCTTGAGGCCGGCGATGGAGTCGTTCAGGTGCGCGGTGTAGTCCTGCACCGGGCGATCCAGGCAGGTGGAGTCTTTCGCATCGGGGCTCGCCATTACCGACAGCATCAGCGCGGCGTCTTCCGCGGTGCGCGTGATCGGGCCGCCCTGGTCCAGGCTGGAGGCGAACGCAATCATGCCCCAGCGCGACACACGGCCATAGGTCGGCTTGAGACCGGTGGTGCCGGTCATGGCGGCGGGCTGGCGAATCGAGCCGCCGGTGTCGGTGGCCGTTGCGCCCGGTGCCAGCAATGCCGCGACTGCAGCGGCGGAACCGCCAGAGGAACCGCCGGGAATGCGTTCCACATCCCAGGGGTTTTTCACTGCGCCGTAAAAACTGGTTTCGTTGGAAGAGCCCATTGCGAACTCATCCATATTGGTCTTGCCCAGGCTGATGGCGCCCGCCTGCTGGAAGTTGTCGATTACGGTGGCGTCGTAGGGCGGCACGAAATTGTCGAGCATCTTCGAGCCACAGCTGGTGCGTACGCCGTTGGTGCAGAAAATATCCTTGTGCGCCACAGGCACACCACACAGGGCCGGGGCGTCGCCCTGCGCCAGGCGAGCGTCGGCAGCTGCAGCCTCATTCAGCGCTTGCTCGCTGGTGACGGTGATAAAACTGTTGAACTGGCTGTCGAGCTGCTGGATGCGTTCCAGATAGTGGCTGGTGAGTTCAACGCTGGAGAATTGTTTGTCGCGCAGGCCGCGGATGATCTCGGCGATGGTCAACTGATGCATTGGAAATCCGGTTTCTTGTCTATTCTGTGGTGGCCCAAGTCGGTGCTTGTTTGGTCGGTCAGGTCGAGGTTCAGTCGATGACTTTGGGGACCAGGTAGAGGCCCGCTTCCGATTGGGGTGCCAGGGCTAGGAATGCTTCGCGGCGGTTGGGCTCGGTTACGGCGTCTTTGCGCAGGACCTGTACCTCATCCAGCGGATGGGCCATGGGTTCAACACCATCGGTATTGACCGCCTGTAGCTGGTCCACCAGCTGCAGCACGTCGCCCAGTCGGCTGCTGACTTCGTCTATGGTTTCTTCGGAAATGGCGATGCGGGCCAGTTCGGCCAGCTTTTCGATGGTTTGCGCGTCCACGGCCATGGGGATAGAGACTCCAGCTTCTCATTGGCTAATTTGCGGCCAGGCCCGGATTCGCGGGGCTGGCGGGAATAGAAGGAGCGCAAATTTACCATACCTGTCGGGGAAACTCTTTATGCTTATTATTTAGCCTTGCCCTTAACCCCCGCCATTGTTAGAGTTTGCCGATTCTGGCCAGGTCACCGTTGTCTCTGGCTTATTCGTCGAAGAGCGGACGAAAACGCCGTCCGGAACACAGAATTGTTTGCGTGGACTAATTATCCTGTGACGCATCTCCAGCTGGGGGCGCTGTTCACACTAGTTTGCGCTCTCGGCACCTGATCCCGCTCGGGTGTTGTACTACAGAAGAATTAAGGTAATCGAATTCCATGTTTAAACGTTTGCGGGGCATGTTCTCCAGTGATCTCTCTATCGACCTGGGTACTGCCAACACGCTTATCTACGTGCGCGATCGCGGCGTAGTCCTCGACGAGCCGTCTGTTGTTGCTATCCGTCACTACAACGGAACCAAAATTGTGGAAGCGGTTGGCGTGGAAGCCAAGCGTATGCTGGGCCGTACCCCAGGCAATATCACCGCGATTCGCCCGCTGAAAGACGGTGTGATCGCAGACTTCCAGGTCACCGAGAAGATGCTGCAGCACTTCATCAAGAAGGTGCACGAGAACAGCTGGATGCGCCCGAGCCCGCGGGTTCTGGTGTGTGTGCCCTGCCAGTCTACCGAAGTTGAGCGCCGCGCGATTCGTGAGTCCGCCCTCGGTGCGGGTGCTCGTGAGGTGTGGCTGATCGAAGAGCCTATGGCGGCGGCGATCGGCGCCGGCCTGAAAGTGGAAGAAGCCAGTGGTTCCATGGTGGTGGATATCGGTGGTGGTACTACCGAGATCGCGATCATCTCGCTGAATGGTGTGGTGTACTCCGACTCCGTGCGCATTGGCGGTGACCGTTTTGACGAAGCCATCGTTAACTATGTGCGCCGCAACTACGGCAGCGTCATTGGCGATGCCACTGCCGAGCGCATCAAAGAAGAAATCGGCTGTGCCTATGCCGGCAGTGAAGTACGTGAGATCGACGTGCGCGGTCGCAACCTGGCAGAGGGTGTGCCGCGTAGCTTCACCCTGAACAGCGACGAGATTCTGGAAGCCCTGCAAGAGCCGCTGACCGGCATCGTGCAGGCGGTGAAGAGCGCGCTGGAACAGTCACCCCCCGAACTGGCCTCGGATATCGCCGAGCGCGGCATGGTGCTAACCGGTGGTGGCGCGCTGTTGCGCGACCTGGACCGCCTGCTGATGGAAGAGTCCGGTCTGCCGGTGATTGTCGCCGATGATCCGTTGACCTGTGTTGCCCGCGGTGGTGGCCAGGCACTGGATATGATGGACAAGAGCCGTCTGTATCTGGTTTCCAGCTGAGATTCCAGGTAATCCCGACACGCAGCTGGTTGCCGCCAGTTTGCGACGGCGGTGCTCATGGAGCGCCGATTGCGTCCCGATGACTTCCTGACGGAATACCCGGGCCGAGCGCCGCCGATTCACCAGCGTACGGATACGCGCACAGACCAATAAGAACATCATTGATGAACAGGTCGATGGGGGCCGCCCATTAAACCGCTATTTACCCGAGGCCCGTCACCGGAATCCCGCATCCTTGCGCTGGGGCTGGTGGCGACGGCGCTGATCCTGATCAATCTCTACACCGACTGGCTGAACCCGGTGCGCGAGCGCCTCTCCAGTTTGGCTGCTCCCTTTTACTGGCTGACCGGAACCCCTTCCAGGGTGGGGGATTGGGCTGGCGAGCAGTGGCGCACCCGCGATGAGCTGCTGGAGGAAAACAGCCGTCTCAAGCACCAAGTGATGCTGCTCGAGCAGCAGGCCCAGTTGCTCGCCGCGGTTCGCGCGGAAAATACCCAGCTCAAAGAATTGATGAACTCCGCCGAGAGCGTGAATCAGCGTGTACTGGTGGCACAGGTGATCGGTGTGTCGCCGGACCCGCTTGAGCATGTACTGATTATCGATAAAGGCCGCAGCGATGGCGTGGTGCAGGGTGCCGCGATCATGGATGCCAGTGGCCTGCTGGGGCAGGTGATTGAGGCCGGGGACTTTTCCAGCCGGGTTCTGTTGATTACCGACGCCAACCACGCCCTGCCGGTGCAGGTACTGCGCAATAGTGTGCGTGCAGTGGCCGAGGGAACCGGAGACCTGTACCGACTCAAGTTGCGCCATTTGGCCAACACCAGTGATATCCGCGAGGGCGACCTCCTGTTGAGCTCCGGGCTCGGCGGGCGCTTTCCCGCGGGCTACCCGGTAGGCGAGGTGATTTCGGTCAAGCGTGATCCCGGGCGTGCCTTTGCCGACGTGGATGTGGAGCCTCGCGGGCGTATGAACCGCAGTCGTTTTGTGTTGGCGGTACTGAATGCGCCCACAGACGAGGGGCAGGACTGAGCGAATGGATGCCCACAATCGCTGGTTTATCCTGTTTACCGTGGTGATTGCGCTGCTGCTAGCGGTGATGCCACTGCCCACCGACTGGCTTTGGTTCCGGCCTGCGTTCTGCGCTCTGGTGGTGATTTTCTGGACGACCCGCATGCCCCAGGAACTGGGGGTGGGCTTTGCCTGGATGGTGGGGTTCGCGGAAGACCTGGTGACCGGGGCCACCCTCGGGGCGCACGCCCTGTCTCTGGCGGTGCTCGCCTATTTCAGTCTGTTGACCTACCGCCGTACCCGCGCATTTAACCCGGGGCAGCAGCTGATGTGGGTGTTTGTGTTGGTGGGGATTAACCAGTTGCTGGGCAACTGGGTGCACAGCCTGGCGGGCAAGTCGGTGCCGGGGTTGACCTTCCTGTGGCCGGCGCTGACTACAGCGGTGTTGTGGCCGGTGGTCACCCCCTGGCTGCACCGCACCGCTTCCAGCCTGCGGGTCCGATAATGCCTCAGTTCCTGGCCTTGCCGCGAACAGTTATCCAAGCCCCGGAATAAAAACTCGAGCAAAATTTGCGTTAAGTAACCTTAAGGGGCGGTTATTTTTCGAGCGTGGCCGCTATAATCAGGCGTTCTGATATTTCGTCCAGCAAATACATAATCATAAGCGTTGCCCGTGCCACAGCCAGACACCCGACAAACCACCTCCGCGCCACGCCTGCTCCTTGCCTCGGGTTCCCCCCGGCGCGCCGAGCTGCTGTCGCAGATAGGGGTTCCGTTTTTCTCTGCTGCCACTTCGGTAGAAGAACGTCGTCGCCCTGATGAGTCCGGGCGGGAATATGTGCTGCGCCTTGCCCAGGAAAAGGCCCGCGCCGGGCTGGCGCAGGCGGAAGTAGAAGAGGGCGCCGCGGTCTGGTCTCTGGGCGCTGATACCCTGGGTATTGTGCAGGATGAGGTGCTGGAAAAACCGCGGGATTTCGCCGATTTTCGCCGCATGATGGCGCTTATGTCCGGCACCGAGCACGCGGTGCTCACCGCCATTTGCCTGACCGATGGGGATCAGTCGTTCAGTACTGTGGTCGAAACCCGGGTACGGTTTCGTGAATTGAGTGATCGCCTGATTGAAGACTACTGGAATACCGGCGAGCCTCGCGACAAAGCGGGTGGTTACGGCATTCAGGGCAAGGGTGCTCTGCTGGTGGCCTCCATCCACGGCAGTTACAGCAATGTGGTGGGATTGCCGCTGGAAACCCTGTCGGGTTTTCTGGAGCGCGCGGGCATCCCCTTCTGGCAGTTTGATCGGCGCGTCGATGCAGGGATGATCGAGGAGTAGCGGCCCGGTGAGTGAAGAATTATTGATCAATGTGGCGCCCATGGAGACCCGTGTGGCGCTGGTAGAAAACGGCGTGCTGCAGGAGGTTTACCTGGAGCGCACCGTTAGCCGCGGTATTGTCGGCAATATCTACAAGGGCAAGGTGGTGCGTGTGCTGCCGGGTATGCAGGCCGCGTTCGTCGATATCGGGCTGGAGCGCGCCGGGTTTATCCACGCCTCGGATATCGCGCCGCTGGATGACGAGGGTATGGAATCCCGCGAGGGTGAGGTGGCCGATATCCGCGCACTGGTGCGCGAGGGGCAGTCGCTGGTGGTGCAGGTGGTCAAGGACCCGATCTCCAGTAAAGGGGCGCGCCTCACCACGCACCTGTCGGTTTCCGCCCGTTACCTGGTGTATATGCCGCAGACCCGGCATATCGGTATCTCCAACCGCATCGAGGATGAGTCCGAGCGTGAGCGCCTGCGCACTCTGGTGGATCTGGCCTCCACCAAGCTGGCGGACGAGGGACTGAGCGGCGATGGCGGCTTTATCCTGCGCACCGTCGCCGAAGGGGTCAGCGAAGAAGAATTACTGCGCGACATTCCATTTTTGTACAGGCTCTGGAATGAGCTGGAGCAGCGTATCAAGGCTGAAAAAGAGCCATCGATCATCTACGAGGACCTGCCGCTGTTTATGCGAGCGTTGCGTGATCTGGCCCGCCCGCACACGGAAAAAATCCGAATTGACTCGCGGGAGGCCCACGCCCGCGCCGCCAAGTTCACTAGCAAGTACGCGCCGGAAGTTGCGCCGCGTATCGAGCACTACCCTGGCGAGCGCCCGCTGTTCGACCTGTATGGTGTGGAAGAGGAAATCCGCAAGGCGCTGGAGAACAAGGTGACGCTGAAGTCCGGGGGTTACCTGATCGTCGAGCAGACCGAAGCGATGAGCACCATTGACGTAAACACTGGCGCGTTTGTTGGGCATCGCAACCTCGAAGAGACCATCTTCAAGACCAATCTGGAAGCCGCCACCGCGATCGCCCGCCAGCTGCGCCTGCGCAATCTCGGTGGCATTATCATTATCGACTTTATCGATATGCAGGATACCGAGCACCAGCGCCAGGTGCTGCGCACGCTGGAGAAGGCGTTGGAGCGCGATCACGCGAAAAGCAGTATTACCGGGGTGTCTGAGCTCGGGCTGGTGGAGATGACCCGCAAGCGCACCCGCGAGTCCCTCGGTCAGATGCTGTGCGAGCCCTGCCCGGTATGTGCCGGCCGCGGTACGCTTAAGACCGCGGAAACCGTGTGCTACGAAATTTTCCGCGAGATCATTCGCGAAGCGCGCGCCTACGACAGCGACAAGATTATGGTGCTAGCCAGCCAGGTGGTCATTGACCTGCTGCTGGATGAGGAATCTGCCAACGTGGCAGATTTGGAAGAATTTATTGCCCGCCCGATTCAGTTTCAGGTGGAGCCTATTTATAACCAGGAGCAGTACGACATTGTACTGGTGTGATCGTCCGACCAAGACTGCGTGCGTGCGCCCGAGCATGGCCTCTCCTCTGGGAGAGTCTGCCTGATGCTGTGGTTGCGCTGGTTCGTCCGCAAGTTCTGGTTACTGGTGGTGGTCTTGGTGATCTCCCTGGCGATCCTGGTGCAGACCGGGCGTATCCTCTCACCTCAAGTAAGCAAGTACAGCCCGCAAATCAGCAGCTGGCTGTCGCAACAGCTGGGCGCGCCGGTGGCGCTCGAGCATATCTCGCTGCGCTGGCAGGCACTGGAAGTTGCCCTGCAGTTGGATGGCCTCAAGATTGGTGAAGAAGGCCAGGTCGCACTGCGCCGTGGCCTGTTCCACCTGGATCTGCTGGCAAGCCTGTGGAATCGCGAACTGATCTGGAAAAACCTCGAGGTTGACGGTTTCTCCGCGGCCCTGGAACAGCGGGCGGAGGGCGGCTGGCAGGTGCGTGGGTTCCCTCGTGCCAGCCAGCCGGCAACCCCAACTACCGATGGCGTGCGTCTGGGCGACCCGGCACGTATTTTCCAGCTCGGCCCCAAGGTACTGGTGCGCGACGCCAGTATTGCGCTCTCTCTTACCGATGGGCAGTCGGCGAATGTCAATCTGAAGGAAATCCAGCTTGAGAACAGTGGTAGCTTCCATCGTTTGGTGGCGCGGGCATTTGTTACCGGTGCAGTGCAGAGCCTGAACAGCGGTGAGGAGAGCCTGCGCCTGGTGCTGGAAGGGCGCGGAGACCCCCGTCGCAAAGAAGCGTTCACCCTGCGCGGCTACGCACAGTTGAATGAACTACTGGTAGACGCAGACCTGATCGGGCTGATGTACCAGTTGTCCCCCCTTCCCGAGAAACTCTACTGGCCCGGCCGCAAACTGGCTGGCGGGCGCCTGTGGCTTAGTTCGGATGCGGAATCCGGTTACAGCCTGCGCGGTAATTTGAGCCTCTCACAGGTTGCGGAGGACGCCGCGTCTGCCGGTGATGCCGACACCCGAAAAGTGCCCGTGGGTGCGCTGGGTACTTTGAACGCCCTGTCGAGCAATATTTCCGGCAACTGGCGCCCCGGCGAAAAATGGGAGCTCGTGCTGCAAGATCTGGGGCTCAACTGGCAGCAGCTGGAAGTGCCGGACGTGAACCTACAGGCAAGCGGCGACCAGCAGGGCAATCTCCAGTTGGCGCTGGATCAGATTGAACTGCAGGCCTGGCACCGAGTACTGCGCGTGCTGGAGCTGATTCCGTCGAAAGCTGACGAGTGGTTGCAGGCGCTGGAACCTACCGGTGAATTGCAAAATGTGCGCCTGTCCCGGGTGAATGGCGAAGTAACCATTTCCGCCAACTTGCACGATGTCGCCGCGGGCGCTCACCGCGGCGCGCCGGCGGTGACCGGCGTCAACGGCTTCCTGTCGCTGAACGGTCAGGGTGGTCGGGTTGAGCTCGATAGCCAGAGCGGCTTCAGCGCGCATTTTCCCATGCTGTATGAAGCGCCATTCAATTTTACCTCCGCCCGCGGCACCGTGGCCTGGGATGTGGATCGCGAGCACGACACCGTATCCGTATACTCGGGTCCTCTTTTGTTGGACGCTGCGGCGGTTGGCCAGCAGGCGCAGGTGCCCGCTGAAGGTGCTTTCCGCGGCCAGTTCCTGCTGCAGATTCCCATCGTTCCATTTACCCGTCCGTCCGACTTTACCCTGGCGCTCGGCTTGCGCAATGTCGCGGTAGCCGAGCAGCGTCACCTGGTGCCGACGGTTGTGAGTGCCGATCTGCGCAAGTGGCTGAATGACAGCATTGGTGTGGATAACACGGGGCGAATTCCCACCGCCGGGTTTATTTATCGGGGCTACAGCTATCGGCAAGGCGAGGATGCGGCATTGCTCGCGTTAGGCAAGAACAAGCAGCGGCAGACAGTGCAGCTGCAGGCCGACATTGCCGACAGCAGTTTGCGTTACGCCAGCGGTTGGCCCGTTGCAGAGCAAGTGAATGGCCACCTCGGGATCAATGATTCGGAAGTACTGGTGGTGGCTCCCACGGCGAAGCTGTGGCAGGTAGATGGTGAAAATGTCGCCGTGCGTATTTCACCCGCGCCGGGTGGCTCGCGCCTGGATGTCTCCGCGAACCTGAAAGGGCCCGCTGCAGATGGTTTGAAGTTGCTGCGTGAATCGCCCTTGCGCGACAAGCTGGGTGATGCCTTTGATCACTGGTCTCTGAATGGTGATATGCAGGGCACACTGAAGATAGCCCAGCCCATGGGCGGGGCCAAATTTGCACCGCTGCAGGATATCGACCTGACGCTTGCCGGGAGCGAGCTGAACCTGCAGAAATTGAACCTGCAGATCGACAAGCTGAACGGCAGGGTGCGTTACCACAGCGAGAAAGGTCTGGAGGGCTCCAGCTTTCGTGGCGCCTTGTGGGGACAGCCGTTACAGGCATCCATTCAGCACCTGGGTGCAGGTGACGAGCGCGATACGCAAGTGGTCGTGAATGGCAGTGCGAACACCGCTGCTATCGGCCGTTGGAGTGGGCGCCCGGAATTGCAGTGGATGGACGGCGACCT
Source organism: Microbulbifer agarilyticus (assembly GCF_019800665.1). Classification (GTDB taxonomy): domain Bacteria; phylum Pseudomonadota; class Gammaproteobacteria; order Pseudomonadales; family Cellvibrionaceae; genus Microbulbifer; species Microbulbifer agarilyticus_C. The sequence goes on from NZ_JAHVKO010000003.1 coordinate 840,478, forward strand.
CGATTATCAGGCGCTGGTTACCATTCCGTCCAAGTCCAAGGAAAAGCCGTACGGCGCAATTCTGGAAATTTCATCCGATCTGCAACAGGTTGCAGTGGGCCTGCCGGCTCCGCTTGGAAAACCGGCCGGGGAAAAATCCCGTTTTGTTATGCGGGTGCCAATCGGGGATGAAGGCAACCTGTACCACCTCAGTTATGGTGAGCATTTGCAGGGGCAGCTGTGGCAGGTCGACGGTAAGCTGGAGCGCGCCGCCATCGCGCTGAATGCGCCCGCCACGCTGCCAGACTCCCCGGGTATTTCTGTGTTTGGTGATCTGGCGGTTGTGGATTTTGCGCCCTGGAAAGAGGCGCTGGAAATCTATACGGCAAGTCCCGCTGAGCCAACAACCGGGGATGATGCTTCGGCATTACCCATCGTCCTCGATCTCAGTACCGATCTGTTGCGAGTGTCTGAGGCGGTACAGATCGAAAACATCCACGCGCGCGGTCGCGGGTTGGGTGCCGACTGGCAACTGCAGTTTGACAGTGAAACCGCGGCTGGCGAATTGACCGGGCTTCTCAATTCCACCTCGCCGCTGAACCTGAAACTTGCACACCTCCGGCTGCCGGCACTGGCCAAGGCGCAAGCCCAGAGCAGCGACGATGAAGAGGAAACCCGTGAACTGACGGAAACGGCGGTACGCGAGGCGGTGCAGGACCGCTGGCAAGGGTTTGATTTCACCGCTTTGCCGCGGGTGGATTTCTCCACCGAAAACTTGTGGCTCGGAGAGGAAGATATGGGACCCTGGTCGTTCCGCTTGCGTCCTTCCGAGGAGCGTCTGGTGGTCAGTGAGATCCAGGGCGCAATGCGCGGTTTACGCATCGAGGGGCGTGGCGAAGGAGAAAATCGTCTGGGTGCTCAGCTGATGTGGATGCGCGACGCCGATGGCAGCGAGTCCACCCAGTTTATCGGTCGCCTGAGTGGCGATAACCTCGGTGACGTACTGCAGGCCTGGGGGCAGGAAGCGGCCATCGAGAGTCGCTCAGCAGTATTTGATACGGCGTTGCGCTGGAGCGGTTCGCCCGCCATGGTGCGCCCCAACGGTATGAATGGCGAAATCCGCATCGATATCCGCAACGGTCGCTTTCTGCGTGCCAGCGACAATGCCGGCACATCCCTGTTGCGGCTGCTTTCCCTGTTCAACTTCGATACCTGGGCGCGGCGTCTGCGCCTGGATTTCTCCGACCTGGTACAAAGTGGCCTGACCTTTGACCGGGTGCATGGCGAGGTGTATTTCGAAGGGGACGGCGAATTGCTGATCGCGGTACCCATTCAGGTGGAAGGCCCTACCAGTGAGTTGCAGATGGCGGGCCGTGTGAACCTGCAGCGCGAAGATCTGAACCTGACGCTGGTGGCGACCCTGCCCGTTGGTAACAACCTCGCTTTTGTTGCGGCGCTGGCAGGTGGCCTGCCCGCGGCAGCGGGGGTTTACCTGATCAGTAAGGTATTCAAGAAGCAGGTGGACCGTGTCGCCAGCGTCAGCTACCGCATTAACGGTGCCTGGTCTGAGCCAGAGGTGCGCTTTGACCGTCTATTTGACGATGGTGCTTCCGGCCTCGAACCGCAGCGCGCGGTGGCCAACTGAAACAATTTCCGCGTTTGATCCCAGCTTGAGAAATATCGTGCTATGAGGTGAAATTGCGTGCCGGTGGTTGCAAAAACCGAATAATTATTCGATATTGCTGTTTCTTGCGGCAAATCCAACAGTCGCAGGACTCGCAGCTAACCAAGCAACGTGTTCAGACTTGAGTAAGTAACAACAATAATCACGCTATCGAGGTTCTTCGCCAATGTCCGAGGTGGTTTCTTTGGCCGGTCTATCCGCTAATCGCTATACCCTGTTCAAGATTTTTAAGTACGTTGTGTACAGTTTGCTGGCGTACAACGTGTATGCGTTTTTCTTAGAAAACCACGCGGCCGCGGGTACCGTATTCGCCGATGGCATCAGCCTGGGCAAAATTATCGAGGCCTATAACGATTCCATCGATACCCTGGCATGGGTGGTGCTGCTGCTGGTATTCGAATTGGAAACCTGGGTGCTGTCCGACGAGAAACTGAAGGGCGCAACCAAGTGGGCGCTGAACGCGGTGTCCGCGTTCTGTTACGTGTTTATTGTTTACTCCTTCTACGGTTACTTCTCCGAGATGGTGACCGTGACCAATCTTCTCCCTGCGTCGGCGGCAGCCTGTGACCTGGCGGCGAACGGCGGCTGGTCCATGGTGCTGGAACAGGATGACTATGTGGCGCTGACGGCGGCCAATTGTGGTTCGCTGGCGGATGCGAGCCTGCTGCAGCTGGCGGATGCGCAGGTTGTGGGCTCTGCGGAAGTCTGGCGTGAGATTCAGTGGCTGGCTTGGGTAGATGTGATTAACTCCGGTGCCTGGCTGCTGGTGGTTGCGATTCTGACCTTTGATGTTTGGCTGCAGCTGCGTCACCAGCTGTCCGATTCCATCATGCGTTATTCCCAGGTCATCAAAGGCATTCTCTACTTCACCCTGTTGCTGTGCGCGATCTACTGGGGCGTAAATGGCAGCTTCCTGGATTTCTGGGATGCCTTCCTGTGGCTGGTAGCGTTCTTCTTCATCGAGATGAACCTGTTCGAATGGCAGGCTGAGACAAGTACTGAGGCAAGTGTTGAGGGAAGCGCTGAGTAACGGATAACTCGGGGGCGGGTGCTTTGTTCTGGTCCCGGTGGCGGTATCGCCACCGAGGCCAAATTCTGTGAGGCACGGACTAGGCGCCGCCCCTCAACCTAGTATCGGGCATCCGTGTTTTTGATGCCCTGAGCCTTTAAATCAAGCGGTGCGGCTGGTCACTTCCAGCAGGTGATAACCAAACTGGGTTTTCACCGGGCCGTGTACCTTGTTCAACTCATCGTTGAAAACCACCTTGTCGAATTCCGGCACCATCTGACCCTGACCGAATTCACCCAGGTCGCCGCCATTGCGGCCGGATGGGCACTTGGAATACTGCTGCGCAATTTTTCCGAAATCGGCGCCGTCTTCGATTTGCTTTTTCAGGTCCTGACACTGGGCTTCAGTTTCTACCAGAATGTGGCGTGCTGTTGCTCTTGGCACGGGTATCTCCCTATTTATTGGTGATGAAGTGTTTCTTGAGCGGCAAGCTTAGTGCTTAACGATCTCGGGCGCTACTCACCGACCGGACAGCGCAGCAAACGTATTGCACTTGTTCACATCACCGGTACTAAATCCCTGGTTGAACCAGTAGGCCCGTTGTTCTGCGCTGCCGTGGGTAAATGCGTCGGGAGATACGGCGCGGCCGGCGCGACGTTGCAGGTGGTCATCACCGACGGCCGCGGCCGCGCGCAACCCCTCTTCAACATCGCCGGGTTCCAGCATTTGCTTGTCGCGATTGGCGTAAAACGCCCAAACGCCGGCATAGCAGTCTGCCTGTAGCTCCAGCATTACCGACAGCCGGTTTGCGGTGACTTTATCCGCGCGCATGCGCGCCTGCTGTATCTGGGCGGACGTACCCTGGAGGTTTTGCACATGGTGGCCAACCTCGTGGGCAATCACATAGGCGAAGGCGAAATCCCCGGGAGCCCCCAGTTTTTTCAGCTCGTTGAGGAAGCTCAGGTCCAGGTACACCTTCTGGTCACCGGGGCAGTAGAAGGGGCCTACCGCCGCAGAGCTCAAGCCGCAGGCGGAGCGCACCGCGTCGGTATACAGCACCAGCTTGGGCGCCGTGTACTGGGAGCCCGCCTGCTGGAAAATACCGCCCCACACGTCTTCGGTGGACCCGAGTACCACCGCAACAAATTCCGCCAGTTCGTCGGTGGCGCCGGGGGTACCCGGTGCGGTCTGCGAATCCGGGCCGAGGCTAGGGGATTCGGTTGTCTGCATGCCGCTAAACAGGTTGCCGCCAAAGAAGTACAGGGCGGCGAGGGCGGCGAGAATCAGCCAGCCGGTTTTGCTGCGCAGCAGGAATGGGGCCAGCGCGAGCAGGTTGCCCATCCCTCCCAGGCCGCCGCCTCCTGGCGATTGTTCCCCGCGGCGGTCTTCAACATTCGAGCTTCTGCGACCCTGACGCCAACGCATGGTGATACCTCTTGATTCACGATCGTCGATGGGCAACCGCGTTGCTCATCTGCGATTTCACTTCGCATATAGTTCTGAGCATAGATCAGATGGCGCGATTTTTTGTTTGCGCGTCGGGAGATTATTCTTGTGCCATCCGCAGGAGTGGTATCGTTGTCCCATTCACGTTCAACCAGAGAGTCATCACTTTGTCCCTTATTCCGCTCTTTCCCCTCAACATGGCCCTGTTCCCCGGGGTGACGCTGCCGTTACGTATCTTCGAGCAGCGCTATCTGCGGTTGGTGACCGAATCCCTGAAGTCCGACACCGGCTTTGGGGTGGTGTTGATTCGTAGCGGCAAAGAGGTGGGTCCTTCGGAGGTGTGGCCGCTGGGGCTCTATGTCCGTGTGGTGGATTGGAGTCAGGGTGAAGAGGGGCTGCTGCATATTGACGTGGCCGGCGAGTCCCGCTTTCGCGTGCTGGAAACCCATCGCGAGGAGGACGGCCTACTGATGGCGGAAGTGGAGTGGTTGCCAGATGAAGAGTCCCACCCGGTGCCGGAGAGCTGTGACGGCCTGCTTGCGGTACTGAATGAGCTGAAGCAACACGCGGCAAGCCTGGCATTGAAATTTGCGCCGGTTGAGTCCGCGGAGGCCTTATCCTGGCAGCTGGCACAACTGCTGCCGCTGGAGGACGCGGCGCGAGTGGAACTGCTGGCAAGCCACGATCCGTTGGAGCGGCTGGCAAGTATCGCCGCCAACCTGGATCGTTGGGCTAAGGAGTAGCGGCAAAGGCGTCGGGCGTGTAGATCTCATTGTCAGGTCGCAATCGCTATGCGCTGGGAAAACAGAACAATAAAAGCTGATAGAACACTATGGAAAACCTTGTCCTGCTCGGCGTCCTGCTGGTCGTCACCATCATTGTCGGCGCATTCATGGGGATATTTGCCTTCGCCGAGGTAAAACAGCTGCGCAGAGAGGTGCGCAACTTAACTGTGCGGTTGGACGAAGTAACCGGAGCGCAACATAAAGCCCCAAGCCAAAAACCCAGTGCTGCCAGCGACATCGAGGTGCGCTCCACCGCTGCGCAGTTCCCACCAGAAATCGATACGCTCGAACTGAATCTTGATGTGGATCCGCCTGCGCAGGCAACGCAGCGGAAACCCCGTAGCCAGCGCTGGGCCAGGCAACCCGAGAAGCGTTCGCCCGCAGGGCCCACCTCAGGCGGTCGTTTCTTCGCGAATTTGCAGAAGAACTGGATGGTGTGGCTCGGCGGTGCCTGTGTGGCGCTATCCGGAGTATTTCTTGCCCGCTACGGTATCGAGCAGGGAATGCTCGGGCCCAAGGTCAGGGTGGTAATGGGACTGGTAACGGCGCTTGCGCTGTATATTGCGGCGGAAGTGTTGCGCCGTAAAACCGGAGGTACCCACCCGACCTTTGCCGCCCTCGCCGGCGGTGGTGCCATAACCGCATTTGCGGCCGTTCTTTCCGCGGTGCACCTGTATCACTTTATCGAGCCCGGCATGGCGTTTGGTGCCCTGGCGCTGGTGGCGCTGGTGACCATGTGGCTCGCGCGCTTGCACGGCCCGGTACTGGCCGCGATCGGCATGCTCGGTGCTTATTCGGTGCCGATTCTGGTCTCCAGCGATTCCGGCAACGTGCTTGGGGCGATGGTGTACGCGCTTATCATCTCCGCATCGGTATTGCTGCTGCTGCGCCACGTCTATCGCAGTTGGCTCTGGCTTGGGTTGTTGGCCGGCGCACTGTTGTGGTGGCTGGTTTCCCTGGCTGGACATCAGGCCGATGGTTGGCGCGGCCCCTACTTGGCGGTAGTCGCTTACCTGATTTTGGCCGTTATCCCCCGGGACTGGTTACTGCGTTTGCGTATTCCGGATGAGAGTAAGCAGGGCGCACTGGTACTTCCCAGTCTGCTGTTACTGGTTGCCGCGCAGTGCATATCCATTCTGCGTGAAGGTTTTCTGTCTTCGGCAATTTGGGCCTGGAGTCCGCTCGCTATTGTGACCTTGCTGGCCGCACGCCAGACCCCGCGCCTGGCACCGGTGCCATGGGTGCTATTTCTCGGGCAGGTGGCGGCGTGGTTCGCCAACCAGGTTGGCGGTGAGCCCTTGCGCCTGTCGCCATTGGCTCCCGATCTACACAGCCCATTTTTGACCTACCTGCTGGTGAACACGCTGCTGTTTAGTGGCTTTGCCGTTTTCAACTATTTCGCGGTGGGCAGTGGCGAGAGTAAAGAGCGTACGGTCACCGCGGCCTGGTGGGCGTCGCTGGCGGTGATGGCGCCACTGTTGTCATTGTTGTTGGGGTATTCCCTTGCCGCGGACTTCCTGCCGCGGTACCTGTGGTGTCTGTATGCGGCGATATTCGGCGCCATCTTTATGTTCCTCGGCAGTCGTGGCGTAGGTAAACATTGGTCGCGGGGCATGGTGGTGTGGTTGTTTATCGCCGCCCACTTCGCCTACAGCCTGGCGGTGTGCCTGTGGCTGAAACAGGCGAGCCTTACCCTGGCGCTCGCGCTGCAGGCGATATCTCTGGCGTGGGTGATTCGTCGCTTTGATATGCCTGCGCTCGGCTGGTTGTTGAAGGCCGTATTGCTGGTAGTGGTAGCGCGACTGACCTTAAACCCATGGCTACTCAGTTATGAAAACGTCGCTCACTGGTCGCTGTGGACCTATGGCGGTGCGACCTTGTGTGCCTGGATCGCGGCGCGCTTGCTTTCCTCTTCTCAGCCGGCGGATTCGGCGCAGGCGGGCTTGGCACGCTGGGCGGAAGCAGCCGCTCTGCACCTCCTGGTGCTTACCCTGTGGGCCGAGTGCCGTTACTGGCTCTACAGTGGGAATGCGCTCGCTGCCGAGTTTAGTTTTACCGAGGCCGTGATCGATATGTGGCTGTTTACCTGCCTGGGCCTTGTCTATTACCGCAAGAGTTTGCTCAGCGGCCGCTTTGGCCGCTGGTACGACGGCTATGGTCGCGTACTGATGCTGGCCGGGCTGGCCTGTTACGTCGGGATTCTGCTGGCGACCGCATTGAGCTCGCCCTGGGTGTGGCGCGGCATTGGCGAGCGCCCGCTGCTCAATATGCTGATACCGGCGTTTGCCGGGCCCGTGTTACTGGCAGTACTGGCCAGTCGCTACTACCTGCCCAGTGTGCGCCGGTTCGCCGGGCTGTTGGCGGCACTGGCGGCGTTTGTGTGGGTTTCACTTGAGGTGCGACACCTGTGGCAAGGCAGTATCCGCCTCGATGTCTCGGCAAGCACCGGCGAGCTCTATACCTATTCGGCGGTGTGGCTGGCACTGGCGGTAACCGCGATCCTGCTCGCGAGTTGGCGTGGCTGGCGCAGCTGTTATCAGGGCGGAATGGCGCTACTGGCACTGGTAATCGTCAAGCTGTTTTTGGTGGATATGTCGGGCCTTGAGGGGCTGCTGCGGGTGGCCTCGTTTATGGGAATGGGGCTCGCACTGCTGGGGATCGCCTATCTCCACCAGAAATTGGGGGTGAAACCGCAGGATTCCGCTTAACTCGAGCCGATCCAGGCCAAGACAGGCCATTTTTTGGCCGCGCTTGCGGTATACTGCGCGGCCTTTTTCCGGCGGCTTTTTTCCGACAGCTTTCTTTTTTGGCGGGAATGGCGAGTCGCGTCGCCGGTTACAGGACAAAATGACGCGGGGCTGGTAATGGTCCCGGACCGATAGCGTGTAATGCATGGAGATTAGCAGTGAACAGTGTCAGTGCCACCGAGCAGCAGGGCAGTCAACAAAGTACTGAGCAGAAGATGCAGGCCATGGGCCGCGCCGCGCGCGCAGCAGCCCGTCTGATGGCTCGCGCCGACACTGGAGTTAAGAACGCTGCACTCAAGGCCATCGCCGCGGAACTGGATAGCCAGCGACCGCAACTGGCGGCGGCCAACGCCCAGGACATGCAGAACGGCCGCGATAACGGCCTGGACGCGGCCCTGTTGGACCGCCTGGAACTGAACGACGCGCGCATCGACGCGATGATCGAAGGGCTGCTGCAAATCGCAGAACTGCCCGACCCGGTGGGTGAGGTCAGCGACCTCAAGTACCGTCCCAGTGGCATTCAGCTTGGCAAAATGCGCGTGCCGCTCGGGGTGGTTGGGATTATTTACGAATCCCGCCCGAACGTGACCATCGATGCCGCCAGCCTGTGCCTGAAGTCGGGTAACGCCACTATCTTGCGCGGTGGCAGCGAAGCGCTGCACTCCAACGGCGCTATTGCCGTGTGTATTACCGCTGGTCTCAAGCAGGTGGGTTTGCCGGAAGCGGCGGTGCAGGTGGTGGGCACCACCGATCGCGCTGCGGTGGGCGCACTGATTTCGATGCCGGAGTATGTGGACGTGATCGTACCGCGCGGTGGCAAGGGGCTGATTGAACGCATCAGCCGCGAGGCCCGGGTTCCGGTGATCAAGCATCTCGATGGTATCTGCCACGTGTACCTGGATGACCGGGCGGATACCGAGAAGGCATTTAATATTGCGCTAAATGCCAAGACCCATCGCTACGGCGTATGCAATGCGATGGAGACCCTGTTGGTGGCTGAGGCGGTGGCGGCAGAGTTCCTGCCGCGTCTGGCCGCGGCTTACGGTGAAAAAGGTGTTGAGCTGCGCGGCTGCGAAAAAACACGTTCGATTCTGCCGCAGGCATTGCCCGCCACTGAGGAAGACTGGGGTACGGAATATTTGGCCCCGATACTGTCAATTCGTGTGGTGGCGGATATGGACGCGGCGATGGAACACATTGCGCAGTACAGCTCCGGCCACACCGAAGCGATCGTTACCGAGGACTACACCCGCGCCCGCCGGTTTATGGCGGAGGTGGATTCCAGTTCCGTGATCGTCAATGCGTCCACGCGTTTTGCCGACGGTTTCGAGTACGGTCTGGGTGCGGAAATCGGTATCAGCACCGATAAAATCCATGCCCGCGGCCCGGTGGGCCTGGAAGGCCTGACCTCGCAAAAATGGATTGTGTTCGGGGACGGGCAAATTCGTCAATGAGTTCGCACTCGTCAAAAACCCTGGCGCTGTTCGGCGGGACCTTTGACCCGATTCACTTCGGCCATCTGCGTATGGCACTGGAGCTGAAGCAGTCGCTGGGTTTTGACGAAATGCGCCTGCTGCCGTCGCACCAGCCCGCACACCGCGCGGCGCCCGGTGTTACGGCAGAAAAGCGTCGGGATATGCTGGCATTAGCTCTGGAAGATTGTCCGGAGCTGGTGCTGGACATACGCGAGCTGCTGCGTGCCGGCCCCACGTATACCGTGGATACGCTGGAAGAGTTGCGCGGTGAGTTGGGCACTGAGCTGTCGATCTCCTTCTGCATGGGGATGGATTCCCTGCTGGGGCTGCCCAGCTGGCACCGCTGGCAGCGATTGCTGGAGCTGGCCCACCTGGTGGTGGTGGCGCGGCCAGGTTGGGAGATACCGGCAAGCGGGCAGGTCGCGGACCTGCTGGCGGCCCAGCACGGTGAGCTGGCGGACATTCAACAGCAACCGGCCGGCAAAATTCTGGTGCAGGAGCGGCGTTTACTGCCTATTTCTGCCACCGATATTCGCAACCAAATACACAGTGGTCGCTCCCCGCAGTTTTTACTGCCGGAGCGGGTGCTGGACTACATTCAATCTCAAGGGCTCTATCAACAAGAGCGTTAAAACGGTGGAGCACAGGCTCCCGATACAGGTGTTATGACTGATATCAAATCAATTGCGGTAAACGCACTGGAAGACCTCAAGGGCAAAGACATTGTTTCCATGGACGTGTCTGGACTCAGCGATGTGATGGAAACCCTGATCATCTGCACGGGTACCTCTAACCGTCAGGTGAAATCCCTGGCCAACAATGTGGTCGAGGATGGTAAGGAAGCCGGTATTCGCCCTATCGGTGTCGAGGGTATGGACACGGGTGAGTGGGTACTGGTGGATTACGGTGACGTGGTGGTGCACGTGATGCAGGCGGAGACCCGCGGCTTCTACGATCTGGAAAAGCTCTGGTCCATGACCCCGAACACCCGCGAAGATGCGGACGGTTCCGACCCTCACCAAGACTGATCAAGTCAGTTTGTCTCTCGTGAAGATACGATCCTCGTGAAGATCAAAATAATCGCTGCCGGCGGCAAGATGCCCGGGTGGGTGCAGGAGGGGTACAACGAGTACGCCAAGCGCCTGCCGCGGGAACTGACCCTGGAAATGGTCGAGATCCCGCTGGGCAACCGCGGCCAGAAAAACTCCCCCGCGCTGGTGGAGAAAGCCCGCCAGAAAGAGGGGGAGGCGATGCTCGCTGCCATCCAACCTCGTGAACATGTGGTCGCTCTGGAAGTGAAGGGCAAGTCCTGGAGCACGGAGCAGTTGTCTCGCGAGCTGGCGGGCTGGCAGATGGGCGGCGACAACGTATGCCTGCTGATCGGCGGGCCCGACGGTCTGGCGCCGGAGTGCGTGGCGCGCGCGAATCAGAAGTGGTCGCTGTCGGCGCTGACCATGCCACACCCGCTGGTGCGCGTACTGCTGGCTGAACAGCTCTACCGCGCTTGGACACTGCTAGCGGGTCACCCATATCACAAGTGAACCGGTGCCCGTGAGCGGGGTCTCAGTAGCTGGATAACCGTGCCTATTGATGCACTGTAAATCCCTGCAACGAGCAGTGGTTTACTTCCGCAGGGACAGCAAACTTGTGTACACTTCGTGGTCATTTTCGCGCCACCGAATAACCTGTATTCACCAGCATGCCTGAAAACCTGCATTTTAAAGATCACCACACGGAGCAGCGGCTATTCCGCAACCGTATGCTGGTGGCCATCTGCGGGGTTGTGGTACTGCTGGGGGTGCTGGTTGCCCGTTTTTACAACCTGCAGGTGGTGCACTTCGAGGATTACCGTACCCAGTCCGACGAGAACCGTATTCAGGTTCGCCCGGTCCCGCCTACCCGGGGCCTGATCTATGACCGCAACGGCCAGCTGCTGGCCGACAACCGCCCCAGCTACACCCTGTCCATCGTGCGCGAGCGGGTCAGGGACCTGGATGCCACTCTGGAACTGATCGGTCAGCTGGTTCAGCTGAACGACAGCGACGTCGAAAAATTCAAACGCCGCCTGCCGCGGCGCCGTCCATTTGAACCCGTCCCCCTCCGCTACCGCCTCAGCGAAGAAGAAATTGCCCGTATCAGCGTCAATGAATTTCACCTCGTGGGGGTGTCGGTTGAGGCCGAGCTGGTGCGCTATTACCCGGAGCAGGACCTGTTTGCCCACAGCCTCGGCTACGTCGGCCGCATCAATGAGCGCGAGCTTTCCGGCTTTACCCAGGAAGATGTGCGCCGCTATCGCGGGACCCAGAGTATTGGCAAGGTCGGTCTTGAGCGCTCTTATGAAGAGTTACTGCTGGGGGAGGTCGGGTTTGAGAATGTGGAAACCAATGCCCGTGGCCGGGTATTGCGCGTGCTGGAGCGTCAGGACCCCAAGCCCGGTGCGGAGCTGACCCTGCATCTGGATACCCGCCTGCAAGAGGTTGCCACCCGCGCACTCGGCGACAAGCGTGGTGCGGTAGTGGCGATCGACGTGAAAACCGGCGGAGTACTCGCGTTTGTCAGCCAGCCATCATTTGACCCCAACCTGTTTGTGACCGGTATCAGCTTCAAGGACTACAGCGCGCTGAGAGACTCGCTGGATGTGCCGCTGTTCAACCGCGTGGTGCAGGGGCAGTATCCGCCAGGGTCGACGCTGAAACCTATGATGGGGCTCGGTGGTCTGGCGGATGGCATTATTGAAGTAGACAGCAAAATTCGCGACCCCGGTTTCTTTAAATTGCCCAACGACCCGCGCATCTATCGAGACTGGAAGCGCACCGGACATGGCAACCACGTAGATCTAGTGCAGGGCCTCGCGGAGAGCTGCGATACCTATTTTTGGGATATGGCGTCGCGCTGGAGTATTGATCAGATGCACGATATCGCCACCCGCTTTGGCCTTGGCGAGAAAACCGGTATCGACCTGCCTCGCGAATACCCCGGCCTGTTTCCGTCGCGCGACTGGAAGCGCGGTGCCCGCGGCGTCCCCTGGTTCCCCGGCGACAGCCTCAATGCGGTACTGGGGCAGGGCTTTGTGCTGGCGACCCCGCTGCAGCTGGCCGTGATGACCGCCACCATTGCCAATCGCGGTACCCACTATCGCCCGCAAATGGTGATGGCGGTGGACGGCGTCGAGCAGCCACCGGAAGTGCTGCACCACGTGGATGCGCGCCCTGAACACTGGGATGTGGTGTTCGAGGGGATGGAAGCGGTTGTGTATGCCACCAACGGTACCGGCAAGCGCGCCGGCGCCGGCCTGGACTTCAAAGTGGCGGGTAAAACCGGTACCGCGCAGGTTGTGGGTATTGCGCAGGGCGCAAAGTACGACTCGGAAGCCCTGAAAGAGCGTCACCGCGACCACGCCTTGTTTGTCGCCTTCGCGCCGATGGATGACCCACAGATTGCGGTATCGGTGCTGGTCGAAAACGGAGAGGGCGGTGGCCTGGTCGCCGCGCCGGTGGCCAGAGAGCTGTTTTTCGACTGGATGTCGCGGCCACTGGAAGACACCGCGAGTATCCAGCCCCTGTACATTCCGCATTTCGGAGAACAGTGCACAGAACCGATGGGGAGAGCATTTAATGGCTAGTCGCGATTATATGCACCGGCTGCCGGATGCCGGCAGCAGTCTGCGCCGCCCGGAAAGCTTTGCCCGTCGCTGGCATATCGATCTACCCTTACTGCTGCTATTGCTGTTATTGGCAGGAGCGGGACTGGGTGTCCTCTACAGTGCTGCCGGTGATGAGTTTCACTATGTGAAACGTCAGGCCGTGTTTATGGCGCTGGCCTTTGTCGGCATGTTCATTGCCGCGCAGATTCCTCTGGAATTTTACCGCCGCTGGTCGCCTTGGTTTTACGTGGCGGGTTGCTGCTTGCTCGTTGCCGTATTATTGATCGGCGTTGGCGCTAAGGGCGCACAGCGCTGGCTGCAGATTGGTGGCTTCCGCTTCCAGCCATCGGAAGCACTGAAACTGGCGGTACCCATCGCGGTGGCCGCCTACCTGCACAAACGCACCTTGCCGCCTTCATTGTTAACGGTCTTTACTACGCTGGTGATTATCGGCGTGCCGGCGCTGTTGATTGTGCGCCAGCCGGACCTGGGTACCTCCATCCTGATCGCCGCGTCGGGCATCTTCGCGCTCTACCTGTCGGGTCTCAGCTGGAAGTTGATTGGTAGCGCAGTGGTGATGTTATTGATGGCGGCCTGGCCTATGTGGATGTGGGGCCTTAGGGACTACCAGAAGCAGCGCATTCTCACCCTGTTCAATCCGGACGCGGATCGGCTTGGCGCCGGCTGGAACATTTTCCAGTCGAAGGCGGCCATCGGTTCCGGTGGCTGGTCCGGTAAGGGGTATATGCAGGGCACCCAGTCGCAGCTGGATTTCCTGCCGGAGAGTCACACCGATTTCATTATTGCGGTACTGGCGGAAGAGTGGGGTATGCGCGGTGCGCTGATACTTCTCGCTCTGTACCTGTTGATCATTGCCCGGGGCATCTATATTAGTTTTATGGCCCAACATGTATTCGGGCGTTTGTTGGCGGGCAGTATCACGCTGACATTCTTCGTTTATGTGTTTGTGAATATCGGTATGGTCACCGGGTTGCTGCCGGTGGTGGGGGTACCCCTGCCTCTGGTGAGTCACGGCGGTACCTCGGTCATCACCTTGATGGCTGGTTTCGGTATTTTGATGGCCATCAGCACGGAAAGACGCAGAGTACTTTTCTGATCACGTCGCCTGGATTTCGCCACGTTTGCCAATAACGTGAGCCGGTTCAGGCTGACTTTACTTTTTCACGTGTATCGTGCCACTTTTTGGCGCGCTTGTAGTCACAATAGCCAGTGAGATGCCGGGACGGCACGCCGCAGTCAAAGGCGATTGTGATGGATACAGCGATTTACACAGTGAATAGTGAAAAAGTAGTTGGAAGTACTTTATGAAGACAGGAGCGGTTGTTTTGAAGTGGACCACGGGATTGTTGGCTGGCTTGGGGCTGGTGCTTAGCGCCTGCGCTCAGGAGCAGGGGCATGACGAAAATGTCCAGGCCAAAGCCTTCGTGGATTATATGGTCGCCGAGCACAACTTCAGCCGCGACGAACTCGAAACACTGATGCGCGAGGCCAAGCGCAAAGACTCCATTCTCAAGGCCATCAAGCGCCCTGCAGAAAAGGCCAAGCCCTGGTACGACTATCGCAACATCTTCATCACCGATGCCCGTATTCGCGGTGGCGTCGAGTTTTGGGATAAGAACGCGGAAGCGCTGAAAGCCGCAGAAGAAAAGTACGGTGTGCCACCGGAAATTATTGTGGCCATTATCGGTGTCGAAACCCGCTACGGTGGCAATATGGGCAGTTATCGGGTGATCGATGCGCTGTCCACGCTCGCGTTTAATTACCCCCGTCGCTCCAAGTTCTTTACCAAGGAGTTGGAAAACTACCTGTTACTTACCCGCGATGAGAAGATCGACCCAACCAGTCTGAAAGGTTCTTACGCCGGTGCCATGGGATTCGGGCAGTTTATGCCCTCCAGTTATCGCTTTTATGCGGTGGATTTTAACGGTGACGGCCGCGTAGACATCTGGACCGATACTGAAGATGCGATTGGCAGTGTGGCCAATTACTTTGTGCAGCACGGCTGGAAGACCGGTGAACCGGTTGCCGTCATCACCAAACCGCTGCCCAACGCGGATATGACCATTGTTAACGACAGCCTGAAGCCCAAGTGGACGGTGGGTGAGGTCGAGGCGAAAGGCTTTCCGACCACGGCTCAGGTAACCAAGGAAATGCCGGCCAACGTATTCTCGCTGAAAACAAAAAATGGCGAGCAGTTCTGGATCGGATTGAATAATTTCTACACCATTACCCGCTACAACCACAGTCGTATGTATGCGATGGCGGTGTATGAACTGGGGCAGGAAATCATCAAGGCCCGTGGTGGTCGTTCCTGAAACGACTTAGCCCGAAGTGACTTGGCCCGAAGCCAAATAGATTGCAAGGCGCAAGAGTGCGCCGCAATATTGCACAGTAAATAATTAACCGTAAAAAACGGAACAGATCGATAAAAAACGGTAGCGAAAGCGGTTATCTCGCACCGGGGGGAAATCATGATAAAACCACTGTCTGGGTGTTCGACCCGAATCGGCGCTGCTTGCCTGTTGGCTCTTGTGTCCGCATGTAGCACGGTTCCCATAGAGCAAAAGCGAACTTCCAAGGTGGAACCGGGTGATATTCCTTTTGATCAAGTGCGCGATAGCGGCCCTGCGGTACCGGTAGATATGCTGGCCACCCCGGAAGTGACCCCCGTACGTGAACCTATTGGCGTCGCGGGCAACAAGTCCCCATACGTGGTAAATGGCGTAAAGTACCGGATTCTCGATGGCGTGAAGGGCTATCGCGAGCGTGGTCATGCTTCCTGGTATGGCACCAAGTTCCATGGCCGCAAAACCGCCAATGGCGAGGTGTACAACATGTACGCCATGTCTGCTGCGCATAAAACCTTGCCGCTGCCCAGTTACGCAAAGGTCACCAATCTGGATAATGGCCGCAGTATCATCGTACGTGTGAACGACCGCGGTCCGTTTGTGCCCGGACGCATTATTGATTTGAGCTACACCGCGGCGCAGAAGCTCGGATATATCGACAAGGGGGTTGCCCGCGTTGAGGTAGAAGCACTGGATCCCGCGAGCCTGCCAAGCGCGATGGAGACACTGGCAGTCGAAAAAGATGCCGCTGCGCGCAATGGTTTGCCGGAAGATGCCAGCTTCAAGTTGCCCGACAACACCTTCCTGCAAGTGGGTGCTTATAGCTCATCTTCGCAGGCCGAACAGATTCGTGCGCAGCTGGCCGCCACATTCGGCTATCCTGTTACCGTAAGCCCGGTAAACCGTGGCGGAAAGATGCTATATAGGGTACGAATTGGGCCGATAGAGCAGCAGCGCGCGCTGGTTGCGCTGCGGGAATCCGTTGAACAACAGAACTTCGGTCAACCCCAAGTGGTTGTGGATTGAGCCCAGTCATTACGGATTAAGTACAGTATCGACACTGTATTCTCCCGGTGGAAGTCGGGATTTGACACTTTTAGAACGCAAGGAATAAGAGATACCCATGTTCAAACGCTTATTTGCCTGTCTGCTCCTGTTAGTCGGCGCCAACGTCGCCCAGGCCAATAAACCGCTAATTCCCGCGCCGCCGCAACTCGCGGCTTCAGCCTATATCCTGGTCGACGCGCACACCGGCCAGGTGCTGGTGGAGCACGATGCGGACAAGCAGATTCCGCCCGCCAGCTTGACCAAAATGATGACCAGCTACATCGTTTCCGAGGAACTGGAAAAAGGTGTCATTAAAGAGCAAGACATGGTGAACATCTCTGAGAAAGCCTGGCGTAAAGGCGGTTCGAAGATGTTTGTTAAAGTCGGCGACAAGGTGCCGGTGATCGATCTGTTGCGGGGTGTAATTGTCCAGTCCGGTAACGACGCCAGTATCGCGTTGGCCGAGTATGTTTCCGGCAGTGAAGAAGTCTTTGCCGAAGTGATGAACCAGCAGGCCGAGCGTATGGGCATGCAGGACACCAACTTCGTCAATGCCACCGGCTGGCCAGCCGATGGGCACCTCACCACCGCCCGTGACCTGAGCACACTGGCGCGCGCGCTGATTAATGATCACCCAAGCCACTACGCGCTGTACTCGGAAAAATATTTCCGTTTCAACGGTATTAACCAGCCCAACCGCAACCGCCTGCTGTGGCGCGACCCCGCGGTAGACGGCATCAAGACCGGTCATACCGAAGAAGCCGGCTACTGCCTGGTAGCTTCTGCGGTGAAACGCGGCATGCGTTTGATCTCGGTGGTTGTTGGCACCGATAGCGATGAGAAGCGTGCGGCGGAGACCCAGAAGCTTCTCGCCTATGGCTTCCGCTACTTCCAGACCCATAAGGTATACGGCAGCGATGATGTGCTGCAGACCGAGCGCGTATGGGGCGGTAAGGCTGACTCTGTGGGTATCGCCGTATCCCGCGACGTGTTTGTAACCATCCCACGCGGTGGCGAAGAGAACATCAAGGCCGACCTGATTATCGATGGTGAGCTGAAGGCGCCGCTGGCCAAAGGTCAGCAGGTGGGCAAAGTGGTTGTGAACCTCGATGGCGAGACGGTCGCGGATGTTCCCGCGGTGGTGGCCGAAGATGTGGAAGAGGCCGGCTTCTTCAAGCGCATGTGGGATTCCATCAAGCGCTTTGTCATGTCTTTCTTCAAGTAAAATCCTGATATAGCCCGGCGAATGCTGTCGCCGGGCTGTTTTACCGCCCTCCCAAAGCAGTTTCGTCTGCAATCTTTCCTCCCTGTCCAGTGCTCCATCGGCACTGTATAATTCCCGCCCGGCCGCAACCCTCGCCGGGCAGATACCGGCAAATCCACCATCTGACCTGCGGCCATGTGAGTGTGGTATGACCCAGGATTCAGAGCAGCAGCCTCCAAAGATCGAATTCCCTTGTGAAGACTACATGGTCAAAGTGGTGCGTGACGCCGATGACCAGGTGCACGATTTTGTAATGGATGTGATGCGCCGGCACGCGCCGGGCTTCGATGAAAGCAAGTTGAAGCACAAGCCCAGCCGCAATGGGAAATTCAACTCGGTGACCTTCTACATCCTCGCCACCGGCGAGCCACAACTGAAGGCGCTGTTCGAAGAATTGAAGGCCCACCCGGGCGTGCATATGGTGCTGTGATGGCGGGTTCGAAGCCGGTCATCTGCAACCTGGGCCGGCGCGACTACGAAAGCGTATGGCGCGCCATGGCCCATTACACCGACACCCGCGGCAACGACGCCGTAGACCAGATCTGGTGTGTCGAACACCCTCCCGTATTTACCCAGGGGCAGGCCGGTAAGGCCGAGCACCTGCTCAACACCGGTGATATCCCGGTGGTGCAGGTAGACCGCGGTGGCCAGGTGACCTATCACGGCCCCGGCCAGCTGGTGGTGTACCCACTGCTGGATTTACGTCGCAGCAAAATCGGCGTGCGTGATTTGGTGACCGCGCTGGAAGAAGCGACCGTAGCCATGTTGGCGCAATACGGCATCAGTGCCGCGCCCCGTGCCGATGCTCCGGGCGTCTACCTGACCGAAGGCCCGCGCGCGGGTAATAAGATTGCGTCCATTGGCCTGCGCGTGCGCCGCGGCTGCAGTTTCCACGGTATCGCCATCAATATCGATATGGATCTCGGCCCCTTCCTGCGCATCAATCCGTGCGGTTACGCCGGTATGCAAATGGTGCAGATGGCCGAAGTGATTCAGCCCACACCCGCGTGGCAGGATGTAGCGGAAAAATTTGTTGCAGCGCTGCAGCAAAAGCTGGGGTTGCCGGAAGCCAGCTGGCACCCGCTGGATGAAAACGTATTTGAGGTAGCCGCACAGGCGCAGGCTGCCGAACCAGGAACAAGTAATGTCTGAACGATTTGACGCCGACCAGTCTGAAGTGAAGGCGACTGAAGTAACGCCCGCTGAGGTAAATCCAGCCGAGACCGGCAAACCGGATCTCGTGCCAGTAAAACGCACCCGTCGTTTGCAGCAGGGCGAAAAGCTGCGCGATGGGGAAAAGGTTGAGCGTATTCCAGTAAAGGTAATCGCCAGCGACCAGACCCTGCGCAAGCCAGACTGGATTCGTGTGAAGGTGCCTTCGGTAAAGGCCTCCAAGGAAGTGGAGCGCATCAAGAGCATCCTGCGTTCGCAGAAACTGGCCACCGTATGTGAAGAAGCCAGCTGCCCCAACCTGGGCGAATGCTTCAGCGGTGGTACCGCCACCTTTATGATCATGGGTGAAATCTGTACCCGTCGCTGCCCCTTCTGCGATGTGGGCCACGGCAAACCCAACCCGCTGGATCCAGACGAGCCGCAGCAACTGGCTGAAGCCATTGCAGCCATGAGCCTGCGCTACGTGGTAATTACTTCGGTAGACCGCGATGACCTGCGCGACGGTGGTGCCGAACACTTTGCCGAATGTATCAAGCAGTCCCGCGCGCTATCGCCAAACCTGCAGGTGGAAATCCTTACCCCGGACTTCCGCGGCCGTATGGACGTGGCACTGGATATCCTGGAAGCCGAGGCGCCAGACGTGTTCAACCACAACCTGGAAACCGTACCGCGCCTGTACCGTGAATCCCGCCCGGGAGCCAACTACAAGTGGTCTCTGAAGTTGCTGCAGGAATACAAAAAGCGTCGTCCGGACGTCCTGACCAAGTCCGGTCTGATGGTGGGCCTGGGTGAAACCAAGGAAGAAATCTTTGAAGTGCTGGATGATATGCGTGCCCACGATATCGACATGCTGACCGTTGGCCAGTACCTGCAGCCGAGCAAGGAGCATTTGCCGGTGCAGCGTTACGTGCACCCGGACGAGTTTGAAGAGTACCGCGTGTATGCGGAAAAAATCGGCTTCAAGCACGCCGCTTGTGGACCGATGGTGCGCTCTTCTTACCACGCCGACAAGCAGGCCCACGGCGAAGAAGTTAAGTAGTGCTACGTTAGCAGTGGGTGAGGGAATAAACCCGCTGCTGCCAGTTCCCCGATCGCGAGTGTGGATGCATGGACAAGTCGGATTTCAAGTTTGATCGCGTGAGCAAACGGATCATCCAGGAGCTCCAGAAAAATGCGCGTATCAGTAACCGGGATCTGGCGGAAAAGGTCAACCTTTCACCGAGCGCCTGCCTGAAGCGCACCAAAAAGCTGGAAGAGCAGGGGTACATCCGGCACTACACCGTTGAACTGGATCTTAACCGCGTCTGCACCAGCGTGATGGCCATGGCGCAATTGGCTATCGGCGACAACCGCGGGCGTGCAGCAGAAGTGAATATTGAAGCCGCTATTCGCAAGCTTCCCCAAGCGGTAGAGTGCTTTAAAACCAGCGGCGAGTATCAGTATCTCGTACACTTTATTTGCCGCGATCTCGAAGAGTACAACGAGATCAGTAACCGCCTGCTGGAACAGGACCTGGGTATCTCCAGGATTTCCAGTAATTTCGTTCTTTCCACGCCCAAGCCATTTCAGTCCTACCCCCTCGGCGAACTGGAGTGGTTAAACGATATGGACGAGCGCGGTAGTTAGCGCCCGCGCTGCCTCTTCGTTACCTCACCGAGTTTTATCAGTACCACATAGGTCAGTGCCGATGTAATTAGTGCATCGAATGCGGGGATTTGTGTAAGTAGCACTTTTTCTTGGCTGGTAAGAAACGCTACACCCATGCCGGCGAGCCACGCCAGCATCGCCGGCCAAGAGAACCTGGTCGGCCCCTCAATCTGCGATCCTTTTGCTCCAACTAATCGCTCACTTTTCACTTCCAGAATATAGTGTGCGGTATAGATCGCACCGATTGGCATAAAGATGATCCCGAGCGAAAAAATAAAATCGATAAAGTGATCGGAAATCCCCGCAAAGGCGACGCCGGTTCCGGCAATGCCGGAAAAGATCACGATCTGCCACTCTTTAAAGCGCGGCACAATCGCAGCAATACTCAGCCCACAGCCATACAGGTTTACCGCATTGGTAATCGTGCTGGAAAAGATCACAAATACCAGTGCCAAAATGCCAAGGCCGGCTGCATGTAGCATGGCGAGCACGTCGGTCTCCGATAGCCACACCGCGGTAGCTGCGCTGATGCAGTACACAAGCGTGGCACTGCCGAGAAATGGCAGGATAGAAGCGATCGCAGCATCCTTGGTGGATCTGCCGTAGCGCGTGAGGTCCGGCATCACCAGCGCGGAAACGATAAAACTCCCCACGACCGCGGAAACGGCTTCGCCGAGCCCCATACTGGCCGTGCCGCTGGCTGAGAAAATGTCTGTCAGGCTTGCCTGGTCCACGAGTTTGTACAGCAACACACACAGGACGAGCAGCTGTATGGGCACGATGATGGCGGCGAGTTTCTGGATCGACTTGAATCCGAAGATGGCCGATGCGGTCATCAGCGCACCCCCGCATACCGGGGCCAGCCAGTGGGGCAGGGTGATATCGCTAATGTCTGCCAGCAGGTATTCCATGGCGGAACTGAACAGCACGATGTTCACCCCGAACCAGCCAAACATGGACAGGGCAATACATAAATTTACGATATTCGCCCCGCGGCTGCCGAACGAATCTTTGATCAGCATATAGGAGCTGACACGTTTGCGAACGCCAACAATTCCCGTGGCGAAGCCCACCAGAGACAGCGCAAGGCCGCCCAGTAAAAATGCCCACAGCGCGGTCGCCATACCCGCCTCTGCCACTACGACAACCCCGGTCATTACACCGGGCAGGGAGAAGGCGAGGGCAGAGTTTACTTCGGAGATCTTGCCCCCACTGACGCTGATATGTGCAGGAACTGGCTCGGTCGCATAATCCTGCAGCAATTGCTCCAGATCGGTGTTGGGTTGATTGTGCATACGTCGACTACCTGTTCGCCCAGCTTGCTCATCTGGCGGTATAGCTCGATGAGTGTTGCCCCGGGGTGGCACTTGGCCATTCTTATCATTCAGCCCTAACTATACCTCCAATGCCCGGAAACATTGTTTCCCCCAGAGTGGGTAGATGTTCATAAAGTTTCGTCTCGGGCGGCTCCGTCGCGCAAAGGTTTCCCGCCCTGCATGGTAATTTTTTGAGCAGGGTTCGGGGGCAGCTGGTACACGCTCTCCGTCGCTAGATTTCGAATAACGATTAAGGAGCGGAAGATGCCAGAAGGCAAAAAATGGCTGCGGATGTTCAGCTTGACCATTCTCGGGGCGGCCATCGCGGCCGAGAGCTACGCGGACTACACCATTGAGGAAGTCCAGGTTACCGCGCGCAAGCGTGCCGAAAGCCTGCAGGAAGTGCCGGATTCCATCACCGTGCTGAGTGCTGCACAGATCGAGTCCGCCGGCATCCGGGATCTGAAAGGTGTTGCGGCACTGACGCCAAACCTGAGCATGGACGACAACTACCGTCCAGGTACTGCTCGCATCTCCATCCGCGGCATGATCACCCCACAGGTCGGCGATGCCCCCCTCGCATACGTCGTTGACGGGGTTACCGCCCCAAGCATGGATTTTATTAACCAGGATCTGCACGCAGTCGAGCGCATCGAAGTGATCAAGGGCCCTCAGGGCGCGCTCTACGGTAAGGGCGCAGTGGGTGGAGCGATCAACATCGTCACCCGGGAACCTACCAATGAAACCGAAGGCTCATTCATGGTTGGCGCAGGCAATGGCGAGAGCGTCAATGCCGAGGGCTTCCTCTCCGGTGCGCTGGTTGAGGACTCACTGTATTACCGCGTGGGCGCCAAACACTCCGATAGTGCGGGGTTTATTGAAAATGAAGTGACCGGACAAATGGTGGATGCCAGCAAAGTCTCCACGGTATCCGGCCTGCTCTCCTACCAGCTGAGCGATCAGGGCAAAGTGGACCTGCGGGCGCGCTACTCCGACAATCAGGCCGGGGTGGGTTATTACAGCGTGGTTGATTCCCCGGACGCGATCGGAGACGACGTTTGGTCCCGCCAGTCGTCCAATATTCTGGGCGGCAGCAACCGCGAGCTACTGGAATTGTCCGGCAAGTTTGAATGGTCTGCGGACTACGGCGATCTGTTGTTTGTCGCGGGCTACAGTGAAGTAGACGACCTGTCTTTTTCCGACTCGGATTACACCGGAATGCCGAGTGACTTCGACCTGTTGTTCGCCGGCGCGCAGGAAACCCAATACGGTGTAAAAGCCTATACCTCTGAACTGCGTTTCACCGCGCCTGCTGATCACGCAGTGCAGTGGCAGGCCGGTGCCTACTATCAATTGCGAGAAGTCGAATCCACGCTGCATCTGTGGGATGACTTCGACGGTGTAGGTGTGCGCACACGGGATAGCTTCGATATTCCCAACGATGAATTCATCGGTAGTAACCTCGACCCGGATTTTTTCACCGAATATCTGTATTCCATCGTAGATTCCAACACCAGCGATGCATGGGCAATTTTTGGCCAGGCGGCATACGACTTGACTGATACACTGACGGCCTCTGCCGCGCTGCGTTACGACATGGATAAACGGGAATCCTACGATTGGCGCGATGTAGAAGGCACCTTTGCCAAGCGCGATTTCTCCGAACTGCAGCCAAAATTCCAACTGTCATACGATTTATCGGAAGACTTACTGACCTATGTGTCTGTTTCCCGCGGCTTCCGCAGTGGCGGCTTCAATGAACCGCACCCCGATGTCGAACGCGTCTTTGATCAGGAAATTTCTGACAATTTCGAGATTGGCTTCAAGTCTGATTTTCTGGATCAGAAACTCGTGCTGAACGGCGCTGCGTTTCATGTGAATACGCAAAATACCCAGTATACGCAGTTCAATGTCGAGACCTTTACCTTAGAAAACCTGGGCATCGATCGCTCCATTTCTCAGGGCCTTGAGGCGGACTTCCAGTATCTGGTGAACTCTTCTCTGCGCCTGCACGGTGGTGTTGGTATGGTGAAGTCGGAAATCGATCAATACGATGCGAATCCGGATCTCGAAGGCAATCGCGTACCCGGTGTCTACCGCTCCAATATCAATCTTGGTGCTGAGTATGTACGTGCACTGCAAAGTGGTTCCGAGCTGGAGTTCCGGGTGGACTACCTGCGCAATGGAGCCATCGCCTGGGACCTGGAAAACAGTCTGGAAAGCGGTGCTACTAATATTGTGAATGTGCGCGCGAGTTACATCTTCGATCAAAGTCGCATTACTTTGTTTGCGGAAAATGTCACCGATGAAGCGACCATTTCTGACGCATTTGTATTGGACTACGGATATGGCCGACAGCCGGGGCGCCCCCGCTACTACGGCGTGCAATTCGGATATTCCTTTTAATTTTTGACTTTATCCATATTAGGGCGCCGCTCGGTTACCGGGCGGCACCTTGTGTATCTGTAGTGCGAGACTGAACAATGCGAGTACTGACAAGACAGAATCTGCAAGACATTCTGTATGGATGTGCGATCCTCGGAACCGGCGGTGGCGGCGAGTTGGATGAGGGTTTTGAACTCATCGACGAAGCGTTGGCGCTGGGCAAGGAGTTTGTGCTCGCAGACCCATCGGAAATTCCTGACGAAGCGATGATTTGTACTCCCTATATGCTCGGTGCTATCTCAGAGCTGCCGGCGGGAGAGGAGGATAAGTACGCGCGTTTGCCTACCGGTGAAGTGCGACCCATTCTTGCAGCTTACCAGCGTATGGAGGCTTACAAGGGAACCAAGTTCAGTGGCACCGTAGCCTGTGAACTGGGTGGGTCAAACACGGCAATGGCGTTTTACGTTGCCGCCATGACCGGTGGCTACATCGTCGATGGTGACCCGGCCGGTCGCGCCGTCCCGGAAATTACGCATTCCACGTATTACCTGAACGACCTGCCGGCGGCCCCCATTGTGACTGCCAATGCCTTTGGTGAGTGCATGGTTATTGAAAACGTGGTTGATGACCTTCGCGCAGAGGAAATTGTCCGCGCGCTATCCATGGCGAGCGGCAATGATATTGCTGCAGTCGATCACGCCCTGTGTATGCAGGAACTACGCGGCGCGCTGATCGGCGGCACCATCACCAAAGCGCTGGAACTTGGCAGAACCTGGCGCGCCACCAAGGCAGACGGCGGCGACATTGCAGCGAATATTGCGGCGCAAGGTGGCGGCGAAGTGGTGTTCCGTGGAGCTATCTCCACGTGCGACTGGAAGACCGCTGAGGGTTTCACGCTTGGCAATATCTCTATTTCCGGAGATGGGGATTACGCTGGCTCGGATTACGCGATCTGGCTCAAGAATGAGAATATGATTGCGTGGCGCAACGGTGAAGTGCACGCCACCATACCGGACCTGATTTGTCTTCTGGATATGGAAACCGGTGAGCCGGTAACCAACCCCAATTATCGCGTGGACCAGAAAGTGGCCGTGGTAGTTCTTCCCGCACCCAATGCATTTCTGAGTGAGAAAGGACTGGAAATTTTTGGTCCCAAGTATCTTGGTTATTCCTTCGAATACCGCAGCGCGGTGGCGTAAAATGCCCTTTTCCGAGTATTTTCTGTGATGCGCGGATTCGTCCTCCGACTGTCTATGATGAATAGAGGGGTTGCCTGAAGTTGGGGGATCTGTGTCAGGAGCGAAGTCGACACACGACAGTAAGGGCCAAGGTGGCGTGCAGGAGAATCACCGGTTTGCTCTGACCGCACTGACCATTCTGTTTTTCATGTGGGGCTTTATCACCTGCCTCAATGACATCCTGGTGCCGCACCTCAAGGCGGTATTTGACCTCAGCTACACCCAGGCCATGCTGGTGCAGTTCGCCTTCTTCGGCGCTTACTTCACGATTTCGCTACCCGCTGGCGCCCTGGTGCGCCGTATCGGGTTTAAGTACGGTATTGTATGCGGGCTACTGGTGGCAGCGCTCGGTTGTTTGCTGTTTTATCCCGCTGCAGAGGTGCAAACCTACCCGCTGTTTTTGGGTGCTCTGTTTGTATTGGCATCCGGTGTCACCCTATTGCAGGTCTCTGCCAATCCCTATGTCACGGCTTTGGGGGATCCTGCCACGGCGTCCAGTCGCTTGACCCTGACGCAGGGCTTCAATGCCTTGGGTACCACCTTGGCACCATTTTTTGGTGGAGCACTCATCCTTTCGACCGCGGTAACGGCGCTTCCCGATCCAAGCCATTCCGCGAAGTCGGTCCAGCTTCCCTACCTGATTCTTGCAGGCACGCTCGTGCTACTTGCGGTGACCTTCTACTTACTGAAATTACCGCGTGTTTTGCCCGAGTACACCGGCAAGGTAGTGGGGGAAAAGTCCATCTGGTCGCATCGGCATCTGGTGCTCGGGGCGCTGGGAATATTTCTGTATGTTGGCGCGGAAGTGGCTATCGGCAGTTTTATGGTCAACTTCCTGGGTTTGCCGGAAGTCATGGGGATGGAGGAAGCGCAGGCAGCGAACTACATCGCGATCTACTGGGCCGGTGCCATGGTGGGGCGGTTTATCGGTGCTTTCGTTATGCGGGTGGTACCACCGGGAACGGTACTTGCGGTAAATGGGGCCGCTGCGATTGTGCTGATATCGGTGGCAATGTTCACCAATGGGGTCGTCGCCATGTGGTCTTTGTTGCTGGTGGGGCTGTGCAACTCGATCATGTTCCCGACGATTTTTAGTCTGGCACTGCGGGGGATGGGAGTGCAATCCGGCCAGGCATCGGGACTGCTGTGTCTGGCCATTGTTGGGGGGGCTTTGGTACCGCTGCTTCAAGGCGTGCTCGCGGACGCGATTGGTCTGCACCACTCCTACTTCATACCAGTGATGTGTTATCTCTACATTGTGTATTACGGCGTATTGGGGTGGCGCGCAGAGTCGCCTAGTGCGCGTAAGTCAGGCAGTTAACCGTATCGCCGCTGTAGCCCAGTTCAATCTTGTCCGCGCTGCATTCAAAATCGATGTTGTGGCTACAACCGGTTACCTTGCAGGCGCCAACACCGGCGTTGCGTTGACGGCTGGTGTGGTGGCTGTTGCTGAAAAAAGTATCGCAGTCCGGGTGTTCACCATCGCCAACGGTGATGGCACGTGCGTGGCATGAGGAATCGGTGTTGTAGGCGCACTCCGTTGCAGCGCAGCTGGAAACTTCAGGCATATCGGTGGCGATGATCATGGCGTGATTCTCTGCGGTTTATTGTAAATAGACCAAACTCCCGCCTTGAGCCTAGTACAGACCTATTGCTTGTCAAACGCAGGACCGGTCAAACATCGAATCAAACTCAGTTACCGGTCACGAACGGATACATAACCGCCTTGTCGCTTTTTCGTACGCGCGGATCAGGGTAGAGTAGTCCTTTCGAATAAGAATAATTTGACGTTAGGAGTCGTGCGATGAGCTTTGCCAATCGGCAACAGGCCGCCCGTTACTGGAAAGAAAATATTCGCCTGATGCTCAGCTTGCTGTGCGTCTGGTTTGTGGTGTCTTTCGGTTGCGGAATACTGTTTGTAGAAGAACTGAACCAGATCCGATTTGGTGGCTTTAAGCTGGGATTCTGGTTTGCCCAGCAGGGCGCTATCTATGTGTTTCTGGGTTTGATTTTTTTCTACGTCTACAAGATGAATCAGCTGGACAAGAAGTACGGTGTGTATGAAGGCGATGAGTCGGCGCCTTCTGTGGAAGATGCCGAGCCAACTGCAGGAAATACTGCAGCTCAGCAACTTGAAGGAGGGCAGTGAGCATGGATGTACAAAGCCTTACCTTCCTGATTGTTGGGGCCACCTTTGTCCTGTATATCGCCATCGCCCTCTGGGCCCGCGCGGGCTCCACTAACGATTTCTACGTGGCAGGCGGCGGCGTGCACCCGGTTGCCAACGGTATGGCCACGGCAGCGGACTGGATGTCGGCGGCCTCGTTTATTTCCATGGCCGGCCTCATTTCCTTCATGGGTTACGACGGTGCGGTATATCTGCTGGGCTGGACCGGTGGCTATGTGCTGCTGGCCCTGTGTCTTGCGCCCTACCTGCGTAAGTTCGGCAAGTTCACCGTGCCCGATTTTATCGGCGATCGCTATTACTCCCAGGCGGCGCGCACGGTGGCAGTGATTTGTGCCATTTTTGTCAGCTTTACCTATGTGGCCGGCCAGATGCGTGGCGTGGGCGTGGTGTTCTCCCGTTTTCTGGAAGTGGATATTGCCACCGGTGTGATGATTGGCATGGGGGTAGTGTTTTTCTACGCAGTGCTCGGCGGTATGAAGGGCATTACTTACACGCAAGTGGCCCAGTACTGTGTACTAATTTTTGCCTACATGGTGCCGGCAGTTTTTATTTCCATCATGATGACCGGCCATGTTCTTCCCCAGGCGGGCTTTGGTGGCCTGCTTGCCGATGGCACCTACCTACTGGATAAGTTGGATGGGTTATCCACAGAACTTGGATTTGCCGAGTACACCTCGGGCAGTAAAAGCACTGTGGATATGTTTTTCATTACCGCAGCGTTGATGGTTGGTACCGCGGGCCTGCCCCATGTAATTGTGCGCTTCTTTACCGTGCCCAAGGTGCGCGACGCGCGAAAATCTGCCGGTTGGGCACTGCTGTTTATTGCCCTGCTTTACACCACTGCGCCGGCCATTGCCTCGTTTGCCCGGGTCAATATGATCGACACCATTAACGGGCCGGATGGGCAGGGCACACCGCACGCGGAAGCCCCGAGCTGGGTTGCCAACTGGGAAGAGACCGGCTTGATCCAGTGGGACGACAAGAATGCGGACGGCAAGATGTTTTATTCCGGTGACGAACGCAATGAGATGCAGGTAGACCGCGACATTATGGTGTTGGCAAATCCGGAAATCGCCAACCTCCCTGCGTGGGTAATTGCACTGGTTGCTGCCGGTGGCGTGGCTGCGGCCTTGTCTACTTCTGCCGGGTTACTGCTGGTAATATCGACGTCCATTTCCCACGACTTGCTCAAGCGCAACCTGATGCCGCGCATTACCGAAAAGCAGGAGTTGGGTTATGCCCGTGCTGCCGCGGCAGTTGCCGTTTGTATCGCGGGTTATCTCGGAATTAATCCACCGGGTTTTGTCGCCCAGGTGGTAGCTTTTGCCTTTGGGCTTGCGGCCTCATCGTTCTTCCCGGCCATCATCATGGGGATATTTTCCAAGCGGATGAATAAGGAAGGTGCGATCGCCGGCATGCTGTCCGGAATCCTGTTTACCGCGGTGTATATCGTTTACTTCAAGTTTGTGAACCCGGCAGCGAACACGCCGGACAACTGGTGGTTTGGTATCTCGCCGGAAGGTATCGGAACCCTGGGCATGCTGCTGAACTTTGCCGTGGCGATTGGCGTGGCGAAATTTACCCGTAAGACGCCTGACGATGTGCAGGAAATGGTGGAAAGTATTCGTTTCCCGCAAGGCGCCGGTACAGCCAGTGCACACTGAGTGTTGGTGATGTAGAAAAGCGAGCCACGGCTCGCTTTTTTATTGTTTGTTCGGTTCGCGTTTCTGGTTCCAGGCGAGGAGCGCGAGTTCTTCGTTGGTCTCCGGGAATATGAAAACGTCTTCCTTGCTCAAACCGAGTTTTTCCAGCAGCTTGATGGAGGCATGGTTCTCGGGCGTGGCGATGGCGAGAATGCGCGTTAGACCGAGTGATTCTTTTCCCCATTGCATGGCCGCGGTGGCCGCCTCCAAGGCATAACCTTGCCCGCGATACTGGGGCAGATAGGCGAAGCCGACTTCGACATTATCCAGTTCGGCGCGGCGCATCAGTCCAGATTGCCCAATGGGGGTTCCATCTTTTAGTTCTACACAATACATTCCGAGCCCGTGGGATGCATACATGGCTATGGGACCGCGCAGGATATACTGACGCGCATCCTCGAGCGTGCGCACACCGCGGTCACCAATATAGCGGTGAAAGTCCGGGTCGTTCAGCAGCTCCAGAGTGAATTGCGCATCTGCATCGCTGTCGGTGAGCTGGCGCAGGCGCAAGCGTTCGGTGGTGATTGTGGGCACTGGGGAGCTAGACATTGTATGAGGGCACTTCAGGTTATCGCTGAGTAGAGGAGAATACCCAGCTTTATCCACAAATAAAAACGCCCACCGAAGTGGGCGTTTTTATGCGGCTAAGCGCTTTTTATCAGAAGCGGTAGGTTACATTGATGGAACCGTGCTCCGAGTTCGGGCGCGCGGTAAGGTTTGCACTCACCCCGATAGCCTCCGCCGCTTGCCAACGCAAGCCAACCAGTGCGCCGGCACCATCTTCGAAGAGTCCGGTGTCTTTGCTGGCGTAGCTCGGCATTGCATTCATGTTGCCAGTCATGGACTTGACGCCCACTTCCAGCATGTCGTTTTCGGTACCGGTGGTGTCTTCGTACCACAGCTGTGCGTGTGCACTCACGTCACCCCAGGCTTTATCGGCGAAAGCACCGAAACGCATGGTGGTGTAGCGGCGCTCCTGGCTGCCGAAGTTCATACCGAACGGGTCAGCCTGCTGGTTGTCGGCACTGGCATAGGTGAACCCATCGATGGCAGCTTCGGTGTAGCCATCCACATCGGCGGTCACCTTGGTTACGCCGGCGAATGGACCAAAGCGCGCTTCACCGCGGGAAATGTTGAGACCGGCGGTGAGGTCCAGAGTGGTGTTTTCACCGCTTGTTTCGCCGTACAGGGTATCCGAGAACTGATCACCCAGCTGGAAGTGACGACCGATTCGATCGTAATCCACATCGGTGATGGTCGCGCTGGCGTCAACGAAGAAGCCATTGGCGTGGTAGCGGGTGAACAGGCTGTAGTTGGTCGAGGTGGACTCGATGTCGCTCTGGTTGTTTTCCAGGGACAGGTCAGAGCGACTCACCGCGAAGCCCAGCTGCAAGTTATCGCGCAGCGCGTAACCGGCACCGATCAGGCCGCCGTTGCCATCGCCACTGGCGGAGGGTGCCAGGTTGTTGTCGTAATCGCTGCTACCGAATACGCCGCTCACAAACACGCCGCTTTCCGCAGTGCGGTAGCGGCTGCTGGCGAAGCTTTCTTCCAGCGCGGCGGTGTGGCTGCGAGAAGCCTGTACGCCCATGTCGGGCAACTGGCCTGCGACCTGCGCGGCGTTAACCACAGAGGTGTAGTAATCCGCGAGCAGTTCCTGGGCGGCCTGGGTGGGGTGTACGGAATCGTTAAACAGCAGCTTGCTGGCGTCCGGTGCGCTGCCGTTTTCGCCGTATACCGGGTGAGGGATACAGTCATTGCCGTTGTAGCACAGTGTGCTTTGGTCAAACTCATCGGAGAAGCCCAGCGCAGCGGCATTTTCCATGGCAATGGTAACTACGCCTTCCATATCTACCATCAACACGCCGTCGATATCGCGGGCCTCCGCCAGTAGGGTGCTATTGAACAAGGTAACGGCATCGCTGGCTTGTGAAAGGGTGCCGTCGATGGCGGCAGCGAGCTGGGCGTCAGCTTCTTCCTGGGTTAGCAAACCGCCGGCAACCGCATTGGCAAGCTGTGCGGCTTCCGGGCTCGCCGCCACCGCCTGGGCAACGGCGGCATACATGCCGGGGGTTTTGCTGATGTCAGGGACATTGGAAACGAGAATATAGTTGGCGCCGGCATCCGATAGCGCGCCGGCACTGTCGGCCAGCATATTGGCGGCGAGGCCAGTTTGCGCACCGAACTGTTCTGCAGTGATGGCGCCACTCAGAGAGGCAGTAAACCCACTCAGCAGATCGTTGCCACCACCGTTAACCCAGTACAGCGCTTTCCCGTCGGCGCGGCCGCGTGTGGTTTCGAGATAACCCAGGCCCAGCGGGTGTGGATTACCGGTAATGCCGGAGTCCGCAACGATTGCGCCAAGCGCATTCGGGTCGCCGGCTAGATACGCGCCGAGTAGGTTCAGATCGGGGTAGAGACCGGTGTCAGTCTCACGGGTCGGGTCCGGCAGCAGGGCACTGACAAAACTATGTGTGTTCACATCGAGGGTGAGCCCTTGCTCGGCGAGGTATTCCATATAGCCGCGGGTACCCAGTATATTCAGCAGTACGTCCGCGGCGCGGTGGCCACCGACGGCCCAGCCGCCGCCGACGTTTGACAGTGACGCGCGCACCTGATCTTCGGGGCTAACAGTTGAAGTAACATCGGGAAGGCACAAGAACAGGCCGGCACAAGACGGGGTGACCGGTCCGAGGCCGAGCTGTTGCGAGAGAATGTCGATGGCTGCTTGCTTGTCGTCACCGCTGGTGAATACACCGGCGTTACCGACATCGGTGAGGCTGTCGCCGAAAGCAACCACTTGAGAAAATGGGGACTCGTCGGCAAGGGCGGTGGTGCTCAGACCGCTGGTGATGGAAGCAAAAGCTATCGCGGCCGCCAGGTTGCGCTTGGCGTTGGGCATGGTTATCTCCTAGCATCGCTACGCGCAGCGCAATCGCTGAGTTTTGTCAGCGTAAGACCTGTGCGTGCATCATTATTTTTATCTGTTAGTAGTCCCAGAAAAACCAGAACTCGTCCGATACTAACCGAGGAAAAATACAGAGTGAACGAAAAGTCGAAACTAAATCTGTCTGATCGGTCACGGCTTGTGGCGCGTGTATCTCGGTAACATCTATGAGGGTTTGAGGGGGCCTACATAGCTAGCGCAGCGTGTGCAGGAACTGCATATGGCGCTCGTACTGGGAGACCATGTCGGTAAGTATCTGTTCAGAGGTCCAGCCCATCACATCGTAATCCTGGCCGCCCTCCTGAAGGTGTACTTCTGCCCGGAAGTAGACATCGTCCGAATCGTCATCAAGGTCGTTATCCAGCTCGCGCTCGGGATGGGCGGCATCTGGTTTCAAGGTGGCCTTGGGGTGCAACCCGTAAATAAAGCTGACCTCGCTTCCTTGCGTTACTTCCAGCTGAATCACGTGATTTTTGCGTTCGGTCACCGATGCCTGGTAGCCATTTTTTTGCATTTCAGCGGCAAACTCTTCCAGCGCCGGTTTACCCGTGTTGTCGATAAAGGCCTGAACCTGGGCCAGGGTGGAAAGCTGTAATGCATTTTCCAAACGCTCCTGCCAGGCCACAGGATTGCGCGCGCTGATGGGGGCCACCGGTGCGTGCTGGCTAATACGTTTGGCACTGTCGGTACGCAGGGCAGTGATCAGCCCGTACATGGCGATCAGCAATATGGCGGAAAAGGGCAGTGCGCTTACAATCACCGCGGTTTGCAGCGAGCCCAGCCCGCCCGCCAGCAAGAGTGCAATGGCCACGGCGCCGATCAGGAAGCACCAGAAGATTCGCTGCCACAGTGGGGTCTCATCCCGTCCATGGGAGGACAGCATGTTGACCACCATTGCCCCCGAATCCGCCGAGGTCACGAAGAACACAATGACCATAACTACCGCGACAAACGAAAATACCGAGGAAAATGGAAACTGCTCGAGGAACTGGAACAGGGCGACGGACTGATCCTGGGAGACGACCTCGCCTAATTGGGTAAGCCCCTGATCGAGGATCATGTGAATGGCGGAATTTCCGAAGAAGGTCATCCACATCATGGTCACCAGCGCCGGTACCAGCATCGCGCCGATCACAAACTCGCGAATGGTGCGTCCGCGGGAGATACGCGCGATAAACAGCCCAACAAACGGTGACCAGGACATCCACCAGCCCCAGTACAGAATGGTCCAGCCCCCCAGCCAATCGGTAGGGGCGTACGCATAGAGGTTGAACGTCTTGTTGATGATTTGCGAGAGGTAACTACCAAAGTTCTGCACAAATGCCTGTAACAGATATACGGTGCTGCCCAGCAGGAGCACCATCAGCAGGAGCAGGACCGCCAACACCATATTGAGTTGTGAGAGCCGCTTGATCCCGGTATCCAGGCCGGTAACCACGGACACGGTAGCGAGTAGAGTGGTCAGCACGATCAGTGCAACCTGCACACCGTTGCCAATGGGCAACCCGAACAGATGATTCAGTCCGGAATTGATTTGCAGTACCCCGTAGCCCAGAGTGGTCGCCACCCCGCACACGGTGCCGACGATGGCAAAGACGTCCACAGCATGGCCCATAGGGCCATAGATACGCTCGCCAATCATTGGATACAGTGCCGAGCGCAGGGTGAGTGGGAGTTTATGCCGGTAGCTGAAGTAGCCAAGTATCAGCGCCACAATCGCGTAAATGGCCCAGGCATGAAAACCCCAGTGGAAGAAGGTGAGTACCATCGCCTGGCGTGCCGCGGTAACGGTACCGGTATCGCCCACTGGTGGGTCCAGGTAATGCATCACCGGCTCGGCGACGCCAAAGAACAGAAGACCAATACCCATGCCGGCAGAAAACAGCATGGCGAACCAGGAAAGAAAGTCGTAATCCGGCTCTGCGTGCTCGGGCCCCAGCTTGATCGCACCAAACCTGGACATGGCAATGGCGATAGTGCCGATCAGCACGATGGCCACGGCGAGTACGTAATACCAGCTCATGTGCTCGACAACCCACGTCTGCAGGTATTTAAACGTGGCAGTGGCGTTATCCGGGGCAAGGACCGCGTAGGCGACGATTAAAAGAAGCACAGCGGTCGCCGAGTAGAAAACCGGTGGGTTGAAGTGCGCCAAGTGTTTACTGCTGTTTCGGCTCATGCCTGACTCGTGTCGCTCTTCGATGAGTTTTTTGGGGATTTAAGGTGTGAGTTTGGTATTATTTTTTCTGTGCTTCGAATAAGCATAGACGAATTTTCTTGGTATAAATGTGCGGAATATAGAAGCACCTTCTTATGTTGTTTATTTCTCGTAACCTGGCACTCCCGCTTGATGAAGTGGAAATGCACGCGATGCGCTCCGGTGGTGCCGGTGGTCAGAACGTCAATAAAGTATCGACCGCTATCCATCTGCGTTTTGATATCGGTGCATCCAGCCTGCCTGCTCCGGTGAAACAGCGTTTGCTGGCGCTGCGCGATCAGCGCATTACCGACGAAGGTGTGATCGTGATCAAGGGGCAGCGGTTTCGCACCCAGGAGAAGAATCGCGCAGATGTGTTGGAAAGACTGCGGGAACTAATTGCCAGTGTTTTGGTAGCACCCAAGAAGCGTATTCCTACAAAGCCCACCAAAGGCTCCAAAGAGCGGCGCCTCAATAGCAAAGCCCGCCGCGGCAAAATTAAATCCATGCGCGGCAAGGTTTCGGATCACTGAAAGTAATACGCAAAAAGCTCACTCGAAAGCACGAACAGAAAGTACAACTAACGCATTACTAAAAAGCACCATGAGCATCCGCTACAACGCGCAAGCGCTAAAAAAATTTGCCAGTACGTTATTTGCCTCAACCGGAATCGCGTCCGACCGGGCCGATATCATGGCGGAAGTGTTTCTGGAAGCCGATCTTATGGGCTTCACCACCCATGGTCTGAATCGGGTAGCGTCCAACCTGCATTGGTTGCAAAGCGGTGCGTCGCGGCTTGCGGGCGAGCCACACGTCTTGCTGGACCGGGGCAATTGTCTGAATTGGGATGCTGAGTTCCTTCCCGGACCCTGGGTCGTTTCGCAAGCGGTTGATGAGGCGCTCGCGCGGGTAAAGCAATATGGTGTTGTCAGTATTGTGATACGTCGTAGCCAGCACATCGCTTGCCTGGCAGCGTACCTTCCTAAAATTCTCGAACGCAATTGTGTCGGGCTGCTCACCTGTTCTACTCCAGCTGAGCGCACCGTTGCCCCTCAGGGCAGTAAAACGCCGCTGTTTTCCGCCAATCCAATCGCCTTTGGTGCGCCCGCTGGCGATTATCCTCTGCTGTTTGATATCAGTATGTCGGCGACCGCTGGCGGCTATGTCGCACGCGCCGAACGGGAAGGAAAAAAGTTACCACATGCCTATCTGAAGGATTCTGCGGGTAATCCCAGTGACGATCCGGCTGCGTTTGCCAATGGCGGCAGCATTCTGCCTGTGGGGGGCATGGATCACGGTTACAAGGGCGCGGCTCTGTCGGCGATGTTGGAAGTGTTGAGTATGGGGCTTGGCGGATACGGGCGAGCGGATGAGGTCGCGCAAGACGACGAAGCCAACTCCGTCTTTATACAGGTTATTGATCCGCAAGCATTCGGTGATTCACAACACTTCTTGCGACAGACTTCGGCCCTTACCGCATTGTGGTCGTCCTGCGAAGCGGATGGCAACGGTGAGATACGTGTACCGGGCAAGCGGGCCTGGGGTTTGCGTCGCGAACAATTACAGCTAGGTGTTTCTCTGTATCCATTGATTGAGCAAGATTTGAAGGTCTTGGCGCAAACATACGATATAACATTTCCCAGTCCAGCAGGCTGATTGTCTTCGGTTATGCATGCGTGATTGCTGCGGACGAAAGTGTGGTGCGATTTTTGAACAGTTTGTGCTGTAAATAGGTGAAACCGAGTGTGGTAGTTTGGAATAAACCGCATGTTTCTATTGGCTCGCCTATCTATATGTTTCGCCACTAGGACACTTCTTTCCCTTCCAGCTTTTATTCAAAACATTTGTTTCCTGATTTTTCGTCATCGAAATGGTTTTTGGCTTTTGTTTGGCGCTATTTTCATTGTGTGCACGATTCGTTGATGCGGCTATCAATTTGCCCTACTCTGGTGCGGCTTTTGTTTTGCGAATAAAAATTGAAGCAGGGTCACACCATTTTTTCCTCGTGTGAGGCGCTGGTGATGGAAGGGTTCCGCTATCGAAATACTGTTTTTCTGTCAGCCATAAGCAGTAACTGAACCCCGATCGATCCCGCTTTCATATAAATAACTAGGAGAGGGACATTCATGCGCGTATTTAAAATTAATGCACTGACCTTGGCGATGGCTGCGGCAACCGCACTGCCAGCGTCTCTGGCGTTTTCCCAACAGGAAGCAGAGCCAGCGAGCGACCAGGAGGTAATGGAAGAAGTTATTACCACCGGTACTCGCAAAGAAGGTGTGGCTCCCACCGAGACTTTGTCGCCGGTCGATGTACTGGGCGGCAATCAATTTTCTGAACAGGGTAATTTTGACCTTACCGAATCGCTGGCCAAGATCGCACCGTCGTTCAACACTCAGCGTTTTCCGATTGCCGATGGTACTGCTTTTATTCGCCCAGTAACCCTGCGCAATCTCTCGCCCGACCAGACCCTGGTACTGGTTAACGGCACCCGTCGTCACCGTTCTGCACTGGTAAACCTGCAGTTGGCCCCGCTGGGTACCACCAACCAGGGTGCGCAGGCCGTGGATTTCGCCGCGCTGCCCTCCATGGCCATCGAGCGCGTTGAAGTACTGCGTGATGGCGCTTCCGCCCAGTACGGTTCCGACGCTATTGCCGGTGTGGTGAACGTAATTTTGAAAGACGATGCGGAAGGCTTCGGCTTGTCTGCCCAGACCGGCGAATACTTTGAGGGTGACGGCACGCGTACCACGCTGGCGGCGAATGGTGGTTTTGCTCTCGGTGAACAGGGCTTCCTGAACGCTACCATCGAACATTCCTCCGCGGATAAAACCTGGCGCGGTGAAGCGCGTCCGGATGCGGTCTATGTTGGCAGCATCGTGGGTAAAGAAAATGTCCCCCTGGATGGCCTCGGCCAGCGCTGGGGTGACCCGGAAGTGGAAGCGCTCAAGTTCTTTGCTAATACCGGCTACGCGCTGAGTGACACTACCGAGCTGTACGGTAACTTCGGTTACTCCAAAAACGAGACCATTTCTGATTTCTTTTACCGTGGTCCGGTACTGGATCCCTCCGCGGAGTTTGGCGCGCGTGAAACATTGCAGGCCGATGGCGACGGCGATTTTATGCCAGACCCCGCACCGCAGTCCCTGGTGGACGATATTATCGCCCAGGGCTTAAACCCGGCTGACTATCTGATGGCGGATAGCAGCAGCACCAGTGGCTATGTACTGCGTAACCCCATTTATACGCAGTTCCCCGGTGGTTATAACCCGTCCTTCGGCGCAGACATTACCGATGTTTCCGCCGTGGTTGGTGCCCGCGGAGAGTGGGACAATGGCATTAGCTGGGATCTGCGCGCACGCACCGCCGAGAGCGAAGTATCCTATGTGCTGGAAAACTCCATTAACCCGAGCCTGGGCATCAACTCGCCGTTGACCTTCAACCCGGGTACCCTGACGCAGGCCGAGACCAGCGTAAATGCGGATTTCGTTAAGCCGGTAGATGTTGCCGCTTTCTCCTCACCATTGAACGTGGCGTTCGGTATGGAATGGCGCGATGAGACCTACAAGATTGGCGCGGGTGACGAAGCCTCCATTGCGGTAGGCCCGACTGCTGCGGTATTTGGCGTGGGCTCCGATGGTTTCCAGGGCTTCCCGGTGGAAGCGGCTGGTGAGTACAGCAGCACCAGTACCGCGGCGTACGTAGATCTGGAAGCGGATGTAACCGACAAACTGCTTCTCGGTGCGGCACTGCGTTTCGAGAATTACGACGAGTTCGGCTCCACCTTTGACTGGAAATTGTCTGCACGTTACGACTTTACCGATAGCTTCGCTCTGCGTGGTACCGCGAACACCGGCTTCCGTGCACCCACTCCGGGCCAGGTGAACACCCTGAACGTCACTACGACTTCTGACTCTTCTGGCAACCTGATCCCCAACGGCACTTACCCGGTAAATCATCCGGTGGCCATGACCCTGGGGGCCAAGGAGCTGACTCCGGAAGAGTCCACCAGCTTTACCCTTGGCGCAGTGTGGAGCCCGTTGGATAACACCAGCGTGACCATCGATTACTACAACATTGCCATCGAAGATCGGCTGGCCCTGCGTAACAACACTATCGGTGCTGCCGATGTGGCTCTGTTGGAAGGTGCTGGCGTAGAGAATGCGGCACTGCTGGAAGGCAGTAACGCCAACTACTTCGTCAATGCATTTGACTCCGATGTGTCGGGTATTGATCTGGCGGTAACCAGCGATTTTGAAATTGGCGGTGGTTCCCTTGTTGTGGATCTGCGCCACAATCACAACAACCAGGATGTGAGCAAGGTTGCGCCTAACACCATCAACGCTTCCCGCGTTTTCGACCTGGAAAACCAGGTGCCAAGCGACCGTACAACCCTGACCTTTGATTATGACGCCGGTGACATGTTTAACGGCTACCTGCGTCTGAACCGTTACAGCGGTTGGGAGAGTACTTTCGGTCTGTTCGGCCCGGGCGATGCTTCCGATGCATCTTCCTACGGCAGCGAAATTCTGGTGGATATCGAAACTACAATCACCCTCGCGGACAACTACAAGGTATCTATCGGTGGTGAAAATATTTTCGATGTTCAGTCGGATGATGAAGCCGATCCGACCCTGCAGTTCCTCGGCGTACGTCAGGCGCTGACGTCACCGTTTGGTTTTAACGGTGGTTTCTGGTACCTGCGCGCGAGTGCAGAATTCTAAGTCTGCAGCTTGCAACAAGGCCTCCCTCGGGAGGCCTTTTTTATTTCTCTCAGTGAAAACTTCGCACCCGCTGGATTTCTTTCCAGGCTAAGCAGTCGAGCTTTTTCCCGATCAGATGGATAACCGAGAGCTGCTGGGTTTCGGCGTCCCGGCTGATCTGCAGATTGCCTTCAATCAATAGCATTTTTCCGCGCAGGATCTCCTTGCGGTAACGCTCCTGTACCTGCTTCCACAGCACCACATTGATTACCCCGGTCTCGTCCTCCAGTGTGAGGAACAGCACCCCGGCAGCGCTGCCCGGGCGCTGGCGGCAGGTAACCAGGCCGAGCACTTTGATTCGTTCGCCATCCCTGAGTGCATCAAGGTCACAAGCGCGTGCCAGGTTGTCAAAACGGCGTTGCTTGCGCAGTAAGGAGATCGGGTGCTCGCGCAATGTCAGGCCGGCGGTTTGATAATCGCTATAGATATTGTCCGATTGGCTGGTTTCCGGCTGGTATTGTGGCGGTGCGGTATGCTCCAACTGGCTGTTTAAAGCCTGCCAGGTACTGTGGAAACGGTTCTCCGAAATACTGTAAAAGCAGTTGGCGTGCGCCAGCACGGCGCTTTGCGCCCGCGGGATATCCACCCGCCGGGTAAAGTCCTGCTGCGATTGAAAGTCGCCTTCCAGCCTCTCGGTCTCGATGGCTTCGGCGGTTTCCTCGGCCAGTCCTTTTACCAGTCGCAGGCCTAGGCGAATGGCTGGTAAAGAATGTTTTGTCAGCGCCAGGCTGTGGTGCCATCCACTGTGGTTCACATCCAGTGGCAGTATTTTTACATTGTGCCGTTGAGCGTCGTACACCAACTGGGCTGGGGCGTAGAAGCCCATCGGCTGGCTGTTCAGCAGGCTACTGTAAAAGGCCGCAGGGTGGTGACATTTAATCCACGCGGAGAAATAGGCGAGCAGGGCAAAGCTGGCGGAGTGGGATTCCGGAAACCCGTAGGAACCAAAGCCTTTCATCTGCTCAAATAATTGCTCCGCCAGACTGTGTTGGTAACCATTCGCCAGCATGCCGTCGATCAGCTTTTCGCGGAATTGCATCAGGTTGCCGTTTTTTCCCCAGCTGGCCATGGCCCGGCGCAGGGAGTCTGCCTGGCCGCCACTGAAGCCTGCGGCAACCATGGACAGTTTGATCACCTGTTCCTGAAAAATGGGCACACCCAGGGTGCGCTCCAGCACCGGGCGCAAATTCTCGTGTGGATAAGTGATCGGCTCCAGTTTCTGTTTACGGCGTAAATACGGGTGTACCATGCCGCCCTGGATCGGCCCCGGGCGCACGATGGCGATCTCGATAACCAGTTCGTAAAAACGGCGCGGTTGCAGGCGTGGCAACATACTCATCTGCGCGCGAGATTCAATCTGAAAAACGCCCACCGTATCTGCTCGACACATCATGTCGTATACCGCCGGGTCGTCTGCGGGAATATCCTGCAGGCGCATTCGGCGCCCATACAGCGCCATATAGTTGAGCGCTTTACGCAGGGCGGTGAGCATGCCGAGGGCGAGGATATCGACCTTCATCAGCTTCAGATCTTCGATATCTTCCTTGTCCCACTGCACGATGGTGCGGTCTTCCATGGCCGCATTTTCAATAGGCACCAGTTGGCTGAGCGGCAGCTCGGTAATGACAAACCCACCCACGTGTTGTGACAGGTGGCGCGGGAAGCCATAGATCTGTTCCAGCAGCTTGGGCAACATGCGCCCGGCGACACTGTTGGGTGCAATGCCTACTTTTTTTAACTGATCGGGGAAGTCTTCCAGCTTGTCCCACCAGCTGCGCTCTGCCTGCAGTTGTTCAATGGTTGCCGCGCCGAGTCCCAGTGCCTTGCCGAGGTCGCGCAGGGCGCTTTTGAAGCGGTAAGTGATCTTGGTGGCTGCCAGACCTGCGCGCTCACGACCGTATTTCTGGTAGATGTATTGGATGATTTCTTCGCGCCGCTCGTGCTCGAAATCCACATCGATATCCGGTGGCTCGTTACGCTCGCGCGAGATAAAGCGCTCGAACAGTAAACCGATTTTGTGTGGGTCAATTTCCGTAATAAACAGGCAGTAGCACACCACCGAGTTGGCCGCAGAGCCACGCCCTTGATAAAGAATGTGCTGCTTGCGCGCGTACTGGACGATGTCGTAAATAGTGAGAAAGTAGTGCTCGTATTTCAGCTCTGCAATCAGCGCGAGCTCGATTTCAATTTGCCGGCGGATACGCTCTTCCGGCCCTTTTGGCCAGCGGATCGGTATGCCGGTTTCCACCAGTTCCCGCAGGTATTCACCGGCGGTTTTATCCTTCGCGATCACCTCCGCGGGATACTGGTATTGCAGTTCACTCAGGCTAAAGGCGCACTGCTCGGCAATGCGCAGGGTATTGTCAATCGCACTCTGTGGATAAAGTGCCGCGATTTCTGGCAGGCTGCGCAGGTAGCGCTCGGCATTCTGTTGCAGGCGATAGCCCAGCTGATCCAGGGTGCAGTTGTGGTAGTTTGCGTTCAGTACATCCTGCAGCGGTTTGCGGCTGCGACTGTGCATTAACACCGCATTGGTGGCCACCAGTGGAAGCTGTTCGGACTTGGCAAAGGCGATCAGTGCCTGCAAGCGCTGGTTTTCACCGGGCAGTAAATGGTGGTGCAGCGCGATATACAGGCGCTCACCAAAATGCTGTTTCAGTTCCCCGGGGATCTTCAGCGGTACTTTTTCTTGTGTACGTTGTTGCGTAATTTGTTGCGTAGTTTCTGGTGGCAGCCACAGGCACAGTGCGTGTTGGCATTGCTGGATGATGTCCGCGAGAAAAGTCTGGTACTGGCCTTTCTCCGCGCGCAGGCGCGAGTTGGAAATCAACTGGCAAATTTCACTGTAGGCCAATCTGTTCGGGGCCAGTAACACCAGTTGCTGGTGCTCTTTTTGCAGGCGAAACAGGCTGCCGCAAATTAACTGGAACGGACGCTCGTGCTGTTCAGCAAGATTTTGCAGTTCGGAGTAGGCGCGCACCACGCCCGCCATGGAGCACTCATCGGTAATCGCCAGCGCGCGATAGCCGAGCTTGTACGCGGTCGCCACCAGTTCCTGTGGATGGGAGGCGCCCTGTAGAAAGGAGAAATTACTCTGACAGAAAAGTTCGGCGTACTGCATACCGATACGTGTCCGCTATGGTGTTACCGGCTTGCTCAGGAATAAACCCCGTGCAGAAACCAGCTTTCTGAGGTCAGGTCCTGGAAGACCCAGTAGAGGCTGCCGTGGCTGCCACGGGCGATGTAATAGTCGCGAGCGTGGCGGCGCTGTTGCCACCAGTAGCCATCGATTCGTTCCGGGCCCTGCAGCAAGTGCAACTCGCCATCGTAAAACAGTTTGTGATCGCGCTGCTGGATACGGTCTGGCCTCGGCAGCAACCAGTTGGGGCGGGGCGCCCGGACCGGGGTGAGGTGATGACCCTTGGCTTTGCTCTGCAAGGTGAGGCTGTCGGCGTTTTGCCAGGCTTGCTCCGGTAGATAGCTTTCTTTCAGGGTGACACCGGAGAGTGCCTGATGCCCAAGGCGCGCCTTGAGCTTATCGATCAGCTGGTAACTTTCGTTGAGCTTGCTGCCCTCGTCGAAGAAATCTTCGCGCAGGTTCTGGTTTTCAATCGGTTGCAGCTGCTGGCACTTGAGTGTCAACGCCTGTACCGGCTCCTTCAATTCCACCCGTTCAAACTGCAGCTTGGTCAGCGCAATCAAACGCTGTGGGTCGAGCAGTGGGCGGGATACCTCCACATTGACCTGCTGCTGGCCGCGGCTGCCGTAATCCAGCACCCAGCACAATTGCTGGCTGTACAGTTGGCGGCGCTGCAGTTGCCGGCAGAGTTCACGTATCAGGCGGCCGGCGGGGAAGAGCAGCTGCTCGCTGTTATCCAGTGGGCTGGGGAAAAACAATTCGTTGTGAAATTCCGCCGGCGGTTCAAAACTGGGCACCGGGTCCGGGCGGGTGCCGTTCAGTTGCGCCAGGTAGCTGATGAAGTTGCGGCCGAAGCGGCTGCCCACTTCCGACAGTGGAATTGCCAGCAACTGGCTGACTCGCTTGATACCCGAGGCATACAACTTGGCAATCGCCTTGTGGTTGCAGTCGAGCAATTTACTGGGGGCAAAGCTGATCCATTGGCGCCACTGCTGTGGGGTGGGGGCGTGTTTGGTTTCGGCCAACCACTGGCGGTGTTCGGGCAACTGGCTCAACAGGTGCGCCGCACTGGGGCTGTGTCCCAGTCCCATAAAGTGGCTTATGCGCATCTTGCGCAGCTCTTTACCCAACTGTTGCAGTAGCGGGCGCAGACCGTGATGCGCCTTGAGGCAGCCACTGATTTCCAGGTACAGGCAGGCAAACTGGTTGTCTGGCTGGTTGTGCTCGCGCTCGGCGCTGCGCGGGGAGACCACCGGGGTAAAGCTATAGGCCCACTGCGCCAATTGCTGAAGGAGCTGCTCTTCCCGCTCCGCATCCCGCTCCAGTAGTTGCAGGCCTGCACAGTAAGCACAGGCGGTAGCAATGCTGAGCCCGGGTTCCACATTCTGGCTATTGGCGGCCTGGTTGGCCTCAATAATCAAACTGCTCTGAGCCACTGCCAGAGGAGTACTGTCACCGGCACGGTGTGCTCGGGTCAGTGCTTCAAGAGGCAATTTGGGGAGCTGGATACAGAGCCAGAGCATGGGTGGTTCCTCTTTGTCTTAAGCCGGGGCGGTCAGTGCAGTGGCTGATCGCGGCGCACCAGATCCGGGTTGCGCGCCAGATGCACGCGCTGGCCGGACTTGCCGCTTAGCTGCTTGAACAGGTGCAGCGCCAGCTGTTCGCCGTCGCTCTTCAGTTGCAGGCGCAGGGCCGCCGGCGACGGTGTTTTTACACAAGAGCCGGGACGGAAGTGGAAATGCAGACAATCACCATCGCGGGCGGCGACCTGCAGGCGACGCAGGTCTTTGTCTGCCGGGGTTTCCTTGCCCTGCCACTGGATCAGCGCACCGCAGGCACCGGACTGCAGAGACTG
Organism: Microbulbifer agarilyticus; assembly: GCF_019800665.1. Taxonomy (GTDB): domain Bacteria; phylum Pseudomonadota; class Gammaproteobacteria; order Pseudomonadales; family Cellvibrionaceae; genus Microbulbifer; species Microbulbifer agarilyticus_C. The sequence continues at coordinate 884,477 of NZ_JAHVKO010000003.1, forward strand.
TTCCGCTGCCCACAGCTGGTCCCGTTGGCCGCGGGGGTGCAGAACCAGCAGTTTCTCCAGCTGTACACCCGCCTGTACCAGTGCTGGGGCGTAGGGAATCAGCGGTGGATTCACCAGAATCACCATCTGCCCCTGGCGGGTGAGCTCGGCCAGGGTTGGCAGGATCAACGACATCTCGCCGATACCCGCCTTGTCGATCAGTAGTTCGGTAGAGGCGGCGCGCGGCCACCCGTGCCCCGTGAGCAGCGCATCCAGGCCGCGGTAGCCAGTACTGATACCGGTACGGCTGCGGCCCTGGCCGCTGGCCAGTTGCCAGATGTCCGGGCGCGTTAGCAACTGCTGCAATGGCTGAGCCTGCTCTTGCCCTGGAGGTAGGGGCTCGTTGTTGGCCTGTTTAGCTAACTGCTTGTTTTGCAAAAAGTTTTCGGCGCTGTTCACGATTGGCTCGCTCCACACGGGTGGTCTGTCGGTGTTGAACTGTATGTGTATACAGTTGTTACTGGCAATTTATACAGTACTCATCCAGTATCGGCAAGCCTGTACCAAGTGAGTTGACACTTTTTTGCACAGGGCAAAACCGCTATGATTCGGCCTCTTTAATGACCGCCAGATATGAACAAGTGAGGGGGCAGGGTGAGTATCAAATCCGATAAGTGGATTCGTCGTATGGCTGAGAATGAGGGCATGATCGAGCCCTTCGAGCCGGGCCAGGTACGCCACGGGGCCTCCGGCGACCGCCTGATCTCCTACGGCACCTCGAGCTACGGCTACGATGTACGCTGTGCCAGTGAGTTCAAGATCTTCACCAACGTGCACTCCGCCACCGTGGACCCCAAGGCCTTTGATGAAGACAGCTTCGTCGACGTCGAGGGTGACTACTGTGTAATCCCGCCCAACTCCTTTGCGCTGGCGCGTACCGTCGAGTACTTCCGCATCCCGCGCTCGGTGCTGACCGTGTGCCTGGGTAAGTCCACCTATGCGCGCTGCGGCATCATCGTGAACGTGACCCCGCTGGAACCAGAGTGGGAAGGGCACGTGACCCTGGAATTCTCCAACACCACCAACCTGCCGGCGAAGATCTACGCTAATGAAGGCGTGGCGCAGATGCTGTTCTTCGAGTCCGATGAAATCTGCGATGTTTCCTACAAGGATCGCGGTGGTAAATACCAGGGCCAGCGCGGCGTAACCCTGCCGAAGACCTGATTCGACTCCTGATTCGACTGAAGAATGACAGACCTCCCCACCCAGGCCGATGTACTGATCATCGGCGCCGGCGCCGCCGGCCTGATGTGTGCCTCGGTGGCGGGCAAGCGTGGCCGCAGCGTGCTGGTGCTGGACCACGCCAACAAGGTCGGCAAGAAAATCCTGATGTCCGGCGGCGGCCGCTGCAATTTCACCAACCTGTACACGGCGCCGGACAACTTCTACAGCGAAAACCCGCACTTCTGTAAATCCGCGCTGGCCCGCTACACCCAGTGGGACTTTATCGCGCTGGTGGAAAAGCACGGTATTCCCTACCACGAGAAAACCCTCGGCCAGCTGTTCTGCGATAACAAATCCCGGGACATTGTCGACCTGTTGTTGACGGAATGCCGCGAAGCCAAAGCGCAGATCCGTACCCGTTGCGATATCCAGCGAATCGAACCCCTCGAGCCGCAGGGCTTTGCCGTGCACACCTCTTTGGGCAAGGTACTTTGCACCTCGCTGGTGATTGCCACCGGTGGTTTGTCGATTCCGACCATGGGCGCCACCGGCTTTGGCTACGAGCTGGCACGTCAGTTTGGCCACAACGTTATTCCCACCCGCGCCGCCCTGGTGCCCTTTACCCTGAATCAGCGCGCATTAAACCGGCAGCAGGAGTTACCGGGCACCTCACTTGCGGTAAACGCGAGTTGTGCACAGGGCGCCTTTCAGGAACAAATGCTGTTTACCCACAAGGGGTTGAGTGGCCCAGCCGTACTCCAGATTTCCAGCCACTGGAAAGAAGGCATGCCGGTGACCTTTGATCTGGCTCCGGGAGTGGATCTGTCCGATTGGCTGGCGGAGCAGCGCAGCAACAAGCCGGAGACTTCCCTGCATACGGCACTGGCGGAACTGTGGAGTAAAAAACTGGTGCAGTTTTTTCTGCACAGAAACGGCCTGCAAACGAAGCCGCTCAAGCAATACACAGATAGCGAACTGCGCACGGTGGCAGAAAAGCTGCAAACCTGGACGCTGATACCAGAAGGCACTGAAGGGTACCGTACTGCAGAAGTTACCCTCGGTGGTGTAGACACCAATGAGGTGTCATCCCGCAGTATGGAAAGCATGAAACAGCCGGGACTGTACTTTATCGGCGAAGTGCTGGATGTAACCGGTTGGCTCGGCGGGTTTAACTTTCAATGGGCCTGGGCGTCCGCTCATGCTGCTGGCGGTGAGGTTTAATGCTCGTCTCAGTGTCTTAACGTCAGTACGCCTAAATGACGTTAGTGAATGAGCCAACAACTCGATGCACTTGAAGCCCTTATTGGGTTTAAAGCTAAAACAAGTTGCTCATGTTCGTTGTCGATTCCCTTATTAAATTGGGGCGTTTACTCCGGAAGAATTTGGACAAAAAAATAGCCCGCAAATTGCGGGCTATTTCATATCTTGTGCCAGTGAATTACATCTTTTCGCTTAGCGGAAGGTGCTCATTCAGGAAGCTTACGTACGCTTCTGACGCAGTAATACGGTTGGCTTTTTTACGGAAACCGTGGCCCTCATCAGGAAACAATACATACTCAACCGGCACGTTATTCTTGCGAATGGCCTCAACCATTTCATCGCTTTCAACCTGCAAAACGCGCGGATCGTTTGCGCCTTGTACTACCAGTACAGGGTTGTCGATTTTGTCGGCATGAAACAGTGGGGAAATGCGGCGATGGCGCTCGGCATCTGTTGCCGGGTCACCCATTTCATCATATAACGCCTTCTTGAAAGATTCCCACCAGGGCGGAATGCTTTGCAAGGTGCGCTCCCAGTTGGTAACGCCGAAAATGTTGATCCCCGCTTCGAATTCATCGGTAAACGCCATCGCTGCCATCGTCAGGTAACCGCCATAGCTGCCGCCTATCACTGCGATCTTGTCCTGGTCAACCCAGTCCAGGGACTGCAGGTACTTCTTGCCGTAGACAATATCCTGCAGATCATCTTCCCCATGCTTTTTATCATCAAGGTGGAAAAACGTCTTGCCGTAACCGGATGAACCACGGTTGTTGACTGCAAACAGCGCATATCCCTGGTTGACCAGGTGTTGCTTGGCAGCGCTGTAGCCAGTGCGGGACTGACCACCGGGGCCACCGTGAATCCAGATCAAAGCCGGGGCTTTATTCTCAGCACTGGCACCCTGCGGTTTGTACAGAAGACCGGGAATTTCAAGCTCATCAAAACTCGGGAAACGCACCACATCACTGGCAACCAGGTTTTGCTCACTGATTTCCGGGTTAAGGGTATCTGTCAGTCGGCTTACCTTGTCTGCACCAAACTCGTAGCTATACAGGTTTGAAGGTGCAGTATCGGAGTTCACGTAAAACACCATGGACTTGCCATCATTGGCAAAGTTCACACCGCGCAGATCCCCGGCGGGCAGGTGCGGCAGGCTTAGGGCTTTGCCTGAGCGCTGGTCGACAATATCCAGTTTGGTCTGCGCATCTTCATTGGTACCGATTACGCGGAAATTGCCATCTTTGGAGTAGTAAACGAAGGATACATCCCAGTCTGCACTGAACAGTGGGGAGCGCTCTCCGGTAGCAATATCGTAACTCCATGCCTGGCGATACTCGGTAGCCTCATTGGTACCGTACACCAGCTTGCTGCTGTCTGGCGTAAACGTATAGGCAGAATACTCTACGTTGCCTTCATGCGGGGTGATATGCACTGCAGTTTTCTCTTCCGATTGGAGGTCCACCAGGAAGAGGTCAGAGTCCGCATTGCTGTTCGCCTTCGTCATGACCAGCCAGCGCCCATCGCGGCTCACTGTATCTAGGTTCAGTGTGTCTGTATTCTCGAATACACGGGCTCGCTCATACCCGTCTGTGGAATAGGCATAGAGATCGAACGCGCGCTCGTCTCGCTCGTTAGTCGCAACATAGAACTGCTTGTCGTCCTCATGCCAGCTGAAAAACTGGGCCTTGAGCTTGTCACCGGGCGTGAGATCTTTCGCTTCACCGCTTTTTTCCAGAACGTACAGGTGGTTCAGCTCATTACCACCCTGGTCTGCGGTATACAGAATTCGCTCATCCTGTGGAAACCAGCTCACACCGAAAATTGTGTCCTTGTCAGACTGAGTTAGTGCCACAGGCGCTGATCCATCCAAAGGATAGCGGTAAGCGTTGAATACTCCGGACTCATCGCTGCTGACCAGCACCGCCGAATTGTCATGGTTGATGGACGAACCGAAAACCGTAGTGGTTTGGAAAAATTGCTCTGCGGAATAACGCTCAAAAGAAGCGGTAGACCCGGTGGCATCAGTAACCGTGGTGGCTTCAGCCCCCCCGGTATCTGCTTTATCCGTGACATCGGGAGAATCTGGCGTACAGGCCTGGAGGCAAAACAACAACGCTCCAAGAGATATGGCATTAAGAGTTGTTTTCATTGTGAAGCTCGGTGGATTGAAGTGAGTTATTAAGGTTAACAAACAAGTGTCCGAAAAATGTGATGGGGCTCACAAAGGGTTGGCGGTATCGAATGGGTCAAGAGGCATGAGTATTCTTCACAATTAATTAAGCTATGTATCCCGTTGCTCGTGTCTTATCCCGCCAGCATTGCATCTATAAATGGCTGTAAGTCACAGGTTTTCTTTTTTCAGTCGAAAACTCCGCCATCAAATCGATTCCATCCCCTTTTTCCTCTTGCAGTGATGACACGAGCGCACGTATAAGAAAGATATATTGATATGTAGATATGTTGTTATATCAATATATTTTTATATTGGTTGTAGCGCCCGTCATTTCGCAGCTCTGTTAACTCAGGAATTTAATCGTCTCCCTTAATTCGGGGCGGCAACGGCTTGATGTGGTGTTCATAAAAATAATCAGCAGTCTCCAGGAGAATATTGTGATTTTGACCAAATTGATCAGAGGTTTTGTATTCGCGAGTGTTGTGTTTTCTTTCCATCAGTCGGCAGTAGCCGATGCCCAGAGCGAAGTGGATGCTGCGATGACCTCATCGCCGTCCGTCGCGGTTTTCCAGAAACGCAACTTTGTGGGCGTTTCCCTGTTCTTTGGCTTTGAGCCGATTGCCCCGATTTCAAACCGCGGCGTGATCGTGTATCCCGGTGCATTCCAGGATCCCCGCGCCTATGCGCCGATTGCCCGTCACTTTGCTGATCAGGGCTACTACGCTGCTGTCGTTACTCCACCATTTAACTTTGGCTTCCTTGGCACTCACTACGGTACCTATGTGAAGAATCACTGGCGCGATGATGTTGCGGATTGGGTTGTGGCTGGACACTCGTTGGGCGGTACAGTGGCTGCTCTATGGGTAGACAGCAACCGAGCGCCCTCCGATGGTATTGCCGGGCTGGTTCTGCTTGCTGCATATCCGGATGCATTAACCAACCTGTCTGATATACAAATTCCGGTAACTTCAATCTGGGGCAGTGTGGATGGCCTCACTACTGAAAGCGATATTGAGGGCAGCAAGAACCAGTTACCGGCCAGTACCAACTACGTACGTATTGAAGGCGGCAACCACACACAGTTTTATTACTCCGATACCCTGCAGAATAATGACAACCCAGCACAGATCTCACGAGAGGCACAGCAGCTGATCGTCGAGCGTGAAATCGCCGCGATGCTTAACTAAATCGCTGTGTAGAAGTGAATAAAAACCAGTGCTAGGCACCGGTTTTTTTATGGAACAGCAGACGCAGACATTAATTCCATTAGTATTCGTCGTTATAACTCTCAGACCAGACGCCTTCTATTGACCCTAGTCTAGGGGAAATGCACCGAATTAATGAGCCAAGGCTAACATCTAAAGAAAATCTGCCCTAAGTTGTTGATTTATATAGGGGGGGAGATCGTGTTCAAGAGCCGTCGGTTGACTGGAGCGACTTGAGCCAATGGCTTGCTATTTCTGGTTGCGATTTGATCAAAAAACTGTAACCTGTTGGAAATTAAGAAATTATTATCGAGCCTGACGTATCCCGAGCTGGAAATAGTAGCCAGGTAGATATAGAGCCAGTGGCTCATGAATAAACTGTTAAGTGAGTCTGGAGTAGTGATCATGGAAAGACGTGTAAAAGTCACAATTGGAGCGTTGGCTGTCTTGCTATCAATTGTTGCCTACTATTTTGGTGCGGCCGTGTTTACTCCTGCTGTACTTCTGTCTTTGGTATCAGCACCATTAGCGGTATTCTCATTATTTAATGGAGTGTGGCGGCTTGGTTTCTTAGCATTATATTTTTCCATCGGTGCAGTAGTAATATCGCCCGCTATTGGGCTTTCTGCGCAAGTATCAGATAGCTTATTTGTCATCACGTCATGCGTAGGTTTAATAATTTCTGTGGTCCTTTGGGTCAGCTGGCGTCGCAGCAATAAAGTCACTTAACAAGGCCAGGCAAATGGCTCCGGGCCTATGGCCCTCCGCGGGACAACCTACCTTGTGCACCTTTTGCGCAGGTCGCTTTGCTCCCATTATTGCGCAAAACGCGCACAAGGTAGGCTGCCCCTGCTGGCGGCGTTAGGCATTCGGAGATTTGAAATGGACTTCCGAGTATTGGCTTCAATATTACCCGTTACACCTATGTTACTTATAGGTGCCCCAGTTGTGCTCAAGTTCGCGGAGCAGTTAATGAGGGGGTACAATATCTGGCAAAATAACCTAATAATTATTTGCTATGTTTTTGGTTTCGTAGGCGTAATTGGTTTAGTTTTTGCCAGTCTAGAGCGCACTTACACTGATCCTGTTCGCGCTAAACGCACTTTGAAGCTTTTAGTTTTTGGGCTAGCTTCGGCCGTGTTGAGTGTCATCCTGGTTCTGACCGCAGGGATAGGTAATAGGTTGGTTCCTATTGTTGTAATATTTTGTGTGGCGAGTCCCTTCGTGACAGGAATATACGTATTTTTCAAGCTCCGTCAGGTTGCCCATGCCTAACAAACGCAAGCAAGATGCTCCGGCCCTTTGGGCCTCCGCGGGACGCCCAACGCTATGCACATTTTGTGCGGGTCGCTGCGCTCCCAGTTTCGCACAAAATGCGCACAGCATTGGTCGCCCCTGTTGCGGGCGTTATGCGTAGAAGCAGATGAATGCACATCGAGTGAATATTGTTGGATTGCTGCAGCTGATCGCGAGCGAAGAGGAGCAGGAAAGGTACCAAGAAGAAGTTCCGTTTGTTAGCGTTCCAAACGAAATGTGCTGTCAATGGTTTGATGACTTTTATCATCCTGATTTCAATGAGTTCGTAGCTGAGTTTACCGAAGAAGAGCTTCGGTCATTCAGTGAGTTCAATGAACTTTATGAAAAACATGTTGATTCATTACCGGAAATTTTGGATGACTTAAAAAAACATAGTGGCTGGGTAGAAGTCTCAGCGTTGGCAAATGAAATTGTTCAGTTATATGGCTGGAAGAATTTGACGCTTGAGTATGATCCAGAGTAAAACGCATAACAAGCCGCTGCACACCGACAAATACTGCTACGCTCGTTTTTGTGTGTCGCTGTGCTCCACTTTACACAAAAACGCTCTCCGCAGTTTTTGCGGGTGAGCGGGGCGTTATTGGTGCCGGTCGGTATTTTTTTGTTTTTCGTGGTTGCTGAAATTTCAGTGCCACTAAATAGCTTCCAATATTGAGCCGTTTTGGTCGGTTGCTATTCAATCAGTTCCGTTCTTAGAGTGTTCGGTCTGTTTCAGTAGAAGAGGGCAGTCCGGAGTTATCTTTTGGGGTGCCAGTAAGATGGAAAATAGTTGGGGAAAGTGCGGTATTCTTTCCTCGTAAATTTTAGGCAGTGGCCAGCCAAGTCGTGGCTGGCATAGTGCTAGTAGCTGGTTCAGAGTGCGGCCGCAATAACCAAGCTAGGCAAGATCGCCCAAGGCCCCTGTGGGGCCCCGGGCTGGACAGCCTACGCTGCGCTCCGGCTGCCCCTGCTAGCGGCGTTATGTGTCTTTTAGAATTCAACACCTGATTCCATGATGGTGATAGTGGAATCAGGGATTTATGTTTCACCAATTACATTTGTGAATATTATGAGTACAGGAACCGTAAAGTGGTTTGATTCTGAAAAAGGCTATGGCTTCATCTCTCCAGAAGATGGAAGCAAAGATCTTTTTGTCCACCATTCAGAAATTCAGGCCGGCGGTGGCTATGCGAGCCTAGAAGATGGTCAAAAAGTCGAGTACGTAGTTGGGCAAGGCCAGAAAGGCCCATGCGCTACTAAAGTTGTAGCTCAGTAGGTCGCAACACATAACAAGGCCGGGCAATTTGCTCCCGGCCTTCGGCCCTCCGCGGGACAGCTTACCTTATGCACCTTTTGCGCTGGTCGCTTTGCTCCCATTTTTGCGCAAAACGCGCATAAGGTAAGCTGCCCCTGCCGGCGGCGTTACAAGTCCTATCGAATCCGGAGATTAAAATGAGCTGGTGGGCATTGATTGTTGGGGCTGGCATGATTTTGGTAGGACTAAGGTGGTGTGTTACTAAAAAAATAAAAAGAAGTCTTTTCCCTTTCAGTAGGGATAGTCGCTACCTTACTGGCGTTCCGGCTTTTTCTTGCGGTGTTATTGCTATAGCAAATGGCATGCTCGTTATCTTAGTCAATTCAGAGTTCATGCAAGTAGATAGGTGCCTAGACCTAGGCGGCAATTATAATTATGAGAGCCGTAGTTGCAGCTTCGCTAGTGAAAACTTGTAACAAGGCCGGGCAACTTGCTCCGGGCCTGCGGCCCTCCGCGGGACAGCTTACCTTGTGCACCTTTTGCGCAGGTCGCTGCGCTCCAATTTTTGCGCAAAATGCGCACAAGATAAGCTGCCCCTGCCGGCGGCGTTAGGTGTACTAGAAATGAGTGCATTGCTAGATGATTTCATTCGCCACGAGCTTTCTGATCACTTAGTTGGGCTGATCAAGGCCACGGTTGCAGAGGCTCAGATTAATCCGGAAATAGCGCTTCGAGAATTTAATGGAAACGTATTTGATCTTGCATTTAATTTTAAAAGATCAGAGGTCATCATAACCAACATCCTAGAAACGGATTCAGAAGGGGTAGAGAGTCTTTCAGTCGATCAGTTTCTAACAGCTATAGGCGCGAAGGTTTGAGCCTCGTATCACCTAACAAGGCCAGGCAGGTAGCTCCGGGCCTCTGGCCCTCCGCGGGACAACTTACCTTGTGCACCTTTTGCGCAGGTCGCTGTGCTCCCATTTTCGCGCAAAAGGTGCACAAGGTAAGCTGCCCCTGCTGGCGGCGTTAAGTGAGAATAGACATTGAGAATATTGAAATTTCTTGGAGTCTTCTGGGTATTTATTTTATCTATATATATCTGGAATCCGTCGAAAACTAATACTTATGATCCTAGAGCAAGGCTACTAGGATTTATGTTTTTCCATATACCGTCTAGTTCGATGTATCCGAGCATCGAAAAGAATAGTTACGTTTTCGTGACGACATTCTCGTATCTATTCTCAGAGGTAGGTGGCGGTGAGATAATCGTGTATAGGCCCCCGAACGCTGACACGCAATTCCTGGGAAGAGTTATGGCCGTTTCAGGTGATAAGGTTGAAGTTAAAAATTCATCTGTCATTTTAAATGGTGAGGCTCTAGAAGAAAATTATATAAATGATGAAGTTACAAAATGCTTGTATAGTGAATTTTCAGAGACAACTGTGCCTGACGGTTATATGTTCGTGCTCGGTGATAATCGCTGCAATAGTTTGGACTCTAGGTCGTTTGGCTTTGTTTCAGAAAAGAATTTGGTTGGCAAGGTAACCGCGAGCATCTAAGTCCAGTTGTGGTACCCTCACTTAACAAACGCAAGCAATGTGCTCCGCCCCTTCGGGCCTCCGCGGGACGCCCAATGCCATGCACCTTTTGTGCTGGTCGCTGTGCTCCCATTTTTGCACAAAACATGCATAGCATTGGTCGCTGATCTGAAACCACTTTCGTGGACGGTATTTTTATCCACGAAAGAGGTCCAGTATGGGACAAACAAAAAAGCGTAATTACGATCGTTATACTCTGGCTTATAAGCTTCAAGCCGTTA